>CAWDMC010000012.1:0-505471 GCA_963803295.1 uncultured Acidobacteriota bacterium | reverse complement strand
CACCATAATGAACACAACCAGAATGAACACAACCAGCAACAGAGTTGACACCTGACATCGTTGCCGTCTGTAACTTGGAATTTCCGTCTTTGGCTCCATGTCGTCCTCCTCCGTGGGTTGCGCGGTGGAGCGACATTGGGCCGGCAGAGCATCTACCTCAATGCAGGGCGGCTGAAATCGGCGTGATATCGAGGTGATAGGCTAAGCAGTTGAGGATTAAGTCTTTTAGATCGCAGTCTTCTCCTTAGCAACCGTTTGACTGGCTTCGATACCAAGTGGTAAACTCCCTGCCCAAGCAGGCGACTCCTATGCAGGCTGACCGACTTGCCCGCGTCATCCGATTCGGGATCTATGAATTGCACCCGAGATCCGGAGAACTGCGCAGGAACGGCCTGCGAGTCCGGCTCCCCGAACAATCGTTTCAGATTCTGGTCATGCTGCTGGAGCGCGCCGGGGAAGTGGTGACGCGGGAGGAGATCCGCAAGAAGTTATGGCCGAACAACACGATTGTGGAATTCGACCACAGCATCAACGCTGCCATCAAAATACTGCGCAAAGCGCTGAACGACTCCGCTGACGACCCCCGTTTTGTTGAGACCCTGGCCCGCCGAGGATACCGGTTCAAGGCTCCGATCGAATCGCCGCCAGAAGAGGAGGCGGCCCCACGGGGTGCGACCTTGCCCGCTCCGACACCACGAGTTGAACTGGTGGCTTTCGAGGCGACCGAACCGGATTCGGGCGAACTTATCGGCAGAACCGTTTCCCACTACCGAATTCGGGAGGAGTTAGGCAGGGGTGGGATGGGCGTGGTGTACCTAGCCGAGGATACCCTTCTGGGCCGCAAGGCAGCCCTGAAGTTCATGCCCAGTGAACTTGCCGAACACCCTGACGCACTGGAGCGGTTCCAACGCGAGGCCCGCGCCGCCTCCGCCCTAAATCACCCCAATATCTGCACGATTTATGAAGTGGGCGAATCTGGCCGACGTCCGTTTATCGCCATGGAGTTGGTGGAGGGCCAGACCCTCAAGCAGCTTATGGACGCGGCGGGGGACCACCTCGCAAGGAGGCGGACCCAGCCGATTCAGAGGAAGGAAAGGCACCCCAAGGGGCACCCCTACCAACCGACAAGATGCTGGAAATTGCCATCCAGATTGCCGACGCTTTGCAGGCAGCCCACTCCGAGGGAATCATTCATCGGGACATTAAGCCTGGCAACATCATGATCACCAAGCGGGATCAGGCGAAGGTGCTGGATTTCGGTTTGGCCAAGCTGATGGATAGCGCTCCGCCCTCGCGGGAGGCGACGTAAGCGCCTATGAGAGGGCGAAACTTAACGACGAGCCCACAATGACTGCGCCTCCAGAGCACCTGACGCGCACTGGGTCCACCATGGGAACGCTCGCTTACATGTCGCCGGAGCAAGTCCGCGGTGAAAACGTGGATGCGCGCACCGACCTATACTCCTTCGGGCTGGTGCTTTACGAAATGGCGACGGGGCAGCAGGCCTTCGCAGGGAAACGCTGCTGTGGTGCACGAAGCCATCCTGCACCGGACGCCCGCCCCAGCACGGCAGTTGAATCCAGGACTTCCGGCGAAGCTGGAGCAAATTATTAACAAGGCGCTGGAGAAGGATCGCGGCAAGCGCTACCAATCCGCGTTGGACATGCGGACGGAGCTGAGGCGGCTTAGGCCGGAGGCTGCAATCGCTTCCCCAGCGCGATGGCGGCTCTGGGCTGCATTGCCGAGCCCTGCAATCGCTGTCGATTGGCTTGCTTGCGTATTTTTACTTGGCTTCCAGCGCCGCAGCCAAGGATTACGAACTTCACTCCCCTCGCGACCGATGGTAAGCCTAAGTATTGTGGAATATTGACAGATGGATCGAGGCTTTATTTCACTGCAGGATCGCCTCCACTCACCTACCAGATCTCGGTTTCGGGCGGAGATCCGAAAGTCGCCTTTCCATCCAACGGATGTCTGTTCGATATCTCTCGAGACGGCTCGGAATTCCTAGCCAGGGCGGGTGGTGTTGGCGGGCCCGGGACCCCTTTGGATTCTCCCGGTTCTGTCCGGATCTCCTCGTCCCGTCGGGAGCATCAGGGCCGATGACGCCCGCTGGATGCCCGACGGCGAACACATTATTTATCCGAATGGGGAATCCCTTTATGTTGTTGGACGTGACGGCAGCGACCCTCACAGGTTCGTCACGGTGCCCGGTATCCCATTTGGCCTCACCTGGTCGCCCGACGGAAACCGGCTCCGATTCGGCTTGTATGACCCGAAAAAGTTGAGGACGGAGAGTAGTACGTTATGGGAGGTCTCGGCCGATGGAATGGATGCGCATCCTTCGCTTCCCGGCTGGAGCCACTCGACTTTCACCGCCGGCGGGGTTTGGACCCCGAAAGTCGACTCCAACGGCGGAGTTTGGACCCCGGATGGCAAGTACTTCGTTTTCACCGCCGGGAGTGGAAGTGGGAACGCTCTCTGGGCGCTTTGTGAGAAGCGGAGTCTCTTCCAGAGATGCCCCAGTGGGCCGGTGCAGTTAACTACAGGACCGTTGAGCTTCGACTCCCCTGTCTTCAGCAGGGATGGTAAGAAGGCCTTCGCATTGGGTACGGTAAAACGTGTGGAATTGGTTCGGTACGACTCGAAGTCGCGCCAGTTTGCTTCCTACCTTGGGGGAATCTCAGCGGACGAAGTGAGCTACTCCAAGGACGGGCAATGGGTAGCCTATACTCTGGTTCCGGAGCAGACGCTGTGGCGAAGCAGACTGGATGGCAGCGAGCGGTTGCAGCTTACTTTCCCGCCACTGCGCGCCGGCGTTCCTCGTTGGTCTCCGGATGGAATGAGAATCTCTTTCCAGGGAGCGCCAGCTGGCAGGCCGGACAAGATTTATATTGTCTCAGCCGGCGGCGGCCGGCCTCAGCAGGTGACGACTGGAGATCGCAATGATCACGATGCCAGCTGGTCGCCCGATGGGTACTCGCTGATCTTCGGGGGCTGCACAGTCTTCATGGACAGTCCACCCGACGCTCTGACCATCGACCAAATCGACTTGAGGACAAATAAGGTCGTAAGCCTACCCGGCTCACACGCGCTTCAGGTTCCCCAATGGTCGCCCAGCGGGCGTTACGTAACGGCGATGACAGGAGATTGGCAAAAACTCATGCTCTTTGACTTTACGACCCAAAAGTGGACGGAATTGGTCACGAGCCTTCTCAAGTGGCACTACTGGTCGCACGATGAAAAGTATTACTACTTCATAAATCCCGACAGCGATACTGTCAAGCGTGTGAGGATCAGCGACCACGAGGTAGAGCTGGTGATGAAACTTAAGGATGTGGGGCGGGTGGGCTGGGGGAATTACGGTGCGTGGTTCGGTCTCACACCGGACGATTCGCTCTTAACGTTGCGCGGTGTCGGCACTACCGACATTTATGCTCTCGATTGGGAAGCGCCGTAAAGGTTACGGTTCGTCGCTGTCTGCGTTGACTGGCCTCAGACACCCGCCTCAAGCTTGTGCGACAGTAAACGCGACCAGGATCGCGCCGGACCCTTAGGCGGACCCTGGAGATAGGCGGGGTGACCTCCGATTCATGAAGGCCGGTCAAACCCAGCGAGGGAAGTTGGTCGAATACTCCAAGTCTCCGCCACGGCGCTGGGTAAGTCCTTGCCCTTGCGTTATCGGTATTCCATCTGCAACTACTGCGTGCTGTTCGCAATACCGTTAGTGGGTCTTTCTCCGACGACCGGGTCCCGCTCATCTATCGCCTTCTCTTGGCCTTAGATTAGGCATAGTGACCTGCTCGCTGTCCGGCAGATCTTATGGCTGGCGAACGGACCGAGCTATTGACGATAAGAAGCTGCCCGTCATTGGAAATGGAAACGGGGCATTGTGGCCAGAATACCTTGATTTTCCGGATCCACTTTATGATCGTCTGCCGGAAGCGCTTGTCGGCTGAGTACTCGGTCGTTCCAAGCTGATGCTTGAGCCCGTTTTCCGCAAAGAGCGGGACTCTAGCCGGCGCTGCCTTTACAGTCCAGCTTCGCCACACGATCCAGACATAGAAATCGAGTGCCCCCGGCGCATGAGCTAAAGCGGCCACGACCTCACGCTCAACTGGGATTCGGTGTTCATCGATCTCCCGATAGAAGGCTTCACTGAGAGTGAGAACATTGTCGTGCTTCTCAGAGGCGCGTTCGGGTGCCTTGTCGTCGGCCTTGAACCAGAGCTTCATCCGATCAAAAAAGTGCAGGCGCTCCCAGTCGATGAGAGTGGCTCCGTTCGGGTGTTCTTCCGTACCGAAAAAAATGGAGGCCGCGAAAATTCTCTTGAAGCCCTCGATTAGCCGGCGATAATGGGGTCCGTCCTTAGGGAGTTGGAAGAAGTCGAGCATCTGTGCGGCACTGCCGAAGTGCACTTCCCGGCTCCTCTGTCTTAGAGCCAGAGTGGCAACCCAAACGGGGATGAGCCTGTCCTGACCGAATGGCAATCCGAAACCGGGATGTGCGACGATCTCCAGGAAGAAATTGCCATTTCGTCGGCGATGAACCAATTCTGTCGATGGTGGGCGGCGCAAGGGAATGCCACAAAGCACGAACGGACGAGCATGGTACGCCACCTCCTGCTTCCCAGTCTCCCGTTGTTCACGGATCAGCTGAATGACTTCGATCTTCTTGAGACTTTCCTTGCTGATCCCGATCCGCGGGAGGATCGAGGCTGGCCGCTCAAAATTTCCGTCATCAGACTGGTTGCGGTTTGCTCTTCGCGGTGGTACACGAGGGATATCGCAATCACGGGTCGGATCGGAATTCGCAGGAGTGGCAGCGTAGGTCAGAGGCGGCGTCATGCCTCACCGCCTGGGTTTCGTTTGTTGTCCGAGGCAAGCTTTGAGAGCGAATCTTGGTTGCGGCTGGGTTGCGGATTTTGCCTGACTTGTTCGGAATTTGCCGATGTAAGTTGTTGATCTGCTTTAGGATCAGCGGGTGCTAAGGCACTCATAATCCCTAGGTCGGGCGTTCGATCCGCCCCCCCGCTACCAATTATTTCAGCAACTTCCAGAGATTCCTCGGGGTCAGGTTCTGACGTTGATTGCGGCTGGGTCGTTGTCGACTTGCTTTGGAATCCAGGCATTCCACACAACCCTTTCACTTCGCCGTGGGAATTTCCGACAGAGTGAATCGGCAAACTTAACTGAAGGGTTGTGGGGAGCAGAGTCATTTCCGGGATCGCTCCGCGACTGCCTCAACGGCTGCGGCAAGCGCGGACTTATCCGAACATCAGTAACTGCTGCACGTCGATCGGGAGGGTCGAACGCAGTGCTGCGGCAGCAGTTTAGCCTTTCCGCCGTGGCCTGTGCCTTCTCCTGACGGACGTTAGACGTTATTTGGCCTTTTCAAAAGAAGAAACTACGAGTAATGCTTGGATGCTAGAGAATTTCTTAGCCTTATTTATTTGTTTCGCGCGCCGAAGCTTTAGGTAGTCCCTCGGCTCCGTCAATCGTGTGTTGTGGTCTGCGAGAACTTCGACCTATCCCGCTCAGAACGAGGAGGTGGACTGTGTACGACACGAAGAATCTCCGCAAGCTTAAGAGCCTCGAGGCGAACGCTTCGGAGGCCGTCAAAGCGTTTTTGGCTTTCGACAAGGCTGCCATGGCTGCGGGAGCAATTCCGGCCAAGTATAAAGAATTGATGGCGCTCGCTGTCGCTTTTACGACCCAGTGCCCATATTGCATCGAGATCCACTCGAAAAAGGCGCGAGAGGCAGGCGCTACCAACCCGGAGATTGCCGAGGCTGTTACCGTTGCCGCCGCGCTCCGCGCGGGAGCGGCGATCACCCACGGCACCCACGCCATGCCAGAGGAATAAAATCGCGGGGATTCGGGTGGCTGTTATAATCCCGCCAGTTCAACCCGTTGCTGTTGTCACCCGGCCAGGGAACCCAAACCTGAATTCGAAATCAGCGTCTTGAAAAGGGGCTGGGGTTTAGGGGTGGGCGCGTTTAGTCCAAAAAGTCAACCCAAGCTTGCCAACCTTATCGACGGTCGCGTATCATTGTCTTTTAGCCTCCAGATATTGAGATCGCGTTCTCCAGGATGCTCCGCCTATGAAAAAGGCTTCCTTTCGCCGGCTGTGGACGACCCTTCCAAGATTCACGAGTTTTCGTGCCTGTCATGTTGTTCTCGTGCTTGTGGCTTTGCTGATATTGGCCGTGGTATCGGCGAACCCCCGAAGAGTTATAGCCGGAATCTGGCGTCCAGCATCAGTGCGCCTAGGCGTGGTTCACGGGAGGCGCGCCTTCAGGAGTGTGACTGAATCCGGCACAGCCAGAGTCTCCGGTGCGCCGGATTTCAATCGCGACATCGAGCCGATCTTGCGGGCCAACTGCTACAAGTGCCACACTGGCGACGACACCCAGGCTCGGCTACGTCTCGATTCCGAAGCCGCCATTCTGGCAGGGGGTGTTTCCGGGCCCTCTATTTCTCCCGGCCACAGCCAGGGTAGCCTGCTAGTAAAGCGAATCCTGGGTCTTACCGAGGCTCCCCGCATGCCTTTGGGAGGGGACCCGCTGCCGGCCGAGAAGATAGCGCTGATAAGAGCCTGGATTGATCGCGGCGATTTCTCTCACACGCAAGCCGCGCCGGCTTCCGCCGCAGCCAACGGCCCGCAAGCTTCCACATCCGGATCACCCCTGTTCGCCGAAAGAATCCGGCCCATTCTCGCGAATCGCTGCTATGGGTGCCACGGCCCTGCTGTCCAGCAAAATGGTCTCCGTCTCGATACGCTCGCGGGTATCCTGAAGGGCAGCGTCAATGGCCGGGTGGTGATCCCCGGTGACAGTAAAAAGAGCCAGTTGATACGACGTCTGCAGGCGCTCGATCGTCCGCAGATGCCCTACGGCGGACCGCCGCTGCCGAAAGAGCAAGTTGACTTGTTCCAGCGGTGGATCGAGCAGGGCGCCCCCGGACCGGATTCTGCGGCCGCAGTACCCATCTCCAAGCCGCAGAAACACTGGGCCTATATGAAGCCAGTGCGTCCGGATGTGCCGGAGGTTAAGAACACCGCCTGGTGCCGGAGTCCGATCGACCGCTTTGTCCTGGCCCGGCTCGAGAAAGAGGGGCTTTCGCCTTCACCCGAGGCTGACAGGGAAACGCTGATCCGCCGCGTCTCGCTCGATCTGATTGGCCTTCCACCTACGCTCGAGGAAGTCGACGCGTTCCTCAAGGACCAGAGTCCCGATGCCTACGACAAGGTGGTGGACCGCCTGCTCGCCTCGCCCCACTACGGCGAACGCTGGGCTCGTCCCTGGCTTGATCTCGCCCGCTATGCGGACTCGAACGGATACGAAAAAGACAATCTGCGGACTGCCTGGAAGTATCGCGATTGGGTGATCGACGCCTTGAATCAGAACATGAGTTTCAAGGATTTCACCATCCAGCAGATCGCGGGCGACATGCTTCCCCATCCTACGAATTCCGAGTTGATCGCTACCGGTTTCCACCGTAATACTCTGTTGAACCAGGAAGGTGGCGTCGATAACGAAGAACAGCGTTGGTACACGCTGGTGGATCGCGTGAACACCACGGCTTCTGTGTGGCTGGGATCGACGATAGGTTGCGCGGAATGCCACAATCACAAATTCGACCCCTTTCCCCAGAAGGACTACTACCGGATGCTGGCGTTCTTCGACAGTACCTCCGAATACCAGATTCTCAACCTTGGCCAGGGCGAAGGATGGGTTCAGGAGCCGCAGGTTGAGCTCCCCACCCCAGAGCAGGCGGCCAAGGCTAAGGATCTGAGGGCCCAAATAGCGCACATGAAGCAGGTGCTCGATACCCAGACGCCTGCGCTCATCGCCGCTCAAGTCAATTGGGAGCGGCAGATGAAGGCCGCCCCATTGCAATGGAAGGTTCTGAAGCCGGCCAAGCTTATATCCGAAGGTGGAGCATCCCTGAAGCTGCTCGATGACGGCTCCGTGCTTGCCACGGGAAAGAATCCCAATGCCGACAACTACACTTTCGAGGCGAGGACTGACCTGGCCGGCATCACGGCTGTTCGTCTTGAGGTGATGCCCGACGCCACCCTCCCCCAAGGGGGGCCTGGCCGCGATTCGGAGGGTAACTTCTTCCTAAGTGATTTCGAGGTTGTGGCCAAACCCGCCGCGGTTCAAAACAGACAGATCGGCGCTGAAGATCGCGCTCAAAGAAGCGTTGGCCGACGAGTCGCAGGCCGGCTATCTCGTCAAGAATGTATTAGAGAAGACCCAAAATACCACCGGCTGGGCAATCGAAGCCGCGCCTGCCGGCCAGCCCTCCTACGTGCGCCAGGCGGTATTTCGACCCGAGAAGCCCTTTGGTTCCGCCGGCGGAACAGTGCTCACGATACGGCTCAAGCACCACATGCTTCACGCCTCGCGCAATATCGGCCACTTCCGGATTTCCGTGACCACGACCGCCGACCCCAAGTTTATAACTGGAATCCCGGCGCGAGTTCGTCCGGTGCTGGATGTCCCGCCGTCGCAGCGTAGCGCGCAGCAAAAGGACGCTATCGCCGCTGCCCATCGAGCTGTTTCCCCGATCCTTCAACCGACGCGCAACCAGGTTGCGAAACTGGAAAAGCAGCTCAAGGATCTCGGTATTGTGACCGCCCTGGTGATGGGCGAGAAGGCATCGTTCGAACGGCCCTCCACTTACATTCGCATCCGGGGCACGTTCACGAGCAAGGGTGACGAAGTTTTTGCCGGTGTTCCCTCGGCCCTGGGCTCGCTCCCTGACGACCAGATGCCGAACCGCCTGGGTCTCGCCAACTGGTTGGTGAGCGAAGAGAATCCACTCACGGCGCGAGTAACCGTGAACCACTACTGGCAGGATATCTTCGGCCACGGCATCGTGGAAACTGCCGAGGATTTTGGTACGCAAGGTGATCTGCCGACCCATCCCGAATTGCTTGACTGGCTGGCCACGGAGTTCATGGGCAACGGCTGGGATGTGAAGAGGATTATTCGTTTGATTGTGACCTCGTCAACTTACCGGCAGTCGTCACGAGTGACACCGGAGCTCGAAGAGCGCGATCCGTATAACAAGCTGCTGGCTCGCGGTCCGCGATTTCGCGTGGAAGCTGAGATGGTGCGTGATATGGACCTTTTCGCGAGCGGCTTGTTGAGCTCGAAAATTGGCGGACCGAGCGTGTTTCCTTATCAGCCCGAGGGTGTTTGGGACCGTCCCTTACAGCGACGCGCATTGGGTCGAGAGCCAGGGCGAAGACCGCTACCGCCGGGGTCTCTACGTGTTTGTGCGGCGCACGTCGCCTTATCCCAGCCTGACCACCTTCGATGCCCCCAGCCGCGAATCCTGCACAGTGCGGCGTGTCCGTACCAATACGCCACTGCAGGCGCTGACGACGCTCAATGATCCGGTCTATTTCGAGGCGGCGCGAGCGCTGGCCAAGAGGATCATGACTGGCGGCGGCGAGGATGCCACAGCGCGCGCAACCTATGGCTTCCGCCTGGCGCTCACCCGCCATCCAACTCAACCGGAACTTGATCGCATCCTCGGCTACTATAGGGCGGAGCTGGATCGCTTCCAGAAGGATCCGAAATCCGCTGGTGAAGTGATCAAAGGCTACGGGAGTTCCTCGCTCGACGCAGCGGATCAGGCGGCGTGGACCATGGTAGCGAACGTACTGCTTAACCTGGACGAATCGATCACGAAAGAGTGAACGAAAGTTATAAATTATGAGTTCTTAGTTCCGGATCTCAGACGCCTATTGTTTTGAACTCATAACTCATAATTCATCACTCGTAGGTTGCCCATGAACATCGAATGGATTCGCCAATTCTGCCTCTCCCTGCCGCACACCACCGAGCATGTGGTGTGGGATGATCATCTCGTCTTCAAAATCGGTGGCAAGATGTATGCCATTACCAGCCTTGAACCGGCAAAGCGCTGGCTCACTCTAAAGTGTAGCGACGAAGAATTTGCGGAACTGGTGGAGCGTCCCGGCATCGTGCCGTCACCTTATCTGGCTCGCGCCCACTGGGTGGGGATCGAGTCCGAGTTCACGCTGCCGCCGGCGGAAGTTAAGCGCCTGCTGCGCCAGGCGTACGACCTCATTTTTGCCAAGCTATCGAAGAAAGCCCAAAATACGCTGAGCGCGACAGCGCCTCGCTTCAGGCATCGATGCTTCGTGTGAGGGCGATTGGGAGGAAGAGGGCCCCGTCACGGCGCAGCAAACCCCGGAAGGCCGCCCGCAGAAAATCCCTTGCTCGGATTCAGGAGAGTTCGTTATGAAGGATACCCGCTTGAACCCCATGGAAGACATGCTTCGCGCCGTTACCCGCCGGCATTTCTTTCGTCAGGCCGGATTCGGCATCGGCGCCACGGCCCTTTCCGCCATGCTGCGAGGAAACCTCCTGGCCTCGCCCCTCGATGCGACGAAGGCAGGGTCGGCAGCGGCTTCACCGCTCGCGCCCAGGCCGCCGATGTTCGCACCGAAAGCCAAGAGCATCATCTATCTCTTCATGGCGGGTGCGCCCTCGCAAGTGGACCTGCTCGACTACAAGCCCAAGCTGCAAGAACTCGACGGCCAGCACATTCCCGACTCCCTGGTGAAGGGCGAGCGATTTGCGTTCATCAAGGGAAGACCCAAACTGCTGGGTTCGCCCTACCAGTTTCAGAAGTGTGGCCAGTCAGGCGCACAGATCTCTGAGTTGCTTCCGCATCTGGGCTCGATCGCCGATGAGATTGCCATCGTCAGGACGATCCACACCACCCAGTTCAACCACGCGCCCGCGCAGATCTTCATGAACACCGGATTCCAGATTGTCGGCCGGCCGAGTTTCGGTTCGTGGATGACTTATGGTCTGGGAAGCGAGTGCCGCGACCTGCCGGGATTCGTGGTGCTACTCTCAGGCGAGAACGAGCCTGACGGCGGCAAAGCCTGCTGGGGTTCGGGCTTCTTGCCCACAGTGTACCAGGGCGTCCAATTCCGCTCCAAAGGCGATCCGGTATTGTTCCTGACGAATCCCGAAGGCGTCAGCCCGAGTGAGCGGCGCCAGTCGCTCGACGTGATCAAGGATCTTAACGAAGTACACCTGAAGAGCGCAGGTGACCCGGAGATCCTGACGCGCATAGCCTCCTACGAGATGGCCTACCGCATGCAGTCGAGCGTTCCCGATCTGATGGATATCACTAAGGAACCGGCCGGCAATCCAGCAGATGTACGGCACCCAACCCGGACAAGCCTCATTCGCCAATAACTGCTTGCTTGCTCGCCGCCTGGTGGAGCGCGGCGTGCGCTTTGTGCAACTCTACCATCGCGGCTGGGATACGCACGGCACCAACAGCCACGACGATATTGTCTCGCGCCTCGGGAGCCTGTGCCACGAGACCGACCAGGGAGCGGCGGCGCTGATCAAAGATCTGAAGCAGCGCGGCCTGCTCGACAGCACGCTGGTGGTCTGGGGAGGAGAGTTCGGGCGTACGCCCATGAACGAGGAGCGCAACCGCTCCAAGTTCCTCGGCCGCGATCATCATCCGCGCGCCTTTAGCATGTGGATGGCGGGTGGCGGCATTAAACCCGGAATCACCATCGGCCAGACCGATGAGCTAGGCTACAATCCGGTTGAAGATCCCATCGACGTCCACGATCTGCATGCGACCCTGCTCTACCTGATGGGGGTCGATCATACCAAGCTGATCTACCGCTTCCAGGGACGGGACTTCCGGCTTACCGATGTGACGGGAGAGATAGTAAAGAAGTTGCTCGCGTGAGGCGTTGACCCGCCGCGGAGGTAGGGGGCGAGCCCTACCCTACATGGCGAGTGTCAAGATCCCGGTCCCCACCAGAGCCACGGACCACACGAGATCGAGGTTGAACCAACTCTTGCGCAGGATCGCGACACCCAGCTTTTCGTAGACCACCACTGCAATCACCGTGGTCAACAACAGGTACCCGAACGTGTGGACGCCCACCGGGATCAGCCAGCTTGCAGGGCTGTTGAATGCGGCGGCTGAAGGAACAATCGACATTGAGGACATGTGATGCACATGTTCCATGCCGGCCATACCGGCGGTTGCTGCCGGAGCGTGGGATCCATTCAGGCCAATCAGGATCGGAAGTAGCATCAAACCTGCCCCGTGTGCCGATGACATCAGGAACGACCACACCGTAAGATCGCGAAAATTGACACGCATACCGACCCAACGAGGATGCCGGGCGCGCACCAGCCGGTAAACGCCAAAACTCACCAGGATAACGGCGGCGGTAACTCGCAACGCCGTATGCGGAATTCGCGCCTCGATCAGGGCCAGGGCCGCTACCACCAGGCCCACCGAGAGCGCGTGTCCCAGCACCAGTGGTCCTAGGGCGCGCACGACCGCCCCGCGGTTGCGCTCCTGCAGTCCCAGGGAGACAGCAAAAAGCCACCCCATACCTGGGTTCAAACCGTGATATGCACCAAGCAGGAAGAGCGCCACCAGCGGCCACGAGTTATGTTCGCTTGAAAGAAATCCGGTCATCACTCACCGACGCAGTCGTGGGGGAGCACCTTAAACGGTGCGCCCTCTGGATTCTGACATTTATTTTCGCACGACATCGTCCAATATGGCCATGCCACCTCGATGTGGCACGGACTTCCAGCCCGTGGGAAGTACCTTTGCGGCGAGGTTCACCTTGGACGATACAAGGCGGGCGATACATTTGAGGACCCCAACCCCTCTTGGGATATGTGCCCGTGACTGCAGGACCGCCCACCCCGGACAAGAGCAAGAGGGGTTAAGTCCACTTTTATCTAGTCGGAACAGCCGTCCTGGTCCGTCCGTTCCCCTGTCTTCGAATCGAGAAATAGCGGTGGATTCTTACCTGAACCGAAGTCGAACATGTTTGTCAATGGATTGGCGATAGCATCGTAGGAGCCGCCGCCAATGCGACCCAGAGACCAGTTATCCTCAATGAATCTGGTTATGGAGGACTGATCTGTGAGAGTGCCGTCCACAAAGTTCGACTTGGCCCAGGGCGAGATGACGAGCAGGGGCAGTCGCGGTCCGTATCCGCAGCGGTCCTGTATGCCCGCGAGCGGAGCGCCATTGCCGCAGACTCCCGACCCATTCAACCCGTCCGAAGAGTTTCTGACAAGTTGAGTATGGGTGGTGGCATAACTTCAAACGCCCCGATCGAAAGTGCCCCGGATCTACTGTTCAGAATGGAATTCATGCAACAAACATGTGGCGCATGGCCACCAGGGGGTTAGGCACCTCTGTTCGGAGGATGGACCACTCGGACACCATCAGGGAGGTGGCCGGTGCAGCGAGCAGTCTGCCTACACCTTGAACTGCCGCAGATCGATCTTGGCTCGGTTCCACTCGCCCAAGCCCAGGGCGCCCGCGATCTCGACGTGCTCTGGCTGCCGGTGCACGAAGGTGCTGAACTGGTCGGGAGTATCCTCGACAAGCTCTTTCATCCCCATCGCCAGCCGCTTGGCGTCGATCACTTCCCAACCGATGTGGTCGAGGGCCACCGGGTCGGTGGCGAAATAGAGGGTGTGGTGTTCCCACACAAACTGAGGTCGCGCGGTGGGTCCACCGTGGTAGAGGCCTCTAACGCCATCGAGGATATGGAGCACAACCTTGTTTCGGATAACGGGAATGGAGACTGACGTGGGAATGAAGGCGTTGCAGGCATTGAGACTACTGCTCGAGTGGCTGCGGGAAACGTTGTTGACAAGGCCGTGCGACATGTTCTTGAGGGCCAGTGTGACGCCGGCCGACTGATGGTCCTTAAGAACCGGAAGGTTGATCAGCTTGTTGATCTCGCGGGTCAGGAACCGCGCCACATAGGAGCGGCGCGCCGTGACGTTATCGACGCTATAGCCGGGCAGCGTCAAGGCCATGTCCATGTAGTGGTCAGGGTCGTAGCCTTCGATGCCCTGCTGCACCGCATCGCCTTCCTCAACCGCGCTGCTGGTGCGGACGCCATCAGGCAGCCATTTGTCAAAGCCGGCCCGGAGGAACTCGCTGTGGTAGCGGTCGTAGACAACGACATCCCGGCGCTTGACGCCTGCCGACTCGAGGCCGGCGATGATTTCCCGCACTACGGCCGCGTCTGAGATCACATGCGGCTGGCCCACGGGGTTGACCTTGATTCCCACCACGTCGCCGGGCTCGAAGAAGCGCCGCCAGGCCTCAGCCCAGCCGTCTGCGCCCACCAGCTCCTTCATGCCAAGACGCATCATCTGACGCACAGCCTCTGCCTGGTACTGGCCTGACACCAGCACGGCCGGGTTTTGTACCGCCACCACTCGACCGCGGTAAGGTCCCGGCATCGCCAGCTTGCTCGGTTCGGCTTTCGATTCGGTACGTGCAGCGACGGCCAGCGCTTGAGCCCTCCCCGCGCCAGCAGCCAAAGCTGCTCCGCCACCCATCGCCTTCAGGCATCCTCGACGACTGACCTTCATGGGATCCTCCTCTGCTGACTTTCATCGCCCGGGCAGGTAAACAGGCCCTCGAATCGATCGTGGCGCCGTTCCTCGCGGCAGCTGGTAAAATAGCCGCGGTATTTCCGGGTCAGCCATGGCCTCTCACCTACAAACCGATTTCGCCTATTCTACCAGTGACGGATTTAGCCGCTCAGTCAAACTTTCCGCCAGAGGAGAGCAGGATGCAGACGTGGGTGAAGATATTGTGCGGATCGCTGGTGACACTCCCAGTTGTGGCGCAAGGCTTCCGGCTGGCATCTGCCTTCAGTCCGCGCACTCCGGCCCGAGCGCCGGCTGCCCATTACGATCTGGTCTTGAAAGGCGGTCACGTCATCGACCCTGCCAACCACTTGGACGGCATCATGGATGTGGCCGTGTCGGCAGGGAAAATTGGGGCCATAGACAGAGATATCCCCACCAGTCAGGCAGGCAAAGAAGTGGACGTGGCAGGGCTGTACGTCACGCCGGGTCTGGTCGACATTCACTTCCATGTTGGGCATGGAGGAGCCCCGCTCGACTGGTTCGGGCCCGCGGCACGGTCTCATACGGCGCCTCTGGGGATCCCTGCCGATCTGGCGCTTCAGGCGGGCGTCACGACCGTGGTGGACGCAGGGACGGCAGGAGCCGACACTTTCGTTCAGGAAAAGGAAGAGGTGATTGACCATGCCAAGGTTCGGGTGCTTGCCTTCTTGAACATCGTGGCCAACGGCATGAACGGCGGTCTGGAGCAGACTCTAGACCAGATGGACCCTCGACGCTGTTCCGAGACCATTCGTAAATATCCGGACATCCTAGTGGGCGTGAAGACCGCGCACTACTGGATAGCAGATGCATGGGATGCTGAACACACACCCTGGGCTGCAGTGGACCGAGCTGAAGAGTGCGGGCGGGCGGCCAATGTACCGGTAATGGTTGATTTCTGGCCAAGACCGGAGAGAACATATGAGGACCTGATTCTCAAGAAGATGCGGCCTGGCGATATTCACACGCACTTGTTTGCCCAGCAGTTTCCGGTCCTGCTTCCCGAGGGCAAGATTAACCCCATTCTGGCGGAGGCGCGCCAGCGCGGGGTGATTTTCGACGCGGGTCATGGGGCAGGTAGTTTCTGGTTCCGGAATGCCGTTCCTGCGGTGAAGCAGGGTTTCATTCCGGATTCCATATCCACCGATTTGCACACGGGTGACTTCACCGTCCTGAACATGACTGAAGTCATGTCGAAATTTCTCGCCATGGGTGTGCCCCTGGGCGACATTATTCGCCGCTCGACCGTCAACCCGGCGCAGGAGATTCACCGTCCGGAACTGGGATCGCTATCGGTGGGACGCGAGGCGGACATTGCAGTATTCGAACAACTTCATGGTCGCTTCGGTTACATTGATTGCGGCCGCGCCCGCATGGATGGCAACGTAAAGCTGGTAGCTCGCATGACGATCCGCGCCGGGCGCATTCTTTATGACCCCTCCGGTCTCAGTATGATCGAGTGGGAGAAGGCTCCCAGCCAGTACTTCACTACGCCTGCTTTGGGCAACTCCCCGCCCGCAAGAGCTGACGACTATCCGCGGGAGTAACGAGCATTGCCGGTTGCCGAATGCAACCGAACAGCAAGGAGGGTCACATGGTCAGAAGCATCACTCGCCGTCAACTTTTGCGAAAGGGCGGCGCGGCCGTAATGGGTGGCGCCTTGGTAGGCAATCCCTCAAGCCCGGACGCTCAAGGAGCGTCGCCTGCTCCGGCGCAAGGAGTTGATTATTACCGGAAGCTCGGTGTCACTCCCTTCATCAACGCTGCTGGAACTTACACGGTGCTTTCCGCTTCGACGATGCCGGACGAAGTGCAGGCCTCGGTGGCGTTGGCCGCCAAACAACCGGTCAATCTCCTGGAACTGCTCGACGCATCAGGGGAGTATCTGGCCAAACGCCTGCGTTGCGAGGCTGCCCTGGTGACAGCAGGAGCCGCTTCGGCACTCACGCTCGGAACAGCTGCTTGCGTTACTCTGGGTAATCAGCTATCCATTGTGAGCATACCGACCGACATGAGCGGATTGGAGAACGAGGTAATCGTCCAGAAAGCTCATCGCTATGAGTACGATCACGCTGTCCGGAATTGCGGGGTTCGCTTCGTCGAGGTGGAAACACCCGAAGAGTACGACCGGGCCTTTACCGAGCGGACCGTGATGACTCACTTCTTTAACGCCGCCGAGAGTGGACAAATCAGCAGAGAAGACTGGGTGCGGGTGGCCCACAAGCATGGAGTGCCGTGTTTCAACGATGCCGCCGCCGATGTTCCGCCTGTTTCCAATCTGTGGAACTACACCCAAATGGGATTTGACCTCGTCACCTTTTCGGGCGGCAAGGGAATACGTGGCCCGCAATGCACAGGCTTGCTGCTGGGCAGAAAGGACCTGATCGAAGCGGCAAAGCGGAACAATTCCCCGAACTCCAACACCATCGGTCGCGGAATGAAAGTGGGGAAAGAGGAGATCGTCGGCCTGGTTGCCGCCGTAGACTGGTTTCTTAGCCAGGAGGATGCAACGATGGAAGCGGAGTTCCACAGGCGGGCCGAGCGAATTGCAGAGTATCTAAAAGATATCCCAAGCCTGGAGACGAAGATTTTCATCCCGGTCGTGGCCAATCATGTTCCTCACCTGCTCATTACCTATGATGCGAACCGGATCAAAGTAACGGGAGCGGAGGTTATGCAGAAAATGCGTCAGGGAAGGCCGCGAATCGAATTGAATCCCGCCACCGGCGGAGGACCTGCCAGCGCCGGTTTGCCGCAAGATCCTAACACCGTCGTGGTTGGCGTGTGGATGCTGCAGCCAGGCGAAGACGTGGTCGTGGGGCAACGTCTGCATGAGGTGTTACGTGAGGCTGTCACTTGATCCATTCCCGAATCCTGCCCGCCAGAAAGATCTTTCGTCTCCACGAGTAAGCCGCTTCCGGCCGCGCCCGCGTACCGGGCTAGAGTCAGCCCACGAAAGCCGTGGCTGCCTTCTCCGTTCTACTGTCCACCAGCCAGCCGTTGGTGGTAATTGGGATAAGCAGGACGCTCGTAGTCGGGCAGCGGATTTTTCTTCAGCAACTGGATGACCTCCTCGACCGCTCTTTCGAGTTGAGGGTCATGACCCTCGCGCACGAGCTTTGGGTCCATCTCGACCTCGATATCAGGTTGGATGCCGTGGTTCTCCACTTCCCATTCGCCCTTCAACCCATAAATGGCGATGCGCGGGGCGGTGACGAATCCGCCGTCGATAAGCTGCGGATAGTCGTAGATGCCGACCAGCCCGCCCCAGGTGCGCGTGCCGATCAAGGGTCCGATGCCGGCCTTGCGAAAATACCACGGCATGGCGTCACCGCCTGAGCCGGCGAATTCGTTGGTGATCATAACTTTCGGACCATAAATGGCGCCACCCGGACTCGACTGATCATCGCCCGCGCGTGCGATCATGCGGCTCATGAGTGGACGCCTTAGGTAATCAATAACATAGTCAGCAAGGTCGCCGCCGTGATTGAAGCGTTCGTCGAGGATGGCGGCCTGCTTGCCGACCTGCGCGAAGAAGTAGCGGTTGAAGTTGGTATAGCCTCCTCCGGCCGTGTCCGGCAGATAGACGTACGCGACGCGACCGCCGGTCAACTCATCCACCTTGCGCCGGTTGCCCTCGATCCAGGCTAGGTTGCGCAGTCCGCGCTCGTCCTCCACGGGGACAACCGTCACTTCACGAGAGCCAGAGCCATCAGGATTCGGACCGACCTTGAGCACGACCTGTTTTCCCACGGTTTCCTGGAAGAAGCTGTAAATTTCGTCGCTCGGGTGCAGATCCCGGCCGTTAACGGCGAGCAGGTACTCTCCCGGCGCAACGTTCACACCAGGCTGGGTGAGCGGCGCCTGCAGCTTGGGGTTCCAGTTTTCGCCGTCGTAGATCCGCGCAAAGCGGTACCGTCCGTTCTCGATGCGGTAGTCGGCGCCTAGCAACCCTACGTTGACCTTCTTGGGCTCGGGACGATCGCCACCGCCCACGAATACATGGCCCAGCGTGAGGTTGCCTAGCATCTCGATGAAGAGGTAGTTGAGATCGGCGCGGCTCGAGACACCCTTGAGATACGGAGAGTAGAAGTCTTCCGCCGCCTTCAAGTCGAGGCCGTGATGCCCGGGGTCATAAAGGAAGTCGCGCTCGATCCTCCAGACTTCGTGGTACATCTGCTTCCATTCGGCGCGGGGATCAACGTACACCTCCATGTCCGCCAGTTTCACCGGGCCACCTTCGCCCGGCTTTGGTGGGCCCTCGACAGGTTTCTCGGACTTAGCGATGAACCACTGTTCCCCCTGTTTGTAGAGCATCTTCTCGCCGTTCGCGGAAAGCACGAAGGCGGCGAGGCCATCGAGCAGTTTGTCGGTCTTGCGCGTCTTGAGAGTGAATTTTTGCAAAGTGAGCGACGCCGGTCCGTCGTCCGGCAGAACCGGAGGGCCTTCCAGAAGGAAGACCTCTCCTTCTTTCCCCGCACTTAGGCCCAGGTAATTCCGTGCCGGGACGGGCAACGCAAGGATGCGCTGGCTGATCCTCTCGAAGTCGATTGTCACCTTGACAGGTTCCTTCGGTTTCTCCTTGTCCTTGGCGGACTCCGTATCTTTGTCCTTCGCCTTTTCTGCTGGCTTGCCCTGGTCCTGGGTGGCAGAAGAAGCTCCGTCCTTCTTGGCCTCCTCTGGCTTTTCCTCGTCGCTTTCGGGCGCGAGCGGCGACGGCAGGTCCTTCTTGAGAACCACGACATAAACGCTGCGCGTCACCGGGCGATTGATACTCGACATATCGAGCCAACTGGCCGCTAGCCCGGTATCGGTGCTAGCCGTAAAGTAGAGATACTTGCCGCCTTTATCCCAGTCCGCGTAGAGAGCGTCACTCATCCCGTCGGTCACCCGCACGCTCTTCGCTGTGTCGAGCGAGTAGGCGAAGACAGCGTGAAGGTGGCTGGGTAGCTGCTTTGTGTAAGCGATCCACTTACTGTCGGGAGACCACGCCGGGTTGAGGTTGTGAAACGGTGTGTCAAAAAGGTCCGTATCGACCGAGACAGGGATCTTCTTCTCGATGTCCACATACCATACGCTCAGCCGCTTGTCGGTGTAAGCGATCTTCTTCGAATCCGGGGACCAAACGGGCGAATAGAAGAATGAAGGAGGGCTGCCGAGGTCAATCTTCCTAACCGGCCCCAGGCCGTTCTGGTCGCGGACGTTGAGAGCGTATTCGCCCGACTCGTCCGAGAAGTAGGCGATGGACTTGCCGTCAGGTGACCATGAGGGGTCACGATCGGCGACAGCCGGACTGTTCGTAATATTGCGGATGTCGCCCTTTTCGGCAGGTACCGTCAGGATTTCGCCGTGAACCTCGAAGAGCGCCCGCTGCCCGGTCGGGGAGATGTTGGCGTTCAGAATCCTTCTGGCCTCGAGCCTTTCGAAGTGCGGCCGGACTTCGGGGAAATCACCGCTCACCTGTACGTTAATCCCGTGCCCCCTTCCAGATTCGACATCAAACAGGTGCAACGACCCGAATTGTTCGTAGACGATCCCTCCAGGGCCCGCCGCCGCCGACTTGAAGTCCAAGCCGCGGTTGTGGACGACCTCGCTGACCTTCTTCGTGCCCAGGTCATAGGCGAAGAGGCTCAGGGGACCGTTGCGATCCGAAAGAAAGTACACCCGATTGCCCACCCATATGGGATTGAAGTCGTTCGAGTTCTGGCGCGGTATCCTGTCGAGGATGCTCGAGTCCGCCAGGTTCACAATCCAGATGTGCCGCGTCTGGCCACCCCGATAACGCTTCCAAGCAGGTTGCCACTGGAAGTTTGGCACGTAGGCCAACTTCGAACCGTCTGGGGAGAAGGAGCCTTCGGCGGCCATGGGCAACGCCACTTCGGTTGGGAAACCGCCCTCGGCCGGCACCGTGAAGAATTTTGGGGGGTCGGAAGAACTGCTCCGCATCGAGAGAAACAGGATTCGCTTTCCGTCCGGGGTCCATGCAATCGTGACATCCGGCCCGGGATGATACGTCAACCGCCTCGGTTCGCCCCCGTCCGCCGGCACCACGTAAACATCCGGATTGCCGTCATACTCCCCGGTGAAGGCCACCCTCTTGCCGTCAGGCGAAAACACAGGTCGGGACTTCTCGCCGACGCCGTAAGTCAGGCGCCGTGCCTCACCTCCATCGCGACTGACAATCCAGATGTCGCCCGCGTAAGCGAAAGCGACCTCGGTTTTGCTCAGTGCCGGGCTCTGCATAAGCAGAAGCTTTTCGTGAGCTCCGAGCGAGAAGCTGGCGGCCATCAGGGTAAGCATAAGTGCACTTCGAAACTTGAGCATTTACGGGACCTCCCTCTTGGTTGGAGCGGCTGGCGATCCTTGTGCCGCAGGACGCCGGGCGAGTATAACGCGAATGATGGCGGAACGTCATCCGAGTCTACTTGATTCCATTACATTGTCGCCTTGACGGTTAAAGTCACTCTGTGGAAAACTGCCCGAGTGTTACCGCATTATTTGGAGCATCGGCACGGCACAGATCGAGACCTTTCTCGTCGCGGCTTCCTGAAGAGCACCGCGGCGCTGGCTGCGGGCTCTCTGCTCACCACCGAGTCGCAAGGCCAAGTCGAATCGATTCTGGCCTACGTCGGCACCTATAGTTCGCCGGACGGCGCGGAAGGCAATCCGGGCCGGGGGCGAGGCATTTACCTCTTTCAGATGGATCGCGAAACCGGCGCTCTCTCCGAGCGGGGGATCTTTCCTAATGATTCAAACCCGTCTTGCCTCGCGCTCGATCCTTCGCGAACGCGCTTATACTCGGCAAATGAGACCCAGACCTATCTGGGCGCACCTACCGGGTCGGTGAGCGCGTACTCCATCAATCGGCCCAACGGCCATCTAACGCTGCTCAACACGGTTAGCTCAGGCGCCGCCGGTCCGACCTACCTCAGCGTGCATCCGTCGGGCAAGTATGTGCTGGTAGCCAACTACCATGGGGGTGCAGTGGCCGTGCTTCCGATCGGGGCCGGGGGTGAGCTCGGCGCTGCCACCGATCTCAAAGTGGATACCGGCGTGCCCGGCCCAGCCAATGCGCGGAGCGCGCCTCGGGATAGCTTTGCCATCAGCGGACATGATCGCCCCCACGCACACATGGTCCAGGCCGACCCTTCAGGCCGATTCGTCCTGGCCACTGACCTGGCATTGGACCGGATCTTCATCTGGAAGTTCGACCTTGAACACGGGACGCTCGCCGTCAATGATCCGCCGTGGGTGGCGCTGCCTCCCGGCGATGGGCCGCGTCATTTTGCCTTCCATCCTAATGGCCGCTGGTGCTACTCGCTACAGGAAGAGGGCTCAACGCTGGTGTTGTTTGACTACGACGCCGCGAGGGGAAGGCTGACAGCCAGACAGACTCTTTCAACGCTGCCGCAGGGGTTTTCGGGCACTAATTTCACGTCGGAGGTCGTAGTCTCGCCGGACGGCAGATTCGTCTATGCCGCTAATCGGCTCCACGACAGCATTGCCTGGTTTTCAGTCGGCGCGACTGGCGCCCTCCGATTCGCCGGAGAGGCATGGACTCGAGGCGACTACCCGCGCAGTTTCAACATCGATCCTTCGGGGGATTTCCTCTACTCGTGTAATCAGCGGGCCGACGCGATTACCAGTTTCCGAATTCATCGAGCAACCGGAAGCCTTGCCTTCACCGGCGATTACACAACGGTTGGGACACCTTCCATTATCATTTTCCTGATCTGACTGGCTTATTGGAGATTGCAGCAGTGGGTGCTCGATCCAAGTGTGGAAGTGATTGTTATCAACGGCGTCCGCATTTATTCGTGTTGGCAGGTGCTCCTACGTCTGGAGAGGGTAGAGGACACCAATCGGTGGCCTGGGGGACATTGCCAAGTGACGCGAGATAGACGCCTTGAGGCCATCAAGGGCAGGCCGGAGGTTTCGGTCCTGATCGTTGGGGGTGGGATCAACGGTGTTGGCCTGCTTCGCGAATTGGCCTCGCAGGGAGTGGATACGCTCCTCGTCGAGAAGTCTGATTTTTGCGCGGGAGCCAGCTCTGCCTCTACCCGCATCATCCATGGCGGGTTGCGGTATCTCGAATACGGCGACATCCGCCTGGTCAGGGAGGCTTTGCGGGAGAGGAACCGGCTGATCGAAAACGCCCGGCACTACGTCAGGCCGCTACCCACCACGATTCCGGTCTTCGGTTGGGCGGCGGGACTCCTTCCGGCCGTCGGACGACTCCTCGGACTTAAGGTGCGTGAGAGGGACCGGGGCGTCCTGCTCATCAAAGCCGGATTGACCCTGTATGATTTGTTCAGTGGGACTCAAGCGTCTCTCCCAGCTCACCGACTCAGATCGCGCCGCGATTCTTTGGAGCTGCGTCCCCTTCTTCGTCCGGATATCGTTTGCACGGCAGTCTACTATGACGCCTGGATCAGCTATCCTGAACGGCTGTGTCTTGAACTCGCCCTCGACGCTGAGGCCCAGGGCTCGGGCGTACAGGCGTTGAACTACGTGCAGGCCAAGTGCGCGAAGGGGGACACCGTTATCCTGGAAGATACGGCCTCCGGCGACAGCTTCGAGGTCCGGCCCAGAATTGTGGTGAATGCAACCGGGGCTTGGATCGACTTCACCAATCGGATCCTCGATCGTAAAACTCAATACATTGGCGGCACGAAAGGCTCGCACATCGTGCTTGAGCATCAGGAACTGCTTGCTGCAACCCAGGGCCAAATGCTCTATTTCGCCAACGCGGATGGCCGCATTTGCATCTTCTATCCTTTTTTCGGGAAGGTAATAGCGGGCTCCACCGATATTCCTGTCTCTGATCCCGAAACAGCGATCTGCGAGCAAGAAGAGGTCGACTACATCCTGAATTCCATTCGCCAGGTCTTTCCCAGTATTGAGGTGAGCCGGTCGCACATCGTCTACCACTTCTGTGGAGTGCGCCCTTTGCCCCGCAGCGACGCCTCCTTTCCAGGTGAGATCACTCGGGATCATACGTGCGCTGTCATTTCTGCAGGCAACGGAATTAAGTTTCCGGTTTACTCGCTGATCGGAGGAAAGTGGACCACCTTTCGTGCCTTTAGCGAGCAGGTGGCTGATCGGATTCTCGGCGCCCTAAAGCGGCAACGACTGACCAGTTCTGCTGATCTTCCCATTGGCGGCGGCAAGGATTATCCCGAAACTCCGCCGAAAAGACGTGAGTGGCTGGCCTCCCTCGAAGAGGATAGCGGGCTTTCTGCCGACCGCTTGGAATCGTTGCTTGATCGCTATGGGACCCGCGCAGCTGAGGTCGCACGCTTCATCACCGCGGAACTCGATGAACCTCTAGGTACACTGCCTGACTACAGCCGGCGCGAGATGCAATTCCTGGCCACGCGGGAATGCGTTGTTCATCTTGACGACGTGATCTTGAGAAGGACCGTTATGGCGCTTAAAGGCCAGTTGAGCCTCCCCTTACTCCAGGAACTCGCGTCCGTGCTGGCGCCAGTGCTCGATTGGCCGGAGGAAAGAACCCGATGGGAAGTCGATCGCACGGTGAAACTCCTACGTGAAGTGCACGGAGTCGAATTGGGTTAGCCTGGCGCAGCATTTAATGAATACTACAGAGCCAGGGCGGCCAAATCGTCGAAATCCGTTCGTAGATCCGGATAAAGCCTGCGATAAACCTTATAGATGGCCTGATACTTGGCATGATTCTCCAGGTTGGGCTCAAATCGCATTTTGACCTTCACCATTTTGCCGAGAGCGCGACCGATATTGGGATAAAGGCCCAAGCCCATGCCGGCCAGGACAGCGTCGCCGAAGGGAGCTCCCACGGATGCCTCGGGCAGACAAACAGGTATGCCGAGCACATCGGACTTGATCTGGTTCCACAGAAAGCTACGGGCCCCGCCCCCTACCGAGCGGACCTCGCTGATCTGGATCCCCGCTTGCCGGGCCACGTCCACGTTATGGCAAAGAGCCAACGCCGTACCCTCAAGGATGGCTCTGACCATAGCGGCTCTGGGAGTAGCCAGGGAGAGTCCGAAAAACACGCCCCGCGCGTTCGTCTGCCAGAGAGGGGATCGTTCTCCCGCCATGTACGGCAGGAAAATCAGGCCACCGCTACCCAGCGAAATCCCGGCTGCGGCGTCCGTCAAGAGATCAAAGGGATCCGCATGCAAATAAGCCGCTCGGTCGACCTCGACGCCTCCCAACTGGTCCCGGAACCAGCGCAAGCTGGCGCCGGACGCGACCATGGCCCCAAGAAGGAGGTCGACTCCCGAGATCGCGTGGGGCATGGCAATGAACGCTGCTTCTACCCGGCCGCTGTCATTCGGCATGATGAGCACGGTTGAAGTGCCTGTCATCTCGGCGGCAATGCCAGGCCTCACGGCCCCGGTTTCGAGGGCCGCCGCGGCGCTGTCGACAGTACCCACAAACACCGGAGTGCCGGGCCGAAGACCAGTAGCTTGCGCAGCCAGAGCGGTGACCTTTCCGTGAAACGCGTCGCCGGTCTTCACCGGTGGGAACTGCTCCGGCCGGACGCCACAGGCGTCGAATAGCGGCTGGTACCATTCGCCAGTCGAGTGGTCGCGAAGCTGCAACAGGGCCGCATGCGATGCGTCGAGACTGAGCTCTCCCGTGAGCCGGCTATTTATGTAGCCGTTTATCTGAATGAATCGCGAAGTCTGAGCCAGTAGTCGCGGCTCATGAGTCTTGAACCAGAGGAGCTTGGGGGCCACGTAGAAAGCGTCTGGCCGGTTACCCGTCACCCTAAATATAGTTCCCTCTCCCAAAAGCACATTGAGCTTATTCACTTCCGCTTCAGCCCGGCGATCCATCCAAATCATTGCCGGTCGCAGGGGTTTGTCCGTGCGGTCAAGCGGGAGCAAAGTGGGCGCCTGTGCACTGACTGCCAAGCCAGCCACGCGCTCCGCGGCGTTCTTCTCGCTGGCCAGAGCCTGGTGCGTGGCGAGACATACGGCCCGCCACCAGTCTTCGGGATCCTGTTCCACCCATCCTGGACGCAGGTGATGAAGCGGATATTCGGATTGGCCGACAGCACGCAGTTGGCCATCGGGGCTGATCAGGGCAGCCTTTGTCCCTGTCGTTCCGACGTCAATCCCGAGGAGTAAGTCGTCCAAAGTGAAGACCTCCGCTGCCCCACCCGCGGTTCAAGCGATCATAACCTTGCGGGGAAACTGTGCATTGTCCTCGAGGAAAGTCTTCTTCCGCTTCAGCTCGGCTGCAGTCACATCAGTCTCACCCTGGGCCAGCGCCGGAATAGTCCAATCCGACACCAACGCGAGCAGGCTCGTCGCGTCCCGCGGTAAAGAAAATGCTTCAGCTTCGAAGCCTTATATTGGGCATCAGGCGATGAATGTGGCGGTTGCCAAGGTTCACCGTAGTAGGCCTGCCATTCCCGCTTGAAGTTCGCCTCATATCCACCGGCGGCCCAGAATTCAGGCTCTTCCAGATGTATGGCCTCCGCCCCAGCGTCGAGCGCACGCTTGATACCTATAGTGAGATAGCGGCCATAAGCCTCGCCTGGGGACATATAGGGCACGTCCTTAAAGCCGCCGTGCATGATCGGTTTTCCATCACGGTCAGTTTGCGCCTGGTCCCAGTGATTCTTGCCGTCGTATCGACCGTTCAGGTAATCCTGGTACTGACCCCACGCGACCCCGGTCATCACGTGAATCCCGTAGCCATGTTGCCGCCACGTCTCGATTCTTGAAGAAAGTGACGGATCAATCCCGTAAACCATGGCTACGTCTGCATTGAGATTGATACGAGGCGACCAGATTGCTTGGGTCTGGAAACTAAGTTGCTCGTCCGAGTTTTCTCGATCGGGAAGACCGATGAGTTTGCGGCCGGCGGCAAGTCCGCACAGTAACGTCAGCAGAAGCAAAGTTCTTTTTGCGAGGGTCATGATTAGGGTCTCCGCGACTCGTCTTGAAGCCTCTTCCGAAGCGGGGGGATTAGTGCGAGATCCGGTGAACGGCAGGCCATGGGCGTTAGCGGTGCATCTCGACTTTTTGAAAAGTGGCCCGAGACTCAGACGAGAAGCAACACTCAATTCTGTTGAGCGGCGGCCCTCTCTGCCGCTTCCAAATTCTCCTTGTAAGCAGATTTGTGAGGGTTTGTCTTGATCGCCTGTTCGTAGGCTTTAATGGCGTCGGCGGGCTTGCTCTTTTTCATCGCCAGATTACCAAGCTCGTTGTAGGCGTCAGCTCTTCCCGGGTCGAGCCGCACGACTTCCTCGAGGCTGGTTTGGGCCTGCTCCCAATTGCCCGCCGCCATTTGGACCAATCCCAAAAGATAACGATAGCGCCAGTCCGCGGGCGCTCGCTCCGAGGCTCGCTCGGCATACTCCTGAGCAAGGGCGTATTTCCCGGTGCTGTAGTAGATTCCCGCCAAGCGATACTGGACTTCTTCATTGACGGGGTCCAATTTGCAAGCTCGCTCCATCATTGTAAGCGCGGTTGCAGTATCTCCCCGATCCACCACCGATTGTACTTCACTCAGGAGGCGTGCGGCTTCGCGTTGGGACTCAAATAGCCGTTCTCCTTGCGCTTTGATGGCGGTGAAGCGGTCCATCGCTCTTTGCCGATCTGTGG
Organism: uncultured Acidobacteriota bacterium; assembly: GCA_963803295.1. Lineage (GTDB taxonomy): Bacteria > Acidobacteriota > Terriglobia > UBA7540 > UBA7540 > CAWDMC01. Next base: position 478,375 of record CAWDMC010000012.1, on the reverse strand, counting down.
CCCTCTGCAGATGACCGTAGGCGCTCGCTAGTTGATAATAGATTTCCGCATCGTCCGGCGATCGTGAAGCGGCTTGCTCGAGCGCTGTTACGGCGTCCGCATAACGGCCAAGCCGGTTGTAGGCCGTTCCCAAAAGGTATAACGGCTTGGCGGAATCAGTCCCCAGCTTTGCAGCTCTAACCAACACCGGAATGGCTTGACCCACACGATTCGTCTTCAAAAAGAGCGCGCCAGACCCCAACAGCGCCGCCGGACCGTTAGCATTCAAGGTCAGAGCCGCGTGGAACTCCCGCTCCGCCTTATCGAATTGCCCGGTCGCGGCATAAGCGGCTCCAAGATCCGCTTTGGCGTCAGGATCGTCAGGCTGCAGCTTGATGTAGCGTTCGAGAAGCGGAACTGCCCGTGTGTTCAGCTCATGCTTGAGGCAAATGAGAGTTGCGGTCCGCAATGCTTCCTTGTCATCAGGCTGGATCGTAAGAGCCGCTTCGTAAGCGGCCAGCGCACGGTTGTCGTCGCCCTTCGCTAGATAAGCGTCGCCGAGAGCGTGCTCTGCCAAAGCGAACTGCGGGTTACAGACGGCTGATGCGGCTAAACTGGCGATGGAATCATTCAGTCGCTTGAGGCGGTATTGGGTCAAGCCGATGAAGAAATAGAGTTCGCACGAGGGCGACTCTGCCCGGGTCCGCTCAAAGAGATCCAAAGCCTCAGAATACCGGCCTGCATCGAAAGCCTCTTCAGCTTGCTTGAGGGTAGGGGATGTGGCGGGACTCTGCGCCCGGGAGGAGAATCCACAGAGCAGCAAAAGAACGGAGCTAATTCTTGTCCTGTTTGGCAAGCACTTCACGTACGTGTTCGAGAGCCTTATTACTCTGCTCACGAGACGCTTCCTCGCTCTTCTTTACGGCTTGTTCGGCTAAGTCCAGTTTGCCCATCTTACGATACGCCGTGGACAAAATGAAATACGTGGAAGCCGTCCGATCGCCTAACTTAATGGCTTTTTCCAAAGCGGCAGCCGCCTTTTCGAATTGGTCCATCCTTAAATACACGCGGCCCAACTCCACCCAGGGAACTCCACTTTCAGGCTCAGTTTGGATTGCCTTCTCGAGAAAAGGGAGAGCCTTTTGAGGCTGCCGCTGATCGGCATAGGCATGGCCAATTTGCAGGTACGTGCGCGGAAAAGGCGAATCCAAGGCAAGCTCTGCATTGAACTGAGCAAGAGCCTGATCGTAGTGGTACGCCTTCAAATAGTAGCACCCCAACGTGTAATAAACACCCTGGACCCTTGGCCGGTTCTTGACCGCCGCTTCCAGCTCTTGGATTGCCTTGCCGGAATCGCCCGACGCCTCGTAGTACCCTGCCTGCAATTGGTGAAGCCGTATAGAATCGGGAGCGATAGCGGCAATCTCGCCGACCGTCTGCTGAAACGATGCCCGCAGTTTGCTTTGATCTGCGCCCTTGATGCCCGCAAGGTGCAAGTAGCACTCCGCCAGGTGGTAGAGCACGTCTGTATTCTTCGGGTCGAGCTTTCGCGCGCTCGACAATGCTTCGGCCGCCGCTTGATAACGGTCGAGACTTAGCAGGGACAGACCAAAGTAATAGTGCCCCTCGACATCGCCAGGGTTCATCGTGGTGTAACGCGCCAGTGGGCTGATCGACTCGCTCGGTTCGTTGAGATTGAAACGTGAGATCCCCAGGAAGAGCCAGGCGCTCGCCATCTCAGGCTTTAGCTTTAAACCTCGCTCGAGCGTCTCTGAAGCTTGCTGATACTTCTTTTGGAGGAAATAGCTGATTCCCAGATTTGTGTACGCCTCACCCATCCGAGGGTAAGCAGCCACAATCTGGCGGTAGTCGCGTTCGGCAGCCGTGTAGTTTCCCGTTTGGAGTTCGGCGGCCGCTGACTCAGGAGAAGGGGGCGGCCCCGACTGTGCCGCGACAGTCAACAGGGCCGCCGCAACGATCAACGGAATCATCAGAACGTCAATCGTAACATGAACTGAATTTGGCGCGCACCGTTGCCGCTTTGGGGAGCTCCGACCTGTGAACTTACCGCGCCGAAGGCTGCGCTTTCCACCGAACGATTGGGAGCCCCGAAAACCACTCGGTTGAACCCGTTGAAAAAATTGGCCTGAAAGGTCAGCTTGCGCTGTTCGCTTTTGAGGAAGAAGTCCTTGGCCACCGACAGGTCTTCGTTCAGGTATCCTGGGTTTCTCAAGTTCGTAAAGGCAGCGGGACTGTTACCCAACGTGAATTCGGGTGGGCGCGAGAAGGCGGCGGGATTCAGATAAGGAGCCTTGTTCGGATCGCCATTCCACGCAGGGTTCTTCAAGGGCACACTCCAGTTGACGTTAGCCCGTTCCGTTCCCTGGTTATTGAGCCCGGTGGTCTGATTCGAGGTGATCCAGATGGGAACACCACTCTGGTACTCCTGAATGCCGCTGACTCGCCACCCCCCTACCAAGCCGTCTATCACGGCATTCGTGTTACCGAGGAAGTGTTTTCCACGGCCGACCGGGAGATTGTACACATAGCTGAGCACCAATCGATGAGGGATATCGCTATTGCTCACCGCTTTGTCAGCACGCCGATCGAAGTTGTCCTGGGTAGCTATATTGCCGTTACCTTCAAACCCGCCCAATCCGGGATTGCCACCCTCGGTGTTCGCAATCAGCTTTGACCAGGTGTAGGCCACTTGCATCCACAGCCCGTGCGACGTCTGGTGCTCGAAACTCAGCTCCAACGCGTGATAAGTACTGTGTCCCGACATGTTGCCATCATTGTCCTCGCTGATGCTGTAGTACTGGGGAAACAGAGTGAGCGATTGAGCAACGGATAGATTGGTGGGATAACTCGCAAACGGCAGATTGATCCCCGCCGCGTCCCCCGCCGGCGTACCAATCACATCGCCAATCGATTGCAGCAATAACGACCCGAGAGGTAAATACTTTGAAGGTGTTTGGTCGATGTTCTCTCGTGAGGCGAAAAGATGAACGCCTGACGAGCCTTCATAGGCCGCTCGCACGAGATTGCTGCTTCCGATGCGGTGCTCCACAGTGAAGTTCCAGGTCCCGAAGCGCGGCGCCAGACCTGTGTAGGGGAACTGGACAAACGGCGTGCATCCCACAATGCTGTTAACCGAGCAGATTCCGGGATCAATGATGGGCGAGGGTACCGGGGTAGGAACGCCTCCCGCCAAAGTGAAGGCTGGAGTATAACTGTTGGGCTGGCTGGCGTTGCGGTAGCCTGCAAACCCGTTATTCTCCCGATCGGCATTTGCACCTTCCCGCAGAGGTTCGTAATACAGGCCACCCCCCGCGCGGACCACGGTGTCGGGCCTGATTTGGTAGGCAATCCCGATACGGGGCCCCCAGGCATCGGTGCGGGTATCAGTCCAGCGATATCGGCCCGTGCGACCGGACCCGACTCCGCCAAACTGGATCGCGCCGGGGTACCCGTTCGCATCCGGGTTTGGGCAAGTCAGACACATGATTCCCGTATTCCCATACTTCTCTGAGATGGGAATCGGCAGTTCATACCGAAGGCCCATGTTAATAGTCAGCTCCGACGTCACCTTGAAATCATCCTGGAAGAACCAGGCATAGTAAGGAGCCCCCCAGTTGCCGTAGGCTCCCAGGTTGTAGATTCCGCCGGAGGGCAGGCCCAGGAGTAAGGAGGCTAACCCGGAACCTGTCTGGAAGGACGCACCGGGCAGACCGGTGACCGCGTCGTTGAAGTCCGCCTCACCGGCATACTGATTGCAGTCCTTGCGTGCAAAGAGTGTGTGCAAGTATTCGAAACCGAATTTCATGCTGTGGCGCCCATAGATCTTGTTCAGCGTGTCCTGGAACATCCAGGTGCGGTCCGGAGAATCGGTATTGGTCCAGAAGTTCATTTCAGGATAGCCATCGCCGATTTGGTACGCCGATGCTGATGTGGGGTCGCCCGGAATGTTCTTCAGCGTAAGCGTGCTGATCTGGTCTGCAGTTAAAGCGTTGGAGCCCGTGCGGCCGTGGGCGCTTGAATACTCCAGATAGCGCGTCCAGTTGCCGCCGAAAACAAAATGGTTGAGAAGCGTTGGTGTAAAAGTGTAGTCATGGCCGAAGCGGAAATAATCACTGGTCCCGCTGGTTGTAAAATTGTTGCCCAGTGGCCCCGGAATGGGACCAATAGCCGGGGGATTGAAGTAAAGCTCCCGGCTAAACATCCCGCTGAAGCGACTCTTGGAGTTTTGGTTCCAATCTAATTTGATGGACCATACTCGCTGTGTCTGGCCGGAACTGCCCACTTGGTGAATATTGTTGTAGAGCCCCGGCGTCTCAGGCGCGGGCAACAGACCCATAAGCAGCTTGGCGGTGGGATCGATCCGGTCAGGGCAGATCACGTTCAGCTTGTCATTACAACTGAACTGGTGGCGGACCACTTGGCCGTTAACAGTCTGCGTGGTGGCGGGATCATAGATAGGGATTTGGTTGCCATTGTTATCAACCCAGCCGGTGAAATCCCCGTTTCGCATCGCCATCGTCGGACGGAGATCAAGCCGCTCGGAGACCCAGCCTGGTATCTCGAGTCTTCATAGGAGAAAAAGAAAAACAGCTTATCGCGACCATCGAAAATCTTAGGCAGGTAAACCGGACCACCTGCCGTCCCCCCAAAATCGTGCTGGTGGGTTACCGGCGTAGTGGTGTTGTAGAAGCCGCGGGCATTCAGGGCGGTGTTGCGAAAATACTCGAACAGGCCGCCGTGAAACTGGTTCGTTCCCGACTTGGTGACGAAGTTCTCCACACCGTTAGCGGTGCGGCCGTATTCCGCCGAGTAGCTTCCCGTTACCAGCTTATATTCCTGAATCGCGTCCACACTGACGGCGTTGATGGGCGATCCGTTCTGGCGTCCGCTCATAAGCTCTCCGCCATCCAAAAGCTGACTTTGTTCGTACGACAGGCCGCCCGCAACACGAATGCCCAGCGCCCCGGAGTTTGGAGTGTTGACAACTCCAGGGGTGAGGGTAACAAAAGCCTGCGGGTCTCTCAGACCGCCTGCCAAGCCCAAGGGAAGGTTGAGAATCTCGTGCGTCGTGAGCGTCGATCCCACGTCAGTGCGGTCTGTTTGGAGCAGTGCGCCCGCGGCGGTGACCTCAACAGTCTGCGTCGTAGTTCCTAACGCAAGAGCAAGGTCGATACGCGTTGTAGTATTGACCACGACTGTGACATTATCCACCACTCCCTCTTTGAATCCGGCCTTTTGAACAGACATCTTGTAAGTCCCTGAAGGCAGCTCAGGAAGGGTGTAGAAACCAACCGAGGTTGTTTGGGTGGTTTGGGTGCGCCCTGTCTGGTTGTTCGTTGCCTTCACTGTTGCACCGGGAACCGCCGCGCCACTGGGGTCGGTAGCAATTCCTGTGATCGATCCCCGCTCCTGACAGTAACCAGCTATGGAGAACAGCAGGATAACAAGAGTTGCCGAAGAGAAAAGTCGTTTCGAGAACATCGTCTATTCTCCTTGTCTCCCCCTTCCCCTGGATCGTGAAAATTGCCCTGACACGATTTGTGGTTCTTTCTTTGGGCCTGCTCTGGAGGCGCGGCGAGCCAACGGGTCACTCCAGTCGAACCTACCCTCGGTCCGAGTATCGGATCTGCTAATATTTCGGGAACGGCCCTGGGTAGCCAAGGGCAATTTAGTTACCAACTTAGTATGATCCTAGGCTTCTAATAATAAGAAAGATAGGCAGGACCCTAGTGTTTTCGATACTGTTTTGCGTAGTTTCCGATTGCAGAAGTTACAGGAATTTGTAGATGTTTCTCTCGGTGTGGCGGCGAGAATAGAGAATAAGGTCAGCCGACACGACCAAGAAAGAACAGTCGCCTCTTGATGCAGCGTTTAGAGTAAGGGTCATCAACCAAATGCACTTTGGCCCAGGGGGGCAAGGCCGTCCGTCGGTTTGACACGCCGGTACGATGCTCGATAAGGCTTCGCTCCTGCGACAACACGCAAAGCAGTTGCGGTTAGCGGTCGGAGGCCGCGCCCAAAGGCAAGGACCGGAAACAAAGCCACCTCACTGCACGATCATGTTCTCTCGGAACTGGCTTGCCTGATGAGCAGGAAAAGCGTGTATGGATCTACGAATTCCACATCCTGCCCCCGTGGCGAGGCCTTCACAAGTTCGAAGAGCCGCTTGTGCTCGGAAGGAGTCATCAGAATAGTGCGGAAGTAAAGGAAGTCAAGCTTCTTTGGCTTGACGAATTCCAACAACAGCTTTGCCGATTCCTCTGGAGTGTGATACTGGATCGCTTCTTCGCACCTGATGTAGGGCATCCCTTTGTGTACGCCCCAACCCTTCGCCCAGAAATGCAAGCCCACGCCATTAGTAATACTAGGTTAAGTGTCAAGAGCTGTTAAGTTTGGGAAATTGCATGTGGCACCAAGGGCAAAAGCCGCCCAACCTAATCAGAATCCGTTGCAGTCTCTTCCGCACTTGCGGCAAGGTCACACCAGAAGTTTTTTTTAAGGCGTGCTTGCTCCAAGCGAAGAAAGGCATAAGCCAAGGTGACCAAAGTCACGTGATGATGCCAGCCCAACCAGTGCCGGCCTTCAAAGTGATCCAGCCCGAGTTCATCTTTCAACTCGCGGTAGTCCATCTCGATACGCCAGCGGGCATGAGCCATTTTCACCAGACGGCAGAGCGCGGGCGGGCCCGGACCCAACTGCGCCAGCCAGTACTTGGTCGGTTCCGCTTCTCCTTCGGGCCATTCCATCAGCAGCCATTCGGCCACCCGCTCGGGGTGTTCCTGCGAACGCCAAAGATGGGCGGCCCAGACTTTCAGCTTGGCGAAACGCGAGCGCTGGCGACCGCGAGTACCCGCACGCCAGGTCACTTTCTTCCAGGCCGTCTCGAACAACTGGCGGGCGACGGTAGCAAGGTCTGGCGGCACCGGTGTTGCTTCCAAGGGTGGATAGCGCCGGGGCCGGCCCGTGGGGGCGGAAGGCGGCACCGGGATGTCGTTGGGATCTTCGGTCCAAACCACTGTGCTCTTCTCGACGGCCATCACGTAAGACAATTGGCGTTGACGCAACTGCGCGCGGAAGTCAAAGCTGTTGCCGTAAGCCGAGTCCGCCACCACCGGCAGGGATGGCACTTCCCAACTCAACATCTGATCGATCAGCTCCAAAGCCAGTTCGGCCTGACTGCGATAGGTCAGCTTTTCCGGCAACTTCACCTCGCGCGCTCGCTCCTCATCCTCCATCCAGGCCCGCGGCAAATACAACCGCCACCCCAGCGGGCAGCTGGCTTCTGCACTCGACCAATGCAGGGTCACGGCCACCTGACAGTTGGCTACCTTACCCAGGGCTCCGCAATACTGCCGTGCTACCCCCACCGAGTGCTGGCCTGCCTTGGGAAACGAGGTTTCATCCACAATCCAGACTTCCGGGGCGCTGAGCAGGTCCACCACCTTGCGCGCCAACTCCTGCTGCACCGCCTCTACGGCCCAGGGGCTTTGCCCCACAAATTGCCGCAAGGCCTGGACGTCAGCGCCTGGAATGCGGTCCGCCATAGGCTCGATCGATTTGCGCTCACCGTCGAGCAGCAGGCCTTGAACATAGACTCGCGCCCAATGACGTCGCTCTTTCCGACCCAAAGGGGCAAGCACATCTTTGAGAAAAGCGGTCAGTTGCTGATCGAGAGCCTTCAACTCCCGTGGCGTCATGGCCGAAGCTTAGCGCCGGAGAGAGCATGATGTCAAGGATAACTTAACCTAGTATTATTAGGTGAGAACTGCGTATACGCATCCTCAACCTTATCTCCCGTGTGGGGCGCGTAACCGTCAATGATGAAGCCGGTGATAGAAATATCCCACCGCTTGAAGTACTTCTTGCAATGAGCGGTCCATACGTCCAAACCTGAGGGCAGGCCGGACCACTTCCTTGGCTCAAGGAGGTTGCCGGGGTTTAGATATCCTGCACCTGAATCGCCCGCCACAAAGTAATCATTCGTGGATTTCTTCCGTCGCACGTAAGCCATTCCTGGTCCAAAGCGATCAGACAAGTTCGGGTTGAACGCCCAACCCAGTGGGATGGTTCCTCGCGCTGGATCGCTCCACAAATCCGGAATGCGCTGGTAAATCCAACCCGTCGAGTCGTAGTCGCCGACATAGGGGCTGGCATAGAGCCTGGGGACCACTTTGCCGTCTCCCGCAATGTAGCCCTTCGCCTTTAGATCATCGACTGTGGGGAGCTTCTGAGGATACGACTCACTCAAGGGATAGTGTTGATAGACGGAAGCATTCGCCATATTCGCGATCGCCCCTATATCGGCGTCCATGTAGGCGTTGAAACAGGAGTAGATTTCGGCGAAATGCCATTCCGTGGGGACGCCCTCGTGCTTACCGCCGACCTCCTTGGTGTACTTACCCTTATCAACGGGCGGAAATCCGCCGATGTGGACCATGGCCCTTCCTTGTGTCCGTTCCCACGCCGAGCGCAGGATCGCTTGCATCGTCTTCAAGTCGGCACCGACAGGCTGGCTTGGATCGTCATTGGGCGCTTCATCGCCCCAGGGCGAGAGATCGAAGAAGAAGCCACGCTTCGAAATGAAATAGTCGTGATTGGTGAGCTTGTGATCGGGGATGTATCCATCCGGCTTCTGCAGCCAGTAGGCATCCAGGTAATATCCCATTTTCAGGGGACTTGACTTGCCCGTGTCGAGGTACTTCTCCTTCGCCCAAATGTAAGCGTCGCATTTAGCGCTTCTCGTGGAAGCAGTGTTCGATCCGGGTATTACTCCTTTACCTGTGAACAGGCTCGTTCCGTCCTGATTGATAAGCCACACCTTCACACGCAATTTCGGTCCCTTGGAATCGGCAGTTAACCATTGAAATAGAGAACCGGGTTCTTTGTCATGCCTGACACACAACAGATTGTCGGCGCCCGCAACCGTCGAAGCAACGTTCGAGGTGGCCGTGACGTTCTCGTCATAGACGACCAAGCCTTGAATGTCTTGTCTGAATTTGTCGACCAGCTTTGAAACATCAGGCAACGTCTGCAGTTGGTACTCTCGAAGCCAGCCGTCCTCGTCCCGCAAATAACGGAGCCAAAAGTGGTCGACCGTGGGCGTCTCCGAGGGCAGCTTTCGAAGCCAGAATTCGTCTTTGCCCGCTGTCTCCGGTCCCATGAGAAATGTATAGAGCCGCGGCTCGTGGCGGCTCACTAAACCTTGCAAAGAGGAAACGAAATGCGTGTCGTCGTAAATCTTATGTCTTTGCTTGGGGTCCTGACGGTCGAGTTTCAGTGTATAGGTCAGGTCATAGGTGAAGAGGGTCTTTCGTTGCGGCTGTTCTTTCGTGCAGCCCTGCAGGACAGCAATGCCGGCACCAGTTCCCGCGAGCCCCGCGGCTATCGTTCCCAAGAAATCTCTACGACTGTGTCGTCCTTTTGTCATAGGGTACCTCCGTGTGTTTCGAACTGATCAAGAGAGCGACGAATCTCCTTTTTGAAGGGCTGCTGTATATCACTTCGCTGGCGAGCATTCAAGTGCAATCATCGGGTTCAAACCCGCAATCGTGGGGTCAAAAAATGCCTTTTCCTTAAGGACCTTCGATGCACAGGAGTTGGGAATTCCTCGCCTTTCGCCCAACAACGCCATAGCGACTGACGCCGTAAGTCCAGGGTGATCTCTCTGTGAAAGGCTTCGAAGCGTGGCGAAACAAGCGACTGGGCCGAAGATACATGGGGTTAGATGAACTCCAGCTTTGACGACTCCGGTAGGGAGAATAGTAGCTGACTGGCGATCGTACGATGACATCGCTGAATGCTTTGACTCTGTGTTGTCTGGGCACTTCGAGGCGGTGGCCCAACGAATCTGGGCGCTGGTTCCTCCCGACCTTGGCGACAAGGTGCTGGATATCGGTACAAGGACCGGTATCGTGCCCAGAACTCTCGCCGAGGTAGCAGGTCGGTTTCCACGGAAAAACGTCCCCGCACAGACAACATAGACCCTGTGCTTTCGAAGATGAGAAGATCGGAGACGGATGAGTGTGTTTCTTCGATCGGCGAGGAGAGCATGGGCTCTTTTCGGAGATACATGTGGAGAAAATAGGAGGAAGCGCACGATCGCCGTACCAAAGACCTGGTACGTGCGGGCCATTGTCGTTCCGAGTTCACCGTCGTAGTCTGTAAACGGCCAGGAACAACGCGAACGCTGCTCTTCTCATCCGAGGACCAAGAGACGCTCCTGATGCATTTCGAAGTTGGCACAACCTCCTCCTGTGATTGGTCTAACTCTCTCGCTACTTCTCACGATCCTGTTACGTTCCAAACTCCAGCATGGCTCTCGTTCCTGGCCGCCAGCCCAACCGGCCGGCAGTGGCCGCTCTCCCAAAAGGGCAGGCTCACAGGTCACAGCAAGCAGGTGCCGGAGAGTCACAGCGTGGCTCGAGTCTGAACCATGGGCCCTCAAAACCCTCCAGGTGTCGGCAGAACGCAGCGGCTTAACCTGATTCGGGCGGTCGAAATCCGCGAGTAACTCCTTTCCACGGAAGCATCGGCATCGGGAGCACAGCCCGGCACCTGAATTGCCTGTATCTGGTTGCGAGTCCTGCGCAGAGACACGCTGTAAGCGCCTCTGGCGGAAGGGAGACACGGAGATGGTGGTCGAGACCAATCCAATACACGTGCGACAACACGGGAGCATCCTGGCAAGTGCGGAGAAGCGCGCCTTGGTCTGGGTGGCCAAACGTCTGCCGCGCTGGGTCAATTCGGACCACCTGACGGTGCTCGGGTTCACTGCTATGGTTCTGGCCGGAGTCGCGTATTGGCTGGCGAGCAGGCATAGGCTGGCTCTGGTGCTGGTCGTTGTCGCAATACTGGTCAACTGGTTTGGGGACAGCATGGATGGCACCCTGGCAAGGGTACGAAACCGGCAGAGGCCGGCGTATGGTTTCTACGTCGATCATGTCCTGGATATTGTGGGAACTCTCTTCCTGCTAGGCGGTATGGCCCTTTCCGATTACATGTGCCCCTTGCTCGCGTTGGGACTGCTAATCGCCTACCTGATGGTAAATGCGGAAGAGTTTCTCGCCACCCATGCTCGCCGTGTATTTCGCCTCTCGTTCCTGAGAATCGGTCCCACTGAACTTCGTGCGATCCTTGCGATTGGTACCTTGTACCTTCTCTACAAACCGTGGGTGCAGTTGGGGAGTATCGGCGTTTTTCGATTGTTCGACGTAGGCGGCGCTATCGCAGTTGCCGGGTTGCTGGTAAAGCTCGTGGTTTCGATGGCCCAGAACACGCGTGCGCTTTATCAGGCTGAGAGGATGCCCGAATGATGCGACTTTCCTACCGGACCCCTTGGCTGCGCTTTCCCAAGCCCAGTGCTCCGTGCCATTTTCCGCTCATCTAACAGATTTCTTGGGCCCAAAATCCAATGGGTGTTGCTTAAGGTGCACCATGCGAAGTTCTTGTTCCTTCTATAGAGAATTCTTGATTGATAAGGCCTTTTTCGCGTATACTTGTTATTCTCAGATGTCATTGTCAGCCTATCCACGCCCTTCTTACCCCTTTGACCTGCCTATCCTGTTTTAGCCAGGAGGTTGCTGAGGTTTTCCCGTCAGTATGAAAACGAGTGTCAAGGTTGGCAAGGGAGTTCGGGAGCTCTTTGGCCCCTACGACGAGAACCTGAAGCTTCTGGAAAAGAGCTTCCAAGTGTCCACCGATCTTGCCGGTGAGACCCTCGAGATCGAGGGTGCAGAACCTGATGTAGCCCGGAGCCGAAATGTCATCGAAGACTACAGCAGCCTTGTCGAGCGCGGCGCCCGCTTCGAACCCTCCGATGTACAGTCGTTCCTGCGTATTTTGTCCGAGGACCCTACCGCCACGCTGAAGGGGCTGGCAGAAGCCGGACGGCCTCGTAGTGTCGGCAAGAAGTCCATCGCACCCAAAAGCTTCAATCAACGCCGCTACGTGGACGCGATTGAACGTCACGATATGGTCTTCGGCATCGGTCCTTCCGGCACGGGTAAGACCTATCTGGCTGTGGCCATGGCGGTTGACGCCTTGTTGAGCAAGGAAGTAAGCCGGATCATTCTGGCCCGTCCCGCGGTGGAAGCGGGCGAGCGGCTGGGATTCCTGCCCGGTACGATCGAGGACAAGGTCAACCCCTACTTGCGTCCGCTCTACGACGCCCTCTACGACGTTCTCGATCCCGACCGGGTCGAACGCTTCACCGAAAAAGGAATCATCGAAATTGCGCCCATCGCCTTCATGCGGGGACGCACTCTGAACGACGCCTTCGTGATCCTAGATGAAGCCCAGAACACCACCAGTGAGCAGATGAAAATGTTCCTGACCCGGCTTGGGTTCAACTCAAAGGCCGTGATCACGGGCGATGTCACCCAGATCGACTTGCCCAATGGACGCAAGTCCGGTCTGATGGAGGCAGTCGAGGTGGTCTCGAACGTGGAGGGAATCAGTTTCGTCTACTTCAACGAGCGAGACGTGGTTCGCCACAGCCTGGTACAGCGAATTATTCGAGCCTATGAGGAATTCGACAACTCACGCAACGCCCGGCTCGACTTTAGCAAGGCCGAGAATCGAAATAAGGCAGACGGTGGAATCTCCCCGGAGGCGCCCTAGAATGGTTCCTTCTGAAACAAGCGAGAACCTCTAGTAGTTGAGACTCAGCTGAACCGAGGGATTCTCGATCCCCGCGCTCCTCTAGAATGGGAGAGTTGGAGTGCGGCCTTGCCGAACATGGTAGTCAATCGCCAGCAGGCTGTATCGACGGACATTTCGTCGCTGCGCGCGTTCGTCCGGCATCTGAGGAGGGAGCTCAGACTCAACGGGCAGGACTTCGACGTCACTCTCCTCGACGACTCCGCAATCGCCCGGGTGAATGGCGAATTTCGTGGCAAACCATATCCCACAGACGTGCTTTCATTTCCGTGGAGTAACAGCCCGGAACCCCACAGGCCAAAAACGGAAACCGGAGAATCAAGACGCGACTTCGAATCCTTCCTCGGCGACATCCTCATTTCGGCCCCGGCCGCCAGGCGCAACGCACGCGAAGAGGGGCATTCGACGGCGAATGAAATCCGCTGGCTTATCCTTCACGGCGCCCTGCACCTGCTGGGCTATGACCACGTAACCGACTCGGGCGAAATGACTACCCTGGAGCTCGACCTGCGAGCCCGGCTGGGGATAACGCAAGTCCGCAGCCGCGGAAGCCGGAAGTGGAATACCAGAAACGGCGATCCGGCAACGTGAGAACTGCGGCAATCCAGTTGACTGTTACCGTTAACATATTCTGTCTTATCTAATCTAATGTTATGTATCTTAAGCTCATTTGGCTTCTTACCCTCGCGATCCTGGTCACCCTGGGCAGCTTCGCGTCTTATTTACGTCTCCTGATGAGGCGACTCACGCCGGTCGGGGCTCGCAAAGTGTTCCAGAACGGCGAGGAACACCGCGTCAGGGCCGACCGTGAGCGCGTCGGCGTGGCAATCTCTACTCTACATGGCGCTGCTATGGCCGCCTTCGCGGTCGGGATCGTGGGCCTGTTCTTTGCCCTGCGTCCAGGCCATCTGTGGGAAAACATCGGCCCGCCCCTGCTCATCATCCTGGGGGTGATTGCCTTCTTCGATCAGCTGATTCCTTTCCTGCTGGTAGCGCGACACGACGAGCCAGAGGTTATCCTGCGGGAGTGGTTACCCGTTCTGCGTGCCTGCGTATACGTGGCCCTGCCCCTCATCTTTCCGATCCTGATTTCCACTACCATCAACCGCCTGCTCGAGCCGGAAGAGGAAAATGAACAGCCCCCCGGGAGTCAGGAGAACATCCAAGAGCTCATCGAGGCCGGGGAGCAGGAGGGTCTCATCGAGAGGGATCAGGGCGAAATGCTGCAGTCTGTGGTCGAATTTGGCGATAAAGTCGTCCGCGAAGTGATGACTCCGAGGCCCGATATTGATGCCATTGAGGTGAACGCCCCGATTTCCGAACTACGCAAACTATTTCGGGAGCAACGCCATTCCCGGTATCCAGTGTTCGAAGGCAATCTCGACAATATCGTTGGTTTAGTGGCGGTGCGGAACCTGATGGAACTGCCGCCGGAAGAGCAGGAGAAAACCACCTTGCGGGCGCTGGCCCGGCCCGTCGAGTTTGTTCCTGAAACCAAACGGAATGCCGAACTCCTCAAGGAACTACAGCAATCCACCACGCAGTTGGCCATTGTCGTCGATGAATACGGCGCGGTTGCTGGATTGGTCACCATCGAGGATCTGCTTGAGGAAATCGTGGGTGACATACGCGATGAAGTGGAACCACATGACAAAGATATCGTAGCAGAAAGGGAAGGAGTCTATCTGGTTCGTGGCCAGACCGAGCTTGCCGAAGTTGCCGATGAGCTCAATGTGGAGTTGGAGGCGCGCGACTACTCCACCGTGGCAGGACTGGTCATGTCCGAATTAGGACACGTTCCCGCTCCGGGCGAGAGCCTTCGGAAGAATGGCCTACTGTTCGAGGTTGTGGAAGCCACTCCCCGTAGCGTCGATAAAGTGCGGCTCAGTGCGTTGTCCAATGGTCACGCGAACCAAGCTGGCAGCATGAATTCTGAAGATCCTTAACGACATCACCGAAACTACGCGCTTCCTGCACCGCTGCCGCACCGCTCCGTTGATATCCGATTGTTGCGGCAAGAGGCTTCGTTCCCACCTATGACGGAAGCATCGCCGCCTAAGTCCGGCTTTGTGGCTATTGTCGGGCGTCCGAACGCCGGCAAGAGCACCTTGATCAACGCCCTGGTGGGTGAGAAGGTGTCGATTGTCACCTCGACCCCCCAGACAACCCGCAACCGTATTCTGGGTATCGCGAACCGTCCGGAGGCTCAGATCGTATTCATGGACACGCCCGGCATTCACCGGCCGCTTTCCCGCCTCAATCGCCAGATGATGGCCTTTGTGCGTGAGGCTCTGCAGGAACGCGATTTGGCACTTCTTATCGTGGATGCCTCCCAAGCTTTTGGCAAGGGCGACCAGTTTGCTCTGGAGTTGCTGAAGCAATACGCGCCCACAACCATCCTGTTGCTTAACAAGACCGATTTGGTGCGGAAACCGACCTTGCTGCCGATCATCGATCGCTACTCGAAACTGCATGAGTTTGAGGCGATCATTCCAATTTCGGCCCTGAGCGGACAAGGCCTGGAGGATCTGACGAAGGAGATCATCAAGCGGCTGCCGGAAGGTCCCCAATACTTCCCGCCCGAAATGTACACCGACCAGCCCGAACGATTTCTGGCTGGAGAGATCATCCGCGAGAAAGTAATCGTGCACACTCGCCAGGAACTACCCTACGTGACGGCGGTGCTGATCGATTCTTTTGAGGAAGGCGAGATGCTGACCCACATCAAGGCCAACATCATCGTGGAGAAGGAGTCGCAGAAGCCTATCGTAATCGGAGCCGGCGGTGAGCGAATCAAGCAAATCGGCAAGGAAGCCCGCCTGGAACTGGAGAAACTCTTTCCCCCTAAGATCTTCGTCGAGCTTTACGTCAAGGTCGAACCCGACTGGCGCGATGATCAGGCCACTGTCGCCTCGCTCGACTACCGGGAAGAGGGAGAACAGAACAATAGTGCAGGCCTTTAGCTAAAGACTACGGGAACTGCACGGTTACCGTGGCCTTTACCCTCACCGGAACGCCGCCGGCTCGCGGCGGCAAGAAGTGCCAGTGCTCTTTCGCCTCGTTAATCACGTCTTTGGCCACAAGTTTCGGTCCCTCCACGTGATGTCCTTTCGAAACCGAGCCGTCCTCCTCCACCAAGACCTCAATCATGAGACTGCTACCTCGTGGCGCCCGATTTACGATGTCAGAAGCAATATCCGCGCTCACGAGCTTTAGTCCGCCTTCCACATTCTCCTGACCGACCGTCATGCCCTCCTTAACAGGCCCACGCCTTGGCCGGGGATGGAAGGCTTGCAGCATGAGCCGTGCGCCCGTGGGCAGTACAAGCGAGCTACTGCCGGGCGGCGGTGGACCATTCGGGTTGTGTTGCGGAATCCCGAGCACAGGCGGGGTCGGGTGGCCTGGAACATTGTTGAAGGCATCGTGAAGAGCCTTCTGGGCCTCACCCAGAGCTTGCCCAACGTTCTTTTTGATTTCTTCATTATCGCTTGGGGAGAGTCCTTCCGAGCCGTCTGGATTGGCACCCGTGCTTTCGCTCCGGCCGCCTTTCTCAGTCGACGCCGACGACGCCTTCGACCCGTCGGCGGGGCCACTCGGAAGGCGCTCTTTCTTCCCACCCGAAAACAGGATAGCGAGCGCCACCCCAACACCGATGATCAATACCAAGGGATGCTTCCAAAAGCTTCGAGAGCCAGCGATGCCATCGAGACTGTGCAGCTTGCGATCCAGCCTATTCATCCGTCCGCGAATGCGTAGATAGCGCGGATCGCCCGCTGGCGGAGCATTGAGCCGCTCCTGCTCGAGGGCACGCTCGATCTCGAGTGCGCGAGCATCAAACCCCGCTTGGTCATGATATCCGGATGAGCTGGGAGTCTGAACCCCAGGAGGGGTCACCCTCGCGGGCGTTGGCGAGGGTGGTCGTGCAGCCGGTGGCGGAGTAGCCACGGCAGACTCGGCCCTTCGCGACATGGACCCCGCTGCGGCCGAGCCGTAGTACGCTTCTCCCGGTCCGATCTTAGAACCCGAACCCGGGCCAATCGGGCTGGAAGCCCCGCTGGTCCCGCCAACTCCTTCGATCCTCGACGGCGACATGGAATCGGCCGGCGTGGGATAGGGTACAATTCCGGCGGCCAGGGCGAAATCCCTCCCAAATTCAAGTGCTGAAGCTTGGCGGTCCTCGCGGCGCTTGGTGAGTGCCTTCATAATCACCTGTTCGAGCGCCGGTGGTATGGCGATTCCAGGACAGCGCTCGTGCAGCGGGGCGGGGTCCTCGGTAAGGTGCTGCCTCACGAATCCCAGGGTCGTGTCGGATTCGAAAGGCAGGCGTCCACTCAGCGTCTCGTAGGCGACGACACCCAGCGAATAAATATCAGAGCGCACGTCGAGCGAATCCGAGCGCATGCCGGAAGCCTGCTCGAATGACATATAGGCAGGCGTTCCCAGAAAGCCGCCCGTCTGCGTGTGCACGGATGACTCACGCAATTTGGCGATGCCGAAGTCTAAAACCTTCACCAGCGGCCGGCCATCGTCGTCCCGGGTGAGAAAGATGTTGTCGGGCTTGAGGTCGCGATGGATGATGGCCAGGCGATGGGCGGCGTTCAAGCCGCGCGCGGTCTGCTGGACGATTTCTACGGCTTCGGCCACCGGCAGCGGACCCTGGGCGCGCAGACGCTGTCCCAGGCTCTCTCCCTCCAGGTACTCCATGGCGATGTAAGGCGTGCCGTCCGCCTCCTGTCCGGACTCGTAAATGGTGACGACGTTCGAGTGCCGGATGCGCCCGGCGGAGGCGGCCTCGCTGTGGAAACGCTCGACAAACTTAGGATCGTCAAGCAGAGCGCGCTGCAGAACCTTAAGGGCTACCGGGCGATTGCCCACACCCACTTGCTCCGCCAGGAAGACGCTCCCCATCCCGCCCTTCCCCAAAGGCCGCAAGATGCGATAGCGACGAAAAAGGCTTTGCATGTCGATGGTGCCGGGAGAGGTTGGCGCGTCGCTGCTCGCGGTTGGATTGGCCGGGGTCGGGACTCGCGGAGGCGTCGAAATCGTCAGGCGAGTTCCATCACGCGGGCAGAAGTCTGTCCCCTCAGGGTAGTTCCGGCCGCACTGTGGGCAAAGGCGCATGCTTTAAGTTCTTAAGCTAGGAATTATGAGTTATGAAGTTTTAGTTATGAATTCTCAGTTATGAGTCATGAGCATCAGTCCGAACTCAACTTATAACTTATAATTTATAACTCATAACTTATAATCAACTCATAACTCAACATTCAGAACTGCCTACTCTCTCACGTTGACTCCGAGCGACTTCAGCTTGCGATACAGGTGACTCCGCTCGAGCCCCAGGACCTCCGCGGTCCGGCTCATGTTGCCGTGGCTCTCCTCCAGCTTGCGGAGGATATAGTCGCGCTCATACGCGGCGCGAGCCTCCGCCAGGCTGGAGAATCCGCCCCCCACACGCGAGCGGGAGTTGTCCCCCGCGGCCCCTGCAGGCGTGCCGGAATTCGCCGGCGCTCCAGAGGGCGCCGACTTGCTGCGGCCCGAATCGTGCTGGAGGGCGGGCGGCAGATGCCGTCGCTCGATGCGATCGCCCGGTACCATGATCACCAGGCGCTCCACCAGGTTCTTCAGTTCGCGCACGTTGCCCGGCCAGCGATAGGAATTCATCGCCTCCATCGCACCGTCAGCCACCTGCTTGGGTTTACGCCCGTAGGCGCGCGCGAAGTCGCCCAGGAAGTGCTGTGCAAGGACCGGGATATCTTCTGGGCGCTCGCGCAAAGGAGGCACGAAGAAGGGAATCACGTTAAGGCGATAGAACAGGTCCTCGCGGAAATTACCGCGCAGGATCTCCTCGTCAAGGTTCTTGTTGGTGGCCGCAATGACGCGGACGTCCACAGTAATATTAGTGGAGGAGCCCAGCGGGCTGAAGCGTTGTTCTTCAATCAGGCGCAGCACCTTCGACTGCGTGCGCAGGCTCATATCGCCCACCTCGTCGAGGAACAGGGTGCCTTCGTGCGCCTGTTCGAACTTGCCCACTTTGTCTTCGAGCGCCCCGGTAAACGATCCCTTGACGTGCCCGAACAGCTCGCTCTCAATCAGCTCTTCGGGAATCGCCGCGCAGTTCACTTCCACAAACGGCTTCTCGGCACGTGGGCTCATCAGGTGAAGGGCGTGGGCAACCAATTCCTTCCCGGTGCCGCTCTCGCCGTAGATGAGCACGCGGCCGGCGGTGGGAGCAGCGAGGCCCAGTTGCTGACGCAGCGCCTTCATGGGAACGCTGTCCCCGATGATGCGGTGCTGACCCTGTAATTCCTCGCGCAGGACGCGGTTCTGCGCGGCCAACTGCAGCTGCTCAACCGCATGGCTCAATGTCAGCAGGGTTTTATCGATCGAAAGGGGCTTCTCGATAAAATCAAAAGCGCCCAGCTTGGTGGCACGGACGGCGGTTTCAATGGTGCCGTGACCGGAAATCATGATCACCGTCGGGGGGCTCGCGAGCTGCCGGATCCTCTCCAGGGTCTCCAACCCGTCCATGACCGGCAGCCAGATATCGAGCATCACCACGTCGCAGGTCTTACGGTCAAGGAAATTGAGGCACGACTCGCCGCTTTCCACGGCGTCCACACGGTAACCTTCGTCTTCGAGAACACCAGCTAGCGATTCGCGGATTCCAGGTTCGTCATCAACGATAAGAACGGAGTGTTTCACGGCTTCATCGATGATGAACGATCAGGACGCGAGCGTCAACTGGTCTTAGGAAAGCCTGTCCTCACGTTTGCGCCAGTCACGGTCCGTTACGCGACTCGAATCCAGGGGTCACCCTTCAACAAGTATCAAGTGACGAAGGCCGGGGCGTCAGCTACACTCAATCCACCGCCATGGATGGAGACTACCATGTCCAGCGTTGGAACTTATCTGCGGTCACGTTTAGGTCGTTGCGCATTCGTGACGGCTACCCTCATCCTGAGCGTGCCAGCGGGGAGCCGGGGCCAGGAAGTCCAGACCGTAGAGGCAACCGTCAAATTCCCGAATGACATGGGCAGAACCTAAGGACGGTGAGATCGAGGCTCGCCTCCGAGAATTCCGAACCCGAACGAAACGCCGGACTGTATACTGCTGTGGCTCAGGATACCAAAGCAGAATCATGGCCAAACAAGCGACTAATCTGACTCAGGTCAAACGGAGTACCGATGAATCGACGCGACGTGTTGAAAAGTGTGCTCACCAGCTTGGCCGCGTTTCCGTCTCTCGACTCATGGGCCAGCAATAGCCAGCCCTCCGCTACAAGTACGCTTTTTCCAACCGATCTCCCACCGCAACAGTTTAAGGAGTTTTCCGCTGAGGGCTTTTCTCAACCTGCCTGCGGGGTGATCTACGACCAGATCCACGCACCTCGGCAAGGCATGGCCCTCGGCGCTATCGATACAGGCTATATGAGCCTGGAGGCCGATAGCACTCTGGGATTCTGCACCGCCTTCAATTCCATCGATCCGCAGCGCGGCCCTTTGGCTTTGCCCCTACTTGGCGTGAGCGTGGGGAATGAAGTCTGGATGCTGAGCAGCCCGCGCGCGACCTCCGGCGAATATGTCTGGATCCCGGGACGGCCCATTCACACGCCATCGACGGTCCACTACTGGGGTCACTATCCCATTGCCGACTTGGAATATGACATGCCGGGATGCGCGGTGAGCGCGGGCCTGCGAGCCTGGTCGCCTTTTCTTCCGGGAGACTCCGCCACCAGCAACACGCCCGGGGCGATCTTCGAGGTTCACCTGCGCAGCCGCAGCGGCGCTCCGCAGCGCGGGAGAATTGCCTTGATGTTCCCGGGCCCTACCCAGGCAGAGGCCCAGATTTCCACCCACGGTCCTCGGGTTAAGAGGACGAAACCCCATCCGCAGTCGATCCCAACTGCACCTACTCTTACGCGAGCTTTGCGGCGGCAGGTCCGTGGCGACTTCTCGGGCCTGGTTGTGACCTCCGAGGCCGTGAAGGATATCGGATACGCTATCGGCGTGGCCGGCGATGCCGAGGTTCACGTTGGCGGAGGGCTGGTCGGAGGCAATATTTCTCTCAATCCGACCGTCGCTGAGGGTGAATCGAAGGAGAGCCCCGATCACCGCGGCAACGTCTGGTCTAGGATCGGGTCCTCCCTGCCCGAACCGGCCGAAGATAATTTCACGGGGTCGGTCTCCGTGGATTACCAGCTCGACCCAGGCGAGCAGAAGACCGTCCGCTTTGTGCTGGCGTGGTTCGCCCCAATCTGGATCGGTGAAAGCCCCCACACTTTCACCCACATGTATGCCAGCCGCTTCCAGGGCGCCCTGGAGGTGGCTCAGTTCCTCAGCCGCGATCACGAATCACTTTTGCGGCGAGTTCTGGCCTGGCAGGAGGTCATCTTCGCGGAGCGGAAGCTGCCGGTATGGCTCCGTGAAGCGCTGGTGAATATCCTGTATCTTTTCCCGGTCAACAGCCTCTGGGCCCAGGCGAGACCTCCCCTAGGTCCCTGGTGCGATCCCAAGCAGGGTCTCTTTGGAATGATCGATGGCATTGTCGAAGATCCGGCGGTTGAGCCCATGCCGGACACGTTTTACGCCAATGCGCCCATCGTGTACTTCTTTCCCGATCTGGCCCTGTCGACCATGCACGGTTACAAGGCCTACCAGTTCACCAATGGCTCCGCCCCTTGGGTCTTTGGCGGCGTCGTGGGGGAAGCAAAGGGCGGTTACGAGCCCACGGCCGGAGCAGAGATGGCCTCACCGTCTCCGGGCTATCAATCGGCCACGACCGGGCCGTGTTACGTCGACATGGTGGACCGTTACTGGCTGCGCACCGGCGACGACGCGGTCATGCGAGAGTTCTACCCCTCCGTCAAGAGCAACACCATCTTCACCATGTCCCTGAGAACTGGCGACGGCGACGCCAACGTGATCAGTATGCCCGACGGAAACCTGGACCCTTATAGGCTCGAGCCTAAAGCCGGCATTCTCCTCGATATGTTCGAGTGGACTGAGTGGTTCGGCATGGCATCGCACGCCGGGGGCATGCATCTCGCGAACTTGAAGATGCTGCAACGCATGGCGGAGAAAGTCGGCGACAAGGCCTTTGCTCAGCAGTGCCGCGAGTGGCTCGCACAGGGAAGCCGGGCCATGGAAACTCAAATGTGGAACGGCAGCTACTATCTGGCGTACTACGAGCCCAGGACAGGACGAAAATCGGACGACGTCTTCGCCTATCAACTGGACGGGGAGTGGATGGCCAGATTTCATGGTCTCGACGGCGTGTTTCGCCGGGATCGAGTCAAAACCACACTGGATACGATCGCGCGTACCTGCGCCCGGCTGACGCGCTATGGGGCTACCAACTTTGCGCGCCCCGACGGAAGTTTGTCTGAAAACGTGGGATACGGTCCGAATACTTTCTTCGTTCCCGAACTATACATGCTGGCCATGACTTACATGTACGAGGGCCAATCGGAGCTTGGCTTGGAACTGGCCCGCCGCTGCGTGCAAGCCCTGGTCGATAGCGGATCCGAATGGAATCAGCCCAACATCATGCGCGGCGACAACGGGCTGGAGATCTTCGGCAGCCACTACGATCAGAACATGATGTTGTGGGGGCTGCCCGCCGCCCTGCAGGGTACTAATATCGCAGCCTTCTGTGGCCCGGGAGGACTGGTGGATCGCGTGATCCGGGCCGCCGGCAAAACTCCTTGAAGAGCGCTCTCTCGGCAGACGCCAGGCAAGGGTCTTAGGGTGACATGCTCTACTCATATTCGAAAGTCGCGCTAAATGTCTAACTCTGTGGCATCGCCGTTCCGGCGCCATTTTCCGATGCCGGCAAGATGCAGACGCTACAGGCTTCCGGCCTCACGCCCAACAGATCATTCCACTCAGGAAGGGGGTCGCCAAGTCCGGATGGTGGGGCCTGACGCGCACGGTCAGTCCGTGAAGGCCGGTGCGGCCGCAGGTTGTGGTGGCCTCGAAAACTAAGGCGCCGTCGCCCGGGTTGGATGCCGGCTTCATCGGTATCGCCGTCCCGCTCACGATATCTCCTAATGCACTCAGGTTCCCCAGGTAAAGCTCCACCGCGACGTCCGTAGGCGAAAGAGGACCTATGTGGACTCGCGCCCGCGCCTCTATTTTCGTGCCGACAGGCAGAGTAGTAGTAGGACCTTGCTCCACGGACTCAACCCGCACGTTGGGCCATTCCTGCCGGATGCGGGCCGACCAGGCCGCCAAAGCCCGGGCGCGAGCCGCGCCGTTGGCTTCCAGAGCACGGTAGGCCTCGTCCGCCTTAAAGTAGAACTGACAGGTATAGTCCCTTACCATACGGTGCGTATTGACGAAGGGACAGATGTTTGCGATGGAGTGCTTCATGCGCTCGATCCACTTGCGCGGCACGCGATCCTGATCGCGGTCGTAGAAGGTCGGAATAACGTCGCGCTCCAGCAGGTCATACAGCGCCTCGGCTTCCACCTGGTCCTGATAGTTGGGATCCTGGTAAGTCTCGCCTTTGCCGATGGCCCAGCCGACGCCGATAGCGCGATCGGCGGCGCGCCTGGCCCAGGCGCTGCCTGCGGGGTGCTCGGGATCGTGCCACACTTCATCCCACCAGCCGTCCAGAGTGCTCAGGTTGAGGACGCCGTTCGAGGCGGCCTTCATGCCGCTGGTACCGCTGGCTTCGTTGGGGCGGAGCGGCGTATTCAGCCATACGTCCACGCCCTGTACCATGTAGCGGGCGACGTTGACGTCGTAATCCTCCAGGAACACCAGGTGGCGACCGAGGTCGGCTTGGCGGGTCAATCCCGTGATCTGGCGGATCAGCTCCTTGCCCGCGTCGTCGCGCGGATGAGCCTTGCCGGCAAAAATCAACTGTACCGGCCGCTCGTTGTCGGTAAGAATGCGCCGCAAGCGCGGGAGGTCGCGCAGGACCAGAGTGGCCCGCTTGTAGGTGGCGAAGCGGCGGGCAAACCCGATGGTGAGAGCGTCAGGATCGAGAATTTCCTGGGCAGCCTTGATTTCCGCCTGGGCAGCGCTGCGGCGAAGGCGCTGTGACTCTACCCGTTGGCGCGCCCACGAAACCAGGCGCTCCCGCCGGCGCTCGTGAGAACGCCACAGTTCTTCGTCGGGAATAGAGTGAACGCGGCCCCAAATATCGTGGTTGGCAGGCTCCTCGCGCCAGTTCGGCCCCAGATAGCGATCGTAAAGCTGGTTCATCTCGAGCGAGGTCCAACTGCGGAAGTGCACGCCGTTGGTGATATGCTGGATGGGGATCTCATCCTGGGGCACGCCCGGCCAGAGGCCCTGCCACATGCGCCGGCTGACTTCACCGTGCAGCCGGCTTACACCATTCCGGTAAGAGGCGAGACGCAAAGCGAGCACCGTCATGCAGAAGTCACCGTGGTCGTTCGGTCCGGTGCGGCCCAGGCCCAGGAATTCATCCCAGGAAATGCCAAGGCGCCCCGCGTAAGCGCCGAAATAGCGGTTCATCTGATCGGGCGAGAAATAGTCATGACCGGCTTCCACCGGGGTGTGGGTGGTGAACACCAGGCTGGCGGAGGCGAATTCCCGCGCCTCCGCAAAAGAAAGGCCGCGGCGCTCCATCAGTCGGCGGACCCTCTCCAGCGCCAGAAACGCAGAGTGGCCCTCGTTCATGTGGTATACGGTAGGCTCCAGGGCGAGAGCTTCCAGAGCGCGATAACCGCCAATCCCCAGCATGATCTCCTGCTGAATCCGGATCTCACGATCGCCGCCGTACAATTGCTCGGTGATCGCCCGGTCCTCGGACCGCGCGTTCAGGCCGATGTTGGTGTCGAGTAGATAGAGAGGCACGCGTCCCACCTGGGCGCGCCAGACCTGCGCCGAAACCGTCCGTCCGGGATAACCCACTTGCACGATCAGGGGCTCGCCATCCTTGAGGACTTGGCTCAAGGGAAGGTTATTGAAGTCGTTGTTTTCGTAGGATTCCTGCTGCCATCCGGCTTGGTTGAGGTACTGCCGGAAATAACCCTGCTGATAGAGCAGCCCGACGCCCATCAGCGGGACTCCGAGATCGCTGGCCGATTTCAGATGGTCCCCGGCCAGAATGCCGAGTCCGCCCGCGAAAATCGTCAGGCACTCGGTCAAGCCAAACTCGGCGCAGAAATAAGCCACCAGCGGTTTGGCCGCCTTACCCGCGCTCAGTTTCTGAAACCACGAACCTTCAGGCTCCAAATAGGATTCCAGATTAACCGTGATACGCCGAAGGTGAGCGAGAAAGGCGTCGTCGTGGGCGGCGGTCTCGAGCGTCTCCTGATCGATTGATCCGAGCATCAGAACGGGATTGTGCCCCGTGCTTTCCCATAGATCGCGGTCAAGGCGGCGAAAGAGCTCAATGCTATCGTGGCTCCAGGCCCAGCGCAGGTTGTAGGCAATATCGCGCAAACCTTCAATGGCCGCCGGCAGTGAAGGAATCACACTGAATGTCCTAATAGGCTTCATAACCTCAATAGCTCCCCTGAGACGGTATCCTGATCGCTCCAAGTGATGGCGCCGGGCGCTGCCCCGAGCGGATTGGTGCGACGCAGATTCACCAATCTGCTACTATACACAAAGTATACATGAAGATCAGTGACGCCCGTCACTTTTTGATAACCGATAGATTTCTCAACCAGGTGCAAAACAGGATCTCGACGGAACGAAACCCATGACCTCAAACATTAGGTTCACGACTCTACAAGGAAGAAAAGAAACGGTCATAGAGGGGAACCAAACAACTCAAGTGTCTTCGCCGGCTATTTCAGATCCTCGACGCTTTCAGGCCGGGCACAGTCCGCGCCTTTATCCAGCCACCGCCGCGACACCTGCCGAATAGCCTGAAAGTTCTGTTCTACACCGTGCAGGCAATAAAATGCCCGCCCTCCTACCCAGCGCTCCTGTTCCTTGTCGTGCCACTCCTTGACAATGTTCTCCCACTTACGCGCTTCGGCATTCATTGGGAGCGGTTTCGTTACAAAGCACATGCTCAGAGTGTCAATGTGATAGGGCTTCGTCATAATGTCCTGGTCGTTCCCGATTACTCCTCCGCTGTTGACCCAACCAATCGGCCAGTGGATCATCTTGGCGTTCCCCCAGTTGCACGGTGACGTATCCGGATGCGAATTGTCCCAGAGCTCGGTGCGATCCGCCAAATAGCCGCTGGCGTCGCCAAAGGCGCAATACGCCAGCCCGTCCCTGAAGGTCTGCACGGCAGCCTTGCCTTTTGATCGCTCGATGTCGAGGAACCATTCCGCACCCGTCCGCCGCGCATAGAACGGCCCGTTCCATCCAGGCTTATCCGACTTGTCCCAATAGACGTTGTATCGCTTGTCTGAATAGGCATCCAGGAATGCTCCCACCAGATAGTCCCCGTGTTGTTCATCCTTCGGCATCAGTTCCGAGTAATGCACCCCGGCCGGAACGGCCGTGAAGAAATCCAGCGAACTGGCGCACTGCGCGTCGTCCCGGTTGGGATAGAACGTCTGGTAGGTCTGCCGCCGCCACACGATTCCGTTGGCGTAGCTCACGAAATCATCGGTGCCTCGCAGAACGGGCGGATTGCCCTTCTCATCTACGTCGAGATAGGTCCACCGTATCCATACCCTTTGCGGACCGCTCTCGATGACGTCCACGAAGCTGTGCTGTTCCATCCGTCCATACTGGTTGAACAATTCGCCGCCAAAATTCGACTCCCAGAACTGGAAGTTCGGTCCCGCTCCCGAGGGCAGCTCAAAATAGGGGCTATAGCTGGCCTCATGCCAAAACACAAACTTGTTAGGCTTGCCTTCCCAGACCACGATAATTGCCTTCTTCGGATTGAAGTCGGCGTGCGGCGGGCATGGCGTCAGCGGCCCTTCGTAGTTGCCAAACATATAATCGCTGACCTCTACAGCCCGCACCCCCTCGATTTTCATCTTCGCCAATTCCACCATCGTGATCGGCGTCGGTTTCACGAAAATCGGGTCGGGTCCACCGCCGCCTTTAGCTCTCGCATTCCCAGCCTTTGCCGTCCCGGACTGGGTTTCGCCCTTTGCATCAGGAAGACCCATCATCGCCGAGGCAGCAACACCTGTCGTCACGGCCCCCATGAAGTCGCGCCTCGTTTGCTTCGTCAACCGCATCTCACTGCCTCCTAGCATAGGTAATGTAAGAAACATAGCCTCGGCGCCCTATTGGGGGACAACCGGCACGTAGAGCCGCGAAGGATGGTCGCGATCGTGATAAATTGTGTTGGTGGCTTTCACCCAGCGTGAAGCGTGCGCTGGATCTTCTCCGGTGTTAAGGTTGCGGTCAAAGCGCGGGAAGTTGCTGCTCAGATCTCCACCCGCAACCGGTGACCCTTCAGGAAAACGTTTGAGGTAGCCCAGAGGTCGATGTTGAGTTTATAAATCTCCCCCGGGTTCATGAACTCGGCTTTCTCTTGAGAGTTTCGGAAACGAGCTCGGAGGATTCCTTCGGCCAGGTTTTGCGCAAACCCATTCGGCCAGACATCCACCAGCTTGGCGGTGAAGTCCGTATCCACGGCTGAAGAGCTTGCGTACAGTTCTGCGTTGACCGACCCGTAACCTGGCAGTCTTCCTTGAATTCGGGCGTCGAATAGACCAGAACGTCATTTCGAGACTCGACGGGGCGCTGGTCGTGCGGTCCGGACATAAAATGCGCGCTGTCACAGCAGAGGATGCCACCAATGGTCGGCACAGGATCCGCGGGATCGTACAACAAGTGGTCAGCCTTTTCGGACTGGGGAGCGACCTCGCTAGCATTCCATCGCCTCGTAAGGAGTTCGCATTTGCTGCCGTGAAGATAAAAGCGCGACATCCGGCACGGCAGGAGGCCAGTCGTCTTCTTCCTGTAGGCGTTCTTGCCCATGACAAAGATCTTTACCGGTTTTTCTTTCTCGATTCCGTTCTTGACGCCCTTCAGAAGATAGTCATACCAGCGAAACATGACTTCTTCGAGGTCCACGCTGCGTAGGCCAGATCAGTCCCCGGGTCCGCGTGTTAATTTAACACGTTGGCGCCCCTCGTCGTTGCCTCCTGCGCCTTTTCCCATATAGTTTCGGCGTCCCACCCGAATATGTCATACCAGCCGCCTACGTGATAGGCGGCACCAGGATTTTTGCGTGACGCTCTTCAATCGACCACTGCTTCCAGTATCGTCATAAGCAGGGTGGCCAACCATCCAAGAATAAGGCGCCAACCATCAAAGTCCCCAAGTGCAGGTAGGGATAGTCGGCAGCGAGCTCAACGCCCACTGCATCGGGTTGCTATCTTTCCTGACTCGTCGGTTGAGGGTGTCCTGCGCCAGACCCGAGGCCCACATCTCGTTAAACCATAGCTCAAAGGCGCCGCCCTGATACGTCCATCCGTCGTGGTAATTGGAGCCGGTGACAAAGGGAATACTCCGGCCAAGTGTGGGGGGGCGGTAATGCTCTCATCTAGCTGCGGCGTCGTATGACCCGCCAAACATGCCGACCTTCCCGCTCGAGTAAGGCAAGGCCGCAGCCCATTCTACGGTGTCGTAGCCATCCCGTGACTCATACTTGAAGGATACCACTCGCCTTGAGTGCAGCACCCACGTCCTGAATGAGGCAGAAGCCCCTGCGCTTGATATGCAAAATCCACGTCGACGCTTGAGCAATGCCCTGCTTGTCTTAAGGCGTCCGCGGAGAAGACGGGGAATTTACCATTGACTCTGGTCGGTAGATATCCGCGTTCAAAATGACGCCATCGCGCATCTTTACATCGACGTTGCGCTCACCTTCACGTCATAGTGCTGAGCACTGAAGTGCTTACACAACAAAGCATCCATGCCAACCGCCATCGCAAAGCCCATTCGAGATTTCATAATTTCCTTTTCTAATCTCATGCTCTCTCGGGCCACCTCACACACGGTCGCGACCCACAAAAGGTACTCCTATTTCAAGGCCTTTACGCTGTCAGGGCTGGCACACTCCGCTCCTTTGTCCAGCCATCGCCGGGACACCTGCCGAACCGTCCGGAAGTCCTGTTCCACGCCATGCAGGCAATAGAACACTCGCCCGCCCACCCAGCGTTCCTGTTCCTTGTCGTGCCAGTCCTTGACAATGTTGTCCCACTTGCGAGCCTCGGCATCCATCGGGAACGGCTTGGTGACAAGACACATACTCACCGGGCAAATACAATAGGGCATCGTCGCAATATCCTTGTCGGTTGCGTTCGTACCGCCGCTATTGATCCAACCTATCGGCCAGTTATTCCACTTGAGATTGCCCCAGGCGCACGGCCCAGTATCCGCATAAGAATTGTCCCAAAGCTGAAGCCGGTTCGCCAAATAGCCGCTCGCGTCACCAAACGTGCAGTACGCCAGCCCGTCCTGAAACGTCTGCACCGCCGCCTTACCCCTGGAACGCTCGATGTCCAGAAACCATTCTGCACCCGTCCGCCGCGCGTAAAATGGCCCCTTGGTTCTGTCCGTCTTGTCCCAGTAGACGTTGTATTGTTTGTTTGAATAGGCATCGAGGAAGGCCGCCACCTGATAGTCACCGTGTTGCGCATCCTTCGGCAGCAGCTCGGAGTAATGGACTCCCGCCGGAATGGCCGAAAAGAAATCCAGCGAACTGGCGCACTGCGCGTCGTCCCGGTTGGGATAGAACGTCTGGTAGGTCTGCCGCCGCCACACGATCCCGTTGGCGTAGCTCACAAAATCATCTGTGCCTCGCAGAACAGGCGGGTCACCCTTCTCGTCGGTGTCGAAATAGGCCCACCGTACCCAGACCTGCTGGGGACCGCTCTCAATGATATCCACAAAGCTGTTCCGTTCCATGCGGCCATACTGGTTGAACAACTCGCCGCCGAAGTTGGACTCCCAGAACTGGAAGTTCGGTCCGGCCCCCGAGGGCAACTGGAAATAGGGGCTGTAGCTTGCCTCATGTGAAAACACGAACTTATCGGGCTTGCCCTCCCACGCGATGATGATCGCCTTCTTTGGATTGAAGTCGGCGTGCGGTGGGCTTGGGAAACCGCCCTGGTAGTTGCCGTACACGTAATCGTTGACCTCCACCGCGCGCACGCCCTCGATTTTCATCTTCGCCAGTTCCGCCATCGAGATTGGCGTAGGCTTCTCGAAAATCGGGTCGGGCCCACCGCCGCGTTCATTTCCTCAAATCTTTAATCATATTTCATACCCATAATAATAAAATTAAAAAAAACTACCACCTCCAAAATTCACATACCTCCCAACACAAAAACTACCCCAACAACAACTTATTACAAAAAATTCCAACATAAAGTTAACATATTCATTCCTTCACACCAATCCTCCATTTTTCAAAATCACACATTCACACACCAAAAATAACGAAAAAAAACACAACCAACGATCCCAAATAACAGCTACGTTTACAAATATCCAAAATAACAAACTTAGAACATAAACTTCAAAGAAAACTAAATCTCACGCAACATACTCTAAGTGCTACTGATACGAACGAAACCAGAATTACAAACAAAGAGAGACTAACAATAGATAACGTTGAGCCCCCCTAGACTCACGTTGTTAAAGAAATTGTAAAATTCGCTCCAGAACTCGAGAACCTTGCTCTCACCGTGCAAAAAAAAGTCCTTAAATAAACCAAAGTCCCAGTTCCCCTAACCCGCAAAACATTACATATTACATAAAAAATTAACATAAATATATTAAAATAAATTAAAAAAATTAAAAAAATATAATAAAAAAAAAAATATTATAATTAAAATAAAAAAACAAAAAAAAATATACAATAAAATCAAAACATTAATATATAAAAAAAACATTATTAAAAACATTATAAAAAATAAATAAAATATAAAAAAAAAAAAAATTATAAAAAATAATTAATATAATATAAAAAACAAAAAAAAAATAATTAAAAACAATATTAAAATTCATAAAATAACATATTAAAAAAACAAAAAAAAAATAATAAACATAAATCAACATAAAAATATAACAAAAATCAAACAATAAAAAAACACAATCAAATTAAAAAAAATAAAAATTAAATAAAATAAAATTAATAATAATAAATCCGCCGCAATATAATAATCGTCCTCGCACTCCCATGACTGCTCGTCTGTGACGGCGTTACGCGCTTTGGTCAGAAGCCATGGTAGATCGAATTCTCGTAACTGTACGCTTCGATCTGCAACACTGTCTTGAGGTAAGGTGCTACGTGAGTTGGTCCGACTGAACTAAAAAAAAAAAAAAAAAAAAAAAAAAAAAAAAAAAAAAAAAAAAAAAAAAAAAAAAAAAAAAAAAAAAAAAAAAAAAAAAAAAAAAAAAAAAAAAAAAAAAAAAAAAAAAAAAAAAAAAAAAAAAAAAAAAAAAAAAAAAAAAAAAAAAAAAAAAAAAAAAAAAAAAAAAAAAAAAAAAAAAAAAAAAAAAAAAAAAAAAAAAAAAAAAAAAAAAAAAAAAAAAAAAAAAAAAAAAAAAAAAAAAAAAAAAAAAAAAAAAAAAAAAAAAAAAAAAAAAAAAAAAAAAAAAAAAAAAAAAAAAAAAAAAAAAAAAAAAAAAAAAAAAAAAAAAAAAAAAAAAAAAAAAAAAAAAAAAAAAAAAAAAAAAAAAAAAAAAAAAAAAAAAAAAAAAAAAAAAAAAAAAAAAAAAAAAAAAAAAAAAAAAAAAAAAAAAAAAAAAAAAAAAAAAAAAAAAAAAAAAAAAAAAAAAAAAAAAAAAAAAAAAAAAAAAAAAAAAAAAAAAAAAAAAAAAAAAAAAAAAAAAAAAAAAAAAAAAAAAAAAAAAAAAAAAAAAAAAAAAAAAAAAAAAAAAAAAAAAAAAAAAAAAAAAAAAAAAAAAAAAAAAAAAAAAAAAAAAAAAAAAAAAAAAAAAAAAAAAAAAAAAAAAAAAAAAAAAAAAAAAAAAAAAAAAAAAAAAAAAAAAAAAAAAAAAAAAAAAAAAAAAAAAAAAAAATATTTTTTTCGACATCCTGAGGGGCGGCCGTCGTGACGCGATAAAATTGCGTCTCGTTCTTATTCAGGCTAAAAAAAAAAAAAAAAAAAAAAAAAAAAAAAAAAAAAAAAAAAAAAAAAAAAAAAAAAAAAAAAAAAAATTAGTCAGGAAAGCCCTTGACATCTTTGCTGAGGCTTGGCGACGCCTGTCGTGAATTTTTTTTTCGGCCCCGATAAAACCCAAAAAAAAAAAAAAAAAAAAAAAAAAAAAAAAAAAAAAAAAAAAAAAAAAAAAAAAAAAAAAAAAAAAAAAAAAAAAAAAAAAAAAAAAAAAAAAAAAAAAAAAAAAAAAAAAAAAAAAAAAAAAAAAAAAAAAAAAAAAAAAAAAAAAAAAAAAAAAAAATATTATATCATATATTACTTCATATCTCGTTTTCATCTCGTTCATCATCAACAAAAACGTAAAAACAACTAGCTCCATAAAACCAAACGAAAAAAAAAAAAAAAAAAAAAAAAAAAAAAAAAAAAAAAAAAAAAAAAAAAAAAAAAAAAAAAAAAAAAAAAAAAAAAAAAAAAAAAAAAAAAAAAAAAAAAAAAAAAAAAAAAAAAAAAAAAAAAAAAAAAAAAAAAAAAAAAAAAAAAAAAAAAAAAAAAAAAAAAAAAAAAAAAAAAAAAAAAAAAAAAAAAAAAAAAAAAAAAAAAAAAAAAAAAAAAAAAAAAAAAAAAAAAAAAAAAAAAAAAAAAAAAAAAAAAAAAAAAAAAAAAAAAAAAAAAAAAAAAAAAAAAAAAAAAAAAAAAAAAAAAAAAAAAAAAAAAAAAAAAAAAAAAAAAAAAAAAAAAAAAAAAAAAAAAAAAAAAAAAAAAAAAAAAAAAAAAAAAAAAAAAAAAAAAAAAAAAAAAAAAAAAAAAAAAAAAAAAAAAAAAAAAAAAAAAAAAAAAAAAAAAAAAAAAAAAAAAAAAAAAAAAAAAAAAAAAAAAAAAAAAAAAAAAAAAAAAAAAAAAAAAAAAAAAAAAAAAAAAAAAAAAAAAAAAAAAAAAAAAAAAAAAAAAAAAAAAAAAAAAAAAAAAAAAAAAAAAAAAAAAAAAAAAAAAAAAAAAAAAAAAAAAAAAAAAAAAAAAAAAAAAAAAAAAAAAAAAAAAAAAAAAAAAAAAAAAAAAAAAAAAAAAAAAAAAAAAAAAAAAAAAAAAAAAAAAAAAAAAAAAAAAAAAAAAAAAAAAAAAAAAAAAAAAAAAAAAAAAAAAAAAAAAAAAAAAAAAAAAAAAAAAAAAAAAAAAAAAAAAAAAAAAAAAAAAAAAAAAAAAAAAAAAAAAAAAAAAAAAAAAAAAAAAAAAAAAAAAAAAAAAAAAAAAAAAAAAAAAAAAAAAAAAAAAAAAAAAAAAAAAAAAAAAAAAAAAAAAAAAAAAAAAAAAAAAAAAAAAAAAAAAAAAAAAAAAAAAAAAAAAAAAAAAAAAAATTTTTTTTTTTTTTTTTCTTTCTGCAT
This sequence comes from uncultured Acidobacteriota bacterium, assembly GCA_963803295.1. Lineage (GTDB taxonomy): Bacteria > Acidobacteriota > Terriglobia > UBA7540 > UBA7540 > CAWDMC01. Next base: position 445,324 of record CAWDMC010000012.1, on the reverse strand, counting down.
CCCTATAATGACTGTACACTTCGAGAACTATCTGTTACGCGATCTTTAAACATGAGATCAGAAGCCCAAAAAAACATCGCTGATGAAAAAAAAAAAAAAAAAAAAAAAAAAAAAAAAAAAAAAAAAAAAAAAAAAAAAAAAAAAAAAAAAAAAAAAAAAAAAAAAAAAAAAAAAAAAAAAAAAAAAAAAAAAAAAAAAAAAAAAAAAAAAAAAAAAAAAAAAAAAAAAAAAAAAAAAAAAAAAAAAAAAAAAAAAAAAAAAAAAAAAAAAAAAAAAAAAAAAAAAAAAAAAAAAAAAAAAAAAAAAAAAAAAAAAAAAAAAAAAAAAAAAAAAAAAAAAAAAAAAAAAAAAAAAAATATTATATTTTTTTTTTTACATCCTCCTCCATTAAACATCTTCTCTAATGTAAACACGTAAAAAACAAAAAAAAAAAAAAAAAAAAAAAAAAAAAAAAAAAAAAAAAAAAAAAAAAAAAAAAAAAAAAAAAAAAAAAAAAAAAAAAAAAAAAAAAAAAAAAAAAAAAAAAAAAAAAAAAAAAAAAAAAAAAAAAAAAAAAAAAAAAAAAAAAAAAAAAAAAAAAAAAAAAAAAAAAAAAAAAAAAAAAAAAAAAAAAAAAAAAAAAAAAAAAAAAAAAAAAAAAAAAAAAAAAAAAAAAAAAAAAAAAAAAAAAAAAAAAAAAAAAAAAAAAAAAAAAAAAAAAAAAAAAAAAAAAAAAAAAAAAAAAAAAAAAAAAAAAAAAAAAAAAAAAAAAAAAAAAAAAAAAAAAAAAAAAAAAAAAAAAAAAAAAAAAAAAAAAAAAAAAAAAAAAAAAAAAAAAAAAAAAAAAAAAAAAAAAAAAAAAAAAAAAAAAAAAAAAAAAAAAAAAAAAAAAAAAAAAAAAAAAAAAAAAAAAAAAAAAAAAAAAAAAAAAAAAAAAAAAAAAAAAAAAAAAAAAAAAAAAAAAAAAAAAAAAAAAAAAAAAAAAAAAAAAAAAAAAAAAAAAAAAAAAAAAAAAAAAAAAAAAAAAAAAAAAAAAAAAAAAAAAAAAAAAAAAAAAAAAAAAAAAAAAAAAAAAAAAAAAAAAAAAAAAAAAAAAAAAAAAAAAAAAAAAAAAAAAAAAAAAAAAAAAAAAAAAAAAAAAAAAAAAAAAAAAAAAAAAAAAAAAAAAAAAAAAAAAAAAAAAAAAAAAAAAAAAAAAAAAAAAAAAAAAAAAAAAAAAAAAAAAAAAAAAAAAAAAAAAAAAAAAAAAAAAAAAAAAAAAAAAAAAAAAAAAAAAAAAAAAAAAAAAAAAAAAAAAAAAAAAAAAAAAAAAAAAAAAAAAAAAAAAAAAAAAAAAAAAAAAAAAAAAAAAAAAAAAAAAAAAAAAAAAAAAAAAAAAAAAAAAAAAAAAAAAAAAAAAAAAAAAAAAAAAAAAAAAAAAAAAAAAAAAAAAAAAAAAAAAAAAAAAAAAAAAAAAAAAAAAAAAAAAAAAAAAAAAAAAAAAAAAAAAAAAAAAAAAAAAAAAAAAAAAAAAAAAAAAAAAAAAAAAAAAAAATTTTTTTTTTTTTTTTTTTTTTTTTTTTTTTTTTTTTTTTTTTTTTTTTTTTTTTTTTTTTTTTTTTTTTTTTTTTTTTTTTTTTTTTTTTTTTTTTTTTTTTTTTTTTTTTTTTTTTTTTTTTTTTTTTTTTTTTTTTTTTTTTTTTTTTTTTTTTTTTTTTTTTTTTTTTTTTTTTTTTTTTTTTTTTTTTTTTTTTTTTTTTTTTTTTTTTTTTTTTTTTTTTTTTTTTTTTTTTTTTTTTTTTTTTTTTTTTTTTTTTTTTTTTTTTTTTTTTTTTTTTTTTTTTTTTCATCTCAGCACGTCCTAGCTCGATGGCCTCGCTTTTACGAGGCTCCCGCCGTTCCTCTTTTTTTTTCGCGACGCCTGCATTCGTATACAACCCCTATAAATTGTCTTTTTTTTTTTTTTTTTTTTTTTTTTTTTTTTTTTTTTTTTTTTTTTTTTTTTTTTTTTTTTTTTTTTTTTTTTTTTTTTTTTTTTTTTTTTTTTTTTTTTTTTTTTTTTTTTTTTTTTTTTTTTTTTTTTTTTTTTTTTTTTAAATTATTGCTCTCGTTTGCTTATTCAGGCTCATCTCAGCACGTCCTAGCTCCTTTTTTTTTTTTTTTTTTTTTTTTTTTTTTTTTTTTTTTTTTTTTTTTTTTTTTTTTTTTTTTTTTTTTTTTCAATCTCATCGACTCTTCCGTTCTCATACGGTCCTTCATTTCGCTCAATGGCTGAAGGCGAGAAAGTCGACAAATCGTGAATCTTTTTTTTTGCGATTTTCTCCAGGGCGTTTTCCTTTTTTTTTTTTTTTTTTTTTTTTTTTTTTTTTTTTTTTTTTTTTTTTTTTTTTTTTTTTTTTTTTTTTTTTTTTTTTTTTTTTTTTTTTTTTTTTTTTTTTTTTTTTTTTTTTTTTTTTTTTTTTTTTTTTTTTTTTTTTTTTTTTTTTTTTTTTTTTTTTTTTTTTTTTTTTTTTTTTTTTTTTTTTTTTTTTTTTTTTTTTTTTTTTTTTTTTTTTTTTTTTTTTTTTTTTTTTTTTTTTTTTTTTTTTTTTTTTTTTTTTTTTTTTTTTTTTTTTTTTTTTTTTTTTTTTTTTTTTTTTTTTTTTTTTTTTTTTTTTTTTTTTTTTTTTTTTTTATAATATCGTCCTAGCTATTTTCTTATAACCCAAGTCGCTTTTTAACTAAGGGCTCCGCCGTTGGTCTTCTTTCGAATGTGAAGCGAGAAAGGTTTTTTTTTTTTTTTTTTTTTTTTTTTTTTTTTTTTTTTTTTTTTTTTTTTTTTTTTTTTTTTTTTTTTTTTTTTTTTTATCTTCAGTATTTCATCCTTTTCTTTTATTTTTTCTTCGATCGAATCCTGCTGAAATATTAGATCCTTTTTTTCTTTTTTTTTTTTCTCGTGTCTTTTTCTCTAATACAAATCGTGAATTGGAAAAGGACAAATCGGAATTTATTATTTGATTTTTTTTTTTTTTTTTTTTTTTTTTTTTTTTTTTTTTTTTTTTTTTTTTTTTTTTTTTTTTTTTTTTTTTTTTTTTTTTTTTTTTTTTTTTTTTTTTTTTTTTTTTTTTTTTTTTTTTTTTTTTTTTTTTTTTTTTTTTTTTTTTTTTTTTTTTTTTTTTTTTTTTTTTTTTTTTTTTTTTTTTTTTTTTTTTTTTTTTTTTTTTTTTTTTTTTTTTTTTTTTTTTTTTTTTTTTTTTTTTTTTTTTTTTTTTTTTTTTTTTTTTTTTTTTTTTTTTTTTTTTTTTTTTTTTTTTTTTTTTTTTTTTTTTTTTTTTTTTTTTTTTTTTTTTTTTTTTTTTTTTTTTTTTTTTTTTTTTTTTTTTTTTTTTTTTTTTTTTTTTTTTTTTTTTTTTTTTTTTTTTTTTTTTTTTTTTTTTTTTTTTTTTTTTTTTTTTTTTTTTTTTTTTTTTTTTTTTTTTTTTTTTTTTTTTTTTTTTTTTTTTTTTTTTTTTTTTTTTTTTTCTCCAGGGCGTTTTCAATTCAATATTCAGGCTGCGTATGCCAATGCGTCCGTGGCTTCTGACGTGGTTTTTTTTTTTTTTTTTTTTTTTTTTTTTTTTTTTTTTTTTTTTTTTTTTTTTTTTTTTTTTTTTTTTTTTTTTTTTTTTTGATTTGTTTTATTTTGTAATTTTGATTTATTATTGAATGGTTTTGTTAAGTTGTTTGTTCGAGATTATTTTTTATTGCTTATTGTATTTTTTTTTAATTATGTTTACTTTTATGTCGTTTATAAGAACGTCGTATATCTCTTTCGTTTTCGGGAGCGAATGTTCGAGATCGTCGATTATTATCATAATGTCTAGCTAGATATCTTGGAGACTTTTGTCGATCGTGGGCTATTACGCTAGCTGGTCGAGCCTAGCAGGCTTCCTTACGGCAAGCACTTCCTAGGCTTGAAACTCGATCATCCTCGCCTACTGGCGGTCATGCACTCCCTCGTTCGCTTCGCTTACCTCGTCGTGGGTGGACCTTCACTATTGCCGATCTCTATGGCCCGGCGTTGGATGCTCTCGGTCGGAGCCCGGCCCACTACTCTCTGGCCTCGCTCCGCTATGACCTGTCCAAGCTACGCGCCAAAGGGCTTCTAGAAAAGCTTCCTCACTCCCGCCGCTATCGACTGATCGGCAAGGGCTACTCCATCTGTCTGGTCTTTCTCAAGCTCTTCGAACGAATCTATGCACCTCTTACCGCCGGCATCCTCAAGCCCTTCGCCGGGGATCACAAACTAGCGGAAGAGAAACGATGCGAACTCGACCGTTTGTATCAACGCCTTGGCAATGATCTCGATGCTCTTTTTTTTTTTTTTGGTCTCAAAACGGCAGCATGATCTTCTGAACGAGAACAAAATCCTCGTGGCGGAGCACATAACGGTAACTAACGGCCCGTCGCCTGGAGCCGATGACAAAACTGGCATATCGCATCGATAGTACCCGGATAGTCACACAGATGCTTTTCTAGGTCGGAACGGTGGGTGTTGCGGAGTGAGTGCGCCGTTTCTTGGCAGGCTGCACACGGAGCCGGGAGGCGTTGAGCCGTCGCCCGAGCAATTGCTCCTCGGCACGCCTTAAGTGAACCAGGGCTTTCCGTTTCCGCCGCAGACCCACTAAAACCAAGAGCGCGTCGGCCAGAGCCAACTGGGTAACACGCGAAGCCAGCGGCGCTTGAAAATACTTCACTTCGCTCGGAGCCGCATATAGCCGAACATCGGCGGCTCGGGCCAAAGGCGAATCAATCGAATTAGTAATGCAAATAGTTTTCGCACCACGTGACTTGCTGAGGCGGAGGCACTCCACCGTCTCGCTGGTACTTCCGGAGACAGAAATTCCCACAGCGGCCTCCGTCCCGTTCATCTCCGACGCCGCGGCTAATTGTAAGTGGGAATCGTATTCAATGAAAGCAGGCAGCCCGAGAAAGCGTAACCTGGCATACACCGAATAAGCTACCGGATACGATAGCCCGATGGAGAATAAGACGATGCGCTTGGCTTTGAGGACGACCTCGACAGCCTCACCCAATGCACTAGCTGCGTTCAATTTGCCAACTGCGTTCAATTTGAAAGTCTGGTGCAGGCTCTCAATGTGCTGCTCTAATACCCGCTGAAGAATGGCAGAGGCCCCGTCTCGATGTTCAAACTCCTTATTAAGGAAAGGGAGCATCGGCGCAGCCAATTCCCGCGCCAGAGCGATCTTCAGCGCGGGCAGGCCTGCCAGCTTCAGAGATTGACAGAAAAGCACAATCGAGCCCGGGCTGACCCCACAATCCTTGGCTAATTGTGAGATTGGCCGGGAAATGAAACGCTCGGGATCGTTGAGCACTGCATCAGCAATCCGTCGCTGAGCGCGTCGAAAGGTGGGCAACAGTCCTCGTATGAAGGGTAACAGCTCCACTCCATGGGCCCGAGACATCCCGCTTCGCACTTGCGGCCGAACATTGATTGACTTTCTTTGTCGCGAGAGCCGCCTCATGCTTGCTGCCGTCACTCTCCTCGATGGCTGTCTCATCAAGAATGCTACCGGCTGATCGTCCCTCACCTCGTCAAACCTGCCGTCTCAAGAGACATCTCATGGCGCGGATTTTCGATAGCATATACCTAAGTCTACCACCTTTTTTCGATCATCCGCAAATAGGGATGTTTAATTCGTGAAACCAAGTCTGTCCTCTCGGTATTGAACAATCTTCAATAGTTTGTTACCAGGCCGGAACCCCGGTTCCGCGCCACCGGGAGTTTCCACAGGACTGTGCCCTCTGCTCGCCATGTATGTCACTATTCAGCAGGGCCTCGATGCACACGAACCTCACCACGACAAATGATTCGGAACTGTTGCTGTTCGAAACGAAGTAGGTCTTGTCGCCGCGCAGCGATTGGTTCGCGGAATTTCTGAGAGCCGGCGCAAGATGGATGGCGGCTTCCAGGTTGGCTGGAAGGCCCGTTAGAGTGAACACGGAGAAATCGGTTCGGCATCCAGAAACTCGCGCCGGCGGCCGATTCCTCCGTTGGTTCCCCCCGAAGACAGCTATTCGTTACTGTCTCAAACCTTGCTCTGCCATTTGCTCCTGGGTCAGTAGACGCTTGCCAAACGCCTCCTGATGGAGATAGTGGCCGCGCGCTGTTGCGGGTTTGTTCTGCTCCACCACCAGCGGATGCGCCTGGGCAAAAGCGTCATGACGTACCGCGGTCACCTGCCAAGAGACCTTCATGCCTGGAGCGCCACCCGCGATGCTGAATTGGTGGTTGGCGATTTCCTGGCTGACGTGCAGGTTCGGGGCCGGGGCGCCGATGGACGTGAGCTGATAGCGGAAGTCCGTATTCAGGGCCTCAAACCATTGGGGTAACGAAACCTCCACCGCGCCGGCGTTGTCCAGGGTCGCGTTGCCGGTGTAGATATTCATCATTTCCGAGGACTCGACCGAATCGTGAACGAGGTACTTGTTCTGGGGATCGAGCGGGTGGTCGATTCTGAAGTTTTTAGCAGCCGCTGTGATAGTACCTCTTACGTCGAGGTTTCCGGAGCCGAAACCGAGCGTCATCAGGTCGGTCCCGCCGATGCTCTGTTGCCAATGCATAGTGTCGACGCTGTCGTCGTAGTAAATGCCCCAGCCTGGGAAACTAGGGCTGTGCGCCCAGATCATGCGGTTGCCGAAATTGCAGCAATCTACGGCGTTTACCAAGAGCGCAGTTTCAATCGTACCCGCCGTGGGATTGTTGGTGAACTGGATGGGGCCGGCAAAGAGCTCACTGCCGTTTACGGTGAGGTTGCCGGCGAAAGTGTTGTTGGCACCGACGAGGGCGAATGCCGTTAACGGGAAGCCATTAAACAGAGCCGCGTTGACGCTCGACAGCCCAGACCCATTGCCGCTAATTGTTCCCGTGGCGCTGAGGTTGCCAGTGATGCTCTGGTTGCCACTGAAGTTGTTGCCGCCGGACAGCTTGGCGAAGGCACTGGACGCCAAGCCACCCAAGAAGTTGGCGTTAAGGTTGGTTACTTGGGTGGTTGAGGTGACTGCGAACGGCGCCGTCCCGGTGGCGATGGTCGAAATGAACCGCTTGGCCGTAAGGTTGCCCGCGTTGCTGAAAGACACTCCAGTTTCCACTGGAACTGCGGCCCCATTACCATATAGCAGGTTAAGCTTTCCGGAAGGAGACGCGGTATTATTTCCCACGGGCTCGCTCTGCCAGCGGAAGTGTTGAGCAACCGCCGTAGCTATCGTGCTGTTGAAAGCCGAGGCGGAGAAATCCGCCGGCTGCGAGTTGAATCCCGCCCCGGCGGTGGCTGTTCCCGTGGCAGGGAACTGAAGCAAACCTCGGATGAGAGCGTTTCCGCTCACGTCCAACTTGGCGGCAGGGGTGGTGTTTCCAATCCCCACTTTTCCCCCGGTTTGAAAGAGGGTGGAGTTTCCCAGCTTCGTGCTGCTGGTCCAGAGGGGAACAAAATTGGTGGTGCCACTCCCCGTGACTTGCGCCGATGCCGACGGCGCCAGTGCCGCAAAGAAAGACAACATCAACGCCGCAATTGCCATCCTTTCGCCAAACCCCGACCTCCGACCTCTGACTCTTGCTCTTCTTTTCACGTGGACCTCCTCCTGTTTTTTTGGTGTACTGTTACAGATTCCGTGCGTCTAAGCTATCTGCTTGGTTGATTAGACCGCGATGCGCCCATTGCCTTGCACCATGCTGAACGGTGTGAAACGAGCAGCACTCGGCGAAGGCACGCAATCAAACGAAAGCTGCACCAGAGCTGGGCACTATAGACTTGGAATTGCAATTTGGCCCTGTTCGACCAAGCAACTGGTCGCCTGCCACTGTGCTATACTCCCACTCGCCATGCCACGCTGCCACGTCCACCTAGAGCCGGAACCGTCGCGGTCCTGCAGGACACTAGTGAAGTAGAGATGGGCGCTTCAGATCGCAGGCTCTATTCACCGGCACCGCTCATTTGGCAGCGTCAAACTGCTCGCCCATCTCAAGGTTTTCATGGGATTGTGAACTGCGGTCAGCTTTAGGACGGTTGGCCCCGACGGCAGCAATTCTAAAGACCGTGGCGTCCGTAACGTAGGTTGCGACCGCTGTGTTATGGGCACGCGGGGCCCAGGGTGCGTACGATGCCGAGACCCGGCAACGGAATGACACCCCGAAGCAAATGACGACGGCTAGCACGGCGTTAGCCAAGCAAAGGACCACTCGTTTCACTTGACAACCTCCTGTTTTCTATTCAGGTCGGAAGAGGTTCCGATCAGGACTTATAGTGAGCGCTAGGCCCAAAGCGTTTCACGCCTTCAGGCCAGCTGCTTCGGCATCGCCGGACTATTTGGACACAGGTTCCGGCCGCTTGGCTTACCTCATCAAAGATGCATTTCAGGAAGAGTGTGCGCTCGATCACAGCGCCGTCAGAAATTGCGGGCTAAGATGTACCTTGGGTAAGAGGAACGGCCGAGCCGGAGATAGCCGGCCAAAGCAAGCGACCTTATCACTCTTGAGGAGGAGCCTTTGCCTGAACTGCGCAAAGACCCTGTTACCGGACGCTGGGTGATCATCGCCACCGACCGCGCCAAACGGCCTTCGGATTTCCTGCGCGAAAAGGTACAGATCCGTGGCGGAAGTTTCTGCCCCTTCTGTTATGGCAACGAATCGAAAACACCCCCCGAGGTGCTGTCTTACCGTCCTGACAGCAGCGTCAGGAACACGCCCGGCTGGACGGTCCGCGTGGTACCGAACAAGTTCCCTGCCCTCGGCGTTGAAGGAACGCTCGATCGACAAGGTGAAGGCCTGTACGACAAGATGAATGGCATCGGCGCCCACGAAGTGATCATCGAGACGCCGGAACATAAGTTGACTCTGGCCAACATGCCGACGCGCCGGATTGAGGACGTGCTCTGGGCCTTTCGCGATCGCATTCTCGATCTGAAGAAAGACCGCCGCTTCAAATACATCCTGATCTTCAAGAATTACGGAGATGCCGCCGGCGCTTCGCTCGAACACACTCACTCGCAGTTGATTGCCCTGCCCGTTATCCCCAAGCGCGTGCTTGAGGAAATCGAGGGCTCCAAAGAGTATTACACCTTTAAGGAGCGGTGCGTCTTCTGCGATATCGTCCGACAGGAAGAAGCCAGCCAGACTCGCGTGGTCAGCGAGAATCAGGGATTTGTGGCGCTCGCGCCTTTTGCCCCGCGTTTCCCCTTTGAGCTGTGGATTCTGCCCAAGGACCACCGCTCGGCGTTCGAGGAGTCGCAGAAAAACGAATTTGAGCAACTGGCGCCGATCCTGAAGGATATGCTGATGCGCCTCGACAAAGTGCTCGATAGCCCGGCTTATAATTTCATTCTTCACAGTTCGCCGCTGCCTGACAGTTCAAACGATTACTATCACTGGCATTTCGAGATCATGCCTAAGCTCACGAAAGTAGCAGGGTTCGAATGGGGTACGGGTTTTTACATCAATCCCACTCCGCCCGAGGAATCAGCCAAGTTTTTGCGCGAAGTAGCTCTGGACTTCGCGCCCACGCTGTAAAGCCGGATCATCGAGTTAACCACCGTCGGCCAGGGGAATTCCCTTGTATACCTGCGCTCCGTTCGTGACCTGTTCAAGGCCGCGGGGTTGAGCTTGGCGAGATGGCCGCTTTGATAAATGCCGTCCAAATGGATGAAGTATCGGGTCAGCGCCATCATGATCCAAGGTTGAAGGAGATACGCCAATGAGACGGAGAGACTTTGTGAAGAGTGTGCTGGGCACCGGCGCAATACTGGCGGCCCGGCCGCTTCCCGGACATGGTTTCGATGCGGGCGACACAGCCAAAGTCAAGCGCGTGCTGGTGATGTTCAAGTGCCACCTCGATGTCGGATTTACAGATACGCAAGCCGGCGTAATGCGGCGGTACTTCGACGAGCACTACCCCAAGGCCATTGAGCTTGCGACAGCCCTGCGCCGGTCTGGTCAGGATCGCTACATCTGGACGACAGGATCATGGCTGCTTTATGAGTATCTCGAACAAGCGAACAGCCACCAGCGCAAACGCATGGACGAGGCGATTGCCGCTGGGGACATAACCTGGCACGCTCTTCCCTTTTCCTGGCAGACGGAGATGCTGAACCACTCGATGATCGTGGGAGCCCTAGGCCTCTCGCAGACGCTGGATCGCCGTTACGGCCATTCGACCAGCGGCGCCAAGATGACTGATGTGCCAGGCCACAGCCGTGGATTGATCAGCCCGCTCGCCGCAAATGGAGTGAAGCTTCTCGATGTCGGAGTGAACTCCGCGTGCACTCCTCCCAACGTTCCACCCTTATTCGTCTGGAAAGACCCAACCGAAGCGTCTCTGATCACGATGTACCACCACGATTATGGCGGGTTGGTCCAGGTGCCGGGTTCGAACTTGGCTGTCGCGATCGAAATGCGCGGAGACAACGAGGGTCCGCATACGATTGAAGAGGTCCGCAAGATCTATGCTGAACTGCGAAAGCAGTTCCCCGAGGCTCACGTCACCGCCTCAAATCTGACAGAGATGGCGAATGCCATCTACCCATATCGCCATCACCTTCCCGTTGTGACCCAGGAGATCGGCGATACCTGGATCTACGGAGTCCCCAGCGACCCCATCAAGGTGGCACATTATCGTGAAGTATGCCGGCTGCGCCAGGAGTGGATCGCGCAAGGCAAGTTTCACCCTGGAGACTCCACCGATCTCGCTCTGTTACGGCGGTTGTTGCTGGGAGCCGAACATACCTGGGGGGTCGACGTCAAAACCAAGATCGGAGATTTCGGCACCTACAAGCCGGATGACTTGGCCAAGGCACTGAACAAGCCGGGCTATAGGATTGCGGAGGCGAGTTGGGCTGAAAAGCGTCAGGACATCGCAGATGCGATTTCGAACCTGCCTGCGACATTACGGGACCACGCCCACGAACGCGTCCGCGCCTTGCAACCGGTCGAACCGCAACCTGCTGGGCTCGAGCCGCACACGGCCGGCTCGCAGCTCGAAGCAACCCACTTCGTACTAACGATCGATCCCCAAACCGGCGCTCTTAGCGGATTACGTTCCAAGAAAACCGGAGTCGCCTGGGCTTCTCGCGAACAACCCCTCGCCCTGTTCAGCTACCAGACTCTCTCCCAGGCAGACTACGATCGCTTTATCGCAAGCTACGTCACCGTCAGGACCTGGTGGGTAGTACAGGATCTGGGGAAACCCAATCTGGAGCACTTCGGCGCGCAAAGCCGCGTCTGGCTGCCCACTCTCACCGCGTGCTGGTCGGGCAAGACTGCACAAGGCCAGCGCATCCTCGCTGAGCTGCAGATGCAGGACGTCGCGAGCGCACAGACCGGACTGGTCTCCTGGCCTAACAAGCTCTATGTGGAGATGCTGTTGCCCGATCAAGAGCCAGCCATCCACGTCACCCTATCTTGGTTTGGCAAGCGAGCAACGCGACTGCCCGAGGCGCTGTGGCTGAGCTTCATGCCGCACGCTCCCGACGCCAAAGCGTGGATGCTCGACAAGGTAAATCAAGACGTGTCTCCATTTGATGTTGTGGCTGGTGGTAACCGGCAGATGCATGCGGTGACAAAGGGACTGCGCTACCGGAATCAACACGGGAGTCTTGCCATAGAATCACTGGACGCACCGGCGGTTGCACTGGGTGAGAAGACCCCGCTTCTTTATTCTACCGAACAGCCTGATCTCGCCCGAGGAGTCCACTTCAGCCTCTTCAACAATGCCTGGGGTACGAATTACGTGCAGTGGTTCGGGGAGGATATGCGCTTTCGTTTCGTGCTGCGCGCATGAGTTCGAAAACCACAGCGGTTGAGCGCTACGGCAAAGCAATGATATTCGAGGCAGGCTTCACAAAAGCCTTAGGCGCAAACTGGCTGCGCAAGGCATCGAGCAGGGCACGGCCTTTAGGACGCCCATTATCCTGCACATAGGCAAGCTGCACCAGGAAAATGAGGGCGTCGCGTATTTCGCTGTCTCGAATGGATCGGATGGCACGCTTTGCTTCGGTCTTCTTGAATTCCTCAATGGCCTCGCTGATCCGCTCGTAAAGCTCGCGTTGAACCAGGTAATCGGGCCGTTGTTCGTAGTAGATTCCGCTGGCCAGGGTTCGATACGTGCCAGCCAGTGCATCCAGAGCGGCGCGCACGTCGGAATCGACCACGAGGCGATTCGCTGCTGCGTACTCACAAATCCCATAAGCGAGGGCGCTGAAGAGTTCATGGTGGGCTTCGATGAACTCAGGGCGAAACGGCGCTTCCGGGAAAGGCATCTTTTTCCAGTCGATCTCTTTGCGCTGGGCATCGTACTGCCGACAGGCCATAAGGTGCGGGCACTCGGAGGGGCAATCGATCGACGCCTCGCGTTCCCGCCCGCAACATTCTGAACAGATCGATTGAGTCAGCGCCGGGCAAAATCGCCGCCCTTTTCGTTTATTGCAGATGGGACAGTTCACGGGATAATCTCCAGCAGCCGCCTTCCGCCAAATGGAGTTCGCTATGATAGCACGAGGCTCCCCTTCCCTTTTCGATGATTCAAGAAGCTTGAAGTTCCGAAATCTGAGACCTGCGTCTTCACTGGGTTTCACTCCTCTCGAATAGGCCTTGATTTGCGCTACACTGGAACTATGGCACTTTCGGGCAGCGCAACTCGCGGCAGCAGCGCCTCGCCGGATGTCGTCGTGATCGGTGGCGGGGTGATCGGCTGTTCCATCGCCCTGCGTCTGGCTCAGGCGGGCGTTAAGGTAACGGTAATCGAGCGACAGCAGCCGGGCCAGGAAGCGAGTTCGGCGGCCGCCGGCATGATCGCTCCACAAGGCGAAATGGGCGAGCACGATGATTTCTACCGCCTCACTTTGGCCAGTCGCGATCTCTATACCACCTTCGTGGCGGAAGTCGAAGAATTGAGCGGCCACGAGCTAGGCTATCGGCGGGAAGGGACCCTGCTGGTGGCTACGGATCAGAATGAAGCTGCAGAACTCGAGCAAATCTACGCTCGTCAGCCTGAGCCAGCCGAGACCGGGCAGGCGATTGAGCGCGTCTCGGCGGCAGGGCTGCGGGAACTGGCCCCTGGGCTTTCACCCCAAATTTCGAGCGCTCTCTACGTTCCCGGTGATCAGTGGATCGACAATCAGCGTCTGACTCCGGCGCTGACCGAAGCTGGACGTCGGCTCGGGGTCGGTTTTGTGACGGAGACGGAAGTCACAAAGCTGAGACTCTGCAGCGATCGCGTCGAGCAGGTCGAACTGCGAGGGGCTACCTCTCAGGGGACCGTGGGCTTGCCGTCCTCACGTCCGGGCAGCGATCGGATCTCGGCCGATCGATTCATTCTAGCCGCAGGGTGCTGGTCGGGAAAGCTCGCTGCGAGTTTAGGAATGAGCCTGCCTGTCAGGCCCTGCCGCGGCCAGATGCTCGAGTTTGAGACGATGATGGAGTTTCCCCGTGTAGTGCGAGCGGGCCACATCTATCTTGTTCCTCGGGCCACCAGCCGGATACTTATCGGTTCAACCTCGGAATATGCCGGCTTCGAGAAGGCGGTCACGGGCGAAGGGATGCGGCGGATCATTGAGGGAGCGTTGCGCGTTGCGCCATTCGTGGGCGGTCTCCGCTTCCTCCGCGCCTGGGCCGGGTTGCGTCCTGATACGGCGGATCACCGGCCAATCCTCGGCTACGGCGATATCGGGAATCTGGTCTTCGCGACGGGCCATTTCCGCAATGGGATTCTGCTGGCGCCAATTACCGCGCAACTGATTACGGAACTCGTGGTCACGGGCTCCACCTCGCATCCTATGGACCTCTACCGGCTGGCACGTTTTGCAGGCATAGCTGCAAGCTGAATCAGAGAGCCTTAAAGTTTGGCCACCGTTGTGCCGAAGAGCTATGCAGATCTTAATGGCCCGCGAGCGTCGCTTTTCCCCCCTTCCTTTCGACGCTGTGCGCTTGGCGGCGAGTTGGGAGACGGACTGAGGCTCACCGCCAAGGCTCCTACCCTTCTTTTAAGTGCAAAAACCACGAATCTCGACTTTCAAGGAGTTGGTGAATACTTGGTTTAACTAGTGCGGATCGAGGACTTCAACTACGAACTACCGCCGGAACTGATCGCCCAGCAGCCCCTCAACGAACGGGATGCGTCGCGGTTAATGCTTCTGGATCGCGTCACCCTGGCCTTGGAAGATCGCGCCTTCCGCGAGTTACCCGCGATCCTCACCCCCGGCGATCTGCTGGTCTTTAACAATACCAGAGTATTCCCGGCGCGATTGCTGGGACGCCGACGCGGAGTGACGGCACAGCGTTTGGGAAAGAACAATCGGGCCCGTCGCGAGTTCCTCGCGGCGGAGGTGGAACTGTTCCTTACCCGCCAAGAGGACCCCGACGTTTGGCAAGCACTCGTAAGGCCAGGGCGCAAAATCCGAACCGGCGAGATCCTGGTCTTTGGAAAAGACGAACTCGAAGCGGAGGTCCTCGGACGCGGCCAGTACGGATTGCGGCGGGTTCGCTTGCGCGCCCGCGACGGCCGGATTGATGAAGCCATCGACCGCCTCGGCCACGTGCCGCTCCCGCCCTACATCCACCGCCGGGACAGTCCTGCCGATCGTGAAACCTACCAGACCATCTTCGCCAAAGTCCGGGGTGCGGTGGCAGCACCGACTGCCGGACTACATTTCAGCCCGCGGGTTGTGGACGCCTTGCGTGCTCGCGGCATCGAAATCACTGAGATAACACTGCACGTGGGCCTGGGCACCTTTCAGCCGGTACATGCGGAGCGGGTGGAGGACCACGTTATGGGGCCGGAGCGATACCTGGTTACGGAAACATCCGCTGCGGCGATCAACCGTGCTCTCGATCAGGGGCGGCGGGTGGTGGCGGTAGGAACCACCAGCGTCCGTACACTCGAACATGTGGCGAGGATGAGCGCTGGCCGCATGATCGCGGGCAGTGGCGAAGCGGACCTCTTCATCACACCTGGCTTCCCTTTTCAGGTGGTGAAGGCGCTGATCACCAATTTCCATCTACCGAAATCCACTCTGCTGATGCTGGTATCGGCCTTTGCCGGACGCGAGTTTCTGCTCAGGGCCTATCGCCATGCCGTTGAGCAAAAATACCGATTCTACAGCTACGGGGATTGTATGATCCTACTCTAGATATCAGCGAGGGTTTACGTGATGACGAAAATCGGGGTTGTAGCGGACACTCACGGCATGTTCGATCCGTGTCTTACCAAACTGCTCCAGGGTGTGGATGTCATTCTGCACGCCGGTGATATGGGCGGGGAGGATATCCTCGATCGACTCCGCAACATCGCGCTAACTCATGCTGTTCGTGGGAACGTCGATGGGCCGGAGAGCAACCTTCCCCTTACCCTGAAACTCGACTTTGTCACTGCGCAGGTGGAGATGCTGCACATCCTGCCGGTACCGCAGTCGGAACTCGAAGCCTGGGCAGAAGCCTCGATCCTGCAAGGCGCGGCCTCGCCGCGAGGCGATAGGCTACTAAGGGTCTTCGATGAAAAGACCCGTGTCGTAATCTTTGGCCATAGCCATAAGCCTTGCCTGGCAAAGCTTGGCGATGTGCTATTCTTCAATCCAGGCAGCGCCGGTGCCCAGAGGTTTTCACTGCCCCGCTGTTACGGATTGCTTGAGATTTTTGACGATGCTATCACCGCCGCCGTCCTGCCGCTGAAGAGTTACAATGGAAATCTGCCGGAGGCCATCCGGCTGGAACACTCTTCGTGACTGGGAGGCTCAAGCTGAGCATGAATCTGAAGAAGATCAAGCATGTATTGCAGGTGGCAGCCACAGTTGTTACGGTCGCGCTGATCGTGGTCGAACGAATTGAGGCGCTGGAGGAAAGGCGTCTGAAGTCCAGGACGTTCCGGCATTAATGCAGTCATGGCTTAGTAGACCGGCCGGCCTTCGAGATAATGAGCGGCGTTCCGAAGGCGCTCGATCACCCGTTCCCGGCCGAGCACCAACATTACCTCAAATAGGCCCGGAGCTACTGCTTGGCCGGTTAACGCTACGCGCGTCGCGTTGATCAGCAGTCCCGCCTTGATTCCCTTGTCTTCTGCCAATCCACGCAGGCTCCCCTCAGTAGACTCGAGCTCGAAACGATCGAGTTTCTCAAGACGTTGCGCCAGCTCGCTGAAGTAAACGGCCAAAGCAGGATCCCTCCAGAATTTCTTCACCGCTTCCGCGTCGTAGCCAAACTGTTCGGTGAAAAAGGCGCGCCCGGATCCGGAGAAGTCCTTAAGACTGCGAGAGCGAGTTTGCAGCAGTTTCAGGATCGCCTGAAAACGTATGTGCTCGCCCGCCTCGAACTCATCGCGCCATAAGCTCGCAGTGCCTAGCTCTTGTTTCACCAAGGGCTCCAACCGCTCCACCGTTAAGCTGCGCAGGTACTCAGTATTCATCCAGGCGAGCTTCTCGAGATCAAACACGGCATTCGATTTCGATACTGCGTCCAGGCCGAAAGCCGCAACCATCTCTGGCAGCGGCAGGATCTCCTTCTCCTGTCCCGTCGCCGGATCTTTCGGCGGAGTCCAACCCAATAGCGCCAGAAAATTCACGAGCGCTTCGGGCAGAACCCCCTGGGCGCGATACTGCCCAACGGCCGTAGCGCCGTGGCGCTTCGAGAGGCGTTGCTTATCGGGACCGAGGATCAGCGGCAGATGTGCAAACAGCGGCGCCGTGGCACCCAAGGCCTCATAGAGCAGGATCTGCTTTGGAGTGTTCGAAATGTGATCGGCGCCGCGGATTACGTGGGTCACGCGCATGTCGAGGTCGTCGGCCACCACGCCAAGGTGATACGTCGGATTGCCATCGGACCGCAACAGGACGAAATCCTCGAGATCACGGTGGTCGATCTTAATGGTGCCGAACACCTGATCTTCGAAACGGGTTTCACCCTGATCTGGCACGCGAAAACGCAGCGCCCAGGGCCGATTCTCCTCACGCAGCCGCTGGCACTCGGCTTCCGAAAGGTCCCGGCAGGCGCCATCGTATTTCGATGGCCGCCGCTCAGCTTCAGCCAGGGCGCGCTTTGCCAGCAGCTCCTCAGGAGTGCAGAAACAGGGATAGGCATGACCCCTGCGCTCGAGCTCCGCTGCCACCTCACGGTAGCGGTCGAGGCGCTGCGATTGGTAGAACGGTCCCTCGTCCCAGTTGAGACCCAGCCACTCCATGCTTTCGAGAATGGCAGTGACCATTTGTGGCTGGGAGCGGTCCAGATCGGTATCCTCAATCCGAAGAATGAAGACACCGCCGAAATGTCGTGCAAAAACCCAGTTGTAGAGGGCAGTACGCGCCCCGCCCACGTGCAGATATCCAGTGGGCGAGGGTGCAAATCGAACTCGGATATTTGACATATGGAGGCAATTCAGGTAGCGCGGACGTGCGCTTTTTAGCACGTCCGCGGCTTTTTGCTGCGTGTCAGGGAGAAATCCCAAGTTCGAGAAGCGCGAACCCCGCGCTACCGCGGCTTGATCGCCAGCAGCTTATTCCGAAATGCAGGATCGGAGGCCGCGGCCGTCAACGCGTCGGCTTCATCAAGCTCGCTCCCGATTTGAGCATCGACCTTCTCCTTGTTTTCGTAACAAATAGGCGAGAGCAGAGTGGATGTGAGCCAGGGACAGGTGAGGATGCTGCAGGTGCATCTCTTCGGGGCTCCATCCATAGGCGGGCTTATCCAGTACAATTTTAGTCACCTTGGTGCTAACGCCTGCAATCCAGGCCACGCCAAAATCGTCGATCTCGATCTGTGAAACCACAGTCGTTGTCATATATGACCAGCTTGTCGCCCGCAAGCAAGAACAAGCCACGGAGTTCGAAAGGATGAACCGCTACCGGCCCCGCGAAATGTCGGCGGGACGCCAGCGCTACCGCTCACGCCGGCTCCGACGGCCTGCTCCCGTCGCCACCACCCGTCGCGGGAGGCGCTCCGGCACCGTGGCACTTCTTGTACTTCTTGCCGCTGCCGCACGGGCAAGGGTCGTTGCGCCCGATTTTCTCCTTGCGGATTACCTGTTTGGGCCTGACCGGCTCGCCGCCGCCCACCATGCGCATTTCCTGCTGCTCGCGGCGTTTGCGGCGCTGGTACTCGCGGATCATGCGCTCTTCTTCTTCGGGCGTCCGTAACAAGAAGAGCCAGCGCAGGGTCTCGTCCTCAATGCGATCCATCAGATCTTCGAACATGTCATAGGATTCGCGTTTGTACTCAACCAGCGGATCGCGCTGGCCGTAGCCGCGCAGGCCGATGCCCTCCTTCAGGTGATCCATCGCCAGCAGGTGGTCTTTCCACTGCGAATCCACCACCTGCAAGCGGATCATGCGTTCGTGGGCGCGCATGCGCTCCTCTCCCCACACCTGCTCGCGTTCTTTGTAGCGTTCATGAACTATCGCACGCAGATCCTCGATAAGTTGGTCAATTGCCTTGGAGTCGAACTTCAGGTCCTGGTGCTGGCGGACGTCAATGCCGAAGCGCTTCCAGAATTCATCGCGCAGACCATCGCGATTCCACTCGTCAGCCTGCACATCCTTGGGACAGTAAGTGGTGACGAGCCACTCCACCACGCGGTCCATGGCGTCGTTGATGTCTTCGGTCTGGTCCTTCCCTTCGAGCAGCTGACGACGCATCCCATAAATAGTTTCGCGCTGCTTGTTCATCACGTCGTCGTACTCGAGCAGGTGCTTGCGGGACTCGAAGTTCTGCGCCTCTACGGCCTTTTGCGCGGCCTCGATGCGCTTAGAGATCAGGCGTGACTCGATGGGAATGCCCTCTTCCATGCCGAGACGCTGCATCAGACCAGAGATCTTTTCGCCGGCGAAAATGCGCAGCAGGTCGTCTTCGAGTGAAAGATAGAAGCGCGACGAGCCAGGATCGCCCTGGCGCCCAGCGCGACCGCGCAACTGATTGTCGATTCGCCGCGATTCGTGGCGCTCCGTACCAAGGATGTGCAGACCGCCGAGCTCGATGACGAGATCGTGCTCGGGATCGGTAGTTGCTTTGAAGCGCGCCACGAAATCGCTCCACCTGGTGCGCCATTTTGAATAGGCATCCACGTATTGGTCGAATACTTCCGGCGGAGCGCCTGGAGCCGGACGCTCGGGCGGTTCGGGATCGATGCCCTGTTCGCGGTACTTCTCCGGTGACTTGCGGAACTCCTCACGCGCCATAAACTCGGGATTGCCACCCAACAGGATGTCCGTGCCGCGTCCGGCCATGTTGGTCGAAACCGTGGTGGCGCCGGTGCGTCCAGCCTGGGCCACGATCAAGGCCTCCCGGTCATGTTGCTTGGCGTTCAGAATGGAGTGCTTCAGCTCCCGTTCCCGGATCACATCGAGCAGACGGGCAGGCGGGCAGCGGATATCGATAAGGTAGTCCAGAATCGGCAGAGTCTTGTTTTCACCCTTGCCGCCTTTATCCTTCTTACCATCGGTTGAAGCTGCACTCGCGCCAGCCTCCAGAGCGTCCGCAATCAGGCCGGCGATTTTAGGTGCGACCCCCTCGTCCGCCGCGGGCAAAGCGTGTCCCGCATAATCCACCTGAGCATGCTTCAACAGCGCCTGCACGAACGAAGCGCGATTGCCGTTCGGGCTGCCGGAAGCTAACGAACCGTAACGGTCACCGGAAAGCATCTTGTGTACGGTCGACGCATTCACGCCGGCCCGGATCAGCCAGTCAAAGGCTTCGGCGTGACGCTCGGCCATCAGGACCGCCCACTTCTCGACCTTTGGTCCCTCGATCCCCTTCGCCTTGAAGAGATCCAGCAAGTGATTGGGCAGGCAGTCCAGTGCGGCGTAGTTGTGAGCTGAGTTTTTCGGATTTTTCGATGGCGATCGTGCCTACCAGCACAGGCTGCCCGCGCAGGTGATATTCCTTGATCTCCTCGATCACAGCGTTGAACTTCTCGCGCTCAGTGCGATACACCACGTCAGGCCATTCGTGCCGGATCAGGGTGCGATTGGTAGGAACTACCACCACTTCCAGGTTGTAGATCTTCTCAAACTCCGCGGCCTCCGTTTCCGCCGTACCGGTCATGCCAGCCAGTTTCTTATACATGCGGAAGTAGTTCTGGAAAGTGATGGTGGCGAGGGTCTGGTTCTCCTTCTCGATCTTCACACCTTCCTTAGCTTCGATTGCCTGATGCAGGCCGTCGGACCAGCGGCGCCCCGGCATCAGGCGGCCCGTGAACTCGTCGACGATGATTACCTCGCCTTCTTTCACCACGTAATCCTTGTCGAGATGAAAGAGTGTGTGCGCCTTTAGCGCCTGATACAGGTGATGAACGTACTCCGCGTTCGCGGGATCATAGAGATTTTCCAGTCCGAGCAGACTCTCCGCCTTTTCGATGCCAGGTTCCTTGAAGCTCGCCTGCCGGTGCTTCTCGTCAACGTCGTAATCCTCTTCGGGAATAAGATGAGGAATTACTTTGTCGATTTTGTAATACTTCTCCGTCGATTCATCGGATGAACCGGAGATGATCAGCGGGGTGCGCGCTTCATCAATCAGGATGGAGTCAACTTCGTCGACGATGGCGTAGTGATGAGGCCGCTGCACGCAATCGCTCAGGTCGAACTTCATGTTGTCGCGCAGGTAGTCAAAGCCGAATTCGTTGTTAGTGCCGTAGGTAACGTCGCAGCCGTAGGCCTGCTTGCGCTCCTCGTCGTCAAGATCGTGGATGATCACGCCGACCGAAAGTCCGAGCAGCTTATAGATCGGGCCCATCCAGGAAGCATCGCGGGTGGCAAGGTAGTCGTTCACCGTCACTACGTGCACGCCCTTGCCCTCGAGCGAATTCAGGTAAACGGGCAGAGTGGCCACCAGTGTCTTGCCCTCGCCGGTCTTCATCTCGGCGATCTTGCCTTGGTGCAGCACCATGCCGCCCACCAACTGCATGTCAAAGTGGCGCATGTTCAGGGTGCGGCGCCCGGCCTCGCGGCAAAGCGCAAAGGCTTCAGGCAGAATGTCGGCCAGGGTCTCGCCCGCAGCTAGGCGCTCTTTGAACCGGGCGGTGCGCATGGGAAATTCCGAGTCCGCCAGACCCTTCATCTCTGGCTCGAGCGCGTTGATGCTCTCGGTCCTTTCCTGAAGCGCTTTCAGTTCACGTTCGTTCTTGGTCCCGATAACTTTGCCCAGGACCAGTTGGAAGTAGTTACCCATAGATGCTGTCAGAGTCCTTAGGATACGCTGTTCAAGTTATTGTACTCGGTCAAGGTTGGATGCGCAAATCAGCGGATCTACGCCGCGAGATCGTTCTTTATCTCGCCTAGCTTTAACAGGCAGGAATGAGACCATGGAGACAGATGCGACAAGATGAGCCATCATTTTTAATCGCATTGTTTTCAAAGGGTTGTAAATGCAATTTTCAGGTTTTTCGACTGAGAAAAGGCCGAAAGTGTCGCCAAAGGAATAGGTTCTGGCTGGGGCCGCTGAACAACCCCGCGTCGGCCTCTGACTCATCCAAAGTAGAGAACAGTAGTAGTCGGTGAGGAGGATTGGAACATGAAGCGAGCTAATATCCTGCGCGTGATTTTGTCGGTCTTATTTCTATTCGCGGCCGCATTTCTGGCTGGCGGGCGGTCCGATGACACGCCTCCCACCGTGTCTGGTACCACGCAGGGAAATGTCGGCTGCGTGATACTGGAGAAGCACATGCCCGTGAAAGGCAAGCTGCTTCTAGCAGGTGTGATCTACGCGCGGACGGAGTATCGCGTGCTTGAGGCCTTCAACTATAAGCTGGACAAGCAGAAGTTCACCGGCCAGGGCGAGATCAACGACCTAAACCAGAGGGCCGTCCGAGACAAGGTGAAGCTGGTGGTGCTTTCTGCCAGGCACACGGATGAGCAACTGGATCAAGCCAGAAAGCTTTGCCACGAATAAGACCCTCATTTTGCCTCAGGCTCCTCTGGACGCAGCGGTTTGCGCGGAATCATCTCATCACACATGGCGGCGTCGTAAACAAAGCTGGCGATAATCACGGCAGCTTGTTTCACGTCATCCGGCTGTATGTGTTCATATACGTCCAGGTTGGAGTGGTGCGTCAATCCGTAGTCGAGCCCATCCTGAAGAAACTGGAACCCCGGAATGCCGACTCCGTCGAAGGAGAGATGATCGGTGGCACCGGTATTACGCATAGTCAGCGTAGTCATGCCAAGATCGTGAAAAGGCTCCATCCACTTTGAGAAGATGGGGGCGACGGCGGCATTCTCCTGCAGGAAGATGCCGCGAATCTTGCCCGAGCCGTTGTCATAATTGAAATAAACCGAAACCAACTTCTGTTCCGGCTTTAGCTCGATTGGAGACTTTGAGGCCGGGCGCATGAATTCCGGCAGGTCTTTGTATTTGGGATCCTTGTTCTCTGGACGCGATCCAAAATGCTGCTTTACGTAGCCTCCCGAACCTAGCAGACCCTGCTCTTCAGCGGACCACAAGGCGACCCGGATCGTGCGCCGCGGTTGGACATTCAGTTTCTCGAGCAAGCGGACAGCTTCCATCACCACGGCCGTGCCGGCGCCGTTGTCAGTCGCCCCTTCACCAGCCTGCCACGAATCCATGTGTCCGCCGAGCATCACTAACTGGTCTTTGAGCTTCGGGTCCGTGCCGGGTATATCGGCCAAAGTGTTGTAAGCTTTGTCGTCGTCATCGTAGAAACGAGCTTCCACATTGACTTCAAGTTCCACGGGAACGCTTTTTGCTAGCAGACGCGCCACGCGGCCGAAGTGTTCCACTGACAGCGTAACTTTGGGAACAGTAAAGGTCTTACCTTTAGCGAAACTCCCTCCCTGCTGTACGTAGATCGTGCCGTCCATTCCCGGTTGACGGGTGATCTCAAGGACGACTGCCGGGCGCTCATCCGTCAGGAACTTCGCCAAAAGATCCTTAAAATCATTGCGTTTCTTGTTTTCCTCTTCCCGCGCCCGGTCGGGCGGTTGCGGAATATCGTAAAGAGCGGTCTTGGAAAGATCGGCCTCATCGGCGCGGCTGAAAAGAGGCTTATCAATGGGCGAAGGGCCCCGCGCTTCACCGAGCAGCACGATCTTGCCCGCCAGCTTACCTCGATACTTGTCGAGATCGGCGGGGCTGTTGGCAATCATCTGCATCACTTGACCGCGAACGGGACCGTTTGTTCCCGGCGTCCAAACTTGGGGCAGCGCGAGAAACTCCATAAAGTCGGGTGCAACCATGCGGACTTCGCACCTCTGGTAAGCCCAGCCGCGGCCGAACGTTCCCCACGGCTCCACGTGAGAGTTCTTGAGACCCCATTTTCCGAGTAGATCGCGTGACCATTCGTTCGCCTTCTTCATATTCGGCGAGCCAGTCACGCGGGCGCCAATCTTATCGGTCAGGTCGCTCATGATATCCATGACCTGTCCGTGGTTGAATTCCTCGTCGCGCAGGCGGCTAACAAACTCAAGGTCGGGGACATCGGCGCAACGTCTGGCAGGTACAGTAGCCGAAGTTACAGGAGTATCGGCAGCATTTGACTTAGGCTTCTTGGCAGCATTGAGCTTGGTGATAAAGAAAGGCAGCGAAATGAAAGTCACTGCGGCTATCAGACTTCGGATTCGAAATTTCATGGATTCGGTCGCGTCCTCCCATATGACAGGCTTCAAAAAAGCAACTAGTGAGAGTACGCGAGCGAAGCGGAGGGTGCAAGCGCGAAAAGGCAGGGGTTACGGTTTCGTCACGGCCTGCCGCGGCGTACGGGTAATCCCGGAAACCTGTGAGCGGGGCGGCCATTGTGAGCAACAATCACACCATTCTCGATAACCTCCGCAATTCCCAGGGGGGTCGCCCAAGGATCCTCGGGCGTGGCCCGATCCTGGATTCGCGCAGGATCGAATATCACCAGGTCGGCCCAGTAGCCCTGGCGGATGAAACCACGGTCAGAGATGCCAAAGACCCCCGCCGTGCCGCCGGTGGTACGGTGCACCGCATCTTCGAGGGAGAAGAGCTTCTGCCGGCGGACATATTCGGCGAAGATGCGGGGGAAGGCGCCTGAACCGCGCGGATGCGGACGTCCCCAGCCAGGATAGTGCACGCTGCTGTCAGACCCTATCACCGCTCCCGGGCTGCTCAAGATGCGGCGCAAATCAGTTTCAAGGATGACGTCCGCGACGATTTGAACGTCGCTCTGGCGATGCTCAAGCACCCACCGCACCTGGTCGCGCGCCGAGGCTGGATCTCCTAACTCCGCCTGCCTCACAACTTGCGGTAAGGTGAGTCCGACCCACTTTTTCTGGCTACTAAAGGCGATGTGAACGAAGCCATAATCCTGCCAACCATCGCGATGAAGCTTGGCCAGAGTCGCCTCAGTAGCCTGGGCCAAGGCCACGGCCCGGCCCCGCGCTCCGTTCGATTTGCTGAGATCGCGGAAGGCGTCCTCAGGAATCAGGTACTGCAGGTTGGTAGCGGCCGAGGTATAAGGGTAAAGGTCAAGACTGACGTGCAAGCCCGATTTTTCGGCCTGACTGATCAGATCCAGGCGATGCGCCGCGCTGCCATATTGTGAACGTCCGGCGGCTTTAAAGTGGCAAATGTTCAGGCGCCTTTCTCCCGCCTCTCTGGCAGTACGAATCGCCTCCTCGATCGCTGCATCGCCTCCCGCTCCTTCATCGCGGATATGAGTGGCGTAGATCGCGCCATGCTGGGCGGCCACCCGAACCAGAGCGGCAACCTCAGGCTGCCTTGAAAACAATCCCGGCCAGTAGCAAAGTCCGGTGGAAAAACCCACCGCCCCGGCATCGAGCGCCTGACTTACCATCTCCTGCATGCGGGTCATCTGGGCCGGCGTCGGCGCAGGACGCGATCCACAGACAATCTGGCGGATGGTGTTGTGTCCTACCAGGGTAGCAACATTAAGTGGCAGTTGAAGAGTTGACAGCTTCTGGAAGAATCGTTCTACATCAGGGGCAGATCGACCGCAATTGCCTGTAATAACGGTGGTCACACCCTGTAAAACGAAATTGTCAGCGATGAAGCGCCGCTTGGCCAGATCAACCTGCGATTCAATGTTGGTGTGGGCGTCGATGAAACCTGGAGCTACCACCAGCCCTTTGGCATCGATCTTCTGACGCCCGACGACACTTCCAAGCGAACCCACGGCGGCAATGCGCCCGTTTCGGATTCCAATATCGGCGCGAAAACCAGGCTTGCCGCTTCCATCGACGACAAGACCGTTCACAATCAAAAGGTCGAAAACGATCGGGGAACCCGTGGAGGCTGGCCTGGCGGCGCCCGGGAACTGACCTTCGGCACTCCACACCAAAGCACCTAACACGATGATGCCAGCAGCAGCGAAAAAAGCCGCCAGTGGCAATGCCCATCTCCCGGCCTGACTGCAGGCTTGACGCAAGTATCCTCCGCAGGGGCAACAACCGGCGGGTGCAACCCCAAGCACGCTATAAAACGAAGCCCTTCCTCAGCCTCTGAGGGTCAATAATGGCGCGTCGTTGCCTATTTGGATCGTCCAGACCTGCCGGAAGGCAACGAGTAAGAAACAGGCAACCCACCGGCATCCGGCGGCTCCGCCACCCACAAGCCAGGCTACTTGATCGCCACCCAGTTCCGGCCCAGATAGAGCCGCGAAGAACTGGTAGCCACAGTTAGTGGTTTGGGGTTAGCGAGTTGGGCGTCACGCGGAGCCCTGCAGGAGAAGAGTTCCTTGCCAGCCTGATCATAGACGTGCAGCTTCGCATCGGCAGCACCTGGATCGGTAGGTTTCTCCAACCCGAAACCGTAGCTGCCAACCCCAAGGCTGTCACTGCACACTGAAAGCTTCCCTTCAGTGATGATCATCCCGATGTATTTCTGCTGGATCTGGGACGAGTATCCGGCGGTGTCGATCAAGGCGAAAAGGGCGCGCGGGGCGGTACCTGTACTAACGAGTACCGCATTTCGCTTTTCGGTGGGAATCGAGTTGCCCTCTAGGTAGAAGTGGGTCGGAACGGCATCGTCAAACTGCTTGCCCGTAAGTTGCTTGATCTGCGCTTGTGCTGGCGCGGAGGTGAAGCTCAAAATCGTAGCCACCAATATGCCCGACAAGATCCAAATCCTCTTCATCTGTGGTCACCTCTGCCCCGTGCGATGATCTCCCATGGGATCCCGAAGGCACCGATCGCGCCTGAGCCCATTATCGCCCCGGGGCCACCTCATCCTACACCAAGAGTAGTAGCCTAAAATAGTGGACCTCGTTAGAATACCACCCATTCGCAATCCAGATGATGGCAACGGCCGGGCCCATGTGCGTCCAACGGCCGTCTTCGGCTATTGCGACCCGCTCTACGATATTCTGTTCTCTGCAAAAAGAGCGAGCTGATCCGAACGAAGGCGAGCCTGTAGGGTAGATCAGCCCTAACCCGTGACAAGCAACTTGACTTCTAGTACCGTTCATTAGTACAAGCAGGCAGGCATATGGCCTTTAGAGGCGAAGGGGGAACAGGTGTGACGATCGAGGTTTCAAGGCGCAACTTTCTGCAAATTGCCGGTGGCATATTGAGCGCTAGCTGGGCGCGCTTGAGGAGCTTTGCCGGTTTGAACGACGCTACATTGGTTTCATTGGCGAAACCCTCAGCGAGTCCGGTCCGGCTCTTTCCGGCCGATCTCCCTGACGCCCAATGGAGTGAGTTCAAAGCAGCGGGTTACGACCAACCCGTGACAGGTATCAACTATAGGACTATGTCGGTTTCCTATTTTTCTTCCTACGTCGATAGGCCACGACCTGCCTCGGGCATGCCGCTAGGAGCGATCGACACGGGTGCGTTGTATCTCGAGCCCTCCGGAGTTTTCGGCTACAGTTCCATTTTCAATCATCTGACTCCGCTGGGAGGTCCGCTGAATACGCCTTATCTCGGGGTGGGCATCGGCGGCACTACATGGGTGTTGACTACTGGCCAAACCAAGAACTATGCCGGAAACAACCGCCCGACTCTGGGGATCAATTTGAAGCTCCTGAAGGCGAGCATGTCGGAACGGTCCAGCTATTGGGGGCACTATCCGATCGCCGACATCGAATACAAAACGAGCGCGCCTGTGGAGACAGGCGTTCGAGCCTGGTCACCGCTCGTACCGGGCGACGTGAAGGCGTCGAATACCCCCGGGGCGGTGTTTGAGGTTCATCTTAGGAACCCTTCGTCCTCAAAGCAGACCGGGACACTGGCCTTCAGCTTCCCGGGTTTTGCCGACCATCGCACCAAAGACGAAGTGATTGGGTGGCCCGATCTCGCCGCAAAACCGGTGATGCCTCCCCCTCACATCGAGCGCAGACCTGCGCCGGAAGGACTTTCTGGAGTCTGGGTGGAGAACAAGGCCTGGGGCATGAGCTACGTGCTGGCGGCAATCGATGAGGACCAGGTGCACGCGGGCGGCGCACTGGGTACGGACGGTCAGAAGTGGGCGGCTATCGAGAAGCAGTTACCGGGTATCGCCGAACGCGACGATGGCGGTTCATCGATTGCAGTCGCCTTCACCATCGATGCGGGCCAGGAGAAGGTCGTGCGCCTGATCCTGGCGTGGTACGCACCGGAATGGGAAGGCAATGGCCTTCCAGGCAGTGGCGGCGAGCGGATCATCACCGAAGCGCCCGGTGGAGTCCTGGTACCGTCGACCACCGGAAAACGCTTCACTCACATGTACGCCTCCCGGTTTCACGATGCCGGAGAGGTGGCAACATTCCTGGCGCACCACCATGAGCAGCTACTGAGGAGAATTATAGCCTGGCAGTCGGTGATCTATGGCGAGCGGGCGCTCCCAGGTTGGTTGGCCGACGCTCTCGTGAACGCCTTTTACTACCTTGCCCCATGCAGTATGTGGGCGCAGGCAAAGGAGCCCATCGGAGATTGGTGCAAACCACAGGACGGCCTCTTCGCCCTGGAAGAGGCGCCACGCTCATGCCCGCATGTCTCAACTCTCTCCAATACGGGCATGGCGGGTCCGCTGCTGTCGTTCTTCTTCCCGGAGTGCGCCGCGTCGCTACTGCGGGCCTATCGTTCCACACAAAAGGAGAATGGCGACGTCGCTCAGCTGATGGGACGCTGGGCCGATCCCGCGAATCCGATGGCCTACGACTATCAGGAAGTCGTGTCGGGCCTGTGCTACGCAATGCCGGCCTACTGGCATTGGAAGGTTACTACGGACGACGCCTTCATGAGGGAGTTCTACCCTTCGGTCAAGAAAGCGCTGGAATATTCGTTTACCCAGCGCCCGGAATTGGGACCTTCCCAAATCATCGCCATGCCGCCCGTCCGGCCACGCACTTGGAACGACTCGGAATGGTTCGAAGATCGGTCGATGAGGGGCTACGTGACCCACCCCGGCGGGTTGCGCCTGGCCGCAGCCGAAATGCTCAAAGAATGGGCGCTGGCCATGGACGACTCCGAAGAGGCGCATCGACTGGATGTCCTCCTGGCAGCGGGCAAGGAGGCCATGCAGAAGTACCTGTGGAAAGGCGACCACTACTTGATCTACAACGACACGCAGGCAGGGCAACAGTTGGACGCCTTCTTCACCCCCCAACTTAATGGTCAATATTTCGCCCATTCGAGCGGTGTGCCGGGAGTGTTTCCTAAAGAGAACGTGGACAAGATCCTCACGATGCTCCGTGACAAAGTCTGCAAGCTTAGCAAGATCGGCATGCCGCCCATCTACTCGAGTCCGGACGGCACGCTCTGGACAGCAGACAAGACGGGTTACCTGACCGGAGAATACGTCTATACCAATCACCAGGTTATCTGGAACGCCATCACGTTCATCTATGAAGGTCAACGGGAATTTGGCCTGGAGCTGTTGCGCAAGAACCTCGAGATCAGCTACTGCAAATGGGGATACCTTTGGGACGGTACCAACTGCTGCAGCGCCGGTGGCGATACTGGTGAAGTCAACTACGGTTGGGATTACTGGTTTAACTGGTCGATCTGGAATGCCGCGGGAGCATTGCTCAGTCAGGATGTCTCTGCCCTAGCCAAGCCAGGCGGGTTTGTTTACAAAGTAATCGAGGCGGGAAAGAGCGCGTAAGCCTCGCAGCTTCATGAACCGCGAACGCACAAAGGCCCAAGAAGCATGCTTGAAGCGGGAAAGAACGCAAACCCCTGCGGCTCTTCTTCACCAGATCATCAGGAAGCGCCCCGGGTCTTTGGACCAGCGGAGGACTGCATATGGCTCGCCTATCGTCACCCATCGAGAACCTCAAGGAACGCTACGACATAGTGGTAATTGGCTCTGGCTATGGCGCCTCCATTGCCGCCTCCCGCTTGGCTCGCGCCGGGCGCAGGGTTTGCGTGCTGGAACGCGGCAAGGAGTTCCAACCGGGCGAGTATCCAGACACCCTTCCCAAGGCCACAGGCGAGTTCCAGGTGCACCTGCCTGAAGGCCATGTGGGATCGCCGACGGGCCTCTACGATCTGCACGTGAACCCTGACATCAATGTCTTCGTTGGCTGCGGATTGGGCGGAACCTCGTTGGTGAATGCCAATGTCTCTTTGCGAGCCGAACCCCGGGTGTTTGATGATCCGCGCTGGCCGACAGGAATCCGCGCCGACGCCCAGACGCTGCTGGCGGAGGGGTACCAGCGAGCAGAGGAAATGCTGAAGCCCACGCCTTATCCGGCGGACTTCCCGCCATTGCCTAAGATGCAGGCGCTCGAGAAATCAGCAGCTTGCCTCAAAGCCGATTTCTTTCGCACGCCTATCAACGTGACCTTCAAGGACGGCGTTAATCATGTTGGGGTCGAACAGAAGGCTTGCGCCCTTTGCGGCGATTGCGTTACCGGTTGCAATTATTCCGCCAAGAACACGCTGATCATGAACTACCTTCCCGATGCTCACAATCACGGCGCTGAGATCTTCACTGAGGTTTCGGTGCGATGGATCGAGCGCCACAGGGGTGGCGGCAACGGGACTGGCAAGCCGGCCCGGTGGCTTGTGCAGTGTGAGCTAGGAACTGACCGCGCAAAATTCAAGGCGCCCGAGCTCGCGATTGCCGCCGATGTGGTGGTGATCGGCGCCGGCGCTCTGGGCTCTACTGAGATCCTTCTACGGTCGGCCGCACACGGATTGCAGGTTTCCGGTAGGCTTGGAGAAGGCTTTTCTGGAAACGGCGACGTGCTTGGGTTCGGCTACAACACCGACACAGAGGTGAATGGCGTGGGGTGGGGACATCGCCGGCCCGGAACTCCTCAGGCGCAGGCCATCGGGCCCGTCGGACCCTGCATTACAGGCATCATCGACATCCGCAAACAGCCGAACCTTGACGACGGCATGGTGATCGAGGAGGGTGCGGTCCCCGGTGCCTTGGGCGATTTCCTGCCGCTGGTTCTTTCGAAGGCCGCTGCGCTGGTGGGAATCCAGGAGGAACCCGATTCGGTAGCCGCGCACGTGCGCGAGAACGAGCGCGAGTGGGAGAGTCTGATCACAGGCCCTTACCATGGCGCGACCCATAACACCCAGACTTATTTGATCATGACCCACGATAATGACGCCGGCCGCATGAAGCTCGATGGCGACCGCCTATCGATCGATTGGCCCACGGTGGGAAGCGAGCCGATCTTCGCGACGGCGAACCAGAGGCTTTACCAGGCAACCAAGGTGCTGGGCGGGGAGTACGTCCACAACCCGACTTGGACCAATTTGCTGCGCAAAAGCCTGATCACCGTGCACCCGCTGGGTGGCTGCGTCATGGCCGAGAGCGCCCAGAGCGGCGTGGTCAACCACAAAGGGCAGGTATTCGCGTCGACCGCGGGAACTGAGGTTTACGAGGACCTTTACGTTAGTGACGGTTCCGTGATCCCGCGATCGCTCGGGGTGAATCCGCTGCTGACGATTTCCGCCGTCACGGAACGCTGCGCGGCCTTGATTGCCAGCGATCGAGGTTGGACGATCGACTATCACTTGCCTTCGAGTCCCGTGGGCGCGGCGGCCCCGGAGACGCTGGGCCTCCAGTTCACCGAAACCATGAAGGGCTACTTCTCCACTAAGGTGAAAGACGACTACGAGAAGGGTTACGCGAAAGGGACACAGGAAAACTCGCCTTTTGCCTTCACCCTGACCATCGTCTACGAGGATCTCAACAAAGCTCTGCAGGATCCCGCCACGGAGACGGGTACGGTGGGAACCGTGATTGCGCCGGCGCTCTCGCCCAAAGCTCTAACGGTGAGCGAAGGCCGGTTCCGCCTGTTCGTTCCCAACCCCGAGGACGCTGGCGTCCACAATATGCGCTACACCATGAAGCTCGTCACCGAAGAAGGCCGGACCTACTACTTTGACGGCTTCAAGGTAGTGAAGTCCGCGAGTTTCACCGAGATCTGGCCGGCGACTACCACACTTTACGGCACGATTTACGATGGCGAGAACTCCTCCGCGCTGGTGCTCGGCAAGGGCATTCTGCGCATTGTGCCAACAGACTTCGCGAAACAGCTCACCACCATGAAGGTAAAAAACGCGAAGTCGGAAGCCGAGCGCCTCGAGGCGGAATCACGCTTCGGTCGTATGTTCGCGGGCGTGCTCTACGACACCTATGGGGGCGTATTTGCCCGCGAAACGGCCTTCAACCCGGAGGCGCCGCCCCGGCGAGCGCGGCCGTTGCGAGCGGGCACTTCTGAGGTTCACTTCATCAAGACCACAGACGGGGTGGAACTGCGCCTGACGCGATACCAGGGCGGCAAGAAAGGGCCGGTGATACTTTCACACGGATTGGGCGTTTCCAGCCTGATTTTCTCGATCGACACCATCGACACCAACCTCGTCGAGTACCTCTACGCCTACGGCTACGACGTCTGGCTGCTGGACTACCGCGCCAGCACCGAACTGCCAGTTTCGCACACTCAATTCACGGCGGACGATGTCGCCACCAAGGACTACCCGGCCGCGGTCGAGGCCGTCCGTTCCTTAACTGGCGCCGCGACCGTTCAAATGGTGGTGCACTGTTGGGGTTCGACCACCTTCTTTATGGCGATGCTGGCGGGCCTCCAAGGAGTACGCTCCGCCGCCTGTTCCCAAATCGCCACCCACATTGTGGCTCCCACGGCCAATCGTATTCGCACGGGATTACACCTGCCGGAGTTTCTCGACCTGATCGGCGTGAAAAATCTGAACGCCTACGCTAGCACGACCGAGAAATGGACGGAGAAGCTTTACGACGAAGCCCTGAAGTTCTACCCGATCGGTGAACGGTGCTCGAATCCTGTGTGCCACCGCATCACCTTCATGTACGCCCCGCTCTATAGGCATGAGCAACTGAATGAAGCGACCCACCAGGCCATGCACGAGATGTTCGGCATCGCCAACGTCCGCGCTTTCGAGGGACTGGCACTGATGACCCGTAAAGGTCACATTGTAGCGGCGGACGGCAGCGAGGCTTATCTGCCACACCTCGAAAGGCTCGCCATTCCGATTATGTTTGTTCACGGCGAACAGAATGAGTGCTTCCTACCTCAGAGTACGGAGATCACTTACAACTTGCTGGGTCAAAAAAATGGCCAGAACCTCTACAAACGTCACGTTATTCCAGGCTACGGCCACATTGACTGTATATTCGGCAAGAATGCGGTGAACGATGTGTACCCGTTCTTCCTGGAAATATTGGAAGCGACGGCCTGACGATCGATTTTCCAGTCCTCCACCCCTTGCGAGGCGAGTGCCGTTGTTTGAGAGCGCCTTCCGTGCGCTCTCAGGTCAAAATAAAGGCTCCATGAGGAACAGGGTCGCTCGAAACGCGTAAAGGAGAGACCATGAAGAGAAGTACTCCGGCCCGCGCCGCCGCGGGAGCGCTGGTGCTGTTGGCCGGATCCATTGCCTGGTTGAGTGTTTCGGCCTCGAAAGCCGACGAAGGAATGTGGACCTTCGACAATCCCCCGTTCGACCAGCTAAAGGAGCGCTACAACTTCGTCCCCACCGCCCAATGGCTCGATCACCTGCGCCTTTCGAGCATCCGCTTCAACGATGGCGGCTCTGGATCATTCATCAGCCCGCACGGACTGGCCCTAACCAATCACCACGTGGCCTTTGGCCAGTTACAAAAGGTCTCAACCCCACAGAAGGATTATGTAAAGGATGGCTTCTATGCGCGAACAGAAGCGGAGGAGCTGAAGTGCCCCGACCTGGAGCTGAATATCCTCTTTTCCATGGAGGATGTGACCAACCGCGTCGAGAGCGCCGCAAAGACCCATCCCAACAACGCGGAAGCTCTGAGGGCGCGCAAAGCGGAGATCGCCCGCATCGAGCGAGAAAGCCTCAAGGCCACGGGGCTCCGTTCCGACGTAGTCTCCCTCTATCAAGGCGGCGAGTATTGGTTATACCGGTACAAGAAGTATACCGACGTGCGGCTGGTATTCGCACCCGAGCAGCAGGCCGCCTTCTACGGAGGCGATCCCGACAACTTCACCTTCCCTCGCTATGATCTCGACATGGCGATTTTCCGGGCCTACGAAAACGGCAAACCGGCCAGCACCCCCAACTATCTGAAGTGGAATGCCAAAGGACCTGCAGCCGGCGATCTGGTCTTCGTTTCGGGCAATCCCGGATCGACGGCCCGGATGGACACCGTGGTAGAACTCGAGAACACTAGAGATTACTACGCCCCTCTGATGCTCAAGCGCCTGCATCGCCAGCTTGACACGCTGGAGCGCTATGCGGCGCACGGTCACGAGGAGGCACGGCAGGCTGCCCAGCCTATCTTCATGCTCCAAAATGGTCTTAAGGTACGCACCGGCATGTTGGAGGGTTTGCGCGACAAGCAACTGATGGCCGCCCGCCAGAAGCAGGAAGCTGATTTTCGCGCTCTGGTCGATCAGAATCCCGGGTGGAAGAAGAGCTACGGCTCGGCCTGGGATGAAATCGCTTCTGCGGAGCAGAAGGAGGTCTCGCGCCTCAAGGAACTGCGGTATTACACTTTCCCTCGTCAAACACGTATGGTGTCGAACGCCCTCACGATTGTCGACTACGTCACCGAGATACGGAAACCTGATGACAAGCGTCTGGAAGGCTTCCATGATTCCCAACTTGAGTCCTTACGTTTCCGGCTCTTCTCGCAGGCCCCGGTTTATCCGCAGCTTGAGGAAACACTGCTGGCCGACAGCCTGCAGGAGAGTCTCGAAGCGCTTGGACCCGGCGATGCTTTCTTGCAGACGGTGTTGGTGGGACAAAGACCGGCTGATGCCGTACATAGCCTGATTGCTGGAACCAGAATGGCTGATCCGGACTTCCGCAAATCGCTGATCGAGGGCGGCGAGCCGGCGGTCCAGGCATCCACCGATCCGATGGTTGCGATGGCTCGCAAGGTGGACCCTATCATTCGCGGCTTGCGCAAGTGGGAAGAAGACAACGTAGAAAGCGTCGAGACCGCGGCGGGCGAGAAGATCGGCCGTGCGCGGTTCGCCGTCTATGGCAAAGGAATCTATCCCGACGCCACCTTCACCCTGCGCCTGTCGTATGGTGCCGTGGCTGGCTATCCGATGAACGGTACCGTGGCGCCGCCCAAGACCACCCTTTTCGGCTTGTACGATCGCGCCGCCAGCTTCGACAATAAGCCGCCTTTTAATCTGCCCGCGAGATACGTCGAACGGCGACCCCAGCTTGACCTTTCCACCGCTTTCAACTTCGTCAGCACTTGCGACATCATCGGAGGCAATTCCGGATCGCCGGTGGTCAACCGTGACGGCGATTTGGTGGGATTGATCTTCGACGGGAACATCGAGAGCCTGGTAGGCGACTACGTCTACAGCTCCGAGCAAAACCGTGCGGTGGCGGTGGACACTGCCGCCATGACCGAGGCCATGCGCAAGCTCTATGACGCGGGGGCTCTCGTGGACGAGATCGAGGGCAAGTAGCTAGGCCTTTTTACCGCGGAACGGGGACCTTTCCTTCCGCTCTGCTCGACGTGATCAGCCGGGTTGCGGTAAGCTAGGGACTCAAGATCCTTAGACAACGCCCGTGGGTAAACACCTTGAGATGCGTCTACACGGACCAGTACGACTTGAATCTCGGCACTCATGTCTTTCCTTCCACCAAGTACCGGCTGATTAAGGAGCGGCTGCTGAAGGACGGCATCGCCGCCGCCGCCGACATCGTCGCACCGGAGCCCGCCTCCGATGAAGATGTGGCCCTCGTGCACCACCGCGACTACATCCTCAAACTGAGGACGGGCACGCTTTCGTACGCCGAAATCCTGCGCATGGAAGTCCCCTATTCGCCTGAACTGGTACGAGCTGTATGGCTCTCGGCAGGCGGATCCATTCTCGCCGGACGGCTGGCGCTCGAAGATGGTGCCTCAGCGAACATCGGCGGTGGATTCCATCACGCCTATCCGGATCACGGCGAGGGCTTCTGCGTCTTGCACGACGTCGCCATTGCTATTCGGCGCCTGCAGAAGGATGGCGCGATCTCCCGCGCCATGACGGTGGATTGCGATGTCCACCAGGGAAACGGCACTGCCGCGATTTTCGCCACCGATCCCAATGTCTGGACCTTCTCCATTCACCAGGAACGCAATTATCCTTACCCCAAGCCGCCCAGCAACCTTGATATTGAGCTCCAAGATGGAGCTGATGACGTAGAGTACCTGACGGCACTGGAGGATGGGCTCAATCGCTCACTCGAAAAGTTCAAACCGGATTTGATTTTCTATGTGGCAGGCGCCGATCCTTACCGTGAGGACCAACTGGGCGGACTGCACCTTAGTCTTCAGGGATTGGTCAGCCGCGACCGTATGGTGTTCGAGAAAGCGCTTGCGCACCATGCTCCCGTTGCCGTGGCGCTGGCCGGAGGCTACGCGCGGCATGTGGATGATACTGTGAAGATCCAGGCAAATACGATTCGAGTGGCCAAGGAATTCACCAAAACAAGTCTCAAGTCCAGTGTTCAAAGTCCGGATTCCAAACGCGCTCCTTGTTCCTGATGATGAGATGAATTGTCAGCAGCAGCGCCGTATATGCCGTATTCCTCCCGGCAAGGTCACCCGCGAATTCCCTTTCCCTAGTCCGAAGTCAGGGTGCCTTATGGCCCGCGAAGGACCCACGAAGGAATTGTGGCCTTGTGCCAATTGGGGGCGCACGTCCTTACTTAGCCGGAATTTGTCACTACGGGATAGGAGGGCGGACCTTTAGCTCCGCCTTGGAGCGCCGTAAGGTGCTCCCCTACGATCACCCGCGATTGGCAGGGCCGTTGGAGGCATTGTGGGTTTCAGCCAGCGCTTCGACGAAATTCGCACCGGGTTCGAGCGAGCGTTCTGGCTGGCGAACACAACGGAGCTGTTCGAGCGTCTGGCCTATTACGGAGCCTCTGCGGTTCTTGCCATCTACCTTAACGAGCAAATCCATTTCTCCAAGGAGCTCACCGGCTGGTTGATCGGGATTTTCGGATTCGTGGTTTGGTTCCTGCCGATTCTAGGCGGGGCGTTGGCCGATCGCTTCGGGTTTCGTCGCGCCCTGATGTTCGCCTACCTGGTGATGACAGTCGGCTATTTCCTGCTGGGATCGCTTGGCTCCCCGTGGATGCAATCGGCCCGGCAAGGTTTAGGGGATAAATGGCTGGTTTTGGGCATTCTGATGATACCGGCGCTGGGACCTGCGGTGGTAAAGCCGTGCGTCGCCGGGACCACGGCCCGCGCCTCGAACGAAAACGTCCGCTCTCTTGGCTATTCGATCTACTACACCTTGGTGAATATCGGCGGCACTCTGGGTCCGGTGATGGCCTGGCTCGTGCGAAAGCAGCTCGGGCTCGGTGCGGCCAACGTTTTTCGCGTGTCTGCTCTAAGCGTCTTCCTGATGTTCTGGGTGACACTGCTTTTCTTCGAGGAACCCACCCGTTCCGGCGAAAAGCAGGTGGCCACAGTGGCGGCTGCACTCAGGAACATGTTTGTGGTGCTGGCCAATTTCAGGTTCGTTCTATTTCTCCTCATCTTCTCGAGCTTCTACATCGTGTTCTGGCAGGAATTCATCTCGGCGCCGCTCTTTCTGCGGGGCTACGTCGACCCGAACGCCAACGCCGACCTGCTGCTTTCCGTCGATGCTCTCGCGGTGATCTGCTTCCAGATCCTGGTCAGTTACCTCACTCGCAAAATCCCTCCTTTTCCCGCCATGACCCTGGGGCTTGTGATCTCGAGCCTTGCCTGGCTGATTCTGGCGCTCCATCCTACTACCCTGGGACTCGTCGCCTCGCTGATCGTTCTGGCTCTCGGCGAGATGACCCAATCGGCCCGCTATTATGAATACATTTCCCGGCTGGCACCGGCCGGCCAGCAAGGGCTCTATATGGGATACGCCTTTCTCCCCATCGCCATCGGCTACTTCATCGCCGGACCCCTGGGCGGTTATCTGCTGCACGAGTTCGGCGATGTCCTCGACCGGCCCCAACAAATGTGGTGGGTGATTACCAGTGTGGGCCTCACTGGCGCAGTGCTGATGCTGATCTACGACAGGATTTTTAGACGGGGCGCACCGAATCGGGAAACAACAGCGAACAGATAAGAAGAACCGGCACACTTCGCACTTCGGCGCGGCTGGCAATTTAATCATCCTCCGCGGAGCGTGCCTACAAGATGCCTAAGAATCAAGCCGCTAAAATGGAAGCCGAATCCTCACAGGAGACAACCCCATGAGCGCACCAGCAAATGTTCGGCGAACGGATCCGCCCCTATGCTTGGCAGGTGCGATTCTGCTGATCAGTTGTCTGAGGCCTGGCCTTGCTGCGCAAGGGACCAGCGCTACCAAGGGGGAGAAGCCGGCTTGGTCTGACGTGCTTCTGGTGGATCAACCGGAACCGACCCTCAGCTATCGCACGGGATGGGTAGTGTACGAGGAATCGCTCACCAAAGGCCACTTCGTCGGCCGGGGCTGGAACGGGTCGGGATTCGTGAGCTTTTATGACGGCCGCCTCAACCCAACGGAGCATGCGGCGCCGGAGGCTTTTTGGCTAGAGATCGATGGACAACTTTTGGCGACCGACTGGGAATGGGCTGGCCTCGAGAAGACGGCGCCAAGTCCCGGAAACCTGCATGCCGTCGTCACCTTGAGGAACCAGGTACGGCCGATCATCGTTAAGGTCCACACCAAACTGGACGGGACTGCAGTCCTGACTCGCTGGCTGGAAGTGACCAACACCGGCACGAAACCAGCAGCTCTCTCCGTAGCGTGTTCGTGGAGCGGGGTGCTGCAACAGACCAACCGCTGGCGGTCGTATCTTGAGGGCACGCACCTGCCCTTATATTCGGTGGGTTACTTCGACAGCTCCGGACATGGGACGGAGGGAGACTTTCATTGGCACAACCTGCCCGCCGCAGGGTATCGCGTTGACGGTCGCTATCGGAGGGATCGCTACCGGCACCCGATGTTTATTCTTCGCAATAACGCGACGGGCGAACACTTCATCGGTGAACTCGCCTGGTCAGGGGGATACAGCATCGACTTTGACCTTAATACGCAGACCGCTGACACCCAGGTGCTGGACGGACCGGCGGCGCTGACGTTCCGGGCGGGTCCCGACGCGCCAGCCCCCATGCGGGTAATCGCCCCAGGCGAGACGGTGGCCACACCCGAAATGCATCTCGGCCTGGTCTTCGGTGACCTCGATAGCGCCGTTCAGGCCATGCACAATCATCTGCGGCGCAGTGTGTTCATGAAGCAACCGCGCGGCCGGGGCGGGTGGCTCGAGTCCGGAATCGGTCCCGAAGTTGAGATCACGCCTGAGCAAGTTAATCATGCAATCGACGACGCCGCGGAGATCGGTGCTGAGGTCTTCTTTATCGATGCCAGTTGGTATGCTCGACCGAAGAGCAGCTGGTGGAGAACCGTGGGGGACTGGGAGGAGGATCGCGAGCGCTTTCCGCAGGGCCTCAAGCCTTTCCGGGACCGTGTACACCAAGCGGGCATGTTGTGGGGTTTGTGGATGGACGCGGAACGTATTGGCGACCAAAGCCGGGTCGCCAAAGAACATCCCGATTGGCTGGCGATGAACTATGACGGCGAGAGGAACATGGGAGGCCAGCTTGACCTGACGAACCCCGAAGCCGCCAGGTGGATGGAACAACAGATCGTTCACGTCATCGAAGAAAATCAGTTGGATTTCTTTCGGCTGGACTACAACACCCATCCGGGACGCGGGCTCAAGACGATTCGCGACGGGTTCGTCGAAAACGGCTACTGGCGCTACTATGAGACCGAGTACGCCATTTACGACCGCCTGCGCGCTCGCTTTCCCAACGTGATCTTCGAGAACTGCGCCGGCGGTGGTGGCCGCACGGACATCGGCATGGTAAGACGCTTCAGTCACACCTGGGTTACCGATTGGCAGATCGCTCCGCGCTCGTTCATGATCACCAACGGGATGACCATGGCGCTGCCGCCGGAGTACGTGGACCGGCTGATCGGCGGGCAAAGCGGATTCACGACAGCCGACTTCGATTTCCAGTCGCGCCTGCTGCTTTTTGCTCAACCCACTTTTGGTTTCCTGTATCCCCTTGGATCCCAGCCCAATCCGCTCTTGATGGAGCGTACCAAGAGGTGGGCGAATCTATACAAGAACTTCGTGCGTCCCTTCATGAACACCGGCCGGATTTATCACCACACACCGGAGGTTTCGGGCCTCGATCCGCACGGTTGGGGCGTGTTGGAACTTGATTCGAACGATCGCACGCGAGGAATCTGCGCGCTGTTCCAGCTCTCGGCGCCGACGGAGCCCGAGTATCACCTGAGGTTGCGCGGACTCGACGCGTCCCGGCGTTATCGGGTGACATTTGATAATTCCGACCAGAAGTCTGAGGTGCAGGGATTCACGCTGATGAAGGAAGGCATCACGGTGCGCCTTGAAGGCGCGCTCACGTCGGAACTACTTTTGTTTGAGGCCCTCTAAGTTCGCACTCTCTGGAGCCTGTCTGACAGCGAGATACGAAAGGTCAAAATCATGAGCGGGAGAGAAAGGTTGCTGAGGGCACACCTGTCAGCGTGAGACCGCCGACTGCAACTTAGCACCGTAGCAATACAACCCAAATTCATTGATCCCGAAGGGCTTCCCTTGGGGTAGCCGCACGTACCGGACGCGGAACGATGCGAGCCTTCGTTCACTTTGGTGCTCGAATTGCCGGCCACCGAGTCGACATCGGTCCAGGCAAAGCCGTCCTCGCTGCTTTAGGGTGTGAGCGGTTAGCACCCGCTAGCTCGACATGCATCGGCGCCTATAACCTACGCTCGGATTCCTCGTACCACATGCCGCCAAGGAACCAACACATGCTCATCCCGTCGGGACAAGTGCCATCTTACAGCTGCGTCAGGTGGTCAATGTCGTGACCCCTATAGCGAGCCGTCGTACCGGCACCAACAATCCATTGGCTGCGAAACTTCCACAGTTCGCCGTCAATGCGAACGAACACCTGGCAGTTGTCGGGACCAGCTTGGCGTGAAAAGTTGAGACCGGCCGGCTGTGGGGCCGATGACCGGCTTACCGAATACGAGAACGGCAGCGTTATCTCTCCCGCCGCATACTCGTACGCCTGCCCTGCGGCCGTCAGGAAAGGCTACCGCCACCAACCCCAACTGTCCCGTAGCCTGCAGGAATTCGCGGCGAGATAAGCCGGAGTGCATTCCGTTGGTCAAGGATGCATTTTCCACCATAATGCTCCTCCTTCCAACACCCATCCTCTTGTCAGTCAGGCTGGCCGGCCCGTCGAGTCTTCATTCTTAAGCTCGCGGCGCACCACCGCTTTCATTTGTTCAAAATGCCGCCACAGGTAGTGGACATCCGCCCCCATGTGCATCCACTGCACTCCGCGTCTGGCCATCGCCAGGGCGGCTTGCGGATCCGATCCGACGCCCGCTCCAATGCTGATTCCAGCGCCGCGCGCCTTGGCAATGATCGCCTCGAAGGCCGCAACCACGGCGGGATTCTCAAATTCTCCAGGGTGACCCAGAGCCGCCGCCATATCGGCTGGGCCGATCGCCAGACTATCCAATCCCGGCACGGAGGCGATGGCGTCGAGATCGTGGAGCGCATCGGTATTCTCGATTTGCGCCACCACAAACAAACTCTGGTTGGCGCGCTTGATGTAACCCCGGCTCTCCTGGCGGCCGTAGTCGGCCGGGACGCGCGGACCGTATCCACGCCGGCCCAGCGGCGGATATCGGCAGTCACTCACGACGGCGTGCACTTCAGCGGCACTCCGCACTTGGGGCACGATAATCCCTTGCGCCCCCGAGTCCAGGACGGGCTTGATGAAACCCGTACCACTCCCCACCACCCGCACCAGTGCAGGTACGTTTCTAGCCCGGCACGCCAGCAGATGCCGTGTTACCGTCTCAATCGTCATCCCCGAATGCTCCATGTCAATCCAAAGGAAATCCGCCGAACCGGCGAGTACGTCGGATACAAGAGGATCGGAGAAAGATATGGCTGCGCCGAGTAACACACTGCCCGATCGAATCTGCTCACGGAACTTTTGAATGTCATTCATTATCGTATTTTCCCTCACTGGGCACGGCTGTCAGGCGTGGCTTCGCCTTCGGGCTTGTTCCAGCCTGTATTCTACCGTCAAACTTGGCAGCGAACCATCGTTGGGCTTCTGCCATCTCTGATTGGTCAACCTTTACCGCATCGGCAGAGATAATCCCGAACAGCAAGAAAGGAATTGCCATCGGTACGTGCAGGCATAATCGCAGCATTTCGATGCCTCCCTTCACCGAGTGTAGGCGATAGCCCGAAGGTGACTGTCAAAGTCGGACGGAAGTTGGGCAAGCGGCGCTCTCACCAATCCCGCGGCAAAGCTGATCAGGTTGAGAAGCAGGCGGTCCGCAGCCGGGTTGACGTCGAGATTCTCCAGCACGCGAAACGTGTTGAGGATGAAATGACCTTCTCCAAATCGATACGAGGCCAGATTCGCCACCAAGTGATAGACGCCCGGCGGCCCCGCGAGCGTGATCGTTTCATCCAATACGGGAACTGCCAGTGAACCATCTTCTCCTGGCGACGGCTGTGGGATGCGCGCGCGGTTGTTCCGCGCTCCCATAAAATGCCCTTGGGACCAGTGATCCGGAACCGCACTGGATAGTCTCCCGGCTTGAGCACGTCCTCCGTGGCCAACGTCGCTTCTACCCTGATCGAGCGGCCGGCGTAGCCGCGTGTCGGTTCCGGAAAGAGGCACCAACGAAATTGGGTTTCCGCTTCAATCACAGTATCTTCGGTGGCCAGTTCCCGCTCCACGGCAGTGCTCATCAATGTCTCAGAGGCGGCCGCCGGCGCGACGCTGATCTCCAGAAACCCACGACTCGCTCGTGGTTCGGTGTCGCGGACGCTGATTTGCACGCGGATCCTACCCGTTTTCACATCAGGCCGGACGAAGAGATCTTGCACTCGGATCGCCGGAGCCAGGAGAAGTTCGACTGGCTCCAGTAGATAACGTCCGCCCTGGTGAGGATTGATCGGAGGAGTAAATTCACGCCAGTACCACACCATGGTACGTAGGTAAGGCTTCTTGAATGGCGCCCGGCACTCTGATCTTTTTCGCCTCGGGTGCGGGCTGTGCGTACCATTCGTGGGTCCTGCCGATGTTGTCCGCGTCCCGTACCCCATCGCACTCGTTCTTTCACAAAAACGAGGACGGTGCTGCTCGGCAAGCCGACCTTCATCTCAGGTCTCCCGAATCCCAGTCGAGATCTTAGTTAGCGCAAGCCTCGCGTAGCTCGCAACAGCGCGGCTGCAGTACACGCTCTTCGAAAAACATTGACCTCGTATCGGCGAGTGTGATTAGGTGACTGGGCAGCAAGGAGGGCGAGGAGGAATTATGGAGGCACGGAAAGACTCCGGCAGTACCCGGGTTCGCGTGGATAAACTTCATTCCTTTTGCACCGAGGCGCTCATCCATTGTGGAATGCGAGAGGCAGATGCCAAAGTCAGCGCGGATGTACTGGTCACGACTGATACTTGGGGCGTCTTTACTCATGGCACTAATAGCCTTCGCGACTATATGCGCAGAATGAGGGAGGGTGGCCTTGATCCCCGGGCCAATCCCGAAATCATTGCGGAGGGTCCCGCCTGGGCGGTTGTGGATGGGCAAGCAGCCCTCGGCATGGTCAGCTCCCACTACGCCATGGAGACGGCAATCAGGAAAGCCAAATCGGCAGGCGTTGGGTACGTGGGGGTGAAGGGCGGGTCCCACTTTGGCGCAGCGGGCTATTATGCCAGCATGGCACTCACTGAAAAGATGATCGGACTGGCCATCAGTAATGCTGATCCCAACATGGTCGTTCCGGGCGGCCGGGGACGAA
The DNA here is from genome assembly GCA_963803295.1 of uncultured Acidobacteriota bacterium. Classification (GTDB taxonomy): domain Bacteria; phylum Acidobacteriota; class Terriglobia; order UBA7540; family UBA7540; genus CAWDMC01. The sequence continues at coordinate 402,116 of CAWDMC010000012.1, read as the reverse complement.
TTATCGGCAATAATCCCTTGGCCTTCGCGGCTCCCGCCGGAGAGGAGCGACCGATCCTGATGGATATCGCCATGAGCGCAGTGGCGGCCGCGAAGGTCTGGTCAGCCAAAGCGCAGGGCAAGCCCGTCCCTGACACCTGGATGGCGGACGACCAAGGCGTACCGACCACGGACACCAGCTTCTGGCCCTATCCTGGATCCCTACTTCCCCTGGCCGCTCATAAGGGCTATGGACTGGCCTTGATGGTTGAGGTACTGGCTGCCGTCGTCACCGGGGCGGGTCTCTTAAAGGAGATCCCGAGCTGGCATCTTGAACCGACCCGGCATACAAATACGGGTCACGCCTTTCTGGCGATTGATGTCGGCGCCTTGATGCCGCTCGATGACTTCAAGCGCCGCATGGACGCGGTAATTCGGGAGATCAAGGGATCGCCCAAGGCGAAGGGGGCTGAGCGGATCTACGTTCCCGGAGAAATGGAGTGGGAGAGGCGAGATGAAGCTCTGAAACATGGCATTCTGTTTCCGGAAGCAGTAGTAAAGAACCTCTGTCTCGCAGGTGCAGACGTGGGCGTGGATTTCGGCCCGTTCTGAAGGGGTCAGCAGTTGTGGTATGAAGCTCTGCCCACAGGTCTTGAAGGAAGACAGGCAAGCGGAGAAATTCTCGATTTCGCACTCCGCACGATGGCTCACTATTCATCAAGTGGCACCGAGACTGGTATGTGCTTAGCCCGAATGAGTGAGAAAGTCCATCCGCCCGCCATCTACGGCAAGCGTTTGGGCAGTGATGAAGCTGGCCTCGTCGGAGACCAGAAAAAGGGCGGCGTTGGCAATATCCTCGGGTTCTCCCACTCTGCCGACCATCGCGCGACTGGCCGCGTCTTCGACCCTCTGCCGGACTTTATCATCCGGCAAGATTCCGATTTGCAATGCCGTGTCCGTTCTGATAAGGCCGGGAGCTAGGGCGTTGACAGTGATATTGTAGGGTCCCAGTTCCATCGCCATTCGTTTAGTCAAAGCGATCAAACCCGCTTTGGTTGCGGCGTAGGCTCCGGTGCCTGGAAAGGAAGTTCCCAGGCCGGCAAGGGAGGAGAAGTTTAGGATGCGGCCATATTTCCTTTCCATCATGGTCCTGGCCACAGCTTGCACGCAGCAAAGAGTCCCCTTCAGATTCACGCCGAGCATGTAGTCAAAGTCGGCCTGGGTGGTTTCGAGGACCGGCGAGAGCTTCGCGATGCCGGCATTATTCACCAGGATATCGATCGGACCGAGTTCTCTACTGACAGTCTCCACCATGAGTTTGACCTGGGAAGGTTGTGCCACGTCAGCTTGTACGCAAATCGCCTTGCCGCTTGCTGCGACGATCTTCCGGCAAGTCTCTTTTGCCATTTCCGAGTTCGTGAGATAGTTTACGGCGACTGCCGCACCCTCTTCGGCGAAGCGCAGAGCCATCGCCTTTCCCAGGCCTCGAGATGCTCCCGTAATCAGCGCCACCTTCTCTTCCAATCTGGGTACTCTCTGCATCGTGGTGCCTCCTCAGCGCTGCGATTTTGGCGATCTTGGCAACGCCAGTCCGAAGTGTAGCCATATACAACACTCGAGCCGCCCGCCTATTGAGCATTACAGATCATAGTGACGGCCTTACTGTAGCGCCGGTGTCCCCACCGGCGTCTTCGGCGCTGAGGACGGCGCCGCTACAGAATTGAGCGTCACTGTGATTTGTAATGGTCAATAGATTAGCCCAAAGGCAACGCTTGTGCCTAGGCCCAAGGCCACTAAGACCGGCCGCCAAAGAAACGACGAGACAGGAACGCCAGTACGCCAACCGGTGACCTCCCGCGGGCACCCAAGTGCCGGCGCGTGACCCATAACGTCTGTGCAGTTGGCAATTATCCATCATCCCAGGGATTGCGATTGCCGATTGCGCTTGCCGATTGCGCTTGACGACCAAAACTCAATCTGCTATATGCCACGGTACCTTGCGGAGTGATCTGTTGCTTCGCTCAAGCCGCTAAGGAGGCCAACCGCTATGAAACGACGCGAATTTATGAGTATGAGCGCAGCCACAGCCATATTTGGCGCAACCGATATGGCCCTTCGAGCTCGCGCCCAAGAAGGCGGACTACACCCAGAGTCAACCGCTACAATTCCCGTGAAAAGCTATAGCCGCCTGGATCGGCTTCCATCCGGAAGCATCACGCCTTCGGGGTGGCTTTTCGAGTACGCCCAGATCAATGCCGACAGCTGGATCCTTGACTACGCGAAGCACCGCGATCCCGGCGTTTACGCGGAGTACACGCAACGCACGAAGGTCTCACATCCCATATTCAACGAACATGATGAAACTATAGGTTTCTGTGGGTACATCGCGTATTTCGGCTCAGCGCTCGTTCGTTATGCTCAGTTGCTTCCCCAAAGTGAGATTGCACAGCAAGTTGACCCGTGGGTGCAACGAGTGCTTGCCTCCCAGGACAGTGATGGCTATCTGGGCTCATTCGAGCCCGAAGCGCGCTGGCAACACTGGCTTGAGGTGTGGTCGCTCGCCTTGGTCTTGGATGCGCTACTTTACCGCTACGAAATCACTGGTGATCGCTCTCTGTTGAGCGCCTCGGAACGAGCCATTCAGGCGACGATGAAGGACTGGCAAACCCCGCCTCCCAGGTTCGAGCCAGGGGTATTTTCCGGAGAAGGCATCTTGCTTGTGGGAACGCTCTGCAAGCTATACGCCCTCACTGGCAAGAGAGCTTACTTGGACTTTGCTGGGGACGTTCTTCGTCGTGGTGGAAAAACCAAGGCTTACCTCAGCGCCGGCGACGCGGTAGTGCATAACCACGCCGTGACTGAGAGCGACAATGTGCCCGCACCGGCCATTCTTTACGAATACACCGGCGACGCGGAACTCCTGAAGGCGAGCGAAGCCGCCTGGCAAATGATGCAGCCGTACATCTCCGTGGATGGGACTCCCTACGGCAATGAGATGATGTTCAACGTCGGCTCCCGGGCCAACAGCGAGCACTGTGGCGCCGTGAATTGGATGAGCGCCAGCCAAACCCTGAATCGAATGACAGGCAAAGTCAAGTACGCTGATGCCGTCGAGCGGGCTATGTTCAATGGATATCCAGCCGCCAAGAGTCCGGATGGAAAGATGGTCGGCTATATGCACAGCCCCAATCAGCTCGTCGCCAGCGAGTGGAGCGCTCCGCACGACAATGACGGTGACCTGGACTGGTGGGCTTCCCGACAGCATTTCTCGACTGCGCATGAACCACTTTGCTGTAACTCGAACGGACCTCGCGGCGTCCCGTTTTACATTGAGTCCATGATCCTGAGATCGGATGACGGGTTGACGGTTTCGTACTATGGCCCCTGCATTGTCAAGGCGACAATCCCCCATATTGGACAGGTCAAGCTCGAGATCGACACCGACTATCCGTTTGAGGATGAGGTTCGGGTCAAGGTTGAACTTGAGAAGCCCACGGATCTCACTTTGCGGTTCCGCATTCCCGGTTGGTGTGTTGGCGCGAATGTTAAGGTTAACGACGTCGATCTTCAGCCGGCTCCCAAACTTGGGACCTTTGCAGCCCTACAGCGACGCTGGGAACCAGGAGACAGGATCACACTTCGATTCCAAAACCAGATACGCCTGGTGTGGCGGAGGAAGCCGGAGTTCAAGATCCGAGCCCAGTGCGCAGCCGTTGAACGTGGTCCGCTGGTATTCGCTCTACCGGTCCTAGAAGACTGGCAATCGTTCGTGGCGCCCGCGCACGGACCAGGTCAAGAGATTAAGAGTTGCCGCCTGTTCCCCAAGGAAGGAACGGTCTGGAACTATGCACTCATCATTGACCGGGAGCATCCTGAGCAGAGTGTTCATCTCAAAAGAGTCCCTGTTCCGGATCATGCCCTACCGTGGGGACCCCATCCGGCCTTGGGGCTGGAAGTGAAAGCTCGGCGTGTACTCAACTGGCAAATGGAGGGAGACTCAGCGCATCCGAAGACCCCTGGATTCCCGTACAATCCTATGAGGCTCTCCGGCGAAATCGAAACCATAACCCTCGTGCCGTTCGGTGCCACGAGACTGCGCATGACCTTCCTGCCGATTCTCTCGACTTAGTCGTTGAGCAAGGGGATTCATTGCGATGGGCCGTGCTCTGGATAGTGATCGGACCAGTTCGGACATGACTTTGCCGCGGTCTCGCCTTCGGCGGCGTAGCTTCCTCACTCAGGCCTGCGCACCTTTCTTGATGTGGGCGGCCAAGAAGCAGTTGGGGTCAAATTTCGCGATCAGCCCTCGTGGGGAGGGCTCGCCGTTCGCTCGGGTCGGATCTTCTACCTCTTCCCCGATATTATTCCGGGACGTCGCCCAGGATGCGGGCATTACCCCCACACTCGTGTGCGGGAGTTCGGAGAAGAATTACATTCTGGAGGTTTTTGGAAGCGGATGCATTTGGTTTGACTACAATAATGATGGCTATGTCGATCTCTACGTTGTCAACGGCTCCACGCTTGCGAACCTCCTCAGACCTGATAGGGTAAAAAGCCCGCCGAACAATTATCTCTTCCGTAACAATGGCGACGGCAGTTTCACGGATGTCACACGCGAGGCGGGCGTCCCAGGCCATGGTTGGGGGTTCGGCGCCGTGGCAGCCGATTACAACAACGACGGCTTCGTGGATCTGTTCGTTTACAACTATGGTCCTAACATCCTCTACAGAAATAACGGCGATGGGACTTTCACCGATGTCACGGCTCACGCTGGAGTCGCCGGCGGCGAACTGGTATGGAGCGCAGGGGCCGCGTTCGGAGACTATGACAAGGATGGTTATCTCGATCTCTATGTGGCCGGTTATATCGACTTCGACTTGCGCCATCTCCCTGAGACGGCTCAGCCTACGTGCACGTATCGCGAGAAGATGATGAAAGTCTGTGGCCCACGCGGCCTTAAGGGCGCGCCTGACGCGCTCTACCACAATAATGGCGACGGGACTTTCACGGAGGTGACCGAACGAGCGGGAGTCGCTGACAGAAATCGCTACTATGGCTTTGCGGTGCTGATCGAAGACCTGGATGGCGATGGTTGGCCTGACATCGTTGTGGCTAACGACTCCTGCCCAAATTACTTCTACCACAACAAAGGCGACGGGACTTTTGTTGAGATTGGAGCGGCAACCGGGATTGCCTATAACGGCGAGGGACAAGAGCAAGCCAATATGGGTATCGCCGCGGGAGATTACGACAATGACGGATGGACCGATTTGTTCATCTCCACCTTCAGCTTTGACAACAAAACACTGTTTCATAACGACGGCAAAGGCATGTTTACGGACGTATCCTATCCCTCCGGCCTGGGCGAGGCTACCGTTCGTTACCTGGGCATGGCGACGTTTTTCATGGATTACAATAACGATGGGTGGAAGGATGTTTTCATTGTCAACGGCCATCTTTATCCCGAAGTAGATCGGCTTTTCAACGACGAACACTATCTCCAAAATCCTCAACTGTTCGAGAATCAGGCTAATGGCAAATTCCGGCAAGTATCCCGGGAAGTGGGTCTAGGTGCGCTTCGAATTGGCGGGCGAGGGGGGGCTTTCTGCGACTATGACAACGATGGCGACCTCGACGTCGCCATTACCACAATTGGCGGTCGACCGCTTCTGCTGCAAAACGACGGTGGAAATAAAGCCGGGCACTGGCTGCAGGTCAAAACCGTCGGAACTAAGAGTAACCGGGACGGAATTGGCGCCCTCGTGTCAGTGGCCGCCGGAACCCTGATCCAGTCTGACCGGGTCCGTACCGGCGGAAGCTGGCTCTCAGGTAACGACATGCGGTTGCATTTTGGCCTCGGCGGTCGAGAGAAGGCCGACTGGGTTGAAATCCACTGGCCCAGTGGGAAGGTCGAGCGTCTCACCAATGTAAGTGCGGATCAGGTTCTTGTAGTTCGCGAAGGCGAAGGTCAAATAGCGTCTCCGTACAAGCCCTTCAGGCGATCTGCGGCCACGACCGGGAAAAGATAGTATCGCGACAATGTTTGAATTTTGTTTATGTTTCACATTATGTTTTGAAACGTTTCCCTTGACATGGGTCAGATTTTGATGCTATACCCGCAAAGCAAAGTCAAGCATACAGAGCTTACTGTGCCCGGGGCGGCTAGGGTCGGGGGTGCATTCGGGAGAGGGCTACCTGGAAATGAACGGATTTCAGCATTGGCGGCACGTTTTGAAATTATTTGACAATATCGGCCAAAACGCGGGCTTGACTCTATGGCGCTCCCCGTGATATACACGACGGCGTTTCTTCCTTTACCTCAAATGAACATGAGTTGAAAGAGGCGAATTGCTGGCGTGCGATTCTGGCCGCGGCGGAGCATACGGCTGATTCGGTAATGGACTTTAGATTCTGAAGAGGAGGAGTTCAGATGGCCACTAGATCCCTGAAAGGCATTGGCGGAATTGGCCTGATTCTGACCGCTATTGCGATCATGCTGGGGCCGAAACCGCTCCAGGGTCAGACTTCCTTTGGGACCATTCTGGGCACCGTTAGCGATAGCTCTAACGCGGGCATTCCGGATGGTAGTATCACCATCACCAATGCCCAGACCGGAATCGCTCGTGTGATGAAGAGCGACCAATACGGAAATTACACGGCAGGGTCCCTGTTACCGGGGGTTTATAACGTCAAAGTGGAGCATTCGGGGTTCCAAACGACGGAGGCATCCAACATCGAGTTGCCAGTTGCCCAGACGGTTACCGTAAACCTAAAGATGCAGGTTGGCTCCATCACCCAGACCGTGCAGGTGACTGCGGCGGCGCCTCTGCTTAATACCTCGAACGCTACGGTTGGCACAATCGTTAATAATAAAGACGTTGTAAATTTGCCTCTGAATGGAAGAAGTTATACCGAATTGCTGTTACTGGTACCAGGGTCGGTGCCCGTGGGGACGGTCTTCGCGATTTCGAGCGGGCACAACTTCAGTGTGAGCGGCTCAGACCAGAGTGAGAATAACTACTCCCTGGACGGAATAGAAAATAATGAGCTTTTCTTCAAACAGTTTGCTATTCAACCGTCCATTGACGCCATCCAGGAATTCAAGGTCCAAACCAACATTACTTCGGCCGAGTATGGACAGGCGGCCGGTAGCAACGTGAACGTCGCCATTAAATCCGGGACCAACCAATTGCACGGGTCACTTTTTGAATTCGTGCGCAACGATAAGTTTGACGCCAGCGATTTTTTCAGGAATTACTTCTCGACACCTTCCAGTCCGGCCGTCAAGCCCGCTTTCCGTCAAAACCAGTTCGGAGCCGTGATCGGAGGTCCCGTCATAATTCCGCATGTTTACAACGGACATGACAAACTCTTCTGGCTGTTTAACTACGAGGGCCTTCGAGCCCGGCGCGCCTCCACCGGCGTGGCGACGGTTCCCACCGGTACGGAACTGTCAGGGGACCTCCGAGACCAGGGGCCTATCTTCGACCCTGCTACAACCCGGACGGACCCGATTTCAGGTCTACTGGTGCGCGATCGCATCAGCTGCAATGGTGTTCTGAATGTTATTTGTCCTGACCGAATCGATCCTGCGATGGCGGCCTTCGCCACTCAGGTGTATCCTGCGACGAACGTGGCTGGAGCCGGTAATGTTGTGAATCACAGCCCGTTTTCCCAGAACACCTGGCAAATGAATATCCGTTCTGATTACAAGATCACTGACAAGTTGACGTTCTTTGCGCGGTATTCGCATTTCGGTGCGACCGAGGCAGCTCCTCAGGGGTTGCCGAAGTTCGAGACTGATACGACCAACAAATACCGCAATGCTGTTGCCAGTTGGACCTACCTGGCGAGTCCCACCACCGTTATCGACATCAAGCTGGGAGTTAACCGCACCAATATACTCAACGCCTCGAATGACCCGGCGCCCGGAGCCGCATCGTACCTGGCCGCTCATCCGTTGCAAGGGATACCCATCAAGAACAAGCAATTCCCCGAATTGCCGGGTGTTGGCATTCCAGGTTTCAGCACTCCCTCTGAGGGTGGAGTTCCGATCCCCACCACCGATCTTATGGGAATTTTCAGCGTCCAAAAGATCATGGGACGCCACTCCCTGAAATTCGGTTATCAACACAACAACGTCCGAAGCTTGGAGGATAACTTCTTCAGCGGCAGTTACGCTTTTGATGGGGTTCCTACCAGTGATCCCCAGAATAGATCCACCACGGGATCGGCCCTAGGCTCTTTCCTCCTGGGTCTACCCAGCAGCGGTAACCGAAACATCGGGAATACCTTGGTTCATATGCGCTGGCAACAATGGCAGGGCTATGTTCAAGACGATTACAAGGTTACCCAGCGGCTGACGCTAAATCTGGGATTGCGCTATGAGTATAATGCACAACCCGTTGACCTGAACGACCGTCAAGGGATGTTTGACCGGACCTCCGGACAGTATGTCTGGGCGGGGATTAACCCTGTGACGGGCCAGGGGCCAAACGTGCGCCGCTCAGTTCGGGATCCGGATTTCAACAATTTCGCACCTCGATTCGGGTTTGCCTACCAACTTCAGACCAAAACCACGATTCGAGGTGGTTATGGGATCTTTTACGCGACTGACTACCTTTGGCACGTCCAGGGAATTCGAGGCCAGTGGCCCTATGCCGTCTCAGACAACTTAAGTGGAAAAAATGACCCCGTTGTTAATGCCCCCGTTGAGACTTTTTTTGACCCCAACCTGGACGTGACGCCAACCTCGAAACCGGCAGGAATCTTCGCTTTGGGTCGCACGGATCGGTCGGGCTATACTCAGCATTGGAATCTCGGTGTGCAACGTCAACTGGCCCAGGATCTATTACTTGAAGTTGACTATGTGGGAACGAAGGGTACCAAGATGGCGACCTTCCTTAACACGAATACTGCCCAACCCGGGCCGGGCGCCATCGGTTCGCCAGAACATCCCCGGCCCTTTCCCGCAGCGGACACCCTCTCTGAAGGCCTCGACCTGGCCACCAGCATTTACCACTCGGCGCAGGTAAAACTCGAAAAAAGGTTTAACAACGGGCTGCAGTTTCTGGGCTCGTACACGTGGTCTCACTATATCGACGTAGCCGCCGGGGGACCAGGCGGCACTAATGTGCAAAGCGAATACAACATCCGGGCGGATCGCGCCAGTGGACTTTATGACTTCCGCCATATCTTCACTGGAAGCTACTTCTATCAGTTGCCCTTCGGTCGCGGAAAGCGCTTCCTTTCCAACGCCGGTGGTATCGTAAATGGATTCGCGGGCGGCTGGGAAATCACGGGCGTTACCCGCTATAATTCGGGACCGCCCATCAATGTTGGCCTGACCATCGATAACGCAAACGTGGGCGGCGGTGCGCAACGCCCTAATCGCATTTTAGGCCAGCCTGCCAGGGTCTCTGTTCCCGGTGACCCGACCCAGGGCTGGCTTAACCCGGCAGCTTTCCAGTTGCCTGCTCCGTTTACCTTTGGCAATTTGGGACGCGACACCGAAAGAGGTCCGGGTTTTGGAAACTGGGACCTGGGCTTCTTCAAGAACTTCCCGCTGCACGGCGAACACACAAGCCTTCAATTCCGCAGCGAGTTCTTCAATCTCTTTAACCATACCAACTTGGGAGGGCCTTCTGCGTCTTTCTGTGAGCCAATCGCAACCTGTAATTCCAACTTTGGTCGAATCTTTTCGACGGCCAACAACTCCCGTGAAATACAGTTTGCTCTGAAGCTTCTTTTCTAGCGGGCTGCTGAAGTATCCTGCTCTGAGCGCTGTAGCGGCGCTCTCTGAGCGCCGGATGCCTTGAAGACAAAGGCCGCCGGTCATAGACGTCATAGACCGGCGCTACAGCCAGCGTTTTTCCGCAGCCTGCTAGTCTCTAGATACTAGGCTTACCGAAACGGGACGTGGCGCTGGTGCTTGTCGGGTCGGTGGCCGGTGTCGGCTTGTGAAAAGTGCCTTTCTCGGGCTCCGCATTATATAGGGGCGCAAACCCTCGCCAAGACTCACGTTTACCTCTTGCGCCTCCTAACCGTTCGCGCCACAACTCAGCTCTTTCCGTCCGGCACTACAAGATGCCTTTAGCGCTACTTTCTGCCTTCCTGAGTTCGATATTGCAGATCCACGCCGCGGCCAAGCATGGTGGTTTCTCGAAACGCGTCTCGCAGACGATTGCGGTGGGCGCTCGATTGGAGGCGAGAAACCAAGACACGCAATCCGGCCCCCCACCCATGCAAATCCCTTCGGCAGACGGCGAGGCCGTCACGGAAGTCTCAGGAGGCTATGAGGGTCAATATTTCTTCAAACTTCTCGATAAACCGCCTGACTGGAACCAGAATTTGCAAACTATCTGCGACCTCAAGCGACGGGCGGTCCATCTTGCAATTGAACGACTCGAGACGAATTTGGCTGGGTTGAAGAGTCAGAACCTGGAACAGCGCTATTTCGATGTAGCCTCCAGGCGGCATCACACCTTGGCTCAACTGTACTCGTATCAGGGAGAGATGAACAAAGCAATCGAACATTTCCAATCTGCGTATCAACTTGCCGCGGATCATCACTTGAAGGAACTCCAGCTCGGATTGGAGGAAAAACTTGGGATCGCGGAGATGCGCCGGGGGGAGATCGACAATTGCTTGCATAGTCACAACGCCAAGAGTTGCATCTTTCCCATCAGCCGTGAAGGGCGGCACAAGCTGGAATCCGGATCACGAGAGGCCACAAAACATTTCTTGAATTACCTCGATCAGAAACCAGAGGATATCGAGGCTAAGTGGCTGCTCAACATAGCCTATATGACTTTAGGCGAATACCCCAACGGTGTTCCTCAAAGATATCTCATTCCTCCAGGCGTATTTGAATCAAAGGAAGACATCGGCCGGTTCGTGGATGTGGCGCCCTCTGTCGGGCTCGACGTAGACAGCCAGGCAGGAGGAGTGATCGTGGAGGACTTTGATAACGACGGGTTCCTGGATGCTGTAACCTCCAGCATGGACGCTTGTGAACCCTTACACTATTTCCACAACGATGGTGATGGAACTTTCACTGACCGAACCGCCCAGACTGGACTGTCGAAACAGCTAGGGGGCTAAACCTGATTCAGGCCGACTACAACAATGATGGCTGCATGGATATTCTGGTGCTTCGGGGAGCATGGGAACTCCCGATGAGGAAGTCGTTGTTAAGGAACAATTGCGATGGGACTTTCACGGACGTGACGGGCGAGGCCGGGCTGGCAAATCCCGCGACATCAACTCAAACCGCGGCGTGGGCGGACTTTGATAACGACGGAAATATCGATCTGTTTGTGGGAAACGAAAATGCCCCTAGCCAACTCTACCACAATAACGGCGATGGGACCTTCACGGATGTCGCCCATCATGCGGGCGTCGACCGCGTCAAGTTCACTAAGGGTGTTGTCGCGGGCGACTACGACAATGATGGATACCCGGACTTTTACGTTTCGAACGGGGGAGACGAAAACTTTCTCTACCACAACAATCGGGATGGAACGTTTACTGATGTTGCCGGTAAGTTGCATGTGGGAAAGCCATTGATGAGTTTCGCGGTTTGGTTCTTCGATTACAACAACGACGGTTGGCTCGACCTTTTTGTGACGAGTTTTCTTCAGTCGGTTACAGAGGTTGCGCGCAGTTATTTGAAGCTCCCTGGAAAAGCAGAGACTCTCAAACTCTATAAGAACACGGGCAACGGGTCCTTCCAGGATGTGACTCAGGAAGTTGGATTAGACCGGGTGTTTATGCCGATGGGGGCCAACTTCGGCGATGTGGACAACGACGGGTTTCTGGATTTTTATCTGGGAACTGGCGCTCCTTCATATGCAGCCCTGGTTCCGAATGTGCTGTTTAGAAACCACGATGGGAAATACTTCGTCGATATCACGACTTCTTCCGGCACTGGCCACCTTCAGAAGGGACACGGCGTCGCTTTCGCCGATATTAACAATGACGGCGATGAAGACATCGCGCTCGAAATTGGCGGGGCTGTGCCGGGCGACAAATATCCGAGCGTACTTTTCAAAAACCCGGGCCATCATGGGAATAACTGGATTAGCATTCGCCTTGTGGGTGTAAAAACCAACCGGGCGGCAGTCGGTGCGCGCATCAAACTTACCCTACAGAATGGGGATCAGGGGCGCCGATTCATCTACCGAGATATTACCAGCGGAGGATCTTTTGGGGCGTCGCCGCTCCTGCAACACATCGGACTGGGAAAGGCGCCTCGGATTGAGACTCTTGAGGTCTGGTGGCCCACCAGCAACACGCGACAGATCTTTCATAATGTAAGCCCCAATCAGTTCATAGAAGTGAGAGAATTCGGGAAAGATGTTGTAAAACAAGACCGGCGGTCGTTCCCCTTGAGAGAAAGCGACCTTCGCGCGCCTCATCCTGGGAGACACCCTATCGCTAGAGAAGACCTCGGCAGGTTTCGTCACGACGCTCCCGCCCCTTCAGGTGGGGATAAAATGTCCGCGGCTCACCAAGGCGACGTCCATTTTGGTGCTGTTCGTAATAGAAACTAGAAAGTTCCTGGGATTGCGCGATGCTTCAATTGGGATGCGCCAAGCCTGCCAAGACGCAGGATAAGTAGCATTGCCAAGCACGGGACGGCATGGGACCGGCTGGCCATCAAGAGCGCCGCTCGCCGCAAAATACTTACCCACATCGGGTGACATTGCGGCGACGGAACCCCTTCGCATCTCTACCGTAATCACCAGCGTGCCGCCCCGGCCACATGCAGGCACTTCTCCCTGAACATTCAGCTTCAGGCCGTTCTCGTCAGTCTTGAGTTTCAATTCCCGGCTGGGCTCGTCGAAAGATCGAGGGAATGGAGCACTCATGAAACTCCGGCCAAGCGAAGCCGATTCACCCGCCGGAACCGCCTCAAGCAGAATCACCTCAAAAGGGCGAAGCGATAACGGAGCTGTTTTCGAAAATCTTGCCCCTTCGGCCTGCAGACGGGCAGGATCGGGATACCAGCGGTAGAGATCCCAGCCCAGCCCTTCCGGCAGTCCCCAGGCTTGGTTCAATTGCAGCTCCAACGAAACATCCTGCCAAGTGCAATTGTTTAAAGCAATGAATGCCCGCTTTCCATCTGAGCAGATGTAGCCGTAGGGCTCGGTCTTCCAGGGATTCCCCACGATGAACCTGGAACGACTGAAGGAAGCGGTCCCTGCTTTGAGAAGGTCGATAAAATCCGCCATCTGCCGGCGTTCCGGCGGGGAGAGCCACGGCCCGTCGCTCCACGGCTGAGCCAGTAGGCTGCCGCGGCACATATCCATCACAAAGCCTTCCTGCCAGCGCTCCTTCCCGATGGAACTGTTCCATCCCCAATCAGAAAGCCACACTCCCAACGAATCCTTCCCCAGCCGCGGAATATCCTCGCCGTACCACTCGCCCTGGTCCAGCCCTACGGTCACGCTATCGCGCGCGTAAAGTGTGGGTGAAGGCCCCGGAGAGGAGGCCTCCATGGCGAGGCCGGACTCGAACAGCGTGTCAGCGTGCAGCAACCACCACGGCGAGCGGTATCCCCAGTAAAGCATGAGAAAGACCTCGTCGTTCTCGGCATCGAGGTCATGGAGCGTATCAATCACGGCGTTCCCGATGGCCTCAGTCGAATACACCCCGGGCAGATGTTGATGCTGGGAGTTGTAGCAGAGAGGCCGGAAGTTGTCGAACTTCAGGAGGCGAACACCGTGTTCCCGGATATGGTAGCGGAAGGCCCGAGAGTACATGCTCTTAATAGGTTCGGTCGCGCGGCATAGCGCCATCCACTCGGTGCCGTATTGAGGATCGTTTGAAAGGGTCGGTTTAACGACAGGATTGCCTCCCACTGACCACAGTTCCCAGGAGCTATCAATCCACAAGCCCAGCGCGATGCCGTTCTCTTTCAAGGCCGAGGTTATTTTGGTGAGTCCGCCCGGGAATCGTTTCGGGTCAGGCTGCGTAAGGTCACCGTGGTAGTCAACCCAGAATTCCAAGGAATAGCGATCGAAGCGGCACCCTGACTCCCGTTGGCCCTCAGCGACTTTGGTAATGTTATCGAGCACAAAGCTTTCGCTTTCATTGAAGTCATGACCGTCACCACCCTGCGCGCCGAAAGGGTCGAAAAAAGCATAGGCCCGGTTGTGTCCACGAACGACTCGGCGCATCCGTCCATGCAAATGAGCGAGAAAACCCTGTCGCGCGGCACCGCTCTTGGCTGTGCCGTACACCGCCTCTATGCATTGGAACGCCTCTCCAGGCTTGATCGCTGTTCCTGGGAATTGTCGCAGGCGAACGAGATCCTCCTGTCCCATGACCCAACCATAAGGATGGGCCAATCCCATGAAGAACTCATCGGCGACGTAAACCGGAAATCCCTGTTCGCCCTCGGTGACGGTGGCGCCCGTGCGATAGTTTCCCAGACTCACATTCATGATGCGCAGCGGCGCGGCGCCATGATTCTGCATCTCGACGAATTTGTGCAGAACAGGCTCATTGGAATTCCAGCGGTAAGTAACCGATGCGGAAAGGCCGGGTACATCCGACGCCATTTCGAACACGGCTTCACCGGATTCGCCCTCCTTCCTCGAAGCTAAACGGGCCACTTCCCATTTGGCAGTTCTAAGTCCAAGGCCGACGGTGAGATACTGCTCAAACTGCGCAGGAGAAAACGGCCAACTCAGGCTGCCAGGGAGTGCACGCCCATGCTGCGGATCCAGTTGGTCGAGACGGGCAGGGCGGGTGACAAATTCCGACAGTTGCACCGCGATAAGATTGCTCTGCCCGAAACGCACAAAGCCGTGGGCGGGTGACTCGGGTCCAAGATCGATAACGAAGGGCTCATGCCAACGCCCTGTCGCGCGGCGTGAACCCACTTCGTTCCCGTTTAGGAATACGCGAATGAAGCGGTGGTCGAACAGTCCAAATCCACCGATCGTCAGCGAAAGCGGTTTGTTACTTGCACTTGAAGGAATCGCAAGCGGCGTTCGTGCCCAGGTAAACGACATCGGAGACTCGACCCCGAGCGTGAGGTTGATCATCCCTCGCCATTTCGAGTCGTCGTACTCCGGGCGGCCATATCCTTCCTTATATCCGGGGTCTTCGTTGGCATCCGCGGACTGCGATTGAGAAACGGTCCCCTTCCATCCAGGAATCCAGATTCGCTCTTCCGCCACGTCAAGGTCCGTCCCCAGTTCGGCGCCGCCTGTTAGCGGAATCGTCCGCCCACTCAGTTTGTTCTCCCAGGACCGTGCGCTCAAGCCTCCGGCAGTATCGAGTTTAAAAACAAATGCCGGTGCATGCAGTTCAACCTCAGATCCTCGCTCGACCAAGCGACAATCTCGTCCGCCCTGCTCCCGTTCCGGATCATGGCCCTCGCTATAGCCGTGGTGGGTGTTGCTCAGTGCCCCTACAGTTACGGTGGTGACTAACCCAGTTCTTAGGAATTCACGCCGCTTCATCTTTGGTTCCTCCCGTCGTTTGGGACGGAGGAATTATAGCGGAGCAGCGCAAAGCGCTGTTCATTTTTGACTTTTGGGCGCTCTGCCTTTACCCTGAGACCCATGCTCTATGCAGGTACATCGGGGTTTGCTTATCCGGCCTGGAAGCCGAACTTCTACCCGGCCGAAATACCGCAGAAGAAGTTCTTGGAGTACTACTCACGTCAACTGAACAGCGTGGAGATCAACTACACGTTCCGGCAATTGCCCGCCGCAAGCACGCTGGAAAACTGGATTAAATCTACGCCCCCGGAATTTCTTTTCTCGCCCAAAGCGCACCAGCGCATTACTCATTTCATGCGTCTCAAGAATGCCGGGGAGTTCACGGAGATCTTCCTGCGTGCCATCGACCCGTTGCGGGCCACGCGCCGTCAGGGGCCCATCCTCTTCCAGCTTCCACCGAACTGTCGCTTCGACGCGCCTTTGCTCGCCTCTTTCCTTCAGGGCCTGCCTGAAGATGTGCGCTTCGCCTTTGAGTTTCGACACGATTCCTGGTTGAACGACGATGTGTACGAACTTCTTAGGAAACACAACGTGGCCCTCTGTTGGGCCGAGTCCGAAAAGTTCGAGATACCCACCGTAACCACAGCTGCTTTCGCCTATTTCCGCCTGCGAAAGCCGGAGTATCCTGTCGAAGAGCGCAAGGCCATCTCCGCCAGCGTGAGCAGGCTCCTCAAAGAGGGCAAAGACGTGTTCGTCTATTTCAAGCACGAGGAAACACCCGACGGGGCCCTTTATGCCAAGGAGTTGCTGGAATCATGCGTGAACTAAGATCCCTTTTCGGTATCGAGTTCGGTACCCAGCCCAATGGGATCCCGTTGTCGGCTGGGCTTTGGCAGCTCTCTCCAGCCCTGATTCCGGACATCCGAAACAGAGCGGAAAATGTGCGGAAAGATAGCGGGATTTCAGCGGGGTTCTGCGGGATTCGTAGTGTACCGAGCAATTGCTGCGCACATTACGCCGCATTACCCACTTTAACCACATTATCCTCTTGACATTACACGCAACCTGTTGCAAGCTCTGCTCAATCGGGTGAGCCGGACCAAGCCCGGTTTCTCGCCGCTTATCGTGAAGGGGTTCAATTTCGATGAAGGCTCATGTGGCGGAGATTCTGCTTTGCATCGTCGCCGTCCTACTGTTGAGGGGATACGTCAGGCATTCCTTCCCTCGTCATCTGTCGCTGGATCTGGGAGATCATTCCCTTACGTCCAGAGCGCGTCCGTGCCGCTACTGGGCGTCGCCTTCACCGTACGAGGATGTGATCCGCGACTCTTCTCTCCGCTATCAGGTTGACCCGAAACTTGTGCGCGCGATAATCTGTGTTGAATCTGCATTCAACCCGCGGGCGCTTTCGTCGAAAGGAGCGATGGGTCTTATGCAACTGGAGCCCGGGACCGCGCGACTATTGAGCGTCCGTGATCCCTACGATGCGCGCCAGAATATCCAAGGAGGAGTCACACACCTGCGCCACCTGCTGGATACCTTTGAAGGTGATGTAAATCTCTCTCTCGCCGCCTACAATGCAGGCGAAGGCGCCGTGATCAGGGCGAGGGGCGTGCCACCCTTTGACGAGACTCGCGAATACGTGCGGCAGGTGGGTGCACTCTACAACTCTACCCCCCAGCCGGTTTCCCCAAGAAGGCTCGCACCTTAGTTGGTCGGTTTCTGCCAGGAGCCCTTCCGAATTCCCTTCCCCCTCATGAGCTCCGAACGAATACGCGCAAATCGGGTCTGCAGCCTTCTCCCGTGGGTGATAGCGCTGATGTGGCCGCCGTTCGCCACTCTGGCTCAAAGTCCCGAGGGGGACTTGGCCGGCAGCGTACAGGACTATTCCGGAGCGCGCGTGCCTTTAGCGAGAATTGTGGTCCAGTCGGTTGATAGTGCTGTCAAGCATGAGGCCTGGACAGACGACCGGGGACAGTTTCGACTCAACCTGCTGCCGCCCGGGGCCTACCACGTAAGCGTCAATGCCGACGGGTTTGCTGAGGCCCAAGCGGACGTCGCCATTCTCGTCAGCTCCGTGCGCGAAATCCAAGTGACTTTGCAGGTGGCGGCGGCGCACCAGACGGTCAACGTGTTGGGGCAAAGCTCGTCGATCACCACCGCGCCGGTCGATACTACCCGCGCGGTGCACGAGGGCGCCGTAACGAGGCTCGATTTGCAGACGATCCCCCTGGCGCACCGCAGTTTTACCAACATCGCTTTCCTTGTCGCCGGAACAGAGCCCGTAGAGCCTTCTGATCCCACCAAGGCCCGCATCACAGCAGTTTCGTTCGGCGGCAGTTCAGGATTGAACGACCAGCTCTCAGTGGATGGCGCGGATAATTCCGATGACTATATCGGCGGGTTCCTGCAGAACTTCTCCCCCGATACGATCCAGGAATTTGCGGTTCACACGGCCCAGGAAGATGCGGACACCGGCCGCACCACGGCCGGCTCGGTGGTGATCACCACCAGGCACGGCAGTGACCAGTGGCACGGCGACGAGGCTTTTTACGAGCGCGCGGCATCGCTCAATGCCCGTTTTCCCATTGAGAATCCGGCGCCTGCGCCGAAGCAGCCATTCTCCAAGCAGAACTATATTGGGACCTTGGGCGGACCCATCAGGAAGAGTAATCTCTGGTTCTTCTCCTCCCTGGAAGCCGTCCACGAGGATGCTAGCGTCGCCTACAGTCCAGCCAGCCTCAGCCAGTTCAACGCGCTGGCCTCGCTGGCGGCTCAAGGTCTGATCCCCGGGGTGAGCTCGATCCCGGTGCCTGGCCACGTGCTCGTTCCATTCCGCGATTATCTCGCATCAGCGCGACTCGACTGGTCACAGTCGTCACGCACGCAGTGGTTCCTGCGGGCTTCGGCAGATGAGTACACCACACACAACGACCTGGTACAACAAGCGACCCTGCCGTCCACCGGAGCTAGTTCGTATTCCAAGTACCTGAACCTTGTGCTCAACCAGCGGCACACCTTCAGCCCCGCCTGGCTCGGATCGTTCACTTTGGGCGCCGGCGGCCTGCATCGCACGGAAGCGCGCAACACAAATATGGGTTTCGCCCTGGCCTTTCCCTTTAGCGC
This sequence comes from uncultured Acidobacteriota bacterium, assembly GCA_963803295.1. GTDB lineage: Bacteria > Acidobacteriota > Terriglobia > UBA7540 > UBA7540 > CAWDMC01. Next base: position 383,554 of record CAWDMC010000012.1, on the reverse strand, counting down.
CACCACGCGGACGATCTCCGGATTTGAAACCTTCGGCGACAACCAGTTCGTCACACCGATTACCGCCTTTCCTGTCTCGCGAAATCAAGAAAAGTACCAGTTCCGCTACGACGTGAGCCACGTGTCGGGAGCTCACGCAACCCGCTTCGGAGTGGATTTCATCCACGAACCTGTGATGAGCGGGGCGCTGGCAGGCACAGCCGAAAACCTCACTGCGTTCGCCCAGGATCCGGTGGATTACCTGACCAATCCCCAGCAGTTTGCAGTTGACTTGAGCTGCGCGCCAACAGCGGACCTCCAGGTTACCGATGGCACCAACTGCACGTCCACGCCAGCCGGCAACGGAAGCTTCTCGCAAAACGTGCAGCGTCTTGGACTCTACGCGGAAGACGCTTGGCGGGTGACGCCGCGTCTCACAATTAATTATGGCGTCAGATACGACACCACCTTGGGCCTCTTCACCGCATCAGGTCGCTCACAACTGGAGAATCCGGCGCTGTTGACAATAGAGGCCCTGAACATTCCGCTTGCGCATGGTGCGCCTCACGACTATCGGGGAGCGGTCGCGCCGCGGCTCGGTATCGCCTATGCGCTGGGCGATACCCAGCACACAGTGATTCGCGCCGGCTTCGGGCTCTTCTACAGCGACCTCGCCCAGAATGGCTGGGTGACCGCGTTTCAAGGCGTCAATCAGGCTCCGGGAACTTGCATCCAGCCTGGAGATTCCGGGTGCGTACCAGGCGCCAGCGAGGGCGGCGAGGGATCCATCATCGACCCCCACTATAAGACGCCGTACGCTATTCACTTCACCGGCGGCGTCGAGCATGCATTCAATTCCAACTGGACACTGGGAGCGGACTACGCCCACGAGCAAGGCGTCCACTCTTATGCCCGGTACCAATACCAGGCGGGCTACACTGTTTCTTCACCCAGGTTTGCTTCCGACTCGATTACCCAAATGGACAATGTTCCCAATCTTGCGGTGTTCCGCAGCGACAATCGCTCCCGCTACGATGAAATGACGGTTCACCTGCAAGGGAACGTCACCAGCCGGTTAAACCTGGTGGTGAACTACACGTTATCGAACGCCAAAACCTGGGGTTGCGTGCTGGGCGAGCTCTTCGACTATGTCGACGGTGTTTGCAACCCCTTGCACGCCTTTGGCAAGGGCGATTTCGGACCTTCGGGAGAAGACGTGACCCACCGGGTGGTAGTGGCAGGCGTCTTCCACGTGCCGTCCGGGTTCGAGGTCTCCCTGTTGTCCCAGGCCGAAGGTGCCCGGCCGATCACTCTCACCACTCCGGTCGACGTGAAGGGCCTCGGCGATACAGGGAATGATCGCGCGGTAGTCAACGGAGTGCAAACCAGTCTCGATCAGTTCCGCGGAACGCCGTATATCCAGGTGGACATGCGCGTGAGCCGCCCGATCAGGTTCCGCGAGCGCTGGTCGGTGACCCCCTTCATCGAGTTCTTCAATCTCTTTAACCGCAACAATCCCGGCGCCAACTATGTCACCGATATTTCCGCGCTGCCCACGCCGGTGAATAACCTCTATAACGCGACGGCGTTCTGCTTGAATGCTGACTGCAGCCAGACACAGCCCATCACCAGCAACAAGCAGCTGCTGGTGCCCGCTGGCGGCCTCGGCGATTTTTTCGGACCGGGCACGACGGTTGGAATACCGTTTGCGGCGCAGTTGGGAGTACGCGTTAGTTTTTGAAGGAGGGTTAATGAGTAAAGCGAAAACGATACCGGAAGGGTTCCATACGGCCACGGTTTACCTGATCGTCAAAGGTGCGGCCGAGGCCATAGAGTTTTACAAGAAGGCATTTGGAGCGACAGAGCTGACTCGCCTGAGGATGCCGGACGGCAGGATCGGGCATGCTGAGATCAAGATCGGTGATTCTCCTATTATGCTCGCCGATGAGTTTCCTGAAATGGGTTATGCCGCTCCATCAACGATCGGCGGAACGACGGTCAGTATCCATCTCTTTGTAGACGATGTAGACGCAATGGCCAAGCGCGCCATCGCCGCCGGCGCCAAGCTCTTGAGACCGGTTGAGGACAAGTTCTATGGAGAGCGTTCCGGCACGCTAGTGGATCCCTTCGGGCACCGGTGGCTCATCACGACCCATCTGGAGGATCTTTCAACCGAGGAGATAGAAAGGCGAACCGAGATTTTCATGCGCGAGCAGAGTGGTGCTCTCTCCCGAGGAGTGCAACCGGCTGCCAAAGCTAAAACCGCCGGCCCAGTTAGCGCTGTACGCGAAGGCTTTCGCACTATCACTCCGTACCTGCTGGTCGAGCGAGCGAGCGAACTGGCCGATTTCATCAAACAAGCTTTCGGAGGAACAGAAAGCCTTCGCGGTACGGGATCGGCGGGTGGCTGGCATATCGAAGTCAAGATTGGAGACTCCATGGTGATGGTGGGCGGGCGCTCTGGAATGAAAGAGATGCCTGCAGCGCTTCACCTCTACATGCCCCATGCCGATTCCGTCTATCAGCTCGCCCTGCAGGCGGGCGCGACATCCCTCGCTGGCCCCGCCGACATGGATTATGGCGATCGCGAGGCAAGTGTCCGCGACCCCTTCGGCAATCATTGGTACATCGCGACGCATAAAGGAGCCAGCCACATTCGCGAAGGCTCTAATACCGTGACACCGTATCTGCACCCGAAGGGCGCAGCCGGGCTGATCGATTTTCTGCGAAATGGACTGGGGGCAGAAGAAATCCTCCGCTTCCAGTCTCCCGAGGGAATGATCAACCATGCCCAATTCAGAATCGGCGATTCCATGATCGAGCTCAACGAGGCGCATGGACAGTGGCAGGCCATGCCGGCGACTCTGTTCCTGTACGTTCCTGACGCCGACTCCCTTTACAGACAGGCCCTTAAGGTGGGGCGCCACTTCAATCGGAGAGCCTGCCGATCAGCCCTACGGAGATCGAATAGGAGGAGTTACAGATCCCTTCGGCAACGTGTGGTATTTCGCCACGCATATCAGGGATCAGGCATAAGGGCAGGGGCATCGGGGGCTGCAAGCCTCATCCCACGCGACGCCAAGGCTATCAGTAACCGATTTACCGGACCCAGTACGAAGGTACTGGACCAGCCGGAAGGGATCGCACTTGCGCCGTTTCGTGTAGTCTCGCTTCATCAGGCTGAATTCGAACCTGAAGGAATGAGATGAAGAAAGAGGTCGCAACCCGTAATCACGAGAGTTCCCTGAATCGGAAGGACCTCGATGCCTTGGCTACCCGGTCGACCCGCAATGAACGCGTCCACAGAAAGAAAGCGAGAAGCCATCCCGCGCCCTACTGCCAGGGATCGAGGGCCGCGCTTTGCGCAATCGCACTTATCGGCATCGCAGCCTATTTTGTCGTTTCCGGCGCTGACAACAAACGAGACGCCGCGACCGTCCCCGGCGGGCAGTCGCTTAGGTCAAAACGCCCAGAAGCCTTCCGATCTTTCTCATGGGCTACCTCGAACCCGATTCCAACCGGGCTGGTGGGCCTGACCGATCCCTATTCGGTTGTACCGGGGGGCGTCCACAGTGCTGCGGAGCTGAGCCAAGCCGTCGCCAGAGACATAACGGTGGCCCAGCACTACGCTGGGTTCCAGGTGTCCGATGCCCAGGTCGTAAGTCTGCCACACCGTAAGGCGATGTACATGTCCTACCGGTTGGGCGGCCGGATCTACTGGACCAGACGAAAGTTGACGCTGCCCAAAGGCGAGAAGATAATTACCGACGGCGTCTCCCTGGCTCGAGTGAGAAGCGGCAACCGGCTTTCCAAGATCCCACGGTCACCCATATCGCTTCGCGAGCCGCTACAGCGAGACCTCGAGGGTCCTCCTGCTCCGGCTGCCCAAACCGCTCCGGCTATTCCAGCTGCTTCAGGCGCTCCCATCGAAAGAGTGCCTTCGGAAGTGGAAAGTCCGTGAGCATTGTTGTTTTCGTCATGTGAACCGAAAGCGGTTTCTTGATCGACCCAGTACCAGCTATTTCTTCGTCAAGCGCCAGCGGGCTTCAACGAGTTCCGGACGGTCTGCTCCCAGTTCTCTTCCCATCCTGACCAGCGTCTCGTAGTAACTTCGCGCTTTTGAAGCCTTCCTGGTTAGGTCGGCGGCCTTAGCCGCTCCATAGAGACTATCGAACCGGTTGGGGGCCTCCTTAAGCGCCGTCTGATATTCCTTCAGGGCCTCGCCAGGCTGCTTGATCTCCATTAGCAGGTCGCCGAACAACTCGCGGACCGGCGCGGAAAGCGGATCGGGACCACCCTGGGCTTCTTCGCGCTCAGCTGCCTCGGACATGATTCTCACCGCCTCCGTCGGCTTTCCATCGGCATAGGCAGTCCACGCGGCCGCCTCCTGGCGTTCGGTTTCGTAGGGATGCGGACCATACTGGGCCTTGTCTGCCAGCATGACATTTCGCAAGGCGTCGAGACGCTCCAGGTCCTGGTGCGCGCCGGCAGGGTCGCCACTGCGAGCCGCCCCAATCGCGCGTGCCCGGTAGACCATTGCCTGAAGACGGGTATTTGCCTCTGCCGGAGCCTTCAGGGCGGCGGCCGTCTTCCAGTCATGCGTCTCGAGGGCGTAACGAGTCTCCAGAGTGGTCACTTCGAAGCGCAGCGACTCAGGACTGGCTCCGCGCACAGCCTTCGCTTGCTCCTCTACCTGCAGGGCTTCGGCATTATGCCCCATCTGCAAGTAAGCGTATTGCATGAAATTCAAGGCGTGCAAGGCGTGTTTGGGACCGTTAAGGCGCATAAGCGCCGGGTTCTGCGCGGCCGCTGCCGAGGCCATGTTTGAACCGACCGAGTCCTGCCAGAGACCGAGTCGCGTGAAGATGTGGGCTGGCATGTGTAGGGCGTGAGGCGAATCGGGTGCGATCTGGGTGTATCGCTGGGCCGCTTCAAGGCCCTGGGGCGCCAGGCCCGGCACATCGCAGGCATGAATGATGTAATGAGCGACCCCGGGATGATTCGGTGCGTTCTCAAAGAGAACGTTGAGGATTGCCAGAGCTTCGCGCCGGTGCGCGAGTCCGGGGTCGGGTGTGGGTTCCGAGGCCAAGAGCGACAACGCGTAGAACGCTCCAGCCTCGAGGTCGTTAGGATAATGCTGGTGTAGCAGTCCCATCGCCTGCGAGTAAGCCTCTGCGCGCGCTTGGTGGTCCAACTTCCCCGGGTCCTGATAGAACTTCTCGAGCGCCGCAACATACGCCTTCTCGCGATCGGTTTTGGGGCCGAGAGTCTCAGCTTTCTGCAGCGCCTCAGCACCCTTTTTCAGAGCCGCAGCGTCAGGATGCTCCCAAAGCGGATGCCATTGGCTCATGGCCACGCCCCACCAAGCCATCGCGCAAGTCGGATCCTGCTGAGCGGCTTTGCGAAAGCCCGCTTCCGACTGTTCAAACTCGAAGGAGTGCTGCCACGCCACTGCTTGATCGAAGGTCTTCTGGGCTGCGGGCGAGCAGGATACCCGGAAGTTCACGGTGCCGAGCCGTTCCACGACCGGTGCGGCATTCTGCATGCTCGCTATGCCCGGAGCAGGAGGGGTAGAGAGGATCGCCACAAGACTGGGCAAAATCAGACCGTATTTCACGTCAAGGCCCTCTGAAAGTGACTCCGATGAATATGAACTTGATTAAGTTGCACGCCTATAGCCCTTGCCCTCCTCAGATAGGATATCAGGCTAAAGAAAACACGGCGGTCTGGAATCTGGACGCTGGATAACGAAGGACGGTTACAAAATAATGTCGATGAAGGTAGTCACTTATGGCGAAAAGGGTGGGATTCGACGTGTAACTCTCATAGTGACTAACCTACTGGTTCTAAAGATGCCATTTCTAACCCATTTCTAACCAGCTTCACTTTACCCGGCCATTCCCAGGCGGTAGAATGAGTCTGCCACAGTAGCGTAAATCGCGTCCAATATGACAGTTCACATCAACGGTGAAACCCGGGAAATACCTGACGGCTTGAATTTGGCAACTCTAGTCGAATGGCTGAAGCTGCCTGCAGATCGTGTCGCGATCGAGCATAATCTGGAAGTGGTACCCCGTAGCCGCTGGCAGGACACTGCCGTTCGGCACGATGACCGGCTGGAAATGGTCCACCTCGTCGGCGGCGGAGTCTAATTGACGGTTGAGTGATTGGCGATCGACGATTTCAGTAACCGCAAATCTTCATTCGCCAATCTACAATCGTACTTCCAAATGACAGAACACAACCTCAGTTCGTCTTATCAGATCCTGGTGACCTTGCTGATCAAGCTGGGAACCATCGCTTCGCTCGCCAGCATCATCTCGCGCTTCGACGTCTTCCGCCGGTTGATCTTCCTTGAACAGCGCACCCCCAAACAAAAGCTTTCCTTCGCGGCGGTGTTGGGCGTTCCCTTCATGCTCGGCGTGCTGGCACGCCTTGTCGCAGGATACGGCGGCGTGGACCTCAGTCTTGAGATCACCGTGCTGGCCGGGCTTCTCGGCGGCACCATCACCGGTCTGGTGGTAGGCATGATGGTGAGCCTGCCCGCGGTATTGCTTCCAGCGCATGAACTACTCGCCGCCCCCATGTCTGTGCTTTACGCCGTGGTGGCCGGCACGGCTCGCTGGGTCTGTCCCGATAAGGAAGAAATCTGGAAATTCTCACCCTTCATAGATCTCAGCCTCTACCGCTCAGTCAAGCAGCGTTTCAAGCAGCCCGGCCTGGATTGGCAACTATTGTTTTCGCTAATCTGCTTCTTGATGGAGATCGCCCGCATGACCTTTGGCGGCATGTGGCGGGGACACCTGTTCGTTCTCGACTCGCCCCATCTCTGGACAAAAACCCTGATCGTGCTCTCCACCCTCATCGCTGTCGGCCTCCCCCTCAAGATCTGGAACAGCACCCGCATCCAACGCAAACTCGAGGAGCAGGAGCGCCTGCTTATGCAAGCCCGCGTCGAGGCGCTGATCAGCCAGATCAACCCGCATTTCCTCTTCAACACCCTGAATACGGTTTCCTCGCTGATACGCTTCGATCCCGATACGGCCCGCACCGTGCTACTCAAGCTCTCAAACATCCTGCGGAGGCGGCTCAAGACGCAGTTGCACTTTGCTCCCTTACGGCAGGAGCTGGATTTCATCCACGACTATCTGGATATCGAGGTGGTGCGTTTCGGGCGCGACAAGATCCACATCACCAAGGAGATCGGTCCAGACACGCTGGACGTCCTGGTACCGAGCATGATCCTGCAGCCGCTCGTCGAAAATGCGATCCGGCACGGCATCGGCCCCAAAATTGAAGGTGGAACCATTACCCTTCGCGCTCGCCGCCACCAGGGCAAAGTGGTGCTGGAGGTTTCGGATGACGGCGTGGGCATCCCGCCCGAAAAGCGGTTGGCGATCTACGAATCAGGCATCGGCATTTCGAACGTGGTACAACGCTTGAAGGTGCTCTACGGCCAGCTTCAATCGCTCACCATTGATAACCAGATGGGCCACGGCACCACGATCCGCATCGAAATCCCAGAGGTCATGACCGTAGAGCACGCACGTGCCGTCGACGTCGTTTCCGCGTCTTGATCGCCGCGTCTACGCGGACGATGCTCTTGTGGTAGCATGAAAATGGGGGAAAACAGCGACAGAGGCAGATTGGGCGTGTCGACTTCCGCGATGTAATATCGGTATCGGACGTCAATCTCCCTGAACGTCGTTGCCCGAGGGCGTCGCAGCCTAAGTCGCGAACAGCGAGGACCTGTTATGGAAGAAAAGGCCAAGACCGGTTCCGTCATCAGCAAACCCGAAAGGAACGACGTCTTCACACCAAGCCAGGACGATGGAAGGTCCAGGACGGCGCCGGCCTCGATGAGCATGATCGAGCCGAGGCTGCGCAACATTTATCTGCAGTTCTACAAGGAGAGCTACTTCAAGCCGGGCGCGCTCGATCTCAGGACCAAGGAACTGATCGCCATCGCCGCCTCGCTCGTGGCCAAGTGTGAAGGCTGTCTGGAGGGTCATCTCAAGAAAGCGGCCGAACTGGGGATCACCAAAGAAGAGATCAGCGATGCGATTGTGGTGGCCGTGGGCATTGCCGCCGCCGCGGTCGTGGACTTTTCCGACAAGGCCGCCATCAAGCTGGATCTCCACCATTTTGAATAGTTCCAAAAGCCCTGGTCCGAGTTCGAGGTCCGAGGTCAGTTTCCGGCGGCTCGATTGTCGTCGCACCAGCGTTTCTGACTTCCGGCCTCAGACTGTTAAGCGTTAGGTCCGAAGTTCCGGGTCCGGGGTTCGAAGTTGACTTCGGACTTCGCACCTCCGGACCCCGGACTTCCAATGGATTTCCTTGTCATCGCCATTCTCTTCCTGCTGCTCTTTCTGGGGCTCGCGGACAACCAGACCATTCCAGTCCTGCTGCCCATGCTAGGGTCTTCGCTAGGCACCAACGTGGCGGTTACCGGACTGCTGGTGGTGTACTATTCATTGGCAGCGGCCTTCGCGGCGTTCCTGGTCGGCTCGCTTTCCGACCACTATGGACGGCGACGCTTCCTGCAAGGGGGCGTAGCTCTCTTCGCTCTGTCTGCCGGAGCCTCAGCCCACGCCCACAATTTCGCCGAACTCGCACTGGCCCGCGGCTTAACCGGACTTGCGGCGGGAACGCTTTCCACTTGCTCGATCGCTTTTGCCGGCGACTGGTTCGCCTACGAGGTGCGCGGCAAGGCGATCGGCTGGATCTCCTCCGCTTATTTTCTAGCTCCGGTGGTGGTTCCGGCTGCGGCGGTGATCGCCACCAGGTTCGGCTGGCGGCCTGCGTTCCTGGTTGAGGCCCTGATCGCCTGCCTGGTCGCGGCCGTCTCGCTCGCTCTGCCCCGGGACCACGTCGCCCGCCAATCCGAAACCCACCAGATCGGCAACGCACTCGCGGCCTTTCGCGCCTTCCTTGAGCGGCGCGATACCTCGGCCATGCTGGTCGTGGCCTTCCTCGTCTCCGGCGGTCTGGTCGGATTCATCACCTATATCGGACAATGGCTGCACGGTCGCTTTGGCCTCTCCACTCCGGCCATCGGCTGGGTATTCATGCTCGGCGGCATCACAGCCGTGGCGGGCGCTCCCCTCGGCGGAGCGGCCTCGGATCGCTGGGGCAAACGGGCTGTCTCGATTGCAAGTAACCTCGTCCTGGCCGTCTCCCTGTTCCTCCTTCCCTTCATTCCCTGGGGTCTCGCCCTCCTGGCCGTCTTCGTCGGCGTTACCATGTCCGCCGCTTTCCGCCAGGGACCCTTGACGGCGCTGGTCACCGAAATGGTTCCGGGGCCTCAGCGCGGCTCCTTCGTCGCCCTTCGCAACATCTGCTCGCAACTGGGCATCGGCGCCACCGTCTCCGTCGGCGGACTGCTTTACCAGCGCGGCGGATACGTAGCGGTCACTTCCTTGTGTGCGGTGATGACCGCAGGAGTAGCGCTGCTGTTGATCACGCATGTCGGGGAACCGAGACCGGAAAACAAGAGATGAACTCTACCCTGGGGCGGTCGTGCCGACAGGACTGACACATCGCCAAGCGCGCAGGCGCAAAGAGCATCCCGGGCGGTGGTTCCAACGAGATCAAATCCAGCAGAGTCCCGCAAAATCCCGCTCAAATCCCGCACGTTCTCCGCTGTTTTTCCGCACCGGCATTGGGTTCCTAACCATCGGCAAGGCGCCAAGGATTCCGACTCCGTGTCGAGTTGAGAGATATGGCCCTCACGTGAGATGATGATCTTTAGCAATAATTTACCGGAGGAAATCGCTTGACCGTAGGCTCAATCACCCTGAAGATTCTCAAGTGGATATTGATCGTCATCGCCAGCTTGCTTTTCCTCTTTGTCTTCGTCTTTGTGCCTGGACTTCTCGTCCGGGTTATGACCCAGCCGAACTTTCACTTCCATGATGCCAACGATGGTAAGACGCCACAGGATTTTGGCATGGAGTACCGCGCTGTGGAATTCCGGACGTCGGACGGCGTGCCGATCAGGGGCTGGTATATGCCCGCGGCAGGGGGTTCGGCGGGCGCAAAGGGGACCATCATCTATTGCCACGGTCTGAACCGTACTCGGGTTGAGATGCTGCCGGTCGCTCAGTTCGGGCACAGTCTCGGCTACAACGGCGTGGTATTCGATTTCCGCCATCAGGGAGAGAGCGGCGGCAAACTCGCGAGTATCGGCTACTGGGAACGCCTCGACGCCGAGGCCGCTCAGCGCTACGCCCTCGAGCAGGAGAAGGCGGCGCATCCTATGATCCTGTGGGGCATCTCGATGGGCGCCTCCTCGGCTTTGATGGCGGCCGCGGAGGACCCGGAGGTCGCGGCCGTCATCTCCGACAGCAGTTTTCTCTCCTTCAAGGATACCATCCGCCACCATTGGAATCTGGTGCACCACTGGGCGCCCTTTACCCGTTATCTCCCGACCTTCCCGGTGGTGGACGAGATCATTTACGGGGCAGCGTGGCGAGCCCATTTCAGCCCGAGTGATTTCGATTTGGAAAAAGCAGTACGCAGGATCGATCCGCGGCCGGTCCTCTTTATTGGAGTTGAGGGCGATCAGCGCATGCCTCCCTCCATCGCCCGCCGTCTTTACGAGGATTCGCGCAGTCCGCAAAAATCCTTACTGATTGTGCCGGGAACGCGGCACGGTGAAGGGTTCAAATCCGGGCACGAACAGTATGTCGAGGCGGTAACGAAGTTTCTTTCGGGCATTCGCTAACCCGCATTCGCTAACCCCAGCACTCGACCGAACCCACCCTTAACACGTCGGGACTTGGTTGTTCCTCCGCCTACTTCCACCCTGAACCTGTACTTCCGGCCTCAAGAGAACCATAGCTGGCGAAAAGTACCTCGATAAGCAGATAAGACCTTGAATTCAGGCCTCGTCTTTAATAGATTACCCAAGACACACACCGGATTGTAATTCTGTCTTAACAGGTTGGGCCATGATTCGCAAAAGCAGCAGTTCAGACTTCCGCTCAATACTCTTTCCGCTTGGGATGCTTGCTCTGACGATGATTCTTCTCGCTGTCCCGTGGCGCCGAGCGTCTTCCCAGGGCAACTACGGATCAGCACGTGCCGGCGCCGTTTCTCCGGCTGAGAAGTCCGCCTGGACGGCGATTAACAAAAGCACCCTTCTCAGCCACATCAAGGCTCTTTCCTCAGATGCTTTCGAGGGTCGAGCTCCTGCCTCTCGCGGGGAAAAGATCACCCTCGATTTCCTGCAGATGGAATTCAGGAAGATCGGGGCCGCACCCGGAAATCCGGACGGCACCTATTTCCAAAAGGTGCCGATGGTAGGCATCACCGCCGACCCGAGCGCCCAACTCGTTTTCACGCCGCTGGCCGATTCCCAGGCGCAGCCGCTGACGCTTAGTTTCGGTGATGAGTTTGTCGCCTGGACGAAGCACGAGGAGCCACAGGTGCGCCTTAGCGCGCCCCTGGTGTTTGTTGGCTACGGTGTGGTGGCCCCCGAATACCATTGGGATGACTACAAGGGCGTGGACGTGCGTGGCAAGGTGCTGGTAATGCTAGTCAACGATCCCCAGGTTCCCGATCCGGCAGATCCGGCCAAGCTCGACTCGAATATGTTTAGGGGCAAGGCCATGACCTACTACGGCCGCTGGACTTACAAGTATGAAATTGCCGCCCAGAAGGGCGCAGCCGGAGCGCTCATCGTTCACCAGACTGGCCCCGCGGGATATCCCTGGGCGGTGGTCCGGGGCAGCAATTCGGTTGAGCACTTTGACCTGCTGAGGGCTGACAAGAACGCCTCCAGAGCAAAGATCGAAGGCTGGATTGCGGAAGAGAACGCGCGGAAACTGTTCAGCCTGGCCGGCCAGAACTTCGATGAGATGGCGAAAGCGGCCATTCTCCCTGACTTCAAACCCGTTCCCCTCCCCATGACTGCCTCCATAAAATTGAGGAGCACCATCCGCCAAATCGATTCCTCCAATGTCGTGGCGAAGATTCCCGGTTCCGACCCGAGGCTGCGCGAGCAGTACGTGATCTACACTGCGCACTGGGATCACCTGGGCATCGGGCCGTCCGTCAACGGCGATCGCATCTATCATGGCGCTATCGACAACGCTTCGGGAGTGGCGGGTCTCTTGGAACTGGCCAAGGCTTTCAAGCAGGTTCAGCCGCAGCCGCGCCGGTCCATTCTGTTTCTGTCGGTGACTGCCGAAGAAAAAGGATTGCTGGGTTCGGAGTATTACGCCGAGCATCCGCTCTATCCGCTCAAAGACACCCTCGCCGATATCAACATGGATGGGCTTGATGTTCTAGGCAAGACCAGAAATATTACAGTTATTGGACTTGGTAATTCCAGTTTGGACGATTACGTTAAAGCCGTGGCCGCCGCGCAGGGACGTAGCGTGATCCCCGATCCTGAGCCCGAGAAGGGTTATTACTATCGGTCCGATCATTTCAATTTCGCTAAGGTAGGTGTCCCGGCCTTGGATCCCGATGTGGGTGATGATTTTGTCGGCAAACCGGCCGGCTGGGGGCTGGCGATGAGCCAGAAGTTCACCGCCGAGGATTACCACAAGCCTTCCGACGTGGTAAAACCTTACTGGAATCTCGATGGCGGCGTTGATGATCTGGAACTGCTTTTTTCGGTGGGTTATCGCGTTGCCAATGCCGGCCGATTCCCCGAGTGGAAGGCAGGAACAGAGTTTAGAGCCTTGCGAGACGCCATGCTGAAAGGAAAACCAACCAGCGGCAGGTAACGTCCGCTAAGTCGCCGGAGCAGAGCCGGGCTACACCTGTCACACCTGCCACTGTTCTTCCAGGACGCGCTGATAGAGTTTCTCGTAACGCGGGATAATCTTATCGGAGCAGAATTGGGTCTGAGCGCGGAGGCGTGCCGCACGACCCATGCTTTCCTGGCAGGCAGGATCGCGCAGAATCTCGAGCGTGCGGGCGGCCATGGCCTCAACATCGCGCACCGGCACGAGATAGCCCTCAACGCCATCCTTAATCACTTCAGTCAACCCCCCGACCCGCGAGCAGACTGCGGGGACGCCGCAAGCCATGGCTTCGAGTGCTGCCAGGCCGAATGACTCCATGTCGCTGGGCAGCAGCATGACGTCGGCTGCAGGAAGCAGATCGTCCACGTTGGTCTGTTTGCCCAGGAATATGGCATCCTGCGCCAGACCTTTTTCACGGACCATCCATTCGGCCACCGAACGATCCGGACCGTCGCCGATCAACAGTAACTTCGCCGGAATCTCACGCCGCACCCGGGCAAAGACTTCCACCACGTCGGGGATTCGCTTTACCGGGCGGAAGTTAGAAAGGTGGACCATAATCTTCTCGCCCTTGGGAGCGAACTCGGCGCGTCGATCCCTTCCGCCACCCGGCATGAAGACGTCGCAGTTGACGAAATTCGGGATCACCTCCACTGGCCGCGCAATCTTGAACTCCTCGAGCGTAACCTGGCGCAGGTATTGAGAAATGGCGGTGACCGAGTCGCTCTGTTCAATGGAGAAGCGAGTGATGGGTAGATAGGAGCGATCGCTTCCCACCAGGGTGATATCCGTGCCGTGCAGGGTCGTCACAAACGGAACCTTGCGCGGCAGCAGCATGGCGCGAGCAAGATATGCGCTGACCGAATGCGGAATGGCGTAGTGAACGTGCAACAGATCCAGCGACTCGTTCATCACCACGTTGTACATTTTGGAAGCGAGCGCGAGGGTGTAAGGGGCATGCTCGAAGAGCGGATAATCCATCACTTCGACTTCATGAAAATGCAATCGCTCGGAAACTGCGGTCATGCGAAAAGGGACGGCGTAACTAATGAAATGGATGTCGTGTCCGCGGGCCGCGAGCTCCAACCCTAGTTCGGTGGCAACCACGCCGCTGCCGCCGTAAGTCGGGTAGCAGGTTATCCCGATTCGCACAATCCCCCCAAGACCCTGCCGGCGGCCTTTTTTTTAACTGGCGTCGCGTAGACACCGGAGCGCTGAACGGCCCGGACCACAAATTTGCTGCGGAGTTGCTTCTGCTGTAGGACTTACGACGGAGGGGCGGATTTCTTCCCCTCTTTGGCGGGAGCCGGCGCCCGCAGGACTTCAATTCTTGTCACTTTGCGCTCGCCGTTCTTCTGGTCGAAGAAGACCATCACATTGGTTCCGGGAACCAGCGAGTCGAGACCGCAACGGTCCCCGGCGGCCGTCTCAATACGGATGCCGGTCCTCAGCGGGAAGATTTCAGTGTTGGCGCCTTCAATTGTCTTAACGTTAATTATCTTATCCTTCTTGTTAATAGACCGGATGGTACCGTTGAAGGCCTGATGTGAAGCGCCCGAGGTCAGCTTGTCGATTCCGGGAAGTTTCTTATGCTCCGACTGCTGCCCACAGCCAGTTCTTACCCCGAGGATCAGCATGCCAGTTAGGACCACGCTGAGCAGCGCAGGAATACGCCATAATGGATTCAACATAATAAAAACCGGGCGGCTGGCTCGCGGCCCTCCCCTTCCCCCGCCTGCCTGCTTTTCCTTTTAGTTGGATTGTGAAGACTTGGCGCGGGGATGCCCGCCTCCCTCTCACTTCCACAAAGCCGTGCGGAAAAGCTATTCCACCGGGGACTCAGGTTCGAAATCCGCATCTCCGTTCCCGTTGTCCTTGGCGTCGTTCTGCTTGTACATATAGCGGATCACCTGCTTCATGATCAGCAGATTCGGCTCATTCGTGCGATGCACCTTGATGCAGCCTTTGTCGTACCACTCGATCACGCCCCGGATGGTTTCACCCGTGGTCAGGACCACAACCATGGGCGTCCGCGATTGCATCTGCTTCACGTAATAAAAGTTTTCGGCGTTCGTCTGCTCCGGAGGAGCGGGCTTTTTACGTTGAACACGCGCTCCCATCTGGTCCTGGATCTCCGATAGCGACGGACGTATTAGTTTGCGATTCACTTCACTACGCTCCTTGCGCTCCATCATTCCCAATGGCCTCGCCCCAAGCCTGCTGATTTCGATGATTTGAAACGCCGGTCCCGAACCTTTTTTGCCGAAGCGGCCCCCGGGCTCGGAAAGCCGGACGGACACAGGCTTCAGTAGAACGCCAGTCTCACGTTTCAAGGCAAAAGCCGGGAAAATAGAGATCGACTGAGACTGACAAAACTGTAGCATGGCGAGGCGGGCAAGTCAAAGGGGCGTATCGCGCAGCCACGAGATGCCACTGCTGGCCTGCCAGACAATTGCCCACGTGCTGAATCCTGTTGCTTGCTTCTCCAAGAACCTCGACCAAACTCTTTAGCCGGGCAGCGGAACAGGCTTCTTCTGCGGCTTCCCTAGCCTTCTTCGCAA
This sequence comes from uncultured Acidobacteriota bacterium, assembly GCA_963803295.1. Classification (GTDB taxonomy): domain Bacteria; phylum Acidobacteriota; class Terriglobia; order UBA7540; family UBA7540; genus CAWDMC01. The sequence goes on along the minus strand of CAWDMC010000012.1, from coordinate 368,256 downwards.
CGAAGAGAACCCACACGCTAACAAACAGGCCAGCCACACTTGCGACGTTCCCCCAATCTGTTTCAGGAAATCGGTCATGACGGCGCACAACCTCTTGTACTTCTCAAGCGCTTCTCACGGTTCTCTTCTCGATCCTCTTCTCATAATTCTTACCCCGAACGACCCGCTTGACATAGATGCCTGGGGTGACGACGGCATTCGGATCGAGCTCGCCCAACTCCACCAGTTCTTCCACCTCGGCGATGGTGATCTTCGCCGCGGTCGCCATCATCGGATTGAAATTGCGCGCGGTGCGGCGGTAAATCAGATTTCCCCAGCGATCGCCTTTCCAGGCTTTGACGAAAGCAAAATCCGCTGTCAAGCCGCGCTCCAGCAAATAATTGCGGCCATCGAACTCGCGGACTTCCTTGCCGTTGGCCACTATTGTCCCAACGCCAGTGGGAGTGTAAAAGGCGGCGATCCCGGCGCCGCCCGCCCTTATGCGTTCAGCCAGAGTGCCCTGAGGGTTCAGTTCGAGATCCACCTCACCACCGAGCGCCTTCGATTCCAGCACCTTGTTCTCGCCCACGTAGCTGCCGATCACTTTGCGGATTTGCCCCGTCGCGAGCAACTTCCCCAAACCGAAGTCGCCGACGCCGGCGTTGTTCGAGATCACGGTGAGGTTGCGAGTCCCTTTTCTCAGCAACGCGTCAATCAGGTTCTCAGGAATGCCGCAAAGCCCGAAACCTCCGGCCATGATTGTGGCGCCGTCGCATACGTCAGCAAGCGCAGCTTCAGCATCAGGGAAGATCTTGTCCATAGGAATCACGGAAATTTGTAAAACTTCCTCATATTCCCCATCTTGGGCCAAAGCGCGTACCGTTTCATCTCGAGGATTTGTTTCAAGTGACCGAGATCGTGAAACGCCCACTCGTGGATCATCTCGCCGGCTGTGATCTCACCCACGCCCTGGTGATGGCCTTTGCGCTTGAGCTCGGCGGACTTGAGTGTTTTGAGCCACCTGACATTGGCCCGGCGCTGGCGAGTGAAGTTCTCCAGGCTACGGCGGGGGTCCTTGCGGTCATAGCGTAAATCCACGGCGCGCTTTTCCTGGTCGAAGGGCTCCAGCACCGGCTCATCCTCATCGATCATGGCCGCGACGCGGGCTCGCATCCCGAGTTTCTCAACGTCATCAAGGTGGGCGAGGATCTCCTGCACCGACCATTTCCCCGGGGCCGGACGGGCCTTCATCGCCCGCAGCGGAATTGTCGAGACTTCACGGCGCAGTTTCTCGGGTGTCGACGCCAGAATCGCCAGGACATGTTCGAGCATGGCGCTTGCCTCGCAAACCTCTTAAAGCTGAACAAGCCCAGTATAGTGCAATCGGGTCCTCAAGGTCGAAGCTCGCGAAGACGCTGTCGCAGCTTGGAAGCCCGCTCGAAATCGGCTGCCAGCTCTTCATCGCCGAGGTGCTGTCTCATGGTTTCGAGTTTATCGATCAGCCGATCGAGGGCCGCGCGGATGTTATCTTGATTGGTATCGAGGATGTCCCGCCATAGTTGATAGGGGCTCTCGGCCAGACGTGTGGTATCGCGCAATCCCGTCGCCGAGAAATCGAGGGGCAGTGAGTTGCGAGAGTCCTCCTCGGCAATGACGCTGGCCACAGCGGTTGAGACAACCTGTGGTAGGTGAGATAGCCAGGCGACGGCTCGGTCATGCGTGGCCGGATCGGCAATCGCCGGCACGGCCCCGACGGAACGGACCAAGTGCACAAAAGCCTTTGCACGTGCATCTTGCAACGCGGCGCCGGGTGGAGGCGTGAGGATATAACGAGCGCCTTCGAACAGCTCGGGGTCGGCGTGGACAAAGCCGGTAACCTCCTTGCCCGCCATGGGATGTCCACCTAGAAAGAGAGGCGCATCACCAAAGACCATCCAGGCCCTTTGGCAGATCGCCAGTTTGGTGCTGCCGACATCGGTGACCAGGGCCTGCTTTGGTAAGGCCGGCTTCAAACTCGGCAACAATTCAAGGATCTTTCCTACCGGCAGGGCCAGTATCACGAGGTCTGCATTACGAACCGCCGCGGCCGGGTCTGCAATTCCCTCGTCGATAGCGCCCGCGGCCAACGCGCTATCGAGAGTCGCCTGGCGGCTGCAGCCGGTCAGGGTCCCGCGATAGCCCCGCTTCTTCAGGGCGAGCGCCCACGAGCCGCCGATGAGGCCTAGGGCAATGATCGTGATTTTCTCGAAGAAGAAAGCTGGCATAGGTCATCAGCAGATTACCCAGATTGAACAACGGGCACAGATCGTATTTCTTCCTTCTCATCTGTGACATCTGGGTAATCTGCGCAGTCTGCAGATCAGATCGTCCTTCCGACTGCGGGGGCGATCATCCTCAGCTCTTTCATTAGCTGCTCGAATTGATTGAAATAGAGCGCCTGGGGACCGTCGCTCAGGGCCTTCTCGGGATCGTTGTGAACCTCGATCAGCAAGCCATCCGCCCCGGCCGCCAACGCGGCGCGAGCCATGGGAACAACCTTGTCGCGGCGACCCGTCGCATGCGACGGATCGGCGATGATAGGCAGATGCGAAAGCTTCTGCACCACGGGAATGGCCGAAACGTCGAGCGTGTTGCGGGTGGCATTCTCGAACGTGCGAATGCCGCGCTCGCACAGGATCACATCGTAGTTGCCGCCCGACATGATGTATTCCGCTGAGAGCAGCAGTTCCTCGATGGTGGCCGAAATGCCGCGCTTCAACAGAACCGGTTTGGAAACCTTGCCCAGCTCCTTCAGCAAGTTGAAATTCTGCATGTTGCGGGCGCCCACCTGAAAAATATCCACGTAGTCAGTCATCACCGTGATCTGGGTCTGGTCCATGACCTCGGAGGCCACCAGTAGGTGATATTTGTCGGCGACCCGCCGCATAATTTCAAGTCCCGGAACCCCCAACCCCTGAAAACTATAGGGCGAACTGCGAGGCTTGTACGCACCTCCGCGCAATATAGTGACTCCGTGCTCGGCGACCAGAGCGGCGATGGCTTCCATTTGTCCGGCGCTTTCCACGCTGCAAGGACCCGCCATCACCACTACTTGCTTGCCCCCGATTGCGACATTTTCACCCAGCTTGATCGTGGAGCCCTCGGGCCGGAAATGCCGGCTCGCCAGCTTGTACGGACTCGAAATACGATGAACGATGTCAACACCATCCAGTAGTTCGACTTCGCGCGAGTCGAAATCTGGACGCACGCCCACGGCTCCGAGCACTGTCTGCACTTCACCGGTGGAGCGATGAATCAGAAATCCCATTTCCATCAGGCGACTGATGACGCTCTGGATCTGCTCTTCCGTCGCGCCCTCCTGCATCACCACAACCATGTTTCATCACTCTCTTTCGATAACCGCCTTGGAAAGCCCGGGGCCGCTGGCGCCGATGTTTCGCTCGTCACTGGTTCGCATTCCTCTCATCCATCGCGTGCCGCTCCAGCGATCGCGCCTCGTCGATGATGCGCTCAAAAAGACGCCGGATCGCCGCATCGTCAAGCGGTCCGGGATTTGACTTCACCACGTGACGCAAGATTTCAATTTCGCGCTGCGGCTGCCAGGCTGGCAGTCCTAACTGCGTCTTGATGTGTCCGATCTCCATGGCGCACCGGGCCCGCTCGTTCAGAAGTCGAATCAGCTCCTGATCGATCTCATCAATACGCTTTCGCCATCCATCAATATCGGTCATAACGTTCGAAAGCAGTAGCCCTCATCATTTGGCCAGCGTGCCTGGCGTTTTCAACCAGCGAACAAACTGCTCGACTTCGGAAGCGTCACCTGGCTGGTAACGCTGCTGTATGGCATGAACCACGGCACTGCCCACTACGGCGGCATCGGCCATCGCCTGAACTTCTCTTACCTGCTCGGGATTCGACACCCCGAATCCCACGGCGACCGGCAACGAGGTAAACTTCCGGGCGCGGGCGACCAATGGCGCTACGGCAGCGGAAATCCGAGTGCGTTCACCGGTGACGCCTGTCCGCGACACCAAGTAAAGAAATCCGCTTGAGAGTTTGGCCAGACGCGCGATTCTCTCGTCGGTAGAGGTCGGAGCGGCCAGAAAGATAGTGTCGAGCTTCTCGCGGCGCATGGCGGCCACATATCCCTCCGACTCTTCCGGACTCAGATCGACGATCAGAGCGCCATCGGCCCCAGCTTTCGCCAGGTCCTGCGCGAAACGCTCGACGCCATACTGAAAGATCGGGTTGTAGTAGCCGAAGAGAATGATGGGCGCACGCACGGTTTGACGCCATTGTGGCAGCAAAGCGATGATCTTGCGTAGCGTGGTTCCTGCCTTGAGCGCCCGCTCCGAAGCCTGCTGGATAACAGGACCATCGGCCACCGGATCGGAGAACGGGATACCCAATTCGATTATGTCGGCGCCACCGCGATCCACCGCTGCGAGGATTTCGCCGGTCGCTTCAAGCGAAGGATCGCCGGCGGTCAGATAGATAACAAGTCCTTTCGCCCCGAGGCTTCTAAGGTCGCGGAATCGGGCTTCAATTCGGGGTATGGAATCGCTGACCATATATGCCCAAGCTTGGCGGATTCGGTCGGGGTTGGTTACAGGGCTGCTTCCAGCTTGCATCCCCACTATCGGGGGCTTCAGTTCTGCTTTCTCATCAGAATGATGAAGCCTTCCTGCTCGAAATGATGGTCGTTGGTGAGTATTTCCGAGAGTGATTCGGCTCCCATCGTGTTCATCGAAACGCAATCGGCAAGACTGTACTCCTTGTCGCGACGTTGATCAAAGAAGTCCAAATCCTGAAGAAAGGTCCCCCGCGATTGAGGAACTACTTTCACGTTAGGGTTCCCCAAAATCGCCCGGACCATCTGCGCGGCCCGTTGGCGCAAGACTTCGCCACCGCCGGAGAGTGCAGTCAAGAACTCCGTCAGTACCTCGTCAGTAGTTACGGATCCGCACCTTGTCCAGCCGGGCCTTCACGTTCTTGGCGGCGTCTGCCCAAGGGTCTCCTGGTTTCACAATGGCTATCCAGTAGAGCGAATCTGCGAAGACCGATCTCATCGCTTGGATGTTCCGTAAAGATAGTGGTCGAGGTTGTCGGTCAGGTCGCCCGGCAGTCTCTCCCATTCCGCCTGCGGTATCTCACGCGCCAAGTCGGCCAAAACCACCTCGATGGAGGGTGCGTTGTCATCGTACGCAATCTCTCCGATGGGCTCCAGAGTGAGATGCTCGATTTCGGCCACGCGAAGGAGTTTCCCTTGTGGTGACGTCTCGGCGCGACCCTTCACGCGCACTCGTACCGACTTGTGATCTCTCAGAGCCCTTGTGACCTCTGCCTCTTGGGAGTCTGAGAACGTGACGGCGACGTGTGTCTTGCTATCGGTCCAAAGTTGAAATCGTTTTTGCCTCACATCGGCCTCGAGCACCTCGCCGGTCACGTCTGCATAGTCCAGACTCGGCACCTCGCAGAAAGCCGCGAGGCGGTTTCTCGTGACAGACGTGACCCGGGCTGGCTCTCTGTCCGCGGGTCGAACCTCAACCTCTTCATCCTCCGCCAAGGACTTGTCCCACTCCACATACTGCGGCAGTAACTCCCTCGGGAAGTGTTCGGGTAGTGGCGAATCGCGCTCGATGGCCGTAAGAATTTCGTGCGCCAGATGGATAGCCTCGCTCACCTCTTTGGGCTCTGCGTCCCAAAGTGGAGCTTGCTGTTCCTCGATGTAGACCTCCAATGGCACGGTGGCGCTCCCCTCTTCAATCGTCCGCAGGCATAGACGGGTACGGTCCTCGAAGTTCTTAGGTATTCGCTCCCGCTCGGGATTCGCCGCGCGCCATAGCGCCTTGGACGTTTCCGCGATAATCCTCTGAAATTGGCTTAGCTCGGCAAGCGCACTGAGATCCAAGGCATGATCGCGGAAGCGCTCACCTTTGAAGCGAAGCCGCACAACCTCCTTCCAGTATCCTGGCATCATTGCACCTCCAGCACACTGGGGCTCGAATGTCCCCAGAACGTGTGCAACGTAACTCCCGTCTTCAAGGCTTGCGCACAACCTTGATTCATGACTTCATGGGTCCCACGCTTCACAATTCCATCAGGGTGTCGGCGTCGCATCACAGAATCCCCGCCGCTTGAAAAATCCCCAGATCCTTGTCACCACGGCCGGAAAGATTCACGATCACGATCTGATCCGATTTCATGGCGGGCACGCGCTTGATCGCCTCCGCGACGGCGTGCGCCGATTCCAGCGCCGGTATGATCCCTTCCGTGCGAGCGAGCAACTTCGTGGCCGCGAGCGCTTCGCCGTCACTAACCCGGCCGTACTCCACGCGTCCTTGCTCGTGCAACCAGGCGTGCTCCGGTCCGACAGCCGGGTAATCAAGCCCAGCGGAGATTGAGTGAGTTGTTGAAATCAGGCCGTCGTCAGTTTGCAGTACGTAAGTGTGCGCCCCGTGCAGAACGCCGGGCCTGCCTCCGGAGAACCGGGCCGCGTGCTCGCCCAGCGCGTAGCCACGTCCGCCAGCCTCGACACCGACCATTTTCACGGCGCGATCTGGCAGGAATTCGAAGAAGAGACCGATAGCATTGCTCCCGCCGCCCACGCAGGCCAAAAGACAATCGGGCAGCCGCCCCGCGGATTGCTGGATCTGCTGACGAGCCTCGCGTCCGATCACCCGCTGAAACTCGCGGACCATTAAGGGATAAGGGTGCGGACCCGTCACTGTCCCGAGCAAGTAATAAGTGTCATCGACGTTCGTGACCCAATCCCGCATCGCCTCGTTAATAGCGTCTTTCAGGGTCTTACTGCCTGCGGAGACCCCCACGACCTCCGCGCCCAACAGGCGCATGCGGAATACGTTGGGAGCCTGCCGCGCCATATCCTCGTTGCCCATGTAGATTGTGCATTTGAGATCCAGCAGCGCCGCCACCGTAGCTGTCGCGACCCCGTGCTGACCGGCGCCGGTCTCCGCCACCACCCGCTTCTTGCCCATCCGCTTTGCAAGTAATCCTTGGCCCAGACAGTGATTGATCTTGTGCGCGCCCGTGTGCAGCAGATCTTCGCGCTTCAGGTAGATCTGAGCGCCGCCCAACTTTCCTGAAAGCCGCCGGGCATGATAGAGGGGCGTTGGGCGTCCGGCAAAGTCCCTGAGCAACTGATCGAGTTCCGCCTGGAACGCCGGATCACGCCGCGCCGCCTCGTAGGCACGGTCGAGTTCCTCGATGGGTTGCATCAGCGTCTCAGGGACGAAGCGCCCGCCGAAGTCGCCAAACCGGCCGCGCCCATCGGGCCATTGAGTCGTCAGGTTTCGGAGTGATTCAGTCATGGTTGAACCCACTCATTGTGGCAGTATGTCAGCTTCATGATCGGCCCCTTCCACCGCCGCGAAAAAGGCTCTCATCTTCTCCGGACCCTTCCTGCCCGGAGCTGACTCGACGCCGCTCGCCACGTCTACCGCAAACGGCCGCACCACTCGGATCGCCTCACCAACGTTCACGGGATTCAAGCCACCCGCCAGGATTACCGTGCCGAAACGTTTGGCTTCGCGAGCGATACTCCAGTCGAAGGTCTTTCCGGTGCCTCCGGCCAAGATTGGGTCGTAGGTGTCCAGCAGGAATGCCGAACCCGCCAGACCCACTAACTGATCGAGTTCAAAGCCGTCCCCCACGGCGAAGGCCCGGATTACCGGGTAATCATCGAGTGTCCCGTAGGGATCGGGGAAGCGTGGTCCGTGCAACTGGATCGCGTTCACCTGCGCGCCGCAAGCGATAGTCGCAACATGCTCGCCATCAGGTTCGTCGGCGAAGACGCCGATCCTGGCAACCAGCGGCGGCAATTGGCGGATGATCGCTGCGGCCGTGGCCGGCAGAACATATCGAGGTGACTGGGGATAGAAGTTAAAACCGAGGGCTGAAGCTCCAAGCTCGATGGCCAGTCTCGCGTCCTCGAGAGAAGTGATACCGCAGATTTTTACTCGGGTTATCATTTGCAGGAACCTAGCCGCAAAGTTCGCTCGGAGTGGTACTTCACGGTGGATTGTGCGGTCTATCTCACACTCCTGACTCCAGACTGAGAAATTCCCTGAATCAGGGCTCCCAGGGCTGCCCCTGGATCGCCGCTTGCGATCAGGTGCTCGCCAATCAACACGGCATCGTAACCGGCCTCGCTCAGTCGCTCGAGATCGGCAGCGGTCTTGATGCCGCTCTCGCTCACTGCCAGGCAACTGTGCGGAATGCTCTCCCTGAGACGCAGCGAAACCTCAAGATTGACTTCCAGGGTCTTCAGGTTACGATTGTTCACGCCGATGATCCTAGCCTTAGCATCCACGGCGCGTTTCAATTCGTCCTCAGTGTGTGCCTCCACCAAAGCCGCCATCTGGAGCTGATCCGCCAGCTTAATCAGCTTGTGGAGATCCGCTTCCGGCAAGGCTGCGACGATCAGTAAGACGCCATCGGCGCCGGCTGCTACCGATTCGTAAAGCTGGTATTCGCCGAGCACAAAATCCTTGCGCAGGACTGGCAGTGATACCGCTTCCCGCGCGCTTTCGAGATCGGCAAGCGAACCCAGAAAGAACTCCTCCTCGGTCAAGACCGAGAGCGCCGCCGCCCCCGCCCGCTCGTAAGCTCGGGCGATCTCAGCAGGCTGGTAGTCCGAGCACATCAGGCCTCGCGAAGGGGACGCCTTCTTGGCTTCCGCGATGACGCGCAGACCACCGGCCCCGAGCGCTGCCGCAAAGTCCCGCCGCTCGCGACGCGCCTCGGCTGCAATCTGTATTCGTTCCAGGGGAACAAGCCTGCGCGTCTCTTCCAGGCCGCGCACCCGGGCGGCGAGGATATCCTCCAGGACCGTCATTGACATCCTTCCCATGGAAAACTCCGAGCGCCGAGATGCCCGAAAACAGGCCGGTGTCGGTCAAAAGGAAGTTTTAACTGTAAAGGCTGCGTGCCTCGCCCGTCAAGGCGCTAACAGGCCACGAAATCTTGGCTGGCGGGCGCCTCCGATCTTGCAACAAGGCGCCGCTCGATGTAGTCTGTACTGCCGAACGTGGCTAACCAGGCGTTTTCCCAATGCGTAAGACTAATTTGTCGGAGGCCGTATGCGTCTGACTGATCTCTTGAAGAATTGGTGGAAACAAGTTGCCGCTGTGGTGGGAGTCATCGCTTTAATCGTCAAGTTTTACCCGCTCCTAGAAGGATTGGTGGAGCGTTGGATTGTGCAACGCGGTCTTATCGCGGGCGCGCTGGTGGTTCTGGTGCTGGCGTCTTCCCTTCTCATCTATGCGCTCTATGCGTACTCCAAGCTGAAGGAAAAAGAATCTGCCGGGGAGAAAAGGATCGAGGCTCTCGACCTTAAATTAAAAGACGGCAACGATGCGCTCACGAAACTCAAAGGTACCTTCACGGTCAAGTCCAAAGAGATCGAGGCTCTGCAAGGCACGTTCAGTGAAACGTTGGCTGCCACCAACCTTATTGCCAGTCAGCTCTTCCCGGCGCAGCCGAAGCCGATGAGAACCGTGTTGAGGCTTCAGCGGGTCCTGACCATCATGGCGAACGGCGACTGCCGCTTTCACGAGACCCACGTATTCGCCGGAAAGAACCACGACATCCACTTTGTCGAGCAGACGATAGGGCCTTCCGATGGCGAACCTGCACTTTTCCCGAGCGACATCAGTTTGGAGATTACGTCCGGAACGCCCGGGAACAAGGTTGCCACCCTCATCAGCGACAACAGACCTCAACAGAAGTCCTTTGTAATCTTCTTCCTGCCCTTCATTCAAAAGGGTGGTCAGGACGAGCGGGAGGTGGTAGTGAACTACCAATGGAAGGGCACCTTCCGCCCCCTGTTCCAGGACAATAAGGACGAGTTCCAATCAAGCGCTAAGAGCTCGGACCCGATTCCAAGTGTGGAGTATCAGTTCTGGCTAAGCCCGGGGTTGGGCACACTGAAGTGCAGCAACATTGGATCTCTCCTGCCAGCAGGGAGTGAGCAGCTCAAGGAATTGCAAGACAAGGCAAAAGGCATGGACTACTGGCAATATACAGCTACAAACGTCCCTTCCGGTCATGAAACGCGTTTGCAGCTGGAAATCAGTTAGCCTTCTCTCTGCTTCTTATCATTGAACTTAACGCCCATGACCACCTTCCTAAAATATCGTCACTATGGTCTTGAGTTTAGCTTCTGGAGTCCAAAAAGTCAAGCGGCGGCTGAACCTCGTTTGAACCTCGCCCGGCATGCTCGGCTCGCTTGCGGAACTCGCGGAGCCAAGGTTATTAGTCCGGCGCTCCCCTCTACACTAGACTAGGCCAATGACTATGATACAATCCGCTGCTTGAGCTGCCAACTGTGTTAAGCTGCCCCGGCCATGATCGTTACCCCCTCCCGATGTGGACTATCTACAGGTACTCAAAGGAGTTACTATGTTTGATCTGGTTACTTTCGGCGAGGCCATGATACGGCTGGTCCCGCCCAATTTCCAGCGCCTCGAGCAGACCACTACGCTTGACGTACAAGTGGGCGGCGGCGAGCTCAATGTCGCCGTCGGAGTCAGCCGCCTTGGTTTGAAGAGTACCTGGGTTTCACGTTTGCCCAAAAACGCGCTGGCGCGCCTGATGGAGAATCGCGTTCGTCAGATGGGCGTGGATACCTCCAACATTCTCAGAGTCGACGACGGCCGTTTGGGCTTGTACTTCGTCGAGTTTGGAGCTGCCCCACGGCCTAGTGCCGTGCTCTACGATCGCGCCCATTCGGCGATCGCTGCCATTAAGCCCGGCGAAGTCGATTGGAAGCGCGTCTTCGACGGCGTCAAGTGGTTCCACACCAGCGGCATCACCCCGGCTTTGAGTGACTCGGCAGCGGGCGTCACCCGGGAAGCTCTCAAAGCCGCGCACACTGCGGGCGCAACAGTAAGCTACGATCTGAATTATCGCGGCAAGTTGTGGAGCCCGGAGAAGGCGCGCGCCGTTCAGGAACCGCTGATGGAATTCGTCGACGTGCTCATTACCACCGAGGAAGACACGCACGTGGTTTTCGGCATCCAGGCCGCCGCCAAGCACCCGAAGACCGATACCAAGGGCTTTACGGCCATCGAAGCGGAGACCTACAAAGACGTGGCCCGCCAGCTCGAGGAGAAGTTCAAGTTCAAATGCGTCGCCATCACCCTGCGAGAAAATCCCTTAGTGTGGCGCAACACTTGGACTGCGATAGCCTACGCCAACGGCAAGGTATACGACGACGTGAAGTATGAGCTGGAGATCGTCGATCGTGTCGGTGGTGGCGACTCCTTCAGTGCCGGCTTTATCTACGGTTATTTGGTCAAAAGGACGTGGGCTGACGCGGTCCGCTATGGTAACGCCTTCAGCGCCCTGAAGCACACCAATGTGGGTGACTTCAACTGGAGTACCCTCGCTGACGTAGAAAGCTTGCTCAAAGGCGCCAGCCTGCGCGTGGCGCGGTAATGAAATTCAGTGTCGGCAGCGGGGCAGATAGCGCACCGTTGCCGTCGCTGTTACCCAATCTGGATTATCAAAGGAACAGAATCTCATGTCTTGGACAAAAGAAAAGTCGCTTGCTCTGATCCGTGAAGTCGGCCTGGTACCCATAGTACGAGTGCCTTCCGCCGAAGATGCTTTTAAGGCGGCCGAAGCTATCATCGCCGGCGGAATCGGGATTGCCGAGATCACCATGACCGTTCCCGGCGCCCTCGGCGTACTTGAGAAGGTGTCAGAGCGCTATGGAGACAAAGTGCTCCTGGGCGCAGGCACCATTCTCGACGTCGAAAGCTGCCGCGCGGCTTTGCTGGCTGGTGCGGAATTCATCGTGACGCCGTGTCTGAATATCGGTGTTATCGAGATGGCGCGCCGCTACAGCAAGCCTTGTTTTCCCGGCGCGTTGACTCCGACCGAAGTGGTGACTGCCTGGCAGGCCGGCGCCGACATGGTCAAGATTTTCCCCGCTGGACCCGTGGGTGGTCCCAAGTATATTAAGGCTCTCAAAGGCCCCTTTCCGCAGATCGACTTTGTTCCCACGGGTGGAGTAAATCTGGAAACAACACCGGAGTTCATCAGAGCGGGTGCGAGCGCGGTGGCAGTCGGCGGCGAACTCGTCGATCTGAAGGCGATCCGTGAAGGCAAGCTGGATATGATCACCCAGCGTTCCCGCGAGTTTCGTGAAGCAGTGAACCGAGGCCGGGCCCATTGAACTCCAGTCCTGCAGCGCCAATGTGCTGCAGCGCCGATATACGCGGATGGGGACACCGGCGCTACAGCGCTTGGCCGCTGGTAAGAGAATGAAGCGAAGAAACAGGTTATAATCAAGATTGGCACTGAGGGGCTTGAGTTCCCGCCCGGAGGCAGGCCTGCATATCCTTTCCGTGGATAATTGTGTCCAAAGGTTTGGCTGAAACGTCTTTCCCGAGGTCAATCGAAGACCAGGAGGATTCGCTATGCTTGCGCTTCGTCTCCGGACCAACCGGCCGCCCCTATCTCGTCGTGTCGGGCACGATCTCACGCTTATCGCCCTCGGCGTGGGCGCCTTCTGTCTCACGGTAATCTCCGTGTTCGCCCGGCAACCCGAACCCCCTGCCGACATTCACGGTATCAATCCTGCCGATATGGATCGGACCTGCAAAGCCTGCGACGACTTCTATAGATTTGCGAATGGAGCATGGCTGGCGCGAAATCCCATCCCCTCTGCGTACCCTAGCTGGGGAACCATGAATGAGGTGGATGAGCGGAATCGCGAAGCTTTGCACCAGATCCTGGAAGCGGCAGCGCAGGATCGCTCCGCGCCCGGGGGCTCAAACCTGCAGAAGATCGGCGACTTCTACGCAAGCTGCATGGACGAATCGAAGATCGAAGCCGATGACATCACGCCCCTCGGCGATGAGCTGCAACGGATCAGCACTATCAAAGATGTGGCCGGGCTGCAGGCTGAAATCGCCCGCCTTCAGGACGAGGGCGTGGATGCGGTGTTCAATTTCGGATCGACCCAGGATCAAAAAGACAGCACGCAGGTGATTGGCGGCGCTCAACAGGGCGGCCTCGGCCTTCCTAACCGGGAGTACTACACGAAGACCGACGATAAGTCGAAGGAGCTCCGCCAAAAATACGTTGAACACGTGGGCAGGATGTTCGCCTTGATAGGTGACGATGCCGGAAAGTCGGCATCCGAGGCTCAGACCGTCATGGCCATGGAGACGAAGTTCGCCGAAGCTTCCATGACACCCGTCGAGTTGCGCGATCCGGTAAAGACCTACCATAAGATGGACCTGGCCCAGCTGAAAGCGCTGACGCCCGGTTTCTCCTGGGAAGACTACTTCCGTGAGATTGCTTTCCCAAATATCACAAGCTGTGGACGTGGCCCAGCCCCTGTTCTTTAGTGAGGTCAACAAAGATCTTAGCGCCATTTCTCTGACAGAATGGAAGACCTATCTTCGTTGGCACCTCATCAGCTCCCTTGCGCCTTTTCTTTCTTCGAAGTTCGTCAACGCAAATTTCGACTTTTACGGCCGCACCCTGGAGGGCACCAAGGAACTGCTGCCCCGCTGGAAACGGTGTGTCCGGAGAACCAACGCCCAACTGGGTTTCGCTCTGGGGCAGGTATACGTGGAGAAGTATTTCCCGCCGGAAGCCAAGGTTCGGGCTCTCGATATGGTCCACAATCTTGAAGCAACGCTTCGGAGCGATATTCAGACCCTTTCCTGGATGGGACCGCGAGACGCGCCAAGCCGCGCTCGGGAAACTCGACGCTTTTGGCCTGAAGATCGGTTACCCGGACAAGTGGCGCGACTATTCCGCCTACCACGTGATCGAGGCTCGTATGTGTTGAATGTCATGAGGGGCAATCTGTACGAAACCAAGCGTGACCTTGCCAAGATCGGCAAGCCGGTGGATCGTACGGAATGGGACATGACGCCGGCCACGGTGAATGCCTACTACAATCCGCAAATGAACGAAATCGTCTTCCCCGCTGGAATCCTGCAGCCGCCGTTCTTCGACGCCAGCGCGGATGATGCCGCAAATTACGGAGCAATGGGAGCGATAATCGGTCACGAGATGACCCACGGTTTCGACGACGAGGGGCGCCAGTTTGACGCTCACGGCAATCAAGAGGATTGGTGGAAGCCGGCTGACGCCAAGAATTTCCTGGAGCGCGCCAAGTGCGTCCAGAGCCAGTTCGATAATTATTTCGTTGAGGACAAGCTTCACGAGAACGGAGAACTAGTGTTGGGAGAAAGTATCGCGGATTTGGGTGGTCTGAAAATCGCCTACCTGGCTTACGAGAAGAGCCTGGAAGGTAAACCGCGTCCTGCCGCCATCGACGGGCTTACCCCCGAGCAGCGGCTCTTTCTCTCTTACGCCCAGGCTTGGGCAACCAACGATCGTCCTGAATTCGCGAGGGAATTGGTGAGCAGCGATCCCCACCCGCTGCCGCGATTCCGGGCGATTGCTGCTCCCTCGAATATGCCGGCTTTCGCAAAGGCGTTCAACTGCAAGGCCGGTGATTTCATGGTGCGTGCCAACGTCTGCGAGATCTGGTGATTGAGGGCATCACCCTGAAGGAGGCCAAGCAACGATGATCCACGAGATCCTGCCCGTCGGCATGCTCGCCTGCAACTGCTCCATCGTAGGCGATGAATCCACCGGCGAGGCCGTGGTGATCGACCCTGGCGACAACATCGAGCGCGTGCAGGCAGTGCTCGACCGTCATCGCCTACGCGTGAAGTACATCGTTGTCACACACGCCCACATCGATCACGTGGGCGGTATAGAAGAATTACATCGTCTGACGGATGCACCGGTCATGATGCACCAGGGGGATCTGCCGCTTTACCAGAATCTGGCCATACAGGCCGCCTGGCTCGGCGTGGCCGCCCCCGGCATAGTTGAAGTAGGTCAATTTCTCAAGTCCGGAGATGTGGTCCGTTGGGGCTCGCTCGCGCTCGAGGTTCTGCATACGCCAGGGCACTCGCCCGGCAGCTTGTCGCTCCACCTGCCCGGCCACGACGAGAGGATCTTCAGCGGCGACACACTCTTCCACCGCAGTATTGGCCGCACCGATCTATGGGGAGGCGACTATTCCAAAATCCTGCAATCGATCCAGGAGTCGCTGCTTCCATTCGCCGATGAGGTTCCCGTGTATCCGGGACACGGCCCCTCGACGACAATCGGTGAAGAGCGTGAGAGCAATCCTTTCTTGCGCACCTGAGGCGCGGTTGAAGTGTGCCTCGAATTCCGGCGTCGGGGGATATATCTTTCCGGGTGCAGCATCTTCTCATTTTCTTCCTGAGAGAATAGGTCCCCTTGCAAACTGTTGACTGTCGTTCTGAGCAGAGAGGCCGGCCCGCTAATCTAACCTAACTAACGGGTAGCATCCCTCCTAACGATCCTGCCTCGCAGTCCCTAAGGTAAGAGCCGAGTATCACACGAGAGATGAATAGAACGCTCAATGGCACCTTCGGGCCATCAGCCCCCTCTTTAGAACCATTGGCCGCAGGGTTGTACCGGGATAGTCTGACGAGTGACTGATGCCGGATACTCTGGAGATTGCCTCAATGTCGACTGTAGAGGGCCGCGTGGAGGTTCGCACGCCGCGCCGGGAACGCTACCAAATTGAAATGGAAATCCGCTTCGGTGAGACGGGCAAAACAAACCGGTATTCAGGAATTACGGAGAACATAAGCGCATCAGGTCTGCTAATGCGTTGCCCGCAGTCGCTGCCGCCGGGAACGGCAGTGACGGCGAGCTTCGTCTTGCCGGGGGGGCAAGGCGAACGCTCGGGAGGACGGGTTCTGTGCAGGGGCCACATTGTCCGCGTTATTCCGCCAGCAGAAGCGACCGGAAGGTTCGGCCTGGCGGTTTCCATAGCCAACTATTCCTTGCGGCCTTCACGGAAGGGCATTGCACTTTGCGACCATAGTCTCCTGTTTTCTTAGCAGACATGTTCCAGTGTTTTTCTTGGCAGTCGTACAAATAGAGAGTTGCGTGACATAGATCATTTACTAGAGACGCTGCGATCGAATTGAGGGCGAGAATCAGATCGATGAGAAGCACACTAAGGAGGAAGGCAATGACAAGGAAACTTCTTGGACTCTTGGCCGGGGGCATGGTTCTCATTGTTGGCACCATTCCGGCAGCCGCGAACACTATGGGATTGTCATGTACCGGCACGACGCTTTGCAACTCCGGTTCCTTCAATGATTCGATCGCAAGGACGGCATCGCTGAGCTTCAAATTGACTAACACCGGCGGGTCCCTGTTTGGTACTGCGTTCCTGGCCGTCTTGGTGCCTAACGGAACCGCCGGTTTCACCCTGATCAACAATGGAAGACCCGTCGTCTTGGAGCGGAGTTTGAGCTGGAGCGGCACCCCCGGCACGCTAGCGGGTCTCTCGGGCGAAAGACAGGCCCATGGCAATTCGGGGTTGACGACGTTTTCCAGCCAGCAATCGGGGAGTGCCCAGGCTAACGTGAGGGCGACCTCCTTTACAGTGTACGAGTTCAATCTGGGCGCCTATACCACGAGCAGGCCGCTGACTAACCTCTCGGTGAGTCCTCTCCCGGCGGGGACCAACCTCTTTGCCTGGCTTGAGAACTCAAGCGGAGTTGAAATCGATCAAGTGTCGAATAGTAGGTCAATAACCGTAAAACCGTACAAAGTCCCGGAGGCTTCCACAATGCTCCTGATGAGCTTGGCGCTGCTTTCAGTAGCTGGAGCCGGGAAATTTCTAACCAGGAATCGTCAACCAGCGCAACGAATCGACGATTGACGATTGCGGCCGGTTCATGCGCCTTTAGGGGAAAAGGTGATTTCGAGCCGAGTTCCATGGCCGGGTGTTGACTCGATGGCGAGTTTGCCACCCACGGATCGCACCCGCTCCCCAAGCACTGTCGGACCTTGGCCAGCCGCGTCGAGCTCGGCGTGAGTTCGCCGTCCCGAGAAATTGAGGCCCTTTCCATCATCCTCAATCATCAAGGTCCACAATCCCTTCTTGAAAGCGAAGCGGATCTGTGCCTTGCTTGCCCCGCTATGCTTGCGCACGTTAGCAAGAGCCTCGCTCACGATGCGCAACACCTCGTGAGCCAGGCGGGAGGGGAGAACGATGTCTTTCTCCTCTAAGAACAATTCGGTTGCTATACCCGTATCGCGGCGGAATTGCTCGACCAAAACCACTAGGCTCTCCCGAAGCGTTCCCGCTCCTGGGCCAACCGATCTGATCCGTTGGATCAGGCCTCGAACGTTCAGGATCTCCTGACGAAGCCCCCGCTGGAGATCGGCGAGTTCGTCAGAGGTCTCATGATCATCAGCGGACGGATGCCGCCGCAAAACGTCGATCCGCATATTTAGGGCAATCAGCGTCTGGATCACGCTATCGTGCAATTCCCGGGCAATGCGGACCCGTTCTATCCCATAAGCCCGTGAACGCAGACGTCGCAGGCGATAGACAGCATAGACCGGAGGTCCTATTTCGCGCACCAAATCCTGCAGCAGGCGCAATCGGGCCAGGGCAGGTGCGGAGATTGGAGGGTCGAACAGGAACAGACGGCCTGACCACTCCTGGTCATCTCCAACGCTGAAGAAGACACCGAGAAGCGACGCAACTTTGTGCCAAACAAGGAAGTCGTCGAGAATAGCACCTGTCGTTCTGTCCAGCCGTTCGTTCCCGAGGGCCAGGACTTCAAATGCCTGGGAGGAGTGTTCTGGCTTCCGCCGGACCGCATAGCAGCCGGTTCCAGGGAAGGCGAAGAAGTATCTCTCCTGCTGAAAAGTCTCAAGCTCTTCCCAGTGAACCGCACACGCTTGGGCGCCGGGGTTTAACTCACCCTGCCAAAGATATACTCGCTGACTCTTTTCCTCCTTGAGCGCCAGCACCGCTCGAGTCACGCCGAAGATCCCGAATATCTCGCCAAAAGTAGCCTCGATGGTCTCGCGGACGCTGGTTCCGGATAGCACTCTTGCTGTAAGTTCGGCCACAAATGCGGTCTTTAATCGAAGCCTGCGGCCCTGTTCTCCGAGGTACCCGACCACAAAGGCCGCCGCCAGAACGGAGGCTGCGCCCTCGGTGAAATCCCCGAAATCGAAATTCGTCAGAGAGCCTAGGGGAGCAGAGGCCGTAGCCGCGGCCCCAATGAGCAAGAGGCCGATGCATGCCACCGCGGTCATCACAGTTTCGTACAGGCCCCAGCGGTAAGCTGCCGACAGCAGGACAAAGAGCAAGAATGGAAAGAAGAGATAGAACGGTCTATGGGTGGGTTGGATGAACACAGGGATACAGGCGGCCCACAGGATATCGACAGCGTGTAGCTTCCACCCATGGGTGCGGCCCCGGGTGTATCCAGGTAGGACTAGGGCCAACAGGCTGTGAATCAGGTAGAGCATCAACAGAATCTGAGCTGCGAGGGCAAATCGGGCTGGATAGGCCGGAGCGAGGTCAATTGCGAGCACCGAGCCGAGACTGAGAAAAGCCCGGGCATTCGTCACTAACATCTCTTCCCTGCCCGCGGCGCTAAATGCGGCAGGAGGCGGAGAGGAGAGGACAAACTGACCTAGACCGGATTGCACGCCGAGAGCCACGGGAGACTCCGTTATCCTGGACCAAGGATGGAAAACGACCCTCGGCCCGATTCGCTGGCATTGAGCTGTTTTAGCCCCTGTGACCGAAAATACTATTAGCTGAAGATTTCCGCAAGCGTAAGGGAAGAAGCCAAAGAAGTCTGGGCAGATCTGACGCATCGGGTCGGCGCGTGGCGAGGCGGTGACAGGCCATTCCTCCGTGGGAATTCCATCCCAAGATCACGCGGCCGTAAGTTCCGGCGGCCATGACAGGTCAAGAAGAGGATTTGGGAACAGATTCTCGTGTGCGGATTTGAGTGTACTAGCCTTAGTGATCCGTTCCGGATGAGATAAGGGTAAAGCGTTATCGGTGGGGTATAGCATCGCCTGCCGCACTTGGATCGGGGGCCTTCTGCGAAATGGGCAACGGCTTCTGCTTCTTGAGTTGCTTGAAGGGCTCCCAGTCGGGATCATCAATCGTGTCAGGTTTAGCCAAGGCGGCCAACATTGTTCCTTTTAAGGCGCTCAGATAGCCTGCCACCCGATCCTTCTCTATCTCGTTTACCACCAGCTCGATCGGTTGCCTTTTGTCGCGTACGTAGAAGAACACCGGCTCATTGATACCGCGGTCTTTCTTTTCGATGCGGCGATCGTCCGCATAGACGTCGAGCGTGTAATGCATTTTCCCCACATCCACCCTCTTTAATTGGAGTCCCAGCCCCGCAACAAGCCGCGTGCTGTGCGAACGGTTGAGGGTGAACTCGAAGTAGTCGCGTTCGCCGAGAGCGCGCAAAGCGCCAATCTCCTCATGATTACGAGCGATGAGCGTTCCGAGCTCACTGCGCGTCATGCCGAGCTGGGCTACGGTCTCCTCCAGTTTCTTCTTCGCAGAGTTCAGATCGCCCCGGGTTTCAGATACATCCTGTGAGAGGGCTCCGATCTGGGACTGGTCTGCCTTGTCTTCCAGCCTGCGGTCAAGCTCCTCCTTGGTGCGCTCATGGTCCTGCCGGAGCTTTTGCGTGGCCGAGATGCTCCGCTTGAGTTCCTCCTGCGTGGAGTCCACGCGTCCGGCCACAGCGTTGATGCTGTCCGGTACGCCGTGACCCTTCTGGCTGCGGGCAGTCCTCTCGTAGGCTCGCTCAAGTGCGCGGACGCGCTTTTCGAGGTCTTGCCTCAAGTTCGCTTCTTTCGGGTCCGACTGCGCTGCAAGGCGTTGGTCCAGCGATTCCCTAACCCGGGAAAGCCGTACCCATGTATAGATTTGGAGGATTGCGAGTAGCGTCAGCGCGCCCAGCAGCACCAGCCCGGCGCTGAAGGTTTCCGGATTCTGGGGTTCCTGATTACGCTCTACCGTCCCCTTGAAAGCCTCCGATTGCCATTTCTGCCAGTCGTCCATTTTTCGCGCCCTTTCCTCGTGGTCCGAGTTTCTTCGATTAACCGCTCCGGACACAGCGTGACGACCGGCCATCGTTTCCCAAGTATAGGAGTGAGACGAGTGATTTCCTGTTAGCTCCCGCGTATGTCTGTAGAATTATAGGATTGTGTGAGGACTCAGCAGAATCAAAGATGACGGTCAAACAAACCTTCACGCCTTTTTCTCCGGATGATCTGTTAATCTTGCGGATTTTCATCGTACTGCTGGTCTTGCTCGAAGTCAACCGTTGAAATCGAGTTAATCGCGTTGTTGAAATTGAGTTGAATCGATTGACAGCGAACCAAACATTTCTGGGACACCAAATTCCTCAGGGGTGGGGTGACATCGAGATGATTGGCACCACCGGGCACTCGTGCACGGCAGTGATCCACACCTTCGTCGAAATGCCACTCTTCAAGACTCGGAGTGCCCCCTCTGAAGGACGGCTAAATTAATTTGGAACCGCTATGGGAGAGTAGCCCGTCATTCTGCGAGAATCCCGAGCAGAGCTCGATGACAAATGTTCGCCGAGCAACTGCGTTTTTTGTCATCGAAGATTCCAACCCGTTAATTAGGTTTGAGAATCGAATGGAGATCACAGTACCAATCCGCAATTCATCGCTCTGCACTTCCAGCCTCGCCTCTGGTTCCGGTTACGCATCTTCGATGGTGGGCAAGCCAGCATTGCGAACCCCCTGAGATGGGTAATCCGTACACTATGCAGGTAAATCACGACCCCCTACTGGCAGAGAGGCAGCGTTGCCTGACAAGTGTCAATCACCCTAAATCACAGATAGTCAGGTAAATATCCACGATCTCTGCGGTGCCACAGTTTTGGTATTTCTCGTGCATTCTTTGCCCCGAACCATTGAAAAGCGATCTTTCTGGGCCATCCTCAGGGCGGGCTGAGACATTCTCGTTAGCCCGCCATGAATCCTAGTCGTGTATCAGAGCTCGCGGCTGACCTATTTTGCGGGTGCGCCCGCCACGGGCCACATCACTTTACCCTGCTGAAATGGCCGCAAGATGAAGGGCATGAGTTGATAAGAAGCTCTTTCATCAAGCCAATCGGTTAGGACTGCGTACCAGTTTTACATCTGGTCCAAGCTTTCGTTGCCACTTAGTAGTTGCGCGCGGGCAAGTCTTAGTTTCTGGGGCTCTACGGCGAGCGGCATTCTCGCCCGCAGGGTTATCAGGGAATGGATTTTCTCCATGTATCGCTGGCAAACCGTTAGCGACGAAAACCCTTCAGGGTGTATTGCGAGGTAGTCCATGATGAGGATCATGAAGTGAACGCGGACATTAAACCTTTGTCGAAATGTCCGAACGTAGCCCATTCACCGAACCAGTCGTTGGCGTATTTTGTCCTGCTGGGAACAACTCTCTTTGGCGTCATCCACATCCAGACTGTTGTTCACGCCGTCGCGCAGAGCAACTTCAGTTTCAGTGCTATAGGGCTTTTAGCATTTCAGACGCTTGTCGAGGTGGCGGCCAGCGCGTACGCCTTTAGCTTCTTGTTTACCGCTGGGGCCTATCTGATGGCGCGTGACCCTGCGCCACGTGCAACAGTTCCCGTTCGATCCCCTGCGGTCGGGATTGTTTACCTCTGCTGCGACGACTTCGACCGGGATTCGTTTCGAAGTCTGACGGAGCTGTGCTACCGTGGCAAACTCTATCTAATCGTTCACGACGACTCACGTTCAGAAAACAGACGTACCGAGGTGGACGAAGCGGTCCGAGACCTCCGGGCACGATCGGCCTGCGAAATCCTGGTCCTCCGGCGTCCGAGCACGGAAGGCGGTAAAGCGGGGGCATCCAATTACGTCTTGGACCAAGTCGGTGGGCTGGTTGAATATATTCTTGTTTGCGACAACGATTCCACGGTTGTTGACCCCTGGGCCATTGAGCGGGCCTTGGTCTACTTCGAGGACGAGAAAGTTGCCGCCATCCAATGCCGCAATGTGGCCGCTGACCATTCGCAGAGTTGCCGCATTAACCGCATGCTTTCGCGGTCAATCGACGCCTTCAACGTCTTTATGAGCACCTATTCGCGTTTCGGCTGGCAGCCGTTCGTGGGGCATGGGGCATTCCTGCAAACCAAGGCCGTGCGGGAGGTGGGCGGCTTCACACCCGGCTTCTTCTCGGATGATCTTGACCTCACCGTCCGCCTTAATTTAAAGGGCTACCGGGTACTTTACGCGCCGGAAATCCGTTTTGGCGAGACGCATCCCTCAAGCTATAGCTCCTTCCGGCTGCGCAGTTATAAATGGGCATACGGCTGCATCCAAACCCTCCGCGCGCATACCTGGCAGGTCCTGAAAAGCCGGGAACTGACTCTGGCCGAAAAGGTATCCTTTTTCCAGTTGGCCGGGTTCTATACCAGCCAGGCCGTGGTGCTTTTGTATCTGGTCCTGGTGTGTCTCGTGGATCCATTTCTCCTTCGAGGTTACAGTGTCGATACCTCCGCGCTGGTCGTTGCGGGGATAGCGGTCATTCTGGTGATTTATCTTCCGCTGTTAGCGTTTTTTGCCAAAGAGTCGTCGCGGCGGCATTGGGCCGGGGCGCTGATTCTGTGCGGTCTGGTTTACGGGTGTACCGACTTCTCAACCACCCGCGGGGTGTGGGATTGTCTGTGGCGCCGGAAACGCACCTGGACACCCACGAACGTGCGGTCTCAAGAAAGGGGTGATTCGGGTCTCCTGGCAGAAGCTTTCTTCGGTGCCTCAATGCTCGTGGTGGCGTTGCTGGCGAATTCCCCGTATCTCTATGCTCCCTGCTTGTATTTGTTCGCCGGAAAATTCCTCTGCGGTCCTACGATTGCCCTGCTTTACAACGACGATCAAGTTCCACCCGCGAAGCCATTTCTCTCCCGGCAAGCCGCGCAGTTCGCCTCCCTGGGAGTCCTGCTCGTAGTCTCGGCAATAGCCTTTCACGTGCAACTGCACGGCGGAAGCGCACCGGGAGTCAAGATCGAGGGCAAGCAGTTGTATGTGGACGGCCACTCCTTCATCGTCAAGGGAATACATTATGGCCCCTGGAGACCTGGCACCGGCCCCGGAAAAGGATATGCGTATCCCGGCGCTGAGGGGATCGATTCCGACCTGCAATTGATTCAGCAACTTAATGTGAACACGATCCTGGTTTATGACTCGCCGCCCTATGTCCTGGATCTTGCCGAAAAACATCGGTTGAAGGTCCTCTATACCTTCGACATCCTATGGCCGACCGTGGGGACTCCCGATGATGCCGCAGTGCGCGCAAGCATCGTGAAGCGTGTTGCCGAATACCGACAGAAACCTGCCCTGCTCGGCTGGGTATTGGGCAATGAGATTCCCGCCCAAGTGCTGCAGAAAAAGGGGTCGGAGGCTCTGCGCGGTTGGCTGCTGGGCCTCTATCAATCTGTCAAAGCCGTCGACAGCCAACATCCGGTCACCCACTCGAATTGGCCGGTCACCAAAGATCTGGACCTCGGTTTCCTCGATTTCGCTGGTTTCAACCTGTATCCCCTCTGGCCTCCGGAGGTCGTGGCGGCAGGCTATGGCAACTATATCAAGGATACGCTTCAGCCTATCGCGGGCAACAAGCCTCTGCTCATCACGGAGTTCGGGGCCGATACTCTGGAAGCCGGTGAGGCGGGGCAAGCAAGGCTGCTGAGAAGTTGCTGGGGCGATCTCCTGAAAGCGGGGGCCAGTGGAGGCGTCGCCTTTGAATTCGCGGACGAGTGGTGGAAGAACTACGATAACCCCAAGCGGCCTGGGGAATGGTGGGACCGCCAGTCGGCGCCCGACGACGAAAAAACGCACGACCTTGATCCCGAAGAGTATTACGGAGTGATGACGGCGGAGCGGCAACCGAGGATGGCTACCTCCGCGGTCAAAGAGATGTACTCTACAGGCAGTCGAAACGTCGCAGTGCCTGCGGTTGTTGTCTTGACACTGCTGTTGCTGGCCTTCCTGGCATGGGTTTGGGCGAGAGCACGATGCCGAACTAAGCGGCCGGGTACAGAGGAGCCAATCCTCCCCTCAAACATGCCATTGCCATGAGGGACCTTGATCAGCTTTCTAGTCGTCTGATCTGATCATGTTCTTAACGATCGTAACGATTCTTTCAGGCCGCTTGTCCTTCTGGAGCAGCGTCATGGATAAGCCCTCCATCTGGGCTCGTTCCTGCCGAAGGGCGGCCGACAGCTGGTGGCAGCGCGACTGGGCACCGCTGGAAGGCAGCTAGCGCCGGGCGAAAGACCCGCGCTTCCAGGCGAGTGATCAGGCGTGCCACTTTCCAGCCGTGAGGCGTCGCTTTCGCCACTCGGCGCTCAAAGATCAGTTGCAGTCGATCCGGCCGGCCCACTCCAGATTTTCACGCATCACCTCTTCAAAGAACGCCCGCCCTCGACTGCGGGCGATCGAAGATCTCGGGCTGACCTCCATCTGCTAGATCGACAGCTGCCCATAGTAACCCCCCTCCCGATTTGTGTGCGCAAAGGGGCGAACGGTTCTGCCATCTGCGGAACAAGCTCTCGATATCCTTCGGCGCCAGACAGTCAGAGGCTTGCTGCAGCTTCTCCGGCTCGGCACAGGAGAGAAGGTCGGCTATCCAGCGTCTCAAACGCCCCTTTGCCATGCCAATTGCTTTGGCCCATTTGTGCCCGTTCAGAGACAGCTCCAGGTTCTTGGGAGTATAGCTGCACATCTTCAGAAAGGCCGGTCAGAAGTTACTCGTCAGCGATATAGAGTTCGGCCGCTTCACAGTTGGGCAGATCGCCACGAAGACGCTGGTAGATCCGATGGGGCGTATGACGTTGCTTGCAGGGCGCCGCCTGATCCCCTTCCAGTATCCTATCGATGAACGCCATCAGCGGCGCCAATCTTGGGCGATGCACCGCCCAACTTATTGCGGTCCCAAAGCCCGGGAGTGTCGGCTTATTATAGTGACTACTTATCTATGTCTTATAAAGTTATCATTACCCGTTTTGGAATGATACTTGCTCGAACAATTTGTGCAAAAAGAGTCTGGGTTGCCTGGCTGAGCCCAAACATACTATCAGGGGGTGAAGCAATGAAGCGATATTCATGTCGCTTTTCTTTAAGTACTGCACTGCCGATGTTGCTCGGAGCGCTGGCAACCGCAGCCATCTTGGCGAGCTGCGGGAATGGCACCACAACCTCGAACGCACCAACGATGTCAGGTACTGTCACCACCAGCCTTAGCGATCCTCCGGTGTGTGCCTCGGCTTTCGACAGCGTCTTTGTCACGGTTACCAAGGTTACAGCGCATCTTTCCGAAAGCGCATCACTCGACGATGGCGGATGGGTCACACTGGTGAACCCGTCGTCTCCAATGCAGATTGATCTATTGCACCTGAACAGTTCAGGGATGTGTGTTCTGAGCCAGACGCTCGGCTCGACGCGAGGCCTGCCGCCCGGAAAGTACCAGCAAATCCGGCTGTTTCTTTTGGACAACAGCGCCTCGGCATCCATCACAAACAACTGTGGTTCGGCGGGTTGGAATTGCGTCGTTCCCAAAGGTGGGGCACCCCAGAGGCTGGATCTGAGCAGCGAGGCCCAAACCGGGATCAAGGTTCCGCCGGGTCAGATTGATGGCGGCGCGATCAATATTCAAGCCGGCCAGTCCGCCGATCTCAACCTCGACTTTGACGGCTGCCATTCGATCATTCGGCAAGGCAACGGGAAGTATCGCCTGTTGCCCACACTGCGTGCCGGCCAAGTCTCGGTGAACACCAATTCGATCAGCGGAAAGGTGGTTGATAGCAGCAACTCCAATAGCCCCGTTCAGGGCGCTATGGTGCTGCTCGAGCAACCCGACCTGAATGACGCCACCATCGACCGTGTCGTGCGAGCAGCGACGACCGGTTCCGATGGTACGTTTATCGTTTGCCCGCTGGCCTCCACAAACCCCTTCGATATCGTGGTGTCGGCCCTGACTATGTCCAATTTGGGAGTGATAACAGCAACGTATAATCCCACGGTTGCTTTTGGAGTGCCGGTAGGGACGGACCTGTCGAATCCCCCGATTCCGCTTGTGCCCGAGGGCGCACCACCAGCGAATACCACGCCAGCTACGATCAGCGGCCAGGTGACGAGTGCGGGCAGCAACCCGGTAGCCGATGTGACCCTTTCCGCCCTTCAACAAGCCGTGCCGACTGGCGGCTCGGCCAGGCAAGTCACCGTTCCCGTGTTCAATTCCATGAACCAGCCACCGGTCGTGACCACCACCCCAACGCCCACGCCGAACACCCCGGCCTGCCCTGTGAGTGCTGACTGCTTTAATTACTCTCTGCAGGTCCCCGCGAGCAACCCTCAAGTGGGGACTTTCAGTGCTGGCAACATCACCTATGCTTCACCGGCGGGCTCGCCCGTCCTCTATAGCGTGAACGGCTTAGCCCCGGGTTGCTCGGCTTCTGTTCCCAACCCACCAACTATCGGCTCGATCACGGTAACCGCAGGGACAGAAACCAAAGTGAGCACCTTGCTGGCCCTCTCGGGCTGCCAATGAACCGGAAGTACAGGAAGTACAGGTCGATTAGTCCTTAATCGGTCAAAGGCTGGCACCGCGGGTCGCTAGGTCGACTAACCCGCGCTTTCATTCGACTCGACGGTGCTCATATCGAGTCACAACGGAGAACGCAAAACTTACCGGAAGGGGGAAAAACCTACCTTAGGCTCTCATCGGCTAAATCTCACAGCCTGCAGTCTCCGCGTAGCGCAGCCACCGGCATCGTAGTCGTATGTCAGACTCTGCATTTGCCAGCGCGTAAACTTCCATATTCTTAGTAAGATATCATACAATATGAGATATTACTAAAATAAGAAATGATCGATCGCTTGGTTGCAGCTCCGCTCCGCTATGCCCCGCGGCGTCTGCTGCGACTCACTGGTTAACTTCGATATCGAACTCGACGCGCGCGGGAACAGCCTTCGGCGACGGGCGAGATGGGAGCAGCGCGTCGAACCATCGGCTGGAAGGGTGGCACATTAGGGCTGCGGTTTTCGTCCGACTGATTTGCGGGCTACCGAGTTGACACTGAGACTCTTTTGTCAAGCATGTCGTCCGCTGCGATTGCTCGCGTAGAGGTCCTCCGCATTCAGAGCCGTGTCTCCGCTATGGACAAACAGGCGGTAGAGCTTGCCCGCGACATCTACGTTCATGATCCAGGCTTGCACCTTCGGAGTGGCGCCATCTTTCCGCTTGATGGCCACTTCTCCGGACCAGATCTGGCCGGGACCAAGCCGGTCGATGGTCTTCTCCACAGTCAGATTGGGATCGGCCGCCGCATGCAGGCGTGCCACATCCTTCCCGATCAACTCCCCGCGCTCGTGGCCGAAGATTGTTTCCTCGGCGGAATTGGAGTAAAGAATACTGCCCCCAGCCGTGCTCAGGCAGACTCCGAGCGGCAGTGTCTCAATGATTCTGGTATGCACCCGCCGCTCCATTCCCGACCAGGCTCGCGTCTTTTCATCGTGGAAAAGGAGAAAGGCGGCCACGGATACGAGCCAGATTGCTAGGACCCCGCCAAATGTGTTGACCGCTGTCGCGAAATGTATGGCTCGCTCCGAGGTCTCCCTTCGCCCCAGCAGGCGGGCGCCCTGGGCGGCCCTGTTTTCCGCCCCAGTCTTGGCGTTCTCAGCCGCTGGGTTCTGACCTTGGGTTCCGGAAGCGGTCCTGCTCTGGGCGTGACGCCCTCCCTTACCCTCAGGCTCCTGTTGGAGGGAACGATCCGCCTGAGACTGGTACAGATACTCTGCTGTCTGCGCCATTTCAGTTTCGGCATTTCTCAGCCTGCGAAGGGCGACTTGCTGTACTAGCACGATCGCCACCACGATGGGCACTGCAAACAGGTAAGAGATCGCGATCCTTCTTCTTTGAGTCATACCGATCCTCCAGCCGGTGCCCTTCCGAACCCGGGCGCACTCTGGGCCTAGGAGCCGCCCTCCCATGGAGCGCAATCGACATCAGGGCGCACTTTCAAGGCCGCGACTTTGTTTATTAAGGATACATCTCACATATCATAAACGCGGGGCGTTGGGAGAGCAAGGTTGCCATAGCCGGCCTAGAAGTGCTTCGACCAAATGAGGAACAGGCGGCAGTCCCCGTAGCGAGGACCATAAGGGTTAACGGGATCATGCACGGCGTAGAAACCGCGTAGGTACTCAGCCTCGATCTGCAGGTCGGGGAGACGGCGAAAGGGTGCGAGGCGGACCTCAGGCCCCGCTTCCACGACGTTATTATAGAAGTTGCCGTTGGAGTCCCTCACCAGGTTGACGGCGGCCAGAACTTGGATTGGCAACACGCGTCCGGTCGGCAGGTTGAGACCCTCGCGAAGCTGCAGGTAGCCGATGACATTGTGCTGATACCGGCTGTAGAAGCCCACGTCACCATACGCACTCCCCGTCAGGGAGATACCCCGTTCGTTCAGTAGGGCAGCCCGGGCCAGGCTCACACCCCACGGCTGAAACCAGGTAACGCCGGCGCGGTAATCCGGCACAGCACGCCCCTGGTGAGGGCGGTCGAGCAGGCTGAGTGCGGTTCCGGCTTCGGCGTAGAGGTTCGTTCCGTGCCCCAGGATTGTGCTTTGCACGCCCAGGGAGAAGACGGCGGAGTTGTCGGAGAAGATCTGGGGCAGAGTGCCGGTGGTGGAGCGGATGTCCCGTGTGAAGCGCAGACCAAAGTAGGGCTGGAGGTAGGTACTGGGCCGCAGGCCGATCTTGGTGTTGAGCGGATTGATCTGGTTTGCAAAGCGCGACTCGTAAAAGGGGGCGGCATAGACAGTTCCGAACCACCACGCCGACTGGCGCTGAACTTCAGCCAGTGCGGCCGACGCCTTGACGGATACGGCAGGATCCGGATTGTAGCGCGCCGCCTGGAACATCTCTCTGGCCTTAGGCAAGTCGCCGGCCGCATCGTAGAGGTAACCCAGCTGCAGTGTCGTGGTGGCATCGGCGGAATCGGCCTCGCGAACCTCTTCGAACAGCCTGATGGCCTCAGCGCGGTGGCCTTGGGCGAGGAGATCATAGGCTTTTTGTTTCCGCGCATGCAGCAGGGACGCATCCAGGTTGGCCAGAGCGGCCCGAGCGGACTTCGAGATCTTCGCATCCGTGCTCTTCGCCGCAGCCGCAAAGTACCTCACCGCCGCATCGTCCTCGTGCTGCTGCTGCAATAGGTACGCCAGTTCGAGTGCGATCCCCAGTTCCTCGGGATGTTCGCGATAAACCGTTTCAAACTCTTTTCGAGCTTCCCACGGCAGACCCGCGGCGACCTCTGCGTAGCCAAGGTCCTTTCGCCATTGGGAATTCGAGGGGGCCTCGGTTAGCGCCTTCTGAAAATCCTGAATGGCAGCCTTATAGTCCCTGGCAGCCATCTCCTGATAGGCTCGCTCGGCCCCTTGCTGGGGCTGGACGCCCGGCGCCAGGCCGGCGGCGAGCACCGCAGAGCCCACTAGCATCCCCGTTAAGAGGTAGGCGATCGCGGCTTTACGCCAACGCTTCTGGTCGCTCATCGGGACTCTCCTGTAGTCTGCGAGAGCGAGCTCACTTCCTGCTCACGCAACGCGGCGATCACCATCGCTGGCGAGACCAGCCCCTCATCCTGCAGAACCTGCCCGAGTTTGTGTCCTGTTTGCTGCTGACGGGCCAAAGCTTGCCGGAGCTGTTGGCGAGTAATGGTCCCAGCGCTCACCAACAGTTCGCCAAGCATCGGACCGGTCTGGCCTTCCATGGCGAGATAAGCCCGGCCGATGGCCAGGCGAAGTTCGTTCTCGCCGGCGAGATATAGGCGTACCGGGCAGCCCAGCAACTCCTTGAGACGCAACTGGAGTCCCGTCGCGGTAGGGTTGGCGCAGGCTACGTCCACAGCGCCGTTGGTAAATCGCACCGGCAGCGCCAAGCTCTTCTCCGCCAAGTGCCGAGGAAGGCGCTCAAGCCAACACCGCTGGATCATCCGCTCATCAACATTGCACACCGGCACGCCTAACTGTCTCCCCAGCACTGTCAGCAGGTCTTGTTCCGAGATGTACCCCAAATCTGTCAACACTCGGCCGAGCTTGTAACCGTTCCGTTGTTGTGCTAACGCTTCGCGCAGCTGGGCGACGTTCACCAAGCGGTTTTCGAGAAGTAGATCACCCAGTCGCCGCCGGTGCTCACGCAGTTCGTCGAGGGAGGGGAAAGCGTGAGCCGTCTTCTGCCACGGTACCCGCCGTCCGGTTCGATCGGCGTTCCAGAACTGGGTGAGGGCAACAAAGGTCGCGCAGAAGTTGACGGCGTTCCCCACCACCGAGCGGGGAATCGAGAGCAGCGCCTGTTTCCAGCCTGCCACTTTATGAACCGCTACGACGCGCTCTACCAGACGGTGAGCCATCAAGAAGGTGTCCGCTAGAATCACGTCCCACACCCATCTCGCCGGTACCATGGGAGCAGCTTGGCCTCTCGGATGGAGCCCCCAATCCAGCAGCCAGTAAGCGACAACCAGGTAGCCGAGAGCATTGACCAGGTTGGTGAACAGGGCCTTGCGATCGCGGTAGAGCATGTACCGGCCCCACCAGCCACCCTGCCATCCCAGGTTCCTCCAACCTTGCAGGGCGATACCCAGTACCCAGCGTGACTTCTGGCGGACGGCCAGCCGGAAACAGTCCGGAAAGAACTCGCGCACCGCCACCGGCTCTTGCACCTGGCGGAGTTCCTGCCGCCTGCGCCAGAATCCACTGGTTTTGGTCTCTCTGCGCAGGACCTTGTATTGCGCCAGAATGCCTCTGCGCTTGAGCGGCAGTAAGGAGAAGCCGAACTCGTAGTCTTCGGTGAGGCTATTAACGTTGAACAACTGATTCTGGCGCGCGGCCGCCAGCTCATCCAGCGCTGCCCGGCTAAGCCCCGTTCCCACGCCGGCGGAGGGGATGACCGGGCCCAAGCGCTCGCGCACCAGCAAGTCCTTGGAGTGATTCTCAGCGAACTCGTCCAGATAAGTTCCCGCCGTCCAGTAGCGGGCCGGCATCACCAGCGGAATGACCGGAAGTTGCACCATGTCCTTCCGAGGAATAAGCCAGTTGAGTAGCTTCATCTCCAAGGGATGAATGATGTCCTCGGAGTCATGAAGCACCACGATTTCGTAGCGGATGCCGTGCTCCTGTTCGGCGAGTAGCATTCCCTGGAAGACCCAGTTCAGACAATCCGCCTTGTTGGTAGGGCCGGGATTAGGGCAGACGATTTTGTGAACCTGGCCATGGCGTTCGCGAACCGACTCGACGGTGAGTTGGGTGGCCTCGTCATTGGGATAAGTGCCAACAAAGATGTCGTAGTTGCGATAGTCGAGGCTCTCTAGCGTGTTGAGTAACATCTTGTCGATCACTTCGTGCTCATGCCAAGCGGGAATCCAGATAGCTGCCCACTTCTCGGGAATGCCAGCCAGGTCGGTTTCGGTGACGGGTCGCACCCGGCTTTGAAGGAAGAGCCAGCGGTAAAGCCGCCGCAGCCAGTAAAAGGCGTCCACAAAGAGATCGTCGATGCCGCTCAGCAGGAAGCTGACCGCGACCAGGACGTTGAGGATGACAAAAAGCTTGTGGACCATTCTAACCTGCCTTCTTACCCTGCCCAGGCGCTGGGGCGCGAGCAGCCCTTACATCCGCGTCAGGACGGGTTGGAAGGGAATAAAGCCCTCTCCCTGGAGGGCGCTCACGATCCGTTCGGCGGCGTGTCCGTCACCATAGGGATTGACAGAACGCGCCATACGCTGACGCTCCTCACGATCGTCCAACAGCCGGATGGCCTCGGAGAGTATCCGCTCCGGGTCGGTGCCAACCAGCCGAACGTTGCCGCAGGCGACTGCTTCCGGCCGCTCTGTTACCTCCCGCAGTACGAGCGCCGGCACACCCAGAGCAGGAGCTTCTTCCTGAATCCCTCCCGAATCGGTGAGCACCAGGTACGAGCGTTTCATCAGGTGAACAAGGGAAAGGTATTCCAGCGGCGGGCTGAGGATGACGTTGGGGATGTCGCCCAAAAGGCGATGAACGGGCTCCCAGACGTTGGGGTTTCGGTGAACCGGGTAGAGGAGCCGAATGCCATCCTGATAGTGTTCGGCGAGCTTCTTCAGCGCTCCGCATATGCGCGCCAGGGGCTCGCCGAAGTTCTCCCGGCGGTGTGCAGTGACCAATACCAGCTTCGCACGCGGGACTTCCAGGGCCCGCCCAGCCTCGCCTAAAGAACGGGGGTCCCAGGGCTGCTCCTGCACCCAGCGCAGCGCGTCGATGACGGTGTTGCCAGTGACCATCACCTGGGACTCGGGAACGCCTTCCCGCAGTAGGTTCTGGCGGGATTGGTCGGTAGGGGCGAAATGAAAGTCGGCGATTACGCCAGCCAGCCGGCGATTGATCTCCTCTGGGAAAGGGCGCCATTTATCCTGGCTTCGCAAGCCTGCTTCTACGTGGCCTACCTTGATCCGAGAATGGAAGGCTGCCAGGGCGGCCGCCGCTACCGTGGTGGTGTCGCCCTGAACCAGGACCCAATCCGGTCGCGCCGATTCGAAGACTGGTTCCAGCCGCTCCAAGATCAGCGCCGCCAGCCGTGACGGCGACTGGTTCTTGGCCATTAGGTTCAGATCGTAATCCGGAACGATACCGAATAGGCCCAACACCTGATCGAGCATTTCCCGATGTTGAGCGGTGACGGCGACGAGGGAAACGATTCCTGAGCGCTCGTGCAACTCGGTGATGACCGGCGCGAGTTTAATGGCCTCGGGCCGCGTACCGAAAATGGACAAAACTCGTATCTGCGGTTGAAGGTTGCCTCGGCCGGGAATACGCCGTGCCCAAGGAGCCAACTCGCCCTCCCGAGACAGGCCCGCCCCCATCGCGCCCTCTCCAGCCCGCAATACAGGCGTACCGGAAGCTTCCTCTTCGTGAACCCTGACTTCGCAGTCCAAGTTAGTCATACAGAAATCCATGGGCAAAAACTCGCGACAAAATGACGCCGAATCGCCCAGTGCCTCGGGAGACCTCGCCCCTTGCAAGGTACCCGAAGGCTCATCGGCGATTGCGAGAAGGAACTTGAGAAATAGCCGAAGCAGGACGCTAACGCGGGAAGAAGAAAGAGGTACTCGATTGCCGTTCGGGCAACTGTAGGATTCGGGCCGATAACGATTCCGAGGCGATCCCGATTCAGTGTTCCGAAGCGCTAGCGATCATGATTCCCGGATGATGCCGAGCAGTTAGGAAGAGCTGGGCATACACTCCTGACCGGCCTTCCATGTACTTCCGTGCTATTCCGGCTCGGCGTTATTAGAGTTAGTCTCGTTTGAGGAAGAGGAGCAGATGTAGGTCGGACTCCTCAAGCCAAAGCATGCCTGAACTGAGAGCATCGCTGTTCGTCATTGTCAGGCTGCTGACCGGCGGTCTGATTGTCGGCATGTTTGTTGGAATGCTCGCTCAGATTGCCCGGTTTTACTGGAGTGAACACACGCGCCACCGGAGGCACCCGGTGAGGCTCCCGTCTTCCGCGCGTCACAGGAGCTGAAGACCCTAGCGGCAACGTTTCCGTCGTGGTCTCACACCGGTGAAGTTCATTCAAAGCAATCTCGGCAAGGCAGCGCTCGAAGTCCCAAGTCCGCACCCGGTGTTCAAGTTCAGGCTGCTTTACGACAATTGACGGTTGTCCGTTCCATGCCCAATTTCGCCATAACCCAGCCCAATTCCGCCGAACGCACATAAGCGCCGGGCCTCAAAAAGGGTCATGGGATGTTTTTGACACCCAGAGCCCTGGTTTTCAGCCAAAGCCCACACTTCCAAGCAGACCTACTTCAGGCCGTGCTGGAAGTGGATCGAACTTCCGTCGTTCAGGTTGATCGTGAAGAAGTGTGTCGTCCAGGTCTTGTTCAGGGATGGATTGTTCGGCCGGCGCCCAAAGTCAATTATGCACAGGCAAAATTCTGTAGCTAAAGAAACCCGACTCGTTGCCGATATTAAATCCTTATGGAAAACGACATCCCAACCTCGATCGTCGCAAGCACGGCGCGGCGGAAGGCAGGCCGGCCTCCGGCCAAGCACAGCAGTCCCGACTACGCCCAGATGACGGTGTACGTTCACAACTCTGTGCGTAACGCAGTGAAAATGCGGCTTTTCCAAGAGGGCCGCGAACTGAGCGCCCTGGTGGAGAAGCTGCTGAAAAATTGGCTCGACACAGAGACGGAAAAAGGTTGGTAAGTCGATGAGTTCCGGAGTGCCGGGTTCGAGGCCGAACTCGGGCTCGGTAACGATGAAGGCGCTTCAAGAGCACAACAGTCGCGCCCTCGGGAAATTTAAATGTATATGGTATCCGTGACTCCAAACTCCGGCACAATCGAGTATTGCCTGTCGCAAGCACACCCCCGGTCGAGCAGGCTCGCAACAGGCGTCTTGGCCTTGGTTGTTCTCCTGGCGGCGATCACGGCGGCCTCGGCTCAAACTCCGGGCGAGACGCAGCAGTCCCAGCCTGACCTGACGGAATTAAGTCTTGGAGACCTGATGAACATTCAGGTGGAGGAGGTCTATGGGGCGTCCAAGTACCTCCAGAAGGTCACCCAGGCGCCGTCTTCGGTGACGATTGTTACCTCCGACGAAATTCACAAGTACGGCTATCGGACGCTCGCCGATGTCCTGCGGAGCGTACGGGGATTTTACGTCACCTATGATCGAAATTACAGCTATGTAGGTACACGAGGCTTGCTCCGGCCGGGTGATTACAACAGCCGCATCCTGTTACTCGTAGACGGGCACCGGATGAACGAGCCTATATACGACTTGATGTACATCGGTGATGAATTCCCAATCGACGTGGACTTGATTGACCGAGTGGAAGTCATAAGGGGTCCCAGTTCGTCGATCTATGGCACCAACGCGTTCTTCGCTGTGATTAACGTTATCACCAAGCAGCCAGGCGTTGTGAAAGACCTGGAAGTTTCTGGCCAACTGGCCAGCTTTGGTACTCAGCAGGGGCGCCTGAGTTACAGTCACAAGTTCAAAAACAGTCTGCAAATGCTGGTATCCGGCTCCCTTGCCGGAAGCCGCGGGCAAGGTCGTCTGTTCTTTCCGGAATTCGACAGCCCGGCGACCAACAGTGGCATTGCCCAGAACGTCGACTTCGATCAGTCGGAGCAACTGTTCACCAAGCTGTCCTACAAAGATTTCACGGTGACGGGTGCATTCGGATCTCGTCTAAAGGGGTTGCCCACGGGCGCCTTCGGCACGGTCTTCAACGACCCGCGCAATCGCACCATCGACAACCGGGGCTTTTTCGACGTTGCCTACCAGCACACCATTGGCCATGGGTTTGACCTCACCGCCCGCCTCTATTACGACCAGTACGACTATGATGGGCACTACGTTTCGAATTACTCGCTGACGGACACCCCTTTCCTCGTGGTTAACAACGACATCCTCCATACGAAGTTTTGGGGCACCGAGCTTAAGGCCACCAAGACACTCTTCGAGCGACATAAGCTGACTTTCGGCTCCGAGTTTCGAGACGACTTCCAGGCATATCAGGGGAACTATGACTTAAATCCCTATACGCTATATCTGGACAATCGGCATCCTGACAAGGTTGCGGCTGGCTACGTTGAAGACGAGTACTCGATTCGCAAGAATCTGGTCTTGAACGCGGGCATCCGATATGACCACTACAGCACATTTGGCAGTACGGCGAATCCACGCCTCGGGCTAATTTACAATCCGTTTGAAAAGACCACTCTCAAATTTCTTTACGGCACGGCCTTCCGAGTCCCCAGCGACTACGAACTCTACTATTACGACCCCTTGCAAACGCCTAACCCCGGTCTCAAGCCAGAGAAGATTAAGACAACCGAGGTAGTGCTTGAACAGTATGCCGGCAGCCACATTCGTCTTGCAGCCTCCGGCTACCACTACAACATAAGGGATCTGATTAGCGCTGATACTGACTCTCCCGATGGGTTCATCCAGTTCGCCAACGAAGACCGAGTCCGGACCAATGGCGTGGAGGCGGAAATCGAAGGTAAGTGGGCCCACGGCCTTGAGGCTCGCGCCAACTACGCCCTGCAACGGGCTCAGGATGCCAGGACAGGAATCACTCTGACTAATTCGCCAGAACGTCTGGCAAACCTAAATTTGACAGGTCCCCTATTCCCTCGGATCGCTTCCGCGGGCTTGGACCTGCACTACGTAAGCGCGAGAAAAACGCTGGCCGGAAACACCACTGGCGGCTTCGTGGTTCCGAACCTCACCATCTTTAGCCAGCGGCTGGTAAAGGGGTTCGATCTCTCCGCGACGCTCTACAATTTGGCGAACACAAGATACGGCTACCCGGGGTCGGTGGAGCATCCCGAGGATGTGCTCTACCAGGATGGGCGGACCTTCAGACTGAAGCTGACGTACACATTCGGGGGCGAGCATCGTGGCCGCAAATGAAGCAGCTACTTGCGTCGGTCTCGACCAACTAAAAAGGTAATGGGAAGACAGCTTCAATTCGTCCAGCGCCTCAGCTTGCTCGTTGCCGTGCTAGCGCTGACCAGTACTAACGTGCGAGCCCAGGGTTTCAATGAATACCAGGTGAAAGCGGCCTTTCTATACAACTTTGCCAAATTTGTAGAATGGCCCTCGCAAAGCTTTAAAGGTCCCAAGGACTCCCTCAATATCTGCGTGCTCGGTGAGGACCCCTTCGGCCAGTTGCTCACGGACACCGTAAATGGGAAAACGCTCGAAGGCAGGCCCTTCGTAGTCCATAGCATTCCGGATGTCCAGTCCAGGCTGGCACCTGCCATATTCTCTTTGTCAGCTCTTCGGAGCAAAAACATCAGCGATCCCTCCTTGAGAGAATCAAGCGGCCAGGGGTACTGACGGTTGGAGAAGCGGAAGGTTTCGCGACGGATGGGGGCATCATCAACTTCAAGCTGGACGGCGGCAGGGTGCGCTTTGAGATCAATATCGATGCCGCGGCCAAAGAGGGGCTGCAGATCAGGTCGAATCTTTTGAGCCTGGCGCAGATTGTGAGGAACTGAAGTGCGGCCGACACTGACATATCGCGATCTCCCTATCCAGCTCAAGTTGCGGCTGATCATTATGCTCACAGTGGGCGCGGCCTTGGCGCTTGCCTGCCTCGCCATCTTGAGCTACGACCGCTTCGCATTCCGTGGCTCGATCGAGAGAGATCTCGCCATGCTTGCGGAGATGGTTGGGTCTAATAGTACGGCGGCCCTTAGCTTCGGAGATCAGAAAACCGCAGCAGAGCTTCTGGCGGGGCTCAAGGCCAATCCCCACATTGTGGACGCTCACATTTTCTCAAATGACGGCAGGCCGTTTGCCAGCTACAGGCGAGACGGGGTACCCGCACCGGACTCACTTCGAACTCCCCCCACTGAAGGAAGCTGGTTTACAGGTGACCGGCTCATCCTGACAAAACGCATTGTTCTCCACGGCCAACTTCTCGGAACGATCTGCCTTGAGTCAGATTTGGGAGAAATGCATTCGCAGCTGCGGCAGTTTGCCTGGATTCTTTTCCTGATTCTGCTTGGCGCGTCAACGCTGGCTTTCGGGCTCTCAGCGAGACTCCAACGCATCATCTCTGAGCCCATCGCTCACCTTGCGCGAACTGCAAGAAGGGTGTCTCTCGAGAAGAACTATTCGGTGCGGGCCGACAAGCAAGCTGACGATGAACTTGGGCAGCTGGTTGATACCTTCAACGGAATGCTGTCGGAAATCGGCCACCGGGACGCAGAGCTTCTGCAGCACCGCAATCGCCTGGAACAGGAAGTGGCCGCGCGCACAAGTGAATTGGTTCGGACCAACACCCAACTGCTGGAGGCCAAGGAAAACGCTGAGGCGGCCAGCCGCGCCAAGAGCGAGTTTCTTGCCAACATGAGCCACGAAATCCGCACACCGATGAACGGTGTCATGGGGATGACCGAATTGGTGCTGGACACCGACCTTACTTCTGACCAGCGCGAGTACCTGGACACGGTGAAAATGTCGGTCGATTCGCTCCTGACGGTCATCAATGACATCCTGGACTTCTCCAAGATGGAAGCGGGAAGGCTTGATCTGGACCACATCAGTTTCGATCTCCGGGACTGCCTGGAAGAGACGATGAAGGCGCTTGCGCACCGGGCAGACGAGAAGGGGTTGGAGCTGATGTGCCACGTCAGGGCGGAAGTGCCTGACCGGGTGGTCGGCGATCCTGTTCGCCTGCGTCAGGTCATGGTCAACCTGCTCGGCAACGCCGTCAAGTTCACCCAGCGAGGCGAGGTCGTACTTGAGGCCGCATTGGAGAGCGAAGATCATGATCAACTGCAGGTCCACTTCAGGTTCGAGACACGGGTATTGGCATTTCGCCGCAGAAACAAAAGGTCATCTTCGAAGCATTTTCCCAGGCAGATGGATCGACCACCCGAAAGTTCGGAGGGACGGGCCTGGGGCTGACCATCTCCGCTCGCTTGGTGGAACTGATGCAAGGCGCAATCTGGGTGGAAAGCGAACTCGGCAAGGGCAGCTGCTTCCACTTTACGGCGTCTTTTGACAGGAGTGGCCAAGCACCTGTAGTTAGGCCTCCTTCCCGGGTTCCTTTAGCTGATATACCCGTGCTGGTAGTCGATGACAACGCCACGAACCTTCGCAGCCTGACCGAGACCCTGCAGGCGTGGAAGATGAGGCCGACGCCGGCATCGAATCCGGTGGAGGCGATTTCCCTTCTCCAGCAAGCTGCTCACGCTGGCCACCCTTTCAGGTTGATGTTGACCGATGCTCGCATGCCTGTCATGGACGGATTCAGCCTCGCGGCACAAATCAGGCAGCATCCGGAATTGGCGGCGACCATGATCGTAATGCTCACCTCGGGTGGACAACGCGGGGACGCGGCTCGTTGCCGGGAATTAGGCATAGTGGCTTACCTGACTAAGCCGGTGCGGCAGTCGGAACTGCGGGTGGCGATCGACGCGGTACTCGGCGGCACTACTCTGGACGAGAACGAACCTCCAGCCGCGCCTTTGGTCACGCGCCATACCCTAAGGGAAGCAAGCCGCACCTCGACCATGCGAGTATTGCTGGCCGAGGACAATGCGGTGAATCAGCGTGTCGCCCTACGCTTACTGGAAAAGCACGGCCACGCCGTAGTTGTTGCCAACAACGGTAGGGAGGCTCTATCGATTTTGGCGCATGAGCGATTCGACCTGGTTCTGATGGATGTCCAGATGCCGGAAATGGACGGCTTCGAGGCTACGGCAAAGATCCGGGAGCAGGAAAAGAACACCGGCCGCCGCCTTCCTATCATTGCCATGACAGCGCACGCTATGAAGGGCGACGAGGAACGGTGTCTTGCGGCAGGCATGGATGGCTACATTTCCAAGCCCATCAACTCGACCGGCCTTTTTGCCCTCCTCGATAAACATTGCACTTCATCGGTGACTACCCTCTCCGAATAGCAGCCGCCGTACTGAGCGGCGACGCTGGCTTCAAACGCACCATTTCAGACATCTATCGCCGGGACAAGCCCATCTGGAGTAGTCACCTCACCTTGTCACCGAATTATCGAGACTGCTCTCCCGCTGGGAGGCCCGTACCTTAGTTCCTGGTACTCCCGCCCTATAGGAGTAATTGGAGCGCGCATGTTACAACCGGAACTGCCGATTAGTTTCTTGGGGAGGATCTATGTCCACGACACCTGACGCCGGTAGCTTGATTTGGAACATGTTATGTATGGTTGGAACGCTAGTTACTCTGTTCTTGTTTACCTGCGAAGTGATCCTAAACCGAAGGCTCGCTAAAGCCAAACGAGATACAGAGAGAC
The DNA here is from genome assembly GCA_963803295.1 of uncultured Acidobacteriota bacterium. GTDB lineage: Bacteria > Acidobacteriota > Terriglobia > UBA7540 > UBA7540 > CAWDMC01. The sequence continues at coordinate 328,518 of CAWDMC010000012.1, read as the reverse complement.
GGCGGGCGGCGGTTACGAGTTTTGACGATACCTGGACGCCTCAGGGCGAAGGCGATGTCTTGTAAGAAGAAAGCCGCCCCATCGAGCCGCGCCCGTCTTATTGTCCCTCCAATGGCAACCGGCGGCGGCGTACTAAAGTCGCATTGATTTGAGAGATATCAGACAGTTAAGGTTGTAACTAGAGCGGTGGATCAGCCGAACCTGGAGGAGAGTCTTCGATCACCCGGCTCCCCCACCGCTCTAATTTCTTCCGATGCGCAGACCCGGATGACGACAAATATACCATTCGGGCACCGCTATTGATTATTGACTCCCGAGCAAGCCTTAGTTCAGCCACAAGCTGACCAATTTGCCTCTCGTTGTCACGTGCAAGCAGCCAAAACCATCATCAAGGCAGTCGCGAGTGATGGGAATAGCTGCCCCAACCCCCGCCGCACCCACTAAAGTCTTGCGGCGCCTAGCGGCTCTGCCGACCTAGCTAGCGCGCATTCCCGCTGTCCTGCTCGCTGCGTCTCGCAGGCGCAGGGGTGCTCGCCTGGCACAAGTCGGCTCGCCGCCCAGCCGCAGGCCCTCGGTGCATCGAATTAACGAGAACGCCCTTCCCTTATAGCGAGTTCAGCGAGGCTTTCCACCAAGCGAACCACCCGACACTATGAAGAAATTGTAGTCCGAAGCCAAAAGCATCGTCCGAGCGAAGGGCTTGAGTGATAATCAACCAGCCCTCACGCCTACGGGAGCACGGAGTCTTAACTGTATATTACCTTATCTGTAATCATGCGGAGGTCGCGCTTCTGTCGGGGAAGTAGGCCATCAGGACAACTTCTAAGCATCCAATTAGTGTCTATGCCGGCGGCTGCCTGAACGTTCCAAGAACGTCTCGGTGATGGCGGCAGAGGAGGGCGCAAAGTGCCCAGCAAGCTCACTTTTGCCCGGAGAAGGTGGAAGTTGCGCAAAGGCTGGACGTGGCTGGACATCGTTATGCTGGTTGCCGCTGTTGTCCTGTTGGTTGCTCTGCTGGTATTCTTTGCTTCGCTTGGATCGCCGTGACAAGCTGGCACGTTTCTCTGAAACTGAAATCTTGGCGGAGCCGTCGGGCAGTATGCAGTCCGAGCGGTGTCCACCCTCGTAGCGACCGGCGGCCGGTTTGTATCACGCAGCGACATGCGAAGGTGCTAGCCATGTGCGCTGGTCAGTAAGGCCAACTTGTCTTATTGCTTGATGCGGGTGTAGGAAGAGCGCACCATCTGACCGAGCACGCCGTCCAACCTGTCGAGTTCCACGTCGTAGTGGATCGGGAATCCGCCCTGAACAGCGACGTTGAGGGCGCGAATGGCGCCGGTCATGAATCCGCTGGAGCCTCCTCCGTGGAGGCTAACCGAGGCGAGCGGCGCCGTAATGATAGCCGAGACGCCTCCATTGCCGCCCACGCTGGCACTGCTGGTGCCCGCGTAGTTGATTTGAAGGGCCTCGGGTGGCACGTTTAGGCTATTAACGAGACCCTCTCCCTCGACGTCCAGGCTGGTTCTTACGTTCAACACTACGTATCCCGTCACCGTTATGGACCCGTTATTGCCAGCCAGGCTCAAAGTGTCGAGGTCATAGTAGACAGGTTGGCTGATGCCGGGGCCGCCGTAGAGCCTCACGTTTTGCCCATTTCCACTGAGCGAAATACTGTTGATCAAGTAAGGATTGGTGGCAGAACCGTTGCAGGTGACACCAGAGATGCAGGGCCATGCAAAGGAATTTGAGCCAGGGGTAATGGTGCCTACTGGTGAGGCCAAGTCGGACGAGGAGGTTTGCGGGACGGAGGCCGTAGTGCTGTTGTACGACGGGGAGGTGCCAGGAAAAGCTGTGCCAGTCTGCCCGCTGCCCGGAAAGGTCGGAATGGCGGGAGCTCTGACATAAGGTGCGCCGGTGATGATGGAACCGGTAACATTGCCGGAGGTAGGAGGCCCACAGCCGGGGCCCGAGCAGCAACTTGAAGGAATCAGGGTGGGATTAGCATTACCGATCACCACGTTGCCGGATACCGTGACGTTGTTACTCAGGCTGACATAGCCGTTGGCCCCAACGTTGGCGCCGGCATTGATCACGTTCGTAGTGGTCTGGTCGCATGCGCCCGAGGCAACGGATGCTGTTGCCGCCGCCATAGGGGCCGAGAGCGGAGTTGTAGGCGTCAGTACAGCTTCCGGCGCTGCCGGCCATCGAGACTGAGCAGTAACCATAAAGTGCATTCCCGAAACTCGGCGAGTAAACCGGCTGGATGATTGCCTGTTCCTCGGCCGTGGCCACGACCTGCGAAGCACCCGCGATCCAAACGCCCTTGACCGTGATCAGCCAAGTTTCCGAGGGGCAGGGAGGGGCGCCGCTCGCGTTGGGACAAGAACTGATCGAACTGTTGTTCACGGTTTGGTAGTTCAGCAAATAGGCGTTTACCCAAAAGAGGCCGGAGTGGTTAGCATCGCCGCTTATCTGTACCCCACTGCCCGAGCTCCCGCCGTGGCTATTGAGGTCGCTGGTAAAGGCTGTGGTAATGGCGCTACCGCTCGACGCATTGGTAATGCCGGAGGGATAGTTGGAGGATCCGCCGCCGTAGCCAATTAACTGGACTGCGCTGTTTGGGCTTGTGCAATTTGCGATGCACTGCACGGGAGAGTTGTTGGACGTGTAAAGGCTGTAGGTGGGTTCAGCGGTCACCCTGTAATCAGCGCCGGCGACGGCGGCCGGCACGGCGGCGTAATGGTTGCTGCGGAACCAGTTGGTGGCGGCCTCGATGCCGGCCTTGGCCACATAGTCCGCCTGGGTATTCAGCCGGTAACCATAGCTCGAAAACGTTTCCGAGCGCGCCGTGAAGACGATGCTGGCCGCGAGCACGCTCAGGAGAAGCATAGCTAGCAACACCAGAATCAAGGCCACGCCATGGTCGGTGGCTTGGTCGCGAAATCCAACCTGCGTCAGCCTTCGAGGTTTCATGTTCCAACTCCATCTCTGCAATATTGATCCTTTGGCCCTAAAACGCGTAATAGCTGCTAAGCGCAGGGAAAGACATAGGCAGCCCCAAAGGGGTGGGCGGCAGGTAGCGGCCACCCCCGGTCTGGTTTGCGGTCACCGCCGACCATAGGTTCAGGGGACGAATCTGCGAGGATAGGGTGTACCACTGCATCGCACCCCCGTTTTCGGGGTTCTGTGGGTTCACAGCCACACTGAGGTTAATGACGATGGTTCCGACCACCGTGATGGTACTGGGCACAACCGTAACTGCATCGGTGAACTTGTAGCTAAAGATGGGCTGGCCGGTTCCCCCTGACCGCGCGGGCCCCACCGGGTTGGCGCCAGTAATGGCCTGATAGAGCACATTCTGGGCGAGTGGATAAGCCTGGCTGACAGTGGCGCCTGTGGCAAATGTCACTCTGGTGACTGAGCGGTACAAAGTGTAGAGATAAAACGTTTGGTTATTAATGGTCACGGATTGAGGTGAGCCGGATGCTGTCGGGTTGTACAGACTATAGACGACATACCATACGTTGCCTGAGTTATCCGTATCGCCGTAAAACATGGCGAGGATGTGGTCACTCGAGACGGTGACATTCGTGCCGCCATAGTTTACGGTTTGGGCCTGCAGGATGCCACTTGGGTAAGGAAACTTATAGCTCGCCACCGAAAACGGCCCCAGCGTGCCGGTGGGGCAGGGCGCGGTATTATTGTTGTGACATTGCTCGAAGACGGCCGAGATCTGGTTCGCGCCCGGGCATGCGGTATACCCCGACAGAGCGCCATTGCTGGTAGCCACCACTCGAACCTGCTCGTAGGCCGCCCCGGTATCCACCGAGACCCAGTCACCCGGATTGATAGTGCCGATCCCGCTAAGCGGGATGCACTGCGCGGTAGCGCTGGCCGAGACGGTTGCGCTCGATGTAATCGAACTGGCGTAAGGGGGATTGAACCCAGCTTGGCCAATCTCCTGCGCTATCATCTCCAGCGCGGCGCGCGCCCCTTGGTTTGATTTGACGATTACGGTGTTCCCTTGAAACCTTCTCTGGGATTGGGCGAGGAAGGTAAAAACCGCGCCCATCACCAAACTGATGATCACTACACTTGCCAGCAGTTCAAGAATGGAAAACCCGTTTTCAGCTTGTCGAACAAGACGCAGGATTTTGAACATTTCAGTGCTCCTCAGTTCGGATCCGACACATAGCTCGTGAGGATGATCTTCGGTGAGGGGCCGCTCGGGTTGGGCACGGTGACGTTGACCACCGAAAGCGAGTATACGGCCACCGTAATCTGTTTGAGGGCCGGAGAGGCGCCAAAGGGGTTCGCGTCTGCAATCTGCCACATACGCACATAGGAAAAACCGCTGCCAGTGGCCGCCGAGCAGCTCGCGCCCGTAAGCTGATTACCGCTGGCATCGAGAAAATCCATGTAGCCAAGGCTGGCACCGGAGCTCGGACAGGAAAGTTGCGCCGGAGTGATGGCCCCGCCCGCCAAAAGGCCAGTAGACCAGCCCGACGCGTCGATGCCCGTCGTATTGCAGTCATCTGACGGGGAAAGGGCGAACTGAGTGGAGGAAGACTGGATGCAGTTGCCAAAGCTGGCCGTGGTGGCACCGGGAACTGGCACGGAGGCTAGTGACAACAGCTTCTCCACCTTGTCTTGTGCGTAAATGGTGGCGCGTGTGGTCTCCGTTCCCTGATTCTTGGTAGCGGCTGTGGCCACGTAGATCACGCTGCCCATTCCGAACGCGCCGATGACTGCAATCGTCACCGCTAACAACGTCTCGATCAGCGAGACCCCACAGTCGTCCGGGATGACTCCTTTCCTGTCGAGTCGCAGCAGAAGAGAAGAAGCCGGCCGCCCATTTCCTTTGACCATAACGCCTCGCTTATCTCTCGTACCATCGGGCATTGCCCGGATCCCAGTTCCACGTCTGGACCGCGCCTCCAGGCGAAATGGTAACGGCGTCCGTTAGACCGTTTGGGCCAGTTACGTAGATTGCCAGGCCTCCATTCGCAAGCGAGCTGCCCGTGCTGTCAACGGGCATTCCTCGGGTGTTGAAGTAGGCTTGAAAGGCTCCGCCGCAGTTGGAGGGATCGGCGGCGATTGGACCGGGACGGGCGGAGAGTCCGCCGGGAAGACAGCTAGCCAAGGTCTCGCCGTTAGAAAGATACTGTGTTCCATACTCGTATGCGGGCGGGCTCTGGGAAGAATAAACGGCGGATGAAGTCGAGGTCGCGATTGGATTGTACTGAATCGCACTGAGTCGCTCGAGCACGTAGGTGTTCGTCGTCGGGTCAAGGTCGAGGCTGTAGGGAGCATATTGGGAGGCAGCCCGCATCCGAGCTAAATTGAGATAACTGGCCAGGGAAGAGATATCGGAGTGCAGATGGTAACTCTTCACCCCAGTCATGGTCCGAGGCAGTGCGATGCCGGTAATGACTAGGCCAATGGCAATGACGATCATCAGTTCCACGACCGTCATGCCGAAGCCCAGGTCCCTCACGCACTCGACGGCGCTCGGTCGAATCGTGGCGCCTGCGTTTTCGTGACTGCCTGGCAAGGAATACACCTCTTCCTTTCCTATCGGCAGCCCGAGGAAAGTTCTTTAGGAAATGTTCGACTCCAAAAGGACTGCTGAAAAACCCTCCCGCCCCGTCATCTGGCCAGAGATTCTACGTGCCTGCCGCCCACCGCTGGGCACGAAATAGCTCGACCGCCGCTGGGCTTTTTGTGGCGGACCTTCGTTCGAGGCCAGGCACGCAGCCCGATTTCCGGTTGAATTTAGGGTAGGCCTCCAATCTGAAAGAACGGGCGGACAAACTGGGAGCGTACGCCCCAGAGAGCTACATCTTTCATCAATTCTGGCCGAGGATCGATGCAGCCAAGCCAATGGGGCAATCAGGATGGCGTCGGGCTTGGAGATCCCTCCGGCAGGCCGCTGCCAAAGAGGACAAGGAAAAAGGTAGGGTGGCGATGCCCCGTCTGGCTCACTCCGGTTCTATGACTTGCGCGCCACTTATTTGTCACGGAACTGTGCGAGGCCGGCGTTCCCGATGCGGTTATTCGGGAGCTTGCAGGACACGTTGACCCGGAGATGACGCGGCACTATTCACTCCCGCGTTTGGCGGCGAGACGAGCAGCAGGGGAAGTGCTGCCCGCGGTCAAAGTGTCATCGCCGCCAGCAGATACTTACGTCACAAATCACGTCACAAAGGAGTTTCCGGCATAAGGGAGCTGCGGAAGTATTTGAAAATGCTGGTCGGGGCGCCCGGATTCGAACCGGGGACCTCTTGCGCCCAAGGCGAGAGGAACACGGCCAACTCATTGATCCTACGGCACGGTTGGCAACCGAAAAGTACGGAAAAGCACGGTTGGAAGGCTCATCTGTACCGATCTTGTACTCGTTTTGCAGCATGAGGTCTCGTCGAAAGCGAACACAAGGCGAAGAAAAGTACAAGAATAGTACAAGTCTTAGACTCGATCATCTCCCGAGAATGCTCCGAGCCCGGTCCCTCTGAACAACGTCTGCCGGACTCCCACCGACCGCCCCAAGCCAGCGTTCAAAATCCTTCATCCGAACGGTGTGCTCAATCTCGGGCTGCGTAACGGTGACCTTGACCGTGGCCAGCCCTCCTATAATCTCAGGCACCCAGTCACCCTCCTGCAGCAGGCGTAAGCCACGCGCCACGGCTTCAAACAGACTGTCGGCGGTTACTTCGACCGCGTGGTCAACGCCCTTCAGATCCCGAACCGATACCCTGCAAGCCTTCGCAGCCACGCGAGACAGGATAGCACTTTCGCCTTTTGTTCGCCACCGTGGTAACTGGCTGCCTGCACTCGCCGTAGTCCAACCTGGCCGGTCATCAGTCATCCACCCTGGCTTTTCGCGTGCCCCTGATGTACGCTTCCCTCGCAAATGAGAAACGGGTCACCCATGCACCGCGTGGTCCGGCAGCAAGGGCGCTTCTCGTCAGGGAGTTTAGGGAGTCTTATGAGAGAAGTATTCGAACCGGCACCTTCCAAGGCCCAACCCGAACCGATTGCCAACATGATGGAGCACAGACTGCCTGCCAAGTGGTCGAAGGGCGTGCGGTCAATCCTAATCAAGTACCTTGAGTCAAACCTAATAGGCGCGTTATGGAGCGTGTGCTTGCTCTGGGGCGGAATGATTTTCCTGGTCTACTTTTGTTCAATAGAATTTATACCTGATATCGATCTGAAAACGCTTGTCATGCTTCTGGCCGTTGCGGCTATCACCGGAGCTTTCCTGCTTACCGCGCTGGGTCTCCTTCTGATGTTCCCTGCTTGGACCTGGATATGGGTATGGGAAGGGGTACCAGAGTCTATGGGTCCAATTCAAACCCGACTCGTAGGAAGAAGCGTGGACAGTCCCAAGAAGGGGCAGCCTACACCCGAGAGTCCTGAAAGTAATGTGCGCTCGTGGTTGATTCTGGAACGAATCCTTCTTGCCGTGTCGTCATTCGTCATCTGTAGCTTGTACTTACTTTCGCTGCGCCTGCCAACATTTTGGGCGTGGACCATCCTCGGCGTTTTCTTGGTACCCGCATTTGTGATTTGGGGGAAATTGCGAAAACAACCGTGTAAAACAATCGCCATCGCGACAGGAAAGTTCTATGCACGTTTCTTAGTGGGCGTCTTCTATCTTATCGTGACATCTCTTCTCGTAGTTGAGATCGTCAATCAGAACACAGGTCCTCACGACAGTCCAATACGTGCTGTGCTAGTGACTTTGTTGACCTTGTTTTTCATTGTGCTTCTTAATCTTGTACTGGCAATTAAGCAGCAACCGCGAGATGGCTATGCTGTCATGGTTCTGCGATCTCTAACTGTCCTAATTCTCCTTCTACTTTTTGCCCCCTTGATACCAGTCGGAAAGCCATTCATCCCAAACGCGGTGATGAAAATCTATAAGTTTGGCAATCTCACAAACGCTACGTTGATCCTTGACGAAACAGGATGTGCGATTGCCCAGCGGTACGGGTTAACGCTTGATCCCGACCAGCAGAATAATGTTCCTCTGGCACCAAAGGCTACCTCTCTACACAACGCCACGATCTATTCCCGGATCGGCAGCCCTTACTACATTGGCGTTCCACGCAGCAGCGATACTTGCACGCGCCTTACAATACCTGCACAGAACGTGCTGTCATGGACGTTGAACGAATCAAACAAAACACCACCCGCCAAACCGACCACGGGCGTTCAGAATCCTTGCCAAGAGGCGGCCCCCCTGAAGAAGCAGTAACACACTGAGTTGTCAGCGTGCGGCAGATGCACTTGGCACCGGCGCGCCGTGGGCGCTGCCAATGTGAAATTAAAACTCGACAAGTCAAAGACCCTGAGAAAGCCGAATCACACGAAGTAGTAATCACGTTGTCACGTTGTCCACGTTGGCGCATAGTATGCGCGTGGATAACACATTAAAATGAACTTAGTCATTGACTTGGATATGCCAATTTGATATACTTAGATAGTGATCGAAAGCGTAGCAAACCCGCCGTGAAGAGCCCTCGCTAGGGCATCCCTGTTAATTCAAAATAGGCCTGGACCTGAGTCCAGGGTATCCAAAAGGTCGGCCTTATTCGTCCGCCCATGATCGAGGTTCGAAGTGTCGCTTGAGAAACTGCTAACCAGCGTTGAAGTCGGAGAGATCCTGGGCATTCACCCGAAAGTGGCTGAGCGAATGGCAAAGCGCGGCGAACTCCCTGCTCTCAAGGTGGGAAAGTTTTGGCGTTACCGTGAATCCGCGTTGGACATCTGGATTGACTCTCGGTTACAATCGCCCAGCCAGCCGTGCCGCATGGACACATCTTTCTGAAGGGAGAAACCATGCAGGCGCGATACCAATACGGAAACTTAACTCTCCGAAAGCGGGCGAAAGGGCCGGACGTTTGGCAGTTCCGCTGGATGGAGAACGGGAAACCCAAGTCAGTGTTGATCGGAACCATTGAGAGATACCCAAACCAAGTGGACGCGGAGAGAGCGGTTGAACATCTCCGCATGAGGGTCAACGCCTCCAACCCACAACAGCAGTTTCATCGCGTCACGGTGGGGGCCTTAATAGATCGGTTTATGGAAAAGTACGTACCCAAGCATTGTCGAAGATTGACTCAGAAGACCTACCACAGCAGGTTTGAGAATCACATCAAACCCCATTGGGGTACTCAGTTTGTTGAAAACGTCAAGGCCCTGGCAGTTGAAGAGTGGCTGGACGCCTACCCACATTCCCGGCAAGTGAAGAGTCACATCCGAAACTTGATGCACACCCTCTACCAAGCGGCCATCCATTGGGAGATAGCAGAGCGCAACCCTATTGCAACCGTACACCAGTCACGACAGCGATTGAAGAAGCCACGAATCCTCACTTCGGACCAGTTCAAGGCGTTCGTGGCAGAACTCGCTGAACCCTACAAGACGATGGTTGTCACCACGGCTTGTTTGGGACTGCGGGTTTGTGAACTCCTCGGCTTGCAGTGGCGCGACATCGACGTTGAGAACCTCACCGTCAACATACAGCGGAGTTGGAGTGAGGGCGAACTAAACGAAACCAAGAACGAGGCATCAGAGGCGGTGTTGCCACTGGTCCCGGAGTTGGCAGACCTACTTCTGGCGCACAAGGCGCGGGCCGTCTACACTGCGGATTCAGATTTCGTGTTCGCAGGGGCGAGCGGAAACCTCCGTGGCCGGATAGCATACGCGCCGATCACTTCAAACCAGCAGCGGCTAAGCTGGGCATCGGCAGTGTGGGCTGGCACACGTTCAGACACAGCTACTGCACTTCTCTGGCCCGTTTGGAAACACCGCTGGCAGTACAGAAGGACCTCATGCGCCATGCGGATATTCGGACAACAAGCGGCTACACGCATCTCGTGACCGCTGACAAGCGCAACGCCAATTCCAAGGCCGTTGCTGCTTTGTGGGCGTGATGTGGTACCATCTTGTACCTTTGAAGATGTCCTGAATGACAGCTAAAGTCTTTAGAATGCTGGTCGGGGCGCCCGGATTCGAACCGGGGACCTCTTGCGCCCAAGGCAAGCGCGCTACCAGGCTGCGCCACGCCCCGACGAATTGGTGAAGCTGTTCCATTGTGCCAAGCTTCGGGCCGGATGTCCAGGCACCCGGCATCTCCATCGTCTTCGCTACGTTGCAACCTGTCTCTTGCCCTTTATTTTTTTCATCTGTGATCCTCGTCACTGAATCAGCCATGGTCCCGAGCTAAGGTCAAATCAGCGATCGATAGCCCGCTACGGGAGGTTTGCCATGCACACGCTTGCCTGGATCATCACGATCATTGTCGATTTGGCCGCCGTTTACTTGCTCGCAAGGGTGGTACGATTTTACCTGCGGGTGCGCGGCCAAAGGCTTGTGACCTGCCCGGAAACCAATCGGACAGCGACGGTCGAACTGGATGCGACCCGAGTTGCGATCGACGAACTCCGGCACAAAGCCGGCCTGCATCTTGATTACTGCTCACGCTGGCCGGAGCGCCGAAAATGCGGTCAGGAATGCCTGCAGCAGATCGAGGCAGCTCCGGAGGGTTGCCTGGTTCGCAACATCGTTGCCGATTGGTTCCGTGGCAAACACTGCGTCCAGTGCGGCAAGCATCTCGGATCACTGGACGGTTGGGGTCAACACCAGCCGGCCCTGCGCGATCAGGCTGGCAAGACCTTTCTCTGGAATGAGTTGCGGGCGGAAACGCTTCCCGAACAGTTTTCCACGAGTCAGCCTCTTTGCTGGGATTGCCACATCAGTGAGGCTTTCCGCCGCCAGCATCCTGAGCTCGCAGTGGACCGGGCGCCTACGGAACACCGGGTCGGTTGGCTGAGATGAGTGATCCCAGCCTAAATTTATCGTTCCATGGTACCGCTTTATGAGCGGCAAAAATGCCGGTCGCAGGCACATAAACCGGGTGGCCGATGCCTTGGGCGTAGGACGAGAAGGCTAGTCGAAAGCAGCCGCGAAGAGCCGCTATGAAGAGCCTCTATAAAGTCCGAACTCTTGAAATTTCTCCTCAGCCACGGCAGTCATCGTCGCCGCGAACACCTATAAAAATATAGGCCGCCATAGGTCGCCGGTGCTTCTCCGCCGAGACCGTCTACGAGTAGCCGATTGTGCGCTCGTCGATACGACCCTCGGTCTGTCTGATCGCGAACTGATTGCCCAGAGCCGGCGGCGAGAAGTACAGCTCGCCCTCTCGCGGCGAGTGCGCGTTGATCACAAGCAGCCTCCTATCTTCCTTTATCCACCGTGGTTAAAGCTTCGAGTTGCCGCAGCTGGAGAGATTAGAGATGCTTGGGCCATTGTCAAGCTGGTAAAAAGTGACCGGCGTCACAGCACCCGGCCCTTCTGCCGGGACAGAATCCGAAGGCTTCTGGCAGATCCGACGTGAGGAACGCAGAAGCCGCAGCATCTTGATACCAAACTATCGACGTGAATCAGCGTGGTTAAGCTGCTCCCGAAAGATGTCTAGCACACTGAAACGTGCCCGAATCCGCCTGCACCTTGAGTTCCGGTTTTGAATGCGACAGGCAGATTCCCCAAAAGGCTCTTGCTGCGTTGTGCTAAGCAAATCGGATCTCGTTTGCTGGTTCCCGCAAGCTCCCGCTGAAATCCCGCTAAAATCCCGCAGCTTTTCCGCACTCTTCGTCTGGAGTTCCCATGGCGACGTCGGCGTATGAAGGCGCGTGCCTGGATAACTGACAGCGCCAATCCGTTACCAATCTAGCCAATATAAATTTCAGAATACTGAATATGGAGAGTGGTAGAGGGCCCGGTGGATTAATCCCTGATCGATCATCAAGGCTCATCCAAGGTTCCGCACGTTCATCACATTCTCAAGTACGCCCGACACGCCAGCCTGTATACCCGTCCCAGTGGATTCTTCTGAGACTCTTTTCGGAGACCAACTTGCATTCCAGTACTAAACCGGTTGTGTACGGGTTATTAGCATTTTTTAGCCTGAAGATCGGAGGCGTTATGCGACGAGCAAAAAATGGTGGTAAGAAACCGTGGCCCGAACTGGCGCGAGCGGTGCTAACGGTGACGGCTCTCATGGCGAGTTCTGCGTCGCTTGCCTGGTCCCAACTGGGAAAGGGCGTAATCACCGGGACGGTCAGTGATCCGAGCGGCGCGGCCATCCCTGATGCTCCCTTGAGCCTCGTGAATGAGTCGACGGGCGTCGAACATTCCGATCATACGAATTCAGCCGGCCTGTATCGCTTCAACTTCGTTGATCCAGGCACCTACATAGTGCGAGTGAAAATGGCAGGATTCTCGCCCTACGAGATCAGGAGTCTTGTGGCTACGGTAGGTCAAACGGTGACACGCGACGTCCGACTGGAGTTGGCCCACACTGCGCAAAGCATTACAGTCGAAGCCGGAGGAGTCCAATTGGTCAACACGGCCAACGCCGAGGTGTCAGGACTGGTGGGCCGCAGCGAGATCCAGAACCTGCCGCTCGAAATTCGCGACGCGACCGCTTTCGTCAACCTCCAACCGGGCGCAATGCCCGACGCGTTCAACGGATCCACCCGGGGCGCCGCCGTCAACGGGCAGCGCGGCGGAACTGGCAACTTCATGATCGACGGCACGGACAACAATGATTATGGACAGGCCGGACGGAGTCATAACATCTCTGCGGGCATTCCAGGCGGGATGGTTTCGGTTTCGCCGGACGCCGTGCAGGAGTTTCGCGTTGTCACCAACAACTTCTCGGCCGAATACGGACGTCAGGGCGGATTCGTAACCGACCTTGTGCTGCGCTCCGGCAGCAATCAGCTTCATGGCTCGGCGTTCGAATTCAACCGCAATTCCGCCACCACTGCAGACGATTTCTTTTCGGCCAAGTCGAACCTGCACGATCAGTTGGTTCGAAACCAATTCGGCGGATCACTGGGCGGGCCCATCAAGAAAGACAAGATGTTCATCTTCGGCGCGGTGGAGCTCCAGCGGCTACGCCAGAGCACGCCCTTCACCACCACCGGTATTCGTCAACAGTTCGTGGACTTTGTTGACAGCGGCGCCTTCGCCCAGTTCGCCAACCAGCACCAGGCCGAGTTCGGGCTAAGCGCCCCCATCAACTGCAGTAATCCCGGCAATTACGGTTGCAGCTTGGGTCCGGTCTTCGAGGAACTCGACAGCAAGTACCCCTTGCCGCGTGCAACCACTCCCTTGAGTGCTGGCGACTATTTCAGCTCGAGCTCGATCTTCCCAGGAGCGGCGAGCGGCGCGAATACTGGTCTGGTGCAGTACCCGGTTCCGGCGTTCGGGCAGATCACGTTCCCCGAAGCCCTGATTGCCAACGAAGCCCGCGGCAGCGTTCGCTTTGACTACAACATTTCCGAACGCGATCTTCTCCAGGTGCATTACCTGGTCGACGACTTCCCTCAGTTTTTTGGGGGCCAGGGTGGGGACTTTGCGAATCCGGCCTTCGGCCAAGACACACCCGGGCGCGCCCAAAACGGAGCCATCGGCTATACCCACACTTTCGGCCCCAGTATTCTGAACGAGTTCAAATTCGCCTATCTGCGAGCGATGGGCGCATTTCCGCGTCAGGATGCCCAGATCCCCAGCATCGGCACTGTTGATATTCTTGGTGTCGGCTTCGGGACCAGTGAGGGAATTCCGCAGACGCAAATCGATAACACCTTCCAGTGGCAGGACAATCTCACTATCAATCGCGGCCGCCATAATCTGAAAGTAGGCGGCGAGTACCGGCGCACCCGGAACGGATCGACATTCGATAATGCGGTGAACGGGTTCTACCAGTTCTGGGACACCGAAGACCTGCTGACCGACGGCGCCATCGGCGATTTGAACGGCAGTGGCGGATTATATCTGGCGCAGGGAGCGACCAACCCGGCCTCGCCCGTGCCAGCCTCGCCCGACACTTATCGCGGGTATCGTAGCAACGAGATGGGCGCGTACTTCGAGGACAACTGGAAGGTTCGCGACCGGGTAACGTTGAATCTGGGCGTGCGCTACGACTACTTTGGTGTGCCTCACAACTTCCGGCCGAACATCGATTCCAATTTCTATTACGGCTCGTCTTCCCTGACCCAATGCATCGTTCGGAGCGCCACGGGTACACAAGTCTGTCTCCCCGGGTCCGGCGTCGCCAATCCAGTCAGCACCAACCCGAACTATCCTGTTAACGGTTTCACGGCCCGCGAATTCGGCGGAACGTTCCAAATACACAATCACGATCTTTGGAACAAAGACCCCAATAACTTTGCGCCGCGGTTGGGAGTGGCCTGGGATGTGTTCGGGACGCAGAAGACTGTGGTCCGCCTCGGTGGCGGAATGTTCTACGATCGTATCTGGAACAACCTGTTTGAGAATATCCGGTTCAACCCCCCCTATTTCGCAATTTCTTCGTTTGGAGCTGCAGGCAACGGCTCCATCGAGGGACCTTTCACGACTCCCGGCTTCTACTCGAGTCCTATCAGCGTCGCCAACTTCGCCGGTCCGGGCGGAACGCCTTCACCTCGTCACATGGACCAGAACATCCGGACCCCCTACAGCGAGCAAATCAACTTCGACCTGCAGCAACAGGTGGCGAACGGCTGGTTGGTGGATCTCGCCTACATCGGCACTTTTGGGCACAAGCTCACTGGCGTTGTCGATCTGAATACGTTCGACGGGCGGACAATTTCAGGACTGTCAACCCAACGCATCAATCCCAACATCAGCATCGACAATGCCCGCGCCAACTTTTACAACTCGAACTATCATGCCTTCCAAGCGCGCGTCACCCGGCGTCTCTCGCACGGATTCCAGTTTGACGGTAATTACACCTGGTCCCACGCGCTCGACTACGTCTCGGACGCCTTCAACAACAAGGCAGCCGGCGACTACCATCCCGAAGACACGTTCAACCGGAACCTCGAATACGGCAACGCCGATTTCGACGTTCGGCACCGCTTCGTAGCGGACTTCGAATGGGAGATCCCCATGTTCCACTCGAGTCGCTTGCTGGGCGGGTGGGCTTTCAATGGAATTCTCATGTGGCAGAGCGGGTCGCCCTTTACGATCTATGACAGTGCCGTAGACTCGAACCATGACGGTGCGGTCAACGATCGCGCCACTTTCGTCGGTAGCGGGAATATCTCGAGCGCGATCAACCACAACATCAGCCCGGCCGACGGCTACCTCAAAGCAAGTAGCTTTGCGGCGACTACTCCGCCAGGGGGTGGATTCACGGATGGGCTGCTGGCACGAAACGCTGTCTTCGGACCGAACTTCTTCGAGAATGACGTGTCGCTGTCAAAGCAATTCCGATTGAAGGAGAGAGCCGTCCTGAAGGTGATCGTCTCGGGGTTCAATATCTGGAATCATCCAAACTTCAGCATGGTTCCGCTGCAGTCGGGCGCGGCGACAGGCAACGTGTCGAGCGCCCAGTTCGGCCAGGCGCAAAGTACGGTACAGCCGAATAACACAGGCACGGGCGGGCGCGTCTTCCAGTTCGCCGCCCGTATCGATTTCTGAGATCCACCACCAGTCAGCATCCCAGAATCAAGCACTTGCGGCGGGCGGCGCAGGCTCGTAACAGAATACCGCTCGCGCTACTCCGACTACCGACACAAGCTTTTGCGCTGCGCTGCCCTCCCACCCTGGCCGCGCTACGCTCGCCGGCGACAAGCTGCACCTCCTCTCCATGAATACATCTCGGCGATGGCTCGAGTCCTCCTGTTGCGGAGCCCTAACCGGCAACCTGCTCGCGTTTCGCGATGAAACTTGGAAGTCTAGGTGGCTACTTTGAAGTAGGGGGTTAAGGGTTCAACTTACCGGCCATGTGCATTCAGAATCGTAGTGGGGCAAAATCAATGATAGAGTTCTGCTGGCCGGCAGATGTTACCGGCAGGTGTTTATCGGTACGCGTAGGTCTCAACTTGTTTCCAATGACACGAACACCTCCGCTTCAACGAGATTCTGCGGTGGACTCCTTGCTGGGCGATGCGACCTTACTCTTCAGGATTCAGCCGGTGCGATTCACCAAGAACGCGGAAAGAGGATTTAGCAGGGTGGCCTTCGCACTACTCCTCATCGCTTGTGCCTCAAGTGCGTTCGCACCACAGGGAGGAGCCAATCGAAACCGCGAGGGGGCATCTTCGTGGGCCGACCGCGTTAATCTGGACGACCTGGTCCCATACACACATCCTTCCGCCGCCTGGAGCGATAGGCATTCGGACATAGCGCTTTCCTGGACTAAGCCCCAGGCAGCGGGTATCCAGGCACTTGAGGCTGTCGTTGGTTGGGCAGGCACCAAGATCACCGACAATCTGCTGTCGTGGGCTGTAAGCGAAGGCAGCGAGGGGGTGCCTCTCGAATTCAAGCGCCGGGTGTATCGGCCCGATAAAGTGATCGAAATGGATCAGGCCGGTGATCTCATTCTCACCGTCACGGCTGCCTTCCCGGTTCGGAATGCTATTGGCGTGCGGTTCGAAGTGCTGAACCGTGGGGCTATCGCCAGGACCATCACCGTCCACTTCAAATATCCCGGAAAGGGCGTCCGTCCTGACTGGAAGGGTCCGTTTCCTCCCGGCCAGTTCGTCAGTATAGAAAACGAGCCGGAAGGATCGTGGTCAACGCTGTACCCACACCACGAGCACGGCCGGAATGTTTCCTGGGTACGTGATTTCGCTGTTGGCCTGACCGATGGCGCCACACTGGAAATGGTCTGCCTGGCTGATCTGTCATCCCGGACACTGCGCCTTGCACCGCGGGGCAAGGGAGCCTTCACTCTGGTGATGGCCATGGGGCGCTACCGAGGACGAGCACGTGAGGCCTACGATGGCGCCCGCCAAAAGCTGCAGGCGGGCTGGACGCCGATGGCCGAAACCGAGCGTATTCGGCGGCTGCTCCGCAATGCGCCCGACTTGCCCCTGAAGTATCGAGGTGATCCGAAGTACGCGCGCATGTACGCGCACGCCATCACGGGCTTGAACAGCCTTTTCATTCGCGGCGAGGGTGGGTACACGGGAACAACGCGGTTACCCTATACGACGAAGGATCAAATCGCCATTGCTTTCTTCTGGGATACGGCGTTCAGCAGCACCGGCGCGCGCGAGTTCGATCCGACTCTTGGACAGGAGGCTATCAAGAACTTCGTGGATAACGCGAGTCCGCGAGGAAGTCTGCCGGGCACACTGTCGGACACGCATCGTGCCGGCGAGGGGCAAGCTCCGATCATGGCATGGGCCGCATGGAAAGTGTATCAGTCCGGCCGCGACAAAGTTTGGCTCCAGAGTGTTTATCCCGGCTTGGTCGGATACATCGAATTCTGGTTTAAGTACCACGTTTCGTCACGCGGCCTCGCCCAGTTTTTTAATGCCGGCCAAATCGGGGATAACGACGCGCGGTTCGACCCTGTCTACAACCGCGAGCAGGGCAACGAACCGCTTCGTGGCTTCGAGTCTCCTGACTTGAACGCTTTTCTCGTGAAAGAAATGCGTTGCCTGGCGAGTCTGGCCGCAGAAGTTGGCAGGCCCGCCGAAGCCGCGCAGTGGAATAGGCGTGCAGACATCCTTGGGAAACTCATCGTCGCGACGTTCTATTTTCCCAATGAGGCGATGTTCTACGACGTCCGAGAGGGTACGCATGAGAAGTTCAGCGGGGTCAAGAATCCTAACATGTTTATCCCGCTGTGGGCGGGCGTACCGCTGCCGCAGGGCGAAATTCGCCGCGTAGTTGAAGATCACATGCTTAACCCAAAAGAGTTCTTTCGGGAGTTGCCGTTTCCAAGCCTTTCCTACGACAACCCCAAGTACGATCCTAAGAGCTATTGGCGGGGCCGGATTTGGCCACACATCGCGTACTGGATGGTACAAACGCTTTGGCGGACCGGATACCACAAGGAAGCCGAAGTCACCGCCGATCGGCTCTTGAACATTCTGCACAAGACTCCTTGGTACATGGAAAACTACCAGTCTTCACCGGAAGGGATTACCGCCGCGCCGGATATTTACAGCCGGCCCGAATACAACTGGAGTCACGCAACCGTCATCGAGCTCCTGCTCGAACGTTACAAGGAAACTGAGCCGTAACTACAAAGCTCTCGCGATCTGATCGACATGAGGGCCGCCATTTGAGTGCAGCACACATTGCACGAGGCTTCCTAATTCACGGGCCGATCCGGGTCCGGAGAATGGCCAACGGCACTACGACGTTTGTATTCGGCGAGAGCCCAGGCGGCCTTTCAGGTTGGATGCGTTCCGGGTATGCTCGGAAAGGCAGGTAATAAGGATCGCCCGCAAAAGGATTGAGCTTCGTGGCAGGCTCAAGAGCCGGCACGGGAAGGTCGGGCCTTCCTAGATTGACCCAGGCGTGTCCCAAATGGTCCGTGTCACGTATGCGAAGAACTTCGAACAAACGCTTGCGTGACCGATCGTATTCTCTTAAATCAAGGAGGGCGAGTGCCGAAAACAACGGCGTGCTATATTCTCGTGGACTCGCAAGCAGCGCGCTCTCTAATGCTGCCACTGCCTCCCGATTCTTGCGCTCCCGGTAATATGCGATGCCGAGGTTTACTCGCGCCGCAACAATTTTGCGGGTCGACTTCTCCAACCGGGCGTGTCCGATGTGAGAGAGAATTGGTAATCATGGACAAGTTCAGTTGAGCAGTCTTGGGAAATGGTCGACTCTCTTTGAAGTTGCCTTGCTCATTCCGATCGCAGTGTTTTCCAAAATGCTCGGCGGAGCGCTGGGTGCCCATCGCCTTGGAAGGGAAATTGCCACGCGGTTGGGGCGGGTATGATTCCCCGAGGAGAGTTCCGTATGGTGGTGGCGCAGGCGGGGTTCGGCTTGAAAGCAATTTCCCAGAATACCTACAGCACAACTGTCATTATGGCCCGGGGGCCGCGGCCGTAAACCCTCTCTCCTCAAGTTTGCTTTTCGCCGGGTCCTCAATCCCTTGCCCAAACCGGATCAAACCCGATCGCGAGAGAACGAAATCAGCCGACTTCAACGGACCACGCAAAGGATCTCCGCTACGATGCTGGGTGGTAGTTCGCGAACTGTTCGGGAAAAGTTCACAGAGCCCTTTTTTTGAGGGCACCCTCGCGTTCAGTCGTTCTCAGCGAACCGGGTGCCGCCAGGGTCAGGCGCGCCGGCGTTAGGGGCACCATCACCTCGTTCGTTTCCTTCTTGCAGCTTCTGCTCGAGTTCATGCATCTGGTGGTCGGCGTCGTCGATCATTCCTACTGCTGTCTGCTGCGAGACGAGGCCGTCATAGAAGGCGCGCTGGATGGCTCCTCTTTCGGCGGCCAAGAGCCGCGTGCGGGCTGTTCGCATTTCGCCATGCGCTCGTGCGGCGTCCTCCGTATACATCTGTGCGATTTGCGCTTCGGCCTCTCCAAGATCGAAGTCCAATTCCCTCCGAAGCCGGTCGTGCAACGGCGCCGAGATCACATGGCTCTTGAGCAACTCATCGAGCTCGATGCGTGCCGACGATAAAGCAATCTGGCGAACTTTGGCGCGGTCGTACTCGTTCTCAGTGGTGGCGGCCATCCCCAGCACACGAAGCAAAGGCTTGACCGTAAAACCCTGGACGACCAGCGAAAAGGCGACCACGCCGAAAGTCCAGGCCAGCAGGTCTGCCCGGTAGGGGAAAGTCGAATCGAGGCTGAGCGCCAACGCCAAGGCCAGAGCGCCACGCAGTCCACCCCAAACCAGGACGTGCTGCCAGCGTAGCGGGATTCCTTCGCTAAGCAGGTTACTGAGTGGGGTGAGCCCGTAAACCGAAAGAGTGCGTCCCAGTAACACCGCAGCAATCGCCAGCAGAGCGGCATGCCATCCTCTGACCAAGTCGCCGATGTGGACTTGCATTCCGATCAGAAGAAACAGCAGCGAATTAATCACAAAGGACGCATACTCCCAGAATGACCACAAGGCCATCTGCGTGCGCGGGCTCATGCCGGAACGCGTTCCGAAATTGCCTAGCACGATACCCGCCAAGACGGTGGCGATCACCCCGGATAGATGCAGGGACTGCGCGGTTAGATAAGAGCTGTACGCCAGGATTGTGGTCAGCGTGATTTCGATTCGGGAATCATCGATTCTCTGTGTCACTTTGCTGGCCAGGAATCCCAGAAAGGCTCCCAAGGCCGCCGCTCCCAGCACGACCACCACGAACCTCACCACGCCGGTTGCCACGTTCAAATGCCCGGTTGAAATTCCCTCCAACAGAATCCCAAAGAGGACCACCGCCGTGCCGTCGTTGAAGAGGCTTTCCCCCTCAACAATCATGGAGAGCCGCTTGCTCACCCCCACTTCCTCGAAGATGGACAAAACCGAAATCGGGTCCGTAGCGGAGATGATGGATCCGAAGAGCAGGGCGATCATCAGCGGAAGCCCGAAGGCCCAATGGATTGCGAGCCCGGTGATTAAGGTCGCCGCTAGTACGCCGGCGTTGGCCAGCAGCAGGACTGGCACAAGATTCTCGCGCAGGTGTCGCACTTGTATCTTGATGCTGCCCTCGAACAGCAATGGTGGAAGGAACAGTATCAGAACGATTTGGGGTGTCAGCCAGTTCGGCCGTTGGCCCTCGGTTAGAATCTGCAGAATCGGCAGGTGGTGAAGCGAGCCCAAAACCAGGCCGCCGATCACCAGGGCGACCGTATAGGGAATCCTGAGACGGCTCGCCACCACGGCCACGACGGAGGCGACGATCAACAGCCAGACCAAAAACTGGATGGCGGAGTCAGGCGTCATAGTTCAACACGTGTACAGTGGCTTGCGCTTAAGTCGTACTAGCAATCTTAGCGCGTAAGGAATGATGTGACCACCC
Organism: uncultured Acidobacteriota bacterium; assembly: GCA_963803295.1. Taxonomy (GTDB): domain Bacteria; phylum Acidobacteriota; class Terriglobia; order UBA7540; family UBA7540; genus CAWDMC01. The sequence continues at coordinate 307,718 of CAWDMC010000012.1, read as the reverse complement.
AAAGTGAAGCGCCACGTTGGCCCTCTTTTCGGATCTGAGTGAGGCGGCCTATCTAAGGCGTAGCTGGGTGCCCAGTACCAGTGATTTTCTGATCTGGCAAGATTTGAGCAGCAGCCACCCCGCGGAAAGAGCCTGACTTTGCCTGATTCTGACACTAATATGAAATCGCTCGGCCAACCCGACTTGGATCTGCACCAGCAGTCCTTCCGGGTGTCTGCCCTGACGCCAGGGCGCCGTATTCCTTCCGACCTGAATAATCAACCGCGCACGCCAGTCTACTAACCGTCTCTATCCTCCCCAGAGCCCGCCAGTTTCCCCGATGGCCTCAACTGGTGTTCATTCAGCGGCCTACCCCAGGCGCAGATGGCAGTCTACGGAATCGTTGCGCTTTCCCTTACCGTACTGGACTGCGCAACGCCGCCGGAGTAGACTGTCTGCCTTGCGGTTCGGGTAAGGGGGTATACCTGAATGATCCTGGGACACACTCTCCTGTTTCTGGCGCTCCTTGCGCCGCACGCCGCGGTTTACGTGAAAGGTCGCAGCCAAGCGGCCGCGAGGGCCCGCGCGCATCTGAAGGCATTCACTTGCTATGATTCCGCCATCCTGCCTAAGAACTCCGCCGCTACGCTTGAGGTAAGCCACATGCTTATGCGCTCCGGATACCGTCATGTGGTGATGGTGCTAATCGACGCTCAAGGCAAGGTTATGTGGGAAGGAAAAGCAGAAGAATACCCCTGGCCCCTGGGCTCGCCGGTCGATAGGCTACTCAAAAAAATGGCGCGTTCTACCTGCCAGGAAGCCGTGGCCGAAGCGGCCGAAAAACATCCCTCGCCCTCCAGCAAGTAACGTTGTGAAGTATCCGTTATCGTTATCGGTGCGGTTCAGTAGTTGTGTCAACTCGCGAGATCGAGACACCCAAACTCATGGACGCGCACAAATTCACTGGCAAGTATGATCATCCTCCCGCCTTATTGAGTAATTTGCCGCAACCTACAGCCAACACCGTCGGAGTTCTTGTCATCAAAAATACATGCGTCGGGATTTGGAACTAAGGAAGGAGAAAGTGTCGAATGCAAGTAAAGCAAGTACGTAAGTCGATGTATTTGATGGGCGTTGCCTCCCTGTCGCTTCTTGCTACGTCAACTCTGCGCGCCCAGAATCTCGGGAACCAGACTGCCAACGAGGAAAAGGGCCCAACGGCATCCGTGGTGGTTTCGGGAAACTCCACTTCCGTCAGTGGTGGTTTGAGTTTCGATCCTAGCGTCGGGATGAACTTCACCAAAAACTTCGGAGTGGATGTTGGCGTACCCTATTTCCTCTACACGCGTCCGGGCATCTTCGCCTCGACTGCGGGTCGTAACGGCTACGTGTCTTACCCTTTCGTCGGCTGCACCTTTTTCTTCGGCTGCTACACCGGGGTGACCACGTCGTCCCGCATGTGGGCCGGAGAGCTTGGCGACGTCTATGTGGATGCCCACTACACCAGGCCGTACCGCCAGTACAATCTGGCTACGGTGCTTACAGCTGACACACCCACAGCGAGCTACCGCAAAGGCCTGACCACGGGCCGTCTGCAGTGGGACTGGTTCAACCATGTCGATACGGACATCCACGGGTTCAGTCCATTTGTAAACTTTGGGTTGGCGAACGGCCGGATGGATCAACATTTCCTGCCGCGGCCCTACAATACTCTTCTGCCATTCCGCACTTTGGGCTACATGGCTGATTTTGAAGGCGGAGTGCAGTACAAAATCTGGCGGCGATTCACAGCCGGATTCTCGGTTTGGGACGTCCTTCCGATGGGACCACAAAAGATCTACAGCGACCTAGTGTGGCAGGGCCCAAATGGGACGACGACGGGAGCGGGCGCAGTGATCGTCCCGTCGGCTCCTGTCGCGACTGTGAATTATCCGGGATCCATCGGCTTCCTTTCTGGCGATCCGAACCACGGCCGGTATTGGAACACGGCGTTCTACACCGCCGGTCCCAGTTCCATCGCCCGGGACAACGGCTACTCGGCGACGGTAGCGTTCAGTCCCTACAAAAACCTCGATTGCCAGATCGGCTACAACCATAGCGTACGGTACAAGCTGGACGCGGTCACCTTTACCGTTGCCTTCAACGCGAACTCCTTGTTCCGCAAACTGACCAACTATTAGAATTCCTCTCATCACCGTGGCAAACGGCGGCGGACCGGCAATAGATGGTGCGCCCGCCGTCTTGCCACGCCATCGTCGTCGTCCCTGGCCGGCCCTGATCGGGACCTTCCTTGCAGCCTCTTCCAGCTTGGTTTGACAGCCTCAAAACCTTGCCGCTATAGTGGCTTATCGAACATGTCTTCCCGAACCTTGACGCTCGCCAATCAGATTACGGTGTTGCGCCTTGTTTTCGCGCCGCTATTTGGAATCCTGGTGGTGGACGGACACTACCGGGGCGCCCTGGTTGTGCTCTGTGCAGCTGCCGTTTCCGATGCGCTTGATGGCACGGTTGCCCGGATCTTACATCAGGAGACGCCGCTTGGCGTGGCACTCGATCCGATCGCCGACAAAATCCTGATGACCACGGCTTTCCTCACCCTGGCCTTTCAGGGCGCACTCCCCTGGTGGCTCACCATCGTGGTGTTGAGTCGAGACGCTGGTCTAGTGACCACGGCACTGCTGATCATCTTGATTTCGGGTTACCGGATATTTCGTCCGAACATCCTGGGGAAGGCATCCACCGTCGTGCAGGTGGGGACCGTGTTTTGGGCCGTCGCTTGCCGTGCCCAACTCCCTTTCGCCAGTCAAGCCACGCTCAGCTTATTTATTGATCTCGCCGCTTTTCTCACTGCCGTCTCCGCCATCAGCTATCTGCACACCCTGCGCAACCCACCGTCGTCAGCTTCGGCGGCAGGCTCGAAAGCGACCGACTCCGGCGATATCCGGTCCGCAGGGTCAGAATCGCAAGATGCACCGGAGGAGAGACTCCCTACCAGCAAGATGCACAGATAAGTGATGAATAGAAGATTCGTCGGACTCTGCCAAGTGCCGCTCTATTGGGCATTTACAGGTCCTAGTAACGGCCTTACTGGAGCGCCGGTGTCCCCACCGGCGTTTTCGGCGCTGAGAGCCTGCCCTGAGTGGAGCGAAGGGACAGCGCCGCTACAGAATGAACGTCACTGTGATTTGTAATGCTCAGTAACCACGCCGGGAAAAGGTTTGCCTCTTGGCCGTCAAATATTTTCGGGAATCGTGTATGGATGACGATAGCCGCGGCCAGCCTCGCGCAGCATGCGATTGGCCTCATCGTCGTTAATGACCTGCTGGGTCTCGGGATTGAAATGTAGAGTCCGGCCAAGGCGATAGGACGCGTTGGCCAGATGGACCAGGGTACAGGAAACATGGCCCTCCTCAACCGGCGCATTAAGATCCTGCCGACGCCGGCTGCGCACCACGTCGATGAAATTGGCGAAATTGTTCTCTTTGCCGTGACCGCTGGGACCGGGCTCCTGCTCTTCACCCAGCCAGCTTTTGTAGGAATCATAGCCATCAATGGCGAGATATCCCTTGGATCCGTAGTAGATGTTTCCAATCGTGTTGCTGCGGCCCACAGAGGGTCCAAGCCGTGGCCCCTTACCGAGCGCAGTCGCAGGCTTTTTTGAGTGCAGGCCTGCCGCCGGCACGCCTTGGCTGCCGTAGGCTCCCGAGCCGATCCCAGCTTCGTGGTTGGTGATCCAGTGCCGCACCTCGAACTCCAACAGGCGGCGTTTCCCATTTGGCAGGTCGAACTCGAAAGCGCAATTCAGCGTGTTAGGCGTCTGCTGGTCATCTTCAAACATGAAATGGCCGCCGACCGCTGAAACTTTGCTGGGGAACCCCACGCCAAGCCCCCAACGCGCCGTGTCCATTTCGTGGATTCCCTGGTTACCCAGATCGCCGTTGCCAAAATCCCACAGCCAATGCCAGTTGTAGTGGAAACGATTCTTGGTGAAGGGGCCATCGGGCGCCGGACCTTCCCACAGATCGTAATGAACGCCGGCCGGTACTGGCTCGGGCCGGGCGCGGCCAATCGTGTCGCGCCACTTGTAACAAAGGCCGCGCGCCAAGTAAACCTCCCCGATGAGGCCCTCCTGAAGATGCTTGACCGCTTCTCTGACCCCGATACTTGAGCGGCTCTGGGTGCCGTGCTGAACGATGCGGTTGTAACGATTCACCGCCGCCACTAGCTGCTTCCCTTCCCACCAGTTATGGGAGCAGGGTTTCTCGACGTACACATCCTTGCCCGCCTGGCAGCCCCAGATGGCCATCAGGGCGTGCCAGTGGTTGGGCGTAGCAATAGAAATGGAGTCAATCGACTTGTCGTCCAGGAGCTTGCGGATATCAATGAAGGTCTTCGCCGGCTTGGGGATACCCATTTTCTCCATGTCAGCCAAGCGCTGGCGGAGAACGTTCTCATCGATCTCGCAGAGCGCCGCAATTTCGACGCCGGGAATAGCGTGGAATTCTTTGAGATGATCCACTCCCCGGCCGTGCAATCCGCAGATAGCCACCCGGACACGATCATTCGCACCCAGCACACGTTCCGGCCGTACCAGGGAGCGTAGCCCGCCAACAGCGGCCAACCCTGCAACTGTCTTTAGGAAATGCCGGCGATTGCTTTCGGGTTCGTTGGACATTCGTTCATCCCTTCCTAATTACGTTCCACCTTCGAGACTCGTCGAGCCTGGCCTGGAAGTAATAGAGACAGCTTCCCGAAGAGCTGTCATCCTGCGCAAAGTGAAGGGTCTCGCCCCGGGTCTTTTGAGCGATGCGAAATACTTCCTTCGTGTCCCTCAGGACCACTGCGGCCGCTCACAACGAGGGGACCGACCACTCTTGCGGTCGGCCCGCTACGCTGTTTCTTTGATGATCTTCAGCAATCCTGCGAGCGATTCGCGCGTACTCTCCACCTTGTTGTGATCGGGACGGCTGTAATGCGTTTCGAGCGACATGGTGCCCTCGTATTTCGCCTCGCGCAAGGCTTTGATCTGCCCCTTCCAGTCGATGATTCCGCCGCCCACCGGCGCCCACACGTATTCACTGTTGCCCGGGTTCTTGTGCACATCCTTGACGTGGACGTGAGCGAACATCCCTTTTACCGCTTGGTAACCCTCCGGGTACGCCAGCTCGCCCAGGGCCGCGGCGTTTCCCGGATCCCAGTTGCCACGGAGATGGGACGAATTGACGTCCTTGAGAACGCGGCCCAACTCTTTGCCGGTGCCAATATTGCAAGCCATCTCGTTTTCAAGCACCAGGACGATGTCGTTTCTCGCCGCTACGGCCGCGGCCTTAGCCAGCCGCTCGCGAACGTAAGAATATGCTTGGTCAGGATCCTTCACGCGCCAATAGCTGAAGATTCGCACCTTGTCGGTGCCGAAGAAGCGAGCCAGCTTGAACGACTCCTCAAGCAGCTTGCCGCTGTCCTGTTCGGTGAAGTTCGCCTTGAACTCGTCGCGCTCTTCGCCGGCCAGCGCGGGCAGCTGAGGCAGATTCCACTTGAAAATGGGCGACGCGATATCGCTAACCTCTAAACTGTGCTGCTGGATCAGGTGTTTGGCGCGATCGAGTTCGGACGGGGACAAGTTCATGATGTTCTTTCCCCAGATCTCGCGCAGTTCACACCAATGCAGCTTGTAGCTGGAAATGAAATCGAGCGCCTTTTCCAGGTCGCCGGTCAGCTCGTCGGTGATGATTCCGAGCTTGAATCCCATGGTTTCAGACGCCTGTCTTGCATCGAGCCGCGCAGCCGAAAGGACAGACACGGCGGCTAGCGACGACTTCAGCAGATCCCTTCGTGTCGGATTGGGGCGCATCGATACCTCCCGTCCTGCGGATAGTGGGTAGCCACGGCACGGTTTTTGTGCCGTGGGCTTTTGGATTATAGGCATCCACTTCGCCACTCTTGCTCGCTACGTCCACACGGATATTCCATCATAATGGACCACTTCTAATCTTGCTGGCACTCTTACGAATTCGGCCCTACAGGATTCGGAGTATGCTCCACCTAGTTGTTTCTTCGAACGCGCAGACCTACACGCAGCAAACGCACCCAGGACATCCTCTCTTCCTCGCTACCGCACCGGATTCAGCAGCAACAGTGGCAACCTAGCGAAAGAAGTCCGCGGCACAAAGACCGTGCCGTGGCTACCGACGGTCAAGCTTACTACTCCGCCCGGAACACCAGCAAGGTCTGATCGTCACGGGGCGGACGGCCCTGCTCGAATAGCCTGACTTCAGTGAAGATTGTTTCAATGATATCGTCGAGCGGCCGCTGGATGTGCTGGCGCAGCAGGTTCTCAAGACGTCGAGTGCCGAATTCACTTTCCTGATGGTTGTTGGCCTCAATGATGCCGTCCGAAAACATGGCGAGAAGATCGCCCTTTTCCAACGTAACCGCGACCTCCTGATACTCCGTGTGCTCGAGCAGCCCCAAGGGCACTCCTTCAGCGCGGATCGCGTGGCTTCGGCCTTTGTGCACCAGAATGGGCAGGGGCATACCGGCGTTGGCCAGGCGCAGACGGCGGTTGGCGGGCTGCCAAATCGCATAAGTGAGGGTGATGAAGTGTCCTTCAATTTTGCGCTCGAGCAACATCACATTGAGACTACGGAGCATTTCAGTGGCAGAGAGCCGCTGGGGAACGAGGCTTCGCAGAATACCGCTGACCATTGCCCCATAAAGCGCCGCCGGCGCGCCCTTACCACTCACATCGCCAATAGTAAGAACGAAAGTATCCTGCCCATAGTCGAGAAAGTCGTAGAGATCGCCGCCGATCTCACGCGCCGGCTGAAACCGTACGCCAATGGTCAAGCCAGGAATGCTCTTGGTCACCGGCGGCATCAGGTGCGTCTGGATCTCGCGCGCCCGCTCCAGATCGCGTTCCAGCCGCGCTTCGCTGCGGACCACCCGCTCGTAGAGGCGGGCGTTTTCGATAGCGACGGCAATCTGTGGGGACAGAGTCGAGAAGATACGTACGTGCTCGTCAGTAAAATAGTTCTGACGAGTGCTCTCCATATCGACGACGCCGATCACCCTCTCGCGGTAAACCAGAGGCACGGCCATTTCGGAGCGCGTCTCGGCATTCACCAGGAGATAGCGAGGGTCCTTGCTTACGTCTGGCACGACGATCGCCTGGCGCGTGGCGCCGGCGGCTCCGACGATTCCCTGGCCGAATGGAACCGTGACTTTTTCGGGCATACGCTCATCCTGCTTGATCGAAATCACGGTGTTGAATACCTGCGAACGCTCATCGGTGAGCAGGATGCTGAAGCGCTGATAGTCGATAAGGCGCCGGGTGAGAGTGCCGATTTTGCGCAGCAGTTCACTAAGAACCAGCACCGAACTCAATTCGCGGCTGATCTCGTTCAATAGTTGCAGCGTGCGCGACTGGCGGACGCTGCGGCGATACAGGGCCGCGTTCTCAATGGCTGCGGCGATCCGGCCGGCGAGAAGCTCCATCAGGTACTGATGCCGTTCAGTGAAGAAGTCGGGCCAGGGGGCCTCCAAGTCCACGACACCGACGACCCTGTTCTTATTCAGCAGAGGAACCGCCAGTTCAGACCGGGTGGACGGCACTGAACTGATGTACTGGGGCTCCTGGGTGACATCGTTCACCAAAACGGAGCGCCGCGTTTGAGCGGCCCGGCCCACGATGCCTTCACCCACCTTGAGGCGCAGCCGTCGCACCGATTCGTCGGGATGGCCAATGCTGAAGCGTACCCGCAGTTCCTGCGTTTTCTCGTTCAGCAACAGGATGGCAAACACTTCGTAGTCGACTGCACGTTTAGCTACCTCTGCGATCCGAACCATTAGCTCGTCGGTGTCCAGAGTGGAGTTGATCCGCTCGCTGGCTTCGAGCAAGAGGGTGAGGATCTCCGTCAATTCCAGAGGACGCGCCGAGGTTCGTGTGCTTTCAGCCATAGAGAGGAAGCGTGGAAGATCAGAACCGGGAATCTGTTATGAAGCCGGCTGGGAGGCTACTAGAAACAACCGTTACGACCTTTAGCCACGGTGCACAATTCGAGGCTTCTAACCCCGGAGTACGCACAGGCAAATGCTTGAATAAGACCCTCTCAGAACTGGCACTCAGCGGGTGCAAGCTGGGTGACATTGGGACACATCGACTGACTCGATCTGTCGCCTTGACTGTATTTCTCTCTGCGTTCTCCACGTACTCTACGCTGACTCTGGTCCCGTCCGCTAACCGGAAATGCCGCTTGCGGGAACACGAATGTTGCCGGCCGGGCTCATAACTTGAATCTCGCCCGCGGCCGGACGAATGTCGGTCACGTCGCTCAAGCCGACCGGGACTTCCGCCAGGAAGGCGAGGTATTTCACGGTCGCACGGCCGAGAGCCGGTACCACGGAGAAATAAGGCGCCCCGAAGAGCGGTCCATTCGTGAACGACTCCAGAAGGCCTACTGGCAGCGGCGTGGAGCCGAACTCCAAACCCCTTGTCTCGCTGCGGCCACCCCAGGGCACGTCGGGCCGGGACTTATTCTCCTCCCAAATAGCCGACCAGGGAAAATCCTTGCGATCAAAGCAGTACCCCACCAGGACACGTTCCTGTGTGTTCAAGCCTGCGACATACTGCTGATCGCGGCTCGTGTCGAGCAACACCGTTGCGACAAATCCCAAACCCGGATGACTCAGGGGAAGCCGAAGATCAACGGGCTTCCCATCCGTGCCCCGCGCGCTGGGCCATTCGAAATCCTGCGAAGACGCGAACAGTTCCTTGCCGCCATATCCATGAGGAAAGGTTCTGCCGTGGCTCGCGGAAATGAAGATGCGCGAATGCTCGCGACTCAGGAACGGTGGTCCCAGTGTAACGTGCTGCTGCCAATGAAAGAAATGGTCTGCCTTTCTTTCATTGACCACCTCTTCCGTGAAATAAGCTACGGATTCACCGCGGTGCATTTTGATCTCGCGATTGAAGGTCAACCCTGCGACTGGAAGGTGGACCGACATTTCGAGCACGACGTCCGACGCCTTGGCCTCGGCTCGCACATTTTTCCAGAGCGCGACCCCGGCTTCACCGTGGCTGGGCAAACCCAGCTTCGCCTCCGCCTCCGACGGCCCTCCAAAGTAATCAACGCAAACATTGTGACCGGAAATTCCCGATAGCAACTGCCCCTCCGGAGGACCGCCGTAAGTGCCGGTATGAATATCCTTCCGATAGAGGAACGGCTCTATCGTCTTCCAAGGCGGGCTCCAAAGCGGGTTGACGGTGGAGCGTCCCAAAGTATCGCGAAATCGAAGCTCCGCGATGTGGCCCCCTCCTGTAAGGGTGACCAGTCGAATCAAGTCGTTCTCGAGAAGGTATGCTTGCCGATCTTTCCACGTTATTGGCTTGGCAGAGGGTTCAGTTTCTGATGGCATAGAAGACTCCGTTTTGAATTCGGTATCCGGCAAGGCCGGTTGACCCTGGGCCCGAATGGAAGTGGCGCCCAACATGAGGCCCAGCAACATCGAACGTCTGCTCACGCCACTCGATCCCACATCGCCCGTGTCAATTTTCATGAGACCGCTCGTACTCTTCTCCGTAGCGATGTCCGCCGGCGCCTTCTCATCCGGGACAGCGCCGTTACCATAGCCGGCGATTCATCTTGGTTAGGCGAGAGTCGCTGCTTCGGCAAGGATAGCCACGCTTGAGCTCGTGCCGAGGCGTGTAGCTCCAGCCTGGAGCATTCGCAATGCATCGGCCAGACTGCGGATCCCACCTGCAGCTTTCACACCCATCTGGGAACCAACCGTTTGGCGCATCAGCCGGATGTCGGCTTCGGTAGCTCCTGAAGGCCCAAAGCCCGTCGAGGACTTCACGAATTCGGCGCCGGCCCGCTTAACGATTTCGCAGGCAGCAACCTTCTGAGCGTCCGTAAGATAGGCGTTCTCAAGGATTACCTTTACCGCCGCCCGGGCCGCGTGGCAAGCTTCCACTACGCCCCTGACGTCCTGCTCCACCCGTTCGAGATCACCCGACCGCAGGGCGCCGATGTCGATGACCATGTCCACTTCCGACGCCCCAGCCAGAATCGCGGCCTGGGCTTCGGCACGTTTAGCGGCCGTGGAAGTGGCACCCAGAGGAAATCCGGCTACCGTCGCCACCATCACCCTGGACCCTCGCATCTTCTCCGCTGCGAGCGGGACCCAAGCAGGGTTCACACAAACGGCGGCAGTGCCCAGCACTCGCGCTTCCTCACAGAGTTCCTCAACTTGAGCCGCAGTCGCTTCGGGTCGCAGCAATGTATGGTCAAGTAGCGAAGCGAGTGTTCGGACGTCCGGGGTGAGCCGGATGGCGCGCGGGTCAGAAGGGGACGACGGTGGCGCATGCCGAGGGCAGCCCTCGCAGACGTCGTCTTTGTGGATCGCCTGTCCCCCGCCAGGCTTGAGCTGAAGCAAACCGGACGCCGGCTTGATCTCACGGATCACTTCCGCGGCAATCTCGCCGACCAACTCCTCAAGTTCAGTTCGCGTCAGGACTGTCTCCAAGATTACCTCCCGTCGCCTTCCCTTCCCCGATTTCGAGCGACCATTGTAGCATAGGGGTCCCGAACTCGCGGCCGCCAGGACTTTGCGCCTTGCCCAGCGTTTTGGCACGAAACAGAACAAGCTCAGCGTGATAGCATAGTTCAGTGAGATGCTGATCCTGGCCTTCGACACAACCAGCGAGTATGGCGGCGCGGCCCTTTACCGTGCTCGGCCGAGCGCGAACAGTGCGACCAATCTCGTTCGCCTCGCCCGCGCCAGCCACGAAGGTGGCAGGCCAGACTACTCCGTGTGGCTCTTCGAGCATGTCGACCGAATGCTCGCCGAAACCGGCCACAGTCTCGCCCAAGTGGATCTATTCGCGGTGGCGAACGGACCCGGGTCGTTCACCGGCGTCCGCGTGGGACTTGCAGCCGCGCAAGGCTGGTCGCAAGCGTTCGACCGACCGGTGGGAAGCGTCTCAACCCTGGAGGCACTCGTGGAAGCCGCCCAACCGGTGACATCCTGGGCGATTCCACTTCTGGACGCGCGCCGCAGCGAATTTTATCTGGCAATCTATCGCAAGGACGGCGAGTCAGTTACGGGCTGGCAGGAAATCCCCTTCGCGCACCTTGATGGCTCCGCCCAGACTGAGAGGATCGAACACGGGGGGCTGCTGAGGAGCACAGAGCTGGGGAGTTTCTTCTCGGAAGTCTTACGAAACGTAAACGCTGGCCACGATGCTAACCCGACTGCGCTTGATGTCACCTGCGTGGTACGCGAACACGATAAGGCAGCCCGCGCTCTTGAATCCCAGACGGAAGGCCGCTCGATGGCCGAAGGCGATTCGTCCGTCGGGTCGCAGTCCGGTCTCCGCTGGCATGCAGCGTCGGGATCCCTCGTCGACGCCATCGCCCGAATCGGGTTGCGCCATTTCGAACAAGGGCGTGTCGACTCGCCCGCTGGCCTTCAGGCCTGCTACGTCCGCCGCTCTGATGCGGAAATGCATTGGCGCGAGGATCGCTAACGCCGACAACCCTCCGATCATCATGAAGATGCGTAACTTCTCTCCGTCTGATCTGAAGGCTATGCTGGCGATTCAGGCTGAGTCGCCCGAAGCTTCGCAGTGGACCGCTCCGGATTACGAGCGCTTGGCAAACGAAAAGGGAGGGCTGGTGCTCGTAGCCCAGATTGCGCCTTACCTCGCAATCGAAACGGTCAACAGCAAAGTGATCGACGACGCGTCGGAACCGCCGGGAACCCTTCCGTCAGTGGTCGGCTTCGCTGCCGCATTCTCCGTTGAGGGCGAGGCCGAATTAAGGAATCTCGCGGTCACTCCGGTCTGGCGACGCCACGGAGTTGCTGCCGCTCTGCTCCGGGAGTTACACGAGAGGCTACGTCTTTCACGCATTTCTGCTGTGTTTCTCGAGGTGCGCGTCTCGAATTTGCCCGCGCGGCAACTCTACGAAATAGCTGGATATCTGCAGGCAAATGTCCGGAAAAGCTACTACTCGAATCCTGCAGAGGATGCGATCGTTCTCCGGCTCGCGTTGTAGAAATGGCCGATGCGACGGCCGAGTTTGGTGCGGATGCCATGGCTTCCGAGAGCGGCGACTTCAGCAATTTTATGTCCTTATTAATTTTTCATATTCGTGTAATTTCCACTTAACATGTCCTTTACCAACATAGGGTTAAGCTATACTATCGGGAATTCCATTTCTGCTTGAATGTGCCTCAGGCGTGTGCTAGGCTTTGGCTAGCATGATATCCCTTCGAGGAGGTGACACGCCCGTGAGCACTCCTACCGCGACCGTCCGGGATACGATGGTCAGCAACTCCGAGTATCAACGTCTGAGTGAGCAGCATGCCCGCTATGCTGCAGAGCTCGACCACCTTACCACCAAGCCGCATCTGAACGCCGATGAGCAGATGGAGGAGATTCGACTTAAGAAGCTGAAGTTATGGACTAAAGATCAGATGCAAATGTTGATGCGGCGCGAATCCCACGCTAGCGGTTCGAGCTAGAGGGTAGAGCGCCATTAACTGTCACGGGGGTATTCCTTATCGTTTCGAAAGTTGCTAACGTGGAGCCTCTCTGTTCGGTGTCAGTCCTGTGGCAGTAAGCACTCATAGGCCCGCCGCGGTCCTCCACGACGCACACCCACTTTGCGCCATTGTGTGAGCATACCGGGGAACCGCGGCGGAGCTCTTCCGCACGAGCAAACATCCAGCCGAGAGATGAAGCGACCCCCATCCATTAATGCCAGCACCCTAAGTTGGGCCCTTGATCACCGTGCCTGGAGCCTGTAAGCTAGAAAGGCATGGTCAAGGAAGGATATTGGTATGGGTTGCCGCTGGTTCTGGTCGGCGGCGGTTTGGTGGGTCTCCGCGTCTATCTGCCCGGCGCATTCTTCCTGATTCTCGCCATTTTTGTGCTCAATTTCTTCCGAGATCCGGATCGCTCGATTCCGGACGGTCCCCGCGATATCGTCTCACCTGCCGACGGAAAAGTGGTACAGATCACTCCAGAGATCTTCAGTGCCGCGCCGTTTCAGCGGATCAGCATTTTCATGTCGCCGCTCGATGTTCACGTGAACAGGACCCCAATGGCCGGCGTTGTCGGCGAGGTCACCTATCGACGGGGCCACTTCAAGATCGCCTCGCAATTTGAGGCTTCCGTCGAGAACGAGCAGAACGTCTTCACTGTTACCGGTGAGCAGGGAATCGTGGTGGTGAAGCAGATCGCTGGTGCCGTGGCTCGCCGTATCGTATTCTGGAAGCGGCAGGGTGATCGGTTGGCAAGGGGCGAGCGCGTGGGTATGATTAAATTCAGTTCCAGGGTGGATTTGCTTCTCGAACCGAACGTCGACTTGACTGTCAAGATTGGAGACCGCGTGCGGGCGGGAGTCAGCGTTGTGGGCAGAAGCGCGTCTGTCGTCGTAGCCAACTCAGGCTCGGAAAGGGGATCTGATGGGATCAACTCAGCCGAACCCTAGGCCGCCGCGAAAGACACCTCTGAGCCGTGGGCTCTACATCCTCCCTAGCCTGTTCACCGTGGCGAGTCTGGCTTGCGGCTATTACGCCATCCTCTCGACCTTACGCGCCGGCGAGATGATGGCGAGCGCCGCGCCCGAAGCCGAAATCATCAGAAAACTCTTCGATGCGGCCGCCACCTACCTGGGAATCGCGGTGGTGTTCGACGGACTTGATGGCAGGATCGCCCGCCTGACAAACTCGGCCTCCGACTTTGGACGCGAGTTTGACTCGCTGGCCGACGTCATTACGTTCGGAGTGGCGCCGGCGCTGTTGGCCTTTACCTGGGGGATTCGCCCGCTCGAAAAGATCGCCGGCACCCAATTGGTGCAGCACATCCAGGATGCCGGCTGGATCGTATCGTTCGCCTTTCTGATTTGCGGGGTCACCCGCCTCGCCCGTTTTAATATCCAGACCACCCGCCCCACTACCGATAAGCGCCACTTTGTGGGTCTGCCCATACCGGCCGGCGCAGGAATCATCGCGGCGGTAGTGCACTATGTGAAGTATCCCGTAAATGACTGGCGCTACGGTTTGGTCTGGCTTATCATCGTGGGGCTTTCGGCTTTCCTGATGGTGAGCCGGATGCGCTATCCGACGTTTAAGACGATCGACCTGCGACAGCCACGATCCTATTTAGTGATCATCGCTCTGGGACTGACTATCTATCTGATTGTGGAGTTTTCTGAACCGGTCTTGTTGATTATAGCCTTTACTTATGCCCTCTGGGGCCCCGTATCCCGAATCACCTCGAAGCTTCGTCCGCGACCTCCCGCCCCACGCGAGGTACATGCTTAATGAGACTAACGCCGTCCGGATACCGGGTAGCGGTAGTGGGTTCGTCTACGCTATTGGGCAAGGAACTGCTGGCAGTCCTCGACGATCGGCAGTTCCCCGTGTCCCGGCTGATGAAGATCGATGATGAGGAAGAAGAGCCCGCGGTTCCCATCCTCGATCTCGGTGAATACCCGCCGCAGGAACAAGCTCAAGCCGCCGCGGCCCTGGCGGCGCTGGCGCTGCAACCGGAAGAAGTGAAGGCAAGCGAACTCGATTTCGCTTTCGTCGCTCGCGTGCCGCGCCAGATTCCCAGTTTCATCTCGGAAGCAAATTCGAACGGCTGCATTGTCATCGACCTTAGCGGCACGCTTTGGGAGAACCTGAAGGATAAGACAGGGAACAAGCCCGGCGCGACCCGAACCCCAGAAGCCGTCCTGAGTATTCCTTCCCTTGACCGCGATTACTCAACACCGGCTGCCGCCGTACCCCGACTGATCTCACCACACCCGGCCGCAATCGTCTTGGCAAGCATTCTGCTGAGGACTGTCGCGCGGTTCCCGCTCACCAACGTAGTGGGGCTGGTCCTAAACCCCGCCTCCGAGATTGGTCCCGAGGCCATAGCCGAGTTGCAGAGCCAAACGGTGAACCTGCTAAGCTTCCAAAAGATTCCCCAGGCGGTTTTCGGATCTCAATTGGCCTTCAATGTCTTGCCGCGCCTGAGCAAGTCGCGCCGCGGCTCGGGCCCCTATCGCGATGAACTCACCGATCTCGAAAACCTGATTCGCAGTCAGTTGCGGCGTTATACCGGCGAGCGCACCCCAAGGCCAGCTTTGCGGGTGATTCAGACGCCGGTTTTCCACTCGCTGGTGGCGTCGGTATATCTTGAGTCCGAATCGCCAGCAGCGTCCGAGGCAGTGGAGCGGGCGCTGGCCGGCTCCCAGTTCAAGGTTCGGCGATCTTCCGAGCAGGCTCCCTCGCAGGTGGAGAGCGCCGGCGCCGCCGACATCCTGGTGGACGCAATCTCGACAGACAGCGACCATCCGCAGGGAGTATGGATCTGGGCCACGGCCGACAACATGCGCCTCGCCGCCACCAACGCGGTCGAGATCGCCGAGGTGCAGGCCTTGATGAAGCAGGCGACTCGTCGTCTGGTGTAGTACCCGTCCCGTTGTCGTGGTCCGCCATCTTCGGCCTCCTCTAACTTGCAATGCGCAGCTGCTATTTTCACCACCACCCGCATACCGTCGATTCTCGCCCGGAGCCAGAAGCGCTCGCTATGGCTTTACGCAGCCGCCTGATGCCTTCTGCGTGCTGCCTTCTGCTTTCCGCCGCCTGCCTCTTGCTCTCTGCTTGCGGCTACCAAGTGGCTGGCCGCGGTGACCGCCTGCCCCCTGATGTGAAGACGATCGCGTTGCCGGTATTTTTGAACCAGAGTCCACGGTTTCGCATTGAGCAGAAGATCTCGGCGGCGGTCACGCGCGAGTTCATTGAGCGGACCAAATACCGCATTACTCCGGATCCTGCTGGGGCCGATGCTGTGCTAAAGGGGGTGGTCAAAGCTGTGAACTCGGGTGTGGTGACTTTCGATCTGACCACCGGCCGAGCTACTGCTTTGCAGATTCAAGTAACGACGAGTATTCAACTCACCGATCAGCATACTCATAAAGTGCTGTTCTCTAATCCCAATTACATTTTTCGGGAAGAATACCAGGTGAGCCAGAACACGTCGACGCTCTTCGAGGAAGACCAGCCGGCCCTCGATCGCCTGTCGCAGGACCTTGCCCGAACGCTGGTCACGGACATCCTGGAGAACTTTTAGTCAGACACCAGAACCTCGACACTCGTGCCATACCTTGCTTCCGCCGTGTTTCCACGGCCAGGCGGCTTTCGCGAATCGATTATCAATCATATAATGACGTCATGCTGTTGGTCATCGACAACTACGACTCCTTCACCTACAACCTCGTTCAGTATCTGGGTGAGCTGGGCGCGAAAGTAGAAGTACGCCGTAACGATCAGACGACGGTCGCGGAAATCGAGCGAATGGCGCCGGAGCGAATCGTCATCTCGCCTGGTCCCAAGACTCCCACCGAGGCCGGAATCTGCCTTGAGGTTATCGAAAAGCTTTCCGGCCGCTACCCGATCCTGGGGGTTTGTCTGGGACACCAGGCGATCGGCCAAGCGTTTGGCGGAAAGGTGATCCGCGCTCCCGAGCTCATGCACGGCAAGACCAGCCGGATCGCGCACGACGGCAAGTCGATCTTCGCCGGCCTGCCCAACCCTTTCACGGCAACTCGCTATCATTCACTGATCGTAGAGCGGAAGAGCCTGCCTGATTGCCTGGAGATTTCGGCGACCTGCCCCCGAGCGAACGGCGCCACCGGAACTGCCAGCGATGAACTGATCATGGGAGTACGCCACCGCAAGTTAAAAGTCGAGGGCGTCCAGTTTCACCCCGAGTCGGTTCTGACCGATGCTGGCATGCGTCTCCTCGACAATTTTCTAAAGCTGTAAGCTTCGATCCTGACTTCCTTTTTGAGGCAGCCCTATTGATCAGACGCAAAGACCGGCATCCGCATCCCGAGACAGCCGCGTTGAGGGCAATTCTGCTCGGCGTGACCGTCGCGGTGGCTTCTGCCGCTTTGCAGGATCCGGCTGAACCACAGCAGAAACGGGCTCAACCCGAGGTGATGCCTCGGCCGGCAGGAGCCATCAGACGGCAGACCGTCGACGAAGCCTCCATGCGGACCCTGATCGAGCAGCTCGTCGCCTGCGGCACGCGGAATTCGCTTTCCTCCTGGAGCGATCCTCAGCGTGGAATCGGCTGCGGACGCGATCGCATCGTGGCGCGGTTCGACGATATCGCCAAACGTTCGGGCGGGCGATTACAGGTGGTGGTGGACAAGTTCGAGGCTGGCTCCGGGCGGACCAACAGCAAGCCTGCGCCTTTCGAGAATGTCTACGGCATTCTGCCGGGTTCCGATGCCAGACTTCGCAATACCGTATTCATCGTCTCCGGACACTTCGATTCCAGGGCCTCGGATGTCATGAACCCGCAGTCCGAAGCTCCCGGCGCCGACGACGATGCTTCAGGAACGGCAGTGAGCATGGAATGCGCTCGCCTGTTGGCCGCACCCGAGGCCGCACCGAAATCCGCACGCAGTGCCGCTGGAGTCATTCGGTCAGGGCTTCGTGCCACCGTATTGTTTGCCGCCCTATCGGGCGAAGAACAGGGATTGCTCGGAGCCATGCGCCTGCTGGAGTGGACCAAGCTGCGGGGATACACGGTCGGTGGCATGCTCGACAGTGACATCGTAGGGGCCGACTTCGCGCCCGGCGCACCGCATCGCGTGCGGGTGTTCTCGGGTAATGGCGACTCCGACGATTGCGATTCACCCTCACGCGAACTGGCCCGCGCAATCGAGGAGATGGATGGCCGCGCCTCCATTCGCTTGATCTTCCGCATTGACCGATTCGGGCGTGGCGGCGACCACTATCCCTATTATAAGGCGGGGCTGCCGGCAGTCCGCTTCACGGAACCCCTGGAGAATTATCAACATCAGCACCAGAACCCGCGCGTCGAAAACGGAATTGAATATGGCGATCTCGTGAAGTTTCTGAATTTCACTTTCATGCGCGACGTGGCCCGGGACAATGCCGAGGTCCTGCGACAGTTGGCGATGGCTCCCGCCCCGCCTTCAGAAGTGAGGCTGGCGGGAGCGGTCACTCCCGACGCCAGGATTTCCTGGTCGGCCGAGGGCGATCCCGAACGCGCCGGATTTGAAATTCTGTGGCGTGAGACCACCGATTCGCGATGGCAAGCTTATGATTTTTCGACGGGAATCGGCGAGGCACTTCTCCCAGGAGTTTCCACGGACAATCACTTTTTCGCGGTGCGGGCGGTTGGCCGCAACGGCGCCCGCTCGAATCGCCGTGCCGGCGGTAATTAGCAAGCGCTAGCGGTCAAATGCCGCTGGAATCCCGCTGGTTTTCCGCACATTTTCCGCTCGAGTACTAACCGCACGGATCCATCCCCGGTTTACCAGAATGCCATCGGTTCTGCCGGTGTTTCCTGTTAGAATCAGTAAGGATGAAGCCTAGACCCAAGCTATTCGGAACTGACGGGATTCGTGGAGTGGCGGGCGAATTTCCCTTGGACGTCGTCACCGTGACGAAGCTCGGGCGCGCGCTCGGCTTGGCGCTCGAGGGGGACATTAACGGACATCCACTACGCTTGGTCATAGGCGAGGACACTCGCGAGTCGAGCGGCTGGATCTCGGGTGCGTTTCGAGCAGGGCTTGCCTCAACTGGAGCCGAGGTCTTGAATGCCGGCGTGATCACCACACCAGGCATCGCTTTCCTCACCCGGCATCACGCTTTTGACGCTGGCGTGGTCGTTTCCGCGTCGCATAACCCTTTTGAGGACAATGGGATCAAGGTGTTCTCGGCCTCCGCTACCAAGCTCCAGGAGACTGTCGAGCTGGAGGTCGAGAAGCATCTGGAAAGCATGGCGGATAATGACTATGCGATTCCTGACCACGCGGTTCAACTTGATCCTTCGCTGCGCAAGGACTACGTCCGCCATCTCGCCTCGCTGATTCCACCCGGTTTGGGCACCTCTGGATATCGGCTGGTGGTTGACTGCGCGAACGGCGCTGCCTCTGCGGTGGTTGCCGATCTGGTGGCGGAATTGGGGATTGAAGCGCGTCTGCTCAGCAATACTCCGGACGGCCGCAACATTAACTTGGGTTGCGGATCGCTTCATCCTGAAAAGATGGCTGCCGCCACCAAGGCTTGGCAAGCGGATCTCGGTGTAGCTTTCGACGGGGACGCCGATCGCGCCATCTTTGCCACGACCGACGGTCGCATCGCGGATGGCGATCACGTGCTCTACGCGCTGGCGCCCTACTTTAAGGACAAATCCCTGCTCCGCGGCGATCACGTCGTCGGAACCCTGATGACCAACTTAGGTCTGGAACTCGCGCTGAGGGAGTATGGTATCGGGGTGAAACGCACTCCGGTGGGCGACAAGTATGTGCTGGAAGAGATGCTGCGATCGGGGATCAACCTGGGAGGAGAACCCTCCGGGCATATCATCTTCTCGGACATTTCACTGGCCGGCGACGGCATTATTACTTTACTCGAAATGCTACGCCTGGTGGCCGAGGCTGGGCGCCCGCTGGCCGAACTGCTCGCTGGGCTTACGATGTACCCACAGGTCATCCGCAACGTGCGGGTGAGAGAAAAGCAGCCACTGGAACTTCTGCCCGAGGTGAGCTGCGCCATAAACGCTTCACGAAGCGAGTTTGGCGACCGTGGCCGCGTAGTGGTACGCTATTCGGGAACCGAGCGCCTGGCGCGGGTGATGGTCGAGGCCGAGAGCGCTGAAGCCGTTGAGCGAAACGCCGCTCGGATTGCGGAAGCCATCGGCTCTGCACTGGGCGCATGAGGGGATCTAACCCTTCACCAAAGGGGAACGAACCGGACGCAGCCGCCGCTCCCAGGACCTGAGCAGATAGACTGTCAGGCTTCCGGTTCGCTGAAGTCCAAGCGCTTCCCTTTCACTCACCCTGATGGCCGGAGGGCAACCAGAGGCAGGATAAGCCCATCTCACCAACGGTCGGACTCCGGAAAGCGCAGACCAGCCACGGAGGCATACCTTGATGACACACTCAATTAAGTTCTCCGTTGCCCTCCTAACACTCGCAGTGGCCGCTTCCCTTCAGGCCCAGGATGCCACTAGCAGCATCGTTGGAGACAACGGCGCGCAAGCCTCCGTTCAGCCGGTCAACGGTGTTACCGTGCCCGTCCGCACTACGATTCCCTTGCAACTAAAGAGCACGATTAACTCGCGGACGGCTTTCGTGGGACAGGCGGTCTACGGTGAAACAATCTACCCGATAACCATCGAAGATCACATTGTGATACCTGCGGGAAGCTACATCAAGGGCGAGATTACCGAGGTCGTCCGGCCAGGGCGCATCAAGGGCCGGGCCCAGATCGGACTGCGCTTCAATTCCCTGACCCTGCGAGACGGGGTCACCCGCCCCCTTAGCGCGACGCTCTCCGGATTTGGCGGAGCCGGCGGCGAGGGCTTTGACCGGAAGGAAGGCAGGGTGCAGGGTGTCTCCTCGAAGGGCGAAGACGCGGGACGCGTCCTGAGCACGACCACAGAGGGTACTATCATTGGCGGCCTATCCGGTCGCAGCGTGGCATCGGGAGTGGGTGGGGCGGCGGCTGGGGGGTTGGGCGGCCTCATTTGGGTGCTCGCCACGCGCGGCAAAGACGTCATACTTACACCGGGCACGGATATGAGTCTTGAGTTGACCCGGCCCCTCCTCCTTCCCCATTCTAACTTCGTGGCGACACCGCCTCCACCGGAAGATTTGCCTCCGGTAATGCATCGGGATTGAGTCTGCTTTCCCAGCAGAGCGCCCAAGTTCGATCCTTTAGAGATTATTGAGTATTACAAATCATAGTGACGGGCCTTATTGTCGCGCCGGTGTCCCCACCGGCGTTTTCGGCGCTGAGAGCCTGCCCTGAGTGGAGCGAAGGGGCAGCGCCGTTACAGAGTTGAGCCGACACGTGATTTGTAATGCCCAGGAGGCTTTCTTCCGATTGCACAAGATTGCGCGTTGCTGCCAGATCCATTCGCCTGCCAGTCCCGGCACTTCTTAGCCGAAGAGTTGAATCACGCGCTGCCAGCGGGTCAGTGCAGAGGCGCAGTTCTCAGGGACTCCACGCCCCATTTTTTCGTTTCTACGTAGCTGACAACTGCGGTCAGCCCTGATATCTTGCTTAGCTGCCTACTTGCCGGTATTCGGCTACGCGATCATGGCGAGCACCCGAGCCGTGACACGAGTTTCCTGAAGGGAATACATGAGACTCTCAGTCCCATTTGCTGCCGCTGCCCTGCTCGGTTGCATCATGGCCGGCAGAGTTGCTGCGGAAGACGTCATTGCGCTTGACAGTCACTTCGAGAAGATCGCGTGGCAGAAGTATCAGAACGAGGCGGTCGATCTGCTCCAGAAGTATCTACGTCTGGATACCTCTAATCCGCCCGGACATGAGGAGATCGCAGCGGAGTTTTTCCATAAGCTATTTGACGCAGCAGGTATTCCGAACACCGTTTATGCTTACGCTCCAGGTCGTGCCAACATCTGCGCCAGGCTAAAGGGCGACGGTAGCCTGCGAGCGGTCGTGCTTCTGAACCACATGGACGTGGTACGGGCCGATCCTGCGAGCTGGAAATTCCCGCCATTCTCGGCCGAAATCGTGGACGGCATGCTGTATGGCCGCGGAGCCGAGGACATGAAAGATGAAGGCCTGCTTCAGGCCATGGTGATGCTGGTGGCGGCGCGCGAGCACCTGCCGTTGAAGCGCGATCTGATTTTTCTCGCAACCTCCGACGAAGAGGTGGGCGACACCGGCAGCGCCTGGGTCATCGAGCAGCACCCGGAACTCGTGCGCGGTGCAGAATATATGATCACCGAAGGAGGCTCGAATCTGGTGCATCCCGGAGGTCGCACCGTCGACGGAGTAGGATTCGCGGAAAAGGCGCCTTTCTGGCTCAGGCTTACCGCCATCGGCCGGGGCGGGCATGGGTCGATCCCCATTACGGATTCGGCGCCCAATGCTTTGATTCGCGCTTTAAATCGTGTAATTAACTGGGAACCGCCGATTCGTTTACTGCCGGCGGTAGAGATATACTTTCACGAGATCGCTGCGCTTGAGAAGGAGCCGCATGCTTCGGCGTTCCTGAACATTCGTGAGTCGTTGAAGAATCCTGCGTTTGCGAAAGAACTGACCGAGGACGAGGATCTCAACTATCTGCTGCGCGATACCGTTTCACTCACGATGCTTCAAGGCAGCCAGCAGACGAACGTTATTCCTGCTTTGGCTGTTGCGAATCTGGATGTCCGGTTGCTGCCTGGCGAGGATCCAGCGGCCTTCCTGGCAGAAATGAAATCTGTCATTGCGGATGATCGCATCAGGATCGAGCCCATCGGGACGTTCCGTCCGCCTAATGCTTCGTCGACCGATACCACCCTCTATCACATCATTGAGCAGACGATACGCCGGTTCAACCGGCAGACTCTGGTGGCTCCCATACTCAATGGCGGTTACACCGAGTGCCAGATGTACCGGGCGCTGGGAATTTCCTGCTACGGCTGGTCGCCGGTGGAAGTGACGTCGGAGGTGGAGGCCAGCGAACATGCCGCCAACGAACGCGTTCCAGTAGACCAGATCCGCCGGGGCGTCAGGACCTTCTACGAAGTGGTGGCTCGGGCAGCGAATACGCCGTAGAGTGCCAATTGCTGAGGCTGAGGCTTGATCGTGCGTCGCGAATTTCCTGAACATCCCATTGTCGGCGTGGGTGGCGTGGTCATCCATCAGGGTCGCGTGCTGCTGGTCCGGCGTGGGCGCGAGCCCTTGAAGGGAGAATGGTCGATTCCCGGGGGAATGTTGGAACTTGGCGAGAAACTCGAGGACGGTGTACGTCGCGAACTCCTGGAAGAAACTGGACTTGAGGTCGAACCCCAGGGGCTAATCGCCACCTTTGACCGGATCTCGCACGAGCGCCTCCCTGACGGCACCGAAGGCGAGCCGCGGGTGCAATATCACTACGTCATCGTCGATTACGTCTGCCGGCTCGTGGGAGGCACCCTTGTACCCGAGTCGGACGTCATGGATGCAAGATGGGTTACGCGCGAGGAGATGTCCCAGTACCATCTGACCGAGATGGCTACCGCGGTGATCCAGCGGGCGTTTGCGTTCTTTGACAAGGAGCCATGCGACACGCAGACCTAAACTAATAGGCTGCAGACACCCCGCCCGAGGCTGTCATCCTGAGCGAAGGGAGCTCAGGGTAAACTGCGCGAAGGATCTCGCTCTGTCGATCCTAATGCGATGCGAGATTCTTCCCCGTAGCCTCGGGGCCGCCTGCAGCCCCCCGCAGAATCATAGTAGCCCCCGAGTTTTCGTCAACTTATTCAGAATAACACGATGGCCTGGGCGGGACAGGACAAGCCCAACGATCCGGCGGTGGATCAGTTTGATGATGTAGCGGCGAGTTTACCTTGCGAGATGGCGGCGTAAAGCCGCCTCTACCTGATGGCGCTGTCGATGTAACCGAGATATGCCGCCAGTAAGCGGTAGGTGTCGTAGTAATCGGATGGTTTGATCGCGGCCAGCGTATCGCGATTGCTGTGCAGGACAGGCCAGGTTTCATCTGTTACCGAATGGATCATCAGGGTCGGGACCTTCAGCTTGATGAACGGCTCGGAATCGTCATCGCCTTCACCATCCACATTGACAACGCCCACCGGCAGCTTGAGCGCAGCGGCTACCTCGTCGAGACGGTGTTCCAGTTCCGGGTCTGAGTGGTGCTGCCAGACCTTGGTCGGCCCCAGGCCGAGACTATCCATATTGATCATCGCGTGAACCCGGGCGAGCGTCACCGGAGCCATATGCCGGGCGTAGAATCTGGATCCGACCAGACCGCCCTCCTCGTCCGTGAAACCGACGAAGACAAACGTGTGCCGGTGCCGTTTACCAAGCAGGCTCTGATAAAGGCTGGGTAGGAGTGACGCACCGCTCCAGTTGTCGACCACACCCCGCCCGACAGCGACTTTGTCGAAATGCGCCCCCACCAGAATCACCGAATTCGTGGAGCCTGGCAGGGTACAGATGAGATTCGGAGGTAGGGATGACGCGACAAATTGCTGTGTGAGGTGACTATTCGCGCATCCGGCCCCTTCGAATAACTTTGCCAGGTGCGCCTCGCGGTTCCTGTTCAGACGGGCAAGATCGCCCAAACGATGAGCAATGACCGGTTCGGGCAGCGGATCGAAGTTGAGTTTTGTCCGAGTCTGGCAGGGGTCAGGTGAGTGCTGTTGACAAAGAGCACCAGAGGAAAGGAGGAGCGACGCGAGCACGATGCACGAAATCCGAGCGGCCATAGGCATAGGATGCCATCACGGGCGAGGAAGTAACCAGACGTTTCGCTTGTACTCCCTTTCGTGGGCGGCTCCAAAGAGACGGCCTGCTGACTGGGCGCAACTCCGATTAGTGCAGGATGCCCATCTGATGGGACAGAGTAGAATGTGCCGGTGAGACTCCGAAGCTTGACCTCGAGTTGCCTGTAACTGCACAAGTAGCGCGCGCCTCGGCAACCCTGGTAGGCGCGCCCGACAAAAAGTGCATCAAAATGTAAAAGGACGGCAGGGATCGGGAGTCCGCTGTCGGGCTCAGACCGGAGGGACGGAATTTTATGAAATTCAAACTTGCAATCGTCTGTGGCCTCGCTTTTCTTATCCCCTTTCTTCTGGAGCCTCCATCGGGGACCAGCCAATCGGCTCCGCAGCCCCAGCAGCAGACCCAAAACTCGGATACCACCGTGGTGAAGCAGAAGAAGCAACGCGGTCCCGGCAAGGAAATGGCTTCGGGCGGAGGCGATATTGGCAAAGGTGCAGCCAAAGGAACCGGGGACTTGGCCAAGGGCGCAGTCGGAACCGTGGGCAACCTCGCAACCTTGAACGTAGTGGGCGCAGGCGCTTCTGCTGGTAAAGGCGTCGCCGGAGCGGGCAAGGACGTCGGCGTTGGAACCGTCAAAGGCACCGGCAAGGTAGGAAAAGGGCTCGGTGGTGAGCTCAAGAAATTAGGCAAGAAGATCTTCTGACGATTAGGCTTTTCCTCGTCAGCCATCGGCTCCGGGACTTCGGACCGCCCAGAGTGACTCCCGAAATTGGCCCCTTCCGGTGTGAGCCTCGTCGCTTACTGAACATTACAAATCATAGTGACGGCTCAACTCTCCCAAGGAGCAGAATTGCTAACTCATTGAAAACAAGGAGCTGGCGATCCGCTGCTCCTTGCCGTTTTGTCCAGACCGGAGGTCTGGTGTCACACTGTAGCGGCGCTGTCCTCAACACCGAAAACGCCGGTGGGGACACCGGCGCTACAGTAAAGCCGTCACTATGATTTGTAATACTCAATAGTTGTGACAGGCGAGGCACTGTCAATCCAGCCAAGAGAATTTCCTCAGTTTACCTATCCGTCAAATTGTGACGTCCCTCACAAGCAGCTGTGACGAACCTCATATTTAGCGGGGCCGGTTTCGCCCCATTATATCCGTGACCGCAATGCGTTGGGACTTGCCATATCGATCTCCTTCCCCTTCCGGAGGTAAATCCATGGAATCACCACATGAACAGCGCGGACCACGTCTCGGCCTCGAGGAACTCCGCCAGGCTGCGGCGGAAATGCGAGCCATTAACCTGATCGATATATTCGCCGCCGGTTCAGGCCATCCCGGTGGAACGCTCTCGATCATGGACGTGGTCGCGGTGCTCTACTTACGGGTCCTGAATCACGATCCCAGGAATCCTAACTGGCCGGAGCGCGACCGCGTTTTCTGGTCCACGGGGCACAAGGCGCCCGCGCTCTACGTCGCACTGGGACGGGCTGGCTACTTTTCGCTTGACGATACCGTGCTGCTGCGGCAGCTAGGCTCAGGGTTTGAAGGACATCCCAACTGGCTCAAGCTACCCGGAGTGGAGATCTCCTCGGGATCGCTCGGCCAGGGTTTGGGCATCGCCGTCGGTGACGCGCTGGCGGCAAAGCTGAAGGGCAAACCCTATCGCGTTTTCTGCCTGATGGGTGACGGAGAACAGCAGGAAGGCAGCATTTGGGAGTCGGTGATGTCGGCAGCGCAGTACCGCTTGGGCAATCTATGCGGCATCATCGACTGCAACGAGCTGCAGATTGACGGCTGGGTGCGCGACGTGATGAACGTGCAGCCCCTGGCGGAGAAATACAGGGCCTTCGGCTGGAATGTGGTCGAGATCAATGGCCATAACATGGAAGAGATTCTCGCCGGGTTCGCCCGCGCCGCCGCCACCCCGGATGTTCCCACCGCGATCCTGGCCCACACCATCAAGGGCAAGGGTGTTTCGTTTATGGAGGATCAGGCGGGATGGCACGGCATCGCTCCCAACCGCGAGCAGTTCGAGCGTGCTCTGGCGGATCTGGCGGCGCCTGGCGTATCTCCCGAGCGCATCGAGGCAATGCTGGCGCACGCCGGGTGGAACGCCGAGGCCGCTGAGCGCCAGACCATCGAAGCTTTACCGCACTTCAAGCGCGACACCTGGTGGAACTCCGGTCCTACGATGAAGGTGGAGATGGACCCCACGCGCATGGGATTTGGGCGGGGTCTCGAAGCGGCCGGCGCCGATGAGCGCGTGGTCACGATTCATGCGGATATTTCCGGATCCATCCGCATCACCGATTTCGAAGCGAACCACCCCGAGCGCCGGAATCGCGTCTTCAGCGTGGGCATCGCCGAGCAGAACATGATGCAGGTAGCCGCCGGCCTGGCCAAGGAAGGCTTGATTCCGGTTACGGGCACCTACGGCGTATTTGCCTCGGGCCGCTGTTGGGACCAGATCCGCACCACGCTGTGCTACGCCAACATGAACGTGAAGATCGCGGGCGCGCACGGCGGCATCTCCGTGGGTCCCGACGGGGCTACCCACCAGTCCCTCGAAGAGATCTCGTTAATGAGCATCCTGCCCAATATGCACGTGGTGGTTCCTTGCGATTCAGTGGAGTCAGAGCGGGCTACGTATCACAGCCTGCTCGAAGTAACGGGTCCCGTGTACCTGCGATTTGCGCGTGAAGCCACCCCCGTGGTTACCACAACAGAGACCCCATTCGAATTCGGCGTGGCGAATATTATCCGCTATCGGGGTGAGAAGGCTCGCTTCATCGACGCTTTCGAGACCTTCCTTTCCACCACCTATGCCGGCGAAGGAGAGGAGGTTTCGATTGTGGCTTGCGGACCCATGGTTCCGGAAGCCATGCGCGCCGCCTGGTTACTGAAGGAGGAACACGGCATTGAGACGCGGGTGGTGAACGTACACACCGTCAAACCGCTGGATGTGGCCGCGCTCGTCCAGGCCGCCGAGCAAACCCATTTCGTCATTACGGCGGAAGAGCACCAGGTGGGCGGCTTCGGCAACATCGTCGCGGGAACGATCCTGAGGCATCGTCAAAATTACGAGAAGCCGCTCCTGTTCGATATGCTAGGTGTGGAGGACCGCTTTGGGCTCTCTGGCAAGCCGTGGGATTTGATGCGCGCTTTTGGGCTCAGCGCCGAGCACATTGCCGATCGCGTGTTGACGCTCCGCGAACGGCTCCTGGCGGGGACTGTCGTAAACGGGCGGTCAGGACACGGATCGAGGCGTGTCTAGCACTGGTGCCCAATCCATGGGTATCGAGGCCTTAAGGAGGCCCTAAGGGCGCGGCTCTAGCCGTGCCCTGACCAAAAGCTCACCCTCGCAAACTGCACCCCTCGGCCGCCTTCATTCTCAGCATTCAACGGCAGAATTCGAAAAGGTGTCCCGACTATTCAGGCTGGCGAGCCTAACAACTCAGTTCGGATGAGCCCGCACCCAGTTCCCTATCCATTCCAGCGCCTTTTGGATATTCTCGACCGAGTTCGCGAACGAGAACCGCAAGTAGCCTTCACCCCAGTCACCGAAGGCCGTACCGGACAGGCAAGCGACGCCGGCGTCATTGAGGATGGCGTTCGCCAGCGTCTTCGAGTCTCGGCCGGTGGCAGTGATGTTGGGGAACACGTAGAAGGCGCCGTGCGGCAGGGCACAGCGGAAGCCGGGAATCCTGTTCAAGCCGTCGACAATCACGGTGCGGCGGCGGCGAAACTCCTCGCGCATGCGATCGACGGAAGACTGGTCCCCGCGCAGGGCCGCCACTGCCGCCACCTGGATGAAGCTCGCCGTGCAGGAGTTCGCGTTGGTCTGGAGCTGCGCGATCTTCTGGGCGAGATCCGGACGCATCACGCCGTAGCCCAGCCGCCATCCCGTCATAGCGTAGGTCTTCGAGAAGCCATCGAGTATGATCGTGCGCTCCTTGAAGCCGGGAAACTGCGTGATGCTGGAGTGCTCGCCCTCGTAGATGAGGCGTCCATAGATCTCGTCGGAGAGAATAAAGAGCTTCCGGTTCGCCAGGGCCTTAGCCAGTTCCGCCAGCGATTCACGTGGAATCACGCCGCCGGTGGGGTTCGCTGGGGAGTTTAGAATCAGCAGGCGGGTGCGATCGGTAATCTTATCCACAATCTCGCCCACGTCGATATCGAAGCCCCGCTCTTCACGAAAGCCATAAGGCACCACGCGTCCCCCCACAAAATTGATCATGGAGTCGTAAATGGGAAAACCAGGGTTGGGGCAAACCACTTCGTCTCCCTTGTCGACCAGGGCTAGGATGGCAAAAAACATGATGGGTTTTCCGCCGGGGGTGATGACCACTTCGGAAGGATCGACCGAAATATTGCGGCGCTTGGAGACGTCTTCCGCCACGGCCTCGCGCAGCTGGGGCAGTCCGGCGGAAGGACCGTAGTGCGTCCAGCCGTCCCGCAGGGCCTTGGCGGCAGCGTCGACAATATGATCGGCGGTGGGGAAATCCGGCTCGCCGATCTCAAGGTGGACGATCTGGCGTCCGCTTTGCTCAAGTTGCTGAGCGCGCACCAGCACTTCAAACGCGCTCTCGGTGCCGAGGCGCGACATGCGCTCCGCCAGCGGAAGGCTCGACAGTTCGATTTTGGAGATAGCACTAGCCATGATGTACTCCATTCCCGATCCACCGCTCACGGGCGGATCGCTCGAAACGACAGGGAGTAGAGTAGTCCCTTTAGCGGGAGATTTCCAGGCCCGTTCTTTTGACTTACGGTTCCGCCCAGGCAGGGAGCGGCCTGGGGCCCTTTGCCCCTGGTATCGGGCACAAGATATGACTAAAGATCAACTCAACTAAGGAGGGGGAGTCCCGAAATCCCCTGCTTGGCTCTCTCCACTTGGTGACGGTGCAAAGCCATTTGGATAATGCTGTGGACTTCGCGCTCATCAAACGGCTTCACGATGTATCCGTAAGGCTGGGTGATCTTGGCCCGCCGCAGCGTGTCTTCATCAGTGTAGGCCGTAATGTAGATGGGCGGAATACCGAACAGGTCGCGCAACTGCTCCGCCACTTCGATCCCGTCCATGGCGCCCTTGATGCGGATGTCCATCAGCACCAGATCAGGACGGGTCTCGGCGGCTTTCTTCAGCGCATCCTCCCCGGTGGCGGCAATCGCCGGCACCGTATAGCCCATCTCGGTGAGATGATTGCTCAGGTCACGCGCCACAATCCCTTCATCTTCCACGATCATGATCTTTGCCGGTCTCATTACCTCTCCTCGGTTATCGTTTCGAAGCCGAAAACGCCAGCTCGAAACAGGTTCCGGCCTCGGATTGCACGGCAATGCTGCCGCCGAGCTGCTCGGTAAGCATTTTGACAAGTTGAAGGCCAAACGACTCGATCGAGCGAAGGTCAAAGTCTGCGGGGAGTCCTCTGCCGTCGTCACGAACGGTCAGCCTGACGGTATGATCGTCACCGGCACTGAGCCTGATCGCGATATTGCCTTTTCGGCCGTCCGAGAAGGCGTGCTTAAGAGAATTGGAGAGGAGTTCGTTTACGATCAGACCACAGGGAATGGCCGTATCGATGTCCAGCCAGACGTTGCCGCTCGTGGCCACCAGGTTCACCGCTTCCGGATCGAGACGATACGACCGGAAAAGCTCGGCGGCCAGGCTGCGGATGTATTCGGAGAACTCGACGTGGGTGAGGTCCTTCGAGCCATAGAGCTTTTCATGGATCAGGGCCATCGAGCGGATGCGATTGCGGCTTTCATCGATCATCTCACGGGTACGGGCGTCGGCCCCTCTCCCCGCCTGCAAGGAATAGAGACTGGAAATCACCTGCATGTTGTTTTTCACACGATGGTGAATTTCCTTCAGCAGAATCTCCTTTTCGCGCAGTGAGGAGCGGATTTCTTGCTCGGCCCGTTTGCGTTCGGTGACGTCCTGCAGGGTTCCACGCAGCCTCACGATGCGGCCACTCGTGTCGCGCTCGGCCTCGCCGCGGATAATGGTCCATTTTGTTGCACCGTCTGCCAGCACCAGCTCGGCGTCGAGTTCGTAAGGTGTACCGTTCTGCCGCGCCTCTCTCAGCGCCGCCTGCAGCCGCCGCCCGCTATCCCGGCGGCAATACTGAAGCTGCTCGCTCAGGCAATGCGGTGGCAGTTTCGGATCGCGCCCAAAGACCCGGTAAACCTCTTCTGACCAGGACACGGTGTCGCTCTCGGGCTCCCAGGTCCAGCTGCCGACACTGGCGATCCGCTGGGCTTCTTTCAGTTCCGCCTGGCTCTGACGCAGCACCTCCTGCGACCGTTTCTGCTCACTGATGTCACGGGCGATCACGGAGGCAGCGACGATTTGCCCTGTGTCGTCACGAATGGGCGAGAGGGTTATGGACACATCGATGATTTCGCCGTCTTTCCTCACCCTTACGGTCTCATAATGGTCCAGGCTTTCGCCGTTCCTGATCCTTTCCATCAGACGCGGTAGTTCGTCCTCATGTCCGGGCGTCAGCAGAAGTGACAGGGACTTGCCTTTGATCTCCTCCGCGCTGTACCCGTAAACTCTTTCCGCTCCGCGGTTCCAACTGAGAATGGCGCCGTCAAGGTCCTCGCCGATAATTGCGTCGTCCGAAGAGCGCACAATGGCGGCCAGAAACTCGCGCCCCTCGATCTCCGCCTGTTTCCGCTGGGTGATGTCGCGGCCTGCCGCGTAGATAAGCTGTTGGTTTCGAAAGGGTGCGGCATTCCAAAGAAGCCATTTGTAAGAGCCGTCGCTCGCCCGGAAGCGGTTTTCAAAAGCCACCATGGTGCTGCCTTGCTTCAGACGCTCCATCTCGGCTTCGCTCGAGGCGCGGTCGTCCGCGTGAACAAAATCCAGAAAGGGGACAGCGGCAAATTCCTCAGCCGTAAAGCCCAGAATCTGCTGGGCGGCCGGGCTGACGCGCTTCAGATAGCCATCGAAACCAACCGTACAAAGAAAGTCGAGCGAAAGGGTAAAGAAGCGGTTTAGCTCCTCTTCCGCTCGTTTAGCTTCGGTAATGTCGCGGGTGATGCCAAAGGTGCCCGTCGCTTTCCCTTCCAGGTCGTACAGCGGAAGCTTGATGGTCGACGCCCAGATGGAGAAGCCGTCAGGCCGCTCTGGCTGTTCGATCGTAGAGAGAGGTGCCCCGGTTAAAATAATCTTCTGTTCATCAGCGTAAGCCTGGCGGGCGAAACCCTGGGCGAGAAAATCGAAATCGGTTTTGCCCACGGCCTCTTCAGGGCTATTGATTCCAAGCAGGCGCGCCTCGGCGTCATTGACGCGGGTGAAGCGGCTGCTAAGATCCTTGAAGTAGATCATGTCGGGGACATTGTCCATCAGCGAGTGAAGCAGGTCGCGTTCTCGCGCCAGTTCCTGCTCAACACGCCTCCTCTCGCTGATATCGCGGGCGGAGGTGTAGACCAGCTTCTGACCCCTGAAGGCCGTAGCGTTCGACTGCATCCACTTGTAGTATCCGCTCTTGGTACGGTAGCGGCACTCAAAGCCGATGCTATCCCCGCCTTCTGCGACCCGCCCAAACTCAGCCATGGCGGGGGGACGGTCTTCCGCATGAACGAAATTCCAGAACGGCTCGGCCATAAGTTCTTCCTGGCTGAATCCCAGCGTGGTTTCCCAGGAAGGGCTGATGCGCTTCATGTATCCGTCGAAGTTGGAGATTGACAATAAGTCGATCGAGAGGATGAAGAAGCGGGTCAGTTCGGCCTCGGCCCGGCGCCGCCCGGTGAGATCGTTATTGATTTCGAGCGTCCTCAAGGGGAGGCCGCGCTCGTCGCGAACCAGAGCCCACCGGCTCGCCACAATAATGCCCCGGCCGTCGCGGCGGCGATGGATGAGATCGCCCTCCCAACGTCCGGTCTCGAACAGATCGCGTTGGATATCGCTCAGTCGCCGTGGAAAGCGCGTGTGCAACAGGCCGTTCGAATTACGCCCGATGGCTTCTTCCTTTGACCAGCCGTAAGTTATCTCGGCGCCGCGGTTCCAAGACTGGACTTTGCCTTCCATATCGCGCACGATGACGGCATCGTGAGTGAGATCGAGCAGTTCCGCGTCGTCTTGGAGTTGACTCGCGTGGGCTGTCGAGCGGGCAGGGCGCTGCCGCTCGACGGCGTAATGCAGCGCCTGTCCCAGCGATTGGCTATCGGTGTAGCTTTTCACCAGATAATCCCGTGCGCCGGCCTGTACCGCTTCGAGCGCGAGTTTTCCATCGCCATCGCCGCTCAACACCACCACAGGAACCAATGGCGCCGCGGCATGTACCCTGTTGAAGGTTTCCAAGCCCTGGCTGTCCGGCAAAGTAAGATCGAGGAGTACGACATCCGTGCCGCCCCCCGCCAGCTTGTCCAGTCCCGTCGCGAGACTATCTGCAGTGTCAACCGTGATCTCACCAGCCAGGGCCTGCGCAAGCATGGTCTGAATTAATCGCGCATGTCCGGGATTGTCTTCGATGAGCAGAATCTGCATGCGATAAACTCGCCGGCGGCTCCATCGTCGGCCTCTAAGGTAAAACCCACTTGGCCTGCAACCCCATGTGCCGGGCGTACGTCATCTTCGGAATTCGAGGTGGCAAGCACACCCCGCGGATATAGCTCAGGTTGTCATCGGCCTTGATCTCGGCCAGAACTTAGCGCACGTCTTTCCTCGGCACGTTGAGATCGAGCAAATGGGGTAGAGCTGGCGATTCGAACTCAAGAGCCATTCCTTGCCGCATCCAGGGGAAGGATCTGCAGTCCCAATATAGCGTTGTGGTGTGCCGTTTGTCAAGTAAGAATTTAGTTATATAGCCTAGTTATCTTGTCTGACGAGGATCGGTAAGACCAAGGAAAAGGAAAACATAAGGCAGGATACAAGGGGGTGTTTTGGCCTCTATCAGACTATGTCAAAACAAAGCCAGAAAGTCGCTGATTCCGCACGGTCGAGGCTCGATGGCTAGCCTAAAAAAGAGGTTCTTCACAGGGACTAGCCTCGACAGCTAGGTAGTTGGGGAGAGAACGGGAGAGCCGATCAGGGTGCCTTCAGATAGTGCCGGATCTTCTCGAAATCCTCCCGCAGGATGTGTTCCTCCCTCGCATTGCGCAGGATATAAGCGGGATGGACAGTGGCCAGCGCCTTCGTACCAGCAAAATCGTAGAAACGGCCCCGAATCTTGGTGATCCCCTCTTTGACCCCCAGCAGGGTACGGACGGCAGGTGCTCCCAGGCAGCAGACTAGTCGTGGCCGGATCGATTGGATCTGGCGAAACAGGAAAGGCGAACAAGCTTCGATTTCATCAGGCTCAGGAGTCCGATTACCCGGAGGACGGCATTTCACCACGTTACAGATATACACATCCTCACGCTTGATCCCAACCGACTGCAGCATCCTGTTCAGAAGCTGCCCGGCGCGGCCCACAAACGGCAAGCCTTGCTCGTCTTCGTCGGCGCCCGGGCCCTCGCCCACGAATACCAGGTCGGCTTTGGGATTCCCTTGCCCGAAGACAATGGTTTTGCGGCCGGAGGCCAGCCGGCAACGGCGGCAATCGCCCAGGTCGGCGCGAATCTGTTCGAGCGTCTCGTCTTTCGTGGGCACAGCTGGAGGAGCCTCAAACAGATTCAGGGCTTGCACTGGAGGCGAAACCTTGATCGCGGCGGGTGTGGAGGCGGGCGCCATGCCGGAGGCCAGGGTTCCGGAAGCTTCGCCGGAGGCCCCTCTGGCTGCTGCTGCTGCGTGCATCGGTTCCCGATTTTCCAACTTTGATTCTCCAGGCTCGACTTTCGAATTTCCAGACGCAGCCGTCCGGTGATAGAACTCTTCGATGCCGAGATCGCGGTAGAAGCCTAACCAGGCAGCAAGGTCGCGGCGCGTACGCTCATCCATAAACAAAACCCGCGGATATCTTTCGATCAGCGCGCCGCGTCGGCGATGGTGTGCTGGCTGGGCCGCTTTTCCTGGAGATGGGAGCGGATCTCAACGACCTCGTCCAAAATCCGGTTTGCCACCTCGAACTTGCTCATTTTGTCGAGAGGTTTCGCCTCGCCTCCCGGCAGCACCAGGGTGACGATGTTGGTGTCCACCTCGAATCCTGCGCCTTCCTGGGTAACGTCATTCGCCACGATCATGTCGATCTGCTTACGCTTGAGTTTGCGGGCGGCATTCCCCAGCACATCTTCAGTCTCGGCGGCGAATCCGACCAGAACCAACCCTGGACGGCGGCGGCGGCTAACCTCCGCCAGAATGTCATGCGTCGGCACCAGGTGTACGGGAGGAGGCCCATCCTCTTTCTTCAACTTCCGCAAGTAAACTTCGGCCGGACGATAATCCGCCACCGCCGCCGCCATCACAACGGCGGTCGCCTCCCCGAGATGCCGAAACACCGCTTCAGCCATATCCTCGGTAGTGCGCACGCGCTCGATCTCGACCCCCTCCGGAGGAGAGAGCCGGGCCGGGCCGCTAACCAGGATCACGCGGGCTCCACGGCGCCGTGCTGCCTCGGCCACGGCATAACCCATCTTCCCCGACGACCGGTTGCTGAGATAGCGCACGGCATCGATGGGCTCCTCCGTGGGACCGGCAGTCACCAGTACGGTTTCAGATTTCAGATCGGCCCTGAGCCCAAGCGTCTCGAAGACAGCGGCGGCAATCCGCTCGATACTGGCGAGCCGGCCTGCGCCCGTCATTCCGCAGGCAAGGTACCCTTCGTCCGGATCGATCACGCGTGCGCCGCGCTCGCGCAGCATCTGGACGTTTGCCTGGGTGGCAGGATGCTCCCACATGTTCACGTTCATGGCGGGCGCCACCACCAGCGGGGCCTTGGTGGCGAGCGAGAGCGTGGTAAGAAAGTTGTCCGCGATACCGTGGGCCATCTTGGCGATGATGTCCGCGGTGGCTGGAGCCACCACCAGCGCTCGAATGGATTGCGCCACGGCGATGTGCTCGATAGCGCTTTCCACGTTCGCCTGGTCGCCTCCGTTCTCGGCGCCAAAGATCTCGCTGATCACCTTGCGTCCGGAGAGCGACGCGAAGGTGAGCGGCGAGACGAACGCGCGCGCCGCCCTCGTCATCACCACCTGCACTTCGAGTCCGCGGTCCTGAAACAGGCGCACCAGTTCGGCCGCCTTATAGGCTGCGATCCCCCCCGTCACGCCGAGCGCGATTCGCATAGGTTATAGGTTACCCTGATCAGGCAGGGTGGTAAAGGGTGTTAGCCTGTGGGCCCGTAGCAGCGCAATAGAAGAACTGCCGCGATCGATGCCGGAGAGATATTTGAAACCTCTTCCATGCCTCCCTTGCGCCCGTTATGCTTTGAGGGACACTGCACGTATTCGGGGGAACCATCTCCTTTCCGGGCGAATTACTGACCTAATATACGCTATGAGGACCTGGATTGTTTCTGGGATCGTGGAACTAGTCTAGGTCCCCAAACCAAGGTTGAACTTTCCCTGCGGGGAATATGAAATCGAAGGCTGCATTCTGCACGAGTTTGCTATTTTCTCGAAGCCAAGGGCAAGCCCGCTCCCGGATTGCGCCATTTCTTTACTGGAACACATTTGCTATCGTTCAGTTGTAGCGCTTCGATATGGAACAGATCCAGAAAATCGTTTTCCTTAGCTATCGCCGCACTAACATCCCCTGGGCGCTTGCTATTTTCCAGGACCTGACGCAGCACGGCTATGACGTATTCTTCGATTTCAATGGTATCGCCAGTGGCGACTTCGAGCGCGTCATTCTGGGAAACATAACTGCACGGGCGCATTTTATTGTTCTGCTTACACCTTCCGCCCTGGAGCGTTGCGACGAACCGGCAGATTGGCTGCGGCGCGAGATCGAAACTGCGCTGGACAACGAGCGCAACATCGTGCCGCTGATGCTGGAAGGGTTTGACTTCGGGACAGCGAAAATCGCCAGTCAGCTAACCGGGAGGTTAGCTGTCCTTAAGCATTACAACGGAATTCGCATTCCGGCGGACTATTTCGAGGAAGCGATGGAACGTTTGCGAAGTAAGTATTTGAACGTTCCCTTGAGCGCCGTCCTTCATCCGGCCTCGCCCGCTGCCGAACGCGCGGCCACACAACAGAAGGCGGCAGCCGAAACAGCGCCAGTGGTGCAGGAACAAGAGTTAACTGCCCAGCAATGGTTTGAGCGAGGTTTTGCTGATATCGACTCTGATGAAAAGCTACGTTTTTACACCGAGGCGATCCGGCTCAAGCCGGACTATGCCGACGCCTTCAACAACAGGGGCAATGCGCGGTACGACAAAGGCGACCTTGAGGAAGCGATTAAGGATTACACCGAGGCGATCCGGCTCAAGCCGGACTATACCCTTGCCTTCTACAACCGGGGCCTTACGTGGTACGACAAAGACGAACTTGAGAGAGCGATCAAGGATTACACTGACGCGATCCGGCTCAACCCGGACCATGCCGAGGCCCTCTACAATCGGGGCAACGCGCGGTACGGCAAAGGCGACCTTGAGGGAGCAATCAAGGATTACACTGAGGCAATCCGGCTCAAGCCGGACGATGCCGAGGCCTTCTACAACCGGGCCAATGTGCGGTACGGCAAAGGCGACCTTGAGGGAACGATCAAGGATTACACCGAGGCGGTCCGGCTCAAGCCGGACCATGCCCTCGCCTTTAACAACCGGGGCAACGCGCGGAAAGCTCAAGGCGATCTTGAGGGAGCGATCAAGGATTACACCGAGGCGATTCGGCTCAAGCCGGACTATGCCAACGCCTTTATCAACCGTGGCCTTGCGCGGTATGACGAAGGCGGCCTTGAGGGAGCAATTAAGGACTACACCGAGGCGATCCGGCTCAAGCCGGACCATGCCAACGCTTTCAAAAACGGGGGCAATGCGCGGTACGACAAAGGCGACCTTGAGGGCGCGATCAAAGACTACACCGAGGCGGTCCAACTCAAGCCAGACTATGCCCTCGCCTTCAACAACAGGGGCCTTGCGCGGAAAGCTCAAGGCGACATTGAGGGGTCAAACGAGGATTTTGCGCAAGCGAAGCGCCTGAAAGCCTCTGCCGGAGCGTAACTCTCGACAAAAAAAGGGAATGTGCCGAGCGCCGTGCGTGTCCAATAAGCGCGCGATGGGTGGTTGTGCATAAATCACAAATTATGAGCGCGGGTTACAGCGGCCTGTGTTCGGTGGTCTCGTGCTCTGTGAGTAATCTGTGTGGACGACCTGGTCCGTTCAAAAGCGATCCTTTTTAGCCCTCCCGAGCGGGCAATCGACGCTTAGCTGTCTCCTGCGGGCAGGTGGTTTAGCAGGTCTCGGAAAGTGTCCTTTGCGCAACGCCGCGCCCCCGGTGGCACCTTCAGGTAATCCGGCGTTATGTGAAATCCGCGACCCCTCGCTCGGTGGATCAGACCAAGGATTGGGCTTGGCGCAAAGTGCCACGGTGGCACAGGGCTCAATCTGTGAGCTCGTTGAACCCCCGGCCGCTTAGGATCATTGGCACACACTTCTCCGCCCGCGCTGCCCGCGTCTTCGCCTGCTTCGCGCCCGAGACATGAAAGATGTACGACCTCCTCCGTCCCGGCGTCAGGGCTTCGAACGCCGCCTTCAGCTCTGGAGCCGCATTCAGCCTGAGTTGCAGCTCCTCGGGAACCGCATACTCCGAAGGCTTCTTTAGGGGAACCTTCCTTCTCGACTCCTCGACCTGGATGGCTTCGTAGATGTAACTTCTCAGGGTCGGCTGCAGTGCCGAAATTTCTTTGGGAGAGGTGAATTTGATCCAGCGGCCCGCCTGCGTATGCTCTCCGATCTTTTGGAGAATGTGCTTTGGGTCCTTTAGCAAGGCGCCCTTGAAGAACGAGAGCGCGCACGCGTCCTTTAGCGGGATGACGATCGCCACGTTCTTTTTCTGGTAGGTGAAGCAGGGCTTGCCCCATTTCAACTCCTCGGCCAGGTCGCAGTCGAGTACAATCTTCCTCAGGTTGTCTGTTTCCTTCTGCCACTTTTTCGCGTAAGGCACCTTCATCGGCCCACCCTGTGTGCCACATTCCATTCGGTTTCATAGACAGTATGCCGGCGCGCAGGAATAAGAAGAGCCAGATCGTGCACCGGGAGCTGTCTCAAAACGGTCCTTTTCGCCCATGTCCTCAGTTATTAAGATCCCGCCTTCGAACGTGCCGCCTTGAAGCGAGCGCGTCCGCCAAGCGCCGGGCCCGCCTTTAACAAAGGGCCGACCCCGCACCAACGTCTTGGTTGCATGCCCTGCGCGAAAGCCAGGATTTCAGATCCGGGGTGTGACGAAAAACATTGCTTTCCAGGTAGCTGCCTCGCGGGAGCCGGACATTCTACCCGGAAAATCCGGGCGAGTGCCGCGAGGCTATTTTGCTGCTTTCTGCTTTTCCTCGGATTCGAGCAGCGCGACTACGGGCTGGAAGATTTCGATGGGCACCAATCCCGCCAGGACTTCCGCCTGGGCTATCCGGGTCACCTTCTTTGCAGGTGTTTGGACCAGCGGCTTGGCGCCCGCTTGCAATTGGCGCGCGCGCTTGGCGGCCACGAGAATAAAACGAAACTTACTTTCGATGCCAGAAGGTAGATCCATCTATTCGGTTCCTCCAAAGTTTTGGCAAATCTCCCGGACGCGCTCGGCCTGGTTCTGCCTGCGAAAGCGCATCGCTCCCACAATGGCCTGAAGCGCTCGGGTTGCTTCCTCCAGGCTATCGTTGACGACGAGAAAGTCATACTCCACCCAGCGCTCCATCTCCCGGCGCGCCACAGCCAGCCGTTTCGCGATCATCTCCGGCGCCTCGGAATGCCGGCGGCGCAGGCGCTCCTCCAGCTCTTCGAAGCTGGGAGGCAGCACAAAGATGCTCACGGCTTCGGGTAGCCGCGCCTTGATCTGGCTGTGTCCCTGCACATCCAGATCGAGCAGAACATCAAATCCAGCCTGCCGCCCACGTTCCAGTTCCTGCCAACTGGTGCCGTAGAGACACCCATGAACGTGAGCCCATTCGGCGAACTCCCTCGCCGCGATCATCCGGCGGAACTCTTCTTCGCTCACGAAGTAGTAATCGCGTCCGCTCTCTTCTTTCGAGCGCGGCAAACGCGTTGTGTGCGACACCGAAAAGGTGATGCCAGGCAGCTGCGATAGCAGCGATTTCACCAGGGTTGTCTTCCCAGCCCCCGAAGGCGCGGAGATCACGATTATCGAGCCAAAGCCGCGTGGGGTCATTTTCGGCGCGGATGCTACCGGTTTGTTAATCGTCGGTGTTGTCAAGTTCAGGAGCTACAGCCTCGTTGTCGAACCCATTAAACAGAAGTCAGCACGCAGAAGACAGCGAGATATCACATGCTTTGGCAGGTCACTCGATATTCTGCGCTTGCTCCCGCAGCTTCTCAATTTCGGTCTTCATCTCGATCGCCTGTCGGCCAATAGCGAGACCAACCTCAGGAACATCGGTCGTTTTGGAGAGTAGGGTATTGGCCTCGCGATTCATCTCCTGCAGGAGGAAGTCAAGCTTCTTGCCCACCTCCTGGCTTTCGCTCAAAAGGTGCGAAACCTGATCGAGATGACTCCGGAACCGGGTGAGCTCTTCGGTCACGTCGGAGTGGGTGGCCAAGTAGGCCACCTCCTGAGCCAAGCGGCCGGAATCGATATTCACCGCGCCCAGCAGATCACGCAGCCGGGTTTCCAGACGGCGCTGGTAGATCGGTGCCGCCTGAATGGAGAGTTCCTCAACGTCTTTCGCCAACTCGCGGAGCCGTCCCACGCGACCTTGCAAGTCGCGTTCCAGCGCTTCCCCCTCGCGGGCGCGCATATCGTTCAACTGCGCGAGCGTTTCCTGCGTTAGGACTTCAAGCAGTTTAGACACCCGTCCCAGTTCCTCGCCCCCAAGCGCGTCGTTTCCGCCTGAAAGCATGCCAGGGATGCGCAGTAGCGTCATCGGATCGGGCTGGGAGCTGAAACCATACTGGCTTTTCAGATGATGACAAGCAGCGGCATAAGCATCCATCAGCTTACGGTCGATCGTAAGCTGATGGGAGTCGCTGCGCTCCAAAGTGATGGTAATCTCGATGTGACCGCGACCCACGCGATCCTTTACCAGTCTCCGCACCAGCGATTCCAGCGGCTCAATCTCGGCCGGCAAGCGCATCTGCAGATCGAGAAAGCGGTGATTAGTGCTCTTAACGCCAACGGCGAGCGAGAAATCCGCTTCCTCGCGGCGGCACCGGCTGTAGCCCGTCATGCTTCGGATCATAGGCCAACTTGCAGCAGTCAGTGGCCGGCAATCGGCTCGCTTTGAGCGGAAGCTCGGGCGCTGACTCTTTCTTCAGGCATCGACAAACTGCATTTCGTGCAGGCGCTGGTAAACACCGCCGCCGTTAACCAGGTCTTCGTGCGTGCCCATCTCGGAGATCGTGCCGCGGTCGAGGACTACGATCCGATCGGCGCGGCGCACGGTCGATAGCCGGTGGGCGATCACCAGCGTGGTCCGGCCCACCATCAGGTTGCCGAGAGCTCTCTGCACCAGCATCTCTGACTCCGTGTCGAGCTCCGAGGTCGCCTCGTCCAGGATCAGGATGGGCGGGTTCTTGAGCAGCGCCCGGGCGATTGCGATCCGCTGGCGCTGGCCGCCGGAAAGCCGTTGGCCGCGTTCCCCAATCGTCGTCTGGTAGCCCTCGGGCATTTCCATGATGAACTCGTGCGCGAGCGCGGCCGTTGCCGCCGCTTCCACTTCCTCAGCCCGACGCGGGGCATGTCCATAGCAGATGTTGTTAAAGAGTGTATCATTGAACAGGATAGTCTCTTGCGTGACCACTCCGATCTGCGCCCGCAGTGACTGGGTGGTGACGTCGCGCACGTCCTGGCCGTCGACCAGAATCCGTCCGCCCGTGACATCGAAGAAGCGCGGGATCAGATTTACCAGGCTGGTCTTGCCCGCTCCGCTGGGGCCCACGATGGCCACCACTTCGCCCTTGCCGATGCGCAGATTTACGCGGCGTAATAGCGGATTGCCGGTCTCGTAGTCGAAGTCCACGATGTCGAAGACGATGTCGCGGCGGAATGGCGGCAGGTCGAGGGCTGAAGGCTTATCGGGCATTTCCGGAGGCACATCGAGGAAAGTAAAAACCTGCTCAGAAGCACCCACCGCCTGCTCGAAGGCGTTGTTCACGCCGGTCAGCCGCTTGATCGGTTCATACATCTTCAAAAGAGCATAGAGAAAGGCAATAAATCCGCCGGTGGTTTGCGCATTATGCAGAATCTGATTGCGCGCGTAGAACAACAGCATGGCGATGGTCACGGCGCCCAGGAGTTCCATCACGGGAGGAGTGATGGCATGAGCGCGTACCCACTTCAGATTGATCTTCAGCAGGCGCCGGGTAGCAGCCCGGAACTTGGTGAGTTCGAACAGTTCCATGCTGAAAGCCTTCACGATGCGGATGCCCGAGAAGGTCTCCTGCAGAATATTATTGAGCTCAGCCATCTTGTCCTGGCTGTGGCGACTCGAGGCGCGAATATAGCGGCCGATCCGTGACGAGGGGACTATCACTAGAGGCACCAGCAGCATGGAAACGGAGGCCAGTCGCCAGTCGAAATAAAATAGCACGCAGACCAGACCGAACAGGGTGAAGGTTTCCCGGAGCGAATCGGCCGAGGTTTGCGAAACTGCCGTCTGCACCTTCTCGATGTCGCTGGTCACAGCCGACATCAAGCGGCCCGTAGGGTTTCGGTGAAAGAAAGCGAGCGACTGCTGGATAATCTTGGAATAGAGCAGGTTACGCAGATCGCGGACGACGGAGTGGCCGACATAATTGATGAAATAAGTGCCGAAATACTGCGCCAGACCCTTGGCAAGCGTGACTGCAATGATAGAAATGGTCACCACCGTCCAAACGTTGTGGATCTGGTGGGGCATGAAGTCCTGCAAGAAGACCGGATGGCCGTTCCAGGGTATCTTGAAGAGCTGAACGGGCGATGAGTCGGTGTTCACAAACAAACGGTCGAAAACCGGTTGGATGAGCAACGCCATCAGCGCTTCACAGGCGCCAACCAGCGCCATCAGCACGATCGATACGGCGAACCGTAAGCTGTACGGTCGCACGAACCGGAGCAGGCGTCCAACCTGGGCCATTCAGTAATGTCCTCGGCGGGGCAATGGGCTCAAGAAGCCGTACCGGCTCCTCGAAGGAGCAGGTCCGGACTCCGCAAATCCGGGCCGGAGTATGAGGGTTCAGGCGCCGTCGGCATGCCCAAGCACGAACTTCTTATATCATATTGGCAGGAGGGGGGTTGAGTCAAGTTTTGAGCGTTAATGGCTTGGTGGGCATGGCAGAAGGGTAACGCTCCACTCGAAACGACAAGTTTGGATCGCCGGACGATTCGATCTATAAGCTTTTTTAATCCATGGATGACCCGCCAGGTGGAAAAGCTCCAGAGCGCCACCACCTCCGCGAGACTCAAGCGCGAGTTGGAGGAGCTGGAGCAGGGCGGCGTCTCTCATACCCTCGCCATCACGAACTTCCTGAGGAGTGGCTTTTGCGTTGCCTTGATAACATGGATGTCGAGGAAGCCTTTCAGCAGGCGAGGAATCACGTTGAACGGAACGCCCAACTTTGGGATTGGGAAGAAGATGTGGAACTGATCGGGGTGGCAAAAGTTGTGGCCCTTCCTGCGAACTAAAACGGGTAGCCGCGGCACGGGTTGCGCCGTGGGTTTGTGGATCTCCCGATTGGGCAAAAGCCCCAGAGCATAAAGAGCATGCTGTGGCTACCTGCTCGTGCTACCTCCCTTTGCGGGCACTGGAAAAATGAGGCAGGGACGGTGGCGCTACAAGCTTGGCCGCACTCGCCCCTACACTGCGCCAGACGCAGCCTCGGCTTGCTGCGGTGCAAACGACTTGACCGCGGCCTCAACGCTGTCGTAAACGTCGAAGATCGTGACCACTTTGGTGAGGTTAAGCAGATCGCGGATCCCCTTATTGAGATTGGCCATCTTGATTTCGACTCCCTGGTTGACGGCGGTAGTATGGGCGGCTACGAGGGCCCCCAATCCGGCGCTGTCAATGTAATTCAAGTGGGCCAGATCGAGCACCAGGTAAGCGTTCCATCCCCACCGGTTCTTCAGCCAGTCGGCATCACCGAGGATCTCTTTCACTGTGGACCTGAACTGAGCGGTGCCCTCTCCTAGTGCCAATCGACCGCCGACCGCAAGAATCTTAGCTCTTTCCAACTCCTTCATTTCAAGTAGCAGCGCCATAGAGAATCCTCCTTTAGGCCGGTGATCCAGTAGACTTATTTTCAGTTCCCGACTGAACGTTAACATACAACTAACCTACCACTGAATACAACAGTCCTCTCGGGCTGATTCCCTTGCTCCGAGCGCAACGCCCAAACCGCCCCGAATTCGAGAGCGAGACACCGTAGACCCGAGTTCCCGGTCTGCGCTATTGCAGGCGCGCCCACGTCCTAAGCGCAGAGTCACAACTCTGCATAAGGCGAGCGACGGGATGTTATACTAACACTTCGAACCACTCGATTCTTAACTACGAATACAGGACTGCTGAATGACTGACCGGGGTCGTCACGACTGGGTGGCCAGACTGTCAGACTACTGGATGTTGACCAAGCCCGAGGTTAATTTCCTGGTGGTGGCGACCACGCTGGCGGGGTTTTATCTGGCATCGCCGGGCACGGTGCGCTGGATGCTGATGGTCCACACCCTGCTGGGCACCTTGTTGGTGGCAAGCGGGACAGCCACCCTGAACGAGTATCTCGAACGCAAGCAAGATGCGCGCATGCGGCGCACCTCCGGAAGGCCGCTGCCGGCGGGACGGATATCTCCTGCTGAGGCGCTGGGGTTCGGGCTGATGGTCAGCGCTGGTGGCGGCATCTATCTCTGGCTGGCGGTGAACGCTCTTGCGGGTCTGCTCGCCATTCTTACCCTGGTCAGTTATCTCGCCCTCTACACACCCTTGAAGCGTCTGACACCTCTCTGCACGCTGGTGGGGGCGGTTCCGGGCGCCATGCCTCCCCTGATCGGTTGGGCCGGCGCGCGAGGCAGCTTGAGCCTCGAAGCCTGGACGCTCTACGCCATCCTGTTCGTGTGGCAGTTCCCCCATTTCCTGGCGATCGCCTGGATCTACCGCGAGGACTACGCGCGCGCCGGGTTCGAGATGCTGCCGGCTGGCGACGTCGAGGGCCGGTTCACGGGCAGGGAGATCTTTGCCTTCACCCTGGCCTTACTGCCGGTGAGCCTGGCGCCCTTCTTTTTGGGCCAAGCCGGAACGGTCTATCTTGCCGGCGCAGTCCTGTTTGGACTCGTCTTCTCCATCTACGGGGCGCGCATGGCCTTTACCCGCACGAGGACTCGGGCCCGGCGAGTGCTGCTGGTGTCGGTGGTGTATCTGCCGCTGGTGCTTGCCCTGATGATGC
Source organism: uncultured Acidobacteriota bacterium (assembly GCA_963803295.1). Taxonomy (GTDB): domain Bacteria; phylum Acidobacteriota; class Terriglobia; order UBA7540; family UBA7540; genus CAWDMC01. Next base: position 263,048 of record CAWDMC010000012.1, on the reverse strand, counting down.
TGGACAAAACGCCGATGTGAGTGGGGAAGCTGAGTATCGGGCGACGTGGCATGGCAATCCCTTCGCGTTGCTCAGGGCAATCTCTGGCCATAGCTGAGATTTGTTGATGAAGACCTACCGTATTGCTCTGATTCCCGGCGATGGCATCGGCAAGGAAGTGATCCCTGCCGCGGTCGAAGTGCTCGAAGCGTCGGCCCATGGTTTCGCGCTTTCCTTCGAGGGCTTCGAATGGGGGTGCGACTATTGCCTGCGCACCGGCCGTATGATGCCCGAGGACGGGCTGGACCGGCTGCGGCCCTTTGACGCCATCCTGCTGGGCGCGATCGGTCAGGGTACCGGCGGCTCAGGCTCCGGTGGACAAGTTCAGATTCCCGATCACGTTTCTCTACGCGACCTGCTGCTGCGTATCCGCTTCGCCTACGATCTCTACGTCAACTTGCGCCCGGTGGAGATCCTGCCCGGCTTGGTGTCGCCCTTGCGCGGCAAGAGCGCGGACGACATCCGCATGGTGTTTGTGCGGGAAAACACGGAGGGTGAGTACGCCGGTCTGGGCGGCCGCTTCAAACGAGGCACGCCCGACGAAGTTGCAATCCAGGAGTCGATCTTCACCCGCAAGGGGGTGGAACGCGTCCTGCGCTACGCCTTCGAATTGGCCCGACGGCGTCCGCGCAAGCGTCTGGCCAGCGCCACCAAATCGAACGCTATGCAGTACACCATGGTGATGTGGGACGAAGTCTTGCGCCACGTGGCCCGAGACTACCCCGACGTCGAAATCGCCAACTACCACGTGGACGCTCTCGCCGCGCGCATGATCACGCATCCTGAGAGCCTGGACGTGGTCGTGGCCTCGAACCTCTTTGCCGACATTCTCACCGACATTGGGGGAGCCCTGCAAGGCAGCCTGGGCATGGCCGCCAGCGCCAACCTGAACCCGGCCGCGCTGGTCGACCCGGGCCGGCGGCTGGGACCTGCTCTGTTCGAGCCGGTCCACGGCAGCGCTCCTGATATCGCCGGGCGCGGGATCGCCAATCCGATTGCGGCGATCTGGGCCTCGGCCATGATGATGGAGCACCTCGGCGAGCCTTCGGCAGCGGAACGGGTCATGACTGCGCTCAAGCGAGTAACCGGCGAAGCGAAGATTCGCACTCCGGATTTGGGTGGGAAAAGTACTACCCGAGAGGTCTCGACGGCGGTGGTGAGCGCGCTGGCAGTCAGCAGTGGGACGTAGGCGGAATGCGGGTAGTGGGTAGCCACGGTTAATTCGCGGTTTGAATTAAAGGTGGGTTTGCCGGCGGACTCAGAAAGCCCACGGTTGGAAGCGCACCAACCGTAGCTACCGCGTAGGAATGCGCTGGCCTTCTTATTGAGCATTACAGATCATAGTGACGGTCTTACTATAGCGCCGGGTGTCCCACCGGCGTTTTCGGGCTGAGGACAGCGCCTCTACAGAATTGAACGTCACTGTGACGTGTAATGCTCAGTAAGAACACACAAGAGCCGCCCAAGACTCTTTCAAACCCTTGCTTCTTCCGGAATGTCAGGTTCGGTCCAAAGGACAACCGCCTGGGGCAGCGTCAATGCTATCGCCATCAGAGGCATGGTGAGTAGCTGCAGGACCCGGACCGCAGTCGACGATTCCAACAAGAAGAAAAGAGGTGACACCAGCCAAAGCGCAATCGAGTACATGGCCAGTGCACGATAGGCTTGGAAGTGGGCCGCGTTTCTTACCGCAATCTCACGTTCGTCCGGTTCGTTCTCCCTACGGCGCCCAGGTGTCAAGCCGAGGCTGGTCAGTCTGCCCCCGTGTAAATCAGGGAGTACTGTGTCCTTGACCAACCGACCGAAAATTACCCTGCTCACTACATTGTATGCGAGGATTACGCACATCCAAACCACATCGGGGCTGCGTCTTGATGGAACGACAGTAACTATACCTGCCATCAACGCCAGGAGAGTCGAATAGGTCGTCGCCACCAGCAGGCGCCGGTGGTACCGGCTCACCATCGAGAAACCGAGGAATGCAGGAGTCCTTAACATGATGTCCTCCCACTTACTTTGAGTTGCCACGGCGAGGAGAGTTCCGGTTGCCATAAATCTCTTCGCTGAGCGGACGAAAGGGTTTGCGCGAGAAAACGGCCTCGATCGGAAGCCCGAAGTACTCGCTTATGCGGAACGCGAGCTCCAAACTGGGGTTGAAATCGCCGCGTTCAATGTAACCCACCGTTTGATAGTTGATCTCAAGAGCGTCGGCAAGCGCGCCACGGCTGAGGCCGCGCTCGGCACGCAGGACAGCGATTCGGTTGAATAGCGCCGCTCCGGTCCGCGCGTCGGAGTTTGAGTCGTAGGCCATATACAAAATGTTGTACTAATACAACACTTTGTCAAGTCTATTTTCAGGGTCAAGGGATTATCGGCAGCCTGTGCCTACCGCTTCCGCCTCTGCCTTTCTTCCTCCACGTGCATTGAAGCCCCCCAAGCGGTGTGTTAGGATGCAGTTTTGCCTTGGGGCCGGGCACGCACCTATCTGGCTCCCGCCCGGACACGCGCCCGATATCGGCTTCTGGCGCTCCCAACGACCGGGCGCCTATTGCCGTTTCAGAGGAGTTTCCACAGTGAAAGTCTACGATGGACAGAACGTTCGCAATGTTGCCTTGATCGGTCACGGCCATACGGGTAAGACCCAGCTCGTCTCCGCTTTGCTTTACAGCGCCGGCATGGTGAACCGGCTGGGCCGGGTGGACGACGGCACTTCGATTACCGACTACGACGAGGAGGAAATCCAGCGCAAGTTCTCCATCACCGCCGCCCTCGCCTACGCGGAGTGGAACAAGAGCAAGATCAACTTCATCGATACGCCCGGTTTCAACTTGTTTCTGCACGAAACGGAAGCGGCGCTGGTGGCGGCCGATTCCGCGCTTTTACTGGTGCACGGGGTAGCGGGTCCGGAGGTGCAAACGGAGAGGACCTGGGCCTTCTGCGAAGCCCGCTCGCTGCCGCGCGCCCTGGCGATCAACCAGCTGGACCGTGATCGCGCAAGTTTTTCGCGGACGCTCACAGCGCTGCAGGAGGCCTTCGGACGCTCCGTGATCCCCGTGCAATTGCCGGTGGGCGAGGAGAAGGGCTTCCGTGGCGTCATCGACCTGGTGCGCATGAAGGCATACCTCTACGAGAGCAACGGCTCGGGCAAGGCGACCGAGTCCCAGATCCCGGCGGATCTGGCTAAAGAGGCCACTGCGGCGCATGAGGCCCTGGTCGAGATGGTCGCTGAGGCCGACGACGCCCTGATGGAGGAATTCTTCGACAAGGGTACGATTCCCGAAGAAGATCTGGTTCCGGGGTTGCGGCGCGCCATCGCCGAGCGGCGCATCGTCCCGGTGCTGCCCACCGCCGCCCTGGCCAATATCGGGAGCGAAAACCTGCTCAATTTTATTGTGGACTTCCTGCCCTCACCGGTTGATCGCGGTGAGGTTGAGGGCTTTGAAGAAGAGGGTGGCAAGCCGATAAAACGCAAGATCGCCGACGATCAGCCGGTATCAGCTTACGTTTTCAAAACCATGGCGGATGCCTTTGCCGGACGGGTGAGCTTCTTCAAGGTCATGTCAGGTGTAGTGAAGAACGACATGGTACTCACCAATTTCGTCCGGGGCGGAACGGAAAAACTGGCGCACATCGGCGTGATGCTGGGCAAAACTCAGACCGCGGTACCGGAGTTGCGCGCCGGCGATCTTGGGGTGGTGGCCAAACTGAAAGACACGCTCACCGGCGACTCACTGGGCGATAAAAGCGCGCCGATCGTCTACCCCAAGCTGAAACTGGCTGAACCTGCAATCTCCTTCGCCGTGGAACCGAAATCGCGCGGCGACGAAGACAAGCTCTCCACCGCCATTCACCGGCTGCTTGAAGAGGACCTGCTGTTGCGCTTTTCGCGCGACGCGCAAACGAAGGAGTTTCTGGTCTCAGGTTCAGGCCAACAGCACGTAGAAGTAGCAGTCTCCAAGCTCAAACGCCAGTACAAAGTGGAAGTGACCTTGAAAGCGCCCAAGGTGCCCTACAGGGAGACCATTCGCGCTAAGGCCGACGCCCAGGGTAAGCACAAAAAGCAGACCGGCGGGCATGGCCAGTACGGCGACTGCTGGGTGAAGATGGAACCGTTGCCGCGCGGCTCGGGATTCGAGTTTGTGAACGACATTTTCGGCGGCTCGATCCCCAAGAACTATATCCCCGCCGTCGAAAAAGGAATTGTGGAGAGCGCGGCCAGGGGCTACCTGGCGGGCTTCCCGATGGTGGACTTCCGCGCCATCGTCTACGACGGCTCCTATCACGATGTAGACTCTTCCGAAATGGCTTTCAAGATTGCCGGATCGCTCGCTTTCAAGAAGTGCATGGAACAGGCCAAGCCCTGCCTGCTCGAGCCCATTATGAACGTTGAAATTAACGTTCCTGAGAACTATGCCGGCGATATCATGGGAAATCTGAACAGCCGGCGGGGGCGGCCGCAAGGGATGGACCCCAAAGGGGGATCGACCGTCATCAAGGCTCAGGTTCCGCTCGCGGAGATGCTCACTTATGCTTCCGACCTCACTTCCATGACCCAGGGTCGCGGCTCCTATTCGATGGAGCTCGACCACTATGACGTGGTGCCCCAGTTGGTGGCGGAGAAGATCGTGACCGCGGCCAAGGCGGCCGGCGTGGGCAAGGAGGAAGAAGAGGAGTGACGTTCAAGGCACGCGCGAGATCCAGCCGCCACCCATGACCTCGTCGTCCTCGCCATAAAGTACGGCGGCTTGGCCGGGAGTGATGGCGCGTTGCGGATCCGTAAAATCGACGCGGGCTTCTCTCTCGGGCAGGACTTCCATCCGGGCGGCAGCAGCCACGTGCTTGTTGCGGATCTTGACTCGAGCCTCGATGATGTCGCCCTCGCGAGCCGGGCAGATCCAGTTGAGGTCGCGGACAAAGCAGCGGCTGCGCAAAAGCTCCTCGTTCGGTCCGACCACGACGCGATGGTGCGGCCGGTCGATTTCGATCACATACAGCGGCGATCCTGTGGCAATCCCCAGGCCTTTGCGCTGTCCTACAGTGTAGTTGTATACCCCGGAGTGCCCGGCGAGCACACGCCCGTCAGACGTCACCACTTCCCCAGCTTGATCCTCAATTGAGCGTCCCTGCTCGGCCAGATAAGCCTGGATGAAATCACGGTAGCTGCCGTTGGGCACAAAGCAGATTTCCTGGCTCTCAGCCTTTTCTGCGACCGGCAAGCGTCTCTGGCGTGCGATTTGGCGGACCTCCTCCTTGGTCAATTCGCCCAGCGGGAACAGCGATCGGCTAAGCTGCTCCTGAGTGAGCCCAAAAAGGAAGTATGACTGGTCCTTCTGTTTGTCGCGTGCTGCGAACAAGCGCCAGCGGCCAGTGTCAGGGTCCTGCCGGAGCCGTGCATAATGGCCGGTGGCGATCGATTCGGCGCCTACCGAGACGGCCGTCGTAATGAACTGCTCGAACTTGATTTCGGTATTGCACAGGCTGCAAGGGATGGGCGTCCCGCCGGCGAGATATTGCTCGACAAAAGGGCGCACCACACTGGACTCAAATCGCTCCTCGAGATTCACCACGTAATAGGGAATGCCGAGAAAGTCGGCCACACGCCGGGCGTCGTAGACGTCGTCGAGTGAACAGCAGCGTCCGCTGGCGCGCGCGGGCTCAGGGCCCCCTCCCGCAGCGCTCTCCGGTCCCTGCAAGGCGGGCAAGCGGCGCTGGTTCCAGAGCTGCATAGTCAGCCCGATGAGAGGGCGCGAATTGTCTTCAGCCAATATTGCGGCGGCCGTGGAACTGTCCACGCCTCCGCTCATGGCGATCGCGATGGTCATAGCGTTCTGGAGCTACCAAACGTGCGGCTTGCGCTTTCGGTACGGCCTAACCTGCGGTTTCACTATTTCCCCAGGACATGGCCAGGATGGCCAAGCCACCTCGACGTGGCACTGGCTTCCAGCCCCTGGTTCGGGAGCACCGTAAAGGTGGTCTTCCTGGAGTTTGTGCATTTCAACACAACACGGCCAAGATGCAGCGTCGCTACAATTTTGTGCAATCATGGGTATCCCATTTAGTCCCGCTCTTACTGATAGTGCAGGCCCGCCTTTGAAGGCTGGCTCGCGCGCAGCCGCCGGACCACCGCAGGTATCACCTCAAGTGAGTAGTCGATGTGCTCGCGAGTGGTGAAGCGGCCCACGCTGAAGCGAACACTCGACTGCGCCTCGTCGCGGCTAAGCCCAATGGCGAGCAGCACGTGCGAAGGCTCGATCGATCCTGAGGAACAGGCGGCGCCGGTCGAGCAGGCGACACCGGCAAGATCCAACGCGATCACCATGGCTTCGCTATCGATGTCCTCAAACCACAAGTTGGAAGTTGAGGGTAATCGATGCCTGGTATCGCCGTTCACCTGAACGCCGCCAACCCTCGCGATTATTTGTTGCTCGAGTTCGTCCCGTAAAGCGCTGATAATACGGGATTCATCTGCGAGCCTCGTCCGCGCCAGTTCCGCCGCCGCTCCACATCCGACAATGCCGCTCACGTTTTCGGTACCAGCCCGGCGATCGCGCTCATGGTGGCCGCCATAAAGCAACGAACGAAACGGCGTACCTTTCCGGATAAACAGCGCTCCCACCCCTTTCGGCCCGCAGATCTTGTGGGCTGAGAGCGACAGGAAACTGGCCCCCAGACTCTCCACGTCAACTGCTATTTTGCCGGCCGACTGCACTGCATCCACGTGAAACGGCACGCCCCGATCGCGGGCGATTCGTCCGATCTCCTGAATCGGCTGAATTGTGCCGATCTCATTATTGGCATGCATGATCGAGATCAGGATCGTGTCCGGAACAATGGCCCGCGCCACCTCATCGGGATCAACTATGCCGGAGCATCCGACCGGCAGACGCGTCACCCGCACTCCGCGCTGCTCCAGGGCGCAGGCCGAGTGCAGGATGGCATGATGCTCGATCGAGGAAACAATGATGTGCGGAGCCGCTCGCCGCGACGCCTGGACAACTCCAAACAGGGCGGTGTTGTCACTTTCGGTGCCACCGCTGGTGAAGACTACCTCGGCCGGCGGGGCATTGATCAGGGCGGCTACGTGCTCCCGGGAGCGCTCGATGGCGGCCCGAGCCCGCTGTCCGTAACGATGGGTCGAGGAGGCGTTGCCGAACTCCTCAGCGAAGTGGGGCATCATCGCCGCGAGGGCCGCGGGATCGAGTGGTGTGGTCGCATTGTAGTCAAGATAGACGCGCTGCACGAGTCACTTCTGCGAAGGAGTATGAACCTCCAACTATTCAGACTATCCGACCCGTTGGGTGGAAGTCAAAGTGTCAGCAGCCAACTGGGAGAGTCTCCTAGCCGGATCCGGCATGGAACGTGAGTTGAATATCCTGGCGCCCTGTTTCTCACGTTGGTGACGTGAATTGGTCTTCAGGGCACGGGTCAGCCGGTCTTGTCGACCGGGGCGGTGGATTCACAAGACAAAAATAGTAGCAAAGCACGGAAGTATCTTCTCGATCGAACTTTGCAAGGATGCCGAAGAGCAAGATCATGAGGGTTCCAGACTACCTCAAAACGGGTTTGACGTCGCCCTCTCAAGAGATTGGGGTCGGGGTAACGACTGAGCGAGGTCACACGCTCGCCGGCGCGCTGATCAAGACCTTTCTTGTAGCCACGGCGATCGCCACGGCGTTTCAGCTAGCCAAGCATGCTGCGTTTCCCCACCTAGCCATCTGGCAGCATCATTATTTCACCATCGCCGCCATTGGGTTTGCTTCGACCATCGCGACCTTTATTGTGCTCCGCCGGCAGGAACGCGCTGCCCAGGTGCTTCAGGGAAGCGACCAGAAGTATCACTCGCTCGTCGCGAACATCCCCGATGTGGTATGGACCGCGGATGATCAAGCGATTCCCGTTTTCGTGAGCGCCAACTGCGTTAGGTTGGGGGGATATCAACCCGAGGAACTCTGTAATTCGCCTTATTGGTTAAGCCGCGTTCATCCCGAAGACCTTGAGAAGGTGAAAGAAGGATATAAGGTTTTCCTTGCCGGTGGCCGCCGCTTTGATGTGGAATACCGAATCCAGAAGAAAGACGGAGCATGGATCTGGGTTCACGACAGGGCGGTGACCAGCTACGAAAAGGACGGGAAGCTCTATACCGACGGCGTCATTTCCGATATCACCGATCGTAAACGAGCCGAAGATGAAATGTACCAATCGAAGCAGATGCTTCAATCGATCCTAGACAATATTCCTCAGCGCGTATTCTGGAAGGATAGGAACAGCACCTTCCTGGGTTGTAACCGGGCCTTCGCCATTGATACGGGACTCGAAGATCCGGCCGAGATCGTCGGCAAAAATGATCTTGAGTTTGCTTGGAAAGACAGAGCTGAGACTTACCGGGCCGATGACCGGATGGTAATGGAGCAGGAAGCGCCCAAGCTCAACTTCGAGGAACAGCAGAGCCGGTCCGACGGAAGCTCGCCGTGGCTCCGGACTAACAAGATGCCGATGCGTGATCGGTCAGGCAAGGTGATTGGGGTTATTGGAACCTACGAAGACATCACCGAACGCAAGCGAGCCGAAATCGCATTACGCACTTCCGAGCAGCGCTACCGCCGTTTTCTTGAACGCAACGCCGCAGGTGTTATTCGTAGCACCATCGAGGGTGCGATTCTTGACTGTAATGATTCCATGGTTCGCATCCTGGGCTACGACTCTATTGAGGATCTGAAGAGCCGTCGCATACCGGAACTGTACTTTGACCTGGCATCCCGGGAAGAGGCACTGGGTTTGCTAAGGAAGGAGGGAGTCCTCACTTCGCGCGAGTTTCAGTTCAAGCGCAAGGACGGCGCCGCAGTCTGTTTCCTTGCCAACCTGACCCTGGCCAAGGAGGACGGCGCCGAGATCATCGAGGCAACAGCCGTCGAAATCAGCGAGAGGAAGCGGGCGGAAGAAAAATTGCGGAAGAGCGAAGAGCGGTGGCGCGGAATTTTCGAAAACTCCAGTGTCGGCAACATCCTGACTAATCTTGACGGTAGCATCGAGACGGCGAATCGCGCCTTTCTCGACATGACGGGATACACTCTGCCCGAGTTGAAGAGCCTTAGCTTTCGGGAAATCACTCATCCGGACGACCTCAAGCTCACCGACGACGCTGTAAAGCAATTTCTCGGGGGGCGGACACATCTCTGCGTGTTTGAAAAGCGCTACCTCCGCAAGGATGGCACCTCATTTTGGGTGCGCGTGAATATCTCATTCGTACCGGGCGAAGACAGAGAGTTTCAGTGTATTACCACCGTGCTCGATATCACCGAACAAAAACGGGCCGAGCAGGCTCTGCGAGACGCAAAAGAGGCAGCGGAAGCGGGTAACCGTGCTAAAAGCGAGTTCCTGGCCAACATGAGCCACGAAGTCCGGACTCCGATGAATGGCGTCCTGGGCATGATCGAACTGGCTCTGGAGACCCACCTTTCGGCCGAACAGCGCGAGTACTTGGACGTCGCGAAGTTCTCGGCGGAGTCTCTACTCGCCATTATCGATGACGTTCTTGATTTCTCCAAGCTTGAGGCCCGCAAACTCGATCTTGTCCCGATCGAATTCAACCTGAACTACAGTCTAGAGCAGACCATTAAGACGCTTGCTCCCCGTGCCCGCGAGAAGCGCCTCGCTCTCAACCTGCAACTCGATCCCCATTTGCCTGGGACGGTTATCGGTGACCCCGGCCGCCTGCGGCAAGTCATTCTGAGCCTGGTTGGGAATGCGGTCAAATTCACAGATCGGGGTGGGGTGAGCATTAAGGTCGAAAAGGAATTGGCCGATGAGAAATGTGTAGTGCTGCATATCCAGGTGCAGGATACCGGCATAGGGATTCGGCGCGAGAAGCAGAAGCAGATCTTCTCCGCTTTTACCCAGGCCGACGGCTCCCCAACCCGCCGCTACGGCGGCACAGGTCTCGGTCTCACCATTGCTTCCCAACTCGTGGAGGTTATGGGCGGGCGGATCTGGCTGGAGAGCGAGTACGGCAAGGGCAGCACTCTCCACTTCACGGTGAGACTGGGCGCCGTCCAGCAGAGCGAGCGGACGGACCCGAAGGGCTACGCCAAGGATCTGGAAGGTCTTCGCGTGCTGGTTGTCGATAATAACCCGGTGAGCCAGCGGCAGCTTGCGACCCTCCTATGCGCCTGGAAAATGCAGCCTGTGGCAGCTGCAACCGGGCAACAAGCCCTGGCTCACCTCGACGGCCAACTGGGCCACGGTTGCGAATTCTCGATCGTCATTACCGATTCTGAAATGCCCGACGTGAGCGGATTTGAGCTGAGCCGAATGATCAACGAGAGGGCAGACTCGAACCCGCCTCCCGTAATGATCCTGAGTTCGCGCGGGGTCCGAGGTGACGAGGCCAAATGTCGCGAAGCTGGAGCCCTGGCTTATCTCACCAAGCCATTCAAAGAATTCGACTTAATTGACTCGATTATCGCTACTCTGGCAGCCAACCGCCGGCCTGATAAAGAGGCTACACTTATCAACCAGCACACCCTGCATGAGCGCAACCGCAAGCTGAACATTCTGCTGGCGGAGGATAATGCTATCAACCAGGCGTTAGCGGTAAGACTGCTTGAGAAGAGAGGTTACCGGGTGGGGATCGCCCGAAACGGACGTGAGGCGGTCGACGCCCTCTCACGCTCCACCTTTGACCTCGTACTGATGGACATGCAGATGCCGGTTATGGACGGGTTGGAAGCCACGGCTCTGATTAGAAAGGAGGAGGCTGGTACCGGACATCACCTTCCCATTGTAGCTATGACAGCCCACAACTTGAACGGTGATCGCGAGCGGTACCTTGCCGCCGGAATGGACGACTATATTGCTAAACCAATACGACTTGCCGAGCTTTACGAAGCCATCGGCAGGCTTACGAACGAGAAGGCTCCGGGGGGAGCAGCTTTGGCTGAAGAGGTAAGCCTCCCAACATACGAACAGCCCCTCGCTTTCGATCGCCAAGCGGCCCTGGCTCATGTTGAGGATGATTTGGATCTGCTAGTTGAACTTGCGGACATGTTCCTTGTTGATGGGCCGGCCCAAATCGAGCAGCTGCATGAGGCAGTCGAACGAGGCGATATCGAAGCGGTGCGCGTCATCGCTCATACCCTGAAGGGGGCCGCGGCGAATTTCTCTGCACCACCCGTCGTCCAGGCGGCCCGCGAGCTTGAGGTCATCGGCCGCGAGCGCAACCTGGGCGCAGCGCCAGCCGCCCTGGCGACCGTCAAGGCGGAAATGGATCGTCTCTGCCAGGCGCTGAGCGCCCTGGTCGCCGAGCCGAGGTCGCGCACTCCCGCTCCGTGTGAGGAGGTCTGAGTTTCATGCGGCGCATACTTTTCGTTGACGACGAGCCGAAGGCATTGGTCGGTCTGGAACGTAATCTTGAACCACAGCGCTCCTGCTGGCACATGAGCTTTGTTTCCTCGCCGGAAGCCGCCCTTGAACAACTCGAAAAGGCGGCATTCGACGTGGTGGTGTCGGACCTCAAACCACCCCGGGGAGACAGCGCCAAGCTGCTCGCCCGCGTCCGGGATCGCTTCCCCAGCGTGGTGCGCATCCTGCTTGCCGGGGGCAGTTCGCTTGAAGCGAAACTCTCTGCCCTCCCGGTCGCACACCAGTTTCTGACCAAGCCGTGCGATACCGACGTGCTGCGCGTGGCCGTCGAACGCGCCTGCAATTTGAAGGGAGTGTTGAAGAGCGATCTCATCGATCGTCTTGTCGGTGGGACCCAACAGCTGCCTGCTTTGCCGCGCACCTACGCGGCTCTGGTCAGCGCCCTCAGCAGCTCCGATGTCTCCGTTAATCATTTGGCCGCCATCGTGGAGCAGGACGTGGCGATCTCGGCGCGTATTCTGCAAGTAGTGAACTCGCCGCTCTTCGGTCTGACGCGCCAGGTCTCCACGGTCAGAACGGGCATGAGCTACCTCGGAATCGAAACCGTCAAAGGGTTGGTGCTCTCATTCGAGGTGGCCAGGTTGTTTGAGCCCGGGGCCGGCGTGCCTGGTTTCTCACTGGAAAACCTTCACGCCCACGGCCATCTCACGGCTTCGATCGCTCGGCAATTGCCTACCGACAGATATCTGAAGGATGCGGCCGGCGTTGCCGCTCTGATGCACGACATCGGCAAACTCATCCTGGCGACAAGGTCGCCCGCACACCTGAAACAGGCCCTCGAACGGGCAAAAGCGGACGGACGGCCCCTGCACGAGGTAGAAGAGGAACTGCTTGGCGTCAGTCATGCTGAGATCGGCGCGTATCTGCTGGGCTTTTGGGGGTTACCCTTCCCCGTGATCGAGGCAGTTGCCCACCATCACCATCCCCGGCGTTTGCCCCAGGCCAGCTTCGATGCCCTGGCCACCGTCCATGTTGCCAACGTGCTTGCGCATGAGGTGGCAGGCGAGGCCGAGCCCTCGCCTGGAGTTGTCGAAGCGGAGGTCGACATGGATTATCTCAACGCGCTGGGTTACGCCAACGATATGACGGCCTGGAGATCGGCCGCCGCCACAGTGGCTGAACTCGCTTCGCGCCGCCTGAGGCCGAAAGTGCGAGTTGAGCTTCCGTGCCAGGCCTCGTATGCCAGCCAGCCGTAGACCGGCGCGTATTCGAGGCCCAGCATAAACGGCGAGTGAAGGTAAGGCTGGCCCGCGGCATAGGCTACCACCGGGTGGTAGCCCAGCACGCAGATCACCGTCGCCAATAGCCACGGCGTGCTGAATCTGCTGCGGCTGAAGCACAAGAAGGGTACTGTCCAGGTGAAGTACCACGGGAAGGCGTTCGGCGAAAGCGCCAGGACGCCGGCAATCAGGAACAGGCTTCCTTCCAGAGGATCGAGGCGCCGCTTCAGGGCGTAAACCGTCAGTCCTAGCACCAGCACCGCGACCACAAGGCGCGCTTGGCCACGGGAGTTTCCCACCAGCAAAATAACCCGGAACAAACTATCATTCGCTTCCCACCGCGTGGCAAACGAGCCCAATCCGCCCAGTGCCTGACGCCCGGCCCGCGCGAAGGGGAAATAGGCCGCCACGGCCACCGCGGCAAATGCCATAGCGGCCAAATAGAGCCGGCGCCAACGGATACTCGAGCGCTCTCGCGGCGAATCGTTCGCGGGATCTCTGGAGCCCCTGGTTATCCACTGCGCAATAACTGGAATGGTAATTGCCGGGAAGAACTTAGAGAGTACGGACAGCGCCAGGAACGGCGTTCCGGCCAGCGGTTTTTGTGCTAGAATGAGCAGGATTGCTATAAGTAAGGTGAGAATCGCCAGTGAGTCGTGATGGCCGGATAAGGCGAAGGCCACGATGACGGTGGGGTTCCAGGCGTAGATTAGAACGCGGTGGAGCGGCTGCCGGAAGCGTGCCAGCATTAGCATCAGGACGCCCACCGAGGCGAGATCCAGCATCGTGAAGAGCCGCTTGTAGCTGGGAATGCCCCTTACCAGAGCAAACACCATCTCGCTGATCGGCGGGTAAACAGTGGGGATCTCACGCGCTGTCTGAATCGGGTATTCCGGATTCTGGAATGGCTCGAGGCCAGGCTTGGCCGGGTAGGCGGTGTAGGGGTTGATCCGGGCGCGTTCGATTCGCCCCTCCCATTGATACCGGTAGACGTCGTCCGAGAGCTCAGGCGGCGCCTGGAGCAGATAGAAGCGGAAAACTACCGCGCCTGCCAGTACGATTAACAGGGCGGCGATTCCGAGGCGATAGTGGTCTGTAAGATAAACCGCCACCAGGTAGATTGCACCGGCGGCCAGGGACAGGGCGATAAACTCCGGCACATGTTCATCAAGGTTAGCTTGGCGGCCTATCGCACGGTAGATGCCGGCAAGGACGATGGCCAGGAGAAAGAGGGCTAGAGCCGCGATGCAGGTTGTCGAGATCCCTCTTGAAGTTCTTACCATGCGGTCACGCTAGATTAAGTAGCGGAAAGGGAAATTCGCAGTTACGGCAGTATCGCTCAAACCACGCGAAGCAAGCTGTTCAGCGAAAGTCGAGAATCGGAACCCTGATGCACGAGCTCGCATACTTTATCGGCTACGCTACCTGGCTGATCCCCACTAATCCGGTTCTTCGCTATTTGCGTCAAGTTTTCCACAAAGATCCCTTCCGTGGAATTTACCAAGCCAATGCCTTCGATCTTGCCATACTCATTCCGTACTTTATCATTCTGATCATCCTCTCGGCGTACGGAGTTCACCGCTATCATCTTGTCTACCTCTATCTAAAACACAAGAAAGAACAGCCCAAACCTCAGGGCCATTTCGACCAGTTGCCGCGCATCACCGTGCAATTGCCGATTTTCAATGAGCGCTATGTGGTCGAGCGCCTGCTCGAAGCCGTGACACGGCTCGATTATCCCCGTGATCTGTTGGATATCCAGGTGCTGGACGACTCCACGGACGAGACCCGCATGGTATGTTCGCGGTTAGTGAGCGAGTATGCCCGCAGCGGTCACCCCATCAGTTATCTCCACCGCGATAACCGGGAGGGTTTCAAGGCGGGAGCGCTGGCCGAAGGCATGGAGACGGCGACCGGTGAGTTCGTCGCCATCTTTGACGCGGATTTTGTTCCTCCCCCTGGCGTTCTGCACCAGATGGTCCACTATTTCACCGACCCTCGAGTGGCCGTAGTACAGGGCCGCTGGACTTGGTTAAACCGGCACTATTCGAACCTGACTGAAGTGGAAGCCATCCTGCTTGACGGCCATTTCGTCATCGAGCATGGCGGTCGAAGCCGCTCCGGACGATTCTTCAATTTCAACGGTACCGCCGGTATGTGGAGGCGCGCCGCCATCGAAGATGCCGGGGGCTGGCAGCACGATACTCTGACGGAGGACACCGACCTCAGTTACCGCGCTCAGCTCAAGGGTTGGAAGTTCGTTTACGATCGCGCCATCGAATGCCCGTCCGAGTTGCCCGTCGAGATGAACGCCTTTAAGTCGCAGCAGGCGCGCTGGGCCAAGGGATTGATCCAGACGGCCCGCAAGCTTCTGCCCGTGATCTGGCGAAGCGATCAGCCTTTGTTCATCAAGACGGAAGCGACCTTTCACCTTACGGCCAATATTGCTTATCCGCTCATGGTGCTGTTCCCGTTGATCCTCGGGCCTGCCATGATTGTGCGCTTCTACCAGGGCTGGTTCCAGATGATCTACCTCGACTTGCCCCTGTTCCTGGCATCCACCTGCTCGGTCTCCACCTTCTATCTGGTTGGTCAGCGCGAGCTTCATCCTGACAAGTGGAAGAGCCGCGTCAAGTACATGCCCTTTGTGATGGCCACCGGCATCGGTCTCTCGATCAAGAACGCCAAAGTCGTTATCGAGGCGCTTCTGGGCAGACCATCGGAATTCGTGCGCACGCCTAAGTATCGCGTGGAAGGCCAGGGCCGGGGCGAGACTTGGGAGCATAAGAAATACTTTGGCGAGAAGAGCTGGATCCCGATCGTCGAACTGGTCCTCGCCGCCTACTTCCTGCTGAACGTCGCCTACTCGTTTACGATCGCGAACTACATCACCACTCCTTTTCTGCTCCTTTTCGCGGGAGGCTACTCCTACACGGGAACAATGTCGCTCCTGCAGACACCTATGCGGCGGCTGCTCAATGCTCTGCCGGGAATGATGCGAGCGCGCGAGCGCAGCCTCTCGATCGAGGGGTAGGTATCCCACTTTTGAAATCCCATCCGCGACGTGCCGAAAAACAGCGATAATGCTTTTCAGATCTGTCCGGTAGGGCCTGCGCGCTCAATCTTGGTTTCCATCGAGGCTGGACATGCTACAGTCAACCCGAGATAAGGACAAGATCAGGCGCATTCAAGCCGAGATCGCTGAGCAACATGACTCGATCAGGGAACTGCTGTCTGAGTGTGCCATCCGCTTTTAGTGCATACCAGAAGACATCGCCGCAGTACTGACGGACAGCGTCAGCCTGCCACTCGAGGAGCGGCTAGACGCGCGCCGTGCTGGACAGAATGCTGAGATTGCTCGCTCCTAACGAAGAAGACCAACAGAACGCCACGGAAGTGCCGCGCTAAGATTCTCTTACCCAAAGACGACATCGATAAATACGCAGCATCCTTTGACACAAGAGCACCCGCCGTGCGACCGTTCAACTGCCCTGCCGTTTAAAGGTGATACAATCGGACAACTTTTATGACGAAACACCCAGAAACATCGAGCCCTTCCCTGCCTGCCGTGCCTGCCGTGCCCGTCGAGCTGATCGAGCGCCGGATTTACCTTATCCGGGGGCAGAAAGTCATGCTCGATTCTGATTTGGCGGAACTCTACGGTGTCACGACCGGCAACCTCAATTTGGCCGTTCGCCGCAACAAGACCCGTTTCCCTGACGATTTTATGTTCCGGTTGAACGCAGAAGAAACGCAATCTTTGCTCTTGCAATTTGCAAGAGCAAAAACCAGAGGCGGAAGGCAGACGCCGCCCTATGCCTTCACCGAACAGGGCGTAGCCATGCTGTCCAGCGTGCTCCGCAGCGAACGTGCTGTCCAGGTTAACATCGTTATTATGCGCGCCTTCGTCAAGCTGCGTGAAATGCTCGCCACCCACAAAGATCTGGCACAAAAACTTGAAGCGCTGGAGAAAACATACGACGCCAAATTTAAAGCGGTTTTTGAGGCTATCTATCGACTCATTAATCAGCCGATCCCCCGAAAACCCATCGGCTTTACCACTGGATCAGAACCCGACAGTTGAACTTGTCCTGGTTCTTACTCACTTTTGTTGCAGGTATTCATGTGACCTACAGGACTGGCAGTGGCAACGCTCGGGCGCGGAGTAGTTCCACGCTGGCTCGGCCGTGCATCTACCGTTTTAGCGCCTTCAGGCGATTGATCTGACCCTGAACGTTTCGCCTTCCGCTGCGCCCGAGGGCGGCATCACCATCGCGCCGCGCGGGGCAACGCCGACGCTAATCGCGCAAGGCAGGATCGCCGACCCGCTGACTGGCTTCTCAGCGACGCTTAATTTCCTCGACCCCTCGCTGCAACTGGGAAGAGCGCTACATGCCTCGGGCCTGCCCGTCGGAATACCGGCGGAGGGCTCGCCCTATGGGGGTCGGGCAGCTTTGTTCCCCATGTCGTTGCAGGCAACCTGCTAGGCACTCGTCAAAACGTGACGGTCACGGTCGAATATCCCGGCGCTGACGGCCCAGCGCAGGTCGTGCTGCCTCCGCTCTCCCTACCCGCCTATGGGACACAGGACTTCTCGCTCGACTCGGTGATGGGGCAACTGCCGTTGCCGCTGCCATACAGCTCGATTAGAATTCAATACAACGGGCCGGCTGGCTCCGCCATCGCCGAAGCGGCAAGTGTCGAGGCGAGAGGAGACTTGATCGTGGACGGCCGCCTGGCAAACGAAGGCGACGGCTGGGCAGATTCAGGCGGGCATCCGTGGCACCTTGACGCGGACACAGAAGCGGGCGTAGCGCAGAGTTTCGCGTTACAGAAACTCTGCGGTTCTTCTCGCGTAAAGAAATCCGGGCCGTATACCGGAAGTTCTTGCGCCCAAAAATCCTCTAGGCCGTGTACCATAGGGCGGCCGAGCAGAGACAGCCAGCGTGCCGCGGAATCAAAAAGCCGCAGACTTTGAAGAGCACAAGGTCTGCGCTACCCACTGCGACGGGATGCTCAAGCCATGATAGGCAATTCGCGCGAAAATGGTAGGGTTCTTGCTACCGCGTTGCTTCTCCTCTGTATCAGCCTTCCCGAGGTACGGGCTCAAGTAGGTCCCCTGCCAGCCTGGAAAGTTCTCGCGGAAGAAAGCCGCGTCGTGGCCATTGTAGATGTCGTGGAAGCACAGTTAAACGTTATAGACCCGGACGGGAAAGCCAAGGCCGAGAGGGAGCCCGACGGAAAGTTCACCCTGGGTAATCCAGTATTGTTTACCCGTGGGATACTTGCTCGTGTGCGGATCGGAGAGGTAATCAAAAGTGACGGAAAGACTAAACCAGGCGACACGGTCGATGTTTTCGTCCACGGATACTACGGCACGGACTTGCCACACGTTCCTATGTCAAAAGAGAAGTTAGTGCTATTCCTCCGTCCGCTGGATCCGAACAACAGAGAATTCGCTCATGCCGTGATTGAACAAATTGAAAAAATTGAACAAGCTGGTCATCCCGACTACAAAGTCCACCACAGTAAGTTTGATCCGAAGAGTTGTTACACTCCGGTGGAGGACGGCTACGCACAGGTGGCTGTGCCGTCAGACAAACTGTACATAATTAACAGGATCAAGAAGGCCATCATCGAGCAGCGTCCATAGGGCCAAGCGTAGCTGGCAGGGCGGCTGATTGAAGAATCATGAGATAACGTCTGGTAAAGTGGCATACTGCAGAGTTTCGCCTTGTAGAAACTCTGCGGTCCTTCCGCGCAAAAAGATCCGAGGCCGTATACCATAGGTCTGCCGAGCAGGGATACACCCAGCGTGCCGCGGAATCAAAAAGCCGCAGACTTTTGAAAAGCGCAAAGTCTGATTCCATAACGGCGTCGGCTCCTTAGAACCGGTAAACTTGGTTAGTGAAATACGACCAAGGCTGCCGGGAAAGGAGCCGAACATGTCGATTATCGGATGTGATTTGCATTCGCGCTACCAGGTTATTGCGATGGTAGAGACTGACACCGGCGAGGTGACGACGCGCCGGTTGCAACATGAGAACGGAGAAGCCAGGACATTTTATGCAGGGCTGGCCAAGGCGTCGCTGATCGGGATCGAGGCGACGGGTTACACGCAGTGGTTCGAGCGTATGCTGGCCGAGTTGGGGCACGAGTTGTGGGTGGGGGATCCGGCCGAGATTCGGGCCCGCGCTGTGCGCCGGGCAGAAGGTCGTAGCGCAGAGTTTCGCCTTACAGAAACTCTGCGGTTCTTCCGCGCAAAAACATCCGAGGCCGTATACCGGAAGTTCTTGCGCCCAAAAATCCTAGGCCGTGCACCATAGGTCGGCCGAGCAGGGATACAGCCAGTATTCGACGGCATCAAAAAGCCGCAGACTTTTGAAAAGCACAAAGTCTGATACCCGCTACCGAGGCAGGCGCGATCCGAACGATCCCTACAAAGACCGCGACACGTTCCTCATTTTCGCCCGAGCCTATAAGCCCTTGCCGAAGGGATGCCCACCCGCTTGCAACAACATGAGGCTTCAGGTGAACGCCTCGCCCATCGGAACGGACCTGCGAGGTGCGAACCTCTCACATTCGGATCTGACCGACGACGTTTCGCTCTACATGAACTTTCATGGAGCAAACCTCTCCGGGGCTATATTAATTAAAAAACACCAGTTTCGCGAAAGCCGACTTCGGCGCCGCCAACCTTACCGGCGTCGATTTGGAAAACTGTGTGCTACTCGAATCAGACTTTCGCGACGCAGTGCTCAACGGGGTGAATCTGGAGAACTGCCATCTGGAAGGCGCAAATCTGGCGGCGCGGGTGTTCCGGAATGTTCGGTTGAAGGGCGCGATCTACGATGGCAAGACCCAGTGGCCATCGGGAGTCGACCCCCGGCGGCTTGGTGCGATCTCGCGCTAGGTCATGGAAGTACCTCTGACTATTCAAAATAACGCTTGACGTAACGCGTAACAAAGGCCATGCTGTATTCGTGATTCGGAGCTACAAAGACAAAAGAACGGAACGCTTCGCCAATGGCGAGCGAGTGTCCGCATTTGAGGGCTTTCGTCTTCAGGCTGAAAGGCGGATTCAAGTTCTGGATGATGCTACAAGCCTTTTGGATCTCTCACACTTTCCTGCAAACCACCTTGAATCGTTGTCAGGAGACAGGAAAGGACAATACAGCATTCGAATCAATCGACAATGGCGCATCTGTTTCGTATGGCCCAAAGGGAGTGACGGCCCTGAAAACGTTGAAATTGCCGATTACCACTGAGGAGAAAACCATGCCACGTAGACCTATTCATCCCGGAGAGATTTTGGCGGATGAACTGGCAGAGATCGGCATCAGCGCCGCCGAGTTCGCCCGCACCTTAGAGGTTCCACCGGGACGCATTTCGCAGATCCTCGCAGGCAAACGGGCAATTACCGCTGATACTGCCCTGCGACTGTCCCGCTACCTTGGCACCAGCGCCGAGGTGTGGATGAACCTACAGCGATCGTATGAACTGAATCTGGCACGGCAAGAACTCGGCAAGTCCCTGGAACGGATTCCGCAGCGCCCCGCCGCACCAATACCAGTTCACCAGTAGCGCCGAAAGGCCCCAGCCTTAGCGAGTTCGCCATCCGCCGTTGAAGACGGTACCGTGTTGAAGCGGTACGGTGCCTGGTCATCACATCACGGTGACCATCTCATGTAAAATGGTCATCGCGATGACGTTCCACCCGACACCGGACGCCTTGAGGGTTGAAGAGCTGCGGATAAGTGCCGGGAAACGGTTATGCGCTCAATCAAATAAACAATACTTCTCCAGACGGCTCATCCTTCCCAATCGCCGCCGTCAAGTCGCCGTCAAGTCCTTGGAGGCAATATGCAATTCTTTCGTGAATCGATGCTCGAACTTCTCATCCAGACTTCCACCAATCTTCCGCCGGACGTGCGCCAGGCCATGAAGCAGGCATTGGACTCGGAGGACCCACGCACCCAATCCGGCCAGGCGCTGGCCATCGTCGGCCAGAACATCGATATGGCTTCGGACAACGAAGGGGCGATCTGCCAGGATACGGGCTTTCCCACCTTTGAAATCAAAACTCCAGTCGGTGTTAATCAAATCGTGATGAGGCGGGAGATCGAAACGGCGCTTGCTGAGGCAACGCGGCGAGGCAAGCTGCGGCCGAACTCCGTAGATTCGCTTACCGGCAAAAACAGCGGCAACAATTTGGGACCCGGCATGCCGGCGATCCATTGGGAGCAGTGGGAGCGGCCCGACATCGAAGTGCGCCTGATTCTAAAAGGCGGAGGCTGCGAAAACAAGAACATCCAGTACTCCGTACCCGTCGACCTGGACCGCCTCGGACGGGCCGATCGCGACTTGGAAGGGGTGCGCAAGTGCATCCTGCATGCGGTCTGGCAGGCGCAAGGGCAGGGCTGCGCGCCAGGCGCCATCGGCGTGTGTATCGGAGGCGATCGCGCTACGGGGTACCATGTCGCAAAACAGCAGCTATTCCGCACCCTTGATGACACCAACCCGGATCCGGTGCTGGCCAAGCTCGAAGCCGAGATTATCGCGGACGCCAACAAGCTGGGGGTGGGAGTAATGGGATTCGGCGGCAACGTCTCGATGATCGGCTGCAAGATCGCTGCTGCCAATCGCCTGCCTGCCAGCTTCTTTGTTTCAGTCGCCTACGACTGCTGGGCCTTCCGCCGGCTGGGGTTGCTCATCGATGCCGAAACCGGCGCCATCAAACAGTGGCTCTACCGTGATCCCAACCGGCCGGTGGAGCGATTGATCGAGGAAGGCGCCGGATTCCAGCTTACCGGCCGCGAGATTCGGCTCGAACCGCCGCTGAGCGAAGAGCAGGTGCGTGCCCTTAAGGTCGGTGATGTGGTGCTGATCAACGGACCGCTCCTCACCGGCCGCGACGCCCTCCATCATTATTTGCTGCACCACGAGTCGCCTGCCGATTTGCGCGGAGCCATCCTCTATCATTGCGGTCCGGTGATGCTCCAGAAGGACGGAGAGTGGAAGGTCATGGCCGCCGGTCCTACTACCAGTATCCGCGAAGAGCCCTATGAGGCAGGTGTAATCGCCAAGTACGGATTGCGCGGCATCATTGGCAAGGGCGGTATGGGACCGAAGACGCTGGCTGCCCTGAAGCAATACGGCGCCATTTACCTCCACGCCATCGGCGGCGCCGCGCAGTACTATGCGAAGTGCCTGCCCAAGGTGACGGGCGTGGATTTACTGGAACAGCTCGGAATCCCGGAAGCCATGTGGCACTTCGAAGCGCGCGATTTTGTGGCGATCGTCACCATGGATTCGCATGGCAACTCGCTGCACGAAAATGTCGAAAAATCGAGCGCCGGAAAATTGGAGGAAGTAGGAGCAGCAGCGAAGCGATAGCGCCGCGACGCTCATTCCAAGGTTCGACCTATTTTTAGCCCAGGGATTGAATCCGCACGGCAATGTCGGTCGCCAACTGTTCCGGATCGGGCTGAAAGCGGCTCCGCTCGTACTCTGGAAGGGATTGCTGCGCCGCTTCGAAGGCTGGAGGCTGTGACAGTTTAACGGACTCGAAACCGAGCGCATCCGCCATACGGCAACTGTGGTAGATCAGGGCCACACTGTCGAATTTGCCGGTGGGCCGCTCGTGATGGTGTGCAGCAACCAGCGCCAGTTCGGGAGGCAGATTCCAGTTTTCGGTTAGCGACCGCCCGGCCTCGCAGTGGTCAACGTCGAACATGTCGCGTTCGGCCTGGAGCACCTCATCCTCACTCGCGTGTGGGGTGTCAAGCAGGTTCGCATACTCTCCGGGTTTGATCATGCCCAGGGCCAGTCTGCCCACATCATGCAAAATACCCGCCAGGTAGCCGAAGTCTTTTTCCATCATGCTGGCCAAGGCAAGCTGCTCCGCGATCAGGGCGGTGGCCAAGCTGTGACGCCAACATGCCAGCAAGGTCGGAATCTGGAAGGATTTCATCAGGTAGACCTTCATGGCGATGGTAAGAGCCAGGGATTTCACTCGTGCCGTACCGAGGAGCGCCGCAGCCTGTAAAACGGTCCTGATCTCACGCCGGAACCCAAAAAGTGGTGAATTGGCAACGGTTAGCAGCTCGGAAGACAGGGCCGGATCAGCCTGAATTTGGACACTCAGCTCCTTCAGCCCAACATCATCGCGTGAAACCAACTGCAGAACCCGCATGGCGACTGCGGGAAGTGGGGGCAGGCTGAAGAGCGCCCAGACTTTCTCATCCGGCGATGCTGTTGTTCTTACTGGCATATTATACCTGTGCGTTACCGACTTAATACATCGGCCCGCCACGCCATTTCTTTAATTTCGCAAAGTCTTTGCAACCAACTGGTTGAAACACCTGCGGGGTTCCGGCGGCTTGCCCGGTATCTGACGGGTGCGGCGCGTTTTCCGGGCACAGACATTTTGCGCTCCTCGAAACCTGTGTTAGAGTCAGTGGTTTGTGTGCCGAGGACGGGTTCTTTGCGCGAAGCCCCCGGCGCATTCGAGGATGGCATGAAGCTGAACGGATATCTGATTAAAAGCACGGTGGTTGCCGCTTTAGGCGGCCTTCTTTTTGGATTCGATACGGCTGTTATCGCCGGCACGACCGGCCAGCTCAGAGAGATCTACAATCTCTCACCCTGGTATCTGGGCGTGACGGTGGCCATGGCCCTCTGGGGCACCGTGATAGGCGCCATGACAGCAGGAATTCCAGGCGACAGACACGGTCGGCGTGACAGCTTACGCTTGATGGCGGTCCTTTACTTGGTTTCGGCTTTGGGATGCGCCTTCGCCTGGGACTGGTACTCACTGCTGTTTTTCCGATTTGTCGGCGGCCTGGGGATCGGTGGATCCTCCGTGCTTGGACCGATGTACATCGCTGAGATTGCTCCCGCCAAATGGCGAGGCCGGCTGGTGGGATTCTTCCAGTTCAACGTGGTCTTCGGTGTGCTAATGGCCTACTTCTCAAACTATGTGATCGGTCTGGCGCACCTGGGGACTCTCGAGTGGCGCTGGAAGCTGGGTATTTCGGCGATTCCCGCGGCTCTCTTCATGCTGATGCTGTTCAGCATCCCGCGCAGCCCGCGCTGGCTCGTCAAGAAGCGGCGGATCGATGAGGCCCGCCAGGTCCTTCAGCTGACCGGAGACGAAAACTACGAGCAGGACTTGCAGGAGATCATTGAATCGATCGATCTCGAGCACGCCGCCCAGGATCGTCTCTTCAAATGGAGCTGGAACAGGGGCTCGATCAATCCCAAGTACTATTTTCCCATTTTCCTTGCCATCACCATTGCTGTTTTCAACCAGCTATCCGGCATCAACCCCATTATTTACTATCTGAATGACATTTTTGCCAAGGCCGGTTTCAGCAAGGTTTCGGGAGACCTTCAGGCCGTGGCTATTGGTTTCACAAATCTTGTATTCACTATGATCGCGATGTCGATAATCGACAAGGCCGGCCGGAAGACGCTGCTGCTGATTGGATCGATCGGCTGCGCCACGTCGCTCGCGGGTGTAGCCGCCATTTTCTTCAGCGGGCACTACGCCAATCTGCTTGTCTGGTGCCTTGTCGGCTTCATCGCCTCCTTCGGATTCTCTCAGGGCGCCGTGATCTGGGTTTACTTGAGCGAGGTCTTTCCGAACAACGTCAGGGCCAATGGCCAGAGCCTGGGTAGCTTCACCCATTGGTTCATGAACGCGCTCATTTCGGGACTCTTTCCCTTAATGGCGGCATCCTCCGGCGGTTATCCGTTCGTCTTCTTCTCGCTGATGATGGTGATTCAGTTCTTTGTGGTCCTCTTCGTCTTCCCCGAAACCAAGGGGATTACGCTCGAACAGATGCAGAAGCAGTTGACCGCGGTTTAGCCGGTCGCTGCTTCGCGCGATCAGTTACTGAGCATTACAAATCACGGTGAGGCTCAACTCTGTAGAGTCGCTGTCCCTTCGCTCCACTCAGGGCAGGCTCTCAGCGCCGAAGACGCCGGTGGGGACACCGGCGCTACAGTAAGGCCGTCACTGTGATTTGTAATGCTAAATAAGTCCTGCTCGCGCCGCACGATACGCGCAACGCCATGAAGATCATCACTGTCGGTGAAATCCTGTGGGATGTCTTCAGCGAGGCCGAGTACCTCGGCGGGGCGGCATTCAATTTTGCCGCTCACGTTCGGCGGCTCGGGCACGAAGTGTACTTCGTCAGCGCCGTCGGCGAGGATCAACGCGGGCGCACCGCTCTGGCCAGAATGCGGGATCTCAACCTTCCCGCCACCTTTGTTCCGCGGCTTCGGGATCGTTCCACCGGCATCGTCACCGTCAAGCTGGACGCGGCCGGCCAGCCCGATTTCACTTTGCACCGCCCGGCTGCCTACGACTTTGCCTCACTCAGTTCGGAGGAGCTGGCCCGCATCAGCTCCCCGCCCGCCGACTGGATCTACTTCGGCTCGCTGCACCAAATCGGAGCCCAGGCTCGCGAGTTGCTTGACAACCTGATCGCCGCCAATCCCAAGGCACGGCGCGTCTTCGATATCAACCTGCGCAAAAACTCTTATGATGCGCCGCTAATCTCGAGACTTCTCGATCGTGCCAATGTAGTCAAGATGAACGGCGCGGAGGTCGAGATGTTGACCGAAATGCTCGGCGAGCCTCGTCGTTCCCTCGAGGATTTCTGCAGATGTCTCGCGTGCGCCCGCGGTTTCGAGGCCGTCTGCGTGACCCTGGGAGCCGCCGGCTGCGCGCTGCTTATCGGCAACGACTACGTGGAAGTGCCGGGATACCCGGTGCAAGTGGCGGATACGGTGGGAGCGGGCGATGCCTTTGCGGCGGCTTTCCTGCACGGCCTGAATCTTATCCCCAATGGCTGGACGCCGTTCCAGGTCGGCGACTTCGCCAATCGGGTGGGCGCCCTCATCTCCAGCCGGCCCGGCGGTACTCCTGCCTGGAGCGTGGAAGAGGCCCTGGCGCTTAAGCCCGCGTCCTCGGCCGCGTAGGCCTGCTCCTCAAGGTCTGCGGCTCTTAAGGGGTGCGCGTTTGGTCTTGATGGCCGATTGAAGGTCAGCTAAATTCCGGCATGTTTCGATTACGGCACCCCGTTTCTGCAGGATCGCTACATTTTCGTGATGCTGGGCTTACTGGTTGGCTCACATGACATGCTCGATTTCGATCTCCGTCCGCCGCCACTCGTTCGACTTGACCAACTGCTGTTCGGCCTTCAGCCGGACCCCTTCGAGCGAGTGAATCCAGCCGAGACGCTGCAGCACTGCGAGCAGCGGGCGGCAGGATGCGGCGAGCTGGTCCTGATCCATCTGCTGTCGCCGGTGCTGGACAATGTGAACGGTGACCAGGCGCTTCTCCGACGGCTCCCGCCGGACGACGCCAGCCGACATCAGATGCAGGCAGGCCAGGCGGTGCTGGTGGCGGGAATTGCCTGTTGTGGGAACAGCCGGAACGTAGGTGGTGGCGACTTTCATCTCTCGTCCTTCCGGCAAAGCGCACGCGGGTGCGCCAGCCAGTGAGGTTTCTTCGACAGCGCTCGCGCCGGCTCTCGAGCGGGCTTCTGCTTCAGTTGGTTGTGACAGGACAGTCCTTATCCCTGGCCGGCGACGAGGGAGGTTGCTGTCCGTGAGAACTCGTTAAACTCGAACTGCCCCGTCACTACTCCGGCGATGAGAGAGGCACATTGTAACCAAATCACGCGATATGGTTAAAGTGCCGCAACCGTGAAGTATATTGGCTTGAAATGAGCGGTGACGGAACTGAGGATTCTCCTAGTTCCAACAAGAAAAGTTCCGGGATCAACGGGGCGACTGTCTTGCAGGGGGGATTCGAGGGATTCCAAGCAGGCTGGCGCAGAGCGCAGCTCTGCGATTGGGGATTGGCACCAATCCTGAATCAAGCAAGCCTGTCCATGATCAGGACGGACGAATCATCGAGGTAATAGAGCGTTAATCTGGACCACGGCCACTGATCGCGAACTCACCAAGTCCCATTTCACGGGATTGCCACGCATCGCTTTTGAATAGCTGGGTGCGGCGATATGGACGGGTGGTGATAAACTGCAACTGCCCGAAGTTGAAATGGGGCAAATCATGGCAAAGTCCCAACATCTTGAGATCCTCCGGCGAGGGGTCGAGGCCTGGAACAGCTGGAGATCCGAAAAGGCTGGCCGGCCAGCCTCTCTCAAACCGGTGCTCGGAGAAAAGGGGCCGGACTTGAGCCAGGCAAGCCTCCGGAACTGCGACCTCTCAGGAGTTGATCTGCACGCTGCGGATCTTACGGGGGCCGATCTGGCCAAGGCGAGACTGAATCACGCGAATCTGAAGCACGCCAATCTAACCGCTGTCGTCCTCAAAGATGCGGATCTGGGAGGCGCCGACCTCAACGGGGCGGGACTCAGCGAAGCAAATCTCACTGGCGCAGAACTCACGGAGGCGGATTTGGGTGGCGCCTTCCTCATCCGCGCTAACTTGACCCGGGCAGACCTTGGGAAGGCGAACCTCGAAGGCGCGTATCTCGAGGGCGCGTACTTCATGGGCGCCAATTTAACTGGAGCGAATCTCACGGAAGCGATTTGCGGACGGACTGTATTCGCCGACATCGATTTGAGAGGTGTCCGGGGACTTGAGACGGTGAGGCACATGGGGCCGTCCGCCATCGGTATTGACACCATCTATCGTTCCAAGGCCAAAATCCCGAGCGTGTTTCTGCGGGGCGCCGGGGTCCCGGAAGAGTTCATTCTCTACATGGCCTCGTTGGTCGCTCGACCGGTCCAGTTCAATTCCTGCTTCATAAGTTATTCAAGCAAGGACTCGGAATTTGCCGAGCGCCTCTACTCTCGCTTGCAGAGCAAGGGAGTGCGCTGCTGGTTTGCGCCGGAGGACCTGAAGATCGGCGACCGGTTTCAGGAGCGGATTGAGGAGTCCATTCGGGCTTACGATAAGCTGGTTGTCGTTCTATCCACCAACTCCGTCAGCAGCCAGTGGGTTGAGCGGGAGGTGCAGGCTGCATTTGAGAAGGAGCAGCGCCCCGCAGCACGGGCGGTGCTTTTTCCTCTACGCCTGGACGACGCGGTGATGAAGACTGATCTTGCCTGGGCGGGGAACGTCCGCCGGACGAGGCACATCGGCGACTTTCGCAACTGGAAGGATCCCGACGCGTTCGAAAAGTCGTTCGAGCGGCTGCTCCGCGACCTGAAGACCGATGGCCCGAATTCACCCACAGGTTGACCTGGCCGGAGTCTACATTTCCGTAAGTCATGGCCAGAGCTTGCCCTGAGTAAACGCGAAGGGATGGCCATGCACACCTCGACGTGGCACGGGCTTCCAGCCCGTGAGCGGGGCCGAAAGCCCGGCCTGCGAGCGGGTAGCGGGACCGGCCGTGACCCGTCCGAAGGCATGACCGATCCTGCTGGCTTTTGTTGGATGAATGGGTAGGCGGGACGAGCAGTCAATCAAATCGGGGGCGGACGGAGGGGGCAGGTCCCAGAAATCGCGATCATTCAATCTTACAAGGAGCCGTCTGATGACTCACTGCGAATCGCGTTCTGACACCGGCTCGAGTGGAGCCAGCAGGATCGGATCAGTGGTGATATAAACTATTAGCTATGAACCCTAGCCCGTAAGTGGACTGTCGGCGAGCCAATAAACTGCTTCCTTCGGGATTTCGGCTCGCTTCCCCCAAAAGCCAAGAGACTATCTTCGGAAGTGCAGGGCGTCCGGCCTTTCTTCCGACTTGGACTTACCGTCTTGCTTGCCAACTACCCGACGCTCCGGGCGCCCTGAGCTTACTTTCCAAGGTTACCGTCAGACCTCCTAAGGGTGGGCGACAGATCCCGGCGACCTGCCGCCCAGTCGATTCGGGAGACAAGTTACTTCCATCACATCTATTGGGGGTATTGTATGTGCTATTAACCGTATTGTCAAGATAAATTTTCGGCTTTCCTCAATTTTTTGGAGCGTTTCTGAGCGTCCCTAGTAGGTTTTCTGCGGGCATTGTGATTGACGGCCCGTACACCTACTAGTTAACTACATCGAACGCCTTAGGAAATAACGCGAAGCACCGGATCGCCTACCGGGACCATACTGTTACCAACTGGGCACCCCCAAGCAGCTCATTCGGTTTGGCACCCTTGCCCGCTTCCTTGGGACTTGTTCGGGCGGTAGAGCGGCCTGACCCATTTCCGCCAGAAGAGCGTCCGCCCCCCCCGAAGCTTGGCTTACTTCAAATTGCGCGTTCGGGTTTACGAGGACTAGCTAGATCAAGTGGCGCGTGGGGGGTATTCGGTGGTCTTCTTTGGTTCCCGGCCCGCTATCCCGCACTGCGGTAGGTGGCGAAGCTCGTGTCAGTTTCCCAGATATTCACCGATTCCAGCTTGACGCCGGCGCCGGTGATCTGTGGAGATAGGCCGTCGTAGAAATATTTGGCGATGTTCTCGGCGGAAGGATTGATGCGGTCAAAGGGTGGGAGATCGTTCAGGTACTGGTGGTCGAGGCGGTTCACAAGCTCGCGCACAGCACCGCGCAGCTCGACGAAATCCATCAACAAGCCGGTGGAATTCAGCCCGGGTCCGGTGACGGTGACGCGCACTTTATAATTATGTCCGTGGACGTTCTCGCATTTCCCCTTGTAGTTGCGCAGCGAGTGCCCGGCCGCAAAGCTGTAATCGATCGAGATTTCGTACATTCAATCGTTCCCCAAACTTGCAGCAAGTCCGTGCCGACGGCCTGGTTTTGCAAGAACCGCGTTGCTTCTCTCCGTTCTCCGCGTCCCTGTTCAGTTGAATCCGGTCTTACCGAACAGACAAGTTAACATTCTCGCATGAAATCGCGCACTTCTTCCAGGCGGCTCGAACGGCGGTAAGCGGGAAGGCTCTCGAAGAAGAGGCGGCCGTAGGGCATCTTCACCAGACGGCGATCGAGGATGGCGAGGACGCCTCGATCGGTCTCGCTGCGGATCAGCCGGCCCAAACCCTGTTTCAGGGCAATGACCGCCTGCGGTATCTGGTAATCGTTGAACGCCGACCCACCCTCAGCCTCGATTTGGCGGATGCGCGCTGCCACCACGGGATCGCTGGGCACGGCGAAGGGCAGACGGTCGATAATGACCGCGCTCAGTTGCCGGCCCTGCACGTCCACGCCTTGCCAGAAGGAACTCGTGGCAAAGAGTACGGCGTGCGGCGTGGCGCGGAATTTTCCGATCAGAGCATGCCGCGGCGCGGTACCTTGCAGCAGCAGCGGATAGCGCACCCGGCCGCGCAGGCGCTCGTAAAAATCGCGCATCTGAAAATTCGAGGTGCAGAGCACGAAGGCGCGGCCCCGGCTGATCTTGAGGATCTCCAGCACCTCCTCGGCAGCGCGCTGGGGAAAGGCCTGGTCGCGCGGATCGGGCAGGTGGACGGGCGTGTAGAGCATCGCCTGCTCGCTGTAGTTGAAATGCGAGTCGAGGACGCGCCCCTTGGGATTCTCAAGGCCCAGCCGCCGCTTTAGGAAATCGAAGGTGCCGCCCACGGCCAGAGTGGCCGAGGTCAGGATTACCGTGGGCACGGCATCGAAGAGACGCTCGCGCAGAATAGACGACACATCGATGGGTGAGGCGTCGATGAAGACCCCGCGCCCGCGCCGCTCCCACCAGAAAACGAAGTTGGGATCCTCACTTAGCAAAATGAACTCGACCGCCTGGCGCAGCTCCTGGGTGCGGCGAATCAGATTGTGAATTTCGTCGGGCCGATCCTTGAGGCGGGTGAACTCGGTCTCCAGGCGCAAGAGGGCGTTGGTAAGCATCGAAAACTGGCCGCGATTGGCCTCCACGAACTGCTGGCGATGATCGAAGGCCACGCGCTTGTCGCGGGAGGGAAACAGCACAAAGAATTCGTCGGCGCGATGCCGCAGTTCGCCCACCGCGCCGAGTGTTTCCAGGCTTTCGATGTGTTTCGCGCGCAGCGTGATCTCGGTGTCGCGCGCCAACTCTTCCACCCGGTAGTTCGACACTTGGGTTCCAAAATACTGAGTGGCGACGTCCTCGATTTCCTGAGCTTCGTCGAACACCACGGCCTCGTACTCGGGCAGCAGGCTTCCGTATTCATTCTGCTTCAGTGCCAGATCCGCGAAAAACAGGTGATGATTCACGATGATCAGGTCGCTCTCGGCCGCGCGCTGGTGCATCCAGGTAATAAAGCAGCGGTCGAACTCCTTGCACTTCTGGCCAGTGCAGGTTTCGCCCCGGGCATCGATCTTCGGCCACAGAGTGCTGCCGTCAGGCAGACTATCGAGCTCGGCACGATCGCCGGTGGGAGTGGCGCGCTCCCATTCGCGGATCTCGGCGTACTGGTCCACTTCCTCAAGGCCACTCAGCACCGGCTGTTTCTCGAGATCGTAGAGCTTCTGCCGGCAAAGGTAATTGGCTCGGCCCTTCATCAGGGTGGCGTGCATCTCGGGAAAAAGCTTGGTAAGGAAGGGAATATCCTTGTAGAAAAGCTGCTCCTGCAGGTTCTTGGTTCCGGTAGAGATGACGACGCGCCGGCCGCTGCGCAGCAGGGGCACAAGATAGGCCATGGTCTTGCCCGTACCCGTCCCGGCCTCCACCACCAAATGGCGCCGGTTCTCGATGGCGGATTCCACTTCCTCTGCCATCTCGAGCTGGGCCGGGCGGTACTCGTACTTGGGATGATGCCGCGCGAGCCATCCCGTCGGCGCAAAGATGCGGTCGAGGGTTTGTTTTTCAGCTTTTTGGTTAACTGTGATCATGCGTGGCTGACGTCGATAACTCAATCAAGAATACCACACGGCGCAGGCTGGGCTTAACGCAATGCTCCGTTGACACCGGAGACGCCAGAATTGGCAGATTCATCTCGTTCTATCGGGATTTTCTATGCAACTTCTCCAACCAGCTCGCTCTCTAATCGAATCCAACTTAAAGGGAGTCTAGTTCCAATAGGAGGCCCGTGTAATGACCCGTGTCATGGTTCGCTTGTCCGGACGGTCGGTGTTGTGCTCTACCGCGCTCGTGTTCCTTATGTTCGCTGCCCCGCTAGTGGCGCAGACTGCCAAGCCCGACTTCTCCGGCGTGTGGCGAAACAACAGGTCAAAGAGCAGTTCAACAGTCACTCCTCGAAATGGCGCCGATACGGCTGAGGCACCGAGTTCACCGTCCTCGCCAGTGGTTGCTCCGTTTCCCGATGAGGTCATCGAGCAGAAGGGATCCAATGTAACGATCACCACCAAAGGCCCCTTCGATAACGTGATCGAGTTCACCGCCGACGGCGCTGAAGAGGTGACGGATCTCGGCAGTGGCGGGGCGCAGCGCGCGCTGCTGGCCTATTGGGACGGCAACAAGCTGGTAACAAAAATGACCATGGTACGGGATGGTCAAATCATTCTTCAGGTGAAAGAGGTGCGATATCTTTTGGATGGCGGTAAGGAAATGATTGTCGAAAAGCACGCTAAGATGGCTCAAGGCGAGGGTGACTTTCACATCGTCATGAACCGTAAGTCTTAAGTACAGGAGAATAGGGTTCGGCGAGCCGTAGCGTTATTGTGCTACGCTCGGGGCGTGCCCTCTCAACCCAGCCTGACCAAACCTCCCCGCATCGTGATCGTCGGACGGCCTAACGTGGGCAAGTCCACGTTATTCAATCGCATCTGCCAGAAGCGGCGCGCGCTGGTAGGCAACGAACCCGGCATGACGCGTGACCGCCGCTACGCGCCCGCGGAGTGGCAAGGCAAGCGGTTCGAGGTGGTCGACACCGGCGGCATGATTCCAACCGAAACTGAGCTCATCCTGGCCGAGATCGTCCGCCAGGCTAAGGTTGCAATCGAAGAAGCGGCCTGCGTGGTTCTGGTGGTTGATTCGCATGCGGGCCCGGTGCCTCTGGATGAGGAACTGGCGGCATTACTGCGGCGGACCGGTAAGCCAGTGGTGTTGGCTGTGAACAAGATCGACGCGGAACAACACGTGGCGCTGGCGGCAGAGTTTCACCGTTTGGGCATTGCCGGGATTGTGCCGGTCTCAGCCGAACACGGTCTCGGCGTGGACGATTTGCTTGATCGGGTGACGGCCACGCTTCCAGGGCCATCGCCCGAAGAACCCGCGGAATACGAGGCTAACCTTCCGGCCGAAGAAGAAGCGCTGGAAACGTCCGAGCTCAGGGAGATCAAAGTCGCCATCATTGGACGGCCCAATGTGGGCAAGTCTACCTTGCTGAACCAACTGCTGAAGGAGGATCGGGCCATCGTCACTCCGGTGGCGGGAACGACGCGGGACGCGGTGGATGCCGAGGTGGTCCTGGACGGACGCCGATTGCTTCTGATCGACACCGCGGGCATCCGGCGTAAGGGCAAGACGAATCTCCTGGCGGAAAAGTTGAGCGTGATTCAGGCACGCAAGCACCTGGAGCGCTCGGATGTGGCGCTATTGATTTTAGACGCTACCGAGGGCGTTACGGCCCTCGATACCCACATTGGCGGGTACGCGCACGAGAGCCGCCGTTCCGTCGTAATCGTGGTGAACAAGTGGGACGCGATTCCGAAGTCCAACAACACCATGCAGGAGTTCACGGAGCGAATCCGGGACCGCATGAAGTATCTTGCCTATGCGCCGATTGTCTTCATCTCGGCAGCGAAGGGACAGCGCTTACAGAAATTGCTGGCCGCGATTGCCGAAGTAGCCGAAGCGCGCCGCTTCCGCGTTCCGACCGCGGAGATGAATCGATTCGTAAAAGATCTTGACCTCAGCCGCCTGCCCGTTCCCTCTCACCGGCCGCTGCGGGTGTACTACCTTACCCAGGGCGGGGTCGCGCCTCCTACCTTTATCGCTTTCACCAATCGTGGCGGCAAGCTGCACTTCTCGGCGGAACGCTACCTCGAAAACCGAATCCGCGAGCGCTTCGGTTTCGTGGGTGCGCCGTTGGTCATCAAGGTTAAGGAAAGCAAGTAGCGAGCGCCCTCAGTCGGGTATCGGACGCAGGACGGTCCTATGCCTGTTCAATGACGGTGCCGATACGATCATTAAGAGATCTTTGAGTCATTACTAATCAGTAACGACCTTGCCACCACTGCACATACTTCCTTCGTGCTATACTCGGGGCGGTAACCTGGATAGGCCGTTGATCGGCAGTAAGACAGACTTGCAGAAAGGAGGTGGGTCACCATGTCCTTTGAAATGGCTGTTGTGCGGATAGTGTTCATGCTGACTCTTGCCACCGCCTCATACCATTTGCGGCCCTTTCATCTGTCGGCCGCGAGCTCTATTATTCTGGGCTTGATTTTGGGGGTGGCTTTTGTCTTTTTCGAGATGCGCCTTGAGCGAACCAGCTTGAAGCGGTTGATTGGCGCGGCGGCTGGCTCGATTTTGGGCATTTTAGGCGCGTTGATGATCAGTCATCTGCTGGAGCTGACCCAAATTGACAAGACCTCGACTTCGTTATCCTTCATCAACATCGGAATCCTGTTGCTAATGGCCTACGTGGGTCTGGTGCTGGGAGCTAACAAGGGGGATTTGTTGAATCTGTCGGCCCTGGGAGGACTTTTTGCGGGCGAGCGGCAGGGGCGCAATCCCATAAAAATCCTGGACACCAGTGTGATTATTGACGGCCGGATCGCTGATGTGTGCGAGACCGGTTTCGTGGAGGGTCAGCTGGTGGTCCCGCAGTTCGTATTGCGCGAACTGCAACTGATCGCCGACTCGTCCGATTCGCTCAAGCGCAACCGCGGCCGGCGCGGTCTTGACATCTTGCAGAAAATGCAGAAAATGGCAGCGGTTCAGGTGCAAATTGTGGAAGATGATTTTCCCCACGTCCGCGCCGTGGACATGAAGCTTATCGAGCTGGCCAAGGTCTACGAGGGGAAGATCGTTACTAACGACTTCAACCTCAACAAGGTAGCGCAATTACAGGGTGTGCAGGTATTGAACGTGAACGAACTGGCAAACTCCTTGAAACCCGCCGTGCTGCCGGGCGAGATCATGCGGGTGTTTATCCTGAAGGAAGGGAAGGAGTACAACCAGGGTGTCGCCTATTTGGACGACGGTACCATGGTGGTGGTGGATAATGCGCGAAAAATGATTTCGAAGACAATCGACATTGCCGTGACCAGCGTGCTCCAGACCACCGCCGGACGCATGATCTTTGGCAAGTTCGATGACCGTTCTCAGCAGCATCAACAGCCGGTTCGTCCGGAAGCGGTAAATCAATAGGAGCTATGGTCGTTGCGATCATCCCGGCCGCGGGTACTGGTGTCCGCATGGGCGGCAATACCCCGAAGCAGTTTCTGTCACTGGAAGGAGTGCCGATCTTTGTGCACACGCTGCGCAAGTTTGCAGCTTCGCCAGCCATCGATGAGATTTATCTCGTGTTGCGCGCCGAGGATGTGGAGCGCGCCCAGAAGGACATCGAGCGCGAGCACCTGGGCAAACCCGTACGATTGCTCACGGGCGGCGCCAGCCGTCAGGAAACCGTTGCCCGGGCCCTAGCTGAGGCTCCCGATACTACTGAGGTCGTAGTTGTCCACGACGCTGTGCGGCCTTTTGTGGATTTGGCCACGATCGAACGCGTGGTGGAGGAAGCTCGCCTGCATGGCGCCGTGATTCTGGGCATCCCTAGCGTCGACACAGTGAAGCAGGTGGAGCGCCGGTTGGTGCTCGGTACGATGCCGCGGGAGCGCGTGGTTCTCGCCCAAACACCCCAGACCTTCCGCTATTCTTTGCTTCGAGAAGCCTTCGATCAAGCCTTGCGCGACGGTTTCCACGGTACCGACGAATCCAGCCTGGTGGAGCGCCTCGGCCACAGCGTGAACGTTGTAATGGGTTCCGATCGCAACATCAAGATCACCAAGCCTTCAGATTTGCCTCTAGCCCGCCTCTACATCGCCCAGGAGCGGCGACAGGAGACGACGGAAGACCTCGACTAATTTAAGGCGGGCAACCTCTGCAGGAGGGCGCGAGACCTCGGAGGTGGTAGGGGCTTGGCATCTGCCCTACATCCTAGTCTTGAGCGTCACGGGGCCGGGGAGTGTCTGGTAGTCGTCGTAGACGTTCTTCTGCCCTGAGTAAACCCTCAGGCGTACCTGGTCGCCGACCTTGCCTTGCACCTGCATCTCGAATCTGCCGAAATCATCGGGTTTCCCTTCTGCTTTTTGTCCCTCCACTACCACCCGTAGGTTTTTAGCCTTTCCCGGCGGCGCCATAATCGAACCCCTCAGCGTGGTGACAGCAGGGCCAGCCCGTTCCAGGGCAAGATCGAAGGCCTTCCACTGAATCTTATGCCGCTGCCACGTTCCCTGGTACCCCTCCACTTGGGGCAGTATCTGGACCGTGGTTCCCATGAATTTTTCGGGAATGCCCTTGAAGTCCGCTTCGCCGTTGGGGCCGAACGCCGCTGTTCGCCGGTCGTTGTCGAGGTCGATGGTCACGTTGCCCGAAGTGATGATCGGCTCCGTGCCGTCGGCGCTGTGGGCCCGCAAAGTCAGGTCAAACGTATCGGGTCCCGCGGGCACAATCTTGAAGCCGCCATAAACGATCAAGGCAAACAGGGCCGCCGCCCCGCTTAACCTCACCACGATGCCATAGCGGTTATAAGTGATCGCCGTACTGCTGCCCAGACCCGTAAACAGTGCGATGGCGCAAGCTGTGGCGGCAAAGAGGAGCACCACGTAATAGACCTGGTTCTGCGCGCCGGACGGGAGCGTGCTGACCTTGTAAACATAGAGGATCACCAGGCCGATTCCGGCGATCAGCCAGATCAGGTATCCATGCCTTGATGTCCTGTTGCCTGCCTCCTGGGTCGGCAGATCGGGGTCTGATTTCGAGGGCCGAGTGGTGCCGGGCGGCTTCGCGCCAATCGCATCGAGGAGCTTGTGCAACGACTCTTCATAGAGCAGGGGCTGGCGGAAATCGCCATAGAGCCTGCCTTCGAGTTCGGCCGGCAACTCGCAATCCCCGATCATCAAGGGCAGGACTTTGAGCTTGTTGCTGTCGCTCTCTTGCGTGAGAGCCAATTGGATTTCCTGAGAAACCCATCGGGAACTGAGGGAGTTGGGTGAGATCAGAACGGCGAGGTAGTCTACCTCCTTGATCCCCTCGCGCATCTTTTCGGCGAAGTTATCGCCAATTTTGAGGGCGCTTTCGTCGATCCAAAC
The DNA here is from genome assembly GCA_963803295.1 of uncultured Acidobacteriota bacterium. GTDB lineage: Bacteria > Acidobacteriota > Terriglobia > UBA7540 > UBA7540 > CAWDMC01. The sequence goes on along the minus strand of CAWDMC010000012.1, from coordinate 226,245 downwards.
GCGGATGCCGGCTTTTTTGAGATCGCTCGCAAGGCGCCTGGCGAAATCCTTGTCTCTGTGGCTGTAACTCAGGTAGACGCTGGCCATGGTATTAGTCGACGCCTCATTTGGAAGCGTCTTAGTGGGCTGCTACTCTTGACTCATCCATTTGGATCTTCATAGCCGCGACAGCTTCTTCTATCGCGGCAGCCTCGGCTTTGTCGCCCGACACCCTGTCGATGGCCGAGGCTTTCTGGAGCAGCGCCAGGGCGCCTCTGTAGTCGTGCTCGGCTTCCGCGACCGTTGCCAGATTGGCGATGAGCCGTACGTCGTAGGGATTCTGGGTCAAGAGGCCTCGGAGGATTTCCCGGGCTTCGGAGTAGTGGCCTAAGCGGTATTCGGCGCTGGCCAAGGCGGCCAGCTTATCCCGCCCTTGCGCCTGCGACGACGCGGCGCTTGCTGCAGCTCGCCGGAGGGCCTGGCCCGCCTCTTGGTTACGCCCCTGGTAGAGATTAGCCAACCCAGCCTCGAAGTCGTTTTGGGGCTTCTTCGCCCAGGAGTCGCATTCCTTTCTGATTTTCTCCACCGGGAAACCCAGGATGTCCGCCTGCTTCCTGAGATAGGTCTCCAACTCCTTGTCGGCCTGCAGGGTTGGCCCGGCGTACCTGCCGCTGGTGGGCAATTCGCTGATCTGAGTTACCTGTCCCTTGATGATCCGAGTGACGTTATCGTGGGAGAGGATTGCCTTGTCGCCTTTGGGTACGACCCTGACTTCAAGAGGAACTGCGATCGAAGCCGGAACGAGGCCACGCCCTTCCCAAGGACTCTCAACGACCCACCCTCGCACGACCAGCATCAGCGGAAATCCCGGCTGAAATCCCGTCGGGAGCGTAACCGCGAATTGGCCGCTATCGGTAGTGGCTGTGCTGCCCGCATTCACAACGCTGACAGTTACGCGGGCCACGGGTTGTCCCTTGGTAGTTAACACCACCCCGGCCGCCGAAAGCCCCGCCCCAGCCGTTCGGCCACCGGCCACCAGGCCAAAGAGGGTGCATAGTAGGAGTAGATACTCTTTTGTTCACATTGGCTGTTTTCGACCATTATGCACGACTTCTGGGTTTAGGCAAGGAGCCAGATTGGTTCCTCCATTTTATCACCGGCAGCTTGCCGATCACGTGTAGACAATCGAGGTAATGCTTGATAGAGTCTGCGTACAAATGCCCCGTGCCGAATTCTACTGGTTATGGGAGTAAGACCTATGGATACCATCACAGAGGACGAGTTTAAACCCGGTGATTCTGTTCCGCATTCTGGGATCTACAGTGTTGTTCACGATTCGAATCACGCCCACGAGCACCAAGTTACGTGCGTCTATGGGACGAAGTTTCCGGTGTGCAGGGATTGTGGCAATCATGTGAGATTTGTCATTTTTTACTCAGCTCAGCAGATTGAAAACAACGTCCACTTTAAGTAGGCGGCTCGCTGGCGTCGAATAGCCCGTTCACGAACGAGTTGCTCCTTGGCCGATGACGACCTGCCGCCAAGAGAGGCTGCTTAGGCGGCTCTAAAATTTCTCGACCTCGCGCCCCTCGGATGTTTGGATTTTAGTGGGGATTGCGCCTACGGACTGGGAGACGCCCTTGTGTACCACTACTGTGCACTCCGTTTTAACTAAGCTATGCAACGCATTGGCCTCGGGAACGATATCCATCGACTGGAGCTCGGACGTAAGCTGATCCTGGGGGGTGTTGAAATTCCTTTCGATAAGGGCCCCCTGGGACACTCCGATGGCGACGCGCTGATCCACGCAATCTGCGATGCGCTGCTCGGTGCCGCGGCACTCGGCGACATAGGACGGCACTTTCCTGACACCGCGCCGGAGTGGCACAATGCCTCAAGTCTCGAGTTCCTGCGTCACGTTCGGAGCTTGCTCGACCAGAGCCGCCTTACGATTGTCAATATTGACTCGACGATCGGCCTTGAGCGACCGAAGCTGGCGCCGTATGTCTCCGCTATGCGCGAGAAACTGGCAACTGCACTGGGTATTAGCGTGGACCAAGTGAGCGTCAAAGCGAAAACGGGCGAGAAGCTGGATGCCGTGGGTCTGGGAGAGGCCGTGAGGGCTGACGCCGTGGCGCTGGTCGAGGACCTAGGATTTGGGATTTAGGATTTGGGCTCATGCAAGGGTTCTAGGAGCTTGTGGTTTCGCAGAAAGCTATGGATCTCGTGACTGCAACTTACAGGCGCACACGAGCATTTTCACGGGAAGAACTCTATGGGTTGACGAGTCAAATTCAGAGGGCGGCGGTTTCAATTCCCTCGAACCTTGCGGAAGGTCACGTATTGAAGCAAACTCAAGTGTACTTGAGGCATCCTAAATCCTAACTCCTAAATCCTAACTACCTCCAGTTTGGGAATCCGCACTTTGGAACCGATAAATGCGTAATAGGTGATAAAGACATAGCAGAGCAGCGGTACCACCATCGCCACGGCCATGCTGTGAGTGATCTGGAATACCCCTGCCATAAGCGGAGTGAACACCGCGCCGCCGATAATCGCCATGATGATCATCGACCCGCCGAGCTTGGTGTTAGGACCGAGTTCCTTGATCCCAAGAGCAAAGATGGTCGGGAACATCAGCGACATGAAGAAACTGGTGAGGAACAGCGCCAGCACGCCCGGCCAGCCGGGAAAGAGGACTGCCACGCCCGCCAGTCCAACGTTAATGACTCCGTAAACCCCCATCAGCCGGCTCGGTTGAATGAACTTCATCAGATAGGTGGCGAAGAACCTGCCGATGCCAAACGCCACCAGGGTGCCTGTCAGGAAAGCTCCCGCAATCTTCTCCGGACTGTGGGCGTAATCCTGGATGTATTGGATGTAGTAACTCCACGTGCCCACTTGCGCGCCCACATAAAAAAACTGGGCCAGGACACCCTGAACAAAGTGCGGGTAGCGAAAGAGATCCACGAACCTGCCATGCTGGCGGCTGCCCTCGGGCTCCGCTTCTTCGGCGATCTTGGGGAACTTGGTTTTGATAATCAGCAGCGCCCACATGAAAACAACAGCCCCCAGCACTAAATAGGGTACAACGACCCTCAGCGTCTCGGCCTGCAGGTAAGCTTCGTACGTCCCTGCCGCCTTTCGCAAAGCAACCTCATGAGGACTCAACTCAACTCCCGAGAGGATGAAGAGTGTGCCAATGCCCACCCCCGTCACCGCGCCCACCGGATTGAACGCCTGCGAGAAGTTCAGCCGCCTTTCTGAAGTTCGCGGATCGCCCAGCGTGGCAATGAAGGGGTTCGCTCCTGTCTCCAGGAAAGCCGCGCCGCTGGCGATGATGAACAGCGCCAGCAGGAAAAAGCCATACCGCCCGATGTGGGCCGCCGGCCAGAACAAAAAGGTGCCCGCGCTGTAGAGAAAGAGTCCAGTCACCAGGCCTGCCTTATACCCGTACTTGCGCATCAGGAGCGCGGCCGGCATGGAAAGGAGAAAATATCCCATGTAGAAGGCGGACTGGATGAATCCTGCCTTCAAGCGCGACATCTCGAAGGATTTCATGAATTGCTTGATGAGTATGTCATTCAAGTTGCTCGGAATGCCCCACAGTAGAAATAACACGGTCACCAGAACGAAGGGCAGGGTGTTGCCGGCTGCGAATAACCGGGGGTGAGCGGACTCTGGATTTTCTCTTATTTCTGGCATAGGCGGGCACTCCCCTTAGCCCTCGGTTACTGAGGGCTGCGGATTAGGCGGACTAAAATGAATCGATTTATTCGAACGCGACTTCCTTCAAGACGTCGTCCCAGTGCTTTTCCGTCAATTCCCAGCGGCGCTTCTCCTGCTGGTCATGCGAGGCCTTGTCGGGATAGAGCGCCTGGATGATCTTCGGCTCGTGGGTGCTGGCTTCCTGGAGCGCCCCCCAATCCCGCCACACCATCACGACTTTGTAGTCCCAGGCGGGACTCTCGGCGTGGAATCGCCGCTCATAAAGCTTCTCGCTCAGGAGCAAGCCGTCCTTCTGCAACTGCAACAGAATGGGATGATGGTTCTTAAGGTAGAGTGTCAGCCATTCGGAGGGGCCGCCGGGTAACATCGCGCCAGGAACCAGTTTGTAGTAGTACTCGATGGTGACAGGACCGCCACCGCCCCTTTCAGCCCCGCCGGCGGTGACGATCATACCCAATCCGACTGTTACTATGGCGAGAACGCGAATGAGATCGTTCATTTCTACCTCCTTTAGGGCCCTTCTAAGCTACAGGGACTTTATCAGGATCTCACTAAGTTCGTCAGCGGTAAGTGGAAGTGGGTTACCCTTCGTGCTGCTAGCTTTCGAGGCCTTCTCGACCAACGCCGGAACGTCCGTTCGATCGATACCGTATGACCGAAGTGATGGAATTCCCAATTCCTGGCACAACTCGCTTACCCAGCGAACGCCCTCTTCGGGGCTGGCCAGCGGATCGCCAGTTAGAATGCGCGCCACGGTCTCATATCGGCGCAGGGCTTCGCCCCCCGCAGCCCGCCTTGCGAGGGCTTCGAGATTGACATCCATCGCCTGCGGCAATACGGCCGCGCAGACGGCGCCGTGCGGGGCGGGGAACATGCCACCGATGGGTCCCGCGAATCCATGGACCACGCCCAGGCCCGCATTCGCCAGACTGAAGCCGCTGAGCATGCTGGCCAGCGCCATATCGGTGCGAGCCTCGGTATCATGACCGTTGTGGTAGGCTTGACGGAGCGCAGGCCCGGCGCGTCGCAGTCCTTCGAGGCAGAACCCGTCGGTGAGGGGATTAGCGCGGACGGAAACGTAAGGTTCGATCAACTGGGTCAGCGCGTCGAGTCCACTTGAGGCAGTGATGGCGGGTGGCAGACACGAGCTCAGGTCCGGGTCGACCACCGCCAGGTGCGCAAGCATCAGCGGGCTTCGCAGGCTTACCTTCACACGATGCTCGGGCGAGGCCAGAACCGCGTTGCGCGTCACTTCCGTGCCTGTGCCGGCGGTGGTGGGGACAGCAATGAAGGGGGCAGCACGATGAGTGAGCGCACGGCCTCCGCCGATCACCTCCAGGTAATCGAGCAGTTCTCCCGGATTGGTCATCAGGGCCGCGATCGCCTTGCCCGTATCGATAGCACTGCCGCCCCCCAAGCTGATGATGAGATCGCAATGCTCGCCACGGGCCCGTTCCAACCCCGCGCAGATCAGGTTAACCGTGGGCTCGCCTTCCGCCCGGAGTCCCACGGAGGAAACCCCCGCGGCGCCGAGCGCGGTCACCAGCGAGCCCGCGCGATCGCCGGAGCGCCCGGTCACGACCAGCGCCCGGCGTCCCACTGCTCGTGCAGCCGGTGGGACCTCGCGGATCGAACCCGCGCCAAAGAGAACCCGCGAGGCCGTGGCGAATTCAAAACCCATACCTCGCCTCACCAGCCCTGGTCTGGCGGAAATAGATTGGAATAGATGACGCGAGTACGCGGCTCCGCCATTAAGGGCTCAGCCTTTTCCCTCCAGGCTAGATAATGCGCTGTCTCCTTGTGGCTCACCGTCGCTTCTTGATTGCGGTAGACCTCAACCAGCGTGAAGCGCGTCGGATCATCTGCCTGCTGCATAAAATCGAAGCGGGCGATGCCAGGTTCTTTCACGCTGCTTCTCGCATTCTCGGTCGTCGCTTTCTTGAACTCTTCGATGAACTCCGGTTTGACCCGAATGTGGATGTGAGCGATCAGCATGGACGCCTCCTTCGCCAGGATTTCATCGCGCTAGTATACGACAAGCGGCGCGCCGGCATAGTGGCGAATGGCCCTGGCTGCCTGTGGGCTGTAGCCCGCCTTGGAGAGCGGCGGCCTTAGCCACCGCCTTTCTTTGCTCGCTGGCATCCACGTCGCCACGCGGCAAAGTTGTACCCGCGGCTTCTTCGTTAGGGTCTCGTTTCAAGGCGGCGTCAAGCCGCCGCACTCCAAGGCGCTTCGCGCCCCTTTCGTCAACCTGCTGGACCTAGTCTAGATGTTCTCCGCGATGCCGAGCCCTTTCATCTTTTTCGAATGCACGAATAGACCTGGCTCCTTCAGGATTACTTTGCTGTAGGGCGGAATGGAGTGGGTAAGCCACACATTCCCGCCGATGGTGCTGTGGTGTCCAACGCGAGTTCCGCCTCCGAGAATCGTGGCGTTAGGATACACCGTGACATGATCCTCCAAGTCGGGGTGCCGCTTGTTTTCGTGCCCCCGGCGTAGCTGTGCGTGCTCATCTTTGACCAGAGGATTGAATGCCCCCAGGGTCACACCGTGATAAAGCGTTACCTTGTTGCCGATGCTGGCCGTCTCCCCAATAACCACCCCCGTCCCATGGTCGATAAAGAACGACTCGCCGATCGAAGCTCCGGGATGGATGTCGATGCCCGTGTGGCTGTGCGCCGTCTCCGTCATGATGCGTGGAACAATGGGTGTCCCCGAGAGATAGAGGCGATGGGCCAGCCGTTGTACGGTGATCGCCTCGATGCAAGGGTAGGTGAGCAGCACCTCCTCGTAGCCACTCACAGCGGGATCGTTCTCAAAGGCTGCGGTCACATCCGAGGCCAGCAAACGAGCTAGTTCGGGCACCTGACTGAAAACCGCCTCCACCCTCTCTTTCACCTTGCTATCGAGGGTGCTGTCGGCGAGTTCGTCTTGCATGCGGCGTCGCAGACGCTCGCCGTGACAGATCTGCTCAAATAGAAGCACACGGATTTCCTGGAGATAGAAGCGGACCTTTTCCACCTCAAAGAGCTGGTCGCCTTCCCTACTGTACTGAAAGAGCGCGAACAACGTCCTGGCGTAACGGCCGCAGACCTTCTCGATGACGGCGCGGCTGGGCAGACGGGAGTGACGCGGATCATCGGCGGTGACATGGTCCAGGTCGTCCTTAAAGACTTCGGCCAGACGGTTCAGCTTTTCGAAATCCATTGTTAGCCTCCGAGACAGAGAACTTCGAAGAGCATTTTGACAGGTCAGACGCGCTTCGGAGGACCAGGTTTCAGCTCCGCCTGAAGTTTCTTCATTTACGCATGACATGGCCACAGCTGCCCTCACCAGCGCGAAGGGATGGCCAAGCCACATCGAAGTGGCACGGGCTACCACCGGCGCCAGGGGCACCTTACGGTGCTCCCTGCCCGGAGTTTCCGCATTTGCGAAATGTCAAAACGGGAGGGCCACATAAAGGCCCTCCCCCTCCGGAAGGCTATTCCTAGACGATCCCTTCGAATAGTACGCTCGAAAGGTAACGCTCGCCGGAATCGGGAAGAACGGTGACGATTGTCTTGCCCGCGAACTCATCCTGTTTGGCCAGACGAATGGCTACGGCCGCGGCGGCTCCACAGGAGATTCCCGAGAGGATGCCTTCCTGCCGGGTAAGGAGCCGCGCAAACTCGATGGCCTCTTCGTTCGAGACCTGTTCCACCCGATCTACGAGCGAGAGATCGAGCACCTTGGGCACGAAACCGGCCCCAATTCCCTGTATCTTGTGAGGCGATGGCTTGAGGGGCTGACCGGACATCTGCTGGGTGAGAATCGGGCTGGCCGTGGGTTCGACACCAACAGCGAGGATAGCCTTGCCCTTGGTGTTCTTGATGTAGCGTGAGACACCCGTGATAGTGCCTCCCGTCCCGACCCCGGAGACCAGCACGTCGATTGCTCCGTCGGTGTCGTTCCAGATCTCTGGACCTGTCGTGCTCTCGTGAATAGCCGGGTTGGCGGGATTGTCAAACTGCTGGGGGATGAAATAGTGCTGGGTATCCGATTGGGCGATTTCCTGCGCTCTACGAATCGCGCCCGGCATTCCTTCCGGGCCCGGCGTCAGGATCAGCTTGGCTCCGAAAGCAGCCAGTACCTTTCGCCTTTCCAGCGACATAGTCTCCGGCATGGTGAGAGTCAATTCGTAGCCGCGAGCTGCAGCCACGTAGGCCAGGGCGATTCCGGTATTGCCGCTGGTGGGTTCAACAATCTCAATTCCAGGTTTCAGCACTCCTCGCTTTTCGGCGTCCCAGATCATCGCCGCGCCGATGCGGCACTTCACGGAATAAGACGGATTGCGGCCTTCGATTTTGGCCAGTACCGTGGCCCGTAATCCGGCGGTCAGGCGATTGAGCCGTACCAACGGAGTCTTGCCAATGCTCAAAGAATTATCTGCATAGACGTTGCTCATAGTCTCCTCTCGGTAGCACTGTTATCCGATGTTCCCGGAGCGCTCCGCCCTTCAAGCAGCGGGCGGCCGCCGGAACCGTATTCGAGTGGGCGATATTGTGGGAAACGATCAGCGAGGGAGCCGGGGAACCCTTGCCCAAAAACTGGATTCCCGGCTACCTACAGATGCAACAGCATATCAGGAGAGCAGGAAAGTGAGGAGCCTTTGTGGTTGTCGTTGACGGACGGACCGTCTTCGCGCACACGCGGCCACCTGGCGATTGGGGAATGATTTTCATTCTTCCGCTTGACAGCTTTCTTTCGGCTTCCTCTTGATCAATCCTCTACAAGATAACATATAAGATGAGGCGGAGCGAAATGTGACGGGTGGCACGCAAGAATCGGCCGGAAGGGTTGCCGCAAGACCACTGAGCGTGACGGATATCGTGACAATCCACCCTGTAGCGGCGCTGTCCCCAGCGCCGAAGACGCCGGTGAGGACACCGGCGCTACAGCGAAGGCCACCCTGAGGCTTCATAGCGAGCTAAAACAAGCCGCCCAGATTCAAAACCACCACAGAAATCAGGATGACGGCGACTGCCCCTTTCAGTAGCCACCGGGTTCCGGACGAGGTTGCCCTCCACTCACCGGTAACAACGCCCAACAGGTTCGCAGCCAGAATCTGAGCGGCGGTGAAAACGACGAAGCCAGCCGATACCCCGTAAGTTCCGACTAGCGTCGCGCCCACTCCGTAGCCGACCACTCCCGACAGCCACAGAAGCCCGGCTGCCACTCCCAACAGGCCTTCCCGTGAAGAGCCTCGGGCTCGGAAGAGTGACCATGTACCCTTGCGAAAGAGCAGATAAGAGCAGTAGACGAGGCTAGGAATGAAGCCGGCGGTAAGGACAAGCCCCCATAGCGCATAATTGGAAGCCTGCGGACCGGCGCCGAGGCTTATCGCGTGTTGCTTGATGTCTCCGCTGAGCGCGAACCCGACGTTCCAGGCGGGGCCTAGGATTCCGGTAAAGATGCAGATGGCCAGACCGGCCAGGAAGCTCATGGGTACGGCGGCCGAATTGCGCTCCGGCTGAGCTTGCTCTTTTTCGCGGCGGCGTCCGGCCATGCCGTACAGCAGCAGGCCTGTGAGCAGAATAGGTATGCTCACCAGAGTCAGGATGCCTCGTGAGCTGAGGATGTCGTGGGGATGGAGCACCGCCATTGGCACTAGCGATCCGGAAACGCAGCTCATACCTGAAACCACGGCGAAGGCAAGAGCCATACCGACAGTAGCGATGCCGATTCCAAAGGTGACTTGGGCAATACCCCAGAGAAAGCCGAAGATCACGGGGATCAGCAAAGTCCGTAGAGGAACTCCGCGGTACACATTGCTGAGATGAGGGATGAATCCGATCGCGAGAACCCAAGGTGCAATTAATAGGGCTGCCGTGGCGAAGGTGAGCCAGGTGTTTTCCCATTTCCAGGCTTTCGCGTATTTGATCGGTAAAGCGAAGCTTCCATTGAGAGCCCCGCTCGCGAAGATGATTGCCATTCCAAACCAGAAGTGTTCGGTCATTGTTCCTTCTCAAGGTGAGTCTTAGACAAGTCTGCGGGCTTCGTGTGTGACTGGTAAAGGCCCGTCACAATTCATGGGAATCGGATTCGCGCGCGAGGGTTCCGAGGGATGTGATGCCTATCCGGAAACGGAAATCCTCAGCTGCGGCTGATGAGGATCCTATCGAAGCCAACACCTGGCGGTAGCCGTTGGTGGCGAGAACTTGCAGTTGACTGTCCGCCTCGTTCGTAGTGTTCCGCACCGGCACTCTGAAGCTTGTCGGCCTCGACGGGTACCCTATCCAACTGGCGGTGGTTTCGCGCGCAGACGCCGCGCCAGTGAGAAGCTGACACCTGATGTCCAATCCCTTGAGGGACTGGGGCACTGGGGCAAGTATTCCTGCCGCTCAGGAATGCTGGAGCGGTAGACTCTTTGGGACCATGGGCGGGACGGTGGGCGGAATCTGCATCTTCGACTGACCCGCCCACAACACCCCCCTTCCGAATTTACCGGCCCAAGCTATACGCCCGCTGGAGCAGGTGCCTGTTCCGCAGCCTCCGGCGCGATCGGCTCGCGGGTGCGAACCAAGTCCGCCAAGGTGCGTTCTTGCAGCATCTTGCACAGGTGCTCTCGAATCGGTACCCAAGAATCGTGCAGCGCGCAGTGGGCGGTTTTCTGACAGTCCCGGTCTTCCAGGATGCAGGCGTCCACTACATCTGCGCCTCCCACACAACGCACTACCGAGAGGAGGCTGATCTGATCGGGCGGAAAGGCTAGTTCATAGCCGCCCCCGATGCCCTTATACGAGCGAAGCAGGCGGGCCCGGCGAAGTTGGAGCAAAACCTTACCCAAGAAGAAGCTAGGGATGCCTTCGCTGGCTGAGATTTCGCGGGTGCCGGACAGCTTACCCGGCGGCTGCATGGCAAGATAGGTGAGAGCGCGAATTGCATAAGTGCTTGGACGTGAAAGTAACATAAGCGAACCCCCAGGAGTGACTGACCCTTGGCCTCATTGGTTTCCTCCTGCGATCGCCTACCGGCTATGCGGTCATCTTCCGGAGAGGATCAGGCCACCAATTGGCGGAGTCCGCACTCAGATTTCGATTTCACACTACAGGACAACCATATCTTTTGCTATGCTTTGCATCACAATGCAGTGTGACCTGCGTCACAAATTAGTCCCTCCGGCCGGCAGGATCTCGCTACCTATCGGCTGAAAAGGAGCCTCACGTGAGCGCGAGTTGGCTCACCCGATCGATTAATAGGGGTAGTCCACTGCGGACCGCTTGGGATAGTTCGAGGCAGTAGTCATAAGATTCGGCAGTAATTGAACAAATCATGGCTTCCGGGGAGGCGCCGTAAAGGATCTGGGTATAGCGCAGCAGGGCCGGCGGATCTAGCTGATGACCGAGTTGCTCCGCCTCATTGGATGAATAAATATTGCGAACCTCGAGTTGTCCTGCGGGATGACCCAGTTGTGCGTCAATGAAAATCACCCGGCGAGCGCGGCTGACAGCCTCGGCCAAATCCGGCGTAAGCTGGTGGCAGACGATGAACTCGACGTTCCTGTCATGCAGCCGCGGTCGAAGCTGATCGACAGCCTGCCATCCAAGACCGTCGTCGCCCCGCAACGGATTTCCGATTCCGACAATCAGCACGTCCGGCACAAAACATCTCCGGTCTGGCGGCGATGTGTACGTTGCATCCTTAGGCTGAAGGAACTGTCGCTGCCGGACTTCACCACAGTCGTCGGACGTCGCGCCTTCACGCTTCAGTGACAGCCGTCACATTCAAGCGCCTGTTTCCGGTGACGGGCATCACTGCTTTTGGTTATTTGATCAATGTATACTTGCTCTAGTCAGGTGGCGCTCTTGGACCGTGAACCGGGACTCACCCGAGCGACGCCTGCGGAATCCGATGCACGAACTGTCGCTGGCAGAGAATATCATCGCGATCGCGGGAGCGGAAGCTCGAAAACACCAGTCGTCACCAGTCGTCACCGTTAAAGTCAGACTCGGCGACTTCGCGGGCGTTGTGGAAGAAGCGTTGAGATTCGGTTTCGAGCTCGCACGTCGGGGAACCTTGGCGGAATCCGCAGTTCTTGAAATCGAGCGCGTGCCGATCAAAATACAATGCATCCGCTGCGGCCTTGAAGCCAATCCGCCCCTCGGAGATATCTGCCTGATTTGTCCGATTTGCGGCTTTCCAGTTGAGCTGCTGTCCGGGCGGGAAATGCAAGTGGAGTACGTGGAACTCGACGACGCCAGGGGGGATTCTTTGCCTGCCGGCGGGGCCACCAGCACCAATCGTTCAACTGGGTAGGAGAATGACCATGAATCGAATTTCGGTACACACGGATATCCGCCGTCCCAACGATGAAGTGGCGAGCGAGAACCGTTCAATTTTGGAACTCTCGGGGATCCTGACCGTGAACCTGATGTCGGCGCCTGGCGCCGGCAAGACCTCGGTACTCGAAGCCACTATCCGGCAGCTTGACCGGCTCTATCATATCGGTGTGATCGAAGGCGATCTCCAGACTACGCTGGACGCCGACCGCATCCGTGCTTTGGGTGTTCCCGCCCACCAGATTACGACGGGCACGGTCTGCCATCTGGACGCTCGCATGGTCGGTAAAGCGTTGGTTGAACTGCCCATCGAGCAGCTCGACCTACTCTTCATCGAGAACGTCGGTAACCTGGTGTGTCCGGCGGAATTCGATTTGGGAGAGAGCCTGCGCGTAATGGTCTTCAGCGTCGTGGAAGGGGCCGAGAAGCCCAAGAAGTACCCGCTGATGTTCCACAAGTCCGACGTTGTGCTGCTTAACAAAATCGACTTGGCGCCCTACGCCGATGTTGACCTGAACGAACTTCGCCGCAACGTGCTGGAAGTGAATCCACGAGCCTCAGTATTCCCGATCTCATGCAGAACCGGCGAAGGCCTGGATCGTTGGACCGAGTGGTTGAGAGCGCAGGTCACGGCCCACAGCGCCATGCTGGTCGCGGATCACACGTAGCGATCAGCCGGCTTTCGACTGCGCTTTTCGCTGGAGTTCGGTTCCGGTGGTGCCGCCCTGATTGCAGGATCAAGGCAGGGGCAAGCGGTTCCCCGCTATTCACTCCCACCAGAAATCGTAGCGCCAGATTTCGCTGATCAGTGGTTGAGCTACGTTCTTGACGAACGCTTGATGATCGGGGTGGACACGGTAGGTCTCCAAAGCGGCCTCATCCTCGAAATCCATCGACAGCGCCACCCGGTAATGTCCTGAGTCATCGATATTCTTGCCCGCTTTCAAATTGCAGACGCCGGTGAGTCTACACAGCCGTTCCCGGGCCTCACGAACCAATTCATCGGCGTCTGCTTCGGTAGTCTCGGATTTCATTCGATAGAAGACAAGGTGACAGATCATGTTCCCCCTTCTTTTCACTTGCCAACGAGTAGCTCTCTGTATATATTATCATATGTGCAATAACTAGTACGTTAAACCAAAGGAGTACCCTGGGTGACCCGCATCATTGAGTATCACCGCCGTGCTGAACGTACGCAAGTCGAAATGACGGTGACCCTCCTGGTTTCGCGGCCAGGGTCGGACGACTCAGTGCATCGCGTCTTCGCGTTTGATCTCTCCACATTTGGGGCGAAAATAATGAGTTGCCTTCCCCTCTGGCCCGAGCAAAGGCTGCGATTTATACCCCGCAATGCGGATCAACCTTCATTGGGCGTGCCCAGCCGCGTAGTCTGGGTGGGTCCATCAGGATCAGACCGAGCCGGTCAAGCCGGAATTGAGTTCCTGGTGCCTTTGGGATGGTAGTTTTTTGGCCCAAGAAAGTGGTCCGTCGGTACAAGTTCCCTAATTGACTTCCTCAGCCTGATTGTTCGGTCTTAATCTCAGCAATTCTCAGCAACTGAATTCATCTTGGTAATGGGACATGGCAACGACTTCTTTGCGGAGTAGCCGCATCTCACTTACTGAACGGGGTTTCCGGTTCTTGAGAACAGGCGCCAAAAACGTCGGAGGAGAATCCTCAAGGGCCTTCCGTCGCTCGGTCATGTCCGAGATGAGGCACTCTGTGCTAGACTTAGGTAAGCGGTTGAAGATCAGGGGGAAGTCGCGGAATTTCCACTCTGAAAGGCAACTTGGCACGGGTGTTTAACATCTTGGTTGGAGTACGGTATGCTGCGCTCGGAGAGCCGGGTGAGCAAGCTCAAGCCTGGAGTTGTTCCACTCAATGCCATATAGCGATCTCGAAGTTGGAGACCAAACGCGAGTGACGCCAATCGAAAATCAGACACCCGTTCCCGTCCGCGAACTGGAAGCAGAATACAAGCTGACGCAGTTCGAGACCCCGTTCATACTGATTTCACTCTTCCGGCAAATCCGGCAGAAGCTCAAGGAACCCAAGATCACTGTTCCGCCCCAGTATTACGCCGGTGAAGCTCCCTTGCCGGTCACGGAAATGAGGGCGTGGTATAAGGATCTGCCCAGGCAACTCCGACAACTTCCCGAGCTTACCAAATATCTCGTTCTCCGCGAATTAAAGGCGCTCCACATCCTGCCCAAGTCCTATCAGATGCCCGAGGCGCCCGACATCTGGCAGGATTACCGGGCGCAGCCGGGTTCCTGGCTCAACTCGCTATTGGTACACGCACTGGTGCTGATGGCGCTGATCCTGCCTTTCTATATCGCGCGAAGACTGCACGGACAGCCGCCCCCCAAGCAGCAGGTGATTCCGGTTGATATCTCGCCTTACTTGAACCAATTGCAGGCGTCCGCCAAGAAATCGGGTGGTGGTGGCGGCGGTGGTGATCGTAGTCCGACACCGCCCTCCAAGGGGAACATTCCGAAGTTTTCGCATACCCAATTTACGCCACCGATGGCGAAAGTCCCTGATATCGTCCCGAAGCTGCCCATGCAACCGACGCTGCTGGGTGCGCCGCAGTTAAAGCTGCCTCAGATGGCGGATGCCAATTTTGGTGATCCTCACGGTGTGCTCGGTCCGCTTTCGAACGGTCCTGGAACCGGCGGCGGGATCGGTACAGGTAGTGGCACTGGCATTGGCGAGGGCAACGGCGCCGGACTCGGACCGGGACAGGGCGGCGGTACGGGCGGAGGATATTTCAGCGTCGGTGGCAACGTCAGCGCTCCCGTTCCGATCTACAATCCGACTCCGGCTTATTCGGAAGAAGCCCGCAAGGCCAAGTATCAGGCAGTCGTGGTTTTGTGGATTGCGGTGGACGCCAACGGAAATGTGAGCGATCCGCGCGTCGTCCGTCCGGCCGGCATGGGGCTGGATGAGAAGGCGATGGAAACGGTGAAGACCTGGAAGTTTAAGCCGGCCATGCGCAGCGGCGTCCCGGTCAAGGTACAAATAGAAGTCGAGGTCACCTTCCGCCTGTTTTGATGAGAAGCTCTCCGCGAAATCCGCCAAACCGGGAGTGACGGCCTTTCATCCCCACTGCCATGCCGGGTTCCCAACTTTCTTCTTCGCCCGTACTCTCCGTTTTCGCTGAAAATGACCCCAACCTTGTCGTTTCTCGCTAGGATCCTGAGTCTCGAATCCTGAGTTCGGACAACTCCCGGTGAGATCCGAAAACGTGAAGGACCGGCGGTTTCACCAGTCGATTCACTGCAGGTGAGGTCTTACTGGAACGAAGCATGCCCGTGTGCTAAACTAAGGGCAATCGGCTGAAAGGTTTGGAGTCGGACAAATGAAGCGCTATGGAGAACATCGCTTCCCCGGCAAGCTTTTTGTGGTTGAGGGAATCGATGGGTCGGGTAAGAGTACCCAGTTGATGCTGCTGCATCAATGGCTGAAGTCAGAAGGCTACGGTGTCGTTTTCAGCGAATGGAATTCATCGCCCCTGGTTCGCGATATCACGCGACGCGGCAAAAAGAAGCAGATGCTGACGCCACCCTCGTTCAGCCTGATCCACGCCACCGATTTCGCCGATCGAATGGAGCGTAACATCATTCCGTTGCTGAAAGCCGGTGCGATCGTGCTGTGCGACCGTTACATCTACACCGCGTTCGCGCGCGACGTGGTGCGCGGCATGGATCCAAAATGGGTTCGCGAGCTTTACAACTTCGCCGTGAAGCCGACGGTGGCGTTTTATTTCCGCGTACCGCTGGAAGTGGCTATGCAACGCCTGCTCAGCGGGCGGAACGGCTTCAAGTATTATGAATCAGGCATGGATCTGGGCTTGAGCGACGATCCGGAAGACAGCTTTCGGCTTTTCCAGGGCCGGATTATTGAGGAATACGAAAAGATGGTGCCGGAGTTCGAGATTACCGTGGTGGACGCCACTCAGCCGATTGAGGTGGAGCAGGCGCACATGCGGCAGATCGTCAGGTCCAGGCTGGCACAGTATAAGAGAATGAGGGCGGCACCATGAGAGAAACTTACGGGGTGGTTCTTCCCGGAATGAACCTGGAGAACCTTCCCGGCAAATTGGTCGTCATTGAAGGCACCGATGGGGTGGGCCGCTCCACCCAAATCGATCTACTCAAACCGTGGCTTGAGCAGGAGGGCCGCGCCGTGCTGGACACGGGCCTGACACGTTCGGCGCTGGCTGGAAAGGGTATCAAGCAGGCCAAGGAAGGGCATACCCTGGGGCCGATCACGCTGAATCTGTTCTATGCCACGGATTTCGCCGACCGTCTGGAGCATGAAATTGTCCCCGCGCTGCGAGCTGGTTTTGTGGTGTTAACGGATCGCTACATTTATTCGCTCATCGCGCGCGCCATGGTTCGCGGTATCACGGCCGAGTGGATTCGTGGTGTCTACAGCTTCGCCTTGAAGCCCGACGCCGTGTTTTATCTGCGTATCGGAGTGGATGAATTGGTCCCGCGGGTGATTTTCTCGCGTGGCTTTGACTATTGGGAGGCGGGGATGGACCTCTATCCCGGCGGCGATATGTACGAGAGCTTCCGCAAATATCAGACGGCGTTGCTCGCGCAATTCGATTTTCTGGCGCAGGAGTATGGGTTCCAGGTGATCGACGCCTCGGCCGATGTGAAAAGCGTGTTCTCACGTCTCAAGGAAGGAATTGCTAGAGTTCTGAGCGGGGAACCGGGCGATCCGCTGTTTGAGACAGTGGGCTCCCAACCGGTTGAAGCCAGGACAACGGGAAAGCGGCGTTCGCAGCCTCAGCAGTTGGAAATCGCGGACTCAGGCGCTCCCGGCACCCAACGGGCTGTGCCCTACGTCCCCGGTAAGTGGCAGTGAGATCCGTGGAGCGCGGCAGGAACGCCTGCGTTCTCTGAGGAAACTCAGCCCTCAGCCACAGAGGGCACCGTTGTCTCTGCCTGCTCTTCTGGCTCGTTGGGCTCGGTATGGACTTCCCCGAGCACTCGATCTCCCCAGGCCAACAATTGACTCGCAGCCTCAGGGCTCCGAACCATCTCAAAATACCTCTGCACGTATCGTTGCCTGCGGGCGCGATTGCCCAGCAGTAGTCTCTCCACGGACATGGCCAGTTCCAGTTGGTCGCGCAAGAAACGGGGCCGGGCCACCATGTCGATCAACATTTCCTCGAGCACCTCCAGGTCGTGCCAGTCGCCTAGATGCTCCTGCAGATGTTTCAGCCAATCGAGCGCTTCCCCGCTGCCCTCCACTTGAAGTTCCTGGAGCACCTCAATTAGGTATCGCAGCCGCTTGGCGGCGATACGTGCGCCATGAAGCGCGGGAGGGGTCGCATCGGCAAGCGACCGCTCGACATCCGTCCTGTAAGCGGCGAATACCTTCCTAAAGGCAAGATGGAGTTGCTCGTCGAAAGCATCCATTACCTGTGCAGCCGTGTGTCCGATAGCCGCATTGCCGTTCGCCGAGGAGGGGTCAGCGTTCTCCTGTAGAGAGTGCTTCATCTTGACATAAACCGTGGCCAGGTGAAGCTTGCTCACCTCCCGAACGGCCTCTTCGAGGCTTGAGGAGCGGCGTTCAACCAGGTAATCATGAGCTGTCTGCCAAGCCTCGCGGCGGGCCATGCGCTTTGCCCCGAGCGACTGTTCAACTCGCTCGAGCAGGACGTCGCAATTCCGTACCTCAGAGAGCGACCGGCGCAAATCCCGGATGCGACGGCGCAGTTTGCGGATTTCCGGAGGCCGGGCAGGATAGAGCAGGTCGATCACCTGCTGCAGGCGCCGGCTGGCCACCCGAATGTCGTGGATCGCATCGGTTCCTCCCTTTAGGACTTTGGGCTGAAGGGAGATGAAGTCGTCAAGATGCTTTCGCGCCAACTTGCGGACGGTCTGCCACTTGCGGAGGTCCCCAGACGAAGGCCGGGGTTGTGCGTCTGGAATAGCGACCAGTGCGATATTCGAAGAGAGGCCGGCCGAAGTCGCCTGAGACAAAACACCGCCGCCCCCGGCGCCATTGGACGTCGTTGCATTCATGGGAGTCACCTGAATTTCCATCTGAAGGTTCCAGCCCAGCCGCTGTGCCCTTCAGAGAAGGCATTAGTGTAACCCGCTTATCACGTCGATTCAATATATTGAGGTTTACGTATCAAGTTTGTTAACGCCGGGGGAAGAGGAGGCTTCTGTGGCTTATGGCCAGGATAGCTGCGCCGCCGTCACTTCAGCTTGCGCAATATGCGCGGCGTCACCCACCAAACCAACTCGCCCGCGGAGCCTGGAGGGAATTCGTCGAACCGGATCAAGCAGCACCCGCCCTTCTTGAGGACCAGATTGGCGCGGCGGGCCCCCATCAGACGGCCCGCGATTTCACTCAGATCCGGCTCATGACCAACCAGCATCACCCGGCGGCGAGTGGGCTGCTTGGCCAGAAAGGCCAGTAAGGATTCCGGCGTTCCACCAGGGCTGAGCGAATCGGAGAAATCCAGTGGAACGACTTGGTCGAGCGACTCCTCGACGATTTTGGCCGTTTCGGCGGCTCGAACCAGCGGACTCGAGACGATCCAGTCGAGTTCCACGCCGATCGACTTCAGTCCTTCGGCGGCTTCGCGTACGCGCTTGCGGCCGTCACTGGTGAGAGGGCGTTCGCCGTCATCCGGATACTTCGCTGCGTCCCGAATTGCGGCGGGCCCGTGACGGAGAATATAGAGCTCGTAGTCCTGAGGATTTGCGTTTTTGCTCTCGGATGGTTGTGCTTGGGTTCTCATTGGGCCTCACTTCCTACTTGGGAGCGCGGATGTCTCATCCCGCTCCACAAACGCAGCGAAAACTGAATCCGCGATACTCCGGGGAAGTGCCCGGCTGAGGGAAGGTGAGACGTCCACGCTCCCGGGTTATGTTTTTGCAGGTTTCTCCTTCTTGATAATTCCGGCACCTTCCTTGATGGTGAGAAACTGGTTAGCTTCGACGTTGGTGAAACGCTCCACTTTCCAAGTGGTTGGCCACTTGACTTCAATAAGATCGATCGATTTCTCCGCGCCGAGACCGAAGTGCAGCCGGAGGTCGCTCTGCGACATGACGCTGCCTCCGGCGTGGACCTCGTCCATCTGGGTGTGCTTTCCGGTTGTCACTTTTACCCGGGCGCCGATCGCCGTGCGATTGCACTTTGTACCGAGCAGTTTGATCGTAATCCAGTTATTCTTGTTGCCGCCGTCGTTGCGCAGCAGCGAGGGTGGATCGTTCATGTTAAGCACCAGCACGTCGATGTCGCCGTCGTTGTCGTAGTCTCCAAAGGCAGCGCCACGGCTGGAGAATTTCTCGTTGATTCCAGGTCCCATCTCATCGGAAACATTCTTGAATTTGCTGTTGGCTAAATTGTGATAGACCACGCGCGGCAGCTTGTAATGAGCGTCGAGGTTGTACTTCTCAACCTCCGGGTACACGTGCCCGTCGATTTGGATGATGTCGGGCCAGCCATCGTTGTCGTAATCGACGAAGCCACAGCCCCACTTTACGAACTGCGTCTCGGTGCCAATTCCTGAGGGGAAAGTCACGTCACTGAAGGTGCCATCGCCGTTATTGTGATAGAGGTCGGCGGTGTCGTCAGCAAAATTAGTCTTGAAAATATCCAGGTGCCCGTCGCAATCGTAGTCTGCCACGCCGATTCCCATGCCGGCCTGCTCCTGGCCGTCCTCATTGTAGGCGGATCCAGCCATTACGCCGACGTCGGTAAACGTTCCGTCATGATTGTTGTGGAACTGGATGCTGGGCTCGGAGTCGACGGCCACATAGATATCAGGCCAGCCGTCATCATCGAAATCGTAGGAAACCGCGGTGATCGAGTAACGCGGCCCGGGCTTTGAGATCCCTGCCTTCTCCGTTACATTCGTAAACGTGCCGTCGCCGTTGTTGTGATAGAGGATGTTCGTGCCGCCGGGTAGTCCGCGCGGGCCGCACATTACCGGAATGCCTTTCCATTGGCAAAACCCCGTCTCACCGGGCGCAGGGACCCTGCTGATGTCGAGTTCGATGTAGTTGTTCACGAAGAGGTCCAGAAAGGCGTCCCGATCGTAGTCGAGCCAAGTGGAGCCGGAACCCCACCGTATTCGTTCTTCGTAAAGGCCCGCCTTCTTGGTGACGTCAGTGAACGTTCCGTCGCCGTTGTTGTGCCAGAGGACGTTGTGACCCCAATAGCCGCAGAACATGTCGTCCCACCCGTCGTTATCGTAGTCGCCCACGGCGACGCCGGTTTGCCAGCCGGTGCGCTTCAAACCGGACTTCTCGGTAACGTCAGTGAAGGTGCCATCGCGATTGTTCTTGTAGAGATGGCAAGTGGGGTGCCGGTCCTCGCCTGGCGCCCACTGGTCATCCAGGCGTACGCCGTTGGTAAGATAGACGTCAAGCCACCCATCCTGGTCATAGTCGAAGAAGGCGAGTCCGCTGCCCTTCGCTTCGACGATGTACTTCTTGTGGTCATTTCCACCCCAGACATTGACTGCGGTAAGGCCAGCCTCTTTGGCGACATCCACATAGGTGACGTGCACCTCTTCGGAGCCCGGGAGACCTGCAGCAGCGGCGGTCCCTTTGGTATCGAGCACGAGCGAGCTCCGCCAGCGGTAGAGGGGCGTAGCCAAGGCATCGCGCAGGGTGCTCCCCAGAAGCAGGGCCGAGGACCCCAGAAAACTTCGGCGGGAAAATTTCATCAATGGGCTCCAAGCATCAAGCGACTAGTGTGCGATTCGGCCTGCAGAAACGCGATCGTGAGTTTACCTCTGCGGGCGGCGTTCTGGGGAGTGTCGGCCGCGGGGGCGCGTCTCAACGGACTTCCCACTCCAGCTTCTCGCCTATGAAAGCCGCCCGTCAAGTTCAACTCATGATTGTAACCTGTCACCGTCGCTCGGGGAAGCTTGTCGAAGCCCGCGAAGTCCCGTTCAGCCCTTCACGAGACCCTAAGTGGCAGAGATCTCCCGAACGGGGTTAGAATCGAATCACCGCAAGGACAGTTCAGGAGGTGCACTTTGAGGTGGAGAACTCTGGTTTTGCTGCTTAGCTTCGCCGGATTGCTGAGGGCGACGGTCCCCTTTCTCGGCGCGGTTGAAGTGAAGACGATGAATGTCACCTACAAGAGCGGCGGCGGCACTCTCACCGCATATCTGGCTGAACCCGCCGCTGCGGGCAAGCACCCTGCCCTCGTGCTGATCCACGAGTGGTGGGGCCTGAACGATCAGATCCGGGACGAGGCTCGCAGGTTCGCGGGCGAGGGTTACGTTGCTTTGGCCGTCGACCTCTATCGGGGCAAAGTGGCAGCCACTCCCGATGAGGCGCACGAATTGATGCGCGCCCTGTCTCAAGACCAAGCGATAGGCGATCTCCAAGCGGCTTTTGACTATCTGGCGTCTCGTCCGGACGTGAATCCGGCGAAGATCGGCTCGGTAGGCTGGTGCATGGGCGGAGGCTATTCGCTTCTGCTCGCGGAAAATGAACCGAAACTCGCCGCTTGCGCGGTGAACTATGGCGCCATGCCCACCGATCCCGCTATCATCAAGAGAATTCAGGCACCGGTGCTGGGCAATTTCGGCGGTCAGGACCGCGGCCTCACGCCGGAGAAGGTCCGGGCTTTCGAGGCGGCGATGAAGGACGCCGGCAAGCAGATCGACGTAAAGATCTATCCTGACGCCGGGCACGCGTTCGAGAACCCAAACAACAAGACGGGGTACCGGGCGGACGATGCGAAGGATGCGTGGGATAGAATGGTAAGATTCTTTGGGGGGACGCTGAAATAGGCCTTCGATCTTGCGCGCCAGACGTTGCACTCTGTGACAAGGAAACCGACCGATGGCTATTCCTGATTTCCAAACAATCATGCTTCCGCTCCTCAGGTTTTACGCGGATGGAAGGGAACACGCGAACCGCGACGTTGTCGCCGTGCTTGCGGATGATTTCAATCTCACCGAAGACGAGAGAGACAAACTTCTCCCGAGCGGCACGCAACGACTCTTTGACAACAGAGTGGCGTGGGCTCGCTCTGACCTTAAGATGGCTAACCTTCTGGAGAATCCTCAGCGAGGAGTTTTCAGGATCACAGCACGGGGCAGGGGAGTCCTAGGCGGGAATCCGAAGACTCTTAACCGGAAGTTTCTCTCGAGATTCCCTGAATATCAGGAGAAACTTCATCCGCCCAAAACTACGGAAGGTCGTGTTGGAAACGGCCCAGAAGATGATCAGAAGACGCCGGAGGAGAGACTCGAAGACGCGTATGAGGCCATCCGGACTGCCCTAGCAAATGAGCTTCTGCAACACGTCAAGGAGGCATCACCCCGCTTCTTTGAGACGCTTGTGGTCGAACTGCTGTTGAAAATGGGGTACGGCGGAACCAGAAATGATGCGGGAAGAGCCATCGGGCAAAGCGGTGACGAGGGAATTGATGGAATTATCAACGAAGACCGACTGGGACTGGACACTATTTACATCCAAGCAAAGCGATGGGATGCTCCGGTTGGCCGCCCAGAGACTCAAAATTTCGCAGGGGCACTGCAGGGTCAGAGAGCACGAAAGGGAATCTTCATCACCACATCAGGTTTTTCAAGAGAGGCCAGGGAATATGCAACCAGAATTGACAGCAAGATTGTCCTTGTCGATGGCGAAATGCTGGCGCAGTTGATGATCGATCACAGCGTCGGCACGACTGCACTCCAGACCTACGATATCAAAAGGATCGATTCCGATTATTTCACTGAAGACTAGATTCTATCCGTAACCCTCTCGCTTCGGGCGCAGACGCTTGTCGTTAGGTCAGGCAGCTCATGTGCCATTGTTCGATGAAGGCAGGCCCAGATCCCAGCTATGGGCTTGCGTGCACGAGACCTGCAGAGGCTGGACCCGGCGACGAACTACCTACGCTGCCGGAAATAATCGGTATTCCAGCATGAGCACCACGATCGCTGCCAGCGCGGTGACGACTGTAACTACCAATCCCACGCGGGTAAACTGCCAGAAACTGATGCGAACGCGTTTATTCGCCTGCTGCAGGACTATCAGGTTGGCTACAGAGCTGAACGGAGTGCAATTGCCGGCCAGGGTGCTCGAGGCGGCCAGTACCAGCCAGACAAAATGTCCGTTCGAGAATGTTGCCACGAGCGGCCGGAAGAGCAGCACGGCCGGCACGTTGCTCACTAGGTTCGAGATCACCAGCATGGCGCCGCTCAAGCCAAAGAACTGCCGGATATCGCCACCCTGGAGGGCCGGCTGAAGCCGCGCGATCAGATAACCCGTCGCGCCCGAATCTTCGAATCCGCGGATCACCACAAAGAGTGCGGCGAAAAACAGCAACAAAGTCCAGTCGATGTGCGAGTGGATGTATTCGGATTTTACCCGGCCCAACAATAGAATGAGAGCGCCTACGGAAACAGCCACCAGCGGGAAGGAGAAGTTGAAGATCCACAGGATCAGAACCAGCGACGCGGAAATCAGACATTTAGCAAGCAGCGATCGGTTGAGGGGTGTGGTGACTTCCTTGGTTCTCCTTGAACCAAGCTGGTTGTGCGGCAGATCCTTGCGAAAGAACGAAAGCAGAATAGCGGCGTTCAACGCCAAACCCACCAGGGCTACGGGTGCAAGATGCAGCAGGAATCCCAGAAAGGAGAAATGCCCCGAAACACCAATCAAGGCGTTCTGCGGGTTTCCCGTAATCGACATGGCGGACCCGATGTTGGCGGAGGTGGCAAGCGCCACAACGTAGGGTGTGGGCGGCAACTCCAGCCGATCCGTCACCGTCAACACGATAGGGGTGAAGACTAGGCAGATGGTGTCATTGACAAAGAACGCCGCCAGAATGCCCGAGGCGAACACCAGGAGCACCAGCAGTTGCCGGGCTGTACGAGCGGTCGCCGCCACCCGAACGGCCACCCAGTCGAAGAAGCCGGAAACCATGAAGTGGGCGACCAAGATCATGATTCCGAGTAAAAAAATCAAAGTGTTCCAATCAACGGACCGATACGCCTGATCGAGTGTGATGACGCGGGCAAGCAGCATCGCTACGGCTCCGCAGAAGGCGGCCGCCGTGCGATCGAGATAGCTGCCCATGTTGCTTTCGACGGCGATGAGCAGATAGGTGACGAGGAATATAGCTACCGGAATCCAATGGATGGGCGGGAGCCTGATCGAGTCCGAAAGCTGCGCCATGGGCAGTCCAGTGTAACAGGCTGCTTAAGGCGATGCAGCACTGATCACACCCGGGATGCAGCGGGTGAGGTGCCTGAATTTAGCGACCCAGGGGCAGGCCCCTGCCCCGGAGGGCGACAGCGACGATTCAGGGCTCGATTATGCGGTTACGCACGGCGTAGTGGACCACATCGGCAATAGAGTGCAGATTGAGCTTCTGCATTAACCTGGCGCGGTGGGTCTCGGCGGTTTTAACCGAGATTCCTAACGAGTTCGCGACTTCCTTGTTGCTCTTGCCTTCGGCCAATAACTGGATGATCTGGCGCTCGCGGGCAGTCAGGGAAGCGTCGAGCGAAGACTCGTCTGTGAGAGTACTGACGTAGCCGTTGAGCACCATGGTTGTAATTTTCGTGCTGAAAAACGGCCTGTGTTGCCGTAGCGAATTGATTCCAGCCAGAAGGTCGCTGGGAAGATCCGACTTCAGTAGATAACCATGAACTCCCGCGGCTAGCAGTTTCTGAGCCAATTGCTCCGAATCATAGCCGGTAAGGACCATGATCTCGGTCTCCAGGCGGGCCCCGCGGATCTGGCGCGCAGCCTCAAGCCCATTGAGCCCTGGCATACTCACATCGAGGACCACGACGTCGGGTCGCAAACGGCGTGCCTTCTCGACCGCCTCCCAGCCGTTAGCAGCTTCACCGCAGACTTCGTAATCGTTCTCTTCTTCGAGAAGCGCACGCAGGCCTTGCCTTATCACTTCATGGTCGTCCGCCACCAGCACGCGAGTCCTGGCGTCTCGGTCAATCGTTGCTGTTGCTCCCAAGTTGGTTTCCTTACCGCTGAGATCAGTACTCGGCATAATGTGTTAAGTCCCTTGTGATTAAATCGCAACAGTCCAGTACCATCTTCTGGACAGCATCTTTCTGAACCAAAAGTGCCAACTCCAGAGCCTCGCGCCCGGCCAAGGAACGGTTTTGGAGGAGCCTGGGCTGACCGCGATCGGCAGCGGCCCCAAAAATTGGCATTTCTGCTCAACTGCTCAGGCCAAGGTGCAATTCGCGCTCCAAAAAGGGCGTCTTTCGTCAACGCACTGAAAGGAAACGGCTTATTTCATGGAGTAGGAGGTGGAGGGGTCTCAGGAGGTGGGTAAAGTTCGGATCAAGGCTCAGTGATATGGTTGCGAAGAGCGTAACGAACAAGCTCAACCGTGGAATGCACACCGAGTTTGCGCATGAGATTCCCCCGATGGGTTTCGGCCGTGTTCAAAGTAATATCCAGGGCCGACGAGACTTCTTTGATGCTCTTGCCTTCGGCCAGCAACTGCAGGATGTGACGCTCGCGGCTGGTCAGAAGATCACCGGAGACTGCCTCGCTTTTGTCTTTCCCGGCAACAGGCTGGGCCTCCTCCGGGAACATCCTCGTCACTTTATCGCTGAAAAAGGTCTTGTGCCGGCTCAACGCCTCGACAGCCGTCAGTAAATCCGGTCCCGCATCTGATTTGAGGAGATAGCCCCCCACTCCGGCTTTCAACGCTTCCCGAAGCATCTGTTCCGATTCGTGAACGGTAAGGATGAGAACTTCTGGAGCAGGTTTCTCCTCCAGGATTTCCCGTGCGGCCTCAAGCCCGTTCAATCCTGGCATGCTGAGGTCCATAACTACCACGTCCGGCTTGAGCTCATGTGTCTTCTTTACGGCTTCTTGACCGTTGAGCGCCTGGCCGCACACCTGCCAGTCCGGTTTGGTTTCGATCAGCGCCTTTAAACCCTTCAGCACTATGGCGTGGTCGTCAGCAACTAGAACTCGCAACTGCGCCATATAGAACTCCTAAAGCCGATCCTAGCCCTCGCGAAGCAGGAAGGCGATACTGCGAAATCCGTATTAGCCCCAGGAGAAAGTAGGAGCCGAGTCTCAAGCCCAGCCTTTCACATTTAGGAGGCCACGAACTGCAGCACTACCCCTTCCTTTGGGCGTCCAGTGGCAGAACAGCTTCTACTAGCGTACCAGTGAGGTCGGAGACGACTTTGATAGTTCCGCCGAGCTGCCGCAGCCGCTCGCGCATTCCTCTGATTCCCACCCCTGGCAGGGAGCCTCGTGCATCTTTCCCCACACCGAGTTGCATTCCGCGCCCGTGATCTTGAATGGTGAGTCTGATAGAATCCGGCACCTGGGAGATGCGTATGACCGCGGTGCGGCTACCCGAGTGGCGATGGACGTTGGTCAGCGCTTCCTGCACCACGCGGAAGAACGCCAGATCTGCCTCACTCGACAGGCGTTTCAGGTTTCGCGGCACCTCGATTTCGACTTCGATTCCGGTGCGCTCCGCGAAGCGCGCGGTGTACCAGCGAAGCGCCGGTTCCAGGCCCATGGAATCGAGATCTGGCGGATACAGAAGGTGCGAGAGGTTACGGATTTCCTGCGCCGCCTGGCTGGCCAGGGAAGCGCTTTCCTGAAGAATGCGCCCAGCCTTGGCATCGTCGGCCATTGGCTGTTTCTGAAGCAGCGCCAAATTCAGAGCCAGCGCCGAAAGGGTCTGCGAGGTACTGTCGTGCAATTCACGCGCGATGCGGCGGCGCTCCTCGTCCTGCAAGCGCAGAAGCTGTCCGGAGAGGTTGCGGACTGATTCTTCGGTCTGCTTGCGCTCGGAGATGTCGTGTAGAATCGCCAGCCCTCCGATTACGGTGCCTGGCCCAATCGCGCCTCCTGAAGCGTCGCGTATAGGCGAGTAGCGGGCTTCAAAGAATTTCTCCCGCCCCAGTTCCGGCAATCGATATTGTCTGTCCAGAGCCACAATCGTCTGCCCCGCGAGGGCCATGCGAAAAAAGTGATCCTCCCCGGCATCCTTCAGGAAAGGAAACACGTCAAACGCGCACCGGCCTATCACCTGATCGTGCTTCCTCCCGAAGATGTCTTCCATTGCTGGATTCCAAACCGTGTACCGACATTCCAGATCGAAGGCGAAGATCCCGTCGCTTGAGCTTGCGATCAGGCGCTCGGTAAACTCCTTCTCCCGTCGCAGCGCCTGTTCGGCTTGCTTCTGTGGGCTAACGTCAAGATCCATCGTCGGCCGTTGGGGCGGATCGAGCTGCAACTCAGAAGCCATCGCTTCCTCCTTCCAACGGCTTCGAACACGTCTTGTCACTTATCGCTGGAACGAACCGGTTGGCTGCTCCGCGTGCGCCCGGCGGACGTCAATTGGGGCAAACTTCCGGCCCGTAACTTTGATGCTCAAGGCGGCCAGGGTGGATCCGGACTGGTAAACAGCGCGGCCTAATCCGCAAGTCAAAAAAATAGCCAAGCGGTGTCTGCCTTCCGGCCACGCGCATTGATCCACATTGGCTGAAACAGTCGAGGCTTGGCTTTTAATTAACCCGCAGTGACCGAAATTCACGCTTCCTTTCCCCAACTTCGTTTCTCGGTCAATCGACAATCGTCCTCATTCATAGCGCAACGCCACCATGGGATCGACATGCGCAGCGCGGACTGCGGGGAGTACCGTTCCGGCCGCGGCGGTCAGAGCCACGAATATCACTGCGGCAATGAGAGATTTCGGGTCTTGCGGTGAAATGCCGTATAGCAATGAGCGAATTGCATGTCCGGCAGCTAGTGCGGCGCCCAAACCACAGATAGTCCCCGCGGCGGTCATGGCGAGAGTCTGACGGGCAATCATCTTCCCAATCTGGGTAGGCTGTGCCCCGAGCGCCATGCGAATTCCGATCTCGCGCCGTCGCTGCGCCACAACGTACGCGAGCAATCCGTAAATTCCCACGCCTACGATGAGCGACGCGATGCCACCGAACAGGGATGCAAGCGCCGCCGTGCTGCGCTCCCCCGCCATGCTGATCTCTGCCTCTTCCGCCATGGTGTGGACCTCGAGAAAGGGCAAGCCGGGATCAATCGATGCCAATGTCTTTCGAACCGGCGTAATTATTGCCTCGGGCCTCGTCCGGGTGCGGACGTTTAATACAAACTGGTCAAAGTCGGTCCCGCATGCGTAAAAGACTGGAATAACAGGCGCCCGTAGCGAGCGGTACTTTGAGTCGCTCACTACCCCAACAATCTCGTACATCTCCCTCGCCACCTCGCCCGGCGCACCCTGACCGAATAGCTTAGCCAACGGCTGGTCATTGGGAAAAAACCTCTGTACGAACGCTTGATTCACCACGACCCTCATAGGGCCCGTCTGCTTTGGACTTGGAGCGTCACTCGGGATGAAGCCGCGTCCGGATAGAATGTGCATTCCCATCGTGCCGAAGTACTCGGGGGAGACATCGTTAACGCTGGTGTTCAAGAACTCAGCCTGGCTTAATCGTTGCCCCACTAGCGCAACGGTTGTTGCAACTCCGACCCCGCGCATCACCCCCAATGAAGAGACCCCGACCGACACCACTCCGGGCAGCGCGCGCACTCGCTCTGTGAATGCGTTCAGAAAGACAGCAGTCTTGCCGCTGTAGCCGCTCAGGTTAAGGGTGAACGTAGCGATATGGTCGCGATCGAACCCTGGGTCGACTCGATGCAGTTGCCGGAACGTGCGGACGAACAAACTCGCGGTTACGAGCAGAAATGTGCACAGCGCTATCTGTAGAGCAACTAATGCCTGCCGCCCGCGCACGCTGGCGCTGGAGCGCGTAGCCCGAAGCAGGGTATCGAGATTTGAACGGGAAACGGCGAGTGCCGGGCTGACGCTGAAGAGAAGCATCGCGACCAGGGACAGGATTAACAAAAACAGGAAAACTCGCCAGTCGATGCCTACATCGATTGATAGCGGCACGATGGAGGGGTTCGGATACGCCCGGATGGGTGGCATTGCCCGTATCGCTAGCGACATTCCCCCGACTGCCACCACCAACCCGGCCGCGGCCCCCAAAGCCGCGAGGAGCAGGTTTTCCGCGAGCACCTGCCGTACTAACCGCAAGCGTGTTGCGCCGACCGCCAGCCGGACCGTAATCTCTTGTTGCTTTGCTGCCCCTCGCTCCACCAAAAGCCCTGCAACATTGGTGCAGACAATGAGAAGCAGAAGTAAGACGGACGCCATCAGCAGCTTGAGCACGCTGCCATAGCGGTCTCGAAGAAGGGAAACGCCGCGCTCCAGCGGTTCAAGTCCCATGCCCCGGCTCAGGAGATCCGATACCCTTTGCGGTGGCAGTTTCCGGACGTTCTGATAGTAATACTGCATCGCGGACTGCCAGAGTGCCCGACATTCTGCTTCGGCTTGCACACGCGTGAACCCTGGCTTCAGGCGGCCTGCCAACTCAAAATCCAATAACTCTTGCCTGAATCCTGACAATTGGGGGAAGGCGCGCAGAGGAATACGAACGTCGGGCGCCGTATCGACCGAAATCCCATTAAAGTCGCGGGGCATCACCCCGACGATCACAAAGCGATGACCGTCTACCAGAATGGTCCCCTTGTTCACCACACCGGGGTCTCCGCGAAAGCGCCGTTGCCAGAAGCCATAACTCAACACAGCAGGGGATATACCCGGACTCTCCTTCGCGTCGTCGGGTAAGAGCACGCGGCCGTACAGTGCCTGAACTCCCAACCCGCTGAAGAAGTCCCGGGTCACACCATGCACAGTGACTGCTTCTGCCGGTTGAGGATCGGTCATAGCAAAGTGCAAGTACTTGCCTGTTTCTCCGATTACGGCCGAGAGAGTTGTGGCGTGGTTTTCCAAGATGTCGTAGTACTCGAAGGGAAAGTTGCTCAGAGGTCCGATCTTGGGAACGTGCTCAACCATCCTGACCAACTCTGTGGGACGGCGCACAGGTAACGGCCGCAAGAATACCGCATCAAACAAGCTGAACATCACCGTGGTGGCTCCGATCCCCAAAGCAAGAAGCCCCGTAACCAACAGCGTGAATCCAGGATTCTTCGCTAGCATGCGCAAGCCGTAGCGAAGGTCCTGCCAGAGCGTCTCCACGGAGTCCCATCCCCACATCTGCATGCTCCTCTCTTGCGCCAAGGTCAGTTTCCGAACCGGCGCAATGCTGCACAATGAATTTAGCGCTGGAGCCTCTTGGAACGTCAAGAAAGAATCATCCGCGCTTCAACGGGTTTGGGAAGGCACGCAGGTATATACTTTCCCAAACGGGCGGGCACAAGGCAGACCCCTGTTGAGGAGGTCGAATATGCTTGCCCGTCTGAGTCGGGAGGCGGTATTGGAGAATGAATGTGCATTCGAGATGGCGACCTCTGCCATAAGGTTCGGTTTTGGGGTGACACGCGAAGTGGGAGCGGAATTAGCCGACCTTGGAAAGCAACGGGTCCTGGTCTTTGCGGATCCCCACCTGCGCACTCTACCGCCCGTGACCAGTGCGCTTGAAGCGCTGGAAAAACACAAGATCCATGTGTCGATATTCGACGGCGTCCGCGTGGAGCCGACCGAGGAATCATTTCGTGATGCCGCCTCCGCTGCCCAAGCCGGCAACTTCGACGCCTTCGTCGCCATAGGCGGCGGTTCGACGATCGACACCGCGAAGGCAGCCAACCTTTACAGTTGTTATCCGGCCGATTTCCTGGACTATGTTAATCCGCCGATCGGCAGGGGCCGACCCGTCCCGGGCCCGCTCAAACCTCTGATCGCTATTCCCACTACGGCAGGCACAGGCAGCGAAACCACGGGAGTGGCAATCTTTGACTTGGTCCGTATGCATGCCAAGACCGGCATCGCACATCGTCGTCTGAAACCGACGCTGGGCCTCATCGACCCGGAGAATACCCGGACGCAGCCCACGGCGGTGGCTGCGTCGGCCGGGTTAGATGTTTTAAGCCACGCCATCGAATCCTACACTGCCCTGCCCTTCGGGTTGCGCCCGCGGCCCGAGCGGCCGATTCTGCGGCCCGCCTACCAGGGCTCCAACCCCATCAGCGACGTTTGGAGTCTGGAAGCGCTCCGGCTTGTGGCGGCCTATCTGCGTCGCGCGGTAGCGGACCCGGGTGACGAAGAGGCGCGCGCTTCCATGCTGCTGGCCGCCTCGTATGCAGGGATCGGATTCGGAAATGCCGGCGTGCATTTACCACATGGCATGTCCTATCCCGTATCCGGTCTGGTGAAAGACTACCGGGCGCCAGGCTACCACGTCGGACATCCTCTGGTGCCGCACGGGATCTCAGTCATCGTCAATGCACCCGCGGTCTATCGTTTCACGTCCTCGGCGTGTCCTGAACGCCACCTCCGGGCTGCCGAAATACTCGGCGCCAAGGTTAACAACGCGCGGCCAGGAGACGCCGGCAAGATTCTCGCGGATCAGATCATCTTGTTCATGCGTGAGCTGCGGGTTCCCAACGGGCTGCGTGCGCTCGGCTATCAGTCTGCGGACATCCCGGCGCTCGTCGAAGGCACCTTACCGCAGCACCGCGTGACCAAGCTCTCGCCACGCCCTGCCGGACCGGATGACCTAGGCCGGATTTTCGAAGAATCTATGGTCATCTGGTGAGGCATTCAGCTCGACCGTGTTAACCCGGCCGGCAACGAGAGCGGGTCCTCGCAAGCTGCAGGGCGCCAGATTTCTGCGGCACAGAAAATGGCTAGCGCCAAATCGATTTCAATTTGTGTATGTTCATCGAGGCGATTCGCGCCGCGCCGCCAAGGGTGAACAGCTCCAGGCTCCGATCCATATCGCCGGGAAGGAAGCAGCAGGGTATTACTACCTCCCCGCTATTTCCAAAAACCTCGATACTAGTGCGGTCCACTAGGATGCGGATTCTAATGTTGCCGTCCCTTGGAGACATGTCGGCCATAGCCTCGCCATTGCTCAACTGTTTCTCCTTCACCCGGTAGGTGACGGACCGGCCGCGAATCCGGAAACCGAAGGCGGTGGCGCTGCTAGGCGCAATCTCCGCCTCAATGTCCCACAGCTCGCCGGACAGAGCGGCTAAGGGGTTGTCCCCGGGCTTCAACTCCACATCATTCCAACTACCCTGGCTTTCGTACAGCGACTCAATCTCAGGCACCGGCAGCGCACATAGTTTCAAGGACAGCCCGAACCGCCGCAACTTCAGCTCGTAGGGGAAGCTCATCTGCTGGTTGAACGGCATGCCCGGGTACTCCCCACCACTCATCCAGGCCATCTGAACCCGCCGCGCACCCTGCAGACCGCTGTAGGTTTGCACGGCGTAGTAATTTTGACCGTAATGGCCTGGTTGCGTCATGACCTCCGGGATAAATCGGGCTCCATCGAACCCACCAATCACATAATGGTCATTCGCCGCCGTCCAAACCCACTTTGTAGGACCGGGTTCGCCCTCGATTGGCATCTCAAAGAAATCGGGACATTCAGCGCTGCCGGGAACCGCAATATCGTGCAGAATGGTCCAGTTCTTGAGATTCGGCGAGGACAGAAAACGAAAGGTATTGCCGTCCAGGAACAGGACCATGATCCATCGTTTTGTAGGCGAGTGCCAAACGACCTTGGGATCACGATTCTCTGCGAGCATGTGGGGCACTACAGGATTCCCGGAATACTTGACCCAGGTCCGACCGCCGTCGTTGCTGTAGGCGATGCATTGGGTAAAGGGCTGGGCTTTGGACTCGGGCGAGGTGCCGCCCGCCGCGGTATAAATGGCGACCAAAGTTTTCTCGTCGCCGCTTTGGAGTCCGGCGGTGTTCTCGGCGTCAACAACCGCCGAACCCGAGAAAATCGTACCGCGTATGTCAGGTTCAATCGCGTTCGCCAGTTGCTTCCAGTGTATAAGGTCACGGCTGACGGCGTGGCCCCACGTCATGTTGCCCCATTGGGTACCGAAAGGATTGTGCTGAAAGAACAGGTGGTACTCCCCTTTGTAGAACACCAATCCGTTCGGATCGTTGGTCCATCCCTTCAGCGGGGTAAAGTGAAACTGTGGTCGCAACCTCTCGCCATAGAGAGTGCTGTCGTCGGCCCGCAAGAATCCGGATGAAACACCAGCAACTGTCAGTAGGCCAAATTCTCTTCGATCCATAGGCCATCGCCTTTCTCGGAACAGCAGGCCTTCAATCCCGCCAAAGTCCGGTTCGTGTCGTCGAGCAGACTACCGGCCCGCGGGGTCGTCCGGGTCAACAGCTACCTGGATCGCGAATACGTCCGCCGTTTGGTGGGCAAGACGCTGCGCATCCATGCTTACGACCTGCTGTACTTACTCTGCTGGGGGAGAGAATTCATCGCAACAGCGACGTGCTCGAGGGTGATCTGACCGAGTCGGCGTTCTTGGATTTCATCCAAGGGCAATCCCAGAGGTGACAGAGCCGGACCACTCCCGCGGTTAGCCGGTTAGAACGGAGCCGCTTGGGGCGGTGGACCCTTCGCGTGTCGTAGCTGCGAATCAAATGCCTGTGCGCCCAATTGTCATGTACCCTTGGCGGCATCGCAAAGCAGCAGCCTGCCAACACAATGTCCGCTACGCTCCCCACGGGGTCTACCACGAACGGCTGCTAATTCCCGCGCGAGAGCTAAGGCATTGTCAGCTTCAGTCCATGACCTTTTTGGATATTCTCGTCGATTTTCGCCATTACCTGCGTGGGGCAGCCCTCCCACTGCTTGACGAAGCCGTTACCCTCATAAGGAAGGTCGTTCAAGCCCATCTCGCTTGAGAAGAATCCGCTCACGACCAAGTCACGCAACTGGTCGAAGAAAACTGCGGCGTGGGCGTAGCCGGCCGCGCTCGTCTCGGGCGAAACAATGCGGTCAAGAGTCTCCTTCTGTTGGGGCGTCGTGCAATCCACAAACTGGTGCCCGTAAAGGCGGCCGCATTCCAGGTCGAGCCATGTGAGTCCTCCGCGCATTTCGTCCACAAGCAGGCCCCCCTTGAAGTCCAGCCAATCGTCAATAAACGCCGGCACGCCAGCCTGAGTGGCGCTGCCGGAGCGCTCGTCGGCAGGAATGATCCAGTCGCTTAGAACGCTGATGGTTTTCCATTCGTGCTCACTCAGCACCTTGCGCTGGTAACCTCCCGCCTCCCCCTTGGAGGATGGGTTTGATCGGTCCGGCGTCTTCCCGCCGGGTGTTTCTTGCCCCGTCGATGGCGGAATCGGCGCCAAGGCCGCGGCGGGCAAGGTCGAGATGATCTTCAGCATATCCCGTCGCCCCAGTGAGCCGTCTCGTTTCTTGCTGTTCTCATAATCCATGATGATGACCTCCAGATGTGCAGGCGCCAGGCATATTCCCAGCGCGCTCCTGAACTTATACATAACGACATAAGGGAATGGCGCTCCGTTCTGAAGCCCGGTGTGCGCCTGTCGTATTTCGCCGCTTCTGGAGCGGCGTCACAGCGGATGACCTCTTCGCCCTACGTTGAAAGATTCTTGTGCCTCACCTGTTGGGCGATACCTTCCGAAGTCCGCCAGGCCAGCGCCATAATGCTGAGCGTCACGTTCTTGTCCGGGTTACTCACCAGCGGCGCCCCGTCGGCGATGAACAGATTCTTGCAGTCCCACACCTGACAGCGAGGATTCAGAACGGAGGTTCGTCGGTCGGCGCCCATTCGCGCCGTGCCAACTTCGTGAATGATTTCGCCACCGCGTGCAATTCCCCAGTTCTTCTCGGGCCCGGACCATTGCGTTACCTCG
The DNA here is from genome assembly GCA_963803295.1 of uncultured Acidobacteriota bacterium. Lineage (GTDB taxonomy): Bacteria > Acidobacteriota > Terriglobia > UBA7540 > UBA7540 > CAWDMC01. Next base: position 191,515 of record CAWDMC010000012.1, on the reverse strand, counting down.
CCGCCTGCGGTTTGGATGATCTCGCGGAAGGTCTCCACCGAGTGCCTGGCCATTGACAATTCTTCGTCACTCCACTTCCAGTGGAACTTGAGTACCGGGATGCCCCACTCGTCCACCACGTCCTTGTCAATTTCGCAGTAGCTCTCCTCGTTGGGAATCATCTCGCCGCGGCAGGCGAAGCCCACGGAAGCGCCGTAGAGCTTCCTGCAGCCACGCTTTAGCTCGAGACCGTAACGATTGCCCAGGAGCTTCCCCGAGCCGCTGAGAATGCCAGCGCCGGGCATGCGGCGGCCACCGCCGAATTCGATGTGGTACCCGCGCGAGAATGGCAGTTCATGCCGCAACTGTTTCTGATAGCCCCACCACGGCATGTATAGGTGCATCCCGGAAACCCCATCGCAATTGTGCGAGGGCAGGTCCGCAAGCACCGGCAGGATGCCGCTGACCGTTGTTCCCACTGTGTCTGTCAGGTACTTGCCCACGACTCCCGAGGAATTTCCGAGGCCGTCGGGATGAAGCGGGCTCTTCGAGTTCAGCAACAACCTCGAGGTCTCGCAGGCACTCCCCGCGAGAACCACCACCTTGGAGCGTACCTGCACTTCTTTGCGAGTCTTCTTGTCGATATAGGAAACACCCGTTGCCAGACCATCCTTTGCTACCAGGACTTCCCGCACCATCGCGTCGCACCGGATCTCCAGTTGTTTCGTAGCCAGAGCGGGAGGCAGCAGGACGGTGGGCGTGGCAAAACTGGCTCCTCTAGGGCAGCCGCGTCCGCACTGTGCCACATAACGACAGGCAGGGCGTTTCCCGAGCGGGCGGGTGAGGATCGCCAGCCTGGAAGGAACGCAGGGAATGCCCAGCTTCTGACAGGCTTTTTGCACTACCAACTCGTAGCAGCGCGGCTTGGGCGGTGGCAGGAACTTGCCGTCCGGTGTATTCTCAAGACCCTCCTCGGAACCGAACACGCCGATCAATTCTTCCACCTTGTCATAGTAGGGGGCGAGATCGTCGTAGCTGATGGGCCAGTCATATCCCTTGCCGTCGCGGCTGTACGGCTTGAAGTCATAGGGTCCAAAGCGCAGAGAGATGCGGCCCCAGCTATTGGTGCGCCCGCCCAGCATGCGTGAGCGGAACCAGCGGAAGTCAGCGCCCGGGGCGCTGGTGTAGGGCTCGCCGGGAACCTGCCAGCCCCCTCGAGCAGCCATGAAAGAGTTAAAAAGCGTATTGGGTGGAGCGGCGCCGCGATGCGGGGCATCGTAAAACCACTCACCCCATTTGGAGTCCAACTCCGTGTCGAACGATGGGCCGGCTTCGAGCAGTAGGCACTTCGCGCCTGCGTGGGTGAGGACGTAGGTCGCAATACCACCACCCGCCCCTGAACCCACAATGATGACGTCGTAAGTTTTGTTATCGGAAATCACTTGGGCCATAATTGGTGAACCTCTCTAATAGGAATGTCAGCTACCTAAGGATAAGTTCGGACTGAAGACCTTCGCAGCCATACGCGGGACCCTCGCGATAGGACGTGGCACATAGCCGAAGTCGTCTCGACAGCGACTATAGCGCCTCCACCGGAATTCTACCGCGTTCGACTCAGAGTGATTAGCGTTTCTTCGCAGTAATGACGCTTTTTTTCAGCAATGACGCTCTTTTTTTGATACGACCGGCTAACAGACGCTTCGGGCGTCAGTCGAGGTAACTACCTTTTGGTCACAAGAGTAAGAGTGGTATTAGATCGCGGACTCTGGTACTGGGCTCTTCAAGATCGGGCATCCGAGTAATACGGCCTGAGTAGGTGTCATGAGAAGGCCGGCGTTACTTTCTCAGGCGCGACCCGCGCACCATGAGGCTCCCCGAAATCAGGATGCGTGCAGGTCGTAGGGGTACTTTAGCTTCCTTGTATCTCGCGAGCAGTATCGGCCGCCGTTTCTCCGACTTCTGAGTTGCTCTGGTCGATCGTCGACAAAGGCACATGCAAAAGTCGGAGTAGTGAACGTCGATGACATACCCGGGCAACGCTGTCAAGCCCTGCTCAACCAGCGCACGGTGATACCCCGTAAACGTCCTGACCCTGTGAAGGGTACGGATCGGACGGTGGGAGAAATTTGAACTACTCACTCGTGCAGTACCTGCTCCAGTCGCTGCGACACACATCGATTTGTCCTTGACACTCCGGGCGAAGAAGCATAATTTCTTTGGGAAGCCCAAAAGCAAATAGGCGGAAATTTTGGACAAGGAGTGTGCCCTAATGGCAGATGCGAAAGATCCGGCCAAGACTCTCGAAATGCGAGTGGCCGAACTCGAAGATAAACTCTCCAAGATACACATCACTGAAGATGAAATGAAAGCGTTTAACAAAGTGAACAGCTTGCTGGGCGGCCAAGCTGCGCCGGAAGCTGCTAGTGCCGCGGCGGCAGCCGTTCCTGCCGCAGCAGCTCAACTCTCACCGCAGGTTTGCGTTGTTTCGCGGGCGGTCAACCGGTCCATTAGTCCCCGTTCCATAACCCCTATTAACAGGGGCATTGGTGAGTGCTTTGAATGCAGCTGCGGGCCCTGCTCTCAGTCTGGCGGTGGCTTCGGAGGCGGCTTTGGCGGCCTCGGAACATAAGGCGCCGTCCGAGATTCGTTTTGGCGCCGAGCAGTTTGAAGGGAGTGCACCCGGCATGGATGTGGCATTCGCCGTAGTACCGTTCGCCGATATCGCACGGCCGGCGATCGGGGTAAGCCTGCTGAAAGCGGGTCTCGCTCGGCGCGGCTTCTCGTCCCGAATCCATTACTTCAACATCGATTTCGCTGAGACAATCGGCGACGACCTCTACACGCATATTTCCGATCACACCCCCTCTGATTCGATGGCCGGCGAATGGTTTTTCGCCGACCTGGTCTTTCCGGGCCAGCTTCCCCCGGAGCACGAGTACGTCCGCAACGTCCTCGGCAGCGTGATGCCGCCGGAGACGTTGCGGCGAATGCTGAAATGCCGCAACCGGCGGTCTGAATTCATAGAACATTGCGTCCAGACGCTATCCGCGACGCAGGCTCCCATTATTGCGTTCACCACAACTTTTCATCAGACGTGCGCGTGCTTGGCCATCGCCAAGCGGCTGAAGGAGATGCCAAATCCTCCCCTAATCTGCTTTGGCGGCGCGAACTGCGAAGGCGAAATGGGATTCGAAATCATACGTTCGTTTCCCTGGGTTGATTACGTGTGTACCCGCGAAGGCGACGTGGTATTCCCTCAGTTTGTCGAAGACTTCCTGCGGTCGGGAAAAGCCACCGAGCTACCCGGATTTCTACATCGGGGTGAATCGAGGCAGCTTACTTATCCGCCGATGATCGAAGACATGGATAGCTTGCCCATTCCGGACTACGACGATTACGTGGACCGGCTTAAAGCTTCCAGCCTTGATGGCAAGGTCAAGCGCGAGATGCAAATCGAGGCAGCGCGGGGGTGCTGGTGGGGCGCAAAGCATCACTGTACGTTTTGTGGCTTGAATGGCGACACGATGCCGTACCGCAGTAAATCACCCGATCGCGTTTACCAGGAGCTAAAGTATCTCTACCAACGTTACGGTTTTAAGCGCATCGACAGCGTTGACAACATCCTCGACCATAGATACCTTTCGACCGTATTTCCGCGCCTGGTGGCGGAGGGCATCGAACTTGAGATGTTCTACGAGGTCAAGGCCAACCTGAAATATTCCCAACTGGCGGCCATGAAGCGCGGTGGCATCACCATCATTCAGCCCGGCATCGAGAGCTTCTCCACGGAAATTCTCCAGTTGATGAAGAAAGGCGTGAGCGGCGCGCAAAACGTGCAGTTGCTGAAATGGTCGGAAGAGATCGGGATTATGCCGGCGTGGAATGTCCTCGCCGGATTTCCCGGTGAGTCTCCGGCAGAGTATGATCGCATGGCCGACCTGATTCCCCTTCTGACGCACCTCGAACCGCCAACCGGCTGCGCCCAGATCCGTCTCGACCGGTTTAGTCCGCTGTTTAACAAGGCCGCCGAGTCGGGAATACGCCGCGTGCGGCCCACGCTCGCCTACTACTACGTTTTTCCGCTCGGGCGGCGCGAGCTCACCCGTCTCGCCTACTTTTTTGACTTTGATTACGAGGACGCCCGGAAGCCAGAGACCTATATCCAGCGGGTCCAAAACGAAATTACGAAGTGGCGTAACGCGCGTTTTCAGCCTGATGCCTTGCGGCGTCCCAGGCTCGACGCAACCTTGCACAAGGATGGCACGGTACACGTGAGCGATTCGCGCGAATGCGCTGTTGCCGGTGAACACTGGCTTGCCGGTTTGCAGGCTCAATTGATTCTGGCGTGCGATGTCGCGCAGTCGAGCGCGGCGCTCGATCGACGCTTTGCTGCCGAGTATGACGGCGAAGCCGTCGCTAACGCTTTGACCCAAATGCTCGAGGCCAGGCTGTTTGCACGAATCGACAATGTCTTCTTGAGTCTGCCGGTCATTCGAAATCGCACTCCTGAACACGTGGAGACCGAACGCGATGCCTATCGCCCTATCCCAACGACTGCGAATCCCGAGCCACTATTACGTGTACTGTGACCCGCCGGACAAGGCGGGGGACGAGGTTCTTCACTTCATTTCTTCGCAACGCCGGGTCAAGCTAAAAGGTCATTCTTTTCGCGAGTTCGTCCAGCACGTCGTGCCCCTGCTCGATGGCTGCCACTCTTTTGAGGAGATCCATGCGGAGGTTAGTGATCTGTTCCAGCAAGAGGATCTCTCCACTTGCCTGGATCTTCTCTGGGAAAACTCCCTGCTCGAAGACGTATCCGTCTGGAAGATGGACGAAGCAACACAGCACCGTCTGCGGCCGCAGCTCAACCTCTTCCACGATCTCTCGTCCCAGCCGTGGGAAATTCAGGAGAAGCTCGAACGGGCGCGAGTCACCATCTTCGGCTTGACCGGCGCGGGCGTGGCGGCGGCCCGGTCGCTGGTCGCGACAGGACTCGGCGCCTTGCGATGCGTCGACGATGGCGTCGTCGAACCATCGGATCTTTACTTCTCACCGGAGTTTCGTCCCGAGGACTGCGGCTCCCTGCGTTGCGAGGCTTTGAGGCGCCATTTCGATGCCCGGGCCGTTTCCGCCGGCTTTCAATCCGTCTCTAGGTGCTTGCCTGACGACCAGGCGGTGGAGGACGCGGTCGCCGGGTCCAACTTCGTCGTCAACTGCATCGATGAAGGAAACGTCTCGCTCATCTACAAACTGAATCGTGCCTGCCTACGTACCAGGACTCCCTGGATCAGCGCTGCGGCTTCGAGTTTTGAAGTGGTCCTGGGGCCGACCGTTTACCCAGGCGAGACCCCTTGCTACCTCTGTTACCGGATGCGCTTCGTCGCCTGTGCCGACAATCCTGAGGCGAGCTTCGACTTCGAGACTTTCCTTGACCGGCGCAAACGAGATGACAGCACCCACAGAGCAAATGTCGTCTTCGGGACCGCGCTTGCCGGGCAGCTTGCCGGAATGGAGGCCATGAAAGCCCTTTGTGGCGCCGGACAAGTGGCGACCCGCGGCCGCATCGAGGTGTTCGACCTGCGCGATCTCAGCTCGGTGATGCACGTAGTATTGCGCAAGCCCTGGTGTCCGGCGTGTCTGGCTGATTGGGATCGGGAGGCAGGCGCATGAGCAAGCAGCTCGAGTCGCTACTCGACTTGGTCAGCCCGCGCGTCGGTATTCTGAGATCGCTGAACCTGCGGACGAAGAGTGCCGACGAGCCCGAGCTGCCGTACATTTACGACGCCTTACTCTCACATTACGACTTCCGAAAGGCGGACAGGGCTGAGCGGGGCGCTTGCGGCAAGGGTGCTACAGAGGAAGATGCCATGCTCGGAGCGCTCGGCGAGGCGGTTGAGCGTTATTGCGCGTCGCATCCGGCGATGAAGGGCACACGCCGCGCGCCCATCGCCCAGCTTTCTGGAGAAGCCATCGCTCCTACTGACTTCGTGTTGTATTCCCAGACCCAATACGCGCGCAGCGATTTTTCTTTTAGGCCCTGGCAGCCAAAGGACGAGATCCTTTGGACGTCAATGCAAGAGCTCGGAAGCGAGGACTGCGCCTGGGTGCCCACTGCCCTCGTCTACCTGAACGCCGCCAGCGATCAACCGCAGGATTTCTTATGCGCGACCAATTCCAGCGGATTCGCGGCTGGCCCCGACCTGAACCGTGCACTGCGTAGCGCCATCCTGGAATTGCTCGAACGCGACGCTTTCATGATGACCTGGCTGAACCGTTTGCCCGTGCCTGAGATCGACTATGCGGGTCTGGGTGATGTCATCATCGGAGATATTCGCTCAACCTACGAGCGCTGGGGCTCTGAGGTAAGAGCGTTCCTCCTGGCCACGGATATGCCAGCCCGCCCGGTGATGGCGTTGGTCGTGGATCGGACAGGCGAAGGTCCGGCAGCGATGATCGGCCTCGGCTGTGAGCTGAATTGCGAACAGGCTTTGCGGAAAGCCCTATTTGAAGTCTGCCAGTTGCACGAATTGTTGCGGCACCGGCACCGCGAAGGCGCGGCAGCGCGTCTCAACCGCTACTCTGACGTTCGTACGCTGGAAGAGCACGCCGCCTATTTCTTTCGGAAGGACCACTTTCACGAATTCGATTTTCTTCTGGAACACGGGCTAAAGACTCGAATCGACGTCACCCCTTTGCCATCGCCTGATACCGTCGAACAAGAACTCGGGAGCTTGCGATCGGCGCTGGCGGCTGCTGGCTGTCGAGTATTTTATCGCGATCTGACCACCCCGGACATCGTTCCCTATCCCCTGCGCGTCGTGCGGGTGCTGATCACTCAGATACAGCCGATCCATTTCGGGAATGGACTGGAGAGGCTGGGCGGTCGACGTCTCTACGAGTTGCCGAGGAAACTGGGCTTTCAGGAACTCCCCTCATCGGAAGCGGCACTGAACCCGTGTCCCCACCCACTGGCCTAGAGGTTGCCTCATGCTTCCCTATGAAGATGCGGTTTCGCTCAGTTTGCTTTTCCATTGGAACTCTGAACCGTGGAACAACGTTTCCGCGTACCACGACCCGCACGCGCGGATGGAATTCAAGACGGTAAGTGCAGCGAGAGATGCGATTGCTTTGCCAAAGCCCGGAACTTCTCCACTGCTGGAGCTAATTGCCAAGCGGCACTCCTGCCGGGAATTTACGCCCGAGTCAATCACCTTGGGCGAGTTGGCAAGCGTCTTAGACGCGGGTTATGGCATAACCGGATTGCGGAACTGGCCAAGTGGTCACCGGACTTTTGGCCGTCCCGTGCCCTCTGCCGGCGGGCTGTATCCGCTTGAGATATATATTGTCTCCGACCGCGTTGAAGGAGTGGCATCTGGAATTCATCATTTCAACGCGCGCGAGCACACCTTGGAACCGCTACCGGGGTCGTGCACCATCGCGGAAATGATGGCGGAGCTGATGCACCAGAGCTTCCTCGAGCCGGCGTCCGCCTTGTGCTTTCTCACCGCCATCCTGCCGCGCACACTACGAAAGTACGGTGCTCGGGGATACCGCTATATCTTGATGGAAGCAGGGCATGTTGCGCAGAATATGTGCCTGCGCGCGACGGAACTGGGTCTTGCGACGCTATGCGTGGGTGGCTTCACGGATCACCGGGTGAATCGCCGACTGCAGCTAGTCGGTCGGTCTGAGGTAGCCCTGTACGGGGTGGCAGTGGGGCATGGCTCTCGGCTGACCTTTCCTGGCTGCACCGGCGGAACTGCCTGAGTTCGGCAACCTTTGCCGCGCTTCGGAACCGAATAGGGTGCTTGTGAGTGAGGGCGAGCCGCGGGTTACCGGGTCTTCCATTTCGAAGCTAGAAGAGCAATTTTCTCGTCGAGCGTGGGCTCGGGCTTTGGTTGCGGTTTGGTTGGCCCCTTGGTTGCCGGATCTTGCAGGGCTTTGATGGAGAGAGCAATGCGCTTGGTCCTGGGATCGGCGCTCAAGACCTTTACCTTGACGATCTGGCCGGCCTTCACCACTTCCGATGCGGCCTTCACGTAGCGGTTGGAAAGCTCGCTGATATGGACCAAGCCGTCCTGATGAACGCCAATGTCCACGAAGGCTCCGAACTTCGTCACGTTGGTGACCACTCCTTCCAGCACCAGGCCGGGCTGCACGTCGGAGAGTTCGCGAACCTGCTCGTGGAAGCTCGGCGTGACGAATTGGTCACGTGGGTCGCGGCCCGGTCTGCGTAACTCCTCCAGGATATCGCTTAGCGTGTACGTCCCGGCCGATAGCCGATTGCGATCCACCTTTTCGAGAAGCTCCGGGCTCTTAATCAGCTCTTCGATGGGAACACCCAGGGATTGGGCGATTTGTTCCACGATCTGGTAGGACTCGGGGTGGACGGCGGTCATGTCCAGCAGGTTGTCACCGTTGTGGATGCGCAGGAAGCCGGCCGCCTGTTCAAACGTCTTCAGCCCGATGCCCGGCACCTCCCTTAATTGCGAGCGAGAACGGAAGCTCCCATTCTCGTTCCGAAACGTGACGATCTGGCGGGCGGTCCGTTCCGTGATGCCAGCGACGTAGCGCAACAGGGTCCACGATGAAGTATTCAGATCGACCCGGTTGACGCAACTTTCGATCACGCTTTCCAGCGATTGCTGAAGCTGGCGTTGGTCAACGTCGTGTTGATATTGGCCGACTCCGATCGACTTGGGATCGACCTTGACCAACTCGGAGAGCGGGTCTTGTAACCGGCGCGCAATGGAAATTGCGCCACGCACGGTTAGATCGAGATCCGGAAACTCCTGCCGCGCAATCTCAGAGGCTGAGTAGATGCTGGCCCCGGACTCGCTTACCGTGACAGAAAAGATGTGGTCAAGCCGTCTCTCGCCGAGAAAATCGCGCACGAAAGCATCGGTCTCGCGGGAAGCCGTGCCATTGCCGATGGCGATGGCGCGGACATTGTGCCGCTGCAACAACGTTTCGAGCGTCTTGGCAGCGGCCGCTGCCTCGCCTTGGGAACGGTGCAGGTAGAGGACATCGTGGGCAAGGAATTTGCCGGTCTCGTCGATCACGGCAACCTTGCAACCCGTGCGCAGGCCAGGGTCGATTCCCAATACGGAAATGGGCCCCGCCGGCGGCGCCAAAAGCAGGTTATGCAGATTGTCGCGAAAGACCTGAATCGCTTCCCCATCCGAGCGTTGCTTCACATCCAGCCGGATTTCGGCCTGAATCGAAGAATCCAGCAGGCGCTTCCACGAGTCTTCTATAGCCAGTTCAAGCTGCGGCGTCCAATCAGCTCGCGAACGCAAAATGCGTGCTTTCAGCATGGAGACCGCATGCAAGGGCTCAAGTTCGATGAGAACGTGGAGGACGCCCTCGCTCTCGCCGCGGCGAATGGCCAGCATGCGGTGCGACGGAATTGTCTTCACCGGCTCCCGGTACTCGTAGTACATCCTGAACTTCTCTTGCTCGTCGATGGCGCCGGTCACCTTGCGGCTGGCCACCACGCCTTCCGCCAACATCATCTGCCGCAGAGCTTTGCGCAAATCGGCGTCCTCGCTGATCATCTCGGCCACAATGTGGCGCGCCCCTTCCAGCGCCTCTTCCACGCTGTTGACACCTTTTTCTGCATTCACGAAACCACTGGCGAGTGTTTCAAGCGATTCGGCCGTGGGCTGCTGTTCCCACAAATACATCGCCAGCGGTTCCAACCCCTTCTCGCGCGCCATGGTCGCCTTGGTGCGGCGCTTCGGCCGATAGGGTAAGTACAAGTCTTCCAACTCGCTCTTGTCGAAGGTCCCTTCAATTCGAGCTTTGAGTTCATCGGTGAGCTTGCCCTGGTCAGCGATGGTAGTAAGAATCGTCTCCCGCCGCGCCACGAGATCGCGGAAATAGCTTAGCTTCTCTTCAATACTACGGACCTTAACCTCATCGAGATTGCCGGTGCTTTCCTTACGATAGCGCGCGATGAACGGCACCGTGCCGCCGTCATCCAGCAGTTCGATCACAGCTACCAGCCCGCGCATTGGGATGTCGAGCGTCTGGGCGATTTGAAGCAGTAGGTCGAGTGAGAGATTCTTTCGGTCGGTCATGCTGGAAATAGAAATAAGGGGTACCTGCGGTCATCGTTCCTGCAAGGGACATAAGAATTATATCGCGACTCGTAAGGGTTCACCTCCTAGATTCCTCCGAGGTCTGTTTTTGGGAACCCGGACGTGGTTCAAGGGAGAATGGCTCACCGCGTCCCGATCCCTGACATGTAAGAAATTGGCCCCTGGGGTTCGAAAGGGTTCGATAAGGGAAGAACCCCGATTAGCCCCCCTTTTTTGACGGCTTTCCGCGGCAGAATCATCCTGACGACTCTGCTTTGTGCCTCGAGTTTCACCTTGGTCATCGCCTGGGTGTAGACGTCGGCAGTGACCTTGTAATGGGCGTGGTAATGGGCGTGCCGCAGCGCTGATGTCTTCGCCATTCGCCTTCCCGAGTCCACAGAGCGGGTCACGTTGATCTCCAGCTTCTCGAAATCGACGTCCGCCCAGAACACTCATGATATTTCGGATCTTGGTGCCCTGCTGCGCTGCGCCAATGGCACCGAAGGCAGCCATTGTTCCACCTGACACGGTCTTCACGTCGCCGAGATGATATGATCGCCAGGGAGGCAAAATCCACTTTTTCAGATAGCCCTCGTAGGTATCTTGCGTGGCGTAGGATTTCCGGGTTTCCAATCCGGCGGATTCCTCATGCTTGCTCGGCTGGTTCTTACCGCCCATCTCGCGGATCGAACCATTAGGCCAAATAGATCACGTTGTTCGCCCATGTGATTCAAAGTGCCGGTCAATGTTCGGCTGCCGAAGAAAAATACGACGTAGGAGTTTTGCCCGTTGGAAGAGAGGAGTGACCGGGACCCATCGGCAAAAGAGCCCCACGCCAAACCTCGAGCCTGGGGTCAGCCATTAGGCTCTCGACCACGGCGTTGGAGCCGGCAACCAGGGCAGATTTCAGACGCGGCACACCAGGCACGGTCGTGCGGCCAGAACATGTTCGGCGATTACGGGACAAACCCTCCGCCCGGCATAGTCCATCCAATCAATATCAACAAGCGCGAGGAGCAGACTGCTCGCGGGTCACTTCCAGTGATCCGATCTCGTGATAACTTAATGGTTTGCCCAAGTCGCGCATGAAACGTCGCTCATACTCTCTCTCCCCAAAAGGGCCGAAGCTCGTTCAAAGGCCCATGTTTTTCCTACTATTCTGCTTGGGTGGATGGCACTCCGGGCTAGGACAGCAAGTTACCTATGAAGGACAGGCAGTGGCGGACATCGAAATCGTCGCCCGTCCTCAAGTCGACGTGGGCATTCTTCGTCCCCTCGTCGTTCAGAAGACCGGCGCTGCCTACGATGATGGACAAGTTCAGGCTACGGTGGCGGCCCTCATGCATGCCGGCAAATTCACCCACGTCAGTGTGAAAATACGGCCGGAGACCCAGGGCTTGCGTCTCATCTTCGTCTGTAAGCCGGTGTATTATCTCGGCATTGTCGATTTCCCGGGCGCCACGAAGGCCTTCAACTACGGACAGCTACTCCAGGTGGTGAATTATTCGAGTGAAGATCCCTATCAGGCCAGCTGGATCGGTCGTGGCGAGGATGCTCTACTCAAGTTCTTGAAGAAGAATGGCTACTTTGCGGCTCGCATTCGAGGCGAGGGGTATCTTGACACGCAGCATTACCTAGCCAACATCGTTTTCCATGTGACCTTGAACAATCGAGCCAGGGTGGGACAGGTGAAAGTGACGGGCACCAACGCGAAGGAGGAAGCTGCACACCTTGAGTACACGGTGCAGTCACTCCACGCCAAACTCAAAGGGGAGTCGCTCGCTCGCGGGCAGCCTTACCGTCCTCGTCGTATACAGGCAGCGGTTGACAATATGCAGCATGAACTGACGAAGCAGGGGCACATCGCCGCTAAAATCGAGACGGAATCCCCGGTGTTCCATCTTGAGAACAATCACGCCGATGTTATCTTTGCGGTTACACTAGGCCCCCAAGTCTCGGTCGATCTTGAAGGCGCTCGCCTTTCCCGGATTCCCTTCCTCAACCACCGCCGTCTGCGCGACCAGGTCCCTATTTACGAAGAGAACTCGATCGACCCTGATCTCATCGAGGAAGGAAAGGTAAACCTCACGGCCTACTTTCGCAAACAAGGTTATTTTGATGCCAAGGTTGACGAGACGACGAAATCTTCGCCCGAGAACGTGTCCGTCTTATACGACGTGGACAAGGGCGATAAGCACCAAGTGGAGAGCGTCGTAGTGAAAGGCGGTACGGCCCTTGATCAGGAGGATCTGGCCGAGAACCTGGGAGTTAAGCCCAAAGGGTTTCTCTCTCGTGGCACTTTCAGCGACGATCTGCTCGAACAGAGCAGCGGCACACTCAAAGCACTCTACCAGGATGCCGGTTATCAGGACGTCAGGGTGGTTCCCCGGGTAGTGGATCGCGAGCCGAACCTTTACATTACCTTCCAGGTAACGGAGGGACCGCGGACCATCGTCAATTCGGTGCGCATCGAAGGCAACCAGCACATTCTCACTTCACAACTGACCCGGCACCCTCTGGACGCTAAGCCCGGCCATCCTTATTCACCGAACCGACTTACCGATGATCGCAACCACATCGCCGCGATCTATCTGAACCAAGGCTATCTGCAGGCCGCTGTCGAATCGATCGTGACCGCGACCCCAGGAATGCCGAACCGGGTGGATGTAACCTACAAGGTTGAAGAAGGCATACAATCTCACATCGCCGGCGTGGTTACGCTCGGCCAAAAGATAACCCGCCAGCGGCTCATCGATCGCACCGCGAATGTCCACGCGGGCGAACCCCTCAGCCAGGGGAAACTGTTGCAGGCCGAGAGCCAGCTCTACAATCTTGGTATCTTCGATTGGGCGAGTGTCGAGCCTGCAGGAGCGCCTAGTGATAACTCCGATGAGCCTGATCAGCAAGTGCTGATCAAGGTGCACGAGGCGTCCCGGAACTCTATCTCCTACGGAGGAGGACTGGAGATCGCTCATAAAGGCGGTCAAATTCCTGCCGGCACAGTCGCTCTGCCCGGTCTGCCGCCGGTGTTCATTGCCAACAACATCTTCGTGAACAGCCAGGCGACCTTGGTGAGCCCGCGTGGCTCCTTTGAGTATAGCCGCCGCAATCTGCTGGGCCTCGACGAGACGGCTTCGCTCGCGCTGTTAGTGGGGCGGCTCGATCAACGGGGCCTCTTCACCTATGCCGATCCCCATCTTCTGGGAGGGCGTTGGAGCGCATTGTGGAGCCTCTCGGCCGAGCGCACGAGCGAGAATCCGATCTACACCGCGCGTCTGGGACAAGCGTCGTTCCAGGTCGAAAAGCCAGTCACCAGGCACCAGACCGTACTTCTGCGTTACTCCTTCACGCGCACAGATCTTTCCAATCTGCTGATCCCGCAACTGGTGCTGCCCAAAGATCGCAACGTAACACTCTCCACCCTAGGTGCCGCCTGGGTAAACGATACTCGCGACCGGCCACTCGATCCCCATCGCGGCCTTTACCAGACCGCCGACTTCAATCTAAGTCCCATGGCGATCGGTTCGAGCGCCAACTTCGCCCGCTTTCTCGGCCAGACGGCCTACTACCGGCCTATGTTCGGGTCGCCGAACATCGTCTGGGCGAACAGCATACGCGCCGGTCTCGCCAAAGCATTTGCGGGCAGCACGGTACCTTTGAGCGAGAGCTTCTTCACCGGCGGCAGTACTACCCTGCGTGGCTTTCCCATTAGCGGCGCGGGCCCCCAGCGTACGGTACCGGTCTGCAGCAATCCCGACAACCCTTCCACCTGCACAAATATCAACGTTCCGGTGGGCGGCACCCAGCTGTTGATTCTGAACTCGGAGGCACGTTTTCCGACCGGCCTCTATAATGGCCTCGAAGCGGCGGTATTTTACGACGGTGGCAACGTGTTTAATCACATAGGCTTCGGTGGCCTTGCCAAGAACTACACCAACACCGTCGGCCTCGGACTTCGCTACCAGACCCCCGTCGGTCCGATTCGCATTGACGTTGGGCGGTTGCTGAACCCGGTGCGAGGCATCAGCCCGACTCAGTACTTCATCACAATCGGGGAGGCTTTCTGAAACGGCGCTAACGGAGTTGAAACTTGATCTGGAAGAAATGGAAGCGAAGGCTCCTGATCGGACTTGCGGCTTTGACGATGTTGGCCATGGCCCTCGTGACTGCCGTCTATTTCATCCTGCACAGCCCGGCCCTGCACCGCCGGGCCTTGGCCTTCATGATCGAGCAGGCGCAGCGGTCAACGGGAGCGCGCGTTGAACTGCGCGATTTTGACTTCCATTGGTCGGGGCTAACGCTCGGTCTCGACCATCCCGTGCTGCACGGCACGGAACCGGCGGGTGCTCGCCCCTTGTTTGCCGCTGACCGCGTTACCGTAAGCCTCAACGTCATCTCCTGGTTAGACCGGATCGTCCGATTGCGGCGAGTGACCATCGATCGTCCCTCCATCAACTTGATCATCGGTGCGGAAGGCCGTTGGAACCTTCCCGAGCCGCGGACGGGGAAATCCCCTTCGGGGACTAGCCTGTTTAATGTCGGGATTCGATATATCGAGCTGCGTGAAGGCACGATCTATCTCAACGACAAGAGAATTGCAGTGGCTGTCGCTCTCGAGAACGTCTTCGCCCAAACTCGTTATCTCCATAGGGGTCCTGAGTATGCCTGCTGGATTTCCTACAGTCATGGTCAAGTGCGCTATGGAAATTGGAACCCGGCGAAGCACAGCATCGAGGTGCAGTTCCGAGCCACTCCGGCGGGAGTCAAGGTGCAACGGTTCGCCTTGATGGTGGGCTCCTCCCACGTTTTGGCGCAGGGCACGCTCGACAACTATCTCGATCCGCGAATTCAGGCTACTTATCAGGCCTCCTTCGCCCTGACGGATCTCGGGCGCATCATGAAGGTGCCGCGCATGCCGATGGGCACGATCGAGACTCGAGGGACACTGGAATTCTCGGGCGCCTCCGGACGACCCATTCTCGAGCGGATCGTGCTGGACGGCGAAGCCTCGAGCCCTCAACTCTCCGTGGATATTCCGCACCTGAAGACACGGGCCCGCCTTGAGCGTGCCCGCTATCAGATGGCTGGAGGTCACGTCCGGGTACATGATGCGGTTGCCAGCATGATGGGCGGAGAGACCACGTCCGACCTGACGATCGATAACGTGGCAAGGCGGCCGACTTTTGACTTGGTCAGTGCAATCAGGAAAATCTCGCTCGGCGAGGCGCACAAGGCTCTGCGTGATGGGGTGCCTGAACCGGTTCTAATCACCGGAACCATCGATGGTAAAGCCGGCGCGACCTGGACCGGCGCGTTTGAAAATCTCGTAATCAAGTCCGATCTCAACGTCACGGCCGCGGCTCGCTCTGCTTCCGCGGCTATTCCCCTGGCGGGTGTCATCCACCTGAACTATGACGGTGCCCGGAATGAGCTAGCCCTCAATCAAAGTGAGCTATACACAAGTCACAGCGGGATCCAATTGAATGGAACCGTCAGCAACCATTCGCAGCTCGGATTGCAGGCACACAGCGACGACCTGCACGAGGTTGATGAACTGGTTCTGGAGTTCCGCAGCGGCAAACCTGGTCCCGCTGCGCCGCGACTGCTTGGACTCGGGGGATCCGCGGGCTTCAATGGGACCCTTCAGGGTCGCCCTGGCAGCCCCCAGTTTTCGGGCCAGCTCGCGGCATCGCGGCTGCAGGTAGAGGGCACCTCCTGGACAGATTTTCGTGGTCTGGTCAGACTGAACTCCTCACAGCTGTCGGTGGAGCGGGGTGTGCTCAATGTTCCATCAAGTAAAGGCCGCATCGCCTTCGATCTGCACGCTGCCCTTCGCGACTGGTCGTATGAAGATTCAAGTGCTTTTTCGCTTGACGCCTCTGCCATCGCCGTCCCCCTGAGCCCGCTGATGGCGTTCGCCAAAGTCAGTTACCCGATCAGCGGAATGCTGACCGGACAGATTTCGTTTGAGGGTACGGCATCGCATCCTTCGGGTCACGGATCGGCTCACCTCACTTCAGTTCAGATCGAGGGCGAGCCCCTCGACTCGGTCAGCGCTCAGATCCAGGGTACCGGGGATGCCCTTCACTCAACCCTAACCGCGCAGGCTCGAGCGGGAATCGCGACCGCGAATCTGACCTACTATCCCGGCAACAGAGGCTACGACCTGCACTTACAAGCCGCTGAGGTGCGTCTCGAGAGTCTGAAGACCCTCAGCGATCTGCATATCTCGCTCGAAGGAGCGGTCGCTGTCACTGCAAAAGGCCGCGGCACGCTGGATCAACCCCAGCTTCAGGCCAGTATTAACTCGCCAAAGCTCACTTATCGTCTGGCCCATGGCGAGCAGCAAGCCGAGAGCCTCACCGCCCAGCTGAACATCGCGAACCGGCGTGCCACTTTCAGTGCTACCACCAATATGGGCGGCAGCTTGGAAACCCGGGGGAGCGTGGAGCTCACCGGTGAGTACGAGGCACATGCCAGCCTTAATTCAAGTAAGATTGCACTCGCGCCACTCCTCTCCAGGTATCTTCCACCCGAGGCCAGCGATCTCGAAGGAAGGGCCGAGATTCACGCCAATCTCGGTGGTCCGCTGAAGCGGCCATCCGCACTCGTGGCCCAGATTGAGATCCCCTCGTTGAGTCTCGCCTACCAGAATATCCGGATCGAGAACAGCGCTCCTCTTAAGCTCGCTTATGCCCAGGGGCGCCTCACCTTCGAGCGGGCGACGCTTCAAGGATCGGGCACGAGTCTACGACTGGAAGGCAGCATTCCGGTTCTGCCAGCGCTCGGGTCCGAACCGCTACACCTCGACGCCAATGGCACGCTCGATCTGAAAATCCTGAAGCTGTTCTATCCTAATTGGGACAGCTCCGGCACGGTCGGCCTGAATTTCATGGCACAAGGCAGCCGCTCACACCCTGACTTCAAAGGGCAAGTGAACATCGCGAACGGCACGATGTACCCCGCCGCTATACCGCTCGGTATTTCCAATGTCAACGGCGATCTCGAAGTGGTAGGAAATCGCCTACAAGTACGTAGGCTAACCGGACAAGTGGGCGCCGGCAACGTGACGGTGACGGGTTTCATTACTTATCAACCGAATATCACTTTTGCGCTGGCGTTGAATGGTGACAGCGTGCGAGTTCGTTATCCTGTAGGCGTAAGGACTGTGGTCGACACCGATCTGCAACTTACCGGAACCGCACGAGCGGCTCGGCTCACTGGCCGTGTGCTGATCGATCGGCTTTCGCTCACGAAGGAGTTCGATCTGTTGACGCTGGCCGACCGGCTGACTGCCCCGGCGCCGCTTTCCCCTCCCGGCAGTTTCGCAAGCCGTCTCCGGCTCGACGTAGGAGTGCAGTCCAGCGAGGAACTGAGTCTCGCTTCGAGCAAGGTGAATATGCAGGGATCCGCGAACCTGCGCGTTGGTGGAACGGCCGCCACTCCCGTGATTGTCGGACGGGCCGTGGTCAATGCAGGTGAGGTTACTTTCCGTGGGCAGCAATACGATGTGCAGCAGGGCGTCTTTGATTTCATCAACCCTTACCGCACTGAGCCGACGATCAATCTCACTCTCAACACTAAGGTCGATCAGTACGACCTCACAATGAATCTGGTGGGACCGGTCGACCGCTTACGCATCCACTATTCCTCGGTCCCGCCGCTGCCGCCGGTGGACATTATCAACCTTCTGACCGTCGGCAAGACCGCTACCCAGCAGGGCGCCACTGGTGGCAGCGTCTCCGCCACCATCGGGGCGGAATCCGTGCTGGCACAGAGCCTCTCGATCGCCGTGAGCAGCCGCATTGAACGGCTGGTAGGCATTTCGAATCTCCAAATCGATCCGCTGCTGGGCGGCTCGAACTCCGAACCCGGCGCCCGGCTGGCCATCCAACAACGGGTGACTCGCAACCTGTCGTTCACCTACGCCACCGACGTCCGCACCACTCAACGCGAAGTGATCCAGGTGGAATACCAGGTGAGCCGGCGCTTGTCGCTCAGCGTGACTCGTGACGAGTACGGAACCTATGGAATTGACTTGCGCGCCCACAAGACGTTTTGAGCGCGACAGACAACGCGTGACAGCCGACAAGGACCAGCGGTAAGTTCGCTGGTCATTGTCCTCAATAGCTGCTCATTACCGGCTCAAGAACCTTCTCTTCTTTTGTCGCAGTGGCGACCGCCCTCAGAAAATCAAAGTCGCACCCCTCGTGCGCTTGCAGCACGTGACCGAGATACATCCTCCCGTACCCGCGTACATAATGCGGTGCCGGCGGCCGCCACGCTGCGAGACGGCTCTTGATTTCCGCTTCGGGGACCAGCAGTTCCAAACGGCGGCCGGGCACATCGAGTTCGATCAGGTCGCCATTGCGAACGACAGCGAGAGGTCCGCCGACAGCCGACTCTGGCGAAATATGTAGAACCACAGTGCCGAACGAGGTGCCGCTCATGCGCGCGTCGCTCAACCGCACGATATCTTTGACGCCTGCCTTCAGCAGCTTGGCCGGAAGCGGGATATCTCCCCACTCCGGCATTCCCGGAGCTCCTTTGGGCCCGGCGCTTCTCAGAACCAATACTGAATTCTCGTCTACGGCGAGATTCGGATCGTCCAGACGCGCGGCAAGATCCGCCTGATTCTCGAATACAATGGCGTGACCTTTGTGCCGAAGTAGATTTGGAGAGGCGGCCGACTGCTTGACCACCGCACCGTAAGGCGCGAGATTCCCATGGAGCACAACGGTTCCGCCCTCCGGCTGCAGCGGATCGGAGAGGGTTCGGATAACCTCGCGGCTATAGCATTCGGCGGCCGCGATGTTCTCGCCCACGCTCTTGCCGGTCACGGTAATCGCCGAGGTGTGCAGCAACGATTCCAGTTCCTTCATCACTGCCGGCAGGCCACCCGCATAGAAGAGATCTTCCATCAAGTACTCGCCCGAAGGTTTGACGTTCACAATAAACGGAGTCTGGCGCGAGATCGCATCGAACTTGTCGAGCGGCAAATCAAGACCGATGCGTCCGGCCAAAGCCACCAAGTGAATGATGGCGTTAGTCGATCCGCCGATGGCCATGTTCACGCGGATGGCGTTTTCCAGAGCTTCCATAGTGAGAATCCGGCTCGGCTTAAGCCCCTCAAGCGCCATATCGACCGCCCGGCGTCCACTCTCCTCCGCTATGGCCAGACGGCGCGAGTCCGCAGCAGGGATGCTGGCGCATCCCGGAAGCGTCATACCCAGCGCCTCGGCGATGCTCGTCATCGTGGAGGCGGTGCCCATCACAAAGCAATGGCCGGCGCTGCGCGTAATGCAGCCTTCGATCTCACACCATTGTTCCTCGCTCAGCCGGCCCGCCCGTTTTTCATACCAGAATTTGCGCGAGTCCGTACCCGAGCCAATCTGCTGGTTACGCCACCTGCCAGTAAGCATCGGCCCGCCCGTCACCATGATCGCGGGCACATCCGCGGAGGCGGCGCCCATCAACTCGGCAGGCGTGGTCTTGTCACAACCCGAAAGCAATACCACGGCGTCCAGGGGATACGCCCGGATGCATTCTTCCACGTCCATCGCCATCAGGTTGCGGTAGAGCATGGTAGTGGGTTTCATGAGGATCTCGCCCAGTGATATGACGGGAAACTCCAGAGGAAAGCCGCCCGCTGCCCAGACGCCGCGTTTCACCGCCTCCGCCACTTGCCGCAGATGCGCATTGCAAGTGGTCAGCTCGCTCCAGGAATTGCATATCCCTATTACGGGTTTTCCGGCAAAAACCTGGCTCGTGAAACCCTCGGCGCGCAGATAGGCGCGATGTGAGAATCCACGCAAGTCATCTCGATCAAACCAATCGCGGCTCCGCAGCCGCGCAGCGGCGTTTCCCTCATGTCCGTCGTTGCTCGATTCCATGGTTTCCTCCGGTTGGGTTTGTTTAATGTCTGTAAGGCATAATGTCAGGCTCGGGGGCAAGGGTCAACTTGAGAACTCGAATGAAGATCGCCCCTGAGTATACCAACTGGCTGATCTGTTCTGAGGAGCGGGAAAAGAGCGGAAAACCAGCGGGATTTCAGCGGGATTCTTGCTGGATTTCGCGAACACTGCGAACTGCAGGAGGTGCATGTTACAGCGACGGGCCTTGCCCGGCAGGTGCCAACCTGAAGGTCGGCGCTACTTGCGCTACGTTTTCTTCGCTGGGTGTACGAGATAAAAGTGGGGGCTACGGGGTGCGAGAGGCCCAAAAGTCCTCAAATCGACCGGAGAGAATGCAACAGCGCAGGGCGATGATGGCGTTGGCTCCGCGTACGGACCAACGCATTCCAGATTGTTTGAGGCGCTCACCGATGACCGTGCGGCCGCCTGCCTCGACCACACCGGAGCCAACAAAGAACTTCTTTTGGCGGTATTCGGCATAGCACATTTGGGGCGCATTGTTCTCGAAGTAGTGCAATTGTTCGAGCATTGACTTTTTGCTCTGAGCGGAGCTGGGCAGTTTTTTGCCGGCCTGGCGAATGAGGCGGCCGATGTCGCCCGCCTCCAGCCAATCCCGCCAGGCTTTGGGAGCCTTGGCCTCTTGACCCCAGCGAAGCTGCGCGAGGGCTGTCAAATGCTCGTAGGCGTGGAACAAATCCACGATATGCACCGCCTCGGGGAAATGGGTTTGGATAATCGTGTGGTCATAACGAGCCCCGTCGGTCAGCACCACGACGATCTTAGCCTGCTCCAGACCCCGGCGCAGAGCTTCGGCGTACAGGCGCCAGCCGAAGAACGTGCTGGATTCAATGGCCCCCACATAGGTAGTCGAGTTGGGGTCGCGCTGAGGATAGCCCTTTTGATCCAAGCCGACCTGGGTGAACACGCAGCCCAGCTTGGCCTCCCGGGTGCGGGCCGAGCCATCCGCTCGTTTGCCGCGCCGTCCCACCCACTCGCTTTTGCGCACCGGGACACCGGTGCCGTCGAAGCTGATATAGAACTTGGTTTCGGAGGCCGCGGCCGGCGCCGGCGTACCGACCGCTGGCAAGATCCGTTCCTGTTGCGCCGAGAGCCACTGCTCGACTTGGTGGCCCACTTCCTCGGCCACCCGCTCGATTTCCCTCGCTTCCACCGTTAGCCCCGCGTAGCAGCGCAAATCCTCGGCGGCCTGCTCAAACTGGGATTGGCTACCCGCACGCGCCATGAGTCGGCGCACGCCGGGGGAATAGGTGGTTTGGACGATATCCAAACGCTCGTCATCGGGAAAGCACCCCTGGGAACAGGGTTGGCATTTATAAAAGGAGCGCGCAAACGGCGGGTTTTATTGAAACCAATTAACCCCTAACCCCTCCCTTGACCAAGGAGAGGAATTTGAGGAAAACCAGAAGGGGGAATTTGAGAACTCCCCTCCTCATATCTTTGATAACTCCCCTCCTCAGAGGAGTCTCAGAGGAGGAGGTGGCCAGGGGGTGGTGTTGAAAGCGCGAAGCTCACGATGATTCGAGACCGCGCCAAATCACCTTCCGCCGTAGAGCGGACCGAACTTAGCGCAGGCACGGTAGTCGGCCCCTTGCGGATCCTGCGCTCCAAAAGCTGTCCAGGCGGCTTGCCGTAGAGGTTGGTGAAAACTGGTGGTCGATTGGTCAAACATGCACGTTACTACTGGCCCCAATTATCAGAAAGTCATTTGACGCGGGGGTGTTCGCAGCGATGGAGCGGATGGCGGCGCCGCTCGTGCCAGCGGGTAGGCGTACGGTCGACTCGATCGGATTTCCGCGAGGAGGAGCAGGGGACGGTAAGTTTCGGAGATACCGGTTGGCCTTGGGGACCTACAAGAGAGGGAGAACGGGTGCCTTCCGTGTTCGCTGGAAGCGCCGAATATTGATAATCCGACTGGCAATTGCATTTGGAGCGGTGACGTGTATGTCGTCGACCGGGCCAGCGTGCATAATGGAAATTCAGGGCGGTATTGGACCCAGCCGGACCTCGACTGGCTCTTGGTACAGCCTGATATCCGATCGGAGCACCTCTCGAGGGGAAGCTCTGGAGTGAATCCCGGCGGTGAGCTATGAAACGGGCGCTGGCAGCTAGCACTCTTGCTTTCTGGGCGTTCGCGCTCTGTATAAAACTCAAGGCGCAAGGCTCTGCGCCCGGGAGCCGACTGCCGCCTGAAAAAGCCAGATTCACGCTCAAGGTGGATGTAAACATGGTGCTGGTGGAGGCTACAGTTCGAGACAACAAGGGCAGGATTGCCGATGATCTTAAGCGCGAGGATTTCCGCGTGCTTGAAGATGGCGTGGAGCAGCAAATTACATATTTCTCACGTGACGAGTTGCCGTTGGCCGTGGCACTGGTGGTGGACGGCAGCAGTAGCATATCGCCTGTGCTGCGTGAACTGCACCATGCCGCCTACGACACCCTCTCGCAGCTCAAGCCAGAGGATCAAGTCGCCCTGTATGCCTTCGCCGCGCACCCCGAGCGACTCGTCGATCTGACGACTGACCGCAAATCGATTGCCGATAGCATCATGGGCATTGGTTCCGCAGGCGGCACCAACATCGCCGATGCCCTCCACGAGGCGATCGACTATCTGGGGCAGGAGGCCCGTGACCGACGCCATGCGGTCATCATGATCTCAGACAACCAGCCTACGGCCAAAGGAGAGTTCAACGGCGGCGACGTGATTCGGCTGGCGCTCGAGACCCAGACAATCGTATACAGTGTGAGGTTCGGACGTGACCGCCTGGAAGGTACGCTGGACGAGCCGGGCTGGATTCCTGGCGCGCGTTGGGTCAACAACATCATGCTCGAAACGGGTGGCGAGATAATCGATATGGCTGCCGTGGGATCGGCGCAAAAGGCAATGGCCGCCGTCATCGCGCGGCTAAAACAGCGCTATACACTTGGCTACCAGAGTTCTAACACCCGCCGTGATCGTGCCTTCCGCGCGATCGACGTCCGCCTCTCCGACCGCGCTCAGGATTCAAAACACCCCTACAGGATTTTCGCCCGACATGGCTACTACCCAGCGCTCGATTCTGCTTCTCCCAGCGAACCTTCGCCATGACCGTTGTGCTACCCGCATGCGCAGGGATTGGTGTTTCTCACCAACCTGGCTTCGGGTGCTGCGTGCGGGGGCTCGCAAAGCTAGCCTTGGTCACCGACCGTAAGCGGGAGTCGGCCCGAAAAACGCCCATGCCGCGCCGGAATCCTACCAAACGCCGCGATTGCCAATGGGAAGGCGACTTCCCAAGCTAAATCCCTACCAATGCCGCACCTTTCTGGGCGCCCACGACATGCGGCCAGACGAGCGAACAAGTTTCTCGGCGAAAACCGGAGAGTACCGTCCGATTGTGACGAACCAGAAATCGAGGGATTTCGCCCCCTCTTCGCTGACAAGCCGCTCCCATCTTCGGGCGAATGAATGCCAAGCTGCAAAGGGCCGCTCGCGATACAATCAAAGTGAACCCGAATGAGGGCAAAGGTATCGAGTCTTCCCAATTAAAACATGGAGAACGTCGAACAATTTGGCTCCCATCATCAATGCCCAAGGGCTATCGAAGCGATACGGGATGACACCGCTATTTCAGAATGTCTCCTTCACCGTATCGGAAGGCGATCGGATCGGCCTGATCGGACCGAACGGTTCAGGCAAGTCTACTATTCTGGAGATTCTCTGTGGTCGCGTAAAGCCTGACCGCGGCGAGGTTGCGACGCGCAAGCGCGGTACGGTCAGCTATGTTGCACAGGTGTCTGAATTCGCCTCTGGGGAGACGGCCCGATCAGTAGTCGAGAAGGCACTCGTACGGGCGGCAGTGCCCCCGTCGGAGCGGGCGTCCCGCATAGCCGAGGCACTGGGGCGCGCCGGCTTTATCGACTTTGAAGTTCCCACCACAGCCTTGTCGGGTGGCTGGCGCAAACGCCTTATGATTACCGAGGGCCTGGTGCAGCGGCCGGACATTCTGCTTCTCGATGAGCCCACCAACCACTTGGACTTTGCCGGAATTGATTGGCTCGAATCCCTGCTTCAGAACGCGGCGTTCGCTTGCGTCGTGGTAAGTCACGATCGTTACCTTCTTGAAACCATTGCCAGCGAGATAGTCGAGCTCAACCACGTCTATGTAGATGGCGTGTTGCGGGTCAAAGGAAACTACAGCAGGTTTCTCGAGACGAAGGAAGCGTACCTCGAGGCGCAGGGAAAGCGGCAGGATGCACTGGCCAATCGCGTGCACACGGAACTGGAATGGCTGCGCCGGGGGCCCCGAGCCCGCCGTACCAAGGCCAAGGCGCGTATCGACAAAGCTCACGAGATGATCGGCGAGCTGGCGGACCTGAACTCCCGGAGCCATACCTCCACCGCCAAAATTGACTTCTCCGCCACGGATCGGCAAACGAAACAGCTGATCGCGCTGGAAACCGTTAGTCACGTCATTGGTACCCGCACCCTGTTCGAAGGTCTGAATTTCATCGTTAGGTCGGGAATGCGAGTGGGGCTGGTGGGGCAGAATGGGAGCGGTAAAACCACGCTGCTCCGCCTGCTGCGAGGTGAAATCCAACCCACCGGCGGCAAGATCCATCGGGCTGACGCGCTAAGGATCGTGTACTTCGAGCAGAACCGCAAACTCGACCCTGACCTCACCTTACGCCGCGCCCTGGCGCGGGATAGCGATTCGGTAGTTTATCAGGAGCGCGTGATTCATGTTGCCTCTTGGGCGGCCAGATTCCTATTTAGTGCAGATGACCTGAACCAACCAGTGGCCCGGCTTTCCGGAGGTGAACGAGCACGCGTCTTAATCGCCCAACTCATGCTCCAACCGGCGGACGTCTTGTTGCTGGATGAACCCACCAACGATTTGGATGTCCCGACCTTGGAAATCCTGGAAGAGAGCCTGCTGGAATATCGTGGAGCCTTGGTGCTGGTCACGCACGATCGCTTCATGCTGGACCGGGTATCGACCGTAGTTATTGGCCTCGATGGTCTGGGCGGGGTGGAACGGTTCGGTGACTATTCACAATGGGACGTTTGGCAGCGCGCTCAGAAGACAAAGGAGGCACGGCCTGTCCCCGGACGGGCCCCAGGCTCAGCTTCCTCACCCCTCGGCACCCCGCCCGCGCCCGCAAAAAGAAAGCTCTCGTACCTGGAGGCTCGCGAATTTGCCGCCATGGAAATGAGAATCGCCGAGGCCGAACGGGAGCTTGGCCTCCTGCGTGCCACGCTGGAAGATCCCGCGATCATGAGCGACGCCCCGCAGCTTCAGGTCACCTGTGCGCAGATCGAAGAGATCCAGGAGAGAGTGGATAAGCTGTATGCTCGATGGGTCGAGCTGGAACATAAGCAAACCTGAGCAACATTCCTCTAAAGGGACGTCGCCGACGTGCTCGGCGTGGTGCCCAGCGAACGGGAAGGCGACTCTTCATTCTCTATCAGCGTTTTCTGGATAACTGAATGGAAAATGAGCGTCTGGCTGGCTCAGGTGCCCTACTTGGCGCGCAGCGCCGGGAACTCACGGGCATATTCGTACGCCGCGGCCTCACGCTTGCCGCTCTGGGCGTCGCGTGCGACCTAATGCCAGCGCTGGTGCTGATGCGCCTGATGTCGTCATCTGGCACTGCTGGCGATTTGCATTTGGCACCGCCCTATTGGATAAGGTACTGAGCCAATTTCCCGTCGGGTGCGAAAAAAGTACTCAGATTCAGAGTAATGCCTGAGGCAAAGCGGATGCGGAAATGACGATAGCTCATGCCGCCTCGAAGCTGGAATCGGGTCTGCACAAACTCTGACGGCGCGCCGAGCGGTTTCAGTCCTGTAGCCGCATGGGCCAGCACTTCTGGCGTGAAGTAAGAGTCGGCGTCGTGCGTGAGCGATCCGCGGTCAATCCGGCCTTCTTGCAGTTCACGGAAAACCTGTTTTGCCACCGCGAGGGCATTCGGAGCTTCCGGGTCCGCCTTACCTTCGAGAAGAATGACGCCGATCTGATCCGCGATTGACGCCGCGGCATGAGTTCCGTCGAGGTTGGTGAGCACGGCTACGGCGGCGCCCTGGTCCAGCCACACGACGTTGTCGCTCAGGAATCCGGACACGGCGCCGCCGTGCACAAGCTTGGGATGGCCATCATCGTTTCGGATGCCGACGCCAAGCCCATAATCGGTGGGAGCGCCGTTCTTCAAGCGCGCTTGCGTAGTCATCTGTGCGAGCGACGAGGGCTTCAGAAGTCTGCCTTGCATCAGAGACAGGTCCCAGACGGCCAGATCGTGCGCGGTCATCGCCAGCTCGCCGGCTGCATACAGCCAACCGCGTGCCTCCGGCGTGACCGGACGTGGCGATGATGGCCCGAACCGGGTGTAACCTGCCGCGTCAGAGCTCGATAGGGTCTGCGAATCGAGATCGATGGCGCTGGTCATGCCCAGAGGATCCAGAATGCGCGACTTGAGGAACGCGAACGCCGGCATCCCCGAGACGATCTCCACGATCCTCCCGGCAGCCACGTAGTTCGTATTGCTGTACTGCCATTGAGTGCCCGGATCAAAATCGAGAGCCTTCTTGGCCCAGCGGTCAAGGATGCCATCCGCGGTCACCGGTTGCTGCATGAAAGGCGCCACGTAATCGAGCGGGTAGTAGTCCTGGTACCCAGAGGTATGCGAGAGCAGCTCGCGGATGGTGACCTCACTCGCGCGTGTCAGCGAAGGCAAGTACTTCGACACGTGTTCGTCCAGCGAGAGCTTGCCCTCCTGCGCCAGCAGCAAAACGGAAACGGCCATGAACTGCTTGCTGATAGAACCAATCGGATACCGAGCCTCCGGACGCGCAGGAGTTGGAGGATTGAGCCGCGCGTTCCCGTACGCCCTGACGTACGCGATTCGACCGTCCTTAACTGCGGCAATCGACGCGCTAGGCGAGCTGGTTTCTGACAAAACCTTCTGAACCAGTGCATCAATGCGGGACGCCGCCGGCGGCGGCAACTGAGCCCCAGCCCAGGGCGGGCTGCACAGGATCGCGATGATCAGGAAACAAGAGGCGATGACGCAACGCATGTGTACCTGCGGTTTAAGCACCGAAGATCTTAACACAACCTAGTAATCACCAGCGGGGGGAGAGCCTGATCGAAGGAAGCGGATGGGTGTTGAAATGGTCGCAGTCCACATGAACGTGAAGGGCCGATCAGGGATGCGTCTTACACGTACGCCTCCTGCCGCAGGCCACTGAAACCGGATCTGGAACGAAAAACGCCCATTGCGGAATGTGGACGGTTGAGGCTGAGCTTTCCCGGGTTATCCACCTGTAGCACCGCAGGGAACTAGTGCTTAGTTGCAATGATATACGATATATTGTATAGTGGCGGGCATGAGCAGGAATGCGCCTGCAATTAGTTGTGGTCCTCGGGACCAAGAAGAACTGGAACGGTTGGCTGGAAGCCGAACCGAGTCTCGGCAAATGGTAGAACGAGCCCGCATCATCCTGGGCTGTTTGGCCGGCAAGCGGGTGCAAGAGGTCGCTCGCGCTTGCCACACTCGCCCTAACACCGTCATCAAGTGGCGGCAGCGTTTTGTGCAAGGGGGCTTGGCCGGGTTGGGTGATGGGAAGCGACCTGGGGCTCGGCGGATTTATGGCGAGGACTTCCGCAAACGGGTCTTGGCCTTGTTGGAACAACCTCCGCCCTCGGGCCAGGCGAACTGGGACGGTCCGGCGGTGGCGGCAGCGCTGCAGGGCTCGGTGCATGCGGTGTGGCGGGTTCTGCGCCAGCAGGGGATCTGCCTGCAGCGGCAACGCTCTTGGTGCGTCAGCACCGACAAGCAGTTCGCGGCCAAAGCCGCCGACATCGTGGGCTTGTATCTCGACCCGCCGGAAAAGGCGCTGGTGATTTGTGTCGATGAAAAACCCAGCATCCAGGTCTTGGAACGTAAGACTGGCTATGTGCAGACCGACAGTGGCAAGATCGTGCGCGCTTACAAGAGTACTTACAAGCGTCATGGTACGCTGAACCTCTTCGCGGCTTTGCAGGTGGCGACCGGACCAGTACAGACGGCCTTCACCCAACTCAAACGGCGGGAGCAGTTTTTGCAGTTTATGGATCAAGTGGTGGCTGAGACCGCAGCGGCCCAGGAGTTGCACGTGATCCTGGACAACTACGGCACGCACAAAAAATGTGACGCTTGGTTGGCCGAGCATCCTAACGTTCATTTCCATTTCACTT
Organism: uncultured Acidobacteriota bacterium; assembly: GCA_963803295.1. Taxonomy (GTDB): domain Bacteria; phylum Acidobacteriota; class Terriglobia; order UBA7540; family UBA7540; genus CAWDMC01. The sequence continues at coordinate 163,309 of CAWDMC010000012.1, read as the reverse complement.
CCACCTCAGCCAGTTGGTTGAATCAGGTGGAAATCTGGTTTGGCCTTTTATCGCGGAAGGCGTTGCGCGCTCTGAGCACCCAGAGCACGGCCGAACTGCGTCAGGCTATCGAGGCCTTCATCGCAGCCTATGCTCAAAATGCTAAGCCGTTCAAGTGGCGGAAGCGCGAGGTTAAGGGCTCGCAGCTCCGTAATACTATCGTTAATCTACGCAACTAATCACTAGAGTTCGTTTCCGTTCTGAGACTTACGCGGCGGAATGGATCAGTTCGCTGCGAAAGCGTATCGAGAGTAATTGTAAATTCGGTACGTATCGGGCCATGGAAATGTATACCTATCCCATAACCGTGGAACGCGAAGGCCGGAAATACTGGGCCTACAGCGAAGATTTTCCAGGTGTGTATGGGATTGGGAGTTCTATCGAAGAAGTCAAAATCAGCATTCTCGAATCGATGAGGCTCTATATCGAGAAATGCCAAAAGTTAGCATAACAGGCCTGGGACATAAGCAACAATACTACTAAACCCACTTGACTAAGCCCGCTTGCTAATTCCGGCAGCGCGAGCATAATCGAGCATAATGGACCAATGCGCAAAGGAAGAAAGTCTATTCGTACCAGATCAATCTGATTCTCGAGTCGGAAGGAGGATACACGGTTCTGGTACCGATGCTGCCTGGGTGCGTTTCCTACGGCGCGACGATTGAAAAGGCCACCGCTAATGCCCGAGAAGCCATTGAGCTTCATCTTGAAAACCTCGCAGCTCACGAGGAACCCATTCCCGAAGGGAATGAAACCATTCCTGTCTTCACGACGCTGGTCCAGGTAACCACTTCTTATGTCTAGGAACTTCCGGCGGTACAGCCGACATCTAATCCGAAAAGCAGATGAACCTTGGTCATATCGCCTCCGTCGCTAGGGTTTTCGCGAGAGGACAGCCAGCAGGGTCAGGTAATTGTCCACCAGCAACCCTTCGTAGCCCATGGGCGTGCCATCCCACCTTTTCCAATCGTACGTTTTGCCATTTGGGCCGCGGCCCTGAAACTTGCCATCTTCAAAAGCCTCAAGCACCGGGAACAGAATTCGATCGCCATCCTGCCGCCGGCCGAGTTGGTAAAGCGCGTCGATCGTGTAGTAGACGAAGCAGGCCGAAGCTCCACCGTTCTCGTAATTCTGGAACGTATCGGAGCCGTCCTCTTTCTGGGGCTCGCCGGATTCAACGCCTCCGTCACCGTAGTCGGCTTTCCACACTGGGATCAAATTGCCCGGCAATCCCAGGTCAAAGCGGGTGTAGCCCACTTCGTTCATCTTGGCCAGGAGACGGTCGAGGATGCTATCAGCCTGTGGCCGCGGAACCAAGCCAAGCGAAATGGCCATCCCGTTTACAAAGGTGAAGAAATAGTCATGCAGTTTACCGCTGGTATCCTTCCAGCCGGCCAAGACGCCCGTTGCGGGATTGTAGAACGTCGGCGCATAAGAAACGCGCAACCTGTTGGCACGATCCGCGTAGTAGCGCTCGTCTTCCGGCTTTCCAGCGAGGCGGGCCACCTTGGCCATCTTGCGGCAGGCATCGTAGGCGAGCGCGTTCGAATAGGCGTCCTTGTTGGTGAACCAAATAGTGTCCCACCAGTTGGCGGGATGGTTCCAGGGCCAGGGGCCGGACTCGCGTGTCTCGGGATACTCCAGCAGCCCGTCGCCGTCACGGTCAAAATCGAGCATCTTGGTGGCCCACGCCTGGAGGCCCGGATAATTGGTCTTCAGCCAGGATTCGTCGTGACTTCCCAGGGCATAGTCGGCGCCGGCAATGACCAAGGAAGGATAGGCATCGAGAAAATCGAACCCCGTCTCGTCAGGCGTCCCCCCGTTGTATCCTTTCATGCCGCATCCCTTCATTCCGCCGAGGTAGCGGTCCAGTGTTTGCCGCACCAGATCAAGCGCGGTGAGACCCGGGGCCAGAGGTGGCGTCCGCAAAGCCACTTCGGCGTACTCGTAAACTGTGATGGCGCAGGCGTCGCTCGCGCTATTGTTGGCCAGGCTCCGAAAGCGCGGACTTACCTGGAACATGTTGATGAAATTCCTGCGGAAGCCGTCAAAACGCGGGTCCTCGTCGTAGTGCGATCCTGGCGCCTTGGGATAAATCGCCGTGACTTCGAGCTTGTATTCAACCTCAGATCGACTCGGCGAAGCGGCTGGGAAAGAGATCCTCACGAACTTTTCTTTCGGCCTGCCTGCGGCATACGGTAAGACCTCGTAGCCGAGGCTCAATTTCCCCGCCGTGGTTGAGGTGATCCGAAACGTCCCGTGGTCGGGAAGATGAAGCAAGGCGGGCAGGCGGATGCTCCCGTCGCCGTTGATGAGTCCCAGAAGCGTCGCCCGGCAGAGACGGAGATCGAAATCCATCACCAGCGGCGGGGCGGGATGATGCGCTGAGTACGAGGACCGAAGCGTGATTTGCTTTTCCGAGGCTTGGAAGATCCATGAGGCTGTCGTATCCCCGCTGGTCCGATACTCGATTCGGCCACCGCTCCTCCGCGCCCTGAAGCCGCTTGACGAGGCGGCGGGCCGGATCAGGGCATCGACATTGAGCTTGTTCTTGCCCAGAGAGTCCACGGCTAGAGCGGCGAAGCCTGGCTGATCCCGAGCGAACTCCACCTGTAGGAATGGTGATTGATAGGTCAGTGAATCGCCGCCAAGGGCCAGCGCTCCGGCGGCAAAGACGTACGGGATCGTTAGGAAAAGCGGCAGCCTTTTGTTCATGAAGGTATTCTCAAAGGTATTCTCAGAAACCAGAATCCATGGACTTCCTCACCACCTCACCCGGACCCGATACTTAAGCACCGCTTCGCCGTTGGCATTAACCGGCACCTGAAATCGAGCGGCAAAGGCGGCGGTCTTTTCGTATTTGAAACTCGAATTCAGCATGGTCCAATCGCCGTTGATCGGCTCGTTCACCTCGACGGTAATGGGCATAGGTTTGTGATTCCGCAGGGTGATCTCATAGGCCATCTCATAAGTGTCTGAGCCCAGCTTCTGGTAGTCCGTCTGTTTGCGGTCTTCCACCACGTCAAAAGCGTCGCCGATGTGCAGATCGAGCTGCTCGTCTTTGGGAGTATGGTCGATGTGATCCTCGCCGATGAACTCGACCCGTCCCTTGGAGTCAGCCTGATAGACGCGAACGGTGCCGGCCGGCAGCGGCGCCCCGAGAGAGTTCTCGGCTGAATTCTTGAACTTCAAGTGAACCTGGACCTTATCATGGACAGGCGCACCCGGATTCATCTGAGAGCGGTAGTAAAAGTATTGCCCGTCCACCTCGAAACGCTTCTCGATGTGCGCGCCGGCCGCATCGAGGAGGCTGATCTGCTTGGTCTCGTTGTCTTCGAGAGTGCTCGGCCGCGAAAGCGTATAGAGATGATATTCGGACAGAGCCTCCTGGTTGAATTGCGGAGCCGCTGCCTTCGCCGCGCCCATAGACTCCATCATCATTACTCGTGGCCGCGGCGGCTCGACCCGGTTCAGCGCTCCCGCCACAAGCTGCAAGAGCGCGTTGCGGTAGGCGGCGCCGCTCTTGTTGACGACGGTCACCCAGGCGTTCAAATCGCCCAAGGCGTTTTCAGGATTTACGGTCAGCACGTAATCCGCGCTCCAGTTCATATTGCCGGTAAGGTAAGAGGCTTCCACGGACTGTTCGCCCGGATGCTGATTATCAAGTAGCCATACGAGCGTGGGCTTACTGTAAAGATTTGCGGGTAACTTAGGAAATATGTAGCGATCGGCGCCCATGCCGGTAACGATCTCGCCGCCTACCTGCCACACGGGTCCGCTCTCATTATTGGCCAGCAGGAGCGCCTTAACCGACTCCTCCCGGGTTGAGTTGTTTTCGGTATGCAGGCGCACCAAGGTGACTTCCTTGCCCACGTACTTGTCGAGGAGCTTCTGCGGGCTCAGCAGGTCGTATTCGTAATTCTGCTCGAGGACCGTCAGTTCTTTGGGGGCGGTCAGTGAGACGATGTGGACGGTGGCAGGATTCACAGAGGCGGCAATGTCCCCAAAACGCAGGTCCACCTGCCCGGCAGGCAGAGTGACGCGCCGGACATCCCGTACCAGGGCCGTGTTCGAGTTATAGACGGTCACTGCCACTTGCTTCTGATCGGCCTCGGTGGAAGTGGCAGCGGCGAGGCCGGAAGACCCCTGGCCAGACAAGCCTAAGGGAGCCATCGTCAGGCTTGCGACGAACAGAAAAGCGGGGACATGTGGGGACCATGAGCGGAAAGCATAAGTTGAACAAGTCACGGTGAATCTCCTTCGGGAACCTGTTGTTCCTCTCGTAGAACGTTGAGCCTAACACTTCTTGCAGGTTTTCTTCACAATTCAAGGGGTTTTGGTGGCGCGGCGCCTCTGATTGCTGGTGACGGATCGGCCATCAGGCCATGGCGACAGCTGCTTGTTACCCTGAGTCTTTCGTCCTCGGGAATTGCCTGAACCCAATCTGTGCGACGACGTGGCGCTCCACAGCATCCAACACACTGGCCTTTCGATGACCGTGACGCGCTAAAGCTGCAAGTCGCGTCGGGCGGTCGCAAACTCCACCCAAGATCGGCTGCAACCCAAAAGGAGAAGATCTGATGAAGAAGACCCTGGCTTTGCTTGTACCGCTGATGTTGCTCTACGCAATGGCTTCTATGGCCGTGCCGCCCAGTCAAGTCGAAGGGATTATTGTTGATCAGGCGTGCGCCGCCGGCCATCTCACCGACGGCAAGGGTTATACGGCCGGAAAAGACCACACGCGTGACTGCGCTCTAATGGCCGATTGCGTGAAAAGCGGCTACGGCGTCTTTACCCCTGACGGCAAGTACCTGAAGTTTGACGCCGCGGGCAACCAGAAGGCTGAGGCGGCTATTCGCGCCAGCGACAAGCAAAGCGACATTCATGTGAAAGTGACAGGCGAGGAGAAAGACGGGGTGCTTGCGGTGGACAATCTCAGCATTCTGTAATGCCGAGGGCATTACGCGTTTGGACGACGCCTTTGGTGACCCAGAGCTTGAGCAAAGGGAAAGGGGCGGGCGAAGAGCCTGCCCCGCAGGATCAATCAAAGGCCGCGCGGATCCGCTCAAAATCCAGGTCGTGGAAGCCCCGAGCCACCCAATCGGCATGGGCCAGCTCCTCCGGCGGCCGGCTATGGGTGAGCGCCAGGCATTTGAGCCCGGCCAAGTGTGCGGCCTCGACTCCTGCCGGTGCGTCTTCAATCACCAGACACTGGGAGGGCTGGAGCGCTTCCTTGCCATCCCGAGGCTCGAACACAGGCAATTGTCCGAGTCTTTCCAAAGCCTTCAGAAAAACTTCGGGCGAGGGTTTGGAGTGCTCGACGTCATCGGCAGCGACAATCAGGGAGAATCTCTCCCGCAGGCCCAGCGTTTGCAGCAAGTGCTCGATTTCGCCCCGCAGGCTGCCGCTCGCGATGGCAAGGGGATATTCGGCTGAGAGCCGGTTGACGCACTCTACCGAGCCCGGTATTGCTGGCAGTCCGTTTTCGATGGCGTCGGCATAGATCTGAAATTTCCATGCAAGCAGCTCATCGCGCCGCCTCGGATCGAGCGGTCGCCCGTGGCGCACGAAAAGCTCGTCAACGAAACCTCGATCGTCCAGGGCCAGGTAATCGCGATAATATTCCTCGTCGCTAAGGCCCCAGCCTTCCCGAGCCGCAACCTTCTGAAAAACCCGTGTGAGCACAGGCTCGCTATCCACAATAACACCGTCAAAATCGAAAATGATGGCACGCAGCACAGGCGATGGAACTCCTTGTGGTCGTCAATTTGCCGGCATTTCCTGTCAGTCAGTATTTCAGTTTATCAATCCTTAGCACTTCCGTTCATTCGTTTCAGTGTGGCGGTGTGGCGGGCGCCCAGAAGCAGGCCGGATTGAGAGCTCGACAAGCCGAAATACCAGCACACTGAAATACTGACATACTCTAAGCCATGGTAGACTAAGTCAAGGGTTGAGAAGGCTTGGCTACGCACCAGCTTCGCGAGGACTGAGGGCGCGACAGAGGCTGGAGTTTGCGCATCGAAGAGAGGTGCAAGGCGGGCTGCTGAGTTTGTACCTTGCGGGCCTTTTACGGCCCGGACATCGTTGCAGTCTGTGAGGCACGGCGAAGTTACGAGAGCAGGACTTTGGTGAACGATCAGCTCAGCATTCCGATTGCTTTTCTGGCGGGGGTCGCGTCATTCCTTTCGCCTTGTGTGCTGCCCCTGGTACCTGGCTATCTGTCCATGCTGTCCGGCGAATCGATGGAGGTGATGAAGCAGAGTAGCGACGCCGCGCTTACCGGGCGCGTGCTGCGGAACTCGCTGGCGTTCGTGCTGGGATTCTCGATTGTGTTTGTGCTGCTTGGCGCCTCGGCAACCTGGGTGGGCAAGTTCCTGCTTTCGGAACGGCGGCTGTTCAACCTGATCGCCGGAATCATCATTATCGCTTTTGGATTGCATCTCACCGGCTTGTTGAAGATCCCGCTACTTTACCGCGAGTCGCGGCTTGACGCCGGTGCGCCGCGGCGTGGGCTGACGGGATCGTTCGTGCTGGGTTTCGCCTTCGCTTTCGGATGGACACCATGCATCGGGCCGATCCTCACCACGATCCTGGTGCTGGCGGCTAATCGTGGAACCGTCATCGCGGGAATGCTTCTACTGGTGATCTACTCAGCGGGCCTAGCGATTCCATTCCTGCTTACCGGCCTCGGCCTGAGCCGGTTCCTGAAATTCTACGGGAAATTTCGCAGGCACCTGCAGACTGTCGAGGTAGCCTCCGGAGTGCTGCTGATCGCCATTGGCGTTCTGATGGTATTCAACAAATTTACCGTGCTTTCCGGGTACCTGAGCTTTCTGAACCGGTTCAGTCTATAGGAGATTTTCAGTGGGCGAACCTTTCGGTCTATCAGTCAAGAAGCTAGGTACCGGAATTCTAAAAGAAAGTGACTACTGAAATACTGACACACTGACTCACTGAGATACTTCCTTTGCATCCCATACTGCTCAAACTCGGCTTCTTCAATCTGCCCACGTACGGCGTTCTGCTGGCGTCCGGACTGCTTGCCGCGATCTACACGGTTACACGGCTGGGGCGGCGCGAGGGTCTGGACGCCGGCCGCCTGGTGGATTTCTGCGTCTGGCTTATTGTGGTGGGTCTCGTCGGCGCCAAGATCCTCATGTTCATTACTGATCCTACCTACCTGGAGCATCCCAGCGAAATTTTCACTTGGCAAACGCTTCAGGCGGCGGGCGTCTTTTACGGAGGATTCATCGCGTCCTGCTTCTTTGCGGCTTGGTACGTTCGTGTTCACAAGTTGCCTTTTTGGAAAGTTTTCGATATCTATGCCCCGGCGATCGCTTTAGGCCAGAGTTTCGGGAGGATTGGCTGCTTCAGTGCTGGTTGCGACTACGGCAAGGCCACGAGTTCCTTCCTGGGCGTCGTGTTCAGCGATCCTTACAGTCACGAGGTCACGAATGTTCCGCTGGGGACACCGCTTTACCCAACCCAGATCCTTGAGTCGGTAGCGACGTTCGTGATTTTCGGCGTGCTGCTATGGTGGTATCCGCGCAAGAGGCGCGACGGCGACGTTTTTCTGATCTACATCACGTTGTACGCGATCGCCCGTTTCGGACTTGAATTCCTGCGTGGCGATGAGGATCGCGGGTTTGTTTTTCATCACCTGCTGTCGACTTCGCAGTTCATCGCTATCCTGGCGATCGTCGCCGCAGGTTGTATCCTTGTTTTTGCACAGCGACCCCTTGCTGGTCCGCCTGCGACGCCTACGCTGCCTGACGCGAAGGAACCAATCCCATCTCGTCCTGAGGGCTCTGGCAACCGGAAAGCAAAGCCTGCGTCGGCAATCGTGAGGCGAGCCTAGCGCTTTTGACCGAAGGATGGCGGTAGGTACCCGCAAGCATCGTACTGACAGGCGCTGCAGGGAGTACAGGAAATTCGAGGCGGTTCCCTATGTCGGATGAACCCATAAACCATATTCCAGGTGGAAACCCTCCTGAACCCGGACCAAATCCTGAACCGGGACCCGATGTCGGCCCTCCCTCCACTGGACCCGATGTCGGCCCTCCCGACGAAGTGCCGGAGGTCGATCCTGACGTTTGGCCGGGACCGCATCCCGAGAAGGTGCCGCCGTCCGAGACGCAGCCGCCCGCGTCTGTCTCGAAACAGCTCAAGCTGGCCCTGGGAGCAGTGCTCGCCGTGGCCGTTGTGGTCGGCCTTTTTTTTGCGAACCGGTACCTGATCACGCCGGCGACAAAGGTTCGTGTGCAGGCCGGAGGGCTTTCATCAGCGAGCGGGCCGCATCCCGAGGCTCCGGGTTTTTCGCTCACCGACCTTTCGGGGCAGAAGATCAACCTGGAGGACTACAAGGGTAAGGTGGTGCTCCTCGATTTCTGGGCGACCTGGTGCGGTCCTTGCCGGCTTGAAATCCCCTGGTTTGTCGACCTGGAGAATCAGTATCGCGACCGGGGATTCGCCGTAATCGGGGTCTCGATGGACGACGGCCCCGAGCCGGTTCGGGAGTTCTATAAACAATTTAAGATGAACTATCCGGTCGGCATGGGTGATGACAAAGTCAGTGAGCTGTACGGTGGCATTCTTGGGCTACCCACTTCATTCCTGATCGGTCGCGATGGGCGGATCTACGCCAAGCATGTCGGCGCTTCCGATCGCTCCGTGTTCGAGGAGGAAATCGAGCAGTTGCTGGCGGCCGGGCCGGATAGTCCGTTGACGGATTTCAAGCAGGTTGGCGGCGCGTCTCCCGATACCAAGATCGAAGTGAGTTCGCTGGCCGAGGTTAATTCCGAAGTCCCCGGCATTGATCTGACAAGATACCCCGACACAGAGAAGAAGGCCTTTGAGGAAACACTCGCCAAGCAGAACTGCTCTTGTGGCTGCAAGCTAACCCTGCTGCGCTGCCGCCAGATCGATCGCAGTTGTAATGTCAGCCTGAAGGCCGCCCGGGAAATTGCCAAGGTGTTCTTCGTGGCAAAGAGGCCGGGATCAGCCAGTTCGAACCCCGCCAGCATCGGCTCACCATCTGCCTCTGAGACGACAGTCCAAAGATAGTGCCGCCTGTGTCCTTGACATTCAGAGTTGCCAACTTAAGAGAGTAATAGTGCTTCCTTGATCTTATGTAGCGGCTGAGGTATCCTCAGACTTTACCTATATGGCACGTAACGAGATTGACATAGACCGCTTCAATAGAAATCCCTCGCGCGTCTGATTCCGGAACTTACCCGACCGTCTACGGAACGCAGTCCTTGTGGCCATGGACCTCCTGCATCCCCAGTTCGTCTCCTGGACGCTGAAGGTCGCGGGAATCATTTTGTCGGTTTCGGTTGTATTTGTCTTGTTGATCTTCTTGCGTCGCTATTGGCGGAGTAGATTCTTCGGTCGTCTCGACAGTCTGCGTGAGAGTTACGGACCTGTGATTGCTCGCATCCTAACCGGCCGGATTGAGTATCAGCAGGGTTTGAGCACCCTGCGGCTGATCCCAGGCCGCAACCGGATTCTCCTGCTCGAACGGTTGTTCTTCTCGGTTCCGATAAAATCCGAGCATCTTCCCGGACTACGCCGGCTCTGTGAGGATCTGGGACTGGTATCAGCCTGGCAGGACCGGCTTGGCGGGCAGCGAGCGCCGCTTTCGAATCGCCTCGGACCGGTCAGTTTTCCCGATCGTGCCTCGGGCGCGGAGTATCTCGGCCAGATCGAGCACCAGCCGAGCTGGCCGCTATTGGTTACCGCTCTGGATGATCCCCATCCCGACGTGCGGGTGGTGGCCGCTCGCGCCCTGGGAGCGATCCGCGAGCGCCGCAGTTTTGCCAACCTGGTGGAACACCTTCACTCGGCGGTCCTGACGCCTTCCGCCGGGCTCTCCTATCGCACGGTCAAGGGCTGTCTGGTGCAGTTTCCCCTCGACCAGGCGATCGAGTTGCTGCCTTCGCTCGAACACCCTCATCCGCGTATACGCTTTGCGGCAACAGATCTGATCCGTGAGATGGTGGGGTCGCGGGCGGCCGCTCACTCGGATTTCAGGCTTACCCCTCCGGTTTTCCCGTCCCAACTCGCCTACGTTTTCCTGGATCGGCTTGCCTCCGACTCGGATCCGGACGTCCGCGCTCGCGCAGCAGCGGTGATCGGGCGGTTAGCGGAGACGGCTTACCCGGTATCGCAGACTCCCAACGAAGTGCTGGCCAAGCTCGCCGATGACCCTTGCTGGTTTGTCCGTATGCACGCGGTTCGCGCCCTGGCCGGATCACGCACGACTGACGGGACCGATTCCATTCGGCAGCGGCTCACCGATCCACATTGGAGAGTCCGCCAGGAAGCGGTGCACGGCTTACTCAAACTTGGCGAGGAAGGTACCGGCCACCTCATTAATCATCTTCTTGAAACGAATGATCGCTACAGCCGCGAGCAAGTCGCCGAACAGATTCAGCAGGACGGCTATCTTCCTGGATTGCTCAGGCGCTACGCAGCCGGCGCGGATTCCAATGGGCGGCGAGTGATCGAGCAATTTATCCGGATGGGCAGAACCGGCTACCTGTTGTCGCTGCTCCGCCAACCTGAGCTATCTGCGGCGCGCGCTGCCCTGGTGCGAGACTTGGCGGATCATGGCGACGCCCGCGTCCGGGCCTGGGCCGAAAAGGTAGCGATCGAGGTCGCGAGCGGAGAGCTCTCCTGACTATTGCGGCTGACTACGGCCCTTGATTACGGCTTGCTTACGCGCTTCGCGGACACCGGTTATAGGACTTTTGTTTATGTTCGAATGGCGGGCCTTTTTCGAGAACGTCCTGATCGTGTTCAACGTGCTTCTTGTTTCCTATTTCGTCGTGGGGAACGGCACATACACGGTGCTGATGTTCCTTTCCATTGCCTCAGTCTGGATGCACAGCCGCCGCGCCGCCTACGAGGGACTTGGGCCTCTGCGGCACTCCCCCGTCACGCCGCCGGTCACCGTCATTATTCCGGCGTCGAACGAGGAGGACATCATCGTGGGGGCGGTCCGTTCCGTGTTCAAGACGAACTATCCTGGGCTTGAACTGATTGTGGTCGATGATGGCTCCACTGACCTGACCCTCCAGCGCCTGATCCAGACCTTTGAGTTGCTGGAGATTGACACGATTGAACGGCCACATCTAGAAGCCAAGCCGGTTCGCCGCTACTACGTGTCTCCCAGCCATCCGCAACTTCGTGTGCTCAGTAAGGAGAACGGCGGCAAGCCCGACGCTCTGAACGTCGGCATCAACCATTGCCGGACCCCTTATTTTTCCGTACTCGATGCGGACTGTGTGCTTGATCGTGAAGCGCTGCTGCGCCTCATGCGGCCAATCGTGTGCTCACCCGAGAATATGGTAGTCAGCGGCGGCATCGTGCGCATCCTGAACGGATGCACGATCGGGAAGAACGGAGCGGTGAGTGTCGGCTTGCCGCCCAAGGGCTTCGAGCGGTTCCAGGTCATTGAGTACCTGCGCAGCTTCCTTTTCGGACGCCTGGGCTGGGATAGGCTGCGGGCGACGATGATTGTTTCTGGCGCCTTTGCTGTGTTTCACCTGGAGACGGTGGTCGAGGCGGGCGGGTTCTCGACCAGAACGGTAACTGAGGACATGGAGCTGATCGTCCGCTTGCGCCGCTGGGCGGTTCAGCAGGGCCGCACGATTCGTACGTCTTTTACTGCCGACCCGGTCTGCTGGTCGGAGTGTCCACACGGGTTCAGGATGCTGGAGCGTCAGCGCCGACGCTGGCAACTGGGTCTCTGCCAGACCCTCTGGATGAACGGACACATGCTTTTCAACCCGCGCTACGGAGCGGTCGGCATGCTGAGTTATCCCTTTCAGCTCTATGTAGAAGCCATTGGCGCGGTGGTTGAGTTCCTGGGTTATGCGCTCCTCCCGGTCGCCTTTCTGGTCAGGTCTACTTTGCCCGTTTATTATCTGCCCTTCCTATTGCTCGGGCTGGTCTACGCCACCTTTCTCTCGGTAGGAGCCGTGGCGCTCGAGGAGATAACACAGCATCGCTATCCCGGTTTGCGCGATCTCAGTTTGTTGCTGCTCTACGCCGCGCTCGAGAACTTCGGCTATCGCCAAATGGTGCTCTGGTTCCGATTCCAGGGCGTAGTCCAGTTCCTCATGGGATTCCGCAAATGGGAGAGCGTCGAGCACGTCGGACCGGCAGTCATGCGGTAGAGTGACGCCGCTCTATAACCTGCGACTGAAGTTTCTACATTTTTGCCCTGCCCAAAACGGGAGGGCCGTAAAAAGACCCTCCCCTTCTCAATCCGCGTGTGGTTGTAGGCTACGTTAGCCATTCTTGCCGAGATCTCCTTCCCAGCGCGCCACCACGACGGTTGCCAGGCAGTTGCCCAGCACATTCACGGCGCTACGCCCCATATCCATTAATTGATCGATACCAAGCAGAATGAAGATCGGCTCGCTGGGCAGTCCAAACGATCCCGCAGTGGCGAGGAGAATTACCAGCGCTGAGCGTGAAACGCCCGCCACACCTTTGCTGGTCAGCATGAGAGTGAGCAGAAGCAGCAATTGCCGTCCCAGGCTGAACTGCATGCCCGCAGCTTGGGCCACGAAAATCGAAGCTAGCGAAAGATAGAGTGTGCTGCCCACCAGGTTGAAGCTGTAGCCCATCGGCATGACGAAGGCCACCACCGGGCGCGGTACGCCGATACCTTCCATGGCTTCCATGGCGATGGGCAGTGCGGCCTCGGAACTCGCGGTTCCGAAAGCGATCGACACCGGCTCGGCTGCCGCGGCAATGAATTTCTTCAAGGGTACGCGCGCCAGCATCGCTGTCGGCAGTAAGACCAGAAAGATGACAACGAGCAACGCGAGATAGAGAGTGGCCAGCAGTTTGGCAAGATTGAACAGGATGCCCATGCCGGTGCTACCCACGGTGTAGGCGATGGCGGCTCCGACACCGAGCGGAGCGAGGTACATCACCACCTTGGTGAATTTGAACATTGTCTCAGCAAGACTCTCACAAAGGGTGAGGAGGGGACGGCGGCGCTCCTCGCGCACCATGGCCAGCGCAATCCCGAACACGAGGCTGAAGACCACGACCTGCAGCACCTGACCTTCGGCCACGGACTTGGCCACATTCTCCGGGAAGATGTGAAGGATGGTGTCGGCTGCCGATAGTCTTTGGACTTCGATGGCTTCTCCGGCAGGCGCGGCCACTTTGGCTCCGACGCCGGCACGGCTGAGATTGATCGCGGCGAGTCCGATGAAGAGCGCCAAAGTGGTGACCACCTCGAAGTAGACGATTGCCTTCGCACCCATACGTCCGACCTTCTTAAGATCCGCGTGGGCGGCGATGCCGCTCACCAAGGTTGCAAATAGCAAGGGCGCAATAATGGTCTTGATCAGACGCAGAAAGATGAGGCTGACCACGCGCAGGTGGAGGGCCAGGTGCGGCCAGTCATGTCCGATCTCGCCGCCAACCACCATGGCCACCAGAATCCAGGCGGTGAGTGAACGCTTGGCGAAACCGTAGAGGAGGACGAGGGCAGAAATGGCAACCCAGCGCGAAGCGAGCAGCAGGGTTGGACTTAACGTGGCGACGCGACCGCTCCAAGCGCTGAGGATCGCGGCGAAGGCGAAAGTGGCGAGGACTAGGACCAGGGACTTGGATTTCATGGCATTGCGCTGGTAGCGCCGGGCTGGGCATCACTCCTCTATTCGTTCACGTAGCGCTTGCCTTTCAGCAAGACGGCAGCCCGCTCGATCTGTCGCGCAATGAATGGCGCCGCCGGAAAGAAGCTTTCTTCATTAACACGCAACGGGTTCTAAGATACCAAAAACGACGCAGGTTACGACTAATGACGACAAAATCCACTATTGTGGCCATAGCGCTATTCCCCCCGCGGCATATAAGTCATTTGGTTAAAATCTGATGGAGAAATAACGACGGCGGCGCGGCGCCCCGAACGTTGCGCCGTTTCGACCATGAAACGCCCGCCGCTCAAAGGTCACTATCTCGGGTGGGAGGAAGGGAGGCAAACATTGGGTAAGTGGCAAGCCCTCACACATTGTGTGGTCGCCTCCCTTCTCTTATCCTTGCCGCTGGTGGCTACGTTGTCGCCGGACGACGCACTTGGCTGCTGTGTTCGCTTGCTGATGCGGATCATGACGCTGCGCTTGGGGCAACGACGAGTACCGGGAATATCGCGAATGCGGGCTCGTAAATGTTGACGAGGGACGAGACATGCTGCGCTTCTACCAACTGTTGCTAGGCGTCCTTCTGGTGTGGCGAGTCACGCATTTGCTCGGCGCCGAATACGGGCCCTGGCACCTGCTGGAGCGCCTGCGCTCCTCTGTGTCGGACTTCTGGCAGGAACTCATTGGGTGCTTCTATTGCCTAAGTCTGTGGATTGCAGCCCCAGTAGCCTGCGTGCTGGGAGGTTGTTGGCAGGAGCGGCTCATGTTGTGGCCCGCCCTTGTCGGCCGGAGCCATCCTGATTGAACGCGTGACTGCAACCAGGCCGATGCCGCTGGCGCCTTACTATGTCGAGGACCAGGAGGTTCAGAATGTGTGGATGCGCGAAGCAACGCCCGATGCCCAAGACGGTTCCGCCGAACCAGGCGACAAGAGGAATCAGGGCGGATGTCGGCGCCAGAGTGACCTTGCAGCCACTTACTAGTGGTATGGCGCTGTCTAACTTTGAATACGTCGGAGCCACTGGACTCACCGTGATCAGTCCCGCCACCGGCAAGCGTTACCGGTTTGACGGACCTGGTGCTCGCCTGGCAATTGACGCCCGGGATCAAGCCTGGCTGGGGTCTGTTCCTAACCTCAGGCAATTGGGCAGGCGCTGATTGGCCCAAATGAGGCCGCTAAACAAAGATTGAGGAAGGGCCCGCCCTTCGACCGCTGTGGCCCCTTCAGGAGCAAACAACTCGCGGCGGGTCTGAAAAGCCCCGCCCTCCCGACCACAGTGAGAAGCGATATGACTGGTGCACAAACGATGGCCGCGACACCTTTTCCAGCCACCGAGCCGCCCGATTTGGCGATTGCACCCCGAGAGCCGCGAACGGTATACTACGACGACTCCGGCATTCATATGGAAAAGCGGGACTTTGATGCGCAGTACGTGAGGCAGCTCACGGAGGGCGATCCCTCCATTGAACGTCATTTCGCCTCCTACTTTGGAGAACTGGTGCGGATCAAGCTGCGCCGCCATAACTGGTCCGGGCAGGACGTAGACGACATTCGCCAGGAGACTTTTCTGCGTGTGCTGCAGACGTTGCGCCGGAAGGGATTGGAGCACCCCGAGCGTCTGGGCGCCTTCGTCAACTCCGTCTGTAATAACGTCATCATGGAGTTCTACCGGTCGCACGGACGGCAAGGCGCTGATCCCGGCGAGAACGAGCCGGTGGATCAGGCGCTCAATATGGATGGCGTCCTGGTGGCGGCGGAGCGGCAAAAACTGGTGCAACAGCTGCTGGCGGGACTGGCCGAGAGTGATCGTCAGATTCTGCGCATGGTGTTCCTTGAGGAAACGGAGAGGGACGAAGTGTGCCGCACCATGAACGTCGACCGGGACTACCTGCGGGTCCTGTTGCATCGGGCCCGAACGCGCTTTCGGGAGCTTGCCGCCCAGCGCGGAGTGATGTCTGCCGGTTGATGGAGCTTCGCCACACAATTGGAAGCGGCAGAAGCTCGAGAGATAAGACCATGCAACACAATCAAGCTGACCAAACCCACGCCCCGGAGCGGTACCTGCTCGGCGAGATGTCCCCAGTCGAACTGGAAGAGTTCGAGGAGCACTTCTTTGAATGCACAGAGTGCGCGGAAGCCGTGAAAACCGGAGCCATTCTTACCGACAATGCCCGCGCCGTGTTCCAGGCCGAGCCAGCACCGGCTCCTGTCCGGACCAAACCCGTGGAGACGAGCGGCAGGGCGCGGTTGCCCTGGTGGACACGATTCAGACTCCCGGTTCTCGCCCCCACCTTCGCTGCCCTGGCTCTACTGGGTGTTGTTACTTATCAGCGGCTGGTGGTGATCCCGGGTCTCGAGTCCCAGGTGGCCGAGATAACCACCCTGCAGCCACTCTTCGCCTTCCCGCTTCATGCGGTCTCACGCGGTGAGCCGCGGCTGATTGAGTTGCCGCCGGCCGCCCGCTTCTTCAGTCTATACTTCGAGGTTGCAACTGAGAGCCCTTCAGGCTATCTTTGCGAAATCCGGGATGCGTCAGGCAAGATAAGGCTTTCTACTCGTGTACCCCAACCGAAACCCGGAGACATGGTGAACCTTTTTCTGGAGCGTTCGAAGCTTCGGGGCGGCGACTACACGCTGGTCGTGCGCGCCGACGGCCCCGAAACGAAAGAAGTCGGGCAATACCCATTCAGGCTGGAGTACAAATAGGAGGCTGCATGGAGAAACCCTTCCTTTATCACGCGCTCGCCACGGGACTATCCGGGCACATCACCCTCCCCTTTGATGAGCTGATCCAGGTTCAGGCACCCAGCGCCATACCCTTTACCGGGGGCTACTCGGCTTCTCGCGCCGAGTCGTTTCAGTTCAAGGAGATTCTCTCTTTCCGCTCCGTTAGGAGCATCGTCATCGGGGTCGAAACGGACGACTCCTGGAATACTCTGACTACGGCGATCATGGAAGGCCTCAATGTTCTGAACATGTTTACGGCGGATGTTATCGTGGCTCGGATCGCCTCAAAGTACCCCAAAGCTAAAGGCGATCTAGTGGTGACTACGGTGGGAAGCCACTTTGACAACCTGCGTATCGCCGGCTGCCCGGTGGAAGTCCAGATCGATCACGGCTGCCTGAAACCTCCGAGCCTGGCGACGGCGCCGTCCACGCCACCCGTGCCGACTGCGCTGCCGGGGCAGGGCGCACCAGCTATTTCCACGAAGCCACCCGTGACTACAGTGTTTGGCTCCTTGGCAAAGATCGACCTGAAGAGCTGCACCGGGCTTAAACCGGTGGACGATGGCAGCGTCTACGTGCCTGAATTTGGCACGATCCACCTCGCCGAGTTTGTCACCACCAAGTGCTATCAGAGCCTAACGATGTTCCGCATTGAATTGGGTTGCGGCGTAAGGGGAAGACTTGGAGGATGTCACGCTTCGAGCAACGGTGAGCCCATGCCTGGCTAAAAGGCAAAAGAGTAAAGAGTAAAGGGTGAGCGAGGACCTTGCTTCAGCCTTTACACTTCAACCTTTACACTTTAGATTCGATCCATGCTAAATCCAGGAGACAAAGCGCCGGCCTTCACTGCCCTTTCTGATAAGGGTGAGAACGTCAGTCTGAAGGAACTGCTGGACAGGACCCTCGTGCTGTTCTTCTTTCCCAGAGCCGACACTCCGGGTTGAACGAACGAGGCGAACCAGTTCCGTGACGCCAAAAAAGAACTGGACCGTATGCGGGTGCGCGTCGTGGGCATGAGCGGCGACAAGGCCGAGGCTCTGGCGAAATTTCGCGACAAATACACACTGAATTTTCCCCTGCTGGGAGACACCGGGCACGACACGCTCCAGGCTTACGGTGTCTGGCAGGAGCGTAGCATGTACGGCCGCAAATTCTTTGCCGTAGCCCGCGTTACCTACATCATCGGTGCAGATGGCAAGGTAAAGAAGGTGTTCCCCAAAGTGAAGGTCGAGGGTCACGCGAAAGAAGTCATCGAAGCGGTGAAGACTCTGAACTTGTAGCGGCGCTGCTCCGAAACGGCGATCGCACTGCCCTCCAACCGTCCGGACATCGAGGTTATGCGCTGATAATCATGTTGTCGATCAGCCGGGCTGGCCCGAGTTGGGCTGCGACCAGGGCTATGGCGCAGGATTGAATGCGGGCCAAAGATTCCAGAGTTCGGGCATTGGCGATGACCGCGTAATCAAGTTGAGCGCGCGGCTCGGCCCGAAAGATCCGGTGCATCTCCTCGAGGATCTGTCCGACGTCAACCTCACCCTGCCGGGCTAGAGTGCGAGCTCCCGCCAGACTCCGGAACAATACGCTGGCGGCTAGGCGATCATCGTCGCCGAGGTATCGATTGCGCGAGCTCAGGGCCAGTCCGTCCGCCTCGCGCACAATCGGGCAGATTTCCAAGCGCACATCCAGTCCAAAATCCTCCACCATGCGGCGGATCACAACGGTCTGCTGGAAATCTTTCTGGCCAAAATACGCTATATCCGGCTTAATAATATTGAATAACTTAAGCACCACCGTGGTTACGCCACGGAAATGGCCGGGGCGCCTCGCGCCTTCAAGCATCAAGGCCACCCTCCCTGGCTCGACGAACGTCTGGAACTCTCCCGGGTACATCTCCTCGGCCGAGGGTGCGAACACCGCCTCTACTTCCAGCGGCTCGAGCAGCTGTAGGTCGGAGTCAAGCTGGCGCGGGTAGCGGCTAAGGTCCTCGGTAGGTCCGAACTGGGTGGGATTGATGAAGATCGACACAACTACGGCAGCGCAATCGCTTCGCGCCCGCCGTACTAAACTCAAGTGTCCTTCGTGCAAGGCGCCCATCGTCGGTACAAGACCGAGAGACCTCTCCTCGACACGCATGAGGCGGGCGAAATCTCTCATCTCAGCGATGGTTTTTATGAGAAGCATGCCTTCTTCGAAGATGGACGGTCAAAAGTCACAAGATGAGGATGGTCCTGAACGCTATTGCGCGGTTCGGAGGAGGGAAGCCGAAGGCGCTCCTTCACCTTTTCCGCCTGCCCTATCCCTTCGAGTTGATCCTCTCGTCGAACTCTTCACTTACCGCTCGCGACCAGTGGTAGGACTCCGGATCACCTGGATAACGGCCGTTGCGTACGTCCTCGCGATACCGGCCAAAGGCCTCGCGCATGGTTTCAGCAACGTTGGCGTAGCGTCGCACGAACTTGGCCGGCGGCGCAAAGCCCAGGCCGATGAGATCGTTCACCACCAGAATCTGGCCGTCGCACTCCGGACCTGCACCGATGCCGATGGTTGGAATGCGGAGCCGCTGCGTGATGAGCGCTCCAAGCTCGCGTGGTATGCCTTCCAGGATCACGGCAAAGGCGCCCGCGTCTTCCACTGCTTGCGCGTCCGCCAGGAGTTCTCGCGACGTTTCCATGGTCTTGCCCTGCACGCGATAGCCGCCGAAGGCCAGTACCGACTGCGGGGTTAGCCCAATGTGGCCCGCCACTGGGATCTCCGCATCGACCAGGCGTCGAATCAGCGGGGCGCGCTTGGCTCCGCCCTCGAGCTTGACGGCTTCGGCTCCTCCTTCTTTAAGAAACCGAATCGAAGCCCGCAGCGTTTCCTCCTCGCCCTGGTGGTACGACCCGTAGGGCAAATCGGCGATGAGCAGCGCCCGGCGCACAGCGCGCCGGACTGCGCGCAGGTGGTGCAGCATTTCGTCAATGCTGACCGGGATGGTCGAGTCGTAGCCTAGCACGACCTGGGCGAGCGAATCGCCCACCAGAATCATGTCGATCCGGGCTTCATCGACGAGGCGTGCGGTGGCGTAATCGTAGGCGGTCAGGCAGGTAATCTTCTCGTTTCCCAACTTTCGGTCGAGAATGTGGGGGACGGTGATCTTGCTCACGGCCTCTAATCGCGGGTCCATGGCATCTCCCTTCAGGTTGGTTGTTCCGAAAAAAAGACCCTCTCTGTGACAGTCGGTTTTGCCGGCGCTCGCGAACGCGGGCCAGGAGACCCGAGAGGGTCTTCACTCGTCTGGACAGAGAGGGCCTAGCTTGTTGCGCGGTAAGGACCCTTGGGAGCGGTCTCGCGCTCACCCAAAATCCCATGCCGCTGACCGTCTCAGTCCGCCGACGCGGATCCAAGCGGCAAAAAATACTGAGTACCCTTCACCGGTTCGCTCAGCCGTTTGAGCAGCTCCTGCAGGTCTCGGTTCCGGTCGACGAAATCGATCTCGGACGTTTCAATCACCAGCAGGTTCGTGGAAGTGTGATGGAAGAAGAAGTGTTCGTAAGCTGTGACAACCTCGTTCAGGTACTCGTCGGAAATCCGCAATTCCATCGCGACGTTCTTCTTCTCGATCCGCCTCCTGAGCGCTTCCGGTTTCGCTTGTAAGTATATCACCAAATCGGGAATTGGAATCTGTTCTAAAAATAATCCATAGTACTCGTCGTAGAGCCGCAGTTCGGCATCCTCCAGGTTGAGATAGGCGAAAATCTTGTCTTTCTCGAACACGTAGTCGCTTACCACCATACGTCCACCGGTGACGCCGAGGTCGAGGGCGCGCAACTGCTTATAGCGTTCAATCAGGAACCACAACTGCGCCTGGAAAGCAGCGCCTGGGCGATCCTTGTAGAAGTTTTCGAGGAACGGATTGTTCTCAGGATCGCTCAGATAGACGGCATCCAGACGCTCCGCCAGAATCTTCGCCAGACTCGTCTTACCCACACGGATCGGACCTTCCACTGCGATGAAGCGCGGCGGGTCTTGCTCGGCGCCTCGCGGTGCGGGCTTCGCTCTGGCCGGGCTGCGGGTCGAGGGCATGGCGCAAGTCCCAGGCAGCTACTCGCCTTCCTTCAATTCTCGGATCCAGATGTTGCGATATCGTACCGGATGGTGATGGTCCTGCAAACGTAGTGGTCCCGAATCAACTCCAGGCTCATAGGGTGGCCGGACGTGGTTCCCGGTAGGACCACTGAGCGCCACGTGGTCCTGAACGAGCACGCCGTTCTGGATCACAGTTTCGTAGGCGGGAGTGAACAGCACACCGTTGGGCAGAAACTTCGGCGCGTGAAAGATGATGTCGTACTGCTGCCATTCGCCCGGTGGCCGGCAGGCATTCACCAGCGGCACATACTGGCCGTAGATGGCGCCGGCCTGGCCATCGGGATAGGTCTTAGCCTGATAGGAGTCCAGCACCTGGGTTTCGTAAAGACCGTGCATAAAAATACCGCTGTTGCCCCGATCCTGATCGGTTCCCTTCGGTGGATTGGGCGATGCCCACTCGATGTGCAGTTGGAAACTCTTGAAGGTCTTCTCCGTCTGGATGTCGCCTGTTCCAGGGACTACTTCGAGAACACCGTTTTCAGCCTTCCACTTTCCAGGACCACCGCCTTCCACTGCCTTCCATCCCGCGAGATCGTTGCCATCAAACAGGACGACGGCATCCGAAGGCGGCTTTCCTGCCTGTTCCTGACTGCTGGATGTAGCGGGGGTTATTACCTGTGGCTCTGCCCGGTTGCGGTCGTGCTGCGTGAACTTGAAAATCGATTCCTGAGCGTGCAACGGCGAGACCAAGCCGGTGGGAGCTATGGCGAGCATCACAACTACCGCCACCAAGCTTGCGGCGAGAAACATTCGACGCATGAGGGATCCTCCTCTTGATTTGGGTCTGGGCTGAGGCAGCAATTGAGCAAACGAAGCCTGCTGCACGCCCGATTCTATCGCAGATGTGGCCGCGAGGGTTCGTCAATTGCGGGTTAGGATGTGGCATCGCTGCCAGTTGGTGCTGCGGTCTCTCCGGCTGACCTCGGGATGTTCGGCGACCTCGCGTGATCCCGGGCTACCCATTGAGATTGCCAGATCACGGTGTTGGCTTTTGCTGTGCCACCGTCTGCCTCGGCAATTTCGGGACCGGGCAGCGCTGCTATAGAATCGAGCGTCCCCGTGATTTCTGACGCTAATGTGCGCCTGGAAATGGATGGCGAACTGGGTCACACCAAGAGGGCAGGAAATATCGTCTAAAGCTCTAGTGCACTTGCGTATTTCCCTTGACGGATGGATGCTAGGTCCTCAGATGAGCAATGGCCGGGCAAATGGCCGACCGGACGGTCGAGCCTTGGGTAGCTTCCGTCCCCAAACAGAATCGGCCTTGGAGAGGAGCTCACGATATGCGAATTGTCGCAGTCCTACTGCTAGTCGCCGGGCTTGCAGCAGGTCAGACGCGGCCGGCCCAGTCTCATGCCAGCAGCGCCCAGCAAGCAAAGTCGCTACTTGACGATGCTCTGCATGAGAAGAACCCTGACGTACGGAAAGAGGCAGTGATCGCCCTCAGTTTGGAAGGACCCAAGGCAGGGAACCTCCAGGTGCTTACCTCGATGGCGGTCGACTCGGATGTTCCGGTACGGCTGGCAGTGATCTCGGCTCTGAACGATTTCAACGACCGGCGAACTATCCCGCTTCTGAAGAAGTTGCTGGACGATCCTGTTCCAGAGGTCGACTTTGCCGCGGCCAAGGTGCTTTACCGGTTTCACGAGCCGGAAGGAGAGCAGTTCCTGATGGCTGTTGTGGAGGGGGAATCGAAGGCTAAGTCGGGGTTCATTGCTAGTACGACGCGTAGCGCCTTGCGCCTGGCGCATACGCCGGCGAAGCTCGTTACGACGGCCACCGAAGCCGTGGTTGGCACGGTCGTTCCGGTGCCTGGAATCGGTCTGGGAATATCCTCTGTGCAGGGCATCCTCTTGGATCCGGCCGCCACACCTCGCGCCGGGGCGCTGCTCCTGCTGGCGCGCGACAAGGGTCCGGAGATTCATACTCAGGTGCGCGATGCCTTATCCGACAAGGACTGGTCGCTTCGCGCCGCGGCAGTCCATTTGATCGCCATGCATCCTTATCCTGACCTGAGGCAGAACCTGGTCCCGTTGCTGGATGACAAGAAGGACGCTGTACGCCTGCGCGCCGCTGCTGCCTACTTGAGGCTGACGACGGCAACACGCCGCAAGGCAGCCGCAGCACAGTGAGCGCAGTTACACACGACAACTCATCTGCAGACAGCTTGACTTGCAGCCTCGGAACGTTCACCGAATCCCTGATCCAAGCCCCGGTCCTGAAGGAGCGAGGGACGGCAAACCGATTGTGGCGCCGAGGACACGCGTGCGGTAGCGGGTAGAGCCTGCACTGCCGCCGGATCCTTGTACCGGTCGAGCGTTATCTTCAAGCCTATGAATCGCGACCCGAGCCTTCATAGAAGCAGCGCCCCCCGGGGAAAAGAGAGGAAAGCTCAAGAGAGAGAATGACAGGAGCATGCACGTAGACAACAAAAGGGATTTGCGCAAAGCCGCCAGAGTCCTCCAGTCGCCTCGCTTACTTCAGCAATTCAAACTGCCTGAACAGGCATGAGGTCAAGCTCGGATTGCGGCAGCCGGCCCCAGCCTCATCGTTTCCACTCTTAACGGTTGCCACAAGCCCAGGGTTTCGGAGGCGAGCAGAACCAAAGCGATCCAGACTACGTCGGCGAGCAGAAGGTGAATCATTTGAAGCCACACCGGGGCTAGGAGCATGAGATTAGCGGCTCCCGCCAGTAGCTGCAGGCCCGTCGAGCCGAGCAGTATCTTCGCAAGCGTCTTGGTATTCTTCCCGCCGGCCGATACTGCGCGGACCGCGAGTGCCAGCACGTAGAGCCCTATCACCATAGCCAAAATGGGATGGATTACCCGAAGGCGCAGGAAGATGTTCGCTGACACTGAAAAGTCCTGGCGAAGGCCCGTTTCGAGAGAGCTGGAAGAAAAGAGAGTGTCGCCCAGGGCGGCAATCGCACCAGTTATGCCCAGGATGATGGTGCCTAGCATCGCGCTTACGTAAGGCAGGTAAGAGGACCGGTGCATAACTTCAGGTTTGGGCGAGTCTGTTTCCGCGTCTCGGGAGGCGAGCCACGCGGTCAAAGCCAACGATGCCAGCAGGAGCAAGGTATTGACCAGATGAACCGCTAAAGCAATTCCTCTGGTCGCGGAGGCATCACGGGCGACCAACCCAAACACCACCAGTGTTGCGCCGAGTAATGCTTCAGTGAAGACAAAGGCCAGCGACCAGACGGCGAATCTACGCGTCGAGTGATGGGCCGGAAACATCCGAAAGGCAAAGAATACCAGCGCTATGACCAGGATCACGGCCAAACCGCTGCTAATGCGATGGGAATACTCGATAATGGTGGCGACCTGGGGTTGGTTCGGTACTATCTCTCCGTTGCAGAGCGGCCAGTGGCCCCCGCAACCTGCTCCCGATCCGGTGGCGCGAACGTAGGCCCCCCAGACGATAACCGCCAGATGAAATATCAGAACCGACCAGGCGAATCTAGCAAATCGCTTCGTGCTCGGATATCCTGTTTGTCCAGTCACAATCTGCTCCGGTTTGACGATATCCAGCCCACCAGACTACCACTATCGACTCGTGTCTGGAAGGACAGTTAAGTCAGCGTTCACAAGGCAATGCCCGATTGGAGGGAGACCTTTTCAGAGGACAAGCATCGAATCAACAGACGTTCCTCTCCATGACGATATCCCTCGGCACAAAGATGAATTCACAAAGATGAATTATTGGGCTTGGGCAGCGCTCATCGACGTCCGGCGTGGAAAGGAGCGTAAGATTGCGGATGAATCGTCAACTCGGAAGCTGACCAGAAACTTTCAGCTAGCTAGCGCGCGGTACCTCCGGAGTCAGGGACGGCTGTCTGTCCCGAGGGCGCTGGCTTAGTGGGCTGCCGATTTGACTGCTCGGCGGCTCGATTCGCTGGAGCCGTTTTGGGACTCGCGGACAAAGTCGGCGGGGCAGATGTGGGCACAACGCGTCTTGAAACCACTCCCGGCCGCGCTTCTGTTCTCACCGGGCGGCGGAGATCCCCATGAGGCACCGCCCCGATCGTCGTGCCCGGTACTGGACGGAAAAGTATCTCAAACTGTACTCTGCCCTGCTCGTCGTCCGCCAGCTCTATGACTTGCTCGAAGCCCTCCTGCCGAATCGCCGCGCGCGCGCCGGTAAACGCCAGGTATTGCCGTTCGATTACCTGGCGGCCCACGAAACGGCCCTGCGACCGCTCTCGCGCCTGATCGCGGGACACGCAGGTCTCCAGTGGCACGTCAAAAACGACCGCTGTGCAGGGCACCGAGTGGCGGCGCGCCAGATCGATAAGGCTCCGCCGCAACTGGGATGTAATGGCAGTTGAATCCACCACGCACAGCCTGTTGATCAACAGGCGCTGTTCGACAATAGAATGGAGCACCGCGAATGCGGACGCCTGGAAGCGCTGGTCGCTCTCGTCATCGCACACCAAGGCCCGGCACTGGTCGGAAGAAATAATCTGAGTGGGTCGAAAGTGGCTGGCGGCGAAAGTAGACTTTCCGCTCCCGGCCGGACCGCAGAGTACAACCACCGAAGGGCGCGTCAGCCGGATTGTCTTCGATTCCACAGGCCGGGTATCGTTGAGATTCTCAGCCATTGGTATATTATACTCCCGCCTCTCTTTTGCAAGAAGTCGTAAAGGCTAGATCCATAAGGCCCTCGAAGGCTGCTTACGACCAGTTGTCTACTATCTTGTGTTTCGGCTGCGCCTGGGTTAACCCGGAGGGGATGACGGGAAAGCTATCGACGTGCGCCAACCGGCGTGGTACGATCAAAGTCGCGCTGGATCCTGCAATGGACGGCTCTGATGTCAGACTTCGGGCTCTGTGCGACGGATGTCTACAAACCCCGCCAGGTCCGGAAGGAAGCAACGGTAGCAGGCCTCTCCGTGTGCCGCAGATCAACCCGAAGTCTGGCCCACTTTCAGTTTTCATTTTTCAGTTTCAGTTATCAGTTCGCTGATGGCTGAAGACTGATAACTGAAGACTGAGAACCGTATGTCCTACCAAGTCATCGCTCGCAAGTACCGGCCGCAGACCTTTGATGAGGTGGTCGGCCAGCGGCTTATCACCGACACTCTCAAGAACGCCATAGTGCACGACCGTGTCGCGCATGGCTACATTTTTTCGGGCGGGCGGGGAGTCGGGAAGACCACCACGGCCCGCGTGCTGGCGAAATCGCTCAATTGCGTGAATGGTCCGACCGTCACTCCTTGTGGCGTGTGCGACTCCTGCCGCGAAATCACCGCGGGCAATTCCGTGGATGTACTCGAGATCGACGCCGCTTCGAATCGCGGCATCGATGAGATCCGGGAGTTGCGCGAGACCGTCCGTTACCTGCCGTCACGCGATCGCTACAAGATCTTCATTATTGACGAAGTCCATATGCTCACCACGGAGGCGTTCAACGCCCTCCTCAAGACGCTCGAGGAGCCGCCGCCCCGTTCGCTGTTCATCCTGGCCACCACCGAGCCGCACAAGCTGCCCACTACCATCCAGTCGCGCTGCCAGCACTTCTCTTTTCGGCTGCTCGACTATGCGGAGATCTACGCGCAGCTGGAGCACATCTGCGCCGCGGAGAAGATCCACACTGATGAAAAGGCGCTCGCTGCCGTTGCGCAGGCAGCCGAGGGCAGCCTTCGCGATGGTCTATCCGTTCTCGATCAAGTGATCGCCGCGTGCGGTGACGACTTGGATGAGGCACGCGTCCGCCAACTGCTTGGGGTGGTGCCGGTGAATTTCATGGCTGGGCTCATGCAAGCGATCCAAGCTGCCGATTCCAAAAGTGTGCTTGAATCCATTGACCAGCTTGCCTCGGAAGGCTATGAACTGGGCCATTTTACCGGGGAGTTGACCCGTTTTGTGCGCAACCTTATGGTGGCCAAAAGCTGCGGAGCCGCGAGTTCCCTCCTGCAACTGCCCAGCGACGAGCGCAAGATCCTGGGAGAACTCAGCGCCGTCTTTGGCGAAGAGGACCTTTCGCGTTTCTTTCAGATCCTCCTGCGTACTGAGAGCGAGCTGCGGCATGCCCTAGCTCCACGTTTTCACTTGGAGTTGGGATTAATGAAGCTGGTGCACGCGGGAAAGCTGGCTTCACTCGAAGCGCTTTTGGGCGATCTCTCCAGCGGCGCGCGTCAGGGCCCTGCTCCCGGCTCGGCGGCCGCGGGCGGGTCAAGGCCCGGTGCACCAAGGTCCGCTGCACCCGGATACAGTGGGACAGTCGTCGGTGCCTCGAAGCCTAGTGCGCAAACCGAAACGCCGGGGCGATCTACGCATTCGAACGTCAGGCCGGCGCCGCTGCCTTCCGCCCCGCTGACACCGCCAGGTCCAGTCTCCCCACCAAATTCGGCAATAGCAAAGTCGCAAGCACCCGTTGCGGCTGCTCCTGCGCGCGTCGTCGCTCCAGTCCCCGCTCGGGAGGCCTCTGCCTCGTCACTCACCGATCCACGATTGGCGGCGATCCGTGCGGCGATTTTCGCCAAATCCAAACTGTTGGCCACAGCTCTCGATCCCCTACTGAGCTGGCAGTTCGAGAGTGGCGAAGCGCGCTTTGTGTTTGCCCCGAAAGACAAGTGGTTCGCCGATCTCCTGAACACGCGTGAGCGCCAGGAAATCCTGCAGGCCGCGGCAGAGCAGGTGCTGGGCGGAGCCGTTAAGATTCGTGTTACACTCGGAGACGGTGAGATGCCCCGCCGCCAAGCCCCAGATCGTCTCCCTGACCAGGCCCCAGCGCAAACACACGCTCAGCGCAGGGTGGAAAGCGATCCGGTCGTGGAGGCTTTTCGTAAGAGGTTTGATTGCACCTTGGTCGAAGTCGAAGATCTTAGCCAGGAGTGAAGCGATGAAGAGTCTCCAACAGATGCAGCAGATTATGAAGCAGGTCCAGCAGATGCAGGAACAGCTTCAGAAGCAGTTGGACGAACTGCAGGTTGAAGCCTCGGCGGGCGGTGGCATGGTTGGAGTGAAGATGAATGGCCAGAAGCAACTGATCACCGTGCACGTTGACCCTGAAGTTTTCGCTTCCAAGGACGCTGAGATGCTCCAGGATCTTTTCGTGGCCGCCGTAAACGAGGCCTCTCGCAAGGTGGATGAGCAATTGGCAGGACGCGTGAGCAACTTGGCGGGCGGCTTGAATATTCCCGGCCTTACCTAGTAATTCGAAACTCTTCCTGTTTAGCTTGGGTTGGGCAGCCGGTGCGGAGCTGCGATCAGCTGATGAGGCGCAGCGACCGCGCTCTCTCCTTTTGAACGTTCGAGTTTCGATGTGTGGATCTGAGCTTACCATGAGAGACTTTGCCGAGCCTTTGGCTCGTTTGATCGATGAACTCAAGCGCCTTCCCGGCATCGGACAGAAAGGCGCTCAGCGCATTGCTTTCCATCTGGAACGCGTCCCGCGTGAGGACGCCGAACGGCTCGCGACCGCCATTATCGACGCCAAGGACAAGCTCCATCTTTGCGGCGTCTGCAACAATCTCACCGATCTCGATCCTTGCGGATACTGCATCGACTCGACGCGCGACCCCAGCGTGATTTGTGTAGTGGAGACGCCTTACAACGTCATTGCTGTCGAGAAAACGCGCGAGTTCCACGGCCAATATCACGTGCTGCATGGCGCCCTTTCGCCGTTACAGGGTATCGGCCCTGATCAGTTGAAGATCAAGAGCCTGCTCGACCGCCTCAAAGAAGGCAAGCTCAAAGAAGCCATTATCGCCACCAATCCCAACACCGAAGGCGAGGCCACGGCCATGTACCTTTCAAAACTCCTGCGGCCTCTCGGAGTCAAAGTCACGCGGATCGCGATGGGTATCCCCGTGGGCTCTGAACTTGAATTCGCTGACGAAGTCACCATGCTTAAAGCCATCGAGGGCCGTCGGGAAATTTAGCGGGCACGGCTTACGGTTGCGCTTTATTGTTGTCCGCGGCTCGAGGTAGAGCAAGCCTTATGACTACCTGGCTTGAACCTTCCACCATGGTTGCCGTCATCTAAATACCCTATGTTCAGCAGCCTTAGGCGCCTGGGACCCTACGTCGCGCGCTACAAGAAGAATTTTGCCTTGGGCTTCCTTACCCTGATCCTGGCCCAGGTGGTGGGCGTGATGGTGCCGTTGATCATAAAGGCGGGGATCGACGGGATCACGCACGGTACTACGCCGCGCCGGCTGCTGGGAATTGCCGGGTTGCTGCTGGCGGTGGCTCTTACCAAGGGCATCTTCACCTTCTGGATGCGCTGGATCCTGATCGGCATTTCGCGTGACATCGAATTCGACCTGCGCAACGATCTCTTCGCTCATCTCGAGCGGCTGTCCCAGCACTACTACACCTCCGTGCGCACCGGCGATCTGATGTCTAAGCTCACCAATGACCTGAATCAGGTGCGCAATCTCGTTGGTCCCGCCATCATGTACTCCGCTACTACGGTGGTGGTTACAATTGCTTCCGTGGCCTTCATGATCCGGCTCGATTGGAAGCTCACGCTGCTGGCGCTGGCGCCCATGCCTATTGTTTCCGTACTGGTTAAGGTGCTGGGGCAGAAGATCCACGAGCGGTTCGAGCGGATCCAGGCGCTTTATTCAGAGATGACGGAGCGCGTGCGCGAAAACCTGGCGGGGGTGCGGGTGGTTCGCGCCTTCCGCCAGGAAGCGCCGGAAATGGCCCTGTTCGACGGGATGAACCAGCAGTTCGTAGACAGGAACAAGGGTCTCATCTGGATTTCGAGCCTGCTTTGGCCGTCGCTCGCCCTGATGTTTGCTCTCACCTTCATGATGATCATGGTGGTGGGCGGACACCACGTGCTGCAGGGCCGGATTACGTTGGGTACTTTCACCGCGTTTAATCTCTATTTGATGATGCTTATCTGGCCGATTATCGCTCTGGGCTTCGTGGTGAACATGGCGCAGCGCGGACTTGCCTCACTCGGCCGGCTGTGGACCATCTTCGACGCCCAGCCCGACATTGACGATAGTGCGGTACCACCGGATCCGCTGACTTCAATCCGGGGTGAAATCGAATTTCGTAAGCTCTCGTTTGCCTACAATGGCAAGCCTGTCCTGAAGAATATTAACCTGCGCATCCCGGCGGGGCGGACCGTGGCGATTGTGGGCGCCACCGGTTCTGGCAAGTCTACTCTGGTAAATCTGATTCCACGCCTCTACGAGGCGCCCTTAGGGACCCTCCTGATCGACGGCGTGCCGGTGCGGCAGATTCCGCTCAAGACCCTTCGTGAAAACATCGGCTTCGTGCCTCAGGAGACGTTCCTTTTCAGTGAGACGGTTCGCGAGAACATCAAGTTTGGCACGCCCGAGAGCACCGACGCGGAAGTGGAGCAGGCTGCAGAAATCGCTAACGTGCTGCAGGATATCCGAGATTTCCCCAAAGGGTTCGACACTCTGGTGGGCGAGCGCGGCCTTACTTTGTCGGGTGGCCAGAAGCAGCGCGCGGCCATATCGCGCGCCGTCATCCGCGATCCGCGGATTCTGATTCTGGACGACGCGCTCGCAAGCGTGGATACCGGTACCGAGGAGAAGATCCTCAACCAGCTTACCGGTGTCATGGCCGGCCGGACGACGCTGCTGATTTCGCACCGGGTTTCGACGATCCGCAACGCGGAAGAGATCGTGGTTCTCGATAACGGCGAGGTTGTCGAAAGGGGAACCCATGAGGACCTGCTGACGCTTGGGGGTTCCTACGCCGAACTCTATAGTAA
This sequence comes from uncultured Acidobacteriota bacterium, assembly GCA_963803295.1. Lineage (GTDB taxonomy): Bacteria > Acidobacteriota > Terriglobia > UBA7540 > UBA7540 > CAWDMC01. Next base: position 133,039 of record CAWDMC010000012.1, on the reverse strand, counting down.
GCAGCTTATTGAGGAAGAGTTGGAGCAGGAAGTGTAAGAAGGAGTCAGGAGTCTAGCTCCACTCCGCCTCACGACTGACTACGGGCCAGTGACAACGGACGATGGCTGACAATCTCCACGAAGAAGAAGTCCTCGGCAAGGCATATGACTCGCGCCTGATGAAGCGGCTGCTTGCCTACCTGCGGCCTTATCGTCGCGTAGTGCTAGTCGCTTTCCTGGCCACCCTTTTCTTTGGCGTATTTCAGGCCGTACCGCCTTACCTGATGAAGGTGGAGATAGACCGTTATCTGGACCCCTCCGGCCGCCAGCACGTTCCGCACATTCTCGCCAATTTTCTTAGCCGTAACCCTGTGCTAGGGATCGCTCAAATAGCTTTAGCGCTTTATCTGCCCACCGTGCTTCTGACCTTCGTTCTGCAATTCGGGCAATCATTTGCCATGCAGATTGTGGGTCAGAAAGTGATGTACGACCTGCGCAAACAGATCTTCGCCCATCTCCAGCGTTTGCAGATGAGTTTCTACGATCGTAATCCGGTGGGCCGCCTGGTCACACGCGTCACCACCGACGTGGACGTGATGAACGACCTCTTCGGCGAAGGCGTGGTGGCCATCTTCGGTGACTTCTTCAGCCTCATCTCGATCGTGGTGGTAATGCTCAAGCTCGATTGGAAACTGGCGCTGCTCACGTTTGCTGTGCTGCCCCTGATCGTTATGGCCACGGTCATGTTCCGCCGGGCAGTGCGCGACTCCTACCGGCGGATTCGCCTGGCGATCGCCCGGATCAACGCGTACCTGCAGGAGCACCTCACCGGCATGGCCGTTCTGCAATTGTTTGGCCGCGAAGAGCGCAGCTTCGATGAGTTCCGGCAGATCAACCGGACACATATGGCGGCGTTCAAGGATTCCATTCTGGCCTACGGCCTTTTCTACCCTACAGTGGAATTCCTCGGAATGGCGGCCGTGGCCGTGATCATCTACCTGGGCGGCGGTATGAGCTTGCGCGGCGCAGTGACGGTGGGCACGGCCATCGCCTTTATTCAATATTCGCAGCGCTTCTTCCGGCCTATCCAGGACCTGAGCGACAAATACAACATTCTGCAGGCGGCGATGGCGAGCGCCGAGCGTATCTTCAAACTCCTCGATACGCCGGTGACGATCGCCGATCCCGAAAAGCCTGTGCCCTTGCCGAACCCTACAGGCTTGGTGGAGTTTCGCGATGTAGGCTTCGGCTATCAACCTGACCATCGTGTGATCGAGCGCGTATCCTTCGCCATTGAACCGGGTGAGACTGTGGCTGTGGTGGGCCATACCGGTGCCGGTAAGACCACGCTGACCAGCCTGTTGCTGCGCTCTTACGACATTCAGGAGGGCGCCATTCTTTTTGACGGCGTCGACATCCGCAACTTGCGGCTCGCCGATCTGCGGCGAAATTTTGGCATGGTGTTGCAGGATCCGTTCCTCTTCTCGGGCACCATTGCCTCGAATATCCGCATGGGTACGGAAGGGATCACGGATCAGGATATTCGCGAGGCTGCCCGCCAGGTGAACGTCCTCGATTTCATCGAGAGCCTGCCCCTCGGATTTGATGAGCCGGTGCGCGAGCGGGGCTCCACGCTTTCTGTCGGCCAGAAGCAACTGCTCTCGTTCGCGCGCGCCCTGGCGCACAATCCGCGCATTCTGATCCTGGACGAGGCCACTTCAAGCGTCGATCCTGAGACGGAGTATCTCATCCGCGAGGGCCTGCGGCGGCTGATCGAGAATCGCACCTCGCTGGTCATCGCCCACCGGCTTTCGACCATCCAGAATGCCTCCAAGATCATCGTGATGCACAAGGGGCGCGTGCGCGAAATCGGGACGCACCAGGAACTGCTCGCTAACCGTGGCGTCTACTACAAACTCTACCAATTGCAGTACAAAGATCAGGAAGCAGTGGCAGGCACTAAGCAGTAGGCAGAAGGCAGTAAGCGACTCAGTGACTAATCTCAATAATCTGAAACCTGCCGTTTCCACCTTCAGAAATCGTGCCGAATGTGCGATCCTAAAAGGCCTGAGGGACCGCCCTCCTTAAGCCCACGATGCCTTACTGATCCTTCTATCTGTTATCCGGTCTCTTTGTCGGCGCGTTTGGGGCGCGTCCCTTGGAGGCTTCCAACCAAAATACGTGCTCTAAAGGTTGGGATAACTTGAAGCAGTCTGATTATGTGGTGCATTTGACGAGCGGTGCAGATGAACGATTTTCTCAACTTGTTGCGGAATAATCGCAATTACCGAAACCTGTGGATCGGCCAGGTTGTCAGCGAGATCGGCGATCACTTTAACAACATCGCTGTGTTCAGCCTGGCCATGGAGACCACCGGTTCGGGGTTGGTGGTAACCGGCATCATGTTGTCACGCGCCATTCCCGCCGTGATGGCGGCGCCGCTCGCGGGCGTTTTGCTTGACCGCTTCGACCGCAAACGCATCATGCTGGCAAGCGACCTGGTTCGGGCGGTGGTCGCCCTGGCTTTTGTGCTGACGGTACATCATCGCCAGTCCTGGGTTCTGTATATCCTCAGCGCCATGCTGATGCTCGCCTCGCCTTTCTTCACCAGCGGGCGGACTTCCATTCTGCCCACCCTTGCTACCAAGGAGGAGTTGCACACGGCAAGTTCGTTGACGCAGACCACCCAGTGGACCACTCTTACCATCGGTACCCTGGCGGCAGGCTTAACGGCGGCCAGCGTCGGCTACCGCTGGGCCTTCGTCCTGAACTCGCTCTCTTTCCTGGTCTCCGCCACCTGTATCTGGCAGTTGCGAATAAAAGGCGGTTTTCGGTCCAAGCGGGAGGAGGTTGACGAAGATCGCGTTGTGCGCCCGTGGCATGAGTACAAGGAAGGGTTGCTCTATATGAAGGCTTCCCCGCTGATCCTCGGCATTTCTCTCGTGGGGGTCGGGTGGGCTACCGGCGGCGGGGCTGCCCAAATCCTATTTACCCTTTTCGGCGAACAGGTATTCCATCGGGGGGCCGCCGGCATCGGCATCATCTGGAGCTGTGCCGGAGTCGGTCTGCTGGTCGGTGGGACGATTGGACACTACCTGGGTAAACGGCTCAGCTTTGAGAACTACAAGCGGACCATCTCCATCTGCTACGTTCTCCACGGAGCCACCTACGTGCTGTTCAGCCAGATGCGGCAGTTCTGGCTGGCTCTTTTCTTCATCGCCCTGTCTCGGGCCAGCGTGGCGATAAGTTCGGTGCTGAATGTCTCAAAACTGGTGCGGCATGTGCCCGACGAATTCCGCGGCAGGGTCTTCTCGACGACGGAATCGATGGTCTGGTCAACGATGATGCTTTCGATGGGTCTGGCGGGAATCGCCTCCGGATACGCCGGGCCAAGGAGCATCGGTCTGGTGGCGGGAGTCCTAAGCTCGACTACCGCGATCTTCTGGTGGTGGGCAAACATGACGGGAAGACTGCCCCAACCTACGGAACTCGGCTTTGAACCGAGAGACGTCGAGGTCCACATCGAGTCCAGAGCCTGATTTCACGTCCGACGCTCAAATTACAGGTTTTGGGGCCGCGAACGGCCATTCCGTTCGCATCCTGGCCCGCACGAGGTAGGCAGCGGTTCCAACCCCGAAAACTGCGAAGGCGAAGATGAGAGACGACCGCGCCGCAGTCGCCAGCACGTAAAGCCAGCCGATGATCGACACAATTCCCGGCAAGGGGTAAAGCCACATGCGGAAGGGTCTGGGGAGTTCGGGTCGGCGGGTTCGCAACAGGAAGAATCCGACGGTCTGAGGAAGGTACTGGATCAGCACGCGCGTGGCGATAAGGCCGGGGATAACTTCGCTCAGTCGCCCCAGGCTAAACACCGAGGCCATGACACCCAGGGTGATGAGCGCAATATGGGGAAACTCGCCGGTCGGATGGAGCTTGGCGAAAACCCGAAAGAAATTGCCGTCCTTAGCGGCAACATAAGGGATGCGCGAGTAGCCCAGTAGCAGGGAAAACACTGAAGAGAAGGCGATCCAGAGAACCAGCGCGGTCATGATCTTGCCGGCCACGCTTCCTTGCAACCGTTCGATATAAGCGGAAGCGATGAACTTACTTGAGAGCGCCTCCCGCCAGGGAATCACGCTGACGAAAGACGCGGTCATGAGTATGTAGAGGATACCCACCAGCATGATGGAGAACATGATGGCGCGCGGGATCACTCGGCCTGGATCTCGTATCTCTTCGGCTAGATAGCACACATTGTAATAGCCAAAATAATCATACAAAGCGTAAAGTGTGGCATGTCCCAATCCAGCCCAGAAGAGCCAGCTCAGGTGAAAGGCATTGGAGGGAAAGTCGAATAGGCGCGCCGCGCTCAAGTGCGGCAGTCCCGAGAGGATAATCCAAAGACAGCCGCCGAGCACACCCCCTACCAGCACGACCGATAATTTGCCAACTGCCCCGATTCGCCGGTATAGCAGGACGACCAGCAGCAGCGGGAACGCACCGGCAATGGCGTGAATTCCCCAGGACGGAAGCGCCGGCAACAGATAGTGCAGGTAGGATGAGAAACCGATACTGCCACTGGCGATCGAAAGTGGCGCCGAGAACATGATTTGCCACACCATGAGAAACGACAGCCACCTGCCGGCACGTTGTGGCCCGAATGCTTCGCGCAGATAGTTGTAGCTCCCTCCCGCCTGGGGCAGCGCCGCGCCAAGCTCGGCCCACACCAAACCGTCAGAAAATGCGACCGCTGCGCCTGCTAGCCAGCCGAGCATCGCTTGCGGACCGCTCATCGTGGCGAGCAGCAGCGGAATCGTGATGTAAGGCCCAATGCCCACCATATCGGTAATGGCGAGCGCGGTAGCCTGGATCAGTCCGAGCTCACGGCGGAGCTGTGGCGGGCTCTGAGGCATAGGAGAGTCTTACTATAGCTTATTGCCGCGATTTCTTGCTCCCGCGACGAATTGCATGCGGCCCCCTCAGCATTCCCTGCAGCGTATTGCCTGGCGATTACTGGGCATCATCATTATCAGCTCAACGAGCCACGGCTTGCGCTCGCGCTTTCTTGCTTGTAACCTGTCTCCTCGGTCTGGAGGTTCAGCATGGCCAAGTGGCTGTTCAAATCGGATCCTGATACTTATTCATTTGAGCATCTTGAGCGTGATGGAAAGACCGTTTGGGACGGCGTCTCGAACAATCTGGCACTCAAGCATCTGCGTAGCGTCCGCAGCGGCGATGAAATCTTGATCTACCACACGGGCGATGAGAAAGCGATCGTGGGTTTAGCTGAGGCTGCGAGTGACCCCTACCCTGATCCGAAACAAAACGATCCTCGTCTCACTGTTGTGGACATAAAGGCTGTGAAAAGGCTACCGGGTTCAGTATCGCTCAGCGAAGTCAAACAGACTCCCGCGTTGAAGGACTTCGCCCTGGTACGCATGGCACGGCTTTCGGTGATGCCAGTTTCAGAGGAGCAGTGGAAGCTGCTTATGGAGATGGCAGAAAGAACTCAATAGTCACGACGCGGAACCTGCCCCTTTTACGGCGCATCCTGACGACTTGCTCACCTTGGACTCATTATGGTTCAGCCGGTTCCCTGTCGCGAGCTCGCGCTTCTGCAGCAGGAGGTGATCGCCTGCACCAGGTGTCCGCGGCTCGCCACGTACATCCGCGAGATAGCTCGCATCAAGCGGCGCATGTATCTCGAGCAGGAATATTGGGGGCGACCCCTTCCGAGTTTCGGCGATCCCGAAGCGGAATTGCTGATTCTGGGCCTAGCGCCCGCCGCGCACGGCGGAAATCGTACCGGCCGCATGTTCACCGGCGACCGCTCGGGTGACTTCCTCTATCGGGCGCTTTACGACGCGGGATTCGCGAAGCAGCCGACCTCGATGAATCGCGACGACGGGCTACAGCTGCGGGGTTGCTATATCACTGCGGCGCTTCGCTGCGCGCCACCCGACAATAAGCCGCTGCCCTCCGAGTTGGGTAACTGTCAGCCGTACTTTGAAGCTGAGCTCAGACTGCTCACCCACGTGCGCGTTGTATTAGCCCTTGGCAAAATCGCGTTTGACACCTACCTGCGACTGGTGTACCAAGGCAAAGCTTGGACGCGCACCGGTGGCACCTTGAAACTGCCTCCGCGCGGCAACTTTGAATTTGCACATGGAGCGAGCTACGACTTGCCGGTCGGATTGCCACGTCTTTTTGCTTCGTACCATCCCAGCCAGCAGAACACCCAGACTGGCAAACTGACTCCGGAGATGATGATCGGGGTATTGAAGGACGTCCGGCGGTTCCTTACGGCCGCTCACGCTCTCGAAGAGCGCAACCCCGGATGACGAGTCTAAGCAGGAGGGAACTATGTCAGGAGGGTTCTCTTCGCCGTTTGTGTTGTACTGCAGTTTGATAGTCAATTTGCTCCGTGTTTTGTTCCGGTTCCTCAAACGTGTTCCACTCTATCCTGGAGACGAGAATGAGAATGCGCCGACGAGATTTTATGGGAATTGTGGGAGCCTCAATGGCCGGCGTGTCAGTTCCAGTGTTCAATCCTGGCAGATCTTTCGCGGACGAAGCGAAAGACGGCGACGGTGAAACTATCGAGAAGAACGGATGGCGCCTGAAGCTAACGCGGGCTGGTCAGATCGTCTCGTTCACCGATGGAAATACGGAATTGATCGACCGCCGCCTGGGCGATACACGGCCTCGTCTGGTGGTTGCAGGCATGCGGGAGTATCGCTGCCAGCGTCCAAGTGTCGCTCGCCGGGACGGGGCGGCGGCAGTATTCCAATACAATTTTGCGGGTCATGACACCTTCTCGGTCAAGTATGAAGCGGCTTTGCTGGATCTCTCCGATGGCGAGGTGGCCCTCGAAGAGAAGATCGGAATCGAAGCGCCCGCCAAGATCAGCGAGGACGTGCTGCTGGCTCTGCCCCGGAACATTCACTTGCCGGTGGCACAGCGTAATGTCTTCGTGCCGATGAAAAATGGGATAGGGCGTCAGAAGCCGATCCTTGGATACGAGGGCGAGAATGAGTATGTGTTTGCGATGGCGGGGTCCTACAAAAATGCTGTCGGCAGGGTGCAAATCCTGGCGATCCCCATGGTGGATGAGTACGCGGACGAAGACGGCTTGCGTTTAACGCATTGCGCGGACCCCTTATTCACGTCGTATTTCAGTCTCGCCCACGGGCAGAAGGGCGGCGAATTCAACTGCGCGTATTCCGGGGAGATCGGCGTCCAAAAGGAGGAACGGCGAGTATACACCGCCCTGCATCGAGGCGGCGCGGAAGGCGCCATGCAGGCTTTTTACGCAACTTCACTCGCTGACGTAAAGCCGGGGCCGGACTGGCTGCACGAAGTGGCCATGGTGGACTACGACTATCTCAGCAAGAACGGGCGCGGCTGGTTCAGCGACATCGATGCACTCGAAAAGCTGGTTGCCCCCGAGGATCGCGCCAAAGTGTTCCTGGCATTGCACGGATGGTATGACTACGTCGGCCACTACGCCTTCGACTGGCGCAAGAGCGCGCTGCTGAAAGAATGGACCGCCTTTCCCAATGCCGCAAGCTCGTTCTACCAGTCGTTGCCTGACGCCCCGGACCGCGAATCGGGCCTTGTCTTTCCCAAGGACGCGGTGGCGGCGACGCGACCGGTGCCGATGTCGATCGAGGATATGCACCGGCGAATCCGCTACGCCAAGCAGAAGGGATTCCGGGTAGGAATCTACTATGCTGACGGCATCAATGGCTGTGATGGCGTCAAGGAGGTCTACGATCCCAGCAAAGTGTTGCATTGGGGTGGTTGGGAAGGTCCGGACACCAAAGGAAAGACGTATGCCCAGAACCCCCTGCATCCGGAAGTGAGAAAGTTCTATCTGCGTTACATCCAGGCCTTGCTTGACGAATATGGCAAAGAGGTGGACGGTTTCGTTTGGGACGAAACCTTCACGGTCGGTCCGAATGACCTTGGACCCGCTGCGGCTCCCGGCTATGCCAGCCGCGGCATGATGACCTTGGTAAAGGAAGTGGCTGCGACGGTGGCCAGCTTCAGCCCGCAACTGGCTTTCCTAGCTTCTGATGACATCGGCGCCTTTCAGCCTTACGAGGCGGGGGTCCCCTATTGTCTCGTCGCTCATGGGACATATCAGGATATGGCCTGTACAATCTCCGGCTGGTCGTATGGACTCTTCCCTAACTACCGCAATGTGCTATGGTCATGCAATTGGTGGGACGTCCAGCGTTTCGAGCAGAGCCGTTATGCGGTTGAGACCTTTAATGCTCCGCTGCCGATCTCCAACGGATTTGGAGACTACATTGGCATCGGAGACATGACGCCCGCGCAGCAAAAGCAATTCATGGACCTGTTTCATAAAAGGAAACAGCAAAGGATGGACATCAGTTGGATCGAGGAAGAGCCCCGGCATCCCAAATACAAAGGTAAGGAGGTCGAGCACAAATGGTTTTTGTGATCGACCGGACCGGAGAAAGCCGAAAGGTGAACTCGGAAGAGGATAACTATGCGAATCACCAAAATTGACACCTGGCTGGTGGGAAATCCCTGGAAGAACTGGCTCTTTACGAAGGTCCACACCGATGAGGGCCTCTATGGTATCGGCGAGGGCTCGCTGCAAATGTTCTCGAAGACCATCGAGACCGCCATCCACGAACTGAAGCCGCTGATCCTGGGAATGGATCCCACCCAGATCGAGACCCTTTCCCAACGTCTGATTCGTGACGTATTTTCCGAAGGCGGGCAGATCCACATGTGTGCCGTCGCCGCCATCGAGATTGCCTGTTGGGACATCGTGGGCAAGGCCTCGAATCAGCCGATCTACAATTTTTGGGGCGGACGATATCACGAAAGACTCCGCGCTTACGCCAATGGCTGGTACCGCGGACCACGAACTCCCGAATCCTTTGCCGAGAAGGCCAAGGTCGTGGCTGATCGCGGCTACACCGCGCTCAAGTTCGATCCCTTTGGGAGCGGCTGGCGCACGCTGTCCAGCTATGAATTCGGTCTATCGATCGACATCATAGGGGCGGTGCGATCCGCCGTCGGACCTCGGGTGGACATCCTTGTTGAAGGGCACTGCCGCTTCAACGTGGCGACGGCTCTGGAACTGGCGAAAGCCATGGCGCCGTTTCGTCCGGCTTGGTTCGAGGAGCCCATTCCTCACACCAATATCTCCGCCATGGTGGAGGTCGCCCGCCGCAGTCCTGTCCCGATCGCCACCGGAGAGAGCTTCTCGAACAAGCAGCAATTTGCCGAGCTGCTCAAGTACGATGTTGTGAGCATTTACCAGCCCGAACCGCTCAACGTCGGCGGCCTTTTTGCAACGCGCAAAATCGCGGACATGGTCGACGCCCACTACGGCATGGTTGCGCCTCATAGCGCTCAGGGCCCAATCTGTTCAGCTGCTTGCGTGCAACTGAACGCCTCATTGCCGAACTTCTTCATTCACGAGATCTTCGATGAATTCAATGAACCTTGGGAGGCGGAGATCATAACTCCGCCAGTGAAGGTGGTCGATGGCTACATCGACGTGCCGGTTGCTCCGGGCCTTGGCGTCGACCTCAACCTCGACGAAATCGTCAAACACCCGTACCGGCCGGAGCACTTTATGCCCTTGTTCAAGCCAGGCTGGGAGGCCCGGAAGCCGCAGAAGTTCGATCGGTAGCCCGGCGATCCGACTCTAACCTGACCTCTGTGCAGGCCACCTCTGGGCGGGTCCGCCGTTCGTCGAATGCCGAAGGTCCGTACAGAGGCTGCAGCCCTTGTATCGATCTGAAGCTCCCGTGAATAGGAAGGAACATGGAACCAGTGAAAGCGGGTCCCGGCGGTTGGCTTTATCTTGACGATTGTCCCCCGCGAATGATAAGTTCGTCCTCACCCTTTTAGGTCAATAGAATCAGTGGAGGTTCGAATGCGACGTCCGGGAACCCTCATGCTCTGCGCCGTGCTACTCTTCCCCATATTGTCTCTGTCTCAGACGCCCCCTGCGCGCGCCACCCGGGGCATCCTCACGCCGGTGGGAACGGTGAATCCGTTACGACAGCCCTTGATTTCAGGTTCCATGGCCACAGCCCCAGCTCATTTGCGCCCGAAAGGCACCCGTCGGATCCATACGCCGCATACAGCTTTGGCTGTGCCGAGTCAGGCACCGCTGGTGGAGCCCGCGCCACTGGATAGCTTTCGTCCTGGCCGTCTGCTGAGGAACTTCAACGGCGTAAGCAGTCTCGATAGCGCTGTCACCAATTTCGGCGCCGAGTTTGAGCCGCCCGACCAAGGCCTCTGTGTTGGCAACGGTTTTGTCGTGGAACCCGTCAATTCGGCGTTCAGCATCTTTCGTCCTGATGGTTCGGTGATCGCCGGACCGTTCAATGTCAACGTCCTCTTTGGCGAAGGATTGAGGGAATACACCAGCGATCCGCGCTGTCACTTCGATTCGGCTACAAATACGTGGTTTGCCACGATTCTCTTTATCAGCAGCGACAACAGTAAAGGCCGCACCGATATCGCCGTGAACTCGTCCGGTGATCCGACCACACCTTGGACCGTCTATCACCTCGATAACACGGATGCCGGAGGCAAAGGAACGCCCTCGCACCCAGGCTGCCCGTGCTTTGGCGATCAACCGTTGCTCGGCATTGACGAGGATAACCTGTATATCAGCACCAACGAGTTCTCGATTCTGGGACCGCGAACCAATGGCGCCCAGATTTACGCCATCGCCAAGCGCGATCTTGTGCGGGGGCTCCCTGCTCACTTCGTGCATTTTGATAACCTGAGAATTGGGGGAACACTTGCTTTTTCGGTGCAACCGGCCCTTACTTACGGTGATGCCGATGCCGAGTATTTTCTAACTTCCCTCGATCCTTACGGAACCTTCGACAATCGGATTGGCGTGTGGGCTCTTACCGGTGGGGAATCGGTTCGATTTGGCGGTACGCCTCACCTGTCCAGATTGGTCATTGCGTCAGAGACCTACGGCGTACCACCCGGCGCGGTTCAGCGCGGGTCAGGCAGCCAACTGGACTCGGGCGACGATCGCATGCAGCAGGTTCAGTTCATGAACGGCAGCCTTTGGGGCGCGCTCGACACCATCCTGACCCCCTCGCACGACACCGACGTGCGCGCAGGCATTGCCTGGTTCCAGATTGCACCCCAATTGCGGCACGAACGCCTTATGAGCGCTGAGGTGAAACGTCAAGGATATATCGCTTCCTCGGGTAACTACCTTTTGTACCCGGCCCTCCAGGCAAGCCCGTTTGGCACGGCCGCGGTAGTCATGACGCTCTCGGGTGCGAGTTTCTACCCCAGCGTCGCTTATTCGGTCTTGTCTCCCAGGCAGCGCTCCTTTGGACCTGTGAAGGTAGCTGCTCTGGGCTCGGGTCCCTACGATCGTACCGCAACCCGCTGGGGAGATTATTCGTTCGCCGTCCTCGATCCTTTCGGTGGCTTGGGCTTTTGGCTCGCCACTGAGTACATTCCGCCAGTCGCGCGCCAGACCCCGGATCGGTTCGCGAATTGGGGAACTCGAGTACTCGAAGTTTCCGCGTTGCCATGATCGCACCGTCCGATCAGACGTCGAACGGCAGTTCGGGAAGAATCGACAAAGGTTCCTCGGTTCGCCCTTGTTCGCCGACTATGGCAGGGCGAAAGCCACCAGCGAATCGCTCTGTTTCTCCTCTCGGATTTGCGGATGTCCGCCTGCGGCGATCACCAGGTATTGTTTGCCATTCTGCAAGCGGAAGGTCATTGGCGTGGCGTGGGCGCTGGCTGGTAGCGGTGCCTTCCAGAGTTCCTTGCCCGTCTCCACGTCAAAGGCCCGAATGTGAGGGTCGGTGGTGCTGGCAATGAAGACCAGTCCACCCGCGGTCACGATGGGGCCGCCGATCGTGGCGGATCCCGAGGTATCGGGAAGCTTCGGCGCATTGGGATCCGGGACAGGCATGGTCGTCGCCGTACCGCCGCTTCCATGGCATAGGGCGCAGTTGGTGGTCACGTCACGCATCGAACCGAGCGGCACCTGCCAGCGGATTTTACCCGCGGTCATGTCGACGGCGGTCAACTGGCCCCAGGGTGGCGGTCCGCAAGGCAGACCGGTTGGCGAGAAGAGAACATTGCGGTACATGCCGTAGGGAGAGCCGATCTGCTCCGTATATTGGCCTTGCGGCCCGTTCTTCCTGGCGGCCATGAACTGGTCGCGAGGGATCAGCTTCACTACGAAGGGAAGGTTGCTGGTGTTCACCAGGAGCAATTGCCGCTGCGGGTCAAAGGCATAGCCGCTCCAGTTCATGCCACCGAGGAAGCCTGGCATGGCCAGAGTGGGCTCGAGGCCGGGCGGCGTGAATATGCCCGAACTGCGTATCCCACTCAAATACTTCCGGCAGGTTTCGCGGTCGCCCGGAGTCAGTCCAAAAGCCTCGTCAGCCTTGAGAGTCTGGGCGGTGACGGGCGGTGGCGCGGAGGGAAATGGTTGCGTGGGCGATGTGTGCTCACCGGGAACATCACTTTGGGGCACGGGGCGCTCCTCTACGGGGAAAACGGGTTTGCCGGTGTCGCGGTTGAGCACATAAATAAAGCCCGTCTTGTTGCCCTGGATCACGACGGGAAGGTCGCGGCCGTCGTGCCGCACCTTAGCCAGCAGCGGTGGGGAAGCGGTGTCGTAGTCCCAGAGATTGTGGTGGACGAGCTGAAATCCCCAGGCCAGTTCGCCGGTATCAGCGTGGAGTGCCACCACCGAGTCCGCCCACTTGTTGTCACCCAGCCGCGATCCCCCGTAAAAGTCAGGACTGGCGCTGCCCGTGGGGACAAAGACCAGGTGGCGCTCAGGATCGACCGAAATGATAGACCAGGCGTTCGCCGCGCCGCTCCGCCAGCTGCTGCCCGGCTCAGGCGCCGCGGCACTAGAAGGATTGGGCGGGATCGGATCCCACTTCCAGCGCAGGGCGCCGCTGCGCGCGTCGTACGCACGAACGACGCCGCTTGCCATGTCCATCCTGGTATTGTCGTCGACGGCTGAGCCCACCACCACGATGTCGTCGATCACTGCCGGCGGCGAGGTCATGTGGTACCAGCCGTCGTGGTAGCGGGGGACGTCCCGAAGGCTCACCTCGCCGCCTGTGCCGAAGTCCGCGCAGGGTTTGCCGGTGGCGGCATCGAGCCCGACCAGGCGGGCGTCCACCGTGGCTTCGAAGATGCGGCGGCGGCACGGCTGTCTGGCCGGGCGTGCAGGATCGAGCCAGGTGGCGACGCCCCGGTTGATTAGTCCGTCCCCGTAGTTCCAGCTCAGATTGGATTTGGGATCGTAGGCCCAGCGCTCGGCGCCGGTCTGCGGATCAAGGGCGATTACGCGGTTGAACGGGGTGGAAAAATAGAGGGTGCCGTCCACCAGGATCGGCGTTGTCTCGAAGCCACTGCGGCGGCGGTCGCCGGTACCATCCGAGATGTCGCCGGTATGATAAGTCCAGGCGACCTTGAGTTGAGCTACATTGTCGCGGTTGATCTCCGTAAGGGGCGAATAGCGCATCCCGCCGGCATCATGACCGTAAAACGGCCAATCGTCCACCGGACCGGCATCGGCTGCTCGCGGATCAGGACCAACGTCGGACCCGGCGGCGAAACGGAACGATCCAGACGGTGATAAAAGGCGCACCGCCAGCAGCAAAAAGAAAAGCGTTCGAGCCGCGAGGATGAATTGGGGTGTAGGTTTCATGGAATATCCTCTAGTTCTAAACCCAGCAACATAATCGACTGCGCATCAACTCTCGTAACCAGACGTCCATTTGACTTGCCACGACTCGATCAAATCCAACCAAGCCTAACCCCCTCCTTAGCAGGGAGAGGATTTGGTGCGACCCCCCCACCTCCTCCGAGGAGGGGTCCAGGGGGTCGTGCTGAAGTCGCCACTTCGGCGAGAATCATCTCACGGGTGCGTTCAGCGCCGCCATAAATTCCACAGAGCTGTGCGCGCTCATCACCTGATCGATTGTCTCCCGGCGGCCAAAGAGTTCGCCGGCATTCGAGAGCAGGTCAAGCTGCGATTGATCGTCACCTGTAAGGATAAGCATCACCAGCCGCGCTACCTTGCCATCGCGGGCGTTGAAATCGATGCCCTCCCGTGAAAAGCCCACGGCAACGACCGGTTTGGCGAGTCCCTCCACTCGCGCATTGGGAACGGCCACGCGGTCATTCCAGCCGCTGGAACTGATCATCTCATGGCTCACCACCAGCCGGAACAGTTGCTGGGCCGGGCAACCGGCCGCGGGTGCGGCTAATTCGCACAACTCGCGCAGCACCCCGTGCCGTGTGGTCGATGTGAATTCCGGGATATAGGTCTCCCCTTGAAACTCAGGTCCTCCCAATGTTGTGGTCGTCTACGGCGCCCTGGCATGATTCAGGCGTAAGGCATCGGTTCTACGTTGACCGCCTGCTAAGTAACCAGCCGGATGAACACCAAGCCACGAACTTCGGCTCGCGGATCAGCCCATATTGCAAAACGAGAAGTCGTCCAGGATAATTGTCCATGGCGCTTCGTACGCGCATTCATGGGTCCTATGCCACCGTCTTAACAATGCGCGGTCCATACGCCGCGCCGCGCCCGGCATCAATTCGGACGAGAATCTTGCCCACCACGCAGGCCGTAACCACTGTGTTGGTAGCCCTTCTTCTCCAAAGGCCGATAGCCGACAATTGGTGTCGGACAGTACTGGCCCAGTTCAAACCGATGCTGATGAAGAAGAAAGGCTGGCCGACAAGACGTTGGTTACAATCTGACGGATGTCTCGCGGATACGCTCCCGCAATGCCCCGTCCACCTTCTGGATTCGGCCACGATGATAGGCGTTCGCCTACGGCTTCCCGGCTACCCGCATGTTCCTCAATCCGCCCAGGTAGGTCTCGTCCACGGTCTACGGTCCCGTGCCAGCATCCCGCCGGGCCAACCGGTGCCCGCCTGCAGCTTATGGAGCCACGTCCAAGCTTATCGTAACTCCCCGTGCCCAGACGCTCAGCCTCAAGCCACACCGTTGGGCGGTCGCCCACCACATGGCCCGACCACAGCGCAAGGCCTACCCATGTGCTGGAATGGTCCGAGTTGTAACCGAGGCCTGATGACCGCACCCGGCACACTCAGCCGAGAACAGCAATCCGGCCGATACTTCGTTGACGACCGCAGCGCGGACACAACGAATCCCAGGTCGGTGCCGCCAAGAGGTTGAGATACCATCAGAACCTCCTCCTGGCAATTACGGGCAATTCGGAAATTCATAGTTCGCGGTAGCCTTCAAACAGCGCGATTACACCAGGTGATCCGCCTCGGGCTCGATGCGCAGGAATCGCGGGATAGAGGAGGCCCCCGAACGAGAGCCTCAGAGTATGAGAACGACGACTCCGGAGCTGCCGACTAGCAGTGCTGTCTTGCCTTGCCGAAAGACCGCCGGTGAGGTCAACCTGGGCCCGCCGTCAACAGAAACGAACACGGCCCCGATGGCCCATGTTGCAACGGCATCCAGAATAACCGCTATGGTCCCCGCCGGAGTAAGGGCCATGCCTGAACGCGCGGAGCGAGAGTGCGCCGGCACGGTTGGGCCGAGGACGATACCCGCTAGGATCTCATCCCAAGACGGAATCTTGCCCAGCTTGACGCCGAGCTCGCCAACCACCTTGCCGCCGCCCAGCGGATTCCGCCAAGGCCAAGAACATCGTCATCACATCGTGTGGTGCCAGGTGTCCCATGGTCCTTCGGTCTTGGTTGGGACGCGCCGGAGCGCAGGCTGCGTCTCCTACGTTTGCCGCTAATTAGCCGGTCTGTTCGTCGATTCTAGCGTCAAACTGCCTGGAATGTCATGTCTTCGAGATGCGAGGACCATCTTGCGCTGGCTTAGCGGCACAGCCACTTTACGCGTTTCGTATGTATTGCTATGCTGTTATTGCCATTACGAATTATGTTGCATCCAAATAAGCAGGTGCGGAAGGCTGGACCGCCGTTCCTGGCACAGGCTCTTAGGCCGCCCAGTGCACCGCGAAATTGGAAGGAACAACAGAGGAAGGCTTTCGGATGAAAACGCTTCTATTGGGAGTTGCCCTTGCGGTCCTGGTGCTACCTGGGGTGCCGTTAATGCGCGCGGCCGACAACCTGTCGATTGCCCCCAACCTCGAGTATAGTGAGCACAATAAGAAACAAGGCGGTCTCATTTTCGGCGACAACATGGATGACGGTATCGTCGAAGGCAAGCCCAACCTCCTGCTTTTCTACTTCGAGGAGTGCTACAACGCCAAGCGGCAAGCCCGCCGCACGGTGGAGTTGTACCGCAAGTATCGGGACCATTTTCACTTTGTAATCATCGACGTCGACAAACCGCTTTCGCGCGCGCAACGCGACGAATTTTTCCGCTATTCCACTGGGGAAATGCCTCACACCACCATCCTCGATAAGAAGGGTCAACTGGTATTCGACTACTCGGGCGAGGTACAGGAGGGTACCCTGGCCGGCTGGATGGATTTTGCTCTGCGCCAGTCGGGAGTGAATCCAAGCGCGACTCGCGCCGTTCGAGCCTCGACCGACCCGCCCGCCGACCAGCAGGTGGAGTGGAAGAAGGCGGAGAAGCAGTAAAAGTCCGAAGGCTCGGGTCCCCAACCGGAAGTCAAGAGAAGCCAATTCCCTCGCTGGCTGGCCTGTTGGCCCGTTTCCGCTGTGGTTTGCCGTTTCTGCCTTTTGCTTCGGATCAACTGAGGAGCACATCGTGAAGAGCTGATTCCCATATAAGGGAATCGTAGCTCACTGAGGAACGCGTCCTCTGCGCCGTGGTGGAACAGAACCGCGACGCTGACGGCATGTCCTGCCGCGCGACATCGCTCCTTTCGAGATCATTTTGACCCCAGCGAACATAGAACTCGATCGCTCGACAAAGCAAATACGCGATGTTAATCTCAGTGAGGTGGCCCCGGTCCTGGAAGCGGAGTACTTGGCTGGAAGAGCCGCCCGCAGAAGCGTGATGTCGTGCCGTGACCTACGGAGATATTGGATAAGGAAGGCCGAAGCTCATATTTTCGGCTGCCGTCTTCTTTTCCTTGCTTAGGTTGTGATCGAAGTAGTTCGGCGTCGGTTCGGAATTTTGAGCTTCAGGAACAAATCGGCAAACGGCAAAGCAGACTTCAGCCAACAAGCCAGCTCCCGCGAACATCCAAAAATGAGATGGTGCATTAGGCACGAGGCAGCGGTCTTACGATCACCGGTTTGACCGTAACCCTCAGTGTGAATCATCGAATAGGCGTGGATTCATGGGTCTAGCTCTGGGTATGATGGCAATGCACTTTTGCCTTCTGCTGAAAGCCGTTTTCCATAAAGAATGTGAGCTTGCGTCCGCTAAAGAAAACTCGATCTCCTCGCAGCCGACCTAAGGGCTCGCTCCCTATATTATCGGGCCTTCCCCACTGGCAGCGTAATCTAGTGTTCGCCGGTTCTGCCTTGGTGCTGGTGGTGACGGTCGTTTTCATCTGTTTTTACGTTCATTTCTCCAACCTGATTGATCAGCGCATGAACGGCGAGGTGTTCTCGAACGCCTCCATGGTCTTCGCGGCTCCCATGCCGGTGCGGACCGGTCAATCTCTAACCGCGGCCGAGGCTGTGGCGCACCTGCGCCGCGCGCGATACACGCCTGGCTCTGGGGACCGCGGCGTCGGTGCTTACCAACTGCAGGGGAACCGGTTGACGGTCCGCCCTGGGCCGACTTCCTATTTCGCGGGCGCCCAAAACCCCGTGGGTCCGGCTGTTATCGAGTTCAATAATAGTAAAGTTGCTTCGATCACCGCGCTCGGCCAAGGCTCGGCGATTGACACCTACTACCTCGAACCCGAAGAAATTACTACCTTATTCGACCAGAACCGTGGAAAACGGCGAGTGATGGCTTACACCGATTTGCCCAAGGATCTGGTTCAGGCAGTGCTTGCTGCTGAGGACCGCCGCTTCTTTGCGCATCACGGCGTCGATTACTACCGCATGATCGGAGCGGCTCTGCACGATGTTCGTCTGGACGAACGCGCTCAGGGCGGCAGCACTCTCACCATGCAGCTCGTGCGCGCCCCTGGCATGTTTCTGAGTCGCCAGAGGACGCTCCGCCGCAAGCTCAAAGAAATCTTCATCGCCTCTCTGATCGAGCAGCGTTTCACTAAGGAACAGATCTTTGAACTCTATGCCAATGACGTTTACCTCGGCCAGCGCGGCAGTTTTACCATTTATGGTTTCGGCGAGGGTGCTAGCGTCTATTTCGGCAAAGATGTTCGCGCCCTAACGCTCGCGCAGGCAGCCATGCTGGCAGGGTTGATTCGGGGACCCAGTTACTACTCGCCCTACAGGTTTCCCGCACATGCAAAGGAGCGCCGCGACTGGGTCCTCCATCGTATGGTAGCCGATGGCTTTATCACCGGCCAGGCCGCCGAGAAAGCTGAGAAGATGCCGCTGGGCGTGGCTCCCCAGAACATCGAGGGCAGCCAGGCGCCTTATTTCGTCGATATGGTGAAAGACCAGTTGCTGGCGCAGTACCCGGAGCGGGACTTGGTAGGGGAAAGCTATCGCATCTACACCACTGTCGATCCCGATTTGCAGAGTGCTGCTTCAGAGGCGGTCCGGCAGGGCATGGAAGAGGTCGATAAGGTGCTCGCCAAACGCAAGCCGAAGGCGGGAGAGCCGCCGCGCGACCCCAACCAGCCCCAGGTGGCGCTGATAGCACTGGATCCGCAGACAGGCGAGATAAAAGCCCTTGTGGGAGGCCGTAATTACGGCCTGAGCCAGCTGAATCACGTGTTGGCGCGGCGGCAACCGGGGTCGTCCTTCAAGCCTTTCGTTTACGCGGCGGCCTTGAGCACCGGAGTAGGTCCTGAACAAACAGTCGTCACGCCAGTCACGATCCTTAGCGACGAACCCACCACCTTCGTCTACGGCGACAAGACTTACGATCCGGGCAATTACAAGCAGGAGTATCGTGGCCAGGTAACGGTTCGCGAAGCCTTGACGCATTCACTCAACGTGGCTACGGTGCAACTTGCCCAAATGGTGGGGTATGACCGCGTTCGCGAACTCGCTGTTGCCGCCGGTATTAACCGCGACATTCGCGCCACGCCCGCTATCGCCTTGGGTGCCTACGTGGCGACACCGCTGGAGATTGCCGGTGCGTACACGATCTTCGCGAACTTGGGAGAGTACCAGCAGCCTGATTTCATCCTGGCAGTGAAAGACGCTTCGTCGCACGCGCTGCAATCGCCCGAGCACATCACCCGCCACGTGCTCGATCCGCGCGTGGCCTACCTGATGGACAGCCTGATGGAAAGTGTCATCAACAATGGAACCGGGGCAGGGCCCGGAGGGGTCCGCGCCCGGGGTTTCACCCTACCTGCAGCAGGCAAGACCGGCACCAGCCACGACGCCTGGTTCGCCGGATTCACATCCAACCTTCTTGCGGTCGTGTGGGTGGGCTACGATGACGATCGCGACATCCGCCTTTCCGGTGCTCAGGCCGCGCTGCCCGTGTGGGTTGCCTTCATGAAACGCGCCGCCGCGCTGCCCGCCTATCATGATGCGCATGACTTCAGCCCGCCCGCTGGCATCGTCAGTGCCCAGGTTGCGGCTTACCCGGACAATCCAGGCGACGCCACCACGCGTACCGAGGTCTTCATTGATGGCACCGAGCCCAAGACCATTACGCCCTTGCAGGGCGTAGCAAATGGGGTGAGCGGCTTATTTCACAAGATTTTCGGCGGCGGCCCGGTCGCGGCCCCGCCCGTAACTCCTCCGGTCGCGCTTCCGGAGTCAAACCCGAAACCTGAAACCCAGGCCGCGAGCGTGCCTCCGCCCGAAACCGCTCCCCCGCCAAAGAAGAAGAGCGCCATCAAGAAGCTGTTTGGGATCCTCAAGGGCCACTCGAAGGACCAGCCGCCCCAGTAAGCATTCGGTCAGGCGTAGACACGAGGCCAGCGGACACTGCCGTTTCTCCAGCGCGGCCCTTTGTCTTTCCCGAAAACTGCGACAAAAGGCAAGAAACGAAGTGCCCAGCAACCGTTTTCAAGACGCCTAACGATTGGGCATACCTCGGTCAGGCGCTTACCGGCAGTTCCGAACGGACGGAGGACTCGGTGACTTCCGGCGACCAGCCCTGCGAGGTACGGATCTCGTTTCAGGATGGTGACAACGAGGGATTGCTGGTTACGCCCATGGGTGCGAATTTGTATCGAATGGAGGAAAGCTCAATTTTAGGTGAGGTGAAGTATCACGATATCATCGAGACCGAGCCCCAAACCGAGGAACACTTCGGCTTCTGCGTGTAGTGACACCATCTGGGTTGAAAACCGTGTCCTGGATTCTCTCGCCGACTCAGGTTGAATCACCTCTCTGTCTGCCCTGCTCGACAAGGTGATGGCCGTCGGGGGCAACTGGGAGAGAATATTTGGCGGGGTTCTTTTCGTACACTTAGCTCCAGCAGAACACGATCGCATCATCGATGAGTTCAAGGCTTCTTTAATCTTGAAGAGTATTCGTCGAAGGGTCGTGCAGACAGTGTCGGACCGAAGGCCCCGCGGCCCTCCTTCTTTCGGTCCGTAAAGAAGGCTACGGGCAAGGCGCTTCGCAAGTTCCTTTGGAGCGGCCGTTAACCAGCCAATCGACCTCCCTTTTCAATCGCTTCGCTCCCTTTCTTGGTGTGGTCACGATTGGCCGATCAACGAGGGAAAGGACACTCCTTTTCCGGTTGTTTGGGAGAGACTGTGGATATGGAAAGGGTTCGCCCGCGCCATCCATTTCATCAATGCCATCTCGGGCCGCGCGTAGCCTCCGCCGAGAGTTTGAGTTATGATGAGGCGGACTATTGGGGCACGATTGCCGAAGGGTAGGGGATCGTCCTTGATCTCTGAAAGTGTTTACCCAACTGGCTTCCATGAATCGCAAACGCCTTGCCGCCTTCGTCCTGATCGTGGGAGTAGCCATGACCTTGACGGCGTTTGTGGCCTACCGCGTGGGTGCCAGGCGAGAACTGGGTTCTGGCCGCACCCTCTCACGAGTTTCGGATAATGACTCGTCGGTGGCGGGCGCCTGCATCGATTTCCGTGAGGCGGCAAAGCACACTGGCGAGAATGCTTGCGTGAAGGGTCGCATTCTGAAAGTTTACACTTCCCGTTCCGGAAATGTATTCTTCGATTTCTGCGATGATTACCGTGCCTGCCCTTTTGCCAGCCTCGTCTTTAACCAGGATCGCGGCAAATTCCGTGACCTCGACTCTCTGGCCGGAAGAGTGGTGGAGATTCGCGGGCGAGTTTCGGTTTACCAGGGCAAGTCCGAAATCGTCATCCACGAGGCATCGCAAATCAAGGCAGATTGAGGGAATCACCCGCGGGCCGGAAGAACTAAGTACTTTGCTCTGCTGAACTAAGAAACGAGGAAACGAGTGAAGCGGCGCGCATTTTCTTTCCCGACCAGCATGGTTAGATCGGCCGTCATGGCGAGCGTATTGCTCGCGACGGGTTCGGTGGGCGCTCGAACTACCCAGGAAAACAAGCCTCCGGGCGATGCCGTCGAACGCGCCGAGAAACCGGTTAGGGAGGCGACGACTCCCCGGCAGAAGTCGGCAGCGCTGGTAGATCTAGGTCAGGCCTACCTGACAAAAGGCGAGGAGTCAAAAGCAGAAGAAGAGTTCAAGACTGCCATCAACCTCGACCCCTGGAACGCAGATGCACTGTTTGCACTCGGTCAGCTTCGCTTCCGGCAGCATCGCGTCAAGGATGCAGAGAGGGAGTTCAGCGAGATCATTCGTGCCCAACCAGGGGCGGGCCCGGCGTACTCGGCTTTGGGAGAACTGCTTTATCAGACGGGCGATCCGGCGCGAGCTCGCCCGCTGTTTGAAAAAGCCCTTCAGCTCAATCCCGATGACTGGTCAAGCCGATACCGTCTGGCCACCCTTTTGATCCAGTCCGGCGAGGCGGCAACAGCCGTACCTATGCTCCGGCAAGTGACACGCGAGAATCCGGACTTCTTGCCGGCGCGCGAAGAACTGGCGATGGACCTAATACGCCGCGGTGACCTGAAGGCCGCCACCGTTGAGGCCGATGAGATCGAGTCAAAGCACCCGCAGGCGGCGGAAGTTCATCGTTTAAGGGCGCTTGTGTTCTGGAAGCAGCGCCAGGTAGAGGAGTCCCTGGCCGAGTGCGCCGAGGCGCTGCAGAATGATCCAAATTCCCTTGCCATGCAGGTCTTACAGTCTATCGAGTTGTGGGACCTCGACCGAAAAAAAGACGCCCGGAAGTTATTCCTCGACGCCGCCAAGAGTTCAGGATTAGGCTTGAAGCTCGCGACCCCCGAGGTGTTCTGCCGGCTGGTTCTGTGCGACGGGCATGACATTAGCCTGGTATCAGACTTTCTGCGCAGAAACCGTCCATTCCTCCAACCGGAACCGACCCACTAAATCGAATGGTATGTAACATGATATTGTTCCACAATAAGTTAATACGCGGGACTGGGACGGGTGGGAACTCCGGTACCCGGGCACGCTAGAGAAATCATCCAAGGGTCAGGGGTATTCTGCTGAGACGCGGGTTAGGAGGTGTTCCAATGTCGCGCGCCGACGTCGTCTTCGAACTTCTCGGAATCTGGGAGCGAGGAATTGAGATGGCCGAGGCCAACGGCTGTCCGGAAGGTGCCGCCGCCTTGAAGATTGCCGTTCAGATCCTGCTTAGTACCTACGACCGTGGCGAGATTTGCCAGAGACTCGCGGCTCCCATGACTGTCAACTGATTCGGATCGCCTGATTCCCCTGCTGAAGGCAGGCCAGCCTTGGGAATAGAGTGCCTTACGTGTTTCCTATAAATAAGATATAGGCAAGCCGTTCGCCATCTCGTCTCGCCTTGAAATTTTCCAGGGTCACGAGACGTAAACTCATTGAGGAATTTGATTTTGCCGATCGAAGAGCAGACAGCGGTTGCGCCTTCGGCGCGCAGAAAGCCACGCATCCAGCACGTCAGCGTCTGGGTGACAGCCAAAGAGGCCTTTTGGATCGCACTGGAAGCACTGCGGACCCACAAGCTGCGATCTTTTCTCACCTTGCTGGGGGTGGTCATCGCCACCACCACGCTCATCGTCGTGATGTCGGTAGTCAACGGCATGAACCTTTACATTGCCACTCACATCGCCAATCTGGGCACCAACACGTTCGTCCTTTCTCAGTTCAAGTGGGCGCAGGGTTACGAGGAATACCTGAAAGCGCGGCGGCGAAATAAGCCCATTCGCCTCGACGACTACGACTTTCTTCGGGAGAACCTCCTGGGCTACAAGGCTATTAGTGCCATCGCAATGATGCAGCCCGGCCCCCAGGCACGCTACGGGGGCCACAGTATCGATGAGGTGAGTCTCTACGGTGTTACGCCGAGTCACGCGGACGTCGGCAGGGAAAAAGTCGAATTCGGCCGTTACATCAACGAACAGGACTACCGGCACAACGCCCACGTCTGCTTCATTGGCCAGGACATCGTCGAGAAACTCTTCGCCGGCGCCGACCCGCTCGATAAGAACCTAATGGTGGGCGACGAACTGTTTCGCATCGTTGGCGTGGCGGAAAAGGTGGGCTCGACCTTCGGCCAGAGCCAAGACAACTTCGTGTTTATTCCGATCAGTACCTATCAGAATTCCTACATGGTTCGCCCTGAGCTCAGCGTCTTCATCATGTCGCCTGATTCCCAACACATCATGGAACTCCTGGATGAAACCCGGTCGCTTATGCGTGCCCGGCGCCACGTGTCTTATCACGAGGACGACACCTTCGGCATTAATAGTTCCGACACCCTGATGTCAGTCTGGCAGAATCTTACCGGCTCGATTTTCGCCGTCACCATCGGCGTAGTCGCTGTTTTCATGGTGGTGGGCGGCATCGTGATCATGAACATCATGCTGGCGAGCGTAACCGAACGCACCCACGAAATAGGAATCCGCAAGTCGCTGGGCGCCCGCCGAAGCGATATCCTCTGGCAGTTCGTCATCGAGTCCGGAGTTATGGCTCTGACCGGGGGTGTGGTGGGTGTAATCCTGGCCGTACTGATCAGTCAACTGGTTCAAATGTTCTTCACCGCCTCCGTGCCGCTCAGCGGAGTCCTCATAGGGGTGACGCTTTCCACGGCTGTGGGGCTGTTCTTTGGCATCTATCCCGCGGACAAGGCTTCGAAGCTCGACCCTATCGAAGCGTTACGGACGGAATTATAGAGCAGATAATCCAGGGTGCCAGTTGACCCCAAGGGGGGTGAATGGCATCATACGTCCTGAGATACTAGGAGATTCTGGAGTGCGTATGAATGCCACAGAGCGGAACGGCCGCTTGACTTTCCTTATCGCGGCTGTGGTTTTGGTGTCCGGTTTGCTCGCCGCGAGCCGGTGGATGGCCGCGCAGGATTCGGCAAGTCAGGATCAGAACGCGACTCAGCAACCCCCCGCCGGTCCTGACTCAGGACCGGCGGGGAACGTGGGCGAAACCGTGATCGTCCCCACCAAGAAGACCCCGGCACCGGTCGCTCCTACACCCACGGGACCGGTGCCGATCAGGCCCGAAACCAAGGGTGAGAAGATCAATCCCAATAGCGTCTACTCCATCTCGACCACCACCAACCTGGTGAACGTGGACGTGATGGTCACCGATAAGAGTGGTAATCCCATCGGCACCATCGGCCAGAAGAATTTCAAAATCTATGACGATGGTGTGCCGCAGATGATTTCCAACTTCGGCACCGCCGAGGCGCCTCTTACCGTGCTGATGCTAGTTGAGTTCTCCAACAAGTGGTGGCCGTTCCTCTATCTGGCCCTGGAAGATGCCTACCAGTTCATTAACTTTATGAAGCCGACCGATTGGGTGGCGGTGGTGGATTTCGATATGAAGACCCACATTGACACCGATTTCACCCAGGACCGCTTCGAAGTGCGGGGCGCGCTCGACCGGTTGCGCATACCTGGCTTCAGTGAGACCTGTATTTATGACGCTTTGGCTTATTCGATTGACCGTATGAAGGACATCAAGGGGCGCAAGGCCATTGTTGCGATTGTCACGGGATTCGACACTTTCAGTAAGCTCACTTACGGGGAGATGATGAAGATCGCCAAGAACTCCGATACTGCCATTTACCCCGTCAGCATCCTGGAGTTCATCAGCGTCCGTATGGGCGAGAACATCGATACGCTTCAGGCTAAAAACGCCTTAACCACCTTCGCCAAGTATTCTGGCGGGCAGGCGTACTTCCCCCGTTTTGAAGGCGAGCTGCCCGGCATCTACGATCAGATTGCCGGCCAGCTCCGCACCCAATACAGTCTCGGCTTCATACCCAGCAATCCCACCCGCGACGGCCGCTACCACAAATTGAAGATCGACTTGGTGGATGCCGATGGCAATCCGCTGCGCATCGTCAATCAGAAAGGCAAAGAAGTGAAGTACCACGTCGTGGCGAGGGATGGCTACTACGCGCCGAAGTCCTAGTAGGACCTCTCCTGAACCCCTTCTAAACCAAGGAGGGGAATAGCCGGCACTATTCGGCGTGTACGACCGTTTAATGCGGCTGGACTAATCCCTTTCTCACCGCATACAGCACCAACTCCGCCGTCCGGTGGATCCCGAGGGTTTCCATCATGCGGGCTCGATGGACAGCCACCGTGTTGGCGCTGATGTCGAGCAGCACCGCAATCTCTTTGTTCGACTTGCCCTCGGCAATCAGTTGCAGCACTTCTTTCTCGCGCAGCGTCAGACGGTCATAGGCGTCGGAGCCCGCATCCTGCAGGTTGCCGCTCTTCAAGGCGTCGATCAGCAGGTTGGAGATGGCCGGACTCATGTAGCCTCCACCCTGGGCTACAGCCATCACCGCCTGGATGAGATCGACCTCGATGGCGTCCTTGAGAATATACCCCTTGGCGCCCACTTCAAACGCCTTGCGGATGTAGGCGGGGTTTGAATACATGCTCAGGATGAGCACTTTCGTATCGGGGCTCGACTTCAGGATTTCGGCGGTCGCCTCGATACCACTCAAGTCTGGCATGGAAACATCCATTACTACCACGTCGGGCTTGAGGCTTTTGGCCTGTTCGATAGCGGTGAGGCCGGTGCTGGCTTCACCCACCACCGCGATGCGGGAGTCGTCCTCGAGCATGCGCCGGAACCCCTGCCGCACCAGCGTGTGGTCTTCGGCCAGCAGAACGCGAACTTTCTTCGCCTGTGTTGATTCAGCCATGTTCATCCGGAGTTTGGAGCCTGAGTTATGAGGTCTTCCTCAACCTGCTAGGCCCGACTCTCTACCCCCTTTTTTGTCCTCTGCTTTCACCGGCACTCTAACCCTGACCAGCGTTCCCCGCCCAGGCGACGACTGGATGCTGAGCGACCCGTTCAAATGTTCGGCGCGCTCGCGCATGCCCATCACGCCCACGCCGTCGCCAGGGGCGCGGCTGTTGCCGCCGTTGTGCGCGAATCCTACACCGTGATCCTCAATCTGCAGGTGCAACTCGCCCTCGGCCTCCGCCATGATTACCTTGGCCTCCTGCGCTTTGGAGTGCCGGGCTACATTATTAAGTGCTTCCTGAACAATACGATAGAGGTGAATAGCCTCCTCGGGCGGGATGGAGACGTCACGAAGGTCGAGGTCGAAATCAACCCGAATGCCGGTCTGACGGGAGAACTGCTTGATGAACCACTCGATCGTCTGCTCCAGTCCGAAATCGTCGAGAATCGCCGGGCGGAACATCTGCGACTGATCGCGCACCGTCTGCAGAGTATTATGCACGATCTGATGCACCTCCTGCAGATCCTGGATTAAGGCAGGATCAACCGGGGGTCCGCCGGCGGCAGCCTTGCGGCTGGTCCGGCCAAGCATGGTTCCGATCGCCGTCAGGATCTGTCCGAATTCATCGTGCAGGTCGCGTGCCACGCGCCGCAGGGTGTCTTCCTGCACTTCAATCAGTTTCCACGAAAGTTTGCGCAGCTCTTCGGAATGATACTGAAGCTGTTCGGCCAGATGCTGAAGCTTGGCGAAAGTCTTGCGATTCGCCTCGAACGTGTAATACCCGGTGACCGATGCCAGGAGAAAGAGCATTGCCACCACCAGCAGAATGTCGCGCTTCACACTCCCGTAGACGGCGCTAATGCGCTCCGCGGCTTGGGCTTGCGTTTGGTCGTTGATATAAAGCAGACGCGCCACGATTTCAGAGACCACAGCCCGTTTGCTCTCGAGCTCGCCATCTATCAGCCGGCGAGCCCCGCTTTCGTTGCCCTGATCAGCGAGCGCGAAAACCTGGTCGGCGATCTGCCAGAAATCCGCCAACGCGCCGCGCAATTGCGTTCGCTTATCATTGGCCATCGTTCGGGTGTCGGAGGTGGAGGCTCCGTATTGACCCTCTAACCGCAAAGCGTCGTCCATGTCCGCCCGGAGACGCACAAATTCGGCCCGCCAGTCGCGGATAGGATAACGGGTGCGCCCAAGACTCATGTCCCTCATCGAGCCGCCTAACCCGTAGGCATCGTTCTGCAGCCGCAGCAATTGCAGCGAATCTTTGCGGTTCTTCTGCACCACGTTGACCTGCAGATCCTCAAGTCCACGCACCTCGTGGGTCGTATAAATCGCGAATACCACGAAAATCGATAAAATGATGCAGAGGCCCACCCACAGCCGCCCAAAAGGCGATGGGATCTGCTTCAAAACCTCAGCTTGGGAATCTGTAGCCGCCATTTGCGTATCGCGATCAGCCAGTCCCCTGGTCGGTTAAAGTATAAGCGGTAATGCGGCAGGAGTGAAACCCTGATTGCAGCCAAAGCCGCCAAAGAGCGGAGTTGGCGCCAAGGACGCGCCCGCCATACCCGGATCCTTGAACGAGCTCACCGGGCGAAGTCGAGCGGGAAAAGAGCGGAAAACCAGCGGGATTCGAGCGGGATCTTGCGGGAATTCGGTTCCTGTGAAGGCGGCTCATTAAGTCCGCAGCCGGGAGCTTTTGCCGTCCGAATCAGCCTGGAAACGGACTATGATGGTACCGAGGGAGATGTGTATGATTCCAAGCCACCGCCTGCATCTCACATTGCTTGCCATCGCCGCCGTTTCCGTTGGCATTCTGGGTGCCGAATCCGGCGCAGCTCCGATCTACGATGAACACGCGGATTCGAGCAAACTGATTCAGGCTGCCATCACCGAGGCTGCGCGCAGCCAGAAGAATATCGTGCTTGATTTTGGCGCCAACTGGTGCGGAGACTGCCACGCTCTCGACATGCAAATGCATAAGCCCGAGCTCGCCTCGCTGATCCAGAGGAACTACGTTGTGGTTCACGTCGATGTTGGTAGGTTCGACAAAAACCGCGACATCGCTGAGAAATATCACGTGCCTATCAAGCATGGAATTCCGGCCTTGGCGATCCTCGACTCGCACGGCAAGCTCCTCTACGCCCAGGACCAGGGCCAGTTTGCGGACGCCAGAGGTCTGGACGACGAGAGTTTTAAGCAGTTTTTTGCCAGGTGGATTCCCCGGCGCGCGGGCGGATTGCCCGCCAGCAGGTAGTGCCTGGCGTTTTCTGATCCGCCGTTTCCTTACGACCTGGTCCAAATATAGCTCCAGCGCTACTGTGATTCCACAGTCACTGCCTCTGAGCGAGCGCTCTCGTTATGGGCCCGATCCACCGCCGTGACCCAGTAGACGTATTGGTGATTCACTGCTACGGTGGCGTCGCGATAGAGCGGCGTCGGCAGGAGAGCTTGGTTCAGCTTCTCGCTGCTTCCGTTCCCACTGGCCTCGCGACGATACACATTGTAGCCGCTAAGGTCAGGCTCGGTATTGCTGGTCCAAATCAGTTCGATGGCATTTGAGGTATAGACGGCCGCGAGGCCAACGGGAGCGGCAGGCGGAAAGGTATCAAGCGGAACGATCTTAACGGTGGCCGAACTCTCGCTTTCCGCCACCTGCCCGTCCTCCTTGAAAACGGCCCGCACGCGATAGTAGTAGGTATCGCCGAACTCGAACTGCCGATCGCGGTAATGAGTTTCCCCGGTTACCCCGATCGGCCGGAACGATTCCGGCGGCCCCGTTTCGCTCCTGTAAACACGGTAAGTGTCGAGGTTAGCGATCGGCGTTCCGGTCAGGGTGGTCTGCGGTGCTGCCCAAGTGAGATCGAGCGCGTGCTCTGTGGTCCGAACCTGCAGACTCAGTACAGGCCCCGAAACATCGAGGATCCGCACTTGAGCTTCATTGGACGGATTGCTCGAGACGGGTCTGCCGCGAAAGGCACGCGTCAGCGATCGCACTTCAAAAATAAACGTCGATCCCACTGAGCGACGAAACTCATCCGGCGTGAGTTGCTTTTCCTGCTTTATTTCCTGGCCTTCGGGGTGGTGGGCCAACTCGGCGGAAGCCAAGGTGATCCAGGGTGCTAACACGGGCAAAGGATTCTGCTTTTGGGATGAGGTGGCTGGATTTACAGCCCGCAAGATTTCGATTTCAAGCGGTTTAGTGATCCCTTCGCCATCCATCGCGAGCGACGGTGGGGTGAAGGCGATTCGAAGCGTAGGGCCAACCTGGGTAACGGAAAGGTCCTTCACTGCCTGCGGCTTCTCGATGCGTGGCGGCTTGGGCGGGGAAACGGCTGCGCAGCCGGCGAGCAGCATCACGGCGCTCAGGGCGGCCAGCGAGTACCAGGGTTGCCTCACAAAATGTACCGGCTGAGGTCCTGGTTCTTGACGATGTCCGCCAGTTGCTTCTGCACATAAGCTGCGTCGATTCGCACGGTCTTCTTTTTGAGGTCCGGACCCTCAAAGGAGATCTCGTCCAGCAGCTTCTCCATGATCGTGTGCAGCCGGCGGGCGCCGATGTTCTCGGCCTGGTCATTCACGATAGCGGCGAACTTGGCGATCTCCTCCAAGGCGTCATCGGTGAACGAAAGCTTGATGCCCTCGGTCTCGAGCAAGGCAACGTACTGCTTCACCAGAGCGCTCTTCGGCTCTTTCAGAATACGGATGAAGTCATCGACGCTCAGCGCCTGTAGTTCGACCCGGATGGGGAACCGTCCCTGCAATTCAGGGATGAGGTCGGCGGGCTTGCTGACGTGGAAGGCGCCGGCGGCGATGAAGAGGATGTGATCCGTCCGCACCATGCCGTAACGGGTGTTCACGGTAGTGCCTTCGACGATGGGCAGAATGTCGCGCTGCACGCCCTCGCGACTCACGTCAGGACCATGGCCGCGCTCGCGTCCGGCAATCTTATCGATTTCGTCGATGAAAATAATACCCGACTGTTCGGCGCGGTCAACCGCAGTGCGAGTGACCTGGTCCATATCGATAAGCCGGCTCTCCTCTTCCTGAATCAGGTAGTCCATGGCCTCGGCCACGCGCATCTTCCGCTTTTTGGGACGCTGACCGAAGAGGCCGGGCAGGATATCCTTGATGTTGATATCCATCTCCTCGATTCCCTGAGAAGAAACAATCTCAAAAGCCGGGAAGCTTCGCTCGCGGACTTCCACTTCCACCTGGCGATCGTCAAGCTTGCCCTCACGCAGCTGAGCGCGAAGCTTCTCGCGCGTGCGCTGAGAGTTCTCGCTGGAGGCAACCGCGATGCTGCTAGTAGGGGTGGCCTTTTCGTCGGCGGGCGCTGGCGGACGGCTCGGGACCGGTGGCAGGAGCAGATCCAGAATTCGTTCCTCCGCGTTCTGCTCAGCCTTTTCCGCCACCTCCTCGATCTTCTCTTCGCGGACCATGTCGATGGAGATCTCCACCAAGTCGCGTATCATCGATTCGACGTCGCGGCCCACATATCCCACTTCCGTGAACCGCGAAGCTTCTACCTTGATGAAGGGCGAATTGGCCAACCGCGCCAGCCTTCGCGCGATTTCGGTCTTGCCCACGCCAGTGGGTCCAATCATGATCATGTTTTTCGGCAGGATCTCTTCGGCAAGTTCCTCCGGCAGCTTCTGGCGGCGCATGCGATTGCGCAAGGCAACCGATACGGATCGTTTGGCGTCAGCCTGCCCGACGACGTACTTGTCGAGCTCGGCTACAATTTGCCGCGGCGTCAGCTCGTCCAGCGAGGTTGCATTCTCAATACTCTCGGGCAAGTAAAAGACCATGAATACGATCTCTCAATTTGGGATCCAGACTCGGCACGGCGCGGAGCGAGTCCTGACTCCAGACGCCGGGCTCTTGAACTTATTAAATTTCCTCGACCATGATCTGCTCATTGGTATAGATGCAGAGCTGACCCGCCAATTGCATGGCTTCCTCCGCGATCTCGCGAGCGCTCATCTGGGTGTGTTTGGCCAGAGCGCGCGCCGCGGCCAGCGCGTAGGGGCCTCCCGAGCCGATGGCCACAATGCCATCATCGGGCTCAATCACGTCGCCGTTGCCGCTGACCAGGTAGGTCACCTTGTCATCCGCCACCAGCAGAAGCGCTTCCAGGTGACGCAGGGCGCGATCGGTGCGCCAGTCCTTAGCCAGTTCCACTACGGATCGGCTAAGGTTTCCGTGATACTCATCGAGCTTCTGTTCGAAACGGGCGAACAGTGAAAGCGCATCGGCAGTGGAGCCCGCGAATCCCGCCACGATCTTGTCATTGTATAGCCGGCGGATTTTCCGAGCCTTTGCTTTGACGACGTTTTCGCCCATGGTCACCTGACCGTCACCGGCCAGTGCCAGTTTGCCCCCACGGCGGACAGCCAGGATCGTGGTACTGCGAATGTGTTGTCCTCTATTCACCAATCCTCAATCCTATCACCAGAACGCCCGGCGCGTATGCGATTCAGACCTTCGGGAGAAGATTTGGTTCCCACGGTGAACCTTGAAGAGAATAGGTTCGCAGTTAACCGTCGGGTGTTATTTCGGCTGCTCGAAATAGCTGGGCGGGTACTCTTCGTTATATTGCGCTGTATTACGGAAAATCTCAGAGACCCGTTCGTCATTAAGGAAGCGAGTGATGTGCATCGGCGTCGAGATCCCTCCGAAGGTCTGATAGTCCGAATAGCCATCCGCGTACTCGTCCTGATCGCCGGTCTTAGGATTCGCCAGCCGATAACTGATCCGGGACGGCAGGAGAGACTTTTTATCCAGATAAATCCTAATGTGGGTTTGACGGGCGTCGATAACATCGAGGAGAGTGACCGCCCTATTCTCAATAAAATCCACACCGGCAGGCTGAACCAGAATGCCAGGCTCGTTGATGCGCAATCGCAGCAGGTTCTCCAGGCTGTAGCGGTTCGATTGAGCCCAGCGCCTGACCTCCTCTACCGCCAAAGCCATGACGCCGTATTGATCGATTTCCCATCCTTCGTTGCCGGAGAAAACCGCCACCACGGGTTTGCTTTTGCCGTAGGAGATACGCCGCTTGTCGGGGTACTGCATCCAGTTCTGGAACGGTGCCAAGCCGGTCGTGGTCTCGTCCGAGATCGTGAACATTCGGCCCCGGGTGGTAAGCGTCTTGAAGCTCAGGAACGCTGGGCCACCTAGCGCGGCTAAGCATTGATCGAGGGTCTGCCTGGCTTTTGGATCGATGATTGACGGCCGCACCGCTTGGGCTGGAGTGGCGGGCAGGGGAGCCTGATTCTGAGCGGCTGCCCAGGTCATATTCAAAAGAGCGCACGTAACCGCGATCCCGCCGGCGGTCGAGGCAGTCCCGCGCCAAGCTCTCTGACGCTTGCTGCCTCTACCTATCCACACAGGACACTGCCTCCATTCACGTTCATAATTTCGCCCGTCATATAGGATGCCATTTTCGATGCTAGGAATAGGATCGGCCAGGCGATTTCTTCCGGACGCCCGAACCGGCCCAACGGAATGACTGCAATTTTCTTGCGCAAGGTCTCAGGATCGCCGGTCACGGAGGCCGCCATATCGGTGTCGACCCAGCCTGGCGCGACACAATTTACTCGAATGTTGTGCGGCGCGAGCTCAGTCGAAAGTCCTTTGACCATGCTGATGATCCCGCCTTTTGCCGCCGCGTAGTGGCTGTGAAAAGCCTCGCCTCGTTGGCCCGCGGTGGAAGAAATGGCGATGATCGCACCTTGCTTTCGTTTGATCATATGGGGCACGGCCTGACGGATTACCGAATAAACGCCCTTCAGGTTCACCGCGATCATCTCCTCCCATTGTTTCTCGGTAAGCCGCTCAATCGGCGCCAAATCGGGATTCCAGACTCCGGCATTCGCCACCAGGATGTCCAGCCGTCCAAAATCCCTTATGGCTGTGCCAATCAATGCCTTGGCGTCGGCCATGCTCGCGACATTGGCCCGCACAGCCCTGATTCGATCCGGAGCATTGATCTGGCGGATGAGAGCATTCGCTGACTTGGAGTCCCGCCGATAGCTGAAAACAACTCGCGCGCCGGCTTCCGCAAAGGCTTTAACCGTGGCCGCGCCAATGCCGCGGGATCCTCCGGTGATGACTGCAATTTGGCTATCGAAATCAATTTGCATGGATGCGACCGTTGTGTATCTAATTCTTTCCGCTCAGTGGCCATATCCTGGACGCGATCTTCTCTTTCACCTGGTCCGAGAGCGTGTTCGCATCGTGGACATTCATGCCTTCGGTCGGGATCGGCTCGTGGATAATCATCTCCGTCTGCCCCGCCCGCACATGATACTTGTGCGGTTCATGCACGTAGCGGGTGCCGTTGAGCGTGATCGGAACCACGGGAACGCCTGCCAGAATCGCCAAGTAGAATGAACCGGCCTTGAAGGGAAGCATCTCGCCCAGCCGGCTGCGGGTTCCCTCGGGGAAGGTCACCAGCGGCACGCCCGAACGGATCTTGGCGGCCGCCTCTTCGAAGCTCTTCATCGCCTCGCGGGGGCGGCCCCGCTTTACCGAGATGTGTCCGGAACGGCGCAAATGCCAGCCCACAAACGGCCAATTGAACAGCTCATGCTTGGCCAGGAAGCGGAACTGCAGCGGCAAGTGCACTAACAGGATAGGGATATCCATGGCGCTGGGATGGTTCACACAGTACACTGCAGTGCGTCCGGGATCCAGGTGCTCCAGACCCTCCACCCGCACCTCGACACCGCTGGTCTTCAGAATCAGCCATGACCACGTCCGCACCCAGAAGTGCTGCCACCGCCCGTCGCTGTCAAAGAACGAGCCGAGAATAGAGAAGGTTCCGCAGACCACCGTGTAAAAGTAAATCAGCGGGTCGGTAAAGACGAGGGATCGCGCATAACTGAGGTAGTAAGCGACGCCGCGATGCTCGGCGCCGGTAGGCGATAGCTCAAGGTTCCGTCGCTTGTCCCTGGCTGTGATTCGCGCTGCTGCCATCGAGCTTTCCCATGAACATGGCCAGGATGGCCAGGCCACATTGATCTGGCGCGGACCTGTTTGGCCACTGGTAGAGGGCGCGACCACAAGCCCTTATCGGCATGTTCCCGCAGAACTCGCTCAGCGCGGCGTCAGTCAATTTCTCAAGATGTCTCCGCAGCCATCTTCAGCGCTGCCTTCAAAGCCCCAACCAGGAAGAGCGAACCGCAGGCCAAAACCACATCTTCTCGATGGCTTGCCTGGCGCGCGGCGTTCAGAGCTCGAGCCGGATCCGGCTCGAGCAGCACGCGCTCCGGCCGTAGGCGCGCTGCCGCCAAAATTTCCCCAGGCCGCGCGGCACGGGCCTGCGTTGGCTGCGTCAGGTAAACGGCGTGCGCGAGCGGAAACAGTATCGCACTGATTTCGCCAATCTCCTTGTCGCGCATGGAAGCGTAGACCAGGCGTAGTCGGCGTCCCGCCCACTCCTGGCGCGCAAATGCGGCGATCTCGCGAGCCGCCGCGGGATTATGGGCCCCATCAAGCAAGGTGAGAGGGCGCTCATCCACAGCCTCAAGGCGTCCCGGCCAGCTTGCTTTTTTCACGCCTTCCACGATGGCCGCCGGGCTAATATTGAAGCCTTCACGGGCAAGCCGCCAAGCTGCCGCTACCGCCGTGACAGTGTTTTTCAGCTGAAAATCACCGCGGAAGGGCGACGTCAAGCCGGTTAGACGGTCGCCATTGAGCACCACATCGAACCGGGCGCGTCCCCCTTCTCTGCGGAGATTCGAAACATTGGTCGAGCGCGGCAGATCCAGTAGGGTCGCCCCCACTTCTTGCGCCTGCCGCTCCACAACCTTGACCGCATCCGGATGCTCGCAATACGACAACACGGGCCGGCCGGGTTTGATGACCCCAGCCTTTTCCCGGGCGATGGCAGCGTGCGTCGTGCCGAGATGCTCCATGTGGTCGAGTTCCACGTTGGTGATCACGGCCAGGCGTGGTGAGACGACATTGGTGGCATCGAGCCGCCCCCCCATTCCTACTTCGAGCACGGCGAAATCGACTCGGGCGGTGGCAAAGTGCAGGAAGGCGGTGGTAGTGAGAAATTCAAAAAAGCTGAGGGGATGGGGAAGCTCGTGGTCGCCGACGAGGCGGTCCACCGTCTTACCAACAGTGGCAACCGCGCACGCCAAATCGTCATCGCCAACCTCGAGTCCGCTGACCCGAATGCGCTCATTCACCCGTACCAGATGCGGCGACGTGTAGAGTCCGGTGCGATAGCCGGCGCACTCCAGGATCGAAGCTAGGATCGACGAGGTCGAGCCCTTGCCGTTGGTGCCAGCCACGATCACGCTCGGATAAGCGCGCTCCGGATGATCGAGCGCGCTGAGTGTCTTCTCGATCCAACGCAGCTCGAACTTTACCCCTCGCAGTTCGTGCCCGAGATGGTCGAGATAAGCGAGGCTTTGCTGGTAGTTCATGAAGATCGGAAGTACTCAGGCATGGACCTCAACGTAGGACGAGTAAGTGTGTGGGTCGGGAAGTCGAGGCCTTCCGCTCGCAATCCTTCTAGATGAAATTCGATAGCCTCGTACATGTTTTTTTTCAACTTCCTCTTTTGTGGCGCCTGTAGCCACACAGCCATCGAGATCCGGAGAATACGCCGAATAACCAGTTGCCGACTCTTCGATTAAGATTACGTATCTTTTCATCTCTTCAAGCACTCTTACGATGTTCCGAATCTTCACTCTTTATCGCTCGAAGGTTACGCCCCTAGCATGCCCAGCGCCCTACCCAAGTACGACTTCATCTCCTTGCGCGGCACGATGGCGTCGAGCATGCCGTGGCTCAGCAGGAACTCGGCGGATTGAAATCCTTCCGGCAGCTTCTGGTGAATGGTCTGCTCGATCACGCGCGGTCCGGCGAATCCGATCAAAGCCCCCGGTTCGGCGATATTCAAATCACCCAGCATGGCGTAGCTTGCAGTAACGCCGCCCGTGGTCGGATCTGTCAGCACAGAAATGTAGGGCTTGCGGACCTCGTCCAACCGCGCCAGGGCGGCCGAGATCTTGGCCATCTGCATCAGGCTGATCGCGCCCTCCATCATGCGGGCACCCCCCGAGCAGGAGATTACCACCAGCGGCAAGTTTCCGGCGATACAGCGGTCGATGGCGCGGGTGATCTTTTCGCCCACCACCGCGCCCATGCTGCCGCCGATGAACTCGAACTCCATGGCGCAGATGATGACGCCGTGGCCTTCCAGCTTTCCTTCGCCGGTGACGATCGCATCCTTGAGACCGGTGTTTTTCTGCGCCTTCTTCAGACGGTCGGCGTAAGCCTTGGTGTCCCGGAACCGCAGCGGATCTGTGGAGGCCAGGTTCGGGTCGTGCTCCGTATAATGGCACTCATCAAACAGTGTTTCCAGACGCTGCCGGGAGCCCATCTTGAAATGAAAATTGCATTTCGTGCAGCAGTTGAGGTTCGCTTCAATGTCCTTCTTCCACTGGATATTCTTGCAAGCCTCACACTTCTGCCACAAACCCTCTGTTTGCACCCGCTTCTCCTGCGGAGCTTCCAGGGGCTGCTTTTCTTTGCGAAACCAGGGCATAAGAACCTGTGGTCCTTTGTCAATTGTACCATCAACAGCTTGAAGCCCTGACCCACCGCGTGTAGGGCCATGCCCAACGGCACCGTGGCCTTGCCCTTCCGGGACCGGTGTAGACGATGATTAAGCCGTTGCGAATTTCGGGCCAGGGAACCTCGAAAATAGGAGAAGTCAGTAGTCAGAAACCAGGAGTCAGTAGCCCGAAGTCAGAAACCAGAAGCATTCCGACTCTTGACTTCCGGGTTCTGCACTCCGATTCCTGGTTCCTATTTCGCATAGGGATATCCGCGCAAAATTGTGAAGGCGCGGTAAATCTGTTCCAAAAGCAGAACGCGGGCCCAGTCACGCGTAAGCGTCAGCCGCGAGAGCGAGAGCAACACATCGGCCTGTTTCTTAAAGGCGGCCGAAAAGCCGTCGGGACCACCCACCAGGAAACAAATCTCCCGTGTGCCGCCAACAGCCTGTCGGCCGAGCCAAGCGGCGAACTCCTGGGACGTCCACTCACGGCCTCGGGCATCGAGCATGATCTTTGTGCTACCGCCCACTTTTTCCAGCAGGCGCCGCTCGGCCGGCGAGACTTTTTCGCCCGACTGGTTTCGCTTGGGACGTTCATCTCCAGGCCGCAAATTAAGTTCCTCGATCACCAGCTCGCCGAAGTGTGCGATGCGGGCTCTGTAATCGGCCTCAAGGGTACGAAGCTCGCCGTTTTTGGTCTTGCCTCCCCACAACAGGCGAATGCGCATGCGCTAGGGCCTTCGTCAAGGCATGGCTTTGGCAATGCAGAAGCAGGCGGACGCCTCACGGAACGGGGCGAGGCCCCAGGGGCAAGGGTACGGCCGCGCGGTCCTCACTTGTCGCCTGCCGGTGGCTCATTCGCAAGCACGACCTTCTCGGCCTTTTTCCACAGCCGTTCAAGATCGTAGAAACGGCGCGCCTGCTCGGAGAAGATGTGCACTACAAAGTTCAGATAATCCAGCAGAATCCACTCCGCCTGGGTATAGCCCTCAATGTGAGTAGGCCTCACCCCGGACTTCTCCAATCGCTCCTGGATACCGTCGGAAATGGCCTGCAGGTGGCGGGAGGAAGTTCCGCTGCAAATCAGAAAGTAGTCGGTAAATGAACTCGATCCTTTGAGGTCGAGCAGGTCAAGGTCGACCGCCTTGCGGTCTTGCGCGGCCTGAACCGCTTCCCACACCTGGGGATTCATCATGCCAGCGTATCCAGCCCGTCCGGCC
The DNA here is from genome assembly GCA_963803295.1 of uncultured Acidobacteriota bacterium. Lineage (GTDB taxonomy): Bacteria > Acidobacteriota > Terriglobia > UBA7540 > UBA7540 > CAWDMC01. The sequence continues at coordinate 94,970 of CAWDMC010000012.1, read as the reverse complement.
GATACAACCCCTCCTTCACCATATATTTTTCCACAAGCGCCGGCACAAAACCAGTGATCCGTTCGCCCCGACGCAAGGCATCCCGAATTTCGCGGGAAGCCAGCGGCACTCGGACTCCTCGCAGCATGTGCACGCTGCTTTGGCGGAGAGAGCGCGTATCCTCAGAGCCTGGCAACGGTCGTCCTCCTGTGGCAAGCACGTCTTCGGGCAGCACTGTACTGATCTCCCGGGCTTCGAACCCAGGCCGAGTGACAACGATGAAATTCACCAGGTTGAACAGATCGCGGTAGTCCTTCCATTGCCGGATCTCGAGGAAGGCGTCCACTCCGATCAGGAAATAAAGGCGGTCCTGGAGACCCAGGCGCTGGCGCAGGCGGCGAGCGGTATCTACCGAATAATGCGGCGACCCGTCGGTTGTAGGCGTCTCGAGGAGCGAAGGAATGAAGCGCGACTCGCTCGCACAGGCCAGCACTACCATCGCGAAACGGTGAACGAACGGAGCCAGATCCGCGTCCGGCTTATGAGGAGGATTGCCGCTCGGCACGAAAAGGATGCGGTCAAGCCCAAATTCTGCCATAGCCCGCCTGGCTACACGCAGATGGCCACTGTGGATGGGATCGAAGGTGCCGCCGAAGAGCGCGAGGTTCACGAGTTTTGATGGCTGACGGAGGCGTCTTGGCCCACGACGTCCAAGCCAGCTGAAGGCGAAGCTTCCGCCGCCGTCGACCGCACCTTCTCCAGTTCCGACCAGATGGCCCAATTCAGATCGTCGAGTCCTTGGCCGGTGACGCCGGAGATTTCGTAAAGCGGCTTGTCCAGGTCCCGCGCGAACCTTCGCAGCCCTTCCAGCCGCCTGCCTTCGCCGGCCACATCGATCTTCGAGGCTACCAGCAGCATCGGCTTCGTGGACAGGGCCGGACTGAAACTCTCAAGCTCGGCCAAGATGACACCATAGTCATGGCCAGGATCGCTCTCCGGCACTTCCGAGACGTCGATCAGATGAAGCAACAATCGAGTGCGCTCGATGTGCCGGAGAAAGCGTGTCCCTAGTCCTTTTCCCAGGTGCGCACCTTCGATAAGACCGGGAATGTCGGCCATGACAAAGGTGCGGTTAAGGTCAAGCGCCACCACCCCCAGGTGCGGCTCAAGAGTCGTAAACGGGTAGTCGGCAATCTTGGGACGGGCGGCGCTCAGTCGCGAGATCAAAGTGGACTTGCCGGCGTTGGGGAATCCCACCAAGCCCACGTCGGCCAGCAGCTTCAGCACCAGTTTCAGATCACGCTTCTGACCTTCGCGGCCGGGCTCGGCCCTGCGAGGGGCCTGATTCGTGGAGCTGGCGAAATGGGAGTTCCCCCGGCCGCCCCGCCCTCCGCGAGCCACCAGAAACCGCTGTCCGGCAGCATCGAAGTCCCAGACCTTGTCCCCCAGGGCTTCGTCGAACACGACGGTTCCGACCGGCACCTCGATGTCTAGATCTTTGGCGTCCTGGCCGTGCCGGTTCGACCCCTCCCCGTGCCCGCCGCGTCCAGCGATGAACTCGCGCTTGTACCGGAACTTCAGCAGCGTGTTCAGGTGCGGATTCGAAACCAAATAAATGTCGCCGCCTCGTCCGCCATCGCCGCCGCTTGGACCGCCGCGAGGTACGTACTTCTCCCGCCGAAAGGCGACGCAGCCGTTACCCCCATCGCCGGCCGCCAAGCGTACTTTTGTCTCGTCGATAAACACGGACGACTCGGATTTCGTGGTGCGGAATAGGGCCAGGACCCGACGGCTTCGTCGTCACGCGCCGACGGGATTTATTCCCCGTTAAACAATGAAAGCGGTGGGCGCCACGGATGGACTCAAGGGCAGCGAGAGTAAGCCGGAACGTCGGTTGACATCCGGAATCCCGAACCTCGATTCCCATCCGGAAAAAGCAGCCTCCACCGCTCTCTAGAAAAGGTCAATTCGCCGAAGGAACCAGGATGCTTACGAAGCGCCCCGACCGGCCCTTGTCCTCAAACTTCACCACGCCTGCAACCTTGGCAAACAGAGTGTCGTCCTTGCCGATTCCGACGTTATCGCCCGGTTTCAGCTTACTGCCGCGCTGACGCACCAGGATCGAGCCGCCGGAGACGGTCTGTCCATCGAAACGCTTCACGCCGAGCCGTTGCGCGTTCGAATCGCGGCCATTGCGCGAGCTGCCTAGTCCCTTTTTATGAGCCATCGATAAACTCCCGTTTACGCCTGCACGATTTCCTTGATGCGGACCTCGCTGAACTCCTGCCGATGTCCAATGGTCCGCCGATACTGCTTCTTCCGTTTATACTTAAGCACCCGGACCTTCGGCGCCCGGTCGTTACGCATGATCGTAGCCACTACCTTGGCATTCGCCACCAGAGGTGTTCCCAGCGTCAGGCTCTCCTTGCGCACGGCGAAAACATGGTTGAACTCCACGTCCGAGCCTGCTTCGCCCCCGAGCTTTTCAATTCGGATCACATCGCCCGGCGACACTTTATACTGTTTCCCACCCGTGTGGATGATGGCATACATAGAGTTGCTCTCTCCCAGGAAGTCGAAACCCTAATTCTACGCAACCGGTGCTAGTCTGTCAAACACAACTCGAAACCAACCGGAACGGATTGTTCTCTGGTCGCCAATCAGTATTTTGCACCCAATAGTTTTGCTTCGCAGGCGCTCGGCACCATCGGCAACGCCCCCAAGTCGATCTGCTGCGGGCCGGGGATCAACAATTTTGATCTGGCTGTTCCAGTCCTCATAGAGCCGGAGCGTGATGCTGAACGAAAGCGCGATGGCGGATGCTGTGATCCGCCATCTTTTGTTTTGTTAGATATCGTGGGTCCGTTTCCACATTTCTGCTCGTCCCCGGAATCTCGTGGCCCCTGAAGGCATCCGCCAAACCAGCAAGCGCGATGTCGTTGGGAGGGAATGGGAACAAGCCCATGTTGCTCTTTCGTTGAACACCCGGGGGTGCTCAGAAGAACACGCCTCTCCTTTGTTTTGAAGGCCGCGGACCTGATGGCAGGCCTGCGCCCATCTTGCTAGTTACCGAGCCTCTGTGTAGGCTACAGCTAGCCTCTACAACTCTACTGCCTGCGTTATTGGCTGTCAATTAATATTCATCTAATTTTGCGCTGCAGCGCCGGTGTCCCCACCGGCGATCTTCGGAGGAACGGCACTTTATGTCGTCGGCCAAACAGCCCACGGACACAATCGTATTGTGGCTAGGAGTACGGCGCACGCCTACCGAGACCGCGTGGCGCTCCACAAGCCAATGCCCTCCGAATTTTGGGGAGCCGTATTTTCAATAACATCGTGGGTCCGGTTTCTCACTCTGCCCTGCCTGCCCAGCGCGTGCAGCAAGGGCCTTATTACTACCAGTGTTACTATTCCTACGACTATGTCTTCCAGGACGCCTCGGGTGGCCGCCACCCGCTATACCTTTCCTGCGTGTATAATGGGCCGAGGTTCCGGCAATCCCCGGCTGTGCCAGTCAAGCCGACACGCTGGACGAGCTGATGGAGAACGTCCGGGAAGCCGTCGAAGGGTGCCTGTCGTGTTAAGGACGGCAATTGGTTAGGGTGGGCAGCCACAAGACAGGACGCATCTTGTGACTGCCCGCTGGTACGCCGGTTGATAGCCCTACTTCATGGAGAGGTGTTCACCCCGGCAACGTCCATGCTACTTTACCGTGATCGGATACGCTACGTTCGTGAATCCGTCGTCCAGACTGACCGCAATGCTATGAGGCCCCGTGGCGACGTTTAGGACTACGTTGAGCTGGTAGTAAGGAGTTCCGGTTGAATCGTACTGGATCTGAGCGGTCCCCACGGTCGCACTGTCAAGTTTGACCATCGCGACGGCGTTTGCAGTCGGACCGTTATAATCCGCGACGCGGAAGATAACCGGAAGCGTCCGCCCACTCTGGAATTTCGCCGTTGTGATGGGGGGCAGCCAACTGCCGAAATTGTAGTGGACGGTGAAGGTGCTGGTATCCTCGCCGCAGCCGGCCGTGTTGCAGGCTTGAACAAAGAAGGTATTCGAACCGGGCTGGGTCAGCGTCATCGGCCCTACCCAGTTGCCACTGCCGCTGTCGAGAGCCAGGGAGACCGCGTCACCGTTGAGGTTTGCTGTAACTAATGTAAAGGGGAAGATCAGAAGTGATTTGAACTGCCGCGCCAGTTGGCTGATTGACAACGAAGTTCGAGGACCCGTTCGCAGGGTTGCTGATGCTGACGGAAGGGGCGCTACCGGCCGGCTCGACGCCTAGGTCGAAAGAGGGCATAGTCCCAAGGGTCAGCCCGTTGGTTGCGCTGCCCACGATGGTGATAGTGTACGTACCGGGCGTAAGCGTCGCGGGTACGAAAACTGACCCTTGAAGCGTGTAGGGTCCGCCAGCAACAGGTTGTGTGTTCTTGCACTCGCCTTTTTGCGGCCCGCTGGTATACACGTCGCAACCTTGGGCGACCGTGGTTGGGGCTGTGAACTGGCTGGTGTTATCCGGGCTTTCCGGGCTCGTGGAACCATCACCGGCTGTGTAGGCCCGGTAGATTGTAACCGTGCCGGGATTCGAGATGTTGTCCTGGCTAAGGTTTAGGTTGCCCGTTGCACTCACGTTTATCGTAAAGTTGATGGTTTTGTCCTTGTTTAGCCGTTGCAGGGTTACCGGTTACGGTAACGCTTACATCGGCGGCTTTCGCGTGCGTCACAGCGAGCAGAGGGGCGATCAGGCCCAGTAGTAAGACCAACGCAAGCTTCTTCTTGACACTCATATCGTTGCGAATCCTCCATTCTGCAGAATCTTCAAATTATGGCTGGGAGCCACTTTCTCTTGTCCCAGGTACAGACCGGGAGATCTCCTTCCACCCCAAGGATAGCAGCGCTGTGCTGAGCGCCAATGGCACAGAGGTCGTGCCGAGGGATGACCCGAAGGTACCAATACAACGATCCTGCGAACTGGGATATGGGGGCTCCATGATGAGCACAGCACTGGCGGATCCGGCCGTGATGATTAAGCAAGGAGCGCCTCACGTCATCCACTCGGATGAGGAACTCGCGGAGTACACGAAGGCGCTCTTTGAGCTGACGAAGAAGCCTGATCCGACGCCGGAAGAGGAAGACGCCATCGAGCTCCTGACGCTTCTCATCGAACGCTACGAAACTGAGCATTACCCGGTGCCGGGCGCGGACCCGGTCGACGTGCTGAAGTTTCTTCTCGATCAGAACGGACTCTCCTAACGGGAGATCGCAGCGGAGCTTGGCGGCGAGAGCGGGTAGCGCAGAGCCGAGCCGTTAACATTGAGCTTGCTGACAAAGCCATCCCCGTCCCCGCCGTAAGTAGTTTGGAAGGCGCCCGGTGTGCTGGGGAAATTGGTCGAGTAGGTATCGCCTGTGACATAGGTGTTGCCAGAGGCATCGATCGCTACGCCACGGCCGAAATCAGCGCCGCTTCCGCCCAGATACGTGGAGTACATCAGGGCCGAGCCAGCGGCGTTCAGTGCCCACCACCAGATCGCCATTTCCGTCAACATGTAGGGGCGCCGCTTGCGGTGCCCTTTCGGGCAGGGCAAGCCCCGCCCCTACGTCCAGCGCGATCGGGCACGGATCGGCGCCCGGCTGGACCACAAAGTCGTATTCCAGTTGGCCTTGGTTGCCGTAATACACCAGGTCCACGCCCGGATAGACGTTGGCGTATTTCACCTTGGCGTAGTTCGCGACGGTGGTGCGCCACTTCTTGGGATCATTGCCAATGAAATAGTTGCTTTTGCCCGGCAATTCATCCAGTCCGCTGACTTTCGCCTGCGGGTTGGCGCCGACCAGTTTCATGCGCACCATGGCTGAGGCTCGCGATTCGGGGTTTGGGACCGGCTCCTGTAGCGCAGACCCCGGCTTTGGGTCTGCGGTTCTTAAATTGATTTCTAAGTCCGTTCCGGGTGATCGCAACAACCCCGGAAAAGTCGCAGGCCTAAAAGCGAGGTCTGATTTCATAACGGCGTCGGCTCCTTAGACCGGTAAACTTGGTTTGTCGAATACGACCAAGGCTGGACGCGGCCTCAAGGGTCTGCGATGAACGGTCCGACCAAAAGCGTCGGACCGCCCTTGACCCCGCCTCCGGCACGCGGGGGTAGTGGTGTCGCTAAATTCCCCTTGACAAAGCCGACGACGTTACAGATGCACCACCTACGTTCCTGCCGTTCCTGCGCCAGCCCTGGTCATTAACAACAGAATTTGTTATCGTCCGAATAAGAATCGCTGATTGGCGAGAATTGGGATTTTAGTGCAAAATAGTGGTTTCCGCCTCGGGGCCGAAGTGTGCGAGGTCAGAGCAACGGAGTCCTAATCGTGATCATTCAAGCCGATCAAAAGACGTCGTTTCGCGGACTGCCTGCAGCACAGGGCCTCTACGATCCCGCGCACGAGCGCGACGCCTGCGGAGTCGGCTTTGTGGCGAACATCGAGGGCCGTAAGTCGCACGACATCATCGCCAAGGGTATCCAGATTCTTATCAACCTCACCCATCGCGGCGCCTGCGGCTGCGATCCCCAGACCGGCGATGGGGCGGGGGTGCTGATCCAGATCCCTCATGCCTTTTTCCAGCGCGAGTGCTCAGAACTCGGGTTCCAGCTTCCTGCGGCTGGTGAATACGGCGTAGGCATGGTCTTCCTGCCGGTGAACCGGCAGGAACGGGTGCTCTGCGAGGGCATCCTGGAGAAGATTCTCAAGGAGGAAGGACTTTCGGTGCTGGGATGGCGCGACACTCCAATCGACGCGAACTCGATTGGGCGCCTCGCGCGCAGCACTCAACCCTATATCGAGCAGATTTTCATCGGACGCGCGCCGGGAATGGACCAGTGCGCGCTGGAGCGGAAGCTCTACGTGGCGCGAAAAAGGGCGGAAGCCGAGATCGCCGAGAGCGACATGAAGGAGAAAGGTTTCTTCTATGTCCCTTCCATGTCGTGTCGGACCATTGTCTATAAGGGACTGCTTCTCGCCCCTCAAATCGCTCACTTCTACAAAGAGCTTTCCGACCCGGAGGCCAGCAGCGCGATCTGTCTGGTTCACCAGCGGTTTTCCACCAACACCTTCCCGACCTGGCATCTGGCGCATCCTTACCGGTACATCTGTCATAACGGCGAGATTAACACCCTGCGCGGCAATGTGAATTGGATGTATGCCCGCCAGTCGGTATTGGCTTCTTCCTTGCTGGGAGACGATATCAAAAAGCTGATGCCTATCATCACTCCGGGAGGCAGCGACTCGGCGAATCTCGATAATGCGGTTGAGCTATTGACTCTTGCGGGCCGCAGCCTTCCCCACGTGCTCTCGATGCTGATCCCCGAAGCGTGGGACAACGATCCCACCATGCCGGAGGATGTCCGCGCCCTCTATGAATTCCACGCTTCTTTGATGGAACCCTGGGACGGTCCTGCGGCCGTGGCTTTCACGGACGGCCGCGTGATCGGCGCCAAGCTCGACCGCAATGGGTTGCGGCCGGGCCGCTATGTCGTAACCAGTGACGGGTTGATCATCATGGCCTCAGAAGCCGGCGTCCTGCCCGTGAAGCCGGAAACGGTTCGACGCAAAGGCCGGCTTGAGCCCGGCCGCATGCTGCTGGTGGATACCGAGCAGAAGCGGCTGATCTCCGACGACGAGATCAAGCAGCAGCTTGCCGCGCGCCGTCCTTATGCCGAGTGGCTGAAAGAGAACCAGATCACGCTCGACAGCCTTCCCAACCCGCCGCATGTTAAGCCCACGGACCACAAGACGATCCTGATGCGGCAGCGTGCTTTCGGCTATACCGACGAAGATCTCAAGTTTCTTCTCGGCCCCATGGGTGTCAGCGGCCAGGAGCCAGTGGGTTCGATGGGCATCGATACGCCGCTGGCATGCCTTTCGGATCGCCCGCAACTGCTCTTCAGCTACTTCAAGCAGATGTTCGCCCAGGTCACCAATCCGGCCATTGATCCCATCCGGGAAGATCTGGTGATGTCGCTGAACAGCTACATCGGCAGCGAAGGAAATATTCTGGAGGAATCGCCACGCCACTGTCACACGCTGAAATTACGCCATCCGGTCATTACTAACTGGCGCCTGGAAAAGTTGCGCCGGGTTAGCCAGGGTGATTTCCTCGCTACCACCCTGCCCATGCTTTTTCCCGTCAAGGGCGGCGAGAAAGAACTCGAGGAGGCAGTAGACAGGCTCTGTCAACGCGCCTCCTTGGCCATCAAGTCGGGATACACTCTGCTGATTCTTTCCGACCGCGGCGTCGATACGAAGTACGCGCCCATCCCAAGTTTGCTGGCGCTTTCGGCGGTTCACTATCATCTGGTGCGGGAGGAGACCCGCAATCAGGTTGCGCTAATTGTCGAAACCGGCGAACCTCGCGAAATCATGCACTTCGCTCTGTTGCTTGGCTACGGGGCAAGTGCCGTCAATCCGTTTCTCGCCGTCGAGACTCTGGAGGACATGCACAAGAATGGCTACTTCCCCGCCGAATACACCTTTGACAAGGTCCTGAAGAACTACATGAAGGCGGTTGACAAGGGCCTGCTCAAGACCTTTTCCAAGATGGGGATCTCGACTTTGCAGAGCTATCAGGGCGCTCAGATCTTTGAGGCGGTCGGTCTCGACCGGTCTCTCGTCGAGCGATACTTCACCGGTACGTCTTCCCGCCTCGATGGCGTCGGCATGGAAGTGCTGGCGAAGGAAGCGCTGATGAAGCATCAGTTCGCCCTGCAACCGCCCGCCGAGTCGGAGACCGAACTGAGCGTCGGCGGTGAATACCAGTTCCGGCTTCATGGCGAGAAACACCAGATCAATCCCGTCACCATCAGCAAATTACAGCACGCGGTGCGCCAAAATCGCTTTGAGACTTTTCGGGAATTTGCGGACACTGTCAACCAGCAAAATCGCGACCTGATGATGCTTCGCGGCATGTTCGACCTCAAGCCTGTGGGGCCTACGGTGCCGCTCGAAGAGGTTGAGCAGGCTTCCGAGATCGTAAAGCGTTTCGCGACCGGCGCCATGTCGTTCGGCTCGATCAGTAAGGAGGCGCACGAAACGCTCGCGATCGCCATGAACCGCATTGGCGGACGCTCGAATACCGGCGAGGGCGGCGAAGACGAAGAGCGCTTCCAGACCGATGCCAACGGCGACCTGCGCCGCAGCCGTATCAAACAGGTGGCATCAGCACGTTTTGGCGTAACCATCAATTACCTGGTGAATGCGGACGATCTTCAGATCAAGATTGCGCAAGGAGCCAAGCCTGGTGAAGGCGGGCAGCTACCGGGTCACAAGGTGGACGAGGTCATCGCCCGGGTGCGCCACTCGATTCCCGGAGTCGGTTTGATTTCACCACCGCCTCATCACGACATCTATTCGATCGAGGACCTCGCGCAGTTGATCTATGACCTCAAGATGGCTAATCCGCAGGCACGCGTCTCGGTGAAGCTGGTGGCGGAAGCTGGTGTGGGAACGGTGGCCGCCGGGGTCGCCAAGGCGCATGCTGATGTAATTCTTATCAGCGGCTACGATGGTGGCACGGGTGCGTCGCCTATCAGCTCCATCCGCCACGCGGGCGTTCCCTGGGAACTTGGCTTGGCCGAGACTCAACAGGTCCTGGTGATGAACGATTTGCGCGGCCGCGTCACCCTGCAGGTGGACGGCAAGATCCAGACTGGCCGCGACGTGGCCGTGGCGGCGCTGCTCGGAGCCGAGGAGTTTGGTTTCGCTACGACTCCGTTGATCGCCATGGGCTGCATCATGATGCGCAAATGTCACTTGAATACCTGCCCGGTGGGCGTGGCCACCCAGGATCCCGACCTGCGCAAGAAATTCCAGGGACAGCCGGAGCACGTCATCAACTACCTCTTCTTCGTGGCTGAGGATTTGCGGCAGGTAATGTCCGAGCTCGGTTTTCGCAAGCTCGATGACATGGTAGGACGTGTCGATTGCCTCGTGCAGCGCCAGGACGTGGATCACTGGAAAGCCAAGAACATTGACCTCTCGTCTATCCTCTACAATCCGCCCGTTCCTCGCCACGTGGGACGGCACTGCAACGCCAAGCAGGATCATGGCATCGATAAGGCCTTAGACAATAGTCTGATCGAGCACGCCCACGAGGCCCTGGAAAATCGCCTTCCGGTTTCCTTAAGCCTGCCCATCCGCAACGTTCACCGCTCGGTCGGCGCGATGCTCAGCGGCGAGATCGCGCGCCGCTATGGGTCAGAGGGTTTGCCCGAAGATGCCATCCGGATAAATTTCACGGGTTCTGCCGGTCAGAGCTTCGGCGCTTTTCTGGCAAAAGGCGTCACCCTCACCCTCGAAGGCGAAGCCAATGACTATGTGGGAAAGGGGCTGTCGGGCGGAAGGCTAATCGTCTACCCGCCGCGTGAGTCGGAGTTCGTAGCAGAGGAGAACATCCTCATCGGAAATGTTTGCCTCTACGGCGCCACCAGTGGTGAGGCATTTTTCAATGGCATGGCGGGGGAGCGTTTTGCTGTGCGCAATTCCGGCGCGACGGCCGTGGTGGAGGGAGTGGGAGACCATGGTTGTGAGTATATGACCAAGGGTCTTGTGATCGTGCTGGGGAAGGCCGGGCGCAACTTTGCCGCTGGGATGACCGGGGGAGTTGCCTTTGTTCTTGACCGCACCGGCGAATTCGCCCGTACCCTGTGCAATCGGCGTGAGGTGGATCTCGAGCCGGTTGCCGACGCGAGTGACATTGATCTGCTCATGTCGCTGATCGCGCGACACAGCGAGTACACCGGAAGTCCGCAAGCCAAGTGGATTCTCGGCAATTGGGATGCGACGCTGCCGCAGTTTGTGAAGGTGTTTCCGCATGAATACAAGCGCGTGCTTGGAATTCCCAGAATGCCTGCGGGAGAGTTGGCTACCCACCAGACCGCCGGACAGAGGGCGGACAGATAATCCATGGGCAAGGTCACCGGATTCAAAGAGTACGCCCGCGAACTGCCGGCCCGACGCCCGGTAGGGGAGAGAGTCAACGATTTCTTCGAGGTATACCAGCCTTTTGCTCAGCAGAATGTTCAGAAGCAGGCCGCGCGCTGCATGGATTGCGGCGTTCCCTTCTGCCACACCGGCTGTCCGGTGAACAACATTATTCCCGATTGGAACGACTTGGTTTACAAGGACCGCTGGAAAGATGCCGTCCGCGTCCTCCACTCCACCAACAACTTCCCTGAAATTACCGGTCGCATCTGCCCCGCGCCTTGCGAAGCGGCGTGCGTGCTTAGCATCAACGAACCTGCGGTGACAATCAAGGTGATCGAGAAGACGATTGTCGAGCGCGCCTTCGCCGAAGGCTGGATCATGCCGGAGCCGCCGTCAGTGCGAACCGGCAAGCGGGTTGCGGTCGTGGGGTCCGGACCGGCGGGACTGGCGGCAGCCCAGCAATTGAACCGCGCTGGCCATTGGGTTACGGTGTTCGAAAAGAACGACCGTATCGGTGGCTTGCTACGCTATGGCATTCCCGATTTCAAGCTGGAAAAGCAAATCCTCGAGCGGCGGCTGGAACAGATGGTTGCGGAAGGTGTCCGCTTTGAGATGCGCGCCCACGTCGGAGGCAATGTGCCCGCGGAGGACCTTCGCCGGGACTTTGATGCGGTGCTGCTGGCGGGTGGCGCGGAGCAACCTCGGGATCTGAAGGTCCCCGGCCGCGAATTGAAGGGTATCCATTTTGCCATGGAGTTCCTTCCTCAGCAGAATCGGCGCAACGCCGGCGATATCGTCGAAGGTCAGATCCTGGCCACAGGGAAGAACGTCGTCATTATCGGTGGCGGCGATACCGGCGCGGACTGCCTCGGTACCTGCCATCGCCAGAAGGCCGCCTCGATCCAGCAGTTCGAGATCATGCCGACACCCCCCGCTGAACGCGATCCCAGCACGCCCTGGCCCTTATGGCCCCTGCAATTGCGCACCGAAAGCTCGCATGAAGAAGGTGGTGTTCGTAACTGGTCAGTGGCTACCGCGAGTTTCAGTGGCGATGAGAACGGCAACGTGCAACAGTTACACGGAATTCACGTTGGCCCGCCGCCCAAATTTGAGCCCCTGACCGGCACTGAGTTCACCATGAAGGTGGAGTTGGTCCTGCTGGCGATGGGTTTTCTCGGTCCCGTGCGTCAAGGCGCTATCGAGCAACTTGCACTCAAGCTCGATCCGCGCAGCAATATCCAGACGGATGCCAACTACATGACTTCTGAGCCGGGCGTCTTCGCCGCCGGCGACACGCGTCGTGGCCAATCGCTAGTGGTGTGGGCCATCAGCGAAGGGCGCAAAGCTGCTCGCTCGATCGACCTGCATCTCATGGGGTCAACTCGACTGAAGTGATCCCCTTCGTCTTACCCGTGAGTCCCGTCCCCTCCTTTCCCGCCGTCCGGACCGGGTTGAGAGCACTTAGTGGATTTGCTGAGGCGCTCATTGGAAGCGCAAATGCAGGGCCTCTCCCGCTAACCGGAACTCCGCCCTATCAGTCCATGCGACGTGATATATTCTGTTTGCTCGAGCAACGGACTGGCGAAACTCCCACAGCTTGCTCTACTGGGCGGAGGGTCGCTCCATCGTCTAGCCTTCCTGCTTTCTGTGCTATTCGCCAGTGACCGGTAAAGCGATGTTGGGCCGTGTAGCTCAGCCCCCACTCCCGCACTGAGTCGCACGCCCTCGCTCCACATTCTAAGCTAAATCCAACTGACATCAGAACTGACACCAAGTGATTTAATGCTTAGTTGCAATAATATACGATATATTGTACAGTGTCGGGCATGGCTAGGAATGCGCCTGCAATTAGTTGTGGTCCTCGGGACCAAGAAGAACTGGAACGGTTGGCTGGAAGCCGAACCGAGTCTCGGCAAATGGTAGAACGAGCCCGCGTCATCCTGGGCTGTTTGGCCGGCAAGCGGGTGAAAGAGGTCGCTCGCGCTTGCCACACTCGCCCTAACTAACACCGTCATCAAGTGGCGGCAGCGTTTTGTGCAAGGGGGCTTGGCCGGGTTGGGTGATGGGAAGCGACCTGGGGCTCGGCGGATTTATGGCGAGGACTTCCGCAAACGGGTCTTGGCCTTGTTGGAACAACCTCCGCCCTCGGGCCAGGCGAACTGGGACGGTCCGGCGGTGGCGGCGGCGCTGCAGGGCTCGGTGCATGCGGTGTGGCGGGTTCTGCGCCAGCAGGGGATCTGCCTGCAGCGGCAACGCTCTTGGTGCGTCAGCACCGACAAGCAGTTCGCGGCCAAAGCCGCCGACATCGTGGGCTTGTATCTCGACCCGCCGGAAAAGGCGCTGGTGATTTGTGTCGATGAAAAACCCAGCATCCAGGCCTTGGAACGTAAGACTGGCTATGTGCAGACCGACAGTGGCAAGATCGTGCGCGCTTACAAGAGTACTTACAAGCGTCATGGTACGCTGAACCTCTTCGCGGCTTTGCAGGTGGCGACCGGACCAGTACAGACGGCCTTCACCCAACTCAAACGGCGGGAGCAGTTTTTGCAGTTTATGGATCAAGTGGTGGCTGAGACCGCAGCAGCCCAGGAGTTGCACGTGATCCTGGACAACTACGGCACGCACAAAAAATGTGACGCTTGGTTGGCCGAGCATCCTAACGTTCATTTCCATTTCACTTGCACCTCAGCCAGTTGGTTGAATCAGGTGGAAATCTGGTTTGGCCTTTTATCGCGGAAGGCGTTGCGCGGTCTGAGCACCCAGAGCACGGCCGAACTGCGTCAGGCTATCGAGGCCTTCATCGCAGCCTATGCTCAAAATGCTAAACCGTTCAAGTGGCGGAAGCGCGAGGTTAAGGGCTCGCAGCTCCGTAATACTATCGTTAATCTACGCAACTAATCACTAGTGACCGCGCTGTTACCTTCCGACTGCGAAACCCGGAATGGGCATTTTCGAGAACTGGGATGAGTGTCTGCTGCCGGAACAATTCTGGCCCGTCCTGCAGTCACAGTTCGGGTGACTGTGCTGCTAATGCAGTCCGGCAAGAAAGGCACGCATGTCCCGCAGCACGTCGGTCTCGTTTGACAGAAATACATAATGATTCGCACCCGGCAACGTGATCACATGCGCCGTGGGCACACCATTTTCAACCGCCTTCTCCTGTCTCTCGGTTAAAGCTACTAACACCGTGGAATAAGCCTTGGCTGCGGTCTGCACCGAAGGATCCGTATTGTCGTCAACCCAGGTTCCTTGACTGTGCGGGTTCGCAAAAATGACAAGCGCACGTACCGGAATATCGGTGTACTTCTTCGTGCCCATCGAGGCTTCAAGCGCACCGAAAAACTCAATCTTGTGGTTTCGGGCGGGTCACGGGCAAAATCGGAAACTAACTTGGCTTAACATTCGGCGTCTTGACGAGGTTACGGTGGGCCGCATTGTCAATTCGGATGATTGCGGGTTCGCGGAAGTTCCTGACAGAAAAGATTCTTTTGGTTGCGGTGGCCTGATATTATCACGAAACCTGTATCGCCGAATCCAGGCCGGACCGTGTCCCTCGTTGGCAACCAGTAGGACTTATTCACTCACTCACCGCTTGATGCTTTCACCCCGTGATCCGCTCTCCGATACCGCACGAGCACGCTGCCGGGGGCCGACGGCAGCGTCACCTGAAGCTTGCCAAGATCACTTCCGGTCATTGTACGGCGATCCTTCACGTCATAGCTCTCGGCGAAAGTCACCTCGTACTTCGCCGCCGGGTCCAAACCGTGAAGACCCACGGTCAGGCTCGATTCTGCACTTGACGGCCGGCGGAAGAACATTGCAAAGCCCGCGCCGAGATCACGCCGATGGAATTGCCACACGCACCAGATATTCTTCTGGGCGTTGATTCCGGTGAGCGGGTAGTAGTCCCCCAGCCAGTAAGGGCGGATCTGCTTGATCTCCGCTACAGCCTTTTGTAATTCCTCCTTGGGAATATACGAAGAAAGAAGATTTAAGCCGATGCAGGTGCCGGTGGTCGAGACGCTACGCACCCGGTAAGGATCGACCGCATTCAGCAGACTGGCACTCAGCGGGGCCCAGAGACTCAACTCGGCGGTCTGGGCCTGGTCGACCTCGGGGAAATACTCGTAGGCATCGAGCTCCGTGCGCGTCAAGGATCCGATACTGCGCTTCATTACCTCAAGGTCCGGACCGGTGATCCGCCAGTTGGCGTTGTCGATCACGAGTTTGGGATGTTTCTGGAGCAGTCCGTCCCAAAATGCGTAGAAACCTTCGATGTCGTGATTTTCGGTGACACCTTGTCGATCCACCGCGTCGGCGGCGCGCCAGTAAGGAAGCGGGCAAACGTTGTTGTCGTTGCGGTAGGTATCGATGCCCCAGTCCTCGATGTGCCTTGAGAGCATGTCCGTCATCCACTGGCGGGCGGCAGGAATGCCAAAGTTGAATTGTCCATCGTCCTTTCCCCATCCCTTACGGTTCACGTCTTTCGGGAGATGAAGAACCCACTCCGGATGTTGCTTCGCGACCGCAGTGCCCGGCGACACTCGTTGCGGCTCAAACCACAGGATGAATTTGAGACCCCTTTGGTGAGCGGCGTCGCCGATGGGTTTCAAGCCGCGGGGGAACTTCGGATCTGGATCCCAATTTCCCGCTCCCGAAGGCCACCCTCCGATGAACCACCCAGCATCCATCCAATAGCCTTCGAAACCAAGGTCGGGGAGGTTGTGCAGCAACTCGAGTTGGTTCTTCTCGTTGACGTAGTTGAGGGAAGGATTCTGATCGAAGGCCGGATCGCCGGTCTTGAGCGTCGGCCACACATCCAGCGGATTCCGGCCCGCCCCCTTGGCGATGCCATCGAATATCAAGGTGAAGTTTGGGCTGTGGGTGACGGTCGGAGTCATGACCTCGCCGCCGATGCGCGGCAGGTAGTAGGCCACGAGGAGGCGCCGCCACAGATTCTGGCTTCGCAGCCAGTCTTTCCCTCTCCATTCGAGCAGCAGCACTCTGGGGGTTCGCACACTCTCTCCGGGGTGAAGCCTGAAGTGGGTCAGTTCCTGACCCACCGAGAGTGTCAGCCCCTCCGGCTCGCGCCTGGCCGCAAGCGCCCACTGGCCGGTCCAGCCGATCCCACCGATGAGACCGCCATCCTGCCACTGGGCATTGAAGAAAGGCAAGTCGGTCTCGACATGTTGTCCCTCTTTCATGCCATAGTGCACCAGATGGCACTCCTCCCCTGCGTTCAGCCGCTGGTCGATGCGCTGGTAGTCTGAAGTCATGCCGGGAATGGCCTTTGAACTTGAAGTTCGCGGCGCACTCCCCAGGACATGATGGAAAACCACCGGACCGGGCGGCGTCGGTATTTTCTGGTCCAGGGGTAGAAGCTTTTCGACCACCGGGGTATCCGAAGATCCCGCGTTTCGGAGTCGAAGCATCCACTCAACGGCCCCATAGTCAGGGAAGGCCCTCGCCTCCGAGGTTACCTCGAGGCCGGTGGTAGGGTCTGTATAGGTCGTAATGGTCTGCTCGCGACCACCCGGCAGTGATTCCTTCGCCTCTCCGCGCTTCCAGCCGGAAATCAGTTTCTCCGACCGCTCACCGTCGTAGACAAAGGAGAACGGAGTCGCCTCCGTCAGCCGCGCGAGGACCGGGGGGAGCGGTCTTCGAGCAGTCTGTTGACCTTGAAGAGTGGGGACAAACATCAAGGAGATGGTGGTAACAATCAGGGTGATCGCTCTGCGACTCATGATAACGGTTCCTTTTCCGTGCGGCGCCGAACTGCCGCGCCGTCCAACCCGGAGGCGTCGGCAGCAGATTGTACTCCAACAACCCGCGCCGGGAAACTGCATGATGAAGAGTGTTATAATTCGAACTTTGCTGCGGCGTCCCATGCAGCGGTCTCGGATAGGCGGCTCTCGTGAACAACTCACTACGGCTGGCACTGCTTGTGGCAGGTGTTGGAGTCCCGGCGGGCGCGGGAATCTGGGCATGGGCGGCAAGCCGGCGGCGCCGTCGGAGGACACCGGACGAGCTTGAGCGTCTGCGACGCGGCGATCTCTGCCGCGGAGGGCGGATAGCGGCGGGCGTTATCGTTGATACCGTCGAACCGGCAGAGTCCGGCCAGGGGCCACTGATCATCTATAAGTATCAAATCGCCGGGGTGACTTATGAGGCGGCGCAGGACGTATCGGCTCTACCCGGTATGGCTGAGCGCGCTGCCAAACTCCTCGGCGAAGCCGCCAGCGTGAAGTACGACCCGTACCGGCACACGGATTCGATCATCGCCGGCGAGGAGTGGTGCGGAATTGCCGATTCGCGGGCGGAAACCCTATTGGAGGAACCCGTGAAGGAGGCAAGCGACTGACGTCCTGTCGGGCGTTGCGGTTCGAGTCTCGTGTTTCCCAACGCGCTCCACCCGATCGCGTCTCCAAAGTCCAATTTCCGATGACCCTTCAGGAAAAACTCGATGAACTCCGCCGGCGCGAACTCGCAGCCGAGGGAGGTGGCGGCAAGGAGCGCCTTGACCGCCAGCACGCCGAAGGGAAGCTTTCGGCACGAGAGCGCCTGGAAGTGCTGTTCGACGAAGGTAGCTTCGAGGAGACGGATAAGCTGGCGGAACATCGCTGCCGCGATTTTGGCATGTCGAAGCAGCGAGTCACTGGCGACGGAGCTGTGACCGGCTACGGGCGCATCAATGGCCGCCTGACTTATTCGTACGCGCAGGATTTCACCGTGCTGGGCGGCTCCTTGAGCGAAGCCAACGCGGCCAAAATCTGCAAGATCATGGACCTTGCCCTGAAAATGGGCGCGCCCCTGATCGGATTGAACGATTCGGGCGGAGCGCGTATTCAGGAGGGTGTGGCTTCACTCGCCGGCTACGCCGATATTTTCCTGCGCAACACGCTAGCCTCAGGCGTGATTCCACAAATCTCCGCCATCATGGGACCCTGTGCCGGGGGAGCGGTCTACTCGCCGGCTATCACCGATTTCAACGTGATGGTGAGGAACTCCAGCTACATGTTTGTCACCGGTCCGGACGTGATCAAGACGGTGATGCACGAAGAGGTGACTAAAGAAGATCTGGGCGGGGCTGCCACCCATAGCGAAATAAGCGGCGTAGCCCACTTCGTCGCCCGCGACGATGCGGATTGCCTGGCGTTAGTGCGGGAACTGCTGACTTTCATTCCTCAAAACAACCGCGAAGATCCGCCGCGCGTCGAGTCGAACGATCCGCTTGACCGGCGCGACGGCGAGCTCGATGGAGTGGTGCCGGTCGAGTCCGACAAGCCTTACGACATCAAGGAGGTAATCGGACGCGTGGTCGACGATGGTTACCTCCTCGAAGTGCACGAGGATTTTGCCAAGAATTTGCTGGTGGGGTTTGCCCGCTTGGGCGGCCAATCCGTAGGCATCGTCGCCAACCAGCCTGCGATTCTCGCCGGTTGCCTCGACATCAACGCGTCGGTGAAGGGCGCTCGCTTCGTGCGCTTCTGCGACGCCTTCAATATACCTCTGGTCACTTTTGAGGATGTGCCGGGATTCCTTCCCGGAACCGAACAGGAGTTCGGCGGAATTATCCGCCATGGCGCGAAGCTGCTGTATGCCTATGCCGAAGCCACCGTGCCCAAGCTTACCGTGATTACCCGCAAGGCCTACGGCGGCGCCTACTGCGTGATGGCCTCCAAGCACATCCGCACCGACGTCAATCTTGCCTATCCCACCGCAGAAATCGCCGTGATGGGGCCGGAAGGCGCCGTGAACATCGTCTACCGGCGAGACTTCGTGAAAGCCGCGGACCCCGAAGCTGCGCGCCGCGAAAAGGTGGAAGAGTTCCGCGAGCGCTTTGCCAATCCTTACGTGGCAGCGGAGCGCGGTTACATCGACGCCGTCATCCAGCCGCGCGATACCCGTCCCAAGCTGATCGCCGCGCTACGCATGCTCGAGACCAAGCGCGACGTGAATCCCCCCAGGAAGCACGGGAATATCCCGCTCTGAAGGCTTTAGTAGCGCACCTCCCGTGTATCTTGTCGCCATCAGCGGGTAGCGGTTCGTCTGGCGGAAGGAGAAGAAAGCCCACGGCTGGGAGCACCAACCATGGCTAACGCTCCGGGCGAGTTGGGTTGACCCGCACTAAGCAAAATCGCAGAGCGTCAAGCGCAAGTTGCCGGGATTGGTAGCGTAGGCCAGTCCGGTTTCGAGACTGATGATCCCGCTATCGACGAGCTTCTTTATTTCCCCGTCAAAGTGCTGCATGCCGTCGAGTTCGCCGTCGCGCATGGCGTCGAGCAGGGTCTTGCCTTCAGACTCCCCCTTTTCCACGTACTCGCGAGTGCGCGATGTGGCCTTAAGGATCTCGATGGCAGCGATGAGGCTATCGCCGCCCCTAGTGGGGATTAGGCGTTGGGAAATGACATAGCGGAAAGTCTTGGCAAAACGGAGCCGGATCATCAGTTGCTCGCCCAGGGGGAACACGCCCACAATGCGCTCGATCGTTTTTGCCGCATCGATCGTGTGAAGGGTGGAAAGCACCAGGTGCCCTGTCTCCGCAGCTTCGAGCGCGGTCTCCACGGTTTCGCGATCGCGCATTTCGCCCACCAGGATCACGTGTGGCGCCTGGCGCAGGGCCGCGCGCAAGGCCAGGGGGAAGGTGGGCGTATCCGTGTAGAGTTCGCGCTGATGGATGGTGGACCGCTTGTGAGTGTGTAGGAACTCGATGGGGTCCTCGATGGTGATGACGTGATAAGCCTTTTCTTCATTGATTTTGTCGATGATAGCGGCGAGCGTTGAGGATTTGCCCGATCCCGTGGGTCCGGTCACCAGCACGATGCCGTTGATGAGATCCGCAATCTCACCGAACTGGGGCGGCAGATGCAACGAGGCGAGCGTGGGGACGCCGAAGGGGATCACCCTCAGCACGATGGCATAGGATCCGCGCTGCATGAAGATGTTGGCGCGAAAACGAGAAAGCCCGGAAACGCTGTAGGAGAGGTCGCAGGATCCCTGCTCGCGCAGCTTCTCGCCAGCTGTAGGGTTCCGGCCGATCAGTTCCTGAGCGATTCGCGAGGTATCGGGCGCACTCAAGGCGCTTGTGCCCGGCAACTCCACCGGAGTCAGTTGGCCCGCAACCTCCACTTGCGGCGGGCGGCCCGGGGAAAAAATAATGTCGCTCGAGCGCGGGTGGGCAGCCAGAATGATAGAAAGCATTTCCGGCGTCGAAAGCTGGCAATCGCCCATTTGGGGAAGCCCAGCAGTGGCTTCCTCGAATCCTATTCCCAATCCCATGAATGCGGAACCCCCGTGTGTCGCGGCTGTTTATGGCCGCACGAGAGTTTATCGGCTGCACAGGCTCGATCCATGATGCGAGATAGATCCCGAGCGAATTGATTGGCTTCTGCTCAATGGGTTAAACTGGGCGACGGATGCCCTCAGGCGAAGTCTTCAGAGCTGCCGAGCGACTGCACGACTACCTTCGGAGCCACCATTACCAGTCCGGCGTGTTGCGCGGTCCCGATGCCGGAGTGCGCTTTAATCTGCGTGTGTGGCGGTTCCTGAAGAGCGGGTTCGACAGAATCGACTGGCACGATGACTATGTGTTCATCCAGACGCAGGGTTATTGGATTCTCTCGAACCTGCGGCTGTTTGAGGCCACAGGCAATCCCCTGTATCGGGAGCTTGCGCTCGGGACGGGGCAGGCTGTGCTCTCCCTTGAGCGGAACGACGGCACCTGGGCTTATCCGCTGCCCGAACGAAGACACCTGATCGCCACGGTGGAAGGCAACTGGGGCGCGATCGGCCTGCTTGCGTGTTACGAGTGCGAGCCTCGTCCGGAATTCCTCGCGGGCGCGGTTCGCTGGTACGACTTCCTGGTAAACCGCATCGGATTCCAGGAACACGCGCCGGGCAAGGCGATCAATTATTTCGATAAGCCGCGCGGGAGAGTCCCCAATAATTCCGTCGAGGCTGTCTGGCTGTTTCTGCGTCTCTGGAAGGCCACAGGCGAGGCGAAGTACAAAGAGCACGTCGGCGGGATGCTCGACTTCCTTGCCGCCGTTCAGCTGCCCTCGGGCGAACTGCCTTATATCGTGGAGGGCCCTTACGAGCGCGAGCGCACGCACTATCTGTGCTTTCAATATAACGCCTTCCAGTTCCTGAAGCTGGCCTGGGCGGCGCGGATCGATCCGGACTCGGCGGCACGAGCCATCGCCGAGCGGCTGGCTCAGTTCCTGTCGCGAGGCGTGACGCCGCAGGGCGCCAGTGCCACCGATTGCACCCACCGTCTGCCGGAAGTGGATTACTACACGGCCGTGCTCGCGGCGGCGCTCCATGAAGCAGTGCGTTTGGGCTTTGGGAATGCGGCGGAACTGGCGGAACTCAGCCGGCGCTGTTACCGCCGCCTGCTTTCTCGCCAGCATCCCGAGGGCGGATTCGCATATTCCACCGGCGACTATAGTGTGCTTCGCGATTCACGATCGTATCCACGGCCGATGGCGATGACGCTGTTCCATCTGTTGTACGGATCATTAGGGGTTAGGGGTTAGGGGTTAGGGTTAGGGGTTAGGGTTAGGGTTAGGTTTAGTAGGCGTCAGGGCACGGCTTCAGCCGTGCCGAGAAGCGCAGAAAAGGGAGCGGCTTCAGCCGCTGAGGGGCCATGGCGATTCTCAAACGGCAAGGAAAGCCGACTGGAACCTACTTGTAAACTTCCCGAGCCTGGGAAAGCGGGTAGCCAGTGTTAATTCGCAGTTTGCATTAGGTTTGCATTAACTGTGGGTTTGTCCGGCGGAGCGAGAGAGCCAACGGTTGGAAGAGCACCAACCGTGGCTGCCGCTCCTCTGGAAGATGGGGAAGAAGTCAGAAGCTTTGCGGGAGTGGAATGATAAAGCCGGAGGCATCACACCGGAATCCAGCGTTGTCCGCTCGAAGTCGATCATCCGGCAATCGATTTTTTCTAGCGGTCTCCAATAGCGCTACAATGTGAGTGTGAATGAGAACATGGTTTCTATCATCGTGCGCGATCCCGAGATTCTGGGCGGCATACCCTGTTTTCGCGGCACTCGTGTTCCCTTTCAAAACCTGCTGGATTACCTCGAAGCTGGAGACACGCTAAACGAGTTCCTGGAACAATTTCCGACCGTGACGCGTGAGATGGCCATCGAGGCGCTCGAGACCGCCAAGGACTCGCTTCTGGCGAGGTTCGGGTGAAGATTCTGCTGGACGAATGCCTGCCAAAAGATCTTCGTGAACATCTTGTTGGGCACGAATGTGAGACGGTGCCGCAAGCCGCGTTCTCGGGTAAGACGAATGGCGAATTGCTGGTACTGGCGGAACGGTTGGGCTGGCAGGTGTTGTTGACGATGGATCGAGGCATGCCGTATCAGCAGAACCTTACCGGCCGCGCGATCTCTATCGCTATTATCCGCGCCAGATCAAACCGCCTGCCTGACCTGTTGCTCCATTTGCCCGAGATCCTAAAGGCATTGTCCTCTATCAGGCGAGGCCAAGTGGTTCGAATCGGCTGAACAGTCTTTGCCGGATTCAGCTGGGCGATTGGGGCAGACCTCCGTCTTTTGGCGTCTGCGGCTTTCGCCGGCCGCTCACGTTCCCGATGATGAGGGGCGCGACTCTCCGGCGGCGCGGCCCCGGGCTTAACATCTGTCGCCTGCGGCGACCTGTAAACCCTGCTTAGCGGGTAGCACCGTTAATTCGTGGTTTGAACTAACCGCGGGTTTGTCCGGCGGAGCGAGAGAGCCCATGGTTGGAAGAGTACCAACCGTGGCTACGGCTGCTTTTTGGCCCCAGGTGACGGGTTACGATGTGCCGGTGTGGTCTGGCAGGATCTGAGTTATCCCCTGTCCGTGTAACTTGTCCCTATAATCTGGACTGAGTATGTGTGGTATTTGCGGCATCTACAATTTCGGGACCGCCGAACCGGCGAGCGCCGAAACGCTCAAGCGCGCCGCCGATGCCATGGCCCATCGCGGTCCTGACGATGAAGGCTTTCATCTCGATGGCGCACTCGGCCTGGGCAGTCGCCGCCTGAGCATTATCGACTTGCCGGGTGGCCATCAGCCCATTTCGAACGAAGATCGTACGGTCTGGATCGTCTTTAATGGCGAGATCTATAATTTCGGCGAGTTGCGACCCGATCTCGAAGCGCGCGGCCATCGCTTCCGCACCTCGAGTGACACTGAGACGATCATTCACCTGTACGAAGAATACGGCGCGGCCTGCCTCGACCATCTGCGCGGCATGTTCGCCTTCGCGTTGTGGGATAGCCGCCGCCGGCTGCTGCTGCTGGCTCGCGACCGGGTGGGAATCAAGCCTGTCTTCTACCGAATTGAGTCTGCCGGAGGAGGGCCGGCGCGTCTCGTGTTCGCCTCGGAACTGCGCGCACTGCGCGAACTCACGAGCGGCCCGCTCGAGGTGAATCCGCAATCGGTCTATGACCTCTTCGGGTTCCGCTACGTTCCGGCACCCGACACCCTCTACAAAGGGGTCCTGAAGCTGCTTCCTGGACACTACCTGGTGGCCGGGCCCGGCGGTGTTGAGATGCACTGCTACTGGGACGTTGCCGGCCAAGAGGAGGATCCGCGACCGGCGGACGATGTCGCTCGCGAAGTGGTGGAGACGTTGCGCGAGTCCGTGCGTTTGCGGCTGATCGCCGATGTGCCTTTGGGTATATTCCTGAGCGGCGGAGTGGATTCCAGCGCCGTTCTGGCGCTGATGGCCGAACTGGGACACCGCCCGCTACGAACCTTCTCGGTGGGGTTTTCCGAGCCTGGCTACAGCGAACTGCCTTATGCACGCCAAGTGGCCGAACGTCACAAAACCGATCATCACGAACTGGTAGTGAAACCCGAAGACATTTCGGAAGACCTGCCCCGGCTGATTGCGTTCCGCGACGAACCGGTGGCGGAACCCACGGATATCGCGCTCTACCGCATGTCGCGGTTGGCTGCCCAGAGTGTCAAGGTAGCGCTGGCCGGCGAGGGTGGGGACGAGTTGTTCGCGGGCTATCCCAAGTACGCCGCTGAGCGGCTCTCGGGACTATGGTCGGCGCTGCCGGAGGAGATCACGGCGAAGCTCGCAGGGTGGCTGCCTTACAATCAGCGGCGTACACGTATTGCCATGGAGGCGCTGAGCATCCGCGACGAGGCGGAGCGCTCGGCCACCTGGTTTGCCTCTTTCTCGCGCCAGGAGCGCGAGGCGCTCTTCGCGACAGATTTCCTGGCCTCGATTGATGCCGCGCATCCGGCGCGGGTGTTTGCGGGCTATCTCGAGCGCGTCCGGGAGCGGTCGCCTGTGAAGCGCATGCTTTATGCCGACCTCAAGGTCTGGCTGCCAGATAACCTGCTGCTGCGCGGCGATCAGATGACCATGGCGGCGAGCCTCGAGGAACGCGTGCCGTTCCTGGATCATAAACTGGTGGAACTGGCAGCGCGGATACCCAGCCGTTTGCTCACCCGCGGGTTTCGTACCAAGGCGCTGCTGAAGCGGGCCCTGGCGCCCTACGTGGGGCCGGAAATCCTAAGGCGGCGCAAGGTCGGATTCGCCGTGCCGGTCGGGCCCTGGTTCCGCAAGCCGCTGAAGCCTTTGGTGGCCGACCTGCTCCTGTCGCCCGATACGCGGTCCCGTGGGTATTTCAATTCTGCTAATGTCGAGCAGTTTCTCCACGAACATTTTGACGGCCGGCGCGACCGCCAGAAGCAGCTCTGGGCTCTGGTCAATTTTGAATTGTGGATGCGCCAGCATCGAGCCCTTTGACGATCGGGTCATCGCGCCGTTTGAACGCCACTTGAAGATTGCGAAGAGGTGGCGCACCCTTTCTTAATGACTCGATGACTCAATCATGCGATGACCAACCCTCCCATCGGCGTTTGCATTCTGATCGAGAACCTTACGGTCCCCATCGACCGGCGGGTATGGCAGGAGGCGCTTGCCCTGCGCGACGCGGGATTCCGTGTCACTGTCATCTGTCCCAAGGGCAAGGGGTTTGAGCAGAGCCACGAGATTCTCGAATCGATCGAGATCTTTCGATATCCCGTTTCGGAAGCCTCGGGGCCTCTCGGTTACCTGATGGAATACCTCTGGGCGCTCTCGGCGGCCCTGTGGCTGGCACTCCGAAGTTATACGCGGACGCGATTCCGCATCTTGCAGTCCTGCAATCCACCCGATATTTTTTTCGTCATCGGCCTGCTGTTCAAGCCTTTGGGGGTGCGCTTTATCTTCGATCACCACGATTTGAATCCCGAGCTCTACGAGGCCAAGTTTCGCCGCCGCGGCCTTCTTTATCGGCTCATCTGCCTGGCCGAACGCCTCACTTTTCGCACCGCTGACGTTTCCATCGCTACCAACCAGTCCTATCGGGAAGTCGCCCTGACTCGAGGCGGGATGCCGGCTGACCGCGTGTTTGTAGTGCGCAGCGCCCCCGACCTTGAAAAGATCCAGAAGATTCCGCCGCAGCCTGAGTTGAAACAGGGGCGGCCCTTTCTGGTGGTTTACCTTGGGGTGATGGGTCACCAGGACGGACTTGACCTGCTGCTTCATTCGATCGCCT
Source organism: uncultured Acidobacteriota bacterium (assembly GCA_963803295.1). Classification (GTDB taxonomy): domain Bacteria; phylum Acidobacteriota; class Terriglobia; order UBA7540; family UBA7540; genus CAWDMC01. The sequence goes on along the minus strand of CAWDMC010000012.1, from coordinate 69,466 downwards.
GGATCGTCAAGGAAGGCGGGCGCCTCGATATCACCTTTGTGCTGATCGGGGCCGGCACGGAGTTGCCCACCCTGCAACGGCTCGCCTCCGATCTGCACCTGGATGAATTCGTGACCTTCACGGGCCGCCTGCCCAACGAAGATGTGGCCGCCTACTTCTCCACCGCCGACGTGGGAGTGGCGCCTGATCCGGCCACGCCCATGAACGACAAGTCCACTATGAACAAGATCCTGGAATACATGGCCTTCGGGTTGCCGGTGGTGCTTTATGACCTGACGGAAGGAAGGCGATCTGCCGAAGACGCTGCCTTGTATGCGCCGGACCGCGATACGGCCGCATTTGCCGAGCAGATCCTCAAGCTGATTGACACACCGGAATTGCGCTCACAGCTCGGCCGGCGGGGACGAGAACGTATTGAGCAAATCCTGAACTGGGGTTCGGAGAAGAAATCGTTGTTGGCGGCTTACCAGAAGGCGCTCGCAGGGTAACGGCGGTACATCGACTTACTAAGCGCGTGCGGCCGCTTCCACTCCCAGAAGGTCCCCCAGGCAGTCCAACACCCGGCCTGTAGCCCCTGCCTCCCTTTCGAACAGCCGTTTGGCCAGCGTCCCCATCTGCCGGGCGAGTTCCACGTCAGCCAGCACTTCCAGCGTTTTGCGCGCCAGTTCCGGCGCGTTTCTCACGCGGATCGCCGCACGGCCCTCCACGAACAACTCGGCCATGTCGCGAAAGTTGTTCATGTGCGGCCCAAAGAGGATCGGCTTCGCCCAGTAGGCCGGTTCCAGCAGATTGTGACCGCCAGTGGGCACGAGGCTGCCGCCCACGAAGACGACATCCGCCACGTCCATGATTCCAGATAGCTCTCCTAATGTGTTCAGCAGCAGCACTTCAGGCGAGCTCATCTGGTGTGCGAAATCGTCTTCCGAGGGTTCGAGCGCGGTCCGCCGTACGAAGTTAATCCCCTCAGCTGTGAGCAGTTCCGAAACGGATTCGAAGCGGGCAGGGTGACGCGGTGCGAGGATCAGCAAGGCTTGGGAATGAGCACTGCGGATCTCGCTCCAGGCGCGCAAAATCAGGTCCTCCTCGCCGGGCATGGTGCTGGCCGCGACCATGACGGGTCCACGTTGCGCCGACTTAATGGCCCGGGCGACTCGCCTGGGCAGCTGGCCAAGCTCGGGCGGTTTGCCGTCGAACTTCAAGTTTCCGGCTGTTCTGACGCGACCCCGGGGTACGCCCAGCAACTGGAACCGCTCCGCGTCACGCGGCGTTTGCGCATAGACCGCGTCCACCGGGCGTAGCAAGTGCCGCATGAAAGGCGTGAAGCGCCGGTAACCACGAAAGGAGCGATCCGAAAGCCTGGCATTCACCACCACCAGGCGGGTTCCGAACCGATGAGCTTCGCGAATCAGGTTCGGCCAAAGCTCGGTCTCGACGATCACCAGCAGGGCAGGCTGAACGCGCGCGAGAACCCGGCGAACTGGGCCAGCCCAGTCCAGTGGCAAATAGAAACGCCCCGCGACCGGCGCAAGCTCAGCTCCGGCGGTCGCCACAGACGGGAGGAGTTTCTCTCCGGTCTGGCGTCCTGCGGGCGTGACATGGCTCATGAAGACTTGACGCTCGGGATAGCGCTGTTTCAATTCGCGAACCAGGCCCGCCACGGCGAGCGTTTCACCAACCGAGACCGCGTGGATCCAAATAGACCCCGATCCAGGGTGGCGCACGGATTGTTGCAGGGATTCGGGGAGAAACCCGAAGCGCTCCCGCCAGCCTCCGCCCGAGATGATGTTCCCGCGCAGGCGCCACAAGTAGTAGGGAGCCGCCAGGATCACACCGGTTGTGAGCAGGATGCTGTAGAGAAAATACATAATTACAGGATTCAGCCTTATTCAGCCGGCCGGTCGGCAACCTGATTATAGCCGCAATGAAAACAGGCGCGGGAATTTCACGGGGATAGGAAGATCCCAAACGGTCAGAGGAAGATCTCTTCAACTGGCATGGTCCAGCCAGGGACGGCAGGCTCGGCCTTCGCGACTTCAGCGCGCCGATAAATGGATGGGTTCTCCGGATCGCTTGCCCGGTAGGCCCTTACGAGTTCGTCCTTCAGCACGTCAACATCCCACACCACCCGGGTATCGGCAGCGAAATAGTCCCGGTGCTTCTCTGCCATTGCCCGCTCCGCCCGCGGACCATAATCGCCTTCGCTGCGGACTTCAACCGCAAAGATGGGAGCGCCGTCCAGAAACTTGCCGCGCGTGCGGGGACCGATGTAGTAGGCAGCGTCCGGACTGAATGACCTCCGGTCCATGATGAAGGCCGCATTGTCCGTATAGACTCGGCCTATTCCGGTTCGCTTCGCGTGAGCACGCAACGAAATTGCAATCTCAAATGCTGCTGTATTGGGCAAATCTCCGGTTGGGGACTTGAGCACCAACTCTCCGTTGACGATCTCAGCTTTGCCAGGGACGCGATACAGGTCGTCGATGGTCGCTTGGGTACGGGTTGGCATAATTACAGGCCTCCATCCGAATCTTAAACGGTTATCAGCCGGGAAACGAGTGCTTTGTTTTCTTGACGCGTCGCGTAGGGGCGGCCCTTGTGGTCGCCCGAGAAACTTGCCACGCACGAGCAGCGCGAAAAGGGCGGCCACCAAGCCAGGTGCCAGGCCCTGCCCCTGCTAATAGGCCTGAGGACCAGGGGTATTTACCCACTATATCTAGTGATGGGTCTCCAATGGGAGTACACCCTGTTGCGTTATTTCTGCCCTTTTCGCTTCTGCTTCCCGGCGGACTGGAATATAATGCAGGGCAAGTCTGATAGTGAACTAAGTGGGCTCGGTTCGGCAGGGCTACGTAAACAGGCAAAGGGGAAGCGGTTGAGCATACGGATCTCGGTTCTTGGCAGCGGCAGCCGTGGAAACTCCACTTGGATTCGCACCGAGCGGACCGGCGTGCTGGTGGACGCCGGCTTCGGGCGCAAAGAGACGGCTCGCCGCCTGGCCGAAATTGGCGAGAGACTTGAGGACTGCACCGCCATCCTCATTTCGCACGAGCACTCCGATCATGTGAACGGCCTGCGCTCGATCGCGCGGCGCCTTAAGGTTCCGGTGTACCTGAACTCTGCCACGCTTGAAGCCGCCCGCTCTGCTGACCAGCGCTTCGCCACACTAGAATGCCTGGAAGTGGTCACCGCAGGCCAAACCTTTGCCGTGGGCGACATCGAGATTCATGCGTTTTCCATTCCCCATGACGCCGCCGAGCCGATGGCCTTTACCTTCAAGGCCCACGGGATCAAGACGGCCGTCGTGACCGACCTGGGTTACATTCCGGAAGTGGTGAAGCAGCATGTGCGCGGCTGCCATTGCCTGGTGTGGGAGTCGAATCACGATCTCGAGATGCTGAAAGTCGGTCCTTATCCGTGGTTCGTGAAGCAGCGGGTGATGGGTCGTCAAGGGCATCTCTCGAATCTCACCACGGCGCGCTTCCTTACCGAGGATTTTGACGGCTCCCCACAGGTGCTCGTCCTGGCGCATCTGTCAGAAACCAATAATCATCCTGAGATCGTGCGGCTGACAGCGCGGGAAGCGCTGATGTCCCGGTCCGATATCCGGCTGGCTGATGATGATGGTCAGGCTGGCTTGTTCCGCGAGGGCTTGGAGTTGATCCTGGCGACGCAATCGGCACCGACGAGGGCGTTCGTGTGGTAGTCCAGAATCGAGTCTTTAGCTTGGGCAACGTATACTATCTGACACCTCACACCTGATACCTATGATCCCACGCTATACCCGCCCCGAGATGGGCCACATCTGGAGTGACAAGAACAAGTTCCGCAAGTGGCTGGACGTGGAAATCGCCACAGCCGAGGTGGAGGCCGAAGCCGGTCTGATCCCGCCGGAGGCTGCCGCGGCGATCCGCGCCAAAAGCAGCTTCAACGTGGAGCGAATCAACGAAATAGAGCGCGAGGTGAAGCACGACGTCATCGCCTTTACGACCAATGTCGCTGAGAACATTGGCCCCGAAGGGCGCTACCTGCACTATGGCCTTACCTCAAACGACGTAGTGGATACGGCGCAAGCGCTGCTGATCGCGGAAGCCTCAAAGCTCTTGCTGGGGGGACTTGCCCGGCTCGGCGACGTGCTCAAGAAGCGGGCGCTTGAATTCAAGCACACGCCGATGGTCGGACGGACCCATGGCATCCACGCTGAGCCCATCACCTTCGGCTGGAAGCTCGCTATCTGGTATGTGGAAAACCAGCGCAATATCCGGCGCCTGGAATACGCTGCTGCCGACATGCGGGTGGGCAAGATTTCGGGCGCGGTGGGGACCTACGCGCACCTGAGCCCCGAGCTTGAGGCGCGGATCTGCGCCAAGCTTGGACTTGAGCCGGCGCCCATTGCGTCCCAGGTGATCCAGCGCGACCGCCATGCCTTCTATGTGGCGACCCTGGCCGTGATCGCGAGTTCGCTCGAGAAGATCGCGCTTGAGATTCGCGGGTTGCAGCGCACCGAGGTGCGCGAAGCAGAGGAGTATTTTGCCGCCGGCCAGAAGGGATCCTCGGCCATGCCGCACAAGCGCAACCCCGTCACCGCGGAGCAAATCTGCGGATTGGCGCGGGTGGTCCGGGCGAACGCTCAGGCAGCCTTCGAAAACAACGCCCTGTGGCACGAACGCGACATTTCCCATTCATCGGTGGAGCGCGTGATCCTGCCCGATTCGACGATTCTGGTGGATTATCTGCTGGGCAAGACGGCTTCCCTGGTGGAGAAGATGTTCGTCTATCCCGAGCGCATGCAGGAGAATCTCGATCTCCTCAAGGGTCTGATCTTCTCCGGGCAACTGCTGCTGGATCTGGTGGAGAAAGGCGCGCGCCGAGAAGACGCTTACGGTTGGGTGCAGCGCAACGCCATGCAGATGTGGCAATCGCGCGAAAACTTTGCGGCGTTGGTGAGGCGCGACCCCGATATCGCGAAGTATCTTACGTCTGACGAGATTGGTGACGCGTTCTCTATCGATCGGCAATTACGGCACGTCGATACGGTGTTTGCGCGCGTTTTTGGTTAGCCCGACCCCCGATGTTAGAACGCCAGCGCCTGATTCAGATCGGATATCAGATCGTCCGCTGACTCGATTCCCACCGACAGACGTACCAGGCCGTCGGTTACGCCGATGGCGATCCGGTGTTCGCGCGGCACGGCGCGGTGGCTGGTTGAGGCCGAATGCACGATCAGGGAGCGCGTGTCGCCCAGGCTCGCGGCGCGGGCAAAGATCTTCACGCCATCCATCACCTTCTTGCCGCCTTCATATCCGCCCTTCACCTCAAAGCTGAGCATCGCGCCGGGAGCTTTCATTTGCTTCTGGGCGACTTTGTAACCAGGATGATGGGGCAGTCCCGGGTAGTTGACATGGTCCACCTTGGGGTGTCCTGCCAGAAACTCGGCAATCCGCTGGGCGTTTCCGCAATGGACGGGCATGCGGACGTGCAGAGTGCGGATACCACGCAGGATCAACCAGGCGTTAAAGGGGCTAATCACCCCGCCGAAATCGCGGATCACCTCGTGATTGAGAAGGCTGACATAGGTCTTCGGTCCGACAATAATCCCGCCCATGGCATCGCCATGACCACAGAGGTATTTGGTCATAGAATGGACCACCACGGTTACGCCCTGCTTGATCGGTTGCTGCAGGGCAGGCGTGCCGAAGGTACTATCGACCATCGTCGGAATGCCTCGTGCGCGTCCCAGTTCAGCCAGCGCTGCCAAGTCGACGATATCGAGGATGGGATTGGAAGGTGTCTCGAAGTAGATCAGCTTGGTATTAGGCTGGATTGCCTTGGCAAAGTCCGCGACGTCAGTCGAGGGCACGAACGTGCACGAGGCGCCCATCTTCGGCAATTTCCTATTGAGGAAATTATAGGCCGCGCCATAGAGCGAACGCGCCGCCACGACGTGATCGCCCGCCTGCACGTAGCCCAGAATCGCTGTGGAAATGGCAGCCATGCCACTGCCAGTGGCCAGAGCCGCCTCGCCACCCTCGATCGCCGCCAGTTTCGTCTCAAGCGCATGAATGGTGGGATTGCCGTAGCGCGTATACATGTACCCGGGCTTCTCGCCGCCGTAGACGGCCGCCATTTCGTCCGAGTCGGCGGAGACAAACGTGGTTGACTGGTAGATCGGCGTGTCGAGCGCGCCCGTGATCGGGCACGGTCCTTCGCCCGCATGAACGGCCAGTGTAGCGAAATCGAGTTCTTGTGACATGGTTTACCTCCGCGAATGAGCTTAGCGCCAGGGGCGGAGGGAAAGGAAGAGCCAGTTCAGCAGAGGTCGACTCGGGCCAAAGTGCAGAGTCAGAAGGCAGAAGGACGAAGATCGGGCGGAAAGCTCGGCCCTCGCCGTAGCGTTGTTATCATCACGGCGATTCAGCACTCAGGGCACCTCCGCTAGAGCATTGACGATCGCTATGGTTTGTCACGCTCAAGGACTCAGCCTCGGACTTTGGACTTCTGACCCCTGACTTCCGTTTCCTGACCGATCTATTTCCTCTGCGTTCTCCGCGTCCTCAGAGGTTAGAATTTTTGAAATTTACTGATGTTTGACTGTGGGACGTGCCACGCTCTAGAATCAAGCAAGGGCGAACTGCGAATGAATGATTCCAAGGTGCAGAGCCGTAAGCCTGCAGGGGCCAAGCCGGCCCGAAGCAATCGAGGACAGGCGGGTTTGGAAACAAACGACGGAGGCCGCGGCGGGACCATGCGCAAGCGTCCCGCTGCGCCCTGGATTGCCAGCAGGCGGCTCTTCGGTCAGTTGGTATTCGTGGTTCTGCTATTACTTGCGCTTGGGATTGGCGCTCTGGCCGGCCTGGTTTTTGTCTACTCGTCCAACCTTCCTCAAGTGAACGCGCTCGAAGACTATCGTCCCGATGTCATGACCGAGCTTTACGGCGACAACGGCTCGGTCATCGGCAGCTTTGCTTTGCAGCGCCGGGTGGTACTCAGCTACAACCAGATCCCGCCGCTCCTGTACAACGCCGTCACTTCCGTGGAAGACCGCCACTTTGAGAGCCATTGGGGTGTGGACGTAGTGCGCATCATCAAGGCCAGCATCACCGACGTGCTGGAGTGGCGCAAGGCGCAGGGAGCCAGCACGCTGACCCAGCAACTTAGCCGCATGTTCTTTCTGACCCGCGAGAAGAGCTGGCATCGCAAGCTCGAGGAGATGCTGCTGGCGATCCAAATCGAGCGGCGATTCACCAAGCCGCAGATCTTTGCCATGTACGCCAACGAAGTGAGTCTGGGGAACGGTTGCTTTGGGTTCGAAGCGGCGGCGCAGTTCTATTTTGGCAAGCATGTCTCTGAGCTGACCCTGCCGGAAACCGCCCTGCTCGCCGGTTTGCCCCAGAACCCGACTTCCTATTCGCCCTTGCGGCATCCCGAGCGCGCGCTGGCGCGGCGCGATCGCGTGCTGGAAGCGCTGTATCAAAACGGCAAGATCCCCCGACGCGAGTACGAAACGGCGAAGAGCACGCCTCTTGGTCTCAGGATCCAGCGGTGGAACGCCGGCCCGGCACCCTATTTTGTGGAGGAAGTGCGCGAACAGCTCGAGAAGAAGTACGGTCCCGAGGCGGTCCAGGAGAAGGGGTTGCGCGTCTACACCACCTTGAACGTCGATCTGCAAAAGGTCGCCGTTCAGGCTTTGCGCCGGGGCCTGCGTGAAGACGACAAGCGGCGCGGCTGGCGAGGACCGGAAAGCAACATCTTCAAGACACATCCGATCACCGCCGAGGGTCGTCCAGCCACGCTTGAGACCTATATGGATGATGACTGGAAGCGGCCGTTCACCCCTGGTGACCTGGTTGACGGACTCGTCATGGAAGTCAAACCTGCCCTGGTGATTGTGCGTTTCGGGTCGCTCACCGCACATCTCACGCCTTTGGATTGGGAATGGACGAAGAAGACGGAGACATCCGGTCTTTTTGCGCCCGGCGATATCGATCTGTTTGATATTCACGAGGTCCGTGGGCGGACGGTACGGGCGACTTTGGATCAGTATCCGAACGTCCAGGGAGCGATGGTGGTGATTGACAACGCGACGGGTGCGGTCAGGGCCATGGTAGGGGGATACGATTTCAATGAAAGCAAATTCAACCGCGCCGTTCAGGCCGAGCGCCAGGTGGGATCGTCGTTCAAGGTCTACGTGTACTCCCAGGCGATGATGGATGGCGTCAGCCCCTTCAGCACCATTTTGGACACCCCGGTGAGCTTCCCAACCTCGTCGGGCTGGTGGTCGCCCCATAACTACGACGATAAATTCGAGGGTTCGGTGACCCTGCTGCATGCGTTGGCCGAGTCGCGCAATGTGCCCGCGGTGCGTCTGCTGGCTCGCGTGGGGGTCGATAAGGTGATCAAGCTCTGCCGCAAGTTCGGAATTGTCTCGCGGCTAGTCCCTAACTTGCCGCTGGCGCTGGGCGCGTCTGACCTGACGTTGCTGGAACACACTTCCGCATTTACCACTTTCCCCGACGATGGCGTGCATCTTTCACCCCGTGTTGTGGACCGAGTGGCGAACTACGACGGCGCCGTGATCAATGAGTTCCGTCCGGAGGCCACTGACGTCCTGCCACCGGGGGTAGCCCGTCTGATGGTTTCGATGATGCGCGAGCCGATCAACTCCGGGACGGCAACAAAGGCCAAACCGCTTGCGGCCAAGTATCCACTGGCAGGGAAGACCGGCACTACCAACGAGTTTAGCGACGCCTGGTTTCTCGGCTTCTCGCCTCACCTCACTTGCGGCGTCTGGGTGGGGTTTGACGATCACCGGTCGCTCGGTGACAAGGAAGAAGGTTCGCACGTGGCCCTGCCGATCTGGATGGACTTCATGAGCAAGGCGCTGGAGGGGCAATCGCCCGGCGCAGTGGGGACTTTCTCCTTTTCGCCCCTGCTGACCAATCCCGATCAGGTGAAACAAATTCTCGCAAGTGCGGGCAGCCCTGCGGTTCTGGCACAGCAGGTTGAGCAGCTCGCTCCTGTGGGTGCGGTGGGCACAAAAAAGGCTACGCCGCCCGCCCGGTAGCCCGAAGGCTTCGCAAAGCGGTGAAGCCTTTCCCCGTGATCCTTGGCAATTCTGTGCAGCACCCTGTCCCGTGCAGTTGAGGCTTCGCCGGCTGCTTGGTGTGTCTCGGAATCCTTCGGCAAAGGAAACGCGGAGGTCAGTAGCCGCAGAGGCCCGTGCTTTGAAAAAGAGATCCATTTTCGTTCTGGCTGTGGTGGCGGGCGTACTCGCCCTTATCTACTACGTGCTTCTTTATGTACCGAAGCACAAGCGCGCGGGCGAGCCGGTATTCATCACACCGAAGTACGTCCTGACTTTTGATCCCATCCAGCCCATCGGCAGTCCGGCTTACGTGCTGCCTGAATCTCTGCAGGTGTGGAACACGCCGGCGATAATTCGCTTCGAGGTCCGCACCTTGAAGTCGGGCGACCAAGTCTATGAGCTGGGCCGCTATCATGATTGGGCTAAGATACGATTGTCGGACGGGGAAACAGGATGGGTTGCCGAGGGCAGCTTGATGGAGGAAGCGACCTACAAGACAGACCAGCAGCTGCTCAGCCAGATCGAGGCCATTCCCCCGCAGGCTGCAGGACACCCCGAACACGAGGCCAATATCCATCTTGAGCCAGCGCGCGAAGCTCCGCTCGTGGCGCAATTGAAATCAGGAGATAAGCTGGAGATCTTCGCGCGGCGCCTGGTGGCGCGTTCCGCGCAGGCTCCCTCGTCGCCCGACGGAATTGCCATCGCCACGCCGCTCAAGGATGCCTGGTACCTGGTCAGGACCAAAGCTCGAGCCGGTTGGATCTTAGGTCGCCTAGTGGACCTTGACATTCCGCCTGCTATCGAGAGCCATGCCCAGAGCATGAATCTGGTGGCTTGGCTGGTGCTTAACCAGGTGAATGATACTGGCGGCCGCCTCATCCCCCAATATGTAGTGGCGGACCGCGTCGGCACTGATACCTGCGATTTCAACCATGTTCGTGTCCTCACTTGGTGGCAGAGAAAACAAACGTACGCCGTCGCCTACGTGGAGGGTAATCTTCAAGGCTACTTTCCAGTGCTGGTCTCGCGCGAGGGCGCGACGCCCTACTTTCGATTGCGGCTGGTAGATAGCGACGGCACAAAGTACCAGAAGGTGTACGGGCTCTTCGATACGATGACCCGAGTGATCGGGACCGTCCCGGGTTGGGAGAGCGACGCCGCTCCCGAGCCGTTGCCGCCCAGGAGCAAGCGTCTGGAGACGACGGGACGCCGGCCTAGTGGGCCCGGGAGGCATTGACGGCTTGCCGTTGGAGCAGGATATTGGGGGGCATTTGGCTCCTCTCTGTGAGTAGGGTAGTGCGAGGGATCAAGGAACTCCCAAACCTCCAGGTCAGCTCCCTCGAGCCGCTTTCCACCGGAAATGATCCCAGCCTAGCGGTTTGAGCGGAGCCTCTTTTCCGTCCGGGCCGATGATCCTCACTCCAGGCTGCTGCTGGACCTCGCCAATCCGATGCAGCGGGACGTTCCCGATTTTTTTGGGTATTTTGGAGACATTGGCCGGGGTGACTGTAAACAGAAGTTCGTAGTCCTCTCCCCCGTGGAGCGCCAAGTCCATCCCCAGTTTAGAGGTTCCGGGGGTAGGGATGGTATCCGCCCAAAGCATCGCCCCCCGCCCGCTAGCTTGGCAGAGGCGCGCGAGATCGCTCGAAAGGCCATCACTCACGTCGATCAAAGCGGTGGCTAGACGTCGTTCACGTAGCATCCGTCCTATGGCGAGACGCGGCTCCGGATAAAGATGCGCTTTGATGGCCGCCAGCCTGAGACCGCTCGGCTCACTTCGCTGACTGGGCTTACCTTGTGTTTGCAGAATCTCGAGACCCAGGGCCGAGTATCCGAGGCGCCCACTCACGTAAACGGCATCTCCCTCACGAGCGCCCGAGCGCAGCAGGGCGCTGCCCTTGGGGACTTCGCCGGTGAGAATCGCGTCGATCGCCGCCGCCCCGTCAACCATTGAAGTGTCGCCGCCCACCACCACCACGCGAAAGCTCGCGGCAAGGTCAAATACTCCCCGAAGCAGGTTCTTGACCCACGCCGCCTTGGCACTGCGAGGAATCGCGAGTGAAATCAAAGCAAATCGCGGCTGCCCTCCCATAGCCGCGATATCACTCAGGGAACGAGCCAAAGCGCGGTGCCCGATGGATCGCGGCGGGTGAATCCTCCGGTCGAAATGAGTTCCTTCAATCGAAAGGTCAGATTTCAAGATGATTTCGCAACCTGCAGACGTGCCGACCAGGGCGGCGTCGTCACCGATGCCGAGTTTTACACTGCGTCCTGCCGCCGGAACTTGATCGGTAAGCCAGCGAAGGAAGTCTCGCTCACTTTCGAATATCGGCTTGGGGAGAAGCGGCAATCTCTATTCCTCGCGTGAACACCATTTTAGCAGCTGAAAAAGAGACTCCCAAGAATTGCCGATTGGCTTACAAGGGATACTCGGCGGTTCGGCATCAGCACACATTTGTAGTCTCGTGGGTCTATGAAATTTGGAATTTTCCTTGACAAGCTTAGTGGCTTCTCATAGCATGGCCGCTACCATTCAGCGGTTGGCGGGGGCCATTCGCTTTAAAGTTAACAGTCAAGCCGGTCTGTTTTTACTTTGAATAACTCCCGGTCTGTTCCCAACTGCGAAAGGGGCTGATCGTGCGCAAGTCTAACCCACAACAGGTGGTGAGGAATAATGGAGCGGAAATTTATCACTTTTCTGATCTTCCCTGGTGTTCACGGTAAGCTACACAAGGTTCAACTTCCTTTTTACGCCCTACACTTGGTGGCCGCCTTAGCAATTGTCGGCGTCATTACGCTAGGCGCCTTGGCGAATAGTTACGCCAGAATGCTTCTGAAAGTCTCGAACTACGACAACGTGCGCAATGAACGCGAAGCCTTAAAGACTCAATACCGGAGCCTTGAGAGCGTAGTGACGCAGACGAACGCCAAACTGAATTCCCTGCAATCACTGGCAACGGAGGTGGCTGTTACTTACGGAATCGGCGGATCAAGGCGATTCCGCAGCGTACATTCCATCAGCAACCTTGCCTTCAGCAATCTCGCCGGTACGGGCGATTCACCAGAGACCACGTATAACGCTTCGCTTTATGCATTCAATTTAATGAAGAACATGGCGATGAGCGGGCAGAGTGCTTCGCTGACCCACGGACCTGTACTTCACGGTGACCTCGGCCTTTCCGGGCCCGCAGTGCCGACTCTCTGGCCGGTAAGGGGCCAAGTGACGGCCGGTTTCGGCCAGCGTATGGATCCGTTCAATGGAGAGGATGCTTTCCACGGCGGCTTGGATATTAGCGCTCCCTCCGGGTCGCAGGTGGAGGCTACGGCGGATGGCATTGTGATTTCTGCTGAACGCGATTCCGGCTACGGGAATTCCATCGTTGTCGATCACGGTTATGGCGTAACAACCCGATATGGTCATCTCAGCCGGATTTTTGTGATTGTCGGCCAAGAGGTCAAACGGGGGCAGATCATTGGCGCCGTCGGATCCACCGGACGAAGTACCGGACCGCATTTGCACTATGAAGTTCGCATTCATGACGCGCCGGTAAACCCTGCTCGCTACTTGCGCGGCTGACCTCAGTTGCCCGTGTAGCTTTGGTTTTCAGCTAACGCCTGCCGTTTGGACTCCACGTCACCGGAACCGTTTTCTGTCACCCTGGGATGAGGTGTTCTGGCTCGTGCGCAGTTGTGATATGCCTTGTGCCGAATATCTTCCCGGAAGCTGCCGCTGGTATGCACTCTTCGTATCCTCTAGGGCATCCAACATCTATCTCGGCCACCGGTTGGACACTCTTTGCTGGATTGGGTTTCATTACAGTTCGAAAACGATCACTGAGACACTGGTGCTTTGGCAGTACTGCTTGGTCTGTGGTCTGAAGGCGATTAGGGCGTCATTATAGACATCCGGATAGAGATGTCGTTTTGCGGGACGGCCTGACAGAGTGGCAGGCTAGATCCTTGCTTGTCGGAATATTCTTGGGTAAATACGTTCGGGGGGCTGAGACGATGGGGTGACCATGGGATCTTTGCGAAGAGGGACGTCTACGGCACTTACGGGGGTGACGGTAAGTGACGTTAGAAGCGAGTTGTGCTCGCTGGGGATTACCCAACTTACTGATATCATTGGATGAGGTTGACGGAGGAGCGAATATCACTGGGACGTTACAAAAAAGTTTTCGCAGCGCTTGCAATTTTGCTTCCGACTCAGTATAATCGATAATTTGTCGGCTGGCGTAGCTCAGTCGGTAGAGCATCTGATTTGTAATCAGAGGGTCGGGGGTTCGAATCCCTTCGCCAGCTCCAGGGTGGCTTTGAGGCACAATAACACTGGCGGATCGGAAACGCAGTGGCCGGCTGAGCCGGCAATGGTTAGGCAGCATTCGGAGTCGATCCGGAAACGAAACCTGCAATCTGGACCGAGTTGGCTTCACGAGAGAGTTCCAAGCGGGTTCTAAGAGAATCCTTCAGACTCATCTTCAGCTCGATGGCGTCTTGAGTGCGCAGCTACTCTTGTTACGGTAGGCGCTTGCGCTGGCACCGGTAGTTTGAAAGTCTGAAGCCGGACAGGTGGCTGAGTGGTCAAAAGCAGCAGACTGTAAATCTGCCGACCCTTGCGGTCTACGGAGGTTCGAACCCTCCCCTGTCCACCAGCTGGAAAGTCGAAGGTTGAATTCGAAAATCGGGTGATTTGCCCAAGGGCCTTGGCTGGGGCCATTTTCGAATTTTGAAGTCTCTAAGGGGCGGGAGTAACTCAGTGGTAGAGTCACAGCCTTCCAAGCTGTTGGTCGCGGGTTCGATTCCCGTCTCCCGCTCCAGGTCAGGCAGCGAAATTTGAAATTCGAAACTGGAAACTCAAGATATGCGAGTGCGATTTTCGAACTCCGAGTTTCCAAGCGGGGGCCGACGTAGCTCAGTTGGTAGAGCGCGTCCTTGGTAAGGACGAGGTCAGCGGTTCAATCCCGCTCGTCGGCTCCACATTCTCCGGCATAACGCTCTCGGCGAGTCGGGGAAGAGATGAATGGATAGCGTCTTTCATTAACACTCATGCGGGACAAAAGGCAGGGTCACCATGGCGAAGGAAAAATTCGATCGCTCCAAACCGCACATGAACATTGGCACGATCGGTCACATCGATCACGGGAAGACGACGCTGACGGCGGCGATCACCAAGGTGTTGGCCAAGGACAACCCGAAGGTGAGGTTCCGGGCGTTCGATTCGATCGACAACGCGCCGGAGGAGAAGGCGCGTGGAATTACGATCGCGATTGCGCACGTGGAGTATGAGACCAAGAACCGGCATTATGCGCATGTGGACTGTCCGGGGCACGCCGACTACATCAAGAACATGATCACGGGAGCGGCGCAGATGGATGGCGCCATCCTGGTGGTAGCGGCGACGGACGGGCCGATGCCGCAGACGCGGGAGCACGTGCTGTTGGCGCGGCAGGTGAATGTCCCGTACATCGTGGTGTACATGAACAAGTGCGACGCGGTGGAGGATCCGGAGCTGCTGGAACTGGTCGAGATGGAAGTTCGCGATCTGCTGAACAAATATCAATTTCCGGGGGACGCGATTCCGATCATTCGGGGGAGTGCGCTGAAGGCGTTGGAAGGGGATGCGGAGTGGGAGAAGTCGATCCACCAGCTGATGGATGCGGTGGACAGTTACATTCCGCTGCCGCCGCGGGAGATTGAGAAGCCGTTTCTGATGCCGGTGGAAGACATCTTCTCGATCTCGGGGCGGGGGACGGTGGTGACGGGGCGGGTGGAGCGTGGCAAGGTGAAGATCCAGGAAGAGATCGAGATTGTGGGGTTGCGGCCGCAGCCGTTCAAGCGGGTGGTGACGGGCGTGGAGATGTTCAAGAAGCTGCTGGATGAAGGGCAGGCGGGGGACAACGTCGGGGTGCTGTTGCGGGGGACGGAAAAGGACGACGTGGAGCGTGGGATGGTGCTGGCGAAGCCGGGATCGATTACGCCGCACACCAAGTTCAAAGCGGGGGTGTACATTCTGACGAAGGAAGAAGGAGGGCGGCACACGCCGTTCTTCAAGGGGTACCGGCCGCAGTTTTACTTCCGGACGACGGACGTGACGGGGGTGGCGACGCTGCCGGAAGGGACGGAGATGGTGATGCCGGGGGACAATGTAAACCTGGAGATCGAGCTGATCACGCCGATTGCCATGGAGAAAGGGCTGCGGTTCGCCATCCGGGAAGGCGGCCACACGGTAGGCGCCGGGGCGGTGTCAGAGGTTATTCAATAAATAGGCTTTCAGGCCCAAGCTGAAACGCTAATACGTGTTCGCCCGATGGCTGGCCACGATCTCAGGGATGGTAAGGATTAGACCATGCGAGAAATCATTACATTGCAATGCAGCGAGTGCAAGAACCGCAACTACACGACCACGCGGAACAAACGCAAACACCAGGATCGTCTCGAGCTGAAAAAGTTCTGCCCGGCCTGTCGGCAGCATCGATTGCATAAGGAAGTAAAGTAGTGATCGAAACTCGAAATTCGAAAATGGAAACTCGGAACCGTGTTTGTCAAATTTCCAGTTTGGAATTTCGAACAGGTAGGGGCGTCAGATTAACGGCTAATCTGCCGGTCTCCAAAACCGGTCATGGGGGTTCGAGTCCCTCCGCCCCTGCCAATTTTAGCCGTCAGTAGTCGGTTACCGTTGTAAGTCAACACCATCGGACGGCTTGGGTGGCTGAAGGTTTGGCGGAAAAGCTTGAAGTGACCAAGGGAGACCGAGAACCGAGAACCGAACATGGCTGAGGAACTGACAGTTCATAAGAACCTTTTGCAGCAGGCTCGCGACTATTTTGAAGACGTGCGGATCGAAATGAGGAAGGTCACCTGGCCGAGCAAGCAGGAGATCTACGGTACGACCGTGATGGTCATCTTGACTACGTTCCTGTTTGCCTTTTACTTCTATTTAGCCGACAGCACTTTTTCTTTTCTGGTTTCCAAGACTCTGAAGTGGTTCCTGCATCGCAGCTAAGGCGCCCGCGGACTGCGTGCTGCCCAGTAAAGCCAATGAGAACATTAAACATGGCGAAGAACTGGTACATTATCCACACCTACTCCGGTTTCGAGAAGAAAGTCGCCGAGACTCTGAAGAGCCGAGTGGCGGCGGCCGGGCTTTCGGAGCAGTTTGGCGAGATCATGGTCCCGACCGAGGACGTGATCGAGATGCGCCAGAACAAGAAAGTGGTCACGTCAAAATTGTTCTATCCGGGTTACGTGCTGGTGGAAATGGAGATGAACAACGATACCTGGCACATGGTGACCTCCACTCCCCGCGTCACTGGCTTCGTTGGATCCGGCCAGATGCCCAGTCCTTTGACGACTGAAGAAGTGGATCGCATCGTCCATCGGGTTGAGACGGCGGCGGAGAATCCTAAGCCGAAGCTCAAGTTCGAGCGCGGCGAGACGGTAAAGATCAACGACGGACCGTTCAAGGATTTCACCGGTCTGGTGGATGAAGTGAATGACGACAAATCCACACTGCGGGTGATGGTAACTATCTTCGGACGTTCGACGCCCGTGGAGCTGGATTTCTATCAGGTAGAGAAAGGCTGAATTTCGAAAATCGAAACTGGGGCTGGTGGCGGCTTGCGTTTGGGGGCGTGGAGGACGAGTTTCGAACTTCGATTTTCGAGTTTCGGCTTTGGGAGCTAGAAGATGGCGAAAAAAATCACAGCAATGATCAAGCTGCAACTGCCTGCGGGTAAGGCCACTCCGGCGCCTCCGGTCGGTACGGCGCTTGGTCCGCATGGCGTCAGCATCATGGATTTCTGCAAGCAGTACAACGCCAAAACGTCGGCTAAGGAGCAGGAAGGCCTGGTCATTCCGGTCGTGATCACGGTGTACCAGGACCGCAGTTTCACCTTCGTGACCAAGACCCCGCCGGCTTCCGTGCTGCTGAAGCGGGCGGCCGGAATTGCCAAGGGTTCAGGCGAGCCCAATAAGAATCTCGTAGGCAAGGTTACTGCCAAGCAGGTGGAGGAGATTGCCAAGACCAAGCTGCCTGACCTGAATGTGCGCGATATTCAGGCCGCTGTGGCGACGGTTCGCGGAACGGCGCGAAGCATGGGGATTGAGGTTCTTTCCTAAGCCGACCACTGCTGCCTTAGGCAGCCCCGAAATCCGGTTGGCGCGGCGGACGTTTTTACAGGAGTCAGGAAGATGAAAAAGCCCGGCAAGAAATACGAGGCAGCGGCGAAGCTGGTGGACAAACCGGCCTACACGCTGACCGACGCGATGCCGTTGGTCAAGAAGGCATCCTATGCCAAGTTCGATGAGACCGTGGAAATCGCCATGCGTCTCGGGGTGGACCCCAAGCACGCCGACCAGATGGTCCGCGGCACCGTGGTGCTTCCGCACGGACTGGGGAAAAGCAAGCGGGTAGCCGTCATTGCCTCGGGGGAAAAGGTGCGTGAGGCGCGGGAGGCCGGCGCTGATGAAGTGGGTGGAGACGATCTCGTGGCCAAGATCCAGGGCGGCTATATGGATTTTGACGCCGTTATCGCCACGCCCGATATGATGAGATCCGTCGGTAAGCTCGGAAAGCTGCTCGGACCACGCGGCCTAATGCCCAATCCCAAGACCGGCACCGTCACTCTTGACGTGGAGCGGGCGGTGAGGGAAGTCAAGGCTGGTAAGGTGGAGTTTCGCGTGGATAAGACCGGCATCATCCACTGCCCCGTCGGAAAAGTCTCGTTTGACGCGACCAAACTGGCCGAAAACGCCCAGGCCCTGATCTCGAGCGTAGTCAAAGCCAAGCCGGCCACAGCCAAAGGTACGTACATGCGGAGCGTGGTGGTTTCTTCCAGCATGGGCCCGGCGGTGCCGATCAATGTGGATTCGGTAGAAGCCGCCTAGGACTGCAACTGGATTTAGCGAGTGACCTGTTGGAACCAGGCCTTTGGGGGCTCCTTCAAGGCGCTTTTTCTTTCCCCAGAGGATGAGCGGAGATTGGAATTAGGTTCGGCTCCTTAAGGAGAGATCGCAATGAAGAAGGACGAAAAACAGAAACAGGTGGAAGCCCTGCACCAGGAGCTGGAGAAGGCGAGGAGCGTTCTGCTTTCGGGGTTCCAGGGTCTGACTGTAGCACAGGATTCTATTCTGCGCCGCAGGATCGCCGCCGCGGGCGCCAGTCACCATGTGGTGAAGAACACCCTGATCGAACGGGCGGCGAAGGGAACTCCCACCGAGCCGGCGATACAATCGCTGCGGGGTACAACGGTAGTCACCTCTACCGATAAGGACCCGGTGGAGCTAGCCAAGATCATCACCGCCTATGCCAAGGAAAACCCGGTTCTGCTCTTCAAGACCGGTGTGGTGGAAGGCCGGGTCATTTCAATGGCGGACTTGGTCGCGCTGGCCACTCTGCCACCCAAAGAGACGCTGTATTCGAAGGTGCTTTTCCTGGTGAATTCACCGGCGACCAGAGTGGCATCCACGCTTTCAGCCGTGGCTCGGAATCTGGCCTATGTAATCAAGCAGGGAGTCGAGGAAAGGAAGTTCAAAGAGACCGCCGCCTGACTGCGGCGTTCAGGATTCAACGAGTTTGTCCGTGACGCCGGGCACCAATCCGGCAGTAATTCTCGAGGAGGCACAAGATGTCCGAACGGATCGACAAGATTGTAGAGGAGATTAAGGGCTTGTCTCTGCTTGAGGCGGCCGAACTGGTGAAGCGACTGGAAGAGGCACTGGGCGTATCGGCCGCGGCCGCGGCTCCCGTAGCTGCAGCCGGTCCGGCAGCATCTGCCCCTGCCGCGGCTCCGGCGGAGGAGAAGACTGAGTTCACCGTTATTTTAACGGCATTTGGCGCCAACAAGATCAACGTCATCAAAGCTGTCCGCGAGGTTACCAGCCTCGGGTTGAAGGAAGCCAAGGATCTGGTGGACGGCGCTCCTAAACCGATTAAAGAAGGCATCAATAAAGAAGAGGCCGAGGCCATCCAAAAGAAATTCACCGAAGCTGGGGCTACAGTCGAAGTGAAGTAAATTCTTCCTTCTGAGAGGCTCTTGGGGAGACCTCTTTTCTCAGGGTTTGACCCTGTTAAGGTGCCACGGAGAGGGCGTTCGAATGGAGCGGGTTTCCGAACCTATTTCGAGTCGAAGGGTTCGGGATCGAAGGCGGCGCCTATCCCTGGTGCTTCTGCGTCCGTGGGAGCGACCCATACATCTTCGAGGCCATCCGTCGCATCCATTACACCATGGAGTTCGTGTCGCCTCCACCCGGTTCATGCTTGAAACTGTAGTCTAAGGAGCAAAAGAATGCCCACCAGTGGGAATGGCGCAGTGCGCCATCGCATTAATTTCTCCAAAATCCCAACCGTGATCAATATTCCGAACTTGATCGAGGTCCAACGGCGTTCCTACGAGCGGTTTCTGCAGATGAATCTGCTCCCCTCTGAGCGCGAGGACATCGGTCTGCAGGCGGTCTTTAATTCGGTCTTTCCGATCACGGATTTCCGCGGGATTTCCCAGCTTGACTTCGTCGACTATTCCATTGGCAATTGGGAGTGCAAGTGCGGCAACCTGCGCGGCCTCCATCACCTGCGAAGCACCTGCAAGCACTGTGGGCACACCGTAATCACTGATCCGTTCAGGGTGGGCGATGTCCTGTGCACCAAGTGCGGCACCTTCAATAAGAATGTGGTTACCTTTTGCAACAAGTGCGGCGATCCTGTGGCTTTGCAGTTGAAGTATGACGTTACCGAGTGCCAGGAGCGCGGTATGACTTTCGCTGCGCCTCTCAAGGTGACCATTCGACTTACTCTTTACGACAAGGAAGCGGAGGGTGGACATAAGAGTATTCGAGACATTAAGGAGCAGGAAGTCTATTTCGGCGAAATCCCGCTGATGACCGAGAACGGTACCTTTGTAATCAATGGCACCGAACGGGTTATCGTCAGCCAGTTACATCGTTCGCCCGGCGTGTTCTTCGAATCGAACGCGCAAAAGACCTATTTTCTAGGCAAAATCATTCCTTACCGCGGATCGTGGGTTGAATTTGAGTACGACACCAAGAACGTTCTGTATGTCCGTATCGACCGTAAACGCAAGTTTCTGGCGACTATCTTCTTACGCGCCTTGGGCCTCAAGGACAACGCGGAGATCCTAAAAGCGTTCTACACCGTGGAGAAGGTGGTGGTTCGCGATCGGAAGCTTCACTGGGCCATTTCTGAGGGCATGCTCGGCAACAAGCTCTCGAAGGAGATCTTGAAGCCTGGCACCACGGATGTGCTGGTCCCGGCCGGACGCAAGATCACCGAGAACGTGCTGCGGGAGCTGCGCAAGGCTCGGATTACCGAAGCGGAAGTCGCCGCCCATGATCTCGAGGGAGCCTACTCCGCCGTTGATGTTGTGGACACGGCCACGGGCGAGGTGCTGCTGGAAGCCAACAACGAGCTCTCCGGCGGCGCCCTGAACACCATCCTGGAATCCGGCGTCAGCGAGCTCAATCTCTTCTTCCCCGAGCGCGACGACGTGGGCGTGGTAACCAGCCAGACGCTCGGCCGCGACACTCTGAAGACCACCCAGGAGGCTCTGATCGAGCTTTACCGCAAGATGCGGCCGGGGGATCCGCCCACGCTCGATACGGCCTCCAATCTCTTCAATGGCATGTTTTTTGACCCGCGCAAGTACGACTTCTCACGTGTCGGCCGGCTCAAGTACAACATCAAGCTGGGCTATTACTCCAAGCTGAAGGCGCGAATGGACGAGAAGGCTAACTCATTTGAGCTAGAAGGGCCGAATAACCTGCCCGTCGAGAACTTCTACGTGATCGTGGACCAGGAGAAGATTTTCGTCGGCAAGCGTGAGGGAACAACTTGCACGGAGGTGGTCCGCGGCTGCGAGGGCACGCTGGCCACGGATCATTCCGAGACGGCGCCTGTACAGTTGCCGCTCGACAAGCGGACGCTCGATCCGGAAGACTTCTACGCTTCCATCCGCTATTTGCTGAAGCTGCGCAAGAATCCTGCCGGCATTTTTGGTGTGGACGATATCGACCACCTCGGCAACCGCCGTGTCAGGGCTGTGGGCGAGCTGCTCGAGAACCAGTTCCGGATCGGCTTGGTGCGCATGGAGCGGGCAATCAAAGAAAAAATGTCCGTCTACCAGGAAATGTCGACGGCCATGCCGCACGACCTGATCAATGCTAAGCCGGTGATGGCGGCTATCAGGGAGTTCTTCGGTTCTTCGCAGCTCTCCCAATTCATGGATCAGACCAATCCGCTTTCCGAGATTACCCACAAGCGGCGGCTTTCCGCTCTGGGCCCGGGTGGTCTCTCCCGCGAGCGGGCGGGATTCGAGGTGCGCGATGTGCACCCCACCCATTACGGCCGCATCTGCCCGATCGAGACGCCGGAAGGCCCGAACATCGGGCTGATCTCCTCGCTTTCCTGCTACGCGCGAATCAACGAATATGGATTCATCGAGAGTCCTTACCGCAGGGTCCGCGACGGCCGGATTGTGGACTATGTCACCATCACCCATGGCGGCGACAGCCAGTGGAAAGTGGGCGAACACGTGGAAGTGGCGGAAGTGGAACGGCTGAACGCCGAGCTGAAAGAGAAGCGCCGCAAACTTGTGGAATACGAGCCCTTCTCGTTCTACCTCTCGGCTTGGGAGGAAGACCAGTACCTTATCGCCCAGGCCAACGTTCGCATTGATGAAAAACAGCGAATCGCAGACGAACTGGTTAACGCCCGTCAGGCCGGCAATTTCGTGCTGAAGAACCGTGAAGAGGTCAACTACATCGACGTCAGCCCAAAGCAACTGGTGAGTGTGGCCGCCTCGTTGATTCCGTTCCTGGAGAACGACGACGCTAACCGCGCCCTGATGGGTTCGAACATGCAACGACAGTCGGTGCCGCTGCTGCGGGCCCAGGCGCCCCTGGTAGGAACCGGCATGGAAGCAGTCACGGCGCGCGATTCCGGGGCAGTGGTGATCGCGCGGCGTAATGGGGTAGTGGATTCCGTCGACAGCGAGCGCATTATCGTGCGCGTCGAGGGCGATGGCCACGGCGGACAGCTCTCGCGCGAGGTGGGTGCCGATATCTACCAGCTTATCAAGTTCCGGCGGTCAAACCAGAACACCTGTATCAACCAGAAGCCCATTGTCAAGAAGGGACAGCGGGTTGCGGCAGGCATGGTGCTGGCCGACGGTCCCTGCACCGATCGCGGCGAGCTGGCTCTGGGACGCAACGTCCTGGTCGCTTTCATGCCGTGGCGCGGGTACAACTTTGAAGACGCCATCCTGGTCTCGGAGAAACTGGTGAAGGAAGATTCCTACACCTCAATCCACATCGAAGAGTTCGAAATCGAAGCTCGCGACACCAAGCTCGGTCCCGAGGAAATTACCCGCGATATTCCCAACGTCTCCGAGAGCCTGCTGAAGGATCTCGACGACAGTGGTGTCATCCGCATCGGCGCTTACGTAAAGCCGGGCGACATCCTGGTGGGTAAGGTGACTCCCAAAGGCGAGACTCAACTCACCCCGGAAGAGAAGCTGCTGCGCGCGATTTTCGGCGAGAAGGCCGGCGATGTGCGCGATGCTTCACTCACTTGCCCTCCTGGCATTGAGGGCATCGTGGTGGACGTAAAGATCTTCTCCCGCAAGGGTGCTGAAAAGGACGCTCGCGCCAAAGCTATCGAGGATTCGCAGGTGGGGCGCCTGGAGAAGAACCTCAGCGACGAAATCCGCATTCTGAAGGACGAACGTCTGAAGCGCCTTCTGGCTCTACTCGAAGGCGAGAAGCTGACCGCCGACCTGCACGACGAGAAGACGAACAAAAAGCTGCTGTCCAAGGGTATGGATCTAGACGTGGAGGTGCTTAGCCGGCTATCCACGCGCAACCTCAAGCGCATGAAGCTGACCAAGAAGGATCCGACGCTGGTCGAGCGGATCGATGAAATCGAGGAGATGACCTCGCGGCAGATCGACATTCTGCAAAAGATCACCGACGAAAAGAAAGGCAAGCTCAAGAAGGGCGATGAGCTGCCCCCAGGCGTGATTAAGCTGGTGAAATGCTACATCGCTATGAAGCGTAAGCTTTCCGTAGGCGACAAGATGGCTGGCCGCCACGGCAACAAGGGTGTGATCGCACGCATTCTGCCGGAAGAGGATATGCCCTACTTGCCGGATGGCACCCCGGTGGAAATCGTGCTCAATCCCCTGGGCGTTCCCTCGCGCATGAACGTCGGGCAGATCCTGGAAACGCACTTGGGCTGGGCCGCGGCCGAGATCGGCGGAAAGCTGAAAAGCCTGGTCAGCGAGGAAAACCGGGTGGAACTGATCCGCGCCCAGATCAAAGCGGTTTTCCGCTCCAGCCCATTGGCGCAGAAGGTAGATGAGTTTACGGAAGAGGAGTTGATCCACATCGCACGGTCCTATGACACCGGCATCACTTTTGCGACCCCGGTGTTCGACGGAGCCACTGAGAAGGAAATCAAGCAGTACCTGGAGAAGGCCGGCCTGCCCTCGTCGGGCAAGCAGGTGCTTCGCGATGGCATGACGGGGGAACCGTTTGAACAGAAAGTCACCGTCGGCTACATTTACGTGCTCAAGCTGTCGCACTTGGTTGACGACAAGATCCACGCCCGCTCCATCGGCCCTTATTCGCTGATTACCCAGCAGCCATTGGGCGGCAAGGCGCAGTTCGGCGGACAGCGCTTTGGAGAAATGGAAGTGTGGGCCCTCGAGGCCTACGGTGCGGCCTACATCCTCCAGGAACTGCTCACGGCGAAGTCCGACGACGTATACGGCCGGGCCAAGATCTACGAGGCGATTGTGAAGGGCGAAGCGGCTATCGAGCCGGGCGTGCCGGAGTCGTTTAACGTATTGGTGCGCGAGCTGCAAAGCCTTTGCCTCGATGTTGAGCTGCTGAAGAAACCGAAGGAAGAGCAACTTGAGGTG
Source organism: uncultured Acidobacteriota bacterium (assembly GCA_963803295.1). Lineage (GTDB taxonomy): Bacteria > Acidobacteriota > Terriglobia > UBA7540 > UBA7540 > CAWDMC01. The sequence goes on along the minus strand of CAWDMC010000012.1, from coordinate 45,451 downwards.
GTTGGCGTGGAGTAACACCCCGACTTCAAAATTCGAAAATCGAAATTTTGAAACTCGGACATAGGTAAGTGGCAGGATCGATCAGGGATTTCAAAGACCTCAACGTCTGGCAAGCTGCACATGAATTTCGAAGTGAAATGTACAAGGTCGCGCGCTCGCTTCCCGACTTCGAGAAGTTCGCTCTTGCAACTCAAATCCGCAGGGCTGCCTGCTCGATTACGGCGAATATCGCCGAGGGTTTTGGCCGGTTCAGTTACAGGAGAATGCTCAATTCTGCCGGCAGGCTCGCGGGTCTTTGTTTGAATTGAGAGACCACCACCTCACAACGTGCACGGACCAAAACTATATCGGGCAAAAAGAGAGCGAGACGCTAGACACTATGGCCCAGCGCGTCGCCCAATTGCTCAACGGCTATGTCCGTTCCACGCTTGCGCTGAAAGCCACGACGCAAGGTCGAGGAACGGATTCCCACTAGAAAGATAAATGGCACCTTGTCTGACGCATTGCGAGCACGAATTCGAATTTCGATTTTCGAATTTCCAGTTTCGAAATTCGCAGCGATGGTACCAAGGAGGGACATAGTGTTTCGAAGCAGCCCTTATGACCGAGTGAGTCTAATTGCGGAGTTCGATAGTATCCGGATTAGTTTGGCTTCGCCCGAAAAAATCCGTTCCTGGTCGCACGGGGAAGTGACCAAGCCTGAGACCATCAACTACCGGACCTTCAAGCCGGAGCGCGATGGCCTGTTCTGCGCCAGGATTTTCGGTCCTGTTACCGACTGGGAATGCTTGTGCGGCAAGTACAAACGTATGAAGCACCGCGGCGTCATCTGCGACAAGTGCGGCGTGGAAGTCACTCTCTCCAAAGTTCGCCGGGAGCGCCTGGGTCACATTGAACTGGCCTCGCCCTGTTCACATGTCTGGTTCTTCAAGGGCCTGCCGAGCCGCATCGGACACCTTCTCGATATTTCGCTACGGGACCTCGAACGCATTCTTTATTTTGAAAGTTACGTGGTGGTTGACCCGGGTGAAGCGCCAGTTAAGGAGAAGGAACTCCTGAACGAGGATCATTACCGCGAGTTGCAACAGCAGTTTCCAGGCAAATTCCGCGCCGGCATGGGTGCGGAAGCGATCAAGGAACTGTTAAAGCGTGTCGATGTGGATTCTCTTTCCGAAGAGATGCGCGACAAGATGAAGAAAGACCCCTCGCAACAGAAGAGGGTGAAGTACGCCAAGCGTTTGAAGGTGGTTGAGGCTTTCCGTAAATCCGGTAATCGCCCTGAGAACATGATTCTCGACGTGATTCCGGTGATTCCGCCGGAGTTGCGCCCCCTGGTGCCTCTCGATGGCGGGCGGTTTGCCACCTCGGATCTTAACGACCTTTATCGCCGCGTGATCAATCGCAATAACCGGCTGAAAAAGCTCATGGAATTGCACGCTCCTGACGTTATTGTGCGGAACGAGAAGCGCATGCTGCAGGAAGCGGTAGACGCCTTGTTCGACAATGGACGCCGGGGCCGAGTGCTGCGGGGGACCAACAATCGTCCGCTCAAATCGCTTTCAGACACCCTCAAAGGCAAACAGGGTCGCTTCCGTCAGAACCTATTGGGCAAGCGCGTCGACTACTCCGGCCGCTCCGTGATCGTGGTGGGACCCGAGCTAAAGCTGCACCAGTGCGGCCTTCCCAAAAAGATGGCGCTCGAACTCTTCAAGCCCTTTATTTATCACCGCTTAGAGCAATCAGGGCATTGCACGACCATCAAGGCGGCGAAGGAAATGGTGGAGCGGCAGGAGCCGGTGGTCTGGGACATTCTGGAAGAGGTCATTCGCGACCACCCGGTTCTGCTCAACCGCGCTCCTACGCTGCACCGGTTGGGGATCCAGGCGTTTGAGCCGGTGCTGGTGGAAGGCAAAGCGATTAAGATCCATCCGCTGGTCTGCACGGCGTTCAACGCTGACTTCGATGGCGACCAGATGGCCGTGCACATTCCGCTTTCGCCGGAAGCGCAGGTTGAGGCCTCGGTGCTGATGCTTTCCTCGCGCAATATTCTCTCTCCGGCGAACGGTGCGCCCCTGGCTATTCCCACCCAGGACGTGGTGTTAGGCGTCTATTATCTGACTCTGAGCAAGTCCGGCACCAAGGGCGAGGGCCGGGCCTTTGCCAATAATGACGAAGTGCTCCTGGCGGTTGAAGCGGGTGAGGTGGAGACGCTCACGCCGATCCGGTTGCGCTACACGGGCCGGGTGATCGATCTCTCGACCGCCTTTGACGATCAGGACGTGATCCACACGGAGCCCATTACGGTGAAGAACCAATTCATCAATACCACCGTGGGCCGGGTGATCTTCAACGATCATCTGCCGGAGGGCATGCCCTTCGTCAACGGTCTGCTGCGAAAGAAGGGGCTGGGCGCCTTGTGCAATTACTGCTATTTGCGCTTCGGGCTCGGCACCACTGTGAAGCTGCTCGACGAGATCAAGGCACTTGGCTTCCTCTACGCCACCAAGGCAGGTATCTCGATCGGTATCGAGGATCTGGTCGTGCCCAAGAGCAAGCCCGAGCTGGTGCACGATGCTGAGAAGGAAGTGATCGAGGTCGAAAAACAGTACCAGGATGGCGTTATCACCCACGGCGAACGCTACAACAAGGTGATCGCGATCTGGGCGAAAGTCACCGACAAGGTGGCCGACGAGATGTTCCAGGCCATGGAGGAGCAGGAGAAGACACGCCTGCTCAACCCCATTTACATCATGGCCGACTCCGGTGCTCGCGGTTCGAAACAGCAGATCCGCCAGCTTTCCGGCATGCGCGGATTGATGGCTAAGCCCTCCGGTGAAATCATCGAGACTCCCATCACCGCGAACTTTCGCGAAGGCCTAAATGTGCTGCAGTACTTCATTTCGACGCACGGCGCCCGCAAGGGTCTGGCGGACACGGCCCTGAAGACGGCCGACTCCGGATATCTCACGCGCCGCCTGGTGGATGTGGCGCAGGACATGATTATCTCGGAGGTCGATTGCGGCACCGTGGACGGCATCTTCGTCGAGCCGATCGTCGAGGCCGGCGAGGTGGTGGAACCCCTGCGTGACCGGATCGTGGGTCGCGTTTCGCTCGAACAGGTGCGCGATTACGAAGGCAACGTGATTGTAGACGTGAACCAGGAGATCAATGAGGAGCTGGCCGCCGCCATCCAGGCTGCCGGTATCGAGCGGGTGAAGATCCGTTCGGTGCTGACGTGCGAGTCGCGGCGGGGGGTGTGCGTCCGCTGTTACGGCCGCAACCTGGCTACCGGAAACCTGGTGGAGATAGGCGAGGCCGTGGGCGTAATCGCGGCGCAGTCTATCGGCGAACCGGGCACCCAGCTTACCATGCGCACGTTCCACATCGGCGGCAGCGCCCGTGTGAGCGAGCAGTCCCACCTTGAAGCCAAGAACAACGGCTTCCTCAAGTTCCAGAATCTGACCACGGTGAAGAACCGCGAGGGTGACCACGTGGTGATGAACCGCAACGGCGCCGTCGCCGTGGTGGATGAAAAGGGACGCGAGCGCGAACGCTACTCGGTGGTTTACGGCGCCAAGGTGAAGTTCGCAGACGGCGCTCCGGTGAAGCTCGGCGACAAGATCGTGGAGTGGGACCCTTACACTTTCTCGATTCTGACCGAGGTGGCGGGCACAGTGCAGTTCAAGGACCTCGAGCCCGGAGTCACACTGCACGAAGAAGTCGACGAGGTCACCGGCCTCTCGCGCCTGGTGGTAGCGGAAATCACGGACGCGGAACGCCAGCCCCAAGTGGTGATCCGCCCCGAAGCGACCGATGGGAAAGCCCGCGGTTCAAGCAAGAAGTACCTCATGCCCTCCCGCGCCCACCTTATGGTGCAGGACGGCGACCATGCCAATGCCGGCGACGTGCTGGCGAAAATTCCGCGCGAGACCACCAAGACCAAGGACATCACGGGCGGTCTGCCCCGCGTGGTAGAGCTGTTCGAAGCTCGCAAGCCACATGAACCGGCCGTCATCAGTGAAGTGGATGGCGTAGTGAAATACGGTGAGGTCTCCAAGGGCCAGCGCAAGATCATGGTGGTGCCCGAGAAGGGCGAGCCGAAGGATTACGCGCTGCCTCGCGGCGTCCACGTTTCGGTGCAGGAAGGTGAGCGGGTGAAGGCGGGCGAGCCCCTCATGGACGGCCCGCGCAATCCGCACGACATCCTGGCCGTGCTGGGCGAGAAGGAACTGCAAAAGTACCTGGTGGACGAGATTCAGGAAGTCTACCGGTTGCAAGGCGTCAACATCAACGACAAGCACATTGAGGTGATCGTCCGCCAAATGATGCGTTGGGTGAAGGTGGAAGAAGTCGGCGACACGGATTTCCTGCTCGACGAGCAGGTAGACAAGTTCAAGTTCCGCCTGGAGAACGATCGCGCCATTAGAGAGGGCGGCCACCCGGCCAGCGGCAAGCCGTTGTTGCTGGGTATCACCAAGGCGTCGCTCTCTACGGACTCCTTCATCTCCGCAGCGTCATTCCAGGAGACGACCCGGGTGCTTACGGAAGCGGCTATCCGCGGGTCCGTCGATCAGCTCCGCGGCCTGAAGGAGAATGTGATTATGGGCCGCCTGATCCCGGCCGGAACGGGTCTCGAAAGGTATCGCAATTTCAAGTTGCTTACTGAAGTCGAGAGGCCCGCACCTCAACCCGAACTCGAGGTGATCGACCGCGAGGCTGTGGATGTTTCCGTGCCGCCTACCCCCGGCGTCGCCGCCGAAGGGTCAGCGGAGGAGGACGAACTCAGGACACATTAAGCAATCAGCCATCGGCCATCAGCTTTCAGCGGGCACTAATATTGCTTGCTGATTGCTGATGGCGGAAAGCCGAAGGCTGCTTCCATGACCTTCAACTGCTGGAAATGCGTCGCCTCGATCGATCTCCCCACAGGCGCGCGCGTTGGCAATCGAGATTCCTGCCCCAAGTGTGGCTCCGATCTGCACTCCTGCCGCAACTGCAACTTCTACGATCCCGGCAAGAATAACCAGTGCACAGAGGCCCAAGCCGAGTGGGTGCGGGACAAAGAAGCTGCTAATTACTGCGACTATTTCCGGCCTAATCCTACCCTTTACGCGCAAAAGCGCGGATCATCCCTATCTGGTCCGTCTGAGGACGCCAAGAAGAAGTTCGATTCGCTGTTCAAGATCTGATCAATCCAGGTTGGTTCGTACGAGGAAGTTGTGATGCGGCCTTTTGATCCTCGGCCCACAGCCAGGCGGCAATCGCTTCTTGGATGTTAGCAAGTGCCTCCTGTTCGTCCCTACCTTGAGAGACACACCCCGGCAAAGCCGGGCATTCGGCTACCATCCATCCATCCCCTGCGGGAGTGAGGGTAACGTGAAAGATCATATCGGTCTATGCCATCACGCCCGATCGTTTGCCAACAATCAGTCCACCCTTTTTGACGCCGGGTCTATTGCAGACCGAATCCGCCCGCCTTCTCGAAAGCGTGTGCCGCTCGCAGCAAACGAGCTTCATCAAAATGCTTGGCCAGTAACTGCATGCCCACCGGCAGGTGAGGCTCGGACTTCGTCTTTCCGCAGGGAACGGAGATTCCGGGGATGCCGGCAAGACTGGCTGTGACCGTGTAGATATCGGCGAGGTACATCTGCAGAGGATCTTCCGACTTCTCGGAGATTTTGAAGGCGGGGATAGGCGAAGTCGGGGTCACGATCACATCCACGTCATCGAAGGCCTCGATGAAGTCGCGGGCAATCAGGGTGCGGACCTTCTGGGCCTTCAGGTAATAGGCATCGTAGTAGCCGGAACTCAGCACGTAGGTTCCGAGCATGATACGACGTTTGACCTCGGCCCCAAAGCCTTCATCGCGAGTCTTCTCGTACATTTCGCGCAGGCCGCCGTATCCGCTGGCGCGGTAGCCGTAGCGAACACCGTCGTAGCGCGCCAGGTTTGAGCTGGCCTCCGCCGTACAGATAATGTAATAGCAGCCGATAGCGTACTCCGTGTGCGGCAGCCGGAGGGGTACGATCTCACCGCCGAGGCTCTGCAGCAGTCTGATTCCTTGCTGAATATTGTCGCCAATATCAGGACTGAGTCCGGCGAAATATTCCTCAGGTACACCGATTTTCAACCCTTTAATTCCGTCAACGGCCTCCAACCCTGCGACGTAATCTGCGACCGGAACGTCAGCTGCGGTGGAATCATGGGTATCAGGACCCGCGATCGTCTGCAGAACCAGCGCGACGTCACAAACCGTGCGTCCAAATGGACCGATGTGGTCGAGCGAGGAAGCGAAGGCCACCAGGCCGTAGCGTGAGACGCGGCCGTAGGTCCCCATCATGCCTACGACGTTGCAGAATGAAGCCGGCTGGCGGATGGATCCGCCGGTGTCGGAACCAAGGGAGACCGTGGCCAGATTCGCCGCTACTGCAGCCGCCGAACCACCGCTCGATCCCCCCGGCACACGGCTGAGGTCATAAGGGTTATGCGTCGGAAAGAAGCCGGAGTTTTCGGTAGACGAGCCCATGGCAAACTCGTCGCAGTTCGTTTTACCGAGGATGGCCGCGCCAGCCGCTTCCAGGCGTTCGACAGCCGTGGCGTCGTACGGTGCGACGTAGCGCTGCAGGATCTTCGAGGCACAGGTAGTGCGGAGGCCTTTAGTGAGGATCACGTCTTTCACGGCCACGGGGACGCCCGCCAGAGGCGGCAGGGGCTCGCTCGACGCGACCATCGCATCGATCTTGCGGGCTTGAGTGAGTGCGCGCTCGGGCGAGGTCCATAGATAAGACCGTATCTCGCCGTCCTTTCCCTCGATGCGCGCCAGATGAGCGCGGACGATCTCCTCGGCCGAAGCCTTCTTTTCGCTCAGGACCTGGCGAATACCGTCGATGTTGAGGTCGGTAAGTTGCATGGGGAACCTTGGAAAAATTGGGGGTTAGGTCGCTGGATCACACAACGAACAGCCGCTATTCCCGCTCGATTACGCTCGGCACCTTGAAACTACCTGCGCCCTGTTCGGGTGCATTGGCAAGAGCCTGTTCGTTGCTGAAGGACTCCTGGGTGCAATCTGTGCGGAGTGACGGGTTTTCGCTCGCAATCACCGAGACCTGCGCCATTGGCTCGACTTTGGTTGTGTCGAGCTGGTTCAGCTTCTCCATATACTTCAAGATCGAGTCGAGTTGGGGCATAAACTTGCGCAGCTCGCCATCGCTCAGTTCAAGGTGCGCCAGCTCGGCGACGTACCTTACGTCCTTTTCTGTAAGTGCCATTGCACCATTCTACCCCAGGCAGAGTGCGGCTGTACGGGTCGATTAGGTGGCGAGCGGAATCAAGGGAAGAAAAGCCTGGGATGGGCAGACGATCCAACCACACCACCCCGCGCCGGCAGGCTCTCAGAGCGGGTTGCGCGTGGTGCGGTCAAAGTACTTGGCATAGGATCGTGCCAGGATCTGCCGGATCTCCGGATCGAGTCGCGCGGCGCCATCCGGCAGCGGCAAGGCGGGCGCCCCGCCGACTTTCCCCTCCAGCCCGGGAGGCCCGGAAGGATTGAGGGTAGAGGGGTCGGCTTGTATGGGTCTTGGCAAACGAGAATTCTTCTGCTCGATGATGCGGACTTTGTTTACCAGGGCGCGTCCCCAAAAGGAGTTGACTTCAACTTTGATCTGCTCGGAAAGCCCACGCAGTTGCTTCGCCCAGTTGGGATCCGAGGTGGCGACGGTGAGTGATCCCAACTCGAAGCTTACCGGCCGGGAATGGGCAGCAACAGCTTTGCCGGCGATGCGTGGCCACAAGGGTACAAGAAGCTCAAGCACCCGAGGATTTTCCGGAACCAAATAGCCTTTGAATAAGGCGGGCAACACTCTTCCGATCTCCTGCACAGATGTCCTTCTTTCGTCTGGACAGCGGGCTTCCGCGATAAGAGATAGCGTCGCAATCGTTTGGACTTGCGCTACATGGTCGTTGCGGAGAAAGCGAGTGTAGCACAAGCTGTGGATCATGGGGAATAGAAGAATCGAGTTTCGGGTCTTGATTCGCCGATACCCACGTATGCTGCCGAAGGTGACCGCCTCTGTATTGCCCCCCCCACGACCTCTGGCAGCAGAAGACGGCTGAAGTCCGGCCGCGCAAGCCATCGTTGTGCTGGGACCTAGCGATGGAACCGCGCACCTTGCCCGCCGATGGCACGAACTTCGGGCCGCGACCACCTGATTCGCACGCGTCCAGAAGCTATTCCCCAGAAAAAAGACCTTATCGAAACCGGCTGCAGTGCCGATATCCAAGATGACGAAATCATGGTAGGTGATATGGCAGGCCAAATAAGAAGAGCACTCGATTCAATCATCAGCCGCCGAGCCCACGGAGATCCGACACTGGTCACTACGACCAAGACGAAAATCCTTTTGAAGGGTGTGGACCCAGATCGGTTCGATGCGCACTCGCCGGACGATCCGGTGGTTCTCGCCAAGGTGCAGGCGATAGCTCGAGACCTTGGCGTGTCCGCGTACTGAAACAATAAAGGGGAACGAGAACGATGGCAGTCAGGATTGCATGCTCGACAAAGACCGGGGCTGAAGCTGTGCGGGAGATTTTGCATCAGGCCGGCGATATCCAGCCTAAACTTGTTGTCTTTTTTGCGTCGTCCAGGCAGGATCTGGGAGAAGTGAACGCCACTTTCGTGGGCGCCTGTTCAGGAGCGCGCGTGATCGGCTGCACCACTGCGGGCGAGATCGTGTCAGGCAAAATGCTGACGGGTTCCGTGGTCGCTATGCTTTTTGATAGCGGCACCGTTGAGGACGCGGCTGTTGCAGTGGTGCAAGATGTCCAAAATCGCAGCCATGTTACCGAAGCGCTGCAGTCGCTGGAAAGTCACTTCGGTGTGCCGCTCGGAGATCTGGATCGCCAGAAGCACGTCGGACTGGTGCTGGTCGACGGGTTGAGTGGCGCCGAGGAAAGCCTCATGGAGCAAGTCGGAGACTACACTGACATTTCCTTTGTAGGTGGTTCCGCGGGTGACGACCTTGAATTTCGCGCCACCTACGTGTGCGAGCAGGGACGCGCTTACCGGAACGCGGCGGTGCTGGCACTACTAAAGCTTCCCAAGGGCTTTGAGATCATCAAGACCCAAAGCTTCAGGCGGCTAGGAAAGCGCTTGCTCGCCACGGAAGTGAACGAGTCCACCCGGACCGTGACTTCGTTCGATGGTAAACCGGCGGCGGAGGCTTACGCTCAAGCGCTGGGGGTCGAGGTTGAGCAGTTGCCGAGCTACTTCATGAACCATCCGTTAGGCCTCATGATGGGGGAAGAGCCCTACGTGCGGAGTCCTCGCCAGGTGCAGGGATCGAGCGTGAAGTTCTACTGTAACATTAAAGAGGGAATGGAACTGGAGCTCCTGGAGGCAGGTGATATCGTCGAGAGCACGCGCAGAGCGGTGGAGTTGGACGGGCCCGTCGAGGCTCTTCTAAATTTCCACTGTATCCTGCGAACGCTTGAGCTTGAGGCCAAGAAACAGTGTGAAGCTTACGGCCATGTTTTCTCGCACGTGCCGACGGTCGGATTCAGCACCTACGGCGAAGAGTTCGTGGGCCACATCAACCAGACCTCGACGATACTGGCATTGCGATAGGGGCGCCCGAATGGAAGACGAAGAGGCAGGAAACAGATCAAGACCAAGCTATTCATACAAGTCCGAGACTCTTATTTCTGTCTGCCGTCTAACCGTCTTCCGTCGGCCTTCATTCTGCCAGATCTTCCAGCGCCCGTACCGCGGCCAGCAATTGCAGCTTGAGCCTATGGCGTGAGTTCTACCTCATCTGCGGCTCGCGGGACGCTGCCTCTGCTGAGTCAAGGGCCCCCAAGGGCTCCGCAAACGGTGTGCGTTTGCATGTCTTCACTTGCTGATCTCCTTGCCCAACAGTTCCACTGCCTCTTCGAGTCTCTGGCGTTGTTCCCAGAAGTCGGCCCAGAGGTCCCCATGTTTTTTCAAGCGATCGAAGACATTGCGGATGTTCAAACGCTCGGGCTGGAGACTTGTGCGCAGCTCAGCGGCGGAGATCGGAGTAGAGACGGGCGCACCCGGGAAAGCGCGCACCGAGTACACAGACGCCAGCGGGCGTCCCGATGAGTTCTGGTAAGCATCGATCAAAACAGTGCCTTGCGGACGCTTTTCGACGGAGCGCTCCTGAGTGACGCGCTGGGGATTGCGGCCGGCCACCAGGCGGCCGACGATATCGGCGAAGTTGCGCACGTCCTCGAAGGTGTAGCGGCGCTCGATGGGGAGGTACATGTGCAATCCGGTGGCGCCTGACGTTTTAAGGTACACCTTGAGGTGTAGCTTCAGGAGAAGATCGTAAACGGCACGAGCCACGGCCAGCACGGTGTCGAAACTGGCGCCCTGGCTGGGATCAAGGTCGAAGAAGAAGTAGTCGGGATGATCCAGATCATCCGTGCGGCTCGACCAGGGGTTCTCGTCGATACAGCCAAGATTGGTCAGGTAGAGCAGAGCAGCGCGGCTATCCGCCAGAAAGTAGTTAACAGGCTTTTTCTTGTCCTCGGAGTTTATCCGAACCGTCTTCATCCAAGCGGGTGCCGCATCGCCCGCATCCTTCTGGAAGAACGACTCCTCCTCAATGCCGTTCGGATAGCGGCGCAACACCAGCGGGCGGTCCTTGAGGAAAGGAAGAATGTATTCAGAAATCCGGTAATAATAAGCCAGCAAATCTCTTTTCGTGTACTTCGATTCCGGGAAGTAAACCTTGTTCAGGTTACTGAGCTTTAACACCTGGGCGTCGAGTTCAATATTGGCATTCTCAGCCTTACCCCCGAAAAGCTCTTTATCAAGAGATGCGCCGCTTACTATGGTTCCGGTAACGCCTGGATTGGCTAGTCGTTCAGGCCGGATGCCGGAGTTCGGAGTTCCTTGGACTTGTTGCTTGGCGTCTGCTCCATTCCGCGTGGTGGCTGTTGCTTTCCGCGTGCCGTCCCCCGTGTGCTCAGCCCTTGAACTCGGGACGGAAACACTAGCCTCGATTCCAAAGCGGCAATCCTTAGGGTCGAGATCGGGGCGAAGCCCCAGAAATACGGGCGCTCTCAACCGGGGTTCCTGCGTCCAATTGGAATACTTGACGCGAGCCACGAGCCGGGGTTCGACCCAGAAAGCTTCTTCCTTCGTTTCCGGGACCTCAGTGAAAGGGCACTTCTGGGAGCGGACCTCCTTTATTTGATCGAAGACCTGGCGCTGAGTTTTCTCCGTAAATCCGGTACCCACTCCACCGACGAATTGCAGATTCTTGTCCTGGTACAGGCCGGCCAGTAAGGCGCCAAAGTGCTCGCGCGAACCGCGCGGCGCGGTCCAGCCGCCGATCACCACGTCCAGGTCGTGGGTGATCTTGAACTTCAGCCAACAAGTGCTCCGCTTGCTCTCGTACGGGCTGCGCAGTTGCTTGGCAATCATGCCTTCCAGTCCTTGCCCGCGGGCGAGGTCAAACAGTTCTTTGCCCTTTTCGAGCACATGATCCGCGTATCGGAAGGGGTCGCCGGGTTGGAGGACCTGCTGGAGCAGTTGTTTACGTTCAACCACCGGCGCCTCGCGCAGATCGTATCCGTCAAGGTAGAGCAGATCGAAGAGGTAATACACAACGGGCGCCTCGCGCTGGAGCAGGGTCGAAGGTGCGGACGCAACGTTCATGCGACTTTGCAGACGCTCGAAACTCGAACGGCCCTCGGAATCAAGCACCACGATTTCGCCGTCTACCAGTGCCTCGTCCGCGCCGAGGCGGGAGGGCAGTCCGCCGAGCTCGGGATAGGCATGAGTAATTACGCGATCCGTGCGTGAGCGCAATTCCAGACTGCCGTCGCGGATCCGGCCCAGCGCCCGTATGCCATCCCATTTGATCTCGAAGAGCCACTCGGGGCTCGAAAAGGGGACATCTGCCAGTGTGGCCAGCATCGGAGATATTTGGGTGGGCATCTTGCGGCGGTGTGCGTTTTCCAGGGCCTCAGGCCTGGCACTGAGCTCGACAGTTGCTGACGATGTGGGGGCGGCAGCCAAACCCTCCTCAATCTCCTTAAGGGATCGGCCCGTCAACACAGAGCCGTCGTGCTCGTCGATATCCCATTCGGAGTCTACGGCGGCGTCCTTATGCTTGATCAGCAGCCACGGCTTGCCTTTCTCACCGCTCCGCTGGTTTGACGACTTCAGCTTGACCAGCACGAAACTGCCGCGCAGCTTCTGCCCGTGCAAGTTGAATTTGATCTCTCCCAGCTCATACTGCCGCGATGCCGGTAGATTGCCTTCTACCTCGTAGCTGCCGTTGTCCCAGACCATTACCGGACCCGCTCCGTAGTTCCCCTTTGGGATCACTCCTTCGAAGCCGCCGTAGTCTAGGGGATGGTCCTCGGTCTCCATGGCCAGGCGCTTGTCGGCGGGATTGAGTGATGGTCCTTTGGGCACCGCCCAGCTCTTAAGCACGCCATCGATCTCCAGGCGGAAGTCGTAATGCAGGCGGGTGGCATCGTGCTTTTGGACTACGAAGCTATTCCCGCTGCTTTGCCGCGAGAGTTCCTGGCCGGCAGGTTCCGGCGTCTTCGAAAAGTGGCGCTTCTGGTGGTATTCCTTTAAGGAAGACATACGTAACCAGATTATAAGACGGAAGTTTCTGAGCGACACATCGCTGCTTCGCTTTTTGTGATACCCTCCTTTAGATTGCTGCTCGGTTCGGACGGAGTCTATTGCCTCTTCATGAATCAACAGGCCAGGGGCATGGCGGCAACAGAAACCAGCTACTGACGGCTGACAGAGGATCACTCCCTTGATTCCCCTCGCCTATTTCCCCGCGCTTGACGCAGCGCTCAATGCCACCAGCGCCACATTGCTCACGCTGGGCTACGTTTTTATTCGCCGCCGGAAGATCGCCGCCCACAAGACATGCATGCTTTCCGCGTTCGGCACCTCGACGCTGTTTCTGATTTGCTATCTCTGGTATCACGCCCATCACGGCGTCACTCATTTCGCTGCCCACGGTGGTGCAAGGGTTTTCTATTTTGCTCTGCTCGGCACTCATACCGTACTTGCGGGAGTGATCGTGCCGTTGATCCTGGTGACGCTGTACCGCGCGTTGAACAAAGCGTTCGCCCGGCATCGATCCATCGCCCGTTGGACTCTGCCCTTGTGGATCTATGTCTCAGTAACGGGGGTGATAGTCTACTGGATGCTTTATCACTTGTATCGATAAAGGGCGGCTCACTCCCTTGCCCTACCACACGCTGAAGTCTGATATTCCAGCGTTCACCGCTCATTGGCGCCAAGCGATGCGAGTGACCCACAACCCTTAAGGAGATCCCATGCGAAGTAAAGTTCTGGCAATCGCAGCAGGTCTTGCCATCCTACCGGGACTATTCACCTCGCTCATCGCCCAAAATCCACATGCCGCGAGCCAATCGGCGGCTCCATCAACGACCGCCACTGGTCAGTCTGACGATACGGCGTCCAAACGTGCCGACATCCGCAACCTCATCGATCGCCACTCTGCCCGCAGCCATGCAGGACTCGATTGCCGTCGGCCAGCAATGGGGCCAGGACGCGGCCGCGAAGGCCGTCGCACGCCTGAAGAAGGAAGGGTGCATTCAGGAACCGAGGCCTGAGGGTGAGGTTTCCAAAGAGGCTCCCCCCCAAACTAGGTATCGATACAGGAATGCCCACTTCAGGCGATGCTCAAGGTCTTTGTGTGCCGGCTGCGTTCTCGTGCTATTTTCTGTCGGGAGGTGCAGGCAGCTGGCCCACGGGAAAGCATGCGATGATTGTAGAGTATGGGCACAACTACCTCTCCTGATTGCCTCTTCTGCAAGATTATCCAGCGGGAAGTTACGGGCGAAATTGTTCTTGAAGATGACGTCACACTTGCCTTTCTCGACCACCGCCCGGTCTTTCCCGGTCATGCTCTGCTGGTTCCCAAGCAGCACTTCGCGACTTTTGGCGATCTGCCACCGGGGATGGTGGCTGCGTTGTTCTTGAACTCCCAGCGGCTGGCGCTCGCGATGGAAACCGGGCTCGGCGCGGAAGGGGCGTTCGTGGCCGTGAACAACCGTGTGAGCCAGAGCGTCGCCCACTTTCATATCCATGTGGTGCCCCGCCGGAAAGGTGACGGTCTGCGCGGGTTCTTTTGGCCGCGACATAAGTATGAAAGCGAAGCCGTGTCTCGCCAAGTGGCGGAGAACCTGCGGTCGGCGCTCGGCTTCCGACCGAACAAGTAGTCTCTGTAAGCTTTTGATTGCATTAGAAATCCTGACCTTCGGCCGCAACAATATCGGCATATTTGCGCTCAGAGCGCTGCCGCTCCGTGATCTTCCGTCGCCAGCCAGCCCCGCTTCTGTGGGTCACATTTTGAAGTCAGTTTTTTCATTCCCTTGAAGCCTGCCCGTCGTCCGGCAATTCGAGGTCTGGACCGCGCCCATCTCGCACCGAAGTACAAAAGCGCACCCGTTAAGGATATCAGGCCCAAATGGGATAAGTGAGACAGGTGAGACAGATGAGACACTATTTTTTAATGCCGCTTCATCAGTAACTTGCAGACGATAGTTGGGATGACCGGAGCGTGAAAACGAGCAAGTATCGCATTCAGCAACACCTGTCCGATCCATTTTCCGGGAGAAGGCTCGCCCCGCTACAGGCTCAAAGTCAGCGACGGCTAGGCGGCGACACGCGTGGCATGCTCGCGAGGGATACCCGTTTCGCCTATAATGGTACTAGATGAGGACTTACGATCCTGATTGCACCCGACCGGGAAGCACTTTGCTGCCCCCGAACCGGCGTATAATATCTGTACCCAAGGCCGCGCTTATTTCCCTGCTGCTGGCGAGCTTAGCGTCGCTGCTGGTGATGTTCGCTCGCCCTCTCATCACCAAGGTTCCTCTTAAGCCTGCCGAAATCGCTCGCTACCTTGAAGACACGTCGAAGCAGGGTCGAACGAAACAGGCGCTAATGCAGGTGGCCCAGGAGATCGGTGCTAATAGTCCCGGGTCGCGACAATGGTATCCCGCGGTGTTGCGGCTGGCGTCGAACTCCGACCCCACCCTGCGCCAGACCGCCGTCTGGGCGATGAGCCATGATCCCAAATTCCCCGATTTTCACAAGGCGGTGAGCCGGTTGTTGAATGATCCGGTGCCGCTAGTACGCTGGAACGCCGCGGTGTCGCTGGTGAAGTTCGGCGATCCGGCCTGTCGGTCGCAGCTGCGGGAGATGCTCCGATCCTATACGCTGGTTTCGCCGGCGGCAGGTATCCTGCGTTATAAGCGTAGGGAACATGCGTACGTGGAAAGCGGAAGCACGATTGCTGTGCTGGACGACGGCGGTTCGGCCACGGCGATTTCGGCGCCTTTGACCGGATTCCTTGATCGCCAGTTAACGGCTGAAGGGGCAATAGTCAGATCAGGAGATGCCCTGGCCGTGTTACTGCCCGGCCAGGAGCAGGTGTCCGAATCGTTGCGAGCGCTCGCCGTTGTGGGGCAACTTGACGACCTGGCCGACGTGGAGCACTATTGGAAATCAACGTCGGGCGTGCCAGACACTATTCAGAAACAGGCGAGGACAACGGCAGAGCAGATCCGAAAGCGATCCGGCACGGCCCTCATTTCGCTACCAACAGGCTGACGCGCAGAATCCGAAGGGGTGCCCTACCGGGCCGATTGGTGACCTGAAGTTAGGACAGGACACTATAATAGGGAATCGAATGAATAGTCTATTTGCATGGGTACTGGTGGTGCATGTGGTCGGGTTTGTCTTCTGGATTGGAGGACTGCTGGCAGCGACTCTGATGCTGGCAGCCCACACCGGAGAAGGCTCGGTCAACGGGCGGCAGGCGTTGGCTGGGCTGGAGAAGCGCCTATTGAGCGGTTTCGCCGCACCTGGCGCTCTGCTGACCATCCTTGCTGGGATCGCCATGCTACGGATACAGCCTGAGTACTTGCGTGAGGGTTGGCTGCATGCCAAGTTGTTTCTGGTGCTGATCGTGCTGATACTGCACGTCATGGTTGCGACCCGCGCCACAGGGTTCCGCGCCGGGCGGATCGAGTTGCAGCGTCGCGAGTGCATGATGCTGCACGGGGCGATTTCGCTTATGTTTCTGGGCATCGTTGTGCTTGTGTTGGTGAAGCCGTTCTAGCGCGACCGCGTGGGCAAAGTAATTGCACGCTGTGTTCTGTTCATCTTTCCAACTTCTGACGGTTCTGAGGAGGAGATTTTGCCGGAAACGAAAATTACGATCAAGAGCAACGGTTCGGTGAAAGTGGAGGGCGATTTCGTGATCTGTGACCAGGAAGGCAACTCGTTTGACCTTTCTGGCAGAAAGGCGATCAGTCTGTGCCGTTGCGGCCATTCCCAGGACAAGCCATTTTGCGATGGCTCGCATCGGGCAATGGGCTTTCAATCGGAAGTGAAGGCCCGTCGTCTTCCTCCTCCGGCATCTCCCGTCCCGGTGGCGAACAATCCGAGTTCCTAAATTTGTGTGCCGGCGGAGAAAGATCTCGGAGACGTCGAGGTGGCACAGTCTTAACTGACTTTGGTCTAGAGATCTCTCCCGCAAGAGATGTCACGATCTGGCCGTGAGCGTCGGGATTAACAAAAGGACAACTAACGACAAGGACGATTTTCACATGATGAGATCGGGTCAATCTTCACTCATACCCCTAGAAAATACCCTATCGAGCCATTAGTTTTCCACAGAACTGTGGAAAACATTGTGGAAAAGCGCCTGATACGTGGCTGCATCGTAATGATTCTTAAGTTACTTATTTCAGTGTGCACTTAAATTATTAAAATATACTAACCTAAAATATAGATAATTCATTAATTACTATAGCTCCAGCCTGCTCTCTGGATTGAATCGCCCCCCGGGGACTCCGACCCCTGAGCCAAAATGCGTTTGCGATTGACAGTCCTGCCCGGGAAAGGGAGAATCCATTCGTAATCCACGTAAAAGAGCGCAAATCGCGATGTTTCCGGACGCTGTCCAGCACCGCGGCTTGCGGCTCGAAGCCGGAAGAGGTTCCCATGCTCAAAAGCACGTTCTCGGGCGGTCTCAGCCTGATCTTCTGCACTGTCCTCAGCACCAGCCTCAGCAATTGGCTTCGCGTTTGCTTCCGCTCCAGTTGAAACAGCTCGGCCCGGACCCATCGGCTCAGTAATGGGAATTGGCCAAGCCTGGCTCAATCAGCAGTTGCTGCCGTCCCGACTATCGCCAGGTTTGCCCGTTTATGGGGGCGAGGCGATTCTAACGGGGAAGTCGTCCAGTGCCGTGATCCGGTTTTCCTCGGGAATCTCGGTGACTCTGGGAGACCAGAGCGCCGTCACCCTGCGCTCACGGGATCGGGGAGGCGTAGGTACGGATACGCCTATTGCTTCTCAGAGGTCTAATCGTGTCCGATTGGATCTCGATCATGGCGTGCTCGTGGTGCTGCTGAACCGAGGGCATGCACCGGTCCTGATACAAGTACCAGAAGCTGCTCTGCGGCTGGAGGCAGGGTCGGAATATCCGTCCTTGTGCCGGATCGCCGCGGTCGGGCGCGCGGCCGCCATTTTCAGCGACCGAGGGCGGGTGGTGGTTACAGGTCGCGGAGATTCGCTCGACCTACCGGCGGGGAATCACGTCCGGTTCATTGCAGGAGTGCTGCTGGATCGGGCTGGCGGCCAGGCCGGCGTGCCACCCGCCGCCCAGACTCCCGCTGGGCCTGCAGCGCCGCAGGCCATCATCGGCAGGGTGACCGATTCGGTTCCCGACGAATCAGTGGAGCATCAGGGGCTGGCGGTGGAGGAGTCACTCGTCCTCGGTGAACTGGTAAACTTGGGAGATAAGATCCGTACTCTCAGTGCGGGCCGAGTGCGCATTCAGTTCCTCGACGGTTCCTTCCTGAATCTCAATCCGTCATCTCTGATCACTCTGGAAAAGTTCGACACCAAAGCGAACAGGACGGAGATCAAACTCGCATCAGGTGAAATCCGCGCCGAATCGAAGCCCGCAGTTCCTGGCGCCGCCTTCACTGTGAGCACCCCAAACGCCTCGATTGATGCCGCGGGGGCGACCGTGATTGTGGCCGCCTCGTCACGGCGTACTCAGGCCTGCGTGGTCGTGGGAACGGCGACGATTCGGAACGCCGATCCGGCGGTAGGCGGGGCGGTGAAGCTTCAGGAAGGGGATTGCACGATCGTCTCTGCTGGACAAGCGCCCGCTAGTGCTCGACGCGACAATGCCCGGGTCCGGCGCGAAGCGCAGGAAACCGAGGTTTCGGGCAATTCGTTGGCCCAGGTTAGTGGGGGAGTTGCCGGGCCTGTCATTCGTTCCGCGCCTCCTGGTATTCCGGGTGGATGGGTCGGGCCGCTGGCCGCGGAAGGAGTGGCATTAGGCCTGGGCGCTGCATACTGGAGGCTTGAGACTTCGGCTCAGAGCGCGCTCGGCCAAGCGGCCAGGAACTTCACCAACGCCCAAACCGCGGCAGCTCAAGCAGGCTTGGACGCCCATGCCGCCTTAGCTGCGGCCCAGAATGCCGAGAACTTGGCAACGGCGATGAACAACGCATTTACGACTTGGGTGAATGAACAAGTCCAGCCGCTGTCGCAGAATGGAAGCATGCAAGTGGCGTCGCCGAGCCTGCCTTAGCCTCGGCTGGCTGACGGGGAGAGTCCCCCCGCCAGCCATGGTAATTGTAGGGTTCTAATCGAGGCGCAAACCAAGCCTTGCCCAGTCTGATTACCGGCGGAAACGGTGCCCTCTACCCCACCCGCCGCGGAATCCCCCAATGTAGATTGATGGCCCCCACCCCCAACCGTAGTACCAGGGACTCCAAACAGGGTAATAGTAGGGCGGTGGATACGCCGCGTAGTAGGGCGGATACGGCGCGTAGTTAGGAGGAGCGCCATTTGGGGGCCGATGACGTAGCGTAGCCTGGTCGTAATCTGCTTGAGTAACGGGTTGAAACGCGAGGGCGCTTCGCTCGGTAGAGATAGTTACGGGCGATTCCAGGCGGAAGGTCAACACGGTTTCCGGATAAATCACGGTTGGGCGTCCACGGGTGGCCAGCACGCCTACGATTCCGGCCACGGCGCCGGCTCCCGCCCCGATTGCGGCGCCCTTACCTCCATTGGCGGCCGCGCCAATGGCTGCACCCAGTCCGGTGGTCGTGCCCATTGCCGCTGCATCCGTAGTCTTCGAAGTGCCGCCCGAGTTCTGAATCATCTGGGTGTGCAGGCGGACCTGCTGGCCGTCCACCAATGTAATCTCGGTCAGTTCCACGCCCAGTTGGGAAAGGCCTTTGACGCGGCCCGCTTTCTCAGCTACGGCCACGCGGCCCAGTACGGTTTGGCCGCGGCGGGCCATCACCCAACCGTCGGTCACCAAGGGCTGCTGAAGCGTAGCACTGAAACTGTCATTCGGGCGGTTCTGATCGCTCGAGAGCCACTCCGATGTCCTCACCGTAATGAGAGTGCCCTGCGGCATGATCAGAGTCGTTGGCGCCATGACGTTGGGCGCAGGTCCTTGCGGTGAGGAATCCTGTTGATCGTCGTACGGGGGCTGTCCCTGGGACTGTGGTTGTTGCTGGTCTTGCGGACCTTCCTGCTCCTCTGGCCCCTGCTGAATTGTTTGGTTAATGGGTGGCTGAGATTGCGCGCTTGCCTGGTTGGGTTGAGAGGGGTTCCTTTGATCTGCCAGCGCAGGAAAGACTCCCAGGCAGACCGCCAAAGCAATTGCCCTCGAGCGTTCCGGCGAGCCCGAAATTAACTATTCTCCCACGATTGCAATTCCTCTGCTGTCTGCTTTCCATATGGCCTCCTGCGCCCGCTCGCCGGGCCAAGCTGAGGATCAGCTTGGGGCCGGCATTAAGTACAAGAGTTAAAAGGCACGCCGATTTCCAAAGGCCTCACCACTGATATTTGGCCCTTAACTATATGAAGCAGAAAAGGTTGTTCTTGCTTTGCGGGGCTCAGTAGGTGTATTCGTCTCCCTGCCGAACACAGCCGTTCATGGCTCATTTCAGCCAGGGCGCGGTGGATTTTGGCCAGATCTAACCAAAGACGACGATCGCCTCTCTCCGGAATCATTACGCAATTCCGTTGGCGCCAACAAAAGATCATCCGATTTCCGGCGAGAAAATCGAGAAAGCGTGGAAATAACTCGATGCGCGTACCCGGAAATAACACACCCGTCCATTGTACTCAAACGCAGAATCAAGCCATCCGCGCAAGGTTCACGGAGAAGGGATGGGACAACTGTTTTCTTGCCTTCAGTATTACGTCAGAAGTAAACTGAGACTCGGAAAGAGATAACTGGGTTTGCTATAACCCCATTGCGGCGGGACTAACAGGAGCCGAAAAGGAGCCTCTATGGCCAGTTCAGTGTGGAAGGGATATCTTACTTTCGGTTTGATTTCGATCCCGGTGCGGTTACACTCCGCCGCCCGCGGCGAGACAATCTCACTGAATCAGCTCCACAAAGTCTGTAATAGCCGCATCAAGATGCCGCTTTTTTGCCCTGTCTGCCAGCGCAACGTCGACCGCTCGGAGATCGTCAAGGGCTACGAGTACGAAAAGGACCAATACGTCTTGGTGGAGGAAGAGGAGGTCAAGAAGATCGCTCCGCCTTCTGCCAACACCATGGAGATTGAACAGTTCGTCGACATGTCAGGCGTGGACCCTCTCTATCTCGATGCCTCATACTACATGGTGCCTGAGGATGCCGGGCGTAAAGCCTATTACCTCCTAGTTCAGACCCTGGAGGAAAGCGGACGCGCCGCCATTGCTCACGTTACCATGCACCAGCGCGAGCACGTGGTCGTGGTGCGGCCGTACGTTCACGGCCTCACTCTACACACGTTGTACTACGCCGATGAGGTTCGACGGTTGCCGGAATACGGTCATCCGGAAGAGGTCAAGGTAAAGACTGAAGAGGTCAAGCTGGCGAAGCAACTGGTCGACAGTCTGGCTGGCGAGTTCGATCCCGCAAGATATCACGACGAGTACCGGACTCGCATGAAGGCGATGCTCGATGCGAAGCTTGAAGGGAGAGAGGTGGCCACGGCGCCGCATACCCAGATGGCTCCAGTGATCGACATGATGGAGGCCTTGAAAAAGAGTCTGGCGGCAAGAGAAACGGCTCCAGCTAAGCCTCCGGTGCGCGAGTTCGGCGCCGAGCCGGAACAGGCTGCCGCCGTCGCGGCAGAAAAGAAGCCTCGCAAGCGGGCAGGAGGCAAAGGTTAAAGGCCTGTTTGTGAACCTTGAAAGCGAAGCCAGGCGTAGAGGTGCCTCAGCACTCCGGCACAGGTGTCTCACTGAGGTAGAAACCTGGTGAAATCGCCGAGTTGCGCTCTGCGTTGGCCCCCGGGCATCACTCGCCCGCTCTGTTTATTCTTGAGTTGGGATCATGCTTACCAACGATACACCTCTTGATCGATTTACGCGCGGGCAAGCGATCCGAATGACCGGGATCACACCGCAGCAGTTCGGACGATGGGAGCGCCTGGGTCTCATCGACTGCGGAAACGGCTCCGCTCCAGAGGCTATGGGCGCGAAGGCCTACACCTTTGCCGATCTGGTGAGCTTGAGGACAATCAAGCATCTCACCCAGGAAGGAGTCCCGGCGCGGCGGCTTTGCCGGGCGATCAGCGCGCTACGTGGAATGTTCCAAGGGATTCAGGAACCGTTGAGAGAGATACGGTTCGGCTGGGATGGATGTGAATTGACCGCGGAATATGGGGGCAATGCCATTGAGCCATTTTCTGGGCAGCTTGTACTGAGGTTCGAACATGCCGGAGAGAATCTGCGGGCAATGCCCGAACGCTCGGCTGAGCAGTGGCTCGAGATCGCGCTTGCCGCCGAGCACCACGCGGACCTGCGGCCCCTGGCCATCGAGGCGTACTTACACCTCATTGACGCGGCTCCCGATTGGGCGCAGCCGTTGATCAATCTCGGGACTCTATACTATGAGCTCGCTGACCTTGAGGCGGCGTCGGATTGCTACCGGAAGGCCATCGCTATCGCTCCCGATAATCCCCTGGCCCATTTCAACCTGGGATCGGTTCTCGATGAACTGAAGATCTTCCCCGAGGCGGCCCGGCACTTGGCCAAGGCTGTGCTGCTGAAGCCTGAGTACGCAGACGCCCACTACAACCTAGCAAGAGTGTACGATGAGATGGGGTGCCACGTAAAAGCGCGGTCCCACTGGCAACGATATCTCGAACTCGATCCTTCGAGTTCGTGGTCTGACTACGCCCGCGAGCGTTTGGCCGCTATCGGGAATCCCGGCTAGGTTAACGAATTGCCGCCGCTCCGACTTGCACTCGGCTTACGGGCACAGCGATCGCGATCATGTGAGGTCGCTGTTGACTAGTTGGCCAACACCTTTTGCTCTTGTAATCTCTCTTTCAGATCGTTACGGGCGCGACGCAACCGGGTCTTGACAGTGGTCATCGACACGCCAAGCAGATCCGCTGTTTCCTGATTGGAATAGTCTTCGATATCACGCAGGAACAACACCAGCCGGCAGGGCAAGTCAAGGCTGGCGATAGCTGCATGCATCCGCCTTTCAACCTCGCGTGAACTGCACCGCTCCTCAGGATCCTGACGGCCATCGGGAATCTCCCAATGCACAGCGGCTTGGTCGCTGGTTTCGATGAGCTCATCCAGAGATACCTCGCGGCTTGGGCGGCGTGCCCGCAATTTCATCAAGGCTTCATTCAAAGCGATACGGGTGAGCCAAGTGTAGAAGCGCGAGCCGCCTCGGAATCTCTCCAGGTTCGTATATGCTTTGAACATCGCCTCTTGGCGGACGTCCTCCGCGTCTTCGTGATTCTTGGTAATGTTGACTGCTAGCCGATACACGTTCTGCTCATACAGGTTGGCTAGGGTCGCAAAAGCCTCCTGGTTTCCGGACCGCGCTGCCTCGACGATTGTCTCTTCGTTGCGCAAGTGAATTGGCACGTTGAACCTCGGCTTGGATTTTGTTCCCCCGTGGTCAACTGAAGACCGCTCCCCCTAAGTGCAAGGTCGTGGCCGTTTGGAAACTAGAAGGTAGGCCGAGATGATTCAGCGGCTTAGAATAGGATTGGCCGACCCGAGGAGTAAAAAACTACTAGGAGGAAATGTAAGAATTACAAACGCATTCTGGAAAATCGGGGCCCTGGATAGCGGTAAACCAAGAACTTAATCGGAAACGGGTGGCAGGAAAGCGGAGAGAGGCTCGGTATGGCCAGAGTACGCTACGAGGAGCCCGCGGCGCGAAGCCGCTTCGGACGAAACCGGCTTAGCCCAAACCCGAGCAGGGTGGTGTTGTTATCAGTATTGGGATCGGTGCTGATTCTACCTGCCTGGGCCCTTCGGATAGGCCGGAGAATCGGCAGGCCTGAGCGGCAGGCGCTTGGGATGTGTCTGGATCTCTCGCATCACCAACTCGATGGCCTTTTCCAGTTGCGGATCTTGACCCTTCATCACCAAGTCGGGGCGGTTCTCCACGGTGATGTCGGGCTCCACGCCCTGATTTTCGATGAGCCACCGGCCGTCGAGTCCGTAGAGGGAGAACTCCGGACGAGTGATGTAACCGCCGTCCATTAAAGGAATATTGCCGCGAATACCGCGCACTCCGCCCCAGGTGCGCTCGCCGATGAGGGGACCGAGTTTGTAGAACTTGAAATAGTAGCTGAAGAAATCGCCGTCAGAAGCCGCATAGTGATTGGTGACGCAGGCCATAGCGCCATGGAATACGTTATCCGGAATAGTATTGCTCTCCCAGCTCCGAGCTGACTCCATGCCGGCCAGGATGCGACGCAGGCGTTCGAAAATGAGTTGATCAACGAAGCCACCGCCGTTGTAGCGGACGTCGAAAATGAGTCCCTGCTTGCGGATCTGGGGGAAGTACTGCTTGACGAACTGATTCAGTCCGGCCGCCCCCATGTCAGGCAGATAGACGTAGCCCACTTTGCCGCCTGTGGCCTGATCCACCTTGCGCCGGTTAGTCTCGATCATATTGAGCTCATGCAGTCCGAAATCGTCTGTAAGTGTCTTCACCACCACCTGGCGGTCACCATCCTCCTTTGGTTCGCTGTTGACGGTTAGCGTAACGTTCTGCTCCGCAGTATTCACAAATAGTCTGTAAGGATCCTGGGGAACCCGAAGCGGCTGGCCGTTGACTTCCAGCAGGTAATCGCCTTCTTTCACGTTTATGCCGGGTTCGGTGAGCGGCGAGCGCAATCCGGCATCCCAGTTCTGGCCCTGATAGATCTTCTTTATGCGGTAGAGACTGTGCTCCGCGTCGGCTTCGAAGTCAGCGCCCAGCAGCCCGACGTTCACCTGGCTCAGATCGGGGTAGTCGCCTCCGCCCACGTACGTGTGGGAGTTGCTGAGTTCGCCGATCATCTCGCCCATGATGTAGGTCAAGTCATAGCGGTTGGAGACATAAGGCAAAAGTTGTGAGTACTTCTGCCGCTGGGCGTTCCAGTCGACGCCATTCATAGCGGGTTCGAAAAAATAGTCGCGTTCCTGGCGCCACACATCGTTAAAGATCTGTTTCCATTCCGCGCGCGGGTCTACCTCCATGCGAAGACCGCCCAAGTTGAGAGCGCCATCGCCCGTGTGATGTGGTGCGCCCTCGGGTGGCTTGCTGTCGACAATGCCGAAGCTCTGAGATCTGCCTCCGACAGCTTCGCCGCCTTCGCCACCAGGCATTGCCCCGTAAGCGTAAAGCAGCTTCTTACCGTCGAACGACAAAGCGTAGTTATACGCATTCTCAACTAACGCATGGTCCTTACGATTCTCGAGGTCATAGACGTGAATGATGGGGCTTTCGCCGGGAATTGGACCTGAGAGGCCGAACACCGGCATGGATACGTAGAAGATTAGATTCTTAGCGGCGCTCAAACCGCGCAAGCTGCCCGGCGGGATCGGCAGCGCTACAACGCGATCCGAGATACCGTTCAGGTCGATGCGGAATTGCTCCTTCTTGGGTGTTTCCGCTTTGTCGGCAGGTGTGCGCTGTTTCGCCGGTACCTGCGCCTTGGCGGCCGGCTCCGCTGGCGGCGGACCCGGTGGAGTCGTTGGTATGGGGGTGGGAACCTCAGGCGGCTTGACCATCACCTCATCGCTTAATGGCGGGAAAGGCGACGGCAGATCGGCGCGAAGAGTAACGACGTAGACGCCCGTCGCCTTGGGGTTCGAAAACTCCATATCGTAGACGCCCAGCACCTCGTTGCGAGCACGGTTCGAGAGGAAGTAAAGGTACTTTCCGTCAGGGTCGAAGTAGGGCTCAAAACTATCCGTGAAGCTGGTGGTGACGGGCGTGATCTTGTGGTCGTCAAGCGAGTAAAGATAGACTATCGCGTTTCCATTTTCTCCGTTGTTGCCGTAGGCGACCCACTTGCCATCAGGCGACCAGGAGTATCCGCGAATGTCGGCGTACTTGCTGCGGTCGATCAGCACCGGCTTCTTCTCGCCGGTATCGACGTACCACAGACGTGAAGACTTATCGGCAAATAATAGCTTCTTGCTATCGGACGACCAAACGGGCGCCAGGCGAAACATTGTGCCATCAAAGGTGATGCGCTCCTCCTTGCCCATGCCGTCCTGCGGCTTGATGTACAACTCGTATTCGCCCGTGCGATCGGAGAGATAGGCGATCCATTGGCCGTCCGGCGACCAGACGGCGTCCATTTCGCGAATTCCCGGCGTGTGAGTGATATTGCGGATGCTACCTTCTTTGGCAGGCGCCGTGAAGACGTCGCCGCGGGCGCTGAAGACAGCCCTCTTGCCATCAGGCGAGAGATCGCCAGCCGTGATCAGTTTGGCGACGCCGGCCCAGTGCGGCCGCGCAAGTTCGAAATCGCCAGGCGTGGACACGGCGATCTTATGTGCTTGCCCGCTCTCGAGGTCGAAAAGATAGAGATACCCGCCATTTTCGAATACGATCGAGTCCGGGCCAAGGCTCGGCCAGTTGACGTCCCATTCCTTGAAATGCGTCAGTTGCCGGACCTCGTGGCTCTTCAGGCTGTAGGAGTACAAATTCATGCGCTCCTCGGCGCCGCGATCGGAGTCGAAGTAGATGGTGTCGCCATGCCACATGGGGAACGTGTCGGTGTGTTCGGTATGCGGCACCTGCTCGATCTGGCTGGTTTTGAGATTATAGATGGTGATGTCCTGGGCCATGCCGCCGGTATAACGTTTCCAGGTGCGAAAATTGCGGAAGATCTGGTTGTAAGCGATGCTGTTGCCATCAGGAGAAAAGGAAGTGAGACCTCCCTTGGGAAGCGGCAGGGCCTCGGCGAGACCGCCCGAGATGGGGACGCTGTATAGCCGTCCAAACCAATCGTTATACGTATCGCGCCGGGAGAGGAAGATCACCCGTTTGCCATCGGGAGTCCAGGTGATCACCTCATTGTGAATTCCCATGCGCTCGTTGAGGTGTCCGCCGCCCTGCAGGAATGTCAGTTGCTTCGGCTCGCCTCCTTCTGCGGGCAACACGTATACGTTGTAGTTGCCGTCGTACTGGCCGGTGAAAGCGATCCATTTGCCGTCAGGCGAAAACTTCGGAAAGAGTTCCAGGCCCGGATGGCTGGTGAGACGGCGAGCCACTCCGCCGGAACTCGCCACCAGCCAGAGATCACCCGCATAGCTAAACACAATCCTGTCTTTGTAGACGTCGGGGAATCGCAACAGCCGTCCTTCCTCGGCTTCCGGCCCAGGAATTCCGGCACCTTGAACGGAGCGTCTCCCAAGCAGAACGGTGAGAAAACCTGAGCTGATCACAATCGTGGCGAGAAGCGCCTTCCCTTGAATCCTCATCAAGACGAACCTCCTTCGGGGCCTGTGACCAGTGAAGAGCGACAAGCTGCCGTTGCCTTCACTTCTTTTTCTTTGTTACCCGTGACCCGCCACTGGCAAAGGTTGGGATTGTATCAGTTTTCTTCCAAGGTGGGAGTGTCACCGCTTGCCTCGATCCTGTCGAACCTGTTTGGAGGTTGTGTCAAGCTGGGCGCCAAGGTAAACTCATCGAAAAGCCAG
Source organism: uncultured Acidobacteriota bacterium (assembly GCA_963803295.1). Lineage (GTDB taxonomy): Bacteria > Acidobacteriota > Terriglobia > UBA7540 > UBA7540 > CAWDMC01. Next base: position 18,426 of record CAWDMC010000012.1, on the reverse strand, counting down.
AGAGCCACTATGAGCATCCACCCGCTTGCCGGAAAACTCGCGCCTCCTTCGGTACTCGTCAATGTCCCGAGGCTCATTACGGCATACTATACGCAGGAGCCCGATCCGGCAACCCAGGCCGAGCGCGTCGCATTTGGGACCTCCGGGCATCGCGGATCACCACTCAGCAGCTCTTTTAATGAGAGGCACATCCTCGCCATCAGCCAGGCGATCTGCGACTATCGAAAGCAACATGGCACGAGCGGACCCCTCTACCTTGCCAAAGACACCCATGCCGTCTCGGAACCCGCCTTTGCCTCCGCCCTGGAAGTGCTTGCGGCCAACGACGTTGAGGTGATGATCGACCAGGACGGCGGCTATACGCCGACGCCGGTTCTCTCCCACGCTATCCTGGCTTACAACCGCGGCCGCAACGCCGGACTCGCCGACGGTATCGTGATCACGCCATCGCATAATCCGCCTGAGGATGGTGGTTTCAAGTACAACCCGCCCACCGGCGGCCCGGCGGATACGACCATCACTCGATGGATTCAGGACCGCGCCAATTTCTCGCTGACCGAAGACCTAACGAACGTCAGGCGTGTGCCGTACGCCAAGGCGATCGCTGCATCCACAGTCCATCGACATGACTATGTGACCGCCTATGTGAACGATCTCGAGGCTGTTATTGACATGGAAGCCCTGCGCATTGCAAGGCTCAACATTGGCGTCGATCCCCTGGGCGGAGCGAGCGTGGCCTACTGGGCACGCATCAGCGAGCGCTACGGCTTTCCCCTGACGGTGGTGAACGACGCCGTCGATCCCACCTTCCGTTTCATGACCCTCGACTGGGACGGCAAAATCCGCATGGATTGCTCGTCGCCCTATGCGATGGCGAGCCTCATCGCGCTAAATGATCGTTTTGACGTTGCTTTTGCTTGCGACACCGATGCGGATCGTCACGGCATTGTAACGCGTAGCGCCGGTCTGCTCAATCCGAATCACTTTCTTTCGGTCGGGATCTCGTATTTGTTCCGCAATCGCCCCAATTGGCGGCCGGACGCCGGGATCGGCAAGACCCTGGTGAGCAGCAGCATGATTGACCGCGTAGCAACCGGTTTGGGACGCCGCGTGGTGGAGGTTCCAGTCGGTTTCAAATGGTTTGTAGATGGCTTGATCTCAGGGTCGCTCGCCTTTGGTGGCGAAGAGAGCGCTGGCGCTTCCTTCTCTCGTCGCGACTGTTCGGTATGGACAACGGATAAAGATGGTCTGATCATGGGCCTGCTCGCGGCCGAGATGACGGCGCGAACCGGGCGCGATCCCGGAGAGCTGTACCGGGAACTCACGAAGCAGTTCGGTGCTCCGGTTTACCAGCGGATCGACGCGCCCGCGAGCGCCAAACAGAAAGCCGTGCTTGAGCGCCTTTCTCCCAGCGAAGTGAGTGCCTCGGCGCTGGCTGGAGAGAAGATTGAGGCGATGCTCACCACCGCGCCTGGTAATGGCGCTCCGATCGGCGGCCTGAAAGTAGCGGCAAAAAACGGATGGTTTGCCGCACGTCCTTCAGGCACGGAGGAGGTTTACAAACTTTACGCGGAGAGTTTCATCGGTGAGGATCATTTGAAACGAATCCAGGCGGAGGCGCGGCAGATCATCAGTGGCGCTTTTGCTATTCAAAAAAGCATGTAAGCGGTTCTTGCTGAGCTGCTCTGGTGTTGAATCTCTACTTTCGCGTTCTATGCTCTTCTGATCTTCACCTGTATCGATCCTGCCACCGGTTCTTCAGAGATAACGTAAAGATACCCTCCTCCGCATCCTGAGTACATCGCTCCTAGATAGCGCGACTGGTAATGCTTTAAGAGCCCTGGCAAATCGACAGTGATGGTGGAGTGCCTTACCGTGTGAGGAAGGATTGCCTCCCAGCACTTCATGCATTCATTCATCGAGGCGCCGAGTGCCTCGCTGTTCTTCGCCAGAATGGCTGCGAAGCAATCCTTGCCCGACTGGCCGAGGCGCCGAATCCATTCGCGGTCGAGATGCTTTTCACCCAGAGGATTATAGCCTGCCGGGCGCTGTGCCACCGGAAGGACGTGCACGATACCTTCGAGCCAGTCAGCAGTGCCGGGATCGGTAGTCGATTCCACGTGGACGGGAAAGAAACCGCCTTCGCGCCCGAAGTCGTAGTCGAGCCTGTTGATGCCGGGGAAGATCAGACCCGCCATGTCCTGTGACCCTGATGGCTCGCTCGCCCCTTTATTCTCAGCTTCGTACAGCTGCCGGACAAGCTCGGCAGGATTTCCACGGGGCAGCCCACCATTCCACAGTCTTCGGGCGACTTCGCGGGTTCCGGTGGCCATTCCAGCGCGGTCCATGTAGCGAAAGCAGGGCTCCAGGTTAACCACCACCATGGATCCTGGCGGATCCGGATTGTGTCTGGACACAAACGGCTGGTCAATCCAACCGCCGGCGAGGGCCATCCGATAGGGGATGGCGCCGATGACTGCGGCGAGATCAGTCTCTTGTCGAGTGGGCATAGGCCGAGTAGGTATTAGAGGATGCCCCGTGAACATTTTCGCTAACTGAACGCCTACCAGCCTTCCTGTCGGCAAACTGCTCTTCGATCCAGCTGTAGGTGTGGCGCATTCCCTCCCGCAATGGCGTGTTAGGTTCCCAATGCAGGATGCTTTGGATCATGGTGTTATCGCTATTCCGGCCCGCGACTCCTTGTGGCGCGTCCAGATCGTACTTGCGCTGCAGTTTCACCCCCGCGATGTCTTCTACGATGCTGACCAGATCATTGATGGAGACAAGCTCGCTCGAACCGAGGTTGATAGGCGTGGCCACCAGATCATCGCAATGGGCGATCATGTCGATGCCTTTGACACAATCATCGATGTACATGAAACTACGCGTCTGATTGCCATCGCCCCATATCGTGATCTCACGTTTTCCGCTGTGCTTGGCCTCAATCACCTTGCGGGAGATCGCCGCGGGAGCCTTTTCCCTCCCGCCGTCCCAGGTGCCGTTGGGACCGTAGACATTGTGAAAGCGGGCGATGGACGTCTTCAGCCCCCGCTCCGCCCAATACTCCTGGCAAAACATCTCCGACACGAGCTTTTCCCAACCGTAACCCCGCTCCGCCATTGCAGGATATGCATCCGATTCCTTCAAAGCGCGGACCTTTGGGTCTTTCTGGAGCTCGACGTTATAGGCGCAGGCAGAAGAGGAGAAGAAGTACCTCTCCGCGCCGGCCCGATAGGCGGCTTCGATCAGGTGGGTATTGATGAGAATGCTGCGTAGACACTCGATTCGGAACTTTTCAATAAAACCCATGCCACCCATATCGGCGGCGAGATTGTAGACCTCCACTGCGCCCTCGCAGGCCCGCACGCAGTTTTCCTTTTCACTGACGTCCAGGCAGAGGCTTTCAACTCCGTCCACACGTTGGTACCAGTCAGCGACAGGCTTCTTGTCAACCGCCCTGATCCGGGTGAACCCCTTATCGTGAAAATATCGGGCCAGTGAGCCGGCAATAAAACCGCCTGCGCCAAAGATGACGATGAGATCGTCTTTCTTTAATTGAGGACTTGCAGGCACGTTCCGTGATTTCTCCATTTTCGTCTCCTTTTAGTGCCACCCAGTGTGGAGCTTCAGAGGAACTAATCCGAGGTAATGCCGAGTTCCGCGCGTACCCATCCGGGGTCCTTGTCTTTCCAGTAGCGCGTTAGATTTTCGTTGGTGGTGAGCGATCGGGTTCGCATGCGGTCCACGTAAAGCACTCCGTCGAGATGATCGATCTCGTGCTGGAGGATTCGGGCATGCCATCCCTCCGCTTCGATAGTGACTGGTTCCGCCCGCTCGTTCAGCGCTTCGACGCGGACAGCGAGCGCGCGGGGCACGAGTGCGCTGAAACCTGCAAGGCTGAGGCAGCCCTCAAAGAATTCAATCCTGGTCTCGCTAAGAGTAATCACAGGATTGATTACCACCTGTAACGGGACCGAATGTCTTCCTCTCTCGGCCAGCACAGGAGGAGGAACGTCTTTCTGGTATTCCGGCCGATCTTCGATGATGGCGACCTGAAACGGTAGTCCGACTTGCGGCGCCGCCAGGCCGACACCCGGAGCATCACGAAGAGTGTCGTGCATCAATTTGATGATTCCCTGGATCTTGGCACTGCGAATCTCGTCCGCAGTCAGTGGACGAGCCTTCTGGCGAAGAACAGCCTCACCGGCCTGAATGATCTTCAGTCTCATGATAACACGTCGCGACGGGAATTGAACCGCACGAACCCTCGTTTGCGGCTGAGTCGCTACTCTTTACTGGCCACTGCTTTTGAGATTTCGTCAAGCCTTCCATCTCGGCCTCACTAAGGACGAAACCAAGCGACCCCGCGTTGTCCTGTGCCTGTGCCACGCTCGTAGCTCCTGGGATCGCTACCACCGCATCGCCATGGAAGTGTATCAGCCAGTTAAGCGCAACTTGGGATGGAGTCGCGCCGCGCGCCTGGGCGATTTCTTCAAGCGCGTCCACCAGCGGCTTGGAGCGCTCGATCCCACCCCGACGAAACGTCCCCATCCATTTCCGAGGGCCAGGCCGGGAACGGATGGCCTGAGGATCCCTATGGTACTTGCCCGAAAGGATGCCCTGGGCCAGCGGCGAGTAGGCGATGATCGTGATGCCGAGCTCTTGTGCCGACAGGAGCACACCATTTGTTTCGATGCTGCGATCCAGCAGGCTGTAGCGCACCTGGTTCGAAACCAGGGGGAGTCCTACAGCATCCAGAGCGGCATGCGCAGCCCGCATTTTCCTCGCCGAGAAGTTGCTGACTCCTATGGTTCGGATCTTGTGGCCGGCGGCGAGATCCGCCATAGCGCGCATTTGCGCGGCGGTTGAAGCGAAGGCAAAGGGCTGATGCACTTGGTACAGGTCGATGCCGAACGGCGCCAATCGTCTTAGGCGTTCGTCAATGGTCGTATGGATACTTCTGGAGGTTCGGAATATGGGCCACCACTTCGTGGCCACGATAACCTCACCAATACGTTTGCCGGCAGCCCTCAGCGCCATTGAGAGCGCGGCCTCGGACGTCCCTCGCCCGTAAACCTCCGCAGTATCAAACCAATTGATTCCGGTAGCGAGACTTACCGCAACGATCTGGTCGATTATGTCCTGCGACAGGGCAGGCCAATAACCTCCGGTCAGGGCTCCAACGCCTTGTGAGAATTGCCAGCAGCCGAAGCCAATCGCGGAGATGGTTAAGTCAGACCTTCCCAAGGGGCGAGGGCTTGTGATGGTCACGCTTGCTCCTCGAACTGCCGTGCCTCCGGGCAAGTAAGTTGAATGCTGCAGAACATGGCGAGCTGGCCCAAAACACGATACCGCTTGGTTGTGGCAAATGATTCAGGTACTGATGCATTCTGACACACTTTGGCCGATCCGCCGGAGTGAAGTGCTTTGACGATTTCCTTTACTTCTGATAAACCTTTGATGGTTTTGTGCGGGGTACCAACCGCGCACAAGCAAGAGGCAACGGTGATGAATAGGTCGCGGAGAACGTTTTTGCGCGGCGGCATCGCGGCGGTCACGGCCGCGAACTTGCCGCGTGCAGGATCGGGTGCTCACCGGTTGACGTTTCTTGATATCGTGCGGACACCCGATCACGTTACGGCGCTTGTCGAACGCAACCCTCCGCTCCGGCTCAACCGTTCAGGGGAACTCTGGCGGGGAGGAGATATTGAGATCACGACGCGCAAATCGCCCGATGCTAGTGGGCTTACAATCCGAGTTTCCTCTCCGAGAAGCGCACTCACGCGCCTGCGTCTACGCTGGTCCGGCTCTTTACCTGAAGAGGCCCGATTTGTGGGTGATCACTGGGAGCGGTCCTACGCCGATTTGGAGTGGCGCGGAACGTCAGGCGACCGCATCATGCCGTGGTACTTCGCTGTTTCAAGTGGAGAGGTCACTCACTGCTATGGCGTAAAGACCGGCGCCAGCGCCTTTTTTCTGGCAGGCCGACCCTGAGGGAATCTCGCTCTGGCTGGATGTCCGCAATGGAGGCAGTGGTGTTCTGCTTGGTGAGCGGCAGTTGAAGGCCGCCGAGATCGTCGCCCAGGAAGGCCACCCGGGACAGTCGCCCTTTCACTCAATCCAGGCGTTTTGCAGGAAGCTCTGCGAGCACCCTCGCCTGCCCGAGAAGTCAGTCTACGGTTCCAATAACTGGTATTACCTGTACGGCGAAAACATGACGGTAGAAAGCATCCTGAGTGATGTGGAGCAACTGGCTGGACTCGCGCCTCCGGGCGCGAACGCGCCTTTCATGGTCGTTGACATGGGATGGGGCAAAGCGCCCGAGGGTGCTGGCCCGTGGACCCAGGACAACAGCCGGCTTTCGGAGATGCCTGCGGTCGTTGCCGAAATGAAGAAGCGGGGAGTACGGCCGGGAGTTTGGATCAGGCCGCTATTGACGGTGGAACCCGTGCCGGCTGCCTGGCGATTGAGCGTCAACCGCCTGGAAGGTCCCTATAAGGCACCCCTCCTGGTACTAGACCCCAGTGTGCCGGAAGCCCTCGATCATATCCAGGAGGGACTTCGCCGAATCGCGGGCTGGGGATTCGAGCTGATCAAACATGATTTCTCCACTTCCGACCTGCTCGGCAGCTGGGGCTTTCAGATGGGGGCTGAACTCACCTCTGCCGATTGGCATTTCGCTGATCGCTCGAGGACTACCGCTGAAATTGTGCTGCGCTTCTACGGCGCCATTCGCGAGGCGGCGGGGAACGCCGTCCTGATCGGCTGCAACACGGTGGGGCATCTGGGCGCGGGCATCTTCGAGCTCCAGCGGATTGGCGATGACACCAGCGGGCGTGACTGGGACCGAACCCGCAGGATGGGAGTAAACACGCTGGCTTTTCGCTTACCACAGCATCGGGCCTTTTTCCTAGTCGATCCGGACTGTGTACCGGTCACCAGGGCTGTGCCGATCGAGTTAACCCGCCAGTGGTGCGATCTGGTAGTAGGTAGCGGTGCAGCTCTGTTTATTTCGGCCGATCCTTCAACGACCACCGCGGAAGAGAAAAAGATGTTGAAGATGGCGTTGCTGAAGGCATCGAGGTTCGGGCCCGAAGCCGAACCGCTCGACTGGATGCAGACAACTTGCCCACAGCGCTGGAAGCTGAGCGGCGGTGTCAGGGAGTTCGACTGGTTCGAACCGGACGGCACAAATCCCTTTTCCCGATGATGCGCGGAGCGGGGACTCGCAGACGTTGTCAGGGACGCGAGAAAGTGGGAGACTACGCCGTACCGCGCCACTGTGCTTTTCCGTCTTACGATTCTTCATTCACCAAGGGGATGACATGAACCGGAATCCGGCCTTTCGATTAGGGGCGTCAATGAAAGCAATGCTAGCTGGAATTCTGATGGCGATGACGGCCGCGCAAGGCATTGCCGCCGAGCACTACGAAGTTAAGCTGCAGCGTGGAATCGCCGTCAAGATGCGCGATGGCGTTACGCTGCGCGCCGACATCTATCGTCCACAGGCCGAGGGCAGGTTTCCTGTGCTGCTTCAGCGGACTCCTTACAACAAGGCCAGTGGTGTGGAGTACGGCCTGGAGGCGGCGTCCCATGGGTACGTTGTGATCATCCAGGACTGCCGGGGACGCTTCACTTCGGAAGGGGAGTGGTACCCCTTTAAGTACGAGGCCGGCGATGGCTACGATACGGTGGAGTGGGCTGCCTCGCTGCCCTACTCCAATGGCAAGGTGGGCATGTTTGGTGGATCCTACGTCGGTGCCACGCAGATGCTCGCCGCCATTGCCCACCCGCCTCACTTGGCCGGAATCTGCCCGGTGGTGACTGCGTCGAACTATCACTCCAACTGGACTTATCAGGGCGGCGCGTTCGAGCAGTGGTTCAATGAGTCGTGGAGCTCCGGTCTGGCTTTTGACACGCTCGACCACCAGGTGGCCAAGAACCTCAACGCCATGGAGTACGCACAGAACCTTCCCCTCAGCACTTACCCGCTGTTCCGCACCGGGTTCCCCGAGGATTCACATGGTCCGGGCATGCTGGCCCAATACTTTCTGGACTGGCTGGCGCACCCCTATTACGACGAATACTGGAAGCAATGGTCGATCGAGGACCACTTTAGTCAAATCACCGTTCCCGTATTCTCCGTGGCCGCTTGGTACGACATCTTCCAAGACGGCTCGCTCGGCAACTACACCGGCCTTAAGGCCCATGGAGGCAACGAAGCGGCTCGCAAGGGCCAGCGTTTGTTGGTGATCATCGGCGGGCACGCAGGCGCAGGCCGCAAGGTGGGCGACGTCGATTTCGGGCCCCAGGCGGCTTTGGACGAGGGCGCCATTGCAGGAACCTTCCCGTTCCCCCCACGGGTTCGGGCGACGTGACGTTGCGCTGGTACGATTACTTGCTCAAAGGCATCGCCAATGGGATGGAGAGCGAGAAGCCGGTGAGGATTTTCGTCATGGGCAAGAACGTCTGGCGCGACGAGGATGACTGGCCACTAGCGCGGGCCCGTCAGACACGCTTTTACCTTCATTCGAACGGCAAGGCAAACGGCCTCACGGGTGATGGCAACCTGTCGGAGTCCGGAGCAGGTGGCAAGGCAGCGGACAATTCATCTACGACCCCGGGGATGCCGTACCTACAACGGGCGGGCCACTCTGTTGCGACGCGGTGCACTTCCTGCAGGTCCTCGCGATCAGAGGCCTGTGGAAGCTCGTCCCGACGTGCTGGTGTACACCACTCCTCCCTTGAAGCAAGACACCGAGGTTACAGGACCAGTCAGCCTGGAACTCTTCGCCAGCTTCGGCTGCCGATACCGACTTCACTGGCAAACTGGTGGATGTCTGGCCCAACGGCTTCGCCGAGAATCTCACCGAAGGCATTCTGTGGGGCGCTATCGTGACTCCATGGAGAAGCAGGAATTCCTGAATCCGGGCCAGGTTTACAAGCTGACTATCGACCTGTGGTCTACCAGCAACGTCTTCCTTACTGGACACCGCATTCGCCTGGAGGTTTCAAGCAGCAACTTTCCACGTTTCGACCGCAACCTCAACTTGGGGCAGACGGCTGCGAACAGCGCGCAATGGCTGAAGGCTACCAACACGATTTACCACGATGCCGATCATCCCTCGGCCCTGATCCTGCCCCTTGTGCCACAGTAGGATTTCTGCGCCGGCAAGATCATGGCCGGTGCTGCCGATAACAGAGAGGGCTTCACATGAAAAGAAGAATGTTCCTGGGCTCTGCCCTTCTTACCCCGGCGCTGGCACGAGGATCACGATCCTTTGTTGCGGGCGCTGCCGGAAAACCGGGCGGCAGAGAATATTATCAACTTCGGATCTATCACTTGCGCGCCGGAGTGCAGGTAAAGCTCTCGAATGACTTCTCGCGACGCGTTCATTTCAGCTGCCAATCGCCTTGGGGTTAGTCCCATCGGCGCTTTCACTCCGGTGCTTGGAACCGAGAGTCCCGCACTTTACGTGCTAATCCCGAGCGCGTCGCTGGAGCTACTGGTCAATCTCGACGCCCGCCTTGGCCAGGATGCTGAATACGCCAAGAGGGGCGCCGCTTTCCTGAATGCGCCGGCCGCCAATCCCGCCTATGTTCGCCTTGAGAGCTCTCTGCTGATCGCCTTTGAGGGCGAGCCCAGGCTTGTAGTGCCTCCTGGTACAGCCGAGCATCACCCACGCTTGTTCGAATTGCGGACATATGAAAGTCCCACCGACCAGGATCACCTGCGCAAGGTGGAGATGTTCCACAGCGGCGAGTTTGACGTCTTCAAGCGGGCTGGTTTTGCGCCCGTGTTCTACGGCGATGCTCTGATCGGGCCCCGCCTGCCGAACCTCACTTACATGCTCTCGTTCGGTGACCTCGCCGACCGCGCGAAGATGTGGTTGGCTTTCCAATCCGATCCGGAATGGAAAAAGCTCACCAGTTCGCCGCGCTTCAACTTGGAGGACATCGTACTCGAATATCACCAACCCAACGCTCTACGAGGAGACCACCGGGACCCTCTTCGCCGGTGATCTCTTCACCGCGGTCGGCGTGATGCCGTCCATCACGGACTCCGACATCGTGGAGCCGGCGATCGCGGCCGAGGACATGTTTCACGCCACGGCGCTCACCCCGATGACCGCGCCCACGATGCGGCGCCTGGCCGGACTCGATCCGAGCACCCTGGCGCTCATGCACGGGCCCGCCTTCACCGGCGACGGGAGCGGGGCGCTGGAGGCGCTGGCCGGGTACTACGAGGGTCGCGTGGCCGCCGCCCTCGAGGGCGTGCCGGTCTGACCCGATGGGGCGCCATCGTCGGGCGTCGCCGACTGACGCCCCTACCGGACCGGTTCCGGTGGGGGAACGCCGACGGGGTTCGGGTACGGAATCATCTCGGCTGCGGAGATGGTCGTGGTGATCCTGGTGAGGACGTCCACGACGATCTCCGGGTTCGGGATCCGATTGAGGAGCGCGGCGCTCAGCTGATCCGTCTCCTGCTCGATCGCGGCTCGCGCTCTGGTTCCCTTCGGCGTGACGTCGCCGTCGTCGTCGAGCCAGCCCCTCGTGCACAGGCGCGCGGTGGCGTCGGCCCAGTTCTCGTCGGTCCAGCCGCGGTACGGCTGGATGGAATCGACGGGCAGGCCGTCATCGGCGATGCGCAGCACGTGGGCCTCGCAGGGATCCACTCCCGCGACGCCCAGTGCGTTGACGTGACCATCGCCGCGGTGCTCGCGCACGAGCGTGACCGCGTGCCAGAGCGCGAGGTGCGGAGCTTCGGGCCATTCCAATCCGGCGTTCGCGCCGTACAGCGGAAGCCCGGCGACCGGAGCTGCTTCGACGGCGGCGCGAATCTCGGCGGCCGCGCGGGCCGCGTCCGTCGTGGGGAGGTCGTCGCCGAAGATGCGGCGGGTCGCCCGGTCAATTCCCTCCAGCCGCGCGTCGATGGCGCGCTCGGGGGTGATCACGGTCCAGATCGATGGAATGGCGCGGGCCACGAAGTCCGGATGGAAGCCGTAGAACGCGGCCGTGACCATGCCGGCGGGTGCGTTGCCCAGCGGCGCGGCGCGGCCGGCGAAATACCCCCGCCAGAACCCCCGGAGGCCCGCTTCCTCGAACGTCTCGTGGGCCTCGGGCGCGAAGTACGTCAGCGCGTGGAGTGGTTCGGCGAGAGTCCAGAGGTGCCGCGCGTCCGTGCTCATGTCGGCCACTCTTCCATGTCTGACCGTTGCGCCCCGTCTCGGTCAGCCGCGATCAGGCCTGGGCGGCTTCGAGGATCGCCAGCGCCCGCTTGGCGCGCTCCCCGTGCGTCCTCTCCTCGCGTCCGTTCAGCCGGAGCAGGCGCGCGACCTCGGGGTCGGGCTCCTTGTCCGCCCACGCCTGGTAGCCGGCGTCGCCGTCCAGCTCGGCCTGGATGATGGCCGGGAACAGATCGAGCCCGATCGTCTCGGGGAGCGGAATCGAGAACGGCGTCTGCACCTCCGCCGACGGCTCGTACTCGGTGCCGAGCCGGATGCTGATCGCGCGCTGCACCCGTCGGGCGTGTCCGAGCTCCTCGCGTCCGTTCTTGCGCAGGAGGTCGCCAGCTTCTTCGTTGCCGATGCGGTCGGCCAGTGCCCGGTAGAAGTCGTCCCCGCTGATCTCGAGGCGGTACAGCAGCTCCATCGCCGCAACGTCGAGCTCGGTGCAGGCCGCGAGCTGTGCCGACGCCGAGAAGAAGTCCTGGTCATTCGTCGTCATGCCGTCAGCCTAGGACTCGACAGCTCGTTCTCGGCACGCTTGGGGGGTCCTGAGCCCCCGCAACGTGCCGAGAACGGTGGGGAGCGGGCAGCATGGCCCGATGACCGAGCAGGTGGACGGGATCGATGTCGACGGGCGCCGGCTGGCCTGGCGATCCCTCGGCGCCGGTCCGCCTCTCGTGCTCCTGAACGGCTACTCGACGACTGCAATGGACTGGGATCCGACGCTCCTCGGAGCACTCAGCCGGCGGGTTCGAAGTCTTGTGCCTGGACCATCGCGGGATGGGCGAGTCGGAGCTCGGTGATCCGGAAGCGGTGACGATCGACGCGATGGCGGCCGACGTCGAACGGCTGCTCGACGCGTGCGAGATCGAGCACGCTCCCGTCGCGGGCTGGTCGATGGGCGGTTTCGTCACCCAGCAGCTCGTGCGGCGCGCGCCGGGTCGCGTGGACGCGATGGTCCTGCTCGGCACCGATCCCGGCGGATCGACGACCGTGCGCGCCGACCCGGACGTGTGGGCGCGCCTGATCGACCATTCGGGTACACCACGCGAGCGAGCGTCACGTCTGATCCCGCTCCTCTTCCCGTCCGCATTCGTTCCCGCGATCGACGAGGCATTCGGCGACATGATCGCGGCGGCACAGGCCTCGCTCTCCCAGTCGGCGCTGCGGGCACAAGAGCGAGCCATGGACCGGTGGCACGATCAGGATCAGGATCCGCCCGACAAGGCCACTGCACCGGGCGCCCTGGTGCTGAGCGGGAGCGAGGACGTTCTGATCCCACCGCAGAACGCCGGTGCACTCGAGGCCATCTGGCCGAGCTGCGAGATCGAGATCTTCGAGGGTGGTGGCCACGCGTTCTTCGCGCTGGAGCCACAACGAGTCGCGGACCGGATCATCGACTTCTGCAACCGGTAGTCGATCCACGCGACGCAGTTCCCGAAGCCGCGCTGACCATGAGGGCTAGGTGGGTGGTCCCTGGCGCGCCGCGGCGCGTGCTGCTCCGGGCGCGGCATCGTCTCGGATCTCGGGGACGAGCCAGGTGGCCCCGGCCGCCGCGAGTGCGTCGGAGGCCGGGTGCGCACCGCCGACCAGCACGATCTCGATGGTTCCGGGTGCGACGCCGGCGGCGGCCAGCGCATCCGTCACGTGGTCCGGCTGCCATTCCGCCGCCCCGGCCAGCGCGATGCCCTCGAGGCCATGACGGACCGCGCGGCGCGGGCCGGCCCGGTGGGTGGGAGTGCCGGCGACCCAGATCGGGCACCGCGGGTGTTGCGCGCCGGCGACGGTGATCCGCCGGTTGCCGGCCTGCGGTACCGGCTCACCCGCCAGCGCGGGAAGCAGCATCTCGATGCCGCGGTCATATGCCGCGGCGCGGGCCCGGTCGTCGGTCAAGAGCTCTCCGAACGCGGTGTACTCGCCGTGACTCTCCGTACCGTATCCAACGCCGAGGATGAGGCGACCGCGCGAGAGGCGGTCGACGGTCGTCGCGGCCTGGGCGACGAGCTGGGGCCGCCGACGGGCCATCGCCACCACGAGCGTCCCGATGCGGACCCGCTCCGTCGCGATCGCCATGGCCGCCAACGTCACCCACGGGTCCCCGAACGGCGCGCCGGTTCGGTTCCAAAGGTGGTCCCAGACGAACGCTCCATCCCAGCCGGCAGCTTCGGCATCGACAGCGACCTCCGCGACGACAGCGGGATCCGAGAGCTCGCCGGCGAGCGCGAGCGAAAGCCCCCACCGCGGGCCCGGCCGACCGTCGTTCATGCGGGCACGGTAGCGAGAGCGGGCCGCTCGACCGAATGTCGCGACACGCACCCGGCATTCCGGCCCGGCTCGTGACTTACTAAGACAGTGAGCGACGAGGCGGGTGAGTTCGAGACGTGGTACCTGGCGAACCACGCCCGGCTGGTTGCGACGGTTCTGCTGGTGACCGGCAACCTGGACCTCACCCGAGACGTGGTGGACGAGGCGTGTGCCCGGGCATTCGCGCAGTGGAGTCGTGTCGCCAAGATGGCGTCGCCGGCCGGGTGGACGTTTCGGGTCGCGCTCAACACCGCACGGCGGCACGAACGGCGCGCTGCGTTGGAGCGGCGGCTGCTCGCGCGTCGACCACCGCCGGTGTCGGTGCCCGCACCGGCGGGGGAAGCGTGGGACGTCGTTCGCGTCCTGCCGAAACGCCAACGAACCGCGGTCGTGCTGCGCTACGTCGCCGACCTGACCCAGGCCGAGATCGCCGCCGTCATGGGGGTCACGCGCAGCACGGTGTCGTCCACGCTCGCCGATGCCCACGCCCGGCTCGCCGAGCTGATTGCACCCGATCCAATCGACATGGAGTCCAACGATGTCTGACCTGCGCCGTCTCGCCCAGCCGCTGCTCGATCGTCCACCCCTCGAACCGTTGCCTCTGGCGCGGCTCCGGTCTCGCGCTCGGAGACGTCGCGTCCGTCGGGGTGCGATCGCGTGCGGGGCGATGCTCGCAGTTGTCGGTCTCGTGGGAGGGGTGTTGATCACACAAGGAAGCGATACCGGCCGGTCCACCGTGAGCGCGGGTCCGACCGCGCCGGCCCCGGAGATTGCGAAGCCGGAGGTCTCGACGCTCGAGGTCGGTGGCGCGACGGACGTCGCGATCGGCGCGGGCTCCGTGTGGGTGCCGGGGTTCGATGTCCTGCGTCGCATCGACCCGGTGGCGAACGCAGTTTCCGCGACGATTCCGGTTCCCGGCAGCAGTGACTACCGCTCCGTGCTGTTCGCGTACGGCTCCGTCTGGGTCGCGGACACCGGGACCGGGATGGTGACGCGGGTCGACCCGGCGACGAACCAGATCGTGGCCACGATTCCAGTCGGTTGGTCACCGGGCCCGATGGCGGCGGCCGGCGGGCTGCTCTGGGTCGCGCAACCCGGCGCCAACGAGCCGGGTGGGACGATCGTCCCCGTCGATCCGACCACGAGCGCCATCGGTCAGCCGCTCGCGGTGCACACGACCGTGCCCGCTCCGTTCATCTCGCTCACGTCCGACGTCGACACGTTGTTCGCAGCCTGGGGCACGCAGCTGCTCCGGATCGACGCGCGGACTCGCGCGATCCGCTCGCTGGACTTCACCCATGGCACGGGGGTGAATGTCGGCGACGACCCGGTCAGCGTTCTCGCGGACCACGGGACGCTCTATGTCCTGACCGAGTCGGGCCGTGTCACCGCGTTCGACGCGACGACTCTCGCGGTTCGACGGTCGCGCCCCGGGCTCCAGGCCGCGCAGCGCATGGCGGTCGGCGGCAGGAGCTTGTGGGTGTTGGTCCAGCCGAGCAGCGACTCCGATTCGGGGCTGCTCCGGCTCGACCGGACCACGCTCGAGCCTCAGGGTGCACCCCTTCCGACCGGGCTCACCTCCGTCGCACTCGCCAGCACCTCTGACACGACCTGGGTGGCGAACTTCAACGAGGGAACGCTGACCCGAGTCGACACTGGGGCGCGCACGTCGCGGCCCGAGCTGTGTCCGGCACTGATCCCGATCGACCGTGCCATCGCCGACGGCCTCCCGCCCCTCGAATCCGTGATCACTGACCGGACCGAGGCCCAAGGCTCACTCCGCACCGCCGAACCGGACCTTCGTCGTCGCTACCCGGACGCTGAGTCCTTCTCCGTCGGACCGGGGTTCGGGCGGGCGTGGGCGCACGATCCGGAGGGCCGCGTGACGGTCCTCGCCGTCGAGGACTTCGCGGTCATCGTGCATCTCCGGAGCCGGGCGGACTGCCCGTCCAACCCGGGACGGCCCCCGCGGGCGCTACGTCGGACAACGTGCCGATCCTGTTGGCCGGCTGACGACGCAGTTCGCGATGCGATGGATCACCCGCCGGGTGCGGCCTCATCGAGCATTCGTCGCGAGAAGGGTGAAGTCCTTCCTCCCGGCCGGTCGACACCGAAGCTCGTCCACGCGGTCAGTCCGCAGTTCCGCCACCGCGGAGCGACAAGCGTCATGGACATCGACCCATCGCCATCGCTCGCGCGGGTCGTGATGCAGTCGAGATCGACTGCCCCCGAACGCCGGCTGCGAGGCGTGAGGCTGCGGTGGTTACAGTGGAGCACTGTGCCACGATCGCGTCGTATGCCTGCCTCGCCGTACTTCCGATCGGACCTGGCCCGCATTCATCACGAAGGGTTCGGGTTCCACGCGGATGCGGTGGCACCCGGAATCCTGACGATCCTCGAGCCGGTCCTCGAGCGTGGCGGGCTCGTCTTGGAGCTCGGCTGTGGATCCGGGCTGCTCACGAAGTCTCTGGTCGAGGCGGGCCATCGCGTGCTCGCGGCCGACGCGTCGCCGGCCATGGTCGACCTCGCCCGTGACTTCGTTCCCACGGTGCCGGTCGAGGTCCTTCGGCTTCCCGATGATCCGCTGCCGACCGCCGACGCCATCGTCAGTGTCGGTCATGCGTTGAGCTACCTCGACAGTGAGGAAGACATCGATCGTTCGTTGGCCGCCATGGCGGGTGCGCTCGAGGTCTCCGGGATACTCGCCTTCGACATCTGTGACCTCGAGTGGGGAGCCGCCCGCCGCGAACAGCCACCCGGGGTCTGGTTCGGAGATGACTGGGTCCTCGCCACGCGCCGCTCGGTCATCGATGATCGGATCTTTCGGCGTGAGATGACGATGTTCGTCCGTGATGGCGAACTTTGGCGTCGTGATGACGAGACCCACGACAACGTGCTCATCGATACCAGCCGGCTCCCCGAGCTCCTGGCCAGGTTCGGTGTCGACGCGGAGGTCCGCCACGCCTTCGGCGACGAGGCACTCATGAGCGGACTCGTTGCGGTCGTCGGCCGCCGCCGAGCCACCTGACCGGGATCCACCAGCCTCACCTGCCCCACAACGCCGGATCGGTGGCACCCCTCTGCCGCCTTTGGGTAGACGGTGGCCGTCGCGGTTGCCGTAGCCTCCGCGGTGGGGGCACCGCGCTTCGCGCAGCCCTTCGATGAATTGCTGACCTACGACATCGTGGCACGCCTCGAAGAGGCACTCCTGGACGGACCCGTTTCGCATGCCCAGGGTTTGAATAAGAAAAAGTTGGTGGAGGTGGGGGGAGTCGAACCCCCGTCTTCCGAGACGTTGTCGGGGCTTCTCCGAGCGCAGCCAGTGGAGAGGTCTCGGGTCGGCGCCACCCACCGGCAGCTTGCGTCGACCCCAGCCTCGCTGAGATGTCCCGCCGGGCCACGAGGCCCGTCCCGGCGGTAAGCCGCTCTAGATGACGTTCCGGTTCCGACCGAGCGGCTGGGCCGGGAGGAACGCGCTACTTATCTCTAAGCAGCGAGTGTGAGGTTGTCCTCGGCATGTGTTCAGTGTGCAGACTCTTTAACGACGCTTCTGCAACGTCGGCTCGCTTCACCCGACTCGAACATCGAAATCGAAGCCACGCACCCCCATGTCAATGCCGCCCCGGCGCGTGCGACAGGCGACTGCCCAGTCTACCGCTCCGATCCCCCCCGTCCTTCCGGCAGGGGATTTCGGGCCGCGCTTGGGAACGTCCGGCTGGGGTCGTAGCGTTGCACCAGGTAGCCGTGCGTGTCGCGCACACCAGGGAGCAGGTCGATGAAATCCAGTGTCCGGATCGGTCGGATCTTCGGAGTCGAGGTGGGCATCCACTGGTCGGTGCTCGTCATCGCGGGCCTGCTCGCGTTCGGGCTGACCGGCGGGGAGGTCGACGGCGCGCTGTGGGCCGTGGCGATCGTGGCCGTCGTCATGTTCCTCGCCTCCCTCCTCGCCCACGAGCTGGCGCACTCGGTCGTCGCGAAGCGCAACGGCATGGAGGTCAAGGGGATCACCTTGTGGCTCCTCGGTGGCGTCGCGCAGCTCGGCGGTCCCATGCCGTCGGCCGGGGCGGAGCTCCGGGTCGCCGCCGCGGGTCCCGCGACCAGCGTCGGCGCTCGGCGCGGGATTCCTGCTGCTGGCGGTCGCGGGCGCCGCGAGCGGTGTCATCTCCTCGCTCGTCGTCTCCGCGTTGGCCTGGCTCGCACTCGTCAACGTCGTGCTCGCGGTGTTCAACCTCATTCCCGCCGCGCCGTTGGACGGCGGACGGATCCTCGCCGCGCTGCTGTGGATGCGCCACGGCGATCAGCTGCGGGCCGACATCGCCGCGACCCGGGCCGGTCAGGTGTTCGGCTTCGGACTGATCGGCGCCGGGGTCGCCGCGACGTTCGTCGACATCCCGTTCGTCACGCTCTGGACCGCGATTCTCGGCTGGTTCATCGTCACGACCGCCACCGCGGAGCGGCGCCACGCGCAGCTGACCCGCGGGTTCGGTGAGCTGCGGGTGCGTGACGTCATGACTGCCGAACCCGGAGACGACCGCGGCTGGATGACGGTCGACGCGTTCGCCGACGAAGCGCAGCACGAGCCGCCGCGCCACCGAATCTTCCCGGTCGAGCAGTGGGGTGGAGGAATCGGTGGGATCGTCACGCTCGACGCGATCCAGGTGGTCCGCACCGGCGGAACGGCGGACGACACGGGTGATGGACGTCGCGCTGCCGATGTCGCTGGTCACCACGGCGACCCCCGACGAGCGGCTGATCGATGTCGTGAGCAAGCCCGCGGCCGGCCGGCTTCCCTATGTGCTCGTCTTCGCCGAGGGTGAGCTCGTCGGAATCCTCACCGCGGCTGATCTCGAACGCGCCGCGACCATGGTCGCGACCAGCCGCGTCGCGACCGGGC
>CAWDMC010000011.1:0-560124 GCA_963803295.1 uncultured Acidobacteriota bacterium | reverse complement strand
GACTGTGGATTCGCGAAGTCCACCGCCGCCAGCCCTGCCGGGTCGGGCGAGAGCCAGCGGCCCCAGGCGGGGTGGTACTCGCGCATGAGGAAATCATACAGCGGATAAGGACCCGACCACACCACGTCCTGATTTTGTCCGGTGAAGTTGCGGTCGGTGGTTCCCGCCTCCGCGTAATTCTCACCGTAAGGCGCGTAGGCCCCGGCGTAATAGACCGTTCGGGAGGGCCTGGAGGCCAGGCGCGAACTCCCCAACCAATCCGAATGGCGATAGTAGGCTAGCCCGCCGGAATTGTACACCGCCGACGTCCCGGCCGGCAAAGGCACGAAAGCTTTGACCAAGTTCTGGCCATTCATTAGCGCCAGCTTGGCGCCGTTGGGCCATACACGATCTGAGTGTAGTTCGCACCATTCTGAATTTCTACGGCGCGGTCTTGGGCGTCGTAAGTCACGCTTGACGAGCCCACGGTGGTCGCATCCCCCTTCCAGTCGAAGGCGTAGCTCTGCCAGCCGTCGCCGGTTAGGTTGCCGTTTGCGTCGTAGGTCGGAGTGACGCTACCCAATTGGCTCACCCGGTTGGTGGAAAGATTGTACGTCGGCTGGAAGCTGAGGGTCCCCGCCTTCTTGAGGTTGCCAAAGGCATCGAAGCTGAAGGTCTGGCTAAGCGGGGAGCCGCAGTTGGCGCTGGCGAGGCGGGCCAGGTCGTCGTAGCCGTAGCTGCAGTTCTGGTTGTCACTGGAGCTGAAGGTGTCCGTGATGGCCAAGCTGCGCAGGCTCCCGTTGGGATTCCAGTTCAGCGTCCCGCTCTGAACCGCAGACCCGTTCACTGAGGAACTGTAGCTGGTCATCCGGCCTGTATTGGGGTTATACCCAAACGAATGCGAGTCGGCGGACCCAAACGTCACACCCGTCGGTTCACTGAAAGAGTTGTAGCTGGTGCCCGTCACCGGGTTCTGCCCGCTTGTGGCGCTCACGGTGGAAACACGCCCTTCCCCATCCGGCACGTAGGTGATCGTAGGCAGGCCGATTCCCGAAAGGGTGTGCGGCAGGCCGCTGGCCCAGTAGCCTGCGCTGACGTGATAGTACCCCCCGGAGTTGGGCGTGGATTGGTAGACGTCCGTAATCTCTCCGCGCGGAGAATAGCTGAACCATTCGTCAGTGACCAGGCCACTGTGCCCGTTACAGGTATTATTGGTATACGTCTCAACCAGCCTTCCCTGGGTGTTCTGAACGGTCACTCCGGGCGGGGGGGGGTCTGGCATCATACACAAAGCCTGTGCAGTTCGTAGATGTGTTGGCGGCGAATCCCGCAAGGCGGTGCAAACTGTCATATCCATAATTGATTATGGTTCCAGCGTTATCTTTCTTTTCGCATAGGTCACCAGGCGTGGTCCATGTGTAGTCCGGACACGTGTCCCAAAAGTACCGGACGAGGCCATTCTCAGGATTGCTTTCAGAAGTCAAACGCCCCAAGCCGTCGTAGGCATGCGTCCGCGTCTGCACTGTCCCGGACTGCGCGTTTTGCGTGACACTAAGGACCTCGTTGAGCACGTTATAAGTATACTTGGTCCAATAGCCGTTTCTCGCCGTCGTTTGGGCACAATTACCGCTCCCGGTAAGTGGACTCCCGGAATGAACGATTTCGCAGACCGAGGTCAGCCTCCCCAAGGCGTCGTACTGCAGTTGGCGGTCCTTGGAGTACTCCCCCGCCGGGGCATTCACGCTCACGTAAACATCGTTCTTGGAGTAAGAATAGCTGGTTGTGCCACCTCCACCGTCGGTAACTGTCAGCGGCCGTCCCAAGGCATCGTAGGTGGTGGTACTGGCGTAGGTGGACCCACCGTATAGTCCGCCGGCCGAGGCACTATAGGGCAGTGAGACTCTCCATACTCGCCCTACCGAGTCATAGTCGGTCTCCACCGAATCGTAGCTGCTGGAGGCCTGGCTTTGAGCCCGCTGGCTTACATGAGGCCGGCCCAGACCGTCGACCGTTGTGCGATTGTCGACGGTCGAGGTGCTACCGTTGAAGTTCAACTTGCTCTCGGCATAGGTGGTCCCATAGCTGAAGATGGTCGTCGCCGGAAACTGGTCAACCACAGAGGTGGGCCGCCAGTAGTTGGCGTCATTGTAGTTCGTAGTGGTGCTGCCGTTCGGGTCCGTGGTGGAAGTCACAACGCCCCCGTTGCAGTTCCATGCCATGGACGTGGCAAGGCTGGCAATTGGAGGCGTGACGCCCGTCAGCAAAGAATTCGGGCAGTTGCTGCTGTTATAGGTGTAGGTCGTTGTCTGATTATTAACGCCGGTGGCCTGGTAGATGTTCCCGGTATCGTAGTAGCTGAACGTGCTGCTAAGCGAGGCGCTTCCCGCAACCCACTGGCTGACCGTGGTGGGGTTGCCGCGCGAGCCAGAGACCCCGACGTGCTGCGGTGTGCCGCTGGTCGACTGCAGACCGGGCCCGTCGTAGGTATAGGTTGTTTTCGCTGCGACCGTGCCGCTGCTGTTGCACTCACTATCCGTACCACCGGCCGTGCAGACCACCACTTTCGAGACACCGTCGTGGATATTACCCAGCGAGGCGTACGAGGTTACGGTCTTGCGAACCAGCGTGGGGCCATAGTTATATTCATCAATCACGGTCGGCATCCCGTAGGAATTGTAATATTCGTCCCGCTTGGCGGAGGAGAGCCCGTTGGGGGTGGTGAGAATCGTGCGTCGTGTGATAGGCATGGCCACGGTGGTGTCGATGCAGGGGGAGGCGGCACCGTTATAGCAGGTATCTACGGTCGCGAGGATGTTTCCGCCAGATTCTAAACCTTGGTAAGCTATGCGCTCCGTCTCGTAGACCTTCTGGAAATGAATCACCGTGTCGTTGTTGTCGGGCGTTTTCAGCGTCGTCTTCCAATGAGAGCCTGAGACCTGCGACCGGGTGTAAGTCCATACTCCGCCTGGGGACACGGTACGAGTTAAGCCTGCCGTGCTGCCATCCGCGCAGTTGATTCCGTTGTTAGTGCCCGTATATTGGTAGGTGATCGATCCACCGGTGGGCAGAGTGATGGAAGCGATTCGTCCGGTTTTCGCGCCGGCGTGTATTGGATTTACCGTCGACTCATACGTGATCGCGTAGGACCCATTGCTGCCGGGCAGCGTGATGCTGGATACCAGATAGCCTTGCTGCTGCTGGCTGCGTCCATAGTCCGTTATGCCCGAGCAGCCGAAATTCGTCTCGATGGTATAGAGCGAGTAATTCATGGTCAATGAGGAAGAGCCTCCGGCCGGATTCGTGTAGGTGAAGTTGGTGGGGCTGGGGGATGCGCCAGTGACGGTCACGGCGGCGGCGCTGGCACTCAACGTATCGTAGAAGTGGATGCCGTCTGTATTCATCCGGTTGCCGTTTCGGTCGGTGATCGAGCCGCTGCCCGAAGGGGCCTGACCGCTGGCCACCACCGGTGAAACGATGTTGGCGCCGGAGCGTGAGTATAGGGTCACCGATGTCAGCGAAGCGTTCACCGATAAGTTGTACCCGGAATCGTCTATCGCGATTCCGGAAGCGGTGAGGGGATAACTATCAATCCCACAGCGGGGAGAGCCAACAGCTGAGAAGTTAGAGACGGCGAGATTATTGCCGAAGGCGTGCGAGCCTCCCTGTCCGTCGTAGTAGACCCAATTCGTGTAATCATTCCAGTAGTACCAGGTGTTCCACCAGCAACTATACTGGGTCAGGGTGTAGGAGACGAAGCCGGTTTGCGCCTCGGTAATGCCGGTAAATCCCCAGTTGAAGTCATGCGTCCAGACCTGCGATCCGCCCGACGATACCGGATACCAGATCAGGCTGTTGTAGCCGATGGCATAGCTGAATGCCGATCCGCGGCCTGCCTTACTGACAACCGGTATAACAAACGACGCATTCAGGTTGGCGTTGTCAATCGCGTCAAAAGAGCCGCCGCTCGAGCTGCCGAAGGGCGGAATGCCGGTAGTTGCTTGTCCGCGAGCGTACCCGCAAGGCAGAAGCAGCAGGGCGATCAAGAACAGGAGATCCTTCCGGATGCGAATCATGGGCTGCGCTCCTTTTCACCTAGAAAGCGAAATCGCCATCTGAGATACCGGAATTGATAGCTACCCCACTGACGTTGATATCCAGCAGCAGAGTGCCTTGCAGGAGCTTCTGGATGTGGAAGGGCGCCTCTACGCCATTCGTGGCCTGGTAGCTTCCGAACCGGATTTCGACTGGAATATCAAGACCGGCATTCGTGTCGGGATGGACGTTAAAAGCGAGTGCAGTAGGCAGGTGCGAGGCCGCGTCCAGGTAGATGTCCACGCTGCTCAGCCGCTGGATCAGGCTGGCTGTATCGGCGGTTTGAGCGGGCACCAGCCGAAAGATTTGCAGGTGTTGAACGGCCTCTCCTTCACGGTCTTCCTGCCCAACGTAGACTGCGCTGATCTGGGGATCGTTAAGGGCGGTCGCGAGTAATAGGCCAGGAAAGAACCACGCCGTGTCACTCCAGCAATTGTGCGCCGCTATGAGATGCTTCTGGCCGTCGGTCGCGGACCAGACTCCAAGAAGCCCGTTCCGAATCTCCTCGCGCGTTCCGCTGGCGAGGTTAAGCCTGATGTGACTTTTCTGGCCGGGCTTGGTTTCGAAAGTGGCGACGCCATTCTCCTGCTCGTCACCCTCACTGCTGCCGATGGAAGCCTGAAGCGTGGCATCACTAACGGTGGTCTTGCCATTCAAAGCTAGGACAGCCTGACTGAGGTAGGCCCGCGCTTGAAGGTCGGCGGTCGGGGCCCCAGGCGCGGTCTGGGCGAATCCCTTCGGAGCGGCCGCGGTCACAAGCAGCGGCATCCAAACCACCTTCATCAGAATCAGGACCCAATCGCCCGTCGGCTTGGCATTCAGGGAATTCATGTCGCTACACTCCTCACGAGGTTCTTCCTGATTAAATTGGAGACTGCCGCGAGACACTGCCGGGGGTGGGCCCGGCAGGCATACGATTCTGATCAATCGTCCTACTGGCGTGCTGTGTGTTTAGCGGATCCCCATCGAGGCCGGGAGTGGTCGTCGCCGTGCGCGCCGGTCTACTTCGCTCGGATTTTTACCGCCCGCGCCCTTCTCCCGCGCTGTGATGGCCGTTACCGATCAAGGTGATCCCGGTCACACAGCACGCGACGGCAAGGGAAGAAGGGCAGAGCCGCGCAACGGCTTCTGATCGAGACCCCATAGGGTGCGGGAAAGCTGCGGAAGAACTGCGGGATTCGTGCGGGATTTTGCGGGATCGTGGGCCGGTTTGGGCTCCTAGCCTAGATTAGGGCTCGATGAGCGCGGAACCCCAGTTGCCCTAAGCCAATGGTTATCTCCCAGGTCGGGAGAGTGCCGGGGCAACTGCTGGCGTACGCAGAGGCTCCGCAGGCGGTGGGCAAAGTGCAAAACCGGACCCACGATGTTATTGAAAAGACAGCCGACCAAATTTCGCACGGTTACTGGCTTGTGGAGCGTCCACGCAGTCTCGGCAGGCCGTCCGGCCTTCGCACGCGTAGACAGCATGGTTTTGTCCGTGAGTTGTATGGACCGATGACCTGGCGTGCCGTTCTCCCAGGATTGCCGATGGGGACACCGGCGTTGCGGCACAAAATTAGACGAATATTAGTTGACAGCCAATAACGCCGGCAGTAGAGTTATAGAGGCTATCAGTAGCCTACACAGAGGCTCGGTAACTAGCGGGACTAGCGCACGCCTGTCATCAGGTGTGCGGCCTTGTTCTTTGACAATTTGCGCGCCCGCGGGAGCCGCCAGTCCGCCCCCCGGGCGGGCTAGCGCATGCCCCAGATCTTATGCGATTGTGTTGACATCCGCCATCGCGGCTCTCGGACCAGGAGAGAAAGGCAGCGATCTACATTTGCACGATCAAGCTCATGTTCGGCATTGACAGGTTGAAGATAGATAAGCGGATGACTGCCAACCAAGGCACGGGCCCGTTCCAGGCTGAACCGCTCATCCACCAGCAGCTTGATTTCATCCGCGCGGCCGAGCACGGCTGGTAACATTCCGTACTTTGGGCTGGCGGTGATCCATGGCCGGGGGATCAGGTCGAAAGCCCAGTCCGGCAACTCCACCGTGCCTGATGTCTCAACGTGCACGGTCAATCCGCCTTCCGCCGCTTGTACTACGAGCGGCTCAAGGTCGTGGTTCAAGGGTTCGCCGCCGGTCAGGCAGATCCGTTCTACACCTTGGCCGACATGTTCGAGGATCTGCTCGGGGCCCAGCACTTCCTTGGTGCGAAAATCCGTATCGCACAGAAATGGCCGTCCGTCCCAGGTTCGGCAGCTCTCGATGTACTCGGGAAGTCCCTCGGCAGAATTCTCCCCCTTGCGAGGCTTTCCGACCGAGCAACCTGCCAAACGGATGAAAGTCATCATGGTCCCGGTGTACAGTCCCTCGCCTTGCAGGCTGGTGAAGATCTCGGCAATGGGGTATTTGCGATCCACCTTTCTATGTTGCCAGAAACGGTCACGGCGATACACTGGTTAAGAACGAATAACGGGGGACTAACCATGAAGGCTTGCTTATCTCGTGCTCCCGCGCCCGTTGAAGTTAACCCGCTCGAGTACATCGACGTCCTGATAGCGGTCCCCGGGCCGGATGAGGTACTGGTTCGGGTGCGCCGCTGCGCCGTTTGCCGAACGGACCTGCACGTAGTGGAGGGCGACCTGCCGCGCCGCAAGTCACCAATCATCCCCGGCCATCAGGTGGTGGGAATCATAGAGGGAATGGGGGAACGTGTAACTCGCTTCAAGCTTGGCGAGCGCGTGGGCATAGCCTGGCTTCACTCCACCTGCGGAGTCTGCGAGTACTGCCGGTCAGGCCGGGAAAACCTCTGCGATGCTCCCACGTTCACCGGCTGGGTCGTGGACGGCGGTTATGCCGAACAGATCATCGCCAAGGAGCAGTTCGTCTATGCGATCCCTGAGCGTTTCAGCGATGATGAGGCTGCGCCGTTGCTCTGCGCCGGCATCATCGGGTTCCGATCACTGCGGTTGTCGGCGATCGAGCCCGGCGGCAAGCTAGGCCTCTACGGCTTTGGAGCTGCCGCGCATCTCGCCATCCAGGTGGCGTTGCATTGGAAATGCGAGGTCTACGCCGCGACGAGGGACGCGCGTCACCAGAAACTGGCCATCGAGCTGGGGGCAAAATGGGCGGGCGGCACTCTTGCCGAGCCGCCGGTCAAGCTTGATAGCGCCATCATTTTCGCGCCGGCGGGCGAAATCGTGGCGGCCGCGCTCAAGGCTATCCGCAAAGGCGGTACAGTGGCATGCGCGGGCATCCACATGAGTCCGATCCCCTCATTTTCCTACGATATTCTGTACGGCGAGCGGCTCCTGCGTAGCGTTGCCAATAATACCCGGCAGGATGGCGAGGACTTCCTGCGTATCGCCGCCGAGATCCCGATCCGGACACACACCGAGATCTTTCCCCTGGCCGAAGCCAATCGTGCCCTTAATGCGCTCAAGAACGATGCCATCGAAGGCTCGGCAGTGCTGAAGGTCAGCGACCAGTAGGGCGCGAGCCGATCATGTCAGGGCAGGCCTCGCGCCAAGCCTCGCGGCCGCCCCACCCAAGCGCGCCCCACGAGGGGTACCCCTACAGGTTATGCTTCCACGTCGGAACGTTTGTGATATCTTAGCGGGCTTGCATCGCTAGGTGCTTTACTTAAGGATCGAAGGGATTATCAAGCATGAACGAGCGTCTCAATCGCCGCGATTTTATTAAGACTGGCAGTCTGGTGACTGCTGGCAGCTTCTGGGCCAATGGCGCCCGTACCCATCTGCTGGCAGAGGAGACCGCCGGACCCGAGCCGCCCCGCCCGGCCAACGACCAGATCCAGATTGCGCTGATTGGCGCCGGCGGCCAGGGTTCGTACGACACACGCACGGCGATCGAGGTGCCGGGCGTGAAGCTGGTGGCTGTCGCCGATTGTTACTCCGGGCGGCGCGATCACGCCAAAGAAGTGTGGGGCAACGACCTCTTTACCACCTGGGATTACAAGGAGGTGCTGGCGCGCCCCGGCATCGATGCAGTGATTGTGGGTACGTCCGACAATTGGCACAAGCAGGTGGCGGTGGACGCCATGACGGCAGGCAAAGATGTCTACCTCGAAAAGCCGATGATTCACCTGTATTCCGATGGTCCCGAGATCATCGAAGCGGCTCGCAAGACGAATCGCATCATCCAAGTTGGCAGCCAACGCGTCAGCTCGATGCTCTACCGCAAGGCGCGCGAGGTCGTCCAGAGTGGCGCCATCGGCCAGGTGAACCTGGTTAATGCCTGGTGGGATCGCAACTCGGCCATCGGCGCGTTCGTCTACTCCATCCCGCTCGATGCCTCACCGGACACGATCGCCTGGGAGCGCTTTTTGGGCACCTCCCCGAAGATTCCCTTTAATGCCGAACACTTCTTCCAATGGCGTAAGTGGAAGGCCTACGGCAGCGGCGTGGCAGGCGATCTGTTTGTGCATCTTTTCAGCGGAACTCATTTTGTAACCGGCTCTCACGGTCCGACCCGAGCACTGGCCACGGGCGGACTGCGGTACTGGAAGGATGGCCGTGATATTCCCGACGTGCAATTGGGGCTGTTCGACTATCCGCAAGGCTTCAATTTGGCGTTGCGAGTAAACTTTGTCAGTGGCGGATCGGAGAGCGAAGGATTCATTTTCAGTGGCTCGGAGGGAACGCTTGAGATCGGCGGTGGCGCCGTGAAAGTGACCCGCGTGCCACGGGAGACGGAGCCCGGCTACAACATCGGCACGTTTACCACCGCGATGCAGAAGGAGTTCCTGGAGGGCTATCGCCAGAAGTATCCCGTGGTGCATCCGATGGGCGACCCAGCCAAACGCGAGGAGCGCTACGTTGCGCCGGAAGACTATAGTGACAGCTACGATCACCTGAAGAACTTCTTCGAGGCAGTGCGTTCGCGTCAGCCCGTAGTGGAAGATGCCGTATTCGGATACCGCGCTGCGGGCGCCGCGCTTCTGGCGAATCTCAGCTACGAAAAGGGGCGAGCGATTGCCTGGGATCCCGAGCTGATGAAGCTAGGTTAGATGGTTTCCAAAGTATGTAGCGCAGACTTTGTGCATTTCAAAGTCTGCGGCTTTTGCTTTGCCACTTTGGCGAAAACCCGCAGAGTTTCCGAGAGGCGAAACTCTGCGCTATGCTACTCTCCTCGCCTTGAAGTGCGGTATCGTTTGGGTTCCTCTACATCATTATCGACGCCAACCGCAGGGGTCAAGCGGGTGAAGGTCCCGCAGCCGCCGGGCCCCGCGTAAGCCGCGCGACTCCCGCAGCGATGGTTCCGAACAGCATACCAATGACGATCGTAGTGGCCACCCAGTAGACGAGCTGCGCAAAAAAAGCCAACCACAGATACTTCGGCCAAAAACCGATTCCTGGGGGAAGATCCCTGGGTACGGCGTCGTAGTGGGTTCCCAGGCTATTGCGAATGGCGAAGAACATCAGGATGGCGATGGGGATTCGCGCGGCGTAAGCATAGGCCAGCATTGTCTTGAAGAGCGCCGGCCACCCAGGCAGCGTCACCGCGGCGGCCAATACGATGATAGACCAGCCGTACAGAAGACGCCCTGGAAACGCAAATTTGAAGGGAAGAAGCCCAGGCAAGAATAGCACGACGAGTGCGGCCAGGACTGCGAGCCCAATCGCCCGCCAAACTGAAATAGGCTGCTGGCCGCGAGCTCGAAGCCTTAGAGCAAAGTAAACTCCGAAAAACGGTGCCAGCCACAGGATGGCCACCAGCGACAACCCCATTTTATGGTTGAACCAAGTTGGAGACCACTGTTCGATCTCGCCCACGAATCGGAAAACAGTGACCGCCAACGTAATGAGGGCCGGAAGCAGGATGAGCTGCCGGATTGGAAGTCCCGAGCCTATTCGGGCCATGGATACTATCCTCGCAACCCGGCAGCTTAGATGCGATCGAGGCCCCTGGCTGTCCTCTCGCTCTGGTTAGTGGTGATTGTCTGCAGGCTCTTAAGCAGCGCGGAAATTAAAGCGGGCTTTCTCGATCGGTGTGCCAATTACCTCAATGCGATTGAGATCCCGCGTGCCAACGCCAATCTGTTCAGCGAGCGCCAACGTATTGTCGCTGCTTTCGAAGGGCGGAGTACCGCGCACGGCCATGGGATCAAATCCCATGATCGCTGTTGCGACGGCGTCGGTCGAGACGCAATTTGTGCCGGCGATGAGCACGCCGGGCTCGACCCGCCGAGAACCCTTATTCCACGTGCCTTCGCCTCCCGCGACGGTGTGGATGCCATCGATGATGGCGAGGTGAATTGGCCTGGCTGCAACCAGATCGGCAATAGCTCGGGGGATGAGGTATCCGCCTTCGTTGGCACGGAAAGCCCGAAGGTTGACTGGTTGGGGAGCGCTCTTGGGCGGAACACGTCTGCCGCTGTGAAAGAGTCCCCGGCCGCCACGGGGCAGCAAAGAAGGTTCGTCTTCTGGAACATCCTCACCGTAGATTGTGCAAGGGGTATTGCCGAAGCAGTTCTTCATCGAGAGTGTAATCCCGACGGTGGTGTGTTGTTTCAGTTTGGCCAGAGAGACGAAGACGTCACAGTCTTCATACGAGTGATTCAGATCGTAACCAGGAAACAGCAATCCACCGCCCGGAACCATAAAACGCGAATACCTTTTTCCGCTGCCAAGCCAGTTCGTGTTTTCAAATTCCACTCGCGGCGCCGCGCTCGCGAAATCACGCGCCTGCCAATTCGCCTTAAGCATGAAATCTTCGAGCGAAATTCCCGGGACGCTCGGACTCTCAAGCAAACGAATGCAGCGCGCGCCTGCTTTGCCAAGCAGGTGAACCGTGGCGCCGATCACCTCCGGATGCACCCAGTTGGTTTCTCCAATAGGAACCCCATCGGTCACGCCGACGGCAAGCCCGGTCAAGTTGAGCTTGATGGCAACAGTTTTGCCCCGGACCAATCCTTCGAGTCCGCCCAGTCGATCGAACATCTTGTCGAGTGCCATCGTGACATCCGGACCATAGGTGGCACACTTCGACACCGCGACTGGTCCTGCGGGTGCTGCTCCGGCCCACGAAAGAGTGCTCCGAGCGGCCCAAAGACCGGCCGCGGCCCCGATTGCACCGAGAAAAGTTCTCCGGGAACCATTTACTTCCGTCATTGCCGTAGGACCTCGAACATTGAGCAGTAGTGGTGTTTCAATTCGGACCACTGCATCTATTAGTCGTTGGGAGTCTTTAGCTTAAACCCGCCGACATCATATGCCACCTGAGATTATACACTGCGATCTCACCATGTGGACGTTTTTTCGCAGGGATCAAGCTCAGGAGCGGCTTAAAGATATGTGTGGACAATTGCAGTAACAGCTCTCTGTGTAGCACCGGCACGGGGAGCACCGTGAAGGTGCTCCCCTACAACTATCCCCACCACGTCTCGCCGGGCGCCAGATGCGAGCGTACTTGATCCTCGTTCAGCTCCACGCCGAGACCGGGCTTGTCGGAGATCTGGTACTTCCCTTCCCTGATCACTGGGCCCTCATGGATTACGAATTTCTCCCAAGCTCCAGTGTCTGTGGTGGTCCAGCCGGCGAACTCCTGGGCGCGGAAGTCGCGAATCGCCGCTGCGCAATGGGCCGAAGCTAGCGCCCCAAGCGGGCTGGCGACGTTGTGAGCAGAAACAGGAATCTGGTAGAGCGCCGCCAAGTCCGCGATCTTCTTGGATTCGAGCAGACCTCCAGCCTTGGGAATATCGATTTGCACGATGTGGCAGCCCTGATTCTGGATGAAAGGCCTGAAGCCCTCGACCTTGTAGAGGTTTTCGCCAGTCAGAATGGGCGCCGGCGAGAGCTCGGTGAGCTTGCTCCATGATTCTGAGTAGTCCGGCGGCATCAGGTCTTCGATCCACATCGGCTTGATCGGCGCCACCGTACGCGCGAGCTCCAGCGCATCGATCCAGTCGAACTCCCAATGGCAATGAACGGCGATGTCGATGTCGTCCCCGAGCGCCTCGCGCAAGTTGCCGAAACCCTTGCCCAGCCGCGCCAGGTCCTTGCGCGTGAGATGATATCCGCCCGGCTCGTGACCGGGTTCACGGGATTGAGGATCGTATTTGGCTGGAAAGGAATCGGCGTCTGATTTGACGGCGGTAATGCCGAAGGGATGACTCTTGAGAGCGGCCGCAAACTCGCGGCAAGAAGCGGGATCCATCATGTCCTTAGGTCCGCTGGTCCAGTAGGCGCGGACGCCATCGCGGTATTGGCCGCCCAGGAGCTTGCAAACGGGCGCGCCGAGAATCTTCCCGGCCAGATCCCAGAGGGCGATCTCCACTCCACTGATCGCCGTTACCGTGACGCCGGCGATCGATCCCGCTCCTCCCGTGACACGCGTCATCTTGCTGCAAAGGGGTTCGATGTCCAGCGGGTCCTGGCCGATCACCGCGGGGCGCAGGTAACCGAGGGTCAGGTCCTTTACTCCACGTCCCCAGTAAGCTTCGCCAATTCCGCTAATCCCGCTATCGGTTTCGATTTTCACCATGTTCCAGGGGGCGTTGCCCTGCACGATCATCGTTTTCACATCGGTAATTCTCACTTTGTTGCGCATGGGGGCAGCAAGGGCCTGGTAGCTGGAGAGAATCGCCGCGCCGGGGATCGCTGCTGCCATCTTCGTTAGAAAAGTCCTTCGATTCGTACTTTGCATTGTTTCCTCACCTCAGAGTTGGCAAACACGCGAGTCTATGTTGCGGCCAGAATCAAGTCAATTGAAAAGGGCCGCTGTTAACTAAATAGGTTTTAACAGAGAAATGAATTAAGCGATCCTTGGGTGACATCGATAGCGGACTCAGCTATAATTTCTCGACTGACTGCCGAATTGAACAAAGACCGGCGGTGGAGGATTGCAGATAGCGTTACACCGCCCGGCACGAGTGCTGTCCAGTGCTCAGCGGGAATAGCTTCACGTTGCCCTCCGTCTGGTGTCGCACAATTGCAAGTTCAACCGAAGTCAAGGACATCGATTTCTATGCGGATATGGCTGACGCTGATCATCATGGCAATTCCCTCTGCTGCAATGCCTGCGGCAGCTCCCGACGGCGCTGCAATTTTCAACCGCACTTGTACCGTATGCCACCGGCCCGACAGCGGCACACGGGCGCCTTTGCCGGCGGTCCTGCGACAAATGACACAGGAGAGTATCCTGCGGGCGCTCGAGACCGGCAAAATGCAAGCGCAGGGTTCCATGCTCACCGGGGCCGAACGTCAGGCCGTGGCTAAATATCTCGGCATTCCAAACCCGGTGGCCGCCGTGCCGGGCAAGTGCTTCCTGTGTGACGCCGACTCCCTGGGTGGAAAAGGCTCCCTTTTGGAACGGGTGGGGTGCGGCCCCGGATAACGGTCGGTTTCAATCCACTGCAGCAGCCGGGCTTACCGCGAAAGATGTGCCCCGCCTGAAACTCAAATGGGCTTTTGGTTTCCCGAATAGTTCAGCTCTAAACTCTCAACCCACGCTCTACGGCGGCCAGGTCTTTGTGGGAACTGAGGATGGGACCGTCTATTCGCTGAACGCTCAAAATGGCTGCGTTAACTGGAGCTTCAAAGCGGTGGGAACAGTCCGGAGCGCGCCCTCGGTGGATACTACGACACACCTGCTCCTTTTTGGCGACCTGACTGGCAATGTGTACGCAACCGATTTGACCAGCGGCAGGCTGGTGTGGCAGACGCGCGCCGACACCCATCCGAGCTCGAAAGTCACCGGCTCTCCCGTTCTTGTGGATGGCCGCTATTATGTGCCGATATGCTCATCCGAGGAGGGGTGGGCGACTGATCCGCGCTATCCTTGCTGCACCTTTCGCGGAAGCGTGGTCGTTCTCGATGCCAGGACGGGAAAGCAAATCTGGCAAGGTTATACCATTCCCGATGAAGCCAAGCAGACCGGTGTCAATAAGGCGGGCGTTGCCACCTGGGGGCCGTCTGGAGCATCGCTTTGGTCTCCCCCTACCATTGACAAGAAGCGCCACGCCGTTTATGTAGGCACAGGCAACAGCTACACCGATCCGCCCAGCGTCTACTCCGATGCGGTCATCGCCTTCGACATGGATACCGGCAAACAACTCTGGTCGCGGCAACTCTTGCCGCGAGACCGCTGGAATGGCGGATGCGTTGTGAAAGACACGGATAACTGCCCATCGGACCCAGGTCCCGATTATGATTTTGGCGCGCCCCCGGTGCTTCGCTCCGCCGGCAATGGCCGCGACCTCCTGATCATCGGCCAGAAGTCCGGCGTCGTTCACGCCCTCGATCCGGACCGTCAAGGCGAGATCGTGTGGCAGACTCGCATCGGACACGGTGGCCCACTCGGAGGGATCGAATGGGGTGGCGGCGCCGACCAGGATCTGGCGTACTATCCATTATCGGACTGGCATGATTCGAATCCGCTCGAAGGGTGGCGGAGTTTTCGCGCTGCGAATCGCCACGGGTGAGAAAGTGTGGTACGCGGCCCCTCCAAAGCCCGACTGTCTAAATTTGCCGGGATGCAGTCAGGCGCTGATAGCACCTCTTACGATTATTCCGGGTGTCGTGTTCTCGGGCTCGCAGGATGGCCATTTGCGGGCGTATAACTCGCAGGATGGCTCCCCGATTTGGGACTTCGATTGCGCAATCGAGTATCAGACCGTGGATGGCGTTCCAGCACGCGGAGGTACCTTTACCTCCATAGCGCCCACAGTGGCGGGCGGGATGCTCTTTGTGGATCCCGGGTATGGATGGCGTAGAGGTAACACTCTGCTGGCGTTTTCCATCGATGGAAAATGAACATTGGGTTGAACAGGAGGACCTGAGTCATGGAAACCGGGAAACCGATTCCAGACCGCTTCCGAGGCAAAGTTGTGATCGTTACGGGCGGCTCCTCTGGAATCGGATTGGCCACGGTGGAGGAACTTGTTCAGGAAGGCGCGGCCGTAGCCTTTAGCGGAAACGAGAAAGAACTCGGCGAAGAGGTCGAGCAAAGGCTTTCCGCAGCCGGCCACGATGTGCTCTCGTGTTACGGCGACATGGCCGACGAGCAGTTCTGCAAGTCCATCGTAGAGCGGACGCTTGCCAAATGGGGAAAGGTTCACGGCCTCGTCAATAATGCATTCTCGTTTCTCGGCAAGGGACTCGACGTCACTCGGGCGGACTGGGAGCGCGTGTATTCGGTTGGCCCCGTCGCCTTTGCCACGATGTCCCAGCTGGTAACGGAGCCCATGCGTAACGCTAGCGGAGGCGCGATCGTCAACGTGTCGAGTATATCCGCCTTCATCGCGCAGCCTAATCGCTGGACCTATAACAGCGCCAAAGGCGCCGTGCACACCATGACGA
The DNA here is from genome assembly GCA_963803295.1 of uncultured Acidobacteriota bacterium. Lineage (GTDB taxonomy): Bacteria > Acidobacteriota > Terriglobia > UBA7540 > UBA7540 > CAWDMC01. The sequence continues at coordinate 544,744 of CAWDMC010000011.1, read as the reverse complement.
AATGCATGGCTCTCGATCTTGCGCCGTACGGGATTCGAGTGAATAGCGTAAGTCCTGGCTGGACCTGGACCCGCGAAGTGTTAAAGGCAGCCGTGGGGGGCCGGGAAAAGTGGGAGCCGGTTTGGGGTCAGTACCATATGCTGGAGCGACTCGCCGAGCCGGTTGAGATCGCGCGGCCCATTCTGTTCCTACTGAGCGATGACGCGTCCTTCATCACCGCCGCGGATCTGGCGGTGGACGGCGGCTACCAGGGACTCGGAAGCGAGGGGCTGGGAAGGACCAGCCACTTCGTGGGATCAAGGTAGTTTCGCCTTTCACGAAATCTTGCCTGCCTTCAGCACTCGGGCAACCAGCCCTTCGTCAGCGCAGGCGGATCGCAGATCGTGGCCCGCAATTGCGGCGGGCAGCGCCCACAAAATCATGTTCTGGTAATAGTCTGAACCGAACACTCGCCTTCCGGTGTCGCCGCTCACCGTATTGGGCTGATTCCAGGTATCTCCGTGGATCAGGGAGATACCTTCCAGGCAGCTTCTCAGGACGCGCAATCCTGTATCACCCTGGCCGTGGTAAATATATGTGGCGGCAAGAATGCATAGCTCCGGCACGAAATAGCCGTAGGTTCCATAGCCCACATCGCGGGCTGGCTTGCCGTCGGCCTGGGTGAAGTTCGCGGCACCGTAGTGATTCACGGCCACGCAGGTATTTTTTATCTTGTTGAGAACCAACGGAACGCGATCCTGCCGGAATGCGCCGGGCAGACCATGGTAAGCCGTCATCCATTCGCCATCCAGTTGGTAGGCGAAGATGAGATCGGATTTCTTCTGCAGTTCCGGCTCATGGTAGGCGAGATAGTAGTCTCCAGCCCAGAGCTTCGACTCCATGGACTTGCTTCCTTGCTCGATCCATTCGCGGCAGCGACCGGCGAATTCCTTGTCGTTCGCCGCGTTGGCCATCCGCTCCGCCATACGCAGCATGGCCAGATGCACGCCGCCCACGTGCGGCGTCATACCGAACCATCCATTGCCCTCGAACCATTCGAGCAGGGTTCCGGGTTTGTTGTGGGCCTGTGTAGGGTTGCGATCTCCCGCCGGAACGCTGACAATGCCGTCGGCGCCGGGCCGCAGGTCGATGGTGTACAAAACGGCTCTTTTTAGGGAAGGGTAGAACTCATCGAGAAGGGCTTGGTTTCCGCTTCGCTGCCAGTAGCGGTCGAACATGTCGATATAGCACGGACCATTCATGGTGCTCTGGTACCCGGGTGAAGGGCTGGCCATGTCGCACGGATCGGTCGAGCGTCCCGCGTCGGCGACTTCACCGGTGATTCCGCCAAAGATCCAGGGCGGCCCGCCATCAGGATACTGGTAGGCTTTGTAACCCCTCAGCGTGGAGAGCGCCAGATCAGGAAAGAAATACACCACCGGGATGTTGCCGTAAAAGCTACAGGGAATGCACTCGATTTGGGGACACTCACGAGGGCACTCGCTCATGCCGTAAAGCCCGTCCTGTTCGCGGCACCAGTCGCCGATCGGCGGCCTGGCCACCGCCCAGTAGCTGGTCTTGGTAATCAGGTGGAGATTGTTCACGAGCGCTTCCCGCAGCCACACAGGAAGGCTCTGTTCTCGGTAGATCTCCGTCTGCCAGGCAATCACGCGCTTCAGCAATGATCCGTGATTGGCAGCGACGAACTGAGCCACACTAAGTGCGCTCTCGTAATTGCGAGTGTACATGCGTGCGAATACGTTGCTTCCTTCGCCTTTCCAGATCGGCGAGTACCAGGCGAGCACGATGCGGACAATCTTCTCTTCGCCTGGAGCAAGCTCAACATCAACGGCCACACTGCCGTCAAAGTCATCGGGGGCGGTCCGCGGGAGGTGGTTCGAGATTTCCCCCCAGTGCTGGCCACTCACGTAGTCGTATCCGTCAATCCACAGGCCACCGCCGAAGCGGACCCGCACAGAGCCGATCACCCCAATGGCGTACCCGGTGCCGGTGCCGGCGCTGACCTCCAGGCAGTTCAACGCCTCGGTCTGGATCTGCTCCCTTCGGGCCGGGATGACGCCCACGGCAAAGGGTTCATTGACAGGAAACCCGAGATAACGCCGCCGCCGCGGACTTGTGGGCGAGATCTGCGCCTCGGTCTGTGTGGGTCCCGGAAAGCTGAACCCGATGGTGGCATTGCGTGCTTCGGCGCCCGGATTCCTCACGTGCACCTCGAACACAGCACCGGGTGTATTCGAGAGGTGCGACTCGCCTGGAATGAACGGACTCCAGGCGCGCAGGCCCACGCGGAGAGGCGAATCGATATCATATTCCATATCCACAATGGGGTAATGTCCCCAATAGTGAATCTCATTCGCGCTCTCCATGCCTGCCAGAGTTCGGGTCGAGAGGATCCAGGCGCGCCCTCCTGTGCTCAGTCCGAGAAACCCATACTGCAGCGGGCCGCGAGTCGGCACGCCGGAGTTAAAGAGATTGCAGTAGCCAAACGTGCCGTCGGTATCGATGTCGATGGCCCCTGTCGCCACGCCTCCCAGAGGCATCCCGTGAGGCACTTCGTCGGCGCGGCGATAAACGACAGCGGCTGCGGGTTTTGAAAACTCTTCGGCTTCGAATTGAACCCATTGCTTACGAGGGACCTGCAGTGGGAATAGTGTCGGCACGTTCTTCTCGCGGCCGAATACTTTCTGATCGTTTTCCGATGAAGGTGGTGTGGCGGCTCTAAGCGACTCAGGAATGCCTGATAGCAATCCGGCTGAAGCCGCGATGCTCGCGGCTGAACTCTTGATAAAGCTCCGCCTCTTCATAAACTCACTTCTCTTCTCTTTTGGACAACATATCAGAGTCTATGTCGGAATCCGAAACGGCCAATCTATTTGAGCAATAGTGATGGCCACTGATGTAGCGGCGGTCTATGACGTCTATGCCCACCGGTTATTATTCAACAAAAAGGACGCGCCTCTTCCTGGGCAGGCTCGGAGCGCCGCTATGGAAACCGTCGTTATTACGAGGCAAACATCAAAGTGGGAGTCGGTGGAACCGGAGAAATTCTGCCTGATGCCAGTCGAACATGGGCTTTGGTCGACACCGCTCTTACGTTTGTTGCGCACCCTTATTCGAGATTACATAATTCTTTCCCTGGTACCTGACATTCAGAAGCTTGGCATCGTTGTCGAAGTCCACCAAATGTGACTTCACCCTGATGCCGTCGTGCAGACTCAGGTCAGCGCCGAAAATGGTGTCGATGATCAGGTCTATAAAGCTGCCGCCCGAAACTTCGCACCAATCGTTTCCATAGGGTTGCTCGATGGGACATTTCAAGGCGCCGCCGCTTTCGGGAGGAAAAACAGTCTCCGCAATGTGGGCTTGTCCAAAGGGGCCCTGGTTGGCCGACTTCGACAAGCCTTTGACCCACGCTGCAACCCTCGAGGGAGGGTCGACCTTGTAGAGTCCCTTGGCAGTCATCGACGGCCACGCCGTATAAGCTCCCAGCCAGCTATGGTCAGCGCGGAGATTCCACGAAGCGTCAGGGTCGGCGGGAGAGAGGGCGTGCATCCAGACGGGCGTGTGCAACTCGCTCCAGAAGAAGTGGCTCATCTCCTTCTTCTGCTTCTCGCTCAAATCTTCAAACATAGTATCGAACACGGTCAGCAGGTCGTAACAGTGGCGAACTTCGTTGAATGTCCCATCGGGCTGACCGCATTTCCACCAGCCCTTGCCATCCACGTAGAGCAGGCGATTGACGCGAGCCGCCAAGTCCTTGGCCTCGGCTCGCAGTTGAGATGCACGCGCATCGCCACCTCGTTCCAGGAGTGCGGCGACGAACCGCATGCCGTACACGTTGCCGGCATTCATGGCTGCGACCTCGTGGGTCCAGGTGCTGACCACCTCCAGCAAGTCGTCCAGATTGCCGTAATCAGCCAGTCCGCGGCCCAGCTTATCGAGCTTCTTCCAGTAGAGAGCAAGGTCCACCAGATGTTCGAGCGCTTTTTTTCCGTTGAGGGTCTTATCGAGCCAGGCGAAGTCGCCGGTGACGCGAAGATAATCATGCGCACAGCGCAGGATGCCCATGTCGTTGACGGCATACCACGGTCCCACGCCCTTGCCGGTGAGATAGTCCGTGGCCAGATGAGCGTGCATGTCCTGAACAAGCCAGTTCTCAACCAGCTTGCGGAGTGCCACAGGATCGAGCAGCGAAAGGCTCAGCGAGGTCAACATCGCGTCCCAGATGAAGCTCAAGGTCGGGCCGAACCGCGGGATGGTGATATAAGTGGGATTATAGAGGGCATCCGGAGAATCCCGCCGGCTGATCAACAGATTGGTAAAGCCCGTGTAATAGAGCCTCCAGAGTTCCTGACTGTGGGTTACCAGTTGGGGCAGATGGCCGGAAAATTCCGAGTTTCCCGGTGTAAAGGCCGATTGCAGGATGTCGGTGAATCGGGCTTCGTTTGCTTTGAGCAGTTCTTCAAAGCTCGCTTGCTGCCGATCGTAACTCTCGAGAGCGGCGACCGCGTTCTCGCCCATTACATTGAGGTAGTGGAACGTCTTCGTCTCTCCTGGATCGAGAGAGACCTCGTGCACCAGCATCCGTCCCTGTTCGATCCGGGCTGGATTGGGCACAACCCCTTGTACCGATACCGAACCGCTGTGTTGGGCCTCGAAGATTACGCAACCGTGCGACTCGCTGGGGGTGAGTTTGTTGTCGTTCTCCGCCGAGGAGTTGATGAACCACGGTTTGTCGCGCTTCACCGTCATGCCGGCGCGCAGGTCGAATCCCAAGGTGATCCGTCGCTGTCGGCGGCTTTCGTTCTTTACCTCGATCAGTTCAGCGACGGCGCGCTCGCGGGTCGGAAGATAAGTCTGGGTCGTGAATCGAATGCCCTCGGCCACCGTCTCGCGCACGATTCGGTGAGGATACCAGGTGTAGGCAACCTCGCCTGCCGGAGCAGGATAGGAAGTCAAGATCCGGCCATTCAAGAATAGCTCGCAGGTAATGAGGTTGCCCGGACTGAAGGGCATCTCGGGAATGCCACAGCAGCTAAACGGTGGAAAGCTGATGGCTGTAATTCCCGATACCGACTTGGTGGCCTGCAGATAACCCCATTCATTCTGCGCTGCCGGAGGGCTGAACTGATCGCGGAAATTGTGTACGAGCCGGTCGCTCGCCAAATCCGCGGGTTTGGGAACGGGGGGAAGCGAGGCCACCTTGGCCGCGCTGCCGCTTGTTTTGCTCGTGCCGATTGCAGGTGCGGCAAGCAATGCTCCAACTTTGAGGAAAGACCTGCGATCGAAAGATCCTAAGTCGTTACTCATGCGCTTGGAAACCATATAGAGACCTTATGAAGTTCTGAGAAGCACCTTCGTTGCGGATTGCGATAAGAAGGTCGCGGGAGGGCCGTAAAAGCCCTCCCCCACGGGCTGGAAGCCCGTGCCACCTTGATGTGGCATGGCCATCTTGGCCATGTCGCGAAATATACAAACTCCAGCCACGGGCTGGAAGCCCGTGCCACATCATGGTGGCATGGCCATCTTGGCCATCTGGTGCAGCGTACAAACTCCAGCGAAAGAGCCGTAAAGGCCCCCCCCTACTCAATCCCGCGCGGTCGCAGGGGGGCACCTTCACGGTGCTCCCGTCGACGGATTAAAGGCCCGCTAGCGCCGAGGATAAAGCAGCGGAATCATTCAATCCAACGCAATCCAACGGCACTGGATTTGTGTGCCAGGCCGGTTATCCAATTTCGAAAGTTCGGACCTTCCAGGGTTGAAGCTCAAAATTGAGCTTGCCGGCGCTTGAATGAACCTCGGCGACCTTCTTGCCCAGGAGGTCCGTCTCGGCGGCCCCTGTGGTGGCGATCCCTAGTTCGACTGAGGCCTTGCCAGTCTTGCCCTCGATCTCTGTGAATCGCAGCTCATATCCCTTATTCTCCTTCTTGCGGAACACCATCAGGTGGGCGTTATCAGATCCCGAGGTTAAGAAGCCCTTGCGCGCGGGAAGGTTCCCGTCGTGCGGCTTGCCGACCATTGTGATCAGTTTCTGACTGAACCCCTCCGCCGCTCGCATCCGATCGGCGTTGCTGAATTCTCCACTGTGAGGCAACAGGGCGTGGCGGTATTCGGAGTAACGCGGCCAGCCGTACTCGCCCGAGAAGAAAGACTCCCACTCTCTCATAATCAAATTCGAAACCACTCCGTCGCTGGTGCGTTTGAAGTACTGGGTTCCCGGGTGTAGCACCAAAAGGCCGCTATCCGGGCCTACCAGATCCACGAAAGTAAGAGCCTGGAAGGCCTGGCGTTCCGTGGGTTCGATACCCAGAGGGAAGTCGCGGATCACCGAGGAGGCTGCGAAGCTTGGCGCAAAGGTCAGCCAGTAACCTTGCTTGATCTCGATCGGGAAGCGGTTGTCGGTGAGCTCATCGGGAGCGGGAGGAATTTCCGCAAGCACCCGGCTGGTGACTTCCACCCAAGGCAATCCCGCCGAAAGAGAGACATAAGTCTCGAATTTCAGAAGTTGCCAGGTGTGGTGGGTCTTCACCGTGGCGCGCAGAGGTCCCGTTTCGGTCCAGCGAATCGATGACTTCGTGATGGCCCGCCAATCCACTTCGCCGGTCGGGGCGGAAACCGTCTTGGTCCCTTCGTAGACCGCTTCTGTTTGCGAGCTGTCGAAGAGCGGCGGAATGCCGGGGCCTTGCCTGTGATATTTCTCCCGGACCATGACGCTTTGCAGGCAATACTCCTGATTGGGAGTGCCTTTGAACACCGGGAACGCGCTCTTCTGAGGGTCGAGCATTTCGCGCCCCGTCTTTTTGTCAATCAGGCTGACCACCGCCCCGTTCTTCGGACTCAGCTTGATTTTCAGGTACTCGTTCTCCATTTCGAGGCCCTGCTGATCGATTTCGAGATCGGTGGACGGCGCCTTGGCTGCCTCCGGCGTGAGCTCGAGATAATAGGTGTCGTATCCAACGCTGGGAACTTTTCCGGCCAGGAAGGCGACGTCAGCCACAACCAGGTTCCCTTGATCGTCCTTTTCGCTCTTGATGATCTGGGATGGAACAGCGCGGCCCTTGCCGTCCTTCACCACGATGTCTTTGGCTTTTTCCGGGATAGGGTAGATGCGTCCCGTGGTAGCGAGGTCTGTTCGCTCCCAGGCGCATGGGTTGAATACCGTAACCGCCAGTTGGCCCTGCTTTCTTTTCGCAGAACCGATGCGACCCGCTACGTGACCGAGCGACGCCTTGAGCACGTCCTGCCCTTGTTTCTCGGCAGCATCCAGATGCTGGTAGCCCAGCGCTCCCCAGGTGAAATTGTGCAAGTCCTCAATGCGATCAAGCGGCGCAAACCGATCGCCCTGCCAGCGCGAATACTCGCAGAGTGCAACGTCGTGGCTTTGCGAGGCCAGCAGGTGTTTCCAGGCTTCCTCGAGTGTACGCACGTTGTCTTTACCGCCCAGGCTTGCAGCAATTGCATCAAGCCGCTCTGACGCCAGCAGTATGCTTTCCACTCTACGATCCGTGGTGCGCAACTGGTCGCCGCCCAGGCCCCAGGTGAGCAGCTTGGTCCAATCATCCATCTTGAAATATTTGGTTTCCTTGGCGCTGCTACCGTATTTGTCGAGATAGTCTTTTAAGGTGACGAACTCCACGGGAGATTCTTCGGCAACCTTCAGGTATTTCTCCGGTGTCTTCAGATAAGCAGGTTCTTCGGGCGGCTCCCACCCGAACTCCTCCCACGTAAAAATCAGAGGCTTGCCTAATTTCTGCAATTCCTTGAAGCCATCCGAAGCGGCGAGCCGTTTCACATCGGGAGAATAGCCGAACAGAGAATTCTTGGGAGTGCACAGGATCGTGGTACCATCCGTACCCTGCCACTTGAAGGCATTAACTTCGAAGTGCGGTATGCCGGCGTTTCCCCAGGTGTCTACCTGCGCTAGGCTGGCATAGCGATAGCCCGCCCCCAAGGCGATCTGAGGGATCTGAGGATGCGAGAATTCCTCCTCTTCGAGGAAGGTCACCATTTCATATCCCAGGGCCTTGCGGATCGTCTCACGTCCATAGACGAGCTGGCGGATGTTCGATTCACCGCTGAAGGTCGTGCCCATGGGCTGGCCGTAGGTACCGCCGATCAGTTCAACTTTTCCTGCGGCTAAATACTTCCGGAGTCTGTCCGCAACCTCCGGGAACTTCTCGGCCATGAATTCATAGGCGCGTGCGTCCAGGTTGATGCAGGTCTTGACGTGCGGCTCGCGGTCTGCCATCTCCATCCCATCGGTTACCGAAAGGACGTTAGATTCGATGCCTAGTTGCCAGCCGATGCCGATGTAGCTCCAATGATTGCAGAGCGTGACACAAAAGCCTTCGGAGTCTGTCGACGCCTTGGCCAAGAGATTGCCAATGGGGGCGAGCAGCGCCGCACCGGCGCCGCCCACCAGGGTCGTTCTTATGAAACCTCTGCGTGTCAGGTGTTTCAGGATGGTAGTCATTTTGGAGTCTCCAGTCTGGTATGAGTACGGAGCTCGATTGGCGGAGCTCGCCCGGCAACCTCGCTCGTGTTGTTCTCAGGTCCTATCGGTCGGCCGGTTCAACTGGGGAGGCGTTCTGCAAGTCAAGATAGATTGCGGATGCGGCCTCGGGAGTGAGCGGCATCAAGACTTGAGCCGCTGATAACATACACTGGACGACTTTTTCGCGCAAGTTCTGACGCGAGAAGCAAGGGGCCGCATGCCATACTTCACTGTCCTTGTGCGGGTACGAAATAGCCCCTTGCCTGACCTTGGTAATAGAAGCGAAATTCTGCCGCATTTTCGGCATTATCTTCGCAACTAGCTCATTCTCTGGGACTATGGGGCTGTCAGTAGATGTTTAGCTTGCAAGTGACGCACGATAGTTTCGAAGCGTGAGAGGCCCGAAGGCTAAAATGAGCGCTGGAGATTTTCATCCGGCCAAGTTAAAATTTCCGTGAGTTCCTTCGTCCGGAGGCGATCGGCGTGAAGCTGTAAAGACAGTTCGGATCCTTGACGAGAACCCCGAAAGGGGAGCGTTTTTCAGGGGGAAGAATGTCTTTGCTAGCGGCCACCGGTTTGGCCTTTCGTTATTCTTGCCAACCAGACCCCATTTTTGAGCAGGTTGCCTTTGAGATCAACCCTGACGACCGCGTAGGACTCGTCGGTCCGAACGGCAGTGGTAAGACCACCCTGCTTCGGATACTGACGGGAGAACTTAAGCCCCACGAGGGCGCTGTTGTGAGCCGGCGCCAACTCCGGGTGAGCTACATTCCCCAGGAGAATCCGGTGCGCGACGAGGAGAGCCTGCGTGAATACGTGCTTCGAGCGAATCCGGACATTGCACAGATTAAACAGGAAATCCATAGCCTCGAATCCCGATTGGATGATGTGACCTCGGCCAGCCTTTATGCTTCGCTGCTTAACACATTTGAGGAGCAGGGAGGTTTTCGCTTCGAAGCGGAGGTCGAGCGAGTTCTCGATGGATTAGGCTTTGAGCGCGGGCAACACGACCTGCGGGCGGCTTGTCTTTCTAGCGGACAGCGTGCTCGTGCTGGATTGGCGAAGCTTCTTCTCGCACCAGCCGACCTGCTTCTGATCGACGAGCCAACAAATCATCTCGACATTGCGGCTCAGGATTGGCTGGAGGAATATCTCTCCCGTGTGAGCGCGGCCTACCTGTTGGTGTCGCATGATCGTTTGCTTTTGAGTCGCGCTACGACGAGGACTTTCGAATTGCGGCGAAAGGCTCTCTTCGTTCACGAGGGAAACTACGAGTTCTACGTTGAGCAACGTGCCTTGCGGGAAAAGCAGGAGTGGGCGCGTTTCGCGGCGGAGGAACGGCGCGTCGTTGCAGCGCGGCAGGCGGCGGAACGACGGATGTCCCTGTCACGCCAGGTTTCAAAAGCACCTGCAGGCGTCCGCTCGGGCCACGACTTTTACCAGCACAAGGCCGCCAAATTGGCTCGCACTGCCCGGATTCTCCGGGAGAGAGTTGATCGCGAGCCTCGGGCTTCGAAACCGTGGCAGGAAACCCCGATTCCACAACTCGATTTTCCCGATATCGCGCAGCGTCCAGGAATTGTGCTTCGGGCTGAAGCTCTCGCGAAGACCTACGGCCATAAGCGTCTGTTCGAGAATTTGAATTTCTATGTTCGAGCCGGATCACGTTGGGCCATCCTTGGGCCGAACGGTTGCGGGAAATCCACGCTGTTGCGCATCCTAATGGGACTGGAATCGCCTGATTACGGTACGGTCGACCGTAGTGCTCACGCTCAGATCGGCTATTACGCGCAGGAAAATGAGAATCTGGAACCTAGCAAGTCGCCGCTGCAACTCTGCCTCGAAGTGCTCCAGGACGAGACGCGAGCGCGGACAATTCTCGGCTGTTTGCGGTTGCGAGGAGATGAAGCAACCGGTCGCCTTGAACTAATGAGCTCCGGCCAGCGGGCCACGGTCGCCCTGGCCAGGCTGCTGCTGAGCGGGGCGAACCTGCTGCTTCTCGATGAACTCACCAATTATCTTGATATCGAAAAACGCGAGTCCGTCGAAGATGCCTTAAGGCGTTATCCGGGTACGATCCTCTTTGTTACACATGACCGCAGTTTCGTTAAGGCTCTTGCCGATGAGCTACTCGATTTATCTGCATTTGCCGGCTCGTTCTCGAAACCGGCATAGACCGCCGATCACCGAGGAATTTTCGCTAAAAGTTTTGCTTGTGGGTGTATACTGCGCGGTCGTAGGGTACCGCAAGCGACGAACTGCCGGCAGCCGCCCTCAGGCGATGGTCTCTCGTCACGAGCTCTGCATGATCACCTCCTACCGGGACTAGGAACGCCAGCCACGTAAGCCAATTCGCAAGGAGTCATCATCATGGAGCGACGGAATTTCCTAAAGAGCCTGACCGTCACGACTGGTGGCTTGTTGTGCGCGTCTTCGGCAAGAGGGTTGCCTACGGCCGGCGCCGAGAATCGGGTCTCGTTGGAAGCGAAAGCGATTCGCGGTCTCGTCGAGAAAGATGGAAAGCTGTGGCAGCCGATTCAGTTGTCGTTTGAGCACGCGGGACACGATGCGACCGCCATCGTCTTAGTAAATGATGCGGAATGCGACCGGCGGACGGTCAGAGCCGGTCAGCAGACGCTCGACGTACTGACCGAGCCCTCCGGGAGCGAACGATCTGCCGAGGTCACGGTCAATATTGAGGGAAGAACACTCTCCTCCCCGGTCACGCTTAAACCTGTGCGGCGGGCCACAATCTACGTACTCAATCACTCCCACCATGATCTCGGTTATACCGATGTTCAACCTGCTGTGGAGCAGAAGCAGATGGAGAATTTGCGGCGGGGGATCGAAATAGCCCGCCAGAGCGCGGATTATCCCGAAGGGGCTCGCTTCGTGTGGAATGTCGAGGTCCTCTGGGGCGCGTACCTTTACATGCATCGCATGTCTGCGTCCGAAAAGGCAGAGTTCGTTGACGCTGTCCGCAAAGGTTGGGTGGCGCTCAACGGGATGTTTGCTAACGAGCTCACCGGCTTGTGCCGCCCGGAGGAACTGCTGCAACTATTTCGTTATTCGACTGAACTCGGGGAGCAATGTGGCTTGAAGGTCAACTCGGCCATGATCAGCGATGTTCCCGGATACACCTGGGGCACCGTGACCGCCATGGCTCAGGCAGGAATCCGTTACTTCTCGGTTGGGCCCAACTGGTCAGATCGTATCGGCACGCTCATGCAGGAGTGGCAGGATAAGCCCTTCTGGTGGGTATCGCCGTCGGGACAGGAAAAGGTGCTGCTCTGGGTGCCGTGGACAGGATACGCGCTGTCGCATGTGATCAAGCAGGCCACGCCGGAGTGGGTGGGTATATATCAGGAACGTCTAGACAAAATCAGATTCCCTTACGATATTTCCTACGTGCGCTGGTCCGGACACGGCGATAACGCCGAGCCCGATCCAGGAATCGCGGAGTTCTGCAAGACCTGGAATACCAAGTACACATGGCCGAAATTTCGTATTTCCTCTACCAGCGAGGCGTTCGCCGCCCTTGAACGGCAATACGGGGGACAGATACCCGAATTCAAGGGAGATTTCACTCCCTATTGGGAGGACGGCGCGGGTTCGTCGGCGCTCGAAACGGCGCTGAATCGCAACGCCGCGGACCGGCTTGTGCAGGCGAGCGCACTGTTCGCCATACGTGCTCCCGGCTCCTATCCTGTTGCCGCTTTTGATGAGGCGTGGCGCAATGTGCTGCTCTACTCCGAGCACACTTGGGGCGCCTGGTGCAGCGTCTCGGATCCGGAAAATCCGCTGACAGTCGACCAGTGGAAAATCAAACGCGCCTTTGCGGTGGACGCGGACAAGCAGTCGCACGAATTGCTGAGCCGCTCTTTAGCCGAGTTGACAGCACAGAGGGAAACAGCGGCCGTAGATCTTTACAACACAGCTTCCTGGGCTCGCACAGAGCTGGTCATGATTCCAAAGAGTCTGAGTGCAGCTGGGGACCATGTGACTGATCAGGCTGGCCGTCCTGTAGCTTCGCAACGGCTCGCCGACGGTGAGCTGGCCATCTGGGCTGTGGACATCCCTCCGTTCGCCTCGAGCCGGTATAACATCTCGCCAGGGAGTGCCCACGAGCCAGGCACGCGAGCGAACCTTGAGGGGACCGTGCTCTCGAACGGCATCGTTTACGCCCGGGTGGATGAGAAGACCGGTGGCGTTGTCGAGTTGCGGACAGATGGCATTGAAGGGAATCTGGTCGATACGAGCGGAAGTGAACAGGTCAACCAATACTTGTTCCTGCCAGGTAGCAATGTGGCGGACCTCAAGAGCAACGGCGCGGCCAAGCTCACCGTTGAAGAGAACGGACCGCTAGTCGTGTCGCTGCGGATCGAGTCCGACGCGCCGGGCTGCAACAAACTGGTCCGCAAAGTCCGCCTGATTGCCGGGGCCGGGCACATCGAAATCACCAACATCGTCGATAAGAAGCGGGCGCCGGCGATTCCCCATCCGGGGAAGGGGGCCGCTGCGGAGGAATTCGCCCAACGAGGAGGGAAGGAGAGCTTGCAGTTTGCTTTCCCCTTTAACGTCAAGAACGGAGAGATCCGCATCGACATACCGCTAGCTGTAATGAGACCTGAAGCCGACCAGATTCCCGGGTCCTGCAAGAATTGGCTATGCGTCGGCCGCTGGATCGATGTAGCCAACGAAAACCAGGGCGTTACCTGGGTGACGCTGGACGCGCCGCTGGTCGAGATCGGCGGAATAACCGCCAATATGCCGGGATCACAAAACAAGCCTGAGCTCTGGCGTGAACATATCGAACCAACCCAGAAGTTCTATTCCTGGGTGATGAACAATCATTGGCACACCAACTATCGCGCCTATCAGGAGGGCGTCGTCGAGTTTCGCTACGCCCTGCGCCCGCACGCCGGCTACGATCCCGTGGCTGCAGCTCGCTTTGCCATCGGTCTCAGCCAGCCATTGCTGCCCGCGGCCGCCTCAGGCGCCGCACCGCCAACTTCACCTCTGCTCCAGGTTGAGCCTTCCGACGTGCTGGTGAATACACTGAAACCGGCTGATGACGGCAAGGCCTGGATTGTGAGACTCTTCGGTGCTTCCGGGCGGAACTGCCAGGCGAGGCTCGTATGGTCATCACCGCAGCCAAAGACGGTTTCGTTGAGCGATCTCAGTGAGAGGCCCGGCGGGCCTGTCGCCGAGGTCATAACTATTCCCGGATGGGGTCTTGCCACCGTCCGGGCCGAAATGGAAAGTCCGATCAGGGCAAGCCAGCGGTGATATTATCGCCGGTCTTCGATTCCGGACCCGGCCCCCCCTCCGGGACGGGAGGATTTGTATGCGTCCTAAAGATCGCTTCTTAGCCGCCCTGAAACGGCAGCCGGTGGATAGAGTTCCCCTTTACGATTTCCTCTTTCAGCGCCCACTCTTCACTGAGCTTATCGGACGGACTCCTGAAGCTTATAACGCCAAAGATGCTCTTGACCTGACGCTAGCCTTGGGCCTCGATGGCGTCTGGATTCCCTATGGAGGTTACTCGGGGTGGAGTCCCGAAAAGATCTCCGATAACTCCTACAAAGACGAATGGGGCACGACCTTTCAGAAAGAGGCCAGCGCTTGGCCCATTGACGCGCCGATTGGCTATCCTTTGAAAAGCCGTGAGGACCTTCGCCATTACACTCCTCCCGACGCGCTGAGGGAGGGGCGGCTCGACGAAATCAACGCGGCGGTCGAGGCGAACAGGCAGCTTGGGGACAAGGCCGTGGCGGTGTTGGGGGGAGTAAATGGACCCCTGACGGTGGCTTGGTTTCTGATCGGCTACGAGAATATCTGCCTGAGTCTCTACGATGATCCGAGCTTCCTCACTGAGGTTGCGGAGATCGCGGTTGATTTCGACGTCAAGGCGATCCGCCGCATGGCCGAAGCCGGTGTCGATGCCATGATTGTCGCCGATGACTACGGATCCAGTTCCCAAGGCTTGCTCAAGCCTTCGCAGTTCAAGGCCATCTACAAGCCAGCACTGAAGAAGATCATCGGTTCCGCCAAAGAGCTCGGCCTGTCCGTGTTCTTTCATTGTTGCGGCCGTGCCTACGACTACATCGACGATCTGGTAGAAGTCGGAATTGATGCGCTTCACCCGTTACAGCGTACCGCCGGGATGGATCTCGAACTTATCAAGAAGAAATACGGTGAGAAGATCTGCATCGTAGGCAATATCGATTCCTCTCGAACGCTCCCTTTCGGTACTCCTGAACAGATCGAAGCAGAGACACTGGAAGCGCTTCGCATCGCTGCGCCGAATTATGGCTATGTACTGGCGTCAGACCACTCACTTCACGACGGGATTCCGGTTAAGAACATCCTCTTGATGTTCGAGGTGGCGCGAAGGCATGGAGTATATGCAGGCAAGAATCTTGCCGCCTGAGCTCAAGTCGAGCGCCGGACTTTCGCCCGGCAGTTACCGGCCTAAAACGGCCCGGTTACGCGTAACGCAGAGGAAATCAAAGGAGAGGTTAATGGAAAGCCGTGAGAGGGTGTTGCGGGCGATCAACTTCGGTGGTCCTGACAGGCCTCCGATATCGCACGCCATTCTTCCATCTGCACAGTATCACTACGGAGAGGCACTGAAGAAAATCACCGACTCAGTACCTGAGGATTTTGGCTGGGGTCTGCTCCCGGATCTCCCGGCGGAGAAGCTGCCACCATTGTACAAGGAGGGCGAGCACCGGGACGAGTTCGGCACGCTATGGAAGTGTACGGTGCAAGGCCGATGCGGCATACCGAAAGAGTGCCCTATTGCTGAGGACTGGAGCAACTACTCCGAATATAAATGGCCGGTCTTTGCGGCTGGGGTCCCCAAGTACCGTCTTTACAGCGGCCATATGACCGGGAAGAACCCCGCTTATTATTCCCGTGGCGGCTGGATCACCTTCTTTGAGCAGATGCAGCAGTTGCACGGGTTCGAGGCCACCATGATGGATCTGGCCGCCGACCGCCCCGAGATCCACCGTTTGAAAGACGATCTGCTGCAATTCAACCTGAACTGGCTGGACCGCTGGCTGGCTAACGATTACCAGGGAATTCACTTCGCCGACGATTGGGGATCGCAGGCCAGTTTGCTGATTTCCCCGGCCAAGTGGCGTTCGTTCTTCAAGCCGGCCTATGCGGCCATGTTCTCGAAGGTGAAGAAGGCCGGACTGCACGTGTGGTATCACAGCGATGGCTACATCACTTCGATCCTGCCGGATCTGCTGGAGTTGGGCGTTAACGTCTTGAACTGCCAGTCTTCGGTAGTCGGGGTCGAAAACCTGAAGCCTTACGTGGGTAAGATCTGTTTCCGCACCGATATTGACCGCCAACATGTGCTCCCCTTCGTATCGCCGGATGAGGTGAAGCGGTTTGTTCACAACCTTTTTGAAACGTTGGGCACTTCTCAGGGTGGAATTATCGCCTGTGGCGAGGTGATCGAAGATGTGCCTCTGGCGAATATTGAAGCCATGTACCAGGCGTTTCTGGAATTTCGGTACTGACACCTTATGCACCTGATTGCTGGAATCGTGATCGCTGTAATCGCCGGAACGGTCAATGGGCTGTTTGCGCTTCCGATGAAGCTGGCTCGCCGCTGGAGCTGGGAAAATGTCTGGCTGCCGTTCAGCATTCTGGGGCTGGTTCTCTTCCCCCGCCTGCTCGCCCTGCAAGCTGTCCCGCATTTGGAACATGCCTATGCACGCGTTGGCTTTTCCACTCTGCTGATTCCGTTTCTCTGGGGTATCGTGATTTATTCCGGATCGCTGATGTTTGGCCGGTCGATGGTGTACATCGGAACCGGACTGGCGTTTGCCCTTCTGGTGGGCAGCATGAGCATCGTGGGCGTGCTGGCGCCGATCCTGATCTATTCTCCCGGCGCACTGAGCCGTCCAGGGGGCCACTGGATACTGGCTGGCATGGCCTTCCTGTTTGCTGCCCTGATTGGCTGCGCGAGAGCTGGAGCCTTGAAGGCAAGGAACCTTGCGAAGGGCGCTTCCGGCACGCCGACTAGCCGCCGTTCTTCTGCGATCCTAGGAATGGCCCTGGCAATTGGCGGCGGGACCTTGTCCGGGCTGCTCTCGCTAGGGCTGAACACCGCCTGGGCTCACCGGATCGCGGATGCGGCCGTTCGTTTTGGCGGAGCCGGACCGTCGGCGGCCACCAGCGCTGTCCTCACGCTTGTGTTGTGCGGGGGAGCTATTCCGAATTGCCTATACTGCCTTTATCTTCTTAACCGGAATCGAACTTGGAAAGCCTACCGCGGGACCGGAGCCTACTGGCTGATCATTATTCTGATGGCTTCTATGTACTCGGGTAGTACGGTCCTGTGGGGCGTCTCCACTTCGGTGACGATGTTGGGCGGGTTAGGACCTTCGATTGGCTGGGCCCTGTTTATCGGATCGATCGCGGTCAGCTCCAACGTTGGAGGATTTCTTACGGGTGAATGGAAAGGCGCCGGCCACAAGGCAAGCGGGCTGATGGTGACAGGCTTGCTGCTCACGGTTGCCGCTATGGTTCTGGTAGGCTACGGCAATCTGCTGCTGAACGGCTAAGTACTCATATCCCACCTATCGCAGGAGACGACCCGCGTACAACTAGGAGACTTCTCATGTCTAAAGCTGCGTCAAGCAAGGTCCTGGCATTCTCAATGTTGGGATTAGTGGTTTGTTTCTTACCCGTAAGGCTTACGGGTGCTTCATCTCAAAAGGTGTGGCAAATCGGCACTTTTGACGAATCCTCGCAGGAATTCAAGAGCGTGGGCGTAGATTATTCGAGCTCTGCTCAGGATCCCGTGTTTACGGTGGGTAAAAGCGATCCCGCCCAAGCCTGGTACAGCTATCAGCCTGGTTCCGGAAACGGCAAAACCGGATTCCGTCCTCATCCTTTCACCATTAAGTTCGATCTTGCCGAGGCTCCCAGGGGTGTCTTCACGTTGAAGGCCGGGTTGCTGGCGTACAGCCCTCGCCTGCCCGGGTTCCAGGTAGAGATGAATGGACACCGCGGGTTGTTTTATGAGCACCCGAAGCTCAACTACTCGGGTGGAGATACATCCTCTGTGTTCGTACCCATCTACGCCTACGGCACAATTTTGGCTGAGCTGCCTGCCCGGTTTCTAGTCAAAGGAACGAATACGCTGGTACTGACGGCAATTGATGAACCTGCACAAAGGGACGATTCGCAGTCAGCCAATACCATCGGCAATTCTGGACTGGTTTACGATGCACTTGAACTGGACAACGATCCCGAGGCGAAGTACTCCAATCGTCTGGGCGCGGATGTCGTTCCAACTATCTTCTACAAAGAAGCGAACGGCCGGCTGGTAGAGCTAGTTGACATTTTTCTACGCTCGGGGGGGCCGCTGGGCAACGGTGAGCTAACCCTAATCCTGGCGAAAAATAAGTTCCGGGCAAAGATCCAGTCTGATCGTGAGTTCGGCGAAGCGCGCGCAGTCCTTGAAATCCCGGAGCTAAGCAAACAGTCGAAAGCCGAACTCCTGGTGACCGCGAGCGGCCACTCCTCGCGCTTTCCGGCGGAGATTGCTCCTGCCAAGAAGTGGACTCTCCTGGTCGTGCCAAATGAGCATCTCGATATCGGCTACTCGGATTACCCGACCAAGGTGGCGGAGATCCAGAGCCGAGCCATCGATGAAGCCATTGATATGATCGGCAAGGATCCTGACTTCCGCTACAGCCCCGATGCTTACTGGTCGGTTGAGCAGTTCCTTCGCGGCCGCAGCGAGGATCAGCGCCAGAGGTTATTTGAACTCGTCAAACAAAAGAAGATCCTTATCCCAGCCCAATTTGCCTCTAATGCGACGGGCTTTCCGAGTCTTGAGGACACCATACGGTCGCTCTATCCTACTTACCAATTTCATTTACAGCACGGAGGGGACTTTGACTTTGCCAACATCACCGATGTTCCCTCTTGCAGCTGGTCGTACGCTTCGGTGATGGCGGCGGCGGGGCTGAAGTATTTCGTTGACGCCAGTGACAATTGGCGGGCACCGATCATCCTCTTCGGACGGATCAACGAACGCTCGCCATTCTGGTGGGAAGGCCCGGACGGCAGCCGAATCCTGACGTGGGTCTCCCGGCACTATATCCAGGTAGCGAGCCTCTTCGGGCTGCCTCCGCAGATCGATGCCGGCCGCGATTCCCTTCCCATCTTTCTGCAAGCCTACGATCGATCGGACTACAAATCGGATGGCGTGCTCGTTTTCGGGACTCAAGTGGAGAATACGGACCTATTTCCTCAGCAGGCCACCCTGGCTGCTCATTGGAACAAGGTTCATGCCTTTCCCAAGCTTCGCTTTACGGGATTCTCCGAGGCGATGCAGTATATCGGAGATCAGATGGGCGACTCGATCCCCGTAATTCGGGGTGACGGCGGCCCTTACTGGGAAGACGGTCTGGCCACTGATGCCCTCACCACTGCCCTGGCGCGCGAAAATGAGCAGCGGGTTTTGGCGGCAGAGAAGTTCTCCACCGTCAGCTCTCTGATTAATCCGGTCATTCGTCCGGACTCCGAGGCGATGAAGAGTCTTTGGGACAACCTGAGAATGTTTGACGAGCATACCTGGACTTCGTATCGAAGCTGGCCCGATCCTGAGCATGCGGAGACGATTAGCCAGAATGCCGTCAAAGCATCTCGAGCCACCAATGGCAAACTCCTGCTGGAGCAACTGCTGGGGCGCGCCATGGCTTCCATCGCGGATTACATCCAGCGGCCCAGCGGCACTATTGTGGTGTTCAATCCTTTAAGTTGGACCAGAAGCAGCTTGGTTGAGATGGATCTGGACAAGGGACTCGATCTGGTTGACCTTCGGACCGGCAAGGCCGTCGACTACCAGCAGCTTTCCACCGGCCAGGGTTACCGGCACGTGCGTTTTCTGGCAGAGAATGTACCGGCCGTCGGATACAAGTCTTACGCGTTGCAACCTGCCAAGTCTGAGCAGTCCGCAGCAGCCGGAAGCACCTCGACCACTCTGGAGAGCTCTTACTATCGCGTGGTGCTGGATCCTGAAACGGGTGGCGTGAAAAGCATTCTGGATAAGGAATTGAATCGCGAACTGGTCGATTCAACGAGTGCCTATCGCTTCAATCAATACGTCTACGTCACGGGGGCCGACAAGCCGCGCAACCTGGCGCTCGAATACAAGCCGGTCCTGCCCAAACCCGAACTCGAGCCACATGGCGCGAGCGGCGGCCGCTTGATCTCGGTCACCAAAACTGCTTTTGGCACAGTAGCGCGAATGCAGAGCTCGGCGCCGAACACCCCTCGCGTGGAGAGCGAGATCATCCTTTTTGATGGCGAAAAGAAGATCGAGTTCGTCAACCGAGTCAATAAGACGAAGGTGTATACGAAAGAAGCTGTGTATTTTGCCTTTCCCTTTGCCCTTGATCATCCCGACTTCCGTTACGAGACCCAGAACGGCTACGTGAATCCTGCCCGCGACATCATGAAGGGCGGAAATCTGGAGTGGTTCAGCGTTCAACACTGGGTTGCCGCGGATCAGGACAACGTCACTGCGGCGCTGGTTCCGGTGGATGGGCACCTGGTCACGCTGGGCGATATCGTTCGCGGCGCCTGGCCCAAGGAGTTCGGCAGCAGAAAGGGAGCTATCTTCTCTTACCTGATGAGCAACTATTGGGAGACAAACTGGCCCGCCGGCCAGGGCGGGGACTTCACCTTCCGCTACGCCGTCACCAGCGGACATAACTTGAGTCCCGGAGCACTGAGCCGGGTTGGCTGGGAGGAGATGTCGCCCATTGAGGTTGATGAGATCAAGCAGCAGGACAAAGCCATCACGGTGCCTCGGCCACTCGATGCCTCTGAGAGCAGCTTCCTCAAGGTTGACCAGCCCAATGTCGTATTGGTCACCTGGAAACGAGCCGAGGACGGTGAAGGCACAATCCTGCGCTTCCTCGAAACCGATGGCAAGCCTGCGAACGTCAGAGTTGATATCCCGATTCTCAATCTGGAGAAAGCCTGGCGTGCGAATGCCATGGAGAAAAATGAGCAGGCGCTAAGCGCCTCCGGCCACGGTCTTGAGTTCCCCGTGAAGCCGTTCGAAATTGTTACGGTCCGCATCGATGGCACGCGCGCGCAGTAACCGCACCGCAGGGGTCTGAGGGCTGGTCATCGGGAGGCTGACCGAGATGTTCCTTCGAAGGTTATTGACGGCACTCTTATCTTCGCTTGCTCTCTTAGTCGCCCCGGTGCTCTGCTTGAATGCTGCAGAAACCCCGGCGACCCTCTGGCAGATCGGAACCTTCGACGAGTCGTCGAGGGAATTCGCGTCGCTCGTGAGTCCAACTCGAGGTGGGCCTCTTGATTACACGAATCCTGCTGACGATCCTGTGTACGTGATTGGCAAGAGTGAGCCGGCGAAGAACTGGCTCACTTTTCAGCCTGCCACCTCGAACGCAAAGGCAGGGCACCGGGCGCACCCTTTCACCATACGCTTCCAACTCTCCGGCGCACCTCAGGGAGTCTATACGTTGACTGCGGCGCTGCTCGCTTACAGCCCGCGCGTGCCGGCTCTTGAGATCAATGTGAACGGCCACCGCGGTGTCCTCTACCAGCATCCGAAGCTCAACTATGCGGCAGGCGACTTGGGCAGCGTGTTCGCACCGCGCTATGCGAGCGCGATGGTCACCTGCAGTTTCCTGCGCGCTTCCTGAAGGCCAGCGAAAACGACATCGTACTTACCGCGATCGACGATCCTGATCGCCCTGATGAGTCGGAAGGCGCGGTGATGGTGGTCGGCGATTCGGGCATTTTCTACGACGCGTTGAAGTTCGAGCAGGATCCGGCCGGCCGTTTCAACCCTGTCGGGATGGCCGTCGATGCCGTTCCAACTATCTTCTATAGGCCTGGGCGAACGGGACTGACGGAGGTCATCGAAGTCGACGTTCGGCTGAACCAGCGCGTAATATACGGGGGCAGGGTAACGCTCATTTTGGGGAAAGAGAAGTCCAGTCAGTCGCTTGGGCAGGCACGCGAATTTGGTGAACAGCGCCTCGACTTCGAAGTCCCGGAATTCACGTCGGCGACCCGCGGTGAAGTGGTGGTGGAGTCGAACGGCCACTCCCGGCGCTTCCCCCAGACATTCGCTCCGGCGAAGAAGTGGACCATCTTTGTCGTTCCGCACGAACACCTGGACGTAGGCTTCTCCGATTATCAAGGCAAGGTCGCGGAGGTTCAGAGCCGTGCGATAGATGAAGCGATGGCCATCGCCCACAAGGATCCGGATTTTCGCTTCAGTGTCGATGGCTATTGGAGCGTAGAGCAGTTTCTGGCTAATCGCAACGAGCAGGACAGGCAGCAACTCTTCGACCTCGTGCGCCAGGGACGGATCTTTGTGCCGCCGCAGTACGCCTCGCTGCTCACCGGCTTATCTACAGTCGAAACTCTGATCCGGTCGCTCCAAGACGGCTATCGCTTCAACCAGGAGCACGGCGGGAGATTCTATTACGCCAACATCACCGACGTGCCGTCACAGACAGGGTCCTATCCGTCGATCTTGGCCGCAGCGGGACTGAAATACTTCCTGCACGCGAGCAATGGCTATCGCGGTCCGATCATCATGCAGGGCCGACTGAACGAGAGGTCGCCTTGGTGGTGGGAGGGTCCCGACGGGCAGAGGGTCCTAACCTGGTCGTCGCTAAGCTACACGCAGTCACGCATCATGTTCGGACTGCCACCCCAGACTACGGCTATCCGCGATTCCTTGCCCATCTTCCTCCAAAGCTATACGCGACCCGACTACAGATCGGATGGTGTTCTGGTCTTCGGGACACAATGGGAAAACACCGATCTGAATCCGGACCAGATGAGCGGGTTCCACGAGTGGCATAAGCTCTACGCCTATCCTCGGATCCGCGTTACGGGTGTGGCAGAGGCAATGGAGTACATCGCGCAGCAAATGGGCGACTCGATCCCCGTGATCCGAGGTGATGGCGGACCCTATTGGGAGGACGGAGCTGCCTCCGACGCTCTCTACACGGCGCTCGCTCGGCAAAACGAGTACCGCGCCTTATCGGCCGAGAAATTCTCGATTATCAGCGCTCTCGTAAGCCCTCGATTACGACCCGAACAGACCGCGCTCTCCGCCATGTGGAAGAATCTGCTGCTTTCTGACGAGCATACGTGGGAAGCTGATCGCGGTATTACAGACCCGCAGATCAAGACCAGCGTCAAGGAGCGGGACGTCAAAGAGGCGCGTGCCACCGACGCGCAGCGATTGGTGGATCACCTCCTGCAGCGCGAGATGTCGGCTCTGGCGGAGTTTATTCCCCAGCCCAAGGGGACGCTCCTCGTATTCAATTCGCTGAGTTGGTCCCGGACGAGTATGGTGGAGCGGGACCTCGACAACGGATTCGAGATTGTGGACCTTTCAACAGGGCAGGTGGTGCCCTACGAAGTGCTGTCCACGGGAAGGTCGTACCGCCACGTCAGGTTTGTGGCCTCGGATATTCCGGCCCTCGGTTACAAGGCGTTCCAACTGCGGCCGGCGAACTCGGAAGCGGCGAAGCCCGCTAAGACGCTGACCTCCACCATTGAGAATCGCTACTACCGCGTGGAATTGGACGCGGCGACGGGCTCCATCCGCAGTATCTTCGATAAAGACCTAAACCGCGAGTTGGTGGATAGTTCCAGCCCTTATCGCTTCAACCAGTACGTATACGTGACCGGTGCCGATGAAGGACCAAACCGCCTGATCGATTACAGCAACGTGACGCCGGTGCCGCGGTTGATGACGCACGCGGCGGGTGGAGGTAAGATCTCCTCTGTCGTTATGCTGCCCTTTGCAACCATTGCGCGGCTCGAAAGTTCAGGCTTGAATACTCCGCTGATCGAAACAGAGATCGTCCTCACAGAGGGGCAGAAGCGGATCGGTATTATCAATCACGTGCGCAAGGAAAAGGTCTACAGCAAAGAGGGGGTCTATTTTGCATTTCCCTTCGCCACGGAGCATCCGGAGTTCCAGTACGCCCTCCAGAACGGCTATATCGATCCGGCCAAGGATATTCTGCCGGGCGGCGGGCACGAGTGGTTCAGCGTGCAGCAGTGGATCGCGGCGCGCCAAAACGGAGTCGCCGCCGCGATCGTGCCAGTAGACGCGCCACTGGTCGCCCTGGGAGACATCGTGCGTGGTACTTGGCCCACGGCGTTCGGTGAGCGGCGCGGAACTATCTTCTCATACGTGATGAACAACTATTGGGACACAAATTACGTGGCAGGCCAAGGAGGGGATTTTACCTTCCGCTACGTCGTGACCAGTGGCTCTACGCTCGAACCCGCGGCACTTACACGGTTGGGCTGGGAGGCCCTGACTCCGTTCGAGACTAACGAGATCACCTACCAGGACAAGGCTGTCAACCCTGCAGGGCCACTCGATCCGGTCCAAGGCGGATTCATCAGGGTCAACTCGCCGGGCGTGGTCCTGACGGCCTGGAAGCAGGCTGAGGACGGGCAAGGGAGCATCATGCGTTTTCTCGAAATAGCCGGCCGGCCTGACACCATCAGAGTTGAGGTTCCCCTTCTCCATCTCGAGAAGGCCTGGCGTGCGAACGCGATGGAGAAGAATGAGCAACCGCTGACAGTTTCCGGGCACACGGTAGAGTTTTCGGTGAAACCCTTCGCCATTGTGACGGTCCGCATCGAAGGAACGCGCTCGCCCTAGTTTGTGGATCGCGTTGTAGGCATTCGCATGAAGACCGTTCTTGTGCTCTACGGCTGGAGGGCAACGGGTAGCGATTTCATGCCGCGGAAAGTATAATCCTCGCGCCAATCGTGTACCTCCCCTTCGAGGCGAATTAGAGGGAAGCGGCGGAGAATCGTGCTTAAAGCGATTTGGATTTCGATTCGCGCCAGTGGCGCGCCCAGACAGAAGTGAATCCCGTAGCCGAAGCCGACATGGCGGTTGTCGCGGCGCCGTAGATTGAGCCGGTCAGGATCTGCAAACTGTGCCGGGTCGCGGTTCGCAGCTCCGAGCATCTGTGAAACCATCTGACCTTTTTGAATTCTGCATCCGCCGATTTCCAGGTCTTCTGCGGCCACGCGCCAGTTGCGCAACAATGAACCATCATAGCGCAGGAGTTCCTCGACGGCGGGAACAAGCAAGGCAGGGTCGGAGCGCAACTTCGCGAGTTCCTCCGGATGTCGAAGAAGCGCCAGCAACGCGTTGCCGATCATGTTGGTGGTGGTCTCGTGTCCGGCCACGAAAAAGGTAAGAGTATTGGCCAGAACCTGTTCCGCCGTCAACGTGTTCTCCTGCTCCTCTACCGCAATCAGGTGGCTGATCAAATCCTGTCCGGGCGATATACGTCGCTCGGCGATCAGTTGTGCGAGATATTCCCTTGTTTCGATTAGGCTCCCCAGTCCCCGCTCGGTGCTGGCAGGCCGGGCGCGGCCGCTCGCGAATATTCCGAAGATCTCGTTGGTCCACCGCTTGAATCGATCGCGATCTTCGCCGGGCACTCCCATCAGGGCGCTGATTGCAGTCACAGGCAACGGAAAGGCGAACTCCTTGATCGCATCCATTCGACCCTGCGACTGGACTCGATCAAGCAGTCCATCGGCGATGGCCTGGATCTCCGGACGCAGCGCTTCGATAACCCGCGGACTGAATGCTTTGCTGACTAACCCGCGAATCCGCGTGTGGTCAGGCGGATTCAAAAAGGGCAGCGTCGCAGCATAGTGAGCGTCCACCATCCGGACGTTCTCTCGCATGGTTTGGGGCAATTGATCCAGCAGGATGGTCATGCGTCCGGCGCTCGATAGCAGACGATGATCCCGCAGCGTCGAGACAACGTCCTCGTAGCGCGTCAACACCCAGCCATTGAGCAGGTTGCTCCAATACACAGGAGCTTCGCGGCGCATCCGGTGAAGAAGGGGATAGGGGTCGGCAAAGAAGGTTGCCGAGGCGAGCTGGTCATCAAAGGCGGGTTGAGCCGTTCTATTCATCGATATTCAGGTGCGACGATCATCGGGCCCCGTCCAGGGAAAACCTGCCGCTTGCAGAGGGCTCAGAAGGCTACGCTCAACGATTCCAGGTATCGAAAGATCGCTCCTCGCCTCCAGTCCACCGGCTGTTCACTAAGCTGCAGATTGGGCATACGATCGAGCACCGCCTTGATTGCGATCGGAGCCTCAAGGCGCGCCAGCGAAGCACCCACACAGAAGTGGATGCCATAGCCAAAGGCGAGATGCCGGTTTTCCTTGCGCCCAATGTCGAACCGGTCGGGTTCAGTGAACTGTTCCGGATCGCGGTTCGCGGCCCCCAGCATGAGCAAGGCAATATCGCCCCTCCGAAGCCGCTTGCCGCCGAACTCCGTGTCTTCGGTAACGCGGCGCATGTCTTTCTGTATGGGGCTTTCGTAACGCAAGAACTCCTCAACGGCACTGTTGACTAGCGCCGGATCCTGTTTCAGCCGGCGCATCTCGTCAGAATTCTGCAGCAACAGCCAAAGACCCAGTGTGATCAAACACGTGGTGGTCTCGTGCCCGGCAATCATCAGCGTGACGCATGTGGAGAGTAGTTCTTCGAGACTCAGCTTGTTGCCTTCCTCTTCCGCCGCGACCATGGCGCTCAGCAGATCTTCGCGCGGATGTTGGCGGCGATTCTCGATCAGGTCTCTCAAATAGGCTCGCATCTGCAGCAAGTATTCTTGCGAGTTGGTGGCGCCTGCCGCCGTTGCGCGGCCGGTTCCCTGAAACGAGGAGATCTCATCGGCCCAAAGCTTGAAACTATCACGGTCCACCACGGGCACTCCCAGCATCTCTGCAATCACGATGGCCGGCAGTGGGTAGGCAAGATCGCGTACAACGTCCATCTGGCCCTTGGACTGCACCTGATCGAGCAGTTGGCCGACGATTGCGGCAACGCGCGGTCGCATTACCTCGACTCGGCGTGGCGTAAATGCCTTGTTGATCAGCGCCCGGACGCGAGTATGGTCAGGCGGGTCCGAGTTGATGAGTCCCGAAGCAAAATGGCTTTCAAGCGGGTGTAGTCTGTGGCGCTCCGTTTGAGGAAGGTGCGCAAGTAGCGAGGTTACCCTTCCGGCGCTCGAAAAGCGGCGTGGGTCGAGCAGTGCTGAAGCGACGTCGCGATAACGTGTAATCAGCCAGGCCTTCCAGGAGTCGCTCCAGTAGACAGGCGCTTCGCTGCGGAGCCGGCTATAGATCGGATAAGGATCGGCGAGGAACTCGGGGGATACAAGAGCCTCATCGAACCCCGGCAATGACACAGGACCACCTCCCGGCGTGCTTAGTCGCTTCTGCCGTATTCTTTGAGTGCTTCCATTAAGGTCAATACGTTTTCCCAGGGCACGTCGGGAAGGACTGTCTGGGCAACCGTCAGAATAGCGCCACTGCCTGTCTTCCACGCGGGCATTAAGCGTTGAACTTCACGGCGGACAGCTTCTGATGAAGGGCTCGGCATAATCGATTGACTACCGATGCCCCCCCAAAGGCAGATGCCATCGCCGTAGGTCCGTTTAATATGGATAGGATCCATCGCTTCGGGCTGCACCGGATTCATTACGGTGATGCCAAGCGAAATCAACTCCGGAATGATCGCCTCCACATTGCCGCAGCTGTGATAGAAAATCATGACTTCCGGATTGACGCGCCGGGCTGCCGTGAAGATTTTGGACCACCGAGGCTTCATCCATCTTCGCCAGAGCTGCGGGTTAATGAGCATTCCGGTTTGCGTGGCAGTGTCATCGTAGAAACATATAATATCCAGGCCAGCCTCGGCCAAGCCGACGGCAATTTCCTCATCGAGGGCGGCAACACGATCGAACACGGGCTGCGCCAGATCGGGATTGTCGACCATATCGACCAGCAATTCCGTCATTCCCCGCAAGCCATAGACCCATTCTGAGATGCTTCCAGAAGGCGCCGAAACCGCATAGCCGCGGTCCTTCAGGCACTGGACCTTGGCAGCCAGACCCTCCGGCTCAAAGGTTGGCAGAGGATAGTCGAGCATCTGTTTTGTCGAGGTGAACTGCTGCCAGGGATGCAGGTAATTGCCAAGCGGAAATAGTTCGCCCGGAACGTGGGCTACACCGAGCTCGTCGAAAGTCGTCCCCGGAGGAAGGTCGCCATAGTACGGTGAGAAGTCATTGACACCTGGTTTGAGCGGAGTGGCGATGTGGCGAATGTCGTAGTCAAAATACTCGGCCGGATCGGTGGCCCCCGTGTTCCGGCGAAAGGTGTCGAGGTAGGTGACATCAATTCCATCCGAGGCCCCGATGTCAAGGGTGATGGGCATGCGATCGGCGGCTTGGTGATGAAGGGTTCGCAAGACTCGTTCGCGGGGGGTCATCCTACTCATGCAGGTGGCCTCTCCTTCTGTGCTAATTCCCCTCCTTAGTCAAGGAGGGGGCAAGGGGGTGGTTAGCTCTAAATCAAAGCTTAGCTCGGCATTTCCGCATAAGCTTGGCGGCCGATCTCCACGTCGTTTTTCCACGATGCGTGTGGACGGAAATCGGGTGGCGTGCCGTGCGCATAGCCGAAAAAATCGCAACCGGCGGCATACCATTTGCGCCAGGAGTTGGGATCGCAGAGTCCTGCTTTGTCAGGACGGCCCACAATTGTGGTCATCACCCGCTGGCCTGGCTTGCGTATGCGCAGCAGCCAGCTCACGATTTCATCGTCCGACGATTCAGCGACAAGCTGGTCGCACTCGTTGACCATGGGATGGTTCACCCACATCGGCTCGTCGGCTTTGCCGAACGGAACATTGAAATTCGCCTTGGTGTCCGGATTCCCTTTGTACATCGCTTCGCGGATCCGGTGATACCAGCGCGCCATCATTTCCCGTTTGTACTTGAGGCTCTCGTCGGGCGTGATCTTCGAGGCATCGTCAGGCATTTCGCGGCCAAGAATCTCTTTGAACGGTCCCTTCACATAGGGCGACGGCTGCACGATGAAGTCTTCGCCAAAATACTTGCCATAATTGAAACAGTCGAAATTGATCCATTCCACCGGACACATTTTCAGGGATTCGGTAACGCGGGCGCAGAGCAGATCTGTCCAGGGGCTTTCCGGAGCGAGCAACCCTATTTCGTTGTACTTCCTACTGGTGGGGACCAGCCACTCCGTTCGCATGTTACACATGATGATGTCGATGCCGACGCAGAAATAGCTCGAGAACGGCATCCCGGCCTTACGCGACAGCTTGAACAGCTCGGGAAACAAGTTCTGTCCAGGTCCCGGCGCCACCGGACCCAGCTTGGTAGGATAGTAGGCATACCCGGACCAGTTGTAAGGTTGGCAGAACATGATGTTCACGCCAAAATCCTTGTGCCAGGCAAAGTATTCCTTGGGATTGACGAAGGCCCAGTCTTGGGGTAGAGCGGGTCTCATCTTGGTTCTATCGGTACCGGGCGGGATCACGAAGTTGAAATCGCAGCAGAAGAGCTTGATGGGGTGCCCACCATTGGGCAGGTCTTTAGCATTGGGTGGCGGAGCAAGCATGGCTGCCGCAGTTTCAGCAATGGCCGGTAGTGTGCCGCTTACGGCGGCCGCACCTATCGTGGCACTTTTCAGAAAATCACGTCGATCAAGTTGAGTTGTATCCATTAGATTCTCCAATCTTTGCGTGACGCGCGAAATGACGCCATCATCGGTCATGAGCGCCATCGGGAGCACCGTAAAGCTGCTCCCCCTACGACCGAATGGGTTTCCATAGGGGAGGGCCTTTTGCGGCCTTCCATTCTGGCCGGGCGAACTCTGGAAGCTTCAGTCGCCGGCCTCCGATTGCCTTTGTGCGGCAGTCACGAGCCGCGGCCAACAGATGACTCGCGGAGTCTAAACAGGGCCATTGACGCCAAAAGCGATCACCAGGATCGCCGCGATCACCAGCGACATACCGATCACGAACCCTCTGACGGTCTTCGCGCTTGCTCCCCTCCATTCTCCCGCGAGCCAGCCGAACAGGTTGGCGAACGTTACCGTTCCGCTTGCGAAGAGGGCGAACGCGATGGAAGGACCAAGTCCTGCACCGATGCTTTTCCCGCTCATGCCGAACAGCAGTATCCCGCCGTACCACAGAATGGCCATAACAGATGCCAGTCCGAAGTTCCAAAGAAAAGAGCCGCTTGTCCGGTAGGCTCCCCACGTCTTGTTCTTATTGAGCTTGTAGATGGAATAGATCACACCCGGAATCATGCCGGCGTTGAAGGTCACCACATACGCGGTGTACTTGGCGAAAAGGTCACTAGCTCCAGCGGCAATGGAAGCATCGATGAGCGACTTGACTTCTCCTCCGTAGATGAATGCGGTTCCGAGCACACCGGTTACCAGGCATACGATCAGGCCGGTCCGGAAGCTTCCGCTCACCACCTGCTTGACCACGTCCTTCCCAGCCGTCTCTCGCTCCTTGCGGATCCCGGCCTTGGCATAAAGATAGATGCCGGAAAGAATCAGAGCAATGGCCAGCAGTAGCAGCAGGCCAGTCGAGCTGAGCAGTTTTCCCGGGGCATAAACGATCAAGGGTCCCACCGTGCCAGAGATCGTCGAGGTGCACGCTACCACCGCGCTCCCAATGGCCACGCCCACCATGCCCAGACCCAGTCCATAGAGCACTTGGCCGATCCCCCAGACGGCTCCGCCTACCAATCCGGGGATGAAGGCGCTCAGCGGAGCCTGCCGCAGTACCGACATCAGGTTCGGAACCGCGATCAGTGCGGCCACCCAGGGTAGCACGCCGGTGGACAATACCGTGAAGATCAGCCACGAGTTCTCCCATTCCCACTTTCGAGTGTAGCGCAAGGGCAGAAGGAACACCCCGTTGACCAAGCCGGCGCAAAGACCGAGGATGATCCCTTCCAGAAAATGCAGCTGCATTAGAGCCTCCTACCAGAATGGGAAAACCGGAAGTGAGCAGGTCGCGTAGAGGCTTTTCGCCGACCGCTAAAGCGAAATCGCAAGCGGTAGCCACGGTTGGCACTCTTCCAACCATGGGCCTTCTCCCCCAACTGGACGAAGCCGCGGTTAGATCAGACCGCGATAATCCTGGCTACGCCCCTGAACACGGCTCACCTCAATTCAAGTTACTCAAGGGATAGTGTCCGTACTTTTTCGCCGCCCGGATCATGGCAAGGTAGTTCTTCGGGTTTACCGAGGAATGGATTGAATTAGAAGAGCAGATGATATGCCCGCCTCCCCGAGAGGCCTTGCGAATGCAATCCTTTACCGCTGCCTCGACTTCTGTTTCGGTCCCATGACAGAGCAGATCGGCGCAGTCGATGTTGCCGAAGAGGCACACCCTGTTGCCGTATTTCTCCTTCACCTCGCCGATATCCATTCCTGCGACCGGCTCCAAAGGATGAATGCCGTCGATTCCGGTATTAACAATCATGTCGAGGATAGGCCACAGGTTCCCATCGGAGTGCTTGATGACCTGACCGCCTTCCTCATGGATCGCCTCCACCATTTTCTTTAGCCTGGGCAGTATGAATGCCTTGAATATCGCCCGCGAAACGAGCGGACCTTGGTTGCCGGCATAATCGTCTCCCAGCATGACGACATCGGCTCCGGCCTGAACTGCTCTTCTGGCAACCCTGATATTAACCTCCAGGACCCGATCCAACAGGCGCTGAGCGAAGGCAGGTGCGCAGAGAAAATTCATCAGCAGATTATCCATGCCATTCAGGAAAGCGGACCACATGAAGGCGGCGCGGTGGCGGAAGACGATCGCTTTGGTATGCTTGAATATTTTCACCAATTGCGGGAGTACCCCCAGCCGGCAGGGCGCGTCGGGATCAGGAGGAGTATACCTTATGAGGTCTTCCTCGGAACTGATAGGTCCGCGAATGGGGTGATCTTGCAGTTCCGGACCCGCCTTGTAGGTTACTCCCCATTCGTCGAGATAGGTTCCGTCTGCGTCCTGGCCGGCTTTCGTGTACTCCGCTCCGCAACACACGGCGTCAAAATCCATAGCGACTTCGAAATCCGTCTGGCTCTTGGCCTCGGGGCAGATGGCGCCCGAGACCCTCGCATCGATGACGAATTCCATCAGGGGGACCTGGTCCGGTTGCTGGCGGCGCAGGGCCGCCATGAACCTCTCATAGCCGTTCATCAAATCTCCACAGTCTCGCAACACAGGGCTCGCAACACAGGGCTCGCAATATCAGCCCTGCGGTTCTTTCGGCGATGAAAGGCCGCAGGGCCAGAGAGCGGGCTCTGCGCAACGGGTCAGGCGAGTTTCAGATAAAGGGCGGAGTATCGCGCCGGTGCCGACAGCACCACTTGGTTCGCGCCGTCTCTTGATGTTACCTGGAGATCCATTTCTTTGGGCCATACCAAGCGAGCCGCCAACACTTTCAGTCTCGCCGGATCGGTTTTGATCGCAACCTGTGGCGCGGGCCGGAACTCGCCTTCATCGACGAGTTCGATGGTGTTCAGCACCTGAACCAGGATGAGTTTCTTACTCGCATCCCAGAAGAACGTGCCATGCACATACTCGGAGAACGGTTCCGGACGCAGTTCCGCCACTGGCCGCCGGACTAGCTGGCGCAGCACATCTGGAATCCACCGCCGGATCCAGACGGGCCTCCAGTTTACGGCGCGGAATACGGGTGCGCCTATCAGCACGGCCTGGCCCTGTCCGAATTTGTTGTAGGCAACCGCTGGTCCGCCCACGTCCGGCCCGGGAGGCGGTGGACCCCAATTGAACCACTTGTGATGAGGCAGGTCCTCCACCATAAAAGGCAGGCGGTAATGCATCACCTCCTTTGCCGTCGTGAGTTTCAGGTTTACGAAAGGACCGGGCAGTCCCACTGTGCTCACCGCCAGAAGCCGGGCCAGAGGATGGCCGGACGATTCCAGGTAGGTTGCGGTGACACCTTCCTTTACTTTGCCTTCAGCATTGAGAGCGTACTTTGTCTCCTCAGAAACGAAGTCCGCCCCGAAGACATCGGCCAAGGGAAAGTTGGCGCGCGGGCGGAAGTTCTCATCCAGCAGTCCACAGCGGTAACTCGCCAGCAACGTTCCACCCTGCTTCACCCATTGCCGGATGGTCTCGGCACGCTCATCGGAGAGGACCTCGACCTCCGGCAGCACCAGTGTCTCAAACTGCTTGAGGTCGTTAGGTTTGATGCGAAACTCCGGCAGGCTCTCAACCGGCCGGCCGGCGTAGGTGAGGGTTTCGAGAGCGCCCAAGTTGGACCGGCGGAAATCCACCGGCCTCTTTTGCGTGTCCAATTCCTTTCCGGTCGAGGCGCTGTAGAGCATACCGGTGCTGTACACAGGCTGGATGCCCTCCAGCAGTGAATCCACGTTTCTGACGTCCTGCCAAGTCTCCTTCGCCACCTGGAACCATCTTTTCGAAAAGCCTTGTCCGTCGAGGCCGCTGAGGACCGGCGCATTGCCAACGAAGAAAGTGCGGGCATTCTGCACGATCAGCGAGTCTGCCTGGACGCGTGGAATGGTCCCGGGATAGGTGTCCAGGTAGCCCTGCTGGGTAAAGACTCCGGCCTGAAAGTCCGGACGTCCCCAACCGCGCATGAGGATAGATCCAAGCGCGATGCCGGTGGGACAGGGAAGGGGCTCGGCATAGATGAAACTCACTCTCTGCATGATTTCATCCGGGAAAACTTCAGGGCCGCCGTTCAGGGAGATAATCACGTTGGGCCGATGCTTCCTGGCCGCACTGCTGATCTCATCCAGCATATCCACCATCGTGCGTTTTTCATGCCAGTGATAGCGCTGCTCCCAACCCTCCCGCGTCTTGAAGCCCTCGCGATAAGCCTCGCCGGCATGATCCTTGTTCCAGGCTTCTTCAGTGTATTTGCAGAAGCAGAAAGGATCGTGGCCGGTCGAATGGTACATGACGAACTGAATGCCGAAGATATCGAGGAACAGCTCATCCACCTCGTAACGCGAGAAGATCTCGTTCATCATGCCCAGGACGTACTGCCGATAAGGGCTGTCGAGGCAGATGATGAGCCAACGCATGTCCTGCTGTTCACCCTTATCGTTCACCCAGCCCCAGTCTGGGTGCTTCAGCACCAGCTGATTGTTGAACTGTAAGCTGTAATAACAGACAACCGACATGCCCAGCTTGCGGGCCAGGGCCACCTCGTTTCCGAACAGATCCCCGGTGAGATGAGGATGGCGGACCGCGACGTCACTAGGATAAAAGGCGTGTCCCCAGTGATCCTGGGAGTAAAACATCATGCTTTCGGCGCCCGAGTCGCGAGCCGCCTTCAAGGCGTCTTCCCAATTGATTTTGAAGTCCTCTTCCGGAGGCGTGTGGAACTCCCACTCCATCATGCGGTAGGTCTTCAGGGGTGAGATGATGCCCCGCTTTTCGTGGGCCGCTCGCCTCTGGGCCAGATCCGGAAAACCCTCGGCGGCTGCAGACGTGGGAATCGCAGGCAGAAGCGCGGCTGCACCGGAGCTGGCCCCCAGGATCTTCAGAAATCGCCGGCGGCTTTCCAGGCTATCTAAGTCGTTGCTTCGAAACATTCGGTTTCTCCCTCACCAAGGACGCTGCTCGGATGTGTCAGGACGGTGCGATGTCCGACATCCGATGTCACGACTATGCGATTTACTTCACAATCGCGTTGATGTCAAGGAAAATATTGGAAAATGTGGGACTTGCCGGATTTCCTTCGTCGACGTGGTGATTCGCTGACCCCCGAGGTAATGATCCAAAAGGGGAAGAAGGACACAGATCACTGCAAAACACCTAACATGCGAGATTCCGCTCGTGTTCCAGCTTGCCGGTTCGCGACGCCATTATGCGCACTCGAAACACACCATTTTGTTAGAATGAAGTCGGAGAGATCCTGAAAAGAAAACTGCGGATCGAGACTGCCGCAGCAACCTGGAGGTGGGCTATGTCTTATTGCCCCGAATGCGGCTCGGAGTACAAAGATGATGAGCGCGAGTGCATTGATTGCGCCATTCCACTTCTGCCGGGCCCCTCGCCTACGAAGGCCGAAAGCGAGAACGAGCCTGACTCTTCCGCACATGTGGTAACGATCCGTGTGTTTCGTGGTCCCACGGCCATTATGGAGGCGGATCTCGCCCGCAATATTCTCGCCGAACAGGGAATACCTGTAATCCTGCCCGGCGAGACCAGCGCTGAGATCCTGCCTGGAGTGGATGTGGTGCAGGTGCAAGTGGACGCGGACGACGCGGAGGAAGCCGCCGAAATCCTCCAAAGCTACTTTGACCGCGAAACTGGCCCTCCCGAACCGGTCGAGACCCCAGACGCCGATGCCGATCCCAAACCAAAGCCGTGACTTAGCACAGACAGGCTGGTTGGGCTGCGGCGCGCGTTTCTGAGCAGCCTTACAACGCGCGATTTGAATCCGGGGTGGGTACGCTCGCCCAAAACGCGGGTTCAACGCTCCACAGGCAAACCGGCCTTCTCCCAGCCGGCAAGACCGTCTTTGTAGACCTTCACGAGATTGAACCTGATTCCATGATTGAAGAGGATCCGTCCTGCCGCTCTGCTCTGGGCGCACACGTCGCCTGGTGAATTGCCGCTTTCATAGAGGATCACCGTCTTGCCTTCCGGCAGCGTCTGCCAGCGCCTATCGAGTTCATCAGCGGGAATATTCACGGCGCCGGCGATATGTCCTTTGGCAAAATCCGAGGATGAGCGTACGTCAACGAACGCCGCCTGGCCACTGTCGTGAAGGCTCTTGGCGGCCGGGGTCTGGATCTCCGCCGGTTGCCGCTTCTTAGCTTCATCCTCGCTGCAGGTAAGTTCCGACCCCAAGGGAGCGAAGCCTACCTTTGAGCCCCCGCCGAATCCGCTCGATCCCAGATCGGATTGCGAGCCAGCGTCCGGACTGGAGCTAAGATTAGCGACACTCGCGCTGTTCGCATTCCTGGCGTTACGATTGGCATCGGTACTGGTGTTCGTGTTCGATTTGGGAGCCTGCCCGACTTTCTTTTCGGATCCGGCCCGGGTTCGGGCAGAGATATCTCCCGCCGGCCCCGCCGGGTTCCTGCCGGAGGCTGTTTCGGTCCCGCGATGGGCGAGTCCTTCGTTGAGCAGTGAAGCGAGATCCTCATAGGGTACTGCGCCTTCGAGGACATGATCGCCCATAACGAAGGTCGGGGTCGCTCGCAGGTGGAGCGCGTGGGCGTCGTCGCGATCGCGCTGCACGCGCGCGGCCGTGGCTCCGCTCTCCAGGCAGTGCTTGAAGATCTGCTGATCGAGACCAATAGCGGCGGCATCTCGTTCCAGAGCCGGCACGGAGAGGTCTTTCTGGTTGGCGTAAATCTGGTTGTGCATCTCCCAAAATTTCCCTTGGTCGGCGGCGCACTCGCTCGCTTCGGCTGCCTTCTCAGCCTGGGGATGAAGGCTGGGCAGGGGAAACTGGCGGAACACAAAGCGGACTTTGTCGCCGAAATCCCTGCGGATCTGCGAGACGGCCACATCTTCCTGGCCGCAGATGGGGCACTCGAAGTCACCGAATTCGACCAAGGTTACGAGCGCCTGCGGGTTACCCGTAACGTGGCTGTCGGGCCGGACCAGGTGTTCGCTGATCACCTGCGCCGATGATTTCTCCACAGGCTTGAGCGTTTCCACCTGCTGAAGGTGCAGGAATGCCGGAATGCCCACCAGCGCAGCCAAGGCGATTAGAGCGAATTCGCGCTGCACCACGCGCAAGG
Source organism: uncultured Acidobacteriota bacterium (assembly GCA_963803295.1). Lineage (GTDB taxonomy): Bacteria > Acidobacteriota > Terriglobia > UBA7540 > UBA7540 > CAWDMC01. The sequence goes on along the minus strand of CAWDMC010000011.1, from coordinate 508,563 downwards.
CCATCGCCGGATCGGGCGGCGCCTCGGGGCGAATCGTCTCCCAGAGCCCCAGCAGGAAGATCAGCGTCACCGCGATGGCCGAGGTCACGCACCAAGTGCACCAGGCGTGGATCACAAAGGCTTCGAGGTCTGTAAGGTAGACGGAAAAAAGAAAGCCAAGGCAGGCGATCGCCGACACTGTGATCTGCACAATCCGGCGCGCGAGCGCTGCACCCAGAAGCGGCTGGACGAAGATCAGAACCACCAGCACCAGGTACATGACGACGCCGTACAGGGGTAGCGGATGTCCCCACAAATGGGCGTACTCACTGGCGCGAACCGTCTCGCAACCTCCGCCCGTGCAGACGATCGGCCGAGAGGGCGAGGTGTAGGCCCACCACAAGTATAGCGAGTCGAATAATCCGAATAAGCTGAGCGCCAGCAATACGTATTTCCGCATGATGGCATTGTACATCGGACTTTGACTCGCGACTGCGAGGTTGCTCGGGTTGCGCCAGGAGCCAGGAGGGTGACGCCGGAGGCTTAGCCTGGTATCTGCGCTTGCAGGATCTCTCCCGCAAGCGGGATGATTCTGGATAAGGGGGGTGACTCGACCCGAACCATTTCGCCTGGTCGGACATCGTGGTTCTCGACAGGACCTGTGTTCGCTTGCATCCTCTCCATCCGTATACCGAGCGTATGCTCCAATTGCTGCAACTCCGGACGCTGTTCCCTCGCAAAGAGAGTGGAAGCAATCCCACGCCCGCCTGCGCGCCCGGTGCGCCCAACCCGATGGATGAAATTTTCTGCCACCTCCGGCAGATCGTAGTTAATGACGTGGGCGATGTCCTGAACGTGAATGCCTCGGGAGGCGAGGTCAGTCGCAACCAACACGCGGTAGCGGCCCTGCTGGAAACCGGCCAAAGCTGCGGTTCGCTGCGATTGGGAGCGATCGCCATGAATCATGGCGGCGGAGAAACCTTCCCGATTCAGATGCCGGGCGAGCCGCTCGGTTCCGCGCTTGGTCCTGGCGAAGATAAGGCAGCGGCCAGTCTCTTTGGCCAGCAGATGGCGCAAGACTCCCTGTTTGTCATTGGCGGTAACCTCGAACGCCTGAACGCGCACGTTCTCCGACGGCTTCAGCGTTGACCCGAAGGCCAGACGCACGGGGTCCTTCATGCAGCCGGTCACGAGGTGCGCGACAGAGGCTTCCAGGGTGGCCGAAAAGCACATCGTCTGGCGCTCTCTAGGCAGAACCGCCGTGATCCTGCGAATCGCAGGAATAAACCCCATGTCCAACATGCGGTCGGCCTCATCGAGGATGAGCATCTGTACCTTTTGCAGGCTGATGAGCTTGCGACCGAGGAAGTCTTCCAATCGACCAGGAGTCGCCACCACTAAGCGAGCCCCTCTGCGGATCGTGCGCAGTTGCTCTGCTTCCGAAAGGCCGCCAACCACCAGGGCTGCGGGTGAAAGCTGTATGCCTTTCAACGCGTTGTACTGGTCCGCCACCTGCATGGCCAGTTCGCGGGTGGGAACGAGCACCAGGGCGGCTATTCCCGGCGTACTCTGCTCAAGGAAGTGTTCGATGATCGGAACCACGAACCCCAGTGTCTTGCCTGTTCCTGTCTGAGCTGTCGCGAGCACGTCCTTGCCCTGGAGTGCGTGCGGGATTACCGCGGCCTGAACCGGAGTCGGTGACAAAAAGCGAGCTGTAGCCAGTCGTTCCTTCGTATAGGTTGAAATCGGTAGCTCCGAAAAACTTTGCATTGCTTCTATTGCCTATTCCCTGGCGAAGTGCAGTCGCGACCCGGATACAAACTAACGAGTGGGCGGTACCTTGCATGACCAGTCCTGTTTTGAATTACGCCGAAGACATACGGGAGGAGACAAAAGGCGGGAATTCTCAGATCAGGTACTTAACCAGAGCAACCGCACTACACCGTGGTATTAAGCGCATATGAAGTATACCACATCTCGGTGCCGCGTGTTCGGCTAAAGATCCGGTTTTTTCCAACCCGCGGCTGTCTGCGCCACGGACGGAGACCCCCATGAAGGATACTTTGGGCGATACCCGCATCTGCCATACCGGGGCAACGGCCTCTGATCAGCCGGTGGCACCCGGGCGCTACGAATCAACCCAGTTGGCCCTCCGAACCCTGTCGCTTGCGCAGGGCTCTCAGGTAGCTGTAACCCACTAATCGTTGGTGGGGTTCGTCCCACAGCCGGAAAGTGAGTGATTTCATGCTGGAGCGTAGGGTCACGGGAGTCACGCACTGAAACAGCGGCTCCTCTTTGTGGCACTTCTCGAGGTTGTAATTGGGAATGCGCGGACTCAAATGATGGATATGATGAAAGCCAATATTGCCCGAGAACCATTGCAGGATCCTCGGTAACTTGTAAAACGAACTGCCTTCGAACGCCGCCGCAGTGTAGTCCCATTGGCTGTGGCGCTGCCAGTAGACGCCTTCGAACTGATGCTGCACGTAAAATAGCCAGACTCCTGCCGTCCCCGTCACCGTCATGACGGAGAGTTGAATCACCAGGTACGCTTTGAAGCCCACAAAGTAACTCACTGCGGCGGCCACCGCTACAATCGCCAGGTTCGTCCAATATACCGACAGACGATCCCGCCTGCTCGCTCTGGGCGAGGAAAACCGATACATGACCAGGAACAAGAAAGACGGCGCGATCACGAAAAGCACAAACGGGTTGCGCATTACACGATAGGCGAAGCGCGTCCAGAAAGAGGCATCCAGATATTCCTGCACGGTCAAAGTCCAAACCGCGCCCAAGTCGCGCCTGTCCAGGTCGCCCGCACCCGCATGGTGGACAGCATGTTTCCAGCGCCAGAATTGGTAGGGCGTGAAGGTCAGCACGCCGGTGATGAACCCCAAAATGTCGTTGGCTCTTCGTGATTTGAAAAACGAACCGTGGCCACAGTCGTGGTGGATGATGAAAACCCGAACCAGAAACCCGGCTGTCAGGATCGCCAGCGGAAAGGTGATCCAATAGGACGCTGACAGGCTACGGTACATCAGAAACCAGAACACCGCATAAGGCACGACGGAGTTAACGATCTGGAAGACGCTGCGCCAAAGCGAGGGCTGCTGGTACCTGGCGACGACTTCCTTCCAGCCGAGAGCGTGGATCTGACTCTCAGCCTGGCTAAGAACTGTATTAGAGCTCAATGTTTGAACACCACTCCTTCGTCAGAACTCGAATCCATGGCACAATTGGCGCGGGCTTACGCTGACACCAAATGGCTGACTCCAACCGGAAGCGGATTCGAAAAACAGGCGAACAACAGTCGCTGCTTTAAGCACCAGAGCAAAATCTGGACGATTCTGCGTTGTTTCCCCCTGCTCGCCAGCGTCCGCGATCGCAGCGAGGGCAAAGGCTTCCGAGCGAACCCAGCCACTTGTATTGTCAGTCTTGCTTTGCACTACGCCGAAAACTTACGGAGGGAACTGAGGGCGGCGTGCTCAGATCAGGCAGCGTAACCTTGGCAACGCACCGTAGCATCAGACGCAGACCTAGTATAGCACGCCCGCAAGCAGCGAGACCTTCGGGGAAGAGGGCATTGCCTGCGATCTCCTGCCGCCGCTCTTTACCTCGTCCCTATGGCTCGCCAGGCACAGGAAGGACCAGGTTTGCATCCTCGCAGGCAGCCGCCGCCTTGCTAAACTCTGTTGTCTCCTTTTCGATTCGAAATCTATTGAGCTCGCACTCCAGTTGCTCCACCACACCGCTGGCATAGCGTATGAAGTGGTGTCCTGAGAGCAGCATCGCAAACCCCAAGCTAAACTTCGGCGGATCCTGGAGCCAATTGACAAGGAGTCGAAACAGAAATTTCCAATACGCTGCCCGATAGGAGGAAAGAATTCCCTGGTGGACAACGGAGCGAACCAAGATTCCAAACAGAGGCCATAGCGGGATTTCCGGCGCTTTCTGTGACGGGCGGGACTTCCACTGCAGGAGCGAACGATAACAACGATCGTAAAACGCAGAGGGGGCGTAGAGGGAAGCGAGAATCCAGCGGAAACCCTCCAACAGAACAGGCAACGGGAGCAGCGTTCTGAAGTTGGGTGGGTCGAAGTTGCTGGTGGCCGTGCTTTCCATCAGTAGCCGGCCTTCTTTCAGCATTCGATCGAAAAGCGGTGTCGTGGGGGGCGCCTGTAGGAACCCCGCCATGGCCCAAGGAATGGCCGCGCGCTCGATGAAGTCCTTCTGCTGTTCGAAGATGTCCTCGGTATCGGAATCGAAACCGAGGATGAAACCCGCAGTTACCCAAAGACCCTGGCTCTGGATGGAGTGAATACTTTCCAGCGGATCGCGCCGCAGGTTTTGAAACTTCTTGGCCTCCGAAAGAGACTTCGGGGAGGGGCTTTCGATGCCGATGAAGACATAAAAGAAGTTTGCCTTCACCATGGCGTCGATCAGTTCAGGCCTCTGGGCGAGATCAATCGACGCCTCCGTATAGAAACAGTAGCGGATAGTTATGAGACTCCTGCCACTTCGCCAGTTCGAGGGCCAGTTCGAAGGCCAGTTTGTGGTTGCCGATAAAGTTGTCGTCGACGATAAAGACCTGGTCGCGCCAGCCTAGTTCAAACAACCGATCGAGTTCGGCCAGCAACTGGCCCGGACGCTTGGTTCGAGGTTTCCTACCGTAGATGGTAATGATGTCACAGAATTCACATTGAAACGGACATCCGCGAGAGAATTGCACCGCCATAGAGGCATACTTGCCGAGCTTGAGCAGATCGAACCGCGGAAGGGGGGTCTTGCTAATGTCGGGCTTGTCACTGATAACGTAGAGCCGTTTGGCAGTGCCGCGCTCAATATCGGCGGCAATCTCAGGAAAAACCTCGTCGGGTTCGCCGACTACCACGTGGTCCGCCACTCGAAGCAGGATTTCCGGTTCACTGCTCGCGAAGGGACCTCCGATCATCGTCCGCTTGCCAAGAGCCCGGGCCCTGAGCAGGGTCTCGCGAATATCATCTTTCTGCACGCGCATTCCACTGATCATGACGAGATCGGCCCAAAGGATGTCCGTATCGAGCAGGTCCTCAAAGCTTCGGTCGATCAGCCTTAGGGTCCAGCTCTTCGGGCAAAGCGCTCCGACAGTAAGCAACCCAAGCGGGGGCTGGTCGGTCTCGATAGGAACAAGATCCAGAATTCCGTCGAAACTCCAGAAAGAGGACGGGAACCGCGGCCAGACCATTAGAACCTTGAGGGCCGGGCCGAGAGGAGGCAAGTCTTGCGCTTCGGTTGGGTCATCCGCGACTTTAGGCTTGGATCGCTTCTCGGAATCGGTCAGCTGAGGCATCTCTTCCTTTCCGGTGTATTTCAGACCGGTTTCGCACAATCCTTGAACTTAGGCGGGCCGGAGACCCAAAATCCTCGACAAATCACAGGCACAATTCCCGCACGCTTGAGCCCCAGGGAAGGGAGCATCCCTGAACAAGTCCTCTAGAATAACGCGCGAGTGAACCCAGGTCCACTCAGAAATGGACGATGAGATGCTCTCATACCAGTGGTAGGAAAACTGTTACGTGTGGAACACTTAGGCAAGCAAAATTGTGGATTTCAGATATTGGGCAGGGCCGACAGATTTATCGACAAGCCGAAAAAACCGCACGCCGGCTATCATTCGTGCCAGGGCATTTTTGAAAAGGAGGACCACCGCGGCAGCTCACTGCTTTCACGTTCAGGTTTTCAGTTTGGCGTTCGGATTCAAAGAACGCGAGTTCGCAGCCGGACTGCAGACTTCGAACTCTCGCCTTGCGCTTGGCTCCCGGCTGACTTGGTCCGACTGGCCGGCCCGTGTGCCATCGGGCACCGGCTTCTCCGGACTGCGCCAATACCGGCGTGATACGATCCGCATAGCCGATGTCAAAGAGCATGCCCTCAGAAGTCTCGCCGGCCATTCGGCGGCTCTAGATTTACGACAAAAAGCGCCTGCTTGCCCTCAATTTCTTGCCGACGACGGCGACGGGTGACGTTGGCCAAGGCAATCCGTTTATCGGGGGAGGCGGTCCGCGGGGAATTCAATTGGCAGTGAAGTTCATGTTCTGAGTTGGGCGCGGCGGTTAGGAGCCCTGGACCCCGCCGTCAGCGCGGGTTGGGCCTGGCCTCGGTGTGGCTCGCGGGCATGATGTTGCGACGAACACGGTTAAAGGCTTCCTGTTGTATCTCGGTTCGAGAGGGATCGTCTGTTTGCGGCGGGTCGATCAGTTCAAAGTGACCGAATTCATCCTTACCTCTGACTAAGAGTGCGAATTGGCGCACGCTTCCATCCTGCACCACGTCCGTCGCGAGGTACCGGATGGCAATTCCAATTCTGGGCTTGTCGGAGGTATTCGCCTTTGAGCCATGGATAATCGCGATGTGGTGCAGAGACATTTCTCCTGGCCTCAGAACAAGGTCAACCGCCCGGATTTCATCGACCTCGGCCTCAATCTCCTGGCCTCGGGATAAGGCATTGTCGGGCGCGTAGGTTTCCCGCTGCGGAAGCAAGCGTTCCCGGTGCGATCCCGGAACCACACGCATGCAGCCATTCTCCGGGGTGCTTTCAGAAAGAGCGACCCACGCGGTTGTCACCTTAGGGGGATGCAGGCCCCAGTAGGTGGCGTCCTGGTGCCAGGAAATGTACTTCTTGTCCCCGGGCATCTTCGTAAACCAGCCCGAATCCCACACCAACAGATTTGGGCCAACCAAGCTCTCGACCGCATCAAGCACCTTCGGATGAGAAACGATCCGGTACACCCAATGCAAGAAGGTGTGGGTCTGCGACAACACACTGCCTTGCTTATTAGCCGGCAACTCTTTCAGCCGGGCACGGTTGTAGTCGAGAAAATTGTCGAAATCTCCTCGGAAATCGGCAACTTCGGAGTCATCGAGGACGGGCACCGGAAAATGGTAGCCTCGCGCCTCATACTTACTCAGCTGTTCCGGGCTTAGTCCTAGCGCCATGGCCCACCTCGACTTTTTGTAACGTCACTCGTGAAGGCACGGAAGAACCGCACCGGCATGAAGGCTTCTCCAGATGGTTCTTCTGCAGGTTGCTAAACAACAGCCCGAACTTAGGATGAACTTCACCCCGGTGTCAAGAGGACTGCGTGCTAGACTTCCTAGAGGCTTCGAGGCTTCAAAGCGGATTTTGCGCAACGCGTTCGGCGAGAAACGAGGGCAAGCGAACCTCGTTACGCGGGTTTATGCCCTCTGGGCAGAGAGTCGCCCCGCGGCGAGAACAGAGCTGAAGCGAGAACAGAACTGGCAAAAACCAGCTCTACCATGGTCGGCACACAAAAAAAAGGCTCCGCACCTTGCGATGCGGAGCCCAATGTCAGGCGGCGAATCCGCCTTGACCAGGGGTGTGATCCCTCATGCGGGTTGTTTTGCCCGCAAGCAGAAGCCGACCCCCATTTCGTTGTAGTGACCGGTGCAGGTATTGCTCACCAGCGCCCGGTCCACCGCCTGCAGCAGGATCGTATAGCCGCAGGGCGTCATTCCAGCCGTGCTGAGAGTGAACGTGCCACTCGTTCCGAAGGTGTTGGTGCCGTCGTAAACCACCTCGCTCGATCCTGCGTTGGCGTTCGACAGGATCACCGCGTTCTCCGGCTGAGGAATGCCGCCGACGGTTATAGGCACCAACGCCAGCGTGACGCTGCTGAAGAAATTGTCGGTCACGCTGTAGTTGCCCGATATGGTGTCTCCTACCACGACGTCACCACAGTCGCCTGAGGGCGACGTAAGAGTGATGCTGACCTGGGGGCGGAACTCCTGCACCAGGACTCCACCAGTGGTCAGTTCCATATGCGGGTAGCCGTTATACACATGGATCATCTTGCTTTGGGTCGGAATGGCTACATAGTGGCCCACGCCACCATCCCAACTGAACCCGCGGATCTCGACGGTGTAGTTACCTTCCGCCAGTCCGCCGGCTTCGAATACCGCCAGTGTGCGTGGATTAACCGCCTGGAGATCAGATTCCATGTAGGTGTAATACTGAGTTCCAGGAACACCGCTGGGCACCGGTCCCGGGGCCGGCGTCACGGATTGCAGCATGAACACGGGGAACAGGGCATTGGGTGGAAACAGCTCAATGCCGAAGGAATTCGTTAGCTGGGAGGGGCTTCCGCCGCTAGGCGTTACCCAAGCCTGGTAGATGATGGGCTTGGCCCCCGGCAGCACCGCGCCCGTAGTGTGGTCAAAGACGTCGATCTTCGGGATGAAGTCGCCCTCGGCAATAGTCTCACCGCCAAAAGGACTGTCATCGCCCACGCAATCGCCCGCCACTCCCGTGGGATTGGCGAGACCAGTCGCATTTCCGATGCCAGTGATGGTTACGCGCCCGATGCGCATCAACCGCAACTGCTCGACGGTGCTGCCGCCACCGATCTGAGGCTGAACGTTGGTATTCACCACGTTGCCCCACACCGGAACGAAGTTGGCACCGGTTGGAGGGGTCGCCCACGACAAGATGGCACGCAGTGGAACGCCGGTAAGATCCTGGCAGGGCAGTGAGGTGAGGTTCGAGATGCGGAACACGGCATAACTGATGGGGTTGGCGGGGGTGGCTGCAGCCAAGTCATGCACTTGCACCTGGGCCGTTCCCAGGGCATTCCAGACTCCGCCAAAGAAGGCGTAGAAGGCCACGTACTCGGTGCTTCCCGAGGTGCACAAGCCACCGGAATAGCCACTGCTCTGCTTCACCTGGATGACGCCTTCGAGTTCCCGTGTATTCGGGTTATAGCCGGCGCAAGTGAGCTGTTCGAAACTCGTATCACCATTGGTCGTCTCAAGCGCCGAGAGAATTGCAGCCAGTTCGCTGCCAGCCAGGACACTCGCCGGGCTCAAAGCCTCCGCAATGGGCTCACTCGCGAGCTTTTTCGCTGCGCTGAATCCAAAGCGATGCCCCGGAATCTTCTTGTCCGCGTAGGCTGCTTTCAGCTCGTTGTAGCTCAGTGCTTTGGGCGGATTGGCGGGAAGCGTCTGGTTCAAATCGACACTTTTGAGCAGGTCGGGTTCGAAAGAGAGAGCTTTTTCCGCGATCAGTTCTTTGATCGGGACTTCAAACAGAAACAGGGGCGCTACCTGAACGCGGGCGTCGACCACGTTGCCCCAAACGGGCGTGAAATTGGGATCGCCGGGAGTAGGCTCCCATTCCCAGGACAGAATGGCGCGCACCTGCACAATATTTTCGGTACCGCAGAACTTGCGCGCTTCGCTGAAGTCAACGGAAACCGCATAGCTGAGTGGAAGCGGACCGCCAAGATCGTAGACCTGGACGGCACTGAGGCCGAGGTCATGCCAGCCACTGGCATCCTGCACGAAGAAGCGCGCGTACTCGGTGGTACCGGCGCCGCAGGCATCGGTGCCGTAGCCGGAATGCTGCTTGATATTCACCACGGCTTCAAGCTTGTTGGCGCCCTGATTGAGACCGAGACAAGCCAACTGCTCGAAGGTGGTATCGCCGCTCAGTTGCTTGCCGATTTTGCCGGGAAAGTTGGGAAAGGTACCGAAGTAATTGGGATTACCGAGAACCAGGTTCCTGAAACTCTTCCGCTCCACCGGCACCGCGACAGGTATGACCGGCGGAGGGAGGATTCCCTTGGTGGGATCGTCTTGCGCTGCCATAAGCTCCTCCTTAAACGGGTGAATCACACTCAGCAAATCAGGAAGCAGCCATCGACTGAATCCGAGGTGTTGAGAGGAGAGACAGCCGCATCAGTTCCCATCGCGCCGGTCGGACGCGAGACGGCAACTGCTTGTCAGCCACCCGACCGTATAGTGAAAGCTGGGGGCAAAACGTTTCCCTGTGGGCTAACCAAAGGGTTAACTACCGGGCATGGAGCGACCAAAACAGGGACGCTGGTGATAGAATTGGGCGCATGGCCAGTATCGAATTCTCGATTCGAGCCGCCCAGCCTCAGGATGCCGCTTCGCTGGCCGTCCTGGCCACCCAACTTGGATATCCGTCAACTGCAGAGCAGGTGGAATCCCGTCTCGATGAAATCCGGCGGGATCCACGGCAACGCCTGCGCGTCGCCCAAGCCAAAGACGGAACCGTGGCCGGCTGGATGCACCTCGCGGTTACGAACGCGGTCGAGAGCGATCCGGCGGTGGAGATCCGAGGGCTCGTGGTGGAAGAAAGCTGGCGCAGTAGCGGGATCGGCCGGCGGTTGATCGCCGACGCCGAGGCTTGGGCGCGCGACGAGGGCGTTGCGACTCTGCGCGCTCGCTCCAACGTGATACGCGAGAGGGCTCACGGCTTTTATCTGAAACTCGGCTTCGAAAGGGTCAAGAGCCAGCACACGTTTGTCAAAGCGCTATAGGTTAGCGTGCTATCTGAGGGATAAGGAATCCTTTCTATGAGAGTACAAGCGCGAGCTCCCGCGCGGGTGGATCTGGCCGGGGGCACCGTAGACATCTGGCCCCTTTACCTCTTCCATCCGGGCGCGGAGACCGTGAATATCGCGATCCGCCGCTACGCGGGATGCGTGGTGGAGACCCGTTCCGACAACCGCATCGTACTTGAGTCCGAAGACCAGGGGCAGGAGGAGAGCTTCGACTCCTTTGCAGACTTGGCGCGCGCGGAATCGCATTTGCCCTTGTTACGCGAGCTCGTGCTCCACTTCGAGCCGCAGCGCGGGCTTAGTATCCGCACCAGCTCGCAGGTTCCCGCGGGAGCGGGACTCGCGGGAAGCTCAACCTTGAATATCGCTTTGTGCGGAGCACTGGCCCGCGTCACCGGCAAGCGGCTGAACCGGGCCCAAATCCTCGAGGTGGCCAAGAACGTGGAGGCCATCGTCATCCGCGTGCCCACCGGATGGCAGGACTACTTCCCGGCTCTCTACGGCGGCGCCAACGTGGTACATCTTGACCGCGACGGAGTTAAGCGTGAGAAGTTGGCCGTCGACTACGCAGAGATCGAGCGGCGTTTTGTCCTGTGTTATACGGGCGCCCCGCGCAACTCCGCCATCAACAACTGGGAGGTGATGAAAGCGCACATTGACGGCGAGGAACAGGTGCGCCACAATTTTGCCCAAATCACAAGTATTGCCATCCGTATGCGCGAGGCCCTTCTCGCCGGGGACTGGAACGATGTGGCGAGTCTCCTGGCCTTGGAGTGGGAGAACCGTAAGCGTAACTTCAACGGTATCTCGACCCCGAAGATTGACGAGATGATCGAGGAAAGCTCTAAGGTGGGCACGCTGGCCTCCAAGGTCTGTGGCGCGGGCGGCGGCGGCTGTGCGGTGTTCATGGTCAGGCCGGGATCACGCACGGCAGTCGAGGAGGTCCTGAAACGGCTGGGAGGCGAGATCATCCCCTTCGCCGTCTCGCGGACCGGCCTGGAGGTAAGAGAGACCTCGTCCGAGGCGGATTTCTCGTGGGAGGGGCGCCGATCGAATGGTGGTGCTCACGAGAGCCGCAAGTCGAACGGCTCGGTCCAGGTACAGGCGTACGGAAAAGCTCAAAGGCTGGAAGTCCGAAGCCAGAAAGCCGGAGCCTGACGAGAATTGCCGAAAAGATGGCGCATCGCCGTTCGTCAGGGCAAGGCTCCAGACGTGCCCACATGAGGAGGCGGCTCGCGGAACCACACGCCTGAAGATGTTCCCTGACGTGCCCTGGATTCTACATTTTTCGATGTATTGGATCGCCCTTGTCAGGCTTGGTATAATGGTTAATCAGAAGGTGGCAAGACAGTGAAGAAGAGGTCTCCCTTGCCTCGAAGTTGTCGCACCCTAGGGTCTCGCATCTTGCTGCTGCCCGCAATAGTTGCCCCCCTGCTGCTCGCGCCCGCCCCGCTACTCGCCAAGGAAGGACAGGGCCAGGCCGCTCGCATTGACATCATCCGTGGCCTGCAAAGCGAAATCGCGGTTGCCAAGATGACCCTCCCGCGCGGCAAGCACGGCGTCTACCTGGACTCCAAAGGCGAACTCGACCGGGCCCAGGCGGAGGAAGAACTAAAGGCAAACGGCGCGGCCGTAGGGGCCGGTGCTCCCGTCCAGATCACCAAAGTCAGCTTCAAATCCAATGAGGTTCTCTTCGAAATCAACCACGGTGGCAAAGGCGGCAAGCACTGGTATCAGCACATCGAAGTGGGAATGGGCACGTCCACGGCGCCCGTCGGCCCTATGGCCGACTCGAACATCCTCTCCTATGGCTCTTACATCTCCCTGAAGATTCCGGGCGAGATCTCGCAGCTCACCGTCCCCATTGTCAAGAAGCTCCTCGCTTCGGTGCTCGATTTTGAGCGCCACTCACCTACCGTGCTTTACGCCTCTACAACCCCACCCAAGTTCAAAGAGGCGATAAAGAAGCACGAGATTGTAGTGGGTATGGATCGCGACGCCGTGCTTTCGGCCAAAGGTCCGCCCGACCGCAAGGTCCGCGAAGCGCACGAGGATGGATCGGAAGAAGAAGATTGGATCTATGGAATCGCGCCCCACGTGCTGTATGTGATTTTCGACGGCGATGCGGTGAAATCGGTGAAGCAGTATTGAAATTCTGACCTTATCCCCCGATACCCTGCGACATAAAGCCGCCATCCACGGATATGATCTCGGCGGTCACGAAACTGGCGGCGTCGGACGCGAGAAAGATCGCCACCCCTTGGATCTCGTCAAGCTGGCCAAACCGTTTCATGGGCGTGTGTGAGAGGATCGACCCCTTGCGTGTCGGCTCGTTGATCAGCTTGGTGTTCAGCGGAGTCTCGAACACCCCGGGGGCGATGCCGTTTACGGTGATGTTGTATTTGACCAGCTCGGTGCCCAGGTTGCGGGTGAGCATTGCCACTGCGCCCTTGCTGGTGGCATAGGCGGTGGCTTCATAGAGGGTTTGGAAAGCGCCAATCGACGCAATATTGATGATGCGTCCATACATCTGCTTGGCCATCACCCGGCCCACGAGCTGGCAGGTGTTCCAGGTACCATTCAGGTTCACGTTCAGAATGCGGTTCCAGTCTTCCTCCGGGACATCCAGCGAAGGGCAGCGCTTGGTGGTGCCGGCACAGTTCACTAGAATGTCGATCCGTCCAAACTGCTCGAGCATGCGGTCGATTACTTTCTGGATCTCGTCCCGCTTGGTAACGTCGGCGGTAATCTCAAACGAACGGCGTCCGATGTGGCGGATCTCAGCCGCCGTCTTGGCAACCTCTTCGACGCGGCGGCTGACCGGCGCCACGTCAGCTCCGGCCTCCGCATAACCCAGCGAAATAGCATGTCCCAAACCACTAGTACCACCGAATATCAGTGCCTTCTTGCCCTCGAGACTCAGTCGTTCAAAAGCCATGTCAGTACCTCAGGTGTTCTTGGGAATTGTTTGATCATCGTACCATTCGGACGGAAGGAGGGACAAGCAAATGGACGGCTCCGGAGAGTGGATTACGTGTATCACATAGGCAGCGAGCCGATCACAAGCAGGTGGCGGCTAGATCCATTCGAGCGCACCGCGCTTCCAGATCCAGATGTAGCCGATGATCAGGATACCTAGGAACACCATCATCTCGACCAGTCCAAACAGCCCAAGCACTTGGTATTCGACAGCCCAGGGAAAGAGGAAGATGGTTTCCACGTCGAAGATGACAAACAGGATGGCCACCAGGTAGAAGCGCACAGTGTAGCGGCCGCGCGAGTCCGATTCCGGCGTAACGCCGCACTCGTACGGCATCAGCTTCTCAACCGAGGGTTTGGGCGTGGGCCTTACAAACTTCAGCGCCCAGAGGGCGATCGGCGGAAAGCCTGCCGCCAGCGCCAGGAAGATCACTACCGGTGCGTATTGGTAGAACATAGAGGCTACAGGGTACAGGTTACAGGTTACAGGCGACGGCGTCAACTTGATACCCGCTCCTGCTGTTCGTGCTCGGTCCTTCCCTGCGCAATATCGATGGCATGCGGGAGCAGATCGTAAATGCTGGCCAGCGACTCGACCGCGCCTCGCGGACTGCCAGGCAGGTTGACAATCAGTCGACCGTTTCGTACGCCGGCGACGCCCCGTGAGAGGGCCGCTCGCCGTATCTTCCTCACCCCATCGGCGCGCATCAGCTCGGCCAAACCCGGAATCTCCTTCTCGATGACAGCGCGAGTGGCCTCAGGCGTAACGTCACGAGGACTGAGTCCGGTGCCGCCGGTGGTCAGGATGATTTCGCAGCCGCGGTCGTCGCACCACTGCGCCAACCGGTCGCGGATACGCCCGGCGTCGTCCGGCAGGATTTCACAGGCAAGGACGACCCAGCCGTGCGACACCAGGAACTGGCGCAGCGCCTCGCCGGAACGGTCCTCGCGCCGGCCCGCGGCGCAGGCGTCGCTCAGCACCAGGATTTTGGTTCGCAGCGTCCCATCCATTTCGTAGCGTGTTCCTTGGCACGGGGTGTAGCGGCGCTAGGGCGCGCGATATCGGCCGCTCTTGCCGCCGCTCTTTTCGAGAAGCCGCACTCCGGTGATCTCAATGCTCTTATCAACCGCTTTGCACATATCATAAACGGTCAGGGCCGCCACCGAAGCCGCGGTCAGCGCCTCCATTTCCACCCCGGTGGTCCCGGTGGTGCGCACGACCGAGCGGATCAGCACACCCTTTTTGACGAATTCGGCTTCAACATCGATGTGAGTCAGTAGCAGCGGATGACACAGCGGAATCAACTCCGCAGTACGCTTGGCGCCGCCGATACCCGCAATACGCGCCACCTCAAGCGGATCGCCCTTGGGATTCCGACGAACCGCCCGCAGGGTGGCGGGGCTCATTCTTACCAGCGCTTCCGCCACGGCCTCTCGCCGGGTCTCTGCCTTAGCGGAGACATCCACCATGCGGACGCGGCCAGACTTATCGTAGTGACTGAGTTTGGGCATGGGCAAACTAAAGGTTACCCTTTCCTACCCTCGAATCGTGAGCACATCCACCCACGTGCCTTCGGGCAGTTCCCGCTGGTCTGGTTGGACCACCAGCAGACAATTGGCTCCGGCAAAACCAGCCAAGTCTCCGGAACCCTGCCAGGGCGCAGGTCGAACCACCGGGTCACCGGCCAGCATCTCGACTCGGGCCGGCACAAAAGCGGTGAGACCGTGGTTCTGACGAAATGGCTCGCGCAGGCGCGCACGCAGGAATAACGTAGACTCAGCAGCAGCGCCCGCAAGTACAGTGATCGCCGGACGGACAAAGAGCTCACAAGTGACATAAGTCGAGACAGGATTCCCAGGTAGGCCAAAGAAGAACGTGTCCGCCAGACGGCCGAACACAAGCGGCTTTCCCGGCCGAATGGCTACGCCGCGGAAGTAGAATTCAGCGCCCATCGCCTCGAGCACTGGCTCTACCAAGTCGTATCGGCCCGCTGAAACGCCGCCGCTCAGCAGCAGAAGGTCAGACTCGAGACCCCGCTCGATCAGTGAGCGCAACGCTCCTTCCTCATCGGGCGCGATCCCCATCAGCCGGGGTACAGCGCCCATCGCCGCCACTTGAGCGGCCAGGGCAATGCCATTGCTGTTGCGGATCTGGTACCACTGCGGTTGAGCCTCGACCGGCACCACCTCGTCGCCGGTAGGAAGAATGGCGGCAATCGGCCGCCGAAGCACCTTTACCCGCACCTGGCCCGCCGAGGCCAGCAGCCCCATGGCGCCCGAATCCAGCCGCCGTCCGCGCGCCAGCAGTTGCGCGCCGGCGCGCGCCTCACTTCCCTGCCCCACTAGGTTGTCGAGGTGAGCAACCTTCTGCCGGACCTCCACCCGGCGCCCTTCCGCGCGGGTGTGCTCCACCATGACGACGGCGTCAAATCCTGAGGGCACGGGAGCCCCAGTCATGATCTCGACCGCAACCCCACTCCGGTCGCCGTCTCTGCCGGGGTAGGGCTTTCCGGCGCGCGCCTCGCCGACACAATCAAGCCAGACTGGGATGTTCACCACATCCTCGGATCGCACGGCGTAGCCGTCTCGCGCGGCTCGATCAAAAGGAGGGTAGTCGCGATCGGCAACAATATCCTGCGCCAGGACTCGCCCGCGAGCCTCCAGCAGGCGAACGGTCTCGACTGGCGGCTCCCGTCGGTGCTCCTCCAGTTTCGCTCTCACCAGGGCGAGCGCCTGTTCAAAACTCAGGATCGTATGCCGAGGATCGATCCGTGCACGGGTTTCTGCCCGGGGGACTGATGACTCCACACTCATTCTCTGGTAATCACGCCGCAAGCCAGCCGCGCTCCGGCATTTCCCGCAGGATCGCTCACACCGTCATCGGCAGCGGCATGAACTACGATAGAGGTACCCCCGGGCTGAAAGAGCGAGTTGGCGCCGGCGCCTAGCGTGACGCGGCTGTTCACAACTTCAGCCTTGCCAGTGCCGTCTTCTGCGATGGTGACGTTCTCCATGTCGCCTGCGTGCGGTCCGTCGGGATTATTCAAGCCATGCTTCTTGTGCTCCGGATTGAAATGACCGCCGGCGGACTTGAAGTCCGGTGGTTCACAGGCGCCGATGGCATGAATATGAAACGCATGCGGACCCGAGGTAAGCTTCGAAACCTCGAGGGAGATCTTAACCCCGTCAGCCGCCGGGGTGAACGTCGCCGTCCCGATATCTTCCCCCTGCGCGTTCCGGAGTACCGCCTTCGCGGTTCCGGGTGCTTGAGCTGCTGCACACACTGGTAGAAAGCAGAGTACTGCAACAATCGCCAAGTACCTCATTTCGGTCCTCCTGCTTGTCGATCTGGCTTGGATTCAATTGATGGTAGCACGAGTGCCGGGACGCGCAACTCAGAAATGGAAACGGCGTCAGCGTCGTCACGTCGCGATTTGCCGCTCAGAACTTCCAGTCGGTGGTGAGCTTTACCCCGTTACCAATCACGTTGCCGATTGCCTGGGCCACGTCGTAGCGTGTATAGCCGAGGGTCACTACGAGCCTCTCGCCGGCTCGGAGGCTGACCGCAGGGGTTGCGATGTAAGCACGAGTAAAAGCGCCGTCGTGACCGATCTGCTGAATGCCAAAGTCACCCGCGATATCGTAACCCAGCGGTCCAACAATGTTTCCGTACAGGCGCCCGGTGGCAAAGTGGCGCTGGTAGAAGCTTGGATTGAAAAGTCCGAGGAAGGTCCCACGCAGATGGCTAAAGCCGTAGACCGAACCCCAATACCCACAATCAAACGCGAAGTGGCGCTCGCGGTAGAAGGTGCGATCCATCAGCAGCACCGCGCCCTTGGCCTCGTCACGATCGGGTTTGCTCCGGATGACCGTCACCGGTTCCCCGCGTTCGACTTCGGCGGAGTAATGAGGATAGATCTCTGTTCGGTAATGCGACTGGTAATAGGTGAAGTGCAGCTCCGTGCGCGGATCGACAGTGAAATTGATCGTACCCTCCCAGCGATTCTCCCTCACACCCAATCGTGCCGAAAGCGGAGTGTAGGCAGCAGGCAGGTGGCTCCAGGTAAGGTCCACACTGAGGCTCTGGCGCGGCGAAATGGAGACACCGGCGTAACCGGCGATTGTGCTTCGGGCGCTCTCCACCGGCTCCGCCTGTGTGACCACCGTGACGGGATGGCCAGGTCCGAAGCGGACCGCACCGAGCCCGCCGCGAGCCGTTATCAGGCGGTTCACGCGGGTGGACTGCCGGTAGAGGAACTGTTCCGGAACCGCTGCGCCCCGTAATCCGCCATAGGGTGTCTCGGTTGGCAGCACGTCGATGGCTACAGTCGACTGACTGCGCGGGATCAACCTCATGTCGAAGGCGGTTCCATAAACAAAGGTGCGCAGATCCTCAAACCCGGAAGTAGTCGCTCCTCGCGCGATCTCGCGGTCGTACGCAGCCACGGTACGGATGCCGAGTGGAGCCTCGGCAATCACCCGCTGGCGAAGCGATTTCGTTTCGGGATTATTCGGACTCAGGCGTTCGGCCCGGCGCAGCAGATCCAGCGCTTCCCGGCGTTGACTTCGCGCCCGATCGATTGCGGCCAGCAGCATGACCGCTTCGTAGTCGCCGGGATGGTCCGCTGCCAGCTTGCGGCTGATGGACTCGGCAGTGGAAAGATCGTCGGTATAGTAGGCCACCCGCGCCTTGCCGAGTAGTGCCTCTGGATTGCTTGGATGCCGAAGCAAAATTCCTTCAAACTGTCTGCGCGCCGCTTCGTATTCGTGCTGTTGAAGGTCAAGCTGGCCCGTGATCAGGCGAGCCGCCTCATTGCGTGGCTGCTGAGCGAAAACCACGGCAAGCTCATTGCGGAC
Organism: uncultured Acidobacteriota bacterium; assembly: GCA_963803295.1. Taxonomy (GTDB): domain Bacteria; phylum Acidobacteriota; class Terriglobia; order UBA7540; family UBA7540; genus CAWDMC01. The sequence continues at coordinate 490,387 of CAWDMC010000011.1, read as the reverse complement.
CTCGGCGTAGTCGCCGGTCTGCAAATTAATCCGGGCAATCTCCAGCCGATAGTCAAGATTATCGGGATCTCGCTGCTGCAGTTTCCGGTAGATCCGAGCGCCCTCGCGCGGATGTCCTGACCACGCCATCACGTGAGCAAGCCCTTCGAGCGCAACGGCATCGTCGGGGGTCTGGCTCAGCACTTCCTTATAGAGCCGCATCGAGGCTTTGTACTCACCTTGGGCGCCGAGAAGCCGTGCCAACTCCAGCTTGGCACTGCGCTCATGCGGATAAAGTTCGAGCGCCCGCCGGTAGTCGCGGATCGCACCGGTGTATTCTCCCGTCAAGGCACGATGGTAGGCGAGCCCCAGCAAAGCCGTCTTGTCTCGCGGGTGCGATGATAATACCTCGCAGTAGTACTTCACGAAATCCGCTGGCGGTGCGTTGGGTGCCGGCCGCAACTTGATCCAATGCGCCTGCTCTTCAGCCTCGGCAATATCGCGCAACACCTTGGGACTGACGGCGTGATCGGCGGGGTGAAGGCGGTTCAGCGTCTCGAGTGTCTGCCGCGCCTCCGGGTACCGGTGGCTCCAATAGAGGACGTAAGCCTTGCCCTGCAAGGCGTCGTAGTTGCCAGGCGATAACCGGAGCGCTTCGTCATAGGCGGAGAGTGCTTCCGCATAGCTCTCCGAAGCTACCAGAGACGAGGCAAGCCCCAGCACGCTGCCCAGCTTTGAGGCATCGAGCGCGTGCGCCCGGCGGAAAGCACTGGTCGCCTCATCATAGAGTTGTAAACGCAGCAACAGCTCACCAAACTCAGCTTGAAGCCCGGCATCATTTGGGCGTGCTTTGGCAAGCTCGCGGTACACTGCAACGGCCTCCCGATTATCGCGACAAGTAGCCAGCGATCGCCCGAGTTGCAGGCGCAAATCCACGTCAAGGGGTGCGAGATCCAAGGCTTGACGGGAAAGCGCGATACTCTCGCGGCACTGCGGTGGATTGTCAGTAAGCTGGGCCAACCGGCGGAGAGCTTCGAGGTCGCGCGGGTTCGATCTGAGCCGGTCTCGGAAGAGATTCTGGTTCTGGATGGAGGAGGGTGCTGAAGGCGCGGCTCGAGGAGTTTCGTACGCCGATGTGTAATCTGCGGCGGCAGCAGAGACCAATCGCCCGTCCGCGGTCAGTCCAATGAGTAGAAGCGCTAAGAGTCCCCGTTTCAAAATAGCCGTCTCCCCGAGCAGGTCTTCAGCTATTCTTATCGGCACTGTTTCTGCTTTTCCCCACTATTTCCTATTGGCAGGTTCCCTTGGCATCTTAAGTTGTCTATCGCATTGAAGGAGCACGGGTTTTGACCTCGACGATTGGCCTCCGTGCCAGGCGGGTTAAGAATCTCAGTAACCGAAGGGAATACCCATCTTGGGAGTTGGTGGCCGCCACACGGCTTACCAGGTCAGAGATGGCCTGAACCTATGGCTTCAAGGCTGAGGTGTGATCGTTGATAATCTTCCAACCTTCGGGGAACCTTCGGAGCACCAGCGTAAACACGCCGCTGGGCTGATCCTTCTCGCGACTCAGGTGATAGCGTCCCACCACTAGGGCCGCACGTGGGCCCAGCATCGTGACTTCCAGGTTGCTGAAGCTGAGATGCCCCATCGCGGCTCGATTCGGGTATTCGCGGTGGTAACGGTCGAGAACAGCCTGCCAGCCCCGCAGGATCCCGCTCGCGCCGACAAACTCCGTCTTGTCCGATTTCCAGTAGCCCTGCATAAAGTGGTCCACGTCGCCACGATTCCAGTCGGCCGCCTGAGTGTCAAGCACGCCGCGAATCTCGCCCTCAGGGCCGGTGGACTGGGCTTGCAAGCCGGCCGTGGACGCTTCGATTGCCAGGAACACCGCAACTAATAGGACTCTTCTCACAGGAATCCTTGAGGGCCGATCTATCTTCGCTCTCAGGCCGGACCCGATTTGCCGAACTCGATGCCGTGCGCCTCCGGACCGGCTACGATCACCACCGCGCAGAATAACAAGACCACCGACGCCAGTAATCCCATGGACTGCGCATAAGTGAAATGGTGCTGCGCGAGCCGTGCCTCGAAATACCCGATGCTCGAAGCTACCAGCACGCCAAGCTGATAGGCGAAGCCCGGAAAGAACCCCCGCAAGCGACTCGGCGAAAGCTCGTTAAGGTGTGCAGGGATCACTCCCCAGGCGCCTTGCACCATGAACTGCATCAGGAATGCGCCTAGGTAGATTAGCGGAGTATTCGGAGCGAAGATCCACAAGGGTACCAGAACCAGCGCTGACAACACGGCGATCACCATTGAACGCCGACGCCCGGCATGATCCGAGAACAGGCCGAAAGCGAGCCCACCGGCGAGGGCCCCCAACATCGAGACGATAGTAACGGCGGCGGTGCGCTGCGGGCTAAACATCCGCTGGTGCTGCAGGAAAGTCGGATAGAGGTCCTGAGTGCCGTGCGAGATGAAGTTCATCGCGGCCATCAGCACCACCAGGTAGAGAAAGATCCGCCAGTTGGCAAGGATCGAGCGCCGGTAGCCGCTCCAATCGGATCGGGAGTGTTGCCAAGCCTCGGGCTCCTTCACTTTGGCGCGTATGAATAGCGTCAGCAGCGCCGGCGTGCCACCAATGAAGAACAGGCAGCGCCATCCCCAGTGCGGACCCCAGTGGGGGAATACTGCATAGTACGCGACAGCGGCCAGGAGATAACCCAAGGCGTAGCCTTGCTGCAGTAAGCCCGAGAGAATTCCTCGCCATTTAGCCGGGACAGATTCCATCACCAGCGACGCGCCCACGCCCCACTCGCCGCCCATGCCAATCCCATAGAGCAGTCGCAGCACCAGAAAGACGGTGTAGTTCGGCGCCAGACCAGAGAGAACCTCGACGAGAGAGTAGAACAAGATGTCGAGCATCAGCGGCAGGCGCCGGCCGAAGTGGTCCGCCATGAGGCCAAAGACAAAAGCGCCTACAGGACGCATGGCCAAGCTGGCGGTGAGGGTGAGGGCGATTTCCGGAACCGACTTACCAAAATCCTTCGCGACGGGGACAAGAACCAGGGTGAGAACGAAGAAGTCGAAGGCATCCAGCGTCCAACCCAGGAAGCCCGACAGCAGCGCGTTGCGCTGGTTGGCGCGCTCAGCACCTTGAGTCGGGGACGTGGATCTGGCCATATCCGCTCATTTTAGGAGTTTGGCAAACGATCCCCGAGTCCGGCGAAAGCCAGATTCGTGGTACCGAGGAAACATTTGTGGATCGCCTGGGCGGCGTAGGTACCCTTGTCAGGAACGGTCGGCACCCTCAATGCCGGTCGTCCGGTGGAGACATCGTCTTCGGCGTTGCTTCGGAACTCGCTACGGCTGCGTCGCGAAGGTTCAACATGACAGGGGCTGAAGCGTGACGGGTGGACGAATTCGACTCCACTTCTGCAACAACGTAGATCGGCTGATCGAGAGCCTTGACGCTGTCTTCAGCTTTGAGCGTGAACGTCCGGGTGGACTGATTCGGATCGACCAGTACGCCGTTCAAGCCTATGTTAACGACGCGAACTCCCGGCGGCAGGTTCATCACATAACAGGGGACGCGCCCGTCAAAACCATTCTTCCGATCGACATGCAGCGTCACCTTAGTTTCCTTGCCTGCCTCCAAAGCCACGATCTTCGGTTCGGCAGTAACCACCACGTCGGGCGGAGGGATCACGGTCGCTATCTCGAGCGGAGCGTCTTCGCCATCTATCCGGTTGGCAACGTGCACCCGCTCTTTCCCGTTAATCCTGGCGTGACCGACAATGCGGATCGATGCCGCGCCGGCGCCGGGCGAGGCGTCAGCGGAAGCGGAGAGCACGACAATCGTCGAATCCTGGTCGGCAGGAATGATGGCGTGGTTGGAGCTGACGCCCTTCGGTAGTCCTTCGACCTCGACCTCGATGGGACCGTCATAGCCGGCCGTGCGGTTGGCTTCCACGGTAATCGGAACGTCACCGCCCTTCGGGATGTTCGGATTGTCCGGGTTCGCCGCCAGCGAGAAATCGGGATCCACATCGCGGATGGTCAGACGGTAGGCAAAGTCGGGGCCCTCCAAACCACGAACATCCTTCAGATGCGCGACGTATTCGCCATCCGCGGGTGCTGTGAATTCCAGGCGCGAATCAGCCTTGTAGCCGGGTCCGCCATCGTCATTGCGATAAGTCAGGTGGAATACCGGCAGCCCGTTGCGGCGGAATCGCGCACCCGGAGGTAGGATCTGCACTTTGTAGACGTTCGTGTTGATGGCGTGAACCGAGGGCGAGGTGCCCAGGAACGTGCTTCGCAGCACCGCCCGGCAGTGTGCCGACCCCCTTCAGAAAAATGTCTGAGTCGGGCTGATCCGAAATGAAGCCGATCTGAACGAGTTCTTCACCGACCATCAGATAGTCATTCTCATGGAGCCCGGTGGTGGAAACCAGGCGGATACCCGTAGAGCGGGAGTCACGATCCGACAGCGTCGTGGTGGTCTGGAACAGGCAACGCAGCATGGCCTGCGTGATTGGCTGGCCCTTTGCGTCCAGCACCTCAATCATCGAATCGAGCGGTGAGCCAAGCCGGGCTGCTGCGACCGTTAGTGTCAATCGCTCCCCACGATGAGCACGAAAGCGAAAGTAATCCTCGTCCGCCGATCCTTCTTCCTGCCCCGATTGTGCCGAGGCCGCTTTGCCGGAGACGTTTGCGATACGACCGTTGATGCTCACCGGCAGGCTGACGGTCTGAGCTTTGTCGGGGGCATTGTCGGGCTCGCGCTCGATAACCTCGGGCTCGTCACTGACCACCAGTTTCACCGGTTTACCCACAGTTTGGAGTCCTAGTGGAAGGTCCATCCATCCTTGGGGGCCCTCCGTAGCCTTGGGTGGATTCACTTTCAGTTCGCGGATATCTCCGAGATTTGCGCCGCTTACCTTTACCTCGGCCGGATCGCCCGCGCGCACGCCCAGCGGAAACATGCTGGTAACGTAGGGCAAGGCACCCGCCAGAAGCCGGTAATAATGATCTGCTCCGCCACTCTCCTCGCGATCGCTCAGGACCAGGGTATAAGATCCCTTGCCTGGCAGCTTGTAGGTCAGAACCGCATCCGGGTCGCGTGAATATTCGCCCGAGCGGGCCAGGATCTTGCCGGAGCTGTCAAGCAGCGCCAGCTCCGAGCGCAGTTTCGATCCTATCTCCGAGGCGACCACTTGGAAGACCATCTCCTCACCCGGGGTACCCTCGAAAGCGTAACGGTGAGTGGCGCCCGGCCAGGCCAGAGTTCCAACCAGGGTTGCAGGCAGGCTCACCGGAAACGGCGCTGCGTTCTGACCATCCTTCCCGGACATCTGTTCGGGATCGGCCGTGGGCTCAAGTTCAGGCAGAGCGCTGATCTCCATAGGTTCGAGATTCGAAGTGCCAAGAGCCGTCTGGATGCGAAACCAGTGCAGCCCAGGCTTGGCATCCTTGGCAGCCGGTCACTTCCATTTTCGCTGTTTGCTTCTTGCCCAGGGGCACCTGGGCGGCCAAGTCCACGTTGATCCGCGGCCCGGTGATCTTCTCAGAAATGTCGACGATATCCGCAACCTTAGCACTGATGCCAGGGGTGTCAAAGAGGACGGTACGGACTGCGTTGAGGTTCCGCCCCTCAAGATTGAAAGTCTTGGTCGAGCCACGCTCCAGGCCGTGCGGTGAAATCATGGTAAGCTCCGGCGGGATCGTAGGCTCACCGGAGGCGGCGGCTAGCAACGCTTCCTGCACCAATCATCGCCAGCGCGAGCAATCCGCGAAATGAAGCTGCGGTTTTCATGGCAATTCTCCCTAACAGCGCCAAGCGTCTTGGAGTGCGGTGGCACTAGCCACGGCCCTTCTTGGCTGGGTCCTGTTCACGTCCCGGGTGGGCAAGTCGACGCCACGGTCTTTCGTTAAGAATCTCATTCCAGGGCGGCGACGAGCCGCCGCAGTCCAAGGCGGGCCGCGCCCGCGGTTACAAATTGCTAAGGTCGGGTTTCAGCCTTCTCCGCCGGGCTTCCAGCGTTTCCGGTGAACGCCACCAACGGACCGACAACCTGTTCAAAGCTTTTCAAGTCATAGAGACTGACCGTTCCATTCCATCGCCCAGCGGCAAGCCAGTGCCCGTCGGGACTCAAACACAAAGCCTCCACCCAGTCCGGCTGTTTGTCGATCACCCGGATGGGATCGAGCGTCCCGGCATCGCGCACGCGGATCGATCCATCGGACGAGCTGGTGATGATTTCTTTTCCGTCCGGCGACCACGCGAGTGATAGGATGCTGTCTTCATCGGCGATCAGGGAATGCGCCAGGGTCCCACCGTCAGAGGCAAGATTCCACACCCAGATGGTTTTGTCGTACCCACCCGCGGCGATCTGTTTACCCGAAGGCGAAAAGGCAATCGAGGTGAGTCCATCGAGTGCATCGCCCAGCGTGTAAAGCCTCTTGCCCGAGGCGACATCCCAGATTTTCACGCTGCGGTCCTGCGACCCTGTGGCCAGCCAATTACCGTCGGGACTGAAAGCCACGGCGAACACCGCGTCGATGTGGTCTCGCAGCGTCTTGATCTCCTTTCCGGTGGAGGCATCCCACAGGATCGCCGTTTTGTCATAGCTGCCCGACGCCAGAATCTTCCCGTCCGGGCTGAAGGCGACCGAGTAGACGCAGTCCGTGTGGCCCTTCATGGTTCGCAAGGGTTGCCGGGTGGCAACGTCCCAGAGTTTGATCTCGCCCGACTGCTGGCACAGACCACCGGCGGCTGCCAGCCATTTGCCGTCAGGGCTGAAGGCGATTGAACGCACGTCTCCGGCATGATCGCCAAGCAAGCCAAGGACTTTGCCCGAGGAAGTATCGAGCAGCTTCACCTCTTTGTAACCACCCACCGCCAGAGTCTTGCCGTCGGGCGAGAATCTCACCGCAGCGACCGGCGAAACCACCGGCTTCTGCGGCTTGATCTCGGGAATCGCGATGCCCTGAAGGGGTTTAGAGGCCTCTCCGGCCGCCGGACCTTTGGCGCCGGCGTCGATCCAGGCCTTGATCGCAGCGATGTCGTCTGCCGCCAGAGGATTCCCGCCAAAGGGCATCCGCGGTTGCACTTTACCTTCGAGCATCTGGACCATGCGGCTTTGCTCACCCTTACCCGGCTCAATCGAAGCGCCGTGCGTGCCGCCCTTCATCATCAAGTCGTAGCTCTCCATCACCAGGCCACCCATTTTGGCCACGGCTGAATGGCACGCGAGGCAATTCTTTTGCAGAATGGGGGCAACTTGGGCATACGTAGCGTCCGCCGCCGAGGCAATCCCTGGTAGAACAATGGCGCTCACCAAGGCTACGGCAAAACGCGCCACGACCTGTTTACGGCTTAGATCCATTCTAATTTTCTCTCCGAGGTCCCACCTAAAAATCCCCCCCTTCCTGGTTCAGAAGGGGTGACCGAGGCCGGCGTGGTCGTGCTGACACCTGCGCTCCAGTGGAGACGATTGCGCCCGTGAATTCGCTTTACCACCGCCTTGCCCCCTCCTAAAAAAGGCCAAATAAGGAGGGGAGCAAAATCAATGGTCGAACATGAATTCCTGGCTGGTCAGCAACGCCCAGCTCATATCGACAATTGCCGCCCGGCGCTGGTCGGTTACCCCCTGAGTCTTTTGCTCTTCCGCCTTCTGCAAGGCGGCGATGAGGCCGCTACGCTCTGATTCCGTCGGATAGCGGCTGAAGGCAGACAGATACAGGTGTTCGATAATCCTCTCGTCGGGCATGCCGAGCTTCAACAGCATGTCGATTGTACCGCCGGTTGCTCGTAGCTTGTCGTTCAAGGTATCTCCATTGAACGCGTGCAGCGCCTGGGTAATGGTCGGCACAGAAGTGCGCTCGCTCTCGCGCGTCTGCTGGCGAAGGGGACGCCCGAAGGCGGTGAGGAAGTAATTCTTCACGGCCGTATCGGGGAGCTGCAAAGCGCGAGTACCCTCGGGATACCCCCCGAATTTCTCGGGCACTTGCGTCACCTGCGAAACCGCATCGAGGATCACTTCGGCCGGCAAGCGGCGGATGAGGTAGTGCGAGTAGAACTGGTCGTCGTCGGCATTCTCCTTGAGCGGCCGCGAGGTGGTCTGATAAGCGGCGGATTCCATGATGGTCTTGATCAGGTAATCGACATCGAAGTGATGGGCCACAAGATCCTTGGTAAGCGCGTCGAGCAGTTCGCTGTTGGTCGGCGGATTGGTATCGCGCAAATCGTCCACCGGCTCAACCAATCCGCGTCCCATGAAGTTACGCCAGACACGATTCACCAGGGCCTTGGCAAAGTAAGGATTCTCAGGAGCGGTGAGCCACTTGGCGAAATAGGCGCGCCGGCTCGCTTGAGAATCGGGCGAGAGGGCTGGAGCTTCGAGCGGCTTCGGCGCCAACGGACGGGTAAAGCGGTCGTCAGTATAATCGCCCGAAGTTCCCTGGTAGACCGTCACATCCCGGAAGACCACGCCAATGCCGGGCCGGGTCTCACCGGGTTCGCCTGTCTTCAGGCGTACCCGAGCGAACAGGTTGGCCATGCCGAAGTAGTCCTTCTGGGTCCACTTGGCCAAGGGATGATTGTGGCAGTGGGCGCAGGCCATGTTGATGCCCATAAAAGCAGCGGTCATGTTTTCGGCGATGTCCGTCGGGTCGCGGTGGATCACCCAGTAGTTGGCGGCGCCGTTTTCCCGCGTATTGCCCGTGGCGGTGATGATCTGGTAGACGAACTGGTCCCACGGCTTGTTCGCCTTGACGCTCTCCCGGATCCAGTCGTAGTAACTCCACATCCCTTCATTCGAGAGGCGGTTGCTCGACAGCAGCAACAGATCCGACCACTTGTACGCCCAATAGTCCACGAATTCGGGCCGGGTTATCAGGCTTTCAATCAAACGCTTACGCTTATCCGGTGTTTTGTCGTTTAGAAACTGCTCCACCTCCGTAGGCTTCGGTAGAATGCCGGCGGCATCAAGATAAGCGCGGCGGATGAACTCGGAATCTGAGGCCACCGGCGAGGGAGGAATGTGCAGCGCCTTCAAATGGTCGAGGATGTAGTTGTCGATGTAGTTGCCATGCGGAGCCGAGCTATAGACTGACTGCGCAATCTGGTAGGGATACGGTATTCGCATCCGGGCAAAGGTTACGTGGCTCAAGTACCATACCGTGACCGGCGCTTCGCCATAGCCGTGCATGGTCACGTGGCCGTTGTCATCGACGGTGGCCACGGCTTCGTCGCCACTGGTGAACTTGGCCCAGCGCGTCACGTCCTCGGAGTGGCCGTCGGAAAACTTGGCCATCACCAGCAACTGCTGCTCCGCCCCAGGGGTGAGGGATGCCTGCTGAGGCAGGACATCAATATTCACGATGCGCGGGTCCGATTCCCTCGGCGGCGGCATACCCGCGGCAATCCAACCAGCGATTACCTGATACTCCGGCGATCCGACCGCGAACCGCTGCCCGCCACCGTGAGGTATCGTCAACGTCGGCTTGAGCAGGATCAAACTGCGCGCCGGCTCAAGCAGATTGGTGCGGCGAGCGAGAGCCTGATGGGTAAGCGTGTAGTAGTCGATTTCTGGATCGTAGCCGCGCAGGGTCAACTTGAAGCCATTCTTGCCCGCCGCTGCGCCATGGCAAGGTCCCGAGTTGCATCCCATTTTGGTCATCACCGGCAAAACATGATTGCGGAAGCTCCACTCGAAAGGCTGAGTAAAATTCTTCACCCCGACTTGGGCCGTCGTCGTCTGGCCCGCATAACTGGCCTTGATAGTTGCTTCTCCATTCGCTTCAGGGTGCACAAAGGCGTCTTTATCGACCAGTGCAGTGCCGGGCTCGGACGAGACGATGCGCGCTTTCAAGGTCACATCTTCCTGGTGCCCATCGGCAAAAGTACCTTCAACGACGAGATGTTGGGTGAAGCGCGGGCTGATCAGGGAAACCGACGCGGGGTAGAGCGTAAGGCGGGTAATATCGGCTGAAACCGGCACATGGCTTGCCACCGTCCGCATCACCGGCTTATGTTTCGTAGCGGGCTTAGTCGGATCTGTCTTGTGAAAGGGCTCAGGCTGCTGGGTTTGGGAAAGAACTATAAGTCCGGGAGCGGCCATTGAGAACAGAAACACGCCCAGAAGAAACAGGCGCGAGCGGGTCATGCGTTTCATGGTGTACCTCGGTGGACGTCAATTGATCATTGATTATCAGTCGTCAGTCACCAGCAGCTATTCCGCAATGCCAAACTGACGTTTCCCCCCGTTTTGCTTACTTCACTTCCCTGCCCTCGGTCGTGCAACTTAGTCCAGTCTAGACAAACAACTCATCAATCGGATCAAACCCGTGATCCACCAGCCTCACCACCCGCCCTTGAGGGGTTTTCAGTTCAAGGTCGATAGGCAGCCCCAGCGCCTTGTACACCGTGGCCGCGATATGCGCCGGCATCACCGGCCGGTCACGCGGTGCCGCGGCGATGGTATCCGACGATCCCACCACCTGGCCGCCCTTGATTCCTCCGCCGGCCATCACGATGCTCCAGCATTGCGGCCAATGGTCGCGGCCGCCGGCCGGGTTCACCTTGGGTGTGCGCCCGAACTCGCCTGTGGCAAGAATCAGGGTGGAATCCAGCAGGCGGCGGTCGTGCAGGTCTTCGAGCAGCGAACTGTAAGCATTGTCAAACATCGGTCCCACCAGGTTCCGGTAGCAACTGATGGGGCTGAAGGGCGCCGACCCGTGGATGTCCCAGGTAATTTCGTTGAACACGGTCTCGAACATGTTGACGGTGACGAAACGTACGTTACGCTCAATCAGCCGGCGGGCTAACAGGCAGCCCTGGCCAAAGCGGTTAAGCCCATAGCGCTTGCGCACATCCTCCGGCTCCTGATTGAGTTCGAATGCCTCCCGCGCCTTGGCGGAAGTCATCAGCGTATAGGCTTGGTTGAAGGTGGAGTCCATCAACTTGGCATCTTCATTCGACTCAAAATAGCTCACCGACTTATCGATCTCATCGCGCCAACTGCGCCGCCGGTCCACTCGGACCGCAGAGATGTAGTCGGGCGGCAGCATGTCGGGCACATGGAAGTTCGGCACCGCCGGGTCCGAGTTCAACACAAAGGGGTCAAAACCCTTTCCCAGGAATCCAGCCGTGTCGCCGTGCGGCAGATTGCCGCCTAACTGCCCGATCGGATAGGGCAGAAGCACATTAGGTGGCACATCGCCTTTGGGACCCTTGGCGTGGCGAAGGACACAACCATAGTTGGGTGATTCAAGGCCTCCCTGGAAGAGCCGACCGGTCTGCATCATCTGGCAGCCGGTGTCGTGCACGGCGGCGGCGGTGTGATACACCGAACGCACCAGCGCGAACTTATCGGCGTGCTTGGACATGCGGGGAAAGATTTCGGAAATCTGAATTCCGGATACATTGGTGGAGATTGGCTTGTACGGACCGCGAATGGAGGCCGGAGCGTCAGGCTTCATGTCCCAGGTATCGAGTTGGCTGGGACCACCTACAAGCATGAGCTGTATGCAGTTAATATCCTTATCGTGGGGCACGGCGCCCATTGCCTTCAGGCTCATAAACTCGGGCAGGGTCAGACCCAGAAAGCCGAGTGCTCCCGCATGCAAAAAGTCGCGTCGAGTCACTCCATCGCAGAAATGGACCCGTTTATCCGCATCAAGCCTGAACATGGCGAAACTCTCCCTGGACTCCTGCCTGGACCGCTAACGGGTGAAGAATACAGCGCGGGCCAACAGCGTTACGTGATAGGCGCAAGTGGCGAAAAGGCGGCACCCCAACAGAAGCCTCGTTCCTCGAAAGAATATTTAAACGTTACTATTTTAGGATCGATTAGTCAAGAGAAAGAGCGGTCCGGATAGTCAGTCTAAGTCCTTGCCGGAAATCGCGAATACACTGACAGCGCCCTTGAAGACGATGAGGGATGCAAGAGCCCAGGTTTATCACAGGCTGTGCCTCGGGGCGGCCGTGCCCGCGCGGAAAGGAGATGGGCTGGTGCACAATTGGTTGTGACTCACCTCGCGCTTTCGCGTCGGTCCGCAACGCCCAATTCCCTTCTTACTTGGCCGGCTGGCCGAAGTTCAGCCGGAGTCCCGTGGTCAGCAGGACGTCATTCTTCTTTACACCGGGCGGCGGATTGCTCAGAAACCGGTTGCTGTAGGTGGTCTGCCAGCTGAGCCATTTGTTAATAGTGGTGATGACTCCCGCGTCAAAGGTGAAGCGGTATTCTCCGGTATCGGTAAAATTGGGGAAAAACTGCAGGGCCTCAGTGAAGGTAGTGCTCTTGCTGGCTTTAAAACTCAGCGCTTCACCCGCCAGAATCTCAGCTGCGCTGCGGGTGAGGCCGGCAATGAAAGCTTCATGATCGAATGACCCGCCGCCCATCAGGTCGAAGGTGGTTCTGTCATTTTTCGCCATATGAAAGCCGACGCCACCCGCCAGCACGGTGCGCAGGTCGAGATCTTGAAACCGGTCGTGCTCGAGGTCGAGCTGGCCGAAGGCAAAGATCTTCTCGTTAAGGTTAAGATCGTATCGCGTTCCGCCGCGAATGGCGCTGGCCGTGGTCTCGACGCAGGAGGTGCCAACCGGACACCCGATAGTCAGTCTATTCCGCGCAAAAAGCGATGTGGCATATACATTAATCACATCTCTGGGCGTGGTGCGCGTCGCCTTGGCGGCCAGATTATACATAGTCGTTTCGGCGTTTCCACGAGCCAGAGCCAGACTGGTATCGACGTTGCCGCTCCAGTAATCCAGCAGATGAGGATGATTCAGCCGGTCGATGGCCGCCTGCGCCGCGTCTTCCTGCTCCTTGTTACGAATGGAGACGACGTCGGCTTTAGGCACTGTCACCGCGCCGGACTCGGCCGTCTGCACAGCCAGTTTCCCATCGCGCGTGGACAAGGGTCCGACCGCCACATTGCCGGCCTTCGATCGAAGGTAAAGCGGTTGACCGGATGACACCTCTTGCACCGCATCCCATTGGATGGCCACCGTGCCGGCGTACGGGGACTTAAGCGTCAGCGTCTTGCCGTCGGAGCTCACGATATCACCGGTCAGACGATCGCCGTTCTTGAGCGTGACTTGATCCGCGAACAAGGCTTGGGTTGCCAGGATCGTGCTGAACAACATCGCAGCGAGCGCAATTTTCTGCGGCATTAATACCTCCCAGTGACGTTTGTGGAGCCCTCAGGAGCTTGGCGCAATGAGATTCGTCAAATAGACTCAGGAACCACGCCTCGCCCACACCAATCCGGTCCCTCTGCCCGAACCTGCTATAGAGATGACGCGGACTCGATTTTAGGCAACTCGAAGAGCCTGGCGTCGTGTCAAGAGGAAGATCGCTGACCGGTTCGCGTCGAACCGAGCTACTTCAGATCCTTGCCCGTGCTGCTGATCACCAAGCGGCCGTGCTTCACGCCGCGTAAGCTGAGAATGCGGTCGGCCAGGCGGCGCAATTCCCCGCTCTGCCCTTTCATGATGATCACTTCCAGGCAATTGTGATGGTCGAGGTGGACGTGGGTAGCCGCCAGCACGCGGCTGTCGGCGTTGTGTTGCGCTTCGATCAGCCTTTCCGAGAGATTGGGCCGGTGGTGGTCGTACACTATCGTCAGCGTCCCCACGACTACCCTATTCTCATTCGCTTCCTGCTCGACCAGGTGTTGACGTATCAAGTCACGCACGGCCTCGGAGCGGTTCTGATAGCCCTTGCGGCTGATCGCCCGGTCGAACTTCTCCAGAAGCTCGCGCTCGAGCGAAAGGCCCGTCCTTACCAGATCTCCCATTGTTTGCCCCCGCATGCCTTCTTGTGATTCAGTCCGATCATAACGTCAAAATGTCGGTAGCACGGATATAAAAAGTGTGTTATCACTAGGTTCTGTAATGAAGGGGGACTTCGTCTGAAGTAAATCTGTGAAGTGTCTGTCACTGGTGTTTCTTCTTGTCCACGGGTGGACCCTGAAGCAAAGTCCCCGAACAGTCCGGACTCTCAGAGCAGGCGAGAGATCTTCCGTAGTCGATGCCTGAGCAACTCCGGTAAAGATAAACAAGTATGCATATTCCTGACGGCTACTTGAGTCCATCCACCTGCGCTACACTTTACGCGGCTTCCACGCCGTTCTGGTATGTCGCGTTGCGGCGCCTCAGGAAGCGGCTCAACACGCGTATGGTGCCGCTACTCTCGGTTTTCGCGGCGTTTACCTTTGTCATTATGATGTTCAACCTGCCGCTGCCAGGCGGGACCACGGGCCATGCCGTGGGCGTCGGCATCGCCGTCGTGGTTCTCGGCCCGTGGGCCTCGATGCTGGCCATTTCCATAGCCTTAGTTATTCAGGCGATCCTTTTCGGCGACGGCGGCATCACCACCTTGGGCGCCAACTGTTTCAACATGGCCATTGTCGGATCGCTGCTGGCCTACTTGGTTTATCGCGTCGCCGGGGGACACGCCCCGCTTCGCTCATCGCGGCGCGTTTGGGCGGCCGCTCTCGCCGGATATATCGGGATCAATGCTGCGGCTCTTTGCGCTGCTGTGGAGTTTGGCATCCAACCGTTGTTCTTCAAGGACGCAAGCGGAGCGCCCTTGTATGCACCTTACCCACTGACTATCGCCATTCCCGCGATCATGATCGGGCATCTCACCTTCGCGGGATTAGCCGAACTCTTCGTTTCCGGTGGCGTCCTGGCTTATCTGCAGCGCACCAATGCTTCATTGCTGAAACTCACCGCTCCCGGCGCCATCGAGTTCGAATCCGGCGACTGGCCGTCCCTTGGATGGCGAGCCGCGCGACCTCTCTGGACGGCACTGACGCTGCTGCTGCTCCTCGCGCCACTTGGCATCCTCGCGACGGGCTCGGCCTGGGGCGAGTGGGCCGCCCGCGATTTCTCGAATCCCGTGGCGCGCCAGGAAATCGCACAAGCCTCTCGCGCCGTGGCCCCACCTGCGCACGCTCCGGCGGGCCTCGAACGGCTGTCCTCGCTTTGGACCGCACCCTTTCCGCGGTATGCCCCAGCATGGGTGCACAGTGCCGCCTTTGGCTATCTGGTGTCAGCGGTGTTTGGGGCAGGCTTGATTCTGTTACTGATCCTTATCGTGGCCTGGCTCGCCGCACGAAAACGCGACGCTGGCAACGGTGTCGAAGAGCCTTGCCAGGTTGAAAGTGCTAAGAGATGAGCGACGTCTGCCCTGAGCCGGTCCGGGTGCGCCGGCGCGGCTTCCTCGAACGCACCGCGACTGGCATCGTGGCGGCCCTGGAACACTCGCTTTACGCCGAGGAACTGGCCCGCAGCCGCGGCCTCTTGCAGGGGCTCGATCCACGCATCAAAATTCTGGGGATTCTCGGGCTGATTATTGTCGCGGCCACGGCACACAATCTGCAAACGGCGTTGGGGCTTTTCGTGCTGGCTCTTCTGCTTGGAATCCTCTCGCACGTGCCGTTGTCGGCGCTTGCGCGCAAGGTGTGGATCCCCGTTTTGGCCTTCACGGGTGTGATCGCATTCCCGGCGCTTTTCCTGACCCCGGGCCGGGTGGTGGCGACGCTGCCGGGCGTGGGTTGGCCCATTACCGCCCAGGGCCTCGTCTCCGCCGCGTATCTGGTCAGCCGAGTGGAGACAGCTGCCACGCTATCGACGCTGCTGGTTCTTACGACTCCGTGGAATCATCTCCTGAAAGCACTGCGAGTCCTGCGGGTGCCGGTGGTAATCGTAGTGATCCTGGGCACAACTTATCGCTATATTTTTCTGCTGCTCCATGCCGCCCATGACATGCTCGAAGCTCGCCGGAGCCGCATGCTGGGTTCCCTCGATGCACGCGAACGGCGGCGGGCGGCGGCGGCCAACCTGGGCGTGCTCCTGGCCAAGGCCTTCCAACTCAGCGATGAAGTCTATTTAGCCATGCAGTCGCGTGGATACCGGGGGGAGGTGTACCTGTTTGATGAGTTCGCCACCAGGCGACGCGATTGGCTGATGCTGGCAGCATTCGCTGTGCTCGTCGCGGCCGGATTCTGGTTCGGCCGATGAACTGCAATGATGTCCCTATATCCGCCCTTCGAGTATTGCAAATCATAGTGACGGTCTTACTGTAGCGCCGGTGTCCCCACCAGCGTTTTCGGCGCTGAGGACAGCGCCGCTATAGAAGTCATTTCTTAGGAGAAAACGATGGGTGCTCCGGCCTTCGAAGTAAGCGCGATCCGCTATCGTTACAATGAGGTTACAGCGCTCGACGGCCTGAGTCTCACCATTGCGCGCGGCCAGCGCGTGGTCCTGTTGGGCGCAAACGGATCCGGAAAGTCCACGCTACTGGGGGTGCTTGATGGCCTCTACTTCCCTAACGAGGGAAGCGTCCTGTATGAGGGGGCGCCCCTCACGGAGGAGCGCTTGCAGGAGGAGAAGTTCTGCTTCGAGTTTCGCCGCCGTGTAGGAATGGTGTTTCAAAATCCTGATGTGCAGCTCTTCCTTCCGACGGTCTTCGAGGAGGTCGCCTTTGGACCGCTGCAACTCCGCTGGCCGCGCGAGGAGATCCGGCGCCGGGCTTCCGAGGTTCTGGATTGGCTCGCTATCAGCCATCTGCGTGACCGCGCGCCCCATCACCTCTCGATCGGCGAGAAGAAGCGCGTTTCGCTCGCTTCCGTCCTCGTGCTCGATCCCGAGATCCTGCTGCTGGACGAGCCCACTTCAGCGCTCGATCCCAAGAGCGAAAGCCGCATCATCGATTTCCTTGTGGGCTGGAGAGGAGGCGCCAAGACCGTGATCACGGCGACTCATGATCTCGATATTGTCGAGGACATTGCTGACACCTGTTACGTTCTCGATCGCGGCAGGGTGGTGGAGCAAGGGGTTCCAGCCCGGATCCTCGGCTCAACCGAGTTGCTAGAGTGCACTAATCTCACCCACGCCCATCGGCACATCGACGGTTCGACTGAAGTCTATTTGCACCCTCACCTGCATCGGCATCAGCATTAATGGCGACAAATGGCTTGCGGAAAATGTGCGGAAAACCTGCGGGCTTCGAGCGGGATTTTGCGGGGACTCACACGCCGTGAACCATTTGCGGTTGGTTCCTCTAACCTGATTGACCATCCAGGATCTGTACCTGAATTCCGTATTTCGGTCGCAGCGTAAACGATGCCCAAGGCACGACTGGCGGCGAGGGCAGAACCGCAAGGCGAAACCTTTGCGCGATGGTTGCCAGCAGCAGCACCGCTTCGGTCATCGCAAAGCCGCGTCCAATGCACACACGCGGACCACCGCCGAACGGAAAGTAGGCAAAACGCGGGAGGCGCTTCTCCAGGTCGCCGGCCCAGCGCTCAGGCAGGAAGCGATCCGGCTCGTCGAACCAGCGGCGGTCGCGATGCACAACCCACTGGCTCATCGCGACTTGCGTACCGGCAGGAACACGATACCCGCCGACCTCAAAGCCTTCGAGCGCCTGGCGGGTAATAGAGTAGACCGGCGGGTAGAGCCGCATGGACTCCTTGATCACCATTTCGGCATAGGCGAGTTGCGGCAAGTCTCCGGCTTCAGGAAGGCGTCCGCCGAGCACTTGACGGAGTTCCGCAGCCAGACGGGATTCGACTTCCGGATGCTGGTAAAGCAGGTACCAAGTCCAGGAAAGGGCAAGCGCCGTGGTTTCATGGCCGGCGAGAAATAGGCTCACGATTTCATCGCGTAACTGACGGTCGGACATGCGCGAGCCGTCGATATCCTCTGCCTCCATGAGCATCGAGAGTAGGTCACCTGGACTACTGCCGCTCGCCCGCCGCTCGCGAATGAGGCGATAGACGACGGCGTCAAGCTTGGCGATCGCTTTTCGGTAGCGGAGGTTCCAGGGCGTGGGAAAGCTTTCCGGAATCAACCGTCGATGGACGCTTCGGAAGCCCACGAAATGATCCATAAAGACGCGCAGAGTCTCACCAATCGTTTCCGCCTCCGACTCAACGCTGGTGGTGAAGAGCGCCTTGGCCACGATGCGAAGGGTCAAGTTCATCATTTCGGAGTACACGTCAAGCTGCCGCCCGGTTTCCCAGCGTCGCAACATGCGTACGGTTTCCTCAACCATCACCTTGCTGTACGAGATTGTCCTCTCACGATGGAAAGCCGGCTGAGCAAGACGCCGCTGCCTCTGCCAGAATTCGCCCTCGGACGTGATCAGTCCATTGCCAAGCACGGAGCGGCTGATTTGCAGGGCCCGGCCCTTGATGAAATTGCGGCTGTCGGTCACCAGTGCCTGCTCGATCAGATCCGGATGGCTAAGGAGGCATCCGTGGATGCTAAAAAAATGTACGGCCACCACATCGCCGTAGTCACGGGCGCAGCGGGCGAGAAAGGCCAGCGGATCGCTACGGAATTCGACCAGGCTTCCGGAGAGAAACCGCCCTTGTGGCCCGGGGGCGGACCCGCATTGCTGCTCTCGGTGCCGGTTTCGGAAGCAATCGCCAAGCATGAACTCCTTTCCGCGTGTCGGATTCGCGTCTCACCTCGTCACTTGTACTGACGTCAGCGCACTCTGAACGTCACTACTTCCTCGGCACCCAGTAGACTTCCTCGTGGATAACGTCCTTGGTGAAGCCGCACCGCGTAAGGATTCCCTTGGTATTTTCGATCATCAGGGGATGGCCGCAGAGGTAAATCGTGGTGTCGCCCGGGCGAAGTCCGTATCCATCAAGGTGCTTGCGCAGGACATCTTCCACCCGGCCAACTTCGCCTTGCCATGCCGGATCTTCCCAGCAACGGCTGACGGTCGGAAGGTATTCAAACCATTGCCATTGCCCGGCCAGCCGCGAGAGTTCGTCGGCGTAGCCAAACTCCCATGACCGGCTCGCACCCTGAATCGCCACCAATCGGTGCACCGGGTCTCCGTTCTCCGCCTGACGCGCAAAAGTTCGCGCCATGCTGACATAGGGGGCAACACCCGTCACGGTACCGATCAGGCAGTGACTGGTGCGGCCACTCGCCGTGTCTAACATGAACAGTCCCTTTGCGTTACGCCTCATGAGCAGCGTATCGCCCACCTTCAGCTTGTGAAGATGCGGGGTGAGGCTGCCGTGAGGCACCAGCTCGAAGAAGAATTCCAACTCCTCCTCGGCTGGACTGGAGACGATGGAATAGGCACGCTCCAACACGCGTTCGCCTACCCGGACGCCCAAGGTGACGTATTGTCCCGGCCTGAAAGCAATTGGCTCTTCAGGCGCAACCCGGATAGACCACAAGTCACCCGCGTGATCGCGCCGCTCGGTGATTCGTACTACCCGATGCTTCTCCGCCACCGCCGTGCTTTTGGTTGGCTTTGCCGCGTGTCGTGCATCTTGATCCGCTAGCCCCTGGCTCCCACCCATTCAACCTCCCGATCGAGACTCTCCGACACACCCCTCTTCTTACCATGACGCATGAGGGCGACCCGCTACTAAGGGACGAAATTCAATTGCCGAATCCAGCTATTTTACGCTAAGGGTCCGCCACAAGGGACGCAAAAAACGTCTCGGAGTCTGGCTCCTCAACTCAGAATCCTCTGACGAGGAGACTGCCCACCGCGCAAAATCGGAGCGCCAAACTGCCAACGATTCGAGATCACGGCCGGTTGCACCAGACTGGCCGGCTTCGGTCGAAAGGCACCGGCGCCACTCCACGGATCGGAAGCCAGGTCCGATAATAGTTCCCATAGGCGCCGGCGGTCGTGAAGTCACACAAATTCACATCATGGCCATCTACGGACCTGAGTTTGACCAACACCCACGGTTGGATTACTCGGCGGCTGCCAACCAATCGCGAGTTCAGCGCTTTGGCATCAAGTTCAGGAACTTGACTCGGGTCCATCGAGTTATCGACGGGGTCAAATGCCAGCAGGAGTGGGCCGCGATAGATGGAAGCGAGACCATAGTCTTCTCTGTCGCCCGCCCAGTAGTGTGCAGACATGTCGAATTCCAAATCGATGGTATCGCCATTCTTCCATTCTCGCCGCAGGTTCAGATAGGTACCTGGTTTTGGGGCGGAGAGTGATTCCTGATTGACGCGGACGCGCGTGGTCTCGGACCAGGAGGGGATGCGGAATTTGATTTCGAAGCTTTCCGGCCGGTCCGGCCGGGAAAAATCAAGCCGCACCCCGACCTTGCCATTGACCGGGTACTCGGACTTCTGCGTGATCTTCAACTCTTGGCCGCCCGGCGTCGTGATGCCGAACTCCGAGGGACCATAGTAATTCAGCACCAATCCCTCCTTTGAACGCATCAAGGCCCATTCGCCAACCAGGGCCATGCCACGGGGCCCATTCACGGAGCAACAATTCAACTCGGGGCTTCCCGCCCGGCACTGGAAGTTAATCGTATGGGCAGAAGCCTCTTTCGTGCCGTCCATGGGTGTATTGAAAGTCCACCAGTTCCCAGACGGGTTCTGCCCGCCCAGATTGCCATTGAAAGTGGAGAGCTCAAGCTCATCACCCACCAGGGAGTTGCCCGTCAGTCTCAGCATAGCGATGCTCATGTCAATCCAAGCCACCGTACAGCAGGTTTCAATCGTTCCCCTGTCGTAAGGATCTCCGGTGGCCCTTTCACCTGAAGTAAATCCGCCTGTGTTGTGCCGATCGCCTTTGAGGATGCTGTACCAAATGCGAGTAAAGGCATCGCGGTACTTGAGGTCGCCAGTGATGAGATACATGTCGTTCATTCCCAAAAAATCATGCACACTCTCCCACCGATTGCCCGGGAACTCGAACATCTCCCGTCCGGCCAAAGCGCCTCTCAAATAGAGCCCTGCACCCGGCATATCCCACTGTTTCACAATCCAGTTGGCCATTTGCAGGTAGGCGGGTTTGCCGGTCAGTTGATACAGTTGGGTAAAGGCATGGATGACTGCGTAGTTCATCTGCCCGTAACTGCCATCGTTGGTGAGAGCGATGCCTTTATCCAGGAACCTGCTCACCAACAGGTCAGCGGCGCGCGTGGCAGCTTGCAGGGCCTCCTGCGAGTCAAACTCTTCGTAATACATCAACAGGGCGCGAAGGGCCCAGTAATGTCCCCAAACATCCCAGTTCTTGCCGGTCAAGCGATTCTGCCGGTCAAACGGACCCAGGTAGCCGTCTTTCCCCTGACTGTCCAGAAAGGCGCGTGCGACCCGGTCAATCATAGCTTTCTGTCGAGGGTCTTTCAGAATTCGATAGCTGAGAATGGAGGAACAAAGGTACTTGCCGACAAACTCTCCTGACCAGGGAAGAAGGTTCCGGTCTGGCTTGCGATCGCGGTCAAAGAACATTTCTACGAGGGCAGGATTGGAATCCGGTACGCGCAATTCCCAGTTTTCGAGGTTCGCCTTGAGGCGGCGGCCGAGAAACCCACCGAAGTGCATATCGAGCTTATGTGGGGATTCGAACACCGGCTCTGCCTTAAGACTTGCTGAGGGGACTTTCGCCGGCGATCCAGCCCCACACGCCGTGACGATTGATACAAATCCGGTACATAGCAAGAGTGCTTTTCGAAGCATCTGAAACCCCTTTTTATCCCTGGCGATGAAAGCTAGTGCTTAGTTGCGCAGATTAACGATAGTATTACGGAGCTGCGAGCCTTTGACCTCGCGCTTCCGCCACTTGAACGGTTTGGCATTTTGCGTATAGGCCGCGATGAACGCTTCGATAGCCTGACGGAGTTCGGCCGTGCTCTGCGTG
This sequence comes from uncultured Acidobacteriota bacterium, assembly GCA_963803295.1. Lineage (GTDB taxonomy): Bacteria > Acidobacteriota > Terriglobia > UBA7540 > UBA7540 > CAWDMC01. The sequence continues at coordinate 468,737 of CAWDMC010000011.1, read as the reverse complement.
CTCAGGCCACGCAAGGCCTTACGCGATAAAATGCCGAACCAGATTTCCACCTGATTCAACCAACTGGCCGAGGTGGGAGTGAAATGGAAATGAACGTTGGGATGAGCGGCCAACCAGGCGTCACACTTTTTGTGCGTGCCGTAGTTGTCCAGGATCACGTGCAACTCCTGTGCGGGCGCGGTCTCAGCGACCACCTGATCCATAAACTGCAAAAACTGCTCCCGCCGTTTGAGTTCACTGAAGGCCGTCTGCACTTGTCCGGTCGCCACCTGCAAGGCCGCAAAAAGATTCAGCGTGCCATGGCGCTTGTAAGTGCTCTTGTAAGCGCGCACGATCTTTCCGCTGTCGGTCTCAACATAGCCGGTCTTACGTTCCAAAGCCTGAATGCTGGGTTTTTCATCGACACAAATCACCAGCGCCTTCTCCGGCGGGTCGAGATACAAACCCACGATATCGGCCGCCTTGGCCGCGAACGCCTTGTCCGTGCTGACGCACCAGGAGCGTTGCCGCTGCAAGCAGATCCCCTGCTGGCGCAGAACCCGCCACACCGCATGCACCGAACCCTGCAGCGCCGCCGCCACCGCCGGACCGTCCCAAGTCGCCTGTCCCGAGGGCGGAGGTTGTTCCAACAAGGCCAAAACGCGCTTGCGAAAGTCCTCGCCATAAACCCGTCGAGCCCCAGGTCGCTTCGCATCCTGCAACCCGGCCAAGCCGCCTTGCACAAAACGTTGCCGCCACTTGATCACGGTATTAGGGCGAGTATGGCAAGCACGAGCAACCTCTTTCACCCGCTGGCCTGCCAAACAGCCCAGGATGATCCGGGCTCGTTCCACCATCTGCCGAGACTCGGTGCGACTCCCGGCCAACAGTTCCAGCTCTTGTCGATCTTGCGGACCACAACTAATTGCGGGCGCATTCCTAGCCATGCCCAACACGATACAATATATCGTGTATTATTGCAACTAAGCACTAGCGCGTCTGAGCCGCCGGCCGACCTAAATCACGAATTTCCATTTTGGGGCCTTACCCGATCCGATAGGATACACCCTTCTCCTGAATCAGCCCCCTGAGCGGTTTCTCGACAGGGCGAGGGGACTCCACCGCTTGCCGTAGGTCCTGAGCTGCCACACAGATTGCCTGCTCCGTCCGTTCTCGGGCACCAGCGGCACGTCGATTGCATTAGTACGTTCGTCCTAAACTTTAGGCTCATTGTTGATCGGCACTGCATTCCCTTATCCTTCATCAAGAAAGTCAAAGTATGACTCAACTGAGCACGACCAACGACCGATATCCCAAATGTTAGCGGCGGTCTGTATCGAGAATCGTGATGAGTCCGTCAGATGAAAACGAGGTTCGACATGCAAGATGACTCGCTCTGGTATGCACTTCACACTCGGCACCAGCACGAGAATAAAGTAGCTAGCATACTCGCGTCGAAGGGGGTTAGTACGCTCCTCCCGCTCTATGAGACGACCCGCCAATGGAAGGATCGACGCAAGATCCTTCTCCAACCCCTCTTCAGTTGCTACGTATTCGTTCAAGGCGGGGTCGAGCATGCGCTACCGATCCTGTCCACACCGGGCGTGCTTGGCTTTGTGCAGTTCGGCCGCGGACCGGTACCCGTACCAGAGAACGAGATCGAAGGTATCCGTCGGCTGGTAAACGGAGACGTACCAGTAGAGCCTCATCCTTTCGTGAAATGCGGCAATCGGGTCAGAGTGAAGTCGGGTCCGTTGGAGGGCATCGAGGGAATTCTGCTTCGCAAGAAAGACTCCTTCAGGCTGGTTATGTCCGTCGAATTCCTAATGCAATCAGCGACGGTCGAGGTTCATATTTCGCAGGTTGAAGCCGTCAGGTCTGACGCCACAGGAACTGGCGCCGGGGCCTTTGGGACAGCCAATTCATTTCCTGCCCCTACTGGCTATTGTTAGCAAGCCGGACGCAAGGGATTCATTCGGCCGCCAACACAATCAGTGTCACATCGTCGTGAAAGCGCCCTTCGCAGAACGCGGTCACTTCCTCGATAATCCGCCGCTTCAATACCTCCGCGCCAGATTGCCGCTCCTCAATCAGCAACCGGACCAAACGTTCTTCTCCGAATTCCCTTCCCAGGGGGTCGGTTGCTTCAGTCAGTCCATCGGTGAAGAGTATGAGACGGTCTCCAGACTTCAGCTCCAGTTCACTCTGCTCATAGACAGGATCGGCGAACATGCCGAGCGCCGTACCCCCCTCGCCCAGGTTTGCCACTGAACCGTCGCCGCGCAAAAGGATCGGAGCATTGTGGCCAGCGTTGGTGTACCGCAATCTTCGGGCCGGGGTATCAAGCAGCGCGCAAAAGAAAGTGATGAATCTCTCCGATGAGAGACTGGCACGCATCAAGCTATTAAGGCGGCCCGTCAGGGCGGCAGGTTCCATGCCTTCGTGAACCGAGATCCGCACCGCGGCCTGCAGATTTGACATCAGCAGGGCAGCCGGCATCCCCTTGCCCGAGACGTCGGCCACGCATAGAGCAACTGCTTGACGGCTGAGTTCGATGGTGCCGAAATAGTCGCCCCCGATTGTGAACGTGGGCTGGCAAACAGCCGCAATCTCGTAACCAGGGATTTGCGGTAGGTGGCGGGGCAAGAGCGAGCGCTCGATCGAGCGGATTTCCCTGTCTTCCCACTGCGCCTGGCGCTCGCGTTCGCGATCGGTGCGGACACGCTCCACCTGTTGCCGCAAGATGCTGAGGATCTGGTTATTCTCCCAGGGCTTCTCAACGAAGTCGCGCACGCCGCGGCGCATCGCTTCAACCGCGAGTGGTACGCTGCTCCAGGCGGTCATCACCACGATCGGCAATAGCGGATCGAGGACATGGATGCGCTCTACCAAGTCCAATCCTTCGCGCCCGGAGGTGGTATCGCGTGCGTAGTTGAGGTCCATCAGCACAAAGTCAAACTGGCCGCCCGCAAGCGCATCCAGAATGCCCTGGGGCGAACGCGCAGTCGAGACGCGATGGCCCTCGTTCTTGAGCAGGAGCCGCAGCGCCTCGATCACATCGGGCTGGTCATCGGCAATCAAAGCCCGGGCTGACAGTTTCGAGGCGCCGTTTTGAATATCTGCTTCCATGACGGCTTCCATCTACGCCTCCGGCGTCGATAGCTCTCGCCATAACCGTGGCAACCCAGCTGCCACCTGACGGATAGGCTTAAGTTGTTGACAGCTAACACACCGGCGAAAAAGCTTGGATTCCTGAGTGTTCGTTGCTGCAACGCGGCGTCCGTAAGCGGACAGGTAGCAAACGAGTGTAAATGTGCTCGTGTCTTCCAATCCGCCGCATCGCCTCCCACACGAATTCCTGGCGCCGCGGCTGCCAGGGTTCTACCGGCTCGTAGAAAGCGAGATCCTGCAGATAGTCGCGGTGCATGATACCCGGAGAGGATTCGACCGGAACGAATCGAGAGTCCCACGGTGCACGTGGCGTTGGAGTCAACCGTTTCCGCTCCCTCGCGGCTGATGCGCAGCTGAACCTGATCAGCGAGGTATGCTATCAAATATCCACCAGTTGCCTAAACGGTCTGCTCAGGAGGGGAATGCATGTCTTCTTGGCCCGCACCCAGCACACTCGACCCTCGTACGCAAGCCTTCCCGGTTTTAACCGCCGCGCAGATCAGTCGTGTCCGTCCCGGCAGCAAACTACGAAAAGTCGAGCAGGGAAAGATCTTGTTCGAGCCAGGCGATACTGAAGTTCCTTTCTTCGTCCTGCTTTCTGGAAGCATGGAGATTGTACAGCCGAGCCTCGCGGGCGAGCGCGAAATAGCAACACATGGTCCGGGGGAGTTCACCGGCGAGATCACCATGATTTCCGGGCACCGCTGCCTGGTGCGAGGTCGCGTGACCCAGGCCGGTGAGTTTCTCTAAATTAGTGCAGAGGGCTTACGGTCGATTGTTGCAAAAGACGCCGAGTTGGGCGAAATCTTCATGCGGGCGTTCATCCTGCGGCGCCTCGCGCTCATCGCTCGCGGGGAGGGTGACGTGATCTTGATGGGGTCGCGCCACTCCGCGGACACCCTCCGCCTACGCGAATTTCTGAGCCGAAACGCCCACCCCTACACCTATGTCGATCTCGATACCGACAAGACGTCGCAAGAGCTTCTGGACCGTTTTGAAGTCAAGCTGGAAGAGGTTCCCGTTCTGATTTGTTACGGGCGTACCGTCTTGCGTAACCCTTCCACTCAGGACCTCGCACTTTGCCTGGGGTTCAACGTCAACATCGATAACTCTCAGTTGCGTGATTTGATCATCGTGGGCGCAGGACCGTCGGGCCTGGCGGCAGCGGTTTATGCTGCTTCGGAAGGTTTGGATGTTCTGATGATTGAGACGGAGTCTCCAGGTGGGCAAGCGGGATCAAGCTCCAAGATAGAAAACTACCTGGGTTTTCCCACCGGGGTGTCCGGGCAGGAACTGGCGGCACGCGCTATCACACAGGCCCAGAAGTTCGGCGCGAAGATGATGGTGGCGCACAGCGTCGTGCGACTGAACTGCAATAAGCCGTCCTATGAGGTAGTTCTTGACAATGGCAATGCGCTTTCGGCGCGAGCGATTGTCATTTCAACGGGCGCTCAGTACAAGAAGCCCGCTATTGCCAATCTGGAGAGGTTTGAGGGTCAAGGCATCTACTACGGTGCAACTTATATTGAGTCGCAGCTTTGTGAAAACGAAGATGTCATCGTGGTGGGTGGAGGGAACTCCGCCGGACAAGCCGCTGTTTTCCTCTCCCAGACCGCGCGCAAAGTGCATATACTGGTCCGCGCCGGGGGATTGTCAGACACGATGTCACGCTACTTGACTAAACGCATTGCCGACAATCCGTCCATCGTGCTGCATTGCAAGACAGAAATTGTGAGCTTGGACGGTGACACTGGCCTGGAGCGTGTGAACTGGGTCGATACGGTTACCGGTGAAACATCAATCCATGATATCCGCCACGTGTTCATTATGACGGGAGCATCCCCACGAACGGATTGGCTCCGAGGCTGTCTTGCTCTGGACACTAAGGGCTTCATTCTCACCGGGCGGGATTTGGATCCATCTGCCGAGATCGCTCCATCTCTCGCTTGGCCACTTACCCGTTCTCCGCTGATGCTGGAGACCAGCCTTCCCAGAGTGTTCGCGGTGGGCGATGTGCGCTCAGGCAATGTGAAGCGTGTGGCATCCGCAGTGGGCGAAGGGGCGATTGCCGTCCACCTCGTCCACCGCGCCTTGGCAGAGCCTTAGTTTAGCAGGACGAAGAAACCCCAAGCGGCGCTGCACCACGATGTCCAAGTAGTCGCGCCAGTCGACGGTTGTTATCTCATCCAACTGGTCGTTCGCAGAGTTATCGCCCCAGAGAGAGCCGGCCGGCGTTGTAATAGAAACCGATGGTGGCGCGGTTGTTGTCGATATTACCGAGCAGAGAATTCGTGCCGTTACCGAGTTGACGCAAGTAAGTGTAGCCAATAACGAAGTTGAGGCGGTCTGTCAGCGCCCGCGAAATGTAGAGGTCCCCGGTTGCGTTCCGGAGCCCGATCGAGTTGGAGTTCGTGGCTGCCATGTTCAGGAGGGAAAGGCGCGTATAAGAAACGCCGGTTGTCAAATTCCAGTGTTGCATGAGGCGCCGCCCCACTTGGACACTCCCCCCGCTGAAGATCCCAGCGCCCTGCAGCCCATACCCGCCGGAGATCACACGTTGGCCAGAAAGCACGGCCGACGTCCGGTTGCCGTGCCAAGACAGGTTACCGCCGGCGGAACCGTGCCAGCCACTAGATACGATCGGAACGCCAGGGATGGTAGGAGTCCCAAAGATGGGAGTGGTCAGATCTACAACCTGGTGTGACTTCACATAGGTCGGACCGCCAAAGAGTGTAAACGACACAGTGGACGACAACTGGCGAGCATAGGAGGCCACCCAATTGTGAACCTTCTGCTGGGACGCGCCTCCCCCAACTTGCATTTGATCATAAGTATAGACGATTGAAATCGTGTCCTTACGGCTGAGCCGGTAATTGAGTGCGACCCCACCCTCGGCATCCCGGTAATTTGACAACGTGGCATCGGTCTGGGAATGGCTATAACTCTGATTCGTATAGCTTCCGAAAAAGTCCAGCGACGTGCGCCCATTGAAACGATAGATCAAGTCGAGTCGGGCGGAAGCATTTAGGTTGCGGGTGCCGGGAGCGTAGATCACATTGGTTACGCCGCTTGGCGGGCCCAGCGGAGGAAAGGCCGCATCCCCGGTGAATGGCGCGGATGCACCGGTGTAGTAGAAATAGCTAGCCGAGTTGCGTTCCCGCACACTCCAGTGAGGACTAAAACGGTAGGAAACGTCAGTGCCCACGGACTGGTTTACCGTGTTCCACTCCGAGAGTCTGCGGTAGACCGTGAAGTAAGGATTGTAGTCAATATCAAGAGTGAAGCGCTTCTCCTGGCGAAGATAAGTCAGATGGGGGCCAAACGAACCGAATTCATCGCCCTGCTTGTTGGCGTTGGAATTAATCACGTTGTCCGTGTAGCCGGTATCCCCGGCCACAGTAAAAAGCAGGGAGTTCTTAGGACCGCTAGAACCCGAGAATCCCAGGATCGGTTGCTCGCCGCTCCCAAACGGGGTTGGCCCGCCCGTTCCGAACTGGGCGCGGGCCGCAACAGGAACCAAACCGCATAGGACGAGCAGCAATGGAAATTTACGCATGACTAATTCTCAAGGAACTACCACCGTGTCGCCCGATTGCAGTTGGACATTCTGGCTCGCATCCTCGCCTTTGATGACAGCCTTATAGTTAAACGGTAATCTCTGCTTGCTGCCATCGGGCATCGTTCGCAGCACGTAGATCTTCTTGGCCTTGGCAAATTCCTGCAGCCCTCCCGCCGCTGAAATCGCGTCGAGCACGGTCATGGGTCCGGAGATGTCGTAAGTGCCTGGCTTGCCAACCTCACCAATGATATTAAAGCGCTGACTCTTGGCCTCCTGTACGATTACGGTCACTTCCGGATCGGAGATATACTTCTTCAGCTTCTCAGTAAGGGCTTCGCGGAGTTTCACGGGAGTAAGACCGCTCGCCTGAACTTCACCAATCAAAGGCATTGAGATCTTGCCGTCGGGACGAACGGGCAACGCACGGGTGAGGTCCGGTTCTTTCCAAACATTGATGGAAAGAATATCGCCTGGACCCATTACATAATCTTCGTCCTTGGTTTTTGGTGCAGAAGACGATGAGCCATGGGAACTAGCTGCTTCGCTTTTGGAATTCTCGCCCTGCGAGACCTGGACCGTTTCGGCTGCGTATCTGCCGACAGGCAGAGTGCTTCGGGCAGCCCCCAACGCTAGACTAAGCATCCCCCCAAACAGCAAAACACCCCGCATTCTGTTCCGCGTTTTACTCATCCGCGTCCGCCCCTCTCGGTTCACTGTCCAGACGTGTCCCGCCCTGAACTGTTCCCTTGGTTTTTAGTGCGGGAGCCTTTTTTGCGGGCAACCCCGCTTCCTTTATCTTGTAGAGCAAAGCCCGGTAACTGATGCTCAAGGCGCGAGCCGTCTGTTTGCGATTCCAATGGTTGGCTTGCAGCACCTTCAGTATCATCTTACGTTCTACATCCCGAACCGCCTGCCGGGTGGCAGCCTTAAGTGAAACTGACCCGTCCGCTCCCGTCTCAGGGCGAAAATGGGTGTGCTCGCGGCTCAGCAGATCAGCGCTAATGCTATCTTCCGAACCCAGTATTACGAAGCGTTTGATCAGATTCTCAAGCTCACGGATGTTGCCCGGCCAGTCGTGATTCTGCAATAACTGCATCAAACGGGGGGAGATCGAACGGGCGGGACATTCGTACTTAGCACTGTAATGCTCGAGGAAGTACCCCATCAATTCTGGAATATCCTGTCGGCGCTCCCGCAGGGCAGGCAGTCGTATACTCACAACGTTGATGCGGTAAAACAAATCCTGCCGGAAACTCCCGGCCTCGATTTCCTTCTCGAGCTCGCGATTGGTAGCGCAGACCACCCGAACCTCAACACGTGTGTCCTCCTGAGCGCCGATCCGGCAGAACTGACCATCCTGCAGCAGCTGTAACAGTTTAGCCTGTAGACCCGGATCAAGCTCTGCGATCTCGTCCAGGAATAATGTACCACGATGTGCGAGCTCGATACGACCGGGTTTAGTACCGTAGGCTCCGGTGAAAGCTCCCTTTTCGTAGCCGAAAAGCTCGCTTTCCAGCAGGGTACCCGGAATAGCCGGGCAGTTGACTTTTACGAAGGGTCCGTCTTCCCAAGGTGAGAGGCAATGAACCAGCTTTGCCAGGATTTCTTTCCCCGTACCGCTCTCGCCCCGAATCAATACAGGGACGTTGGCACTCGCCACCTTCTCGATTCTCTGCCGGACAGCTTGCATCGCCTCACTCCGACCAAAGATTATCGCACGAGGAGGTAACGGCCCCGCCGAACCAGAGATCGCAGATCTTGAACTCGCACCAGATTGCATTTGTCCACCCTGCTGGGATTTCTGACCCCTCGTTGATAACTTTCTTTGCACTTAAAGAACCGTTCCTTGCGACTTTCACGCTACTTATGAGTACATCAAACCGGTCGCGGGCTTCAATTCCTGTTGCGGGCAAAGCCCAAGAAACCTGAATATGCGCTGCGTAGGTTTTGGCACATGGGAAGAGGTGTTCACTCCCGCCTATTCTATCGGTTGCGTTCAGTATAGGACGAAACAATTTGCACATTAGAGGAATTTGTTTTCTGAGAAGCCCGATAAGAGCACCATCGAATAAGGGCACCATCGAACTAGGTGATCGGTCGAGTGAACTTGAGTCCCCAAAAATCGCAAACGTCCGAGTGCGTGACGCGCGTCAAGCGAGCATGGATCGATTTGGCGGAAGCTTCGGGCCTCGCAATTTGCGGGAGGGGAATAGATGGGATCTCCAGTGACACATCCTGGGAGGGAGAGAGAAAGCGGCGAATTACAAGCAGAGCTCCACCCGCACTGATGTTGAGCGCCGTCGTGAATTCCATGAATTCTCTGCCCTGATGGTCAACGCCACGAACGAAGACGGGAATAGAGATGCCGAGACGTTGCCACCGTCGCCGTTCCGCTGCTGGTTTAGTTTTGGGAATTCTCGTCTTGATCCCTGTCATCCTCACACTCTTAAACTTAGGCAAGCCAATTGCCAATTCGGGAATTAAAAAAAAGACCTGGGCTCCTTCGGGCAATAGGTCGCGAATAAGTCTATTGATCCTATTACTTACGGGCACTTGACACTGGGTGAAGATTTATGCACACTATGGAAATGTTCTTACAGCCTCGCTGCCTGGTGGTTCCTTCGAAGGCAGGCTTTAAGTTCCGCCGGTAGTCGAGCCCAATTGGGAATACACTACCGAGAACTCCATGAGCTCGCGAATCCCGCAGCACGGCAATAGTCAGAAGGCGGAGACGGCTTCGACAGAACCCTCGTCTACCGAAGTTCACCTGAGCGCGGGTACGGGGCACCCCGAGTCCAGAGTGGGATTGGCCCCAGTGCCAAGCGAGGATCTGCTTGCAGCCTACGCTCGTCTCCAGGACGAGAGCCGAAGGCGCTCCGGGGCGCTGGCAGGAGCTGCCCACGAGCTCAAGACACCTTTATCCATCATTGCGGGTTACATCGACCTGCTGCTCAGTGATAAGCTGGGCTCTCTGAACGAGCGCCAACGCCAAATCCTGGAGGAATCGCAGGTTAGCTGTTGTAGGTTGCAGCACTTTATTCAGGATTTTCTGACCTACGGCGCGCTGGAAACGGGCAAGTTGGCGATGAATTTTGACCACGCCGATATGAACGGGTGCCTGCGCGAAGTGTACGGGTTTTGGGCCAATCGCTTCCGAGAAAAGGGCCTCGCCTTTTATTTTCCCTGCGATGAGCGCCTGAAACCATTTGACTTCGATTACCACAAGGTGCAGCACGTTATCTCGAACCTGCTCGAGAATTCGCTGAAATTCACCCCGGCCAGCGGGACCGTGTGGATGACCGCTGGCCCGTACGCTTGGGATCGACGCACCTATCAGGATCCTACGGTCCGGCAGGAACGCCGACTAAGTAGTCTGCCCACCATCAACTCGGCGCGAGTCACCGTCTCGGACACGGGTCCGGGGATCGCTGCAGAGTACCAACAGGAGATCTTTGACGATTTTTTCAAGCCGCCTCAAGACCGTTCTGAGGGAACCGGACTCGGTCTAGCTATAGCTCGCCGGCTGGTCCATGCCCATGGGGGAAAGATCTGGGTCGAAAGCGCTCTGGGCTCCGGTAGCAAGTTCTGTTTTCTCTTACCTTTTAACCCTCGCTAGAAGCGTGCCGATAAGGCTTGATGGAGGATCCAAAGGAATGCCACAAGCGAGCATCCTGGTAGTAGATGACGAGCCCAGTATGCTCCGTTACTTGCGGACCCTGCTGGAGGTCGACTCGTATGAAGTGGAAACTGCCGCCAGCGGACAGGCAGCCGTTGAACGCATTCAACATGATCCCGTGCCCGACCTCATTTTACTGGACCTACTAATGCCAGAAATAGATGGTCTTCAAACGCTCGAGAAGCTGCGGAGGCTCAGGCCCGAACTCAAAGTGGTAATGCTTTCCTGTGTGAGCGAACCCCGCAAGATCGTGCAGGCTATCCGACTGGGAGCGTGCGATTATCTGACAAAGCCTTTCCACAAGGCCGAGCTCGATTCTGTCATCAGCCACTTTCTGAGCGTCGCTTCCCCGCTCCCCTCCCTATTGCCCGGCGAACCCACAGGCCAGATCGAAGAGCTCAGCGACGACGTGTACTTCGTGGCCTCCAGCCCAGCCATGCGTAGCATACGAAACCATGTGGCCCAGGTGGCAAACGTCGACGTCCCCATGCTGATCTTGGGGGAGAGCGGAACGGGAAAGGAGGTTGTGGCGCGCCTCATTCACAAATTATCTCCGCGAGCGCACCGCACTTTCCTTAAAGTGAATTGCGCGGCCCTACCACCGGACCTGCTCGAAAGCGAGCTTTTCGGTTACGAAGCGGGCGCCTTCACGGGGGCCGTGCGGACCAAACCAGGGAAGTTCGAGCAATGCGATAAGGGAACCATTCTGCTCGACGAGATCGCAGAAATGCCACCAGGCTTGCAGGCTAAGCTCCTGCAGGTGCTCCAGGACCAGCAGTTCTCGCGCTTAGGCAGCCGAACTACGATCACAGTGGATGTACGGATTCTCGCCGCCACCAATGTCGACATTCGCCGGGCACTGGCCGAGAAGCGCTTTCGCGAGGACCTTTACTACCGCTTGAATGCCTTCACAATTAACCTCCCTCCTTTACGCGAGCGCACGGAAGAGATCCCGCTCTTGTTGAAACATTTTATGTCCCGTTTTGCTGGACGCTACGCGCGCACCCCTCTTTCGTTTTCTCCGGCCTTGCTGGAAGCTTGCCTGCGGCATCGTTGGCCCGGCAACCTGCGCGAACTGGAGAACTTTGTCAAGCGCTATCTCATACTTGGCGACGAATCAATGGTGTTCGGCGAGATCACACCGTCAATCACTGGCTCGACGATGGACGTCAGCGTCAAGGCAAGCGATAAGCCCCCGGATCTGAAATCTCTGGTACGTAGCTTAAAAGATGAAGCCGAAATGGAGGCCATCGCCCGGGCCCTGGAGACGACAAATTGGAGCCGCAAAGAAGCCGCTCGCCTCCTCAACATCAGCTATAAGGCTCTGCTTTACAAAATGCGCCAGCACGGCCTCGGATCGGCGCCCAACTCCAGCAAGGCAAATCTTAGCCTCACCAAACCTCGAGAAAAGCCTATCGTCTGAAACGGTTATCTTCCTCCTTGCGCCGCCCGCAAGCCTCCGTCAGGCCAGTCCGCCTCGGTGCCAGTCGATCACTAAGGAAGGCTTCATCCTTCAGGTCCTTTCATCCGATATCAATTGGTACGGACTAGGGAGGCTACCCGAATCATGAACGTCGCCGTGATCAGTTCTCAGGTTCTGATGAGAAGGGCGTTTTGTGCTCTGCTTGCGCAGGTACGTGATGTCCGAGTGGTGGCAGATTTCGACCGCGCCATCGAGAACTCCGAGGGACTGCGCCGAGCTAATGCTGAGCTGGTCATGATAGATGTCCTCGATCCCCAGGGAGATCTGGATACCGCGGCGCAACTTCGCCAACTACTGCCTGATGCGAAGGTGCTGCTACTCACCAACAGCGACGAGGAAGATTTTCAAGTGCAAGCGATCAAAGTTGGTGTCCGCGGCTGCTTCTCCAAAAGCTCCGAGCTCCATGCTTTCGAAAGAGCTTTGCGAGCCATAGGGCAGCGAGGAGAAGTCTGGGTCAGTCACCAGGTTGCAGCCCAGATCATCGGCAAGTTCGCGCAAGAGGATGGCAGCCAGCAAGCTCCGGCCAGCCATCTCACCCAGCGAGAGTGGGAGATCCTCGCTCTGGTTGCAAACGGCTGTCACAACAAAGAAATTGCCGGACGTCTGTTCATTTCCGAAAACACCGTCAAAACCCACCTCTACACGATTTATAAGAAGCTCGGCGTAAGCAGCCGCCTTGGTGCAGCGATGCACTACTTTCAGCAAGCCAAGCGGAAATCCGCGTCCAAAGCGAGTCGCCCCGTTCCTTCCTCGCCCAGCATTTCCGATCCGGCACCGGAGGTCAGAGAACTCGTAGGGGCTCTCGATCGTGCCGTCCAGGAAGCGGCCGAGACTTCAACCGTCGAGTAGAGATCAATCTCCCCTTTGCGACCACACGCATCGAGATCCGTAGTGCCTGGCCCCAGGGAAGGGGCCATTACCAAATCTCATCATGCAATCCGAAAAGGTCGCACTCTTGGTTATGGAGCTCCGAGCTGCAGGGGTTGCGATTCTGCCCTCGATTCTGACTTGCAGCCTGCCGGCAGCCGGAAGCAACGTCAATCCTTCGTACGGCACGAATGGCGCTGAATCGACTAGGGTAAGCCGGAAGCGCTGCGCCAGCAACCCGAGGATCACCGCACTTTCGCACCAAGCGAGCTGGCTGCCCGACGCAGGTCCTGGCACCGCCGCTGAACGGAAAGTAGGCGAACCTCGGCAGTGATTTGCGAAAGGCGGGCGTCCAGCGTCCGGGCTTGAAAGCTTCGGGTTCCTGATACCAACGCGCCGACCGGTGCACAGCCCACTGTGGCATCACTACATCCGCCCCTGTCGACAGTAAATGGCCCCCAATCACCACCGGGGTCTTCACGGTACGCGCAATCCGATGGGTGGCAGGATAGAGACGCAGCGTCTCATCGAGCGTTGCACGCAGCAATTCCAGGCTATCGAGATCGCCATACGATGGCGCTTCGCCGCTCAGGTGCGCGGCGAGATCAGCCGCCAACGCGTCCGCATGCTGAGGATGTTGCGCTAACAGATACAAACTCCAGACCAGCGCGGAGGCTGTCGTTTCGTGGCCGGCAAGCAGCAGAGTGGCTGACTCATCCAGCACTGCCCGCCGGCTCAGCGGCGCGTGATGTCCTTTGTAGCCCGAGAGCAGCAGGCCCAGGAAATCGTCGCGCGGCGGCTCCTTACTGCGTTCGTCGATCAGGCGGCCGAGATATCGATCCAGATCACTAAGCTCTTTCTCGACCTGCCGCTTTAAGCGGTTCGGAAAGCGGAAAGGCCACGGTCTGATCACGTCGAAGACCGAGTGTACCAGCTCATGGCACGTCGCGGCCAGAGCCCGCACGATGCCGCCCAGTTCCTCATCGTACACCCCGAACATCGTCTGGGTGATGTTTTTCATGCACAGGTCGATGAGGTCCGGGTAGAGATCGCGTAGATCTCCAATGAGCCATGAAGAGGTCATCGCTTCAGCATTGTTGCGAACAAGATCGACAAACCCGCGGAGGCGGTCAGAGCCAAACGCCGGCTGCACCAGACGGCGGCGGTGCGCACACCTCTTCGTCCGAGGTGAGCAGTCCACTGCCAAACAATACCCTCAAACGCTGGAGTACATAGGGCTTAACGAAGCTCTTCGGATAGTTAACCAGCACGTCGGCGATCGCCGCAGGATCGGTGATGATATAGACCGGTTTCCACAGGAAACGCGTTTGCACGATTCCGGCGATCCGTTCACAGCGCTCGAAGAAATCCAGTCCATTCCGCGCAAAGGCTTTACCGCTTCCCAGAAGCAGCGATTCTTCGGGAAAGCGTGCCAACGAAACCGGCTCTGAGGCAATGTCCAGTGGCCCTAACTTATGTGCGACGAGAGATGACATAACAGTTAGCCTCCAAACCACGCCCAAGGAAAGCCCAAACAAGGCCCGAGCCTATTGGGCTCTGTTCGGATAATCGGAATCTGAAGGGAAAAGACGACAACTTGTGGAAGAACTGTTCCTCAGCGTCACGCCTCAGAAGCATAGTCGAGTCGCTGTGCTGTTATGTCGTGAAGATGTCCGCTGGTTGCAACATACACGTCAACTTTTTGCCAGACTGCTTGTCACTGAGGTAGCACCGGTTCGAGTGCGCCGTGAAAAGGCGCTGGTCCCGGGAGGAACAACTTGGGACGGTTGGCAGGCTACTGAGATTGCGTTTCTAACTCTGCTAGCTGTCGGGCGCGTCGGGTGTCAGGATGATCCGCCACGGTATTCTGCAAATTCTCTGACGCTGAGCGAAATGCCGCGCGAGCTGCATCGGGCTTGCCCTGCGCCTGTAGGGCGCTCCCCAGGTTCAAATATGCGCGGCCTATATTGCTCGAGAACGTCCCAGCTGGGCCGGCAGCCTGAAATAGCCCCAGGGCCCGCAGTGCGTCGTCGCCTGCTTGACCAGGCCGCCCGGCCTCGAGCTCTACCGTAGAGCGGCGGACGAGCGCGATGGGCAGGAAGTCGCTGCCCGCCCGACCGGCTTTGCTCGCGGCTTCCACGATGGCCACTGCCTGATCTGCAAGCGGTAAAGCGGTTTGGAAATCGCCCCTCCCGGACGCCACCAGTGCTTGCGCAGAGGCCAGTGCCCCGAACCAATAATTGTCGGGCGGGAGGCTTTTCCGCAACCTCGGTTCCACTTCCGCAAGCATGGTGGCCGCATGGTTGAAATCATGCTGCTCGATATAGATCAACGCCCGCCCGTACGACGATTGATAGAGCACCATCTGATCGTCGGTTCGCTGTGCTTTGGCGTATGCCCGTCCGGCGTAATTGGCCGCTTTTTCGAAACGACCCAGCTGATCCAGTGTTTTAGCATAGTTGTTAAGAAGTATCGGGGAAACGGTCTCTTCTGTCTGTCCGGCGCGACTGATGTCAATTGCACGGCGAAAGAGCCTCTCCGCCTCCAACGGCTGTCCGAGTTTGTCCAGAGCCAGCGCCCAGTCATTGAATATCACTACGGCGGTTTGCGTGTCGTTGCGCCCCAGGGGCGCCAGCAACGCGGCGGCCCGTTCGAAGGTGGCGCTGGCCCGTTGATTCTGCCCTGCCACGCGGTAGGCCTCCGCCAACTCTATCGACGCGTGCAACTCCAGCATGTCGGAGTCAAAAGGGGATTGTTTCAATATTCCCCGTACCGCCTCCATTCGAGCGATCCCTTGTTGCGGATCGCCGCGTTCCTGGGCAACCTCGCTGCCGCGCCGAAGACAGAAAATTCGATCCACGTCGTATTGCGATCCGACCGGAAGTTCGCGCAGTCCTTCCTGGATGAGGGCCTCTGCGCGTGTTAAACACAGCGTCTTAAGTAATTGCGCATAGTCGGCGCAGTGTGTTGTTGGGTTTTGCCCAATTGGTGAATTCGTTCTCAACGGCGACAGTGACTTCGTCCAATCTAGGGAAATAGCGATTATGCAGGCATCGTCGACGCGTGAGCTTCCACACACGCTCAATCGGATTCAACTCGGGACTGTAAGGGGGCAAGAAGTTCAGAGCGAAACGCTCCACGCTTTGCTCCCTCCATTCCCGGTGGAGTTGAGCGTGATGATATTTCGCATTGTCCGCAATCACCACCACCCGTCGTGCCGTGCGCGTGCTGGCTGCCCGCAAGTCTTTCAAGAATTGCCAACAAGTGACAGCGTTAAACTTGCCCCTCTCTTGCCGGAAGAAAAGGCGGCCATCACGCAAGCGGATGGCCCCGAAATAACCCATGCTCTTCCGGGTGGGATGAAGCAGCAGAACGGGATCCTTGGTTTCCGGCGGAACCCACATCCGGCAACGCGAGCCGTGTTGTTGAAAATGCACTTCATCCATAGCCCAGAGATCAACGGTGGGATCGAGGCTTAGCGCCTGGAGTTTTTTTATGCGTCTTCTGCTCTTCCGCATCGGCATGGGCCATCAGGGGGCGAGGCTTGCGCAACCGAAAACCCCGTTGCCGAAACAGACGCTGACATTGACGCACTCGCAAGCGGAGGTGGAAATGCTGTTCGATCCAGGCACTTAGGCTTTTCCCATCCCAGATCGTGCCGCTCAAGCCGAGGTCGCGCGGGGTGCGGCGCAACGCCTGGTCCACTTCCTGCAGCTGTGCCTCGCTCAGCCGTTGGGGACGCCCCGAGCGCTGGCCTTCGACCAGCCCCGCCAGACCTTTCTGCTCAAAGCGCCGAACCCAATATTCGACCGATCGAGGTGCATCCCCCAGCAAGCGGCTGACCTCCGGACAGGTCATGCCCTGGGCCACCAGCAGCACTCCATGCAAGCGATGATCATAACGCGATTCTTCCGAACGCCGAATCTCGTCTTGCAGTCCGAGAACGATCGTCGCAGCATCGGCAACCTGAAGGGGTCTCATGCATTCATGAGATCACAATTTTTAACCATGCGCAATTACTTATGACGCTGTGTTTAGTTCTCCATCCCGAGCGAGGGCGCCCGCAAGGGAGCACGATGCCTCCGCGCGCGCAGTGCTTTCGTCCAGTCGTCGCGAGATCGTGTAAGCATCCTCCAAGACTCGTCGAGCTTTCGCATCTTCATCCTGCGTGGAGTATTGGTCGCCAATGACTACCATGAGTTCTACGCGGGAGGTGTCATCGGCAGTATGCTGTCGTGCGAGGATGTTTTCCGCACGTCCGAGTAACTCATTGACAGTGAATGGCTTACCCGAGGGCGCCGCATCAGAGAGCAAGAACTCATTGAACTCAATAGTGGCTTGCGCGCGAACCAGTTGCCGCAACGCGAAGTCGCGCTGCGCTCGCGCCCTTCGCGCCTGCACTAACGTGCCCGCAACGCCTGCAGCCGTGGCCGCTATTGCCAATGTGGCGAAGGCCACGGCCGTGCGGTAGCGGCGCACGAACTTACCGGCACGATATGCCAGCGTATCCGGGCGTGCGCTGATCGGCTCACTTCTTAGGTAGCGACGCAAGTCGTCGGCCAGGGCCGTGACCGAAGAATACCGTTCCGCTGGTTCTTTCTTGAGCGCCTTCGCGATAATCGTGTCGAGGTCCCCGCGTAACAAGCGGCTGAGCTTGTGGGGAGTCGTGCCCCGCCGGGCAGCACTGCGACTGGTGACCCCGGTCCTCCCGGGGGAGGTCACGACATCCGAAGCTCGTATCGGCTCCGTGTCCACAATCGCCCGGACCAGATCCGCGGCGGTGCGCGGTCCGCTCCCCACGGGATGTTGCCCGGTCAACAGCAAATAAAGCAGCACGCCTAAAGCATAGACATCGGTCGCGGTTGTGATTGGCCCGCCGCGCAGTTGCTCGGGAGCGGCACATTCGGGCGTCATCGCTCGCCCGCCCTCGATCGTGAGTTGCGCGTCCCCGGCCTGCCCCTCGCCTTCCAGCAGCTTGGCAATACCGAAGTCGAGCAGTTTCGCCTGGCCGTCATTTCGTACCAGTACGTTCGAGGGCTTGAGATCGCGGTGCACAATCAGGTTGGCGTGCGCCTTCGCAACGGCCCCGAGCACATCGAGAAACAAGCGAATGCGGGCCGCTACAGGGAGCCTGTGTTGGTCGCAATAGCGGTCGATGTGATCGCCCTCAATATGCTCAAGAACGAGATAAGGCTGTCCCGCCTGTGATATGCCCGCATCGATCAACTCCCCGATGTGCGGGTGCGCCAGACGGCCCAGGATGTTGCCCTCGCGTTTGAATCGCTCCTCGCCGCCTATCCCCATCAGCGCGATGTTGAGGAACTTTACCGCTACTCGCCGCTCAAACCGTCCGTCATTCCGTTCCGCCAGCCAAACACTCCCCATACCGCCCTGCCCGATCGGCGATATCAACGTGTAGACACCAAGCGTTTGACCAGCCAGGCCCGGCCTTCCGGGCACTCCGATAGCGCTGTTCTCGAGAAAACCCTGCTTGGACAGCAAGCGGTGCTCGTGGAGGAGCATTCCCAGTTGGTCCGCCAGGCTTGGATTCTCGGCGCGCAGTGAAGACAGCCAGACCGAGCGCTCGTCGTCTGTCATGCCGAGCGCTTCGTCCAAATAGGGGCTCAGCGCCTGCCATTGATCGGGGCTCAGCGTCGACATCAATTCCTTCAGAGGGGCAAGTCCGCGCGAATGCTGCGGTGGAGGTAAATGCGCGCCTTCTCCCACCTTCTCTGCACAGTACGCTCCGATAATTTCTGCAGTGCGGCGATTTCAGAGAAAGACAACCCGCAGAAGAATTTCAAGTCAACCAACTCCGCGAGCTGCGGCTCGACTTTTGCCAGTTGATCCAGGGCATCGCTGATCGCCGAGAGCTCTTTTGCGTCGGCTGGATTCTCCACGCTATTGTTTTCCAGCGACGTGATTTCGAACTCGCCACCGCGTTTGATCGCGCCGCGGCTACGGGCATGATCGATAATGAGTCCGCGCATCACCCGTGCGGCATACCCCATGAAGCGCCCTTGATCGGGGAAGGAGGCCCCGGCGCGTGCAGACATATCGAGATAGGCTTCGTGCAAGAGGGTGGTGACGCTTAAGCTGGGCGGAGCGCCCTGCCGCGCCAGTTCCCGTTTCGCCAGCCGGTGCAGCTCAGAGTACAGGGTGGTGAATAGGGCATCCGTAGCTGCACTGTCGCCGCTCTCAGCCGCGCTGATGAGCGAGGAAATTGTCGATCCCACGCGGCACTCTCCATCGACGAAATAACTGAAAGGTTTAGGATCTCGTTAGGGTCTCGCATTTCTGAAAGACAGTCAAGGTGCTCGACCCGACGTCGGGGAGTGGGCACTTACAGGGCGGACGGCTGTTCGCACAGGATTGGTCGATGTCTCCTTTTCTGGCGGAAAATTGACGATGCAAGATCGAGAGATTGCCCTGGGAAGCATTTGGTTCAGCGCGCGGAGAGCCTGGACGGGACACGACCTCGCGAAGTTTGCAGGCGTCAGCTTCTTCGGACTGTAATTATCCTGTTCGCTCTGACGTCCTGGTGAGCGCTATTTAACTTGGGATTCTCAAAAACGGGCCCCAGCCGCGTATCGATCAAACCTACCACGGGAATTTATTCAGCAGGCCCTGAGGCTTGCTGACAAGATGAGTTACTCGGGGCCTTCTGGCCGGAAACAAGAAACACAGCTAGGGGTACGCGAACCGCGAGTTGACCGAACCAGATGCTAACGCGGCGAGCCCAGGGCGGCGCCGCGCCATTCGAGGACCCTTACAAGAGAAACAGCAAGCAAGTCTACAACCTCTGTTTGCGAATGGTCAAGAACATGCCAGCAGAACCCCAGGGCTGTGTCAAAGTCCCAGAAGTTTAAGAATCTAAGCGAACTAATTTTCGGACTGGCTATTTCCTGGCGGGTTTGATAGCCTTCCGCCATGGGGGAGAACCTCAGCCGCCATCCGGATGCCACCCGTATGATCGTACGCCCCGTGCGCTACGAGGAGCGGGTGCGCTGGCGGGCGTTAATGAATGCCCATCACTACCTGGGTTTCCGGCCCATCGTGGGCCAGTCGCTGTGGTACGTGGCCACGGTCGAGGACCACTGGGTAGCGCTGCTCGCCTGGGGTTCTGCAGCCCTGAAGTGCGGTCCCCGCGATGCCTGGATCGGCTGGACGCCGTGGTTGAAATTCCGTCGTCTGCATCTGATCGCCAACAATGTGCGTTTTCTAGTTCTGCCCCAGTGGCATCGTCCTAACCTCGCCTCGCAGATCTTAGCTCGAAATCTCCAACGTTTGAGCGAGGACTGGGAACGCTACTATGGGCATCCGATCCTGCTCGTCGAAACCTTCGTGGATGCAGCCCGCTTCCGGGGAACCTGCTATCGCGCCGCCGGCTGGCAGGTTCTGGGCAGGACCCGCGGCTTCGGCAAGCAGGGCCGGGGTTATGTCGCCCACGGCCAGCCCAAGCTGGTGTTCGTTCGCCCCCTGCAGCGGCAAGCCCCTCAGAGTTTGACGGCGCCTTTTCTGCCCCCCTTCCATTGCTCAAGAAAGGAGAACCTCTTCATGCTGGATATCAATCGTCTTCCCCTGGAGGGAGAAGGCGGACTGATCGAGATGTTACGCACCATGGTGGACCCGCGCAAAGCGCGCGGGATACGCCATCCCCTGGTGACCGTGGTGGCGATTGCCGTGGGCGCGGCACTGTCGGGAGCCCGTAGTTTTAATGCGGTGGCGAAGTGGGCGAAAGACTTGACCCACGAGACGCTGCGGCGCCTAGGCTCGCAACGTTGGACCCCTCCTTCCGAGCCGACCCTCCGGCGGGTCTTGCAAAAGCTGGACGCCGAGCGTCTGGACGTGGAAATCGGCCGCTGGTTGCTCCAGCAGTCGGAGGTTACACGCCCTGGCCTGAGCGTGGATGGCAAGACCTTGCGCGGCGCCCATGACGCCGGCCAGGCCGCTCCCCACCTGCTCTGCGCCATCCTGCACCAAGAAGGCATCGTGGTGGGGCAACGCGCCGTGAGGGAGAAAACCAACGAAATCCCCGAACTGCCCCACCTGCTGGCTCCCCTCCCCCTCGCCGGGGCCGTGGTCACGGCCGATGCCATGCATGCCCAAAAAGAGACCGCTCGTTACCTCGTCGAAGAGAAAAAGGCCGACTATCTGTTTACGGTCAAGGAGAATCAGCCCACCCTCCGGCAGGATATCGCCGACCTCCACTTAGAAGCGTTTCCCCCCTCAGCACACCACCCTCGATAAAGGCCACGGTCGTTTGGAAGTCCGGCGCCTCTGGGCCAGCACCGAACTCGTAGGCTATATCGATTTTCCCTACGCCGCGCAGGTGTTCTGCATCCAGCGCCACACCCGCGAATTGACCACCGGCAAATGCCGTGCCGAAACGGTGTATGGCCTCACCAGCTTGGGTCCAGAAAAAGCCGACCCGGCGCGCCTGCTTTCCTTAAATCGTGGCCATTGGAGCATTGAAAACGGCTTGCATTATGTGCGCGACATGAGCTTTGACGAAGACCGCTGCCGCATTCGCAAATACGCCGGAGCTCAGGTGATGGCCACCCTGCGCAACCTGGCCATTAGCTTGTTACGTTTGGCTGGAGCGGCCCTCATCCCGCCGGCGCTGCGCGCCTGCGCTCGCCACTACCAGCGTCCTTTACGGTTGCTCGGCCTCGTTTGCCGCTAGCCGCCATAACGGGGCAACAGCCCTAGGGAGGTCTCATGATCGTTACCGCCATACCATCGACCACCCTCGCCACGGTGGTCTACGATGAAGCCCGGGAAGTGTTGCAGTTAGAATTGGTCAGCGGCGCCACCTATCAATACTTTGGTGTTCCCCGGGCGGTGCACGAAGCCCTGCTCAGTGCACCCTCCAAGGGCCGCTATTTCAATCAGGCCATTCGGGGAGGGTTCCCGTTTTGTCGGGTTTTTCCCTCCCAGGGCCGAGTACCAGAACCGGAAGCCCGGACAGCTAAACGACTCACGTCTCGCAAACCTTCGCGCACCGGCTAACGGCGCGACCGGTCGTCGCTCATACTCTGTCAGACCCTTCCGGTTTCCTCCGCCGCTTCACCAACTTTGACGTGACCCTGAGCAGAACCCGATGTCGCCTCCGCATAGGGCAAGGATTCGACGGTCACCGAAATTGGACCGAAAAGGCACCCGGACGTCACGTATCGACTAAGCGGCACCGTTTAGCTTGTACATAGGCGGGCTGTTTGGCCGCCGGTAGGACAGGTTCTGGTGCAAGCAGTAGAATGCCACATGAGTCTCTACTGACGTCCGGAGGATCGGCGGCCCTTCTAACAAGGCGCGCGACGTCGCTGTGGGTACAGCCAGGGCCAAGATCGAAGCGCTCAAGTCCGGTATCAGCGACTTGAAGATGAAGAAAGCCCTTGCCGAGATCACGGAGATGGCGTCAGGGATGATTACCTCCATTGGCGGCAGCGGCGATACGCTCGATCACCTGAGCGGCATGGTGGAAGAGGAGCGAGAAAAAACGTCGGGGCGTGTCCGGGTGGCGCGGGATAGCATGGACACGACTGCCATCCATGTTAAGGAAGCCGAGCAGAAGGCGCTTGCCGATCAGGCTCTGGCCGACTTTGCGCGAAGCAGGGAATAGCGCTTGAACCTGCTCCCGCCGCGCCCAATCGGTGGCGGCAGAAGGATCGGTGAAGTCGATGGGTCCCGCGAAGACCGAACAGGCCTCATGAGCTTGGCGGAATTGACATTTCCGGCTTCGCTTCTTTGCCGGCTGCGGAAAGACGCAACCATGCTGTCATCCTGAGCGCAGCGAAGGATCTCGCTCGGAGGATCATCATAACAATGCAAGATTCTTCGCTGCCATGAGAATCTGTCCGAGGCAGGTTCATCTACGGCCGTCTCCCAGGGGGAGAAGGGGGACCGCGCCGCGGTGGATAAGGGGTTTTGAAGCAGTCGAAGGCCAGAGAAACGACCCCTCACCCGAGCCATCGGCTCACCCTCTTCCCTCTCGGAAGACACCCAAAGGGTACCGGTGCTCGTAACTGACAATCAGGATCTGACGAATGAAGCCACCGACGCTTGCACCGATTAAGATAAAGAAGCTGCGCGGTCATCTCCTGGCCCGCCGCTTCGCGATACCAAAGCTGCAGCGGAACTTCGTGTGGGATTCTGGGCGTGCTGCCAAGCTTTTGGATAGCATCTACCATGACATGCCAATCGGCTCGCTTTTTCTTTGGGAGATGGATCGGAAATCGGCGAACCTGGTTCGCCAATCGGCCGAGGTCTTGCCATCTTTCAACGGTGGCCAATAGACATATCTGGTTTGTCATAGACGGACAGCAACGCCTATCGGTTATCCACCAGGCCTTGAGGCCGAAATTCGTAAGAACGATGCTGGACGTGACATTGATTTCAGCCGCCTGTGCTTTGTCGTCCAACCTGATGGCGACCAGGAGAATCGCTCTCGCATTGTTTACCGTAAGCCGGTCGACTGGCAGCTCATTCCAATCCACGACATCCTCGCCTTGGACGAGAAGGATGCCTGGCAAAGCCAAGTGGTTGTTGAAGAGGATCCCTTTGTGCCGGCAAACCTCTACTGAATTACCCTGTTCCAGTAGTGACAGTTCGTTCGGCAAGTCTCGACGAGATCGGCGAGGTCTTTCTCCGCGTCAACTCGCAAGGCATGCGTATCACATCGGCCGACCGAGCTATCGCTCTCCTGGGTAAACTCGACATGCGTGCGATGGCCGACGAACTCCGGCACAAGATTCGCGAGGATATATTCGCCCTTGGAGGCATTGATCCTATCCTTATGGGTTTCAATCTAATCACGGAACGGCAGTCCACTGATGGCGACCCACCGAAACTGGAGGCGATGGCGAGCCGCGTGTCCAAGCGTATCGAGTGCGACGAGGCCGCGAGCAAGATTTTCGCAAACTCTGGGACAAGTACCAGAAGGCGTTCCGGTCAGCCGTTGACTACCTGCACATCCGCTTTCCCGTATACGATGAGTCCTACCTGCCATCGGCTAACATATTGGCTACCCTCGCGGTGTTCTTCTATCACCACCCTGGCCAGCCTAATAAGCATTAGGCCACCGAGATCCGCAAGTGGTTCTGGGCCACCGGAATAGCGCAGCGCTACAGCGGTAGAGGCTATCACCAGAATATCGGTGCGGACGCGAAGCTCTTTGAATCCCTTGCCCACGGTACGAAGAAGCACTTTGCTTTCCGGGACCGCCTTGATCCTGTCGTTGATGTTCAAGGGGCCGAATATGCGTCTCGCTCGGCGCGCACACGCACATTCTTCTGCCTGCTTGCCTCCCGACAGCCCAGGTATCTTGAGAATGGCGAACCAATTCCCTTGAAGGAAAAAGTTATAAGCCACGCGAATTGGAAGCACCGACACCACATCTTCCCTCAAGGGCAGATGGGGAACCATTTTTCTGCTCGAATGTATAACAGCCTGTGCAATATCTGTTTTTGGTGTCGCGTGACAACGAGAAGATTAGGATGCGCTTTCCACGCCACTATCTCGACGAGTATCGTGAGGAAGGGCGCCAGAGGTTCCGGCGCGTGATGAGGAGTCACCTGATTCCCGTTGGGGAAGAAAGCGGCGTGTGGGAGCGCGGAGTCATCTGAGCCTTCAAGCACTTCCGGCAAGACAGGCTCAAGATGATCTGCGCCGAATTCGAAAAGGAAGCAGGGATAAAGCTTTTCACAACGACCTGATTTGCTCATACAAACCAAACCTCAGTAATTTTTCACGGGCTCCTCGGGAGAGGGCTGTCATCTGGAAGGGACCCTTGTTGGGGTGATTTTCGTTCACAGTGCGGAAGCCTCAAGACATCTAAAAACGGTTGATATGTTGCGGTACCTCAAAGCCGCCTTTCTCGTCGTGGTTGATCTTCCAGCCCTGGGCCGCGTCCCCGCCAACATTTTGGGCCGCTCCGCATTTGCCGTTTTCGGGTTCGGGGAGCCCGCTTTTTGGCTGCTGGGAATAGGCCTTGAAACAGCCTTTCTGTTCGCCCTTGCCTACAATGCGCGCTTCCAGAAGGTGGTGGACGCCCAAGCGCTCCAACTCTCTGAGGGTGACGCTGAAGCCAAGCAGTCTGGCGTTGATCCGCGAACTACCCGCTGATTGTCAGAAGCGTCTCACCACCCTCACGCGGCAGTGCGACAAAGTCTTAGACGTCTACCGCAATCTGCAGGCGGAGGATTTCGTCGTGGGCACCAATCAGGAAGCTCTTCGCCGCTTGGAGTGGCTGTACCTCCGACTGCTGGTGGGCCGCTATCATTTGGCGGGGAGCAATGAAGGGACCGACCGGGACCTTATGAAGAAGATTGCCGATCTCGAAGCGACTTGAAGGATGGGCAAGAATCTGAGGCACTCCGCGAATCCAAGAGCGCTACGCTGAACATTCTCAAGAAGCGGCTCGCCAACCTACGCCGGAAGGATCTAACCCTCCAGGAAATCGACAGCGATTGACCCGTATTGAGAATCAAGTGGATTTGATTCTGGAGAACGCCACGATACAGGGCAAGCCGCAGACTATCTCGACCGACATCCAGTTAGCCAGTGATCTTGTGGGCGGCGCCGCGTTTGGCGATTCCCAGGTCGTCATCGCAGACCTGGACGAGGCGTTCGGCCAGTCTACCGGCCACGTTCAAGCTCGCCCGCGGGGATCTCCGCTTGGGAACGCTCAGTGACATCCTCCTCAACGTATTGCTGGCGCGTTTCGATGTCGTGCTCAGCTACGATCTGGGAAACGGCATTCGGGTGGAAAAAGGCGGAGAGAAGTTTGCAAGCTGGCCGGCTTGCGGTAAATGAATCGAGCGATCTCGACTTCGTTCCCGTTTATTTCACGAGCTTTG
Source organism: uncultured Acidobacteriota bacterium (assembly GCA_963803295.1). Classification (GTDB taxonomy): domain Bacteria; phylum Acidobacteriota; class Terriglobia; order UBA7540; family UBA7540; genus CAWDMC01. Next base: position 443,145 of record CAWDMC010000011.1, on the reverse strand, counting down.
AGAGCCCAGGAGAGCCACAAACCCGAACCCGAAATCGAATTGAGCCTCGCTGACCGAACACCTTTTTGTTTAAGCCGGCACATCTTAGCGGTTTTGGCCGAGGGGGGAGGTCCGTTTCGGTGTAAAGTGGGACCGTCTCCAATTTTGCAGCTGCAGTAGGCCACAAGACAACCGACTGGGTGCTAGCGTGAAGCTCACGGACCTGCGCGGGATTCTTCAATACATCCCTCAATTCCGGGAAAAGACATTCATTATTGCAGTAGATGGAGTCATCGTCACCGACGAGAACTTCGCGAATATCCTGTTGGACGTCGCCGTCCTGCGCTCGTTGAACATCCGCGTGGTACTCGTGCACGGGGCCGCGGCGCAGATTAGAGATCTCGCCGCGAAGGACGGTGCCCAGGCATCCAACCTCGATGGCACCGGCGTGACCGATGCCCCGACCCTGCAACTGGCCCTGGACGCAGCCAACCGTCTCACCCACGAGATTCTTGAAGGCCTTTCGGCCAACGACCTTCGCGGCGCCTGCCCGAATGCCATCATTGCCCATCCCCTGGGGATAATCCAGGGCGTCGACCATCTGTTCACCGGAAAGGTTGAGCGCGTTGACACGGAGCTTCTGCAAATGTTGCTCAACCAGGGTATTGTTCCCGTCGTGCCGCCTCTGGGCTTTGATGGCGACGGCAAGACGTACCGGGCCAACTCCGATAGCATCGCCGTCGCAGTGGCCGATGCCTTGAAGGCGATCAAGGTGATTTACATTACCGAAGAGCAGGGGCTGAGCCATAACGGTCAAATTATTCGCCAGATGCTGGTGGGAGATTTGCAGAGGCTGATACAGACCGCGGGCGGCGGGTTTGTGGGCGAAATGTTGTCCAAGGCTCGGCATGCCGCTGCGGCCTGCGCCGTGGGGGTGCAGCGCGTTCACGTTATCAACGGCCGCGAGGATGAAGGGCTGCTCGCGGAAGTGTTTTCCAATGAGGGCATCGGCACGCTGATCTACGCCAACGAATACGAACATATCCGCCCCGCCAAGAAGAAAGATATCCGGGCCATCCAGATGTTGACCAAGAAGGCGGTGGAGGCGGGCGAACTTGTCCGGCGTACTCGCGCAGAGATGGAGAAGAACCTGGCAGATTACTACATCTTTGAAATCGACAAGAATCCCCTCGCCTGTGTGGCGCTGCACATTTATCCCGCGCAACTAAAAGGAGAACTGGCCAGCCTTTACGTCAATCCCTCATACGAGAACCAGGGCATTGGCCGGAAACTCATTCAATTCGTCGAAAATAAAGCTCTTGAAACCGGCCTGACGAAATTGATCACACTCTCGACGCAGGCGTTTACGTACTTCCAGTCGAAGGGCGGCTTTGCCGAAGGTGCAATTGATGACCTTCCGCCGGACCGCCGCGAGAGATACGACCAAAGCGGACGGAATTCGAAAATTCTGGTGAAGAAGCTGAAGGTTTCCGGATAGGCAAAGCAGGTGGTGGCCCCCCTCCGTCCGGAGGAAACACCGGATCTATTCCTTGTTTAGCCCGAAAACGCAAGTTGAACGTATTTTGTCGGGAACGGAGAAGACCCTCCGGGCTCGCTAGGCTCACAACCCTCCCCCTGCTATTTTTTGCCCGTTACTAAAACGATGTGCCGCTATTATTGGGGTGAGGCTTCTCTTCCTGGTAGAGGTCGAATCGGCCGACGCTTGGTCTCCTGGTGAGGCGCAGATCGGCGGTGGTGGCCAGCCAGTTGGCGGTGACCTCGTTCAGGTGCGCGAGCGAAGCGAACGTTCGGCCGTTGAGCAAGTTCTTCTCGACGTACCAAAATGGCCTCTCGACCTTACCTTTCGTTTGGGGATGCCGGGGCGACAAGCCCAAGGCCGGAATCCGTAGTGGGTGGCGAAGGCCAGAAAGCGAGGGTTGTAGATGGGCTGCTCCCCGTCATAGCCCGTCACCACCACTTTCATGTTGTCGTACAGGCAGGTAGCGGCTAAACCCTGGAAGGGTTCAAAGGCGCGCACATGCTCACGCAGGGTGGTAGTCAAGTCCTCCGACTCCACAAAGTGCAGGTACTGGCGACGCGAATAGCCCAACACATAGCTGAAGGCATGCACCCGGCGGCGCCCTTCGGCGGTGAAGGCGATCTCATAAGAGGAATAGTCCCTTTGGGCCTGAACCCCAGGACCTGTTTCGAAGCGCACCGGCGGCGGCTGAGGCTTGAGCCGTACCGCTCGCAGCCGGTCCCGGACGATGGAGTGGCCGCCCTTGAAGCCTGATGACGCAACTCTTCATGGAGCCGAACCACCGTCAAATCCGGGTGTGTCCCGTCCCACATAAGTATTGACAATTGACGGGATCGTGATTTGATGCGGACATGTTCAAGCGTGCAGAAGCATTGACTCTTAATGAAGACCAGAAACAGCAATTGCAGACCCTGGCGGGAGCCGGTCGCACCCCGCAACGGCTGGCCCGGAAATGTGAGGCCCTCTTGCTGGCCAGCCAAGGGATTTCCAACTACGCCATCGCCCCGGCAGACGGGTTTGTCCCGTCCCTGCGTGCTGGCCACCCGGACCGCTTTCCCCCAGGGAGGCCTGGAAGCACTGCGCCGCCCTCAGAAACGCCAGCGTTCGCGCCCCAAGCTGACCCCGCACGGCCGACGTCATTCTCGATAAGGTCCGGCGTTGTAAAGAATTATCTGGGACGACACACTAGATTCTCACCTGGCAGCGCTTCGCGCCGTCACCCTCATGCTTCATCCATAGCAGTGCTTTCTTGCTTTTCGTGCACCACTCTTTGACATCCGCCTCGAACGTCGGGCAATCCGCTACGCACTCGAGAATGTCTCCGGGCTTCATGGAAAGGCTTTCGACGGACATCTTCAGCCGTGGTTGAGGGCACTGTAGTCCCTTCGCATTCAGAACTTTTACTGCCATGGTCGTAGTCCTCTACTTTCTATTTTAAAGAGTATTCCTACGAAGAGGACCTAACCTTTTGATCTTGTCAGTCATCTCCGTTACCACTTGCACAAACTTCTCACCTTCGCTCGCCGACACATAGTCAAATCGGCACCGCTCCTCTTCAATTCCGAGCTGTTTCAGAAGTGGTAAGAGCATCCGATGCCGTTGAGTCGCCCTGAAATTTCCTTCTTTGTAATGGCAGTCACCGAAATGGCACGCCAGAATCAACACTCCGTCCGCGCCCTTCTTGTAGGCCTGCAAAACGAACTGCGGATCGATCCTTCCGCTGCACATGACTTTGACGACTCTGACATTGGGTGGATAAGCTATCTGGGCGAGGCCGGCTTTGTCTGCTCCCGCGTAGGAGCACCAGTTGCACAAGAAGCCCACAATCTTGGGCTCATATTCCTCCTGAGGTGCGGCCTCCCGGTTCTGCAGGTTCATTGTAGGACCCCCTCGATTTCCGCGAAGATCTGATCTCCCGTAAAGTGAAACCCATCCATGGCGCCTGACGGACACGCCGCAACACACGTCCCACATCCGTGGCAGAGGAGAGCGTTCACGACGGATACTTCCCGCTCAGCGTCAAAGCCAATCGCTTTGTAAGGACACACCGCCCGGCAAACCTGGCATCCGGAACAGGCTTCTTCCTTGACCGAGGCGGTAATCGGCTCAATTTTGAGCTTCTTCCCCATGGGAAGCTGCGAGAGGACATGGCCGGCCGCAGCCATTGCCTGGTTCATCGAACCTTGGATATCCTTCGGCCCCTGGCAAGTACCTGCCAGGTAGATTCCCTTGATCTTGCTTTGGGCAGCATCCGCGCGACCGTGCAGTTCCTCAAAAAACCCGAATTTGTCTTGAGGCGTTTCCAATAATTCGGCAAGGCGTCTCGATGCATCGGCTGGAACAATTGCGGGACACAGCACCACCATGTCGGCCAGGATCTTCCCGTTGTTTCCCGCGACGTCCTTGTATAGAACCTCGCTCGCGCCTTCCTGTCCCGTGACTTCGATATCCGTCAGATCCGCGTATCGGATGAAAGTGGCCTTGGGGTTCCCCGTTGCGCGCTCAAACAGCGCGCACTCCTCCTTGCCGGGCGTGACGAGTTCTCGATGAAGATGAAAGACGTTTGCTTCGGGGAGCTTATGTTTGAGCATCTGGTTGAACTTGAAAGCGTACTGACAGCACACGCTCGAGCAGTAAGCTTTGTGCTTCTTGTCCAGACTGCCCACGCAATGGACGATGGCCACGCTCTCCGGCGATTTGCCGTCCCTTCGAACCACCTTGCCCCCCGTGGGGCCGGTGGCCGCCAGCAGGCGTTCGAATTCCATGCTGGTATAGACGCTTGGACTCTTTCCGTATCCAAGAGCGGGGACATGCGTGCAATCGTAGAGAGCAGAACCTACGGCTAGAATGATCGATCCTACATTTCTTTCCAGGATTCTTTCCTGCTCATCAAAAACCACTGCGCCTTCGGCGGGGCATGCAGCCTTGCAAAGCTGGCAATCCTTTCCCTTCGAGCGCCTGCAAGCGCTCGAATCTATGTAAGGCACGTTCGGCAGTCCCCCGGTTAGCGCGAATGAGATTGCCTTCCTCTCATTCAGGCCGCAATTGAAGTGATCAGACGCAGATTCAGGGCAGGGACCAATACATTCCCCGCACCCGATGCATTTTGTCATATCGACGCAACGCGGAGTCTGTCGGATCTTCACCAAGTAGTTGCCACAGTATCCGACGACCTCGACGACTTCCGACAGGGTGAGGATCTCGATCTCCTTTTCTTGTAGGACCTCCGTCATAATAGGTTCCAACATGCAGGGGCCACACTCAAGATTGGGAAATAACTCCTCATAGCGGACGGGCATGCCGCCGAGCACCGGTGTTTTTTCCACCAGCACGACCTTCCGGCCTGATCCGGCGATCGCCAATGCCGCCTTGAGTCCCGCGGCGCCGGCGCCGACCACGAGCACATTTGGGCAGATGTCGATTTCCTTTTCCTCCAGCGGAGCCTGCCGATTGACCCGCGCGGCGGCACCGCGAATGTAGTTGGTCGCCTTTTTCGCAGCTTTCTCGGGATCATCGGTTACCCACGCAACCTGTTCGCGCAGGTTGACCATCTGCATGAGATAAGGATTAATGCCGGCGTTCGATAGACATTCCCGAAAGGTCTTTTCATACTCTCTCGGCGAGCAGGCAGTCACGATAACCCGGTCGGGCTTTTCTTCTTTCAGATCCTGTTCAAGGAAGTTCTTGCCCTCTTCCGAACAAAGGTAATCGAAGGTTTTGAAGTACTCGACGCCCGGAATGCCAAGCACGTCTTGCTCGATTTGTTCTGGGTCGATCTTCTCGGCTATGTTCGTGCCGCACTTACAAAAATAGACTCCGATTTTCATTCTTTCTTCCCTCCTATGTGGGAAGACTGCTGTTTTTGTCGAGATATCGAATTACATCCTCAACAACTAGGGGCACTGCGCCCTGAACTTGTTCGGTAAGGCTTTCACTGAAGGTCTCTACGTCGCCGGCTTCGATCGCCCAGATCTTGACGTCTTCAGGCAATTGGAGTCCTAGCGTCTTGCCGAGTTCTAACGCCTCGGCGAGACTCGCATCATGAGTAGACCAAGTGTTCCTAGTGTTCAAGAGGTCTGAGGGTTCCATAATAGAGACCGATCCTGGTTCTCCACTGTCTGTGACAATGGCATCGATGATGATGGCTTTCTTGAACCCACTCATTTCTTCCATAAGACGTATGCCGCCTGCGCAAAGCTCGCGTATGACTACGCCCTCTTTCGCATGGAGTCTTCTTTCAAGGCTCCGCACGACTTTAATTCCCACGCTGTCATCAGTCAGCACGGGATTGCCGATCCCGATGATGATCGTCTCCATAAAGGACTCTCAACCGTCTCTTCGGAGAGATTTGATGACCTCACCCTGCGGGCTCTTGACATTCACGATCAGGGGCATGTTGCCGGGCAGTGAGTGTGTGGCGCAGGAGAGGCACGGGTCGTACAGCCGAAAAGCCATCTCAATTCGGTTTAAGAGCCCTTCCTCCACCACGCGATGGCTATGGATTAGCTTTTCGGCAACCTTCTTGATGGACATCGACATCGCGGCGTAGTTGTTGGTAGTGCCGACGATCAAATTCACCTTCGTGAGAACCGCTTTGTCGTCCGTGACGTAATGGTGGGTCAGCGTGCCGCGAGGTGCCTCGACACATCCCACGCCCTCGCCGGTTACGCGTTCCGGAATGCGTCTAACATGAGGGGACGTGATCTCCGGATCCGTGGCGAGCTCCTTCATGCGCTCGGCTGCATAGAGGAGTTCGATCAGCCGGGCCCAGTGGGTCGCCAACCTGTGGTGAACAGGCTGATATCTGCCAGCCACCTTTTTCCCACCGAAAGTCGTGTAGAAGCGCTCGAAGTGCTCTTGTGCCCGCGGCGTGGCCAGGCAGTCGGACACATTGAGTCTCGACAGTGGAGTCGCGCTATAGACGCCACTCTCGACGCCATCCACGAAGCCTTTCCAGCCGAGCTTCTTGAGGAAGGGAAACTTCAGGTAGGTCCAGGGTTCAACGTGCTCGGCAAGATGGCTGGCATACTCGGAGGGGGGGTACTTCAAGAACTCGCGGCCTTCGGGGTCAACAATCCGCACCTTGCCATCGTAGAAGTTCAGCCGGTTCGTCTCATCGACGATCCCCATGGAGTACGTACGGTGGTGATACACATCTGAAGTTACCAGGTCGAGATAGGCGGAATTCCCTAGAACGATCTTGTCAAAAAGCTGGAGGGTGAACAGCGCGAACTCGATGTTCTTGTCAGCGATAGCATCAATTTCAACTCTCTCCTCTTCCGAAACCGGTTTGCTCCAACCGCCCGGAACACCGGCAATCGGATGAATACCCCGGCCACCGAGCATTTGAATCACGTGGTGATTTCTTGCCCGGCAATCGATTACCTGCCTTCCGATTTCAATCCCGACCTTTTTGATGACTCCCAGGATGTTCCTCTCCGCGGGCGGAGCGTCAGGACCCACAATAAAGTCGGGGCCGCCGAGTGCGTAGAAATGCGTGGTATGGTCGGTGACAAAGAAGGACATGTAGAACAGTTCCCTCACCTTTTTCGCGGCGGGGGGAGGTTCAAGGGCAAACAGATTGTCTAGGGCCTTGACCGAAGCCATGTGGTGGGCTTCGGGACACACGCCGCAGATCCGGCTGGTAATCGCCGGCATGTCCTCGGCCGGCCTGCCCACACAAAACTGTTCGAATCCCCGGAGTTCAGGTACCTGAAAATAGGTATTAGCAACATTCCCGTGCTCATCGAGAAAGATGTCAATCGTCCCGTGTCCTTCTAGCCTGGTAATCGGATTTATGCTGATCCGCTTCATTGTGTTCTCCCGCCAAGAATCGAACCGGCCGCCCCGAATTTGTAGTAAGTGCCGGCGGCGTCAGGAATAGAGCCGAGGATCGCGTCAACCTTTTCCGCTAGTTGCTCTGGGCTCATTCCTTTGTAGTCGCCCACGTCCAGGATAGATCCTAGCGCGCTAACCATCTTGGCTCCCTGGTCCTGGACACCCTCAGGTGGTCCGTAACACCCTATGCAAGGCATGTTCACCTTGGGACAGAGAGCGCCACAGCCGTCGCGCGTCGCGATCCCCATGCAGACGATCCCCTGCTCGAGCAGGCAGGTCTCAGAATCGGGATCGATTTCAAAAACCCGATGGAATTCCTCGATGGTTTTGTTGCCTTTGATTCTCGTACACTCGTCGCATACGCTGGATGTGCCGGCCCCGATTACACTTCCCTTGGGAGGTAGTGGGCACCCCTTTGCAATCGCTTCAATGACGTTCCAGACCTGGTGGGGTTCGGGCGGGCAGCCCGGCATGAAGTAATCGACCGCCTCAACGTTCGCCAGGGTCTCCACCTTCTCGAAAAACGCTGGAAGGCGCAGCGTCCCTTCTGGAACTTGCGTTTCCGTCTGAGGGACAAGGCGCGAAGGATTGTCGAGCGTGGGCCCTGCCAGATAGATCGTATTGAGGTGGGCGGCTTTCGTGTGAAAGTTGCTAAGCGCGGGTATACCACCTTGGCAAGAACAGGAACCGAATGCGATTAGGAGTTGGGACTTTCGCCGCAGCAGGTGCGCCATCTCTTCGTTCTCTTCAGTCCGTATAGCTCCATTGAAGAGGGTAATGGCAATGCTTTGGTCAGGCATTGCCTCGACATCCTTCTTTTTCGTGTCTAAAAGGCAGGGACAGAACACAAATTCGAAGTGGTTGTCCACCTCCAGGAGTTTCTCGTGGAGGTTGACGACGGCGATTTCGCAACCTCCGCACGAGGATGCCCAGTACACACTGAGTTTAGGTTTCGGTGCCATGTTACGAAGCTACTCCAATCAGGCGGAAGCACGGCGAGAGTGGGCCGCGGGGAGGCGGAGGGACACCCTTCCTCGAACGAGTTATCGGCAAATCGCGAGCTAGCTTTAATTAGTTTGTCGAATGGGGAGTTAAACCGACGGACGCTATCCACAACTGGTTAATTAAGGATCACCATCCCTGCGATGCTCGATGGAGGGAAAGAACATCGTGCAGTCATTCAAGGGATTGCGCGATGCCTACATGTTCAAAACGATCGACATAGGTTGACCCGGTCGCAGCAGGGGACCTTACCGCATCTGGTTGAAGGCCGTGCAATTATCAGGGAGAGCGGGTGGGGCATCGGCAATGGCCTGGCTTGTATTGCTGCCACCGTGGATTGTCATTACTTTGCGCAACCCGGCTGTTATTAATGCACGAGATTCAAAGTGCGGCGCCAACGAGTCCGGTCAAAGAAGTGGATGATGAGCGCAGCCGTTTGCTCGAGGCGATCGGGTACCGAGTTCCGCATGTACTCGTCCTCCGGCGTCTTGAATGACCAATAGATCACCAAGGGCCGTCCCGACACGATATCGCGCGGCACAAAACCCCAGTATCGGCTGTCCCAGCTTCGTTCGCGATGATCACCCATAACAAAGTAGAGACCTGGTGGCACAACCAGTTCGCCATTTACAATGTAGTTCTCAATCTCGCTTGTCCAGCGCTCAGTCAGGCGGTACATGGGGATTTCCGCCTCAGGCGGCGGGAAGTTGTCGACGGCCTCAGGTGGATCGGGTGGATTGCCGAAATTGTCGAAAGGCTCGGCGACGGGCTTGCCGTTTACAAACACCTGCCGGTTAACCAGCTTGATGCGGTCGCCCGGAATGCCGATGACGCGCTTAACGAGATGCTCTCCCGGTTCCTGGCTGGGATCTTCGTAGGGGTACTTAAACACAATCACGTCATTGTTGCGAACAGAACGATAAGGCAGAAGTCCCCCAAGCGAATTGTGGTGATAAGCGAAGACGAATTTATTCACCAGCAGGTGATCGCCAATCAGGAGCGTATCCTCCATGGATCCCGTAGGAATCTTGAAAGCCTGGACCACAAACGTGGTTCCAAAAATGGCCAGAATCACAGTTACGACCAGGGATTCGAGGGTGTCGCGCATTCCGGATTTCGTGTACTCCTCAGGCATCAGGCTGAGCTTCCCTTCCCAGAGCTTCGAGCAGATTCCTGGCGGCGTGCTGTTCTGCCGCCTTCTTGCTGGCGCCGCTGCCGCGTGCCCCCCAATTTTCTCCCGCCACCACCTCAACCGTAAACGTTTTCTGGTGCTCCGGACCCTCTTCTCCCACCACCCTGTAGCGCGCAAGCCGCAAACGCTCGGACTGCAAGTACTCTTGCAAGGAGGACTTGTAATCCACCAGAAGCAGCTCGCCGGCCCGGACTTCAAGATCCTTAGGCAGCACGAACTCGTCGATAAAAGCTTCCGCCGCGGGAAGGCCGCCGTCACGGTAAAGAGCGGCGAGCAGCGCCTCCAGAGCGTCAGCTAGAATCGCCGCCTTGGTCTGACCGCCGGTCTTCTTCTCTCCCCGGCCCAGGCGAAGGTGCTTGCCCAACCCCAGGACGGCGGCCGTTTGCGCCAGATGTTCAGCGGCCACCAGCCGGGCTCGTGTTCGCGAAAGGGCTCCTTCTTTGTACTCGGGGAATGTATCAGCGAGGCGCACACTGACCACAAAGTTCAGCACCGCGTCGCCCAGGAACTCCATGCGCTCATTGTCGCGAGTCCGTCCCGAAGCCTCGCGGGCAAAGGAAGAATGGGTCAGGGCCTCGATCAATAACTGCCGATTGCGAAATTGATAGTGAATCTGCTCCTGCAGACTCTTGAGCGAGGGCTTCGCCATTCGAGGAGGAGAGATCCGGAGCGCGGCAGAGCGCCGTGCCGCATCTCCAGCCGTTTCACGAATTCGTCGCAGCTTTAACTTTACTGCTTACTGCTTCGGAGGCGTGGCTGCCACGGCCTTCTTCTTCGCTTCCTTCAACTGCTGTATTTTCTGGTCCGCGTAGCTCTGGACGACAGTCCCCTGGCCAGCCTGGGAAGCTTTGGAGAACGCGTCGATGGCCTCATCGAGCTTATTGTCCATCGTGTAAGCCTCGCCCAGCCGGTAGTAATCGGCGGCACGGGGTTGATCGCCTGCCGAAGCCACCGCCTTCTTGTAATTATCTTCAGCCTTGGCCAGTTCATCCTTATCCACACCCGTCAGCCCCTCAGGCGCCCTTTGCAGGTGGACCATGCCTAAAGCTCCGTACACTTCGCTGCTGAGCGCGTCCTTGCGTTTCTTCAATTGGTCGTCGGGTTCCGTCGGCCCCGCCTTGGGGAGTTGAGGGATCAATTCCAGGGCTTTGTTCGCATCGTTCTCCGCCTCTTGCAGCTTCTTGTCCTTGTCCGCCGGACTGTGACCGACACCCTGCGGAGTTGGCAGCAACTCTGCCGCTATCACGTAGTTCATGACGAAATCGGGCTTCTCCTTGATACCCTTGTTCGCGGCTTCGATTGCCTTCACGACGTCGTTCTTTTGCTGATAAGCACCGGCCGCAACGAAGTGTGTGTAGTAAAGGAATGAGCTGGAGGGAAACTTTGTCTCGAAATCCGTGCAGAGCTGGATCATCTTGTCGGGGTTCAGCCCTGCCTGCGCTTCGCTCTCGATGGCTTTGAGGGCCGTACTCTCTTCGGCAGAAACGGCCGGTGCCGGAGTGGTAAGCTCTCCGCCTTGTTGACCCGGCTGCCCGGACTGGCCCTGTTGTCCTGTTTGTCCCTGCGTGCCTTGCTGTCCTTTATTCTCCTGCTGGTTTTGGGCCCGAAGTCCACCAGCCAGCGAAATCGAGACCGCCAGCGTTGCCACGAGCGTAGTGCGCAGGTTCTGTATGGTCATAGAACGACTCACTTTCCTGGTGTTACCAATTCTCTGTATAACTGGGGAGCCTACCGGAAAAGACAAATCCTGTCAATCCGAACTGCTCCGAAATTTCACCGCTGAACACCTTGATTTCGTGCCTACCTCGACCCGAAAGGCTTCTGCTGTCCCGCCTGCACGGCACGCAAGGCTTCGGGAAAAGCGCCAGCAGTCAGCGAGGCAGCCCGATATTGGTCCAGGGCCGCCTTGCGATTGTCCTCAATATCATTGATGCGCCCGAGGTAGATATGAGACCAGGTGAGAATGCGCAGGTCGCGCGCGACATCCAACGTCTTCTGGAAGTATTCTACAGCCAGGTCCGGCTTGCGCAGATTGCTGTAGGCCATCGCCATTCCAAAAAGAGCCCGCTGGTTCTTGGGGTCGTCTTTCGCGATGATTTCGGCATACGCGGCTTTGGCTTCAAGATACTTACCCTGATAAATCAGATCGTCGGCGTCGTCAAGATGACGATCGAGCGGAGAGGTGTCTTTGTTCGCAGCCTCCGTGACCGCCTCTGCGGCCGGGGCGGGGGAAAACTTGATCTTGGCCAGGCGATCAGACTCGTCGTCGAGATCAATTCCCAACACCATCTGCTTATAATAGACGCTCATCGACGACTCCTGCTTCTCGAACTCGGCCAGGGCGTCGTAGAAATACGGCACCAGGATCAGACCTGAGGCGGCGTAGGCGTTGACCCTTTTCTGCGCTTCAGCCGCCGGAACCTTATCCATGCGAAGTTCGACGGCGCCGATGAGGCATTCCGTCAGCAGCAAAGAAAAGTCCTGGCGGTAATCCGGGCTGAGGGCCGGCGCCTTGCGGGCGATGGCGAGCAACGCCGTCTTCTGCTCAATCTCGGCGGCGTATTTGAGGGTCAAACCGTCTACCAGGAAATGCAGGTACTGGTGACGGATTTTGCCTAACTGCAATTCCTTCGAGGGTGTCACCACCAGGTAGTAATTGGCTCCATAAATCCGCGCCTGAACCTGATTCGGCGCACCCATCAGGCACAGGTTGATGGTGTAGGTCCTGCCAAGATAGCTGCCACTGGGAAAGCGCAGATAGGCATCCGACAGTTCCACGCTGTGTCGGACTGGTGTGCTATACCGCCGGACCTCGTCGTTGTAACGGCCCTGCAACCGCTGCCAGAGCCCCTCTATGTCTGCCTGCTTGTAAAAGGTCCGGACCAGGGGAAGGATGGCAGATACGTCTCGCACGTCGGGTGGGACGTCCCGCTCATCGACGGCGACCTTTAACTCCGGAGGAGGGCCCAGGAGCAAGGCGAGGGAAAGGTACTGGCCCAAGTCCTTGGCCGGATCGGTCTGCTGTTGAGTAACGTAGAAATTGTGGAGCTTCTGGGTAACGGCCAGATTGGGCGCACTCCCCTGTGAAAGGTAGCCGCGCACCTCCGAGCGCACCTCATTGCCGCTATTCGCTCCAAGGCTCGTATCATAGCCGGCCATGTTGAGAGCGGTCAGAAGGGCAAAAATCTGCTCATTGGGCTCGAGCAAAACGTTTCCCCAGCCCTGCTGCCCATGTGCGTTGGACGGCACAAGTGTACCCGCCGCGAGGATAGCTGCAAGCAGCAACTTTGCCGGGGGGCTTCGCCTCAGGAGATTTGTCGTCGAATTTTGGATCAGGATGGGAGGCCCTCAGTCGAGAATTTTGCCCCGCTCCGAGCGACGAGGGCTGCGGACGACGCCGGTAACAGACCCAGATAGTCAGCCTTTCACTGTAATCTGGCTCAACGACAACACCACCTCTCCGCTGGTTGGCCTTCCGAACATGGTGGCTGGTTGGAAGGTGCTGAACAGCATCATCCGGTCCAGACGGGACTTAAATTCGGGGGACTGCTCACCCGACAGGATGCGATAATCCATTACCCGCCCATCTGCATCAACATTCGTTACCACCACCACACCCTCGTCATTCGCGGTGAAAGCCATTGGAGCGAGGACGCGTACCCGGGGCGGAGTCACGAGCTGCAATGGTACGTCAGGCCCACCTTGAACCCGGTCCCCATGCGGTGCAAACAACAAGCCGAAGATCAACCCGAAGAAAACAACGGTCGTCAGCGTACCTACCGAGGCAGGCAACAGCAGCGGTCTGAAAACATTCTCCAGACGAACCATTAACCTGCCCAGCAGGTTACGATGCAATTCCTGCGACAGCAAGACCCTAAGCTGCAAGGCCTGAGCGGGGGGAACTCGCCGCCGGGGCATAGATCGCAGATCCAGCCGTATAGCCTGCCAGCGGTCAAGCTCTTCGCGGCAAGAAGCGCAATACTTCAAATGATAGCGCACCGAGCGTCGAACGTCGTTCGGGCAATTGGCCTCAAGAAAATCAGTAAAGGCATCCCGTATCTGATGGCACGGCTCGAACATTGTCGCTTCGAAACCCCTTTCCCCCCAACATGCCAACCCCGAATTCGCTCACCTTCCGGGGATGCCGGAGGCGTTTGCTCCGACCTCGAATGTCATTAAATCGGCCTACCCCTCCGGCCAGCCGATCCCTGAAATACCTTACCTCTCTTTCCCTCTTCTATCTGGACCTTGTCTTCTCTACGACTTACTCATCTCGCTTGCCAGTTTGCGCCTCAGTAGCTCGCGGCCGCGCAACAGCCTCGATTTCACCGTACCCTCGGCGATGCCCAGTACACGTGCGATCTCTTCATAGCTCAGGTCTTCAATTTCGCGCAGAACCACCACCGTCCGGTAAGGTTGGGCCAAGCTCGCCAGCGCTCGCTGGACCAAGCCTTGGCGCTCCGACTGCTCGAGATCCTGGTAAGGGGTATTCCCCCCGGACCTTGTGAATGTCACAATTGTCGCGGTGGGCGCATCGTCAATCGAGATGGGCTCACGCAACCGTCGTCTGATCCAGCTTCGCCGATGGTTGGAAGCCTCGTGCACGGCGATGCGGTAAATCCAGGTCTTCAGGCTGCTGTCGCCGTGAAAATCCCCGATGCCACGAAATACCTTGAGGAAAACCTCTTGCAGCACGTCCGACGCGTCAGCGCTGTTCTCGACAATATGGCAGATCAGGCTGTAAACCGGGTGCTGATAAACCTGTAGCAGGTAGGCAAACGCCTCTTCCGAGCACGCCCGCAACTCCGCGACCAAGGCAGACTCTTCGCTGACTGCGGGAAGAGCACGCTCCAGCCCCAGCCCGACAACGTGCGAGGTCTCCATCACGCCACCTAACTTACCACTTCCCGCACCAGATCGCAACGCCTGCCTGTCGATGGCTCCAAACCCTACAGACACCAGTCGAGAGAGGTTTGTTCCTGAAAGACCGCCGTTCGTCGCTCAGGTTGACCACTACCGAGTCGCCGTATCACCAAGCGCGGGCGGGGCACGCGCCGTGGGCACATCAGGATTGACACGCCTCACGTCCCGTGCTACAAAAAGACTGTCGTGTTCACTCAAATCGGGGCCTGTGGCGCAGTTGGGAGCGCGCATGACTGGCAGTCATGAGGTCGAGGGTTCGAACCCCTCCAGGTCCACCAATTCTTTCAATAACTTACACTCAAAAAGGGCGTCCAAGTGGGTTGCGTCTAGTTTGCCGGATTTTGCCGGCTTACCACTCATATCCCCTGCAGAATCAGTCAGAGAAGCCATGACCACTTTGCTCAATCTCGCGGAGAGAACAGAAGCAGTGCCTTCCAACGGTAGTAGGTCTGGTCGCAGATCCCGTGCTTCCGGCAAAACTCCCCAACCGCCAGCCCCGATTCTACTTCCTTCAACACCCCGATGATCTGCTCCTCGCTGAACCGACTCTTCCGCATCGCTCGTCCTCCTTGGGCTTTTATACCCCGGAGAACTCACATCTCAGCTGGTCCAGTTTTTAGGGAACAGGTCAAGCTAATTCACGGTGATAGTAACCGTTCCAATGTTTTTCGCCCCGCCCACGTCTGCCACGCTTGCCTGCACGGTGAATCTGAAGGTCACCGACGAGGGTCCTACAGGCGGCGGCGGGCCGCCACCGCCGCCACACGATTGCGTAGTCAGAAGCAATGCCGAGATTGCCACAAGAGCGACCGTGGGAGCAACCAGCCGCCGACGCCCGAATACGAGGGCTAGCAGAGGCAATCCCAACACCAGAACCAGCAGCAGTGGCACGGGCTTCAGCTCCCAGTCCGTGAACGTCCAAGGCCAAGGTCCGCCCTTAGGCCAGCCAAGCAATGGCCTTGCCACTGGCACCGCTATCGCCGGCCGGGTAGTCACTTGCAAGTTCAGCGTGTCCGTCACGCTGCCCTCGGCCGCCAGGTTCGGAGTGGAAGGGTTGAAACTGCACTTGGAGCCCACCGGAAGGTTCAGGCATTGCAGCGTCACCGCGCCTCTCGCGGAATTGATGGAATTCACCTTGACGGTGAATTGCGCCGATTGCCCAACGGATAGGATGGCAGAGTCCGGCGTGACAGTGCCGCTAAAGTCCAGGGGGGCTTGCACTACCAAGGTCGCCTGCGCGGAATGTGTGAGCGACCCGGACATTCCGGTGATGGTGAAAACATAACTTCCCGGTGCGATGCCTCGCGCCGTTTGAATATTGAATGTCCCGTTGCCGTTATCCCCAGGAAAGACGGAGCCGGGCATGAGCGTGCCCGTTGCTCCTGACGGGAGTCCAGAGAAGCTGAGATTCACCTGTTGGCTATAACCGTTTATCGAGCTGACAGAAACCTGGTAACTGGCATTATTACCGGTGGTGACGGTTTGCGTCGCGGGCGATACGCTGATGCCAAAATCTTCGCTGGGGCCGACCACCAGCGCCCCTTGGGCACTGTGAGAGGCCGCGCCGACAGTTCCTGTTACCGTGAGCGTGTACTTCCCCTGCGGAGTATTCGGCGCCGTCTGGACATTGAGGTATCCCCACCCCGTGGACCAAACGGACGTCGCGCTGCCTGGACCGAGGGTTACGCCGGGAGGAAGGCCGGCAACACTGATGTTGATGCTGCCGTAGTAGTTTCCTGTGAGCGTCGGCGTAACCTGGTACTGACCGGATGTCCCAGCGCCGACGGTTTGTGTCGCCGGCGTCACGCTGATCCCGAAATCCCCGACCTGGAGGGTTGCGTTACCCTGAACTGAAAAATTGCCATCACTGATCGCTACGGTAAAGGGATTACTGCTGCCTACTGGAGCTGCGGAAGTGGTGGAAACCGTGAGTAAGGTTTCCGCCCAACCGCCATTTAACTGCAGTGCAGGCCGTGTAAACTTGCAGGTTGCCCAGCTCGGAAGCTTGGCGCACGAAAACTGAACTGTAGTTGTGTAGTGCCCGATCGCTGCTATATCGAGATAGAAGGGCGCCGAATCACCTCCAACGATCGCGGTTTGCGTGCTGCAATTGAGAGGACTATTGACCGGACAACCCCAGCTCAACGTGTATCCAAGCGCTCGTCCGGGCGCTGCCCGCCACCCGTAGGCTGTCGCAGTCTGGCCATTAAGTGCCGCCTGGACGGTGAAGACATGGTTGGGGTTGAATCCGCTGCCAATTTGGAACTGGAACGTTTGCGTGACGCTGTTCGCCGGAACCGTGACCGTCGCCGGAACGTTGATGTTCGGATCGCTGGCCGAAAGCTGAACGACAGTCTCGACCGAGGAAGGGAGGGCAAGCCTGACCTGAGCTGAGCCGGTAGATGCCGGCACGGGCAAGTTCACCATGTTCAGCTGCAGTCCCGGTCCCGCAGCCGCAGGAATAATCTGGTATGAGGAAGCGTACGCGCCCAAGTGGAATAGCCCTGCCCTTCCGTCCCC
Source organism: uncultured Acidobacteriota bacterium (assembly GCA_963803295.1). Taxonomy (GTDB): domain Bacteria; phylum Acidobacteriota; class Terriglobia; order UBA7540; family UBA7540; genus CAWDMC01. The sequence continues at coordinate 426,151 of CAWDMC010000011.1, read as the reverse complement.
TATGAGACTGGACAAGGCTTGAGGCTCTTCATACTGCCCGAGGTCAAAAATAGAATTTGACAATGTGAACGTTCCATCGCCATTTCCCAACAGGATTTGAAGAACAGTATGTTCCATTGTGCCGTTGCTTGCGGCGGGGTAGGCGCCGACGTCCTGAAAAGCGGCTATGTCAATGTTGCCGTCGCCATTGACATCGCCCAGCAGCGGACCGCTGTACGTGTAATAGTAATCAATCAGGCCAACGGGTAGCTGGTAGGTATTGTTCAGCAGGAATGTGCCATCCTTCTGGCCGAGATAAATCGCGTATTGCAAGGGAATGCCAACCGGCAAGGAGTTCAGCGGCTCCACGATGTCGACAATATCGGCGATTCCATCGTGATTCAGATCGGCAAGGCTGATTGCACCGGCGCTGGGCAAGACTACGCGACCGGCGGCGAAAGTGCCGTCGCCTTTGCCCAGATATTCGATCACGTCGTGCCCTCCCGTGCCTTCGAGTGTTCCCCTGAGCTGCACCAGAACATCAGGCATGCCGTCGCTATTGACATCAGCGACCCAGATTGCCAACGGGAACAGATCATCGGGAACCCCGCCGATTGGGGTTGAGTAGCCCTGCGTGAAAGTCCCGTCTCCATTTCCTGGAAACAAGCTCAGAACTGTTTGGCTGCTGGGATTGACGCCAGCGACTGCCAGATCGAGTTTCCCATCGTGATTGAAATCGGCGACGGCGAGATACCCTTGGGCTCCAGCCGGGGTTACCAGAGGCAGGGGAGTGAAGGTTCCATCGCCATTGTTTTTCGCGAAGCCGATATAAGAAAAACTCTGACCTATGGCTACAAAATCCGGCCGCCCTGTGCCGCGAAAATCAGCCATGGCAAAATCGCCAACACGATTTCCGGTCCTGTATTCCGCGTCGATCACCGCAGTGTGAATTGGGTCAGAAAACTGGCCTCCACCCTTGTTCAGCATGGTTGTCAGGGTGAAGGCGTCGATATAGTTGGGCGGGGCCTCGAGCAGGACTATATCGGTCTTTCCGTCGCCGTCAATGTCGGCGAACCTCACGCCAGGGCTGAAGTTTGCAGGGTTCGACACAGCAGTTTTGCCCGGCGGATAGCCGATATACTCGCCGCCGGGCATGCCGAATCCGCCACTGCCATCGTTAAGAAATACCGACATGGAGTCAGCGTCCTGGTTGGCGGTTATGACGTCCGGTTTAGTGTCGCCGTTCAGATCGGACACGGCGAGGGAATACATGGAGGGCCCGCCACGGTAGACGTGAGCGTTTCCGAAATTCCCGTGGCCATCACCCGGCAAGACCGATACCACGTTACCCGGCTGATCCCCAAAGCCTCCAGTGCTCACCCACTGCACCGAAGATACGACAACGTCGAGAATGCCGTCCCCATTTAGGTCAGCCAACATCAGCCCGCCGGGCACATCGCCTGTTCCTACTGGCACCGTGCTGCCGGTCTGAAATGTCGCGTCGCAACTTCCCAGGAACGCGCTCACTTTACCGTAGGTATCCGTGTCAACCATGTCCGTGCAGCCGTCGCTATTCACATCGGCCAGCGCAATGTTCGTGATGATGCGGGGTACGTAGGGCATTGGCATGGGATTGTCGACTGCCTGAGAAATCTTGAATGTGCCATCGCCCCGATTCAGGTAGGCGTAAACGGCTGGGTTAACGGGATTAATGTCATTCACCACAAGGTCGGGCAACCGGTCGCCGTTAAGGTCAGCTTCCGCAATGTTATTCGCAATCAGGATGTCCTCAGATGAGATGAATGGAAACTCGGAGGGCCGATAGACGGGGGAGCCAAAGCGGCCCGTGCCATCGCCAGGAAGCAACGCGAGTTCGCCCACGTTCACGTTGCCTCCTATGCCCACCAGAATGTCTCTATGTCCATCGCCGTTGAAGTCGTCCACCAGCAGGCATACAGGAATGCCCGGGATGTAGTAGTCCTTTTCCACACCAAACGTGCCGTTGGCGTTGCCGAGCAACACGCCGACCTGGCCGCTGTCCGCCTCGGCAACGACGAGGTCCAGAACACCATTGCCGCGCAGGTCCGCTGCGGTTACGGCGACCGGAGATTGTCCCGATAATGGAATAATCACCGGCGTCTGCGCCGTGCCGTCGCCATTGCCAAAATAAATCCAAAGCGTATTCGCGCCGCCATTGGCCACGACCCAATCCATGTGCCCATCACGGTTAAAATCTGCCGTGAAGACGCTGGTAGGGATCACATCCGAAGTGATGGACCGACGAAATTGAAATCCCGGGGGCCTCAGATTGGGTGATGCCTGAAGCAGTCCATGCCTTCGCGGGCTGCGCCCGGCTGCGGCATTCGTGCTCGCCGCTGAGATTGCCAAGCCCGTATGCGCCCTCAGGAAATGCTGAACGTAATCCGGCCCTTCAATGGCGGCGATTTTCCAGCCCAGAAAGCGAGACGGGTATTTGGGATCATGGATTCGGCCGGGAACGTATGGCGGGCCGGCATTCGCGACGCCACGGGAATTTGGCTGGCCGGCCATAAGCGCCGATCCGGCGGGTGCGGTGATCGCAAACGGAACGGCGTTGGAAACGTCCCCGAGGTTCAGGTTGTTGACCGTTACTTGAATTGTTGCCGGGCTCGCGAGCAAATCGCCAGTGACCAATGCGAACAGCTTCTGCGGACTGGTATAGATTGTTGAAAGCTTATTGCCGTTCCACTGAACCACGGACCCAGACGGGATAAAGTTCTTCCCATCCACCTCCAGTTCGAATCCGAAGCTACCAGCTGCAATGCTATTTGGCTTGAGCGCGGCGATCACCGGAGCCTGATTGGCCCCGGCCGTCACCGTTACGTTGACGTAGTTCGAGTGTCCGCCTTCCGGCGGCGGATTGTAGACATCGACAGTATAGTTACCGGCCAACTGTATATCTTTGGCGAGAATCAACGCCCGGAGTTCGGTGGCACTCACGTAAGTTGTCGGGCAGTAGTGCAAGTATTCGACAATGGACTGCGGCACGAAGTTGGAGCCTGTGACCGTCAGAGTGTAATCACCAGTGCCCGCCTGCACGCTGGTGGGCGACACTGAGGCGATTGCAGGAACGGGATTCTTACTGGGTACGCCGGGGATCAACTGCCAGAGAATGCCCGAGCCGCTGCCAATGAGTGGTTGGTCAAATCCCCACGAGGTCGCCACTACTGGAGCCACTTCGATTCCGATTTCCGCGCGCCCACCATAGTCCTCGTCGGAGCAATTCCCGCCAAAAGTCGCGTTGTCGTAGTTGAACAGCACGTTGCTAGAGCGTTCATCGAATACCACCTGAAAGGTGACCGTGTTGGAAGAGTTGTTTCGGCAGGCGAAACTCTCCACGTTTCGCCACTCGATCACCAACTCCCGGTTTGGTGCGCTTCCGATGACGTCCCAGAACACGTTGTTGTCGCTGCCCTTGACGGGATAGAGGTCCTCCCAGAACGGCGCCACCAGAGTGTTGATCGTGCTATAGGGTTGATAATTGAAATTCACCGGCAGGTAGTCCGGCACGAATCCGTCGAACATGTCCGTGAAGCTGATGGTGCCATTACTGCTCACGTGCAAGTCAGTGAAACCGCCCCCTCCGAATTGAATTGGGAAGGGCGAGGTGATGGTCGCAACCGCGTCGTCGCCCAGGTTTAGGCTTGTTCCAGTAATCGTCCGGTAGCTGTACTTGTCTTGCTGAAGCGGCCAGGGATAGTATCCCGTGAGCACATCCACATTGGCTGTATCGCCGCCGGGAAAGGTCAAGGTGTAATTTCCAGCTGCCGCGGGCGTGAATTGACCGGTGTAAATTCCGTCGCCCGCCGCCTGATCGGCGCCCTTGCCGTCGTCGTGAAGCGTCACTGTGTTTCCATCGGAAGACTGCAAACTTACCGGCCCATCCGGCTGCGCGCAATTGATGTTCAAATAAGCGATTGTCACCGGCGAGCCGGCCGCCCCGACGGTGTTGGTGGTAGTTGGCTGAAGCCTAGTACCGACGACGGAATTAGAACACGTCATCGAGCCATAGGCATTGAGCCGCTTGCCCGTTACCGTGTCGGCCAGGCCGGGAATAGTGTCCCCTCCGGCCAGAAGCAGATTCTTGATAGCGCGCCAGTCCCGCGTTCGGTCCTGAGCCGCCAGAAGCGCGGCCACTCCGGTAACGTGCGGCGCTGACATCGAAGTGCCCGTGTCGGTTCCGTAAGTGTTTCCCGGCAATGTGCTCAGAATCTGCTCGCCCGGGGCGCCCAGATGTACCGAGTGACGGCCGAAATTTGTAAACGCCGGAAGCTGGTCATTTCGGTCCGTGGCGCCTACGGAAATGACATTGGGCAGGGGCAGGCTGGCGGGATAGGTCGGGTATAGGTCATTGTCTTGAAAATCGTTCCCCGCCGCGGCGATGAACAGAATCCCATCCTTCTGCAACGCAGTGATGGCGTCAATAAGCGCTTTCGAATTGAAGCCCCCGCCCCAACTGTTGTTGGTCGCGACGATGTTCACGCCATTGTCCTTGAGCGTTTTCACGTAATTCAGGCAGGTGACGGCGTCCGCAGTGGTGCCGAGGCCGGTGCTGTCGAGGAATTTGCAGGCCACCAGTTTCACATTCCAATTCACGCCGGAAACGCCAATGCCGTTATTGCCCACAGCGCCGATAATGCCTGCCAGATGCGTGCCATGGCCCAGGTCGTCCATGGGATCAGACGAGTTGTAAACGGGCGCGATGCCATAGCACGAACTGGCCCCGCCGCTGGCCGATGTCCCGTTGGGATTGCAAAAGGTTGTGCTGAGCATGTTGCGCGCGAGGTCGGGATGGGTGTAGTCGATGCCCGAGTCGATCACGGCTACTACCGCGCTTGGCGAGCCGGTGGTGATGTCCCAGGCCTGCGTGGCGTGAATGTCTGCGCCCGGCGTACCGCCGTTTTGGCCAGTGTTCATCAGGCTCCACTGCTGCGGGAAATCGGGATCGCTGGGCAGCGCGAGAGCGTGAAGGATGTAGTTGGGCTCTGCGTAGAGAACGTTCGGGTCGCTGCGGTATTCGTGCATCGTCCGTGCCAACGGCGTGCCCTCGGCCACTCTCACCAATTGTAGACCGCTCAGGGCCGAGTAGGTCCGCTTCACTGTGGCTCCCAATCGTGCGTGCGAGGCCAACATCGCGCGCCGGTTCGTCCCCGTCCTGAAACGCACCAGCATTTCGCCCGGAACGTATTTTTCTTCTCTGGCCGACTCGATGGCTGCGGCCTGGACAGGAGTTGATGATCCGCGCGCTGGAATTCGGGACGGGGATTTCGGAGTCAACAGTGGCCGTTGCGGTATTTTGAATCGGGAATCCGGAATTCGGGAGCGAATTCTCGCTCCGTGAACGGGCCGACCAACTGGAATCAGAACAAGAGGCAAAAGCAAACCTGCCATAGCGTTCTTAAGCATCGACACCCCGTGTGCGTAGCCAAGCGGCTTATTGGGGGGCCACATTTGCGGCTAACCTCCAGGGACGTCTGCGATTCTCAATACGGCTACAGTCCAATTCGCACGTCTCTGATTCCGTTATATAGCGCGACCATATTTTGGAGACTGTGACCCGCATCACAAATGCTGTCTTTTCAATAGCGGAGTTTGAAGGGCAAATGTTCGGGCAGGACCAAATCCACAGCTAACCCAATTGGCCATGAGATCTTGAGGTCCGATATCAGAGTGAAGAGCGGGATGGTACTATTGGTGCAAAGACGTAATTGGCGTCATGAAGTGCCGCAGGGCTTTCGAACCTCAGTGTTTATGGGACTGCCGAAAGACTCACGATGTAAGCAACCCACAGGATGGTTCGAATTCAGTCGCTAAATAGAGCGGACTCCGTTCGCCGATTTTCAGATCGTAAACGTCGTGGCCACACCGCTGTGGCTGCAACGTGTCGCGTAAGCCGAACGCTCTGACAGTGATGGAGAGAGAGGGAGTGGCGCCGCATTTAATCGAGCAATCAATCGCTGCCCTTTATTGCAAGCGTTGCTCAACGAGAAGGGACTCGCGTTGAAAGGAATCTGCACCGTTCGCCATGTGGCGCACACTTCGCGGTAGCCACGCGGACGATTCAGGAATGGATGCGCGAGAGCAGACTTCTCTTCAGAGGCCTCTCCGGGCGGGGACAGGTTTCTTTCCGAGAACCTGGACCTGGAGAAATTTCTTGCGAGGAGTATAAGCGCACCCTAAATCGTTCGAGGATACAACGGATTCAATTGGTGTAGACAGCAAGGCAGTTCGTGGCACTGCTGCGCAAAAAGGTGGTGGCGGCGATCGCGATTGCCTACAAGGAAAAGGGTGATGTTACTGTATATCCGACAAAGATGGGCAGATCCTTCTCTCTGGGCCATTGCTGGGCAGGTCGTTCTACAAGTTTCATGTAGCTATATCTATGCGTTGCATCTATTAACGACACCTATTTATCCCCATGTGCAATATATTGTTTAAGCGCAAGTTCCGGGAGGCAACAGGGGACGACCACATTTCCAATATTGGCGCCATTCCGCACAGTTCTGCGCATTGCAGCCGTATATCTCGGCAGCCCCTACGCCGAACATCCGTGAGTGCCGGCTACTGAGTTTTGCGAACGGAGACAACATCTCCAAAGAACCATCCCCAACAACTCCACGATGGCTCAAAGCGCTTGGGTACGGCAGGCTCTTAGAGTCAATCCCGCAAAGACATGTTGGCAATTCTAATTTCGTCCCGAGCAAACAAAAACCAGCACGATGGTCGGTGCGATCGGTCCCAGGCAACTGGTCAACCTGTTACGGGAATACGTCACGCCTCACCGTCCCGTTTTAATAGTGGCCGCGGAGACCCTCAGACATTGTTTGTGAAGGACCAGGGCCGGGCTTTCAATTCGACTAGGCTCTCCTAGGGGATCGAACCATAAGATACGTCCATCGACGAGTTAAGGCGCAGCTCTTTCGCGACGTATCGGCCTTAAAGTGGTTGGAGGACCATCCTGACTATCCCCACCTCGCCCAAAAGTCCGTCTATGGGGCGAACTTGGATGAAGCATGGGTCGCGGCGATTGGACGAATGCCTTAATCCGCGGGCATGGGCCTCTAGCGGTGAGTCCTCCCTGAAGTCATCCGATGTGTGCCGCTTGGCGTGATGTCGGTTTGGTCCAACCCTGCCTTCTTAATTTGGCAGAGACAGGTTTGAGGTGTATAGTGCAATGTTATTTGGGCCATCATGCGACGGGCTTTTCTAGTGCCGATGCGTGCCGCCCTAGCGGGGGGCTTGGCCTCAGCGGCATTGTTTGGAACGCTGGTGGTCTGGAGGAGTTTGCGCGCCCTTCGATCAGCGGTCGAAGCGGTTCGCGCTGAGCATGAGATTCGCTTCATAGTGCGGCCCTTCTTGCCGACCTTCAATACCGGGTTTGAGCCCGTCAGTTCTCCCTCTATATTTCAACAAGCCGCTCGCTTTCAGGATCACCTCTTTCTCGCCGGACCTGCCGGGCTGCTGGAATATGACTCTTCCGGGTCTCTGCTGCACCAGTACGCCGCCGGCGTCGAACTTCCCGGCTCGCCTTTGATCGGCCTGGCTCAGGCTGTTCTCGCAGACGCGAGCGAGCCCGAATTGATTCTGGCGACTGCCAACCATGGGCTTCTGGCGTTTAACGGCCGGTCCTTTCGCCAGATCATCATGATCGGAACTGAGGCACGCGCCCTGACCGCGATTCTGCCGACTGCCTCCGGGCACCTTCTGGTTGGGACCAAAAAACGCGGCGTGCTGGTATACGATGGCAAACGGCTGACGATTCTGCATCCCACGCTCGACGGCATTTACGTGACCGGCCTTGCCGGAGACGAATCGGACCTCTGGGTTGGCACGCTTGCTCATGGCGTGTTGCACTTCCACTCGGGAGTCACCGAGAGCTTCACAGAATCTCAGGGACTGCCGGACCAGCAAGTGGAATGCCTTGCCATTTCCGGCGACTCGGTATATGTCGGCACTGCGACGGGCGTAGCGGTATTCAGCCGGGGGCGCTTTTCGCGAGTGTTGGCGCCGGGAGTTTTGGCCACCGCCCTGCTCGCTACGCCTCGGCTACTCTATGTTGGTTCAGAAGATCAAGGGGTAATCGTCATTCCACTCGAAGGCCAGCCCACGAGTCACCCCCTGGGTCTGGAATCGCCGTTGGCAGAAGTCCGCCAGCTATTCGCATCCGGGGATATGGTCTATGCCGTCGCGCGAGGTGGGCTTTATCGCCTGAGTCCACACGCTTTTGGTTGGCAGCGCGTGCGCGACACTGGCGGCACCTTACTCACCGACCGCAACGTCTCTGCGCTTGCCGCCGACAGCGAAGGACGCCTCTGGGTCGGGTATTTCGACCGCGGCCTCGATCTTCTTACTGCGAATGGTCGCGTTACCCATATCGAAGATCCGCACGTTTTTTGCGTGAACCGGATCTTTGTGGATACGAGGAGCGGCACCATTGATGTCGCCACAGCGAACGGACTGGTGCGTTTCAACAGTTCAGGCAGTGAGCAGCAGGTGCTAACTCGCGCCGACGGCCTCATTGCCGACCACGTGACCGATGTTGCGGCTTACCGTGACGGACTTGTGTTGGCTACCCCGGCGGGACTAACTTTTATCGACGCGAGCGGGACCCGCAGCATGTACGCGTTTCACGGGCTCGTGAATAATCACGTCTACGCGCTGGGCGTATCCGGAGATGAACTTATGGCCGGTACGCTGGGAGGACTGTCTCGACTCAAGAAGGGTTATGTGGAGGCGAATTTCACTACTGCAAGTTCCAATCTGAAGCACAACTGGATTACTGCTCTTGTACCGGTCGGTCCGGATTGGATGGTCGGCACTTACGGCGCCGGGATCGTCAGCCTCGACCATTTCGGGCATTTTCGTCCTTTCGAGATCGGCTCCGGTAAGTTCGAAGTGAATCCCAATGCGATGCTTGTGACGTCGGCTTGTGTACTCGCCGGAACCTTGGGGCAGGGTTTGTACGTCTACCATCGTCAATCAGGGCGCTGGTCGGTGATTCACGATGGGCTTCCATCGTCCAACGTCACGGCAGTCGCCCACACGGATGGTTACTTCTATATTGGTACGGACAACGGTTTGGTTCGCATACCAGAGCAGAAGCTCGAGCTATGAACCATCGATACCCCACTCTCCTTTCTGGCGTTCTTCTGATCGTGATTTCGGCGCAGGTATTCGGCGACGCGGGAATCCTGATTCCCCGCGACCAGCAGCAGCCCAATGCGGCCGTCCTCTCGCTGGAGGAGATGGGAATCAAAGTCCACATTGACAATGGCGATGCGCGCGTTTTCGTGCGTCAGGTTTTTGCCAACCACACCAACAGGATCGAAGAAGGCAACTATATCTTCGCCATGCCCAGTAACGCCACGATCTCCGATTTCGCCACGTGGGATGGACCAGTACGTATTCCGGCCGTCATACTTGAGCGCAAGCGGGCCGAGGAACTCTATTACGAGGCCAAGCAGCAGGCAATTGACCCCGGACTTCTACAAATGGGGGAACGCGGCACCGAAGAGGCCAAGCGCACTTCGGTCTTCAGCGCGCGCATCGTTCCGATCCCGGCCTATGGAACCAGACGCCTGGAAATCGAGTATCAGCAGTCTATCCCCGTCGAAATGTTCAAATCTTACTTCGCGATCCCGCTGCGTCCCGACGCCTACCAGGCGCAGGCCGCCCGCCATTTACGGATCGAATTCGAGTTGCACAATGCGCATCCCATTCGCAACTTTCAGGCTCCGGCCAAAACGTACCCATTGCAGCTCGAGCAGAATTCTTCGCACTTGGTTCGCGGCCACTTCGAGGGCCAAGACGTTAATCTGGCGGAGGATTTTGTGGCGAATTACGACTTCGACGCCACTGCCTCCGACACGCTGGAACTGCTGACTTACAGAAATCCCGTCAGCGATCAGCCGTCGCCTGACGAAATGGCGCCCGTGCGCAGCACGAACGAGCCAGGTTTTTTCGAATCGCAAGCGCTGCTGGGCCTGGAAGGACGGGTGCTCCCTCCGCCAGCAACACGAATGGACCGCCCAAAACCGTGATCGTGCTTTTCGATACGTCGCTCTCCATGCAGTGGGACAAGCTTGAACGCAGCTATCAAGCGTTCGAGACCCTGTTGCACACATTACGTCCAGGCGATCACTTTGGACTTGTGCTGTTCAACACCGAGGTGCAGGTGGTGCCCCTCGCCCCTGCCGACGCTGCCAGCATTCAACACGCCATTGATGCTGTCCGTTCCAGCCGCCTGCGCGGCGGGACCGATCTGCAACGCGCCTTGAAAGCCGGGTTGCAACAGGCTTCGACGTCAGATGCGGGAAGTGCTTACCTGGTCATACTCAGCGATGGAGGTGCGACCTCCGGACCCATCCTGAACGGAAAACTCGCCGCCTGGTACTCGTCTGCGTGGAAACAACTTTCCGAGACCGAGCGCCCACGCACCTATATTCTTGCGGTCGGTGATGACGCCAATCTGCCGCTATTTCGCATGCTGGCGCGACAGGACGGCCTTCTGGAGCACGTCCTTTCGACCGAGCCGATGGAATTCAAATTGAATTCATTCCTTTCGAAGATTGGGCGCAGCCCGATTGGCCAACTTGGCCTTCTGGTCGCGCCGGAGTCCGCGGTGGACACGGTTTACCCGCTGCAAGCTGGGACGTTTTCCGGATCACTTGCCTCCTGGGTGGGCCGGTACGAGAAACCGCAGCAGAACGTCTCCTTCGAGGTTCGTGGCGTGCGTGACGGCACCGCCGTTCAAATGAAGGAAAAGACCAACCTGCCGCGCGAATCGCTTGACCATCTCCAATTGCCGCGGCTTTGGGCGCGTGCCCGCGTCGATGCCTTGCTCGAAAAAATCGAGCGCGAAGGCGAGGACCAGGCGACCATTGATGAGATCATTCGCCTGGCGCGACAGTACAAGTTCGTCACGCCCTACACCTCGTTCCTGGCGGTGCCGCGAGCACTCCTTCGCCCGCGCGTGATCCGCCCCGGCGATCCAATCCTGCGCGTGAAAACGGACGAGTCCATTATCTCGGTTATTGCCCTGTTTCCTTTTGGGCTCGTGCAGCCGCTACGTTATCTCCCGGCGCGAGGATATCTGGCAAACGCGCTTTCTTGCGCCTTCCGATATGCAGAATGGCACCTATACGGTGCGTCTTATCCTGCGTGATAAGGCCGGCCACACGTATCGCGAAGCCAAAACCTTCGTCATCGCCAGCACTCCCCCGGTGGTCCAAATCAAGCTGGATCGCAAACGTTTCGAGCGGGGACAGACGATCAACTTGAGAGTCAGCGCCTCCGCGACCACGCGCACTCTGGTGGCGTATATGGATGGTGTAGCACCCTCCCCTTGCGATGGGATTCCAGGGCTGCTGCCAATACCGGTGCGCTCACCATTCCCGGGCAGACCATCCCCGGCACCTACCGTCTGACCGTCACCGCTGAGGACATTGCGCACAACATCGGAACCCAGGAGGTGCAGATTGAAGTGCTTCCTTGATTCACGTTCGCGCCGGGTGGGGAGTGTCCTCGTTGGGGCCGTAGCGCCGGCTTCCCGCCGGCACAGGAGCCGCCAAAATGGCGGCGTTACGCTCAAACCAGAGGACTACCGCCGGGTGCGCCACGTTGCCCTCGCGGTCTTCCTTGCCGCCCTGGGCGCAGCCGCCGCCCTGGGTGAACTGCCCTCGTGGATTCGTGACATTGATGCCACCACCGCTTTGGAATCAGTCTTTTTCCGTCTCATGCCCCTGCCGAACGGAGCCATCGCTTTTCGCCGGCCTCCGCGTGAAACGCGACCCGCTCTCTCCGGCCTGATCAAGACTCAACCCCAGAATGCGGAGCTCTATTCTTTGCGGGCGCTCGAAGACGAGCAACAACTCGATTTCGCCGCCGCCGAGTCCGACTGGAAAACATACGCTGAAAAGTCTGCCGGCAAGGCTGGCGCCCAACTCGCTCTCGCTGACTTCTATCATCGCCGGTTGCGGCCAGCCGACGAAATCAAGACTCTCGAGTTAGTAGCGAACGCGCCTTCCGCCGCACCCGAAAAGCTGGTCGGCCCCGCGCAGCAGCGCTCCTGGCAGGCTTTTGAGCGCATCTTCCGGGTGATTCGGGCACAGGGGCTGCCGAAAGAAGTTTCTATCCCACAGTACCGGGCCTGGATCGCACGCTACCCCAATGAACCGTCGCTCTGCGCGCGTTTTCTCGAGTTCCTGGTGGCGCACAAGGAGTACACCGCGGCCGGCAAACTCATCGCCAGCTATCATGACCAGTTTCCCGATGACCAGGTCTTCCCGGTACAAGCAAAAGCCATAGTGAAGTACCACCAGGGTTCTGTCGGCGAAGGATTAGCCGTTTATGAGCAGAGTTTCCAGCCGCCGTGGGACCCAAAACTAGTCAATAGCTATTTCGATCTTTTGCGCGACACCCAGAACCTGCGCAAGTTCCGGGACGATGCCCACGCCGCACTGGCGGCTAATCCTGAGGACCTGAACGCTGCCGCTCGCATCTTCTATTACTACCAGCAGCAAGGCAACTCAGCGGTTGCGCAGCAGACGATTGCCGAGTTTCGGTTGCACAGGGAAGCTGCCCGATCTGCTTGGACCTCGCAGGAACTTTACGTTTGTGCACGGCTGCTTGAAGACATCCACGCCTATCCTGAATCCGCACGGTACTACTTTGCTCTCTACAACAGCGCAGGTCTGCCCGATGCACAGGAAAAAGCCCTTGCCGGCCTAACCCGCCTTCTGCTTACCACTCCCGAAACGCCAATTCGTCTGGGTTCCGGTGAGCTCTCCCTGTATCGCGACATTGCGACACTGGATCAAGGCCCGGGCTACTTGAACGGAATTCTATCGCTCATCCTGAACACTTCGCAGCCGGAAACGAAATACTCGGAAGAGGAGCAACGCGCTGTTCCCTACTTCCACCGGTCACGCGCGGTGGAGTTGCTAAATCTGCTGGACGCGAGGTTCCCGAACTCGGCGCAGCGACCCGCTCTGCATGCGCAGTTGTTGGATTTTTACTCAAGCTCCGGGGAGAGCGATGCGGTTATTCAGGGCGGACGTGAATTTTTGACAAGCTTCTCGGGGGCGTCCCAGCGGACCACGGTCGCGTTGCTCATGGCCGATGCTTACGCCCGCAACGGAGACCCCAAGGACGAGTTCGCGATCTATGACGCCGTTTTGCAGGAACTCGCCGTCAAGGCGCAGAACGTTCCACTGGGATTTACCGTGGCAGGCGGAGACGCCACGAACACTTCCCTGCAGCAAACCGAGCCGGAGCAAGGCGCGGAAGGAATGCAGGCGCCGCAAGCGGAAACGGCCGGAGAAAGTTCTGCCCCTCGGCGTCGCGCTGGCGCCTCTTTCCGGGTTGGGTCGTCTGTTCCGCAGCCCGCGGAGGCTGGGCCGCGCTCACCCGAATATGCTCGTGTGCTGGAGCGTTACCTGGCGCGCCTGGTGGAAATGAATGAGATTCGGCCCGCCCTCGGCGTTCTCCGCCGCGAAATCGACCGCAATCCCGATGACCCCGGTATTTACGAGCGGCTCGCAAACTTTCTCGAACAGAATCGTCTCGGTGAAGAACAGGAGGAGGTCTATCGCCGGGCCATCGCCCGATTCTCCAACAAATCCTGGTATGACAAGCTTGCCCGCTTCTACTTGCGTTATAAGAGGAACGCCGAATTCGAACAGTTGACACGGGATGCAGCAAAGAGTTTCCAAGGCAGCGAACTCGGGAGGTACTTCTATAACGTCGATGCCGGCAGCCCAGCTCTCTTCCTACGGTTGAACCAGTACGCTTACCAGCGCTTTCCGCACAACCCGGTCTTTGTGCGCAATCTCCTTTCCGCTTACCAGGCGCCGGCGACTCGCGATCCGGCCGCATGGGAAGCGTTGCTGCGGCAGCATTGGTTTGGGGAAGCCGGCTTGCGCAACCAGTTTTTCGAATATCTATCTAGAACCGGCAAGCTGGATGAGGAACTCAGCGCCATCAACGAGAGTGCTCCGGACGCCGCCAGTTGGGAAAAGAATCCCGCTGCGGCCGCCTTTCTTGCCTACGGCAACCTGTGGCGCTCGCATTTTGAAGAAAGCGCTCCAAGGCTCCGGACGCTCGCTGCCCAATACCCTGCCGACGCGGAAATTAGCCAAACTGCTTCATCGGTCTATCGCTCGCTTGCCTATTTCGAGCCCGCACAAACCGCGGTAGCCGAAAAGATCGAAGACAACCTGCTGCAGGCCAATCCCACCGACACCGAAATCATGACGCGAATTGGAGAGACTTACTCCGATCGCGGCCAGTTCACGCGTGCGGCCCCATATTGGGAGCGCATCCCGCAAGTGGCGCCCGGCGAATTCGGGGGATATTTGGAAGCCGCCACGATCTACCGGGACTATTTTGATTTTGACAATGCCCTTCGGTTGTTGAACCAGGGTCGCGAGCGCCTTGCCAATCCCAGTCTTTATGCCTATGAAGCCGGCGCCATCTATGAGAAACAGCGAGACTACCCGCGCGCCATCGATGAATACGTCAAAGGTGCTCTCAGCGGCGAGGGCGGGGAATCGGCTGAGCGCCGGCTGCTGCAGTTGGCGCGCCGACCCAAATTCCGCGATCTCGTGGAAGGGCGCACTGCGAAACTTGCTGTCCCGCCAGATCCCGCGACGCCCGCCGTCTATTTGCGGACGAAGATCCTGGAGACGCAAAACCGCAAAACTGAAATGACGGCGTTCCTCGACTCGATTGCCACCAGCACATCCTCAATCGAACAGGCAGAGGACATCGAAACGCTGGCGCAACAGAAATCTCTCGAATCTGTCCGGCAGCACGCACTGGAGAGGCAGGCGGCTTTGACCACCGACCCGGTCACGCGCTTACAGCTACGCTATCAGCTCATTCGGCTTTACGAGGGGCGCAAGGACTTTTCCGCCGCCCAGAAGAATGTTGACGCGCTCTACCACGAGAATCCTAGGATCCTCGGTGTCGTCCGCTCAACCGTAGATTTCTATTGGCGTATGAAAATGCAATCGCAGGCCATTGCGGTGCTTTTGCAAGCGGCCCAGGAAGCCTACCCGGCCTTGAGCGTGCAATTCAAGTATGAAGCGGCGCGGAAATCGACCGAGGCCAAGCAATTTCAGCAGGCGCAGGGCCTGCTAAGCGGCTTGCTCAAGGACAGCCCATACAACGGTGAATACCTCGCTGCCATGGCCGACACTTACGCCCAGGCCAATGATAATGAGGGCCTGAATGGCTTCTATCTTGATAAGATTGAGGTCATCCGCACTGCGCCGCTTCCGCCCGATGTGCGCAAAACCCAGATCGCCGCATTACGCCGCGGGCTCATTCCATCACTCACCCGTATGAACCAGAATGCCGGTGCAGTTGATCAGTTTATCGAGCTCATCAACAGTTTCCCGAAAGATGACGCACTAATTACCGAAGCCGCTCTTTACGCCCTGCGCTATCACCAGCAAGAGCGGCTCGTCAGCTTCTATACCAAAACCGTGAATCAGTCGCCGCGTGACTACCGCTGGTCCCGGGTGCTGGCGCGCACGCAGACAACCTTGGAGAATTACCCCGCCGCCATCGAAACGTACACCAAATCGATCGCGATTCGCCCCGACCGCACGGATCTTTATATCGCGCGGGCTGAACTCGAGGAGCGCTTGATGCGATTCGATGAAGCCGCGAGCGATTGCGAACGAATCTATCAACTCGCCTATCGCGACCCCCAGTGGATGGAAAAGCTCGCCACGGTCCGCGCTCGTCAGGGGAATGGCAAAGAAGTGGTCGCCGCCTTGGAAGCGGCACTGATCAATGGCCGCCCTGAGAGTGCTTCCAACTATTTTGAAGTTGCACGTCGTCTGGAGTCCTGGGGGATGCTCGACCAGGCGCGAGGTTTCGCTGAACAGGGCATCAACAAGGCCGGAGCCGACCTGCTGGCGAACGCTGATTATCATCCGGGCGCGCGCGTTTTTGCCCGCATCATGACCCGGCTACGGCAACAGGGGCAGGCGCTTACGACATTACAGAAGGCGCTCACTGACTCGTCCGCCAACCTTCCGGTTTTTAAGGAGCAGGTTCAGAAGAAGGGAGTGTCCGGCATTACCGACGCCCAGTGGCGTGAGAATCGGCGCAGAGTGCGCATGGACACGGCAAGAACCGGGATGGCGGCAGCCTTGGAAGAAATGGGTACGACCGTGACCACTTACTTTACTCCCGAGGAGCGGTCCGGATTCGCGCGGTTCGCTGAGACCAACTGCGCGGGAATGGACGCCGCTGACCTCACCCAATTCGCTATTCCGCTGGCACAAAGCGCGGCCCTTGCGGAACAGGAGGCCCGCTGGCGGTTCGAAGTCTTGCTGCAGCAGTCTCACCAGCCGAATTCTGAAACCCGCGTCCGCGCCTTCATCGACCTCCAACGGAGCCGCGGCCGTTTCGCCGAACTCGGTTCTCAAATGGAGCAGTTCGCGAGTGCCTTACCGCCGTTGCAACGAAGCACCCCGCTGCTGGCGGCGGCCGATGCTTATCGCTCTGCCGGCGACCAGCAAAACGAACTTCGCGTTCTCGCGACTATAGGGCCACAGGAACTGGATGCGCAACGCTTCCAGCGCCTTTTCCAATTGCTGCTTGCGCGAGTGCCGGAGGGACTCACTCGCCTGGCATCGAACCGGCATTCAGCTTACGGTGAGGCGGCCGCCAATTATGCCGTTGCGCACGGCGGCGCCAAGCTCTCGCACTCGGTGGTGGAGATGCACGGGAGGGCCTGGCCACCAGTCTGGACCAGGGCCTACAACGCGCTCGTGGGACTTTACTTCTCGGAAACCACGCCGGAAGTGAATAACGCTTTCCTTAAGGTCCTCGGAGACAGCCCGATCGGCGAGCGCCTCGGCAAGCCGGTTGACCGCGCTCAGCAGCTCGCCGGCAAAACCTGGTTCTACTATGGTTCGCGCTACGGCGAGTATCTTGGCCTCGCGAAGTCGGGGAATTCGGACGATTTCTTGCCTGCGGTCCTTGAAGAGAGCCCGGCGAGCGCGTCGGGGTACCTGACCGTGGCCGACTATTATGCCGGTGCGGGGGACGGGAAGCAAGCCATCACTGAGTACGAACACGCCCTCGAACTCACCCCCAACCGGCCCGATGTGTACGACAGCCTGGCCGTCACCTACTACAAGCAGGGGGACCGCGCCGCCGCGCTGGCGCAGTGGAAGCAGGCTTTCGCCACTCTTTTGAAGCAGCTCAACAGCACCCACGTCCCCGAAAGCTTCTGGAGGGACTTCGGGCGCACGTGCGACCAGCTTTGCACGCGCCATCTTTTCGCTGAACTCAAACCTGATGCAGACGCGATCGTTCGCACGTATCTTCGCCACAACGGCACATGGCTGTCGAACGCGGTGCTGTTGCCCGTTTACGAATCCCTTGGCGATCCGGTCGCTGCCACGACGTGGCTGTTGGACGTTTCCTCCTCCGCGCCGGAGCCAGCGCAAGTCCTGGCCGACGTTGCCGATGCCTCGTGGATTCCTCTCGCCCAGCGTGCGGCGATCTACCAGCGTATTCTCCAGTCCAAACAGGACTTGCTCGGCAAGCTGACCGGCATCGAAAGGCAAAACGCCGAAGAAGATTTGAGTTCCTGGCAGGTGCGCTGGATTCGATACCTGATGCGAACCAAACAGTACTCGGCCTCCGCGATGCTATCGCGGAATTGCCGAAAGACACTCGCGATGCGCAAGCGGCCACGCTCGTTCCACTCGATCTGCGTGCGGCCGCGCAACTCGGAACCCTGGACGCAAAGCTGGCCGGTTACCGGGCCGAACCGCAGACCGCGCCAGCGTCGGAGGTTCTGCGCGCTGCTTCCCGCCAACTCTTTGAGGCGGGCGATAAACAGTCTGCGCGTAAAATCCTGGAATTCGTCTTTGCGCACGAGATCGAAAGCCACAATCTGGTTGCCGCCAACTTCCTGGGCCTGGCGGAGATTCGCCTGGCAGCGGATGACACGGCCGGCGCTCTCGATCTGCTGCGTCGCCTGGTGGTAGCGGTTGGCAACCCCTTCGAGAATCTCGATCCGGCAGCGGCTTTATTGGAGAAAACCGGCCACGACGCGGAAGCGATCGAATTTCTCGAGCAACTCGTCAAATCGGCGCCTTGGGAACCTGCGTATCGTCTGCGTCTCACCAAGGCGGAGCTCGCGACCGGCACGAGCACCTCATCCACTGCGGCTCCGGCCCCGACGAAAGCCGAACTCGCGACGATCGCGTCGAGCCCCAGCGTTGCCTATGACGTTCGTCTGAAAGCCGCTGAATCACTTGCCGGCCGATCGCATGGGGATCTCGGCGGCGGCGAGCTTAATCTAATGGCTGAGGCTCCCCCCGCAATCACTCCCGAAGCGGCGGATAAGTTCTACTTCTATGAGGCGCGCATTCGTGCTGCGGCTCACGCCACCAATCCGCAAGTCAAGGTTCAGCTTCTCAGCCATTGCATCATCGATTTTCCCCAGCGTGAGGAAGCGCGCGTACCTCTTTTTCAAGCTGCCTTTGCCGCCCGCACAGACGAATATGCGATTGGGGTGATCGAGAAATTTTCCCAGACCCGATTCCTGAGCGCCTACGTTCCTGAGGGCTGGGCCAACCAGAGCCGCGAAGAGGAACTGATTGCCAGTGCCGGAGAAGAAGAAGACACAGGCGATGAATCGAACGCGGCCGCGACCACCGTCGACAAGCTCTCGCGCGAGCAACAAGCGCAACTGCGACAGATGATAGGCGACACGATGACACGGCTCGACCGCCTCGACGAGGCCGTTTCATACTACACCTCGGCCCGCCGATTGGAGGCCGCCTCGGCCACCCGCACGGCGCTCGCGCGGAAAATTGTGGGCCTGAAAGCCGAATTGCAAATCGAGCGGCAGAACGCGGCACGCCAGCCGCTTCTGCATGAAGCACTGGAACAGGACCGTGTGGTGCGACCCCAACTCATTGCCCGGGCCGCTCCCGTACCGAAACCCGCCTCTTCAAAAGGAGGTGCGAAGCCATGAAACTGACCTCCGTCCTTATCGCGCTCGCCTGTGCCGGAATCGGCTGGGCGGCATAACAGGCAGCCGCGCCCACTCCACCGCCGCTTTCGCGATATGTGCCCGCCGTGCCCGCCGGCCCGCTGCTGTATCTTGAGGCGAAGGACTTCTCGGCGTTGCTTGGCGACTGGAGTGCTTCACCGCAGAAGACGCTCTGGCTCGAGAGTGATAGCTACGAAGTATTTTCGCGGTCACGCCTTTTTCTGCGTTTGAAGGGCGCCGGCGACCAATTTGCAGCCGCTGCCGGGCTGCCCCCAGACATGAATTTCCTCTCGCAAGTGGCGGGTGAGCGTACGTCTCTGGCTCTCTACGACATCGGCAAGCTGAAGTTTCTTTACATCACCTATCTTCCCTCTGCGAAGTCGATGCAAACGTCATTGTGGCAAACGCGCGCGAAGTTCGAACCGCGCAACGTGGACGGTGCGGACTTCTTCATTCGCCGCGATCCAGATTCGGGGCGCGAAGTGGCCCTCGCGGTCCGGGATGACTATCTCCTGCTGGCGACGCGTGAGGATTTGATGGCTGGAGCCCTGCGGCTGATGACAGGCGTGAAGGACCGTACCGTCGAGAGCGAAGCGTGGTGGGCCCAATCAACCTCTGCTGCCGGTAACGCGGGCGAGGTGCGAATGGTGCTTGACCTTGAACACCTGGTTCCCAACGGCTATTTCCGCACCTATTGGGTGCAGCAGAACATCACTGATCTGCGACAATACTCGGCGGCGGTCTCCGACCTGTTCCGCTCTCCCGAGCAGTACCGTGAAGAAAGGGTTCTGATCCGAAGGAAGAGCACGGAATCGGTTCTTTCCCAGGACGGATCGGTAGCTGCTGCCCAACTTGCACGTCTGGTCCCGGCTGATGCCGGCGTCTACGTGGCGGAAGCCAACCCTGCGGCCGAATCCACCTTTGCGTTACTTGAAGCCAAGGTGCTGGCGCCCCATTTAGGCCCCGCGCCGGCGTCACTGATAGCACCGCAGATACAACTTACCTCGGGCGAGCAAGGGGGAGCTTCTGATTTGGAAACGCGTATCGATCAGGCACCCGTGCCCACCACGGCGCCCCAAGCCGAATCGACTTTGAAGACTTTGCTGGCCGAGACCCCGCTGCGAGCATCGCTCCAGGTGCAGTCAACCGAACGTGACAAGGCCGGTGTGTTCGTCCGCCTCCATTGTGCCATGGTCCTCCAAGCAAAATCCGACTGGAACTCGGTCGCGGTTCAGGCCGCGCTGACCGATTTCATCCGCCCTGGTCTTACCGCCGGCCAGCTTGGCGTTGGGTGGCAGCAAAAGTCCGGATACCAGGAGCTTGACGGTCTGTGGCCGCTGGTCCTGGCAGTGCATGGGCCATATATGATAGTCAGCGACGATGCGAGGCTAGCGAAAACCATATTGGCAAACTTCAGCCGCACGTCTACTGGCAAACCCGCCGTATTCCTCGCCGGCTTCAATCATCACAGGGAGGGCGCCGGCTTCCGGCGCTTCTGGGAAGTGATCGACCGGCCCTATCCCGTTTCGCCTGCTGGTGAGGCGGGAAGTCGCGAACCGCAGTTTTCTTCCGGCACTATGGGGAGCCTCAGTACAACGCTGGCTGCGGTTTCAACCGAAAAAATCGAAGTTCGCGCTGAGGCAGACAAAGTCAAACAAACGGTCGTTTACGAATGGTCTCAGTAAAGCAGATTCCGGTGCTGATGCTCGGGGTTTGGGTCGGGTTCACAACGTGCGGCGGCCGTGCGGGCTCTGTTGCGCGCGACGACCGGCATATCTCCGATCTCTTTGAGCACGCGTCCGGCGAAGTCCTGCTCCACCATTTCACGAAACCCGACGTTTCCTACCTGCTGCTCGATGCGGACAGTGGCCGGGTGCTGGCGGCGCGCTGGGACGCACCCTCGACGCCAATCCCTCTGGGATCTCTGGTGAAGCCTTTCACGGCATTGGCTTACGGTGAGCGGCACAATTTCAAATATCCTGTTTACGCTTGTCGCGGTTCGGCCACTGGATGCTGGCTTCCCGCCGGCCACGGCGAACTGGACCTGACCCGGGCGATTGCCTATTCATGCAACTCATATTTCCGCATGCTCACTCGCGATTTGGGCGTTGCCGACGTCTCGCCCACGGCAACACGTTTTGGCCTCGAGCCCCCGGACCCTGAGGTGACCGGGCCCGCCCTTGTCGGACTTGGCCGTGGCTGGAGGATCTCACCGCTCCGCATGGCGACTGCATATGTTGAACTCGTCCGTCGCCGCGACCAGCCCGGTGTGCGCGAAATCCTGGCGGGCATGGCTCAGTCGGCGCAGCGCGGAACGGGCAGGCAGGTGAATCGGTACCTGCCGTTTACCTATGCGTTGGTAAAGACCGGTACTGCGCCCTGTACCCACTTGCCGAACGCCGTCGGCGATGGATTTACGGTGGCTCTCACGCCTGTGGATCGACCACAACTCCTGCTGCTGGTCCGCGTACACGGAGTCCCGGGCGTTCAGGCCGCGAAGACCGCCGGCGAGATGTTGCAACGAATCGAGTATTGATCACCCATGTGGAGGCGCTTGCACATAAAACGCCAGACCACACCGCCGTCAGTTATCATCGGACTGATTGCCGTCGGGTTGCTGCCGATTGCCATCAACCGCCCGGGATCGAAGGGCGAGTGTCAATCAGTGTCCGCTCAGACTTTTCCAGACGCTGCCGCCGAACAGGCCGTACGTATAGGAGTGTTCGGCTTGTTTCATCCTCATGAACTAACGGTGCGCGCCGCATTAGGCCAGGCCCTGGCCCTGCGTGCGGGCGAAGAATCCATCGTGCTTGAGAGAAGCTCAGGAACAGACTCGGCCAGCATCGATGTGTCCGGCAGCAATATCCTTATTTCAGCAGGATCGCGGGTCGCCCGTGCATCCGCGGTCATGATCAGCGGCCGGAGGAACGAACCGAAGGAATTCGTGCTGGCTGTTCCAGGGAAAATCAAGCGGACCTATCGAGGGACGCTTAGGATCACAGCGCATTCCGGGAGTCTGGTTGCTGTCGTCAGCATGGATCGTGAATCCGTGGTGGCCTCGGTAGTAGCCGCGGAAGCCGTGCAGGACACGCCGCTCGAAGCTCTGAAGGCGCAGGCCATCGCGGCTCGCTCATACATCGTTGCCAGTCGCAATCGGCACCTCGACTACGATTTTTGCGATACGACGCATTGCCAATTTCTTCGCGAGTTGCCGCCAGCGGAGAGCACCGTCGCCAAGGCCGTCGCAGCCACACATGATCTCGTTCTTGCCTATGATTCTCAGCCATTCGCCGCGATGTACACCCGGAGCTGCGGCGGGCACACGCATACTCCGGCCGAGTTGGACCTCGCTTCCGCACGGTATCCCTATTATTCCGTCCAATGCAGATATTGCCTTACCCACACCATCTGTTGGACCAGCAGCCTGTCCGCACAAAAGCTACCGCACTGCGTATCCTCAACGAACCAGCACGTGTTGTCGTAGATCGTTTGCTGGGTTGGAACGCGGTTCCCAGCAACGACTTCACTGTCCAGAGAGCCGGCGACGAACTGATTCTAAAAGGAAGGGGCGAGGGACACGGCATTGGACTTTGCCAGGCGGGAGCGCGAGCTATGGCGGAAGAAGGTTCCGATTTCCGGCAAATCCTGAATCATTACTATCCTAATGCGATGATAATCGGGAGCTCATAGTAGCTTAATTTGGGTTGCGGTCTCCCGCCCAACTTGCATCATGTAACTATGGCAACAAGGATTTCTCGACTGAAGCTGGGAGTGCTATGGCGGCTCTTCGGTGCCTTCCTCGGGGGCGGCCTCACCAGCGGACCGAGCTATTTTGGGAAGTGAGTCGCACGTCATCCACCGAGACTTAAGTGAGTGGGTTCAATAGATAGCCCGGCTAGTACTCCCTCTGTGTCACTTCAGGCCGCATCTTGCACCGGGTCGGTTCGCAGTGGCAACGCGCGATTGGCAAGACCGTGCAGTAGCCTCCGCAACTGCTGTCCCGGGCAATCCCAGCAGCACACAAGAAGAGAAGCGTATTTGATCGCAATGCCCGAAAGACCTAATGATCCAAATCATAATAGCAACGTCAATCGTAGCAATGTAAGTCATGATAGCCCTTCCCCGATAATTCTAATCCCTTGGCGTGATCTGTATCACAGATGGGTATTCACGGGGCCTCGTATACTTCAACGCGCAGCTTTGAACTTGCTGCATCTTGAAGGTCGGCGCGAACGTGACTCACATGATCAAATCCGAATTGCACTTCCGATTGAACCTGATCTCTGGCCAGCTGATCCGGCTAAAGCGTGATCTTGCGAAAGCGAAATGGACACTCGCAGTTTGCTTGTTTTGCCTAACTCTCTTCCTGCCGGCTCGAACTGTTTCAACCTCGGTTCCACCTCCAGCCCCAATCGGCGTCAACAAGACTGCGACGCGTGCTTCTCTTGCGCAACGAGAGCTGATCGTCTCACTTGCTGTTGAGAACAATACGTCCGCCGCGTTACCGGTCGAGTGTGCTGTCGATCTGCTTGATCCTGGAGACAGGGTGGTGGCCGAAGGGGCGCGCTCGGCAACCGTTGCGCCCGGCTCCGGTGTGATCCCCTTCACCATGACCTTGCCCGAGGTGAAAGCTGGTCAAAAGCACGGCATTCTCAGCGAGGATTCCTCTGGTATCGGCTTCGCTACCGCCTCAAACCTTCACCGGGCAGCATAGGTGGGACTCGCGCGGAAGGAGTACTTTCGTTGGGACACACCTCATGCATACGGCTGGAGGACATCCGCAAGCTGACCGCCCTGCGGCAAGGGCAAGATCGTCTCGACTGTCGAGATCGCCAAGCAACTGGTCCGACCGCGGGGATCGCTTTGAGACGGTGGAGCTGCTCTCGAAGTCGATGTAGGCGGTGCTGAAAATCCGGGGCAATGGCGATGTAAAGTCGGAACGGACACTGTTAATCCGGCAAATTCCATTACGGTCACTGCGGCATCCTTATGGCCCTCCACTTCGTCGACTTGCGAATTTCTTCTCTCCGCCTGCGCAGCAGCGCGGCTTGTGATTAGTCCAGGAGTTTTCCACAGATTGGCGGTGACTACTATAGGTGCCTTCCACAGGATTACTCAGGAGACTAACTACAGGGAGTTCCGCCAACCCGTTAAGGCCACTTGGGTTAACCTGAGGTGGCGCGAACTGAATCACGTACCAGCGCGAACTCAATCACGTCTGGGTGCGAACTGAATCACCTATGAACGCCCTCGGGAGCGCGAACTGAGTCACGTGAATTATTCCGCATGCGGAATAATGCAGAGGATTTTTAGCTGAGAGGGCGCTGCGGGGGGAATTTTGGGACTCCACTTCAACGTTGCCTGCGCCCTCTCAGCTAAAAATCGGTTGTACTAAACCGCGGGCCTGCAAGGAATGCTATGGGTATTGAATCAGTCGGGCAGGGCTGCAAGGGGCTTTGGGTTGCGACCGGGATGGAAGGAGCAGATCGTTGCCTGTCGCTCAATGCGGATCTTCTTCGGGCGTGCGGTGCCTGGAGCGAAGAAATGGGGGGTAGGGGTGGCGAGTCTGGCCGGCGCACGCGAAGTCGTGGTTTCTCTTTGGCACACGTGAGCGCAGCTGCGGCTTGAGAAAAGCAAGCCGAGAGAGCACAACGCGGATTGGCAACCAGCGATCTCATGAAGTGGTAAAGGGTGGCGCCCGATCTGAGGGAGGCAGGACGGCGATCGCTACCATATGCCCAGAGTGACAGACGGGACATTGGCGTAGAGACTTACCCGTCAGTTTTTCGTAGAGATCGCGGTAGTCGGGTTTGTCCTGCGGCGAGGTCGGGCCGGGTAAAGGCAAGATCAGGCCCAGCAATTTCCGACACAAAGCGAGCTTGGCTTGGCGATAGCGGTGGCCCAGGAAACCGTAGTGCCGGATGCGCTGGAAACCATCTGGCAGGACATGCAGCAGGAAGCGGCGAATGAATTCGTCGGCGTCCAGAGTCATGATCTTCTGCCGGTCGTGATCCCGATAATCTTTCCAGGAGAAGGTAACCTTGCCGTTGTCGATGTCGAGCAGACGGTTATTGGAGATGGCCACGCGATGGGTATAGCGGCCCAGGTAGTTGAGGACGTGTTCGGGGCCGCCGAAGGGTGGTTTGGAGTAAACCACCCAGTCGGCTTTTTTAAGTGGGGCCAAGTATCGGGCGAGAGCTCTCGGCTCTCGGAGTCGCTCCAGCGCGGCGAAGAACTGGAGCTGGCTGTGGTCAAAGGCAGTTTGGAGGTGTTCGAGAAACAAACGGCGGAACAGGCAGGAGAGCACGCGTACCGGCAGGAAGAATCTCGGACGGCAGGCGATCCAGCGTTGACGGTCCGGGCTGATGCCGCCGCCCGGCACCACACAATGCAGGTGCGGATGAAAGAGCAAGTTTTGTCCCCAACTGTGCAGGATGGCAAGAAAACCGATCTCGACACCCAGGTGTTTGGGATCAGCAGCGATGGTGCGTAAGGTCTCGGCGGCAGCGCGAAAGAGAATGCCGTAGACCACTTCCTTGTTCTGAATAGGCGATCGCGGCAATCTCTTCCGGCATAGTGAACACGACATGAAAGTACTCGACGGGCAGCAGTTCGGCTTGGCGGTCTTCGAGCCACTTCGCGCGGGCGAGGGACTGGCATTTTGGACAGTGCCGATTTCGGCAGCTATGGTACGCGGGGCGTTGGTGGCCGCAGGAGTCACACTGCTCCAGGTGGCCGCCCAGAGCGGCAGTACGGCAGAGTTCGATGGCACTCATCACGCGCCGCTGCCCGCATGAGAGCGATCCAGCGTGGTCCTGCCGATACGCCGCACCGTAGCGGCGGAAGACGTCCGCGACCTCGAGCTGGGGACGCTCCACTGAGCCGGAGGCTCAGAAAAACAGAGGTGGAGCGGGCTTCGATTCAGCGGCCACCGGCTGCGGAAGTAAATCAAAGGGGCTGGTGGTGGAGCAAACTTGGCTAGTGGCGATCTTCAGGTACCGAGCCGTTGTGGCTAGGCTGCGATGCCCGAGCAGCAATTGGATGCGCCGTACATCGGTTCCTTGCTCGAGCAGATGCACAGAGAAGGCGTGCCTCAGAGAATGTGGGGTGACGGGTTTGCGGATACCGGAGGCTCGATAGGCTTCTCGGCACGCCAACTCCACAGCGTCGCTAGTGATGTGCCGACCTGGGATGTTTCCTGGGAAGAGCCAAGGCTTGGGCTTCTCCAGGCGCCACCACTCGCGCAGAATCTCCAGCAGCTTGGGAGAGAGCATGACATAGCGGTCCTTCTGCCCCTTGCCCTGCTCGACGCGGATGACCATACGCTGGCTATCGATGTCGGTAGGTGTCAGCTGGACGACCTCAGAGATTCGCAAGCCGGCGGCGTAGCAGGTCGTGAGGATCGTTCGGTGCTTGGAGCTGGCCACGCAGCTGAGAAAGCGCCGGACCTCTTCCGGGCTGAGAACGACGGGCAGTTTCTGGGGCTTCTTGGGGGCGGGAATGATGTCTTCCACGCTCCAATCCTTGTGCAGGGTGACTTTGTAGAGGAAGCGCAGGGCGGCCACTGCGATGAGGATGGAGCCGGGAGCCAGCTTCTTTCCATCGGTCAGGTACACTTGGTAGGAACGAATCTCTTCCGGACCCAGTAGGTCCGGTGGTTTGTGGAAATACCGGGCAAACAGAGAGACCTGCAGAACGTAGGTTGATTGCGTGTGCGGAGAAAAATTGCGCACCCGCATATCTTCCAGCATGCGTTGACGAAGAGACGTCATGGGAGGCTCCTTTGCGAAGTGAAATGTGCCGCGAACAGCACATCCATGATTTCGCAAAGGCGCTCAAGGAGGAATGGCGATGAAGTCAGACGGTCGGTTGGCAACACACCGCCGGCGCTACCCGGAAAGTAAGGTTGCAGCTACCGCGTAGCGGTTTAGTACTATGCACGTTCTTCCGAGTCCCGGATTATTCCGAGTCGAATCAGCGAGTTTCAACCTCGACCAACGGTAGAGCCGTTTTGTAATTTTCACAGTCGGAATAATCCTGTCCTCCAGCGAGCCAACCAGGCTCCTAGGAGGACATCGTGCTTCAACTTTACTTTGCTAATCTGGAGGTCCGCGAAGACCTCCTTGCTGGCCCCATGGGGCCATATCTTCCCGCCCTCTCAGTCAAGCTTTCCGAATTGGGTTATTCGCGCGGTCAGGCCCGGCGTTTGCTCGTGACCGCAGATGCTCTCGGTTGTTGGCTGAAACAACAGGGAGCGACTCCGACCGAAGCGACGGCAGACCACGTTCGTGCCTACGCTGCCAGTCAACAGCGCACTCCCGCTGGCAAGTTTCGCGACACCGCTACGGGATTGACCCATCTGGTGGAATACCTCAAGCCGTGGGGAATCCTCTGCAAGCCCCTGCCTTGCTCACCCGCCGACGAACATCTGCAGCGATTTGACAATTATCTGCAGCGAGTTCGCGGGCTTGCCCAGAGCACACGGCACGGGTATGCACATTACCTTCGCCGCTTCCTAAAGGACTTCTTTGGAGAGGCTGCTCCGGACTGGTCCATGCTTACGGCCTCGGGGATCTGCCAATTTATTCAGACTGAGATCGAGCGCACTCCGGGCGGCAAGGGACAAGTCGTTTCATCTCTCCGAACCTACCTCCGCTTTTTGGTTACCGAGGGACAGATTTCAGCCTCATTGGTTAGGGCCATTCCTCGCGTGCGCCGTTGGTACGATGCCACCCTACCTCGTCCACTTTCGGCCGACGAGCTCGAAAACGTGCTCGCCGCCTGCCAATCTCCTTGGGGCGGAACGCGGCGCGAGCGTGCCCTCATCCTGCTCCTCGCCCGGCTGGGACTTCGCGGCGGCGAAGCGCGCCAACTCCGCCTGGAGGACATCGATTGGAACGAAGGTGTGATTCATATCCGGCGTGCGAAGACCTACCGCGAACGGACTCTGCCGCTGCCGAGTGATGTAGGTACTGTACTTACGGAGTACATCCAACATGAGCGGCCGCGCAGCCCGCATCGGGAAGTGTTTCTCACGGCTAGTACGCCGCATCAACCGCTCACCAAAGCCGCGGCGACCACCTGGATCACCCGCCGTTTTCTCGAGCGTGTTGGACTGCACGGGCGGCGCCTGGGGAGCCACTGCTTCCGCCATACGGCGGCGAGCCAGATGGTTCGCAATGGCGCGGCATTGAAAGATGTGGCCGACGTGCTGGGCCATCGTTCCCTGCGAACTACAGGTCTTTACGTCAAGCTGGACGAAGCGTCGCTCGCCACGGTTGCACTCCCCTGGCCAGGAGGTGCGCGATGAATAGCGACAGCCTTAGCTTTCAGCTGGACACTTATCTGGGTCTGCGTCGCGCCTTGGGGTATGGACGATCGGTCTGGGAAGCCAAGCTGCTACGCCAACTCGCCGATTTTCTTGGCACTCAAGCCCCCGAGGTCCCAATAACCTCGCGACTCGTTCTCGATTGGCTCGACACGAATTTCGCTGCCAGCTCGCCGGCGCTGAACGCACGTCGGCTGGATGCCGTCCGTCAGTTCCTAACGTACTTGAGTGCCGCCGTTCCCGGCACGGAGATTCCCGAATTGCGTCTCTTCGCCCGCTACCCGCGTCCTAAGCCTTTCCTCTTTTCGGCCGAAGAAATCGAGTCCCTCCTCCATGTCGCGACCGCTTCGTGGCAGAAAGGTTCGCTCTTACCTTTTACCCTCCAGACGGTCTTTGGGCTGCTTGCCTGTACGGGTCTCCGGGCCGGCGAAGCCCTCGGACTGGATCTTGTCGATGTCGTTTTGGACCTGCAGCCGGCCCGTCTCTGTATCCGTGAGGCCAAGTTCCACAAGACCCGCCTCGTGCCGTTGCATCCTACCGCGGTCATGCACTTAACGGCTTATGCCCGGCAGCGCGCCGAAGTCGTTCGGGGCAATACCGCCTTCTTTGTCGAAGACGACGGCCAGCGCCTCCGGTACGAAACCTTGCGGAGCAGCCTTCAGCGGCTGCTTCTCCAACTCGGCCTAGCCGAGCGAGACGGCTGCAGCCGGCCCACTCTCCATTCGCTTCGTCACAGTTTTGCCGTGACACACCTGACGCGTTGGCACGAAGAAGGAGTTGACGTCCGAACCCGATTGGCCCACTTAGCCACATACTTGGGGCATGGCGATGTGCGCGACACCTACTGGTATTTAACCGCAACGCCGGAATTGCTCCGAGCAGCCGCCCAGCACTTTACTGCGCGGGCTTCAGCGGGAGGTGAAGCGTGAACACCTCCCCCAGCCTTTCGTCTCTCATTCAGTATTTCTTCACCCAGCACCTGTGCGAGCACCGGCGCTCAAGTGTCAGAACCGTGCTTGCTTATCGTGACACTTTTCGCTTACTGCTTAGCTTCCTGCAATCGCGTACCGGGCATGCCCCTACCGCCTTGACCATGGCTGACCTGGACGCGCCGGCGATCTTGGCTTTTTTGGACCACCTCGAAGTGGGGCGGCACAACCAGATCCGGTCCCGGAATGCCCGCCTCGCCGCCGTCCGATCTTTCTTTCGAATCGTAGCTGTTCGTGATCCCGCCAATCTGGGCATTGTGAATCGCGTCCTGGCTATCCCCACAAAACGCACTGACCACCCCCTGATCACTTATATCACCCGGGTCGAGATGGACGCCGTCCTGGCCGCTCCGGATCCCTCCGGCTGGCTCGGGCGCCGCAATCACGCGTTGCTTCTAACGATGTATAACAGCGGCGCTCGAGCCTCGGAAATCGTAAACTTGCGATGTGGGCAGGTTACCTTCGGGTCAAATACCTATGTCCAACTGCATGGTAAGGAATGTCATTCATACTGCATCTCCCTCCGTCCTCGCTATGAAACTACCGGAAAACACACCGGTCAACAAGCTTGTGACCTTGCATTTTCCTTGGCGGATGTTCTCCCGGTGGTTCGTACAGGCATTGGCCGCGGTCGGTATAGGGGTGCGCACGGAGCAAGCCGTGCCGAGCCCATGTCCGAACCGTATCCGGCGTGATGCCCAGTCTCTCGGCCATCTCCTCTTGCGTGAGGAATCCCTTATCGCGCAATCGTTCATAACGACTCTTGAGCAGCTCGTTATCTTTGACAAGATCGACCACCATCTTCCGCGTAAAGAGTCTCCCCTCTCCGGAGCGATGCCCGTTGTGGTTGAGTATCGTGGCAATGCGACCGGGTGTGTGAGACTCAAGCAGCGCGTCGACCTCGGCCATAACCGCAGGGCTTGTCTTCTTCAGCTCCCAGGCGCGTAGCGGGATCGGTAGGGTGAGCGTTCGCGTGCTCCCGCCGCGCAAGCGCACCTGTGCGGTGATGGCGTCGGCTCGATTCACCGTGACATCTTCAATCAACAACCGGATCATGCGTTTTCGCTCCCGGGGTGGTGTCTTCGGATCCCGCCACAGTCGGGGGAAGTCGGTGGCCAGGGCCAGCACACGCGCGCGTTGCTCGACAGTCAGCGGCGCTCGATCCGCCGCCTGCTCACGGTCGCAGCGTTCCTGGGCCTCTTGAAGGGCACGCAGTTTCGCATTCCAGTCCGCTTCCAGCCCGTCCGCCACCAGGCGGTGGTTGGGATCGACGTTCATAAACCGCTGACGCGCGAGGTCGGCTTCGTATTGTGCACGCTCTACTTGCCTCCTCCGCAGCCGGCTTGCTTCCGCCAGGTGTGACTGGATCTCGTCTTGCACAGTGAGCGCCACCTCCAAGGTGAGGGGTGTGACCAGCTCGAACCAGCAAGGCGCTGATCGCTTCGTCGAGGCTCGCCCCTGGGATACTCTGGCAGGTGCGCGCCCCGGCTCGCGTGCGATCGCGATCGCATAGATAGAGGGGCACTTGCTGTCCGCCGGCACCCACCGAGTAGCGCACGCTCATCCGATCGCCACAGCGTCCGCACAGCAGCAGTCCTTGCAGCAGGGCCGGCCCTTCGCGGGGTGGGCTCTGCCGGCGATCGTCCCCGTGAGCCTTCGCATTCTCGAGCAGTCGTTGCTGGTTGGCTTGGTATTGCTGCCACGGGATGTACCCCGCATGTGCACCCGGGACCAGACTGATCCAACCGTCCGGGGCCACGAATTCGACCGCGGTGCGGCCATTCGGGAGCCTACGGCCTTTGCGCCGTCCCCACACGAAGGCCCCCGCATAGCGCGGGTTATGCAAGACCTGCAACACGCGCTGCTGATGGAGGGGTTCCCAGATCAGGTCTCCCTTCCGTGGACCGATGCGTACGCGTCGGGGGAAGAGCACCTCGTTCTTCCGAAACGCCTTCATCGTCGCCGTGGCCGATCCCGTCCGCTCAAAGGTCGTAAACAAGAAACTGACCGCCTCTTGCACCTGCTGGTCGGGATCCAGCTGCACCCTCTTCTGAGTGTCGTACACCAAGCCTGTCGGCAGCGCAACGGGTAGCTCACCGCGCAAGGCTTTGCTGAGGATGCCGCCGTGTAAGCGCGCCTTCATGACATAAATTTCGGCTTCTGACATCTGGCCCTTCAATCCGAGCAAAAGCCTGTCGTTAAATTCCTTGGGATTGTAGACGCCATCTTCATCCAGGATCAGCGTATCGGCGAGGGCGCAGATCTCGAGCAGTCGATGCCAGTCGGACGAGTTGCGCGCCAGGCGCGAGACCTCCAAGCCGAGCACGATCCCGACGCGCCCCATACCCACCTCCGTCACCACCCGCTCGAATCCTTCCCGATCCCCTGCGACCGTGGCGGTGTGTCCCAGATCGCCATCGACCACGACGATCTCGTCACGCGGCCATCCCAGGGCGACGGCGCGGTCATGCAGTGCGTATTGACGCTTGCTGCTCTCCGTATTCTCGAAGACCTGTCGCATCGTGGATTGCCGCACGTAGAGTAAAGCAGTTCGCTTGAGGTGACGTGGCGTGACCTTCTGGTGCTGCTCTCGATTCATGAGGAAAGCCCCCTGGACTGTCGCCCACTGTTTACGATGGAAACATCCTGGAGAGTTGCCATCGCCATGCTGGCCACGAGGCGCACGACGACGGCGACATCGCCGGCCAATGTCAGGGGCCCTCTTCGATGGAGGTCATCGGACGCGTCATGCCGTGGGCGAGCCTCTCGAGTCGTGCAGGTCGACCACGCGTCCAACCACACCTTCATCCCCTCCCGTTGGAACAGCGCCCGTCCCAGACGGTGCCCACCCCTGTCACCGATCACCTGACGACGCAGATCTTCATAGCGCTCGACTTGCTCGGCGGGGTCATCCGTATGCTCGTGCCCGCTCATCGCCGGCGTGGTTTTTTTTTCGCCCGCGCCAACGCCCGCTCGATGCTCCGTCGGTGCACGGAGATGCCGAACCTCTGCTGTACGGCAGCGACCAAGTCCGCTCTGGGATCGCCGGCGAGGGTCTGCTCGACGAATTCCACGACCTTCGGCAACAACTTGTGCGCGCGCCTCGGCCCCCGTTTCTGCGGGACCAGGGCGCCCAGGCCGCCGCGGGTGAACGCCTCCTGAGCCTGATAGAAGGACGGGCGCGAAAAACCAAAGACCTTGGCGGCTTGCTGCACCGTGAAGTCGTCGCGGCGAACCCGGCGCAGCATTTCGTATTTCACCTGCAGGAGGTCGTTCGGGTCGAAGAAATCGCTGTCGGCAAACAGTTCGTCGGTCACCCGGCCGGGCCGGGGATTGAGGGTGCCCGTCTGGCGGAGAGCTTGGCGTTTTGGGGTGCGGTCCGGATGGCTCGCCATGTGTAACTATAATTATGCCTACAATTCGAATCGTTGTCAAGTCTTTTGTTGTTCCTCCAAACAGCATCGATATGAGGCTATATTCCGTTAAAATGGTTCTAAAGATATGATCAGGCCTCAGCCATCGCTTTCGCATTTGGGCATAATATACTTAACACAATAGGCGAAATTATCTTTACATATTCGAGGTGCACTATGAGCCCCGCCGACCTCGGCGTGGCTTCAGCTCCTCGATCAAGTCGGCGAGCTTAAGGAGATCGGCCACACGGAACGCAGATCGCCCGGCAGACACGATCACAAATGGATCCTCTGCGACAACGTCGCTCCAACCCGCAGGGATCTTCCGCAACCTGCCGGCGTCGTCGTGGAAATAGACCCTCTGGCTTCCCCAGCCGTGGCAGTACGTCACGACCTTGTACTCTCGTCTGAATAGCGGATGGTACGGATGCGTGACCCGGAAGGTCTCACCCGTCTCGGCGGCATTAGCTGTAGTTGACCTGCTTCTCCAAGGGCCGCAAGGATCGAACCGTTCCTCTCTGGCCACAGACGGCACGGGTTTTGCAACGCTGGTTCCATGAGTTGGAATCTACGACGGATTCGTTAGCTTTTCCCACCATCCGACGGACGGTAATGTCAGCGGACGGCCTCAACCATCTGCTTCAGCAAGCGGTACAACGTGCCAGCACCGACTGCCCAAGCCTCCGCACCAAACGGGTTACTCCGCACGTGGTTCGCCACGCGACCGCCATGCACCTACTCCAGTCCGGAGTCGATATCGCCACCATCGCCTTGTGGCTTGGACATGAGAGCATTGAGACGACCCATGGATACGTCGAGGCGGATCTCGCCTCCAAGCAGAAGGCTCTGGAGAAGCTGGCGCCAGCCCAAGGCCAATTGGAACGCTTTCAGCCAGAAGACGAACTGCTTCGGTTCCTTGCCGGACTTTGATTATTCCGCATAGGACCTTCATGCAACCCAGTATTCAAGCCCGGTCACCGCCTCTACTCGGAATAATCCGGGGCTCGGAATAACGTGGAAAACTCTGGATATTCACAGCCGCCGTGAGAGTTTTCTGGCCGTTTCCAGGAGTCGATAACCAGGGCCGCTCCCGTGTCCCCCAGTTTGGCCGGACACCCGGGCCAAAGGCGCCGGATGATCAGCAGCCAACTCCTGATTTGTCGACGGAAATCACGCTCGCGTAGATTGTCTGAAACTCCAAGTTGGTGAACTAATCCCTGAGGTTCGAAGAAAGGAATGTGCACTTGGGCCTTGGCAGTCCAACATCTCCAAACCAGCCAAATGTACAGGTCCAAGTTGCCTGGAGAGTCAGCCAGGGCACGCACCACCGCGAGGTCCACCGGGATAGGGTGATCTTGAATTTCCTTCCAGAATTCCTCGGACAACACAATGACGTTTTCGAAGGGGTCCTCCGCCGATCCGACGCTGTCTTGTCTGTACCAGAGTTGGATATCGCGAACGAATCGGAAGCTGTGGCGCTCGATCACGACGCGCTCGCCATCGCACCGGTCGCTGGAGAAGAAGAAGGTAGCGTAGAAGATTCGCTCAAACCCCGCGACCAAGCGACGGTAGTATCTTCCGTCCTTGGGAAGGCCGAAGGTTTCCAGGATGGCGGCGGCAGACTTAAAGCGGATAGTGCGACTCTTCTGCCAGGTGACGAGAGAGGCGATCCAGATGAGCAGGAGCCGGTCCTGGCCGAAGGGAAGGCCATAGTCGGGGTGTCCGACGACGCGCAAACCAAACCTGCCATTCCGACGCGAGTATTCCAGGGTCGATTTAGACGGTCGCCGCACGGGAATGCCGCAAAGGACGAAGGGACGGGCACTGTAAGCCCTTCGGCGTGGTTGCCGTTGGTCACGGACCGCCATGATGGCGTCAACCTTCTTGAGCCGACGCTTCGTGAGGCCTATCTGTGGCAGGGCAGATTGGACGCTCGTGGCGACAGGCTGAAGTCCTGCTGGCGAGGATGCCACAAGTGTTTGCGGGGGAGTCGGGTTCATGCTCCACCGCCTTTCTCGTCATCTCTATTGTCGGGGACATGCTCAGGACTTGGGTTGCGCCTGGGTTGCGGATTTTGCCGGAGTTTGCCGGACAGTGCCGAGTTAAGTGATTTATCTCCTTTATCGTCAACCTCCGGGCACGAACTGGCAGTCATGAGGTCGAGGGTTCGAACCCCTCCAGGTCCACCAGCTAACCCGTTCGGATTCAGTCTCATCGCTTCTTCCATAGCCTGCAAATCCTGCTGTGCTGTGCGAAAACTGTGCGAAAAAGGGCTCAGTTTAGTCTGGCTGTGCTAAAAGTCTTCTGATGCTCGTTCGCTTGGCGATCCAATTTTGACAGAGCCTCGCGCATCATGTTCAGCTTCGCCTGACTGTATCGCTTGAAGACTTGGGAATCTCCCTGCCGCAACATTTGCGTGACGAAGTGGTCAGCTACCCCGCCGGCGCTTAGTCGCGTCGCAAACGTGTGCCGCAGGTGATAAATCGGAAAGTAAGGAACGCCAGCCCGCCGGAGTGTGTTAGCCCAGATCTTGCGCAGAGACGTGATATAGCGCTTCTTGGCCTTGCCGCTAGCTACTTCTCGGTGCAAAAATGACCAGTTTGTGCCAGTGTTTTTGCGTTGGACATAGCGCGAATTTGGTCCGAACGCTTCATTTTGGACTTGACACGAGCTCCGCAAGGTGCTAATTATCGTAATCGATTATGTCGATTACGAAGACTGTCAAAAGCCGAGACGACCTCCTCCGCCGCATCGCCCGCCTGTCCCGTCGCGCCCTCTTCGGCTCTCTCTCCGAGACCTATCGCACCTGCGGCCGGCCCGGCTGCCGCTGTCACCAGGGACACAAGCATGGCCCCCATCTTTATGTTAGTTTCCGGGGGCCGGAGGGCACCACCGGTTACTACGTGCCGCAGCCTCTGGCCGAGGGCATGCGCCAGGGGGTGGCGGCCTGGCAGGAATTGCAGGAGGCTCTGCGCCAACTGGCGGAACTGAACCGGCAGCGTTTATGGGCGCGGAAGGCGACTCGGGCTTCGCGGAGGAAGCATGGTCCGTCGTCAACACTTCCAGCGCAGCATTTTTGAAATGATCCTGCCCGATGGAGACCAATTGTGGTGGGATCCCGAACTGCGGCGCATCGATAAGGTGCTGGAGGATGAAGCGTTGCTCGATCAGGTGCAAGAAGCCTTGGGCCGACGCTGGCCCAAGAGCCGGCGGCGGGGCCGGCCGGGAACCCCAGCGGCCGTGGTCTTGCGCCTGTGGGTGTTGAAGCACCTTTACGATTGGAGCTTTGCCGAGTGCACCCGCGAGGTAAGGGGCAGCTTGATTTATCGGGCCTTCTGCCGGATCGATTGCGCGGCGGTGCCCGATGACAAGACCCTGATCCGTCTGGCGCAGGCCTTGGGGCCGGAGGTATGGAAAGGCATTCTCGCGCGTCTGGTGGAGGTGGCGCAGCAACGCCGGGTGGTGCGCGGACGGAAGTTGCGGGTGGACACCACGGTGGTGGAAACCAACATTCACTATCCCACCGACAGCAGCCTGCTGGGGGACGGGGTGCGCGTCATCACCCGCACCCTGCACAAAATCCGCCGGGTGGTGGGGAAGCTGCGTTTTCGCGATCGCCGCCGCAGCGTGGAGCGAGTGGTCTTCGCCATCGGTCAACAAAGTCGGAAGCTGGGCCAGGACGCTCAAGCCCAAATGCAGAAGCTCTATCGCCGCTTGCTGGGCACCACCCGCACCGTCTTGGGCGAGGCCGCCAGAGCGGTGGCGGCGGGGAAACGAAAGGCCAAGAAGTTAGCGCCCAAGCTGCGGCAGCGGGTGCAGGGACTGAGCCAGCAAGTGAAGCAGATGAGGGAGCTGATCGAGCGGGTGCTGGAGCAGACTGGTGCTCGGGTACTGAAAGGTGACACTCATTATCCGGAGAAGGTGTTCAGTCTCTTCGAGCCTCACACCGAGGGCATTCGCAAAGGCAAGAAAGTGAAACCCACGGAATTCGGCAAACTGGTCAAAGTGCAGGAAGCGGAGTCGCAGTTCATCACCGATTACCAGGTTTGCCGGGAGCGGGTGCCGGACGGAGATCTCTGGCCGTCCTCGCTGGAGCGGCACCAGGAATTGTTGGGCCGACCACCGCACCTGGCTACGGCCGATGCTGCTTTCGGTTCCGCCCGCAACGAAAAAGCGGCGCAGGAGGCGGGAGTGAAACGGGTAGCCCTTCCCGCTCACGGGCGCTTGTCGGCGAAGCGCCGCGCTCATCAGAAGCAACGCTGGTTTCGTCAGGCCCTGCGCTGGCGCACGGGATGCGAAGGGCGGATTAGCGCCCTGAAGCGACGACACGGGCTTAGCCGTTGTCGCTATCACGGAGTCCAAGGCATGGAACGCTGGGTCGCCTTGGGAGTCATCGCCAATAACCTGCTGGTGCTGGCCCGAGCCGAAGCGGCGAAGAATAAGAAGTCCGCAAAGAAATGAGCCGGAGGTCGAGATCGAGGAAGATGGGTCCCAAATCATCGGGGTGCCGGCTACCCGGAGAACCTTCCTCGCTGGAATGCTTATCCGAGCTCTCATTTTTGCACCGGGAAGTAGCTAGGGCTGGGGAACACGTACTCGGACCCAGACGTCGACTCGATCTGCGCCCGGAATGCTTCGCTGGCGAGTTCCGTCATTGGCATGTCCCCAATTCCGCTCGGTGTTTTGGAGTCGGGGATGTGAATTAAGGAGTTTTCGAGGTCGACCTCGGACTTTTTGATCGGCAGGAGCTCCTTGTAGGGCCGGAGTCCCATTTCGGTGAGGATGACCACGAGGTGTTTGAGGTAGCTGGGAGCAACAAATTGAATGCGGGCTTGTTCACTCGCTGTCACATAGTGGGGTTTTCGTACGCTCTTTCTGATAGGGACGGGAAACTCGACAGCGCCGCAAGGATTGGCTACAAGCCTCTTCTGCCTGACCGCGAGGTTCAGGATCAGATTGAGGACCCGGAAATCGAGGTGTACTGTTGATGGTTTTAGCTCGCCCCGCCGCTGTTTTCCGAACTTCGTGCGAACCCACCTACCCGACCTAAGCCGGGCGGCGATGAAGTCCTCAATCGCGTCGGGTGTGATTTCAGAAAGAAGAGTCTGGCCGAACGCTGGCCGCAAGAACTTCAGACTGTTGAGATTCTGCTGATGAGTGTTCTGGGACCGGAACGGAGGTCTTGAGCGCTTCTCCTCGAACCAGTTTGCCCACTCGTTGAATGTGAGGCTTTTGCCCGAAAGCACGATGGGCAACCTCCCTTCGTCGCGCGCATCGAGACGTGCTCGAAGAAGGATTCCGCTTCTTGTTCGTCAGTTGTTCCAGTGGACTCCTAACTGTCTTGCCGTCACGGTTGGGGTAGCGTATCTTACAGCTCGCCCCAACAGCCACAGAGCCGCCACAAGTATTCGTCTGCGCAAAACCCCCGCTGGCGGCGAGACCCATGATGATCACCGGGACCCCGCCTATATTTGATGTGACGTGCCGCCTTATGTGGAGTTGAAGCGTTACTGAGGTGTCGCCAGCTCTCCCATTGACCTCTGTCTGCAGCCTGGCCGAGAGGCTCGTCGAGCATTACCCACGGCTCAATCGGGACTTGCTGATCGCGGGAGCCATCCTTCACGACATCGGCAAGATCGAAGAGCTGGGCACCTCACGCCGCCTCGGCTATACGACGCGCGGGCAACTCGTGGGGCATGTAGCGCGGGGGTTGGAGATTCTGGACCGGCACGTGTCGCGACTCGATGGCTTTCCACTGGACCTCAAGAGCTTGCTGCAGCACCTGATCGTCAGTCACCACGGCGAGATTGACAAGGGCGCGCTGCGCCAGCCAGCCTTTCCCGAAGCTTTTGTGCTTCACTACCTGGATGAGATCGACGCACGGCTGGAGCAAGCCTGGCGGCTGATCGACCAGGGACCGGATGGCGAGGAGTGGACCGCGTATGTGCCTTCGCTTGGGCGCCAATTATATCAACAGTGTCCGCCGGAACCAGAAGCCGACCTGCGGCACTCGGGCGGGGTCGAGGCACCGTTCGGGATTGTCGCTTCGAAGCCGGAACCGGTAGGCGGGTCCAACGGGCAGCGGCGACGAACGTCAGAATTGGTCGCGGCCTCAGCGGTTCGAGAATC
Organism: uncultured Acidobacteriota bacterium; assembly: GCA_963803295.1. Classification (GTDB taxonomy): domain Bacteria; phylum Acidobacteriota; class Terriglobia; order UBA7540; family UBA7540; genus CAWDMC01. The sequence goes on along the minus strand of CAWDMC010000011.1, from coordinate 387,244 downwards.
CATCCAAGGTCGGCGACGACTTCTTGCTGATCGCGACCTCCGACACTATTCGTTGACCGAGTCCTGGCAGGTAACCCGATACCCGGGCATTATTGAATACCCCAGGCGGCTCGCGGTAGTATGGGCGGGGGGAGAAACGCGACATGGGAACTCCTCATAGGCAGCGCCCTGCAGGGCCTAGAACTACCCGTCTTGCGCAATCGATCGATGAAAAGCGCGATGAGCTGGCCTGCTATCTTCGCGCTGCCTTCGTCACTTTCATGGGGAAGCGCCAACCTTACGGCGGGCGCTCAACCGGGTTCGGGGGAGGACACGGAGGACGCCTGGCGAGCAGTCGCTGAGGCAGCCGTTGAGGCTACCCGCCTGGGGCTGACCCTGAACGACACGAAGACCAAGCTCAAGGACGCCCGAACGGAGAGTTTTGACTTCCTGGGGTACGTCTTTGGGCCGCACCGCTATTGGAAGAATGGCCGTCGGTATCTGGGAGCCAGTCCGTCCCAGAAGGGTGTGGCGCGAAATGCGCAGAAGCTGAACGACCTCCTAATCCCGAGCAAAACGGGCCCGTGGCCTGACGTGCGAGACCGGCTCAACCGCCTTTTGCACGGCTGGTCGAACTACTTCAGCTACGGGACCCAGGCGCGGACCGATCGGACGATAGATCACCACGTCGCCGCTCGCGTTCGCTCGTTCTTGAGGCGGCGCCGCCAGGCATCCGGGCGTGGCACGCGCTCTGGCGGACTAAGTCATCTTCGGTCCGCTAGGCGTCCAGCGTCTGGTGATACCTCAGGGCGCTCGTCTGTGAGCCCGCTGGTGAATTCTGTCGGAGAGCCGGATGCTCGCAACCGGCACATCCGGTTCGATGAGCGGGGATGGGAAACGGAAGCCGTCTGCGCCACCGCGCCCATCCTCGACTCTACCAACCGCCCATTGAGCGAAGCCATTTTCGACTGACGCCTGAAACCCGGTACACGCGTACCCTCCTCCCGCAGTCTGGCGAAGCAATACGACGTTTCACGTGGGAATGCACCATCGTCCCGTCTTCGTGTGTCGGAGGTCCTGACTCTGGAATTCGCTGACGTGGACTGGAACAGGGGCATTGTTTGTACAAGGAACAAGCCGCGCCTGGAGTTCCACGTCAAAAACAACTATCAGGAGCGTCATATCCGGCTGGGTAGCGAGGTGCAGGCCGCTCTACGGTCGATGCTCACTAAGAAGCATCCGGAAAGCGATTTCGTCTTCCACAAGAAGGACGGACGCCGCTGGACTGCCATCCATGATTCATTTAATGCGCTGGTCCGAAGATGCGGGCTACAGGCGGAGTCGCCATCCAACATCACTCTTCACACGCTCAGGCATACCTTCGGTTCATGGCTGGCAATCCAAGGGGTGCCACTGCGAGCGATCCAGAAGCTGATGGGCCACAAGTCGGTCAATACGACGGAAAGGTACGCACACTTGAACCTGGAGAATCTGGGCACGGCAGTACAACGAATCGAGAGACCTTTACCCAAATCATTTCCCAGTCTTCCTGAGTAGTGCAAAATTAGATCGTATCCTGGTGACGTAACCTCAAGCAAATAATGGTGCGGAGGGCCGGAATCGAACCGGCATGACCCTTCCGGGTCGAGGGATTTTAAGTCCCTTGCGTCTACCAGTTCCGCCACCCCCGCACGCTAAAGAAGTGGAGCATCTGCATCACGCAAGCATCGGCTCTCGCCTAACCGCGTCAGCAAGGCATGACGAAGAGAGTGTATCACGGAGTCCTTGGACAGCTTCAGGGCCTTGCCGACACGGCGCGTGTTGATCATCGGTCGTGAAGTTCAATCCAGCGTGAGATATTCCCCTTTTGAAAACCGTAGCAGCCGTAACACAACGCGTCACGGTGTGCCCGTGCCGCTCAAGGGTATTTGGACACTCGCGGCCCCTTGGCGAACCACGAAATAGCCCGTTCGCGTCTCGCTCGCCAAGGGTTGGAAGAACACGCTCACTTTACAGCTGGTCTTGGGCGCCAGACTGGTTCCGCAGCGCCATGGGTTCTTGTGGAAGTCCATCCGGTGTGGTTCTGTAACTATTGACAATGAGGAGCTTGACAGAGACCTCTCACCCGGTCCCGCAAGGCGGGACCACGGATCGACGCCAGCGTCTTCCCCCGCCTCTCACCTTCCCTGATCATGCGGGACAACCACCATCCTGGAGGTCGAAGCAGTATTCCCTGCCTGATCTTGGGCGCTCATAGTAACCGTATAGACGCGCCCGTCCAAGTCAATTCCTCGGCGCGAGGCTTCTAGCGAGACGGCAAAGCTGTAGCTGCCGTCTGCGCCTAGCGTCACTGGGCCCCTCGGCTGGATCGAACCATATTCATCCGTCACCCTGAAGCTGACGCCGGTCAGGTCAACTCCGGATGTCGCGTCGGTAATGGTGCCGGAGACGGACACCTTGACCATCTTTCCATTCGGAGGCCAAAGCGTGGCGGGTTTAAGAGCTACCGTGACGGTGGGCGGAGTGGCGTCAATCCTGATCGTGAGTTGGTGGGCTTCTTCCTGGTTGCCTGCCGGGTCGACGCTGTAGAAGGAAAGTTGATGAACACCATCGCGGGCTATCGAGAATGGAGCACTATAGGTCTGCTGGGGACCGCCATCTATAATGTAGTAGGCAGCGGCAACAGGACTACCCGGGTCAGTGGCGCTGAGTGTGACGGTAACGGCGCCACGATACCAACCGGTATTTCCTTTAGCGCCGCTCAGGCTTGCCGTGGTCACGGGTGGATTTGTATCGACCGAACCGGTACCCGTCAGCGAGACGCTTTGCGGGCTCCCTGCCGCGTCGTCGCTAATGGCCAGGCTGCCCGATCTTGTCCCTGTGGCGGTGGGTTTGAACGTCACGTGAGGGTGCACGACGCGCCCGCGTTTACTGTGCTGCCGCAGTTGTTGGTCTGGCCAAAGTCGCCTGCCGTAGCGATACTGATGATATTCAATGGTCCGCTGCCCGTGTTCTTCAGCGTGGCTGGCTTGGCGGGGCTAGTGGTACCCACTGTCTGAGAGGCAAAAGTCACTGCGGTCGGCGTGAGACTGACCGCTGGCTGGCCAAGGCTCAGTTTGCTGACAAAGGCGTCCCCGTCCCCGCCATAAGTGATCTGCGAGGCGCCTGGAATGGTGGGAAACCCGAACCGGCCGAGCCCGTGACGTACGCGTTGCCTGAAGGGTCGACTACTATACCGCGACCGGCGTCTCCCCCTAGGTACGTGGAGTAGACCAGGGCCGAGCCGATGGCGTTCAGCTTGCTAACAAACACTGCCGGGCACCTGTCGCAAATAGTCGTCTGGAATGCGCCCGGGGTGACCGGGAAATCCATCGCCTCAGTGCTGCCTGCTACAAAGGCGTTGCCCGATTTATCGACTGCTACGCCGGAACTAAAGGCGTAGCAGACTCCGCCGAGGGTGGCTGAGTAGACCAGCTTCGAGCCAACGGGATTCAGCTTGGTGATAAGCGCAACACGGCTCTCATCCCGGTAGCCGTAGCAGCCGGCGCAACTCTGTCCTCCCAACCCACTATTCAGGGCGCCGGGAGTGATGGGGAAATCCCAGGACTCGGTGGAACCGGTGACATAGGCGTTGCCCAAGCCATCGATTGCTATGCGACGACCCCTGGTCCAGCCGACGCCGTAGTACTGCGGACTTCCGCCCAGGTAGGTGGAGTAGACCAAGGCCGAGCCAGCCGGATTGAGCTTGGTTACAAACGCAATGTTGCATGTTCAGTAAGCATCTGGATAATCGGAGGAAGATGTCGCGCCTGTGACATAGACGTCCCCGCCCGAGGCATCCACCGCTATGCCAGAGCCATTCTCGCCGCCACTTCCGCCCAGGTAGGTGGAGTAGGCCAGCACGGGTCAATCACCAAGGCGCTCGTCTTGTCGTAACTGGCAACTTCAAAGGTTGTTTCGTCGCCTTTGAGAACGTAGCCGCCGTGCCTAAAGTCCGTCCTCCGTTGTCCGTGGTCCGTTGCCGGTTGATAGGTCACAGGTTTGTGGAAGATGACTTCGCCACCATCGGTTCCAACCAACAGCTCGCCAGTCGGGCTCGGGCTGCCGGAGCGCTGGACGCGCCATACGCTGTCGGCTATCAGCCGCCCAATTAGCGATCTTCGTTGTGACGCAGATCGCCGTGGCTGTGATTGCTGGCATGCCGCAGCAGGGCCATAATGTGAGACGTATCACCGTGCTGGTTTTCGCCGATGTTCAAGTTCAGCTCAAATCATCTGGTGCTAACAGTTCTTGACACCTTCCCAATCCCGCGGAGGTTGCCGATGACAACAGGCATAGGTTTGGAAGAGTTCCGGCAGAGACTTGAGAATATCCGCGCTCGAATGAGGCAGCGCGAGATCCAAGCTTTACTTATTTATTCGCAGAGACGAGGCCACGTCACCTATGTTTCGGGTTACCGGCCTAACTACCACACCAACTCGGCGATTGTGGTTGTCCCGTTGGATCAGGATCCGATCATGTGGATCAAGTTTCCCTTTGACCTTCCTCGCGCCAGGGCTATGAGCTGGCTTGATGACATCCGTCCGAGCACCAGCGAAGATTCCGGGAAGATGTTCTCGGGACCGGCTGAGGTGATCCGTTCGCTACGCCTCGAGCGCTTGCGACTCGGTTTCGTGGCATCGGACTTGGCAGTGGACGAGATGGGAATATCCCTTTATGAAGCCCTTCGAGCGGAGTTGCCGAAGGCGCAATTTGAGGCCGCCTCCGATCTGCTCAACGATCTCCGGCTGATCAAGAGTCAGGGCGAAATTAGCGCCCTGCGGGCGGCCGCCCAACTGGCGGACCGTGTCGCCGAGAGCCTCATCAGCGAGCTCAGGCCAGGAAACAATGAACGCCTCGCGGCTGCGGTAGCGACGCAAACCGCCAGGCTGAAAGGCGGAGACTGTGATGTCTTTATCTCCTCGGACCCTTCCCGTTTGGCGTATCCGCCTTCCACTTACGAGTTCAAACAGGAAGCAGTGGTGAATTGCGAATTCACTGTGCGACTCGATGGCTACTGGGTGCAGTTATGCCGCGTTTATTCCTTTGGACGGCCAAGCGAGATGCAAAAAGAGATTTTCCAGGTGTGCCGGAACGCTTACGAGGCGGCGGTCGACGTGGCCAGGCCGGGCACGCCCGTGGCGCATTTGGCGGAGGCAGCTTACCGGGTCATTTCTGAGGCGGGCTACCAGAAGTACATTCAGTATGGTGCCGGACACGGGGTAGGTTTGGATCTTCCTGAACTCTATCTTGTCGAACGCGGGTGCAACAGCCGGCTCTCACCGGGCATGGTTCTGGTAATCCATCCTGCTATCTTTGTTCCGGGAAGGGGCGCAGCGTTCGTGGGCGGTCCGGTCGTCGTCTCGGAGGACGCTCCCGCACGGCTGCACTCGCCCCAAACCGAAATTATCGAGGTTTAGCCTAAGCGCCGGCCGCCTGATAGGTTGTGGCTTCGATACCGACCTGCCGTGCCCGCTCGTGCAACGCAGATTTCAGCTTCTCGTACCCCGGTGGGGTGAAGAGGTCGATGCATTGCCAGGCGCGCAGTCGGGCCGGAATCTCGCAATCCTCCAGGCGCACCGGGATCAGGAACACCGCGCCATCCAGTTTTTCCGAGGCGATATCGAGTGCGTAGCGTAGCTCCCTCTGAACGAATCCCTCCTTGTGAACGAACACCTTGGAGAGACAGACGATGATTGCGTGGCTTGAATGCAGTGCCTGCTGGATTTCATCGTCCCATAGTCGCCCCGGAAAAATGTCTTGCTCATCGAGCCACGGTTGGAAAGTATCCGCCTCCAACTTTTGATTGAGTTGGCGCACCGCCGTTTTATCCTCTGAACAGTGACACAAAAAGACCCGCAGACCACGAGACGACGGCCCAGTCGCAGCACCTGGGCTGGAGGTGAGCTCGAGATTTATCGCCGTCGTCGGGTCGCAAAGATCACTGCGCCGATAAGGAAGAGTAAATTCAGCAGGGCCACGATAGCAGAGCGAGCGGAGCTGGCCGCCCTCCACTCGGAGAACGTTGGTCCTACCGGGTGGCCGTTGATTGTCACCATGCCGACCCCGGAAAGCCCGGCCTCGAACGTATCGGATCCGATCAGCAGGCTGTCGATGTAAATCGACCTACGAGGATCCGCAGTGTTCACCATGCGAAGCTTCTGGGGCGAGTTGACCGGACTTACCCGAACGCGTTGGGCGCGGAGATTGATGGCCTGGAACGGCTCAAACCAACCCCCGCTGCCTTCCCAAATCGGAGCAGAGGAGCCAGGCATGAACTTGAGCCGGAGGGACGAACCGGGTTGCGCCAGGATCTTCAGGGGCACCCCCACCAACTGGATCTGCCCTGGCCCCACCTGCAGAAGCTTGCGACAGCCGGGCTGATTTGGCTGCGTGGGATCGTCCGCCACGGTGTGTAGATTAACCACCAGGCGCGAGCCCTCGGGCTTCAGCTCGATTTCCCGGTGCTGCTCGCCTCCCGGTACACCACCTTGAAAAAGGCGTATTCCCGCCGCTCTGGCATTCTCGAGGCGGGCCTCGACGAACGTCCGGCAAGGTGCGCCTTTCGCCCCCAACGAATCCAGTGTCGTGTATGAGATGGTTTGCGGGTCTTCGGATTGCGCCCACGGCTGCTGCCTGAGCAGTCGCCGTGTCTCGTCGGAGAGAACGCCTGCGTCAAAGATCAGATCCACAACCTCGTTCTTGCCGCCTTGATGTGAGAGCAGCGCACCCTTTTCAGACTCGGGACGGCTGAGAATCAGTTCCTCGCGGCCCAGCTTCGTCGTGAATGGACTGAACTCGGCGACACTGTGCGGCTCCGGCCGATGAATGAGCCACACGTCGGCTGCCAGCGCCACCAACAGCGCCGCCGCTGACGTTGCTACTCGCGCCTGACGCGTCATTCTTCCACAAGGACCTGGTCGGCCGACCAGGCGATCACCCAATTCGCCTTATTGAGGGCCGACTCCCAGGCGCGCACCTGAAGAATATGTTCGCCCGGAGTGGCCTTTTTCGCGCTCCATTGAAATGCCGGGGCAGTCTCACGCTGAACCCCATGAATGTCATTGTGGTCTTCGAGCTTCGAGACGATCTGGCCTTGGGTTGTCACGGCTTTCAGAAACTCTGCCCTGACCCGATCGAAATCAGTGTGGGCGTGGAACCCGTAACTCGCGTTCTCCTTCTGTTTCGGCCGGATCGCCTCGGGACCGAAGCGGACCTCATCGATCGCCACCGATCCGACTGCGCGCTCGCCAGCCCCGACTCCAAAGAGACGCAGGTAAATCGGGCGGGGAGATCCGGCGACGTCCCTCATGGCGCGAATCGTGTAAGTTCCGGGCGTAGGTTTTTGTGGAAAATACGGTGGCAGCCGAAAGATGTCCAGCCGGCGGCGCCCCTCGGGATTCTGGATGCGGTAAGTGAAGGGGGACAGGCCGTTCACCTCCACGGTGATCAGAAGGATCCCGCCGGAATCGAAAACGCCGTCAACAACCACAGGCCAGTTAGCCTGAGCAAACGCGGCGATGCTGAGCCCGCTCATGGTGAATTGGTCGGGCATCTTAGGGCCTTCGCGCGAAAGCCTGCTCTCGGGCTTGTTCCGGGCGTGCAGCCATTCCCCCAGCGCGACCGCGCCACCGGCCGCCGCCGCGCCGCCAATGATCCAACCGGTGTCGCTTCCGTTATGCGCCGGTGTTGGCGGTCGGCCGGTGTTCGTCTCCCGACCGTGGCCCCTCGGTCTCGGTTGAACCGAGGATGGCGCCGTGTAAACATCGCCGTCCTGTGCACGTTGCGTGGAGTTGCTGCTCGGGGAAGCCGTACCTGTTGGCCGGCCGTAGTTAGAAGGCTGATGGCCGTTCTGGCTCCAACTCCCCTGACAGCTCAGCAGCAAGGCCACGAACATGGAGATGGTTCGCATGCTCCCCCTTTCCGCGTGATGGTACTGTATCACTCTAAAATTAGTGCATTCAGGGCGCTTCGCGTTTCGAATACTGCCCACCTGCGCTGGCCCGAGCCTCTAGTTCGGTCTCGGTGATTCAAGGCTCGATCCGCCACCCTCCTGACAGGCTTGAAATCGATGTGCACTCTCCAGTTCCTTTTCGCCGGCTTGGCTCATTCCCAATTGGAGGAGGACTTTGCCAAGAGCGCAGTGAGCTAGGCCGTCCTGCGGGCTGAGTTCGACAGCTTGCCTGAGTTCCCCCACGGCCTCGGAGGCTTTGCCCATCCGCACCAAGGCTATTCCAAAGTTATAGTGGATCTCCCCGCTCTGAGGTCTTTTCTCAAGAGCCCGCTGAAAGGCCTGCTGAGACCCGTCCCCATCCCCAGACTGGGCCAAGGCAATTCCCAGATAGTAGTTTGCTTCGGGATAGTCCGGCTTGCGGGCAACCGCCTGGCGCAGGGACTGCACGGCTTCGCTGCTCTTTCCGCTCCTCAAGCTCTGGATGCCGTTGATGGTGTACAACCCGGCATCCTCGAGATTGCGCTCGTCTTGCTGTAGATCATCGGCACGCCGAAACTCAAGGGCAGACTCTTCCCGCTGGCCGGCCTTTTGGAGGGCCTTGGCCAGACCGTAGTGAGCCGAGGCCGCTGCTGGGTTTTGCTCGACGGCTTCACGCAGAACCACGATGGCCTCGGGCAACCGATTCTCCGGCACCAGGGCGAGGCCGAACTCGATTCGGAACTGCAAGGTGCGAGGACTTTGACTGACTGCCATCCTGAGCTGATCGACTGCGCCAGGCAAGTCCCCCGATTGGCGTAAAGCCTGCCCAAGATAGAAGTGCGCGACTTCGAGTGAAGGAGCAAGTTCAACTGCCTTACGGAGTTCGACTACGGCTTCACTTATGCGGCCAGTGAAACGCAGCGCGTCCCCAAGCAAAGTGTGGGCAAGAGCCGAGGCCGGCGCCTTTCGTACGGCGATTGAACGCGCCTCCAAGATACTCGATGCGCTATTCCGCCGCTGGACTGCGCTTTCGAGATTCAATACCGCGTTTGGGAAATGAGGGTTCAATTCAACTGCTTTCTCGTAAGCCTCAATCGCTGCCTCTGGCTTTCTGGCGCTCGCCAACGCGGTTCCGAAATCGTCAAAGGCCTCGGCCGAGCGCGGGTCTTGCTGAATCGCCAGCCTGAACTCCTCCAGGGCTGTACTCGCGTCTCCTACCTCATGGGCAAGCTGGCCTAAGTGTTCGTGGATCTTGGGCAGGTCGGACTCGATCTGCTCAGCCTTCCGGAACGCCGCCAGGGCACTACCGAGATCGGCGTAGTAGCCGGCGTTGCGGGTGGCTCGCTCCCGTCGTGAGCGTCGCAGATAAGTGACACCGAGGTTGTAATAGGCCTCTGCAAAACGACTATTCAGTCGTGTCGCGGCTTCTAGTTCAGCGAGCGCTCCGCCAAGGTCTCCCACTTCGCCGAGCGCAAGGGCTAATTCGTTGTGTGCCTCCGCCGAACCTGGTGCGCGACGGGCAGCAGCCTGCAACTGCTTGAGCCTCACCTCCGTATTCTGCGGGCCGGATAACCCGGCATTTCCCGGAGCCCCGGTCCCAGCTCGAGGCCTCGCCCAGGGTCTACTCGCAGAAACACGCAGGAGCGCAGCGAACGCAGCAACGAGGATTAACCCTTTTGTAAGTCGCGGTCTCAAGACAATCATTCTACGTGTTAACCGACCCGTAGATTCCATCTTAGACGGAATTTTTCGCTACAGGATAGGAGGGCGGAGCTTAGCTCACCCCGTGTTGGAAGTGCCACATCGACGTGGCATGGCCATCCCTTCGCCTGGGTGAGGGCTGGCTCTGGCCATGTCGTGCAGAGGATACAGACTCCAACCGCCGCCGGCTGGCCTTCGGCCTGTTCCATCCTCTGGCGCTCGCAGGAGACTCTCAGAGGGCTTCTCCACTGAACCAGGCTTCGCCTTCAGCGTGAGCAGCCCTCTGCGTCTTACACGTTTTGTAGCCAGACAGAATCGGAATGAAACAAAGCTCAAAAGTCGAGCCGCAAGCCGATCTGCACAATGCGGGATGCAAAGTGCGGGGCCACAACTATGCCGGCCCCCAATCCCGCCGGTCCCAGGGTTCTGCCGAAGGTTGGACTGTTCATATTGCCATCGGGAGGGCCAAACTGAAGCGTGTTGGTAAAGTTGAAGAACTCCCCGGCAATGGTAGCCCTGAGGTTTTCCCGTATGTTGGTGACTTTGCGCACGGAGAGATCGAGCCTGTTGTCAGCGGGGCCGAGGAGATTGTTACAGCAATATCCTCCGATTGTCCCGAACGCCGGCACGGCAAAGGCTGATGTGTTGAACCAGTGATCGTGAGTTTGCGCTCCGGTGTGCGGGTCTCCAATCAGGTTCACCCTGTTTCCCAAGGGAGAATTGCCATTGAGAGAATCGACGCCCGAGGTGATGCCATAGGGTATTCCACCCTCCAAGCTCAAGAAGCCGCCGATATTCCAGCCTCCCAGGATCTTGGCGGCGGCGCCGCTATTCAAATAACTCTTTCCCGGCCCCCACGGCAGCTCATACACCCAGCTGATTGTCGCCGTCTGGTAGGGCACAGCATTTCCCAGGCCGTTCGCGATATCGTAGAGGTTAGGACCGCGAGAGAGTTGCGGGTAGTACAAGGAACCACCGATGAACCCCACGCTCCTGCCGTAGTTGTAGTTTGCAATCACGGAAAGCCCGCTGGAGAAACGTTTGTCAAGGCGGACGTATCCTCCCCAGTAGTTTGTTGTCCCTTTGTCATCCGCTCTGGCGTTATTCACATTCTGGAATTGCGGGAATGGCCTGCGGGCGTTGTTCGCGCCCGGAAGCCCCCACAGGTTCGGAGGTACCTCATTGTATCCCTGGGAGATCCAGAGGTTCCTTCCCAGCACTCCCATCCCGGCCACCTCAAAAACCATCTGCCACGGAAGTTCGCGTTCGATCGACACATTGACATTTTGGGTGTAGCCGAATTTCTGATGCCTTGGGACAAAGTTGACACTGGTGTTGGGTGACTGACCTACCGGTACGGCGCCGAACGCATCGGTCAACACCGATCGGTTTCCTCCCAGCGGGTAGTCCGGAAATCCATTCTGCAGGATGAACGAAGGGGAAATTCCACCGTCGGGGCTTGCGAACGCTGCATTTGTGGTGAATCCGGTGGTCAGACCATTCTGGGCGCCCAGGTAGGGTGCTTGACTAAATGTTCCGGCGCCACCCCGAATCACGGTCTTGGGAAACGCCTGCCAGGCAAACCCGAAGCGCGGGCTGAATCGATGCCAGGCGGTATCGTAGAAGGTGTTGTAAGGATAACCTGCCGAGCCGAGGAACGTGATCACCCCCGGTGTACCCGAAACAGGATTAATCCGGTAAAAGTCAAAGCCACTACCGCGGTTCTGGGCTTCACGGAGCGGCAGGTCGACATCCCAACGGACGCCAAAATTCAAGGTCAGGCCCGGCTTCACCTTCCAGTCATCCTGAATATAGGCGTCAAAGAAGGTGCTGAACTGATCAAGCAGCGGACCCAGCGTCGTCTGTGCGCTGTCCACCTGACCAAGCAGGAACGAGGCAAAGCCATCCCCCCCAGCTCTGTTGAAGGGTAGGGATGTTTCACCGCGGTCGAAAGTGAAGTTGCCGGTTGGGAAGGACTGATCCGGAATGTCATGCTTGCCGTATTCGTAGCTGAAACCGCCTTTGAAGGTGTGCTTGGAATGAACGTAAGTGAGATCGATATCCCAGTCGATGATCTCGATGGGATTCTCCTTGAACTGTAGGAACCCCGATCCCACATTGGTGTAACCGGTGAAGTTGAAGCCGGGGGTTCCCAGGTCGCCCCCGTAAGAGGCCGGCAGCCGCGCTCCGGCATAGTTCTTGATACCTAGCTTTTCAGCCCACTTACCTGCGGGATCGATCCCGTTGTTCTGCCGCTCAATCCGCCGTGGGCGATAGGCAAACCGGGCTGAGAGAAACTCAGTCGGGGAGATAGTATGGACCTCGTGGAAGCTGTAGACTTGTGTCCCAAAGATGAAGCCCGGCTCCCCGGGACGGGGACTCATCTGCGGTGCAATCTTATTGTAAGCAGCGATACCCAGGTCGGTGTTCTTGGTAAAATCGAACATCCAGATGCCCGATAACCTGTCCTTGTCGCTGATGTTCCAGTCGACTTTCTCGACTCCCTTGACCTTCCTCAGATTCCTGCCGGAGGCAGAATCGAGGTTTTCGGTAAGGCCGGGAGAAATCGGGTCGGGAATGTACTTCAGCACGTTCTGCGCTACCGGGTCGATCATATTGCCTGGAATAATGTTTCCTTGAAAGGCGTCGCGGATCACATTGCCTGTAATCGGGTCAGTGCGCGTGGTGGCTGGATTGTAAATGACCTGGTTCGGCAAGAGGGCGCTGAAATCGCCATTTTTCTCGGCGGCAGTGGGGACCGTCAGTACATAGCCCGAGGGTGTAGTGGCTTTCCATGCCTCCATCGAGCCAAAGAAGAAGAGTTTGTCCTTCTTGATCGGACCGCCGATTGTTCCTCCGAACATATGTTGCTTGTCTGGAGCTTTGGTTCGACTGAAACCGTTGTAGCTGTCCAGGGCATCGTTGCGGAAGTATTCGTAAACGCCCCCGTGGAACGAATTGGTGCCCGACTTCGTCTCCATCTGAACCAGTCCACCAATGTCTTTGCCGAACTCGGCATTGTACTGGTTCTCAACCACCTTTTCTTCCGAAACAGTCTCTACGCTGGGGTTTATGATCATCTGGGCGATGTCTTCACGGTCGCCCATGACGCGGGTTCCGTCGATCGTCACGTTGGCGTTGCTCTGGCCTGCGATGTTGTAGCGTGACGTGCCATAGGAAATGACATCGTCTGCGGTGAAACGCACCCCAGGAGCCAGGGCAATCAGGAGGCCGGCCGACCGGCTGAACTCCGGTAATGCCTGTACCTGGTGGGCGGTAACGTTTTGCCCCAGGCCGGCATCTTCGGTCTTCAGCGCCGGCGCCGCGGCTGTCACTTCAACCCGCTGAGTCAGAGCTCCGACTGGAAGGGTAACGTCAAGCCCCCGAGCCTGGCCTACCTGGATCTCAACCTTGTGCTGAACTACCGTTTGGAATCCTTTTGCCTGGACGGTCACATCGTAGCTTCCCGGATCGAGCGCGGGTGAGCGATATACCCCGGTTTCCGTGGTCACGATGTTGTATTCGGCCCCCGTGTTCTCACTCTTGATAACCACGGTTGCTCCAGGAACCAGGCCACCGCTTGAGTCCCGCACGAACCCGGTCAGATAGGACGAGCCTTGCCCCGCAGCCTTGGGAACATTTGTGACCAGTATGAGCGCTAGCCCAAACACTAGCCAGAGCTGGTTTTTCTGGGAGGTTTCTACCTTTCCTCGTCTCATAAGCACCCTCTCCTTTGCGTAGTGAACGCCAACGCCGACAGGCAAATCCCAACGCTACAGACCAGTGAATCATGTACTTGTAAAGACACCTCGGCCGGACGGTTTGCAAATGCTCCTACAGAACAACCTCGTCTCCTGAGGATTCGACCTGGCGCTGTCCGACTCTTGGGTCAGGTCAGGACTTCTTGGCTGCCTGAAGGAGTCGATCCACGAAGGTGCCGGGAGCACAGCTTCCAGCAATATCCTTGCCTTCCAAAGCCGCCGGGAGCGCCCAAAGCATCATGTTTTGATCGTAATGGCTCCCAAATAAGCGATCACCGGTGTCGCCGCTAATCAAATTGGGTTGATTCCAGAGCGAGCCTTCAACGATCGTTAGCGCGTGCATGCCCCGGCGCGCGATCTCCATCCCGAGACCTCGATCTCCGGCGTACATGTAAGTCATCGCCAGCATGAACAGTTCCGGCGTAAAGTATGCAATTGCGCCGTACCCCACACCCTGGGGAAGTTTTCCGTCGGGAGTTGTGAAATTCGCCACGCCTTCAGGGGCCACCGCCAGACAAGTCCTATTGATCGTGGCTAGCGTTTTCTTTACCCGGTCGGCCCGGAAAGCACCGGAGAGACCGTGAAATCGCAGCATCCACTCTCCGTCAAGCTGGTAAGCGAAGATGTCATCGGATTTCTTGCCGGACTTAGGCTCACTGTAAGCGAGGTAGTAACCATTTCCCCACATCTTCTCTTCCATCGAGCGACTGCCTTGTTCGAACCACTCGCCGCACTTGCGCGCAAACTCGTGATCCCCAACTTTCTGGGCCATTCGTTGGGCTATCTTTAAGTTTGCAAGGTGAATTCCGCCGACGTGGGAGGTCATGCCGAACCACAGGATGGCCTCAAACCACTCCAGGTGATGGCCGGGTTGATCCCCTTTGCGTTGAGGGTCAACATTGCCGCTCGGCATGCTGATGATCCCATCGGCGCCATCCTCTGGCCTTAGACCCATAGTAAAGATGGTGTTTCTCTTGACCGATTCATAAAACTCATGCAGGACCTCGTCGTTCCCGGTGCGCTGCCAGTATCGGTCTACCATATCGACGTAGCAGGGACCGTTGGTTGTGGTCTGGTAACCAGGTGTAGGCATCGCGAACTCGGTACCGGCGGTCATCTCATAACCGCCGTCCGACTCGCCGACTACTCCGCCGAAAATCCACACTGCGGCTCCGCTCGCGAACTGGTAGGCCTTGTAGCCACGCAAGGTTGAGAGCGCCAGGTCGGGGAAGAAATAAACCAGGGGCGCATTAGCGTAAAAGGTATCAGGAATCGGCTCGATAGCAGGATCTTCGACAATCCCATCCATCAGGCCAAACAGACCATCCTCCTGACGGCACCAGGGGCCGATGGGCGGACGCGCGGCGGCCCAGAGGCTGTTGATCGGGAACAGGTAGAGCATGTTGATCAGTGAATCTCGCAGCCATACTGGCAGGTTCGTCTCCGTATAGACGACCTCCTGCCACGCCAAAATGCGTCGCAAGAGCGATTCGTGATTGCGGCTGAGGAACTGCGCTACATCGAGAGCATTCTTATACCGAGTCGCGTACATGTGCAGGAAGGTATGTTGGCCTTCGCCGATCCACATCGGCGCAAACCAGCTCAAGACGAACCTCACGACTTTCTCCTCACCTGGCTGCAACTGGTAGGCAACGGACACCGAACTCGCAAAGTCGGTGTCCCCGGGCTTCTGTCCCCGGTCGCTAAGAGGTTCTTCGTCGCCGACCGCAGAATTCGAGGAGCGCGTATTTCCCACCTTTGGCAACTCCGTCGCGACCTTTGACCACGTCTGGCCTGTCTTATAGGGAGACTCGGGGAAGATCAGGCCTCGGCCTGTCTCTACGTCCGTCTCGCCGATCACGCCGAGGGCGTATCCAATCTCTTTCACCTTCTCCGAACTCACTACTACGCCGCTGAACTCGCCCCGAACCACCTGCCGCATTACACGCGTGTCCTCTTTGGCAACCGGAATCCAGGTGTGAGCGAAGGGAATGAAGGGGACTTTCTCGCGTGGGCTGTCGGTGGTTATGTGAGCCTCGGCCTGGGTCGGCCCCGGGAAATTGAAAACAATCCGGCCCTCCTTGGCTGCGGCGGTTCGGTTGCGTAGGTGTAGCTCGAATATAGCGCCGGGGGTGTTGCTGGCGGCTGAATCGCCCAGAA
The DNA here is from genome assembly GCA_963803295.1 of uncultured Acidobacteriota bacterium. GTDB lineage: Bacteria > Acidobacteriota > Terriglobia > UBA7540 > UBA7540 > CAWDMC01. The sequence continues at coordinate 371,671 of CAWDMC010000011.1, read as the reverse complement.
TGAACGGTGCCCAGGCGCGCAGCCCAACGCCTACCGGCGCATTCGGCATCTCAAACTCGAGGTCAGCAATCGGATAGTGACCCCAATAGTGAATATCCCTTGCTTTCTCCACATCGTTGAACATGTACTCGCCGTAGCTGTCCTGATGACTGCTCAGCAGGTACACCTGCTTGCCCACCGTGACTGCCAGAAACGGAACATTCAGCGGACCGCGCTCCGGGCAATAGGAGTTGTAGATGGTGAAGTGTCCGAACCGGCCGTCTTGCTCCAGATTAATTCGTCCGGTGTCTATCCCACCCAAAGGCACGCCACGTTCGGGTGGGCGATCCCGTCGATAGATCACACCACATGCGGGCTTCGAGAATCCCGCGGCGCGAAACTGGTGCCACTCGCGCGAGGGCAGTCCCGTGGGAAACAAGGTGTTAGCCCCACTGTTCGCGGTCGCCGCCTCACTGGAGGATTTGGCTGGTAAAGCAAGGGCGGAAGCGCCTGTTAATGCCGCGAGTACTGTGTGTAGAGCATCCCGGCGATGCATTAATTGTCCTCCACCCATCAGAATCGCGGCAGCCGCGTGGTCATTGTTCCATGCGCCGTGCGGCGCGAAGGAGACCCACTCCAAGGCTAAGAACAGCAGCAGCCAGGAACAGTACGCCGATCTACGCGAGATTTATCAAGCGGCCGTATCGACATTTCCTGTTTTGAGGACATTCAGGCCTCTCAGGAAGGCACACCAAGCCACTCGAAGGCGCGCAACTGCGTTTGCGGCCCAGTGCCTGGACGCACGATGCCAGCTCGACGAAACACCGAGTATGTTATCGGCGTCTCTTCATTGTGCTCTTGGACTGACCGGTGACGGTCACGCGGTTAATATCACCTGAGTCCATCTTGTGTCAAGAGACTTTTTCATCGGACGCTCTTCTTGTGACATAGAAAACGGGCGTTTGGACCTATGAGAACAGCATGCGCCTCTTAACGTATCTGGTACGCATGCTACCTTTGGGCTTACAATCGGCTAACTTCATGACGGCCAAGGTCAATACCTATGAAACTGTCAAAGAAGGTCGCACTCGTGACGGGGGCAGGCGCAGGAATCGGAAGCGAGATTGCGCTTCTGTTTGCCGAGGAAGGTGCCGTCGTGGTCGTGAACGATGTCGATCCGGAGAGAGCACGCCGGACGGTCGAAGCCATAGAGTCTGCGAAGGGTCGCGCCTGGGCGATCCAAGCCGATGTTTCAGACAGCGGGCAGGTGAAACGGATGTTTGCGGAATTCGAGGCGCGATTTCGCGGGCTCGACATCCTCGTGAACAATGCCGGCATTGCCGCACCCGCGGCAGAATGGGGAGCGATTAACCGGAAGGCAGAAGCGCGGCTTGAGGAGCTATCTCGCGAAGGTGTCATTCGAACTCACTGGGACGTTACGCAAGAACTGAGTGACGAGGAGTGGCACAGAATGCTGGCCGTCCACCTCAACGGGACGTTCTTCTGCACACGGGAGGCCCTGAAGTTAATGAGCCCCATGAACAGGGGCGTAATCGTCAATATGTCGAGCGTCGCCGCCCTGAGAGGCTTTGAAGCCTCGCCCCATTACGCAGCCGCCAAAGGTGGGATCCTGTCGTTTACGCGCTCTGTCGCCCAGGAGGTAGCCTCGCGCCATATACGAGTAAATGCAATCTGCCCCGGTTTTGTTAACACTGCATTCAACGACCCCATATCGGCGAAACTCAAAGCCGCATTCGTGAGCCAGACGCCGCTCGGCCGCGGCGCCGAACCACGCGAGGTCGCGATGACTGCGCTGTTCCTGGCCTCTGAGGACAGCTCTTACTACACCGGCCAGTGGTTCTCGCCCAACGGCGGCATGTTCATCGCCTAGAAAAAGTCGTGGCGGCCTTCGGCCTGCGTAGTTCCTGGATTCCGCAAAATCCCGCTTGAATTCCGCTCGAATCCCGCAGGTTTTCCGCAACCGCCACCCGCCTTTTTCCTTGTCGAGACAAGTGTTACCGGGTTCGCTTGAGCCAGGACCGATTTTTTACGGGCGATTCATCTGCAGGATCTCCTCATCGGTCCGCAAAGGCAACGGGCGAAGTGAGAGCCCTCCATCAACCACGATTTCCGTACCCGTGACGTAGCCACTAAGTAGATCGGATAGCAAGAAAACGGCCGCCGGGCCGCAGCCGTCGGGATCACCGAAGCGCCGAAGGGGGATCTCCGCCATCACTTTTGCCTCGATGTGAGGAGGTATGTTCGATGTTAGCGGCGTGCGATGGTGACCCGGCATAATCATATTGACCCGAATTCCAAAGGGAGCGAGTTCAATGGCCAAGGTTTCCATGTACATCTTCAGGCCCATCTTCGAGATCCGATAGGAAGCCTCCGCGTACGCCGGGCAGACGCGAACCGTGGAGCCGGTAATCAGGATGCTCCCCGAACGCTGACTTATCATGTGGCGGGCCACTTCGCGGCTCGCCCACAAGCACGCTGCCAAATTCGTGTCGATGGTTCTGTAGAAGGCTTCGCTGGTGATTTGGGTGACTGGCTGGTGCAGGGCGATGACTGCGTTGTTGACAAACAGATCCAGGCCCCCCAGAGCCCCGGTGGCGCGCTGCACCATGGAAACGGCCTCGGACTCCTTGCTGACATCGACTTTGAGGAAGACCACCTTTGTCCCAAACTCTTCGAGCGTCTCCATGGCGCCGGATACCTCAACGATTGCCGCAACCGCCAAGTCAACTTCTTCGGCTGCCAGCGCCTTTGCCATGCCAAAGCCGATGCCGCTATTACCCCCGGTAATGAGGCATTTCTTTCCCTTCAGTCCGGTTTCCATTTGCCCCTCGCAGTTGGGTACGACCGCTACCGCTTTCGTTCGTCGGAGCCTAAGTCTCCCCCTCTTGATTGACTAACCCGGCGCGTTAGATCAAGCACGTCAAAGAGGCGTTCCCCCCGGTTAAGCCGTTCACGGATGCTCCCCTCGGCAGCGGCTATCTCGTAGGCTTTCCCTTGGATCTCCTCCCAAATTGTGCTCGGCACGACAACGATGCCATCGCGATCGGCGATCAGGTAATCGTCCGGATTGATCGTTACGCCACGCAGCTTGACTGGAACTCCGTAGGCCCCCGCGTGTTCCTTCTTCGGCTGGCCGGGCGAAGTGCCCGCGCAAAACACGGGAAACTCCATCCGCTCCAGTTCTTCGACATCGCGCACCCTGGCATCAATCACCAGACCTACGATGCCGCTGTTCCTGGCATCGAGTCCCATGAGCGCTCCGAAAAACGCCACGTTGGTATCGTCGGCTGCCGCGCAGACAATCACGCTGTGCTCAGGAGCGAGGGTGAGAGCGACATGTAAGGCAAGATTGTCGCCGGGTTCACATTGGCAGGTGACTACGCGGCCGGAAATGAAACAGGCAGGATAGATACCGCCGAGGCCTGAGATCAGCGAGGCGCGGCCAGGTGCCGCCTGTAGCCACTGAGCCGTTCCCAGCCGCTCTCTGTCTTCTCCACAACCATCACCACACCTTGGGTGTGCTTCTCCGCTGTCCATCCCATTCCTAATCATCGAGGGCGAACGTCAGTACGCGCCAGTTCAAGTCGGATTCAAACGTGCGTTCGTGCATCTCGGCCTCTGCTAACACCCGTAGAATGGGTTCCTGACGTTCAGCATCTTCGGGCGACATCACGTTGAACGGCCACGCTGCCGCCATTTTCTCGGGCAGGTCGCGATGTAAGAGTGCAAGGTGCGGATGCGTCCACTGCATTGTTACCCGTGGCCATGATGGGAAATATCGCGTTCAAGGTGATAGGCTCCAGAGGTTGGCCGTTGAAGCGACTCCGGGCCGAACGGAGTTGAGGCCAATCGAGCATCCAGCAGCCAAGCAGTCCCCCCTCGGCAACACGGTGTGGCGGGCGCGCTGCAAACCGCCCGGTACCCTTCAGAAACACTGCGCTCAGATCATCCAGAACTCTTTTGGCGACCGGGGTCGTAAGGTCAAACGCTTTTCGGAAAACCTCTTCCCGTTCACTCCGTTCGGAAGCACCCTCATAGCTCCTGGTTTGGAGATCGCGTATGTGCCGCCGGTAATCCTTAATACGCTCAGGCCAACCCCATCGAGAGCGATCGGGATCCTGGAAGGCCGACCCGCTCGCGCTCAGCAACGCAGTTGCCGATCCTTTTGGGCTCATAATTCACCACCTCTCCTGTCTAGGCTTTCGAGGATGCCTCCAGGCGAGACTCGATGCCGCGCTAGCCGCCCGCCTGCTTTGAATGCCCGCCCTCTGAGGCGCGTTCAACATACTGGTTGCGGATCCGCCGCACCGTGGCGACATCCATCCAGCGCTCCAGATGATCGTACAGATTCCCGTGCTCGGCGGCGACCGCGTCCGATCGCCCGCTTGATTTCACCCGTTGCGCCGCGTCCCACATCGCGTTCGCGGCTACCCCCAGCATGGTGGTGGGCTCAATGTACATCTCGTAGCCGAGCGTGTAGAGATCGTCTATCGAAAGGCTCATCATCTCGTTGCTGTACTGGACGCGATCGGTCTTGATTTCTGTGCCCAGCGTGCGAATCGTGATCAGCGGCCCGCTCACCTGGCTGCGAAACCACTTGGCCTGCTCCACGGTCCAGCAGATCGGGAAGAGAGCATCGGCCCCGGCCTCCTGGTAAGCACGTGCGCGATCCAGCCAATCGGCACGTCGATCGGCCTCGTTAGTATGTCGTGACGCGACGTAAGTTCCCGGGCGGCCGATAATCATGAATTCGTCGCTGCTTCTCTCACCAACCATGGCCCGGATTTTCGCCGCCGTCATGTCACGGTCCTCCAAACCCAGTACGTGCGGGGGAATGAAGGGACATTTGTAAGGCAAACCGTAGTCGTCGACGTGAATCGCAGATACTCCCGCTGCTTCCAACTCCTTCATCCAGTATACGGATACGTACGGCTCGCCGAACCCCTGTTCAAAATCCACGACGATGGGAAGGCTGACCGCCTGTCGGATTCGTCGGCACACCCGAACCAGGTCTTCGGGACCGATAATGCCAATATCGGGAACGCCGTTGACGAAACTCATCTGCAGCGATTGAATCCCCACCGCATCGAAGCCAGCGCGTTCCACGATCTTTGCCGAGAGAACGTCATGAGCGCCCATGATCCAAAGCGTCCGGCCTTGGCCCAGTTTGCTTCGCAAGCTTGGGACCTTCATCGTTTCACCTCCAACTGCACGACAACTGACGCCTCTTGAGCGCGAGCTGTGGAATTGTCAAGGGAGCACCGGCACTTTGTGTTCATGGATCTCTGCAAATTCGAAAAGAATGCCTCCGGGAGATTGCAGGAAAGCAACATCGCGGGTGCCGAATCCGGATGAGACGAAGGCCGGCGGCATCAATTCACGAGCGCCCGCTTCCAGCGCGCGCTGACGGGCATCGGCGAGATTGGGAACCTCGAAGACCACGTGGCAAAGTCCGTTGCTCAGGGGCGCCTCCAGATGATGCTCGTAGACCGCCTTCTCAAAAAGGTGAAGATACTTGTCACCCCACTTCATCAAGACCACCCGAAAGTCACGGTCGTCCACTCGAAGAATATTGTCCAGCAGGACGATTCCACCCACACCCTTGATAAAAGCGATCTCCGCCTCGAGATCGGGCACCTTACCCGCAATGTTCCACATTTTCATTTGAGCTCTCCCCCCACCCTTGATACGTTTGGGTCCGCCAAATCCCACCTAATCTCCCAGGGAGGCTACCCCTGTAAGGCCACCGGACATTCCTGACGGGTCTTGGCAGACGAATATGCCGCATCCACTGCCGCGACCGTGATCACTCCGTCTTCCCCGCTGGCGACGCGGCTCGGCTCTCCCCGGATCGCCTTCGCGAACTCCCGCGCTTGCGCTGCAAACATGGCGTACGACGCCCCTGCAGGCGATCCTTGGCGCCTTTTCGGCTCCGGTTGCTCCACGTAGCTCCAGCCGATTTCCCGGGTAACGGCCTCACTGAGCCTCCAAATCGCAATACGACCGTTTTCCGATGAGTCCCACGGCAGGAGATCGAACAAGAGTTGCCCCTTGGTTCCCAGAACATAGCCGTATTCGGTCCATTCGCCGATTCCCGAACCCATCGACCATAACGGTGACAGGCTACGGCCAGCAGTGCCTGTTTCAAACCGCATCACAAGACCATTCGAGAATCGGATCACCACCAGTCCAAGATCTTCCCACGCGGCCTTCTCGGGCGGCCAGCCTAGCCAGTCCCGGGCCACATTCAGGGACTGGCAGTAGACGGCAACCGGAGTGGCGTTGGTCCAGTCGCGAATCAGGTCGGCATAGTGCGGTAGATGGTCCTGAATTATTCCGCCACCGATCTCGCGACTTCGCCAGCGCCACTCGTAGCCGGGGAGGTATCCCTCCGGAACCAAGTGGTCCGGATCGAGCTTAACGTTACTCGCCCAATGAACTCCGCAATAATAGGGCATTCCGACCGTATCGCTCTGAAGCAGATGACGGATTTTTTCGAACGTTGGGTGAAATCGCTTTTCGTGGCCGACGCAAAGGCAAAGCCCCTGGACCTTTCGCAATGCCGACCATGGAGTGGCACTGTGATATCGTGCTGGCCAGCGGCTTCTCCGCCAGGACATGTTTGCCGTGTTCGAGTGCCGACTGGGTAATTGCGCAATGCGAATCGGGCGGCGTTGCCACGACCACAGCCTCGATTCCGGGATTCGCCAGAAACGCCTCAAGCTCGGTATAAGCATGCGGCATCAGGCCACCTGCCCCGCGCGTATTCGAGACGCGCCGGGTCGCGATCCATGATCGCCTGTAACTCAAAATCCTCACTCGCAAAGAGCACCGGCAGGTGTGCATTCATGGCTGCAACCCCGATGCCGATAACGCCAATTCCGATACGAGACATACGAATGCAGCAATTCTGCGCCGTCAGGACGCGTGGTCTACTGAAGCGGTCTTGTGCGAAACAATTTGAAGTCGGTGCGAATCCACTCGCCCGGCGATTTTTGTTCTTCAAGGACGAAAACCACTTCCGGAGGCCCGGGTTGAGGGTAGCCGTAGGCCCGCAGGGCCGCCTTCCAAGGCCGCGCCCCCAAGTGCTCAATAAAGGTGACGTTGGGCTTCTCATCGGCGGGTCGCTTTTCTTCCTCGCTACCCTTGGGGGTCTTGGATTCATACAAGTAGACTGTGCCAATCAGCGGTAGAGTCGGAGCCGTAGCAGTCACATTCTCGCTTGCCTCGGCCACACCGTTGACGACTTTCACCGAATCCGAGCCCCGCAAAAAGACCAACATGCAGCTGCCTTTCTCAGACCGCAGGTCCACATGAAACTCACCTTTTTCGAGCTCTGTTCCGTCGCTGAAGTACAGGGTGACAGGCAACTGCAGTTCTCCGGAGTAGGCGGCAGCCGGACCCACTGGTAAGCCTGGAGCTGACGCCAGTGCGATGAAAGCAATCACCGCGGTAACACCGCTCGTGAGGCAGAACCTCATAATGTGCGCGAATCCCTTTTTGCGTCGCTCGAGCCCGACCGCGTCGTCGCACGCCCCTAATGCCTGCCGCGCGCGCCTGCCGGAAATCGCGAGTTCGCCAAAAATGCTTTGTCTTACGCTGATAGCAAACGAGATGACAGGTCTCGTTCGCCGGCTACATCGGTAAGGCGCTGGTCTCGGCCCTGGAACAGATAAGTAAGTCTTTTGTGGTCAAGACCCAGGAGCGCCAGCATCGGTCCTGTGCAGATCATGGACGTGTATCTTGTCGTCCACTGCACGAAAGCCCAAATCATCAGTGGCGCCAATGACTTTGCCCCCGCGGATGCCTCCGCCCGCCATCCAGGCCGTGAATCCGTACGGGCTGTGGTCGCGTCCGCCGTTTCCCTGCATAACCGGCGTGCGCCCGAATTCCCCAGTGCTGACCACCAAAGTGCTTTCCAGCATGCCGCGCTGCTTCAGGTCGCCCAGTAAGGCCGCGATCGGCTGATCGATCTTGCGCGCATTCTCAAGGTGGTTCTTTTCACATTCCGAGTGGCCGTCCCAATCCGTGCTGATCAGTTGCACGAAGCGCACACCGCGTTCCATCATGCGTCGGGCCAAGAGGCACATCCGTCCAAACTTGGCGGTGGGCTCTTTATTGATACCGTACATCTCCGCGATGTTGTTCGGCTCTTTCGAGATGTCGATCAATTCCGGCGCTGCCATCTGCATTCGAAAGGCAAGTTCGTAGTTGGCGATACGCGCCGCCAACTGGGTGTCGTCGCTACGGGCTTCCAGGTGATCCTGATTCCAGTTCTTGACCTGATCGAGGATCATCCGCTGCTCATCGCTTTCGATTTGAGGAGGCGGCTTCAAATTCATGATGGGGGAGCCTTCGGCCCGCACCAGCGTTCCCTGATATACCGCAGGGAGAAAGCCCGAGCTGTAGGAGTTGCTGCTCCGTCCGCTGATGCCACCGTCCGTCATCACCATGAAGGCGGGCAACTGGTCCGTCTCGCTACCCAGACCGTAAAGCACCCATGATCCGGCGCTCGGATGTCCCACCAGAATCGAGCCGCTATAAACCAGATTCTCGGCGGGACCGTGGATAAATGAGTCGTGATAAACGGAGCGCATCACGGCCAGATCGTCGGCGTACTCCCCCAATTTTGGGAACAGGTTGGAGATTTCCAGTCCCGACTTGCCCTGACGCTCGAAGGGGAACCGCGAGCCCATCAGTTTTGCTTGCGAGGCACTGATGAATTGGAGTTTCAAATCACCGGAACTAAAGCTGGGTGGAAGAGGCTGCCCATCGTACTTGGTTAGCTGGGGCTTGGGGTCAAAAGTATCGATATGACTCTGCCCCCCTTGCATAAAGATGAAGATCACCCGCTTGGCCCTGGCCGCGAAGTGGGGCGGTTTGGGAGCTAGAGGGTTCACCGCGGCCGGCGGCAGCACGTTCGCGAAAGCGAAGTCGCTGTCGAGCAGGTAGCTCAAGGCGGCGGCTCCAAACCCGAAAGCTGACTTGGTCAGAAAATCGCGCCGGGAAGCCACCTTTTCATGCCGGCCACACGCACATCTGTTCATAAAACTCTCCAATCGTGCTCAATCGACGAACGCAAACTCGTTCAGGTTAAAGATCGCCAGGCAAAGCTTCACCAGCGCCGCCGCCCGGGGCAGAGGGAGCGACCGCAGCGGGTCCGGCAGGTCTGCCCAATCCGCCGGCCGGACCGGGCGCTGGGCAAGGGAGTCCATTAGGCGGATTGCCTGCGCGATCTCCTTTGCGGTCGGTGGTCGCGCCACTGCTAATTCCCAGCCGCGCTCCACCCAGTGGGCGGAGTGATCCCCTTCTTCTCTCATTAGCCTGGCGGCAAGCTGCATCGATTGTTCGAACATGGTGCGATTGTTCAGCGTCCACAACGCTTGCGGCGCTACCGTAGTCACGTCTCGCTTGGGACAGCTGACGGCGTTGCCCGCCCGGTCAAAAGCATCGAACATCGGAAAGGCGAAATTACGTCGCACCAGGATATAAAGGCCGCGACGGTCGTGTTCGGCGGGGTCGGCCGAAACAGGCCAGTGCCACACGGCGCCAATGCCACTCAGTTCGTCCGCGGTTAGCGGCGGAGCCACCGGGCGCCCGCCCATCTTCGGATTCAGGGTTCCCGACACCGAATGAATCGCATCCCAAAGCGCCTCTCCTTCGAGGCGCCGCCGGTTCATGCGCCACAGCAGGCGATTCTCGGGATCGATCCGAGCGGCCGGGGCATTCTGATGCAGGCTGGTCTGCTGGTAAGTATTCGAAAGCATGATCAGCCGGTGCATTGACTTGATGCTCCAGCCGCGGGCCACAAACTCCGTTGCCAACCAATCCAGCAATTCGGGGTTGGTTGGCGCCTGGCCTTGCCGCCCAAAGTCGTTCGGAGTATCCACAATTCCTGCTCCGAAGTGCCACTGCCAGATGCGGTTCACGATCACGCGAGTGGTAAGCGGGTGATCGGCTCGGGTCATCCAGAGCGCCAACGCTTTACGATCTTCAGGTATGGGCGAATCCGGAACGATGTCCTCCAGGTGCACTCCGTCGCTCAAGACTTCCGGTAGTCCCGGTTTCACCTCTTCTTTGGGAGTGCCGAGGTCACCACGATTCAGAACGTGCACCGCAGGCACCAGCGCCGGGTCGCGAGGACCCAGGATCGATGCAGTCGGCAGCTCCATGAGCCCGTCAAAGGTGATGCCGTGCGCAGGGTTCGTGGGCACTTCAATCACTGCCTCGGCAATGCGCGTGAAGAGACGTTGTTGCTCCTCATGCTCGGCAGGGGTCAGCTTTTCGTCCAGCTTGATTTTCTGGATGGCCTCCTCCAAAGGCGAGGCAAGCCGTTGCTGATCGAGGCTGCGCTCTTCTTCCGGCACTTCGTAGGCCTTGACCACTTCCGGAGCAAAGGTGGCCTTGATTCCGGGAAGGAGCCGTTCACGCACCTTTTTTTCGAAAAGCCGATAGGCAGTTCGAGTCTCGTCGAGCGCCACCAGTCGGGGATAGGACTGCTTGATATCCGTGATGGTCATGCGATCGACTACGGGAATCTTTATTTCCTGACTGCTGGCAAAGACTGCCTGCAAGCGGTAGTAGTCCCGCTGGGTCAAGGGATCGAACTTATGGTTATGGCAGCGGGCGCACCCCATGGTAACGCCGAGAAAGGCGGCGCCCGTAGTATCCGCGGCATCGGTCAGCGTCTCGTACTCCAGCTTCTTGCCATCCATGTTCGATTCGTGGATCTGCGGGCCAAGCGCATAAACTCCCGTTCCGATCTGGGCCTCCAGATGCTCCAACTTCTGCGCCGGGATCCGGTAGGTGCCATCCAACGCCAGGTCATCGGGCCAGAGCTCGTCACCCGCGATCTGCTCCTGCAGAAAGCGGTCGTAGGGCTTGTCCTCGTTGAAGGATTTGATGACGTAGTCCCGATAACGCCAGGCGTCTTTGTAGTAGAAATCGGTCTCATAACCTGAGCTGTCGGCATAACGCACGACGTCCAGCCAGTGCCGGCCCCAACGCTCCCCGTAATGGGGGGAGGCGAGCAGCTTCTCAATCAGTTTAGGATAGGCATCCGGCGAACTGTCTTTAACGAAGTTCTCGACCTCTTCCGGCGTGGGTGGCAATCCGAGTAAATCAAAATAGGCTCGTCGCAGCAGGGTCCTCTTATCGGCTCGCGGCGCCGGCGCAAACCCCTTTTCCTCGAGTTTGGCGCGTACGAAGGCGTCGATTGGGTTACGCACCCATTCAGCACCTTTTACGGCAGGAACGGCGGGGTGCACCGGCTTCCGGAAGGACCACCATGTGGGAGCGGGTGCCTGTTTCCCTACAGCGTCATCCCAGGGAGAGCCATTCTTGATCCAGTCATAGATCGCTTTCAGGTCGGAGTCCGGCAGGCGCGATCGGCCGGGCGGCATCTTCAGATCGCCGGCCTGGCTTAGGGCGCGATAGAGCAGGCTGCCCTCGGGATTCCCCAGCACGATCGCCGGTCCGCGTGTGCCGCCCTTCAGCATGGTGGCTCGCTGCCGGAGGTCCAGGCCGGACATCTGCGCGGAACCGTGGCACTGGAAACAGTTTTTCTCCAGCACAGCTTTCGCCTGGGTGGCAGTGTCAGACACTGCAGACTGTGAAGCCGTGCTTTTTGGATGCGGCAGCAATCCCACGAGAAGTGTCAGAAGCGCAAGCCGTGAATTTCTCTTTGCCAAGCCCTTTGACCCCTCGGGAATAACTTGTGGCTGCGATATCTACTTTTCTATCATCGACATCACGACAAGTCAACCCGTTAGTCAGCAAGCATTTGACTAATGGCTGTCGCAAAAGGGAGAATCGAGTTCCTTTGCCAACGGCCGGTTGGCAAGTAATCTTCATACTACTGAGAGGCGCCATGCTTTCGATCGTGACGAGACTCTTGATTCTGGCTATAGCTTTTTCGGTAAGCGCTATGGCCGACATGAAGAAAGACGTGGAGTACGGCCGTGAGGATAACGTTCCCCTTTTGCTCGATGCCTACTCCTTGGAGGGACCGGGTCCATTCCCGACAGTGGTGTACGTCCATGGTGGCGGATTCACCGGCGGAGACAAGAAGGGACTGCCGAAGCCGCTCTTCGACCGCCTGTCGGCAGCGGGCTTCAACTGGGTCAGCGTGAACTACCGGCTTGCTCCGCGGTATCCGTTTCCGGCGGAAACGGATGACGTAGAACGGGCGATTGCTTACCTGAAAGCACACGCGAGCGAATACAAGATCGATCCGCACCGCCTGGTGCTCATGGGAGCCTCGGCGGGCGGTCATCTGGTATCTTTCGTGGGGGTTAAACACAATCCTGCCAATCGCGTAGCAGCCGTAGTCTCGTTTTATGGCGAGCACGATCTCGTCAACCGCACGAAACCCCAGACCGACTGCGTCATGGATGGGAAGGTCATCCACACGGCGCAGCCGACAGTCTGCCTCTCCCCTGGCTTGAAAGCGTTCCTCGACATCAACGACGTAAACGCGGACACAGCCAAAGTAATCCGGGAGGCCTCCCCGGTTACCTATGTGAGCAAAGACATGCCTCCCTATCTGCTCGTCCACGGCGATAAAGACCTCAACGTTCCCTACGAGCAATCCGTACTGATGTGCGCGGCGATGAAGGAGGTCGGGGCGAATTGCGAGATCCTCACAGTCAAAGGGGGGGGCCACGGGGGATGGGATGAGGATCCATCAATGCAGGGATATGTGCAGCAGGTGCTCGATTGGCTCCAGCGAGTTCTAGGATCGAACCGAAGCTAATCCTGACCGCTTTCTAAGCACGCAGTCCGTCGACATGGCATCCTGCGCTCAGCTCTGGTCCCCTGAAAATCTGCCGGTGTGCGGTGTCAAAACGCTCGCATCAAGGCTTCGACACGTTCTTCTTGTCACGATATGTCTTTTTCAGATGGCTCAATATCGATGCCTCCACGCTCTCTCAACCATTTCCGCCTCCGCTCCAGTGCCGATTCTAGCTGCGCATCGACATCAGTTACCTCTTCCGTGCCCTCTTTGTAAGGAAAATTCCCTTCGATGATCAACCTCAACAGCTCCGTGCGGTCGAAAAGTCGGATCATTGGAATCGGATACGTGACCAATTTCAGTATTTGTCGTAGGGCCCATCTCATATCATCATTCGGCCTGAATAGAAGGTTGTCGAACTCCTTAGCAAGCTCGTATGCGAAGAGATCGGCGGCCTGAAGCTGTATGATTGTTTCCGGCGAACCTATTGTATAAGCCCCCATCCATTTACCAAAATCGGTAGTCTCGGCCATTGCGTGCCATAGCCGCTCAGCGCGCCCAGCCTGATCCACGCTATAGACCTCCTGCGGCTCTGTGACACCAAATTCCTTATTGTAGCTGTACACCATTGTTACTTTTTCAAACCGATATCCAGCAGCTGTTAAGGCAGCTCCTCGCGTACATGTTTGAAAGGCCAAGTAGTATGGGTCCAGGAACATTGCCTGCTGCCGATCACTTAACGTTTTGAACTCTGCAAGCGAGATAATTGCTCCCACAGGAACAGCGTTGCTCTTAACAATAAGTTTCACTAATGGAGCGAAAAGCTGCCTTCTTTTTGTTTCATTCCATCCTTCGAACTGCCCTACAGAATGAGCAAAGTCTTTCATGTGGAACGGCTCTCTGAGTTCAAAGACGTCGAGAATCTTTTGCCATATTTCTCCAAACCGTTCCCATGTTTTCAACGGGGCTACGAAACCAGCCATCCCGGCAAAGTGGAAATTCGGATCATCAGAATGACCCGTTTCGTCCATGTATGATGTGAGAAGCAGCATCAACCGCTCGACACTCTAGCGCCATGTCGGCGTGGCCAGATGGCGCAATTGGCGATGCGCTCATCTCCACCCCCGACGCGAATATCCTGGACGCCGGCTATCAGAAAGTCGCTATAGGATTAACCGGGGAGCCCGTTCCTCCTTCGACAGCCAGAGGAGCAACCGTCAACATGAACTCCCAACGATTCCGTGTAGCGGCGGCCTCGGCAAGGGGCTCAAGATCGCAATTGTCAAGGATGGGAGTTCCGATGGCCACGATGGTGATCAGGTGGACCGGCAACATCACCCCTTCAACGCCGGACGGCATGACATCAAGAGCCAGATCGCTCCCCAGCACCGCCACATCACGCTTCTTGAACCACGGCATGCAGGAGACGTCCAGACCCGCAGAGTTTTTTTCGGGATCCCATTCGCCTTGCGCTTCGTATCTCGCCCATCGCCCCGTGCGGATCAGAACGGCGTCTCCAGCCCTGATCTTCGTACCCGTCTTCTTCTCCCATGCATCAAGCTCTTCCGGGAGGATGGCGCGTTTCCCTTCGAGGTAAGCCACGCCGAATAGCTGGGGAAAATCCATTAGGACTCCGCGGGTCACGATTCCGTTCTTGATATTAAGTACGGAAAGGCGCCCTGCCCCTTTGTCGGTCACGTCCTGCTTGGGGAAACCATTGTACATATGCTCGCCGTAGAACATGTGACATAACGCGTCCATGTGGGTGACGGTGAATCCGTGATACTGCATCGAGTAGATATCGCCGGAGCTGGTCTTACCCGGCATCAGCCCCGTTTCAATCATCCGGTGTTCAAACGGAGGCGAATTGAACGCCTTCACTTTAATCGTATTTCGCGCCAGCGAAATCGACACTCCCTCTTTAACGAGTTCGGCCGCTTCCTTCCGCTTGGCAGGCGTGATGAGATTAAGCGTTCCAAGCTGATCGTCTTTGCCCCAACGGCCCCAGTTCGAAAGGGATTGCATCATCTGGTCGACATCCTGTTTGGTCCGCTTGCCGGAGAAACCGGTGCTCCCTAATGCGCCCAGCATAATCATCAGCATGATTCCTCCTCCAGTGCGGGCAATGCGGGTTATCAATCTGCTTCCTCCCACATCACAGGGTAAAGTAGGCCGGAGCGTCGCCTTCTTGTCCTTACTGTAGCGCCGGTGTCCCCACCGGCGTTTTGGGCGCTCACGTCACTATGATCTGTAACGCTCACTTCGAGACCCCTCATCCACCGCTGCGCGGTTCCCCCTTCTCCCCTTGGGAGGAGGCCGTTAGCAACCTAAGCCGTTATCAACCTAAATTGTGAAGGAAGCGGAGGCTGCACTTCATCATGTCCCCGATATACCCGGCTGCTTGCTCATTTGTTCGCTTGGTCTGGAATTGCTTGAAACAGCAGCAACTCGGAACTGAGCTCAGATTCCAGCCTGACGGGCAGCCCCTCTTCGAGGTGGATGCCATCAATCGTGGCGGCGCTTCCTTTGCTGTCGAATGTCACCCGATACCGTCTTCCTGGATCTATTCCCCGCAGCTTCAGAGTGTAGCTATCCGGGCCAGCGTTGTGCAGACGCATGATGGTGGCCCATGCCTTGGAGCGATCGGGGGAGGCGAACTCCATCGCAAACCAGGGGCTTGATTCGACCCCGCCGCTTGAACTTACCGGGGCGTGATGGTACACCTTGCAGGTTGGCAGTAGAGGCCGGATGAACGTTTTGTAGAGTTGCGCATAGTGGAGATACTCCTGGCGTATCTCCGGATTCAGCTCTTTTGCGCTCGGAGCCACCGGCGCCAGCCACGGTGTGGATAGAGAAAACGTGACCCTGAGATGGGTGTCGAGTTGGCCGCGATTGGCCGAAATGGCCGGGATTCCAAAGGCCGTCGCGAAGATCTCCGGGGGAAGCCCCAGCGTCTGCCCGGCGAAGTCCTGCAGCGCGGGAGGCACATCCAGGCCATCTGTCGTGTACTCTTCATCAAAGCGGCTTACCGTCCCGAGATCGTTTCTTCCACCTCCTGCGGCGGCCTGTTGCAAGATCAACTCGGGATGCCGGCTCTTGACCTTCTCGAACATCTTGTAGAAGACCTGGTAGTAGCGCCAGTAATCGTTCTCCGGGATTCCCTCACGGTCCGTTTGCGCCATTTCGTAGTCGAAGCCGGGGTTATAGTCCAGTCTGAATAGATCGAGCTTGTACCGCTCAATCTGCTTCTCGGATTCGGACTCGACATAGGCCGCCGGCGCCGGTTTGGTGAGGTCGAGCAGCGCGTAAGGAGGAATGAACCAGTCCGGATGCTCTTTGTAAACCTGGCTGTGGGTCCAATCGCCGCGCCCTCCTTGTACTTCATTGTACAAGCCAAAGAGCATCCCCTTTTTCCGGGCATATTCACGAATCGGATCAAGACCATGGGGGAATCGCTCGGGTGATGGGGACCAATCGCCATAGATGTCCCACCAACCGGCATCCACGATGAAGAGTTCAGCTCCTACCGCGGCGGCCAGATCGACCTGCTCCAGCATGCTCTTTTCTGTCATGGCGGAGACATCACCCGGATGGGCGGCGCTGTACCCCTGGTCACCGGGGACTGCGTACTGGATGAGATAAGCGCGTTTCGGGTCACGCGGCGGCATGACAAATCCGCGGACATGATCGTCCATCGCCTGTACTGCCGTATCGAGGTCGCCTTCCACGTAGCCCATGTGGACTGCCGGTGATTCGACGGACTCACCCGGTGCGATCACCCGTTGCGGGATCGAAGCCCAGGGACCGATCTTAAACCAGAGGTCGGCTTCATTCCCGGCGTTATCCTGCTCCGATTTGAAACTCATGCTCCAGTTGGCAGACCAAGCGAGGTGGCCGATAAAATATTCTCCGGCCGCTTCGTTACGGACGACAAAGAAAGGAGCCTTGAAGCCGTGGCCAACATGCGATTCGACTTCCGCGGTCTCGTCGAGCATGGGCTTCCAATCGAACCAGCCTTCCCACTCGTGGGTGATCTTGGTAAACGTTCCCAGGTTAAATACGACGTTGCTCCCTTTGGTAATCGCATCGCGAAATCGCTGCGTCTTCCACAGGCGCCCCGCCCATGGCGAAATTTGATAAAGGGCCTGCGGGCGTGATGACGTGTTGACGATTTCCAGCCACCGAACCAATACGGGCGTTCCGTCGATCAGCGTATGGATCCGCAGCTTAACCGGAACGGCTGTGTTCGTCAGCTCCACCATAAAGTGACGAGCGCCTCGATCGTTCTTCGGCAACTCGCTGGCGCTGACCCATTTCCAGCCTGTGGACAGCCAGTGATTATCGACCTGGAGCTCAAAAGCATTGTCAGCACGAAGCTCGTAGGGCACGTTGATGCGGCCACCGGCACTCCAGTAGCGGCCGACCCAGCGGCCGTCGACCAACCCCTCAACATAGACGACCCTGCCGGAAGTGAAGCTCACCTGGTGATCCGGCGTTTCGCGAAGTGCGATGTCGGTGTAACCCCCACCTTTTGCGACCGGCACCGCAGCCAGGAGTAGAACTGCGCTGACAAGATAGAAAGCCTTCGCGCTCGCGGTGATTGCCGATCCAGCCACGATGGCACCTCTGATCGAGTCTTCATCGGATTGTTGGAGAGCCTGGGCGCGCGTCAATGCGCAGCCAGGCTGTTCCCATACGCAAGTACAACCATGGCCAGAACGAGCACGGCGAGGCCGCCATACAATGTCCTGACGGAACCGGGCGGAGCGTTCTTCCATTCTCCCGTGATGAAGCCGAAGACGTTCGCGACCATCAGTGAAGACGCAATATTGACCGCCCAGCCGACAGTAGTCCCGAGGCCACCCAGGAAATAGGCGCCCATACCGTACGGTATTTGCGCGAGAAAATGGCAGCATCCCAACACGATTGCCAATACGAAATCGCGTCCGGCGGCAGGTGCGATGAAATTCCTCCAGGTGCCTTTCTTGAGCATCGTATAGGCCGATCCCAGAAAAATGGCTGTATAGCCGCCCCAGTAGAGTGGAAGCCAGCGTCCAATACTAGCCGCAAGAGAACCGGCGCCCAGTCGCTGGGCCTCCAGGGCCACGCGATCGGCGAAATCGAAACCGAGATTGGCACAGGCGCTCAGAAAGCCCGAAAGTAAGCACCACGAGAGTCCGATGAGAAAAGCGCGCGAAGCGGCGCTGCCACTCGCCGCTTTCCCAAATCCCGCTGGCCCAGATCCCCCTGGCCCAGTTCCCGCAGGCGACTGGGAAGTGGTCAAACGCTCCCGGACGGCGCCGGCCTTGCCACAAATCGCAACCCCTGCGACACACAGAGCAATCCCGATCAGAACCACGACTCTGGCCGGAGCGGGAATCGCATCCCATTTTCGCAACATGGGGATGACCGACCCGACCGCTGTACTGACGCCCATTATTACGGCATAGCCGATGGAGAGTCCGGTCGCGGTTATCCCCACCGCGAAACTCAAAGCTCCACAACCCCAAAGAAAGCCGAAAGCCATGGCGGTAATCAGCGTGCCGATGCCCGCGGCCTTAACCGCTGAAGGCCATAGAGGGAAAAAAATCGTGACCACCGTGAAGGGAATAATCACCAGAGCGAAGAGAAAACCAAGCATCCACGTGTTTTCCCACTGATACCTTCGCTGCATTTTGAGCGGGACGGCGAATGCTCCGCCAGCCACGGCGGCAAAGAAGATGAGACCAAAACCCTGGAACAAAGGCGTCATGGGGTTTCCTCAAGCCTCGGAAACGGCAATTCTGTAACGTCGGTCTGCGACCGGAGTCTGGGGTTTGTACATTTCTGCACGACATGGCCACGATGGCCATCCCGCCTCGATGTGGCACGGGCATCCGGCCCGTCGGGCGCCGCCTGCGGCCAGCGTCTTCTCGCTGCTCATAGGGCGGCGCCACAGAAAACCATGCCATTGTATTTCGCATACCCCACGAACACGCGGTCGCTGGATGCCCTTCCCGCAATTGCTTTATCGTTTGGAGGCGTCGATTCCAGCATGCTGACCAGTGCTTGTCAAGCAGAAAATCGAATTCGTCCATCGACGAAAGCAGACTATTTAGCGGCTGATCGTCGGGCGGTGGTCTCGGCCTCCACAGAATTCAATTGACCGCCAGACTCGTTTTCGCAACAATGTGTCCTCACCAGGAGGAATAATGCAGAGGAATGCTGCTAAGGAGAGCCTTCACGCGGGCAAGTGTGTGTATGGAACATCGCTGGAGGATTGCCTGGATCCGGAGACAGCTGTGATCCTGGCGGCGGCCGGCCTCGATTTATTCTTTATTGACACCGAGCACTCACCGGCCACGTATCCGCAAATCCAGGCTCTCTGCCGGGCCGCAAGAACGGCGGGGATCATCCCGCTCGTCAGGGTCACCGAAAACCATCCTCCGCTAATCTCACGAGCCTTGGACGTCGGGGCCATGGGGATCATCGTTCCCCGGCTGCGTTCCGTCAATGAGGCGAAGGCTGCCCTGGAGGTCATGAAATTCCCGCCTCTGGGACGGCGCGGCTTCGGTCTTCGAACGATCGTCAGCGACCTCGAGGACAAGCCTGCGACGGAACAGGTGGAGTCCGCCAACCGCGAAACGATGGCCGTATTGATGATTGAGACTCGGGAGGGGCTCGAGTGTGTTGAGGAGATCGCCGCGCTCCCCGGAGTCGATGCTCTTTTCGTTGGACCCTACGATCTCACTTTGTCCCTGGGTATTCTGCAGCAGTTCGAGAATCCGATTTTCTGGGCTGCCATGGATCGCGTCATCGCTGCCGGGGCCAAGCACGGAGTGGCCGCAGGTCTACAGACTCGGGATATGCCGATGCTCTTCGAAGCCAGAAAACGCGGCGGCCGCTTCCTGCTTTATTCGAGCGATTCAGCAGTGATATTCGAGGGCTATAAGCAGGCAATTGGCCAACTCAAAGGGGTCACAACCGGCGGACGCGTGCTCTATTGACAGTGGATCCTTCTCACCCGTAGCCGCGAAGAGCAAAGCCAACTCGTAACCGCGCCGACACGCCGACACATTACATGAGCACCGCCGCCCGAAACCAAGCCGAGCCTTCTGTCGAAAATATCAAACCACCCCGGCGATTCCTGCCGTGGCCCAAGCGCACGGACATTTCAATGCTGTGCTTTCTTGGGCTCATGATCGCCACCTGGGATCGCGTCAACATTTCCGTCGCCGCACCCTCCATGATGCGCGAGTACGGATGGGACACCGTCCAGATGGGATGGGTCTTCTCGGCATTTTATTTCGGCTACGTTGCCTTCATGATCCCCGCCGGCATCGCCGCCGACCGCTGGGGCCCTAAGCGAACATTCGCGTGCGGTGTTGCCTCCTGGTCTCTCTTTACCGCGCTCACGCCTATTGCGCCTTCGCTCGCGGGGCTTCTTGTGGTGCGGGCGGCAATGGGTATCGGCGAAAGCGCGACCGTACCCTCGATTGGCGCGGTGCTGGCGCGCTGGTTCCCGCGCGAAGAATATTCACGCGCGGCCGGCTTTGCCTGGAGCGGCGGCTACGCTGGATCCGTACTGGCGTTCCCCCTGGCCTCGCTGGTTCTGCGTTTGTGGGGATGGCGAGCGATCTTCTATATCTTTGCGGGCCTGGGCGTTGTGTGGCTCCTCGGCTGGCGTAAGGGCGCATCAAACCGCCCCGACGATTGCTCAACCCTCAGCAAGAAAGAGCTTGAGCACATTATCGCCGGACGGCCTCCCCTGGTTCGGGTCCGGACGGTTCCCTGGGCTTTGATCCTTCGCGCTCCGGCCGCTTGGGCGGTGTTCCTGCTGCATTTTTCCTCGAACTGGTTCAGTTACTTCCTGATTTCGTGGCTTCCCGCCTATCTTCTGCTAGCTCGCCATTTCTCGCTTCAGAACATGGCTCTCGGCTCGGGGCTGCCTTTTCTCTGCGCACTCCTGGGTGCAAATATCTCGGGATTCCTCCTTGATCGGCTGAGTTTCCGGCACAATCGCACTCGGATCAGCAAGCTATTTCTGCTTTCATTCTTGGGCGCAGCGGCGATCCTGGTTCTGCTGCCCTACGCCTCGCATCCGACCACGATTGTGGTACTGCTTTGCCTCGCCGCCCTCCTCATGACCGGATCGACTCCCGTGTACGCCAGCGGGTCGCTGAACCTTCTGCCGCGGTCTGCGGGAAGCTTCATCGGAGTGCAGAATTCGATCGCCAATCTGTCAGGAGTGCTCGCGCCGGTGGTCACCGGATATCTGGCCGCGCGCTACAGTTGGCATGCAGCGTTCTTGGTAACGGCGCTGGTATGCCTTGTCGGGATTGTTGCTTATCTTGCGATGGGAAGAGCCGAGCCTGCCGCGGCCGTGGATCTGCCGGACGACGGCGGGCAATTAGCGCTTGAAGTTTAGTGCTAAACCGGCTAACTTGGCGCCTGGAATTTCCTTCCAACAGCAACACGTACGCGAAAGGATTGCACCCATGCGGGGCAGCTCGATTACCCTTGAAGACTACACGCTGGAAGAGGCTTTGCGCACCTTCAGGGACTGCGGCTTCGACAGCCTCGAAATGTGGAAACACCACTTGCGCCGCTGCAAGACAGATGAGCTAAGAGAGAAGATGGTGGCGTACGCGAGGGAACTGGGCATCTCCATGGGCGGACTGAATGTAGTCGGGGAAGAATATTTCCGTCCGTTTGGCAGCGATGAAGAACTCGAACTGACCCTGGAGGGATTGAAAGCCGATGCTGCCATTGCCCTGTCTTTGGGCAGCAAGGATGTGATGATTTGGGAAGGGGTCGCCCCTCGCGGCACCAGCGAATGGTATTGGCTGGAGCGGCTCCTGCCACGGTTGATCGAGCTGTTCCGCACCGCCGAGCAGGTGTTGAAGCCACAGGGCATCAGGCTGCTCGTCGAGCCCCATCCGTTCACGGTGGGAATGAGCGATCGCTTCCTGATGAAGCTTTGCGATGCCCTCGATCCGGCCCATTTCGGGGTGATGTTCGATTTCTGCCATTACGGCGTCGGCCGGCCGCAAGATTACCTGACGGCAATCCGAAATCTCGGCCCTCGCATCCGTCACATTCATTTTTCTGACAGTGACCAGAAAACATCGGAACTCCACTTTCCGCCGGGCAGCGGCCGTTTACCCATTCAAACCATGCTCGAGGCGTTTCGCGAAATCGGTTACGATGGCACTATCACGCTCGATCTCTATGGTTATCCGATGCCTGTCCAGGCGCTGCGCTCGAGCGGAGCTTGCATGAAAGAGGCCTGTGACTTTTTGGGCCTGTCCTGCTAGCAGATCCTTCGGGAATATGGCTGTGGACCGAGGCAGAGATGACTTCGTTAATGAAAGCCGCTGTGATGCATGCGGTCGGTAAGCCGCTGACCATCGAGGAAGTACCGGTCCCGCAGATCGGGCCCACCGAGGTACTGGTCGAGAGCCGGAGCTGCGGCATCTGCGGTACAGATCTGCACATCCTGGGCGGCTTTGGTTACGTTCCGCCGCTTCCCCACATTCTCGGGCACGAGCCGTCAGGTGTGGTGGTCGAGGTCGGCAAGTCCGTGGACGGACTCCGTCCAGGCGATCGCGTCGTTCCCCATCTCTTTATGAACTGCGGAACCTGTTACTACTGCCGCGTCGGACGCCAGCAGCAATGCACGCAATTGAAGGGTATTCTCGGCGTTTTGGTGCCAGGGGCTTTCGCAGAATACTTCAAATCGCCCGCTGAGAATCTCTACCTCCTTCCCGATCAGGTACCCTTTGACGTTGGTGGCCTCCTCGCCGACGCGGTCGTAACTTCCGTCCACGCTCTCAAACGCTCAGGCCTTCACCTCGGAGATACGGCCGTCGTCGTCGGATCAGGCGGCATTGGTCTCATTCTGATTCAACTCTTGACAGCTGCGGGGATCCGGGCGATTGGCGTCAGTCGCAGGGATGAGAGCCTTCGCTTGGCTCGTGAAGTGGGGGCGGCTTTGGTGGCAAAACTGGGGAGCGACGAGGCGTCCGACCAGATCAAGAGCTACACGCAGGGCTTCGGAGCGCAGTGCGTCTTCGATTGCGTGGGAACAGCTCAGACTATGCGAGCGAGCGCCGACTACGTCATGCGCTGCGGCCGGATCGTGGTAATCGGCGAGGAACACGACTTCCCTTCCATCAACACAACTGAAATCGCGCAGAAAGAGCTCGAAATTGTCGGCTCTCGCAACGGAACCCGCGAGGACATGGTAGAGGCGATCCGATTGCTGCAGGCAGGCGTCGTAAAGCCGATTATCGCCAGGCGCTTTGGACTCGACGAAATCAATCAGGCGTTCGATTTCATGCGTCGGGGAGCGGTTGGCCGCGTCGTTATCACTGTGAAAGAATGAAGGCACGGCCCGAATCTTTTTGGAGGCGAATATCATGGACAAACTGGTGATCACCATTACCTGCGATTCGACTATGTCCTATCCGCGGAATCCCTATAATCCCAAAGGTGTCGAAGCACTGGCGGAGGAGTACGTCCGCTCCGTAAACGCCGGCGCGGCAATATGCCATTTGCATGGGCCGTACACCTTGGACGAAAAGATCAGGCCTGATGGCACCAAGCTTTCGGATCTGGATCTGCCCGGCTGGCAGCGCTTGAGGGACCTCATCACCTCCAAAGTGAAGCCGATCATCCAGTATGGCATCGCCAATGGGCGATTCCCCCAGCGGGTAGAGCTCATGAAGCAGAGGCCCGACATGATGTCCATCTGCTTCAATGCTCACGATGAGTGTTTTCAGCCCGACCCCAACTACCCTCCGGTCGAGCTCTATGGCATTCACGATCGCGAAGAACTCGAGAAGTACTGCATCTACACCAAGGAAAACGGCGTGAAGCCCGAGGTGGAGTCCTTTCACTACGGCGCCATATGGAACGCCCAGCGCATGATCCAGAAAGGAATCCTTGACACACCGGTGTGGACGACGTTCTTCCTCGGATGGCCCGGCGGCTGCTGGACGCCCTCTACCGTGAAGGCCCTGCAGTATATGCACGACCACAAGCCCGATAATTTCAACTATAGCGTGAGCGACATGGATCCGCCGACCCATTGGACGGTGCTGACCCAGTCGATCCTGCTAGGCGGGCACATTCGTGTCGGCATGGAAGACAGTCCGTATGTAGATGACAAAGGGACTTTCGCCAGGAACAATGCTGAACTGGTGGAGAAAGCCGTGAGGATCGCCCGGGAAGTCGGGCGTGAGATTGCGACACCTGATGAAGCCCGGAAGATTACCGGCCTGAAGTCGAGCGGAGCCGGTAGGGCCGCGTAACGGCCAGCTGCGGCGGGACGTCGTAACGGCGCCCATCAGTTTTCTTTGATGCCGGGTTCCCAAGCAACTCCGAGGGCCTCCGCGCAGTGCCGCGTCTTCTCCCAAAGGTTGTCGTCGACAGGAATCCCGGTTTGCTTACGGATCTCGGCCTGCAAGTATTCCGGCTCTCCCGGCAGCAATACGCCCGAAGAACCCGCCGCCGGAGGACTTGATTTCATGTAGGTTCTGACTTTATCAATCAGCGGAAGCAACTCGGTCATGGGAAGGAACGCCGATAGGTCGATTACTATGAACGCCAGACCATTTCCGGGCTGATCGACCGTGATATCAAGGCCTCCGAGCGCGCCACCCAGAATTTCCACAAGCAGAGACAAAGCGTAGCCGCGGTAGCCGGACTCACCCCCAAAAGGCAGGATCGCGCCCTGGGGTGGCCCGTAAAAATCACCCGGCTCCTTAGTGGCCTTGCCTTCACCATCCACAATCCAGCCTTCAGGCACTTGCACTCCGCGGTCGCGGTACAGGCGGATTTTGCCCTCGGGCGCCGCCGCGGTCGAAAAATCAGCCACAATCGGATGGCCAAAATCGGTCGGAACTCCATAGGAAATCGGGTTCGTGGCTAACCGTGCCTCGCGGCCGCCCCACGGCAGCACAAAATGGCCGTGTCGTGGGGAGTTGCAGACGCCGAAAGCAAAAAATCCGCGCTCGGCCGCATAACTGGTGTAGTGCCCGAGCCGGCCGGCGTGTCCACACCGCCGGGTCACCACACATGCAGTGCGGTGTTCACGCGCCTTTTCGAGTCCCACCTCCATGGCGCGTAACGCCGCCACCATGCCGAAGTTCCAGGCGCCATCCACGACCGCGGTTGTTTCAGTTTCATTCAGAACCGTAATGGGCGCCCCCGGGACGATCGATCCGGCCCGAATTTCGTCGAGGTATTGCGTGACCCGGATCAGGCCGTGGGAATCAACGCCAACCAGATTGGCAGTGAGCAGGTGGTCGGCAACAATCTGCGCCTCAGCCTTAGGAGCGCCGCAGCTTTCAAATACCCTTTGAACGAATTGGTGCAGGCGAGCGTAGGGCAGAGTAGGCATCCTGGAGACCTGGCCTTTCTGAAAAGAGCCTCGTCAATTAGTCACTCGCATTTACCGACGGCTATGCTTTGGCTCCAGCGCTGATTACCAGATCGATGAGTTCCCCGGTTGCACACGCCTGGCCCAAATCCTTCCCTTCGATAGCGGCAGGTACTGCCCATAACATCATGTTCTGGTAATAATCGCTGCCGTAGACGCGTTTGCCGGTCGAACCATTCACAATATTCGGCTGCGTCCAGGTGTAACCGTACTTGACAATGCCCCACATACAGTTCTTCGCCAGCTTGAGGCCGACGTCGCGTTTTCCCTGATAAAGGTAGGTGGCAGCCAGCATCCAGACTTCCGGAGGGAAGTATCCATACGAGCCGTAGTCAAGGCCCCAGCCGGCAGCCATGAACTTCTCCGAGTCTGCCACCGTACCATCTGGGTTGGCAAAATTGGCAGCCCCGTAAGGAGCAATCGCCATGCAGGTGCGCTCGATGGTATCGAGCGTGGTTTTGGCGCGGCTGGGGCGAAAGACGCCGGGCAGTCCGTGATAGAAACACATCCAGTCGCCGTCAAGCTGGTATCCGAACACCAGGTCCGACTTCTTCCCGCTTTCTGGTTCGTAGTAGGACAAGTAATATTTTCCAGTCCAGAGCTTGTCTTCCATGGCAGCGCTGCCCTGCTCAAACCACTTCCTGCACTGGCCGGCAAACTCGTGATCGCCCATTCGCTCCGCCAGGCGCTCGATTATGCGAACCTGCGCCAGGTGAATTCCACCCACGTGGGGAGTCATCCCAAACCAGCCGTTTCCCTCAAACCAGTCCAGCCCGGCTCCCGGTTTAGCATGCGGTTGCGTCGGATTGCGATTACCTTCGGGGACGCTCACAATGCCGTCCGGGCCTGACCTCAAGCTCATGGTGTAGATCGTGGTCTTTTTGAGCGATGGATAGAACTCCTGCAGGACATCATCCTTGCGCCCGGTCTTCAGCCAGTAGCGATCGAACATGTCGACGTAACAGGGGCCATTCAGAGTAGTCTGATACCCTGGCGAGGGTATGGCCATCTCGGTGCCATCCGTAGCCTGGTAGCCGTCCGCCGCCCCTGACGTGCAACCGCCAAAGACCCAGGGAGCGGCACCGTTCGGGTACTGATAGGCCTTGTAGCCTCGCAAGGTGGAAAGGGCCAGCTCCGGGAAGAAATAGACCACCGGGATGTTCCCGTAGAAGCTGCACGGGATGCACTCGATCTGCGGGCACTCGCGCGGGCATTCATTCATACCAAAAAGGCCGTCTTCCTCTTTGCACCAGTCGCCGATGGGCTGCTTGGATTGCGCCCAATATCCGGTCTTCGTCGTGAGGTGCAGAATATTCACCAGCGATTCTCTCAGCCATACCGGGAGGTGGTTCGCCGTATAGACGGTCTGTTGCCAGGCCAGGATGCGTTTCAGCAGCGTTGCGTGCCCTCGGGATATGGCAAAGGCGACCTCGGCAGCATCCTTATAGTGTTTCGTGTACATGCGATGGAAGTAGTGTGAGCCCTCACCCTTCCAGATCGGTGAATACCAGGCGAGCACGATGCGCACCAGGCGGGTCTGGCCGGGGCTCAGTTCAAAATCGACGGCCATTGACGAAGCAAAATCCGTTTCGGACGACCGCGGCAGACTGTGGTGAATCGCGGCCCATTCCTGGCCGCTCGAGAAGTCATAGCCTACATGGCCGAGGGTGCCCCCGAAGCGAGGCTTTTCATCGCCGATCACGCCCAGCACATAGCCCGTTCCCTTTTCAGAGGTCACGGATAAGCCGTGGAAACCTGCTCGCTCAATCTCCTTCCGGCTCGCCGGTATCAAGCCCTGTTCCGCCGCCTGGCTGGCCGGAAACCAGTCGATAAATTGCAGTGCGCGGGGGCTTTCAGGACTGATCTGCGCTTCGGCCTGAGTCGGCCCGGGAAAGCTAAACCCCAGCGTCCCCTTTTGCGAAGATGAAGAACGGTTCCGCAAGTGGACTTCAAAAATCGCCGCCGGAATATTCGAGGCCAGTACGTCGCCCGGGATAAACGGTGTCCAGGCCCGCAAGGCGACCGCAACAGAAGCCCCGGTCTCGTATTCGAGATCGGCCACCGGGTAATGTCCCCAGTAATCAATGTCGGTAGCGTTCCCAGTACCTACGGTTTCGTCGGTTGTAAGCAGCCACGTCCGGCCGCCCACGCTCACGCCCAGGAACGGCAGACCGAGGGGCCCCCGGATGGGAACCCCGGAATTAAATTGAGAGGTTTGACCCCAGGCACCATTGGTTTCTACGTTGATAAACCCGGTACTCACGCCGCCGAGGGGCATGCCGTTTGGGACCGCATTTTCCTTGCGGTAAACCACACCGCAGACCGGCTGCGAAAAGCCTTCCGCCTGAAACTGCGTCCAATCCCCGCTGGCAACATTGGTCGGGAACAGGCGGTCCCCGCGAGGGCCAGCTTCCCCTTCCGCCGATCCGCTTTCGTGTCGCCCCGCTGAGTCTCTCTCTGGCGCGGAGCCGATTCCCACGACGGGTCCCACGGCGGGCCCGCTGGCGAGGCCTGCCAGACCGCCGACAGCAAGAGCCGAGTCTCGAACGAACTTGCGGCGATTAATGCTCATTTCACCCCCCGAACAGCGTTTGCCAAAGAGGTAGCAGACTCACTACGCTAGAGGCTTTCGGAACCTGATGGCAGCGGGCCCCGATAAAGACCTCGGCCCTTGGGTGCTCCTGCGGCTCTGCGGTCAACCGCCGTGCCGTCGAATTTCGGCTAGTTTATCATTTACCCTACGATCGGGTACGGTTCTTGTCAAGACGCAAGCCTCTGAAACCATTCCCCCCGTGATTGTCGACTGCCACCTTCCAGGAACCATGTCTCCTTCAGGTGTGACTGTCGATTTTCTTGCGCGACACCTGAAACGCTACCGTGTTTGTCGGACACTATGGCTTTGAGAAGCGTAGCAGCGAATTCTAAGCCTTGGAATCAGGCCCCGCAGCGCGGCGGCCCTCGACCTGTCGAGACGGTACGTTCTCGCGGGACTTCTGACTGAGCGAGCAAAGGCAATCGGCCATCTGGAATCGCTCAAGAGCCGTCCCTGCGGAAGGAAGTTGAGGATCACTTTGATGCAGAGAACTCTTGATTTCGACGGACTGGATAACCGTTGGCTCGCTGTCCAGGTCAGATCGGGGTGGGAAGTCAAGAGTGCCCGTGGCTTGAGAGAAAGAGGATATCAAGAATTTGTACCGCTGTACCAGCGAGAACGAAACTGGTCAGATAGGACGAAGGTCGTGCAGACGGCGCTCTTTCCCGGATACGTATTTGCGCGCTTTAGCATAGGCAATCTCACACCGATCGTTAGTGTTCCCGGGGTGATCAGGTTAGTTGGTGCCGGTAACCGCCCAGTTCCCATCGATGATTCGGAAGTAGAGGCTCTCCAGACCACGAACAGGACGGGCATCACGCGCGGGCCCTGCTCATTCCTGGAAGTTGGACAACAAGTTGAAGTCCGGAGTGGCGCACTCTTTGGAATGAGGGGAACGCTGGTGCGCTTTGGAAACAAGCAACGCCTGGTTATCTCTGTAAGCGTGCTGAAGCAGTCGATGTTCGTGGAGATAGACGGCTGCGATGTTGTGGCTGCGCCCCCTGCTTATGTCCACTAAAACAGTTACGAATCACAGGGGCAGCCTTACTGTAGCGCCGGTGTCCCCGCCGGCGTCTTCGGCGCTGAGGACAGCGCCGCTACAGAGTTGAATGCCACTGTGATTTGTAATGCTCAGTAGTTGGCAAGGTGTATGCAGGATCGGGAGTTCCGGGCGATGGGACTTCAATGGCGACAGCCTGTTCAGAATGAACACCTGCCCAAGCGTATGGCGAGCAGCGTACCGATTGACTCTCAAGCCCGAACGAGCTTCCGTCGCATTAGAAAGAGATGGGGCGGGAGGGATGCAAAGGATTTCTTATGAAATTGTTGTTCGAGCCGGCGACGACTGACGAACAAGCGGCCGCGATCAGGCACGTCCGACGAGAGGTGTTTGAAAGGGAATGGGGACTGACTTTGCCTGACCCGCAAGCAGACTCCGTCGCGCCACGCCTGCACCTGCTCGCACGCACCGGTCCAAACGGCGATCCGGTGGCCACGCTCAGTGTGGTTGAGACCAGCAGAAGCAGCCTGCACCGGGAGTATGGTTTGAACTTTGAGCCCGGCGCACGAGTCGCCCGTTACGCACAGCTCGCCGTGATGAGGCCTTATCGGGGGTTGAACATTCCTCTGGGCCTGATTCTCTGCGCCCGTCGCCTCTTTGTTAGGGCCGGCGGGTTTCGCTACACCTGGTTTTTGTTCGACGCCGAGCGTGCGGTTCGGTCGCCTCTCCGCAAGTTACCCGGCTTTGCTGTGAGCTCCCGAAAATATTTTACCGAGTATGGGGCGCAGCGGGTACTTGCCAGGGACGAGCTCTGCCCTAACTCTGAGCGGTTGTATATCGAGGCGGAAAATTACGTTCGCCATTTCCGAAAGCCAAAAAGTGCCGAGCTGCACGATTCACAGTTCGACGACCTAACCCTGGATGGCTTATTTGTCCCACCGAGCGATTTACAGCCAGCGAGCCTGGTGTCCTGTCGATGATAGGTCAAGAGGAATTGTGACCTATCTCCTGCCGAAGCCGAAATAAGCCTTCCTGCCAGGCGTGCTGACTGATCACGATACGGCCATTTCGACAACCGATGTCCACTGCGTCGAAGGGAGCTCCCAAAAGGTTTATGACACTGTACACCACAGAAACCGAAGACAGGAACTGGGCCTTGGACAACGATTCCAGATCCACTCTCGAACCCACCAGCTTAGTTGATCTCCTCTGCCATAGGGCTTGTTACCAGTCAAGCCAACGGGCCTTCGCCTTCCTCGAAGATGGAGAGACCAAGGAGACCAGTCTGACTTACGGTGAATTGGATCAGCAAGCGCGAGGGATCGCGGCTCTGCTCGAGCGGTTGGGAGCGACGGGCAAGAGGGTGTTGCTGCTCTATCCTCCGGGTCTGGACTACATTGCGGCTTTCTTCGGTTGTCTCTACGCAGGGGCAGTGGCGGTCCCGATCTACCCGCCGCGCCCCAATAGGACGCTGGCCCGGCTGCAGGAGATCGTCACTGATGCGGGAGCTACCGTTGCACTTACCACAAGGGCGATTCTATCAGCGCTGAAGCACCTTGTTACTGATAGCCCGGCTCTCGAAGCAGTAAGATGGCTCGACACCGAGGATATTCCGGCGACGCTCGCACAAACCTGGAGATCCCCCGAGATCCGGCCCCATACACTCGCATTTCTCCAGTACACCTCCGGTTCAACCAGTCAACCCAAGGGAGTGATGGTCAGCCATGGCAACCTTATCTACAACGCCCGAATGACTCACAGAGCCTTCGAGCATGACGAGCAGTCCGCTTATGTCAGTTGGTTGCCCTTGTATCACGACATGGGATTGATTGGGAATGTGCTTCAACCTTTGTATGTCGGGGTCCCCTCCATTCTCATGTCGCCGCTCGTTTTCCTGCAGAAACCTGTCCGCTGGCTGAAGGCGATTTCCCGGTATAAGGCGCAAATTAGCGGCGGTCCCAACTTTGCGTACGATCTCTGCGTGCGTAAGGTAACTCCAGAGCAGCGTGCGAGCCTTGACTTGAGTAGCTGGAGCATTGCATTCAACGGCGCAGAGCCGGTTCGTCCCGACACCTTGGCGCGGTTCACCGAGGCCTTCAGAGACTGCGGTTTTCGTCCAGAGGCGTTTTATCCGTGTTACGGCTTGGCCGAGGCAACCTTGTTTGTCTCCGGCGGCCTAAAGGCGGCCCAGCCAGCGCTTCACGCGATCGAAGCCGAAAGCTTTGAACGTGGCCGGGTGCTGACAGCCTCGGTTGAGAGCGCAGCAAGCCGTACTCTTGTTGGCTGCGGGCGGACATGGTTGGATCAGAGAATTGTTATCGCCGATCCCGAAACCCTGATCGAGTGCGCCCCCGACCAAATCGGTGAGATATGGCTGTCCGGCCCCAATATTACCCAGGGCTATTGGAACAGAGCCGAAGAGACCGAGCGAACCTTTCAAGCTTTTCTGGCGAACACGGGCGAGGGGCCATTTCTTCGCACGGGGGACCTGGGATTCACGAAGGACGGAGAATTGTTCGTAGTCGGGCGCCTCAAGGATTTGATCATCATCGACGGACGCAACCACTATCCGCAGGATATCGAACAGACCGTGGAACGGAGCCATGAGGCCATTCGGCCTGGATGTTGCGCGGCGTTCGCGATCGAGGTCCATGGCCAAGAGCGTCTCGTCATCGTGGCCGAGGTCGATGGACTGCGGCAGACCCGTCCGGCTAGCACTCCGCCCGACGGCGACTCGCATTCTCAGCCACGATCGTCAAGTAACTTCGAGCCTGTTGCCCGGCTCGTGCGCCGAGCGGTGGCGGAACATCACGACCTTCAAGCTTACGCCCTTCGCTTCGTTAAGGTAGGCGGCATTCCCAAAACTTCGAGCGGTAAACTACGACGCTCTGCATGCCGGACAGCCTTTCTGTCGGGTCACCTGGCTGGCGGGGAGAACGAATGATGAAGTCTCCACAGAACAATAACGGCCAGACGCATACGTTCTGGGGTAGCAAAGAATCCGCGCAAGCAGAGACTTTGCCATCCGCGTCTCCGACCGTGGAGGTCATCCAGAGCTGGTTAACTACTCACATTTCAGAGCGACTGGGAATCGTTCCCGCTGAAGTAGACATCCACGAGCCCTTCGCGAGCTACGGTTTATCTTCGAGAGACGCTGTTGGGTTGACAGGTGACCTGGAAGACTGGCTGCATGTTCAGCTCTCCCCTACCCTGGTTTGGGAGTTTCCCAATATTGAGCACTTGGCACGACATTTGACGGGACTGCATGAGGTTGCGGAATCAAACGGCATCCCGGAGCCAGTCCGAGGGAGTGAACGAGAGGCGATTGCGATTGTGGGTCTAGGCTGTCGCTTCCCAGGAGCCGACGATCCTGACGCCTTTTGGCGACTCCTCCATGATGGCCTGGATGCAATCACCGAGGTTCCGGCCGATCGATGGGAGAACCGCACGGTCCGTGACGTCGAGCGGGCAGCGGGAAGCGCGCGCTGGGGCGGCTTTTTGCGGCAGGTCGATCAGTTCGATCCTCAGTTTTTCGGCATCTCGCCCCGGGAAGCGGCGCGGATCGACCCCCAGCATCGTCTACTGTTGGAGGTCGCCTGGGAAGCCTTAGAAAACGCCGGGAAGCCGCCGGATAAGCTTGCGGGAAGCGCGACCGGTGTATTTATCGGCATCAGTACCAATGACTACAGTCGCTTTCAGTTTGAGAATCCAGACAACCTTGACGCTTACGCTGCAACCGGCAACGCCTTCAGCATTGCGGCAAATCGTCTCTCTTACTTTCTCGACTTGAAGGGGCCCAGTCTCGCGATAGATACCGCTTGTTCGTCTTCTCTGGTGGCCGTTCACCTGGCCTGCCAGAGCCTCCGCCTGGGGGAGTGCAAGATGGCTCTGGCGGGCGGCGTGAATTTGATCCTCTCTCCAGAGCTGACCTTGGCATTCTCGCAGGCACGAATGATGGCGGCCGACGGTCGTTGCAAGACGTTTGACGCTTTGGCTGACGGCTACGTTCGAGGAGAAGGCTGCGGTATCGTGGTCCTCAAGCGGCTATCCGATGCACTTAAGGAAGGCGACGGCATCCTCGCCTTGGTGAGAGGCTCGGCTGTCAACCAGGATGGCCGCAGCAACGGGCTTACCGCTCCCCATGGACCCGCCCAGCAGGCGGTGATCCGGCAGGCGCTCGAGAACGCTAACGTCTCTCCGAACCAGATCAGCTACGTGGAGGCGCACGGTACCGGAACACCCCTAGGTGACCCCATCGAAGTACAGTCACTATGGGAGGTGTTGCGGGAACAACGTTTCCCGGACAATCCATGCGCCATCGGCTCGGTGAAGACGAACATCGGACACCTGGAAGCCGCCGCTGGGATCGCGGGACTGATCAAGACGGCTCTCTGCCTCCACCACCGCGAGATCGCTCCTCACCTGCACCTGCAAAGGATTAATTCTCATATTCCCCTGGAAAAGATGGCGTTGGTGATTCCGACCGAGCGACAGCCATGGACCACCAACTCGGGCCACTGCTTTGCAGGCGTGAGTTCGTTCGGGTTTGGCGGCACGAACGCGCACATCGTACTGGAGGAAGCACCCGTCGGCGCGCGGCCCGAAGCTGAGGCCAATATCGAGCGCCCCCTCCACATTCTCAGTATGTCCGCGCCAAGCGAGAGTGGCCTCAGAGAACTTTGCAGCCGGTATGCCAATCACCTGGAAGCTCATCCTGAACTGCCGGCACAACACGTCTGCTTCACGGCGAATACGGGGAGAACCCATTTCGGCGAGCGTCTGACCGTGACCGGCGGAAATACCGAACAATTGTCGGCCAAATTGCGTGCCGCGATGGCCGGGCAAAAGACAACGAGGAGTCGAGTCAGCAAGGCGCACCAGCGGACGCGTCCAAAGGTCGCGTTCCTATACACTGGCCAGGGTTCGCAGTATCCCGGGATGGGACTGAAATTGTACGAGACCCAGCCGACTTTCCGCAAAGCCCTTGAGGCGTGCGATGAAATCTTGCGCGGGGAGCTTGACCAAACACTTCTGTCGATCCTGTATCCTGCCTCCGGAGCACCAACCCCGCTGCACCATACCGTTTATACCCAACCGGCATTGTTCGCCATGGAGTACGCCTTGACCGAGCTCTGGCGCTCGTGGGGCATTGAGCCCGACGCTGTCCTGGGCCACAGTGTGGGTGCGTATGCGGCAGCCCAAGCGGCGGGAGTGTTTGGGCTAGAAGACGGACTCAGGCTGATCGCCAAGCGGGCGCGCCTGATGCAGTCGCTTTCGAGCGAGGGCCGGATGGTGGTGGTCTTTGCCGACGAGGCGCGCGTAGCCGCTGCCTTGGCTCCGCACCAGGAGCAGGCATCAATCGCCGCCATCAACGGTCCCCGGCACACCGTTATTTCAGGTGAGCAGGCCGTCGTCCAAGACGTCGTCAAGTCTTTAGAGGCCGAAGGCATTGTCACCGAAGCGCTGGAGGTTTCCCACGCCTTTCACTCGCCCCTGATGGAACCTGTGCTCGACGCTTTTGAGCAAGCTGCGCACGCGCTCAATTTTGAGAGCCCCCGCGTCGCATTTTTTTCCGACCTCACGGGTAGGCGACTCGATGACGGCGTGGTTCCTGGCGCGAGCTACTGGAGGAGCCATGTTCGCGAGACGGTGCAGTTCGCCAAGGGAATCGAAAGCCTCTCGGAAGAAGGCTATCAGGTGTTTCTGGAACTCGGCCCCACCCCTTCGCTGTTGGGCATGGGCAAAAGGTGTTTACCCAAGGGTACGGGGACGTGGCTGGCTTCCCTGAAGCCGGGACAAAGCGATTGGGTCCCACTGCTAGAGAGTCTGGGAGCACTGCACGTGCAGGGAGTAGACGCGGACTGGGCTGGTTTCGAGCGCGACTACCCGCGCCACCGCGTTTCGCTGCCCACCTATCCGTTTGAGCGAAGGCGCTATTGGATCGAGTCTACCAACAGACCAAGTTTCGCCAAGACAATGTCCCGCCAGAATGTTCAGGCAACCGGGAATGACCCACTTTCCAACCCAAAGACGAAAGAGCCAAACGCTATGAATATTCAAACTGATGTTCGGGCTTCGGAATCTCTACCTGTCGCGCCGCTTTTGACCGCCAGAAGGGATACGATTCTCGCGACACTGCGCGAGATCGTTGTCAGGCTCCTGGAGATAGGTGCGACTGAAATCGATATTCACGCCCCTCTTCTCGAATTGGGCGCTGATTCCCTGGTTCTCCTGGACGCTGTCCGCACCATCGAGAAGACATATGGAATCCACCTGACCATTCGCCAGCTGTTTGAAGAATTGACCACGCTGGACGCCCTGGCGACTTACATCGACCGGACCCTGTCTCCAGAAGTGGCGTTGGCAACCCCACCTCGTGCGGAGGCGGAGGCAACGTTACTGCCTCCCGCTCCCAAACCTGCGGACGCTGCCGTGCATCCGGTCGCCCACAGCAATGGGGCATCATCGGCACCCGAGACACCACTTGAGAGAATCATGGCTCAACAGCTCGAGGTACTTTCTCAGCTCATGCGGCAGCAGGTCGAAGTCTTGCGCTCAAACGGTGTGGCCGCGAAGCACTCGCAGTCCTCGGAAGCGAACCCCGCCGAGCTTCTTAATAAGGGCTCAATGCCACCTGCTGTCGAGTTGCCCGTTGGAGCCGCCGACAGTCCGGTGACCGCGGCGAATCCCGCCATCGCCCAAGGAAGCAACGGCGAACCAGAGAAGACCACGGCGGAACCTTTCACTCCTTATCGCCCCATCAAGCCAGGAACCATCAAAGACTGGAACGCCGGGCAGCAGGCCTACCTCCGGTCACTGACCTTGCGCTATACCGAACGTACCCGGACCTCCAAACGCCTGGCGCAAGAGCATCGGTCCGTACACGCGGATCTGCGAAATTCGCTGAATTTCCGCCTTTCCACGAAGGAAATGTGTTACCCCATCGTGGCGGCGAGGTCGCAAGGCTCGAAGATCTGGGATGTGGATGGCAATGAGTACATCGATCTCACCATGGGCTTTGGCGCCAATCTCTTTGGTCACGGCGAAGCCTTTATTCAGGAGGCTATTGAGGAGCAGCTGAAGCTCGGAATGCAACTGGGACCACAGTCGGAGTTGGCGGGCGAGGTTGCCGCGCTGATGTGCGATCTGACGGGAATGGAGCGGGTGACCTTTTGCAACAGCGGCACAGAATCGGTTATGACCGCTTTGCGCCTGGCCCGCACGGCGACCGGCCGCTCGAAGGTGGTTATCTTTGCAGGCTCCTATCACGGCGCTTTCGACAGTGTCT
Source organism: uncultured Acidobacteriota bacterium (assembly GCA_963803295.1). Classification (GTDB taxonomy): domain Bacteria; phylum Acidobacteriota; class Terriglobia; order UBA7540; family UBA7540; genus CAWDMC01. Next base: position 335,633 of record CAWDMC010000011.1, on the reverse strand, counting down.
TGGCCAAAGCACAGACCTCAAACGGCACGCTGCAGTCGTGTCCCGTGGCGCCCGGAGTAACCCAAGGCATGGTTGACGACATCCTCGTGCTGAACTATGGGAGTCCCCGGTCTCTTGAGATCCTCCAAGCGTCTAGGCACGAACTCGCGGCCGTTCTGGTCGAACCGGTGCAGAGCCGACGCCCCGATTTCCAACCCCAGGACTTTCTGCAGCAAGTTCGGAAAATCACGAAGGACGCCGGAGCAGCCTTGATTTTCGACGAAGTAATCACTGGATTTCGCGTCCACCCCGGCGGCGCACAGGCTTGGTTTGGGATTGACGCGGACCTGGCCACTTACGGCAAGGTAATCGGTGGCGGCATGCCCATCGGAGCCGTCGCCGGACGCAGAAGGTTCATGGATGGAATCGATGGCGGGATGTGGCAATACGGAGACCTTTCCTATCCTGAAGCCAAAACCACATTCTACTCCGGCACCTTTTGCAAGCACCCGCTCGCCATGAGTGCGGCGCGGGCCGTGCTCAAGCGCCTGAAGTCTGCGGGGCCGGCGCTTCAGCAACGGCTGAATGAACGGTCCAACGAGCTAGCTGACATGCTAGATGCTCATTTCGAAAGGGAAGCTGTGCCGATCCGCATTGCCCAGTGTGGTTCATTGTTCCGCTTTGCCTGGCCTTTCCAGCTTACCTTCGCCGAAGACGCAGACCTGTTCTTCTATCAGTTAGTGGAGAAGGGAATCTACCTCTGGGAAGGGCGCAACTGTTTCTTGTCCATGTCGCACACCGCCGCCGACATCGATCGAGTCGCGCAAGCGGTTAAAGAAAGCGTTGCCGAGATGCGAAAGAGCGGTTTCCTGCTTCCTTCGGCGGATTCGCTCGCTTCCAGAGACGGCAAGCCGAAAAGCCCAAGTATGCGGACTGCACCTCTGACCGAATCCCAAAGGAACCTCTGGATGCTGGTGCAGATGGGAGAGGCCGCTCACGAGACGGTGACCTTGGAACTGCGAGGTCCTCTTCAGTTGAGGGCGCTTCGGCGGGCTTTTCAAAAGGTCGCGGACCGTCATGAGGCGCTCCGGACCAGAATCGGCCGCAACGGCGACGTCCAGGAAATTCTCCCGGCGCTGACGGTCGATGTGCCTTTGATCGACTTCTCGCATTTGGATCCGGCGGAGCGCGACACGAAGAGTGGAGGCTTGGCTCATCCAGGAGGGCCAGCGCCGTTTTGACCTGGCGACCGCGCCGCTTTGGTCTGTCAACGTTCTCAAGACGCAGGAACAAAGGCACACACTGGTTCTCACTGCGCACCACATCGTAATCGACGGATGGTCAATGGGATTGATCGTGCAGGAGGTTAGCTCCCTTTATACCGCAGAGTGCGAAGCCCGGGATTCCCAACTGCCCTCACCGATGCAATTAACTGAGCATGTGCAATGGCAGTTAACCGAGATTAACACTGAGAAAATGGCGGTCGAGGAAGGCTATTGGCTGGATAAATTCTCCGGCACCCTTCCAGTCCTGGAGTTGCCTACGGACCGTCCTCGACCACCCGTGAAGACCTATCACGGCGCGAGACAGAGTCTCGCGCTTGATGCCGCTGTTTACCGGGAACTGAAACAGCTTAGCAAGCGGCAAGGTTGCACGTTGTTCATGACCCTTCTCGCGGGATACCTAACCTTGCTACACCGGATCACGGATCAAGATGACGTCGTGATTGGGTTCCCCGTTTCAGGCCGATCTGCGCCCGGCAGCGAACACTTGGTGGCTTACTGTTCTCACTTGGTGGCGATGCGAAGTCAGCTGAGCGGGGATCCGACCTTCGCCGAGTATCTGGCCAGGGTCAGGGCCATGTTGCTCGAAGCCTACGAGCATCAGGACTACCCCTTTGCGAGGCTAATCGAAAAACTGTATCTACCCAGGGATCCGAGCCGGTCGCCCATCGTAAATGTAACCTTTAACATGGAGCGGAGCATCAGCTTGCCGCCGCTGCACGGGTTGACGGTCGAGTTGCTTCCTCCTCCCGTCAGCTTCGCGGAGTTTGATCTTCATCTGAACGTCACCGAGATCGATGACAAGCTCCTGGTTGATCTGGTTTACGACACCGAGTTGTTTGACGCCGCCACTGCCAAGGGGCTGCTGGGACACTATCAGACCCTCCTCCGGGCCGCCCTGGTCGATCCGGAACAGCGAACTTCAATGATACCGCTCCTGACGGACTTCGAACGGCAGCAAGTGCTTGTGGACTGGAACGACACCCGAAAAGACTACCGGCAAGATCAGTGCCTCCACCAACTGTTTGAAGGCCAGGTTGAGAAAACGCCTGACGCTATCGCGCTCGTCTTCGAAGATGAGCACTTGACCTACCGCCAATTGAACACCCGGGCCAACCAACTGGCTCATCATCTGCGCAGCTTAGGAGTTGGGCCGGAGACCCTGGTTGGAATCTACATGGAGCGATCGCTCGAGATGGTGGTTGGGTTAATGGGCATTCTGAAGGCCGGAGCGGCCTATGTCCCGCTGGATCCCACCTACCCGCAGGACCGCCTGGCCTTTATGCTGACAGATGCTCGGGTGCCGGTCCTCCTGACTCAGGCACGGCTTGCCGGCCGGTTGGCCAAACACCAAGCAGTGGTCATCCGCGTTGACGCCGACTGGCCGACGATTGGCCGCGCCGGAGAAGTGAACCCCGTCAGCGGCGTCGCTCCCGACAATCTGGCCTACGTGATCTACACTTCGGGTTCAACCGGTCAGCCCAAGGGTGCCATGGTCGCGCATCGGGGGATCTGCAACCGGCTCTTGTGGATGCAGGAGGCATACCAGTTAACCGAAGTCGATCGAGTGTTACAGAAAACGCCGTTTAGCTTCGACGTATCGGTTTGGGAGTTCTTCTGGCCTCTCCTCAATGGTGCCCGCCTGGTAGTGGCCCGGCCTGACGGTCACAAGGACAACGCCTACATGGTGAGGCTGATCGCGGAGCATGGAATCACCACACTCCATTTCGTGCCTTCCATGCTTCGGGTTTTCCTGGACGAGCCTGGGCTGGAGGTGTGCCGGAGCCTGCGACAGGTGATTTGCAGCGGAGAGGCCCTTCCGCTTGAAGTGCAGCAGCACTTCATCGCCCGGTTGAACGCAACCCTGCACAACCTTTACGGGCCTACGGAAGCTTCCGTCGATGTAACTTACTGGCTTTGCACGCCCGAAGGGGCGAAGCGAACGGTCCCGATCGGCCGGCCCATTGCCAACATCCAGACCTATATCCTGGATGCCCATTTGAACCCAGTTCCGGTCGGCGTTCCGGGCGAACTGTACCTGGGCGGCGTCGGACTGGGCCGCGGCTACCTGCAGCGTCCGGAACTCACTGCGGCCCGATTCATTCCCAATCCCTTTGGTGAATCGGGAGCGCGGCTCTACAAAACCGGGGACCTGGTGCGTTACCTGCCTGAGGGCGAAATTGAGTTCCTGGGCCGGCTGGACCATCAAGTCAAGATCCGCGGCTTTCGCATCGAACTGCAGGAAATCGAGGCACTGTTAGACCAGCACCCAGCCGTGCGTCAGTCCATCGTTTTGGCCAGAGAGGATGAGCCAGGTGTCAAACGCCTGGTAGCCTACATCGTCAGTGATTCAGAGCATGTCCCCGCGATCGGGGAATTGCGCAAGTTCTTGGCCGGGAAGCTGCCCGAATACATGATACCGGCGGCTTTTGTAAGGTTGGACGCCATGCCTCTCTCCCCTAACGGCAAGGTGGACCGCCGCGCACTTCCTGCTCCCGACCCCTCACGCCCCGATTTGGATGGTGCTTTCGTTGCTCCCCAGAACCGCGCGGAGGCGTTATTGGCCGAGATCTGGGCCCAGGTACTCCGGCTCGAACATGTGGGCATTCACGACAACTTCTTCGAGTTGGGGGGCGACTCCATCCAGGCCATCCAAGCCATGGCTCGCGCCAATCGGGCTGGCCTTAGGATTAGCGCCAGGCAGCTGTTCGAGTGTCCCACAATCGCCCAATTGGCCGCGGTGGCGGGCGATCACGTGGCGGTTCAGGCTGTCCCGAACTCGAGTGATAGCCAGCGGCCGCTCGCGGCCCTGCAGCAACTACGAGATGACCCAGCGATTGAGGATACCTATCCACTTTCCCCGATGCAGCGGGGCATGCTCTACCACTGCGCTAGTGCTCCGGGAGCACGGGAGTATTTAGAGCAAGTCAGCCTGACACTACAGGGTACGCTGAATGTTCCAGCCTTGGAACGTGCATGGCAGCAAGTGATCGATCGCAACCCGGTGCTAAGGACGGCCTTTGTGTGGGAAGGCCTTGACCAACCGTTTCAGGTTGTCCGTCGCCAGGTGCGGGTATCCCTGGAACAGCAGGACTGGCGCGAGGTTCCTGCCGCCAAGCAGAAAGATCTGCTGGCAGCCTACATTCAGGCAGAACAGCAAGGCGGTTTTGATCTTTCGCGCCCGCCCCTGATGCGTCTCGCTCTTTTCCGGCTGGCGGAGGATGCCTACCAATTGGTTTGGAGCAACCACCACCTGCTATTCGATGGTTGGTCGAAGCCGCTGATCATCAACGAAGTCCGCGCCTACTACGAGGCGTTCTCTCAAAACCAGGATTCCCAGCTCGAGTGCACTCGACCGTACCGCGACTATATCGCGTGGCTCCAGGACCAGGATTTGACCAAGGCGGAGGCTTTCTGGCGTCGTGCTCTCGAAGGCTTTAGCCTGCCGACCGCGCTCGGAGGAAACGAATTGGCTAAGGAGGATCGGCCTGAGTCAGCGGAGGGCTACGAATATCAAGAGATTAGTCTGTCAGGGCGAACCACGGCTGCCCTGCAGGCCCTGGGGCGGCAGCATCAGTTGACCTTGAACACGCTGGCGCAAGGGGCCTGGGCACTCCTTTTGAGCCGTTACAGTGGCGAGCCGGATGTGGTTTTTGGAGGCGTCGTATCCGGCCGCCAGGCGGATCTTGACGGGATCGAGTCGATGGTGGGTTTATTCATCAACACGCTGCCGATACGTGTCCGCTTGTCCCCCGAAAACACTCTGGTGCCCTGGCTGCATGAGATCCAGGCCGGCCAGATCGAGGCGCGGCAATACGAACACAGTCCGCTGGTGCAGGTGCAGCGCTGGAGTGATGTGTTCCGCGGCTCACGTTTGTTTGAAAGCATCGTCGTCTTTGGGAATCGTCCCGAAGATAGCGATCCCTCCTGGGCCCTTACCGAATGGTCGTTGCAGCGTTCGGGCTATCCCCTGCATATCGAGATCAATCCGGGTCCGGAACTAGGCCTGAGGATCACCTATAGTTCCTCCCGATTTAGCCGTGCAGCAATCGTGCGGATGCTGGGCCATCTGCGGACTCTGCTGGAGGCGATGGTTGCGAATCCGCAGCAATGCCTGGCCGAGCTTCCACTTTTGACCGAGGCAGAGAAGCAGCGGATGCTGGTCGAGTGGAATGACACTAAGGCTGAATACCCACTTCATCAGTCTTTCTCTCAACTCTTTGAAGCCCAGGTTGAACGAACCCCGGATGCTGTTGCGGCCGTTTTCCGTGGCGAACAGTTGACATACCGGGAGGCAAACCTTCGCGCCAACCGCCTGGGTCATTTCCTGGTGCAACAGGAGGTCGGGCCGGAAGTCACCGTAGCTCTCCTGACCGAGCGCAACCTGGAATGGCTGACGGCCGTGCTGGCGGTGTTCAAAGCAGGCGGCGCATACCTTCCTTTGGATCCGCACCATCCGGCGGCCCGCTTGAGTCAGGTTTTAAAGCAAAGTGGCGGCCCGGTGGTTCTGACCACGCGGAATTTTCTGCCCGTTCTATCGCAAGCATTAGAGACCTGGCCTCGCGAAGAACGTCCGCGCCTTTACCTAATCGAGGACATGTTACGGCGCGAGCGGGAGGAGCACAACCTGCCTCCGCGCTGCAAACCGGCGGATCTGGCTTATGTCATTTACACCTCCGGCTCGACAGGGATGCCCAAGGGCGCGATGGTCGAGCACGCGGGAATGCTGAACCATCTGTATGCCAAGATCACGGACGTGAAGCTCGGATCGGCGGACGTGGTGACCCAAACTGCTTCGCAGTGCTTTGACATCTCGGTATGGCAGCTCCTTGCGGCTTTGCTCGTGGGAGCAGAGGTCCACATCTTGGAAGACGAGGTCGTTCGTGATCCAGCGAGGCTGCTGGACCAGGTCGAACTTGCGAAGGTGTCGATTCTTGAGCTCGTGCCGTCGCTGCTGCGGGCGGTGATCGCAGAGGTTGAACACCGATCTCCTGCCTCTCCCAGATTGGAGGCGCTACGCTGGATGATTCTAACGGGTGAGGCGTTGGCCCCCGGACTCTGCCGCCAGTGGCTAAGCCGGTATCCCAATATTCCGCTGTTGAATGCCTATGGCCCGACCGAGTGTTCCGATGACGTCAGCCACTGCGCCATCTACCAGCGTCCAGCTGCGGAAGTGCGGCGTATGTCGATCGGTCGCCCCATAGCCAATACTCGCCTCTACATCTTGGATTCGGAACTTAGACCTACCCCCATCGGGGTGGCCGGCGAACTTTGCGTCGGGGGAATTGGCGTAGGCCGGGGATATCTGAACGATCGGGATCAAACCAGCAGATCCTTTGTGGCGGATCCCTTCGTCGAGGATCCAGGGGTGCGCCTCTACAAAACCGGCGACCTGGCCCGTTTCCGGGAGGATGGCGATATTGACCTGCTGGGGCGGCTCGACCATCAAGTGAAGGTTCGAGGCTTTCGCATTGAGCTGGGTGAAATCGAGACGATTCTGGCACGACATCCGGGAGTACGAGAGGCCGTTGTTGTCGCGCGTGAAGACGTGCCTGGCGATGCTCACCTGGTGGCCTATCTCGTCGCCGGTCAACACCAGGCGCCTTCAGTAACGGAACTGAGAAGCTTTCTCGAGCAGAAATTGCCTGACTACATGGTTCCCTCCGTCCTGGTGTGGCTCGATGCCTTACCGCTGACAGCCAACGGGAAAGTAGATCGGCGCGCGCTTCCCGCACCTGAGCAGACCCGCCCCGAATTGGATGGAGATTTCATAGCGCCTCGCACCCCTGAGGAGAAGCTTCTGGCCGGAATCTGGGCGGAGGTACTTGGAGTCGAGCGGGTCGGAATCCACGACAACTTTTTCGAGCTGGGCGGGAACTCTCTCTCGGCAACCCGAGTCATTGCGCGGCTGCCGGAGGAACTCCAATCGAGGCTACCTCTGCGCAGAATATTTGAAGCCCCTACCATAGCCCGCCTCGCCGAAGGGATGAGCCAGAACTCAGTGAAGACGGCAGAATCATCCGGGATACAACCCATCGCTCGAGGTGAACGGAATATCCAGCAGTTTCTGACTGAGTTTCAAAAGCTCTCCGACGCTGAAGTGCTGACTTTGCTTGAGAACAACAAACAAGAGCAGTCATCCAGCCAGTACGTAGGCGGCCGCTCATGAGCGACGTGCTCACGCAAGTGACAGAACTCTCTCCGGAGAGACAGCAGCTTCTTTCCTTGCTGCTCGAGCAAAAGAGCACGGAACTTAACTCGTTCCCACTGTCTTTTGCCCAACAGCGGCTGTGGTTCCTCTATAAGTTGGAGCCTGATAGTCCGGCGTACAATCTCGCGGCGGCCGTTCGTCTAAACGGGTCACTCAACGAACCGGCTTTGAAACGAGGCCTGCAGGAGATCCTGCGACGGCACGAGGCCTTGCGGACAACCTTTGCGGAGGTTAATGGGCAGGCTGTACAGCTCATCCACCCCGGCGGCGACGTGGTCCTGATGGTTCACGATCTCGAAGGGCTGGAGGTGAGTGAACAGAACATCAGGGTTCAGAAGCTCGCAGCCGAGGAAGCAGAGCGACCCTTCGATCTGGTCCATGGTCCGTTGCTACGGACCCGCTTGCTGAGGCTTGGCCCCACGGAGCATATATTTCTGGTCGCGATGCACCACATCATATCCGACGGTTGGTCGGTTGGCATACTTGTCCGGGAACTGGCTTCGCTCTACGAAGCGTTTTCCAAGGGCAAGTCTTCACCGTTACCCCAGCTACCTATCCAGTATGCGGATTTTGCCCAATGGCAGCGGGAGCGCCTCCGGGGAGAGATTCTCGAGCAACAGCTCGCTTACTGGATACCCCAACTTCACGGGGCCCCGGGTATCCTGGAACTGCCTACCGATCGGCCACGGCCGGCGGTCCAGACGTTCCGCGGCGCAGTCCAATCGTTCCTCTTCCCGAAGAAGGTGGCGGCAAAGCTCAACGCGTTGAGTCATCGCGAAGGCTGTACTTTGTTCATGACCCTGCTGGCGGCCTTCAAGGTTTTGCTGTATCGCTACACGGCGCAGGAGGATCTGCTGGTGGGCACTCCCATCGCCAATCGTAACCAGGTGGAAACCGAAGGACTGATTGGCTTGTTCGTGAATACCCTGGTGCTGCGTACGAGTCTTTCGGGGAACCCGACTTTCCTGGAGTTACTTCACCGGGTGCGGGAAGTGACTTTGGACGCCTACGCTTACCAGGACGTTCCGTTCGAGAAGCTGATGGAGGAATTGCAACCCGTTCGGAGCTTGAGCCACGCTCCATTCTTTCAAGTCATGTTTGTATTGCAGAACACTCCTGCAGAGACGCTGAATTTATCCGGGTTGGATGCCAGTATTCTGGAGCTTGATAATAGAACTTCTAAGTTCGATTTGACGCTGTTCATGGAAGATACGGACCAGGGGTTAACGGGGAGTTTTGAATACAATAGCGATCTGTTCGATGCCCCAACCATCTCCCGAATGGTTGGGCATCTCCAAACCCTGCTGGATGGCATCGTCCGCAATCCGGATCAGCTCATTTACACGCTCCCGCTGTTGACCCAGGCCGAACGGCAGCAGCTATTGATCGACTTCAACGATACCGCGAGAGAGTCTCTGACCGATCAGTGCGTCCATCAAATGTTCGAGGCCCAAGTCGATGAAACCCCGGACGCCATCGCAGCGACCTACGAGGAGCAACAGCTAACGTTTGAGGAGCTGAACAGCCGGGCAAATCAACTTGCTCACAGCTTGCGATCCCTGGGGGTGGGGCCGAATGTTCTGGTCGGAGTCTGCGTTGAGCGTTCCCTCGAGACGATTGTAGGGATTCTTGGTGTCCTCAAAGCCGGAGGCGCTTACGTGCCTATGGACCCCGCCTATCCTCGGGAACGTCTGGCGTTCATGCTGGAAGACACTCGGGCACGGATAGTGCTGACCCAGCAGAGGCTGGTTTCCCGACTTCCGGCCGAGGCCACGCAGGTGATTTGCCTCGACCGATCCCTTCCCGAGTCGCCGTTCGGCGGTCAGTTCGCGGAAGAACATCCCGCGAGTGGAGTGACACTCGATAGTCTCGCTTACGTGATTTATACCTCGGGGTCTACCGGCCAGCCCAAGGGCATCCTAATCCCCCACCGGGGGCTGACAAATTATCTCAGTTGGTGCACATCGGCCTACAAGGTCGAAGAGGGTGAGGGTGCTCCGGTGCACTCTTCCCTTTCTTTCGACTTGACCATCACGGCTCTGTTTGCGCCGCTGCTCGTCGGCCGCAAGGTGGAGCTGCTTCCGGAAAGTCCCGGTATCGAGAACCTCAGCACTGCCGCGGAGAGCAGGCGAAACTTCAGCTTGATCAAAATTACGCCCCTGCACCTCGAGTTGCTTCGCCATCAGCTATCTCCTCAACAAGCCGCCGGTCTCACCCGGACCTTTGTTATTGGCGGTGAAAATCTATTAGCTGAGAACCTGGCCTTCTGGCAAGACGCAGCTCCTGACACGGTGCTGGTCAACGAGTATGGCCCGACTGAAACCGTGGTTGGATGTTGCGTTTATCGACAACCTCATGGGAGTCCCAGGACCGGCTCGGTGCCCATCGGCCGTCCCATCGCCAACACCCAACTCTATGTGCTGGACCGAAACCTGCAACCGGTTCCGGTCGGGGTTCCAGGCGAGTTGTTCATCGGTGGCCTGGGCTTGGCCTGGGGATACTTAAACCGGCCGGATTTGACCGCTGAGAAGTTCATCCCGAATCCATTCGGGTCGGCGCCAGATGCGCGCTTATACAGGACAGGGGATCTGGCACGGCATCTGCCGGACGGCAATCTCGAGTATTTGGGCCGGATCGATCATCAAGTTAAGATCCGCGGCTACCGCATCGAACTGGGAGAAATCGAATCCATCCTGGGGCAACATCCTGCTGTGCGCGAGGCCGTGGCCATCGCCCGGGAAGACACTCCCGGCGATCGACGCGTGGTGGCCTATATCGTCCCTCGGCAATCGCATGCGGCCACGCCGGACGACTTGCACGATTTCCTCAAGGATAAATTGCCCCACTACATGCTGCCAGCAGCGCTGGTTGTTCTCGACGCTCTACCGTTCACTTCCAATGGCAAAGTCGATCGTGGCAGGCTTCCCATTCCCGAGATCGCAACCCGGCGCGAAGTGAAAGATGCCTTAGTTGCCCCGCGCTCGCCATCGGAAGCGCTGCTCGCCAGAATCTGGGCCGATGTTCTCCATCTGGATCAGGTGGGTATACACGACAACTTCTTTGAGTTGGGCGGCGATTCGATTCTCAGCATTCAGGTCATCGCCAAGAGCAGCCAGGCGGGACTCCACCTCACGCCCAAGCAGCTATTTCAGCACCAGACCATCGCGGAGTTGGCCAAAGTCGTTGCTGCCTCGTCGATTGAAGCGCAACAGGACCCGGTCGTAGGGCTTCTGCCCCTCACACCAGTCCAGCGATGGTTCTTCGAACAGAACTTCACCGATCCTCACCATTGGAATCAAAGCCTTCTGCTCGAGGTCGACCCCTCCTTATCTGCCTCCCACTTGGAGCGTGCCCTGAGACATTTGATTCTTCATCACGACGCGCTCCGGCTGCGTTTCGAGCAGACGGCGTCAGGCTGGGAGCAGGAGATCATAGCCCCTGGTGACGCGGAGCCTTTCTCCCGGGTGGATCTCTCGATACTGTCAGAGGCGAAGCAAGCGTGCGCCATTGAGGCCGAGATGGCCGAGTCGCAGGCAAGCCTGGATCTCTCGCGAGGTCCTGTGCTGCGCGCGACATTCTTTGATCTTGGACCTGAGAAACCCGCTCGATTGTCGCTCATAGTTCATCACCTGGCGGTCGACGGCGTATCCTGGCGAATCCTGCTGGAGGATCTGCAAACACTGTGCCGCGAGATAAGCCGAGGCGAGAAGCCACATCTTCCGGCAAAAACCAGCTCATTCAAAGAGTGGGCAGAACGATTGACGCAGTATGCAACGTCGGAACCGGTGCAACGAGAAGTCGACTACTGGCTGGCGAACGGCCACTCACCCGTGCCTTGCCTGCCCGTTGACCACGTTGGTGGCCGCAATACGGAGGCTTCTGTTCGATCCGTTTCCGTGTCGCTCAGTGCCGACGAGACCCGTGCGCTGCTTCAGGATGTTCCGAGAACCTACCACACCCAGATCAATGATGTGCTGCTAACGGCTCTGGCTTTCGCCTGTCGACGCTGGACCGGAGCAAGCTCACTGTTGGTCGATCTGGAAGGCCACGGGCGGGAAGCAATCTTCGAAGATGTCGACTTGTCACGGACCGTAGGGTGGTTCACCACAATCTTTCCGATGCGATTGAATCTGGAGTCATCGGTCTCCAATCCCGCCGAGGCGTTGCAGTCCGTGAAGCGGCAGCGCGACCGGATTCCCAACGGGGGAATCGGATACGGCCTGCTCCGCTACCTCAACGATGGCTTGGAAATCCCCGACAAGCTGCGCGCTCTCCCGCAGGCAGACATCATCTTCAACTACTTGGGCCAGATTGACCAGCTCATGGACAACGACAGCTTGTTCAGACCGGCTTCGACTAACAGTGGACAGGATCACAGCCTGTCGGCACAGCGCAGTCATCTCCTGGAAATCAACGCGCAAATCGCCGGGGGAAAACTCAGTCTGGAGTGGCTCTACAGCCAGAATGTTCACCGCGAGTCGACGGTAGCGAGCGTGGCAGAGGGATTCGTAGAGGCGCTGCGATCGCTGATTGGCCAGTGCCAATCGCCTGTATCGGGCCGGTGCACCCCATCCGACTTCCCGCTGGTCGAACTCAATCAGTCACAGCTGGATGCCGTGGTCGCTGAGATATGCCCTGCAACAGACCACACGTCTCCGGAACAAATTGACGATATCTATCCCCTCTCCTCAACCCAACAAGGACTCCTTTTCCATAGCCTTTGCGCCCCGCAATCAGGCGCCTATTTTGAGCAGTTGACCGCAATCATGGAGGGAGACCTCGACGTCCCAGCCTTTGAACGGGCTTGGCAGTGCGTTGTGGATCGACAGCCGGTTCTGAGGACCGCCTTCGTCTGGGAAGGTCTGAAGGACCCCGTGCAGGCCGTTCGGCGGCATGCCAGTTTGGCCATCGAGCAAGACGATTGGAGAGGTCTAGATGAGGAGGAACAACGCCAGCGGTTGGAGCTGTTCCTCAAACGAGATCGCACTCGTGGCTTCAACCTGTCACTTGCTCCTCTTGCACGCCTTGCTTTGATGCGGCTTCGGGAAGATAGCCACCGGTTCACTCTGAGTTTTCATCACCTGCTGCTGGATGGGTGGTCAGTACCCCTACTCTTCAGGGAGTTCTTCGCATTCTACGAAGCGTTTCGCAACGGCGAAAGCATCGAGCTAGAACTGAGCCGCCCTTACCGTGACTATCTTGACTGGCTCCGGCAGCAGGATTCCTCACCGCTCGAGGCCTACTGGCGACAAACACTCAAAGGGATCACAACTCCCACCCGGCTCGGATCGATCGAGACGACTCGCCGTGTTTCAGACGCAGGAGCGACATACGGGCGTCAGGTTATCCGGCTCTCGGAATCCACAACCGCTGCTCTGCAGTCGCTGGCGCGCCGGAGCCATCTTACGCTCAACACCTTGATGATGGGCGCTTGGGCGCTGCTCCTCAGCCGTTACAGCAATACGGATGACGTGATTTTTGGAGTAACGGTGGCGGGCCGTCCATCCTCACTGCAGGGCGTAGACAGCATGTTGGGCCTCTTTATCAACACCCTCCCGATGCGTGTCAAGGTCGATCGGAATGCCGGAATGCTCTCCTGGTGCGCGCAACTACAAGAGCAACAGGTGGAATGGCGCCAGTACGAGTACAGTCCGTTAGTGCAGGTTCACGGCTGGAGCGATATACCCCGGAACCAGCCCCTATTTGAGAGCATTTTCGTCTTTGAGAACTATCCCGTGGACGCTTCCTTCCTCGAAGAAGAAAGCAGCCTGGCAGTGCGTGACGTTCGTTTCGTCGATCAGGCGAATTATCCACTCAGTGTGTTGGCGGTACCTGGCCCCGAGATGGTCCTCGGTATGGGCTATGACGCCGGCCGCTTTGAAGAAGCTCGCGTCGCTCAAATGTTGGACGACTTCCGCGCCTTGCTGGAACGCATCATCCAAGAGCCAGAACAGCCATTGTCAAACCTCTCACCTGGGATCGCACAGGCGCCTTGCGCGTCCGGTCGTGCCGATGATCAACCCCTCGCGTGCGCAGACATCTACACCCAATCGAACCTAACCAAGCACCAACTTCTGATCTGGCTGGGACAGAAACTACAGCCTGAGGTCCCGCTCTACAACCTATGTGTACCTTTTACCATTCCTGTCGCGGTCGATCCGGAACACTTCCAGCGGGCCTTCCAGGCACTTGTCGATCGAAGCGACGCCTTGCGCACGGTTATCGAGGAGATCGATGGGGTGCCGCAACAGAAGGTCATCGCCAGGCTCCCCTATCGCGTGGAGACCGTGGACTTCTCGTCGCTTTCGGATCCTGCCGGAGCTCTGCGAACCTGGATCGGTGAGCGCAGCCAACGAGCTTTCCGGCTGGATCAAGGCTTGTTCGACACGGTGTTGATCAGGATGGGCCAAAGCGAATATGTCTGGTATCTCAATCAACATCACATTATTTCAGATGGTTGGTCCACCAAGCTGATTTTTGACACGGTCGCGGAATACTATGAGCGTTCCCTTAATGATCAATTGCAGGACACGGAGCCGCTTCCGCGATTCCAGAAGTATATCGAGCATGAAAGAAGTTATCGCGATTCGCCACGATCCCTCAAGGCATCGTCCTACTGGAAGGAGAAACTGGCCACCAATCCGGGCCCGATCGCCTTCTACGGAAAGATCCCCTTCAAGACTACGGCGCGCGTCCGGAGAGTTTCTCGCGCCTTGGACGAGGGTTTAAGCCGGAAACTAAGATGTGCGGCCGGGACGATTTCCTCCACAACTGCGGATGCGGCGCTCTTCAACGTTTTCGCGTCCATTCTTTGCGCCTGGATCTACCGATGCAGTCAAAAGAGCGAGTTTCGGCTCGGAATCGCGTCACATAATCGGCCCTCGTCCGAATTCAAAAGGACCATTGGCTTCTTCATGCAGGTCCTCCCCATTGAGATCCGCATTGAGGAGAACGATACCTTCGCGTCTTTGATGAACAAGATCAAGGCGGAAGTACAGCAATCCCTGCGTCACAGCCAGCACACCGTGGAGAACCCGCTTCATAGTCCCCATTATGAGGTTCTTTTTAACTACCACAATCAGGATTACACGTTTCAGTTTCAGGGAGCTCCCGCAGTTCACGAGTGGACTCATTCAGGACATGGAAACGAGAGTTTCGCCTTTCAAGTTCGCAACGGGAATCATTCCGATAACTTCGTGCTCGACTTCGATTTCCACTGCGATGTATTCGGTGAGGAGGAGCAGGAACAAGTGCTGCGGCACTTCCTGCGCGTGATTGACGCTTTTGTCGCGAACAGCAACCAGCTTTTACGCGATGTCACTCTTCTTTCAGAAGATGAGAGGCGCCGAAGCCTGGTGGAGTTCAACCAGACCGAAGTGCCGTTCCCGCAACACCAAAGTGCGGCCCAACTTTTCGAAGTCCAAGCCTGGAAGACCCCAGGGCGGCAAGCCGTTGTCTGTCAAGACCAATCCCTCACCTATTCCGAGCTGAATGTCAGATCAAATCGACTTGCATGGCGGTTAAGGTCCATAGGAGTGGGACCGGAGGTCCTGGTGGCCCTGGCCCTTCGGCGTGGGATCGACTTGCTGACCGCGATACTGGCGGTATTCAAGGCGGGTGGAGCATACCTGCCGCTCGATTCCTCCTGGCCCCGGCAGCGCTTCGACCGTGTCCTTGCCCAGAGCAGAAGCTCCTTGGTGCTGGTGGCTTCGGAGGACCAAGCAGTTCTTACGCCGGTGCTCGAGGGAGCGCTTGGACCAGCCTGTCCAACGGTCAGAAGTGTGGAGGAAATGCTCGCGGAATATGAGTTGAAGGAGACATGCTGCCCTCCGGCTGCGGCGCGCCATCTCGCCTATGTGATATACACGTCCGGCTCGACGGGGCTGCCCAAAGGAGTCATGGTCGAGCATGGAGGCATGCTCAATCACCTGTACGCCAAGATCGCCGATCTGCAGCTTACCGAGAGAGACGTTGTCGCCCAAACGGCTTCGCAGTGCTTTGATATCTCCGTCTGGCAATTTCTGGCCGCCCTACTCGTCGGAGGGCAAGTCGATATTCTTGACGACGCGGTTGCTCATGACCCCACGCGGCTCCTTGATCACGTGCAGCGAGATGGGATCACCGTCCTTGAAACGGTGCCCTCCCTGCTGGGGGCAATGCTTGACAGCATGCCGGGCGAGGACAAAGAGCGGCCGGACTTCACTGCCCTGCGGTGGCTCATCTCCACGGGCGAAGGGTTGCCACCTCGGCTCGCTGAGCGGTGGTTGAACACTTTTCCCCACGTCCCTCTGCTGAATGCCTATGGTCCAACGGAATGCTCGGATGATGTTAGCCACCACTTCCTGGACCAGCCTCCTACGGCTGCAGCAACGACGATCCCAATCGGCCGTCCCATAGCGAATACCCAACTCTACGTGCTGGACGATCAACTCCAGCCCGTTTCCATCGGGGCTGTGGGTGAACTGTGCGTGGGAGGGGCAGGCGTAGGGCGCGGTTATCTCGACGACCCTGCCCGAACGGCGCAGGCGTTTATCCCGGATCCGTTTGCCAGCGAGCCGGGAGCGCGGTTGTACAAGACGGGCGACCTGGCCCGTTACCAGTCCTGCGGGACAATCGAACATCTTGGCCGAATCGATGACCAGGTCAAAATACGCGGATTTCGAATTGAACTTGGCGAGATCGAAACGGTTCTGGCAACACATCCCGGGCTGCGGGCTGCTGTGGTCATTGCCCGAGAGGATCTCGCCGGCCAGCGGTACTTGGCCGCTTACGTCGTTCCGGGACCGGCAGGTACGCCCGATATTGCCGAACTGCGTGCGTTCCTGAAGGAACGCTTGCCAGAGGCGATGATTCCAGCAGTGTTCCTGACTCTCTCCGCCTTGCCGTTAACCCCTCATGGAAAGGTGGACCGGAGGGCGCTGCCAGCTCCGGACCAATTGAGGCCGGAGTTGAGGGCAGCTTTCGTTTCTCCTCGCGATGATTGGGAATTGCGGCTCACGCGAATCTGGGAAGAAATCCTGGAGATTCATCCCATCGGCGTTAAGGATAACTTCTTCGAATTGGGCGGGCATTCTCTGTTGGCAGTCCGGCTGATGTTTCAGCTTCATAAGATATCAGGGCGCGAACTGCCTCTGGCCTTGCTCTTCGAACGTGCCACGATCGAGGAACTGGCGGAGGTCCTCCGTAAGCAAACCCCTATTTCAGTCTCGTCTCTGGTTCCAATCCAACCGTTGGGCTCGAAAGCCCCTCTTTTCTTTGTTCACGCACATGGTGGAGGTGCCATCGCCTACTACCCCCTGGCGCAACAGTTGGGGCAGGATCAGCCTTTCTACGGACTAGAAGCGCCAGGCCTTGACGGACAGCGAGAACCCATCCTTGAGATTCCGGAGATGGCGGCTCATTACCTGGAGGCGCTGCGCAAGATTCAACCCAACGGCCCGTATCGGCTAGGCTGGACATTCGTTCGGCGGCTTGGTGGCCTTCGAGATGGCCCAACAGATGCGCAGAGCGGGGCTTGAAGTGGCTGTGCTCGCCATTCTCGACACAGCAGCGCCTGTTCCCGGCAATACACCCTTCGATTCGGGGTTCCTCGCCTCGAGCGACGACGCCACCGGGATTGTTGAAATGGCAGGATTGATCGAACGGATTGTTCAGAAGGACCTGAATGTATCTCAGGCCGAGCTTGACCTTCTAGATCCGGAAGGTCAACTGAACTACTTTCTCGAAAAGCTCAAGAGAGTCGATTTCGTATCTCCGGACGCAGGGCTTTCTCTAATACGCGGCTTCCTGGGGGTACACAAGGCCAGCTCGCAGGCTTCGCGGACTTATGTATCGCAAGCACAAGTTTATCCCGGCTCCATGACCCTGTTCTTATCGGGCCAAGTCGCTCCCGAGGATTTTCGCGCCCAGGACCGTGAACTCCGGGACGATCCTACCCTGGGCTGGACTGAATTGGTATCAGGAAACATAGAGAGACACGTCGTCCCAGGCGACCATATCAGCATGCTCACTCAGCATCATGTTCGGATTTTGGCACACGCGTTAGCATCCTGCCTCGACGGAATCAAATAGGGCGAACCGCCAAAGGAACGTAATAATGGCCACACCTGCCGCATTTCGTGGAATCCGGGTCTTCTTGATTATATGGCTTGGACAGCTTGTGTCTCTGCTAGGTTCAGGGCTGACGGCCTTTGCCCTGGGTGTGTGGGTGTTTCTGCAGACCGGATCCGTGACCCGATTCGCGATCACGTTCCTCGCGGGGACCGTTCCGGCTACAGTGATTTCGCCTTTAGCCGGCGCCCTGGTAGATCGCTGGAACCGGCGCTCGGTGATGATCGCCTGCGATTTCGGGTTGGCGCTCAGTACTCTGACGCTGATGTGGCTGTTCTCGGCCAACCGCTTGGAGATCTGGCATATTTATGCAGCGGTGGCCTTCAGCTCGGTGCTCAATGCCTTCCACTGGCCTGCCTATTCCACTCTTGTTCCCCTGCTCGTTCCCCGAAAGCACTTCGGCCGCGTCAATGGCATGATGCAAGGCGCTGAGGCTCTGGCGCAACTGGCTGCGCCGGTGATTGCGGGGATTTTGGTGGTGACGATTAAGATCCGGGGTGTCCTCCTGATCGACTGCGCCACTTTTCTTTTTGCCCTCATCACTCTCAGCGTGGTCCGGGTTCCTGGGATTTCGAGCGCAAGCGAAGAAGCTGCGGCAAAGGGCTCACTACTCCATGAGGCCGCATATGGCTGGTCCTATATCGCCGCGCGGCCCGGGCTACTTGGATTAATGATGTTCTTCGCGTTCAGCAACTTCCTGGCCGGCGTGGTCGAGGTGCTGGCCCAGCCGTTGATCCTGAGCTTTGCCTCTGCGGCAAAGCTGGGGGCAGTACTGTCGATCGGCGGGAGCGGCATGGTTATTGGCAGCGTGGCGATGAGTACGTGGGGTGGTCCCAAGCGGCGCGTCTGGGGCATTCTCGGGTTCCACTTGCTGGCCTCACTCGCGTTCATATTCATGGGATTGCGTCCTTCGCTCACTCTGGTCACGGGCTCCGCCTTCGTTATTCTCTTGTGCATGCCCATCATCAACGGGTCCAACCGCGCTTTGATGAACACTAAGGTTGAACCCGGTGTACAAGGGCGGGTGTTCGCGATGTCGCGCATGATAACGTCGCTGACCCTGCCCCTGGGCTACTTGATCGCGGGGCCGTTGGCCGACAGGGTGTTCGGTCCGCTGCTCGCTCCAGGTGGACCACTGGCAGGAAGTGTTGGAAAGATCCTCGGTGTGGGGCCTGGAAGGGGTATTGGGTTGCTATTCGTAGTGATGGGGACGCTGGCCGTGGTAGTAACGGTCACCGGTTATCTGTACCGACCTCTGCGATTGGTGGAAGGTGAGCTGCCGGACGTGTCAGATGACAAGTCGCTTGCCGGAGAAGACACACGGTCTGACAAAACTACTTGCATCATGGCTCCGCACGACGAGTTTGAGCGGAGCCAGGCTGCATGTAGGTAGGGACAGACTCCGAGAACGGGGATCAAGTTCGGTAAATCAGAATAAAAGGAGATGGGACGAAAATGAGCCGAAACGATAACGAAGATAACTCACTATATAAAGTTGTGGTGAATCACGAAGAACAGTACTCCCTATGGCCGGCTTGCCGAGAGAATCCTCTCGGTTGGAGGGAAGTGGGGAAAATCGGCCCGAAGCGGGAATGCTTGGATTATGTCAGGGAGGTGTGGACTGACATAAGGCCGTTGAGTTTGCGGCAGAAGATGGACAGACCCAATTAGAATGCCAGCGAACTCCCCGCCTTGCGTTTTCCCCTTGGAGATCGAGTGCCACCAAATACTGGCTCCATTGTGGAGAGCCCCGGCGGCCGTCTGCGAAGTGACCTCGGGCGCGCTGGATGAATAGGTTCGTTCGAGAAAGGTGACAGGATCATGGGTCAATTACAGGTACCAACGTTAAGCGCGCCACTGGCCCTGCCAGTACAGCCTTCCCGGCCGAGAGGCAGCGTGTCTCTCCCGCGGCCAAAGGAGGGCATTTTAGCTACGATCGGTAATACCCCCCTGATCAGGCTGACCCGAGCTCTCGGAAACATCGAGTTTCGGCTCTTCGGCAAATTGGAGGCCTTCAATCCGGGCGGAAGCATCAAGGACAGGGCCGCGCTGAGCGTCCTCAGAAATGCGTTAGACGAGGGTTTGATCCCGCCGGGTGGGACCGTCATCGAATCGAGCTCAGGAAATATGGGTATCGGCCTGGCACAAGCTTGTAGGTATTTTGGTCTGCGATTTATCTGTGTGGTGGACCCCAAGACAACTTCCCAAAACATCGAGATCCTTCGGGCCTATGGAGCCGAGATTGATCTGGTCTCAGAACCCGATCCCGCCACAGGGGAGTTTCTACAAGCGCGGATTGATCGAGTCCACGCCCTCAGGCGATCCATTCCCGGCAGTTTTTGGTGCGACCAGTACTCGAACAGGTTCAACGCCCGAGCGCATCGGCAGACCATGCAGGAGATCATGACCGACTTGGGCGGGGATGTAGACTACCTCTTTTGTGCCACGAGCACCTGCGGAACCATGAGAGGTTGCGCCGAATACGCACGGGACCACGGCCTGAAGACGAAGATCATTGCCGTCGATGCTATCGGCAGCGTCATTTTTGGTGACAAGCCAGCCAAGCGGCTGATTCCAGGACACGGCGCCGCCCGGCGGCCTGAACTGTACCAACCCGGCCTGGCTGAGCGATGTATTCATGTGTCGGACTTGGAGTGCGTGGTCGGCTGCCGGCGCCTGCTGAGGCGGGAGGCGATTCTGGCGGGGGGCTCATCGGGAGGGGCGCTGATGGCTGTTGAAAGTGCCCGCAAACTTATTCCCGAGGATGCCGTCTGCGTGGTGATTCTGTGTGATCGCGGTGAACGCTACCTCGATACCATCTACTCTGACTCGTGGGTCGCTCAGCATTTCGGCAACGTATCGCATCTCTGGCAGGACTGAAACTCTCAAGGGGACTTGAGGAAGATCAAACATGCACAACGATAACTTTCTGATCCTCAAAGGTGATGAGGTACTCTCGCTGCTGGCCGGTTGCGAAATCGAGGTCATGCGAACCGTCAAGCGGGCCTACGAGGCACACGCCCAAGGACACAGTTCGCTGCCGCATTCCACTTTTCTGCGTTTCCCCAGCGAAGCCCGGAACCGAATCATCGCGCTTCCGGCATTTCTGGGTGATGAGTTTCAAATCGCCGGGATCAAGTGGATCGCCTCCTTTCCGGGCAACCGCGATGTCGGCTTGGACCGGGCTTCAGCGGTCCTGATCTTGAATTCCACTCAGACAGGCAGGCCCCAGGCTTTTATCGAAGGATCCATTATCAGTGCCAAGCGAACTGCGGCCAGCGCAGCTCTGGCGGCTCAGTGTTTACACAGCGGCCAGGAGATCCCCTGCGTCGGTCTGATTGGCTGCGGTCTGATCAACCTGGAAATCACGCGCTTCCTCTTGGCGGCCCGGGCCGAGATAAAAAGGTTTGCTGTGTTTGATACAAACCCGGAACGGGCTCATCAGTTCAAGGGTAAAGCCGAAGAGCTGTTTGAGGAAGTCGACTTCCTCATTGCCCACGATGTGGAAACAGTCCTGAAGAGCTGCCCGCTCATTTCCATCGCCACCACAGCGATAGAACCGCACATTAGCAGCCTCTCGGCCTGCCCTCCAGGCGCCACCGTGCTGCACATTTCATTGAGGGATCTCACTCCTGAGGCCATTCTTTCTTCCGAAAACGTCGTGGACGACATCGATCACGTGTGCCGCGCCGGGACCTCGGTACATCTGGCAGAAATGCAGACCGGAAACCGGGACTTTGTCCGGTGTACCCTGGCAGAGGTCTTGATGGGCAACGCTCCGGCAAGGCAGAATCCCCAAGGCACGTTGATCTTCAGCCCTTTCGGTCTGGGGATCCTCGACGTGGCTCTCGGGAAGCTTGTGTGCGACCTGGCTGAAAAAGAGGGGCGTGGAACGGTCATCGGCTCTTTCATGCCAGACTCCTGGATTCGGAGGCGAGAAAGCGCCGAGACTTCTGGCGCAAACTTGATGACCTCAAGAGGTGAACCCCAGGGGATGGTTCACCAGGAAGAAGGCAGGTAGACAATGGCGACGATGGCGTTCTCTGATTCCCTGGTTGAATCCCCACCGCATGGTCGGCAAGTTCTGCTGCGATTGTTTTGCTTTCCGTACGCTGGGCGCGGAGCTTCCATCTTCCGCACGTGGAATGATCATATGCCATCGGAGGTGGAAGTGTACCCGGTCCAGATTCCCGGAAGAGAGAGCCGGCGGGCGGAACCGCCTTTCGTTCGGTTGTCACCGCTGGTGGAAAGGCTAGTGGACACTCTTTCCCCGGACTTCGACGTTCCATTTGCCTTCTTTGGCCACAGCATGGGCGCCCTCATTAGCTTCGAACTGGCACGCCAGCTGCGTATGAAACGGGGTCCTTCCCCCATCCAGATGTTTGTTTCCGGTCATCGTGCGCCGCAGTTGCCGATATCACATCCGCCGCTCCATCGTTTGCCGGAATCGGCCTTGCTGCAGAAACTGCGCCAGATCAAGGGAACGCCCGAGCAAGTGCTGGAAAACACGGAGCTGGTGCAGCTCCTGTTGCCGACTGTGCGAGCGGATCTCGCCATGTGTGAGAATTACCAGTATCAGCCTGAGGATCCCCTCGATTGCCCGATCGCGGCTTTCGGAGGCTTGCAGGATGGCATGGTCTCTCCAGACGACCTGGCAGCTTGGCATGCTCAGACCCGACGTCCTTTTACATTGAACCTGTTTCCCGGCGACCACTTCTTCCTGCACTCGGCTCGTGACTTTCTGCTGTCAACTCTGTTCCAGAAATTGCTGCGGCTTCTCTGCCCGATCAGGGGAGCCCAACTGGCATAATTGACTCCTTCGATGGCGGGCAGGACGCAGAGGTGAACGTGGACAATTCTGGCAGTGCGGCGCAATCGGGCAGAAGGCAGGTGCTCGATGAGGAGTTCCTAGCCACGACGCACTTCCGTCCCTGGCCAGCCTCCTCTCTCGCCGGTCTCACGCTCGGCGAAAATGAGATTCATCTTTGGTGTGCTGGTCTCAATCCGCCTGCGCCACAATTCGAAGACTTAGGTCAAACGCTTTCGCGGGATGAACACGAGCGAGCCACCCGTTTTCGGTTTGACAGGGATCGGAAACGCTACACGGCCAGCCGAGGCTTACTTCGCAGTTTATTGGCTGCGTACTTAGAGGTGGCTCCGAGCGATCTTCGCTTCGCTTACAGCGCGATGGGGAAACCTGCTTTGGCCGGCCGCCCCCTTTTGCATTTCAACCTTTCCCATTCCGAGGACGTAGCTCTCTTTGCAATCGCGCGCAAGACTGAGCTTGGTGTTGATCTTGAGTACATTCGCCCACTCCCCGACGCTGAAGCGATCGCGAAGCGCTTTTTTTCCAAGGCGGAGTACACGACTCTTCTCGATATTCCCCGGTCGCGAAAGATCGAAGCCTTTTTTGAGTGCTGGACCCGCAAAGAGGCTTATGTCAAGGCCGTCGGTGACGGCCTGGCGGCCCCGCTCAGCGAGTTTGATGTCTCGCTGGCGCCCGAACTGCCGGCCAGGATAGTTAGGATCCAGGGAAGTCCGGAGAGAGCTGCCGATTGGTCACTTTTCGGATTGAGGCCTGTAGAGAACTACGTGGGTGCGCTGGCTGTGCGAGGCCGCGGCTGGAATTTGATGTCATGGCGGTGGAATGACTTCACGAAGGCGATTGCAGCAGGGTAGAACAGCACCAGAGCAGAGTTGGCGGTCGTGACTGGTGGAGCGCAGCTTACTGAGAGCATTACAAATCACAGTGACGTTCAATTCTGTAGCGGCGCTGTCCCCAGCGCCGACAACGCCGGTGGGGACACCGGCGCTACAGTAGGCGGTCACTGTGAGCTGTAGTGCTCAACAGCACTCCGGAAGGGTAAGACTAAGTGGACCAAAGGTCATGAACAATCGTGGAAATAGTCGCAACTCTCGTTGGACTCTGATTGGGATCGTTGTGGTAGTACTCCTGTGCGCCCTCTTTGGGATTGCCGCAGTCTTGCGCACCCATCACGAGATCGATCCCTCCAAGCTGGCCACCGTCGAGCGGGGTGACCTTGCTCGCTCCGTGATCGCCACGGGTGTTATACAGCCTCTGGCCAAGGTAGAGGTGAAGTCCAAGGCCAGCGGCATGGTGAAGAGAGTCTTCGCCGACTACGGCACCGTTGTAAAGCAGGGCGACATCCTGGTGGAACTCGACAAAGAGCAACTTCAAGCCCGCGTGGACGAGGCGCACGCCAACCTCATGGCCGCTCAAGCGGGCCTTGAGTCGGCTGAAGCCACGTCTGAGCGCAATGTGGTGGACGCTCAAAGTCCGGAGGTCCCCTATCTGAAGGCGACTGTGGAGCGCGAGCGCAAAGCCGCGGCGGAGGGGCTGGTGGCTGCGTCGGTGCTCGATGAAGCTGAGAAGGCCTTTCAACTTGGGCTCAACAAACAGCTTTCAGCCCGGCGCAATATCGCTGTCAGTAGAGCGGAGGTCGCCAAGGCCAAGGCCCAGGTCGCTCAGAGTGAGGCCGCCCTAGCCAGTGCCGAAGAGGATCTCCATAATTCCACGATTGTCAGCCCGATGAACGGCTTGGTGCTTTCCCGTGATGTTGAGGTGGGCGATGCCGTTAGCTCCATCCTGGTGCTGGGCTCAGAGGCTACCTTGATCATGACGCTAGGCGATGTCTCGAGCGTCTACCTGCTCGGTAGGGTTGACCAAGCCGACATCGGGAAGGTCTACCTGGGTCAGCCGGCGCGCATCACGGTGGAGTCATTTAAGGAGAAGAAGTTCCAAGGCCGGGTGGCCAAGATTTCGCCGATGGGCGTTGAAAAGGAGAACGTAACCACTTTTGAAGTGCGCGTCTCCATCCAGAACCCTGGTGGCGAGCTCAAGGCCAACATGAGTGCCAATGCCGAAATCATTCTTGAGGAGAAACACAACGTGCTGCTGATTCCCGAAACAGCAGTGGTTTACGACAGAGACCGGCGTGCCTCGGTTGAAGTGCCTGATCCCGAGCTCTCGACCGGCCGTCGCAAGGTGCCAGTGCAGCTTGGCATTTCCAACGGAATTAAGACGGAATTAATTTCCGGCCTGAAGGAAGCTCAGAAGGTGGTACTTCAGTAGGCGTTCGTCGTTCGCCCTGAGCCGGATCAACCGATGGGGACCGATTGTGCAGCTATGAGTTTTCGAGACCTGTTACTGGATACGCTGGCGACTCTGTGGTCGCACAAGTTGCGCACCTTTCTCACCATGTTCGGGATCGCCTGGGGTATTACTTCCATCACTCTAATGGTCGCCGCAGGGGAAGGGCTGCGTGTCGGCCAGCAGAAGGTGGCCGAAAACTTTGCGAAAGACCTCCTGATCGTCGACGCCGGTCGCACTAGCATGCAGGTAGGCGGCGCTCGCGCCGGGCGGGCGTTGCATTGGGAGGATAGCGACCACCTTGCGGTTCAGGCACAGGCGCCGGCTTGCCGCTACGTCCTGCCTGAACTTGGCAACAGCGTGCTTGAACGGACAGCTTACAACAGCGGCAATCTGCTCGTGGTCGGCTCTCTGCCTCCCTTTGCTGAAATTCGCAGCATTAACGCTGCGGAAGGCCGCTTCTACAACTGGGATGACCAGGCCCAGAGGCGCCGCGTCGCCTTTCTCGGGAGCGAAGCCAGAAAGCAACTTTTCGGCACCCGGCCGGCTACCGGCGAGACCGTCTATTTGTCCGAATATCCTTACACCGTGATTGGGGTGATGAGGCCGAAAGAGCAGGACTCAAGCTACGACGGCATGGACGTCAACAAGATCTACATTCCTTTCGGGGCTATGTTGCGCGATTTTCCTGATAAACCTCCTGCTGACCCGCGCACCGTTGACCGGCTATTGGTGACCCCGAGAACAGTGTCGGCACACGAGGCCTGCAAATGGCAGGTGCGGCGCGCCCTGGCCAGTATTCATCGCTTCGACCCGCGCGACAAAGAGGCTGCCGGCGTTTGGGACACGGTGGAGGAGGCAAAGGCGTTTCGAACGATGACCGAGGGAATGAAGTACTTCCTGGGCGCCGTGGGACTGGTGACACTCCTCCTGGGGGGCATCGGGGTGACGAACGTCATGCTTGTGGCCGTGCGTGAGCGCACCCGCGAAATCGGCGTACGTAAAGCCGTTGGGGCTACGGCGCGTGGCATCCTCTGGCAATTCTTCGTCGAAACACTCGTCGTCGTCTTCCTGAGCGGTGGCGTGGGCATGAGCATCGCTTACGGCGTGTGTGGGCTGGTCGATCTCGTGCCCATGCCGCAATACTTTGCAGGGCTGCTGCCTACGTGGCAGTCCGGAATGCTGTCGTTCACCTTGCTTGGCATAGTGGCAATTCTATCCGCGCTGTATCCTGCCAATCGCGCCGCCACCGTGGATCCGATTGAAGCATTGCGGTATGAACCGGGAGGATAGGTCCATGTTCAGCGAAATCCTCTTCCAAGGCTGGAACGCTCTTCGCCGCCAGCCAATGCGCAGCTTCCTGACGCTGCTTGGGATTGTCTGGGGCATTGTGGCTGTCACTTTGCTCGTCGCCTATGGCAGTAGTTTCCGCGCCGTGCTGGTCACCGCCTTCCAAGCCTTTGGCAAGGGTGCGGTGATCGTGTGGCCCGAGACTACCACGGAGCAGGCCGGTGGCGAGCGTGCCGGCAAGCGGGTGGTGCTCGAAAAAGAAGACGTGGAGATGATCCGCGCCGACGCCACGCTGGTGAAAACCGTCTGCCTGGAAACGGTGCGCTGGGTCTCGATCGGCTATGGCAACCGCATGGCCAACACTGCCGTTCGCGGAGTCTGTCCCGAGTACGGCGAGATGCGTAATGAAGTCCCAAGCCACGGCCGTTGGATTAGCGCCGAAGACATGCTGGAGCGTCGCCGCGTGGTATTTCTCGGCGGCCGCCTGCGCGAGAAGCTATTTGGCGGGCGTTTGCCAACGGGTGAAACGGTCAATATCAGCGGCATCCGTTTCACCGTGATCGGGACCATGGAGCGCAAGATCCAAATAAGCAACTACTTCACCAGCGATGACGAGTGTGCCTGGATCCCCTACACCGCTGCCGGCGACCTCTGGAGCACTCGCTACGCCAGCGTGCTTGTGTTCGAGCCCATTGCTCCCGGATTCGAACGCCTGGCCCAGGATCAGGTGCGTGCCGCGATCGCCAAGCGCCAACGCTTCTCACCCACCGATAAGCGCGCCTTCATGATGCTCGGACGTGAAGAATTCCGGCCTATTGTCGACGGGATCACCATTGGCCTGCAGGTCTTACTTGCCTTCATCGGCGCCTTGACCCTGGGGATCGGCGGTGTCGGCCTGATGAACATCATGCTGGTCTCTGTGGACGAACGGATTCGCGAGATCGGCCTGCGGCGCGCTCTCGGCGCACGGCGTCGCCATATTCAGGCGCAATTTCTGGCCGAGGCGCTCTCGCTGACGCTGACGGGTGGAGCGCTCGGGATCGCCCTTGCGTATATCATCGGCGCCGCCGTGGGCAGTCTGCCGCTGCTCGGGCCTCTTTACGAAGACACTTCCGGCAAGGGTGACATTCACCTGGGTATCTCGCCGGGGACTTTCGTTATCTCCGTGGTCATCCTTGTAGTCGTAGGGCTGTTGAGTGGGCTGGTTCCGGCCATGCGCGCCTCGCATCTGGATCCCGTAGAGGCCCTTCGCTATGAGTAGACGGTATCCTGGAAGGACCGAAACAAGGATGCGGTATCTCCATAACGCCGTGCTTCGCGAACTCAACGGCAAGTATTACATCATCGTTCAGCCGTGGAATCCCGGAGGTTTCGCCATTCTCGAGCAGGTGACGTGTTATCGAGTGGTGATGTCCTTGAAGTCGAGACTCGCTTAAACTCGAATCGAGCCTCAATTCGGCAGCTCGTTGAACCCTCGCCCGCTCAGGATCATCGGCACGCACCTTTCCGCCCGCATGGCCCTGGTTTTTGCCTGCTTCGCGCTGGAGACGTAAAAGGAAGGTGAAGCAGGGTTTCCCCCACTTGAGTTCTTCGGTCAAATCGCAGTCGAGCGCGATCTTGCGCAGCTTATCTGTTTCCTTCTGCCACTTCCTCGCGTAAGGGACTTTCATCGTTTCAGCTTCTTCCGCCGGCGCTGAATACAACCAATTCTGCCAGTTGATTTAAGCTTAAGCGTTGATGCGATTCTGGATCAGGGCACGCTCCCAGGACTGCCTCTTTCGCAGGACCACGAACGCGACGACACCGATCGGTACCATGGCCACGAAAGCAAACAATCTCTGCATTGCCCCTTCTGGCCATATCGGTGCCATGCGGTGCATCATCAGCGGAAGCGTAAGAAGCAGACAAACGACATCGACCAGTAAATAAACTCTCAGCCACACCGAAGTCCGCCACATGGCGGCAAGCATCAGCAGCGGCGTGATCAGGATGGGGAAAAGCAAGAATTGCCACGAAGCATGTCGCGGATCAGGCATCGGGAACAGCCCCGCTTTGAACGACAGGACGCCATTGCAGAACACACCAATGGCGATCAGGGCTCGAAGCCACCGGCTTGCCACGCTGGAAAGGCCAAGGAATAACCCGGCTGCTCCGAAAAATCCAGCGATACCAACAAGGACCGCGCCTTTGTTGAAAATTCCGGGATGGCGCGATGCGGCGGTTCCAAGCATCCTCGCAGTATCGGTAGCGAAGCTGTATCCGGGATAGCACGGGGCAGCGATGAGTTGAACGCCGAAATACAGCAGCGGTACGGCTACAGCAGCGCAAAGCATCAGCCTCGTTACTTTGTGGTTGCCGGGCATCACCTCTCCAATTCTCAATTCTTCAATGGATAATAAGAGCTCCGTCGATGGCGTTTCAACTGATTCAGTTCTCTCCTGGCGCGGCTCTTTCCCGCCCTCTCACGCCGGCCATCCCCGGCCATGGCGACCTCAATCGTAACTAAACCGATAGGGTTCCGTTTCAAGCGCAGGGCTGTATAATTGCAACAGCAACGGGGCCAAGAGACCAATTCCGGCTCAGACTACTGGTTGAATGCTACCACACGTGATGTGAGGTACGCGACAGCGGTCGTGCGAGACGAGTTTACGATCTGGTCTGATCCGCCATGAGCCGGGGATCGTTGGCAACGCAACGCATACACTTCGCCACCGCATTGAGGAGGCCATGATGTCGAGGTCAACGAAGATGTTCATCCTGTGCGTCGTTGCCGCGGCGTACTCCGCACTGGTGGGCGACCTGCTTCGACCGCAGTCGTCGTCCGCACAGACTGCATCGCCGCAGCTCGCGGTCGACCCCCGCACCGCCTGCGCAGCAGACGTGCAGAAGCTGTGCTCCAATGTGCCGACAGGAGGCGGACGAGTCATTGCCTGTCTGAAGCAGCGCAAAGAGGAAGTCTCGGACCGCTGCAAGCAAGCCATCGCCAGTGCGATGCAGCAATCGAAGGGAGGTGCCGGTTCTACCGCTGGCCCCGCGCCGGGGCCGGTTGAGCAGACCGATACCGGCTCGACGGCAATCGCCCCGTCGACTCCTGCCGGACAACGAGAGAGCCACTCTTCCACTCCCGCTGCCTCCGGTCCGGCCGAGCGGTACTTCATGATGAAGCAGGTCAAGATCATCGACCAAGGTATGGGTCAGGGAAAACCGGCTTACGACCTGATGATCCCGACGACCTGGCAATTCAAAGGCTGGGTGAATGTCGGCGTCGCCGAGGGCGGGTGTTTCGCCGATTGGTTCGCCGTTGTCGGAGACGCAAAAAGCGCCGACAACTCGATTGAGTTACAGATCATTCCCCAGTACACGTGGCAGTACACCGATGATCCTGCCGGGCAGCGCCAGATGCAAATACAGAACCAGCGGGATGCAAAGTCGGGAATGAAGCCTTGCCCGGTGCGGGCGCCGATCCAGGCGGCAGAGTTCCTGCGCCAGGACCTCATCCCGAAGTATCGTAAGGGTAAGACGGTCGTTTCGATTGACCCCTTTCCGGAACTTGACCAGATCGTCCGGTACCGGCTCGGACTGCCCCCCACCGCTTCGGGCGGCAGCGCCAGTGGGATTCGAACAAATGCCGCCCGCGCGCGCCTCGCCTACGACGACGACAAAGGACAGCCCGTCGAGGAATGGATTACGGCGGCCGTCGTCGTGCGCTCGATTCCGACCGGCGGGCGCGGGGCAGCCTACGATTGGCACGCCATCAACGTCATGTATTACCGGACGCCCCGAGGCAAGCTCGATTCAAACGATAGGCTCTTCAGGCTGATCGCGAGCACCATTCGCCCCGAGCCCGAATGGCAGAAGTTCAGCAACGGGGTCATTGCCTCCCTGTATCGCAAGAAACAGGAAGAACTGGCGAAGCAGGCGGCGATCGTCGCGGCGTTTCAGCAGCACGTTGCAGACACCATCAACGGCGTCGTCGCGAACCAGCAGGCCGGCGCCAACCATGCCGCATACGGCCAGAGCCAGCTCATCCGGGGCGTGCAGACCTTCCGCGATCCGGCGAGTGGTTCGACGTTCGAACTCAGTAACCAGTACGACCACGCCTGGCTCAATGGGGCGAATCAATACGTCATGAGCGATGACCCGAACTTTAATCCCAACGGCAATGTCAGCGGCAACTGGACTCCATTGCAGGCGGTGCAGTAGCAACCTGGGCCGAGGTGGTTGTCCCATAGACCTGTTGAGTGGCAGGAAATCGTCCGGAAAGAAGTGGCCTGAACGGCACCGCTAGGATGCATACTAGCGTCACCCGGAACTGCGAAGTGAAGTTCTGGCTGAAAGGGCCGCAATCATGCCTAAAACCTCCCGGCGCGAGTTCCTCAGTTGCAGTGGTTCCCTGCTAGTGGCTCCTTTTCTGGCTGACCAAGCCCCGCCATCACGGAATTCGCTCGTTCAGGAGACGACGCTTATAGAGGCGCCTTGGCGTGAGCCGGGGCAGACTAAAGACGCCGACTATCTCCAAAAAGCCGCCTTGCGATACGCAGCTGAGGGCCGCGAGATCGTGGGACGAAACAGGACGTGTTTCAACAACCGCCCACTCTATTGCGAGCCAGGCACCGAGGGCGTGGTATTGACCGGTGACCGGCCGTTTGTGCGGCTTCTTGCCAAACCGTATGTTCTCGGCGGGTTCGCCGCGGCGATTGTTCGCGACGGGGTTGGAAAATGGTTCCACGACTACTCGGAGGTGGAGTCCCGCTACCGCTGCGGACGGATGACATGGCGGATCAACGACCCCACCTTGGCCGGCGTGCTCGTGGAGCTTGACGTCGTGCCTTTAGAAGGCGCAGCAGGATTTGGGTTGCGGTTCCGGGCCGAGGGGTTAAGGACGGGCGATCAGATGGTGTGGGCTTTCGGCGGCGCGCGAGAGGAAGGAGACATTCGGTGGCTTTGGGATCCCATCATGCGCCCGAACCCGAATGAGTTGAGCGCCTACAAGCTGGGCGACTCGCGCAAGCCGCAATTGAGCCTGGGCCTGGACGCCGAACGATGCCGAGGCAATCAGGTAACAATCGAAGATCAAACGTTCCAGCTTCTGCCGAAGGATGACGCGACAGTCGTAGCCGTGGGCAGATCCGACCGCGAAGGAAGGCTGCGCGTCACGGATGCGTCAGCCGGCTCCGGTCCAGTGACACTCGCCGAAGCCGCCGCGAGAGGGTTGCCGATGGTGTGTGGGACCATCGACCTGCGGGCAGGCGAGGATAGGGTTTCTTGGACGGTCGAGGCGGCGCCCTCGCAAACCGCGATGAAAAGGCCGCAGCTTACCGTGCCCGCAACAGCATTCGAGCAGGCGGCAGCTTACCTGGAGACGGTCGAGCGCGTACAGGTTGATACGCCCGATCCGCGACTAAATGCGGCCGTTGCCGCAGTGTGCCACGCGATCGATGCCAGCTGCGATCGCGATCCGTTTGTCTTTCGTCACGGCTGCATGGCCTTCTCCATCCACTTTCTCGGATGGCGCGTAATGTGTGGAGCGACGGCCCTCGGCTGGCATGATCGGGTGAAAGGCGATACGGCATACTACGCCGCGGTACAGGTGAGAGATGGTAACGGCCGCGACCACCCCCAGCCCGATCCCGGACGGCGCTACTGTATCGAAGGTGAACACTCGCGCTTTTACGGTCGTGGCCGGATACCTCGAGACACCAATATGTACAACACCCAGTCGCAGTTTTTCGACCAGGCTCTCCACGACTGGCGGTGGACGGGCGATCCGGAAATGGAGAAGCTCCTCCGCCCGTCTCTGGAACTGCATCTGGAATGGGCCAGGGACTGCTTCGATCCGGACGACGACGGGCTCTACGAAAGCTACATCAACACCCTGCCAACGGACTCGGTCTGGTACAACGGCGGCGGCAGCGTGGAGGAATCGGCGTACGCTTACTACGGACACCTGGCCGCGATGGATATGGCCCGGCGGGCCGGGGCTACCAATGCAGCGGCCCGGCACGAGAAGCGGGCGGAAAAGATCAAGCGCGCCCTTACGGAACTGCTCTGGCTGAAGGATCGAGGACACTTCGGCCTTTATGTGGAGCAGGGAGGGCGCCGCCGGGTGCATTCGGATGCCTGGGTTTACAGCGAGTTCCTGCCGGTCGACTGCGGGATGACCACACCGGCACAGGCTTTACAGGCGCTGTACTACACGGAATGGGGCCTCGAACGTATCCGGTTGCCGTTTGGCGGGGAAGTGTGCCAGCCCTCGAACTGGGTGCCGTGGAAGTGGTCTGTACGCGACATGTTCGGGGGTGATCTCTGCGCACTGGCCTTGGCCTATTTCGAGACCGGGCTGGGGGATGAGGGATGGGAGTTGTTGCTGGGCGCCACGCTCGAAAGCGCCTATGCAGGCGCGGTGCCAGGCGGGTTCAGCCAAATCGGGGCCGGCACCGACTTTGCCGACAACAGCCACGTGTTTGCCCGGACCGTAGTGGAGGGCCTGTTCGGTTACGACCCGGACTACCCCAATGGGTTAATCCGGCTGCACCCCGCTTTCCCTTCCTCATGGCCGAAGGCATCCATCCGGACGCCGGATTACAGCCTTGATTATCAGCGGAAGGGCAATGTCGATAGCTACAGCCTGTCTCTAACGCGAGAGGCAAAAGTGAATTTCCGCCTTCCCGTCCGCGCCGAGCAGCTAAAGCGCGTCACGCTCAATGGACGGGAAGTTCAATGGAAGACCGAGCCAGGATTCGGATGCACCTGGGTGCGGGTCGACACACAGAAACTCAAAGCGGCGGAGGTAGTGATCGAGATGTCCGGCCGCGTGCCAGCGATAGCTGCGGTGAAACTGGAAGGTAAAGTTGGCAACCCAGTAAGCCTGGTGGCACTCCGTGGCCAAGTCGTACGCTGGCAGGACTTTCATGGTGTGATCGAACCTGCACGAGCGGACAACTCCGCAATGCAAGGCCGTTTGGCGGCCAAGCCCGGGCACCACATCGTCTTGGCTGAGATCAACGTGGGAGACCTGCCGCAATGGGCAGGTCTTCAAGCTACAGGTAACTGATTCGGAGGGCGAAGCACACCTGGCGGCCAAGACTCCGCGGCAGGCACCGAAGGCGGCACGCTGGAAATGTCTCGATTTGGCGCTAAAGTACAACGGGGACATCAAGACGATCTTCAAGCAGCAATATCTCGCGCCTCGGCCGAAGACCTGCTCCGTGCGGTTGGGCGTGGACGGCTTTTCGGCCTGGACATTCGCGTTCTGGGGAGACGCACCACCGCCCATCGACTTGTCCAATGTGAAGAGTCTTACCGACGGCCAGGGGCGAATCGTGACGCCTCAGGGCGTGCCATTCGCAGAGTTCACCGGAGACAAGAATATCGCTTTTACCTCTTTGTGGGATAACTGGCCTCGCGCAGTAACTGTGCCGGTGAATCAGGAGGCGGAGGGGGCGTGGCTACTGGTATGCGGATCAACGTTCCCGATGCAGACCCGGATCGCGAACGCGGAGGTCCGCTTCCGATATGCCGACGGTCAGATCGAGAGGCTGGAGTTGGTGCCGCCGCTGAATTTCTGGTGTCTCTGTCCTTGGGGAGGCGAAGATTACAACTATGCGACGGACGCATTCTGTCTGCCGGCGCAGCCCCCACCGACGGTGCAGTTGGGCCGCAACTGTCGTGCCCTGGTATTGTCGTGGCAGCTGCGACCGGGCGTCCCGCTGACGGATTTGACACTGGAGACACTCTCACAGGACGTCGTAATCGGCATGATGGGTGTGAGTGTGATGAACGCGCGCGAATAAGGAATCTAACCGCAAGTCGGGCGATTGCTCACACCCTAACTTACATGGGCCCGCCTTCAGGTCGATGACTTCTTTTTAGCTGCCTCGCCTCCGACCATGGCGAAGTTAGCCGAAGCCGTCGCAAGCTTCTTCACGCCAATGCTGCGAAAATACACCAGTGTTTGGCTGCGGTCCCACTCCATTACTGTTCCCCAACCGTACTTGGAATGGCGAACGTATTGCCCGATCTTAAGTGTCATCAGCCCTATCCTCCGATCTACGGGTGTTGGTAGAGCAAGCCAAGGCGCCCTTCTGACTAACCCGAGTGCCGTTCGAACGAAATCCGGCGCCGGATTGACATAATGACCCAATCACACAACCATGGCGATGCTCACGGGGACTCGCCTTGCGCTCTTCGGGGAGAATCCGTCCGCCCCTCATTCCTGCGACGAGTCTCTAATAGTCGCGTCTGCGGAAGGAACCGTCCCGTCCACCACCGCCACGATTAGCTCCGAAGCCGGTACGGGGCGGGCGAGCCTCATTTACGGTTAGCGGACGGCCCTCCAAAGGCTGGCCGTTTAGGCCCGCGACTGCCCGTGCCATGTCTTCGCCTTCGGCGAGTTCGACAAAGCCGAACCCGCGTGGTGTACCCGACATCTTGTCGCGAATGACTACCGCTGAAGCGACCTTGTAGCCTGCATTGGTCACGAAATCGCTCAGACCGCTGTCGGTGGTGCTGTGGGGAAGATTTCCTACGAAGAGTTTAGTCACTTAGTCCTCCGAATTGGGGCGGCCTATTGGCTCCGCCGGATTAAACTATGCTGTCTCGGGATTTCGAAGTTCCCGCGACAACCCTTATCAAAGGCATGTTATGTTGCACCACTGAGGGGTGAACGAGCCGCTCTCTTCACCAGACTCAGCCAATTTCACTTCCCGCGTGGATCGCAAGCGCCGTTGACAGTGAGATCCCGAGAATTCAGATCACGAAAACTGCGAGCGTTAATTATTAGGATCTCCTCCCTCTGGACTTGAGGCTTAACATGAACGAGTACAAGGCCTGATCGATTGGATAGGAGTCCGCTGGCATCAACCATTCGGCAACTGTGGGATGCTGTTTCGTTTTCGACCGCCTGATGCCGGTTGCCGCCCTAAGTACTCCTGGATGTCCAGCTCTGCGATACCCAGGTGGGCTTCGACGCGCGATTCCTGCGTTTCTCCCTGCAACTCGTGCTTCAAACGTGCAAAGCAGATGGCGGGACCATCCTGGAGCTTTAGACCCGCAGGGCGAAACGCCTCGGATTGAACGTCGACCGTGAATTCGCGGTCCTCATGGGGTGCGGCTATCACGTGAAAGTTATAGATTCGGGAACTGGCCGCAACATTGAAACCAACATATTGGATGTACATGCTGAGGTCCCCTCTTCGCTTCGGAGCGCGGCCGGATTCATCCTCGCTGTGAAAGATTTTGCTTACCCGACAAAAACCAGATCTTTCGGAGCAACTAGCGTTGGCGTTGATTGGTCTTTGATCTCCAGCGCCCGTCGCAATTCTCGAGCCCGCTTTCTCCGGAGAATTTTGGTCCGACGTTGACGGCCAAACCTGCCTTTATCACCATTTCTTTCTGACATTCTTCCTCCTCGGTCAGCTTAGCGTTTCGGTTGCCTGCACCTGGAGGCATCTTCGCCGGAGCGGAGCACGTTCCCGAACCGGAGGAAAAGATCACCCGTCAGGTTGCGACGTCGGCGGCAATTCCGCGAAAGGGGTCGGCTGCCGTCTAAGAAATAGGACCAGAGATAACCTGACTTAGTTCAGGTTACCCTGAAGGTGGGCAATTAAGGGGCTCATCTCATTAATTATAATAAGTGAATTGACCTGCCGTGTCAAGCTGTGTTCGTGGTATTGTTCGCCGTGCAGGTAGTGGTAGTCAAGGGGGACCATGCCCACACTTACCTTCCTCGGAGCGGCCGGATCTGTTACCGGATCGCGACATCTGCTTGAAGCCGGCGGTGAACGGCTGATGATCGATTGCGGCCTTTTCCAAGGTGAGAAGGAACTTCGTTTGCGAAACTGGGGTCATTTTCCCGTATCGCCCGCGAGCGTCCGGCACCTGGTGCTGACGCACGCACATCTCGATCACACGGGTTATATACCACGTTTCATCAAGGAAGGATTTGCGGGACAGATCTGGGCCACCTCGGCCACCAAGGACTTGGCGGGTCTGCTGCTGCCGGATTCAGGGCATCTTCAAGAGGAAGACGCGGCCTTCGCCAACAAACGCGGATTCAGCAAACACAGTCCGGCGTTGCCGCTCTACACTTATGAAGACGCGGTGAAGTCGCTCGAAAGGTTTCGTGCGATCGACGAGTCGAAACCTCTCGATCTGTCCGAGCATTATTCGCTGCGCTTCTTCCGGGCTGGACATATTCTGGGAGCCCGCATCATCGAAGTGACCGTGCACGAGAACGGGGTGAGCTGCAAGGTGCTGTTCTCCGGAGACCTCGGCCGCTATAAACAATTGATCATCCGCGCCCCTGAAATTCCACGCGATCCGGTAGATTATCTCGTCGCGGAGTCCACTTACGGCGACCGCTTGCATCCTGTTGACGACCTTCACGCGCGCCTGGCGTCGATCATTAAGACTACGGCGGGGCGTGGAGGGACGCTGGTGGTCCCGGCCTTTGCGGTCGGACGTACCCAGGAGTTGTTGTACATTCTGCGAGAGCTGATCGAACAACGCCAGATCCCGCAATTGCCGATCCACGTGGACAGTCCCATGGCTATCGACAGCACTGAACTCTACCGGCGTCACCGCGAGGATCACAACCTCGAAATGGGAGAACTAGAGCACCGTGGAGTCAAGCCTTTCTCGCCGCCCGGCATTCACTTTGACCGCACCCGCGACGATTCGATGGCACTGAATAATTCGCGTTGGCCCATGATCATCATCTCGGCGAGCGGCATGGTGACAGGCGGGCGCGTCCTGCATCATCTGGAGCGATGTCTGCCCGACCAGCGGAATACGGTGCTATTCGTCGGTTACCAGGCACGAGGTACCCGCGGCCAAACCATCCAGTCAGGCGCCCAATTTGTGAAGATGCACGGGGTCCAGGTGCCCGTTCGAGCCCAGATCGAGTCCGTGGAGAACTTGAGTGGACACGCCGACTCGGGCGAGATGTTGCACTGGCTCGGAAGCTTTCCGAAGGCGCCGCGCAAGACTTTTTTGGTGCACGGCGAGCCGGAATCGGCAGAGGGCCTGAAACGAAAGATGGGACAGGGCCTTCACTGGGACGTCGAGGTGGCGAAGTTCCTCCAAGCGATACCCCTCTGATAATCGATCGATAATCGATTGATAGTCGATCCCGGCAGGTGCATGACAGAGATTTCTGCTAAGCGCCCGGAGAGCGGAAGGCTCCTTTTTCTGCACGCATCATGGCTCCAGATCTTGCCTAGCGGAATCGTTCAAGCCGTTACTTCCATGTCGCCCACCCCAGGTAAGGTACTTGTCTTTCGCCATTTTGTCTTTGCCCTTTATACTAGACCTTTTGAGGGAGCTCATGAACGTAACAGTCTACTGTGCCTCGAGCCGCCGCTGTCACCAAGACTACCTCGAGGCGGCGGAACAACTCGGGGAGGCTCTCGCCCGTGACGGGATCAACGTCGTATACGGAGGGGGTGGCGTCGGTCTGATGGGGCGCCTTGCCGATGGAGCGCTTCGGGCCGGCGGCAAGGTCATTGGCATCCTGCCGCATTTTATGAACGAACTGGAGTGGGGACACACGCGTCTTAGCGAAATGCGCGTGGTGGCCGACATGCACGAACGCAAACGCGCCATGCTCGACGCGGCCGACGCCATTGTGGCTCTGCCGGGCGGCTGCGGAACACTGGAAGAGCTCTTTGAAGCGATCACCTGGAAGCGCCTGGGCCTCTACCTGGGTCCAATCGTGCTGGTGAATACGCGAGGTTTCTTCGCGCCCTGCCTCGAGCTGTTGGCGCGCTGCGTGGGCGAGCGCTTCATGGACGAGCGGCATCTCTCGATGTGGAGAGTGGTGGAAGAACCGAAGGGAGTAATCGAGGCGATTCGCGACGCCCCACAGTGGACATCTGACAACCGCAACTTCGCTGTACTGAGGTGATCCCATCCTGCCGGGGTTCGTCGCCGTTGACTGGCTCGCCGTTTCGCAGATACAATTCGCGTTCAAGTTTTCCGGCAATACTCTCGCCGCGAATCCCTATTCTTCACGGAGTCCTGTTAATGCCCTACTGCCTCAAGATTGTTTGTTTGTTTCTCACGTTGGTGTTGTTCCCAGCTTTCGCACGTCTTTCGGCGGCAGGCGAAACTGTGAAAGTGCAGGTCCATTGGGATAAGGTGGGCCGCGTTTTACGAACCAAGCCGACCCTTCTCGCCGGCGCGGCTCCCGATTTGTGGCGGGGAGCGCCGCTTCACGACCAGATCTTTAGCGCCATCAAGGATCTCGGTGTCGATGATCTGCGGTACGCCTCTGGTGGCCCGTTCGTCCACCTGGGCGTCGCGGAACTCGAACCGCCGTCGGCCACGAAAACGTCGTGGGATTTCTCCTATGTCGATCCGATCACGGAAGACATGATGAAGGCAACCGAGGGACACACTGTAGCGTGGACCTTCGCTGTCATCCCGCAATGGATGTTCAAGACGCCCGAGCCGGTGCGCTATCCTGCTGATCCCAAAGAGGCGTTCTGGAAATACGAACAGGGCACCGAGCTCCGCGATCCCACCGGCAAAGAGGTTGGCGACTACTTCGGGCGCTTGGTCGCGTGGTACACCAAGGGCGGTTTCACCGACGAACTCGGGAAATGGCACGAGTCGGGACACCATTACAAAATCCCCTATTGGGAAGTGTTGAACGAACCGGACCTCGAGCACGGGCTTAGTCCCCAAACCTACACCACGATCTATGACGCCGTCGTGGAAGGAATTCGCGAGGTCTCGCCGCAGACCAAGTTTATAGGGCTTTCAGATTCTTATCCCGGCGGGCACACAGAAATGTTCAGGTACTTCCTGGACCACAAAAATCATAAAGCCGGCATTCCGCTCGATGTGATCTCCTACCATTTCTATGCCGTGCCCAACGCCGACGAGCCGCCCGAGGTTTGGCAGTACACGTTCTTCAATCAAGCGGACCGATTTCTCGAGGTGACCGGTTACATTGAAACGCTGAAGAAGATTCTGTCGCCCCAGACCGGCACCATGGTGAATGAGATCGGCACCATGCTGCCCGATGATTGGCAACAGACCGATCCGGGATATGTGTTCAAGCCCGTTCGGCCCTCGTATTGGAATCTCTCGGCGGCGGTTTACGCTTACGTCTTTGCCGGATTGACGCGGTTGGGGATTGAAGCGGCCGGTGAGTCGGGCATACCCGCCTACCCGGGAATGTGGGCGACCATCGCCATGCTTGACTGGGAGACCGGCCGGCCCAACGCGCGATTCCGGGTGCTCAAGTTGATCCATGAACATTTCCGTCCTGGAGATAAGCTCGTGGATAGTTCCAGCGACTCAGGAGCCGTAATGGCGCAAGCGTTTTTGAGCTCCCAGGGCGAACGGAAGCTCCTGCTGGTGAATAAGCGCGACCGGGAGTTCGAGATCAATATGCCGGAGGCGGCAGGAGGCAAGGTCGAAACCATCGACGAAACCACCGGCGCCAATCCGCCCGGTGTCAGCTCGTTTCGGGGCTCCACCTTCAGGCTGGGTCCATTCGGCGTAGCTGTCGTGACCCTCGCGAAGTGAGCGAGGTAAAAGGCGTGAAAAAGTGAACGCCATAGGCTCGACATTGCTGAGATCGATCTGCGGGAGTCGATGGACCGGTAGATCTCTATATAGCGTACAAGCCAGGCAGTGGCCGCCTTCTTGCCCGAACGGAATCCGATGAGGACTTACAGATCCATAGGTCTGAGCTGCGGGAAGATGCGCGGAAAAACGGCGGGATTCGTGCGGGATCTCTTGGGGATTTGGCCGGCGACCCGACCTATTGAAGCAGCCAGCACCAAGAAGCCAGGTCCTTGACCGCAAGAATAAGACCGGGTAACACATCACAGTGACGCTGACCTCTGTAGCGGCCTTGTCCTCGAGGGCCGAAAACGCCGGTGGGGACACCGGCGCTACAGTAAGGCCGTCACGATGATTTGTACTACTCTAGTGAATGTGTTTGACTTTCTTCTGCATGTAATCCATCAAAAGGTACTGCCCCAAGGTATAGGGAGTTGTAAAGTAGGCTTTGCCCCGGCAGATCTCCGTAACCTTCTGCACGAAATTCACCAGGCTGTAATCGGAGGCCAGCATGAAAGTGTTGATCAGGATGCCGTTGCGGCGGCAGCGAGCGACTTCGTGCAGGGTCTCCGAGATCACCAACGGGTCCAGCCCGAAGGCGTTCTTGTAGATGCGGCCGTCTTCGAGAGTAAGCGCTGAGGGCTTGCCGTCGGTGATCATCACGATCTGGCGCATGTCCTTCTTCTGCCGTGAGAGGATGCGCTGCGCCAGCCGCAATCCCTCGCGAGTGTTGGTGTAGTGCGGGCCCACCTGGACGCGCGCCAGTTCGCCCAGCGGAATCTCCTCCGCCGTGTCATGGAATAGCACCAGGTGCAGGGAATCGCCCGGATATTGCGTTCGGACCATGGTGGCGAGCGCCAGAGCCACCTTCTTGGCCGGCGTGAAGCGGTCCTCGCCGTAGAGAATCATGCTATGGCTGCAGTCGAGCATCAGCACCGTGGCGCAGGAACTTTGGTACTCTGCCTGGCGCACCTGCAGATCGCGGTACTCCAGATCGAGCGGCATCGTAAGTCCATTGCGCTCGATTGCCGAAAGCAGAGTGGCATTGACGTCCAGATTCATGGTGTCGCCGAATTCATACTGCTTGGTGGCGCCGTGCGATTCCACCCCGGTGGCCATTTCTCGCGTGTCGTGACGGCCAAAACTCGATTTACCCAGCGATCCCATCAGATCTTTCAGGGTCTTGTAGCCCAGAAAGTCCAGCGCCTTATCGGTGATCTCAAACTTCACCCGGCCTTCGGGCCCCCTGTTGCCGCCGCCCTGTTGCGGTTGGGTGATCTGGCCTGGATTCTCGTTCGGCTTTGAGATGGTGATGTAACCTTCCTCGGAGAGGCGCTCCAGCAGTTTGTCGATCAGTTCCTTGAGATTCGAGTTCTGATAGTTCTCCGCGTTATTCATGAGCTGGTCGAGCATTTCTTGCGGGATCAGGCCGCGGTTCTGCATGGCTTCAAGCAGCGCCTGGTGTAACTGCTCCATGCTGCGCTCGGAGTCCATCTCGTAGAATCCGTAGTACTGGCTGTTGAATCCGCTCTCGAGCAGGAAGTCCTGCAGCAGTTGCATCAGGTCTTCAGTGCTGAGATTCTCGAAGGGATCGCCGACGAATTTGGAATACTTGATGTATTTCATCTTGCGAGACCTTCCAATGTTTGAGAGCGAGTGCCCATCTGCGGATTCCCGCTTAGTTCAACGATCGTCTGCGGCTCGGCATGTTGCCCGGCTCTTCCGCCGGTGGTTCGGGGCGGCGGCGCTCCACGTGAAAGCCGAGCTCTTCATTGCGGCTGATCTTCTTTAGGGCGTATAGGCCTTCCAGAATGAACTCGGCGCCCGAGACCTGCAGGCCAACTTCGTCTTTGGGTTTTATGCCGAGGGGCTGCACCTTGTCGAGCAATCCCTGGATCTTCTTGAACTGGTTGTGGAGTTCAGCGTCGGTGGTGTTGTCAGCATACTTGAGATTACCTCCCAGCTCGAACCACTGGACGATGGAATGCATCGGCACGCCATCGAAATATTTCCTGAACACGCGCGCCGTCGCCATGCGGATGATCTCGCGCGCCACCGTGTCAGCGCCCTTCAGCTCGCCTTCGTATTCGAGTTCGATTTTGCCGGTGAGGGATGGCAGCGAGGCGTAG
This sequence comes from uncultured Acidobacteriota bacterium, assembly GCA_963803295.1. Taxonomy (GTDB): domain Bacteria; phylum Acidobacteriota; class Terriglobia; order UBA7540; family UBA7540; genus CAWDMC01. Next base: position 293,945 of record CAWDMC010000011.1, on the reverse strand, counting down.
ACGTCGGCGAGGCGAGCGACGGCTTGTTTCTCGTGATTCCGCAGGGCGCGCTGCTCGGCGTTGGAGGCGACGTTTTCGAGCGCGGTGATGGGCAGGCGCTGCGATACCCCGGAGCGCTTATCGACGCGTTTCTCTTGCCGAGCCTCGAAGGCGATGGCCTCGATGACCTCGCGCACAAACTGAGGGATCTGGAGTTTGCTGCCGGCGTTGCGATCAGTCCAGGCTTCCTGGGCGGTGATGGCGATGCCCTCTTCAAGGGTGGCCGGATAGTGGGTGCGGATCTCCGAGCCGATGCGGTCCTTAAGGGGAGTAATGATTTTGCCGCGCGCGGTGTAATCCTCAGGGTTAGCGGTGAATACCAGCGCCACATCCAGCGGCAGGCGCACCGGGTAGCCCTTAATCTGGACGTCGCCTTCCTGCATGATGTTGAACAGGCCAACCTGGATCTTGCCCGCGAGGTCGGGCAGCTCATTAATGGCAAAGACGCCCCGGTTTGCTCGCGGCAGCAATCCGAAATGGATAGTCAATTCGCTCGAAAGGGCGTGGCCGCCGCGCGCCGCCTTAATGGGATCGAGGTCTCCGATGATGTCGGCGATTGTCACATCGGGGGTGGCCAGCTTCTCCACATAGCGCTGCTCCCGTGGCAGGTAGGCAATGGGCGTCTGGTCACCGCGCTCGGCGATCAGCTCGGTGCAGGAGCGGCAAATCGGCCGCAGAGGATCGTCGTTAATCTCGCAGCCGGCAATGTAGGGGATGTCCTCGTCAAGCAGCGAAATCAAAGCCCGTAATATCCGGCTCTTGGCCTGACCGCGCAGCCCTAGCAGAATGAAATTGTGGCGGGAGAGAATGGCGTTCGCGATCTGAGGAACGACGGTGTCGTCATAGCCAACGATGCCTGGAAAGATGCTCGCATTGGCGGCGAGTTTGCCCAACAGATTGGCGCGCATTTCGTCTTTGACGCGGACACTACAATAGCCGGACCTCTTTAGGTCTCCGAGTGTTTTGGCTTTCTCCATAGATCGATTATAGAGGAGTATCGAGGTGGGTACAATCAGGGGATCAAGGGGTGCATCCAGACGGTGGGCCGCAAAGGCTCAATACAGCTTCGAATCCGTCCACCTCATGGCGACTCAACAGGGGAGCTGGTTCATTTTACATGGACGTGCCCGTTACCGCGGGCTTTGGATCGGATATGGTCCCGAAGATCGAGTTGTTCGAGCAGACCCTCCATCGCCTTGGCCAACTCGATCAATCTCTCGATCTCGTTGCGTTGCGCAAGCAGCCTGCTTGATCTCCAGGTCAACCGGCAAGGCGGCGGCAATCTGAAACGAGACATACTCCTCAGGACGTGGGAACCCTTCGGAGAACTCTTCCGCCCGGTTGTAGCGCTTGACCAGCTTGGCAAACAACTCCAGCGCCTGTGCGATGGGGATCTCGGAAGCCACTTCCAGTTGATCATCCTCGAAGAACGATACCCTTCCGCGCAGGAAGGAGCGGCTATGGTCCGTGGACATAACCTCGAAGCGGCGCCGGCCCACGGTGAGGATATCGAGGCGACCATCGTCGTAACGCCAGACGACTTCCTCGATACGAGCCGTGCAACCCACCGAACGAGCCTTGCCGTCTTTCGCCAGCAGCACTCCAAACTCTTCCTGGCTGAATCCCTCGGACTGCGCCTTCAAGCATTCGCCGATCATTTCTTTATAGCGATCCTCAAAGATATGCAGGGGCAGGGATTCTCCAGGGAGGAGGACTACTTCCAAGGGAAACAGCGGGAGCAGATCGTCCATAGTCACGGGATTGTACCATTATCTTCATCTTCATCTTCGCGATCTTCGTGCTGGGCACCGATACGACAGGCCACGGACTACAGACTATTCACAATCTCCCGCACCACGCGGAACCCGTAATCAGCGTATTCGAAGCCCGGTGGAATACTCGAGCGGGCGGCGCAGCGGCTCACCTTGATCATGTGCCGCCACGATCCGCCACGTGAAGACTTGCGCTCGGCGGTTGCGGGTCCGCGGGGATTGTGTTCAGGAGAGGCCGCATAGTAGCTGCGATCGAACCAGTCGAGACACCATTCGTGCACATTTTCCGACACATCATAGAGCCCGTAAGGATTTGGACTGCCACGAGCGACGGGCAAGGGACCGGTAATATCGCCGCTCCACCGGCTCAGGTATTCGGGCCATTCCTGCGGCGGCGCATCGCCCCACGGATAAGCCGGACCCGCACCGCTGGCGCACTTCCCACCGATCGCTGCCCACTCCCACTCCGCCTCGGTGGGAAGCCGGTAGCGGCCGCTGTAGGTCTCACTGAGCCAATCGCAGTACTTCGCTGCCTCGAACCAATTCACAGCCACGACGGGCTGATCGGGCTGGCTGAATTCGGGATCGTTCCAGTGCTTGGGGGTGGGGTGGCCCGTGGCTTCCATGAACACGGCCCAGTCGCGGTTACGCACCTGAGCCACCGCCATTTCGAACGAATTCACTTGGACCCGATGGACTGGCTGCTCCTCGTCGCGGCCGCTCGCAGAACCCATAAGGAACGAACCGGAAGGAATCAGTGCATACCGCGTTTCGGCCAGAACCACCCCCTACCCCCTCCTTAGCCAAGGAGGGGAATCCACCCCTTATCCCCCTCCTTAGCCAAGGAGGGAAATTTTTGGCTCCGCTCCTCATGTGCAGAAGAAAACCGCGACTCCCGCTCAGATGAGGAGGGGGGTCGTGCTGAATACCGGGGAACCACGACTCCCCGCCCAAGATGAGGAGAGGAAAGGGGTGGTGCTGTAATACTCGGTGGTCTACCGGCCGAGGAAGGCCTCCAGCTTATCGACTTCGGGTTCAGCCAGGTCTAAATTGCGCTTCGCCTTGGCGGCATCGCTCGCGGAGAGAGCGTTCTGCGCCTGGTTCATATAGGTCTGCATCCGCTTGAGGCTGCCCGCGATATCGCCACGCAAACCTAACCCTGAGGCCTCCTGTTGCTGACGAAGCCGATCGATACTCTCCTGCGCGGTGCTGGCCCGGGCATCGAGCTTGGTCCAGCGGTCCTGGAGTTCTTCGAGTTCTGCGCCGGCGTTAGCCTGCGCCGATTGGACGACCTGATTCTGAGCGGCTGCCGAGGTATCTGCTGCGCCTGCCACCGCAGCACTTTGGTCCGAGCTTTGCTGAACCTGCTGGACATCCTTGTGTCCGCTTGTCGCTTTCCGTGACGGCCGATGGACCATCAAGAGATCCGGGCTTGCCGGAGCGCCAGCATTGGCGGCCGTTTGTTGGCTGACCGCCCCTGAGTTGCCGGACGGCTGGTCCGGCGCCGGACCCGTTGGATTGGCATTTGCCTGGGTGTCTGTGCTGACGGTCGCCCCAGCAGGCTCCGCGGTGCTGAGGGCCGTCTTTGCGGCTTGAGAATCCGGCGATGGGATTTGCGCTTGGCTGCCTCGTACCTGGGCCGTCTTCTGCGTATTGGATCCGGCGCTCGTTTTGCGCCACTTGGGTAATTGCGTGGCAACCACAATTATCACTGCAATAGCGATAAGGGCTCCGATGGTCATGTAGAACCCACGATAGCTGCGAGGGGGAGCCATGTCCTCAACTCGCGGAACATCCTGTTGGAATCGAGGTGCCGAGGCAACGCTCGAAACAGGACTCGGGATTGGGTTACTGGTGGATGAGGGCACAAACCGGGGTGGGGGAGCGCCAATCATGGAAGCCGTGGGTGGCGCCCCGGCGGGTTGGGGAGCGGCCATCGGCGATTGGGCACCCGGTTTCGCGGTTGTCGCCGGCAGCGCGGTCTCGATACTCTCGAGCGCCCGGCGGAAGGCATCGGCCGTCTGGAAACGATTGGCCGGATCCTTGGTCAGGGCCATAACGATTACGTCGCTCAATGCTTGGGGAAGGTTGGGATCGATCTGGATGGGCGGCGGCGGAACCTTTTGCAGATGGGCGGTCATCAGTGCAAAGTCACTCTCCCCCTGAAAAGGACGGGCGCCGGTCACGATTTCGTAAAAGGATGCGCCGAGTGAATACAGATCCGACCTGGCATCGAGATCCTTGCCTTCTACCTGCTCGGGAGACATGTAGTGCAGTGATCCTAGCGTGCCGCCCGTCATGGTGAGCTTGCGATCCGCAGCACTTTTGGCAATGCCGAAATCCATCAACTTTACCAAGCCGCCAGGAGTTTCCATCATATTGGCCGGCTTGATATCGCGGTGGATCACTCCCTGAGAATGGGCGTAGCTCAAGGCCGAGAGCACCTGGGCCATGCTCTCGATCGCCTCGTCGAGAGGAACGGGGCCGCCCTTGAGCTTGTCAGCCAGAGTCTGTCCCTCAACGAATTCCATGATCATGATGAGCTGATTGCCCACCCGAAGCGCCGTCCGCAGGGCTGCAATGTTGGGATGATTCAGGCTAGCCAGCACCTTGATTTCACGCAAGAAACGGGCTTCCAGGTCTGGGAAGTTGGCGAGGTCAGGTAACAACACTTTCATGGCCTCGTCACGCTCGGAAATGAGATTGCGGACTTTATAAACCTGGCCCATGCCGCCAGCGCCGAGAATCCCCGTCACCTGATAGTCGCCGACCTTGTCACCCACCTGGTAAGCCATAGAGGACCTCCGAATTCATCACGCTGACTTCGCCCGGCCGCCCGTCTCTCCGGTGTTACCCTCTGCGTCCGTTATGGCGCTGCCGGGGTTCGGGCTGTATCTCCAACCTTCGGAGCTCCACTACCCGAGAAATTCCCGACTGCGGACGAGGCGTCGGCCTCGGTAACGGTGAGGGTCCCGAGCTTGCTAACTACCGAGCGGATAACTTTGCCAGTTGTAGGATCCTTGATGTCTTTCACTTTGCGAGCGATCTCCAGTTGATCTCCGACCTTTAGGCCCGCGGCGGTGCCGACGTTCAAGATAAGCGTGCTTCCGGTGACATCGGCCACCACGCCCTCGACATGGACCGTCTTGGTGGGAAGCTTCGCCGCGTTCTGGTCGAGCTGCGTTGCCAGTGAGTTTACGGCCGTATGCAGCGCTTCGCCCAGGATAGTATTGGCAAAGTTACTGCTTGAAACGTCGTAAGCTCCCCCGCCCCCGCTGCCACCGCCACCACCGGCGCTGGCGAGGGACGTCCCCGAGCGCGCCGACTCACCGAAGCCCTCCGCTGCGGCGAGAATCTCCGCCGTGCTGGTGTCGATCATGCGAGCCGTTATCCCTACCACGGCCTTGGATTTCCGGGTTTGGACTCCGCCTATGCCGTATTTGCTGGTGAGGCCCCCGAAGCCACCCCCGCCGATCGTCTTTTTCTGATCATCACGGCCGAATTGGGTGACCGTGCCCAGAATGATGGCGTCCACGCCCAGAATACGGCCAATTTTGGCGGCCGACGATGGATCGGCGCGATCGCTGTTGGAGAAATTCTGCTCTGCCAGTACCTTGTCAAGCGCGGCGCGCTCAATCACACTGTACTGGCCGTCCTGGACCAGTTTCTGGACTACCAGATCGCTGATTCCCTTGCCGATATCATTATTGGTTCCGAAAATCGCCATTACGCTGGTCTGGACAGTTCCGTATTCGAAATTCATCACGGCTACACGTTTCTTCTGTTGGGCGTTGGCGTTTGGCGCACTAGTCAAGACAAGTGCCATCAAAGTAGAAACAACGGCGATAGGCGTCATCAGGCGGCGTACCATGATCATTCCTCCCCAAAAAAGGCTCCTGAAAGCTCCTCGCGGCAGGGCTAGCCTGCCGTTTTTTTGCCCTTAAGTTTGGCCAGTGTATACCGGGAAGGCGCAGCTAGCAATGGGCATCATGGTTATTATCGGGGTTAGGTCGGACCTTCCAACTTTTGCCGGATAGTTATGTCCTTTGGCCAAGAAGCTTGAGTCCCAGGTAGTGTGCTGAACTGCGATGGCGTAGCGTTACAGGCTGGAAATAAACGGATGTGAGATGCACTGCGCGAGCCCTACCGAACCTGATTCCACTTTCCCATTTTGCGCAACTCATTGATAATGGACTCACCAATGCGCTTTGAACTCTTTGTCGCCCTGCGATACCTCAAGGCTAAGCGCCGTCAGGCGGTGATCTCGCTGATCACTCTCATTTCGGTGATAGGAGTTTCGGCAGGTGTGGCTGCGCTAATCATCGCCCTGGCCGTGAACAACGGGTTCCGCGAGGAACTGGAGCAACGGCTCCTCGGAGCCACTGCTAATGTGAACCTGATTCGCCCTGCCAATGACGGGATCAAGAACTACGACCAGCTTTCGGATCGCCTATCTCATTTGCCGCACGTGCGTTCGGCCGCGCCTGTGCTCTACGAAGAGGTCTTGATCTCGAGCGGCTCGCGCGCCCAAGGGGCGATCTTCAAGGGTATCGACCCGGTACGCCAGGTGAAAGTAGGTGATCTGCTCAAGCGGCTGAAGGGGGGGACGCTCGAACAAGTGACGAAGGTGTTCCCGAATGCGGATCCGATTATCGTGGGTAAGGATCTGGCGCAGGCTCTCGGGGTGTCAGTGGGGGATACCGTGATGGTAGTGAGCCCCCAAGGCAGTCTCACCCCCTTTGGCGTCGTGCCGAAGTTCCGCCACTTCCGTGTCGTGGCTGTGTTCGACTCGGGCTTCTACGACATCGATAGCGCCTGGTGTTTCACCAATCTCAATGCGGCCCAGCGGCTCTTTGACTTGAGCGACGTGGTCTCCGTGATCGAATTCAAGATCGATGACATTTATCAGGCCGAAGAGGTAGCGGCCGAGATCCGCAAGGCAGCCGGTCCGGGCTTCGACACCAATACCTGGATGGAACAAAACCATTCCCTTTTTACGGCGCTAAAGCTGGAACGTCTGGTTACAGTTCTGACCATCGGCCTGATCATGCTGGTGGCGGCGCTCAACATTTTCATCACGTTGGCGATGATGGTGATGGAAAAGAACCGCGATATCGCGGTTTTGATTTCAATGGGGGCGCGGCGGCGGCAGATCTGGCGAATCTTTACACTTCACGGTCTGGCGATTGCCGCCGTAGGTAGCCTCTTTGGGATCGTGGCGGGCTATGGTGTTTCCTGGGCGGGAAACAAATATCACTTGATTCCGCTCCAGGCCGACGTTTATGCTCTGCCTTCCGTACCTTTTCATGCTCATCCGCTCGATGGATTGTGGATAACTCTAGCGGCGCTCCTGGTCAGCTTCATGGCGACTCTTTACCCTTCGCTTTCGGCGGCCAGGCTCGATCCGGTGGAGATCCTGAGGTACGAATGAGGCTTTCTGATTATTTAGCGTTATGCGAGCGCCTCGTAGGGGCGACCCTTGTGGTCGCCTAGGGCAGGCACGAGGCCTGCCCCTACAGAAGCGCTTGACTAGAGTTCGAGAGTATTTAGTTGATAATGCTTCGAGTCGAGAATCTGACTAAAATATACCGTTCGGGCGAAGAAGAGGTTGTGGTCTTGGAGGATCTCCGCTTCGAGATTGCCGCCGGTGAGCTGGTGGCGCTGGTGGGAGAATCGGGAAGCGGCAAGACCACACTATTACATTTACTGGCCGCGCTAGACACTCCAACTCACGGTGAGGTATACTTCAAAGGTGGGCGGGTCGGTGAGTTCACGGCTGAGGAACGGGCCGATTATCGGAATTCGCAGCTGGGTTTTGTCTGGCAAATGCACTTCCTCTTGCCGGAATTCAGTGCGTTGGAAAATGTGATGCTTCCCCAACTTATTGGTGGGACGAAGGTAAAGGGGGCTCGCGAGCGGGCACGAGACCTCTTGGTCGAAGTTGGTCTCGAAAAGGCCTTTGTGCGCCGGGTGGGGGAGCTTTCGGGTGGCGAGCAGCAACGGGTTGCTCTGGCCCGGGCGCTGGCCAACGGGCCGTCGCTTCTACTGGCGGATGAACCCACTGGTAATCTGGATCATCACACAGCCCAGCTGGTGTTGGAGATGCTAGAGCGATTACACCGGGCTCATGGACTGACCTCGGTCATCGCGACGCACAACCTTGAACTGGCGCAGCGAGCCGGCCGCACCTTTCGGCTTGCGGACGGCTCGTTGACCGAAGGTCAACCGATCCGCTGACCGCCCGCCCCAATTTAGGGCTCGAGAGGTTCGACCCCAGTTGCGGCGAGCGGAGTACCAATAGATGAGGAGATATGTTCGAGCGCTATACCGAAAAAGCCCGCCGTGTGATCTTCTTTGCCCGGTACGAGGCCAGCCAGTTCGGAAGCCCCCACATTGAAACCGAACATTTGCTCCTCGGACTGCTGCGCGAAGACAAGGCCCTCACCAATCGTTTCCTGCGTTCGCACGCCTCGATCGAGTCCATTCGCAAGCAGATCGAAGGACGCACGACCATCCGCGAGAAAGTGTCCACCTCGGTAGATCTGCCTCTCAGCCAGGAGTGCAAGCGTGTGCTGGGTTTCGCCGCGGAGGAGGCGGAGAGGCTCTCTCACAAGCATATTGGCACCGAACATTTGTTGCTGGGCCTCTTGCGCGAGGAAAAGTCATTTGCCGCCGAGATCCTGCACGAGCGTGGTCTGCGGTTGTCCACAATTAGGGAGGACCTGGGCAGGGTGCAGAACGAAAAGATGTCCGCCAGCCGTCCCAAGGAGACATCGCTCCTGTCGGAATTCAGCCGCGATCTCACCCAGGCCGCCATGGAAAATCAGCTTGATCCCCTGGTTGGGCGCGAAGGGGAAGTGGAGAGGGTGGTTCAGATCCTCTGCCGCCGCACCAAAAATAATCCCGTTCTAATCGGCGAGCCGGGCGTCGGCAAGACCGCCATTGTCGAAGGTCTGGCCCAGCGCATTGCGGACGGAAACGTTCCATCGTTCCTGGCCGACAAGCGCATTCTGGCTCTTGACCTTTCGCTGATCGTGGCGGGCACGAAATACCGCGGGCAGTTCGAGGAGCGGCTGAAGACCATCATGAAAGAATTGATGGAGTCGCAGAATTCGGTCATCTTTATCGACGAATTGCACACCTTAGTTGGCGCCGGGTCCGCCGAGGGTTCGCTCGACGCCGCGAACATCCTGAAACCGGCGCTCTCACGCGGTGAAATCCAGTGCATTGGCGCAACCACTCCGTCGGAATTTCGCAAGTCGATTGAGAAAGATCGCTCACTCGAACGGCGCTTCCAGGCGGTCAAGGTGCCGGCTCCCTCCGAGAGCGAGGCTATTCAGATTCTTTTCGGAATCAAGGACCGCTACGAGAAATTCCACGCCGTCACCTATACTGACGAGGCCATCCGGACGGCGGTTGCCGACTCCAGCCGCTACATCCCCGACCGGTATCTGCCTGATAAGGCGGTGGATCTCATCGATGAGGCGGGCGCCCGCGTCAAACTGCGGCAGAGTTCGCTGCCGGAAGAGATGGTTGATGTCCAGAAGCGCATCAAGTTCGTGGTACATCGGATGGAGAACGCCATCGCCAACCACGAGTTTGAGAAGGCGCGCTTCTACTCGGACGAAGAGCGCAAGGAGCGCGAGAACCTTCGCCTGCTGCGTGAGAAATACAACATTGACGAGACCGCGATGGGCGTGGTGACACGCGAGGACATTCAGGAGGTAGTCGCCCGTTGGACGGGCGTGCCGGTCACCTCGATCAAAGAAGAAGAGATGTCGAAGCTCCTGCGGATTGAGGAGGAGCTGCACAAGCGGATCGTCAGCCAGGAAAAGGCCATATCGGCTTTGGCCCGCGCCATCCGGCGTTCCCGCGCGGGCCTGAAGGCGCCGGGCAGACCCGTGGGCTCATTCCTTTTTCTGGGTCCGACTGGGGTGGGGAAAACCGAAGTCGCACGCTGTCTGGCAGCTTTCCTTTTCGGTAGCGAGCGGGCGTTGGTGCGCTTCGATATGTCCGAGTTCATGGAAAAGCACTCCGTTTCGAAGCTGATCGGTTCACCTCCCGGTTACGTGGGATACGAAGAGGGAGGACAGCTTACCGAGCGCGTGCGCCGCTCGCCTTATTCGGTGATCCTGCTGGATGAGATCGAAAAAGCTCATCCCGATCTGTTCAATATTCTCCTGCAGGTGTTCGAAGACGGCCAGTTGACCGACGGTCTGGGTAACCACGTCGACTTCAAGAATACGATTGTGATCATGACTTCCAACATCGGCGCCCGGCACCTCGAACGCCGCGTGAACTTGGGCTTCCAATCGGCAGCCGAGGGAGTCAGCGAGCGCAAGGCAGAAGACCTGGTGATGAGCGAGGTGAAGCGGCTCTTTAATCCCGAGTTTCTCAACCGGCTCGACGAGATTATCGCCTTTAATGCCTTAACAGAGGCCGACCTGATTCAGATTATCGATTTGCTGGTGAGCCGCATGAATGAGAATCTGGCGCAGAGGAATATCTCCATCAGTCTCGCACCGGAGGCGGCTCGCTGGATTCTGGAGAAGACCTGCGGAGACCGCTCTTATGGAGCACGTCCCTTGCGGCGGGCGTTACAGAAATACGTGGAAGATCCGCTATCGGAGGCATTGATCCAGGGGGACATCTCCGCCCGGCGGCTTTCGAGGTGATCGTTTCGAACGAAGGCCTCTATTATCGTTCGCTAAACGATAAGCTTGTTGCCGCTACCCCTCTTTCTCACTAGCTCTTCGCCTGGCAGGTGAGAATCGGGTACAATGCCGGGGGAAGTTTTTCTCGTTGACTCAAAGCGGCGGCATTCGGAGAATTCTCGAAGTCGATCCGCCACCCGCGCCGGGTGATATCAAAATCTCCTCGCGGGTCTAAGAGGGCCGAGACCCTGCGGACGAATTCCGTTTCCGGCCAACTCCTGGTGAACTCCCAGCATCGGAAGGATTAGCTTTTTTGAGGGAGGGGGAGATCTGTCTCTTGCCGATCGAAGTTAAGATGCGCCGGCAGCGCGCACTCTCGATCCGTCGCCTGCTATTTTCGGCGCTGATTCTGACGCCCCTCGCAGCGTCCATCTTCTCGACATTGTGCTTCGGATTGGCCGCCCAGCAGCCCGCTGGCGGGGCTTCTTCATCTGCTGGCGCTCAGGCAGGTTCACCTCAAGGCTCGCAATCTTCGCCCAACAAGGACGCGAAGGCTGCTCCGCAGGGATCCCAGACGACGCCCAGCCAACCTCCTTCTACCAGAGTGGCCAAACTCCCGGGCAGCCCTCGAAAGCACCGGCAGGGGAAGGACAGCAGCCTGGGCAGAAGCCCCCAGCGCAGCAGCCGAATCTTGAACTGGAAGCTCCTCCTACAGTGACGCCTGAGAAGCCTCAGCCCACTCAACCTTCGGTTACTCCAGGCGTGCCGCAAGCGCCCTCCAAGCCTCTGATTACTGAAATTCAATTTCGCGGCAACCGCCGCATTCCGGCCTCAACGCTGCGCGCCCGTGTCTTTTCCCGCAAGGGCGATGTCTATGATCCGAACACGCTGGATCGCGATTTCCAGTCGCTGTGGAATACAGGTTTCCTGGATGATATTCGAGCTGAGGTAGCGGACGCGCCGAACGGCGGTAAGATCATCACCTTTTTTGTCCGCGAGAAGAAGCTGGTGCGGAGCATCGACTACAAAGGGTTGTCGAGCGTGCAGCAGTCCGACGTGCTCGATCGTTTCCGGGAGAAGAAGGTCGGCCTCACGATTCTTTCCCAGTATGATCCGGTGGTTATCAAGCGGGCCGAAGTGGTGCTGGAGGAACTGCTGTCTGAACACGGGCGCCAGTTCGCCAGCGTGACGGCTCGCACCCGCAATATCCCTCCGAACTCGGTGGCTTTGACCTTCATCGTCGTGGAAGGACCGAAAGTGAAGGTCGGGGCTCATCCGCTTCACTGGCAACACGGTTTTTCCCAATCTTCGCCTGGTGCGGGCGATGAAATACTCCAAGCCTTTCGGGGTGCCACCTTGGTTCTATTGGTTTCACAAAACTTACGACAAGGACAAGATCGACTACGACCTCGAACAGGTCCGCGAGCTTTACCAGGACCACGGCTATTACCGGGTGGTGGCAAGGAACCTGTGACCAAGACGACCGACACCGCCACCCGATTTCCGTTCTTCTTCTGGAGCACGGGCCATGGCAAGCGCGTCGACCTGACGGTGGGACTCGAAGAGGGCAATCTTTATCATCTCGGTCGGGTCGTCATCCGCGGCAATAAGCTGTTCAAGACCGAGCAGATGTCCGGCGTGCTCCAGATGAAGCAGGGTGACATTTTCAATCTCTCCAAGGTGCGGAAAGGACTCGAGAATTACCGCAAGATCTACGGCGCTTACGGATACATTAATTTCACGGCTACGCCTGATCCGGAGGAGGATCCAAAGCGTCACATCATCAATCTCGCGCTCGACTTCGAAGAGGGCAAGCAATCTCCGGGTTCACCGCATCGAGTTCAGCGGTAACACCAAGACACGCGACAAAGTGATCCGCCGGGAGTTGATGGTTGATGAGGGCTACACTTTCAACACAACTTATGGGACTACAGCGTTATGCGCATGAACCAGCTCGGCTTTTTCGACGAAATCAAGAAGGAAGATTACGATATCAAGCAGAACGCGCAGAACCAAACGGTGGACGTCAATGTCAAGGTAAAGGAAAAGGGCCGGAACTCGATCGGTTTCTCAGGCGGTGTTAGCGGACTGGCGGGCAATTTCGTCGGCATCAACTATGCGACCAATAATTTTCTGGGCTTGGGGGAAACGCTGAGTATTGAGACCAGCTTCGGTACCTACCAGAAGCTTTATTCTTTCGGCTTTACCGAGCCCTACGTGTTCGACCGTCCCATTACGCTCGGCTTCAATGTCTACAAGAGCGATTACCACTTTAATCAGTTACAGCAGTTGTCCGCTTACTCCGGCATCAACTATCTTTCGCTGGGAAACACGCCGTATGGCCAGCTTTACCAGAACTTCCAGCAGAACTCCACCGGATTTTCGGTCTTTGCCTCCTACCCGATGCACAAGATCCCGTTCGCCAGGGTGGGCCTGACCTATCAATACTCGGTCAGCAGCGTGCAGACGTTCAATTCCGCGACGCAGTCGCTGTTTCAGGAGCTGGACTACGGGCAGTTTCAAGGGCCCAATCAGCTGAGCGGTATCACTACCAGCCAGGTGATGCCGACCTTTGTTTACAACAAGCTCGACAGCGCTATGGATCCGCACCACGGCAAGTATATTTACGCCTCGCTGGCCTTCTCGGGTTCGGCTCTGGGCGGCAATGTGAACACGATCAGTCCCCACGTGGAGTTCAAGTATTTTCATCCGATCAACCACGGCCGTAACGTTCTGGCACTCCACCTTGTAGGAGCCACGATCAGAGGGTATGGGGGAAGGGTGCCCCCTCCATTTTCGCGTATCTACATGGGCGGTGAATACGATATCCGCGGTTTCGATATTTACACCATCAGCCCGCTGGCCTTTTTCCCCACCATTGGCCAAGTCTGCAACCGTGACGCCAACGGCAATCAAATCTGGGCTGTGGGTGCCAATGGCCAGAGACAGGTGGGTACGTGCGGATCGTATACACGTTTCCCGTATAATACGCTGCAGTTCCCGGGCGGCGATACCGAGCTGCTGGAGAACTTCGAATATAGGATTCCGATCGCGGGGCCGGTTACCCTGGCGGCCTTTGTCGATGTGGGCGTGGACTTCATTGCCAGCCAGAGCCAGTTGAAGCTGCAAAATGGGGCGGGGTCTCAGATCGCGCAGATCAACCAATTGTATCCCTGGTTCGAAACTCCGAGCACTTTGAAGCCGATCTCCGTGACGAATTTCCGGCCGCGCGGTTCCACTGGTCTTGAGCTCGATGTTGTTCTGCCCGTAGTCAACGCGCCTTTCCGCGTCTACTATGGATACAACTGGCTGCGTCTCGACTCGAACCTGACGCCGCCACAGTTGTCGGGCGCGGGCCTGGACGCTCTCCGTAATCTGTTCCCGAACCAGGCCACCTACGATTCCGCCCTACCTTTCTTCCGGGCTTTCGAGTACCGGGACCGCAAGGCACGGGTGGGATTCACCGTGGCGCGCCAGTTCTAGCGGAAGGGGTAAGTTTGATATGATAGAAGTCTGCAAAATTTGATCGATTCTAAGGAGCGTTAATGAAGAACCGAGTATCAATAGTGGCCTTGGCGCTAGCCGTTTTGGCCGCCCCGCTGGTGGGGCGCGCCCAAGGTGAGGGCACGGCAAGCAAGGTCGGAGTAATTGCCATGCAGGGAGCGATCGGAAATACCCAAGAGGGTAAGAAGGCGTTCGCTGATCTGCAGAAGAAGTACCAGCCGCGGCGCGACGAGCTCACCAAACAACAGCAGGAAATCGCCGCCCTGCAGGATCAGCTTCAGAAGGGTACCAACACCCTGAGCGACGACGAGCAACGCCGGATTACCAGGGACCTGGACGACAAGAACAAGATCTTCAAGCGTACTCAGGAAGACGCCCAAGCTGACTTCCAGGCTGACAGCCAGGAAGTGATCAACCGTATCGGCCAGAAGATGGTGAAGCTGATCAATGACTACGCCAAGCAGGGCAGTTTCAGCGTGGTTCTGGACGACTCGAATCCGCAGGTCCCGTTCTACTACGTCGCGCCGGGTACGGACCTGACGGAAGAGATGGTAAAACGGTACGACGCCGCTTACCCGGTGACTACGGCTGACGCGTCCAAACCCGCGGGCCCGGCTGAAAAGCCTGCGGCCACGACGAAGAAGCCCTAGTCCGCCTCCGGATTACTGAGGCCGGCTGGCACTCACCCGAAGCCCTGGGTTGCTCCTGATTCTTGCTTAGGCCGGACTCTCATTGGCCGCACGGGTCCGGCGTGGTGGATCGTGGTTTCCCGCTCGGGTCGCCTGCCGCCTTGCTGGTGAGGAGAGGTTCTCTTCCCACTAGGTTATCTATATGTATATACATTACTATATAAACCATGTACGGAAGGGCTTGCCAAAGGCCCACCTCACGGCCCTCCCAGTGGCCGCCCAGTTGCACGGCTGCATCTCAAAGGCGCCGACTCGATTCAGCTCCTGATCCGACTCGGGCCGGCTAGTCAACTTTGCCCTGTCCCTCTCCGCGCGCCCCCCAGTTAGCGGTTGCGACGGCGCTCGGCTCACGCCGCATCGCATCCCGTCCCCTTCGCATTCTCCCCTCCCAAGCCAATGCTCTGTCCCATTTTCCACCCATCCGGCAGATTTTCTTGGACAAAAAATCCACTCGGAGTTGGTCGAGGTGTCCAAGGCGAAGTTCCGGCTTTTTTTGCTGCCTTGCTGCCTTGCTGCCTTTGCTGCCTCCACCAGATCGACGACTTGTCTTTTTTGTGGTAGCCTTTCCCCCGGAGTACATGCCCTTATCCTCGGGGCTGGCACTCGCTCACCGAAGCTCGCACGAAAGGGGAAAAGATCATGACACTCAGTCTCAGAACAGTGTTCTCTTTCGCCCTCCTGGCTGCGCTCGCGTTATCACTTGTCTCCTGCGGGCCCTCCAATCACACCTCAGACGAGCACTATGTCCTTGTAGCCATCAACAACACCCTGCCTTACTGGCAGGACGCCAAGGCCGGCTTCATGGGAGCTGCCCGCGAGATGAAGGTCAAGGCCGAATTCGTTGGGGCGGCGAGTTACGATCCCGCTGCGGAACTCAAGGCCTTTCGGGACGCGGTAGCACAGCATCCTTCCGGCATTCTGGTATCTCCAGCTCAGCCCGCGCTCTTCAAGGACGACATCGACAAGGCGGTCGAGCAGGGCATACCGGTCATCACTGTGGACTCGGACTCGCCCGAGTCAAAGCGAATCGCCTTCATCGGCACGGATAATTACCGCGCCGGCGTTCAACTTGGAAAGCTGCTCATCCAGATCCTGCACGGCAACGGCGGCGTGGCGGTGTTAACAATCCCAGGGCAGTTCAACCTTGACGAGCGCCTCCGCGGCCTTGAGGACGGGATCAAGTCATCGCCCTACGTCACCTTGCAGTGGACGTATGATGACAAGGGCGACCCCACCTTGGCTGCCTCCGAGGTGACTGACCTCATCTCGAAGTGGCAAGTCAAGGGAATCGTCTGCCTCGACGCGGCCGGGGGACCGGCAGCGGCCAAGGCCTTGTCACAGGCCGGGAAGGGGGGCTCCATCCCCATCGTCGCTATGGACGCGAATCCCGAGACCCTTCGGGCCATTTCGGGAGGACTGATCACGGCCACTGTGGCCCAGAAGCCCTACACCATGGCCTTCTATGGGCTTCGTTTTCTGGACGATCTGCACCACAACGCCGTACACCAGTTCACCGATTGGAAGACCGCACCCACCTCGCCGTTGCCGCAGATCACCGATACGGGCACTACGGTGGTGAACGCACAGAACGTGGACGATTACCGCAATGCTCTGGCGGAGGCCGCTCAGCAATAGGCCGTACGGGTGGTCGCGTAGCTGGCGGATTTATTCGAGGGGCGACGTCTGGGACTAGAAGACAATGCCACAGGCCGCGCCGTGGTTGGGCGCGCATTACTGCGCGCGGCCATCGGCGTCCTTCTTTTACTTTCGGCTGTTTATGGCGGGGACTATCTCTGGCTTCGCTTGAGGCTCCTCCTTCATCGCAATCCCTACAGCATCCTTACCGTTCAGCCCTTCTACGCCGTGCCCAACAAAAACGCCAAGGGCGAGCAGTATTTCTTTCTCGACCCGCACACCCAGACCTGCGTTCGCTCTCTGTTTCCGCACCTTGGATACAGCCCCTGCTGGTATCTCAACCGGCATAAGCAGAGGCGGATCAGTGTTTGACGCGCTCAGAATCCAAAAACAGTAAGGCCAGATCTCGATCCTTCCGTTGTTTGACTTTGGATGTTCCGGTCGATAAGATCGATCCATGGCGACAGAAGGATACGATCCGCAGGGCCCAGTCTTCGCCACGACGTCCTCCGCACCGGCGGCGGAATGCACACCGGCGCCAGTCGCTGCGCAGGGGTCCTTTACCACCCTCTCTGGCGTCCCCGTCGAACCCCTTTACGCGCCTTCCGGTCTCGGGAATTTCGATTACCAGCGCGACCTGGGAAATCCAGCGGAGTACCCCTTCACGCGCGGGATCCACGCCAGCATGTACCGCGGCAAGGTGTGGACCATGCGCCAGTTCTCCGGGTTCGCCAGCCCGGAAGACACCAACCGCCGGCTGCATTACCTGCTTCGGCAAGGTCAGACCGGACTTTCCATAGCCTTCGACTTGCCTGCCCTGATGGGCTACGACTGCGATCATCCGCTCGCCGAAGGTGAGATAGGCAAATGTGGCGTATCGATCTCGTCGCTCGCCGACATGGAGACCCTGCTTGAGGGTCTGCCCCTTGATGCGGTCACCACTTCCATGACCATTAACTCGCCCGCCGCGATCGTCTGGGCGATGTACCTGGTGGCGGCCGAAAAGCGCGGGTTCGACTGGCACAAGATCTCCGGTACAACCCAGAATGATATACTCAAGGAATATATTGCTCAGAAGGAGTATATCTTCCCTCCCCGGCCCTCCATGCGCCTGGTGGTAGATACCATCATCTTCGGCACGCGCCAGGTTCCGCGGTGGAACACCATTTCGATCAGCGGATATCACATCCGGGAGGCCGGATCGACCGCCGTGCAGGAGCTGGCTTTTACGCTGCGGGACGGGATCGAGTATGTCGAGTGGGTCCGGCGCGCCGGTGTCGACGTGGACGCGTTTGCCCCACGCCTGAGCTTCTTCTTCAACGCCCACAACGATCTCTTCGAAGAGATCGCCAAGTACCGCGCGGCTCGCAAAATCTGGGCGCGGGTAATGAAGGAGCGCTTTGGAGCCACTAATCCGCGCTCCTGGCTGTGCCGGTTCCACAGCCAGACCGCAGGATGCTCGCTCACCGCTCAGCAGCCTTACAACAACGTGATCCGCACCACCATCCAGGCACTGGCCGCCGTTCTAGGCGGCACGCAGTCGCTCCACACGAATTCCCTCGATGAGGCCTGGGCCTTGCCTACCGAGGACGCGGTAACCATCGCCCTGCGAACCCAGCAGATCATCGCTCACGAAAGCGGCGTCACCAATACGGTGGATCCTTTGGGCGGGTCGTACTTCGTCGAGGCGCTCACCCTTGCGATCGAGCGTGCCTGCTATGAGTACTTCGAGAAGATCGACAGCATGGGAGGTATGGTAGCAGCGATCGAAAAGGGCTTCCCGCAGCGGGAGATTCACGAGGCAGCTTACGCCTATCAGCAGCAACTGGAACGGAAGGAGAAGATCATCGTCGGCGTCAACCAGTTTGTCGCCGACGAGAACCTGCCCATCGACATCCTGGTGATCGATGAGAACGTGGCCCGCCGCCAGCGCGAAAAGATCGCGGCCTTGCGTCAGACGCGGGATCGGGTGAAGGTCCAATCGACCCTCGAAGCGCTGGCGGGTGCCGCCGCTAGCGATGCCAACTTGATGCCCTACCTGCTTGAGTGCGTGCGCGTCTACGCCACCTTGGGCGAGATGTGCGATGTGCTTCGGCGCGTGTTTGGAACCTACCAGGAACCGGCTTTCAGGTAAGACGAACCGAACATTTTCTCGCTCGCGCATGGTTGATCGCTCGTCATTGCCTGTCTTTTGCCGCTCGCTTCTATGGACCACCGCATTCGCGTACTCGTCGCCAAACCCGGCTTGGACGGCCATGACCGTGGCGCAAAAATCGTGGCCCGCGCCCTTCGCGATGCGGGTATGGAGGTGATTTACACCGGTCTGCGCCAGACACCCGAGCAGATCGCCCGCGCCGCCCTTGACGAGGACGTCGACGCGGTCGGCATTTCGATACTCTCCGGAGCGCACAACACCATCCTGC
The DNA here is from genome assembly GCA_963803295.1 of uncultured Acidobacteriota bacterium. Lineage (GTDB taxonomy): Bacteria > Acidobacteriota > Terriglobia > UBA7540 > UBA7540 > CAWDMC01. The sequence goes on along the minus strand of CAWDMC010000011.1, from coordinate 275,229 downwards.
CGCGGATCTGCGAGTTGCTGCGCGCCCAGGGCATGGATGATGTTATGGTTCTCGCCGGGGGCATCATCCCTGCCCAGGACATCCCAGCGCTCAAGCGAGCTGGTGTCACCGAAGTATTTCAGCCGGGTGCGTCCACTCAGGATATCGTCGCGTTCATTCGCAAAGGAATGGAAAGAACGGTGACGAATGACAAGTGACCAGACCGTCAGTTCTGGCCGACAGAGTTTCGCGGTTCTTTGGGACCCACCTTGAAGTACCGTAGAGGTGACAAGTCATTGAGTGCTCAGCCTTCAGTTTTCGTTATCCCCGCCGCTCTCCACGGTTATACTTCTGATTGGCAATGGACGAACCCGCCGCACAAACCGAGCCATCTCAGCTTTCGAAGCGCGCTTTGCGGCGCCTGACGCAGCGTGCCTTCGTGCTGGCCGGTCGAGAACGAGTAGTACGACAGGCAATTCGCGAAGCGCGGCTTACCACCGCCTGGACCATCGAGGACTGGGGGTTCAGCTTCACGCTGTTCCTCAACCGCGGGAAGCTGGATTTCGATCGTTGCCCTTCCAGGAAGAATGACGCGACCTTCATCTGGCACACTGCCGCCGGTTTCTTCAAAGACATGGAGACGGGCCAGCTTGCGACGTTGGAGCAGTCGTTTCCGCATGAGTGGCGCCACGCCTTTGAGCTGCTGTTCCGCATCTTCTCGCAGGAGCTACGCAAGCTCTTCGAAGATCCTGTGGATGAAAACGGCGATCCTCTGGTCTGAGCCGTTCGAGCTTTTGGCCGCCCCCAACCCTTGAAATCCGGTCTGCTATAATCGAGGGTTATCTTCGAGGCCCGGGCCTCCTCATCACTGCACTCCGGAGAATCCTCCTTGTTTCTCGAAATCCAGGAACGTGTCCGTCAACGTTTTGTTGCCGTCGTGCATGAAGTATTTGGCCGCGAGATCCCTGCGCCGGCACTGGGCTTTCCCCCCAGCGTGGATCTCGGCGAGCTTTCCATCGTGTCGTGCTTTGAGCTGGCTAAGCCGCTTCGCCAGGCGCCTCGGAAGATCGCCGAGCAGGTGGCCGCAAAGCTGCTCCCCATCAAAGGTGTGGAACGTGTAAGCATCGCCGGACCTGGTTACCTCAATCTGCATCTGGACCGCGTGGGACTCGCTCAATCGCTCTTTGGTTCTCGCTCTGCCGCCGCCAGCGCGCTCGCAGCAGAGGGCGAGAAGATCCTGGTGGAGCACACTAGCATCAATCCCAATAAGGCCGCCCACATCGGGCACTTGCGCAATGCCGTGCTGGGAGACTCGTTCGTGCGCCTGCTCGGTTTCCGCCGACGCCGCGTGGAGATCCAGAACTATATCGACAACACCGGGGTACAGGTGGCGGATGTCATCGTAGGATTTGTACATTTGGAGCGTAAGACCGCCGAGGATGTTCGCCGCCTCATTGCCGATCCCCGAGAGCGTTTCGACTATTATTGTTGGGATCTGTACGCGCGCGTATTCCAGTGGTATCAGGAGGAAAAGGAGAGCCTGGCGCACCGAGCCGAGGCCCTCAAGGCGATCGAAGAAGGGCGCGGGGATCTCGCCCAGATGGCAGAGATAGTGTCGTCCGCGATTGTGGCCACCCACCTCGCCACCATGCGGCGTGTCAACGTGGAGTACGACCTGCTGGTGCAGGAAAGCGAGATCCTGCGGCTTGACTTCTGGAAATCGGCCTTCGACTTGATGAAACAGACAGGCGCGTTGCGATTCGAAGACTCGGGCAAGAACAAGGGTTGCTGGGTTATGGCGATGACCGCGGTTGAGGAAGCCAGCGAGACCGCGGCGGAGCCCGTAGGTGAATCGACAGAGGATGCCAAAATCATCGTGCGCTCCAACGGCACGGTGACCTATGTGGGCAAGGACATCGCTTATCACCTCTGGAAATTCGCCCTGCTCGGCAAGGATTTCGGTTACGAGCCTTTTTACCGCTATCCGGACGGTCACCCCGTCTGGCGGACCACTGTCGAGCCCAGCGGGGAGGCGGCCCCGGCCTTCGGACACGCAGCCGCGGCCTACGCTGTGATTGATACGCGGCAGTCCTACGTGCAAAGTGTGGTGGCGGCGGCCTTCCGCGCTTTGGGATACCATCGCGAGGCCGCGAACCTGCATCACTTCGCTTATGAAGTCGTTGGGCTTTCGCCGCGCTGCGCAGAGGAGATGGGCCTCGCTCTGAGTGACGAAGATCGGCAGAAGGGCTACGTCGAAGTGTCGGGACGCAAGGGGCTCGGCATCAAGGCCGACGACCTCATCGATCGCCTGATCGCTAAAGCAACCGACGAAGTGCGCTCGCGCCAAATGACGGAGGATCCCGCCAAGCAGGCTGCTTATGGCCGCATGATCGCCGTGGGAGCGCTGCGCTATTTCCTGCTGAAGTTCACTCGCCGCTCCATCATTTCTTTCGACTTCAAGGAGGCGCTGGCTTTTGAAGGCGAGACCGGGCCTTACCTTCAGTACAGCGTGGTTCGTGCCCGCAACATCTTCCGAAAATTCTCGGAGGCTAACCCCGGCTTCGAGGCCGCCCAGTTGCAGGAAATCCCGGCAGTCGAGCTTGCGCGGTTTTTCGCCGGCGAAGAGGGCAAGCCATTTTGGGAGTTGGCACTGCTCGCGGCCGAGCTCGAAATGGTAGCCGAGCAGGCTATCGCGAGCGAAGAACCGGCCGTCGTAGCCAAATACGCCTTCCGGCTCGCTCAGTCGTTTAACAACTTCTATCATAACTATAGAATTCTCAGCGAGCCCGACGCAGCGCGGCAGCAGAGTCTGCTTTATCTGGTGTTCCTGGCGACGGAATCGCTGGCCCGAGCCATTGAGATCCTCGGCATCGAAGTGCCCGAGCGCATGTAGGCTAGTCCGGTTGGGTTCCGCTTGCCAGACGCCACCGTTATTTATGGCTGTTGGCCCCTAGCCAAGCAGCAACATATCGTCAGTCCATCTTCAGCTTAGCAGCTCAAAATGAGACAAGGGAGACAAGTGAGACAGATGAGACACTAATTTTTAAATGCCTTTTTTGTTTTGGCTTAGCGACCGAAATCGGAGAGCCTGGGAAGAAAAGAATCACAAAGTGTTGCACTTTGCAACACTAGCTCGTTGACAGACTCGAGGGACCAATCTTATACAGCCCAGCTCCTGTTCCAGCGACCCGGGAACTAGGGTCCGGATCCTGATCCCGAAGGATCGGTCCGCCCTTTAAGCAGGCTGAAAGGTTCCGGGGGTTAGCTCGGTCTCGACCACAGGCGAAACTGGCTGAAGCCTAGAGCAAACGATCAGCTTATCATTCCGCTCCTGCGGCGCGGCTTGACCGTCCGCGGGGCAAGCAGGCCCCTTTTGCTGTCTTCGACTAGAGGCAAACCCATTCCAAAATAGCCACTCTCGCACCACGCAAGCATCCAATAGAGTTCGCGCTTTGCAAATGGCTGACATTGAAACACAGCGTGTAAGTGGGAGAGCTCCGCCGACGCATCCAAGTGCCTCCAGTTCGCTCAGCCAGCGCCGGGCATCCACCAGGAAAGTTCATCGGTAGCCTGAAGCGAAGGCCCGAAGGCGCCTTCTGCTTCCGTTTCTCTCTGCGTGAGGAAGTGAGGATAGAAGTTAGAGGATGCTTGCTGTTTACTCCCAGGGGAGGTAACCTCAAGGAAACTATGGCGCCTATTTCGGAAGCGAGACTGATCAGCATTGCTGGCCCGTTGGAAGGGAGAGCCTTTGCTCTGGACGCAGGTGAATTTTCGATCGGCCGGGAACCGACTAACCGGCTTGCGCTTGACGACCCGCATGTTTCCCGGCGTCATTGCCTGATCCGAAGAAACGGCGTGAACTACTCCATCACCGATCTTGCCAGCAGTAACGGCACCTTCGTAAACGGCGTGCCTGTGCAACAGCGAGAACTGCAACATGGGGATCAGGTTGGGATTGGTGTTTCCGCTTTCCTTGTTCTGCTGCAAACGGAAGAACCGCCGTCGATGCCCCCGGTGCTCGTAGACGAAGGATTGTCTGGGGAGGCTACGCTCCGCCTCAAGATTGATGACTTGCCTTTCTTCCAACCGCAAACCCCAGTGGCCTCAAGTGCGATAGCGCAGCGGAGCGCCCGAGACCTCGAGACGCTGCTGCGGATCTCGGCGGAGATCTCGTCGGTAAATAGCATCGAGCCCCTCCAGCGCCGGCTCCTTGAACTGATCTTTGAGGTGGTTCCGGCTGATCGCGGCGCTATCCTGCGGATTGGTAGCACTCCTGATGACTACCGATCGATCTTCGGGTGGGACCGCGTCCCCGCGCTGGATCGTCCGCTTCACGTGAGCCGTGCGGCGATCGAGCGCGCGCTCGACACGCGCGCCCCGGTAATGGTCAATGTGGCTAGTGAGGCCGGCGGCGCGACGGCCGGCGGTGGTTCCGTCGAACCCCGCTCAATTCTCTGCGTGCCGTTGCTGCTAGGGAGCAAGGCGGTGGGAGCCATCTATCTGGATGTCAGCGGCTCCCAGAGCAAATTCGACGAGCACCATCTAGTGATGATGTCCGCCATAGCGAGTATGGCGGCGAGCGCTCTTGAAACTGCGGGTCGCGTCGAACTATTGGAGAATGAGACCTCCCGGTTGCAAGCGGAAATTGATCTAGCGCACGACATGGTCGGGGAGAGCCGCGCCATGCGAGAGGTCTATCGTTTCATTGCGAAGGTAGCCACAACGGACGCCACAGTTTTGATCGGTGGGGAAAGCGGTACTGGCAAGGAACTGGTGGCGCGCGCCGTACATCGCAGCAGCCGGAGGGCCACGAAGCCCTTTGTGCCTATCAATTGCGCCGCGCTAACCGAGACTTTGCTGGAAAGCGAACTCTTCGGCCACGAAAGAGGGGCTTTTACAGGCGCGGTGACGCAGAAGAAAGGCAGGTTGGAAGTGGCAGAAGGGGGAACCGTCTTTCTGGACGAGATTGGGGAACTTGCCCTGCCGCTCCAAACCAAGGTTCTGCGAGCCTTGCAGGAACGGCAGTTCGAGCGCGTGGGCGGCCTGCGCCCCATCAAGGTTGACATCCGGTTGATCGCTGCCACCAATCGCAACCTGGAGGAGGAGGTAAAGAGGGGCACCTTCCGGCGTGACCTCTACTACCGCCTGAACGTGGTATCACTGACTCTGCCCCCCTTGAGAGACCGTCGCGAAGATATCTCTCTGCTTGCCACCTACTTCGCGAGCCAGCAGGCCCGAAAATTGAAGCGGCCCGTCATCGGTATTTCGCAGGAAGCACGCCTTTGCTTAATGCACTACGATTGGCCCGGCAACATTCGCGAACTGGAGAACGCTATCGAGCGAGCCGTGGTCCTGGGGTCGACTGAGACAATCCTGCCAGAGGACCTGCCGGATTCCGTGGTAGAAGCGCAGACATCCCCGAATGTCATCCTGGCGAGCTACCATCAGGGTGTGCGGGAGGCCAAGAAGCAGTTGATCATGAGGGCGATGGAGCAAGGAGGCGGCAACTACACTGAGGCCTCCAGACTGCTGGGGATTCGTCCGACCTACCTGCACCGCCTGATGAGGAACCTAGGACTTAAGGAGGTGAAGGGCGTTTGAGACAGGCGAGAGACCGGCATGCTGACTCGCAAAGCTGCCGCTGGGGCAAACCAACACTTTGCTGCTGCATCCCACACGGCGTTTAAATCCGTGACCCGCCCCTCTTGCCCCGCTCAGTGCGTGAGCTTTGGGCCTGTAATCCGAACGCTCACAATCTCGTGTGGTTTGATGAGGCCCAGGTCCACCGAGTGACCGTTGATCGCGAGCGGCTGCTGGTCATTTTCGGCCGCACTAGTGCGCCAGGCCTGATCCACGGTGAAGAGCGGAAAATCGACACGCGCCGTGCCGGAAATCCCGCTGGTTTCAAGTAAGCGAACGACCGTGCCCCGACCGTCATCCGCCCTCTTCCAGTTCTCGACCACAATATCGGGTGCATCGAGCCTAAGGAAACTGGTCGGTACCGTTGTCAGCGGTCGCTCAGGATCACCGAACTTGTCGTTGTGCGTCAGTTCGCCGATCTCCAGCGGCGTCATGGCGGCGCGGCCCAGCCGGGCAAGTTCCGCTGGGGGGAGATCGTGCCCACTGGTGATGACATAGCGAAACACGAAATCGCCGCTCTGCACGCGGCGAAAGTTCGTATGCCAATAGTTGTTCATCACGTATGAGAAGACAGTGCCACTCTTCGGTTCAAATTTCTCGGGCCAAGTGCCGCGATTGATGTCGCCCAGCGTCACCAGGGGTGCATCAACGGGTACAACGGCCACGCTCAGATCCGGGGAGGAGGCCCTCACCCAATGCTGCACGGTGAACCAACCGACGCCGGCGCCCTTCAGCAAGTCGTGCGCAGGATCCACCCAGCCATTCTGGATCTCATACGCAAATTCGGGCTTCGACCCCACAGCAACAGGAAAAGCAAAGTAAACGGCCTCCTTATTGCTTACCGGCTCCTTGCGCAACCGGTTCACGATCTCGATCTTCTTCTCATCATCAAACAACCTTATCTCGGTTTCGACAGCGGGCGCCTCCGGACCGCTGGTTTGGTAAGTCAGGACCTTGCCATAGGAAGTCTGGCGCAAGCCAGTCACCTTACCGCCACTCGAACCTTCAATCGTCAAGTTTGCCAAGGGCAGCGCCTTACGTAGGTGGACAATCTGGGTCTGGTCTTCCCCTCCAGCCACATAAAGATACTGGTTGAAGCGGTACGGACTTGAGGAATCGACCAGCTCCCTGCCCAGCTTCTTGTCATAGATGCTCTTGATGGCGCCTGTCGCCGGGTCGACTTCCACCTGGTAGTAGGCATTATCGAGAATGTTGGAGGAAGCGAGAACCGTTCCGCCGGCAGGAGCCGCAGGTTGCCCCCGCTCTTCCACTACTTGATAGCATTTGTAGCCGAACGACGGCACCTCACGAGCCAGAAACCGCACGTGATCGTAGCCCTCGTGGTGAGCCAGGACTTCCACCGGCACTGGCGTCTTGCCCGGAAGTTCGAGAATCACCTTGTGCGCATCAAGATCCATTTCTACCAGGCCGCTCCGCGTCCAGTTAAGCGAGTTGAAAACTACCCTTGCGGTTGCCTCGAGGTGAATCGCATCGGCAAGCTGGCTGAGCGACTGCTCCACAATCGACTCGGCTTGTTGGTGGCCGTCCACCGCAAACTGATCTTTGGCAGCAAACTGCCGGATCGTCTCCTCGCTCTCGGGCCGCGAGTATCCGCCCCAGGATGTAAACGTATGCTCCGCGTAGAGCACAAGATCATCCCACATCCGCTCGATCTGCATTGCCGGACCGGACACATTCTTCTGTAGGTAACTGCCGATGGTTGCGAGTTCCTCCGCCGCCGGAGCCCGCTGCTGGGTGGCGCGATCGATCGCCAGGTAGTGGGCGTCGGTCGCGTAGCCGTCCTCCCAATACGGACCGCCGTCTCCGGTCACCGTGGCAAGCTGGGATCCAAAGTGCTCGTCGATATAACGCATGTAATCAGGGAAGGTCGCAAAGACGATCTTGGGATAAGCGTAGTGCTCGTTCCAGCTCTTGACGAAGTCCGGCTCGCCAGGTGTAAGGTCCGTATTTTCGATCTGGCTGCCAAACATGAGCACGGCGTCGGGCTTGTAGTCGGGTGACTCGTATTGCTGCAGGAAAGTGGGCAGTGATTGCCGGCAGCCGGCTTCCTGCTCGGGCAAGCCGCAGACAAAGGAGAACTGGAAGTACTGCCGGGCATACGACATCAGAACCTTGCCGCCATCCGGCCCCTGCCACCAGAAGGGAGACTTCTCATTCCAACGTCCATACAGCAGAATGGGCGCCCGATCGCTGTTGGCCGCGGCCGAAAAATACTTGATACCCAGGGCGTTGAGCACCGAAGGATACGACCACGTGTAGCTCGGCACATCGGTGATGTTGGCGTAGTCGAACGGTAAGCCGTCCCGACGGTGCAGGCGGCGCGAATTGTCGGTGGACCGGATCAGCTCTTCGAGCGTTGGATATCCGGTCATCAGGCTGGCCAACTGCGCAGGTACCGCAATCTTTCCCTGGTGGATCAGCCTGAACAGCCCCTCGCGAGCCTCGGGGCTGCGGGTTGCAAGAAACCGGCGCACGATCCAGGAGCCATCCAGGCTGAACCGCATTTCCGGATGGGCATCAATCTCGTCGAGCAGTTTGTCAACATTGCGGCTGTGGATCTCCGCCACTTTGGCGGCGTAGTCAGTGAACCCGATATCGAGATGCGCATGCGGCACAACGTAAAGCCTCCACTTGCGCTTGGGTTCGAGGGTCAAGTGTGACCGCAACGTTCGCCCGTTCATACCGACAATAAGCTCGGCGAGGGTTCTGGACTTGAACTCGGGAAGCGCGACATCTTCGCGCCATTCGCCGAAGTCCCGACCGCCGGTGTTGAGCGCCTGGTCAAACGTGCGATCGCCAAGTTTCACGGTGACATGCCCGTCACGCAAGGGTTCGTTGCTCGTCACCGTCACTGCAGTCAATTCAGAGAGGCCACCGGTTCCCTGAACATAGAAGTCGGTGGGTTCAGCCTTGACTCGAATGCTCGACCGGCTGCCCGGCGTCATCATGCGCCAACCGCAAAGCGTCGTAGTTCAACCAGGAATCGCCCGGACCGTCCTTCGGATCGTCAAGAGCTGTTAGGATTAACCTATTCTCGCCGGTGCGAAGGAATGAGGCCCGCAAGCTAATTTCGATCTGGTCCCCACCGTATACGGGCGAGTCAACGCCGCCATCTCCCGGGTAATAGCTCATCTTCCGATCAAAGAAGAACTGTCCCTTATGGCCGTTGATTTCGACACCTAGACTCGGGACACGAGAGCGCGTGAGTACCACCGACACTGTGAGCCGGTAAGTCCCGCGAAGGGACTGATCCAGATTAAACACGATCGTGTAAGGATATGGTTTTGCTCCAGCCTCGCGGCTCTGGGATCCCGGCTGCACGGCAGGCCACTCTTTGGCAGGGTCGCTCTTGCCCACAACGAATACTGGGCTGTATTGCGGGTCAGCCATGTATTTAGCGGCCATTTCATCTAGGTTGTTATTAAACTCGAATGAAGACTGATCGAACTTGCCGATTTCCCACAAGATTTGGTCCGCGGCGCGAAGACCAGGCGCAACACTTAACAACATTATGAGAAGATGTGACCGAAAAATGAAGCTCTTCTTTGCCATGACGTTCTCTCCAAACTGCCAAAACGGCCTAACGATCAAATAGGCTTCCGCATGCCGGCGGCGAGTGCCCTTAGCTGCTCCGGACTTCGAGGATCTCCACTTTGTATTTTCCAGGCAAAGGCACTCGCATCCCTGCCCGAAAATGCTTTCCCGAAACGGACTCGAGCGAATCACCTGTCATCAGCGAGTGCAAACGGTACTCGCCGGCCGGGTAAGTAGGAATCCGCACTTCGACTTCCTTCAGTTGGGTGTCATTCTTGAAGACCACAACGAGACCCTCACCTTTGCGACTGAGGCGAGCAAAGCCGTCCCATGAGGCGGCATTCGGTTGGAGCCAATCCCCTAATGGAAAGAATCCCTCTTGGATGGGAACGGACCGGCGGAGGCGCTTAAACCATCGAATCTTCTCGCTGTACCAGTTGACATCAGCGGCGGTCAGCTTGCGCAAGTCGCCAAGGATAAGAGGACCCGACCCAATCACGGTGGCGAACCGCTCCTCGATCGTGGCCGTGGTGGCACGCAAATTGCCGATCAGCATAGTCTCTACGGGGATCGCCAGCGAGCGGTGATAGAGCAGGGTCCTGGCCTGGCGCGGACCAGGGGACGTAGCCCGATCGTCGTTGACGTTGCTCATCCAGTCGAGATCGCCGGCGGCGAGGAGGCCATAGTCGATGATGTGCTTTTGCCCCCACAGCTCAAAGGTGAGATCCAGGAGTACGTCAGGGTGCTCGCGATACACCTGATCCGTCACGTACTGGATTCCCTCGTAGATGCCGGCCAGAGACTCCGCCCAGGTCTGGTGGTAGTGCCCCTTGGCATAGCAGCCGGGACCCTCGCCATAGGCGTTGAAGACGGTTGTCAGATCAATCTTGACGTACTTGAGATTGTACTTTTGGATCAGCTCATTCAGGCGCCGGGCAGCAGCATCGCGATAAGCGGAAGCCAGACACATCACGCGATCGTCCGCACCGGGAAACGCCGCCGTCTTCTCTTGACCATTGAGATCGCGGATTGCCCATTCGGGGTGTTCGCGGTAGGTCCGGCTTTGGGACCCGAGCACCGTCAGCGGCTCCCACAAGCCCAGGCGCATTCCGCGGTCTTCGAGCGTCCTGCGGATGCCATCGAAACCGTGGGGAAACTTTTGCGGATTGGGGGTATTCGAATCGTAGTCGCTGCTCCAGCCCGTGTCCAGCGTGAAGATGTCGAGTCCCATTTTTGCGGCTACCGGAATCAGGGATTGCACAATCTCTTCGTTGTAATCCAGGAAGAACGGTTCCCAGGTGTTGTAGAACCATGGCGGTTGATAGCCGCTGCCCTTCTTCATGAGCACCTGCGAAGTGTAAGACGGTATTGACCAGCGCGGATCGGCCATGCCACGGCCTTCCACAAAGAAGGCAATACCGCTCTTGGCGGTGCTGAAGGTTTCTCCCGGCTGCAGACTACGTCCGAAGGGGAAGAGGTCCGTATCATACATGACCTGTAAGGCGAGATCGGTCCACCAGATTTCTGTCCGCTTGGTCCAACCCGGAGCCTCATTCATCACCAGGAATCCTTCGTGAGTCGCAGGAGCCGTTACCTTGATAGCTGGATCCTCCGCGCGACCGGTGAAGAAGGTCTCACGCGGATGAACCCCGTAATAGGCCGAGAGGACCTGTTCGCTCGAAGGAACCGGGCGCAGATTCACTGCTTCAAAGACCAGGTGAGAAAGGCTCACTGGCTGATCACCTCGATTGGTAATCGCGATCCACTTTCGAACCACCGGATGTCCCTTGTAAGCCGCATAATAGACGGAAACATCCAGGGCCCGTTTCGCGGCTCGCAGCTTGACCTCGAGCAGCTTACCGTCAGGGGCGATATCCTTGGTGTCCGCCGAAAGCAATTTAAAGGCGGCGCGGGGACCTCGCACAGCCCCGTTCAAGACCTCACCTCCAACTTGAAAGCTGAACTCGGTCCCCCAAGGTGCATCGGGACCCCAGACCGCCCCCTCGGGTAACCGCTGAAGAAATTCCTTTCCCGTGACTTTGTGGATCCAGCTTTCGGTGTGTAGGCCGTGGTCAGGGCTGTACTTCAGCACACGCTCGACGAGTCCATTACCAATCGCCCACGTATCCGAATTCGGATGCACATACGCTGGCGCCTCGAACATCGCAGCGGAAGGTTCCTTCGCGTCATACAGTCCTTGTGCTTGCTCAACTGCACCATGCGCTTTACCGGCCGATCCCCCTATCGTTCCGGAGCCGACAACTGCTGCGGTGCCCCGTGCCAGAAAATCCCGTCGATCCATCGATTCGCCCCCTGCGCCTGTTCCTCAAGACCGTGTTTCTCTCGCATCAACTGCTGAACTGCACGTCAACGACACCTTCGGCGATCTGGCCCAGGTACTGCCCATCTGATCGGATGTCCGCCGCCAGCGCCACCCGCGGCCTCCCCCGGTCCCAGTTCTCCGGAATGCTCACAGAAAACCCGCCGGAGGCATCGGCCTTGGGTGAAACGGTCAATTCCACGACTTCGGGCGAAGCTTTCCACCCAGCCGGTAGAACCAGAACGCCCTCAAGGTGCATCGGAGCCGAGCGATAGTTATGCACTCGGAGTTCCAGATCTACTGTCGATCCTGCCTTTGCCAGGGCCTGATAAGGATAGAACCTGACCCAACTTGGATTCAGGCCGAAGTCGCAATCGGGATCGGCGATGACGTCAAAGAAATACTTCTGCTGCTCCTCGAGGCGCGCCTTCAGGTTTTCCAGATCCGTCTTATTGCTGATGAACGGCTTGCCGTGGCCGGGAGCGACGACGTTGGGTTCGTGGTCGAGAATCGTTCGGATGGATTTCAGGTGGCTATCGTTTTCCACCCAATTTCGAAAGATGAGATTGTGGCGAAGGAGACCGTTCGCGCTGCCGCCGGGAAAGAAAGCGTCCCCGGTGAAAGCCACCCGGGCGCCGTCGATAGTACTGAAGAGGGCCATCTGATATTCCGTGTGGCCCGGTGAGTGAAAGACTTCAAATTCAAACTCCTCCCACTTGAACCTGTCGCCGTTGCGAAAGGATCTGTCGATTTTGATAGGCTCGGCCAAAATACATCCCAGGTTGTAACCGCGAGGGTGCTCGAGAACGTCCACCATGTTTTCGTAGCACCAGACCTTGGCTCCATGATGCCTGACCAGATGTGGGAAGCCATTCAGGTGATCGTCGTGCATGTGACTCGGCATGGCAACATCCACAGACTTGAGCCCGAAGCGCGCCTTGAGCTCCGGAACCGTATGTTCGACGAAACCCATTCGATCTCGAACCGGGGCGGCGTTCATGTAGGTTTCGAAGAAATTCCAGCTCGCCGATCCATAGTCGACGAAGAGCGCCTTCCCGCTGTCGCTGATCAGGGCGTAGGAGCTCGCCGTAGTCTGATAGGAAGCGATCAAGTGGGGAGTAACCGCGTAAGGCTTGTTGTCGACTGTGAGCGACGCGTCCGGCGAATAAGCACTGTACCAACCCCTGAGCTTGCCGATCAGATCGCTGATCCCCTTTCTCCGGCTGGGCAAAGGGCTCGCCGTGCGAAGGACACACCAACTCGAGACCCTGCTCACGAATGCGGGTCAAGGCGAAAATCGCGTAATCGACTCCGTCTGTACTCGCATATTGATACTGAAGCTCATAGAGATTAACGACCTTGCCTGGAGAATGAACGAGGTCGCCGGTGAAGGCAGTCTTCTTCCCGTCAACGGATCCGATGAGGCTTACCGATCCCAACGTGTGACCGGGTGTGGGATAAACGAGTAGTTCGAAGGGCCCCCAACGGTAGGTGTCGTAATCCCGCAGGACGGCGGCGACAGGAACGTTTTGGGTTACCGTGAAGAAATCGTTCCGAACGGTGTACTGGTGAAACACGCGGCGATTTCGCCAGAAGTTCTCGGCGTTTTCGAAAAGATGCCGCTCGTGTTCTGGAACTGTTATAGGTATTCGTTCGACAACGGCACGTGCGTCGCCTTGGCACTGGTCGCGATGATGATGAGTGTGCAGGATGCCGTCGACCCGGGTGATGCCGATCTGCCCCAGAAGACTTAGGACGTGTCCCGATCCGAAATCGATCAGCAGGGCTCGGCTGCCATCCTTCAGCACGTACACGTTGCAGGTATCGCGCAGCACGTAGAGGTTAGGAGAGATTTGAGCCAATCCGCTTTGGGGGGTGAAGTGCACGGCGGCCGTGCCTGGCGCCGATTTCGAGTTCGCCGGCGGAGCATCCGCAAGCTCAGCAGCCACCAGGCTGGCGCCCGCGTTCCTGAGAAAATCCCGGCGACTCACGCCGGATTTGCCTGAAGCTTCGTCTTTCTTCATGGGCCCTCCTCGAAACTCCGATCCTCGACGGACAGATTCATTTCGGCTGGAAGAGAAGAGGGACAAAGGTGGCAAGATTTCTCCGCCACACCATCCAGGTATGCGCACCGGATGTGTCAATGTCTGTGTGCTGGATGCCCTTTGAGGTAAGCCAGTCGCGGAACTTGCGGTTTGGCTCGACGAGGAAATCGTCGGTCCCGCAAGCGATCCAAAGCAGCCGCAACTGGGTGCCGATCTTAGAGTCGAGAGCCGGAAACTGCCGGTCGAGATTGTCGCCCAGACCGCCTGCGCTGAACGAGCCCACCCAGGCAAAGCGATCCACAGAGTTAAGGCCGGTCAGAAGCGACTCGGCCCCGCCCATCGAAAGCCCGGCGATTGCACGTTGTTCGCGGTCCTTCGTCACGCGGTAGGTACTCTCGACGGCTGGTATTACCTCCTGGATCAGGGCCTCGCGAAATTTGTCGAAGTTGCGCTGGCGAAGGCCCTCATCTCTAAAGGCAGGGCCGTTCGGTGAGAGGATTTCCAGCGCGCCATAACCCAGCGGCATGACGACGAGCATCGGCTTGGCCCTACCTTGGGCAATCAAATTATCAAGAATCGTATTGGCGTGTCCGACCGCGGTCCAACCACTCGCATCGTCACTATACCCGTGAAGAAGATAGAGTACCGGATAGGGATGCCTTGCCTTCGGATCGTAGCCGGGCGGCGTGTAGACGAAAAAGTCACGATCGTCGCCCACGACTTGCGACCGGTAAAAGTGGTGATGGACTACGCCGTGAGGCACGTCGCTGAGTTCCCAGGGAAGCGACGGCGGACCCGGTACATGCACCACGCTCTGGGGATGCAGCAGGTTCGGTTTCATGAGGGAATTCGAAGGGTCGATCAGGCTGACGCCGTCGGCTTCAAAGGAGTATCCGTAAAGATCGGGTTCGAGCGGACCGACGGTAAGGCTCCACACGCCTTCTTCGTCCTTCATCATCGCCTGAGGGTCTTTCACACCTTCAAGTGATAGCCTGACTTGCTTCGCGTTCGGATCGCGAATGCGGAAAATAACGTGACGATCGGGGCTAACCTCCGGCGAGGCGACTGGGTGAGATTGCTCCTGCGAGAATGCAGGGATCGCAACCGCGGAAAGAATAGGCATGATCCACCGGAACACGAGTCCCTGGAAAAATCCGCCAAGCCTTAGCATGGTCGTCCTCCTGCGAAGCCGCTCAGTATATACCCATAAAGCAGCCCTCGCTCATTCGATCTCAGCGGGTGTCGATCTCAGTGTGGACAGCAGGGAATGAAGGCACGATGGCGCAGGCCGCCGTGATGAACGCTGCTCCGGTCAGGCGAGCGGTCCGATAAGCGGGGTCGAAACGAATCCCGTGTCGTGGCCGGAGCGATCGAAGTTAACGGCGTGGGCTTAATTGGGCGGGGTTGTCCTTCGGGTGAGATCCTGGCTAGGCATCTATGTAAGCGGCGTAAATCCGGCGGGCAACGACAGGATCATCGGTACCTTTTACGATAGCGCGGCCATTTGAAAATACGGTGAATTCGCAGGAGTCGATCACGCATCGCAGCAGGGAGGAATTTCCTCGCACCTCAATGCACGGTTCGAGCCGGGTCTTGAGTGCGGCCAAATCCAGCCCTCTCGAATCGCGATTGACAATCTGCATGGCGTCCTGTCCGCAGAGGCTTTGACAGGCCAGCTTATCTTCCAGTTCCATCACGCTATCCTCCAAAACCCTAGGCCTCCACACCTTAGGCGAGAACTTCTTTGATATTTCGGATCGCCTGAGTAAGCAGCCTGACTTCTTCCTTGGTGTTGTAGAACGCCAGGGATGCCCGAACCGTCCCATCCACGTTGAACCGCTTCATCACCGGCTGGGCGCAGTGGTAACCGGTGCGGACGGCGATACCCTCCTGGTCCAATGCCATTCCCAGATCATGGCAGTCCACCCCGTCAACCGTGAACGAGATGACGCTCGCCTTCTCGCTCGCCGTACCGATGATCCGCAAGCCGGGAATTGCCCCGAGCTCCGCGGTTGCGTACGAGAGTAAATCCCGTTCGTAGGCGGACGTGTTCTCCACTCCCGTCCGCTCAAGATAGTCGATGGCCGCGCCCAATCCCAAGGCCCCGGCAATGTTGGGAGTTCCCGCTTCAAACTTGTAAGGGATCGAGTTGTACGTGGTGTCTTCGAAATCAACGGATCGGATCATGTCCCCGCCCCCCTGATAGGGAGGCATCTTCTCGAGCGACGCGCTCTTCGCATAGAGCACGCCGATCCCGCTAGGTCCATACAGCTTGTGGCCCGAAAAGGTGTAGAAGTCACAATCAAGCTGCTGGACGTCCACCTTCAAATGAGGGGCGGATTGCGCTCCATCGATCAGCACCGGAATTTTCTGGTGGTGAGCCAGCTTGACAATCTGCTCGACCGGATTGACCGTTCCCAAAGCATTTGAGACATGGGCAACCGCAACGAGCTTCACCCTCGGATTGAGCAGCCCTGTCAATTCCTCAAGCAGCAGTTCCCCACGATCGTTGATCGGCGCCACCCGCAGCCGGGCTTGCTTCTCGCGACAAAGGGACTGCCAGGGAACAATGTTGGAGTGATGTTCCATGGCGGAGATGACGATTTCGTCGCCGGGTTCGAGGCACGCTTTCCCATAGGTTTGCGCTACGAGGTTGATGCCCTCAGTGGCGCCGCGCACGAAGACGATCTCCTTCGCACTTGCCGCATGGATAAAACGCCGCACTTTCGAGCGCGCGTCTTCGTAGGCCTCGGTTGCGCACCCGCTCAGGAAGTGCACTCCGCGGTGGATATTCGCGCACTCCTCGGTATAGAAGCGCTGGATGGCGTCAATCACGGCTTGAGGTTTCTGGCTGGTGGCGGCGTTGTCAAGATAGATCAGGGGCTTGCCGTAGACGCGCCGCTTCAGGATGGGGAAATCCCTTCTTATTCTATGAACGTCAAATGCGTCTACCGCTTCGTCAAAGCCAACATCCAAACACTCCGCTTTAGCGCTCACAACGCCTCCCTCTCGACTTTCTTTTACTGCACCAAACACCGCAAGGGGAGGCTTTGCTGGAGAAGAGGCTGTAAGCAACAAAAAAGCCTCTTCCCGCAGGGAAAGAGGCTGACGCTGGCTAAACTCGCGGTCCGCTTCTCATCTCCCCCAAAAACGGGTGGGAATTGACACCGGGCGCTCGATTAAGATCGAGCCGGTTGTCGTGGCGTCATAGGGCCCGTCCCTCAGCCACTCTCGATGAGATTCAGTGTTTCTGAATCCGGTATTCAATTGTCAAAGAGAGCATAAGCCAGCAGAGGGGCCCTTGTCAAATCAAATTAGGCTAATGTCAAGCTATTGAGCATTACAAATCGTAGTGACGGCCTTACTGTAGCGCCGGTGTCCCCACCGCCGTTTTCGGCGCTGAGGACAGCGCCGTTACAGTGAAATACCAGACCTCTGGTCTGGGCAAAATGGCGAGGAGCCCGATTTTCAACTATCATGTTTTTCCATAACTTAGCGATTCTGCTCCTTGGGAGAGTTGAGCGTCACTGTGATTTGTAATGTAATTGGAGAGGCGCCCATCTTATTTCTTCCAGCCGTTGGGCGACCCGACCGTAGCGAAGCCGTGTGCTATATTTGACCTTCGTCATTTGACCTTCGTCGCGCGACTCCCCTCGTGGAGGACTTCCCCATGACTTCCCCCAAAATCTATAAGAACTTCATCAACGGCGAGTGGGTGGACTCATCCTGCGGCCAGACGTTCGAGAACCGCAACCCCGCGGATTGGCGCGACCTGGTGGGCATCTTCCAGAAATCCAATGCGGACGACGTGAATCGCGCCGTGGCTGCAGCGCAGGAGGCCTTCAGGACCTGGCGGCTGGCGCCGGCTCCTAAGCGCGGTGAGATCCTCTACCGCGTCGGGCAGATACTCGCCGAACGCAAAGAAGCGCTGGCGCGCGATATGACCCGCGAGATGGGCAAAGTGCTGGACGAAACGCGCGGCGACGTGCAGGAAGCCATCGACATGACCTTCTACATGGCGGGTGAAGGCCGCCGCCAGTTTGGCCAGACAACACCCTCGGAACTACCTGACAAATTCTGTATGACGGTGAGGAGTCCGATCGGTGTATGTGGTCTCGTCACGCCCTGGAATTTTCCCATGGCCATACCCTCCTGGAAGATGATGCCGGCACTGATCTGCGGGAACACGTTGGTGATCAAACCGGCGCAGGACACCCCGCTCTCCACTTGGAACCTCATCGAGATTATGGAACAGGCTGGGATTCCGCGCGGCGTGGTGAACCTGGTTACGGGCACGGGATCCGAAGTCGGCAGTCCGCTCGTTCAACACGGCTGCGTTCGCGCGGTGTCGTTTACGGGATCAACCGAAGTCGGCCGGCTCGTCTCCCAATGCTGCGCGCCCACGTTCAAGCACGTGTGTCTGGAAATGGGCGGCAAGAACGCGATCATCGTACTCGATGACGCCAATCTCGACCTCGCCGTTGAAGGAGCCGTCTGGGGCGGATTCGGAACCACCGGCCAGCGCTGTACTGCGGCCAGCCGGGTGATCGTTCACAAGAAAGTGTACAGCGAATTCAGTCGCCTGTTTACTGAACGGGTAAAGTCGCTGAAGATCGGCAAGGGTCTCGACCCCACCGTACAGATGGGGCCTGCAATTAACGAAAGCCAATTGAAGACGGTGGAGAAATACGTCGAGATCGGCAGGAAAGAAGGCGCGAAGTTACTCACGGGCGGCACGAGGCTGACGGATGGGGACTGTGGGCACGGCTGGTTCTATGCCCCTACCATCTTCGGAGATTGCGACCCGGGAATGCGGATCGCGCAAGAGGAGATCTTCGGTCCGGTGGTCTCGTTGATCCCGGTGGGAAGCCTGGATGAAGCCATCGAGGCCGGCAACAGCGTGGTCTACGGGTTATCATCTTCAGTGTATACCCGGAACGTGAACGCCGCCTTCAGGATGATGCGGGATATGGAGACTGGAATCGTTTATGTCAATGCTCCAACCATCGGAGCAGAGACTCACCTCCCCTTCGGAGGCGTCAAGCAGACCGGGAATGGCCATCGTGAAGCAGCCGTAGCGGCCCTCGATTTCTATTCGGAATGGAAGTCAATCTACATCGATTATAGCGACAAGCTGCAACGCGCCCAGATCGACACATGAGTCAGCCTGAAGCTGATCCCTGTCAGATCTCGGAATACGCTGTCGGGCTCAAGATCACGTTGCTAATGTTGGAAACTATCTCCGGATCCGTGTAGCCAGGAGTAGTGCTCAGCTTCTTCCACTCGGGATCGTTGACGAAGGCCGCCCAATTTTTCGCGCGCTCTTCCAGGTTAGCGAAGGTGAGCATGTAGATGAGATTGGGCAGCTTAGGGCCAATCAACGTCTCGCCGAAAAAAACCGGCTCGAGACCGGTGCGCCGAAAGATTGCAATCTCGCTCTCGTTGAACATCTTGATCTTCGTGCGATTCGCTCTCTTGCTGTGACTCTCATAGGTGCGCAGTTCGAAGATGCGTGACTGATTCCCGGACGTCCTCAAAGGGCTCTCCAACTTGGGGATTGATTCGAATGCCGCCAGGAAAGAGCTCTCCGTGCGCACGTAGGCCGGATCCGTCGGCGGGCAGTCGATCAGCGGGGCTCCAGCCTTTTGGTACTCGGCGTCCTTTGCCAGGCGTGGCATCAAGGTCGCCATCGATTCCGCTGACGGATGCACGATCAGCACGTAGAATGAGGGGCTATCGGGTCCGATCGTAACCGTGAACACGCCCGTGGGTCCCGCCCCCGCCCGCTTTACGGCCGGCCCTAACGCTTGGTGCAGATAATCATCCACTACCTTCTGTTGAGGTCCGCGTCGCACCAGGTAGCGTCGCAATTCGTAGTACTCGCGTCCTGCCGAAGCAGGGTTGGGTGCCATCCCGCCGTCGGCGGAGGCAGATCCCGCCATCGCCGAAGCCGCCAGGGATGAGGCGAGAAACCGTCGTCTCTCCATGCTGATTCCTCCATCCGGAAAGTCGGAAAGCAAAACTCAGAAATCGCTTGTGAACGAATCTGTGCCGCGAACGTTCGATTGTAATCCATCTGCCCCCCGGTAGAACAGAAACGTCAAGTGGACGGATGCGGCCTTAAATCCCGCAGAAATCCCGCAGGTTTTCCGCTATTTTTCCGCTGTGGCAAGGCCGAGAATATTACCACCCTTGAATCGCCCTAGACCGATCTTAAACCGGGGCGCCCAATCCGCGAATAAATGCGTCGGGCCGTCTATCTGCTACTCCCGCGCGCACTGTTTAGCGTTCCCGCGAAATCGTAATTTCGCTTACATTCCGTCGAGAACGCAGGTAACATAACGCTTTTCGCCGCGGCTCAACCGAGGCGATCTAGCTTCGTGACCATGAAATCGAGGGTAAGAGGAACGCGGTGGGTGTGGTTCTTTACAGTCTGCATTCTGGCATGGTTGATTCTTGAACTTGTGACGCCTGCCCAAGTTCAGCCTAGGAAACCGCCTGAACATAGTTTGTCATTCTACACTCCGGCCCATTCGACCTTTCTCGAGGCCGTTCGCGACTACTTCGATATCCAGCCCAAGCCGGTTCAGCCCATCGCCTACAGCCACGCGATGCACCTGGCGAGCGGCATGCAATGCCTGAACTGCCACACCGGCGCGGATACGGCCTCGAACCCGGTGCTGCCCAGTATCAAGATGTGCATGATATGCCACCAGGCGATCGCCGCCGACAAACCGGAAGTCAAGAAGGTGGCCGAATACTTCAATCGTAGCGAGGAGATTCCCTGGCAACGCGTCGATGACTATTCTTTCGAAATGCACGTGAAGTTCAACCATGCGTCGCACTCCCGCGTCGGTGTGGATTGTGCAGTCTGCCATGGGGATATGACCAAGCAAACAGTGGCCCAGCCGGTGGTGAATCTGAATATGGGTTTCTGTCTCGACTGCCACCTGCAGCGAAAGGCGTCGGTGGATTGTACGGTTTGTCACTATTGAAGTGCGGGTAGACACGGCACGATTTGCGTGCCATGGCTGTTTTCGAACAGTGTTCCCCGGCTGGAACTGAAGGCCTGCGGCACAAAGATCGTGCCCGTGGCTACCGCTGACAACTCTTATGGAACGTCGGACCTTCTTCAAAATCTCGGCGATCACCGGTGCCGCGGCGGCGCTCGACGGCTGCGGCAAACCGGACCACCAGCTCATCCGGTTTATTCCCGATGAGGATCTCGTCCCCGACGTCGCCACCTGGAAGCCGAGCATATGCACGCTGTGCCCCGCGGGCTGCGGGCTCAATGTGCGCGTGATGCACGCGGAGGCCGAGGTTATTCGTAACGGGCAAGTTGGTTTGCTTTCGATGGGAGTCGCCAAGAAGCTGGAAGGCAATCCCAACCATCCGGTCAATCGAGGGAAGCTTTGTGCACGGGGGCAGGCCGGACTTCAAATCACCTATCATCCTGACCGCCTCAAGCATCCTCTCAAGCGCACGGGACAGCGCGGATCGGGCGAATTCGCGGAGATCGGCTGGGAGGAGGCGATCAAGGAGTTGATTTCGCAACTCACCGCGCTGCGTTCCGGCCAGCAGTCCGCCGCGCTGGCGTTTCTCACCAAGCCCCTGCGCGGCCAACGCCGGGAATTGGTCAATCGCTTTCTGAAATCTTTCGGCGCGCCTCCCGCCGTAACGTTCGAGACCTTCGATGAGGCGGTCCTGCGACGCGCCAACCTGATCAGTTTTGGCGTCCCGCAGTTGCCGACTTTTGATTTGGCGCATGCTCAGTACGTCCTGTCGCTCGGCGCTGATTTCCTCGGTACCTGGAATTCGCCCGTAGCCCAGGCGATTGGATATGGCGAATTCCGTAACTCCGGCCAATCGGGGAGACAGCGCGGTAAGCTTGTCGTATTCGAGCCACGCATGTCACAGACCGGCGCAAACGCCGATCAGTGGACTCCGATCAAGCCCGGCACTGAGGGATTCTTGGCGCTCGGCATTGCTCACATCCTCATGAGCAAGAAGCTGCGCGAGCCACAGGCTGGAGGCGCGGCGGGGTCCTACTTCACCGGATGGTCGCAAGGCTTGCCCGACTCCACACCTCAAGAGGTAGAGAAGCGAAGTGGGGTCCCGGCGGACACGGTCAGACGAATTGCGGAGGCGATGGCGGAAGGCGGTCCGGCTCTCGCGATCATTGGCGGAGCGCCCCTCGCCTATCCCCATGGCGTCGCGAGCGCGATCGCTGTCAATGCCTTAAACGCGCTGCTGGGAAGCGTCGGTAAACGCGGGGGCATTTTCTTCACCCCGAAACTGCCGGCTGCGAAGGCGGACCGGGCTGTGGTTCAGCCAGCCACCCAAGGAAGCTACGGCCAAGTCCGCGCCCTGGTCGAAGACATCCTCGGAGGCTCACCGAAAGCGCCAAAAGTCGTGCTGCTCTGGGATGCCAACCCGGTGTTCGGGCTGCCGCCTGCTGTACAAGTGCGCGAGGCGATCGAAAAAGTGCCGTTCGTGGCGAGTTTCGGCAACTTCATCGACGAGACCAGCGTCCTGGCCGACCTCATCCTGCCAGACCATTCGCCCCTTGAATCCTGGCTGGACGACGTGCCTGAATCGGGAACCACGGCAGCAGTGGCAAGCGTGGCGCCGCCCGCCATGCACGCGCTACACAACACGCGGCAGATGCCTGACGTCCTTCTCGACGCTGCTCACCAGCTCGGCGGCGACTTTGCCAAGTCCCTACCCTGGAAAACCTACGACGAGATGTTGAAAGCGCAATTCGAGTTATTACGTGTAGCGCCGGGCTTCAGCCCGGCACGCACGAAGCCGCCGAGCGCCGATGATTTCTGGTCAAAGGCTCAGAGCCAGGGTGGCTGGTGGAGCGAGAGGGCTGCAGAGTCGGGCACGTCCGGAACCACGGTCACCGTAACTGTGAAACTCGGCGAACCACACCTCGACGGCGAGGAGACCCAGTATCCTTTCCACCTGCTTCCTTACCCCACGATGACGCTGTACGATGGCTCGCTCGCTCATCTACCCTGGATGCAGGAGACGCCCGAGGTGCTTTCCTCGGCCATGTGGAGTAGTTGGGTGGAGTTAAATCCAAAGACCGCTGAGAAGCTTGGAGTCAAACAAGGCGATTTGGTGGATATCGCCTCGCAGCACGGTAAGGTCCAGGCGCCGGTGATCATTTTCCCCGGGATCGCGCCCGATGTCGTGGCAATGCCAACGGGCCAGGGTCACGAGAATTTCACGCGCTATGCCAGCCAGCGCGGGTCGAATCCCCTGTCGATCTTGGCGCCCGTCACCGTGCCGGAAACCGGATCGCTCGCCTGGGCCGCCACGCGGGTGAGGATTACCAAAACCGGAGGCCAAGGCAAGCTGATCCTGTTTGCAGGGTCGTTGCGAGAGAATCCAGTGGAGGAACCGCGGTAGTGAAAAAGGATGACGTTAAAAAGTCGCAGGTCAAAGTGAGAAAAACGTGCCCAGCTTAAGGAATTTTTTGGACGAAAAGCAGAAGTGCTTACAGAACACGGTGAAGGCGTTTCCAAGAGTGTGGGAGGCCTTCGAACTGCTGGACTCGATCTGGGTTAAGGAACTTGAGGATTACCACTACCTTGCACAGCAGCCGCCCATTCCCCTGTTACTCTTCTTCAATGCGCACGCGAAGATTCGGCTTGCAGCCGAATTAGCCTTCTCCCGCTGCGTCACCGAAGCTTGGGCCCTAATGCGAAATGCTGTCGAGTCCGTAGCTCTTGGCGTCTACTTACATGAGAACCCGCAGATTCCGCAGCAGTGGCAGGCCAACCGAGGAGGCTTGGCAAGGCTGAAGGCTTTCAAACGCGAGTTCGAAAAGATGCGGCAACAGGGTCTCTACGCGGCCAAGACGGGCCTGCACGACCTCCACCGCTATTGGAAACGCTTCTCGGAGTCTGGCGCCCATGCCACCTTTGGCACGCTCGCTACGCGAGTTACAGCGACGTCAACGGGAGACGCTGCCGAGATCAAATTCAACTACCTGGAGATGCCTCGGAACGCCCTTTGGGCGACCCTGGTTGACATTCTGTGCTGCTGCTACAGGATGGAGCAGGCACTGTTTAATGAACTCCGAGCCCGACTGGAGCTGGACCCTCACCTGACGAAGAGACGGGCCGAGATGACGAAGATCCTGAGCGAAGTCGTGAGTGATTTGAACGACAGTGTCGGGGCTAACTATCTCAAGCGGAACTCTTTGGTGATATAGAGTGCGCTGCCGGGAGGGGTTTTTTCCTCCACTTCTGACCTTTGACTTCTTGAGCGCACAGAACGAGGAATGGGGACGACTCTATGGCCCACAACTGGGGAATGGCTGTCGACCTCGATCGCTGCACGGGCTGCGAAGCCTGTGTAGTGGCTTGCCGTGCTGAGAACAACGTGGCCACGGTAGGCGCCGATCAGGCGGCGCGGGGTCGCGCCATTCATTGGATTCGGGTGGAGCGCTATTGGGAAGGCGATTACCCCAACGTGCGGCTGAAATATCAGCCGGTGATGTGCCAGCAATGCGAGGCGGCGCCCTGCGAGCCGGTCTGCCCCACATACGCCACCTATCACACGGAGGAGGGCCTTAACGCCCAGATCTATAACCGCTGCATCGGCACGCGTTTCTGCGCCAACGCCTGTCCTTACAATGTGCGCTTCTTCGATTTTTACAACCCGGTGTGGCTGAAGCCTCTGGATCTGCAGTTGAACCCCGACGTCTCCGTGCGCGAAACCGGCGTCATGGAGAAGTGCACCTTCTGTAATCAGCGCATTCTTGCCGCGGAGATTCAGGCTAAGGCCGAGAATCGCCCGCTGAAGGATGGAGAATTCAACCCGGCCTGCGTGCAGTCATGCCCCCCGGATGCTTTGGTGTTCGGTGATCTGAACGACCCAGCCAGCGAAGTCGCTCGCCTGGCCGGGTCTGGCCGCGCGACCAAGCTTCTGGGCGAGTTGGGCACGAAGCCCAAGGTAAGCTACCTCCAACGGCTCTATCAGAACGATTCGGCCTGAGGCCTCAGGAGGCCCCCGAACGAACTTTTGTCCTGAGTTCTGACAAGAGTCTGACAAGAGCCTGACAAGAGATTGTCCGCTGCACCAGAGATGCCAGTTAGAGCCGAGACGAACACTCGCGCCCGGATGACCGCGTGGCCAGTGGCGGGGGATCATAGGACCAACGATGGACGGTATCATCAACAAGACCCCCGAGCAGGTCAATCAGGACCTGCTACGACCCGTGCTTCACACCGGATGGCAATTCTGGGCTGCGGTGATGGTGTTCGGCGGCGTCTCCCTAGCCGCCTGGTGCGCTTTTGTCTACCAGATGTGGACCGGCATTGGAGTGGCTGGCATCCGCTGGCCAGTGTTCTGGGGATTCTATCTGACCAATTTCGTCTTCTGGATCGGGATCAGCCACGCGGGAACGCTCATCTCCGCCATTTTGCGACTATGCAACGCCAGTTGGCGCCGGCCGGTAACACGCTGTGCCGAAGTCATCACCGTTTTTGCCCTGAGCATTGGTGGTATGTTTCCGGTCATCCATTTGGGCCGCCCCTGGCTGTTCTTCTGGCTTTTTCCCTACCCTAACCGGCGGCGCATGTGGCCGCAGTTCCGATCGCCGCTGGAATGGGACTTTTTCGCCATCAGCACTTATCTGATCGGCAGCGTTATTTTCCTCTTTCTTCCGACCTTGCCCGATTTCGCCCTAATCCGCGACCGCACCACCGGCTGGCGCAAGAAATTCTATGGATTGCTGTCGCTGGGTTGGCGAGGAACCCCCAAACAGTGGCATCGGCTGGAAATGGCCATGACTATCATGGCAGTGGTGATTATCCCGGTGGCGGTCTCGGTGCACACGATCGTCTCCTGGGATTTCGCGATGTGTCTGACGCCGGGTTGGCATTCCACCATTTTCGGCCCCTACTTCGTGTGCGGCGCGATCTTCAGCGGCATCGCCGGGCTCATCATCGCCATGGCCATCTTGCGCAAGCTCTTGCATCTGGAGGAGTATTTGCAGCCCGTTCACTTTGACAATCTCGGGAAGTTGCTGCTGCTGATGTGTCTGCTATGGCTCTACTTCATCTTCTCCGAGCGTCTGACCGTGTGGTACGGCAATCAGCCAGCCGAGATGGCCGCGCTCTGGGCCACCCAGCGGGGCCCCTGGGCCCCCTTGTTCTGGACAATGGTGGCATGCAATTTCCTGATTCCCTTTCCGATTCTAGCCATATCCCGGCTGAGGCGGACCATAACCGGCACGGTGATCGCCTCCTGCGGGGTGGTGGTCGGAATGTGGCTGGAGCGCTTCTTGATCATCGTACCGTCGCTGGCGCGCAAGTTCCTGCCTTATTCCTGGGGCGCCTACCGTCCCACCTGGGTTGAGATCACGATTCTGGCCGGTACTTTTAGCGGCATGGCCCTGCTGTATCTGCTCTTTTCCAAGTTCGTGCCGATTATCTCGATCTGGGAGCTGAAATGGGGCTTCCACCGCATGAAGCGCCCGGCGGAAAAGGGTCATGTTTTAGTGACTGCTCCGGCGATCCCGTCGACTCCTGGTGATGCGCTGGGCAGATCACCGGACTAGCGGCGACCCTGGCGTTGGCTCCGGATTTGACCTTTGAATAGGGACACCTCCTGTGTTTGCCAAGGATGTAAAGCAATGAACGCAATCTACGCTCTCTACGACGGACCAGATAGCGCTCAAAGGGCCGTGGATTCACTCGAGGCAGCCGCGAGCGTCCAGAGCCGCGATATCACCGTAATCACGTCCGAGCCCTTTGAGGAATACCGCTTCGGGTACCGCGACCACCGCACCCGGATGCCTTGGCTGGCGGCGGTTGGGGCCCTGGCCGGCGGTCTAGGCGGCCATTTCCTTGCCGTATTCAGCCAAACTGCCTATCCCCTGCCCACCGGTGGCATGCCACTCGCTCCGTTGCCCACCAATGCCATCATCACTTATGAAATGACGATGCTTGGAGCTATCCTGGCGACCACCGTGACCCTTCTGATTGCAGCGGGTTTACCCGCTTGGCGCTCGTCACGGCTCTACGATCCCGAGGTCTCAAGTGGCAAGATCCTGGTCGGCGTGGTGAATCCCCCGGCGGATTCGCGACAGGATCTCGAGAGGCGACTTCTCGAAGCGGGGGCCGATCGCGTAATTGCACCTTCGTAGACGGCGCGTCCTCCCCAGCCCAGTCCTGACAGCCGCAGGCCTATTCCAACTCGATGCTCTTTCTTTTCCCGAGCGCGCGAGCCAAGGAATCCGCAAGTGCGCGCATTCCGCGCTAAGCTAAATGAATAGAGGCGGCTCGTCGGGCCCAGTGTCCCCCGGGTGGTGTCCAGGGGTGTGGCTGGGGGCAAAGGCCACTGTTATCACGACCAGCGCGCCGATGGCCAGTACGGGATGGCGCTTAATCCAGCGCCAGAATCTTTCGCTTTCAGATTGCAAATCGGATTCGAGCAGAAATTTCAACATCCCAGTGATTCTCCACCAATTCCTATCGGCACTCCCGGCGGTTTGCTTAAACGGACTGCCTACGATCAATATAGACCCCAGGGGTTAAGCCGGTGTTAAATAACCTTAATAATTTTGCCAAGATCAATAGCCAGGCGGCAAGTCATCGGCCCCAAATGTCATCGACGCCAAGTTGACAATACCTGCGCGACAGTCTACGCTAGGTCCCTTCTGGCGACGAGAAAGTTCCGAAAATGACCAGATGTGTGGCCGGGGAAGGGTGTGTCCGAGGGCGCAAGAACGAATACAAGACACGGCCCCGTCCACACCCTACTCGAATATAGAGTGGGGCACTGGAGCTGGCTGATCAGTTCTAACTTTTAACGCTCCTGTCACAATTCCGAAACAGTTTAGAGTAACGAGAATTTGTTACTCTGGAAGTGGTTTGGCGCTGACGACTCGTCTGATGGAGCGAAGCTGTTTGCTGCGCCGGACCGTCGCATCGTTCTTCCGGGCGCTGGCGTGCCTGGCTCCGGTTATCACAGCGGGAGGAATAACGGATGGTTGCATTTCCGAATCGCGTCTTGTTCGTCGGTTTTGGTGCGGTGGCGCGTTGCACCCTGCCCATTTTAGTCAAGCACCTCAGTATCGATCCCAAGCGCATCACGATCATGGACTTTGAGCCAAACGACGCGGCCCTGAAGCCCTGGTTGGAGCAAGGCATGACTTTCGTCACGGATCGCGTGACCGCGGGAAACCTGGGGAGCTTGCTGGGGCAGCACCTCTCGGCTGGAGACCTCCTCATCGACCTGGCCTGGAATATCGATTGTTGTGAAATCGTGCAGTGGTGCCACGACCGGGGTGTCCTCTATGTCAACACGTCGGTCGAGCTCTGGGATCCCTACGGTGGATCCGACAACAAGCACCCGACCGAGCGCACCCTCTACTGGCGCCACATGAATCTGCGGCGGATGATCTCCAGGTGGAGCGAGCCGGGGCCGACGGCGGTGATCGAACACGGAGCGAACCCCGGCCTGATCAGCCATTTTACCAAGCACGCGCTCCTGGATATCGCCCAGCAGGCGCTCGCGGAAAACAAATTCAGCGGAGCCCAGTCGGAGCAGATCGCCCACCACGCCAAGGCGTGGAACTTTAACCACCTGGCCCAGCGAACTCGGCGTCAAAGTCATTCATTGCAGCGAGCGCGACACGCAGATTACCGACCAGCCCAAGCAAGTGAACGAGTTCGTCAACACCTGGAGCGTCGAGGGTTTTCGGGAAGAAGGAACGACCACGGCCGAGATGGGCTGGGGCACCCATGAAAAGGAGTTGCCGGCCCTCGCCTACGAGCATGCGGACGGCCCCAGGAGCCAGATCTGCCTGGCGCGGATGGGCATCAACACCTACGTTGCCAGTTGGGTGCCACCGAATCACGACATCGTCGGCATGATCGTGCGCCACGGCGAGGCCTTCACCATCACCGAGAAACTCACCGTTTGGGAAGACGGCCAGGCGATCTACCGCCCCACGGTCCACTACGCCTATTGTCCGTGCGACGCCGCCATTGCCTCGCTCTACGAGCTGCGTGGCTACGACTACCGGTTGCAACCGCAAATCCGCATCATGACCGACGAAATCATCAGCGGAGCCGATATTTTGGGCGCGTTGGTGATGGGGCACCCTTACCAATCGTGGTGGTGCGGCTCCGACCTCGAGATCGAGGAATCGCGCCGCCTGGTGCCGCACCAGAACGCTACCACCATGCAGGTGGCCGTCTCGGTTGTCGCCGCCTGCCTGTGGATGGTTGAGAACCCGCGGCGGGGCTGTGCGTGCCTGACGACCTGCCCCATGACTTTGTGCTGGACGTCAGCAAGCCCTATCTGGGCAAGTTCGTTTCCGTGGGCTCGGATTGGACCCCGCTGAAGCACTACTCCAACTTCTTCCGCGGATATAACAAGCCGCAGCTCGACATGTCTGACCCGTGGCAGTTCAAGAACTTCCTGATCACGGAAGGCGATGGCATTTGACTAACCTATGGAACAAAAGAAACTGATTCAACTAGCCAAGAAACACGGCACGCCGATTGTGGTCGTGGATCATAAAGTGCTGCGGGAAAATTACGCTCAATTCCGCAAGTACTTGCCGCGGGTCCAGGTTTACTATGCGGTCAAAGCTAACAGCGACCCGGCGATCGTACGAACGTTCTACGATGCCGGGGCCAGTTTCGACGTCGCCAGCGTCGCCGAGTTCTTGAACGTTCACGAGCTGATCAAGGATCTTCCGGCGAAAGAGCGGCAGGATTTCATCTGGGATCGCATCATTTACGCGAACCCGATCAAAGCAATTGAAACGCTCGAGCAGTTGGATCCCTATAAGCCTTTGGTCACCTACGATAACTATGAGGAGGTGATCAAGATCGCCCGTCATGCGCCGCACTCGGGCTTGGTGCTGCGGTTGCTCGTCCCCAACACCGGATCGATGGTGGAGCTGTCAAGCAAGTTCGGCGCCATACCCGGCGAGGCTGTGGACCTGATTGCCTTCGCTCAAAACAACAAACTCGAGGTCGAGGGGTTGAGCTTTCACGTGGGCAGCCAGTGCACGAACCCGGCGAACTACAGCCAGGCACTGCATTTGGCCGCGAGCATTTTCGAGGAGGCCAAGACGCGTGGTTTCGATCTCAAGCTGCTCGACATCGGCGGTGGATTTCCTGCCCACTACGATGACGCCATCCCACCCTTCAGGCGACTTGCCAAAATGATCACCGCCGAGTTGAACCGGCTATTCCCTGAACCGATCGAGATCCTCGCTGAGCCTGGCCGTTTCCTGGTGGCCACCGCCGCCACTGCTGTTTCCCAGATCATCGGCAAGGCCGTCCGCGGCGGCAAGCTCTGCTACTATGTCAATGACGGCGTTTACCAAACCTATAGCGGCGTGATCTTTGACCACTGCCAGTACCGCCTGAAAAGTTTCAAGAAAGGTCCCACCCAGATCTGCTCCGTCTTCGGCCCCACCTGCGACGCGCTCGATACCATCACCCTGGCCGAGCAGCTCCCGGATTTGGATATGGGCGATCTGCTCTACTCCGAAAACATTGGCGCCTATTCCGCCGCCAGCAGCACGTCTTTTAACGGCTTCCCACCGGCCAAAGTCGTGCATTTGAACCAGTGATGGCGAGGAGCCGCGTGACTTTGAAAAGGATTTCTTAGAGTAAGGTTGCATGTGCGTAATTCGGACAGGCTGCGGGAAGAATCCTCTTCTGAGCGCCTGTAGCGGCGCTCTATGAGCGCCGAATGTCTTGAAAACAAAGGCCGCCGGTCATAGACCGGCGCTACAGCCAGTGTTTTCCACAGCCTGATAGGCCCCGGATCCAGCGCATGCTTCGCTTTAAGACGGTTGATTCTTGAAAGCCCCCGTCCTTCCACTCGAAAGTGTGACGTCACGTCATGACGTCCATATTGTTGTGCGCACCAGACGCGTTCCGCTTGCCCGTCAGAGTCCCACACTTGGATCTTCCCACTTCGAGTTACCTTGAACCGCCCCTGAGTCGTCCCTTCCTTCCATGCGAGTTCAAGGCGACCAGCACGTTCGGCCAGAAGCACAAATAGGGTTCCAGGGCCGTCGCCAATATTCCTAAAAGCTGCGATGAAAACGTTCTTGGTGTGCTGTCAGTAACGGGATAAAAGAGGGCCAATTTCGTCAGGCCCGCGTTCTTAGGGCCTCACCGGCGAGGAGGCGTTCAAAATCTACAGAAGTTTCTAAATACGGAGCCGGACCCGATTTACTGCGAACGAAGTCCGTTCTTGAAGGGTGACCATAAACATCGAGGGTTCAAAGTCCTTAAGTCTTTGAAAGAAGCCTATACTGCCGGGGGGCGTGGGTCACTCGTATCTCAGCGCTACCATGGGATCGACCTTCGTCGCGCGGCGCGCCGGGATGGAGCAGGCCATCAGCGCAACGATGACCAGGATGAGAGAGACGGCGATAAATGTCGGCGGATCCGTGGGTTTGACGCCGTAGAGCAGGCTCGAAAAGAACCGCGTCAACGTCAGTGCGCCGACTATGCCGATTCCCAGGCCGATGCCCGTCATTTTCAGCCCCTGCCCCACAACCATTGCCAGCACATCACACTTCGTTGCTCCGAGCGCCATTCGAATGCCGATCTCATGAGAGCGTTGGATAACCCAGAACGCCATCACCCCGTAAACTCCAATCACTCCCATCAGCAATGCTATCGCTGCGAATGTTCCCAACAGGAGCATGTTAAAGCGGCGTGGCGCAATCGAGTCGGAAAGTGCTTGGTCAAGGATCTTCAGCTCATAGACCGGCTGCGTGGGGTCGATCCCGGACGCCAGTTTCCGGATTATCGGCTCCACTGTTCTTGGGTTGCCCGAAGTGCGGACGATCACTCTGATCGACCGACCCGCAGGTGATAGCTGATAGGGAAAGTAAACCTCCGGTGCGGGCTCAGCATCCAGTTGCCAGTACTTAAAATCCGCGACAACGCCAAAGATGACGCCATGCAGAAACTTCGCGTCAATGTGCCGGCCAATGGGATCGCCACTGCCCATCATCGTGCGGACAAACGTCTCATTAACCATCAGGCTGTCAAATGATTCGTCGTCGCGCGGCCAACTGCCTCTTATGAGCGGCACACCCAGGGCGCGAAGGTAGCCCGGTGACACTGCTCGAAATGCCGCCTCGGGTTCATGATCGGAAGAACCTGGCGGAGAGCCTTCCAACTGGAAATTAACATTCAGAGTCGAGCGATCAATGCCAGCCTCTTGCACTCCCGGAGCGCTCTTGACCCGGCGCATCAACTCGTGGACGTACGCATCTTCCTGCAGCCAGACGTTGTATTCCGGCCCGGAGAGGGCGACCCTCATCACTAGGACCTTCTCCGGTGCGAACCCCGGTGGGTAAGTGTTCATCTGCCACAAGCTTCTGAGCATCAATCCGGCTCCCGTGAGGAGTACGATTGCCAGCGCTAATTCGCCAGCCACCAGCACTCCCCGTACCCGCAAGCCGGTCGCACTTACCGATGATCCTCTCGCGTTTTCATTGAGCATATTGTGCAAATGAACGCGCCCGAAGGAGAGCGCCGGACCCAATCCAAACAACACGCCAGTGGCGAGCGAAACCGCCAATGCGAAGAGCAGGACCGGGGCGTCAAGCGTGGCCTCCCCGATACGCGGAAGGATTCCGGACCCCAGGCGGACCACGGCCGCCAAGGTCCATCGAGCCACCATGACGCCTGCCGCGCCGCCGAACAGCGCCAGCAGAATGCTCTCTGCCAGGAACTGCCTGATCAGCCGCCCGCGTCCCGCCCCGATTGCCGCGCGAATTGCCACTTCTCTTCGGCGCGCAGAAGCCCGCGCCAACAACAGGTTCGCAAAGTTGGCGCTGGCAATCAATAGGACGAACCCCACGGCGCCAAGCATGACCATCAACGCCGACCGGGCGTTGCCCACCACCTTCTCCTTGAGCGGCGCAAAGTGCAGTCGCAGAAATTCGCGCGCCCAGATGGGGTAATACTCCTGGGCCACGCGCGCGAAACGGGTCTCCATCTCGGCTCGCGCCTGCTCCATCGGGACGTCGGGCTTTAGCTTCCCAACTACGCACACCGCATGCGGCGACGGCCCAGCGCTCTCATTGACGGCTTGCCATTGCTGCTCCGTCACCGTCCAGAGCTTGAGTGCCGGCTCAGGTATAGGGATGTAAGCGTCAATCTCGTTCACCATATCTCCCCGATACGATTGTTGCGGGAAGAGAAACCGAAACTTTTCCGGCAGCACGCCAGTAATCGTGAACGGATGGCCATTCACGGTCACTGTTTTTCCGATCACCTGCGGATCGCCGGCAAACCTCCGCTCGAAAAGGCCGTGGGAAAGGACCATGGTATCCGGCTGCCCGGGCCCGAACAGTCGCCCCACGGCCGGCTGGGCCCCCGTGATGCCCCAGAAGCCGTCCGTGATAGACGTAATCCTCTCCTCATCGGACGCACCTCCTGTGGAGAGGGCCAGGTCCTGGTTCGCGTAACCTGCCATGCTCTCAAACGAATGGGCTCCATCTCTCCACAGGACATACGCCGCTGGCATTACATAATTGTCTCCCCAGCCAAACTTGAAATCGTAGTCGGCAAGCCAGACAAGTCGGTCGGCATGGGGGTACCCAAGGGGCTTTAAGAGCACCGCGTTCACCACGCTGAAAATTGCTGTATTAGCGCCAATCCCCAGCGCCAGCGTGATCACCGCTACCGCCGTGAAGAGGGGATTCTTCGCCAACATGCGCAAGCCGTGGCGCAGGTCCTGCCATAGTTGCTCAAGCCAAACGAAACTCCATACTTCCCACGTATCCTCTTTGACCCGTGTTACGTTGCCGAACTTGCGCACCGCCGCATAGCGCGCTTCCTCGGCCGGCATGCCGGATTCCAGGTTCTCCTGCTCTTGCATTTCGAGATGAGCACGAATCTCTTCGGAGAGATCGTCCACCGGCTTTCGTCGACGAAACAGCGCACCGAGTTTAGCCAGCTCCCGCCGCCAGCTCATTGCCTCTCCCCGGATTCGGCGGGCCGGAGAACGCCGGTAATGGCCCGCACAAAGCGCTCCCACTTTGAGGTCTCGGCCACCAATTGCCGTCGCCCGGCCGCGGTGAGGCGGTAGTACTTGGCCCGGTGCTTATTCTTGGAAACGCCCCATTCAGCAGTAATCCAGCCTTCCTGCTGGAGGCGCTGGAGGGCGGGGTAGAGTGACCCGTGGTCCACCTTGAGCGCCTCTTCCGACATTTGCTCAATGGACTTGGCGATGCCATGCCCGTGCGTTGGACCCCAGCGCAAGGTGCGCAGGATCAGCATGTCGAGCGAGCCATAAACCAGTTCGACACGGTTTCCGGACGGTTGCTTGGCCACAATGGTAGCTAATCTACCCTATAAGCCGGTAAATTGTCCACCAATTTAAATGTTGGCCCGCCTCCCAATTAGACCTTCTATAAATGTTCTGTTTGCCGGGTGGGAGAGTCACGGAAGGGTCGCGGGATTGGCTCGCACGCCGAATGCGGCCACCTGCCGTGCCACAGTGCTCTTGCCTGCCCCCGCCGGGCCATCGATGGCAATTACGTTGGCTTCGGTCATTTGCCGTCATTATAACGTGCCGGAGGCCAGGTGTCCCCACGTGCGACCTTCCGCGGGCGTGAGTCCCCAGTTCAAGACGCTGATGAGGCTCAGGCCGACACGCGAGTACGAGGCCGAAATCAGCAGGCAAGCCGGCGGAAGGCAGCAGGCAGTCTAGGGTGGGCGTGCCGGAGGGGCGTCAAGGGTCTACGATGAACGGTTCGACAAAAAGCGTCGGACCGCCCTTGACCCCGCTTCCGGCACGCGGGAGTAGTGGTGTCGCTAAATTCTGCTTGACAAAGCCGACGACGTTATAGATGCGCTACTCGCTGATCAAATTTGAAGAGCCGCAGACTTTGCAGAGCACGACTGATTATCTACCATTACGCCGGCGGCGCACAGCGGCAGCTGTGGGGCTTCTCCTTGACGTGTTCCCTCAGACTCGGCAAACCGGAGAGCTTCGCTTTGCGCCACCAGCCCCTGGTACGGGTGGTGAGAGCTGTCCCATGTCAGTCAGGAGTAATACGCCTCGCTGCTAAGGTGCCGTCCATCCGGCCGACGAGGTTGTCATCAAGGTCGTAGCGCAGGTTCGAAAAGGAACCGCTATATCTGTTCCCACTTCTGTCTACGATGATCGTTTCCCGGATTACGCCGGTCCCAGCCCGATTCCCGTTACCGTCGAAGATCCAATACGGGTGCGTCGACTTGTAGGTTCGCGGCCCGGTCTTCTTGTACACGCCTAAACAAACACCGCCGGTTCCGTTTGGAACTCCCGGAGACCCACCGTCGTTGAGGATCTCGTTCCCGTCACTATACCACTGGTCGAATGCGTCAAAGACCACCTGCCCGCCGGAGGAGAACCTGACTTTCCAGAAGCCCACAAGCGAGGCGCGCTGTCTATCCGTTTCCGACTCCTGGTCCGTCCCCGACGACTCTTGCATCGCCGCCTCCGCTTCAACCAACTGCGACCCTGGCAAAGCAACCCCTAACCCAAGGGTTGTCGCAAGGCCGCATGAAGCCTTCGCGCTGACGGCCAACACCGTCGAGAATGCGAGGCCTGCAACCAGTGTAACTGGTCCTGGCCGGCTGGCGCTCCAAAACACCTTAAACGCATGCCATACTCCGCCAGAGAGCATGCGCGTAAGGTAACCCCTGTCGTTGATCACTGCCCTTCCTCGGGTTCCATCGTATGTTCCTCCTGAGTTTTGTTGGGTCGAAGCCCTCGTGCGCGCCGACTCTGGAGGAAGCAAACTGTCCTGTCAATCCCGCAGGGCTCACGAGCAAATCCCACAAATCTCCCGGCGTAACCTATTGAAGGAAAAGGCTCTGCAGACGCCCTGTCATTCGTGTCTCCCAGGAATTTAGGCTTTCCTAGTTGAGAGTGTGGTAGACTCAGGCCACCATTTTTGGCGGAAATACCAAATGGCGTCTCTTTGGGTTGCGCACTTCGGACCCTTTGAAGCTGACCTGCGAGCGGGTCAACTCCGCAAGAACGGCCTGAAGATCAAGTTACAGGATCAGCCCTTCCAGATTCTGGTGTGTTTGCTGGAGCATGCCGGTGAGGTGGTAACGCGAGAGGAGCTGCAACAAAAGCTCTGGCCTGCCGACACCTTCACTGACTTCGACCACGGGCTGAACAATGCCATCAACCGGCTCCGTGAGGCCCTGCGCGATCCGGCCGATAGGCCCCGCTATATCGCGACCCTGCCACGGCGAGGCTACCGTTTTATCGCGCCAGTAGACCTAGGGGCCGCACCTGTGCCTGCCCATCCGCCAGCCGCCCCTGTGCTTACCCCAACGGGGCGCCCACAAGCGACGCCCCTACACCGGGCGTTGCTCTGGGCGCTAGCTGCGATCTTAGCCCTTGTTCTGGTGGCGCTGATAGTCGGCGTTTTGCTGCGTGCTCCACAGCCTGTAGTGCGACCAACCCGCCTGACGGTGAACCTTCCGCCAAGCGACCGACTGGCGGTCTGGAACACTCCGGTCGCAGCCCTGTCACCCGATGGCTCGCACATCGTGTATGTTGCGAACCATGGTGGTGGCAGCACCCAGCTTTACCTGCGTTCGATAGACCACTTCGAGACGACGCCGATCCCCGGCACCGAGGATGCAGAAAGCCCGTTCTTCTCTCCGGACGGAGAGTCAGTAGGATTTTTCGCCGAGGGCAAACTGAAGAGGGTCTCTCTCAGCGGAGGAGCACCATTGATCATATGCAGCGCGCCGCTCTACCGTGGCGGGAGCTGGGGTCCTGATGGCACCATTATTTTTTCGCCCTCCTTCAGTCTGGGCCTATTTCGAGTTTCGGCTGCTGGGGGCACGCCGAAGCCATTGACCGTGCCGGATCGCAAGAAGGGAGAGATTTCTCATCGCTGGCCGGAAGTTCTGCCCGGTAATAAGGCAGTGCTCTTCACCATCTGGACCGGCGCTGGCGGCAGCTTCGATAATGCACGGATTGGCGTGCTCTCCCTGGAAACGGGCGAACAGCGGGTCCTGGCCGAAGGGCCAACGTACGCCCGTTACCTTCACTCGGGTCACTTGGTGTATGCCCAAGCGGGCGGGCTGGTGGCGGTGCCATTTGACCTTAGGGGGCTCGAGGTGACAGGCCCGCCCGTTTCAATTCTTGAAGGCATAAGCATGAGCCCATTTTCCGGGGCGGCCGACTTTAGCTTATCGGATGACGGTTCACTCGCTTATGTCCCCGGGGGGGCGAGTCTTGGCGAGCGCACGCTCCTGTGGGTGAACCGCAAGGGGGCACCGCAGCCGCTTCCGGCGCCTCCGCATTTCTACCACGGCCCTCGGCTCTCGCCCGACGGTCGACGGCTGGCTGTCAGCATCCGATCCGCTGAACCTGGGCTTTGGGTTTACGACCTGGCGCGTGGCACATTGACGCGGCTAACAGAATCCACAATCGCCCCCTACTCAACCTGGACACCGGACGGCAAGCATGTGACCTTCTCGTCTTCGCGAAGCGGCTCCTTCAACATTTACAGGATGGCCGTTGATGGCAGCGGCGCCTCTGAGCGTCTCGCCACAAGCGAGAACCTTCTTTTGCCGGATTCGTGGTCTCCCGACGGCCAGGTGCTCGCCTTCACAGAAGCGAATCCAACTACGGGGGGGGATATTTGGGTGCTGAGGCTCAATCGCGACCACAAGGCGCAACCCTTCCTTCAAACGCCGGCAAACGAAGTGGGCGGGATGTTCTCGCCTGACGGCCGCTGGCTCGCGTATGAGTCCGACGAATCAGGCCGGCAAGAGGTATACGTTCGGCCCTTCCCTGGCCCTGGCGGAAAGCAGCAGATTTCAACTGAGGGCGGGGCTAGGCCGATGTGGGCGCGGACGGGACGAGAACTGTTCTATCAAAACCTAAACAGAATGATGGTCACGGCCGTCGAGACCCAGCCGGTGTTCACTGCAGCCAAACCCAAGCTATTGTTCGAAGCGCGTTACGAGACAGGCCTACTCTCCTTTGAGGCAGACTACGACGTCAGTCCGGACGGGCAGCGCTTTCTGATGATTAGGGCAAGCGAGAGAGAATCGGCGGCGACACAATTGAACGTCGTGCTGAACTGGTCGGACGAAGTCCGCCGGCTCGCGCCCGCAGGAAGACCATGAGGCTCATCGGATGTTCGCCAGTTCTCTAGGCCACGGGACACGAAACGAGGAAAGTATACGCTAAGGTCCAGGAAGGCCCTGGCAGCAGCTGACGGGTCCGAGGCCAGCTGAGGATGGCTCCTAAGCCGACTTCTCGACTTGAGTGGGTAGATTGAGAGTCCGGAGGGCCGAAGAACGTTCATATTGCTGCGAAACTCCCTCCAATGGTACGACCCAGTTAGAGTAATGTGCTCCCAGCTAAGCGGTGACAGATGCGGGTGTCACGCTGCAGTTAAATCTGCAAAATTCGAATCCGAAGCCAATTCCCTGCACTTAAATCCGAAACGGAATTGTAACGCTAAAGCTCGCACCGCCGCACGCCGGCATCCTGCGGATTCTCACCGTGACACCCGCGATCACGCAGCAGAGGCTCGCATCCATTCTCGGAATGGTTCCAAGCCGGTTAGTTGCGCTGCTCGATGACCTGGAATCACGAGGGCTGATCGAAAGGCGCGAAAATGCCGACGACCGGCGCCGCCATGCTTTGCACCTGACGGAAAAAGGGCGCTCAGCATTCGAACTGGTGGGCCGCGTCGCGCGCGAACACTCGCAGGCTCTTTTAACGGCAGTTTCAAGCGACGAAAGGAAGCAACTCGCTGGTCCCTCGAGCGGGTTGCGGATGAACAGGGGCTGGTGCAGGGTGTACATCCCGGGTACCGACAGATGGGCCGGGCAGTGCGCTTAGAAAACGAGTAGGGGTGCTAATCCGTTTCACGGATCGGGCTTAGCGGGTTGTCGCGCCGCCGTTTGCCTCTCGGAACCTGGACGGCACACGGCCAAGTTGCCGGTAACGCCCTACTTGTAGAAGTGCAACCCGTGACCACCCCAGAGGTTGAGTACTCGTAAGCAAGCCCCTGCGCGCCCCTGCGCTCTCGCCGCGATGCTTACTTCGAAGTTGGCTTCAACCAGAGCTTAAGTTAAGGCTTATGGGCCGAGGGCCTGGGTCCGAAGAACCCCCCGTTTCCGTATCAGCAAGCCCTGAAGGGGCGAAGTAACCTGCGGAACGTGCGCGCTCGGTCGTTCAGGGTTGGTTGGGTCGGTCGTCACGCCCTTTCCGGGCTTGAGAACGCCCGCGACTGGGCTTCTTGGCCCCCATAAGCCTGGGAACAGCTGTGTAACGCCCGGTCCCGTATGCACGCCACCGCCGGCTTGCCTGCGAAATACGCGTCGGGCTACTGCCGCGACGAAGCCATACTCTTCGTGACTCTTCGTGCCGGATGTGGGAGGATTCGACGTTTCCATTCCGGAGGAGTCACCAAAGAACTGCTGCTACAATCAAAATTTGTGGAGGCTGGTTTTGTCTGCACCTCGAGTTGTGATCGTGGGCGGTGGATTCGGCGGGCTGTTCGCGGCGCGTGCGCTGGGCGGCGCCCCAGCCAAGGTGGTGCTTATAGATAAGCGGAACTACCACTTGTTTCGCCCCATGCTCTATCAGGTCGCCACAGGTCTGCTGTCCGCGGACCAGATTTCAATGGCCCTGCGGTCGGTCGTGAGCAGGCAGCACAACATAGAGGTGCTGCAGGACGAGGT
The DNA here is from genome assembly GCA_963803295.1 of uncultured Acidobacteriota bacterium. Taxonomy (GTDB): domain Bacteria; phylum Acidobacteriota; class Terriglobia; order UBA7540; family UBA7540; genus CAWDMC01. Next base: position 235,957 of record CAWDMC010000011.1, on the reverse strand, counting down.
CACCGCCATCGACTCGGCCCTGCGCCTAGTTCACCTGAAACAACATCAGCTACGCTACGATTTTCTAATCCTCGCCACTGGCATTCAATACAACTACTTCGGACACGATGATTGGCGGCGCATAGCGCCGGGTCTCGAATCGCTGGACGACGCAGACCTGATTCGCGGGAAAGTGTTAACTGCGTTCGAGCAGGCCGAGGAGATAGCTGCGCTCGATCAGGGCGATAGCGCGCGAATTCAGCAACTCCTGACATTCGTGCTGGTCGGGGCAGGAACGGTGGGTGTAGAAATGGCCAGCACGCTGGCCGAGATGTCGCGCATGGCTTTGGCACACGACTTTCGCCACATCGATCCACGCTCGACGCGGATTCTGTTGTACGAAGCGGCGCCCCGCGTGCTGCCCACGTTTCCAGAAGCGTTGTCAGCCAGAGCGAAACGCCATCTCGAAAGCCTCGGGGTCAAGGTGTATACGAACACACGCGTCACCAGCGTGGATGACGGCGGAATCGTCGCCGATGGAAAGCGCGTGCCGGCGGGCACGGTGTTATGGAGCGCAGGCGTGCTGGCCTCGCCAGTGGGACGTTGGCTGGGCGCGGCAATGGACAAATCGGGAAAAATTGTCGTCAATGCCGATCTTACAGTGCCGGGGCATCCCGAGATTTTTGCGATCGGTGACACGGCGCATGTGGTTGCGGAGTCCCGCAACCTGCTGGGGGTCAAGTCGAAGGAGCCGATGACGATGCCGGGCGTCGCGCAACCCGCAATTCAAGAGGGCCAGTACGTGGCGCGCCTGATTCGACGGCGGCTGGCTGGCAAACCGGAACTGGCGCCCTTCTGGTACTGGGACAAGGGTGACCTCGCGATTGTGGGCCGGACCTATGCGGTGGCTGACCTGCGATTCCTGCGGTTCGCGGGATTTTTGGCCTGGATTCTTTGGGCCTCTGTGCACATCTATTTTCTCATTGGGTTCGCGAATCGGTTCTTCGTCACGCTGCAGTGGGGAATTGCCTTTTTGACAAAGCGGCGGCAGGTGCGTGTTTTTCCAGGGCAGGAGAGGGGCATTGAGTCCCCTTTCCCAGTCAACACCTCGGAAATCCCGTCAAAAACAGGCGGAAGCCAGCGATGAAAAAGACTCTGCTGATATTGTTCCTCGTGTGCAGCCCGCTGATGGCACAGGATGCAAAGGTCGCTTCACTGGTGGTGAGGCGGTTGCCGGATTTTCCGGGGAAAGACGTTCAGATGCTTACGGTTGACACAACTTGAGAAGTAAGTCACTCGTGTGCGAGAGATTCTCGGACTCAACGTGCTCGATTGCCAGCATCACGAAAGGAGAGTCATGAAAATCGCAGTAATCGGCGGTAGTGGACTCATTGGATCAAAGCTTGTCAACCAGCTTCGTGAGCACGGGCATGAAGTGGTAGCGGCATCACCCAAGTCCGGCGTCAACACGCTCACCGGCGAGGGCGTGGCCGAAGCGCTGAAGGGGGCAGCGGTCGTCGTTGACGTATCGAACGCTCCCTCGTGGGAAGATGCGGCTGTGATGAATTTCTTCGAGACATCAACCCGGAACCTCCTGGCACAGGAAGCGGCTGCAGGCGTGGGCCATCACGTTGCGTTGTCAGTCGTAGGATCTGAGCGTTTGGTCGAAAGCGGCTACTTTCGTGCGAAGATCGCTCAGGAGAATTCGATCAGAGGTTCCTCAATCCCCTGGTCAATCGTGCGCGCGACGCAGTTCTATGAATTCGTCAAAGGCATCGCCGATCTTTCCACTGACGGCGATAAAATACACCTGCCACCAGTGCTCATCCAGCCCATGGCTGCCGACGATGTCGCCAGTGCGGTAGGCAGGGTGGCACTGGGCGCACCAGAGAATGGCACCGTTGAAGTAGGTGGTCCAGAAAAGTTTCGCCTCGATGAACTTATCCGGCGAGGTCTAGCCGCACGCAACGATCCGCGCGAAGTTGTCGCTGACCCGCAGGCTCGCTACTACGGCATCAAGGTGGAGGAGCGAACTCTTGTTCCTGAAGACGACGCGAAGCTCGGAAAGATCCGGTTTGAAGACTGGCTTGCTCAGGGCAATTTGAAGTAGTAAGTCCTCTGCCTTTGCGGAGCCGGCACGTTCGGCAACCGGGAAGGGCATGCGGTTGCCCTGGTGCGGAGAAACAGCCAGACGAACTTGACTCGGGTAGTCTCGGAATCGTAAGCTAAGAATTCTTGGTATGGGACGCAAGGCGCAAAAGAACGATTCGCTGCCCGGTTCACTGGACATGTTGATTCTGCGGACGCTGTCGCGACGCGATCTCCACGGTTACGGCATAGTCCAGTTCATTCAGCAATCGTCCGACAACGAGCTCCTGGTCGAGGAGGGCTCGCTATATCCCGCTCTCCAGCGCTTGGAGCTAAACGGCTGGATCGAGGGCGTCTGGGGCGTGACCTCGAACAATCGGCGGGCGAGGATCTACAAGATCACTGCGGCTGGCCGCAAACAGCTGGCGGTTGAAACCCGGAAATACGCCAAACTCACGCTGGCGATCGCCCGTGTGATGGGAGCGGAGTGACGGACATGTTGATACGACGGCTGAGGTATTGGATGGAGAGCGCCAGGCGCAGCGAGGCGCTGCGCGAGGAAATGGAGCTCCACCTTGCGGAGAAGGCTGCGGAACTCGAAGCAGACGGTATGACGCCGGAGTGCGCCAGGGCTGAAGCGCGCCGGCGATTTGGCAACGTCGGACTGAAGCACGAAGAGTCACGGGAGATTTGGATGACACGGTTTTGGTCGGAACTTGGCCAGGATGTCCGTTATGGCTGTCGCACCATGACCGCCAACAAGTCATTCAGCGCCCTAGCCGTCTTGTCGCTGGCGCTCGGTATCGGCGCCAATACTGCGATCTACAGCTTGATGGAGTCGATTCTGTTGCGCTCGCTGCCGGTGGCCGATCCCGAGTCGCTGGTGGTCTTGAATTGGCATAGCCGGCCTCCCTACAACGCCAGCAAGCAATGGGTCCACGTCATTCACGGGGTACAAGGCATTCTCTGGCCGGGCGACAAAGGCGCCATGGTCAGCGGGATGTTCCCCTACCCCGCGTTCGAGACGCTTCGCGGGGAGAATCCCGTCTTTTCCACGCTTTTCGGATACTTCGATGGACTAACCTGTAACCTGGCCATCCGCGGGCAGGCCACGAGCGCCAGCACGGAGTACGTCACTGGCGCGTATTTTCGCGGCCTGGCAGTGTCGGCGGCCGCAGGACGTCTGATCGGTTCCGAAGACGACCGTCTAGGCGCGGCGCCGGTGGCCGTAATCAGTTTTGCTACAAGCCAAAACCGTTTCGGGGGATCGTCGAATGCGATTGGACAACCGATTCTCGTCGATAACATCCCCTTCACGGTCATCGGCGTTGCGCCGCCGGAATTCTTCGGAGTCGACCCTGCGGCGGCGCCTGACCTCTATCTTCCGTTGCACACGAATGTGCTCGTGGACGGTGCCGGAGCGGCTCGTAGGTATGGCGACGGAAACTTCTACTGGATCGAAATGATGGGCCGCCTGCGTCCCGGTGTAAGCATGGCCCAGGCGCAGGCAGTGCTGGCTCCTCGTTTCCATCAATGGGTTGCCACCACCGCGAAGACCGACGGTGAGCGCGCCAAACTGCCCGCGCTGACTCTGAATCCCGGCGCCGCCGGTCTGGGTAGCTTGCGCCGCCAGTATTCCAAGCCTCTGTACGTGCTCCTGACGATGGTGGGATTGATCCTGGCGATCGCGTGCGCGAACATCGCCAATCTGCTGCTGGCAAGGGCCGCCGCGCGACGCCGCGAAATGGCTGTCCGGCTCAGCCTGGGAGCGGGACGGTTCCGCGTCGTGCGGCAGTTGCTTACCGAGAGTGTGATGCTGGCGTCGCTCGGCGGAGCATTAGGGGTCTTGTTTGCAGTCTGGGGCGTGCGATCGCTGACGCTTCTGTTCTCCAGGGGGCAGGAGAACTTTACGCTGCACGCGGAATTGAACTGGAGCGTGCTGGGCGTGACGGCGGCGCTCTCTGTGGTTTGCGGCCTGTTATTCGGCCTCGCTCCAGCGATTCAGTCGACGCGTCCGGACGTCATGCCCGCGCTAAAGAATGGACGCGGGGGCGGACCGCGCCGCCGCGCGCAGCACGTGCTGGTGGTCGCCCAAATCGCGATCTCTTTTCTCATCCTGGTCGCCGCCGGTCTGTTTGTCCGAACACTCAACAACCTGCACTCCGTCCAACTGGGATACGCTCGCGAGAACATCCTTTTGTTCTCGCTGAATGCGCGCCAGGCCGGGCATCGCGACCCGGAGATCGCCACTTTTTACGCGGACCTGCGCAAGCGCTTCGAATCGATCCCCGGCGTGAGCAGCGCGACGCTTTCGCGATCCTCGATCCTCAGCGCCGGCCGCGCCGGGCAGGCAATCAGGGGGGCAATGAAGATCGGCGCTGTTAACATCGAAGACGCGCGCGTCCTGGCCGCCGGAACGCGTTTCCTCACGACGATGCAGATTCCGATCCTGGCCGGGCGTGAGATTGACGACCGCGACCAACCGGGCTCCAGGCCGGTTGCAGTGATCAGCGAGCGGCTGGCGCGGACTTACTTCGGGAACGAGAATCCGGTGGGCAGGCGCATCACGCTCCCGGACGAGAAGCGCGATCTCGAAATCGTCGGCGTGTCGGCTAACCTGCGGAACGGTGGTCTGAAAGGAGAGGGGAGTCCGATGACCGTGTTTGTAGCGGTCAGCCAGTTTTCTCCGGACCGAGTGACCTACGCGCTGCGCACTGCGGGTGATCCGCTGAGGTATGTCAAGAGTGTGCATGAGATCGTGCGGGAGGCAGATTCACGCATACCTGTCACCAACGTGGTCACGCAGGCTGCCGAAATCGATCGGACGATCAGCCACGAAATCACGTTCGCGAAACTATGCACGGGTTTCGCGGTTCTCGCTCTCCTGACGGCGTGCGTGGGCCTCTACGGGACGATGTCCTACAGCGTCGCGCGGCAGGTCGGCGAGATTGGAATCCGTATGGCTCTGGGCGCGCAACGCGGCGCCGTGGTATGGATGGTTTTGCGCCGCGTTCTACTACTGGCGGCGGTGGGACTCGCGATCGGCGTGCCTGCCGCGTTAAGCGCGTCCCAGCTTGTCAAATCGTTTCTGTTCGGCACCCAGCCCAACGATCCGGGAACCCTGGCGCTAGCCGGCGTCGTCCTCCTAATCGCCGCGATTCTCGCCGGCTATGCGCCGGCAAGGCGAGCGTCCCGAATTGATCCGCTGGCGGGTCTGCGGCACGAGTAAGACATGGGCCGTTGGCCTGGGCTGAGGTGGCACGCCCCTTTGGGGCTGAACAGCTGACCGCACGAGTGCACAGAATCACCTCATCTGACCAGCTCTTCCGTCGAACGGAATCTCAGCTCCTGGCCCAAATCGACTTCTTTTACCCAGCCTTCGAACCGGCCTTGGGCTGGTTTCGTTTCCGGTCCGAGTCGAAGTACGAAAGCTCCTCGCATCACGGTGTCAGCGTATGCGAATAGGGAAGGTCAAGGAGTGACGGCCTCGTGACGTTTCGGTCCTTTTTGGTAACGCGGGCCCTTCGTCCCGACGGCAGGCTTGGCGGCAGCGGGAGAGAGTCCGATTCGGATGAGTCGTCCGATTCTACCGGGCACGCTTGGCGGCAACGGGATTCTCAGGCAACATGTAGTTCGAACGCAACGCTACGTGAATTCCTCAACGTGCGGAAAGGCAATCTAACCGGTCAACGCTCAGGTCCAGGCCGGCAACAGCGACCGAGTTCAGCGGGGGCGAAAATCGCAGCATGAACAAAAAACTGACCAGCATCGAACGATATCGGGCCGGGGTGATTCCGTATGCCAAAATGGGCTATTGGGATCCCGACTACATACCAAAGGATACGGACGTACTTGCCTTATTTCGTGTGACTCCGCAAGACGGCGTCGATCCCGTAGAGGCGGCTGCGGCCATCGCCGGCGAGTCGTCCACAGCGACGTGGACCGTGGTCTGGACGGATCGACTGACTGCTTGCGACGTTTACCGCGCGAAGGCTTACCGCCTCGATCCTGTGCCCGGTTCCTCAAACCAGTATTTCGCTTACATCGCCTACGATCTCGACCTGTTCGAGGAAGGCTCGATTCCGAACCTCACAGCGTCGATCGTTGGCAATGTATTCGGGTTCAAGGCGGTGCGGGCCCTGCGCCTTGAGGATATGCGCATTCCGGTGGCGTATCTGAAGACGTTCCAGGGACCTGCGACCGGAATTGTGGTGGAGCGCGAAAGGCTGGACAAGTATGGCCGCCCGCTGCTGGGCGCCACCGTCAAGCCCAAGCTCGGACTCTCCGGGCGCAACTATAGCCGCGTGGTTTATGAAGCGCTGCGCGGCGGGCTCGACTTCACCAAGGACGACGAGAACATCAATTCCCAGCCTTTCATGCGCTGGCGCGAGCGGTTCCTGTTTTCGATGGAAGCCGTAAACCGCGCCTCGGCGGCAACCGGCGAAGTAAAGGGGCACTACCTTAACGTGACCGCCGCGACCATGGAAGACATGTACGAGCGGGCCGAGTTCGCAAAGGAACTCGGCTCCGTGATTATCATGATCGATCTCGTGGTCGGCTACACGGCCATCCAGTCCATGGCTAAGTGGGCGCGGAAAAACGACCTGATTCTGCACTTGCACCGCGCCGGCAATTCCGCCTATGCCCGTCAGAAAAACCATGGCATCAACTTCCGGGTCATCTGTAAGTGGATGCGCATGGCCGGCGTCGATCACCTCCACGCCGGCACCGTGGTGGGCAAGTTGGAAGGGGATCCTTTCGCCGTAAAGGGTTTCTACGACACCTTGCGCGAGCCGCACACTCCGATGCGCCTCGAGAATGGACTGTTCTTCGATCAGGATTGGGCCTCGCTGCGCATGGTAATGCCTGTCGCTTCAGGCGGGATTCACGCCGGGCAGATGCACCAGTTGCTCCATTACCTGGGGGAAGACGTCATTCTGCAATTCGGTGGTGGGACGATTGGACATCCCGACGGCATTGCTTCCGGCGCCGCCGCCAATCGGGTGGCCGTAGAAGCGATGATCCAAGCGCGCAACGAAGGACGCGACTTTCTGAAAGAGGGTCCGGAGATTCTCGAGAGCGCGGCGCGCTGGTGCTCACCGTTACGCGCAGCCCTCGAAACCTGGAAAGACGTAACGTTCAATTACGAGTCCACCGACACCGTCGACTATGTGGCGATGGCCACCCCGACCTACTGAGAGCGGAGATCAGCTTATGAGATTGACCCAAGGAACGTTTTCTTTCCTGCCGGACCTCACGGACGAGCAGGTTGAAGGGCAGATTCAATACTGCCTGGACAAAGGTTGGTCACTTGGCGTCGAATACACGGACGATCCGCATCCCCGGAACTCGCTTTGGGAAATGTGGACCCCGCCCCTGTTCGACGTGCTGGACCCAAAGGCGATCGTGTACGAAATAAACGCATGTCGCCAGGCGTTTCCCCGTCACTACATCAAGGTAAACGCCAACGATTCCACCCGGGGGCGCGAGACGGTGGCCCTTTCCTTTATCGTCCACCGGCCCGCCCACGAACCGGGCTTCCGGCTGGAGCGTCAGGAAGCGGCCGGACGAACGGTCCGCTATACGATTCACTCTTACGCCGCGGACCGGCCGTCAGGTGAGCGGTACAGCGAGTAGCCACGGGTAGCCATGGCACGATTTGCGTGCCGTGGGTTCTGCTCACGCGGGTTCTGCTCAGATATTGTCTTCTGCTGGGGCGAAACTGAAGAGCCCACGGCACATAAACCGTGCCGTGGCTACCTTGTGTTGCCGGATGAGGAAGCAGGTCTCGATGGATTCCTTGACAACGTGTGCAATCGAAAACCAAATCGACGTCGGTGCCGCGGTACGCCAGACGCTGATCGATGATACCCTGCGGGAACTCGATGCCGAGCTGGTTGGGCTCGAACCTGTGAAGCTCCGGATTCGACAGATCGCGGCCCTGCTGCTGGTGGAGCGCTTGCGGGAGCAGGCCGGCCTCTCCGCCGAGCCTCCTTCTCTGCACATGTGCTTCACTGGAAATCCGGGGACTGGCAAGACCACGGTGGCTCTGCGCATGGCGAAGATCCTGCATCGTTTGGAGTACGTGCGCCGCGGGCACCTGGTGGTCGCCACCCGCGACGATCTGGTCGGCCAGTACGTAGGGCACACGGCGCCGAAGACGAAGGAGCTTCTGCAAAAAGCGGTGGGCGGAGTGCTGTTTATCGACGAAGCGTACTACCTTTATCGCGCCGAGAACGAGCGCGATTATGGACAGGAAGCGATTGAGATTCTGCTTCAGTTCATGGAGAACCGGCGTGACGATCTCGTGGTCATTTTCGCTGGCTACAAAGACAGGATGGATCGATTCTTTCAGTCGAACCCGGGGCTGCACTCGCGCATTGCGCACCATCTCGACTTCCCCGACTACACCCTTGAGGAACTGATGGATATCGCCGAACTGATGACGCAGCGCCAGATGTATGCGTTCGACGAAGAATCGCGGCAAGCCTTCCGCGAGTATCTGGCCTTGCGCATCCGGCAGGCTCACTTTGCCAATGCCCGAAGCGTGCGCAACGCCCTAGACCGCATGAGGCTGCGCCAGGCCGTTCGCCTCGTCGACCAGGGTGGGCGTATTCCGAAAGAAGAACTGGCGCGGATCGATGCCGTCGATATCCGCCAGAGCCGGGTGTTTCAGGGAGGCCCGGAAGCTGCGGCCCGGGCCGGGAACGGCGCAGCCGCCTCGTGCGCCAGTGAAGCAAAGGAGTCGATATGACGGGACGAAGACCGGTTATGCTGGGCATCATCGGCGACAGTGCCGCTGGCAAATCGACTCTGACGCAGGGATTGACGAATCTGCTCCGCCCTGAATACGTGACTCACATCTGCGCCGACGACTATCATAAGTACGACCGGACGGAGCGAGCCGAACACGAATTGACGGCACTCCATCCCGACTGCAACTATCTCGACATTCTGGAGCTGCAGTTGGAGCGCTTGCACTACGGGCAGCCAATTCTCAAGCCCGTTTACAACCACTCCACTGGAACGCTCGTGCGTCCGGAGTATGTCCAGCCGCGGGAATTCGTTATCGTCGAGGGGCTGCTCGGCTTCCACACGCCCGTTATGCGGCAGTTCTATGATGTCAAGGTCTTCCTACAGCCTCCTGAAGACCTGCGCCACGTGTGGAAGATTAAGCGTGACACCGCGAAGCGCGGCTACAGGATGGAACAGGTTGTGGCCGAACTGGACAAGCGCGAGCCCGATTCCCGTGACTTCATTCGCCCTCAGCGGGAATACGCGGATATCGTGGTGCAGTTCCACCCTCCTTTCGGAGTCCAGGCAGCGAGCGCGAACGGACATCTTAATGTTCGCCTCATTTTGCGTCCTACCATTCCTCATCCCGACCTGAGCTATCTCTGTGGCAGGGAAAGCCAAGACAGCGGAATCCGCCTGATGCTGGGTCGCGATACGGGGCGTCCGGTGGATATTCTCGAAATCGATGGGAGCGTCACGCCCGAGCAGAGTGCGTATCTCATGGAAACGATCTGGAGCCATTTGCCCGGTGTTCAGCCCATTCCTCCAGACCAGTTCGGTACCTATCAGGATCGCGGAGAAACACGCCACAGCGATCCGCTCGCGCTCACCCAGCTTCTATTGACCTATCATCTGCTGCGCGAATACGGCACGGGCGCTCAGCGGCTGTTCTCGCCACCGGTGGCGGCATTGGGCCGCGTCGCTATCAGCGGCGCTTTGGTCCGATAACTAATCGCTCAGGCTCTTGTATGCTCAGTACGCAGTTTCGCATCGAACGAGGTGACTAGGCGCATCAGCGACTGCCCGGAACTCTCATCTCAGATCCTCCGCTTTCACTGCGCCTTGATCGCGGCCTGCCGCGGTTCTGCTACTCAGCTTGACTTGGGGAGGGGCGTTGATGACAGCCCAGAACCTGCCGACCACCGTTACTGCGGCCACGAAGTCCTCAAATTGAATAGGTTTCACCACGTAGGCGTTGGCGCCCAGACGGTAACTTTCCTCCACGTCGGGCTCCTCGCGCGAAGAGGACAGCATAACCACTGGAATCAGCCTAAGGTCAGAACTCTGTTTCATCTGGCGCAGGACTTCCAGACCGTCGACCTTGGGCATCTTTATGTCTAAGAGGACCACCACGGGATCTCGATCCGCACGCGACTCGAATCTGCCGCGCCGGTAGAGGAAATCGAGCGCTTCGGCCCCATCCGAGACCACGACGACCCGATTCGCCAGGTTGCTCCGAGCGAACGCTTCAAGGGCCAGTTCCACATCGTTGCTGCTATCCTCGACAAGCAGAATGACTCCCCGATCATGGTTCATGGCTGATTGTCATCCCTCTCATGCCTCACCGGCAGTGAGAAATAGAACGTGGCCCCTTGCCCCACTGCGCCCTCGGCCCAAACCCGGCCGCCGTGCCGCTCAATAATGCGACGCACATTGGCAAGTCCGACCCCGGTGCCTTCGAACTCCTCGGTGTGCAAACGCTGGAAAACCTTGAAGAGCTTGTCGACGTACTCCATGTCGAAGCCTACACCGTTGTCTCGAACGTAGATCACTGTCTCGCTTGCCGCATCATTCACGCAACCGATCTCAATTCGTGCTTCCTCCCGTCCGCGCGTATATTTCACGGCGTTAGACATCAAGTTGAAAAGCACTTGGTGGAGCAGCACACGGTCGGCGCAGACCTCAGGCAGTGTGCCGACCTGCCACGCCACCTTGCGCCCTGTTGTCTCCGGCTCCAGCTCGCACCAGACATCCTGCACGACTTCTCGAAGAGCAATACGGGCTTTCGACATCTCCGTTCGCCCCAAACGGGAGAACTTCAAGAGATCATCAATGAGGATACCCATGCGGCGCGATGAGACGGTTATTCTGTCGAGATAGTGCAGTCCGTTCTCGTCCAGCCTCTCATAAGAGCTCTTGCGTAGCAGGTCCGCGAATCCGTCCAAGTGACGCACGGGCGCACGAAGGTCATGGGAGACGGAGTATGTAAAGGCCTCCAATTCTTTATTGGCGGCGGCCAAGCCTGCATTGCGGTCCTGAAGTTCCAGGTTTAGTTGCCCGATTCGATTCTCCGCTCTTCTTCGCTCAGCAACCTCCGCTTCGAGATCGACGTTGGCAGCCTGAAGCTGAGTAGTGCGCTCGATCACCCGTTGCTCCAAATCAGCATTAAGCTTTCGGATATTCTCCTCAGCCCTTTCACGCTCGCGAAGTTCCAGGCGTAGCTGCTCGTTCAACTTGGCCAATTCGGCCGTACGTTCTCCAACCTTGATCTGGAGGGTGTCCCTGGCGGCCCGCAGTGATGCTTCGGCTCTTAGACGCTCGACGAGAATGGCCTGCTGTTGTGCCAGTTTTTCTTTCATCGCGCGCGCAACGGCGTTCCGCCTGTATCCCAGAAGGGTGCCCACGTAGGCAAGGAGCAGAGCAACGGCCGCCATGATCTCGATGCGGACTGTTCGCTCGAAATCGGCAAGTGCCTCTTCTCGGTCCACTTTGCAGATGACGATGCCATTTAAGGGCGTAATCTTCTGCATCGCGGCCATCACTCCCATGCCCCGATAGTCCACGAATTCCCCGAAAACAGCACGGTCGTCCGCCGCGGAAGAAACTGCCTGGACCAGCGTATCTGGCGAAAGGCTACGGTCGGTGAGACCGGACTCACGACGGCGCCGGGGTGACACGTAACCCGCTTCGCCACGCTGAAGCCACAGCAGCAGCGTCTCCCCGGTTCGCGCCGGAAGACCTTCGGCAGTGAGCAGTGGAAAAAGTTCCCTAGCAAGCGGGTCGAGAATTGCCACAACTCCGAGGGGAGACCGGGGCCTGCTACGCGACTTGTCTGTGCCGCCAGCAAGAACCGGCATCAGGAAAACCAGGGCTCGCTCCTCCGCAGAAACTTGGATCAAATCCGCCGTATAGTGCGGGTCACGTGTGACATGCCGGAATATTTCCCTAAACTGCGGACTTCGGATCACCGCACCCCATACCGCTGAGTCTGTTGTCTGGACTACGACCTCCTCTTGATCGTTGAGTAGGTAGAGGGCCGCATACTCGTAGACTCTTCTGTAATCGTCGAACAGCCCTACAACTTGGTGTAGCGAAGCAGCGCGTGGAAACTGCGCGGCTCCCTCCTCTCCTGGATGCAGCAGTTCCCTGGTGGGAGCGAACTCAGCGAGCACCCGCACATCATCCTGGCTCTCCTGTAGAGAATTCCGCAAAAGCCAGGTACGGTACAGAACCGCAGCTGACAAACGGGATTTCCAGAAGTCCAAAGTCGTCGCGTGATCACGCTGAATCACGTACCAAGCGAAGCACCCAATCAAGGCTGTTCCCAAGGTGAGGGCGAGAATAGGAGCTTTCGGCGGGCCGATCAGCGTGTCCGGATGGGAAACCACTTTTCCATTCCCGCCTGATTGAGTTTCTTCGACTCCTGGCTCGTCCAGTATACCTTTAGTTTTGTTCATTAGGTATATCTCACTTAGATACATCGTACCTATGCATACCTTGCCTCGGATATAGATCCTATCAGCATCAGAATGAAAGGAAGCCTTAATTAGCGTGCAGGAAGCGCGGTTTTTTAGGGCCTCATCGGCGCGGAGGCACAACGGGAATGCCCGCGGAGTACCAGGTGTGTTTCTCCATCGAGTCCAAGCCATTAAATCTAACTAATGCAGTGATTTCCGCTAAAGGGTCGCGGCAAATGCGCCGATAGCTATGTGTGCAAGAGAGGTATTGTGGCAACAGTAAATAGATACAGCAGACAGCCCCCAACATTCGTCGCATTCCCTCTCAAATCTCGAATCGATATGACCGAAAACAGCGACGGGAAGATTGAGTTTTGCGAGTTCTCAATTGACAGCAAGCTCCTTCGTCCCCCCGGCGAGGACACGGATTGTGGTTCAGTGCATGATCCAGAATAAACCAGTCGGCACCCGCGCAAATTCCAGGAGATGAGTCATGAAAAAGTCACTTTATTCGGCATTAGTAGTTCTGCTGCTGGCCTCCGCAACTGCGACTGCTGGGCCACGTAACAAAAGGCCCATCAAACTGCCGCCACCTCTGCCGAGCACTTCAAGCGTCGTGGCACCATCTCTTTCAACGGCCTTCTGGTTCTCCCTGTTCACCGGCATGGTGCTATAGGACCGCCCCGAACCCGAAGATTGCTACCCAAAAGAAGGACCCGAGACCACAGCTGGCTGCCTTGCCCGCGTGTTCATTCAGACGTAAGGAATGGAGGCTGGGTCAGATCCACTCTGGTTGGCGATTATCTGGCGCAGAGCTGCTCGCTCGGTAATGGAGAGATCCTCAAATTTCACGGCAAATTGGCCCGCCGGCGAATTGCGCACAACCTGGCCTCGCAGGGAGCGGGCTTGCTCACCGTTCGGAGGCTTGAGCGCAAGTACGATGCTTTGATGGAGCGGTATAGGTTCGTGCGCGTTTTGCAGTAGTATTCCTCCTTCGCTAAGGTTAACGCCCCGCGCCCGCGAATGATGAGCGCTCCACTCACAGCTTGCCTCAAGGCCAAGGCAATCCACTCGCCCGTATTGTCTCCTTTGCGGGATGACCGGGCCCTTTAGCACCTCTCGGACTTTATTGAGCAGCCCAGCGGGCGTGAAGGGCTTGGGGATAAAGGCCGACGATGAGCGAACACCTTGCTGCTGCAGCAGTTCATCCGAGTAGCCCGACATGTACATCACCTTCATCTCTCTGTGCAAGGGCAGCAAGCGCTCCGCCAGGGTGATGCCGCTCATCTGGGGCATCACCACGTCGGTCAGCAACAGATCGATCAGATCGATGGGAGCGGGGGGGCACTTCCCGAATAGACGCAAGGCTTCGTTCGGATCGCCGCACTCGAGCACAGTATATCCGCCCGACTCCAGAATCGACCTCGCCAGGGCACGAACCGCCTGCTCGTCTTCGACCAGAAGCACGACTCCTGAGCCTTTGCTGCCGCGTTGGGGGCTCGGGCCCGTCTGAATGGCATCGGACTTCTCCGCCACCAGCGGGAAGTGGATGGTGAAGACCGAGCCCTTGTTAGGCTCACTCTCTACCGAGATGGCTCCGCCGCTCTGCTTAACGATGCCGTAAACGGTCGCAAGGCCCAGGCCGGTGCCTTTGCCTTTGTCCTTGGTCGTAAAGAAGGGCTCAAACAGGCGGGCCCGAATCTGCTCATTCATGCCCTGCCCGTTATCGCTGACACGCAGCCTCACGTAGGAGCCGGGAGATACTCCGGTGTCGTTGTTGCAGGAGGCCTCATCCAAGCTGACATTCGCGGTCTCGATGACCAACCTGCCGCCTCGCGGCATGGCGTCCCGTGCATTCACCGCGAGATTCATGATGATCTGCTCGATTTGGGTCGGATCGGCCTTGACCGAGCCTAGGGCCTCGCCTGGAACCAGAACCAAATCCAGGTTCTCACCCAGCAGTCGTCGCAACAGCCCCTCCATATTACCGACCGTCTCGTTAAGGTTCAGTACTCGCGGCTGAAGCACCTGCCTTCGGCTAAAGGTGAGCAACTGCCTGGTGAGCGCGGCGGCTCGTTCTCCCGCGTTCCGGATTTCCTGTGCGCATTGAGTTGGCGAGGCGCCCGGATCCTCCAGCAGCATATCGCTATAGCCGGTAATAACAGTGAGCAGATTGTTAAAATCGTGCGCCATTCCGCCTGCCAGGCGGCCGATGGCTTCCATCTTCTGGGCCTGCCGAAGCCGCTCTTCGAGCTCCCGCCGTTCCGTCACATCCTGCTTGATGGCAACAAAGCTGGTGATGCTGCCCTGCGCATCCCGAACCGGCGTAATCGTCATCTCTTCGGTGTAGAGGGTGCCGTTCTTGTGCCGGTTGACGATCTCACCGTGCCAGACCTGTCCCCCGAGGATGGTCACCCACAGGTTCTCGTAGAACTTAGGGTCCTGCCGACCAGACTTCAAAATGCGCGGATTCTGTCCCAGGAGTTCGCCTGGCCTGTAGCCGGCGAGCGCCTCGCAAGCCGCATTGGCCCAGATGATTGTTCCTTCCCGGTCGGTGATCACGATGCCGTTGGCGGCACTCTCCAGGGCCTTTGTCCGCAAGTCAAGGAGGGCTTGAGACCGTTTCCGCTCTTCCGCAGCCGCCCGCTCCTCCACAGCCCGGGTCACCGCGAGCGGCAAGCGGGCCAGTCGGTCCTTCAGGATGTAATCGGTCGCCCCTGACTTCAGAGTGGTGATCGCCACTTCCTCACCCAGCGCACCGCTGACGAAGATAAAAGGCACCTGCGGGCACTTTTCGCGGGCAATCTGAAGGGCCGAGATGCCATCGAAAGAGGGAAGCGTATAGTCGGCGAGAATTACATCCCAATCGCCCCGCATCGCCGCGGCGAGGAACGCGTCACGGCTGTCAACGCGGGTCACCTGGCAGGAAATGCCTTCGTCCTTGAGCCGATTAGCAATAAGTTCAGCATCGTCGGCACTATCTTCAAGATGTAAGATGCGCATGCAGTCCTGCAACTTTCCACTCTCAAACTCTTTCTTTGAGGCCTCAATCTGGTGGCCGACCTTGGCCATTATAACCTTTACAATATTACTACATCTTCGACGTATATAATATATATAGAACCCGCGCCCGACAAGACGGCTAAAGGCAGAATGGCACGATCACAAGCCGCAAGACCGCCTTCTATCCTAGTTAACCTATACATGTTTAATGAGTTAGGTCCCCCAGAGGGGTTAGGAGGCATGCTGGCTCGGAAATTTACCGGAATCAGGGTAACGACAGGCGACACAGAGAGGCATTTCGCAGAGTGTCAGATCCTACCCAAACCGGAACTTCTGTCTGCGGAAGTGCCAGACGGAAGCCGGCACCTCACTAAGAACCGCCGAAACGGCGAAACCAGTTTCGAATCTGGTCGATCGCCAACTGCAGACGAGTGTAATTACTTCCGACATCTGACTGAGCGTTTAGACCCCAATTGTAATCGTTGAAGCTGACCTCGAGTCTCCTGTTGCCAAGGTTCCCGTCGCGGTGCGTACTTCCGCAAAAATCCTTCAAGTCCACCGGGATAGGCGTCGAAATCCTTGCGATACCACTTAAAAATGGGACTGATCTCGCCCTTCCCTGGCGACGGGTAGAACTGATTGAGAGCAGGATCGTCTAGCCACTCGCGAACGTTGTCGTCGAGTTGCTCGTCCAAGCGGTCGGCCACGTACGCTTCCCGCCGGAGTGGCGGGCAACTTCGCGCCGCGCACACCAGTGCCCCATGTATCCGCAGGTCCCCCGACGCGCGTAACTGAGTCTCAATCGTATCCAGTGACACCATCTCTCCGCCCAGCCGCTGGCGCGCCTCCGTGAACGGAGAATCGGTTCCCCAAATGCTCGCGATCGGATAGTTCTTCACGACCCACTGGACTGTGAAAGCATTGTAGGCGTTAAGCAGAACTGCCTTTTTCTCATTGAGTTGCAGGGTCCGAATTCCCGCCTGGCCCAGACGGGCAATATATTCGTTCAGCCGCAGCGCCCCGTCTTTCTTGAGGCGGGCGTAATCTACCCGATGCTTCTCATTGACAAATTGTTTGAGCAATTCATCCCACAGGGAGGGATCAACATCTGGAATAGACTGCTGCGCAGATAACAGCCCGGCAAGAGTTATCAAAGCAATCCAAATCAATATTACCCGCATGATTACCCGCATGTGGCCACTCCCTCATCTTCCGTTGAAAGCTTTGTCGCCCGAAGCCGGGATTTAGCTCCCCACCTTCAATCGCAGAAGCGCGCAAACCTGTCTGACCGACTAGCATGGCCTGAAATCGGGCGGTATGATATAAGAGTGGGATAGGGGCCGCAACCGATTGGATCCTTTTCGGGTTCTTGAGCACACCGCGGACGTCGGATTCGAAGCTTGCGGTCTGAGCCTGGAAGAGACTTTCTCGAATACTGCCAAGGCGCTTACGGCGCTGATCGTCGATTTGGAAACGATCGAGCCTCGCGAGGCCATCACCCTCGAGGTAGTAGGACACGACCTTGCGAGTCTGCTGGTCGACTGGCTCAGCGAGATTTTGTATCAATTCGATGCGGAGAACTGGTTGCTCCGTGATTTCCAGTTTTTGAGTTTCGATTCCATGCGGTTGCGGGTGCGGGCCCTTGGTGAAAGATTTGACCCGGGCAGGCATCGAACAAAAATGCTGGTGAAGGCCATTACTTATCACCAGCTTTCGCTCGAACAAACCGCCGGGGGGTGGCGGGCGCAGGTCTATGTGGACATCTGATGCGCATACTCCAACAAACAGACAGCGAGCGGCCGAGCGTGCCCATTTTTGGCGTGCAGCGGGATTAACATGGAACAACCGATTTCAATCTGGCGGCAGTATCCCAAATCCTTTCGGGTCGTGAGCATAGCCGAAGGGACTCTTCTCGCCATTCTCTGGCTTTTGCCCTCCGCTTTCTGCGCGTCCCGAGGAGTCTACCAGGTTGTCGAGATTAAGCCGCACGTATTCGTCTGGATCCCTGAAGACGTCATCGATCTGGAAGGCAATGTGGATTTCGCCCGCGCCGGCAACGCTGGATTCGTCCTCTCACCAAACGCCGCGCTGGTGATCAACACCACCAACAGCCCCTTCCATGCGCGCGACCTTGCCTACGAGATCCAGGAGCGGGGCGAAGTGCCCGTGAAATACGTTATTAATACGGGTCCCGAAGGCGACGAGGCGCTTGGCAATGAAGTCTTCGCCGACCGGCAGGCGCTCATTCTCTCGACGCCGCTTGCCCAGGCGGCGCTCGAACGCTATAAGCAGGATCTTCCTGGTTTTATTGCCAGCGACTGGCAGCTGCGTGGCAGGATGAGGGGAATCCACCCTACTCCCGCCCGGGAAACCTTTGCGGGAGAGATGACGATCGAACTGACCTCCGGCGCCGTAAACACAGGCACGCCGGCAGAGGGACTGCCGAATCCGCCCGTCAATAGCCTCAAATCCGGAACTGGGCCGGGCGCAAGCGGCCGGGCGCCGGAGCCACCGGGTCTAGGAAACTCGCAGACGGCTTCCGTTCCCGCCCTGCCGGCGGACTCGATTCAGGCTTCACAGGAAGTCCGCCTTATCAGCCTCCGCGCCGGGCGAGCCTCCGGCGATGCGGCGGTATACCTGCCGCAATCGAGGGTGCTGTTTCTGGGCGACCTCTTTGAGAACGGCTTCTATCCGCGGCTGAAGTCAGAATTTGAGTCGCGCGATGCTCGAGCCTGGATCGAAGTCCTGAAAGGTGTCGAGGCCTGGGATGTGGATTACTACGTGCCAGGGCACGGCCAGCCTGCGGGGAAAAAGGAGCTCGCACAGTTTCGCCATTTCCTGGAGTGGTTGGTGAGCGAGACCGAGACCCGGATCAAGGAAGGCAAGTCCTGGGAACAGATCCGCGATAAGATGCTGCCAGCCATTCGTGCCTATCGCTTTCGCGCCCCCGAGCGCGCGACCCCGGTTCTTGAAGCTGTCTACGAACAGCTGGCTCCATCGAAGCCTCCCGCAGAATCGTCCACGTCCGGCCAGCCGGGCAGGTGATTTCATCGGTGGCGCCCAATCCTTCCGCGATCCACGATGCCTGATAGGGGCGCCTCGATGGCGACGCGAAGTTGCAGCCTTGCGAAGCTGGAAATCTGATCTGCCCGTAAACCCCAATGACTATTGGAATCGACCAGCTACACAAAATCGGCGACTATCGCTGGCTGTTGCCGCGCGACACGCGGCCCGGCATGCTCACTGACGCGCTGGTCTACACTGACGAGCGACTGCTTCAGGATTTGTTGAAGGATCAGTCGCTCGAGCAGGCGGCGAACGTGGCCATGCTGCCGGGCATCACCGGGCGCTCGCTAGCCATGCCGGACATTCACCAGGGCTACGGGTTCCCCATCGGCGGCGTAGCGGCAACCATCCCAGACGAGGGTGGCGTGATCTCGCCGGGCGGCGTGGGTTTCGACATCAACTGCGGTGTACGGCTGCTGGCCAGCACCCTGGCACTCGATGAAGTCCGTCCAAAGATCCGAGAGCTGGTCAACCAGCTTTTCAGGGATGTGCCGTCGGGCGCGGGTCGCGGCGGTAACATCCGCCTTTCGAGTCGAGATCTCGACCATGTGCTTTCCGACGGCGCCGCCTGGATGATCGCCAACGGCTACGGAGATCCGAGCGACCTCACTTACTGTGAAGAGAGCGGCACGATTGACGGCGCCGATCCCGGTGCGGTGAGCGATCGCGCCAAAAAGCGGGGCTTGCCGCAGATCGGCACTTTGGGCAGCGGCAATCACTTCCTCGAAGTTCAGTATGTTGAGCGGATCTTCGATGCTCGCACCGCTCAGGCGCTCGGCCTCTACGAGAATGAGGTGGTCATACTGGCGCACTCCGGATCGCGCGGGCTCGGACACCAGGTTTGCACCGACTTCCTGCGCGACATGGACGAGAGCATGCGCCGCTACGGTATCGATTTGCCCGATCGCCAATTGGCTTGCGTTCCCGTGCATTCCAAGGAGGGACAGGCGTATCTCGGCGCGATGCGGGCCTCGGCCAATTTCGCCTGGGCCAATCGGCAGGGCATTACCCATTTCACCCGCCAGGCCTTCAAACGAGTTTTCGGCGAGCGGGAAGAGTTGCGCCTGGTTTACGACGTTTGCCACAACATCGCCAAGCTGGAACGTCACCGCGTCGATGGCCGCGAAGTCAAGGTGATGGTGCACCGCAAGGGGGCAACGCGGGCGTTCCCCGCCGGCAGATACGAGATTCCGGACGATTACAGACCCTACGGCCAGCCGGTGCTGATTCCTGGCTCCATGGGTACGGCCTCTTATGTGCTGGTGGGCGCGGAAGGCTCCATGCAGGAGACCTTTGGGACCACCTGCCACGGCGCCGGCCGGGTGATGAGCCGCACGGCGGCCAAGAAATCCGCCCATGCCGCGAACGCGCGTGAGCGTCTGGAAGAGATGGGGATCATGGTGCGCTCCGAGACGCGCGACGGAATCAGCGAGGAGATCCCCGAGGCCTATAAGGACGTGGACGCGGTGATTGAGGTAGTCCACAACGCCGGCTTGGCGACGAAAGTAGCTCGCCTGAAACCGATCGGGGTTATCAAGGGATAGGCCCCAGTCCTGGCGGGGCAAGACTGGGGCAGAGGGGAAAATGTGGGCTATCGATCTCCGGAATCTGTAGAAGCCCTGTATGGTTCCTACTACTATGCGGCCACTTCACCGACCAGTTGCAGCGATCTGAAGAGCGGCACCAGCGGCAATAACGGCAATGTGATGGGAGAATACCTGCAGGAAGGGGCGGCAGGCGTGGGTTTTCCCGCACTCCAGCACCAGACCTTCAACACTTACGATGGAGTGAATCGACTGCTGACCTCGCGAGCCACTGCCAACGGGTCGGGAACGTTCGGCTACTCCACCATGACCTTCGGTTACGATCAGTTCGGGAATATGAGTTGCGCCGCGCAGGGAGTCGCCGGCTGCCCCTATCACACTTACGGCGCACCCAGCACCAACAACCGCGTGAATGGATATACCTACAACGCAGCGGGCAACGTGACCTCGGACGGTACACTCAACTACAGCTGGGACGCCGAAGGCAAGCTGATCCAGGCGACTGGCACCGGCGGCTTTGTGGCCACTTACGCCTATGACGCTGCCGGACAACGGGTCAAAGCTACGGTTACGATGCAGAGTGTCACGACTAGCTACGTCTACGTGAACGACGCTTTCGGCAAGGAATATGCTGTGATCAACACCACCAGGGGAATGTGGCCTATAACAACTTCTGGTTGGGAGAGCGGATCTTTGCCAAATACGACCAGACGAACGGCACCTCGTTCCTGCATGGCACCAACTTGGGCTCGGTGAGCATGATTACGGGTCCGGGGCCGAGCACGAGCGCGCCGATTCAAGGAGAAGTGTTCTACCCCTGGGGCACCACGGGGGCGATTGCGGGGACGAACCAGGAAGAGCACTATGCGGGATTCCGCCAACGGGATATCGGCACAAACCTTGATCCGACGCTCAACCGGATGTATCCGAACTGGGGCGGAAGATGGCTGACGCCCGATCCGGGAGGAAAGAACGTTGTAAGACTAAATGACCCGCAGACCTGGAATATGTACGCGTATGTGCAGAACAATCCCTTCACGGTCACTGATCCTACTGGACTGATGTCCTGGGACGATGTCGGTGACTTCGCTGCAGGGCTTATTAATGCGTACAGCAGCGACAATCTCCTGGGCGCACTGAGGGTGGATCAGACCACCGCCGCCGGCAAGATCGGAGCGGCTGTCGGAGACGCCGCGGCGACAATCGAAGGCACGGCGGAAGTTCTCGAAGGCGGCATGACTGCCCTTGCGGGAGTAGCCGCTGATGCAACAGGCGCGCTTGCCCCGGTGGGCATAGTGATGAATGTTGCCGGAGCGGTGGTCGCCGCAAAAGGCGCCGCCGAGGCATCGTCAGGGTTCATTCATCTCGCGAAGAGTGCCACGAGTGGGGAAACGGACGCAGCGGCCGCCGGTCGAGAGGCACACAAGGACTTTGCGGAGAAGGTGAGCCAGAAGCCCGGATGGGAATCTGACCGCGATTGACGGACCCTGCTACCGGTAAGACAGCTAAGCCGGACGCGGTCACCAAATCGGGGCGACCTGTGGAACTCAAGCCGCGTACTCCGAGCGGCAAGAAGGCGGGGGCACGTCAAATGAAGAAATACAAACGCGCAACCGGAAAAGACGGTCGAGTCGTTTATTACGATCAATAGGAACTGGAGACTAGGGAGATCATGAACAGCACTTTTGAATCGAGATGGTGGTCATTGCGGCTGCCGGCGGGCTGGAATGCTCATGAAGATTCGGACTGTGTTACGTTCCAGGCAGCAATACCTATTGGAGCACTGCAGATAAGCGCCGCCAGAAAATCGACCGGCCGAGTGACCGAGCCTGAGCTAATGGACTTCACGAAAGACGAATCGGCATTGGGCACAAAAATAGCTCGCGTCACACATGGGGAGTTCACCGGGTTTGCCGCGACTCTTACCAAGGACGGCAGGTGGTGGCTAAAGCACTGGTTGTGCCACGACGACGTAGTAATCTTTGTAACCTACAACGTATCTCCTGAACACAATCAAGTCGAGCTTGGCGAGGTCCGCCAGGTGCTAAATACTCTCAAGTATAGGGGTTCAAAAAGCGACAGGAAATCGCAGCGGCGTCACTGAGAGTAGCGCAGGCCCGCAAGCCACTTGGGTGGCGGTAGAGTAGGAGAGGAAGCAAGAAAGCACCCCTCTCCCCTCGTCGACGTTGCCGTGCCACAGCATGTGCTTGATGTTCTCCACCTGTTTCAAAGCCCGGCCCCGCTCTCGGGCCGCTCTCCCGCAGCGCCTTCGTCTGCTGTTGCAGGACCGTCAGCCGCATGGTGATGTGGAACCAGTCGATCACATGTTCGCGGTTCGGATGCAGCAAGCGTAGCGCAGAGTTTGTGCAGTTCAAACTCTGCGGCTTTTCGCGGGTTATAATCCCCTTTGTGTCCCGTCTGCGCAGGATTGTCCTCTCCGATCACTATTTCTTCGTGACCTGCTGTCTTCTGCGCGGGCGCCGCTTTCTCTCCGAAGATGAATTCAGGATTCTGCCCCGAGTAATTGGCGAGCGGCGAAAGGTGCACGGATTTCTCCTTACTGCCTGGGTACTTTTACCGGACCACTGGCACGCCGTTGTCTACCCGCGGCATCCCTTAACCATTTCCGACGCGGTGGAAGCGATTAAGGTGGGTGCGACACGGGGGATGAATGTCGGCAGGGAAACGCTGGGGCCGCTTTTCAGTCGCGATTCCGTTCGCTCCGCTCAGGACAAGTCTATGATCGCGCCTTCAGAAGAGTGGAAGAATACGGCAAAAGTGTCGAGTGCCTTCACTGGAACCCGGGGCGGCGCGGTTACGTAGGCAGGTTCGAGTTTTGGAGATGGTCTAGCGCGAAGGAATATGCTGGAACCAGCCCGGGAGAGCAACTGCACACTTGCGGGCTGACGATTGACCGAGTGAGACTACCGGCCGATCCTCGGGCTCTGCTATGAAGCAAGTGCGGTTCGACGAGAGGAAGAAGCCGCAGAGTTTGAACTGCACAAACTCTGTGCTACGCTCGCTCGAGGGGTGCAGCGATCAGGCACCATTCCTGTTGCCAGTTGTTGCGGCGTTTTGCTAATCAACGGCGCCACACCTAGCCCAGCTTGATTGGTAAGGCGAAGAGCCTTAGACTCAAAGGTATCAGGCGGACGCAACGAGGAATTCGATATGGCAACAATCAAGGAAGCAGCGCGCCAGTTGATTGAAAAGCTCCCCGACGAATCTACCTGGGAAGACCTCATGTATGAAATCTACGTGAGGCAAGCAATCGAATCCGGATTTGATGACAGTGAGGCTGGCCGTACAACGGATGTCGAAAGCATACGCGCGGAATTTGGCTTATCTCAGTGATAGTCCACTGGACGAACACTGCGCGAGATCACCTGCGAGCCATACACGCCTATATCGCCCGGACTTCCAATCTTTACGCCCAGAAGACTGTCGACCGCCTGACGCGACGCTCGAAGCAGATTGGCGATTTCCCTCTTTCGGGCCGAATCGTTCCGGAGGCCGGCCTCCCGCAAATTCGTGAAGTGGTAGACGGACCTTACCGTCTCATCTACCGCATCAAGACTGATCAGATCGACATCATTGCTGTCTTGCACGGAGCGCAGCAAGCGCCATGGACCTAGCGGTCCATTCAGCAGACTCTCCTTCGATCACTGCTTTCCACTCTCACCCATCTGCTGCAATAGATAATTCTCCATACCAACGTCTTTGATGATTCCAAGTTGAGATTCCAGGAAATCAACGTGACCCTCTTCGTCCGCCAGGATTGGTTGCAGCATGTCAGCGGAAGAGTGATCGCCGTGCTGCCGGCAGAGAGCGATGGCTTTGTTGTATTCAGCCACGGCGTTGATTTCGAGTGCGAGATCGTTCTGGACCTGCTGCTTCACGTCTTTGCCGATGTTCAGCCGGGGCAGATCGTTCAAGTTAGGCACGCCTTCCAGAAACAGGATGCGTTCGATCAACTTCTCAGCGTGGGTCATTTCGTTGATGGATTCCTTCTTGGTGTGTTCGCTCAATCTGTGATAGCCCCAATTCTCGCACATCTCGGCGTGGAGAAAGTACTGGCTGATGGCGCCAAGTTCCTCCTTGAGCATCCGCGAAAGCGCGTCGATGACTTCCGGTTTACCTTTCATTCAGGTTTCCCTCCTTGATCAGTCAGTGAACGTAGCGTGCCCGCCCCTTTGCAGTCTCCAATCACAGCATCCGGTGAGCATAGCAGATATTACGAACAGTGGCGAAGAGAGCGGTAACAGGAAGTCGAGAAGGGCGCAGTCGGGATCCTGCCAATCATAGCGCCGGGTTGTACGTTTCCTTCCCGTAAGGTGCCAGTGCAGGGCCTGCTACTCATAGCGCAGCGCCTCCACCGGATCCAGTTTGGCCGCCCGCGCCGCAGGGTATAGTCCCGACAGCATACTCACCAGGACGGCAAAACCAATGGCGCCCGCCACCAGCCACCAAGGCACCGACCACACGTTCTCCGACGGCAGTTCCTGCCGGTGCAGATAGATGTTCGTGCCAAGGTTGATGGCGCGGCCCATGCCCCACCCCAACATCACACCGATCGCGCCACCCAGCGCGCCCATGGCGCCGGCCTCGACGAAGAACAACCGCTTCACATCGGCATCGCTGGCCCCGATGGCCTTCATGATTCCAATTTCCCGCCGGCATCGAGAATTGCCATCACCAGGGTGTTCACGATGCCAAGGGAGGCAACAGCCAGGGCCAGGCTGCCGAATATTCCGAGAAAGAGGTCCAGCACGGCAAAGAAGCGTCTCAGGCTGCGCGTCGCATCCAGAATGGAAAAGGTATTAAAGCCCATTCGCTTGACTGCGTTCTCAACAGACTCAATATGGTTGGGATTCTTGACGCGAACGCTGAGATTTCCATAGGTGGGGTCGTTTGAAAGGCTGCGCGTATTCTCCCGCAACTCAGATGGCAACATCACGTGCAGGCTTTGGGCGTACTGAAGCGGTATGAAGACCCGGCCTCCCTGCTGGCCGCGCATGCTATCGGGGTCCTGATCGATGATCCCGACAATGCGTATCTTCGTCTCGTGAGGGACAACAGAGAATCCCACAGATCGGCAAAGTCGGAAGCCTCCTCGTCAATCGCTGAGCCGCCTGACGATCCGGCGGGAGGTCTACTGACGGCGGTGGTCGCGATCGGTTTGCTTGAGTTGACTCGCTCCGCATAGCGCAAATCAAGCTCCTTGCCGATGAGCACCCGCGTCGGGTCATTTCTCAAGCCTTGGCTGCCACCCTGTTCCTTATCCTGAAACGATTCGCGGATTCCGAGTAGTTCATCGGCAAATTGCTTGCGCAGGATCGCTTCGGGCGCTTCCAGCGAAGTAAAGAATGTCCCCAGGATATCATCGAAGGCGTCGCGATCTTTGGCGGAAGCGGGGAGCGCGGCAACCATGCCGAGGTGAGTCTTACCCTCGAAACGCAAATCGGTCATGAAGCGGACATCGGGAGTCGCTTCAATGACGCCTGCTATCTTCTCCATTTTGGCCCGCGCTGTCTCGTCCAGTGGACTGCTCTCCGCCGGCGCCGGGCCGTCCCGCCGTTCGTCCCGGCCGAACCCGCGAAAATCGCGCCGGGAGGTAACGATAATCGTATCGAACAGACCCGCCTTAGCCAGCCTGCGATTGGCCATCTGCTGGAGCCCGACTCCCAGCGACAACATGGCAACTAGGGATGCTACTCCCACGCCGATCCCGAGGGTCGTTAGTGAGTTCCGCAACAGCGATTCGCGCAGGTTGCGAGATGCCAACTCAATGAGATCAGGTGCTTTCAAGACTCCTCCACGGCCAGTCAGTAGTGCAGCAGACTCAGGGTTTGGCCCAGTGGCTTCCTTGCCTACCCATCTACGATCTTGCCGTCAGCCAAGAAGATCAGGCGCTGCGCATACTTATCCGCCAGCGCCCGTTCATGCGTCACCAGTACCACGGTCATGCCCATCGTTCGGTTAAATTCCTGAATCAGGTTCATGATCTCGCTGCCATTGCGGCTGTCGAGATTGCCGGTTGGTTCGTCAGCCAGCAACAGCTGAGGCGAGTTGATCAGCGCCCTGGCCAATGAAGCCCGCTGCTGCTCGCCGCCGGAAAGCTCGACTGGCCGGTGCTTGAGCCGTGCCGTGAGACCCACGCGATCGAGAGCGCTCCGCACCAGCGTGTCCCGCCCGTCGCGCTCTGTTTCGGCAAAGCGAAGCGGGAGTTCCACGTTCTCCATAAGGGTCATGGCCGGAATCAGATTGAATGCCTGGAAGACCATGCCCACATTATGGCGGCGGTGACGGGCCAGCTCCTCACGCGTCATCCCGGCGAGATTGCGTCCGCCAACACTCACAGATCCTGAAGTTGGACGGTCGAGACCCGCGATCAGATTCAGCAGCGACGACTTGCCCGATCCCGAAGCTCCCAACAGCGCGACGAATTCGCCCGAGCCCACTTCGAGAGAGACGCCGTCGACAGCGCGGATCACCGATTCACCCAAATGATAATGGCGGCAAACGTTGTCGGTCTGAATGGCGGTCGGGTTGGGAGATGCTTTGATCGGTGTGCTGTTCAAGATACTCCTTATGATGCTTCCGGGGCCTCTAGGTGAAATACGTCAAGGGCGCGCGAAAGGTTACGGCCTGCTCTTCGGCTCCGGACCGGCGATCCTCCGATGCCTGAGAGGGGCTGCCGCGGTGTACGTAGGCCCTCATGATATTCTTTCAGGTCGCGGAGCAAGATGGCCGCTAGGCTCGCTCTTGGACCCTTGTGGGCCTCTCGCGCTCGCCACCAAACGTACTCACGCAGATTCAAACGTGTGCGGGAATTGTGGAGGACGCATGAAACGACGTTCTTTCTTGGGTAAGGCTGGGTTGACAGGAGTTGCCGCGCTCGCCACGTCAATCCCGGGATCACCTATAGTCGCGGCGACCTCAAAGTCACCCATGAAGATCACACGGGTGCGCTTCTATTTCAACCCGAAGTCGCCGGCACACTTCAATCAGAGCATGCATATCGTCACCGTCGAAACCGATCAGGGGATTACCGGGATCGGCGAGGGCGGATCGCCCGACACCGTGAGACAGTGCGCCGCCATGATTATTGGCGAAGACCCGATGCGGATCGATCGCCTCTGGCAGATGATGTTCCGCTGCTACTTCTATCCGGCCGGCCGCGAGAAGTTGGACGCCTTGGGAGCCCTCGACCTGGCGCTCTGGGACATCAAAGGGAAAGCACTCGGCGTTCCGGTGTACGACTTACTTGGCGGACTCTCCCGCAACCACGTCGAGTGTTATGCCACGGCCTTCCCCAGCCGCGGCAGCCTGAAAGACACGGCGCGCGCCTGCATCGACGCCGGGTTCCGTGCCTTCCGCTATGCCACGACCGATCCGGCCAAGGGTCAGCCGTTCAATTCGCACCAGGCTGTCCGACAGACTTACCAGGACTGCGAGGAGATCCGCGAAGCCATCGGCAAAAATGCGGATTTCGCGCTCGATTACCATACTCGCTTCGATTTCGCCGACGCGGTGCGGCTGAGCACGCTGATCGAACCGCTGGAACCCTACTTCGCCGAAGATCTCGTGCGCTCCGAGAATCCCGAGGTCTACAAGGAGTTGCGTGCGCAGGTGAAGGTTCCCATCGCCGTGGGTGAGCAGTTCGGGTCCAAGTGGGACGTGAATGGCTTGATCGAGCAGCAGCTTATCGACTACGCTCGCGTTACCCTGCCGAACGTGGGCGGGATCACCGAGTATATGAAAATCCTGGCGCTGGCCGAAACGCACTATGTGGGCCTTATCCCGCATTTCACGGGCCCCGTAGCGGAGGCAGCGCTCGTTCACACCTCCGGAACGTTTTCCGGACCCGTGCTCATGGAAATGCTCGGGGAAGGCAAACCGCAGTACCCGCACTTGCCCGAGTGTTACGATTTCCACGGTGGGAAGATGTGGCCGAATCGCCGTTCCGGGCTAGGTGTGACCCTCGACACCAAGCCCCTCGAACTGGCAGCGGAAATTACCGAGCAAGTCCGGCCGATCCCGATGTTTGAAAGGCCGGACGGATCCATTACAAACTGGTAAGATGTCTGCCGGTGATCGCCAGCAAGCGTTCCGCGGACGCTTCCGGGTTGGCGGTCTTCAATTTCGGATTGACACTCGAGGAGCATTAATGACCCCTAGCGATCTATCCCGCCGAAACTTCATGGCCCAAGCAAGCCGGTCAGTCGCGGCCGCAACTCTGGCCTCCGCCTTCATTCCGAGGAACACCTACGGCGCTACGCATCGCGTGTTGCGACTGGGAGGTCCGATCTTTGTTGAGTCAGACGATCCAGCGGTGCTGGCACAAGCGCATCGCGATCTTGGTTATCGGGCTGCCTATGCGCCCAAGGCGGATATCAACAACAAGGATCATATTCAGGCCATCGTCAGCGAGTTTGCCAAGCGCGACGTGGTGATATCCGAGGTTGGCGCGTGGCGCAACATGCTCGATCCTGATCCCGCAAAACGCCGCCAGAACGTCGAATACGGGATCGAGCGTCTGGCCCTAGCCGAGGCTCTTGGCGCCCGCACTTGTGTCGATATCGCGGGTACGTTCAATCCCAAAATCTGGTACGGTCCCAATCCCGAGAACCTCAGCCCGCGTTTCTTTGAGGCGACGGTGGAGACTGTGCGCAAGCTGCTCGACACAGTGAAGCCAACCAGGACCACCTATTCCGTCGAAATGATGCCCTGGAACCCACCCACTGGTCCTGACGAGTATTTGAAGCTCATCAAAGCTGTGGATCGCAAACGGTTCGCCGTGCATATGGACGTTTGCAACGTGATGAACAGCGCCTACCGGCTCTACCGTAACGGTGAGGTGATCCGGGAATGCTTTGACAAATTGGGCCGGTGGATTGTCTCCTGCCATGCCAAGGATCTGGAGTGGGAGGATTCCGTCCAGGTCTGCTTCAAGGAAGTAATTCCAGGACGCGGGCTCATCGACTACAAGGCTTACTTGGAAGGGCTCACGAAACTGCCGGTCGAGGCCCCGCTGATGCTCGAGCACCTGAAAACGGCCGAAGAGTACACCGAAGGCCGTCAGTACATCCAGGGAGTGGCTAAGTCGATGGGGCTATCATTTGGGGAGTAGGTTCCAGGTTTTGGGTTACAGGGTATTAGGGTTACAGGATCTTAGGTTAGGGACTTTAGCCCGCATGGAAGTTCAGCTTAACCAAACCGAGGTCCGGGTCCTGGGGTCGCTGGTCGAGAAAGAAATCACCACCCCGGATTACTATCCGCTGTCGCTCAATGCCTTGATCAATGCCTGCAATCAGAAGTCGAACCGGGACCCGGTGATGTCACTCGACGAAAACGAAGTACGTGACGCCCTCGAGGGTCTGCGAGATAAAGGGTTGGCAAGGCAGGTTTCGACTTTCGACAGCCGTGTGTCGAAGTACGCGCATCAGCTACAGGAGGTCTTCAATTTTGACCGTCGGGAAACGGCGGTTGTCTGCGTATTGTGCTTGCGCGGGCCGCAGACACCGGGGGAGCTTCGCAGCCGGTCGGATCGCATGTACCATTTCGAGGATCTGGAGAGTGTGGAATCGACTCTGCACCGCCTGATGGAGCGCGAACCGCCACTTGTCAAACGACTGGTGAGGCAACCCGGAACGAAGGAATCGCGCTACGCTCACCTTTTGGCGGGTGATATAGAACCTGAATCCTCCTTAGAGCCCCAATTCCCGCACTCTGAGGCTTCCTCCCGCGTGGACGATGATCGCATTGGTCAGCTTGAAGCTGAGGTCGACCGGTTGCGCCAAGAACTGGCAGAGTTGCGCCGGCAACTGATGGAGTTTCGCAACCAATTCGAGTGATTCCGTCCGGTGCATCCACCACACTTAAAGCCATATTTTAGATAAACCCTTACGTCAGACTTGCGGCGAAACCATTGCGTCAAACGTGCTAAATAAAAAAAGGGCGCTGACGCGCAATAAAGCGCCTCATCGCCCCCTTCTTAATAGTTGGACCGGTACAGACTAAGGTAACTTTCCAAACAGTTGGAAACTACAGACTAGGTGCCGTCGGACCCGTAGGACAGGTATATCCTGCCGGTGGAACATAAGGACTCGGCGACCCAGCGTCAGGCCCACCGATAACAACGTCATTAAAGTTGTTCAAGGCACAGCCTGAGAGATTGGCAAGGTTGGCCGCATTGCTGGCCGCCGCGATCGCAGCCAGCGCATCGGAGTCTGCCGCCGCCGCATTCGAACTTGCCGTATTGGCAGCCGACAACGCCGCCGCCGCATTGTCTTTGGCGTCGCCCGAACGCGAGAGCCCGATACCCGCCAGGATCGCCGCTACAACACCGGCTCCCAAAGCTCCGGCTTCCAGCGCTGTACTTCCTCCGCCCGACAGCTTTTGCATCGTGCCTGCCTGCGGAGAACGCGCCGTGCGATTCTTAATGAATACCGACTTTCCCTGTCCGACTTCAACCGGCGCGCCGTTCCCTACCACCCGCAGCGCTCCTGTCTTGGCCGTGACTACGATCCCATCTCCCATCATCGCTACTTCGCCCAGCGTCTTATAACCCTTCGCTGGCAACACCGAGAGCGTGCCCACCTTTACCTGCAAAGGCGAACCGCCTTCACCCTGGTAGAGAGACATGTGGCCTCTGTCAAGCACCACCGTGACCCCGTTCCCTTCACGCAATAAGCTGGCCTCTGTCTCCTCGCCAAATACCAGCCGGCCGCTATTGCTCAAAGCGACGACTGCTGCTCCATCTTTCACTTTCAGACTATCCCCACTGAACACCACCGCGTTAGGCGCTAGCGGTTGCCCACCTACGGTCGCATTCATCGTGCCCGCAACGGAACCAACGATCGCTGAACCCGCGAAGGCTGGTAGCGCAGCCACGCACAGGACAACAACTAGCATCATTCCATGGATCCGGAGAGTTCTCCTCATTTGTGCTCCTTTCTCATATGCCTGTATTCTTGAGTTCCCCAAGGGTCCAGACTTACCACCCGTCGCCCGCACCTCGGTCGTCTGTTTGCCCCTAACGCCAACAGTTTATTGAGTTGTTATTGATCCTGTCAAGTCATTTTCTTTTATGGACTGGATGGGGCCGGTTTTTGGCAAGAACGGCTCTCCTCGAAGACAAAAAGCCCCCTCGAAACCTGTCTTCGGCCAGAGGATCTGGGCCTGGTGTTGCCGGCATGTTGAGGAGTCCTCCGCACCATATTGGCATGGCCGGAACGTAGGGGAATCTCGCGCCTGAAGCCGGATTTCTCACTCTGGAGCGGTGTCCTGTTCAACGGGAGGTTCGGCACGATCAAGCAACCCCAAAGCCAGTGCCTGGACCTCAGGATCAGGATCAGACGCGGAATCCTGCACGAACTGGCGCGCCTCTCGATTCTGGCCGATGCTCTCCAGTACCAAAATCTTAGTTGTCGAGTCACCACTATGGAAGGCGTCTCGCAACGAAGCCATTGCCTCTGGACCGCCTCGGTCACCAAGTGACCGTACTGCAAAGGCGCGTACAGCTGTGTCCTCGTCCTTCAACGCGCCAGTCAGTGCTGAGAGCAGCGTCGCGTCGTCGGTGTCACTGCTCTGGACAACGGTCCGAAGGGCATCCAGACGAACCTGACCGCCCGCAGACTTCGCGTGCGACGCAGCCTCGTCAAGTTCACCCGTGGGATTCTCTTCCAACAGGGCCTCGCGAGCAGCTTCACGGACGAGCGGATCGGGGTCAGACAAAGACTTGCGCAATATCTGCTCGTTGCTCGCACCCTCTGACTCCGCCCCTTTCCCGTCGTGGACCTTTGTCGAAAGCGAGACCGCTTGAGTAGGAAGCGTCCTGCTGTTGGAAGCGCTAGCGGGCAGCGCAGATCCAACACCCGAAGAAGCATTCAGGCCAAAGATTACGACTCGCACCGAACCACCCGGAACGTCTTCCATGACGTAATCAGCTTGCGACAGAAGGCTCTGCAGGCCCTGCTTAAGGGATACGCCTGAAACTTCGATCGACACCGGCTGCTGAAATGATTCTCCACCGTTGATAGCCGCTCCCGTCTGACTGGCGATGCGCTTTAGGACCAGATTGAGCGGCGCCCGCTCTGCCGAAAGGCTGAGTCGCCCCGCTTGCCAGGTTAATCTGATCGTGGGAGTGGGTTGGGTCGAGACAGCACTGGTAACACCATTGACCCGGGAAGTTTGGCCGGAAGGCGCGGCAACAGCAGTCTGCGCGTGTGCCCCGAGTGGGGCGAGAAAGACGAGCAGGTAAATTTCCCACATCGGGCGACGACGGTCAGACGCGGAACAATGGTGAAGCGCCGGGTAACCCCGCCCGCTCCGTCCGCATTCTGTGACTGGTAGGAATAGCAATGCGAACACTTAACTCCTTCCCTCACGGTTTGATGCTTGGAGAAAGAATACCTTCATCGCATGGGCAGCGTCAATTCTGAATCCTCGGGGACCCTGGCACAATTCACCGCTCTCGCGCTTGCACGGCAATGAGCCTGGTTAGATGTGCAGTTGGAGAATGCCGGACGCCATCAACTCGCGGAGGATAATGCCGACACCCAGCAAAGTGATAACTCCGGCCGAAGCAACCGGCAGCCAGCGTGACAGGAGCGGTCCTTCCCCTCGGAAACGCGACACGAAGCGACCTGCCCATACCATCGTGAGTCCGACGGCGATGAGCACCGCAGCCAACCCAACGCTGAAGGCAACGATCAGGAAAAGACCAAAAGCAACGCGGTTAAGAGCGACCGCACTCAACAGGACCACCAGAGCTGCCGGACACGGCACCATGCCACCGGTGATCCCGAGCGCCAGGAGTTGGCGCCAGGACACGTCCTCGCCGTAGGCATGGGAACGCCCGTGGCTTCCATGCGAGTGCCCGCCCCAGTATCCCGGATGATGATGGTGATGACCATGGTGCGTGTCGAGGGGCCCGGCATGGTGATGATGATGGCCGCTGCTGTGGGGCGCATCTTGTTTTACGTGCAGATTCCCAAAAGCGTGCGGTACCTCTTGAGCGTGCGTCTGGGGATTTCCGTCTGATCCCAGCTCACCAGCAGGAGCGCGAATCGGACCGCCGGAAGAGGCGTCCGCGGAAGCCACTGCTGGGTCTTGAAGGTGAAAATGGTGGTGATGATTATGATCGACATCATCGCCTGCATAGCGTTTCAGGAGCAGGTAAAAGCCCAGACACGTCACGATCAGTCCGGACACGATTCCGAGCAGGTGTTGAAGCCGCTCCGGCACGATGTAGTGCGAAGCAACCAGGGTCACGGCACCGAGCAAGTAAACCCCGGCAGTATGCGAGGCGGTGACTACGAGCCCCAGCAGCAATGCGTGGTGGGCCGTTCCGCGCGATCCCACGAGATAGGCCGCCACGATGGTCTTTCCATGTCCAGGCTCAAGCGCATGCAATGCACCCAGGCCAGCCGCGATCACGCCAGCGGTCAAGAGGAACCATAAACTGAAGTGTTTTTCTGCGATCAGTTCGGTAAATCGGCTGCGAGGCGTCGACTGGCGGTTTGGCTTTAGATCCTCGACACCCAAGGATAACTGCCTGGAAACCGGCTCCACAGTCCCTGGCGAATTCCGGACCGGCAGTTTCGGTGTCGCGCTGGGCAAAGGTTTCAGGGCGTTCGAAGAAATCGGTTCGTGGCGCATTCCTTCGAGGGAGCGATCGACAGCGGCCGCGCGCCTCGACGTGCCAGACTGATCGATCGATCTCGAATGAGACCATGACGCCGATCGGGGGCGGGATGTGCCTCCATTAGGAGAGGGAATCGCGAAAGCGAGACTGGCATCGAGAACTTGCGGAGGACTGTTCAACAGGTCCGCCGGATAATCCGAGAGTTCCTGGCTTCTATCGCTCGATGGAACTGTCGTCGAAAGCAGGCGTACATCCGGCGCCGGCACAGCGATGATCTCTTTCCATCCGGCTCGCCCTGGCAGATTGTTGTCATGATATTCGAGACGCAGATCTGCACTGCTGCCGGCACCCCCATCACCAAAGCCACTCAGACTGGCCTTGTAGACAAAGCCCATCTTCATCGTCGCGAGGCCGCCGGCTCCGGGCGGAAAGATCACGTGCTTCGATTCGACTTGGAGTGGCAATGGGCGCCCATTCACCCGCAAGTCGAGGCCATCCAGCAGAGCCGCAGCCTTCCGCTGCAGGTATGAATCCAGGCCAGGGGCACCTACCTTGGGAGTAATTCCTGCCTGCTGGACCTCTTGAAACGTGGGAATCTCCGCCATATCGAGCAGATAATGGATCTCGACGCGGTCTCGCGACACCTCAATGCGGGCGTAGTGGCTGATGCTGAAGTTCCCCATTGGATGAGCTTCGAGACTTCGAGGAGCGAACAGAGCGAGCGCTATCACAGCCGGCGATAGAGCCGTCAGCAATAAAGGATTGCTCAATCGCTGGGTCGGTTGCTGTGCTGTGCCCATTAATTGCATTGCTCCGCCACTCTTATGCACCGCTGATGCCCTGTTTTGCGGTTTCCCCGGTAAGGGGTCATGCCAGGGCGGAATCACGGCGAGGGCAACTTGCGCGCCATCTCCGTCGTCTCCTCAAGGGTTTTTCTGGCTAGACTTGCCTGTATGGGATCAAAGTGTGAGTTGATCGACAGGCACCGGGCAAGATATTCGCGGGATCGCTGTCGATGGCCAAGAGCGGCCTCGATCATGCCGGCGTGGAAGAAGATGAGCGCGTCCTTGGTTCCAAGGGCCAGTGCCGCGGACGACGCGGCCGCAGCGTCGGGCAATTCACGATTCTTATAGAGACACCAAGCCAGGGTATCCCAGGTATAGATGTCGCGGCGAACCTCCAGTTCCTTGCGCGCCAGCCTTACCGCTTCCGCGGGCTCGAGGTCGTGATCGGCGTAGTAGAGCGCGAGTTCGCGGTTGTAGACAGCCTTATTGATGGAGCTCAGCCTGCCCATGAATTCAACCAGTTCGTATTGCTTCTTCGCCTCCCTGAGCAGTCCCAGTCTCGATTGGACGCCAGCCAGCGCCTCCACATAGACGGGCATGGGAACGACCCCAATCGCCTGCTGGTAGAGATCTGCCGCCTCCCGGAATCGATCTTGGGCGGCGCGGACCTGAGCCAAACCCGCCAAGTCACGATAGTAACCCGGGAAAATCTCAAGGCCGGACATGTAGGCTCTCGCAGCTTCGTCGAGGTGGCCTCCGCGGAAGTAGTCGAGTCCCAGTTCGCCGTAGCTCCAGGCGACATTCTCCGCCGGCATGTGGATGGCGATGGCGGTTTCGACAGCGGTCTGCATCTGCCGGATGGCGCCTTCCGTATTCCCCCTAATGAAAAGCAGGTATGACTGGCGGCTAGTACGCTCAAAAGTCAGGGGGCTCACGTTCTCACCCGACCCTGTCTCGGATTCGCCCGGTTCGCGCAGGCGGCTGTAGGCCTCGGAAGCCTCATCGTATCGCCCCATGTCGGCCAGGGCGTCACCGGCGATAGCCCACGCAGAAAGATCGCCGGAGCCCAGTCCTAACGCCTTTTGAGCCCAGGTAAGCGCCTCCTCAAAGCGGTGCTCCGCCATGTAGACCGCAGCCCTATGCATGGTTGCCGAGGCAGCTTCAGGGTCCTCAGAATCGAGTTCCAGCGACCGTTCGAGCGCCTTTTCAGCGAGGGCATAGTATTGAAGGTCGCCGGTCTCTCTGCCCTTCTGGATGTACGCCGATCCCAGAGCGTCATAGGCTCTTGGATCATCTGAGTGCAGCCTTGCCCTGACTTGAAGCGACTGGATCAGCCGATCCGTGCTGCTGGCGCTGGCGCTCCCCACGGCGCCCCACAAGGAAAGGGAAGCCAGCAACATCGATGCCCAAAGCGGCAGTCTTAAGTGTCGGGATCGTTATCATTGCGACCGATGCGGCGGAGGTCGCTGGTCCTCTGTGTTTGAAGGCGCGATCTCTCCTGGTATTGTCGGGCTCTCTGTCAACCCGCAGACTCCCGCTCAAATCCCGCAGGTTTTCCGCTGTTTTTCCGCAGACTAGGCACCAGGCTCCGCCGCCCGCCGCCCGGCAACCCGAGTCTATTTCTCCGGTGTCTCACTCACCGATGCCGCAGCCGGGGCCAACTTATCCAGGGATTGCTTGGCCAATACAGCGACCTCGGAGACAGGATCAAGCTCGAGCGATTGTCTTAAATACTTCACTGCCCCAGCGTGATCGCCTACTTTTGACGCAATCTCGCCGGCATAGTAGAGCAGTTGCGCATCTTTAGTCCCCTTACCGAGGGCCCTGGCGATCTGCTGGTGCGCCTCCATATAGTGCGCGTTCGCATACAGCGCCCAGGCAAAGACGCCGATCGTGAAGACATCGTGCCGCTGAGCCAGCGCCGCCTTACTTACACGCAACGCCTCGGCAGGATTGTGCTGGCGATTGAGCGCCTCGATGGTAAGGTCGAGGTTATCATTGTCGGGCTTATCAAGCTCAGCAGATGCTTGCCGCTCGAAATCAACATATGCAGTCTGGGCTTCCTCTTTTCTCCCGGACTTCTCTAGAGCTTGCGCCAGCAGATAGCGGCTTCTGAGGCTGGCAAGATGCCGGTTCCGCTCCTCTGCCATCGCTACGGCCTGTGCATATTGCCCTTGGGCTAAGCGCAACCGGGTCAGCGTCTCAGCGCCTTGGGGAGTACGACCAGGCCGAGCATGGCCAGCCGGAAACAGGTTGTGAGGGTAGGGCGCACGGCCCGGGTGATGTAGCTCACCCCTGTCAGTGACCGGCGTCACTGTGAGTGCCCTAAATTAGGCAGTTAATAGCAGCGACAGAAAAACGTGAGGGAGCGCCACGCCAGCGCCGGTCCACTGGCGACCCACCGACCACCTTCCAAGCTCAGCGCGCCCATCCAGCTCCGATATTTTTGGAGGTTAATTATGAAGAAGCAAGGCTTCATTCCTGTCCGGCCTATCCGGCATCGCATGATCCTAGGGGGGACCGCGATCGCCGCCTGTTTCGTCTTCATTTCCATTCTGATCATTGAAACGCCGCTGCGAGTGCCTGTAGGCAAAGCGGGTAGCGCGGACCTGTTGTTGAGGTCCGCGGCGGTTGTGGATGATTCGGTAACAGGGCGTGCACCGCAAGCCGCGCAGCCCCGGCTGGCAACGGCCTACGGCAAGCTGCCGCTGAGCTTTGAGATCAACCGGGGACAAACTGACCGGCAGGTAAAGTTCCTGTCGCGGGGCAAAGGGTACAGCCTGTTCCTCACCGGGAACGAGGCCGTGCTGGCCTTGAAGAAGCCAGGAGTCAGAAGTCAGGAGTCAGTAGCGCCACCCTTCAAGGCGGCACGTCCGGGTAGCGCAGACCTCGCTTTTAGGTCTGCGGCTTTTCCGGGGTTGTTGCGATCACCCGTAGAAATCAATTCAAGAACCGCAGACCCAAAGTTACAGGAGCTGGTCCCAAACCCCGAATCGCGAGCCTCAGCCATGGTGCGCATGAAACTGGTCGGTGCCAACCCGCAGGCCAAAGTCAGCGGACTGGACGAATTGCCGGGCAAATCGAACTACTTCATCGGTAACGATCCCAAGAAATGGCGCACCAATGTGCCCAACTACGCCAAGGTGAAATACGCCAACGTCTATCCGGGCGTGGACCTGGTGTATTACGGCAACCAGCGGCAACTGGAATACGACTTCGTGGTCCAGCCGGGCGCCGACCCGCGCCAGATTGTTCTGGACGTAGGGGCGGGCCTTGTGCCCGCCCAAGGGCACCCACAAGGGGTGCCCCTACGTGTCGACCCGACTGGCGATCTGGTGGTGGGCACTGAAGGCGGTGAAGTCGTCTTCCACAAGCCCGTCGTCTACCAACCGGCAACGGAGCACGGACAACGGACGACGGACTTTGTCGACGGCAACTATGTGCTCAAAGGCGACAGCGTAACCTTCGAAGTTGCCAGCTACGACAAGACAAGATCCTTGGTAATTGACCCCGTGCTGGCCTATTCCACTTACCTGGGCGGAAGCGATGACCAATCCGCCTATTTGTCGCAATCGGTCAATCCCATAGCCGTCGATGCCTCGGGCAATGCCTATGTCACGGGCGAGACCGCTTCCTCCAATTTCCCCACTACCCCGGGCGCCTTCCAGAGAACCTACCACGGCGGATACGGAAATGCCTTTGTCAGCAAGTTGAACGCCGACGGTTCAGCCTTGGTGTACTCCACTTATCTAGGCGAAGGTTCCGGCGGCAGGGGCATAGCTATCGATGCATCGGGCAACGCCTATATAACAGGCTCCACAGACTCCTCCAATTTCCCCACTACCCCCGGCGCCTTCCAGACCACGTACAACGGCGGCGGCGATAAAGCGTTTGTGAGCAAATTGAACGCCACGGGCTCGGCCTTGGTCTATTCCACTTACCTGAGTGGAGGTGCCAGCGACAACAGCTACAGCGGCAGCTGCAGCATAGCTGTCGATACCTCAGGCAATGCCTATGTTACAGGCTCAGTTACAGGCTCAACCGGGTCCAATTTCCCGACTACCCCGGGCGCCTTCCAGACTACCTTCGCCGGATACACCGGCAATGTGTTTGTCAGCAAGCTGAACCCCGCCGGCTCGGCGCTCGTCTACTCCACCTACCTGGGTGGAACCGCTGGCAACGTCGGCGAAGGCATAGCGGTCGATGCCTTGGGCAATGCCTATGTCATGGGCGAGACCGCTTCCCCGATTTCCCCACAACCCCGGGTGCCTTCCAGACTACCTTCGCCGGATACTACGCCAATGTGTTTGTCAGCAAGCTGAACCCCGCCGGCTCGACCCTGATTTACTCGACCTACCTAGGCGGACGTAGCTACGAGGAGGGCCACGGCATAGCGGTCGATGCCTCGAGCAACGCGTATGTCACAGGCTCTACCAATTCCCACGACTTCCCGACCACCCCAGGCGCCTTCCAGACCATCTTTTGGGACACGTCTACCGCGTTTGTCAGCAAGCTGAACCCCACCGGCTCCGCCCTGACTTACTCTACCTACCTCGGCGCACGCGAAGAGGGTGATACCGCGGGCTTCAACGTCACAGTTGATAGCTCGGGCAATGCCTATGTCACAGGCCGCACCTGGTCCGATTCTTTCCCGACCACCCCGGGCGCCTTCCAGACCACTCCGGGAGGGCGTGAGGACGCTTTTGTTAGCAAGCTGAACGCTAACGGCTCGGCGCTGCTCTACTCCACTTACCTCGGCGGCAGTAACAACGACGTTGGCCGTGGCATAGCGGTCGATGCCTCGGGCAACGCCTATGTCACAGGTTACACAGGCTTTACTGGTTCTGGTTCCGACGATTTCCCCACCACACCAGGTGCCTTCCAGGCCACTTACGGCGGAAACGTGGATGTCTTTGTGGCGAAGATAGCCTTTCCCAATGCGCCCGATCTTGCGCTGGCCCCGACCAGCTTGACCTTCAGCCCGCAAGGGGTCGGGACTACGAGCCCGTTGCAGAAGGTGAGGCTGAGCGATGCCGGCACGAAGCCTCTCGACATCACGAGCATTGTCGCCAGCGGTGATTTCGCCCAGACCAACGACTGCCCGGTCAGCCCGGCTACCGTCGCGCCGGCCGGCTTCTGTACCCTCAGTGTGACTTTCACTCCCACCGTCGCCGGAATACGGACCGGCGCGGTCACGATCACGGACAATGCGCCCGGTAGCCCGCATAAACTCTTGCTGACCGGTACCGGCGGCGTGCCAGTGGTGAGCCTGATACCGTCGAGCTTGACCTTTGCCTCCCAAGCCGTGGGAACCACAAGCCCGGCCCAGCCAACGACGCTGAAGAACACCGGCAGCGGACCCTTGAGCATCACCAGCATCGCTACGTCGGGCGATTTCGCCCAGACCAACAACTGCGGCAGCAAGGTAAACCCAGGCGCCTCATGCACTCTCAACGTAACTTTCAAACCCACGGCCACAGGGACCAGGTCCGGCAGCCTTACTATTAACGACGACGCGGCAGGCAGTCCGCACAAGCTTTTACTTGCTGGCACGGGCGGCGCCACACCAGCAGTCATCCTGACACCGGCGAGCTTTACTTTTCCGGCTCAGGCGGTCGGGACCACCAGCGCCGCCCACGTCGCGACGCTGAAGAACACGGGCGGTACAGCCTTGAAGATCGCTAGCATCAGTCGCTCCGGCGACTTCTACCAGGGCAACGATTGCCCTTCCACCTTGCCAGCAGGCGCCTCCTGCAGGGTAACCGTATGGTTCACTCCCACCTCGCCAGGGACAAGGCCGGGCACCGTGACCATTTGTGACAACGCGCCGGGCAGTCCCCACAAGCTGACGCTGAGCGGCACCGGCAGCGGTACGGGAAGTATCAGCTTGACGCTCTCCCCGGCCTCGCTCAGTTTCGGCAGCGTGGTGGTGGGCGCCAGCAGCAGCCCGCAGACGGTGACGCTGACTAACACCGGTACGGTGGCGGCGAAATTCCTTTGTCCTTTTGGCTTCTTCGCCATCCAGGGAACGAATTGGCGCACCTTCCACCAGCAACCGAACTGCGGAACCAGTCTGGCGCCCAAAGCCAGCTGTAAAGTGAGCGTGTTCTTCCAACCCCTGGCGAGCGGGACGAAGACGGGGTATTTTGCGGTTCGCCAAGGGGCGGCCAGCGTCCAGATACCCTTGCGCGGCATAGGCACCGTGGGGCCGTAACGCAATCGGTTACGCAGTTAATAGCAGCAACGGAAAAACGTGAGGGAGCGCTACGCCAGCGCCTGCCACTGGCGACCCACAGACCACCTTCAAGCTCCGCGCTCCCATCCAGCTCCGACATTTCTGGAGGTTAATTATGAAGAAGCAAGGCTTAATTCCTATCCGTCCTATCCGGCCTATCCGGCATCGGATGGTCCTATGGGGGACCGCGATCGCCTCCTGTTTCGCCTTCATTTCCATTCTGATCATTGAAACGCCGCTGCGCGCGCCTGCAGGCAAAGCGGGTAGCGCGGACCTGTTGTTGAGGTCCGCGGCGGTTGTGGATGATTCGGTAACAGGGCGTGCACCGCAAGCCGCGCAGCCCCGGCTGGCAACGGCCTACGGCAAGCTGCCGCTGAGTTTTGAGATCAATCGGGGACAAACCGATCCGCAGGTAAAGTTCCTGTCGCGGGGCAGCGGGTACAGCCTGTTCCTCACCGGGAGCGAGGCGGTGCTGGCCTTGAAGAAGCCAGGGGTCAGGAGTCAGAAGTCAGCAGCGCCGCTCTTCAGGACGGCACGTCCGGGTAGCGCAGACCTCGCTTTTAGGTCTGCGGCTTTTCCGGGGTTGTTGCGATCACCCGTAGAAATCAATTCAAGAACCGCAGACCCAAAGCCGGGGTCTGCGCTACAGGAGCCGGTCCCAAACCCCGAATCGCGAACCTCAGCCATGGTGCGCATGAAACTGGTCGGCGCCAACCCGCAGGCCAAAGTCGATGGACTCGACGAGTTGCCGGGCAAGAGTAACTATTTTGTCGGCAACGATCCCAAGAAGTGGCGCACCAACGTAGCGAACTACGCCAAGGTGAAATACGCCAACGTCTATCCGGGCGTGGACCTGGTGTATTACGGCAACCAGCGACAACTGGAATACGATTTTGTGGTCCAGCCGGGCGCCGACCCTAACCAGATCGCACTGAACGTAGGGGCAGGCCTTGTGCCCGTCCCAGGGCACCCACAAGGGGTGCCCCTACGAATCGATGCGAATGGCGATCTGGTAGTGGCCACCGAAGGCGGCGAAGTCATCTTTCACAAACCTGTCGTCTATCAACCCGGCCTGCCCTCGGTCGCAGGCTCGTCACTTGTCACTCGTCACTCGTCACTAGTCGAAGGCCGATACCGTCTTGAGCGTGAGAACCACATCCGGTTCGAAGTCGGTCCTTACGACCACAGCAAGCTGTTAGTGATTGACCCGGTGCTGGTCTACTCCACCTACCTGGGCGGAAGTGAGTCCGAATCCGGCTACGGTATAGCGGTCGACGCCTCGGGCAACGCCTATGTTACTGGCACGGCCGGTTCTTCTGATTTCCCCACCACCCCGGACGCCTTCCAGACCGCCTGCGGTAGCTGCACCGTTGGGTACGGGGGGGATGCCTTTGTCACCAAGCTGAACGCCGCCGGCTCGGCCTTGGTTTACTCCACCTACCTGGGCGGAAGCAGCCCTGACTTCGGCGAAGGTATAGCAGTCGATGCCTCGGGCAATGCCTACGTGACGGGCTTACCGAGTCCTCGGACTTCCCCGTCACTCAGGGCACCTTCCAGACCACTTTCGGCGGAGGCACTTGCGCTTATTCCTTCTGCATTG
This sequence comes from uncultured Acidobacteriota bacterium, assembly GCA_963803295.1. GTDB lineage: Bacteria > Acidobacteriota > Terriglobia > UBA7540 > UBA7540 > CAWDMC01. Next base: position 193,534 of record CAWDMC010000011.1, on the reverse strand, counting down.
ACGATGCCTTTGTCAGTAAGCTCAGCGCCGACGGGTCAGCCTTAGTTTACTCGACCTATCTGGGAGGAAGCGGCTGAAGACCGCGGCAATGGCATAGCGGTCGATGCGTCGGGCAACGCCTATATCACCGGCGGCACCCACTCCCCCGACTTCCCCGCGACGCCGGGCGCATTCCAGACCGGCTACGGCGGCGGCGATGCCTTGTTTTTCGGCAGCAGCCTCGGCGATGCGTTTGTCAGCAAGCTAAACGTCTCCGGCTCAGCCTTGGTCTACTCGACCTATCTGGGCGGAAGTAAAGGCGACGGCACCTTGGGCATAGCAGTCGATGCCTCGGGTGATGCCTACGTGACAGGCACCACGGAGTCCGCCAATTTCCCGGTAACTCCGAGCGCCTTTCGGACGACTTACGTTGGGGGCGATTATTGCTCCGATTACGAATTTGCCTACCTAGCATGCACCATCGCGTTTGTAACCAAGCTCAATTCGGCTGGCTCGGCCCTGGTTTACTCAACCTACCTGGGCGGAAGTCCGCGATACAACGGGGCCGGGTGGACCAGCGGTTATGGCGTAGTAGTCGATGGCTCGGGCAACGCCTATGTGACCGGCTCGACCGAGTCCTCGGATTTCCCCATCACTCCGGGCGCCGTCAATAGTGGTCGGGAGGACGCAGTTGCGCCGGGTACTACGACTACTGGGCTGAAAGCACGGTTGCGTTCATTACCAAGCTGAATCCCGTTGGCTCGGCGCTGGTTTACTCAGCCACGCTCGGTGGAATCTGTAAGAGCTATAGTTCCGGCATAGCGGTCGATGCCTCGGGCAACGCCGTAGTGGCAGGCACGACTGACGCCATCGATTTCCCCGTCACGCCGGGCGCCTTCCAAGCGACTAATTACTACGGGAGATCCTATGAGGCGTTTGTGAGCAAGCTGAACGCCGCCGGCTCGGCCTTGCTCTACTCCACGTACCTAGGCGGAAGTGGCATCGACTTGGGCGACCGCATAGCGATCGATGCCACTGGCAACGCCTATGTCACAGGTTATACCAGTTCCCTGATTTCCCCACCACCCCGGGCGCCTTCCAGACCACTTACGGCCGGCGCTTATAATTGTCTGATGCCTTTGTGGCGAAGATAAGCGCAACCAATGCGCCCGGTATTGCGCTGGCCCCGTCGAGCTTGACCTTCGCCCGCAGGCGGTGGGAACCACGAGCCCAGTGCAGAATGCGCGCCTATGGGATACTGGCGACAGGCCTTTCGACTATCACCAGCATCGTCGCTAGCGGTGACTTCGCTCAGACCAACGACTGCCCGGACAGCGTCCGGCCGGGCGGCTTCTGCACACTCAGCGTAACTTTCACACCCACGGCCGCGGGAAAGCGCACCGGGGCCGTCACGATCACGGACGATGCTGCTGGCAGCCCACACAAGATCCTGTTGACCGGCACCGGCGGCGCCCCGGCGGTGACCCTAACACCGGCGAGCTTGACGTTTGCCTCTCAGGCGGTGGGCACCACCAGCCCCGCCCAGCCAGCGACGCTGAAGAACACTGGCAGCGGACCGTTGAGGATCACCAGTATTGCTACGTCTCGGGCGACTTTGCCCAGACCAACAACTGCGGCAGCAAGGTAAACCCAGGCGCCTCATGCACCCTCAACGTAACTTTCAAACCCAAGTCCACAGGGACCAGGTCCGGCGCCCTTACTATTAACGACGACGCGGCAGGCAGTCCGCACAAGCTCTTACTGGCTGGCACGGGCGGCACCACCCCAGCAGTCACCCTGACGCCGGCGAGCTTTACTTTTCCGGCTCAGGCGGTCGGGACCACCAGCGCCGCCCACTTAGTAACGCTGAAGAACACGGGCGGTACAACGCTGAAGCTCGCTGGTATCATTCGCTCCGGCGACTTTACCAGGGCAACGATTGCCCTTCACCTTGCCGCAGGCGCCTCCTGCAGGGTGACCGTATGGTTCACTCCCACCTCGGCAGGGACAAGGTCGGGCACCGTGAGCATTTGTGACAACGCGCCGGGCAGTCCCCACAAGCTGGCGCTGAGCGGCGCGGCTAGGGTACTGGCAGCATCAGCTTGACGCTCTCCCCGGCCTCGCTCAGTTTCGGCAGCTTGGTGGTGGGTGCTAGCAGCAGCCCGCAGACGGTGACGCTGACCAACACCGGCACGGTGGCGGCGAAACTCCTTTGTCCTTTTGGTTCTTCGCCATCCAGGGAACGAATTGGCGCACTTCCACAAGCAATCGCACTGCGGAACCGAGTCTGGCGCCCAAAGCCAGCTGTCAAGTGAGCGTGTTTTTCAAACCCTTGGCGAGCGGGACGAAGACGGGGTACTTTGTGGTTCGCCAAGGGGCGGCCAGCGTCCAAATACCCTTGCGCGGCATAGGCACCGTCGGGCCGTAACGCAATCGGTATGCAGTTAATAGCAGCAACGGAAAACGTGAGGGAGCGCTACGCCAGCGCCGGTCCACTGGCGACCCACCGACCACCTTCAAGCTCCGCGCCCCATCCAGCTCCGACATTTCTGGAGGTTGATCATGAATAAGCAAGGGTTAATTCCTATCCGGCATCGCATGATCCTAGGGGGGACCGCGATCGCCGCATGTTTCGTCTTCATTTCCATTCTGATCATTGAAACGCCGCTGCGAGTGCCCGCAGGCAAAGCGGGTAGCGCGGACCCGTTGTTGAGGTCCGCGGCGGTTGTGGATGATTCGGTAACAGGGCGTGCACCGCAAGCCGCGCAGCCCCGGCTGCAGGAAAGCTACGGCAAGTTGCCGCTAAGTTTTGAGGCCAATCAGGGACAAACCGATCCGCAGGTAAAGTTCCTGTCGCGGGGCAGCGGGTACAGCCTGTTCCTCACCGGGAGCGAGGCGGTGCTGGCCTTGAAGAAGCCATCTATAACGTCGTCGGCTTTGTCAAGCAGAATTTAGCAACACTCCCACCCCCGCGTGACGGAGGCGGGGTCAAGGGCGGTCCGACGCTTTTGGTCGGACCGTTCATCGCAGACCCTTGACCCCGACTCCGGCACGCCCACCCTAGAAGAGGGACGAAGCGGAGCGCTGTACAGCGATGCTTCGTCCTGGAAGAATCTTTAAGGCTTGTCCCGACCAAGGCTCGCCTCTCGAATCCTGCGGTGGACTGTTCCACCAGCCATCTATTCGGTGAAGTTTTCACCCCACCATGATTCTCTATTCGATCTCCCCGCCTGTGCAGGGAGGCTTGGCGCCCAATCAGACTTGCGGTGGCGAACCGCCCACCATGCGCTACCTCGGGCTACCAGGCATGCGAACCGCTGGTTGGGCAGATCTCGCCTGGCGCAGCTTCCAATACAAGCGCACTGCCAGCTGACGAGCCATGGCCACCTTGGCCACGTTTCTGCCCCGCCGGAAAGCCAACCGTTTATACTTACGCCTCAGTTCCTCGTCCAGCAGAGACGCCCTCTGGCCGGCTTCCACCAGCAGCCAGCGCAACATCTGGTTGCCTTGCTTGCTGATGTGACCCAGCCGTTGGTGACCCCCGCTGGAATCCTCACGTGGGTTGAGTCCCAGGTAACTGACCAGAGCGCGGCTGTGGGGGAAACGTTCCACCGGACCGACGGTCAGCACAAAGGCCAGAGCCGTTATCGGCCCCACCCCCGGCTGCTCCATCAACTGCACCGCCTCCGGGCAGCGCTCGGCCTCCGCCTGCACCGCCTCGTTAAGCTCGTCGATGCAGGGATTGAGCTGGTCCAGCATCTTCAGCAGTTCTTCCCGCCGCCGACTAGCCCACGCTCCTAGGCTCAGCCCTTCCAACTCGGCTCGACCGCGTGCGCTCCACAGCTTTTGCTTGCGGCACACCCCCTGGCTCATAGCCAGAAAGTGCAGCTGGTTCTTCAGCGCCGTCCGCATCCGCACCAGCTTGTCGCGATGCTTCAGCAGTTGCCGCAAATCCCGCTGTTCCACGCTGGGCACCCAGACGCGCGGGAAACGGCGGCTTACCAACAGGTCCAACAGGTGTTCGGCATCACGGGTGTCGGTCTTCTGCCGGCGCACCGCTCGGGCCCGGATCGCGGCCGGATCCCCCACCCATAACTCGTGCCCCAGTTCCGCCAGCAAGCGCTCGAACCACTGGGTGTAGCCCGTCGCCTCGATCCCCACCCGCGACCCCTTGGCCAGCCCTGCATAAAATGTCCTCGCTTCTCCGTTCTCATGTTCCAAGCGGCGCGTTGCTACCTCGCCGTCGTCCGTGTCTACCATCGCAACAACCTGGTAGCGGGAATGCAAATCACATCCGATAATTGACATGTCGGCTCCTTTCCCGGCAGCCTTGGTCGGACAGCAGACCAAGTTTACCGGTTCTAAGGAGCCGACGACGTTATGGAATCAGACCTCGCTTTTAGGTCTGCGGCTTTTCCGGGGTTGTTGCGATCACCCGTAGAAATCAATTCAAGAACCGCAAACCCAAAGGCCGGGTCTGAGCTACCAGGATTACGGGACGAGGCCCGAACGTCGGATCTCGAATCCCGAGCCGCAGCCGCGCTGCGCATGCAAGTAGTCGGGTCCAACCCCCATGCAAAAGTCAGCGGACTAGAGGAGCTGCCAGGAAAGTCGAACTACTTTATTGGCAACGATCCCAAGAAATGGCGCACCAACGTAGCGAATTACGCCAAGGTGAAATATGCCAACGTCTATCCGGGCGTGGACCTGGTGTATTACGGCAACCAGCGACAACTGGAATACGACTTTGTCGTCTAGCCGGGCGCCGATCCGCGCCCGATCGCGCTGGACGTAGGGGCGGGGCTTGCCCTGCCCGAAAGGGCACCGCAAGCGGCGCCCCTACATGTTGACGGAAATGGCGATCTGGTGGTGGGCACCGAAGGTGGCGAAGTCATCTTCCATAAACCTGTGGTCTATCAACCGGGCCTGTCTTCGGTCGCAGGCTCGTCACTTATCACTCGTAACTCGTCACTCGTCGAAGGCCGCTACCGTCTTGAGAGTGAGAACCACATCCGGTTCGAAGTCGGTCCTTACGACCGCAGCAGGCCCCTGGTGATTGATCCCGTGCTTGTCTACTCCACCTACCTGGGCGGAAGTGACGGCGACAGTGCTGGTAGCGTAGCGGTCGATCGTTGGGGAAACGCGTACGTCACAGGCAGTACCGGTTCCTCCGACTTCCCAATTACCGCGGGCGCCTTTCAGACCACCTGCTGCGGCGCCTTCGTCACCAAGCTGAATCCCGTCGGCTCGGCGCTCGTCTACTCCACCTACCTGGGCGGAAGCGATGGTGCCTACGGCGCCGGCATCGCGGTCGATGCCTCGGGCGACGCCGTTGTGACAGGCGGGACTGACTCCATCACTTTCCCAGTTACCCCAAGGCGCCTTCCAGACTTGTTCTGCCAGTTCCTACTACGATAACGACTGTCCCAGCACACTTGTTAGCAAGCTCAGCGTGTCCGGTTCGGCCCTCGCTTACTCTACCTACTTCCCGGGTGGCTCCCGCATCGCAGTTGACCCTTCAGGCAACGTCTATCTCACAGGCTCTGCCGGCACTTTCTTCCGATCGTCGCCCGTCGCATTTCCCCCGCCCCGCCCGCGCACGAGAGGGAAGCCACGGTTTCCCTACTTACTCCGCATCGACGGAGTGTACGTAACTCCTACCAACAGACCCTCTGGAGAAAGAAGCCGGGTGACGATCTGGCCCCAGGGTTCTCTACGAGCGCCGACCAGAAGCTTGTAGCCTTGCTTCTTCAATTCTTCGGTAGCTGCTTCGAGGTCTTCCACGTCGAATTCAAGCCATCCCTGTGGGGTCGGGACCTCGCCAGGCCAGGTGGGCCTTCCGAAACAAGACTGCGCGGCCTGGGAGAGCGGCCACAGGGCAAAATGTTTGACGCCTTCTATCTTTCCGGTGTGCAGATACCCGCCTTCGGCCTCCTCAAATGCCAAACCCAGAGTGCGTTCGTAGAAATGTCTGCTGGCTTTGTGCTCTTGCACGATCGGGCCAAAGCCGGCCACGAACAGAACTTTAATGTTGCTGGGAGCGCTCATCTCTTTCTCCATCGGTTTGCTTGTTGATCGAAAGCGCCGCCGTCTCGCTCATGGTTGCTTGCGGGGTGGGAGCGCCTCGGTGACGTCGAGGCCGCGATCGGGTAGAACACTTGCAGGGAACCGGCGCAGCGCGGCATCGTGAACCTCCAAGAATCGTCAATGAACCTTTAGCATGATGTATACTATACACCATGAGACGAACTCAACTTTACTTGGACGATGAGCTTTGGGGGACGCTCCGCATTCGCTCGCAGCAGGCTGGAACCTCCATCTCCGATCTCGTTCGGCAGGCGGTTCGTGAGAAATACTCGTCCAGACTTGCCGATCGCCAGCAAGCCATGCGGGCTTTCGCCGGAATATGGAAGGACCGAACCGACCTTTCGGACCCCGAAACCTATCTGCGCGGGCTGCGGAAGGGATCGCGGCTGAAGAGGGTGCGTTGTAAGCCATTCTGATTGATTCGGACATTCTCATTGATGTGGCGCGGGGGCGTGATGCGCGCCTGCTGGAGCGATGGACGGAATTGAGTGCAAGCGATGCGGTCATTGCCTGCTCACCGGTGACTGTGGCGGAGATGTGGCACGGAGCCCGGCCTCAGGAATACAAGGCCCTCGAGGCTCTGTTCCGTGCGATGACTTGCATTCCCATCGGCGATGACATCGGCCGGCGCGCCGGGGACTACCTGCGTCAGTTCGCTAAAAGCCACGCTGTCGAACTGGGCGACGCCTTGATTGCCGCTACCGCTTCGATTCACAAACTTGCCCTGTGGACGCATAACCGCAAACATTATCCCATGAAGGATTGCCCTTTCTTTTCCATTGCCGGCTGACTCACAAGGATCGAAAGCGGAGACACGTAGTTCGAAAATCGGGAGCAAGCGCGGCGCGGACCTGTTCCCGAGGTCTGCGGCTTTTTGCGGTCATTGGGGACGAACCGCGGACCTACAGAACAGGTCCGCGCTACTCGCTCACCCCTGGTGCGCAAGAGCGGCTCGTATCGCGCTGAGCAGGCCACGACCGAGCCGTGATATGAGTCCCTACGAGAGAGCCTGGCTTTCGGTCAAAGAGTCCCTGCTGGGCGCACGAGGTTTAGTCTGCAATTCTCCTTAGAACTGTGCTGTGGCCGGTTTGCCATCGAATATCATAGATCGGCTCAGTCTCCGGCGGAATTCGAACCTCGATCTTGCGCTCAAGGAGTTGAAGCATCTTCGATCCGGGTTTGAGGCGGAGGCTCAGCCGTCGGCGAGCATCGTCCCACTCGATCCGCACCTTCATGTCCTGGCCCTTGAGAAAATTGAACGTCTCACCGTCATCTTCGTAGAGTACGAAGCTGGCGTCTGCTCCTGGATATACGATCAGACTCAGCACAGCCGGTACCTTCTCGTCGGTGTACTGCTTCACCGGCCCCATGGGAATGATCGCACCGGCGCGCACGTAGAGCGGCAAAGTAGAAAGATCCACAGCGCGCTTGATCTCGCGGCCGCCTTCCTCCTTCTTGTTTGTCCAGAAGTCGTACCACTGGCCTCGCGGCAGATAGAGCGCTCGCAAGTCGGCACCTCTCTCGGTGACTGGGGCGACCAGGATATCGCGGCCCCACAAGTACTCGTCGCCGCGAGCGGCCGCGTGCGCGTCGTCCGCGTAGTAGAGCCAGAGTGCGCGCATGAGAGGCAGTCCCGTTTCGTGTGACTCGTGGACCGCCGAGTAGGTGTACGGGAGCAGCCGGTAGCGTAGATTGAGGTACTGACGGCAGATCGGCTCGACTTGACTATTGTGCAGTTCGCTTGGACCGGGTAATTGAGCGGAACTATCCACTTCAGTGGGGCCGTAATCACCCGTGTTCCACCCCCAAGGGAGGCGAAGCTTCCAGGCCCGGCCGTGCGACCGGAAGAGCGGACAGAAGGCGCTGAACTGGAACCAACGCACGTAAAGCTCGCCGGTGAACTCCGGAGTCGGAATGAACCCGCCGGTGTCGGTTCCCCAGAACGGCATTCCCGTGAGCCCCGTGTTAACCCCGACCGGTACTTGAGCCTTCAGGGTCGCCCATCTGGACTCGACATCTCCCGACCAGAGCCAGCCATAGCGCTGCACGCCCGCGTAGCCATTACGGTGCAAGGCATAGGGCCTCTGGTTGGGACGTTCGATTTGCGGACCCTCCCAGTACATGCGATTGCGAGCCAGGCGGGCGTCGATCGCCAGCGGGTCGCCCTCGTCGGGCCAGAAGCCATCGATTCCCAGACGAATGAGCCCGAGATGTCTAGACCAGTAGCTAGCGGCGTCATTGGGGTCTTCCGCGGTCAGGCCCTTATCGGCTCCAGTTCCGTAGAGATCGAGCGGGGGTCCGACGATGTGGACGGCCACCCGAAAGTGCTCGTCGTGCAGTTCACGAATCATGTTGGCGGGGTCAGGAAATGCCTTCGGGTTGAAGTCAAATGATCCGTGGCCAGTGTTCCAGCCGGAGGGGCAAAAACCCCGTGCCGAGGTAGATCAAGAGGTCACAGGGGAGTTTCTTCTCACGGAAGGTCCTTGCCTCCGAGAGGATCGCCTCGCGGTTCGACAGCGTCCGGTGTGACTGCTGATATCCGAGCGACCAAAGAGGCGGCATCTGCGGATATCCTGTGAGCCCGGCATATGCGTCGAGTAACTGACTGGGTTCGTGTCTCGCCACCACGAAGACATCCATTGGCAGCGCTGCAGCCGCTGTCCATGGGCTGAATCGTCCCTTGTTGCCAGTGAGGTCGAAACTGCCCAGCGGCAGGTGAAAGAAGAGCGCCCAGTTGGTGCGATTACTCCTGCCCATCAACCAAGGGATCGGTACACGGGTGCCGTCGTTCAGCAGATCGGGTACATCCTGGCCGCTTCGCATCGGATATACCGATCCTCTTCGGTCGAACTGAGGTCCTCCTTCGCCGAGTCCGAAGACGGGACCGTCTCCTAACGCGAAGTCCACCTCCCCTGTTTCTTTGTTGATCTGGATTTCTTGAACTCGTTGGCCGGAGGCGTCCCTGATCGAGATCGTCAGGGGATCGGGGGAGAGACTAACTTGCAGGGGGCCCAGTCTCGCTACGCTCGGCGACCGCGGTAGGCCACGCAATCGAACTGCCGGGGCCGACGAGTTATGCAGTTCGAGAACCGGTGCGTTGGTGAGCGATGCTGGGGTGCCGTCAGGCTCGATAGGCACGAGGCTGATCCGCACGACGCGATCGCTGATGGCCGTGAATGAGGAGTTCAACCGGTTGGGCGGCGATCTTTAGGGGAGTGCCAAGCTTGTTCGCCCAAGGAATTGAGGCTTTGCTCCGGACTGTCGCCGCAGGTTCAGCCTCGGTTTGGGTTTGGGACGCGGCTCCGTAACCGATTGTAAGGCTCAGTCCGGCCACTCCCACCAGGACGGCAACCGCCGATAACGCAGTCATGCGTCGTAACCGATTCCAAGTATCCTGAGGGTTGCTCATGGGACCCCGTCGCAGAGTCACGGAGCTTCTGCTCTGAAATGGGATACGATATTGTACTCCACTTTCGGAGGTGCGCCTCGACTGGGAAATACTCTCTGCGAGGAGCCGGATTGCATCATGACTTATACTGGTTCGGACTCACGAATGACCTTCGTTGAGGGGCGATAAACTGCATGTCAAGCGAAGAAGTTACGGGCTCTGTTTCATCGGGCGCGAATCCCCAACCAGTTGATGGTGCTATTTCGGCAGAATCTCCAAACATCACCGAGGCGACCTTTCAGCAAGTCAGAGACCTGATTGTGCATGGCAGGCTCGCACCCGGAAGTCGCATTGTCGAGGCGGACTTGGCGGAACGATTGGGAGTCAGCCGGACTCCCATTCGAGGAGCCCTCAATCGTTTGCGACAGGAGGGTTACATTGTCGCCTCTGGGAACGCGGGCAGCAAAGTCAAACTATCGGTTGCTCCATTGACCAAGGAAGATGCTGCCGAACTCTACGTCATTGTCTCCCACTTGGAAGGACTGGCCGCTCGCCTGAGCGCCAATCTCGATGCGGAGTCTAGATCGAGACTCACCGCGCATCTCCAGTCCTTGAACCAGGAACTGGCTAAACTGGCTGCGGCCGGCCGCGGCGACCCCAACCTGATCTTCGATTTGGACAGGAGCTTTCACCAAGCCATTGTAGACGCCAGTGCTGGTCCCCGCTTACGAGTTCTTCATAGCTCCATCAAGCCTCAAACAGAGCGTTACTGGCGACTCTATGCAAGTGCCATTGTCGACCGGCTCGATATCTCCGTACGAGAGCACATTGCCGTCATCCAGGCCCTGGATTCCGGCGATGCTGATGCCGCGGAACGAGCCCTCCAGGTGAACTGGCAGCATGGCTCCGTCAGACTCGGACAGGTGATTGATACGCTTGGAGAACGAGGGAGTTGGTAGTCGGCCGAGTGTCAGTCCAAAAACAGACCTTGCGACCTCAGAATCTTGTAATATAGATTTATGGATACCAAACGGGATACTCTGCGGTGTGCAATTATCCCGTCCGAAAGCAAGATCTGATCTCGCGGAATGGTCATGGACAGACCCCCTTTCCCGGCAACTCGCTACACCGGAATCGGTGGTGCCATTCTCCTGCTTCTTTCCTTAGTTCGGCCGATGTTCCACACGCGTGGCGACTCCGCTGCGGATCCCAGTCCCCCCTCGACCGCCCGAATCGATGTTGCCGACCGAGTCTTCGGCGTGACCGTGCGTGACCCCTATCGTTGGCTTGAAGACCAGGATAGCGCTCAGACCAGGCAGTGGGTGCAGGCTCAGCAGGCCTATACCCAAACTGTGCTTGACCGGATTCCCGGACGCGAGAGCCTCAGGACCAGGGTCCGGAGTCTGCTGGACTTTGAGGCGGTCACCGTTCCCTGGGCGCGCGGCAGACACTACCTCTTCATGGAACGTCCAAAGGGATCCCAGCTTTATGCGATCTGCCTGAAGCATGGAGCTTCTGACAACAAGGAGATTCTTGTCGATCCGGTCTCGCTGAGCTCCGATCTCGCTACCAGCGTGCGGATCGAATCTGTTTCCTACGACGGCAAGCTGCTGGCCTACTCCGTTCAACACGGCGGCGAGGATGCCTCAAGTTTGAGAATCTTCGACGTGGACCACCGTCGTGATCTGCCTGACAGGCTGTCCCCAAACTTCTATGAAGGCATCGCTTTCACCCAAGATGACGCCAGCTTCTATTACTCCCGTTACGGTACCGAAGGCCCTCGCGTCTTTCTCCACAAGATAGGCACAGATCCCAAGACGGACGCAATCGTCTTCGGAGAGGGGATCGGGCCGAAATCCACCGTGGGTTCGAGCCTGTCAGATGACGGCCGTTATCTGATAATCACTCTTGGGCACGGCTGGACCCGCAACGATGTCTATCTCAAAGACGTAGCCCACGGCGGACCGCCGCGGACGCTGGTGAAGGGACTCGATGCCCGGTTCAATGTGCAAATTGGAGGGGATCGCCTGTTCGTGCTTACAGATTGGAAGGCGCCGCGCGGCCGAATTCTCAGTGGCACTGTCGATCACCCTGAAATCTCGCACTGGAAGGAATTGATCCCGCAAGGCAAAGACACGATTGAGGATCTATCAGTCGCGGGTGGTAAGCTTTTTGTCCGCGTGCTCGAAAACGCGGTTCCGCACCTTCGCGTGTTTGATCCAGAAGGTAAGGCGCTAGGCAAAATCGGGTTTCCGGGAGTCGGCTCCGTCAGTACGGTCTACGGACTTTGGGACAACAACGAGGCATTCTTCACCTACCAGTCATTCAACTTGCCTGAGACGATCTACCAGTACGACGTGGCCTCCGCAAATCGAAGTGTTTGGCACGCATCCAGGATCCAGTTTGCGAGCGACCGTTACGAGGTTAAACAAGATTGGTATGTCTCGAAAGACGGCACAAAAGCGCCCATCTTTGTAGTTTGCCGCAAGGGCGCGCGGCCCGATGGCGCCCGGCCGACGCTGCTGCATGGCTATGGCGGGTTCAATGTCAGCATGACTCCGGAATTCGAAGCGCGCTATGCCCTATGGCTCGAAAGCGGTGGCGTTTACGCGCTCGCCATTCTGCGGGGCGGGGGAGAGTTCGGGGAGGATTGGCATCGGGCCGGAATGCTCGGCAACAAGCAGCATGTGTTCGACGATTTCCTCTCGGCCGCGCAGTGGCTGGTCAAGTCGGGATACACGAACCCGGATAAGCTTGCCATCGACGGCGTCAGTAATGGCGGGTTACTGATGGGCGCGGCCCTGACCCAGCGTCCTGACTTGTTCCGGGTGGTGATCTGCCGCAAGCCGGACCTCGACATGCTGCGCCGGCATATCGGTGCGCACAACGTGTATGCGACCGATGAATACGGTAGCGCGGCCAATCCCGAGCAGTTCGAGTTTCTGTACGCCTATTCGCCCTACGAGCACGTCAAGAGGGGAGTTCGCTATCCGGCGGTCTTTCTCACCTCCGGCGATGCGGATCAGCGCGTGCAACCCTTTCAAGCGCGTAAAATGACGGCGGTGCTGCAATGGGCCTCGACCTCAGGCCGTCCGGTTCTGCTGCTCTACGACAAAAATGTGGGACACAACGGCGGCTCGACTTTGAACCAGGACATCGACGAGTTGACGGACGAGTTCGGCTTCACTTTTTGGCAACTGGGGATGAGGAGAGGGGAGGTTGAAGCGGTCGCCCCTTGACCGACTTCGATACGGAACCATCGATAGCGCGATTCAAACGAGTTTATTTGTTTTCGATCACACAGGTAACCTTACAACTGTCGGAGGATAACACTTGGGATTAATGCGGGGTTTCTTCCTCGCTTGTTCGCAAAGCAACTGGCTGCGCGAGCGGGCCACCGGGTACGGTTTCGTGCGCCGCGCAGTCTCGCGATTCATGCCGGGTGAGACAGCTTCGGATGCCCTTGATGCCGCGGTCACGCTTGGGCAACAGGCGATCGGGACGGTCTTCACCTACCTTGGTGAAAACGTCTCCGACGAGGCAGAAGCGGAGCGCGTGACAGTCCATTATCTCGAGGTCCTCGATCGGATCCGGCAGTTGGGACTTTCCACCGAAGTTTCGGTGAAGCTTAGCCAACTGGCCCTTGACCTTGGGTTGGAGGTTTGCTATCGCAACCTGAAGCGTATTATCGAGCGAGCAGGGGATGGCAGCGCGGTTTGGGTCGATATGGAAGCCAGCAACTACGTGGATTCGACCATGGAGATCTATCGTCGGGCCCGCCACGAATTTCCGAACGTCGGGATATGCCTGCAGGCTTACCTGCAGCGCACGGAGAAGGATCTCGCCTCACTTATTTCCATGGGAGCCCCGATCCGTCTGGTTAAGGGCGCCTACCAGGAACCCTCCAGTATCGCCATTACCAGGAAGCGCGATGTAGACGAAAACTTTTTCCGGCTGGCCAAGGAGATGCTGGGCGAGCAGGCCCAGGCGATGAATATACGGGCCGCATTCGCCACTCACGACCGCAAGCTTATTCGAAGGATCATCGACTACGCCCGCTTTCGGGGCCTGAGCCGCGATCGCTTCGAGTTCCAGATGCTTTACGGAATCCAGCGGGAGGAGCAATTGCGCCTGGCGCGTGAGGGTTATCGGTCGATTGTCCTGGTGGCTTACGGCAGCTTCTGGTTTCCGTGGTATATGCGCCGGCTGGCAGAACGTCCGGCAAACGCCTGGTTCGTTCTGCGGAATATATTAGCGGCCTAGCCTGGCAGCCAGGCGGTGGGCGTAGGCCGAGGTTCATTGGTTCTGACAGGGAGGCACTCGCATGGAGAATAAGAATCGCCTGAGTCGCAGGCAGTTTGTTTCCACCGCGGCTGCAGCCGCCGGTGCGGCGCTATTGCCAGAGACGGTCTTCCCCGCTCACGGACCAGGACCGGCACAGGATCCGATTGTCGGTGCTGCCGGAATCCCGGGAAATCCGGATACACGGGAGCGCGTTCTCTGGCGGGTTGAGCCGTTCCCAATGAACCAGGTGAAACTGCTCGGTTCTCCGTTCAAGGATGCCATGGAAGTGAATCGCCAATGGCTGCACGGGCTGCCCAATGATCGCCTGTTGCACACGTTCCGGCTGAACGTGGGTTTGCCGTCGTCGGCTGAGGCGCTGGGTGGGTGGGAAAAGCCCGACTGCGAACTGCGCGGCCACTTTGCGGGCGGCCACTACCTTTCGGCCTGTGCTCTCACCTATGCCAGCACAGGTGATGGTTCAATCAAAGAGAAGGGAAGTCAGTTGGTCGCCGAGCTTGCCAAATGCCAGGAGAAGCGCGGTAACGGATACCTTAGCGCGTACCCCGAGGACTTCTACACGCGGCTTTATGATGGCAAGAGGATCTGGGCGCCTTTCTATACCTATCACAAGATCGTGGCTGGAATGATGGACATGTACGCCTACTGCGGCGACCAACAAGCCCTGGCCGTTGCTGAAAGGATGGCCGATTGGACGGGCCACTGGTCGCAGGCGATAAGCTACGACCATATGCAGCAGATCCTGCAGATAGAACACGGCGGCATGAACGAGGCGCTCTACAATCTTTACGCCATCACAGGTAAGGAGCGCTATCTCGAATTTGGCGATCGCTTCCGTCACGCTGCAGTCTTCGATCCCCTGGCAGAGCACCGGGACCAGTTGAAGGGCCTGCATGCCAACACCAATATTCCCAAGATGACGGGGTGCGCCCGGCGCTACGAGGTCACGGGCGATCCCTACTTCCACGACGTGGCGGAGTTCTTCTGGCAGACCGTGACCGGCGAACGCAGCTACTGCACCGGCGGCACCAGTAATGAAGAGCACTGGCGCACGGATCCCGGCAAGCTGGCGACCGAACTCGGCCAAAATACCGAAGAGTGCTGCTGCGGTTACAACATGCTGAAGCTCGCGCGGCATATTTTCGGCTGGACCGCGGACGCCCGCGTTATGGATTATTACGAACGCACCCTTTACAACAGCCGCCTGGGTACGCAAGATGCGAAAGGGCTGAAGAGTTACTTTTTGCCGCTCGGGTCCGGTTTCTGGAAATACTACAACTCCCAGTGGGATTCTTTCTGGTGCTGCACCGGCACCGGCATCGAGGAGTTTGCCAAATTCAACGACTCTATCTACTTTCACGACGGCCGTGGAATCTATGTGAACCTTTTTGTTCCCTCTGAGGTTGATTGGCGCCAGAAGGGAGTGCGCCTTAGGCAGGAAACGCGGTTTCCCGAGTCGGATACGACCACCCTTACGATCCATTCCCAGCAGCCGGTTGATCTGGCAGTCAGCGTCCGTGTTCCCTACTGGGCGACGCGAGGTGGAACCCTCAAGTTGAATGGCAGTATAGTTCCGGTGTTCAGCAGCCCCAGCAGCTATCTTACTGTGAGCCGCGTCTGGAGGGATGGCGATCGCCTGGAAGTGAGCTTTCCGATGAGCCTACACGTGGAGACGATTCCCGACGATCCCAGCCTGCAGGCGGTGATGTATGGGCCGCTGGTGCTGGCCGGCAAGGCAGGCGACCAGGGACTCACCGAGGCGAATACCTACATCGGTTACGACACCACTCCCGGCGGTGAAGGCCTCCGGGTTACGGCCATCAAGGCGACTGCCAAGGGCGTGGCTCTGCCGGAATGGGTCGAACCTGCCGGTGACGCTCTCACCTTCAGGACCGTGGGCCAGCCTGAGCAGAGATCTCTCGTTCCTCTCCACAAGCTGTCAGGAGAACGCTACGTGGTCTACTGGAAGGTGAATACGTAACCACCTACCGACGCGCACCGGAGCGCAAGTGCCTGCGAGCACCCAGGAGGATCGGGATGATATCGCGCCGAGAACTGCTGAGGAACAGCGCCCTGGTTGCGGGAGCTTCTCTAGTCCCAGAGCACCTCCGAACTGCCGAGCCCAACGCCCAAGCCGCGGTTTGGACGCCTTCGCACGATCGTATACTACCGCTGACCTCGACCTCAGATGTATTCGTTCCGCCTCGCGGGCGCAGCTTCATGAAATTCAGCTTCGATTTCCCCGAGCCTGCGGTGGAGTTCGAGGGACTGCGCGTTTCTTTCCGCCTCTATACCTTCGAGAACACTTATGCGCTCGACCGCGATGCGATGACGGTTGAGGAGAAGGACCAGGCTCTGGCGATCCACTGCTCGCAACTTGTCTGGGCAGGAGGTCAGCAGAAAGGGTCTGGCAAGCTTGAGGCTCGACTGCGCAAGAACGGGGTGTTCGTCGAATGCGAGGCCAAGGCCGAGATGGACCGGCCTATCAAGTCAGTGGCTGCCATCGTCCGAGGCGTGCCTCGTGGCAAGATTTCGGCGGGTGGCCAGCGTTTCATCGACCCCAAGGACGACGAGGTGTTACTTGGGTATCCATTCAGCGGCGGGTCGCTCTTCATCGCTGAAGGCATGAACACTCCTCTCGCTGTGATTCAGGCCGGTGAGGAGGAGTTCTTCTTTCTCTCTGCTCTCAATCGCGAGGTCAAGGCGAATCGCTTCTACCTTCAGCCGGGAGAGAAGGGGCTATCGGGTCGAGTTGGTCTTTGAGAGAGAAGGATGGCAGAAGAGCAACAGGATTGAAAGTTGTACCTGGAGGTTCGGACGGACAAGTAGTCTTGACGCCGCGTTCCGGCCGCACTTCGAACACGTCGAGCGCACCTTCAAGGTGCCAGACTGGGAAAACCGTGCTGACGTTCCCGCCTGGCTGCGCGAGATCGCTTTGGTGGTCTCGCTTCATGGTATGCACTGGACCGGCTACGTGTTCAACGATTTCGCCCGGATGCGCGCGATCCTCGAGTGGATCGCCACCCGGATTCAGCCCAGCCGGGTGCTGGTGTTCCTGCCCGCTTGGGACGGCCGCTACTACTGGAATTATCCCTTGTACGAGGTCGACGCGCGACTGGGAGGCGAGGCGGGTCTCCGGACCCTCGTGGAAAAGGGCAAGGCGCTCGGTTATCATTTCATGCCCATGTTCGGCGCCAACGCCGCTAATAGCGCGCTTGAGATGTTTTCCAAGGTCGCCGACGCCACTATGGCGCAGATTGACGGCGATGCCTTCAACCTGAACTGGGTGGATTGGGACAACGACCGGCACATGGAGGGGTGGGGAGCCTACATGAACGTTGGCGTCGACTCGTGGCGCGACTGGCTGGCAGGCCGGATCTCCGGATTCATCGAACGCTACGGCGTGGATTCGTATTTCCTGGACATTGCGGGTGGCTGGGAAAACAACACCAGGGCCGACACGCACGAAGGAACAAAAGAATTAGTTGCGGAGATCGCCGCGAAGCATCCCGGCGTCTTGGTCTGCGGCGAGATGCATTATGACGCTCTGATGTCGTTCATTCCTTTCTATCATGTGCTCTCGGAGTCGGCGTATCCGGCAGCTATGGATAAATACGTGCGGTCTTTCCAGCACCTGAGCCATCCGGCTCCCGGCCGAGGATCGAGCGGGGTCCATGAATCCGGGTTTGCGCGCTTTGATTCGAAGACCCTCTCGCTCAGTCCGCACCAGATTCCGACCCTCACGGTCGTGGACGATACCTTCGATCGTTACCGGGAGGAAATGGGCGCGGTGATTGTCCGGGCGAAGCAACGAGCGGGAATCACTTGAGGCCATTCTGCACCATCAGAGTTCGCCGGGTGCAAGTCGATGGATTTGCGAAAGCTGGTCGAAATCGGAATCCACACTCACAATTGTTTTCAGCCCGTTCCGCAACATCGTCGCAACGTGCAGGGCATCCCTTACGGAAAGCCGGGGATGTTGTTGCAGAAGGTCGCACGCGCCGAGGACATCTTCGCGTGTAACCGGCAAGAGATCCGGGAACAAGGATAGCAGGCTCCGGGCCAGGGTCAGGGCGTCTCCGGGCCGCCCGCGACGAGTGAGCACGTAGAGGATCTCCTGGACAACTTCGCTGTTCACCGTGGCCTCAATCGTTCCATCGGCTACCAGGCGCAACACGTTCGCGCAGGCCCCACGCAGGGAGTGGCTCGTACCCGCAGCATAGAGAAAGATGTTAGTATCAAGGAACACGCGCATGGCCTGCCTCGATCTCTTTCTTAATCTTCTTCCAGTTCATCTTTGGAAGCCTCATGTGCACGATCGTTTCGACGATGGGGCCGCGCTCCGGCTGCTTTACGAGATAGGCCTCCCGAACGGCCGACCGAATCAGTTCGGCGACGGAAGTCTTGCGGCGCCGTGCGATGGCCTTGAGGTGACGGAATTCCTCCGGGTCCATCAAAAGTTGGGTGCGACGAGTAGAAGGCACGATGATGATTCTCCCTGATGAGCATGCTGATGAGCATAAGTATAACGTTGCCAAACGGGGTGTCAAGGGTCCGTCACGCGACCCCTACGATCACAGTCACTTACAGGGATTTCGTTGACAGGACAAGTAGTGCGTGGCAACGGACGAGCCCTCTGGACCAGGCTAGCCTAGCAGTCTGGGAAAAACTCGTCGCTACCGTCATTCTGAGGAGCCGCAGGCGGCGAAGAATCTCGCATTGCATTGAAAATACACAAGGCGAGATCCTTCGCTGCGCTCAGGATGACAGTTTCGGAGGGTTTTCCGCAGCCCGCTAGTAATACTAGGTTAAGTGTCAAGAGCTGTTAAGTTTGGGAAATTGCATGTGGCACCAAGGGCAAAAGCCGCCCAACCTAATCAGAATCCGTTGCAGTCTCTTCCGCACTTGCGGCAAGGTCACACCAGAAGTTTTTTTTAAGGCGTGCTTGCTCCAAGCGAAGAAAGGCATAAGCCAAGGTGACCAAAGTCACGTGATGATGCCAGCCCAACCAGTGCCGGCCTTCAAAGTGATCCAGCCCGAGTTCATCTTTCAACTCGCGGTAGTCCATCTCGATACGCCAGCGGGCATGAGCCATTTTCACCAGACGGCAGAGCGCGGGCGGGCCCGGACCCAACTGCGCCAGCCAGTACTTGGTCGGTTCCGCTTCTCCTTCGGGCCATTCCATCAGCAGCCATTCGGCCACCCGCTCGGGGTGTTCCTGCGAACGCCAAAGATGGGCGGCCCAGACTTTCAGCTTGGCGAAACGCGAGCGCTGGCGACCGCGAGTACCCGCACGCCAGGTCACTTTCTTCCAGGCCGTCTCGGACAACTGGCGGGCGACGGTAGCAAGGTCTGGCGGCACCGGTGTTGCTTCCAAGGGTGGATAGCGCCGGGGCCGGCCCGTGGGGGCGGAAGGCGGCACCGGGATGTCGTTGGGATCTTCGGTCCAAACCACTGTGCTCTTCTCGACGGCCATCACGTAAGACAATTGGCGTTGACGCAACTGCGCGCGGAAGTCAAAGCTGTTGCCGTAAGCCGAGTCCGCCACCACCGGCAGGGATGGCACTTCCCAACTCAACATCTGATCGATCAGCTCCAAAGCCAGTTCGGCCTGACTGCGATAGGTCAGCTTTTCCGGCAACTTCACCTCGCGCGCTCGCTCCTCATCCTCCATCCAGGCCCGCGGCAAATACAACCGCCACCCCAGCGGGCAGCTGGCTTCTGCACTCGACCAATGCAGGGTCACGGCCACCTGACAGTTGGCTACCTTACCCAGGGCTCCGCAATACTGCCGTGCTACCCCCACCGAGTGCTGGCCTGCCTTGGGAAACGAGGTTTCATCCACAATCCAGACTTCCGGGGCGCTGAGCAGGTCCACCACCTTGCGCGCCAACTCCTGCTGCACCGCCTCTACGGCCCAGGGGCTTTGCCCCACAAATTGCCGCAAGGCCTGGACGTCAGCGCCTGGAATGCGGTCCGCCATAGGCTCGATCGATTTGCGCTCACCGTCGAGCAGCAGGCCTTGAACATAGACTCGCGCCCAATGACGTCGCTCTTTCCGACCCAAAGGGGCAAGCACATCTTTGAGAAAAGCGGTCAGTTGCTGATCGAGAGCCTTCAACTCCCGTGGCGTCATGGCCGAAGCTTAGCGCCGGAGAGAGCATGATGTCAAGGATAACTTAACCTAGTATTACTAGGCCAGTATGATCTTTGTAACATGCGACTCGCTGTGGAAGAGTGCGAAACGGGTATACTGAAATCTCAATTCCAACCAGACCCATGAGGTGGAGAAGCCCAATCTCACGGCGAGAAGCACTTCGGCGGACGGCGCTGATAGTTGCCTCCTCCCGACCAGTGAGGGCTTCTTCGCAGGTGTTTCGGGCTCGTCCGGTTACTTTTGTGGATATCGCCCAGGCGGTCGGTATTACCTTTCGTCATGATAATGCTGCGTCACGGGAGAAGTATCTTATCGAAACCATGGGCGCCGGTTGCGGGTGGATTGACTACGACCAGGATGGTCTGCTGGACCTTTACCTTGTGAACAGCGCCGCCACCAGCATGTACCAGCCGCGGCATACGTTGCGCAGCGCGCTTTACCGTAATAATGGGAACGGGACATTCACCGACGTCACCGAAAAGGCAGGGGTTGGTGCCCAGGGCCTGTTCGGAATGGGAATCGCCGTGGGCGATTACGACAACGACGGTTATCCGGACCTCTATGTTGCCGGCTATGACCGGTCAATCCTTTATCACAACAATGGGGACGGGACCTTCACTGACGTGACGGCGCGTGCGGGCGTGGCCAATCCGGGCAGGTGGGGGTCGAGCGCGGCTTGGTTCGACTATGACAACGATGGCCGTCTTGACCTCGTGGTTGCCAACTATGTGGATTGGTCGCCTGACAACAACAAGTGGTGCGGCGATCACCAGCCCGGAAGGAGGGGCTATTGTCATCCCGATGTTTACAACGGCCAGCCTCCGACGCTCTATCACAACAACGGCGACGGGACTTTTACTGACGCGAGCATGTCATCTGGCCTAGGCCGAAAGTCCGCTAACGGGCTCGCGCTGGTGACCTTCGATTACGATAACGACGGCTGGCAGGATATTTTCATTGCCAACGATTCGGTGCCCAACTCGCTCTTCCATAACAACCGTGATGGCACTTTCACGGATGTCGCTTATGTCGCGGGTGCGGCGGTGAGCATTGACGGCAGGCCCGAGGCCGGCATGGGTGTTGACGCGGCCGATACGACTGGCAGCGGCTGGCTTGACTTGTTTGTTACCCATCTGGACTTCGAGCAGGACCGCCTCTATCGCAATCTGAGGGACGGATCTTTTGAAGACCAGACCAATCAGGCCCATCTGGCCTACCTCACCTTTCATCTGAGTGGCTTCGGGACGCGGTTCGTGGATTACGACAACGACGGCAGCCGTGATTTGCTGATTGTGAATGGACACATACTCGATAATATCTCGCTCTATCACGCTGATACGGCCTATGCCGAACCGAAACTGATGTTCCGCAATACCGGCAAGGGAGTTTTTCAGAATGTTAGCGATCGCCTCGGCGCCGACTTTTTGGCGGCGAAAGTGAGTCGAGGTGCGGCCATCGGTGATTTCGACAATGACGGCGACCTCGACATTCTGGTAAGCAACAACGGTCAAGCGCCACAGCTCCTGCGCAATGACGGAGGCAACCGCAACCACTGGCTGGAGATCCTGCTAGTGGGAACGCGTTCGAACCGCGATGGCGTGGGTTCTCGTGTCAAGCTGGTGGCAGGCGATCTCGCGCTACACGACCAGCGCAAGGGAGGGATGAGCTTCCAGTCTGCCCAGGACCCCCGCCTGCACTTTGGCCTTGGAAGCCGGCTGAGAATCGACTCTCTCGAGGTCCACTGGCCGAGCGGCGAGCTCACCAAGCTCATGAACATTGACAGCGACCAGATCGTCACAATCAAAGAGGGAACGGGCATCGTCCCGCGGCAATTCCCCCGCATTAAGCATTAAGCAAGGATGAACAGGCAAAAGCCGGGATCGGTCCCAGGGTTATCGCGGCTTCTTGGGATGGGCAAGAGCCTGCGCCCGAGCGAGACCTCTGCGGGCTTCTCCGTTGGCAGGATCCCACGCCAGTGCCGCCCGGTATTGCGCGATCGCTAACGGTAATTGCCTGTGACTCAGGGCCGCGTCGGCCAAGGCTCGATGGGCTTCGATCAAGCCAGGGGCCAGTTCAACCGCCCGCCGTAGCTCCGCTATTTCCTGCGAGTCCTTTCCCATTGCACCGAATCGCTTGCCCAGCTGAAGATGGGCTCGGGCGTCGTCCGGCTTGATCTCCAGGGCTCGTTGCAGCACGGGGATGACTTCGTCGTTGGGGGCATGGGCGAGGATAAGAGCGCGCGCAAGCTGGTATTGAGCTTCTTCGTAGTCAGGGCTTAGCATTGTAGCCCGGCGGAGATCCTCAATGGCCTTGCTTCGCTCGCCCTGCTTCACGTGATCCACCGCATTGCCCAGCAGAATCCTGGAACTTCCCGCCTTGGCTTGCACGTCGTCCAAATTCTGAGCGGCCTTAAGCTCGGCTTGGCTGTCCGCGGTCCGGCCCGCTTGCCCGAGGGCTCTGGCCAGCGCGATGTGGGAGCCCGAATCGAATGGGTTCAGGCGTACCGCTTGCGTTAGGTGTTCAACGGCAGCATTCAGGTCGCCGAGCTTAAGAAGTACGGATCCCAAATAGTAATGGGACTCCGCATCATCCGGAGTCTGAATGATCGCTTCCCGAAGCTCGGCGGCTGCCTTGGCGTACTCGCCGGCCTGGCGCAATACGATGCCGAGTTGCCGGTGGGCACGCGGGTACTTTGCATCGAGTTCAATCGTCTTCCTGAAGTCGCCTTCCGCGGAACTGAGATCTCCGCTGACCCTCAGCGCCTCCGCCCGGCTGTAATGGGCGTCGGCGCTTTCTGGGGCAAGCCTGACAGCGCGATGGCCGGCCTCCACTGCTTCCTTGAGCTGCTGGTTCTGGACGAGGGCTTGACAGAGGCGGATATAGAGCTTCACCGAACCAGGCTCTAGGGCGGCGGCCGCCTGCAACTCTTCCACAGCCTCTCGGTATTTGCCTTCCTGGCTCAACTCCAGAGCCAGATTCGAGCGAACTTCTGCCAAGTAAGACGGCTTCTGTTCGGCCACTTGATGCAGTGCCCGGATTGCCCCGTCCTTGTCGCCGACTTTCCAGCAATCAGCGCTTAGCGCGTACCGGGCGTCGGTCTGATTAGGCGTGAGGAATAGCACCTGCTCGTACTGGGCGACGGCGTCGGAGGTACGGCCGAGTTTGTCGTAAGCCACGGCCAAGTGCAGGTTGGCGGTAGCGAAATCGTCCGATAGAGCGATCGCTTTCTCGAATTCTGCCACCGCCTGATCCACGTGGCCCGACTCGGCCAAGGCCACGCCCAGAGAGTCGTGTGGCATAGGGTCGAACCGATCAGCTTGGACCGCCAAGCGAAACTCAATAGTGGCCCCCTCGAAGTTGTGAGTTTCGAGGTACGCCATCCCACGCTTTTGGTGCGATTCGAGCAAGGCACCTTGGGGTTCCTGAGCCTGCAAAGCGGGGCAGAACAGGTTGACTGCCGCCGCGTGAGCGAGAAGAATGATCCCGGCCAGGCGGCGCGGCGATCCAGCTATGCGCACGGGCACGAGGGATCCCGGCCTTGCGAATTGAGTTGTGCTTTTGTTATCAACGAGATCGTGGGTCCGATTAGGCAGGCTTTGGGAGCCCGATGTAGACTGAGTGTGGCACCATTTGATCATTATTCAGCGGAATCTCTCACTTTATCAGCCTATTTAGGACCAAGCGAGCCATTAGGTGCACGGGGCTTTAGATTTGAACTTGACAGCCTTATTGTACTAGGGTATATGTGCGCAAGACGGGATACGATAGCGTATACTCAAATTCTCATAGCGGCTTTCCTCATACGGCAAGGCAAGGGAGGTCAGTAGTAGCTCATTGTTACGCAGCCTCGACTTAGGCGTCTACCCGGATAGTGTACTTATAGATGCAGTGGGCAGGTACTCTTCAACCCCAGGAGTCTCTTGACTCCGCAGGTTGTGACTAGATTTGCTGGCATGCGACGGGTGAAGGCGCGCAGGGCCTATCAGAGGATTGGGTCCACGCTCGATTCAGGGAGGAGGCGACGAATGAGGTTCTCTCGAGTTCTAGGTTCCTCAGTGGTGGTATGTCTGCTGTTTTCCTGTACGGCGGTGTGGGCTCAGTTTTCCAGCGGTCTGGAGGGCACGATCTCTGACCCAGCCGGTGCGGTCGTGCCCGGCGCACAGGTGACAATCAGAAACAACAGCACAGGCGTTGAGCAGAGCACTGTCACTACGTCTGCTGGCACCTATCGCTTTACGGCCTTGCCGGCGTCGACATTCACAGTTACCGTGATGTCGAAGGGATTTACAACGTCAGTCCAGAATGATATCTCGATTCAGGTGGCTGAAGTTCGCACCCTCAACGCGACCCTCAAGCTGGGCACCACCGCAACCAAGGTCGAGGTGACGGCTGCGGTTACGCCGGTGAACCTCACGACGGGTGCCGTTTCCGGGCAGATCAATGAAACGAAGGTCCATGAACTCCCCCTTGTCGGGCGGAATATGTTCAGCCTAGTGGTCCTGACCCCCGGAGTTACCGGCTTGCCCAGCGGCGGCGGTCAGGCTTACGCTCAGGCGACGGCCGATATCTTCAATGCCGAACTGGGCGTGAACCTCAATGCCAACGGGCAGCGGGCCGAGTCCAACAACTTTATGGTGGACGGCGCAACCACCAATGGTAACCCCCGCGGCGGCGTCACCAATCTGACCCCGAACGCGGACTCCATCCAGGAGGTCCGCATTCAGACCAACAACTTCTCGGCGGAGTATGGGCGGAACGCGGCTGCCATCGTCAACGTGGAGACCAAGGCGGGAACCAACGCCTTTCACGGGACCTTGAGCTGGTTCCACACCGATACCCACCTGAATGCGAGGACGGTTTTCCAGCCGACTGCTCCCACGTTCTTGCGTAATGAGTTCGGAGGAAGCTTCGGCGGGCCCATCCGAAAAGACAAGGACTTCTTCTTTGGTTCGATCGACATGCTGCGCTCCGGTGTGGGAGTCGCGTTCCCAGCCGAGATCGCTACGCCACAGATGATCAACTACATGAAGAACAACTTGCCTAACAACGTCTCTACGCAGGTTCTAAGTCAATTCCCAACTTCATTTCAACCGAATCGATTGTTTACTACTGCCGGTGCCGATCTGGGGAGCAACTGCACGGGCGACACCCCGATCTCGACGCCCATCGGAACCCTGCCTTGTAGCTTCCCGGTGAGTGGGACGGGCGACTTTTCGAATACGGTATTTCGCAACGGGATACAGGTGAGTGCGCGCGTCGACCATAACTGGAATGACTTTAAGGATCGGCTTTACGGGAGCTTTTACCGCACCACCCGTCAAACCGTCGAATTCGCTGCGCCATCGATATTCTTCCCGGCCTTTAGCCCGGCCGAACCGGAGTACACCCATCTGATCAACCTGGCATGGACCCATACTGCCGGCCCGGCGTTCGTCAACGAGATGAGGGTAAGCTATACCCGAACTTTCGGTGACGCTCCCTGTGACAACTGCCAGGTTCCCAACATGACCATAGACGATGGCTCATATGGCCAGGGCACGCCCGGCATCGGAGATGGGTTTATCGGATTGTTCAAGCAAAACAATTACGAGTGGAAGGATGTGGCGACGCTGGTCCGTGGCCGGCACAATTTCAAGTTCGGCGCCAATGCGGCCCGTCATCACGACGATGAATTGTTCACCGATACTACGCGGCGTCCGACTTTTGAGTTCGCCAATGTGTTGCAATTCGCTGCCGACAAGCCTTACCTGGAGTCGAACATACAATTCGATCCGCGCACGGGACAGGTTGGTGTGGTCAACGTCGATTTCGCCTATCGTGATACCGATCTAGGGGCGTTCATTCAAGATGACTTCAAGGCAAAGCCAAATCTAACCCTTAACCTGGGGCTTCGCTGGGAAACGTTCACCGGGCCTACGGAGAGATTTGACCGGCTCAATAATGGTGTGTTCCCTGGCAGCGGCAGCTGGCAGGACCAGATCGCCAATCTCAAAATGGACCATGTGCCCCAGCTTTGGCACACCCGTATCGGTAATCTAGCCCCGCGGCTCGGGTTCGCTTGGGATCCAACGAAGCAGGGCAAATGGTCGATTCGCGGCGGTGCCGGAGTATTCTACGATCGGCCTGCCAACCAATTATTCACCGGCGATCGCAACAACCTTCCGCTTGTGGCCAACGCCTCATGTTCCCTTCTCTCTGCGCCGGCGTGCACACCCGCGTTCGGCTTGGGCGCTTCGGGTAAGTCGCCGTATAATTTTCCGGCCGTCTCCGGACTCAAGGTTACCGGGCTCGATCCCAAAAATGGCCTGGTCGGTACCAAAACAACCCAGGTCGTGACCGACCCGCACATGCAGGTCCAGTACGGTGAAAACTGGTCCTTCGGCGTACAGCGCGAGATCATGAGCAACTGGGTGGCTGAGGCAGACTACATCGGTTCGGTCGGTCACCACTTGTATTCGTCGTATAACGTCAACCGCTTTGCCAGTGACCTGGTCCAGAATGGTGGCTACACAGGCTACAACGCCAGCTTTGGCGGACTCCTTTACGGTCAATCCAATTACAGTTCGGCCTACGACGGGGCAACCTTGAGTATTCACAACCGGGGATTTACGAAGGGCGTCAATTTCCAGGCTGCCTACACCTTCGGCAAAGCGATTGATCAGTCGCAGACCTTTGGATTGGAGCCGGTCGATCCTTTGGACCTCAAATCTCAGCGCGGACTGGCTGACTTTGACGTGGCCCGCCGTTTCTCGTTCAGCACCCTGTGGCAGGTTCCGCACTTCGGAGGTAGTTCGCCCGTTGCCAACGTACTGCTCAATGGATGGCAGCTCAGCAACATCACGATTATCCAGACGGGTACACCTTTTTCCGCTTTCTGCGGGGCAAGTTTCAATCCGACCGTTGATGCAAGTGGAGCAGTCATCGGAAATACGGGATGCGATTACAACGCGGACGGAACAAACAATGATCGTCCTAACACGGTAGGAGGATTCTCCAATAGTGGTTTTTCGGAGAATCAGTTCCTCAACGCTGGCGTGTTTAACTGTGCTACTTCGCGATGCGGGAACCTTTTTCCGGCTCCGGGGTTGGGGCAGATCGGAAATCTCGGCCGGAACACCTTCATTGGGCCGGGGTACATCAATACCGATTTCTCGGCCATTAAGCGGACACACATTCCCTGGTTTGTCGGCAGGGAGGGCGCCCAGGCAGAATTCCGGGCGGAGTTCTTTAACGTTTTCAACCATGTCAATCTGACCAACCCTAACGGCAGTGGTAACGACAACATTGCGTCGGGCAGGTTTGGCTTCGCCCCGGGCGCATTCCCCGCTAGGGACATTCAGTTTGGCCTACGCATCGAGTTCTAGGAAGGACGGTTTAGGGGTACGGCTAATCGTACCCCCTTACCTTTGCCAGACAGGGAGGGTGAGGCAGCCCTCCCCTCTGACCCTCATGGGAAGCGACGTCGGCCGGACGGTCCGAGTATTTGTCAGCTGCGGGGCGGCGACTCGCTCGCTCGCGGCGTCCTGCCTTTGGCTGGTCCTCCTGCCCTTGGTGCACCCTATGTTTGCTCTCGCCCTCTCCGTTAACAATCCTTGCTGCTCTTGTCACCCTCGGGAGGTAGAGGGCTATTCGCGCTCCGCCATGGCCCACTCGCTCCGGGCACCCGGCAAAGAACCGGAAGGATCCTTCGTCCATTCTTATTCAGGCACAAAGTTCACGATCTATTCCATTGCCGCTGGCTTGTGGCAGCGAATGGAGCGCGACGGGAGCATCTCCGCCTATCGCGTGGCCTATGTGATTGGCTCGGGCAACCACGCCTCCGGGTATATGGTTCGTATCGGGGACCACCTGTTCCAGTCCCCACTGTGTTACTACCCCAGGCTCAAGCGCTACGATATGGCGCCGGGATATGAGGAGTACCGGGCTCCTGACTTCATCCGCGCCGTCACTGAAGGCTGTCTCGATTGTCACTCCGGCAAACCGCGGCACATCGACGGGACGCTCAATGAATACGGAAATCCTGCTTTCGCCGAGGAGGCTATTTCCTGCGACCGCTGTCATGGCGATCCGGCACGTCACCTCCGGCGGCTTTTGCCGGGCACGATCGTGAATCCTGCCAAACTTCCTGTGGCCGCGCGCAACAGCGTCTGCGAGCAATGTCATCTTAAAGGAGCAGCCAGGGTCTTGAATCCGGGAATGAGCTTCAGCGATTTTCATCCTGGCGAATCCTTGGAACACGTTTTTGCGATTTACATTCATGCAGTAGCACCGGATTCGCCCGCGGCCCTAAAGGTGATTGGCCAGGCCGAACAACTTGCTCTGAGTTTGTGCGCGCGCAAGAGTAACGGACGTCTGTGGTGCGGCACGTGCCACGATCCCCATGACCGGGCGCGCCAGCCTCCCGAGTACTATCGGTCCCGCTGCCTTTTCTGTCACGCTCGCAGACTCGGGAACTCACATCCTGGCGGTGCGAGCGGCAACTGCGTAGGGTGCCACATGGCCAAACTCAACGCGAAGGATGGCGGTCACACGGTGTTCACCGATCATAGGATTTCACGTTTGCTGGCGCCAGAGAGGGAAGAGAACCAGGCTGAGAGTAACGAACTAGTTGCCTGGCGTCCGCCACCACCTTCTCTCGTCGAGCGGAACTTCGCGCTCGCCTAGATGAATGCAGGATTTGAAAACCACTCCGCCTCCGAAATCGTTCGCGGCTATCACCTGCTCACTGGAGTGCGGGCGCAGTTCCCCGACGACGCTGCTGTGCTCAGCGCATTGGGCCGGGCTTATCTGGCCATCCACCAGCCGCAGGAGGCCACCGGGATTTTCGAGCGCGTTCTCGAGTTGGGGCCGGATTCCGCTCTAAACGAAGCCGATGCAGGAGAAGCCTGGATGAGGGCGGGCCAGATGGATAAGGCTGCCGAGCATTTGGAAAGGGCGATCAGACTGGACCCACTCCTTCTGCCGGCAGCGGAGGCACTGGCGAACGTCTATCGTGCGCGGGGCGACGAGGAGAAAATGGTTGGGCTGACGAAACGTGTGCGCCAAGCCCTCGGTAGCTCGGCTCCGCAAGACTCCGGAGATCGTTGAGCCGGGAATCCGGTTGCGGCAGGATCGGCATGTAGGCGGCCCTCGTTGTGCGTGCCCATGGTGACCCCGAGGGCCAGCGGCGCACCACAACGAGAGAGAAGAATCCCTGGTTTCTCGGCTTCGAGGCGGCTATTCTGATTGTCGGAACGATGATACCAGGCTCCAAGGCAGTGAATCGGTTCCCGTTCTGCAGGCTGGCCAACGCCGCTCTCCTCCTGCTGGCCCTCGCTGCGAACGCGGCCGCGGCGAATCAGCCGTGCCGCTCGGTCTACAGTTGTGCGGACCAGGATATCGCCGGGAAGAATTACGATCACGCAATCGCCATCCTCAAGCAGCATCTTGCCCGTGCTCCCCAAGATTTAAAAGCCATCAATCTGCTGGGCGCCGCTCTCACCGGTGCGGGTAGGGTTCAAGATGCCAACTTGGAGTTTGAGCGGGCTCTCAGGCTCGACCCGCATTTCTATCCGGCGCTCACCAACCTCGCCGCCAATGAGGCGCACGCACAACGCGTGAAAGAGGCCAAGGATCACCTGAAGCAAGCGCTCGAGTACGCGCCAAAGGACGAATCGGCGAATCTGTTGCTGGGAGAGATTTACTATAGCGAAGGGCAGTACGCCCTTGCGGTTGAACGGTACCGGATTGCAGGTGGCATTCTGGCGAGCGGCTCGCAGAGGATCCTGCATTATGCCGAATGCGAACTCCGCCTGAAACACTTGCAGCAAGCCCTGGGCGTGCTAGATAGGCTCACACCGAGTGACGGGGATTCCCATTTTCGAGCTGGCGCCTTGCTGGTTGAGGATGGCGACTACGCCGACGCCGCCCGGGAATTCGGACTGGCTCGTGGTACCTATAAGGACCCTTATCTTGCCGGCTATGACCAGGCGCTGGCTTACCTTCGAGCCGACGATGCCGTTTCGGCCATCCGTGCTGCCAACGAATTGTTGAATCAAGGGCATGGTACGTCTGAACTCGCCAACCTGGCTGCGTCGGCCTATCTCAAGAATGGGCAGGTCAAGCAGGCCTACAACGCCCTTCGCCTCGCCACTCATCTCGATCCTAAGAACGAAGATAGTTACGTAGACCTCTGCGCGATCTGTCTCGACCACCAGAATTACGATTTGGGTTTGGAAATCGCGGAGATTGGCATTGCGAATCTTCCGGGTTCCGAGCGGCTACACTTGGAGCGGGGCCTGCTGCACGCGATGAAGGGGCAGTTCGGGGCAGCGCAGGAGGATTTCTCTAAGTCAGCCAAAATCTCTCGAAATGATGTTCTCCCAGCGGTGGCGTTGGGGCTGGTTTCCATGCAGACCGGCAAAATGGGTCAAGCCGTGGAAATTCTTCGCACGGCCGCCCGGGAACATCCTGATTCCTACCTTGCCCAGTATTGGTGCGGCAGATCTCTGTTACAGTCAGGAGTCGTCCCAGGGACGAAAGAGGCTGACGAAGCAAAGGCCGCGTTCGAGGCCTGTATCCGGCTCAATCCCGATTTCTGGCACGCGCGACTTGACCTCAGCAAGATCCTGCTGGATAGTGGTGCGCTCGATTCCGCTATCAGAGAACTCGAGAAGGCCGTGGCGCTCGATCCTACGCGCGCGAGTTCCCTCTACATGCTCTCTCAGGCTTGCCGGCGTAAGGGGGACGAGGCCCGGGCCAGGGAGCTTGCCTTACGCGCGAGCAAGCTACAATCGGAGGACGATGACGCTTTTCCCAATGCCTCGCTCAAGAGGATCGTTCGCGAGGGAACGTCCTCAATGCCAGTCGCTTCGTCCAGCGGTGAGGCCCTGACCAAACCCTAGCCCGGACTTATCGTGACGGTCTGATTCTTGACCGTGCTGGCGGAATTAATTAAGCGCCCGGCCGAGAGCGGAGGAGTGAAACGATCATGACGTGGTCAGTTGTAGGAAGAACGATGATGGCGGCTGCGGTATGGTTGGCGCCGGCGGCCTTGAGAGCCACCGTAGGAATGCCTGATGCAAACGACCCCGCAGGTGCGCCACGGATCGGTGAGATTCCGCTTAAGCAGATCACGATCGACGATAAGTTCTGGTCGCCGCGGCTCGACGTGAATCGCACCAAGACGCTCGATCACGTCTACAAAGAGCTCGAAGCCACTGGATGCATCCGCAACTTCGACGTCGCCGCGAAGAAGGCGAAGGGCGCCTTCGGCGGTCCCTGGTGGGCGGACTCGGACGTCTACAAGTGGATTGAAGGCGCGTCGTACGTGCTTGGAAACCACCGCGATCCCGAACTCGAGCGCGAGGTCGACGACCTCATTGCGAAAATCGCTGCCGCCCAACAGCCCGATGGCTACTTGAACACGCATGTTCAAATCGAAGAGCCAGATCTCCGCTTCAAAGACCTGGCCTTCTTTCACGAGGATTTCAGCTCCGGCCATTTGTTCGAAGCCGCGGTCGCGCACTACGAGGCCACGGGGAAGCGAACCCTGCTGGACGTGGCCACAAAACTGGCCGATTGTTTTGACGCTACCTTTGGCCCGGGAAAGCGCGACGGGCTTTCGGGCCACGAGGGAATCGAGCTGGCCTGGGTTCGCCTTTATCGAGCCACGGGAGAGAGGCGCTATCTGAATTTGGCGGAGTTTTACTTGAACGAGCGCGGCAAGAAGCCTTCGCTCTTTGAGATTGAATACAACAAACTGCCGGCTGATCGCACGGTCCTGTGGCGTGAGGGACGGCCCATTAAACTGCGCTGGCCGCAGGATCATCAGTTCCTGCTCCACCCCCCGGCGTTTGATACCAGCTACGCCCAGGACAACCTGCCGGTGCGTCAGCAGAGGGTGGCCGTTGGGCACGCTGTGCGCGCCATGTTCCTTTATTCCGGCATGGCCGACGTCGCTTACGAGACCGGCGACCAGGGCCTCATCGAAGCTTTGAACAGTCTCTACGATAGCGTAACGCTGAAGCGCATGTACATTACCGGCGGCATCGGACCTGCAGCCCGGAACGAAGGATTTACGGACGACTACGATCTGCCCAACGAAAATGCCTATCAGGAGACATGCGCGTCGGCCGGCATGGTCCTTTGGAACCACCGCTTGTTCAAGCTCACCGGCGACGGGCGCTACATGGATCAACTCGAGCAATCGCTTTATAATGCAGTGCTGGCGGGAGTATCGTCAGCGGGCGACAGCTTTTGTTACGCGACGCCGCTCGCTTGCGATACGACCTTCCAGCGGCAGCCCTGGTTCGAGGTTCCTTGCTGCCCAACCACAGCGGCGCGTTTTTTCCCATCCATTGCACGATACGTATACAGCCAGTCGGAGGATGGCTTATGGGTAAACCTGTACATGGGCAGCCAAGCCAGCACGACGCTCGCGAATGGGCAAAAGGTCACCCTGAAACAGACCACGAGTTACCCCTGGGAAGGGCACGTCAAGTTGGGAGTCACGGCCGAGCACCCCCAGAACTTCACGCTGCACCTGCGCGTACCAGGTTGGGCGAGCGGCTCGACGATTACTTTGAATGGAAAGAGAATCGATCCGCCAAGTGCGAAGGGCTACGCTCAAATCACCAGGAAGTGGGCGGCGGGCGATGTCGTGGAGCTTATCATTCCTCTAGCGATTGAAAAGCTCGAAGCCCATCCCAACGTTCTGCAATCCCGAGGCAAAATTGCGCTGCGTCGCGGGGCGCTCATCTATTGCTTAGAGCAGCCCGACAATAAAAGCGATCTGGACCGGATCGCGCTGCCCCTCACCGCCAATCTGACGGCGCATTTCGAGCCAACTCTGCTGGGCGGCGTCACCGTTATTACCGGCCAGGGTCGCACCCAAGATCCAGGCGATTGGACACATCAACTCTACCGGCCCGTTCATGCTCCGGGCGGCGCAAAACCCGTTGTCATCAAAGCCATCCCTTATTGCGTCTGGGGCAACCGCGGCCAGGAGAAAATGAAGGTGTGGATTGCTACAGCCGCGCCGTAGTTGGGTTTGTTGTCACTACGACACCGAGTGATGGAACAATCAGGCGATTGAGAGATTGAAGGAAGCCTGACCTTTGGCAATCCCGGACATCGCCCTGCCGTAATCCATCAAGCCTTCATTCAAGGAGCCAAAATGAAAAAGCGAAACTCTTCACGGAGGGACTTTCTCAGAAGCGCAGCTACTGCCGCAACCATAAGTCTCGAAACCTCTGCGACAGATGCGGCCACGCCTGGGCCTCCGCAACTTGAGTGTGGTTCCGTTTGGGAGAGGCCGCCCAAACAACAAGGCAACAACCTGAATGTCATCGTGTTAGTCAGCGATACCTTTCGGCGGGACAATCTGACCTGCTTTGGTAAAAAGTGGCTCGAAGGTCTGGAGACTCCCAACCTGGACAAGTTCGCGGAGGATTGTGTCGCTTGCGAGGACTTCTATCCGGAAGGCATGCCCACCGTTGTAATTCGCCGGAACTTATACACGGGGCGCAGGACCGTTCCTTTATACTACGTTCGTCAGCACGAGCCAGTACAGTTGCCGGGATGGGATGATCTTTACAACGAGGATGTAACCCTAAGCGAAACGCTGCTGGAGGCCGGTTACCTCACAGTGCTCGTCAGCGACCTGCCCCATCAGCAGCGGCCGGGGCGAAACTTTCATCGTGGCTTTAGCGTCTACCAGTGGATTCGGGGGCAGGAGGTCGACAATTACGGCACCTCGCCTCACAAACTCCTCGACGTTGGCGATATCGTTCCGAACGTCTACCTGGATCGGTTCCCAGACCTTCATTCTTTCCTGAGCCGATACAAGGCCAACCGAAATCTTTGGGCGCAGGAAGGCGAATCTCTTTCGCAGCTCGTGTCCCAGACGGCCAGCCGCTGGCTGCAGGCCAATTTCGATCAGCGGCCGTTTTATATGCACGTGGAGATGTTCGACTCGCACGAGCCGTGGGACCCTCCAAGGCGCTTCCTCGAAAAATACTCGCCTAACGCCAGCGGTCCCAGTTACCTCGAACCTCCCTACGACACCGTACCATTGCCAGAGGAGGTTAAGCAGAGGTTGCGAGCCAACTATGCCGGCGAAGTCAGTTGTGTAGACTACTGGATCGGCGAGTTGCTGGGCAAAATCAAAGAACTTGGACTGTTCGAAAACTCCGTTATTGTGTTCCTGTCTGATCACGGGACGATGCTGGGCGAACACGGCCAGTTCTTAAAGGGACCCGACAAGTTGCGCGGACAGGTCACACACATCCCGTTACTCATCCGACTGCCAGGCAGGCAGAATGCAGGCAAGAAGCTGCCGGGACTCATTCAAGTGGCCGATGTCATGCCGACCTTGCTTCACTTGCTGGATTTGAAACCTCCCCCCCGAGTTACAGGCAGCAACTTCTGGCCTCTCCTGACGGGGGAGGCGAAGAGCCTCCACGAATATGTGGTCCAGACATATGGCTGGGTAGGTGCGGCGCGAACTCGAGAATGGAATTACAGCCAGATTTGGAAGCCGGAAGCGCGTCAGGAGAAATACAGTGTAAGCCCTGGCGCTCCTCTCACGACCTATCAACCTCAGCTTTACGATCTCGACAAAGACCCTCAGGAGTCGGTGAATGTTGCCGCCCGGTATCCGGATGTGGTCCGCGAAATGTCGTCCAGGCTCAAAGACTATATCGCCTCGGGAGTCGGATTAACCAACGGCAGCTTTAACGAGAGAGCGAGCTTGGATATGGGGCAGGTATATGTAAAAGGGACCCGTTAAGAGAGCCGAGTCTTCAACCTTGCGGCACATTCGCCCATCTGTCATGGGAGGCTCGGTCACCTTGGGGCAGAGTCTTCATTTGTCGAGAAATCGCAGCAGCGGTTTGCTTCACTTTCTCAGCCAGGGCACCCCAATTCTGCTCCGTAATTTGGGACGTCGTTCCGGCGACGCTGATCGACGCCATGACATGGCCGTCGACGTCAAATACCGGAGCACCGATGCAACGGAGTCCGATTTCATCCTCCTCGTTGTCCACCGCATACCCCACCTTTCTGATTCGAGCCAGTTCTTCTCTCAATTTCTTGGCCGAAGCTAGGGTGTTCTCGTTGTGACGGGGAAGCCTGTGTTCCTTGATTAAACGACCAAGGTATTCCTCCGGCAGGTAAGCGACGATTGCCTTGCCTACACCCGTACAGTGAGGATCCATCCGCTTCCCGATCCAGGTCGCGAGCTTGACTGCGCCCGGGGGTTCCACTTTGTCAACCACCACAACCTCATCGTGCTCCATTATCGCAATGTGAACGGGCAACCCTGTCTCCTCCATCAATAGTCGCACGAAGGGCCCTGATTGCTCTCGCAGCTCTATGCCCGCAAGAGCCATGTTGGCGAGACGGAATAGCTTCAGGTCAAATAGGTAGCGCCGTGTATACTCATGACGGCGGAGATATCCACAGCGTTCGAGGGTCAGCAGCAAACAATGCGTCGAGCTTTTGGGCAGATGTAAGTTCCGAGCCAGATCCGAGAGAGCCAAGCCCCGCTTGGACCTTGCCAGCACTTCCAGTACTGTAAGCGCCCTTTCCACACCGGGGACCGAGCGAGTCTTAGCGGCAACCATATCGCCCTTCCAGCGGAGTCTTATCCGCCAACGTGGATGACACCCAGAATCTAGCCTTAGCCTCCCTCGATCGCGTCAGATTCGCCCTATTCCAGTTGGTACTGCTTCACCGCAGCGTCAGGGGCGAGTCCGCGCTTGACCACATCACATAGCGCCTGTTGGAAGGCGGTCGGATTTGGAACTTGAGTAGCATTCCGCCCAAAAACCACACCGCCGGCGCCTTCGGCGACTTCATCCGCTGCCAACTGAAGAGCGGCGCGTTGAGTGGGCAGCTTTGCTGCTCCCAGGCCCAGGACTGGAACCGGCGAGCTCTGGGTGACGGCCCTGAAAGAATTCGTATAAAAGGTCTTTATCAGGTCTGCTCCTAGCTCGGCGACGATACGTGTCCCCATGTACACCTTGGCGTGCAGTTCGTCTGGATCGAGCTTTTCAGCCCCGACTGGGAAGTATTCGCCAATCACCGGCATACCCAGGCTCTTAGCTTCCCGGCATAGCTTCCGAAACACGGCGACGTTATGGGCATCGTTGGCCTCGCTACCGGTCTCGAGCGTCAGCGCGATGAGTGCGACCTCTGCTCCCAAGCGCAGAGCTTCGGCAGGCGTAAAGGCTGGCACGGCCTCACCCTGCTTGTAATCCCACTTGAAGCAATAAGTCGTGCTCCAGTTCAAACGCGCAATTGCCATGGGAGCGCCTTTGTAGTTGAATGCATCCTCGGTGAACGGAAGCATCGCCGGCGAGAGTAAGACGCCATCCACACAAGGCGCCACCTTGCGCGCTGTCTCAGTCAAATTGATCATTCCCTCTGTCGGTCCATCGTGAAGACAATGATCCATGGCGACGATCACTGCTCGTTCATTTCTATTGAACAGTCTCTGCCATCGTATACTTGCCATGATCTGTGCTCCTTCAACCTATTGCAGCGTTACTACCTGCGATCGCCGCTGTGAGTCCAAAGCCGCAGTAAAAAGCTCATGGCTCAGAGCCGTCTCCTCCGGAGTCACACAACCGGCAAACGATTTCAGCCGCTTGCCTGCCGTCAGTTCATAGACGAAGGCAGCCCACATCTGCAGAATTGCGTCGGAAAATCCGAACTCGAAGTTAAGGCCGGTGACTGTCTTGAAGGCGGTTTCCTGCCCCATGTCCGATTGTTCCCATGACTGCTCGCCGCCATGATATTCCAGGCTCTCCAGCCGGCGCGGATTCTTCGTGCTAAATCTCGCAGACGCTTCGGTCCCAAGAATCTCCAGACACCAGGTGTTCTTCTCGCCGGGCGCGATGCGTTGCGTCTTGATCGTCAGCGGGAACAATCCTGCAGCGGGGGCGCCCGATTCAGCCTCGCAGAATAAGGTTGCGTTATCCCAGGTGCGGCAAGGCGCTGTTCCCCCCCTACCATCGGGTCTTTCGGTAATGATGTTAGAGAGAACGGCTCGCACATTGCGGGGGCGCCATCCTGCCCGGAAGGGAACGTGGCAGGCGTGCATTCCCAGATCTCCCATACAACCGTACTCGCCATTGAACTCCACTTGACGCTTCCAATTGATCGGTTTGTTGCGATCGAGATCGCCGGAGTGAAAAAAACCACTATTGACTTCGATGATCTGGCCGAAAGCGTTTCGTTCGATCATGTCTCCGATTCTTTGCACGGCTGGGAAGAAGGGAAATTCTGAGGAACATCGCACTAACACACCGGGATTCCTTCTTACCGCTTCCAGAATCGCCGCGTTGGCGGACTTATCCATGCCGAACGGCTTCTCTCCCATAAGGTGTTTGCCGGCCTCGATCGCGGCACAGCAAAACTCCCGGTGCAGGTGATGGGGAGTAGCGCAGTAGACAGCTTCCACCTCGGGGTTGGCGAGAAGTTCCCTGTAATCGGAAGTAACCTGGCCGATGGACTGGAAGTTCTCCGTGTACCACCTGGCAAACCCGGGAGCCTTGGAGTCAAACCGGTCGCAAATGGCAACGATTTCAGGGCGCGCAAGCGTGTCCAGTAAATGGCACCAGCGAGCAGTGGCGCTTGCAAACTCGCGGCCCATCAACCCGCAGCCGATCAATCCGAACCGTATCCGTTTCATGCCTCTACTTCTCTCGCGCCGCGATCCTCAATGCGAATGGGAGTAGCCGAAATGGCGCTCGGCCTCGCCGATCGCCTCGTCGATTATATCCATGCATTTCTCGGCTGCCTCCACGTCCATCACAATCGGGGGGCTCATTCGCAGAATGTGGCCGGCGGGAATCCAGGCAAGGCCATGGCGGAACGCTTCCTTGTAGATGAATGTTCCCGCTTCGACAAATGGTTCCTTGCTGGTTCGGTCTTTCACCAGCTCCACGCCCATCAGGCAACCCTTGCATCGCACGTCTCCAATAATCGGGTGCTCAGCCATCATTTTGGCCAGGCGCCCAACAAAATACGTTTCCAGAACTAGGGCATTTTCAAGAAGGCATTCTTCTTCGATCGCCTCGATGGAAGCTAAGGCCGCAGCACACGCCATGGGATTTCCACCGTAGCTTGTGGACGCGCTGATGTGCTCGACACTTTCGGCATAAGGTTCCCGCACAACCATCGCGGTCACTGGAAAACCGTTCCCGAAGCCCTTGCCCAGGGTTACCACATCCGGTAGGGTATTCCAGTGTTCCATCGCCAGTAGCTTTCCGGTCCGTCCCATCCCAGTCAGAACCTCGTCTGCCATCAAGAGAATCCCACGCTCGTCGCACCATTGGCGAAGCTTCGGGAAGAAATCGTCTGGGGGAAAAATTGATCCAGCCCACCCTTGAATCGGCTCCAGAACGATCCCTGCCACCTGGCCTGTTGTCGCCTCAGCGATGAATTCATCATAGAAGGTAAAGTAGGCATCGGTATCGATGGACCCGTCTGCCTTTTTGAACCAGGGCCGGTACGGATTTGGACGTGGCAGCATGTAGAATCCGGCTGCCCGGGTGGCGCCATTTACTGGCTTCATACGTGCCAGGCTCACGGAATGCCCACTCTTCCCGTGGAAATCACCAAAGCAAGAGAGGAACTCGTGTTTATGGGTGGCGGCACGGCAGACCCGCAGTCCGGCCTCCACAGCCGTCGTCCCGTTGTCATACATCTGCACGCCCGCCAAATCGCCGGGTAGAACTTGTTTGAGTTTCTCAAGGAGTCGGAGCTTGATGGGTGTGGTGAAGTCGTGGCAATTCATCAACTGGCCGGCGGCTTGCTGTACCGCCCCTGTGACTTTAGGATGACAGTGGCCCAGCGTGGTCACATAGATTCCGGATGAGAAATCAAGGTAGACGTTGCCATCCACGTCGGTGAGAGTGCATCCATATCCACTATCGAACACGACGGGAAACAATGTTACCTGGCTCGAGTAACCCTTCATAATTGCTGCGGCGCGCCGATGCATGTCTCTAGACCTTGGCCCCGGCAACTCTCCGCCCACAAGGTGCGGAACCTTCTTCAGATCAACCTTTGCCCATTCAACTGAACTCCCCGTAGAGGTTGCCCCCATTGTCCTACTCCCTTCAGACGCGCAGCATCCGCAAAATGGCGACCCATGCTTGTTATCTCGCGTCCAGGACGACGGCAAGCGGAGATGGCCGTGCATACCTGAGTGAGTGTGTGGTGATCCGCAGTTCGCTCGCCATGGAATGTAACATACGTTAAAAGTGAACATTACATTCAGAACAGTCGGGATGTCAAGAAGATCCTGAACCGGTAGGCTGCGTCATCTTGCTGCCCCGCAGTCTTTTCCTGCAGCACGCGTTTTTTGGCGGACGGAGATGCGACACTACTCTCTACAATAAGGGGGACGAACCTATTCCTTATAATCTCATTGCGACGGGAGGTATGTCTTGCTAGGCACGCGGAAAGCGCTGAAACGAAATCTCTGCCGGCGCATCTCCTAAAGATGGGCGGCCGGATGGGCCCGAATGAAATCTGCAAAGGCTGATCACGACATCGGGGGGAGCATGGGTGTGTTCGCCGGAAATTGCCTGGAAGGCAAGAGTATCCTGATCACGGGAGGACTAGGCGCAATTGGCCGGGTTGTGGTGGATCGTTTAATGGCCCACTCGGCGCGAGTGGCGCTGAACGATATTATCGGCGAGGCGGAAGCCTGCCAAATTGTCCGGGATGAGGGATGGGACACGAACAGGCTCGCCTACTTCAAGGCGGATGTCACCAGTGCTGCTGAAGTCCAGGACCTGGTAACGGGAGTTGTCAAGGCCTTTGGCCGTCTTGACGCGGCCTTGTGTCATGCCGGGATGGCCTACAGTTGTCCGATTCTCGATTACCCTGAACAGGACTGGGACAAGATTGTCGACCTGAACCTGAAGTCTGCCTTCCTGGTGGCGCAGGCCGCAGCTCGGGCCATGGTTGCGCAGGGGATCAAGGGCAAGATCGTATTCACCTCGTCCTGGGTTCAGGATGTTCCCTGGCCGGATATTACACCTTACAATGTTACCAAGAGTGGAATGAAGATGCTCATGCGGGGCATGGCGAGGGAGCTGGCCGTCCATGGGATCAGGGTGAACTCGGTGGCGCCTGGAATCCTGGCGATTGGTATGTCGAAAGCGGAGGCGCACATTTCTCCGGACCAGCGCCGACGGGGTGAAAAGGCGATTCCCCTCGGGCATCGGCAGCCGCCGGAGACGGTTGCCGATGCCATGATCTACCTGATCTCTGAAGCCGGAGACTACATTACTGGCGCGACTCTGCTGGTGGATGGAGGAGCGAGCCTCTATCCCATGGATTAGTGCTGTGGTTGCCCAGCGAGCTCTGTGAAGGTCCTAACTGTGCCAGCCGAAGTCAGGAACTTTAACCCACTCGCCGTTCCTGTTGGCTGAATTAAACGCACAAATGCCCGGGGCACAGTAGGCGACTCCATGATACACGTCCGTCTTCGGACGGCGACCCTCGACGAGAGCCCTAACAAACTCGTGGGTGATGAACACTTCCGCCCCCGCGTGTCCGACCTTTACATATTGACGTAGGTTGGGCGGCAGTTGGTTGGTATGGTCGTTGACGGGTGCGGGTTTGAGTTCCTCTCCTTCACGCGACATCAGCGCTGGGGTCCCGAAGCGGTCTTCTAGAAACACCATCTCCGTTCCCCAATATTCCGCCCTTTCAGCGATATCACCAGCGCCTCCGAAACAATGTTGGATGGCAATCCGGGAGGAATTGCCGTTCTTGGTCTTGGCGAGGAAGGTCACGTTGTGAAACCGATTATGGTAAGGGTTGTCCGCGAACGGATCGTCTTTGGGGCCCCAGCCCAGAGAGGCGACCGCTATCATCGGATCGTCACTTACGAAGATTGCCGGTCCGGTGGCATGGGTGGGGTATTTCGCCGGCGGGTAGCCATAGCGCCACGTCCGCTTGCCTTGGTAATAGAGAAGGCCCGAGGACTCTCCGCCTTTATGGAAGTCACCGATATCGTGCAGATACTCGGCCTGCGTGTAATAGATGGTTCCGAATTTGCCTTGCCGTGCCAGATTGTAGGCTGTCATGGTTCCGGCATGGTAGCAACCCGTCTCGGCCTGCATATAGGTAAGACCGGTTTTCTTGACCGTATCGACCAGCCTCTGACACTCTTCCAAGGTGAACGCCGCCGGAACCGCGCAGACCACGTGCTTACCGGCATTGAGCACGTCCACGCAGTCGGCGACGTGTTGCGGGGCAGGAGTGAACATCGCCACAGCGTCCACGTTCGTGTCTCCTAACATCTGGTGGAAATCTCCATAGGCCTTGTCGCAGTGGTATCTTTCCATTAGCAGTTTTCGGCGATCGTCCCTCAGTTCGCTGACCGCAGTTACGTCGCAGTCGGGGTGGTCAGACCAATAGAAGGATCTGCCGAATCCTCCGCCGACCACGCAGATGCGCACCTTCTTTGCCGGTCGTGGACCCGGCAAGGCGCTCGGCGAACTTGCGCGCGCGGCCTCGGATTCTCTACCGCGCGCCAGGGCTGACTGTAGCCTTGCCAGAGCTACCGTAGATACGGTCGTCAAAACCCGTCGCCGGCCAGTGTTTTTGACCTTATCGTCTGGTTCCTGTGCCATCGCTTCACCTCCGGGAAGAAAATGCTTGCCTTCATCTTGGATTGATTATAACGTTCAATTTCGCGAATGCATTGGTTCATTTTTTGGAAGCATTCTTGGAACGCTGTTCCGGTCCGGCGCTTGGCTGAATGGCGGCTGCAAATGTCGAGCAGGGCAAATTTGCGGGAAGAGGTCCCCAGGATAATGCCATCCTTGTTCGAGGTCAGTTCCATCGATCAGGAGTTCTACCGTCAACGCTTGCAGGACTTCCTGCCGGCTCGCCTTATCGATGTCCACACCCATGTCTGGCTTGATCGGTTCAGACCACGTGAGAAGGAACAGAATATCCGCGCTGTCACTTGGCCCCATAGGGTCGCGTTGGACAACTCCACTGAGGATCTGATGGAGAGCTACCGCCTCATGCTTCCGGGCAAGAAGGTGACGCCTCTGCTTTTCGGCATGGCCTTGTCGCCCGGAGACGACATCGATGCGGGGAACGAGTACGTCAGTGCCTCCGCGCGCCACTATCGCTTGCCTTCCTTGATTTTCGCCGATCCAAAGTGGAGCGAGTCTGATTTCGAACAGCGTATCGTCGCCGGGAACTTTCTGGGGGCAAAGGTATACCTGACGCGCTCCGACCCTCGGATTCCAGAGAAGGATATCCAGATTTTCGACTTCCTGCCGCACCACCAATTGAAAGTCTTGGAGCGCCATGGCTGGATCGTCATGCTACACATTCCGCGCCATGCCCGCCTGCGAGATCCGTTGAACTTGGCTCAGATGGTCGAAATAGAGAGAACTTACCCGAACGTAAAGATCATTATTGCCCATGTGGGACGGGCGTATTGTCCGGAAGACATCGGCAACGCGTTCGAGGTACTTGGAGAAACAAGGAAGATGCGTTTCGACTTTTCAGCCAACACCTGTGCCGAGACGTTTGCGTGTGCGATTCGGTCTGTAGGTCCAAAACGGCTATTGTTTGGCAGTGATCTGCCGGTGGTGCGTATGCGGATGCGACGGATATGTGAGGGAGGAACCTATATCAACCTGGTTCCCCGAGGAGTCTACGGAGATGTCTCAGACGATCCGCATATGCGGGAAGTGGATGGCGCGGATGCCAGCGAGCTGAGCTTTTTTATGTATGAAGAAATCGACGCTTTTCGCCGTGCGAGCGCCAATGCAGGCGTGGGTAAAGCCGATGTGGAAGCTGTCTTCTATGGGAATGCGGCGGAAATGTTATGTGAGGCTGGAATGCCGGAGTCATTTCTCCAAGAGTGAGGGAGAGCAATATGCCAACACCGCGAGTCGGCCTTCTTCCCCTGTATATAGAACTCTACGATAACGCCT
Source organism: uncultured Acidobacteriota bacterium (assembly GCA_963803295.1). Classification (GTDB taxonomy): domain Bacteria; phylum Acidobacteriota; class Terriglobia; order UBA7540; family UBA7540; genus CAWDMC01. The sequence goes on along the minus strand of CAWDMC010000011.1, from coordinate 150,654 downwards.
GGCCGGAGCTCAGAACAAGAGTTGACGGGTTTTATCAGCAGATCGCTTCAGCTTTAACAGAGCGCGGCCTGGAATTGAGTACGGTGCCGGTGTGCCGGCTCAAACCCGAATTCGAGATGGCCATCCGTAAGTTCGAAGACGATGGCGTGGATGCCATCGTAACTCTACACTTGGCTTATTCGCCTTCGCTCGAGTCCTCCTCAGCTCTTGCTTCTACTTCACTCCCGGTCGTGGTGCTGGATACGACTCCTACGTATTCCTATGGTCCAAGGCAAGATCCGCAGGAACTCTTCTACAACCATGGGATCCACGGTGTCCAGGATATGTGCAACCTGCTACTCAGGAACAAGAAGCCCTTTGTGGTTGCGGCAGGCCACTGGCAGAAGTCCGACGTCCTCGATCGTGTCGCCGGCTTTGCGAAGTCGGCGCGATTGGCAGGTGCCCTGAGACGGGCTCGAGTGGGCAAGCTGGGACCGGTTTTTGCCGGCATGGGCGATTTCTTTGTGCCACAGGACAAGCTGAAGGAGAGCCTGGGAATCCAGACCATCGAGGGTAGCTCATCACAGATCCAATCCCTGCTGGCAGAAGTCAGCGATGCGGCTGTGGAAGCGGAGATCGCCTGGGATAAGGTGAACTTCTCGCTCCGAAGTGTCGACCCCGAAGTGCACCGGCGCGCGACGCGTGCGGGACTTGCGGTTCGCCGCTGGATTGAGAAAGAGAGGCTCACAGCCTTCACCATCAACTTCATGGCCGTCGACAAGGCTTCCGGATTGCCCGCAATGCCATTCCTCGAAGCAAGCAAAGGCATGGCACGCGGCCTCGGATATGCGGGTGAGGGAGACATCCTTACTGCAGCCTTTGTCGGCGCTCTGGCCTCGGTTTATCCAGAGACAAGCTTCACTGAGATGTTCTGTCCTGACTGGGAAGGGGATACGGTTTTTCTCAGACCACATGGGCGAAATGAATATCAAGTTGACCGCCAAGCCTCCGGAATTGATCGAGAAGCCGTTTCCCTTCACCGATGTCGGCAATACAGTCGTTGCAGTCGGGTGTTTCCGCCCCGGGGATGCGGTACTGGTGAACCTGGCACCCGGTCCCGATGACAACTACTCGCTGATTGTCGCTCCCGTCGAAATGCAAAAGTTCGAGCAGGACGATCGGATGGCGGATTCGATCCATGGCTGGTTTAAAGCCAGCCGTCCCGTGGGCGAGTTTCTGGCCGAATACAGCCGCTTGGGTGGTACTCATCACTCAGCGTTGGTCTATGGGAAAGCAGCTGAGGAGATTATCGGCTGGGGCAAACTGATGCGCTGGAATGCCGTGCTTCTGCAGTAGGAGTCCACGAGCGTCCATGAAACGAGAAGCCTACCTGGGGTTGGATGTCGGGGGGACCGGCGCCAAGGCCGGTGTGATCGATCGAAGTGGCTGGTTACTGGGAATTTCACAGAGGTCCTACCAGCCGGAATTGAGCGAGGTTGGCCATGTTGAAATCCCTATTGCGACGATTTACGCTGCTACCCGCAAGGCCGCGGTAAGGCAATCCGCGAGAGCGACGCCAGAATTCTCGCTCTCGCGATCTCCTCTCAGGGGCAGACATTCGTTTCCCTCGATGATCGTGACGAACCGCTTCATCCTGCCATTGTCTGGTACGACGCGCGTGCCATTGACCAATCCCACCGTCTGGATCGAACCCTAAGGCCCTCCAGGCCGTGAGGTCCCTCGGTCTCCGCGAAACCCTGCCTTATGTGACTCCGATTGCGTCGGGCCCAAGGTCATGTGGCTGCATGACCATTTCCCGGAGGTGATGTCCAGGGCGAAACGGTACCTGCTGCTTGCCTGACTACTTTGCTTATCGGCTGACGGGCGCCGCCATTACTGACCCGAGCACTGCATCAAGCACAGCCTTGTATGCCGAAGATGCCGCAGATTACTGCGCGGCCGCGCTGGAGGGAGCAGGGATCCGGAAGTGCGAAGTCGCGGAGATACGGCCGACTGGACAACCGATAGCACGGGCAGTCGCGGAGAGTGCTGCGGAATGGAACCTGGATCCCGACACGCTGGTCGTGGCAGGAACTAATGATCAGTACGCCGGAGCGCTGGGGGCAGGTAATTGCCAGCCTGGGATCGTGTCTTTGACGAGCGGGACTGCGCTTGCTCTGGTAACGCTCATTGAGCATCTGCCCGAGCCGATGCCTGCTGGACTCCTAGGGGGCAGATTTCCTATCACTCGATATCAGTTCGCTTTGGCTTTTTCCAAAACGGCAGGCGTGGTTCTCGAATGGTTTAACCGTGAGTTGAGTCCCGGCCAGACACTGCGTGAGCTCGATGAAATGGCATCGCGCGTACCTCTCGGGAGCCGAGGGATCGTAATGCTTCCGCATTTTGACGGCATGATATCGCCAGTGCTCGATCATCAGGCACGCGGTGGTTTTCTGAACCTCTCACTTCATCACAACCGTATTGACATGTACCGGGCGATCATGGAGGCGCTCGGCTACAACATCTACGAGAACCTTGCCCTTTTGCGACGGTGCGGCTTTTCGATCGAGGTGGTCCGCTCGATCGGAGGGGCTGCCAAGAGTGACTTCTGGTCGCAAATGATCGCCGATATCACCGGGATGCCCATCGAAAGGCCGGTGCTCACTGAAGCGGCGGTGGTGGGGGCAGCGATGATAGCGGCGGTGGGAGCGGGTGCCTTTTCCTCCCTCGAAGAAAGTAGCCAGGCATTCTACAAAGCCGAGCGCGTCTTTACACCCCAGCCTGGAAATCATGCGGCATACGAGAGGCTCTGCACAGATTATGTCGGCCTCTACCGGCATGTCTACCGCCAGCAGTACTGAGCAGCAAGGCCCGCTCTTTGGCCCCCTTCGCTATACCCAGGCAGGCTTTGCGGCTTTTCGAAACCGGTGGGACAAGAACCGCAGGGCTAAAAGGCGAGCCCTGCGCAACGAGTCTATTCCGATTGGAGGTAGCGTGCGTTACCAAGCCTACGTTCATGAGCGCAACTGGGGAGCGCGGATCACCGAATTCGAGTATCACGGGTACGCCATGGTGACCCTGGAAAACCGCTTTCTCCGGGTGACAATTGCGGCCGGTAAAGGGACGGACATCATCGAGTTCCTTTACAAGCTACTCGACGTCGACTTCATGTGGCGCAGTTATGCAGGTTTGCGCGATCGTCGTAACGTTCAGCCGTCAATCGCCAATCCCAACGGCAGCTTCATTGACCTATATGCGGGCGGCTGGCAGGAAATGCTGCCGAATGCCGGGACGGAGTGTAAGTACAAGGGCGCTGCCCTGGGTGTGCATGGCGAGGTCTGCTTACTGCCTTGGCGCTACGACATCGTCGAGAATACTCCGGACGAGATCGCGGTTCGGTTTGGCACGCGAACTCTACGCACGCCCTTCTATGTTGAAAAGACTTTGACGCTTAATGCTGAACAGCCGGTGTTACGGATTGATGAAATTGTCCGCAACGAGGCGGACGAACCCATGGACTTCATGTGGGGACACCATCCGGCCTTCGGCTGGCCTTTTCTTGACGAGTCGTGCCGAATTTTTCTTCCACCCTGCCGCGTTCTTACTCCTGATGAGTACCTGGCTCCCACCAGTCGCCTGGAGCGAGGCCAAAAGACTGAGTGGCCCCTGGTTAAAGGCCGGAAAGGCGAAACCGTTGACCTTTCCCGAATTGCTCCTCCCGAGGCTCGCTCGCATGACCTGGCGTTCATGGACGAGCTACAGGATAGCTGGTATTCAGTAGTGAACGAGTCGCGGGGCGTCGGCTTCGGCCTCCGTTGGGACAGGTCCACCTTCCCGTTCCTCTGGTTCTGGCAAGTCTATCGGGGTGGGATGGAATATCCCTGGTTTGGCGCGACTTACAACGTCGCACTTGAACCCGTGTCTTCTTACCCTCCAACCCTGACCGAGGCCATCAAGGCGAACACCCAACTGGTTTTGCCGGCTGGTGGAGAGCGGCGAACGCAGCTGCTGGCGTTGGCTTTCTCGGATCGGACGGAGGTCGGCGGGATTGGTCCTGATGGAAAGATCTTCTAGCCCTTGGCACTGGACGAGGCCTACTTTGGACGTGCCAGGATTTGCCGGAGATAAGTGTGCACACCGTCTGGATCGAAGAGAAACAGCTGGTCAGAGCTCAGGCCCGAAATGAGGCTTTCTGGTGCGGTCAACTCGAAGAGTATCCGCTGATGTGGATCACTGTCCCCAAAGCCAAGCCGGGACGCGACGTCCCCGAACCCGGCAATGAAGAGGAACTCTGGACCAACCCGGATTACATCATTGAATCCACCGAAGCCCAGTTGAGACGGACTTACTTCGCCGGCGATGCGCTGCCGGTGTATAACCCCTGGCTTGGACCTGACCAGTTCGCGGGCTGGTTGGGCGCCGATCTTATCCTCCGGCCCCGGGAGCACAATACCTCCTGGGTCGTCCCCTTCATTGAGGATTGGGACTCGCATTCTGAGTTTCACATCGATCCTGACAACCGTTGGTGGAAGCTCTATCTCAAAATCCTTCGGCTCTCCGCCGAGGCTGGAAGAGATAAGTGGGTGACGGGCTTTCCAGACTTACATACCGGGATAGACGCGCTGGGCGCGATGAGAGGCGCAGAGCGTTTGCTGGTCGACCTGCTGGACTGTCCGGCGATGATTCACCGAGCCTTGCGTCAAATGACGGATCTGTGGAAGTACGTGGTCGATGTGGTGTGGGACGCCATCGCGACGGCGGGGCAGGGAACTTCCCAGTGGACCATGGGCTGGAGTTCCAAGCGCTTCTTGTGCATCGGACAGATGGACTTTACCTGCATGATTAGTCCCGCCATGTACGATGAGTTTTGTAGCCAGGATCTCGTTGAATGCTGTGAGTATGTTGATTATTCCTTGTACCACCTGGACGGCCCCGGAGCGATTTCCCACCTTTCGCGTATATGTTCCGTTGGCAACTTGAACTCGATCCAGTGGATTCCTGGCGCAGGCGCCCCACCGCCCTCTCAGTGGATCGGCTTACTTCGTGAGATGCAGAAGAATGGCAAGTCCGTGCAGGTGTGGCCCCTGCTGAACTGTACTATGAACGAACTTCTGGAAGAGGTTACATTGTTGTGCCAACAGTTGGACCCCACACGACTGTTTATCGTCGCGGAGGTTGACAGCATCGAGCGGGCTGACGCGCTCCTGGCGAGAACTAAGGAGATATGTGCGTCGAGACGAAGAACCATGGTGCCGGTGCCCCCTAGTTCATGAGCGTTTGGGTCGCCGGTACTCAACACCACCCCCTTGCCCCCTCCTTAACCAAGGAGGGGAATTAGAGGGCGTGGTTGGTGCTTGGTGCTGAATGAGGATGGCGAGTCAGCGACCTGACTTGGTAGTCGGCAACAGCGACTCACTCTGCTCACTAACGGAGGTGATGATGTGCGGACGATCGGTCCGGTTGGCGATGCTCGCGGCGATCTGCTTGGAAACGGTCGCCCTGGCGGGACCCGCGACCACACTCCGGCATTACTACGGTCATGATGCCGTAGAAGACCGTGAAGGCGTGATCGCGCCTTGGTACCGGGGACAGAATGGGCAGTACGATTTCCGCGTCCGGATTGCCGCCGAGACCATGAAGCGCTATCCCTGGGTTGGCCGGGACAAGGCGGCGCTGCCCGCGCCCGAGTTCCTTTACAACGGGACCTGGAACATCGATCGTGAAGGCAACATCAAGGTTCCGGAAGAGAAGGACTGGGCGAACGGAGATGTCGGCCAGCGCGCCGCCTATCTTATCAGAAGCATGATGGAGTATTACCGCTACAGTGGGGACCCGGCGACACTCGCCGTCATCAGTACTACGGCCGACTATCTGGTGGCCCACTGCGAGACTCCCCGGAGCCACGGATGGCCGGGGATGCTCATCAGTGTCCCGAACATGGGAATCAGGTACGGCGACTGCCGGCTCGGCCCCAGCGACGAACTCGGAAACGAGCGGGGAATTGGGAACGGCAAGATACAGTTGGACATCGTCGCGGAGGTGGGGCTGCAACTTCGCAAAGCTCCGATCTTTCAAGTCCAATTGAAGTTGATACAGTTGGACATCGTCGCGGAGGTGGGGCTGCAACTAGTCAGGGCTTACGAGATGATGGGAGAACGCCGGTGGTACGAGGCGGCCAAACACTGGGCGGATCTGCTTGCTGAGAACCGCCGTCGCGATCCCATCCAGTCACCTTGGGGACGGTACGCTAACAATGCCGGTGACCGCGGAATGAACGGAACCCAAACGGGCGGCGTGGCTTTCATTCTGGAGTTCTTCGACGAGTTGATCCGGACCGGGTACACCGGCAAACAAAACGAGATCGTGAAGGCGCGGGATGAGGGAAGGGCTTACCTTCGGGATGCGCTTCTCCCGGTGTGGTGGGTCGATGACACCTGGGGCCGCAACTATTGGGATTGGGAGGATCCGGTCCAGGCTGAGAATGTGACAGAGTTTGCGGTCATCTACATGATGGAGCACAAGAAGTTCTTTCCTAATTGGAAGAATGACGTTCGCAACGTTCTATCTTTGTTTCTGAATCATACGAGCGTCAGTCCCAAGTCGAACGGTGACGTCTTCAGCGGCGCCTGGGCGTATCCGGAATCCTCAAGCTGCTGCGACCGCTCACTCTGGTATGGTCCTATGCAACTTGCGAGCGTTTGGGCTCGTTACGGGGTTGAAACCGGCAGCGAATGGGCCCGCGAGATCGCCAGACGATCAGAATTACTCTCCACTTATGACGGGTTAGAAAACGGCCGCTCGATGGATCTGATTGACGGGGGCAGTTATGTGAGCGACACCTGGTTCAAGATCGCGCACCCTATGGCTCTCGATTACGTGCTGGAAACCATGGCTTGGGAGCCGGACGTCATGGGTGCCAACCGGGAAAACCACCTCATGCGCACGTCTGAAGTCGTGAAGAAGGTGGTCTACGGAAAAGACAAAATCGCTTATATGACCTACGACGCGCCCGCCGGAAGTGTGGATGTGCTGCGCTTGGCGTACTCTCCCAAGTCGGTGACTGCCAACGGCAATAGTCTGGCTCTTCGCTCCGACCTGCTGGCCAATGGCTACGAGGCTCGCAAGCTCGCCGGAGGCGACTTCATCGTGTCGATCCGGCACGATGGAGCCACCGAAATCGCTCTTACCGGTTCCGATCCGCAAGAGGCGGTGGACGGCCGCCAACTCACTTTTGAGGGGGAATGGAACGTTTCGCGCGACGATAAAGACGATCGTGGCGGATGTCATGTCTCGAGCCAGAAGGCAGCGAGCGTAAGTTACAGCTTTACTGGCAATCAGGTTCGCGTTGTGGGCGCAGTGAACCGCCAGGGGGGCCGGGCCGACGTATTCGTGGATGGCATCAAGCAGTTGGTGCCGGTCGATTGCTTCAGCCCGCTCGGGCTCCCGAAGCAGATCCTCTACTACCGCAATGGCTTGGCCGAGGGCCAACATACGCTGAAAATTGTCGTGCGTGGTGAACGCAATCCCTCCTCCACGGGCAACGAAGTGTTCATTGATAGCCTGCAGTACTCGGCGGCAGCAGGAGACAGTGGCTACGGCGAGGGCGGCGGACCGGCGGAGTCGCAGCGAATGATCTTTGGATACACCAGCCGCACGGACTACCGCGATTCGCAAGGAAATTTTTGGCGGCCCGCCACAGAGTTTATCGTGCGGACGGGAGACTTGACTGACTCGGTGGCGAAGACGTGGTGGACTTTGCGGCAAGCTGTGTTTGTGAAAGGGACGCCAGACCCGGAGCTCTACCGGTACGGCGTACACGCTCCGGATTTCACTGTGAACACCACGGTCGGGCCCGGCACGTATCACGTGCGCCTGAAATTTGCCGAAACGCAGTACGTTGGCGGAAACGAACGAGGGACAATCATCTATATCAACGGCCAGAAGGTGCAAGAAGCCTTTGATGTGGCGGCGACCGCGGGCGGCCGAAACAAGGCTGTCGATCTGGTTTACAACAACATCCACCCGCAGAACGGGGCGATCGCGATACGCTTTGTGGGGTCGAAAGTAAACGGTTGCCAGCGCGACGCGATCATTCAAGCCCTGGAGGTCGGTCCGGGTGACGGCGGCCAGGGATCACCGGCTAAGAGCATCGCTGCCGGCGTGGAGACTGGCGCTCCAGAGTCAAACATCACTTACATTCAGGCGGTCCGATATAAGAGCTCGGTGACCCCGGAAAAGGCGGAGACCTTGCTTCGAGACCTCAAGCTGACTCTTGGGCAGATTCCAGAGATCAAATCGTTGGTGGTAGGCCGGGTGGTCGAGGACAATACGAAAGACTACGATTATGCCGTGATCATGAAGTTCAATAGCCTGGAAGATAAGCTGAACTATGGGAACTCAGAGGTCCATCGTCGATGGGTGAAAGACAACGTTGGCGATATCATCGACAAGCATCTGATGCTCACGATTCAAACCGGTCTCTCTGCACCGTAAACCCTCAGGGGCTGACCACCTTGACGGCTGTTTGCTGATTGAACTGGCGGAGTTGGACTTGACTTATTTCTGCTGTGGTGTACCACGCGTCAAAGTCGGCGAGACGTCCATAGACGGCGTGGGCGTTCGCGCCAACTTTGGTGTGATCCGCCAGCAAGATGCGTCGTGATCCGCGCCGCAGGATGATTTCGGTGAGGCGGGCTATGTCAGGATCCGAAACCAGGCAGTTTCCCTTCGAATCAACGGCGTCCGTCCCCAGAAACACTTTGTCAAAGTGAAGTCCCTCCAGGGTCTGTTCCGTCAGGCTGCCGCCGATGGAGTGTATTTCCGGGTTATATTCGCCTCCCAAAACATAGATCCGCACACCGGGGAATCTGGTCAGCACCGAGATGACGGCCAAAGAATTCGTATAGACCGAGAGTTTTTCAACGCGGCCCAGGTGGGGCGCCAGATGAAATGGAGTCGACCCGTCGTTGATCAGAATGACGTCGCCGTTCTTCACTTCCTTGGCAGCAGTTCGACCGATGGCCTGCTTGAGTTCGAAGTTGAGCGCAACTCTTCTGTGATAGGTCGATTCAACTGCAGTTCGCAGTACGCAACCCCCGTGAGTGCGAAGAATGACCTTGTCTTTTTCCAATCCGTCCAGATCCCTCCGGATGGTAAGATGTGCCACGCCGAACTTCTTCGCTAGGTCTTCGACGCTAAGTTCCGATTGTAGGGCATACAACTGAGCGAGGATCTGGTGTTGCCGCTGTTGTGGTTTCATGATCTATCCGCTCCGTTAAGCGTTCCAGCCGCCGGCCGCCCGGCGCGTCCAGCCGGCCGTCAGGTCACCTGCCATATTTGCGTCCGGCCTCCGCGAAGGCTTGAATGTTCTCGTGGGGTGTGTCCTCGTTGAAATAGTCCGTAGTCGCCAAGATGAAGTTACCGCTCCATTCCTTAGCGCCTCTGAGTGTTTCCCTGACCGCGGCCTCAATGTCTTCGGCCCGTCCGCGGCGCAGCAAATGGATCTGATCAATGTTCCCCAGTAAGGTGGTTTGCGTCGGATCAAAGGCGTTGAAGGCTTCCGCGAGCTGCGTATCCCCGTAAGGCGGTGGAGTCAGGGATTCATAGGCTTTCATTCTTAAGTTGGGGTAAATGCTGAGCAAGCGGCCGGAATACCCGCAATTGTGGTATAGAAGGACTTTGCCTTGCCTTTGGATGAAGTCGATAAGTTGCCTTTCATAAGGCGCCACAAAACGATCGAAGAAATCCGGCCCCACCAGTTTTCCATTCGCGATGTTCCCTCCGGCGCTCAGCACGTCCACATCAGCCGTAAGGTACTGCTCGATCAGACTCAACACGCGTTGTAAGCAGAAACTCATCAAGCCGTGGTAGAAATCCGGCCGCAAAACCGCGTCCAGGACGAGATCCTCCAGCCGGCGATACCAAAAGCTGACCTCGTTGAAGGCGCCCTGGATCCAAGGGGCGATGATTCCTTCGTCACCTATTAGTTCCTTGGCGCGCAGCAGGCCAGCCGTGTCGAGGCGGCCCACGGGAGGCATGTATTTCCTGCACAGCCTGAGATCCTGCTCAGATTTGATGGGGAATTCCACCAGTGCGGACTCGGCGTCGTACTCGCAAGTCCATCGCGTAGCCCGAACGCGCCGGATATTTCCTTCCGGCGTGGCCACAACAGTAGTGATCGTCTCGTCCCGGCCCTCAATGGACTTTTCGATCTCGACCTTCCACTCGGGAGTTTCGACCGCGGTCAGATGGTCGTACTCCACTGAACAATTGCGGTGCATCAGATCAAACCCGAAATGCCGATACACTTCAATCGTGGGCTCGATGGGATCCAAATCGCGGTCGTGGAAGAACTCCCTGACGAAGTTGACGTGAATGAAGGGAGAAACCGGTACCCGATCAACAGGCTGCTGATGCAGAGCCCTCAATAGCCGTTCCCTGCCAGTCATTGGGGAACCCCAATTTAACCCGGACCACCCCGGTCGCAAGGCCGATGCTACGGCTCGGGGAGATCCTCGCGCGCCGTTCTCGGGTCCAGTCCTATGCAATGCCCGGTCCCAATGAAGGATGAAGCTATGCCGGGGCCGCGCCATAGTCCTTGATCTTCAGCAACTCGCCGCCGCGAAGCGCGGACTGATGGGCAATGATCCCGGGCATGGTAAAGGCGATCGCCTCATAGACATTAACCGTGGGCCAGCGATCTTCAAGAATCGAACTGATGAACTCGTGCGTCAGAAACGTGTGGGACCCACCGTGGCCGGTCGGGACCCGCATGGAGGGCGGCAAAACCTCCCAATGTGTCGGCTCTTTGTAGGGCTGGATCGCGACCTCGCCCTCCGGATACCCGTTCGCATCAATCGAAGTTTTGCCCGCTTTGCTGATCCGTATCACCGTATTCGGCGATCCTTCAGGCCGGTTCATAATGTAGGACATGCGGTCCCCGTAGATACTTCCCCGTTCGATCTCGCTGTTCGCGACATGCCAGAAAACCGAGATTCGCGAAGAGTGTCCGCCGGAGGTCTTGAAGAAACCCGTGGTATTCCAAAAGGGATTTTTGTACTCGTTCGTTGCCAGGACCTCGTGCCCATCTCCCCAGCCGATGGCTTGAACCTCGGTCAGTCTCTCGCCTGAAATCGGTACTACGATACCCACGCAGTGTGTCGGGTAATACATAGGCGGCATCCCACAACGCCAGGTGGGGAATCCCCGCTCATCGTACATCAGTTCCAGCAGGCCCTCGTGATGATATTCCGCTTCGGTGTAGAAGATGGTGCCGAACTTGCCTTGATGTGCCCACTCGCGGCCGGTGATGACCTGTGGCCGGTAGTAGCTGGTTTCAGCCATCATGTACTTCATGCCTGTCTTCTTGACGGTCTCCAGCAGCAACTCGAGTTCCTCGACTGACCAGCCCGCCGGTACGGCGCTGATGACATGCTTGCCCGATTTCATCGCTTCCGTCGCCATCCACACGTGCAAAGGCACCGGTGTAAAAACAGCAACCGCGTCCAGGTCAGGATGCTTTAGGAATTGCCTGAAATCCTTGTACTTCGTCGCCGGGCCATAGGTCTTTACCATGTGGTCCAGGCGGTCGTCCCGCAGGTCGCAGACCGCCGTGACTTTGCAATTGGGATCCAGGTGCCACTGGAATTGAGAACCGAAGTTCCCGCCCACAACTCCGATCCTAACCACCTTGTCGTTGGGTGGCCGGGGAGAGACTCCCCCCGCCGCTGTGAATCGGGGAGCGGCCGCCGCAACTGCCGCCGCGCCTATGCCTTTTAGGAACTGGCGGCGTCCCGAATTGTAGAGACTGCCGGATGACATAACACTCCTCCCTTCATGGAAATCGGAATCCTGTTCTACCGCCGGCCAAGACTTATTGAAGATTACCCAATATAGTGATAACTGCTTCTGTGGCGGCGCTCTCCCCAGCTCCGAAAACGCCGGTGGGGACAGCGGCGCTACAGCAAGGATCGTCGCTATATTTTGCAATCGTCATCAGCACGTGGGCGGTTCAGCTTGCCGTGACTCCCTACTCTCAAGGGCTACACTTAAGACGACGCGCTGCCGTAGTCTCGAATCTTCATCGGTTCGCCGCCATGCAGGGCGGATTGATGCGCAATGATGCCCGGCAGCGTATACGCAATCGCCTCATACACGTTTACAGCCGGCCACCGGTCCTCCACGACGGAGCTAATGAATTCGTGGGTGAGAAAAGCCTGTGAGCCTTCGTGACCACTAGGTACACGCATCGGTGGGGGCAGGACGTCCAGGTGGCTTGGTTCCTGGTAAGCCTGAATCTTCACTTTCCCTTCGGGGTATCCGTTTGCATCAATTACGGTTTCGTCCTGCTTGCCAATTTTCATGACCGAGTCCGGGGCGCCATCGGGACGAGCCATGATGTAGGAGAGAACGCTGCCGTAGAATGAGGCCCGCACGCATTCTTTGTTGGCCACATGCCAGAACACCGACACTCGCGCGCTGTGGCCGCCTGACGTCTTGAACAGAGCTGTGCCGTTCCAAAATGGATTCTGGTATTCATTGGTGGCGAGAATCATGTGCGCATCCCCCCAGCCGCTGGCCACAACCTCGACAAGGCGCTCGCCGGTTACGGGAATCACCATGCCCGTGCTGTGGGTGGCGTAATGCAACGGTGGAAATCCGTAACGCCAAGTCGGAAATCCGCGTTCATCGAACATCAGAGGGATGAGACCTTCATGATGGTATTCTGCTTCGCTGAAAAAAATCGTGCCAAAGCGGTGCTGACTGGCCCACTCGCGGCAAGTTATGATTTGTGGATAATAGTAGCTGGTTTCCGCCATCATGTACTTCATTCCCGTCTTCTTGACGGTATCCAGTAGCAACTCCAATTCCTCCACGGAATATCCCGCCGGCACGGCGCTGATGACATGCTTGCCGGCTTTCATCGCTTCCGTTGCCATCCAAACGTGCAATGGTACAGGCGTGAAGACCGCGACGGCGTCCAGCCCCGGATGCTTGAGGAATTCTCGGAAATGCTTGTACGTGGTGGCCTGCCCGTAGGCTTTCACCAGGCGTTCAAGGCGGTCGTCGCGCAGATCGCAGACAGCCGTGACCTTGCAGTTGGGATCCAGATGCCACTGGAAGCTAGCCCCGAAGTTCCCGCCGACCACCCCTATCCTGACCACCTTATCGCTAGGGGTCCGGGGTGAGTTCTCTGGAGGAGTGCCCTCGCGGAAAGCGCTTCTCGCCGTGGCTCTTTCCTTGCTTAGGGAAAGATCGAGCGGGCCAGTGACCTTTAAGCTTCCGCTGTTCATATACTGGTTCCTCTCGGTGGAAGTCCGGAGCCAATACTTCGCTTCAGAGAATGGTGCAATTCGATCAGAGAATACGAACAGTTCGCTCTCTTGTCAAGTGGGGTCCTCCCGTAACAAACGGGGGTAAGCCTGGAACCGTGGGCTAGGCCGGTGTGAAAGAAACAAACACAATTTTCGAACGAGTCATCCATCTTTTGTCCAGCCCTGTGGACGATATGTAAACCGTTACAGGGCATTGGCCTTGACAGGTTTGCTGGGCCCTCTAGAATTCGCTCAGCGACCAATGGGCCAAGGTTATAGCGCGAAGGATCCGGGGAGCGTGCCATCCGCTTCCTTAATGCATGGCGAAGGGCCGCGAGCCCTACGTTCAGGGATAGATTTTGTCGCCAGAAGACGGAAGGGAAATTGTAGTGTCTCAAAGAAAATCGGGTTATTGATGACAGTGCTTGGTGTTAGCTCCTTGCTGGCCGGGGCAGCGGAGACCACGGCCCTGAATACTGGCGGGACCGCGTACAAGATTCGTCTGAACGGTGCGGATCTTTGGTTCGGCCAGCAGACGGGCGATCTTGAGTATCTTTCCTCGTCCGCTACCGGCGTAATACTGGGAGCAAGACGAGGGCATTCGGGATTGCTTGACCTCGCCTTTCCGACCAAGGAGTTCACGCCCCTGCGATTGGCCTCGCGCTTCTCGAAGGTCCGAGTAGTCCCAATTGGCCAAGGCGTCAACATCGTGTGGGAATCCCTGGGCCCTAGCAGGGGAACTTTTCCACCTTCCGAAGGCCGGGTTAGCGCTCAAGTTACAGTTCGAGCCGCGGATGATGGCAGATCCATGGTTTTCTCGTGCCGGATTGAGAATCACTCGAAATCCGCCATCCCCCAGGTTCTTTTCCCGGACCTCTGGGGCCTGACTCCCTCGAACGGAGTGGAAGGCACCCAACTGCGCTTGGCCCGCGCTGTAATTCGTCCCTTCATGGTGCCGTTTCATGATCCCGAGTCGGCTCCTCCCTACTACGAGAGGATGGGGTGGAAGCAGTATCCGGTTGATGGCGGCTATTACGCGGAAAATGCGCTTCCATGGCTTGACTTTGGCGGACTGGGTGGCGGGCTTAGTGTCTTCCAGCGGAAGTGGAGGACCGAGGACCGGCCTGATGTCCTGTCCTATCGGGCTGAAAGTGATCCCATGCACCTGCGTCTGGCCTGGCAACACAAAGTTACTATAGATCCTGGACAGACCTGGGAAAGCGGTGAGTTTTGGCTGACCCCGCATCCTGGCGGATGGGCGAAGGGGATCGAGGTCTATCGTGACTACGTTGAGCGGGCCAACCCTCCGCGCCTATTGCCGAAGCACATTCAGAACGGATTGGGATTCCAGACGATCTGGATGACCCAGCAGCCGGAAAAGGAAAGGGACAAGGTCTATTTCAGATACACCGATATCCCGCGCGTAGCCCAAGACGCGGTCCAATACGGACTGGATGAGCTTGCTCCCTGGTTCTGGAATGCCACCTATTTCACGATGCCAATTCGGTCTTCGCCCCTCCTGGGGAGCGAGCAGGAACTACTCCAAGGCATCGAAAAGGCTAAGACCCTGGGCGTCAACGTGGCGCCGTTCGTTAGCATTCACATCATCCTCAACGACGCCATATCAAGATACGGGGTCAAACCCGGACACGACGATTGGACTTATCACCCCGAGTTAATCCCAGAGTTTCGGCCTTACTACGCGCACGACCTCGGAGGAACCTGGATCGACGACGATATTCCGCTTTGGCAGCAGGACGCGCAGGCGGCACTTACCGAATGGGTGAATCGGGGGATGAGTTCTTTCTCTTTCGACACCTTTGGGAACAAGGAGAAGCCAGGACAGAAACCAGCCTTGATCAAAGTCATTGAGCAGGTCAGGACGGCGGCACGGTCGCGAGATCCGCAGTCGAGCTTCGGCAGCGAATCGATAACAAACCTGGAATGGGACAGCTCAATTCTCGACTACACCTGGAACTGGCTAGACTACGTGGACGCGGGTCCGCTTCTGGCTGTGTTGCGCTCGCCACGCTTGAATTGCAATGTCGACGATTCATTACTGATCGCGAAGAAGTGCTTTGCCGAAGGTTTGTATCTCAACGTCATGCCGAGCAGGATGGATAGCCCCAACGGCACCGCCTTGATCAGCGACCGACCGGCGTTGGCGAAGGCTCTAAAAGATCTCGCTGCCATGCGCCAGCAGTTCCTGCCCTACTTTGTGCAAGGCCACGCGCTCGGCGAGTCAGTTCTGAGCCAGCCGACAACGGCGTTTGTCCGGGCTCACGCGTTGCCTGACCGGCTGCTCGTGTTCGTACTGAACGATCGCCCGGAGCCGCAGCAGGTTGTACTTCGCAGTGACCTGAGTCTGTGGTTGCCAAAGGGAACTAATTTTGCGGTCAGCCAGTTCGATGGACACGGCAAATTGCTCGACAAGTCCAGTGTGCAGGGCACTCAGTGGGTTGGCGTTACGGACCTTCTGCAGTCCGGTGAAATGTCGGCACTCGAACTCCGACCGGAGTAAGCCGGAAGATCTATGTCTTCGAGAACCGCTAGATCGCTGATCCAGTTGTTTTGTGCCGGTGCGTTTGTTGCCGGGGCAAGGGCGGCCGACCTCGGTGTCTACAAGGCTCGTCTGAACGGCGCGGAGGTGTGGATCGATCAGGAAACGGGTAGCCTCGAGCGCCTCTCGTCCACGGTGGCGGGGGTGCTACTCGAAGCGACGCCGGAGCGGTCAGGAGTACTTGACCTTGCCTATCCCACACCGGAGTTTACCCCGCTGCGGCTGGCATCCCGTTTTTCTAAAGCCCAGGTGTTTGCCGAAGGAAAGGGTGTCACCATCAAGTGGGACTCGCTGGGCCCAAGCAGAACGAACTTCCCGATGGAGGGTTCCGTCAGCGCGCAAGTCACCTTGCGACCTGCAGATGATGGCAGATCCTTGATCTTGTCGTGTCGGATCGAGAATCATTCTAAACTACCCGTCCCTCAAATTCTCTTCCCGGACCTCTGGGGTTTGATTCCCTCCAGCGGGGTGGAAGGCACTCAACTGCGACTGGCGCGGGGTGTGATTCGGCCTTTTACCGTGCCCTATCGCAAGCCCGAGTCGGCTCCCCCCTACTACGAGAATGTAGGCTGGCAAGTGTACCCGGCGATGATCTACGACCGGGATGACGACACTTCAGTCGGTGGATACTACGTTCAAAACGCGCTTCGTTGGCTGGACTTTGGAGGATTGGGTGGCGGCCTCAGCGCCTTTCAAAGAAAGTGGGGGACGGGGGACAGGCCCGATGTCTTGGCTTACCGCTCCGAGCGCGATCCCATGCATTTGCGCCTCGCCTGGCAGCAGAAAGGTCCGATAAACCCAGGTCAGACGTGGGATAGCGGCGAGTTCTGGCTGACTCCGCATCCAGGCGGTTGGGCAAAAGGAATCGAAGTTTATCGCGATTATGTGCAGCAGGTGAATCCGCCTCGCGTCTTGCCGAAGCAGGTCCAGAACGGGCTTGGCTATCAGACCATCTGGATGACCCAGGAGGACCCGGAGAAGATCGATTTTCGCTACACCGATATCGCACGAGTGGCACAAGACGCAGCCCGGTACGGATTGGTTGAACTCGTCCCGTGGTTCTGGGACGAGGCTGGATTCACGATGCCCTTCACTGCCTGGAACGTTCTGGGAACGGAGCAGGAGCTTTTGCAGGGGATACAACAGGCAAAAGCTCTGGGCGTTAACGTGGCGCCATTCGTCAGCATTCACATCATCCTCAACAACGCCTTATCGAAATATGGAGTTAAACCTGGACACGATGACTGGACTTTCCACCCCGAGTTGATTCCACAATTCCGCGCCTACTACGCGCACCGGTGGGAGGGAACCTACATTGGCGACGATAACCCAGTATGGCAGAAGGACGTCCTGGCGGCGCTCAGCGAGTGGGTTGACAAAGGGATGAACTCCTTTGCGTTCGACCAGTTCGGGTACAAGGAGATCCCAGGACAAAAGCCGGGATTGATCAAAGTCATCGAGCAGGTCCGGGCCAAGGCACGATCCCGGGACCCGGGTTCGACATTCGCCAGTGAATCAATAACGGACCTGGAGTTGGACAGCCCCATTCTCGACTACCTGTGGAACTGGACTGACTACGTCGATGCCGGCCCTATTGTGAGCGTCCTGCGCTCTCCCCGGTTAAACTGCAACATCGATGATTCGCCCATGGCAGTGAAGAAGTGCTTTGCCGAAGGCTTGTTCCTCAACGTCATGCCCAGCAAGGTGGATGGTCCCAACGGCACAGCGCTGATCAGCGAACGGCCTGCCTTGGCGAAGGCCTTGAAAGAGGTCGCTGCCATGCATCGAAAGTTCCTGCCCTACTTCGTCGATGGTCATGCGCTCGGCGAGTCGGTTCTGAGCCAGGCGACAACCGCCTTCGTCCGAGCCCACGTGTTGCCCGACCGGCTCCTGTTACTGGTGTTGAACGATAGACCGGAGCCCCAGCAGGTGGTACTGGGCAGTGACCTGAGCCTCTGGCTGCCACATTCAAACGGCTTTCAGGTAAGCCAATTTGATGCCCAGGGCCAGTTGATCGGCAGTTCCCGCGCAGAGGGCACTCGCTTGGTTGCAGTGACCAACCTCCTACAGCCTGGGGATCTCTCCGCGGTTGAACTAAGCCTTCAATAGATTTTATATATCGCCAATATGTGTATTATTTAGTTGCTTTCTCACAACCGAATGAGTTATAACAACAACGATATCACCTGCAATGTGCGCCGCGGCTGGAGGACGTCAAATTGACGACTCGACCTGGCCCCAATTGTTCCCTTGTGGACCGCGCCTGCGAGTTCATGCCTGGAGGTGTGAACACGTCGTTGCGGCGCGTAGAACCTCGCTTGGTCTTCAGCCGCGCCGCCGGCGCTATCATCACCGACGCCGACGGCAAGGATTACATCGACTATCACGCCGCCTTTGGACCGATCATCCTGGGCCACAATTTTGAAGCTGTTAACCGGCGAGTACGCAAGGCGATGGATACGATCGACCTTATCGGCAGCGGGACGACTGAGATCGAGATTGAACTGGCGCAGAAGATCTGCCAGCACATTCCTTCTGCCGAGAAAGTGCTGTTCTGCAATAGTGGTTCAGAAGCGACCTACGACGCCGTGCGCTTGGCGCGGGCGGTAACCGGCCGCACGAAGCTCATCAAGTTCCAGGGATGCTATCACGGTTGGCATGACTATCTGGCAATGAACGTCATCACCTCGGCAGAAAAGCTGGGCGGGCGGGATCCGTTGTCGGCCGGCAGCCTTTCCGAGGCTTTGGATCACACGATCGTGTGCCAGTTCAACAATCTGGACGATGTGGAGGAAGCCGTCAAGCGGAACCGCGGAGAAATTGCCGCACTCATCATCGAGCCTATCCCGCACAACATCGGCTGCGTATTGCCCAAGCCGGGATTTCTTGAAGGCTTGCGTGAGCTTACCACCCGTGAAGGGATCGTTCTCGTTTTCGACGAGGTCATAACGGGATTTCGGCACAGTCTGGGCGGATACCAGAAGATCTGTGGTGTGACTCCTGACCTCACGACTTTAGGCAAGGCGATGGCGAACGGATACCCGATTGCCGCGATCTGCGGCAAAAGGGAACTGATGGATCGGTTCAATACCCGTGCCGGAGGCGACGTTTTCTTCGCGGGAACTTACAACGCTCACCCGGTCGGCTGCGCGGCGGCTCTGGCCACCATTGGAACCATGGAGAGCCTGAACGTTCATGAACATGTTTTCCGGCTAGGAGAGAAGATACGTCGAGGCCTGCAGGAGATCATGGAGCGTCTGAAAGTCAAGGCCACCGTGGCAGGCTTCGGCTCTGTCTTTTTGACTTATTTCCAGGAGGGACCGATCGAGAGTTACACCGATCTGCTGAGGAACGACCAGAAGCTTCAGGTGGAGTACAGGCGGCGGCTGCTGGATCGGGGGATTTTCAAGCTTCCGCTGAACCTCAAGCGCAATCATATCAGTTTCAGTCACACCGACACGCATGTTGAAAATACTCTGCAAGCTGCGGAGGATGTCCTGCGATGTCTCCACTCGTCATAGAGCAACACTGGCTTTCGTTGACGAAGTTGTCGGGTCGAGGGTGTTCACAGTAGAGGAGGACCAAATGGAAAACGCGTGCGCACGACAACGCTTGTTCTCTTGTTCAAGTTTCGGAACGGCCGGACTGCTGGCGGCGCTGTGCCTTTTGACCGCGTCCTCGATGCTGGCGCAGCAGAACGCCACGGTCGTCGGCACCATCACCGATACCTCGGGCGCGGTGGTCCCAGGGGCCGCCATAACCGTGGCGAACGTCAATACGGGTGTGGCGCGCACCGCGGTCACCAACTCGACCGGATACTATCGGGTGGAAAACCTGATTCCCGGCCAGTACACGCTGAGTGTTGAGTCGAAAGGATTCAACAAGGCGGTGCGGTCGGCCTTCACCCTTGAGGTAGCCCAGACAGCGACATTGGACATGACCTTACAGCTTGGCTCGGTGACCCAGACGGTGGAGGTTACCGGAGCCACCCCGATGCTGCAGACGCAAACGGCCGAGTTGGGCCAGGTCATTCAGCGCCAGGAGGTCGCCGACTTGCCCCTGGTCGATCGTAATTATTTGAAATTGGGCTTGCTGGCGCCCGGCACCTCAAGCTATTACAACCGGAGCTTCGAGTCCGGGGCCCTCACCAACAACATCGGCACGATCAACAGTGGCGGCGAGGGGGAAGACCGCAACGCCTTTGTCTTGGACGGAGGAGATGTCAAAGCGTACCTGATCAACTTTTCCTTCATCCCCTCCGTGGATGCCATCCAGGAATTCAAGATTGAGACCACGCCTTACGCGGCTGACCTGGGAGGTAGCCCGGGCGCGCAGATCATCATCACCACCCGGAGTGGAACCAACAAGGTTCACGGATCGGGATGGGAATTCCTCCGCAACGACAAATTTGACGCCAAAGACTACTTTGCGACTTCGAAACCCGAGCTGAGAAAGAGCCAATTCGGTGGCGTTGTGGGTGGCCCGATCAAAAAGGATCGCCTGTTTTTCTTTGCTAACTACGAAGGCTACCGGCAGCGGGTTGGTGAGACGTTCTTCGGAACTGTCCCCACTCCCAAGATGCGGACGGGAGATCTTAGTGAGGTTAATTTCCCGATATTTGATCCAGGGACCACTGCAGCCTGCGCGGCGTGTTCCTCCGGCTTCAGCCGGCAGCCCTTCACCGGGAACATTATTCCGAGCCTTCGCTTCAACTCGGCGACCATCGCCTTGCTGAATGCCTACCCCGCCGAAACGAGTTCCGGGCTCAACTCGGCCGGGCAGTTCGTTGGCTCTAATTACTCAGCCAACGGAGTCGATAAGGTCACCCGCAACCAGCTTAGCGGCCGCATCGATTACGCTGCCCCGAACGGCAAAGATGTGGTGTACGGCCGGTTCAGCATGGAAAACGCCACGGCCGATCTTGTCAAAGGTGTTTTCGGCTCGGCTACTTTTCCGGGCTACGGAGACAATTTTACCCTCCCCTCGCGTAACTTTGTGCTGCATGAGGCGCACACCTTTAACCCCACCACCGTTTTGGAAGGTTTATTCTCCTATTTCCGGGCGTTCCCGAACATCCACCCGGACCAGCTTGTGAACCCTACCACGAGCATCCTCAATTCGACCCTGGGGATCCAAGGAGTGCGGCAGAACGAGCCGCCCGATGTAAGTCCTAGCGGGCTTTCCAATCTCTGGTCGAATCCTTTTGCGCCCGAGTACGACTTGACCAACCAGTTCCAATATGTGGTGAAGTTGACCAAGGTCGTCGGCAAACACACTCTGAAGTTTGGAGGGGAATACAATCGCTGGCAGTTCTATGAAAACCACGCTCCTCGTTTCCCTATGGGGAATTACTCTTTCGGCGGCGCTTTCTCGTCCGATCCAAACAATCCGGGCAGCACGGGTAGCGGAATTGCCGACTTTATCCTGGGCTTTCCCGGCTCAGGACAGACAATCCTGGGGGATGATAGCGGACTCTTCCATAGGAACAACGTCCGCTGGTGGGTGAATGACCAGTTCCGAGTTGGGCAGAACTTGACCCTCGACCTCGGCCTTCGCTGGGAGTACGATGCCCCTGAGTGCGAGAAGCTCAACCGGCTGGCTAATTTCGACCCTACAACAGGCACCATCATACTCGCAGGTGCGGCCCGCCCTGGGGACAGCGGTAGCCCGGCGTTCTTCGGTTTCCCGGTTCGCGGCGGAAATTGCTCCACGATTAACCGGTACCTACATGCCTATGCTCCGCGTCTCGGCGTGGCCTACAGTCTCCCGGGGCATTCCAATACCGTGATCCGGGGCGGGTACGGGGTGTTCAACGATGTTATCCAGGTGAACATCCTTAACGATACTCGCGCCAACTTCCCATATGCTACCTTTCCCAACATCACGTACCTTGATCCCTATGTCGTCAGTCCGACTGTCGACATTAGGCAGTCCTTTGGTCCAGGCGCCGCACTGCCCCCGCCCGGCTTCAAGTCCGTGGATCAGAATTTCCGGATACCCTATTCACAGCACGCATCCCTGGCTATCGAACACCAGTTTAAGGCGCCGATATTGGTCTCCCTCGGTGGTACCTGGCTGCACAACGTGGGGTTCTTCTCACAGGAAAATCTGAATGTACCGCTGCAGAATGGAACCTTCCTCAAGCCTTGGCCGCAATTGGGCGGACTCACTTATCTCAGTAATGACCAGTACGGCCACTACTATGCCCTGGAGGCCAAGGTCCAGAGTCGCCAATGGCACGGCGCCACCTTCATTACTGCCTTCACCTGGGGGAAGAGCCTGGACAATACGTCGGCGGGAGACGCCTCCGTCGGCGCGCCCGGTGATTCTGGGATTCAGGATCCCCACTGCATCAAGTGCTCTTTCGGCCGGTCCTCCCATGATTTCGAAAGGAGACTTTCGCAGAGCTGGGTCTACAACGTGCCGACACCGTTCAAGTCGTACAACTTCCCGATCGTGCGCGGCGCCCTAGGCGGTTGGGAATGGTCGGGCGTCCTGACTCTGCAATCGGGGTTCCCTATCACGCCCAGCGTGGGATTCGACAACAGCGAGTCTCTGCAAGGTGCTGACCGGCCGGACGTTATCCCGGGAGTTCCGCGCTTCATCGCAGGGAATCACGATCCTTTCCAGTGGTTCAATCCTGCGGCCTTCCAAGTGGCTGCCCGTGGCACGTTTGGCAATGCCGGCAGGGGCCTGTTCGATGGCCCCGGGATTATCATGCTGGATACCGGACTGATGAAGAACTTCAAAATTACAGAGGATGTTGGCCTACAATTCCGGGCGGAGGCTTTCAACATGACTAACCATCCGAATTTTGCCGATCCCTCCAGTGACATAACCAATCCCCTTTTTACGGGGAGAATCTCCTCGTTAACCACTTTCATGCGCCAGATGCAAGTTAGCTTCAGGGTCTCCTTTTGACACGTGATGTGATAGGCCGCTGTGTTTGGATGGCCCTCCCCCTAACCGCGTGGGTGGCACTAGCCACCCACGCCCTTTTGCCCGAGTCCTCCCAGGACTGGAAGTCCCTCTATAACCAGGGCGTCACTGCGATGGAGGGCGGTGATCCCCGAATTGCGGTACAGCTCTTTGAAAAAGCCGCGTCTCTCCGCCCCGATGACCCCAACGTACTTTTGGGCCTGGCCTCGGCTTACCTCCGCTCGGAAAGGACACAAGCGGGCGTCACGACAATCCACAGACTGGTTTCATATCCAAACGCCGATTTCAAAACGCTGATGTCCGCCGGACGGCTGCTTGCGACCGCCAGCCGGACCAACGAAGCCATTGAAGCCTTTAAGCGGGCCCAGAAGGTCGCCCCGGTTACGATCGAAGGGCAAAACAGCTCCGCCTATTTCGATAGTCTATTTGCCGATCTGCTCGCCCGGTCGCAACAGAACCAACGGGCGGTCGAGCATCTCCAGAATCTGGTAAAGGCCGAGCCGGAAGACCCCGAAGCCCGCTTCCGGCTGGTCCTGATGCTTGTCAAGAGTGCCGATTTCGGTCGCGCTTACGAAGAAGCGGAGCGAGCGCTCGTCAAGTTCTCCGACGATTCGCAGATTGTTCTTAGCTATGCCTTGACCTGCTATTTTACCCAGCATACTGAGGCAGCTGAATCGGCCTATCGACGGCTCATTGAGATGGAGCCCGGTTCTGACCAAGCCTATTTTGCCCTGGGCAACTTCTACTCGGATCTGGGGAAGTTCAATGAAGCTGCCGGGGAATTTGCCATTGCAGTTTCCAAGGATCCCAAGAACTACCTTAACCATTACATGTATGGCACCATGCTCTTCAGGCTGAATCGGATCGACGAAGCATCCTCCCAGTTCAAAACCGCCCAGAATCTCAATCCCTCTCATGCCGACTCCTGTTTCTGGCTCGGAAGGATTCTGGTCCGGCAGGGCAAGACCGATGATGCCCTCATCATGTTCCAGAAGACCGTCAAGCTCGAGCCCAAACACATTGCCGCTTATTACCAACTGGGATTACTGTATTCACGCAAGGGCGAGCAGGAAAAATCCGAGGAGATGTTCAAGATCCAGAATCGGCTTAACGCGGACATCCACAAGGGCATCATCTATGAACGCATGCCTTGATTCCGAGGACCCCCACCTCCTCTTTCCTCCACGGGGCCGCTATCTATAGCTGCAATTGCCAGGACACAGGAGAGACACGGACGTGAGGTTACTGAAAGAGGGTGGCCACCGGCTCTTCGAACGCGACCCCGAGTGTTCGCGCATCGTCGCGGAAATGCTTCTTGATCTGGAAGGAACGAGTTGGATGCTGTCCGCAAGTACAGCCTCCGATTCGATGAATGGAATCCCGAAAGTTCTGAGCTGAGCGAGAGCGGAATCAAGGAGTGCATCAGGAGCCTCGATCCCCGTATTCTCGAAGACACCGATTCCTGCCAGTCGAACGTGCGGCAGTTTGCTAAAGCTCCGCTCAAAACTCTCCTTTCGCTGGAAGTTGATCTCCGGCCCGTAGTGATACTCGGGCATAAGCACATCCCCCTCGCCGCAAAAATCTCCGCCTCTCATGCTGCCATGCATCTGCCTGAGCTTGTAGGGTACTCCTAGACAGGCTTGGCAGTCTGCACCATGTTTTGCCGGTCGCAGCGCTAGAACTTATACAACAAGCATCCGTTGCGCTTCAATCTGCCTTTCTAGTATTCTGGGATAGTTCCAACTCCACTTCTCCCCTCTGACTGTTGGAGTACGAAGGTGCGAGAGGCTTCAAACGCACCTCGAGGCTCGAAAGCTACACTCAACCATGCGCTTGAAGGATAAGATCCTCGACCCTTCGTCCCCGGTGGTCCTTTTCGAGCTGGTTCCACCCGCCGCAGATAAGCCGGAAGCCATCGAGGCCACGATCGCGGGCGTTCGGCAGGTGGCGCAATTGGCCGACGGCGTCAACCTGCCTGAGATCCATGATGAATCCGAAGGCCGCGGCACACGAAGCGTGAAGTTCGTGCCTCGCGTCGAGCCGCGCCTGCTTGGCAGCCGAATCCAGCGGGAAACGGGAATGGAAGTGGTGGTCAATCGTTGTGTGGTCCACGAGCCCGACCAGGTGCAGTGGTTCCGGCAAACGGAGAAGGACTACGGCATCGACAACGTAGTGCTGGTGGGGGGCGAATCCAGCGAGATTCAATATCCTGGCCCTAATGTTACACAAGCGGCGGAGCAGGCGCGTGCCGCCGGACTCGATACCTGCCTGGGTGGAATCACTATTCCGAGCCGGCGCCAGGAAGCCGAGCGCATTCGCCGCAAACACCAGTCAGGACTGGCGTTTTTCACCACCCAGATTCTCTTTGATTCGAACGACATCGTCTGGCTGATCCAGCAGCTTAACGGTGTCGAGGCACGCCTTATCTTGAGCTTTGCGCCTTGCAGCCATCCCCGCGATCTACAGTTCCTGCGCTGGCTGGGGGCAGATATCCCCGAGCACCTGGACCGCTTCCTGCTGCGCGACGAAGGTAAGGAACCGGCGGCTTCTGCTGCCGCAAGCGAAGGGACACTGGAACCCTCGGACCCCGAGGTCTACTCTCCTTCGTATCTGAGCCGCTCTCTCGATCTGGCGCAACGCATCCTCATGGACGTGTTTGACAACCTTCCGCCCTCGCCGCCTCGCCTCGGCCTCAATGTGGAACATATCAATCAGCGGAACTGGCGGCCTGCCCTGATGATGCTCCAGCATCTGGGCAATCTGTATAACGGCCTCGTCTCAAGCCGCGCGCGTGCAGAAACCCGTTACTAGGCCGGATTTCGACCCGCCCTGCCGCAGCCCCTCAGAAGCCCGGATCGCCTTGAGATGTCAGGGCCTAATAGTTGAGGGTTGCCGCTTCGCCCCCTCAGCCGAGGCTCAAACCTTCGGCTTGAGCCAGTTTCGATTGCCGCTCGTCAAAGGTCCAGAAGCGTTCCGCCTTCAGCTCGAGAGCGCAGGCGACGTGTAATGTATCAAGCATACGGTTCCCAAGGCGTGCCACGTGGCGCCGCGCTAGTTGGGCGCAGACCTCAAACGCCAAGTCCGGCAAGTCTATTTCGACCCATAGTCCCGCTCTGCGGTCGTCACCGAGATCCGAATACACACGCTGGGCCTCCCGAAGCGACAAGTGGCCGCGGAAGACGTGCTGCTCGATAGCGTGGGCAAACTCCGCCTCATGCAAAGGCGTCAGCCAAAGTAACGGCTTCGAAGCCATGCGGCGTTCAGCCTCGGGTGTATGCTGATCGGCAACGTAGAGCGATACAAAGAAGCTCGTATCGGCATAGGCGCTCAATAGCGCGCGCTCTCCCGCGCCTCAATGAGCAGATCGGCTCCAGGTAGAATCCGATTGCCAAAGATTTCCTTCCGTCGCGCCGCAAAATCCGGCCACTTGCGGGCGCGGCGCGGCGATTCCGCCGGCACGATACGCGCAATGACGCGATCTCGCTCCCGAAGCTCGACTGTTTTGCCAGCGCGCAGCCACGCTTTCAGCTGACGCGTGTCCCGAAGTCCCCGAATATTTACGGTTGGCATGAACTAAGCGTGGCACATTATGTGGCACAACGTCAAGAACAATTCCCCTGCCCCCTTGAATCGGGCCCTTCCCGCCTGTCGCCGCGTGGTCATGAACGGTGCTTCCCGGTTACAATCAAGCTCCGATGTCACCCAAAAAACCTGCCGACGTTCTGGTGCGAGTCGCGGTGATGACAGCGATTCGGCAACCCCTCACTTATCGGGTTCCTTCAGGGATGGAACTACGCACCGGGCAGCGCGTCCTCGTACCGTTGGGACACCGGCGGGCGCTGGGGATCGCGCTCGAGTTTGTGAGTTCGATCGCGCCGGGTATCGCGGCACGCGACATCGTGCGGGTGCTTGAGCCGGAGCCGCTGCTTTCGCCGGAACTGCTGGCGCTTGGACTTTGGATCGCAGATTACTACCTGGCGCCTCCGGGCGAGGTCTTTGGGGCGATGTTGCCCTTACGCAAGCAGACCCGCCGAGCGCGCCTCGTCGAGATCACTTCCCGCGGCCGCATGAAGCTTGAGGAGCTAGGTGACAGCCTGCTTGAGGAAGCTCGCGGCGGTCCTGAAAACCAGCTTCTGCAGTATCTGGATGAATACCAGGCAAAGAAGTCCGAAGGCGCACCGCTCGAATCCGTGCGCACCCGATTCTCCGCCGCCCCGCCGGATCTGGTTCCGCGCGCTCTCGACGAGGGTTTGATCGTGATCACGGAGGTGGAACGCGACCGCGGACGGCGGCCGACCCTGTCGGTGCGGCTGGCTTCCGATGGCGGGGTTACGGCCGTTACCGCCCGGGCGGCGGTGCAAGGCCCCATGCCCGAGCGCCAAGTCCGGCTTTCGCCCGCAGCCCTTCGTATTCTGGATGCGCTCAAAAACCACGGCCCGGCGGAGGATCATCGCGAGCTGCTCAAGCGGGCGGGCTCCAGCCTCGAGACTTTGCGTGGGCTCGGCAAAGCCGGCGTGGTGGAACTGGCGCAATCGGAAGCGGCTCCTATAGTGGTTGAGGGGGAGCGGGACGGCTTACCGATGATCGGTTCGTGGGCCGCTACGCCTCCCGATCTCACGCCCGCGCAAGCGACCGTACTTGAGGAGATCGCTCCCAGGCTCGACGCCGGGCAGTTCATCGTCACCCTGCTTTATGGCGTCACCGGCAGCGGTAAGACTGAGATCTATTTACGTCTGGTGGCCCGGGCCCTTGAACGCGGGCGCTCGGCACTGATGCTTGTTCCCGAGATCGCTCTGACTCCTACTGTGGAGATGTTGTTCCAGACGCGATTTGGCAATCAGGTGGCCGTGCTGCACAGCGGGCTTAACGAAACCGAGCGTCACCAGGCCTGGTGGCAAGCCAGGCGCGGCGAACGCAAGGTGGTGCTGGGGACGCGCTCCGCCGTGTTTGCGCCGCTCCCAAACCTCGGGGTGGTGATCGTTGATGAGGAGCATGAATCGAGCTACAAGCAGGAGGAGATGCCCCGCTATCACGGGCGCGATGTCGCCGTAGTGCGAGCGCGCCTGGCCGGTTGCGCCTGCGTGTTGGGTTCGGCCACGCCCTCGCTTGAATCCTACGCGAACGCTAAGGAAGGAAAGTATCACCTCTCGGAGTTGAAGGAACGCATAGGCAATCGGCCGCTGGCCAGCGTTGAGATCGTCGACATGCGCGAGGAGTTCCGCCAGACCTTCACGAAGGCGCCGGTTTCGCGCCGCCTGCATGATGAGATCGAGCGGCAGATCGAAGTTCACGCTCAGACCATGATCCTGCTGAACCGGCGCGGTTACTCCTGGTTCCTGCTGTGCCGCAGCTGTGGCGAAACCGAGCGCTGCGAGAATTGCTCCATTTCACTCACCTATCATAAGCGTGAGCACCGCCTGCTCTGCCACTACTGCGGATTCAGCCGCCAAGTGCCCACCCACTGTCCTGCCTGCTCGAGCGAGTTCCTGCAGTACGTGGGCGAGGGTACGGAGAAGATCGAAACGCGCTTGGCCGAGTTGTTTCCCGGAGCGCGGGTCGAGCGGGTGGATCGCGACACGGTGGCTCGGCGCGGCCATTTTCGCAAGCTCCTCGCGGAGTTCCGCCGTGGCCGGATCGATATTCTGGTGGGCACTCAGCTCATCGCCAAGGGCCACGATTTTCCGGGTGTGACCTTGGTAGGCGTGGCCTCCGCCGACATGGGATTGGCCTTGCCTGATTTTCGATCTGCTGAGCGGAGCTTTCAGCTTTTAACCCAGGCGGCGGGACGTGCCGGGCGCGGCGATGCTCCCGGCCGCGTCCTGGTACAGACCTTCTACCCCGAACACTACGCGATCCGCCTGGCGGCCCAGCAGAACTATGAGGCTTTCTTTGCCAAGGAGATGGGATTCCGGCGCATGATGCACTATCCGCCCGCCGCGGCGTTGGCCAATGTCATTGCCCAGGACCCCAGCCTGGAGAAGGCTGCGCGGGTCGCTGCGGATATCGGCAAGTTCCTCGAGACGGTCGTAGGCGAATCGCGTGATATGCGAATTCAAGGTCCCGCGCCCGCACCCCTGGCTCGTCTGGACAAGCGCTACCGCATCCAATTTCTTCTTAAAGCGCGATCCCGCACCCGCCTGAACAATATCCTGCGGCAACTTGTCGATGAGCTCGATCGGCAGGGCGTTCCCGCCAAGTCGGTAATCATCGACATGGACCCGGTCAGCATCCTATAAATTCCCAGGGTTGCGAGTTTTCCAAGATGACCTACACGCTTCGGACGTGCCCGCGCTCACCGCTAGGCGCCCGAAAATATTGTGCTCGCCTGTGACGGCAGTCACAGCGGCGGTTTGCCAGATTAGGATATTAGATATCTAGTTGCTTTTGTCCCAGCTCGGAACGGGA
Source organism: uncultured Acidobacteriota bacterium (assembly GCA_963803295.1). Classification (GTDB taxonomy): domain Bacteria; phylum Acidobacteriota; class Terriglobia; order UBA7540; family UBA7540; genus CAWDMC01. Next base: position 121,458 of record CAWDMC010000011.1, on the reverse strand, counting down.
GGTAATCGACAGATTGCCATCGCAGAGCAAAGGTTGGTAGGCCCAAGGTGACCGGCCTTAAACAGTTTTCAGGCGGCACGATTAATTGGTCATCTTCCCAGGGCTTGAGGAGGGGAATCCGATGACGACGAGCCGAGAGTCCGGAGCGGGTAATCGAAATAGACGAGATGACGGAGCAGCAAGCCGCAGAGCGGGCGGGCAGGGTAGTGAAACCCAGCGGAAGAGTGTAGGTAAGCGGGTTTCGCAGCGCCTTTCCCCGACGGACGCCGCTTTCATCTACCTGGAAGGACCGGAACTGCCCTTAGCCATTGCCAGCCTCAGTATCTTCGACGGCCCCATACCTTTTGACACATTCGTGGCCACCATCCAATCCAGGCTGGACCAGTTCCCGCGCCTTCGTCAGGTGGTGATGACGCCGCCAATGAACCTCGGCCTGCCCACCTGGGAGGACGACCCGCATTTCGACATCAAGCGGCATATCTTCCCGATGACGCTCGTGAGTCCAGGCGGAGAAGCGGAACTGCAAGCCCTTATGGGGAAATATCTGAGCCGGCGCCTGGATCGTCGCAAGCCGCTCTGGGAAGTTCACGTCATTGAGGGTCTCGAGGGTGGACGCGGGGCGATGATCTGGCGGCTGCATCATGCGCTATGCGACGGCATCGCAGGATTGCGGATAATTGAAGGAATGCTGGACAAGAGCCCTGGGGGCTCCTCCCCTCCCCGGCTGGAACGTTCCAGTCCAATCCACGCTCAGCTTCCGGCCATACCGTCGCGCAGCTTGAAAGACGAAATCGGCGAAGGCGTCCAGAGTACGTTGAAGGGCTTAATCGCGGCCGAGGCAGGGATTCTCGCTTTCGCGGAGTCCCTGATGACCGACCGGATGCGCGACGGGCTCAAGGGCCTCAAGGGTCTGCTGCCGGAATTGGCAGCGTCCGTGGAGAGGCTTCCGTTCAATAAGCCCTGCAGCGGTGACCGCAAATTCTGCTGGGCGGAATTCAACCTGACTGAGGTAGAGTCCATCCGCGAGGTGGCGAGTGCTACTCTGAACGACGTTGTTCTGACGATCGTCCTCCGTGCGCTCGCGCACTATGTGAGGCTCCACGGCGAGACGACCGTCAACCGCTTCGTACGCGTGGTTTGTCCGGTTAGCCTGAGGACACCGAGTGCAGGCGCCGATCAGGGCGCGGTCTTGGGCAACCAGCTCTCGTTTATGCCGGTGGCGTTGCCCATGGACGTGCGCGGTCCGCTCCGAACGCTGCGGGCGGTCGCATTAAGAACGGAGACCATGAAACGTTCAGGGGCAGCCCGAATGGTGGCCTTGGCTGCCGCCTGCGTCGCTGCCGCCCCTCCTCCCCTTCAGGCGCTCCTGTGGAAAGGCATCCCGGAGTTCATACTGCCGGTTCCGCTCTTGAACATGATCTGCACCAACGTGCCCGGATCGCCAGTGCCTCTTTATGCGGCGGGCAGGCGGATGCTGGCCTCTTATCCCCAGGTGCCCACGGGCTGGGATCTCGGGGTCAACGTTGCGGTCGAGAGCTATGACGGAAAGCTGTTCTTCGGACTCATCGCGGACGCCCACGTGGCTTCGGACGTCGACCGATTGCGCGACTTTCTTTACTTGTCGTTTAAGGAAATCCGCCGGGCCGCCGGAGCCAAACGGGCAGGGTCAAGAAAGACCGGACCGCCGCAAGACGCCGGACCCGCGGGTACGAAGCCGCTCAAAGTGAAGGCTGGTCAGACGCCGCCTTCAGAACGAGCGAAACGGGCGGCAAGGCCGCAAGCGACGCCATCGGCCATGGCGAACACCAGGCATGCTGCCTGATGAAGACGGATTAGCCTGCAGGTCCAAAACTGCCGTCGTGTCGAGGAGCCAAGGCAGCAGGATTTGCTCCAAGGCAAAACCTGATTATCCATCAAGCGAGAATGGAAAGGACGTTCGAAACTATGGCAGAAAATGTTTCAAGCCTCACCGAAGACAGGATTGGTTACTTGGAAGGGCTAGTCCGTCAAGCCAGAACCGCCGCCGCGGTCTTTACGCAATACACCCAAGAAGATGTCGATGGCATTGTTAAAGCGATGGCCATGGCGGGGATGGAAAAAGCTCAAGATCTGGCCCGCCTGGCATTTGAGGAAACCCGGGTCGGGGTTCTGGAAGACAAGGCCGTTAAGAACATGGTGGCCACTGAGTTCGTCTACAATTATGTCAAAGACAAGCGTACGGTTGGCGCGATTCGTGAGTTTCCGGAACGTGGGGTGGTGGAAGTGGCTGAACCGATCGGGGTCATCTTCTCGCTCACTCCGATTACGAACCCCACGGCGACGGTTCTCTTCAAGTGCATCATGGCCATCAAGACGCGGAACGCGGTCGTTTTCAGCCCTCACCCGAAAGCCGGGCACTGTTGCTACGAGGCGGTGCGGATCATGTATGAGACGGCGGTGAAGCACGGGGCGCCCGAAGGCGTTTTTACTTGCATCGAATCATCCACTTTGGCAGACAACGCCTACCTCATGCGGCACAAAGACGTTGCCTTGATTGATGCCACGGGCGGGCAGGGTGTGGTCAAAGCCGCCTATAGCTCCGGCAAACCCGCTTTGGGCGTAGGACCGGGTAATACTCCCGTCTATCTGGAAAAAACGGCGGACCTCGACATGGCCGTGGTCGATATCATCACCTCCAAGACATTCGACAATGGGACGATTTGTGCCTCGGAGCAGACGGTGGTGATCGATGATGAGATCTATGACCTCGTGCTAAAGAAATTTGCGGACCTGGACGCACACATCTGCAATGAGAAAGAAACGGAGTTGCTGAGCCGCACGGTGATCGATCCCGCAACCGGATCCATGCGGCCCATGGCAGTCGGCCAGAAGGCTACCGATATCGCCCGCGTTGTCGGTCTCTCGGTCAAGCCAAACACCAAACTCTTAATCGCGCCGATCCAAGGTGTGGGTCGCGAACATCCTCTGTCGGTCGAGAAACTGTTCCCCGTGCTCGCGGTTTATAGGGCGAAATCCGTCGATGAGGCTCTGAAAGTGTGTGTCGACGTGAATCATGCCGGGGGGCTTGGACATACGGCGGTCGTTTTCTCGTCGAACGATGCGGTCATCCGAAAGTTCGGCGAAGTGGTCAACGCCGGGCGGATCATTGTGAATTCCCCGGGGTCAGTCGGAGCGATCGGTGGTGTTTACAACGATATGGTGCCTACCTTCTCATTCGGATGCGGGACGGGAGGCGGTAACAGCACGACGGATAACGTGAATGTATATCATTACCTGAACGTAAAACGAGTGGCGAGGAGGATGCAAGCGCCTATGTGGTTCCGCGTTCCCAATCAGATTTACTTCAACATGAACGCCGTGGGGTATATTGGCCAATTCCCCTCGCGCTCAACGATCATTGTCACCAATCCGGTTTTGGAGCAAATTGGCCACGTCGACATAATCCGGGGGTGCCTGCCGCCGGGAACCCACGTTCATGTCACTGTGATTCCCGAGGCCGAGCCTGAAGTGAAGGTTGTCATGCAAGGGCTCGAGGATCTCAAGTTTTACAAAGCAGACCAAATCATCGCCTTGGGCGGCGGCTCGGTGTTGGATGCGGCGAAGATTATGAAACTGAAGTACGAATTCCCTCAGGCTGATCTGGAGGAGTTGGGATCGCCATTCCTGGATATCCGCAAGCGCGTGGTCCAGTACCCAACCGAAAAGACCAACCAGGTGCGATTAATCGCCGTCCCCACCACCAGCGGAACGGGTAGCGAAGTCACGCCATTTGCCGTCCTATTCGACAAAGAACACGGGCGTAAGGTGACACTCGCCGACTACTCGCTGAGTCCGGATGTGGCTATCGTCGATCCGCAGTTCGTCATGTCAATGCCGAAAGGCCTCACCGCCGACACTGGCATTGACTGTTTGACCCATGCCCTGGAGGCTGGAGTTTCGGTTTACGCTTCGCCCTACACCGATGCCAATGCTATGCAGGCGATCCGCCTGGTGTTCAAATACCTGCCCATCGCCTATGAGCACCCTCGTGATGAAGAGGCGCGCAGCATGATGCACAATGCGGCTTGCATCGCGGCGCTGGCGTTTTCCAACGCCTCCGTAGGCGTGAATCATGCCCTGGCTCATGCTTTCGGCGCGCGGTTCGGTGTAGCGCACGGTCGAGCCAATGCCCTCCTGTTGCCTCATGTCATCGCCTATAACGCCTCGGTGCCCACGAAGTTTATGCCTTCGCCGCACCAGCGAGCGTATGCGGCACATAAGAAATACGCTTTCATAGCTGACTTGCTGGGTCTGGGCGGTCACACGATTGCGGAGAAAGTGAAGAACCTGGTGGCGGCGATCGAGCAGTTGCTCGACCGATTGGCAATTCCGCGTTCGATCGCCGAACTCGGGATCTCGAAAGAGGAATTTGAGCGTGCGGTGCCCGATTTGGTCAAAATTGCCTTTGATGATCCCTCCTGGCGTCCGACAAACCCTCGCATGCCACTGCTGAGTGAATTGGCCGATCTCTTGTGGAGTGCCTACCACGGGCGAGGCTTGGCGAAGGCAACGGTTGCATCCGGCAAAAAATAGTGAAGGATGGTTGTGCATATGGCAACAAATGCGGTGTGGCATGAAATCGATGGAAAGTGCATGGTTCGCGCTTTCGAAGAGGCCCTTGAGAAACTCGACGGTGCCGGGAGCGAAGTGCGGCTGGATTTTTCTTCTGTGAATCGCATCGATCCGAGCGATCTCAGAGTCATGGAAACCTTCGCCAGTGCCGCTGACGGCAGGGGGGCCAAGGTCGTGTTGCGCGGCGTCAACATCGATGTTTATAGGGTGCTTAAGCTGATGAAGCTGGCGTCACGATTTTCTTTCGCGAGCTGAGGGCCTTTACACCGCAGGATTGGACTCGCGGCCAGCTCGATGATGTTCACCGGCATCGGGTGTCCGGCAGAAACGCAGGAACGAGTCAGGTCTAGGCGCCGTTCAATGTGGAAGCGCCTGACGGGTTGAGTTGAGAGTGTTCATGAGCGATTCCCGGGGAAGGCTGCGGATGATCGGCGCCAGGATCCATCGCAGTCCGGCCGGCACGTCGCGGGTCAGTGAAATCGCCCTGCACTGTAGGTGCACGCCGGCGTCTCTGTCCTGGAATCGCCAGTAGGAATAAAGACGCCACAAGAACCCGTACCCCGCATCCGGTGGCTGGACCGTCTCGTTTGGTTTTCCGGCGTCTTCGACTTCAGCAATCCGCGTCGTGTAAGAGCGGCAGAGCCAGCGTGTGTCGTCTAGAGAGGAATAGTGCACGTCGTGATCCGTATCGAGCACCACCGTGATGATTTTCTTCTTGAGAAGCCGTAAGTAGATCTGGAAATGGTTGCCGTGATGGTTCAGCAGCTTTGAGTCGATCACCTCGGTTTTGTAGATATTCTTGTGGTTGTTGTAGTCCTGGATCAACGCCAGGGTCTCTTTGACCGTCTTGCCGGACGCAAAGGCGGCTCCAATCCAATCATGAATCAGACCGTCCGGCACTTTGACTGGCTCTTTGCCGGACCAGAACTGCGCTACGACTTCGCCCTTGCGGACTCGCTGTGCTCTCTCGGAGGCGGCGTCACCCCACAGAAATGGCCCGTCGCCCTTCAGCGTCTTCTCCATTCCGGCTTCGGCCTCCTGTATGTAGGACTCGAAGGCCTCCAGCGTTGCAGGCTTCAACTGAACCGGCTTAACAGATTGCTTCATGAGCATGCGATCCCCTATGATCATGATGCTTGATCGTGTTGTCAACAAGCTTTCGCACCCACAGGACCAAGCTGAATGCGCACACCCACCACTCAAGTAGCAGATACCGTCGACTTGAACTGCCGAATCGTGGGATCGGGACCACTGTGCATGGTTCTGTTGCACGGCTTTGGTTCGTCGCACCTGACCTGGAAAGATATCGAGCCCCTTCTGATTAAAGGTTCGACGCTCTATGAGGTGGACCTCAAAGGCCACGGCCTATCGCCGAAGCCCAGAGACCATCAGTACTCACTCCACCACCAAGCTGCCCTCGTGACCTCATTTATCCTAGCGAAGGATCTGCGCGAGGTCGTACTGGTCGGCCATTCCTACGGAGGCGCGGTGGCGCTCATGACCTTTCTCAGATTGCGGGGTCTGGGCGAACATCAACGCATCCGGAACCTCGTGCTGATAGCGAGTGCTGCGTACCCGCAGGAGTTGCCGTTTTTCGTTTCCATCTTGAGGCGCCCTCTGCTGGGCAAAGCTGTTGGGCGGTTGCCCGCCCGGTGGGTCGCGGCGCATACGCTAAAGCGGATTATTCGCGATCCTTCCAAGGTTGACGCCGAACGAATTGATCGATATGCCCGCTTTTTTGCGCTTCCTGGCGCGCGCGAGGCGCTGGTGGAGACCGCCAAACAGATTCCGCCGGCGGGGTTCGACCAATTCATCTCCGAGTTGAAGACGATCAAAGTGCGCACGCTCATCATCTGGGGCGATCGTGATCGTGTCGTTCCAGTGAGTGTGGGGAACCGCTTGCATAAGGAGCTAGAGAACTCGGAAATCCACTTTATTCCGAACTGCGCACATCTTCCACAGGAGGAGCAACCGGACGCAACAGCGAAGCTGCTCACGGAGCACCTAACGATGGCTTCTGCCGAAGATCCTCAGGGTACAGGGCTTCCGGGCTGTGCTGAGGAGTGATCCGAATCGAAGCGCAGCGGCAACGTGACCGATGTGATTGAAGTGGACTCCCTTGACTTTGTTCACCGCTGGGGTTAGCTTCCGAATTAAGGTGGAAAATGGGAAGGGCTCGATTCTTCAGGTTCGAGGGAAACTCGTGGAGGGTGAAACTCACTAATCTTTGTGGTTCGTCGTTGGGGTAGACGTTGAGGTCGCTCTTCGTAGACCCGGACCTCCTGACCCTCTCATCAGATAGGGTGAGGCCATGTCATGTTCTTTCTTCACTGACGCTCGAAGAATGGATCGAGGCCAGCCGTGGCTGAGAAGGTTGTCGAGAAACTCGGCAAATACGAAATCGTGGAGGTGCTGGGACGTGGCGCCATGGGGATCGTGTATAAGGCCCGCGATCCCTATATTGGCCGCCTGGTTGCCTTGAAAACTATCAATCCCAAGCTGGTCGAGGACAAGAACCTGCTGAGGCGCTTCTACCGTGAAGCACAGGCTGCAGGGAATCTTCAGCATCCGAACATTGTCACAATCTACGAGCTAGGCGAGGGTGATGGCACTCCGTTCATTGCCATGGAACTACTCGAGGGCGAGAGTCTCGATCGCATTATCGCCCGCCGCGAGCCGGTCCCGCTTGCCAAAAAGCTGAATATCATCGGCCAATTCTGCCGTGGGCTTGACTACGCCCACAAGCGTGGCGTCGTTCACCGCGACATTAAGCCCGCCAATATTGTCCTCACGCACAGCGGTAATACCAAAGTTGTGGACTTCGGAATCGTTCACCTGACAACCGCCACCATGACTTCTTCCGGCATGATCATGGGAACGGTCAATTACATGTCTCCCGAGCAGTTGCGGGGCAACCATGTGGACGCCCGGTCCGACATTTTTTCCGTGGGTATCGTCATTTATGAATTCCTCTCGTATCGCAAGCCATTCGAAGGACATGATCTCGGCGACGTTATGGCCAAGCTTGTTTCCGGGGATCCACCGTCACTTTGCGGGATAGCGCCTGACCTTCCTCCCGCCTTGGAGGAACTGGTTAGCAAGTGCCTCAACAAGGATCCCGCGCAGCGTTTTCAGGCTCTTGATGATCTCGTGCTCGATCTTGATTCGGTCGCGCGGGGGCTCGATCGCGATGCTGTAATCGAGATGGTAAAGCAGGGACGGGAATTGGCTGAAAAGAAAGAGTTCGTTCCGGCCCGCGAGGTCCTGCGAAAGGCGTTAGCACTAGACAGCAGTAATGATCTGGCAAAAAGCCTGCTAGTCAGTGTCACGGCTGAGTTGAAGCGGGCGGAGCTTACCGGCAGGATCCAGCCTTATCTCGACCAAGGACGGCGGCTCATCGGGCAGGGCCAATACGACGAGGCTTGCCGCATGCTGGAAGAGGTGCTGAAAATTGATCCGCGTCAGGAGGGGGCGAGGTCGATGCTCGAGTCGGCCCGGCGGGAGTCGTTTCGAGTTGCGGAGATCCGCCGCGGCTTGGAAGCCGGCCGCCAGGCTCTCGATCAGGGGAACATTACGGCGGCCGAGGCGCTCCTGGAGAAGACAATCGAGCTCGACTCTGCTAATCCTGAGGCCGCCGCCGTTCTGGCGCAAGTCCAGCAGGCGCGATCGCAACGCGATCGCCGGCGACAGATGCAGGAAGCTCTGGTGTCCGCACGGCAAATGACTGCTGAAGGTCGTTACGATGAGGTGATTGCGCTGCTGGGAGGGTTCGAAGCTGAGTTTCGGGACGTGGGCGAATTTGAGCTGGCCCTCGCCAGCGCGCGGGAGGGGTTGGAGAGGCATCGAAGACTCCAGCAGGGAGCCGCGGCAATCCAGGCCCTTATCGACAAGCAGGAATACGAAGAGGCTATCGAACGGGCGGACTTACTCGCCAGCGAGTTCCCTCAGAATCCCCAACTCGCACGCCTGGGGGAGACTGCCAGGAGCCGGCAGGCGGCGGCAACGCAGCGCCTTCGCCTGAAGCGTGAAGTCGCGTTGGTTTGGAAGATGGTAGACGCCGGTCAATACGACCAGGCGATTCAAAGCGGCGAGCAATTGCTGGGGCAGTTCGGCGACAGCCCGGAGGTTTGCGGCGTACTCGTGGAGGCGTCGCGGGAGAAGTTGCTGGCGGAGGAACGCAAGGTCGAGGCGATTTGCCAGTCCATCCAGGCGCTCCAAAACCAGGGGCGTTTCCCAGATGCCATTCGGGAGGCTGAGGCTGCCCTTCGTAATTTCAAGGGTAGCCGGGCGCTCGAACTCCAGTTGGCCCAGGCCCGCCATGGTCAGGAGGAGCAAATCCGAGAAGACGCCAAGCGGAGAGGGGAGATCCAGCGGCGCGAAGAGCGATTGAGCCAGCCAGAAGGGGTGCGTCAAGAACAATCTGCTCCCCTCGGTGCGCCCCGTGGAACGCCGGCAGTAGGCCCGGACGCAAGCGCGACTCTCCTGTTCGGATCGGCGGCAGCGGACCGTCGCCTTGAAACACCATTTGCACCGCCACCAAGGGCGACAAAAGCCGACACCACATCAGCGGTTTCAGTTCGGGCCGTGGTTGCCGCCACACCCATTCATCCGGCCAAGCCCTTGGCTGGACCGCCCGCGCAGATTTCATCCGTCCAACCGCCTCTGTGGAAACAGCCGATCGGTCTGGGAATCGCCGGTGCGACGGTGATTGCCGCCACCTTGATAGGCTACGCTGTTCTCCGTCCGCGCACCCCTAAGTTGAAACAAGAGCCATCGGTCCAGTCCCAGCCAGTCCAAACGCCGGCGGCTAGGCCCGAGCAATCGACTTCGCCTCCCATAGAAGTCCCGAAAACGGTGCCGGATCTACCAGCGCCACCCGCCGAGACTCCGAAGGTAACGCCCTCGGCTCCGAGCCTCTCCGGCCAGGACCTCGAAACGCTGCAACGGTTTCAGAGAGACCTCAACAACGCGATCCAGCAAAGTGATCAGACCACGCTCAAGAGCCTTCGCAAGCAGGCCAAAGCCCTGGCCTCGGGTGGCGAGCCGTTAGCCGGAATCATGCGGAGCTATTCCGGCCAGATCGAAAACCTTCTGGCGCGTCTTCCTTCGGAGCAGCCCATTCGCCCGCGCCAGCCGGTTGCAACTGGATCGACTCCAGATCAAGGGCATTCCTCCTCACCACCCGGGAATACGGCTTCTGCGCCCAACCCAACGGCCAATGAAAGCAGACAGGTAGCGCCAGCAGGGAAGAGTGCCGCCGCGGTGCAGTCTGAGATCCCCGTGATTCTCACTAGACCCCAAGCCCAAGCCGCGCAAACATCTACTGCAAGTGAGCGGCCGACCTTAATTCCGACCCATCCTTCAGCTCGAGCGGACACGGCGCCGTCGGACGCACTGATCTATCCCGCAGTCCGCAACCCCCCGTCCCAGAAAAGGTACCTGTTGACCTACGGGTTAGGGGCAGGTTCGCCGTATTTCGGAACCATTGCGATTGACCGTGACACCTTCAAGTTTGTCAGCGGCAACGGCGCGGGCGCGGTCGAGCTGAAGATCGCAAACATTGAAAATGTGAAGAATTCAAAACTGAAACACCAACCCGTTGGGATCTCCAATATGACGGATTCATTGGAAATCCGTACCCGCGACGGAAAGAAGTTCCATTTTGCCGTGCAAAACGGGACCGGTAGACCCGACCTGGCTAGCCTTCTGACCCGGTAATCCCCATCCATACCTGGGGCCCCATTGACGGCTTTCCGTCGGACGGATTATGCTGTCCAGACCTTAGAGATTCCCGTGACGATTACGAATGGGTGTGCGGGCGACGAGATTAACATTGCCGGAATGACCCGCAAGCGTAGCTTGTTGTGAGCGTGGCCTGTTCGTCTTGCAGCAGAGGAAGGGGAAAACATGATTGCCGAACTCGAAAAGGCCAGGAAACTGAAAGCCAGACTCCGAAAGGGCGAAGTTTGCCTGGGCGCGCAGATTGCGCTTTCTGACCCTATCGTGTCTGAGCTTCTTGGCCGTGTTGGATACGACTGGCTAATCGCCGACACGGAACACGCTCCCAATACAGGGGCCGTGGTGCGAGCCATGCTACAGTCGGTGGCCCACACCGATGCCGTTTTGCTGGCGCGTCCGCTGCGCCTCGATCGGGATGCGATTCGCCTGTTTCTAGACCTGGGATCGCCTGGGGTGATCTGTCCTTTCATTAACACTGGTGACGAGGCCCGGCAACTGGCGCAGTCGTGCCTGTATCCGCCCGCGGGAATTCGCGGCTACGGACCGCGACGGGCCGGCATGTGTGGTTTAGATGCCGATGAGTATTTCCGCACCGCCAATGAGGCGATGATCGTTCTCGGGATCATCGAATCCCGCGAAGCCGTCGAGAATATCGAGGAGATCGTCGGTGTAGAGGGATTTGATGGTGTCTGCATCGGTCCGATGGATCTCTCGATTTCACTCGGTGCGTTTAAGCAGTTCGAGAGTCCCACTTATATTGCCGCTTTTGAGAAGGTGCGTGACGCCTGCCGGAAATTCAACAAAATCATGGGCACGGCTGCTTACAGCATGGATCACGCTAAGCGTTGCGCGGCCTTAGGCGTCCCCCTTCTGCTGATAGGCGGTGACGACTTCTATCTCGCGGCGGAGTCGCGCCGCTGGATTGAGGCTGTGCGCTCCTAAGGGGGATAAGCTGCTATGCCGAAATCGCTGAAGGTTCTTTTGCTTGGCCCTGCCGAGCCCGGACACGTAGCGGAAATCGGGGTCGTGGAGGCGGTGAGTGGCCGCCATGACTTGAGGATCTACGATCGAAAGGCTCCTCTGGCGCCTCAATTCGCGGACGTCGAGGTGGTCATTGATTATGGGGGCTCGGTAGGAACGCGCGCGATGGCGGATGTTGCCACCTCCGTGAAACTGTGGCAAGTCCTCGGGACCGGTGTCGATCATTTCGATCTCGAATACTGGGCGAACAAGAATATTCCGGTGGCGAACACTCCCGGGAAGTTTTCTGGTCTTCCTCTGGCGGAATGCGCTGTGATGTTTATGATCATGCTTTCGCGTCACTGGAAAGCAACCCAGGAAAACCTCGTTAAGCGTATTCTCAACCGGCCTCTGGGATCCGAATTGGAGAACCGCATTTTGGGACTGGTCGGCTTCGGCGCCAGCGCTCGTGAGTTAGCTAGCCGAGCCAAAGCGTTTGGAATGCGGATCCGGGCCATCGACATTCGGGAAGTGGCGCCCGAAGAGCAGAAAGAATTTGGGTTGGAGTTTGTCGGTAAGCCACCGGATCTTGAGAAAATGATCGTCGAGAGTGATTTTGTTTCCTTGCATTTGCATCTTGATGACGAGACCCGGCACCTGATCAATGAGCGCCGGCTAGGATTGATGAAGCCAAGCGCTTTTCTAATCAACGTCGCTCGCGGAGCGCTGGTAGATGAGAAGGCTCTCTATGTCGCGCTCACCACAGGGCGTTTGGCCGGTGCGGCACTCGACGTCTTCGGCTCCGAACCCCCGAACCCAGACGATCCGTTGCTGAAGTTGCCGAACGTGATTGCGACTCCCCATATTTCCGGCAACACGGACGCAACGTGGCGGCGGCGCGCCGGTTGTGCGGCGGAGAATATCGATCGGCTGGCAGCAGGTCTCGAACCCTTGTATCGAATTCAAACGCGACGCGACGCCAGCGTTTTGAAGTAGGAATCCTTCCGAACCGGTCGAGCGAGTCTGTCTATGGCCACTCAATGTGAGGGTGCGTCAAGCAAGGCCTATGTCTACCTGATTTCCCTGGTCGCGGCCGTTGGCGGCTTTCTCTTCGGCTACGACCTTTCCATCATTTCCGGCGCCGTCATCTTTTTGCAGAAGCAGTTTTCTCTCACCGCCGGTCAGTTGGGCTTTGCCCTCGGCAGCGCTAGCATCGGATGCATTACCGGGCCCTTCCTGGCCGGCTGGTTCAGCGACCAGGTGGGACGCAAAAAGGCCTTGATCTTGGCTGACGTGCTCTTTGGCATCTGCGCCATCGGCACGGCGATGATTCACAGCATCGGTCATTTCAACATCTATCGGATCATCGGCGGCGTCGGGGTCGGGGCAGCCTCGGTTGTCTCTCCCATGTACATTGCGGAGGTAGCCCCAGCGCGCATTCGCGGCCGCCTGGTTACCCTGAACCAGTTGGCTATCGTGATCGGCTCAACGACTTCAATAGTGGTGGCCTATTTTCTGTCGTTCAACGGGAACTGGCGTGCCATGTTTGCTTCGGCGTTGGTTCCCGTCTTCATCCTGCTCGCGGGACTTTTTCTGGTGCCCGAAAGCCCCCGCTGGCTGGTCCAACAGAACCGCGAACAAGAGGCTCTGGACATCCTTACTCGAGTGGACGGCCGCGATCATGCTTTCAGGGAGATTGGAGAGATTAAAGAGGTCGCTTCCAGCGAGTCCGGCAGCTTGGCCGAACTTATTCAGCCGGGCGTTCGCACCGCGCTTCTCATCACAGTCGGCTTGGCGTTCTTTCAACAGTGGACGGGTGTGAGTCCCCTTACTTTTTACGCCCCGATTATCTTTCAGAAGGCTGGCTTCACCGTGGTTAGCGCCGCCTTGGCGCAGACGATTGTCTTCAACTGCTGGAACTTCGTGTGCACGGTGGCGGCGTTGCTACTGGTGGATCGCTTGGGAAGACGCCCGCTGTTACTGTGGGGTGTGGCGGGCATGGGCCTTGGTCAACTATTCCTCGGGACTTTCTTCCATTTCAATATGATGGGAACCTACGTGGTCCTGGCGATGTTCCTGTGTATCGGGACCTACGCCATGAGCCTGGCGCCTTTGGCTTGGCTGATCATGTCCGAGATTTTTCCCACCCGGATTCGCGCCAAAGGACAATCCCTGGCGGCGGTCGTGGTCTGGATCAGCGCGTATTCCTCCACCCAGGCCCTCGCCCCCGTCATGCACTCGGTGGAGCAGCGGTTCGGATCAGCGGCCGGCCTGTTCTGGATGTATGCCGTAGTTTGTGGAGCCGCGCTTCTCTTTGCGTGGTGGCTGGTGCCGGAGACCAAGGGTAGGAGCATCGAGGCGATAGGCCAATCCTGGACGAAATCCTTCCCAGCTCCCGCAAGTGAAGCAGCGGAGCCTGTGGAGTAGATCTTGTCGGCGCTCTCGCGATTGCAATGAGGGCTTACACATTATAGTGGCAACGTGGTGGGAGGGCGGTGGTTCAGGGCTGAAAGCCCTGTAACAGCAAACGGCTTATGACGGGGAATGAAAGTCCGCCCTCTCCCAATCTGGTCGGGCCACCCTATTCTGAATTCTCGGCATTCTGAATTCTCAGCGGGCAGGGAGTCTCTCAATGGACCGGGTCGTCTTAGTCAGCGATTACGCCTGGAAAGACCTCGAAATCGAGCGCGCGGTTCTGGCGCGGGTAGACGCGCGACTCGTGGCTGCCGAAACGGGGTCGGAGGCAGAATTGGTGTCGCTTGCTCCCGAGGCCGATGGGATCCTGACCTGCTGGAAACCGGTCACTGCGAAAGTCATCCAGCAATCGCCCCATTGTGTGTCGATCGGCCGGCTTGGCATCGGGCTCGACAATATCGACGTCACCGAAGCTACCCGACTCGGCATCGTCGTGACCAATGTGCCTTCCTATTGCGTGGAAGAAGTGTCGGACCACGCCCTGGCCTTGCTCTTGTCCCTGGCGCGCAAGGTGACCTTCTACGATCGAGCCATCAAGTCGGGCGTCTACGATCTGCAAGCCCACACGCCACTGTATCGCGTGCGAGGGCGGACGCTCGGCATCGTGGGATTCGGCAGGATCGGCAGAGCGCTCTACCGCAAGGCAAGTGGACTGGGGTTAAGGGTCATTGTGTTTGATCCCTATGCCGATCGCGCCTCGCTCGCCGGGTTCGAGGTGGAAGTGGTATCCTTTGCAGGCCTGCTCGAGCGAAGCGACTATATTTCGATTCACGTTCCGCTGACCAATGAAACACGTGCTCTGTTCGATCTGGTGGCGCTCAGGCAGATGAAACCCACATCATTTCTGATCAACACGTCACGTGGAAGCGTAATTGATGGGGCGGCGCTGGTGGAAGCGCTCGATCAGGGTATGATCGCGGGCGCGGGCCTGGATGTCCTCCCGCAGGAACCGCCGGACCCCACCGATCCTCTGTTGCGGCATCCGCGAACGATCATCACTCCGCACGCCGCCTTCAATTCGGAGGAATCGCTCGTCGACCTGCGCCAGACCGCCGCCGCTCAGATGGCTGCCATCCTGTCGGGTAGTCGGCCTGACAACATCGTGAATCCGGAGGTCCTGGGACAAGCGAATCTGAGGGTGCCTGTTTAGACATTTAACCGCAGAGGGCGCAGAGAACGCAGAGAAGAAGTGATCGAGAAGGTGGATCGAGGACTCTCAATTAACGGTTGCTATACCACTCGTTGTAATAGCATCGTCCGGCTTCTTTTGCCGCCTGCATTGTTTTTCTCTGCGTGCTCCGCGGTAAAAATCGAATCAACCATTTGGGAGACGCCATAATGACGAACGCGATGCGCATGGAAAACAAACGAGCGCTGGTGACCGGCGCCGGAACGGGAATCGGTAGGGGGATCGCTCTCGAACTGGCGAAAGAGGGCGCGGTTGTCGCCCTGCATTATTCCCAAAGCTCTTCGGGCGCGGAATCTGCCGTGGAGCAAATTCTCCAGGCCGGAGGCAAGGCGAAAGCCTTTGGCGCGGATTTCAGGCGAATTGAGCCTCTGAAACAACTGGCGGGCGAGGCCATCGAGTTTCTAGGCGGGATCGACGTGCTGGTGAACAACGCCGGAATCACGCTAAACCTACCTTTTGAAGAGGTGACCCCTGAAGCCTTCGATGCCCTTTATCACGTTAACATCCGGGCTCAGTTCTTTCTAACCCAGGCTGTTCTCCCGGCGATGGAGAAGCAGGGTAAGGGTGCTGTGATCAATCTGACCTCGGTCCATGCTTTCGCCGGCATGACCGAGCATTCCATATACGCCGGAACCAAAGGGGCCATCGTGTCCTATACGCGAGAGCTTTCGCTCGAGCTGATCCAGAGGGGCATTCGCGTCAATGCCATCGCGCCCGGCTGGGTGTTTGTGGAGAACCACCGCCTGGTGCTGGGCGAGGAATTCGACCCGGAAGCGGCTGGCAAGCAGATTCCCGCCGGATTTATCGGGACTCCTGCCGACATTGGCAGGTTGGTGATCTTCCTGGCGTCCGATGAGTCGCGTTACATCATCGGGCAGACTATCGTCTGCGACGGCGGCCAACTGGCGATCATGCCAGCAACCGGTGACTTCCGCGGCCGGCGCAAGGAGCACTGGGGACGCCGTTACGTGGAGGCTACGGCGCCCAAGCCATAGCCGCAGACATTCGCTCGCATGGCGAAGAACCGACCGGTTGACCTGGAGCGTCAAACCATTTTAGAGTCAACGTGGAAGTGCATGTGGGCTGGTGTCCGCCCAGGGCTTCAAACCCTGTGGGTCTGCCTCTGGTGGACCGGTCGGTTCGATTCCGACTCACTTCCGCCATCGGTTTGGTGGCGATCACGTTGAGTGAAACCTCGAGCTACCCCGATCATGAGCCCTCGTAAACGCCCCAAGCCGATGTCCGCGTCCAAGCTGGCAAGGCTGCAGGCGCGAACGCAGGTCGGCACGCCCAGGCCTTCGGTGGAGGTACCGAGCCGCAAGGACAAGCCTGTCAAGCACAAGAAGAGCGCGCTCGACGAGCTGGAGGACCGGACCTGATCAGGTGGAGTCCCTAGACGGCCGTCGCGAGGTTTCTACTCCCCGGCTGGACGACTATCGACTGCTCTTTTTCGAACCAGATCCCCGAGATCGTCGATCTTCTCGTCCAACAGATTTAACTTCTGCGCCAGTCCCTGGATCTCGGTCTCCGCGCGGCGATTGACTTCGAAATCGAGTTCGCCGCGCAGCCGATCCTTCGTATCCTGGCGGTTCTGGCTCATCATGATAACAGGGGCCTGGACGGCGGCGAGCATGGAAAGGAACAGGTTGAGCAGGATAAAGGGATAGGGATCCCATGCCTTCCTGTCTAAGACGACGTTGACGGTTGTGTAGATTGCTAGCAGGACCGCAAACGAGGTAATAAACGCCCACGATCCGCCAAAACGGGCCACCGCATCGGCGATTCGTTCGCCCATGGTTGCTTCCTGCTCGATTACCTCGTTCGGATTGCGGCTGGCGCGCAGGCGCACCAGTTCCTGCGAGGCGTGAAACTGACGGCCCAGGGTGGTGAGCAGATCCATTCCTGCGTGTGGCTTTCCCTGGAGCAGAAACTCGATGTCATCCCGGGATACCTCCAGACAAACGGTCTCCTCGATCGCAATGGCGTTCGTTTGATGCGGCGTTTCATCGAGCATCGACGCGAAGCCGAAAAATTCTCCTTTTGCAGGTTCAGCGACGACCACTTCCTGATGGTCTTCATCGACGGTGGAGACACGGACTACCCCCGAGACCATTACGTAGGCTCGCCCGCCCGGGTCGCCGCTCTTGTAGATGCGCTCGTGCGAAGCGAATTTCTTGAGTTCGACCTGGCCGGCCAACATGGCCGTCTCTTCGTCGTCCAGTAAAGCGAAGAGCGGAACATCTTTCAGTACTTCCCGGTCACATATCATCGGCGCCTCCTTGTAGGTAAAACTTATGGTCTCCGGTCCCTTATGGATGTTCTAATGAGCAAGAATTTGGCGGCGGAGCGAGGAGTGCAAAATATCGGGAAAATCCACAGAGAAACCGATCTGGCCACCGATTCTTGGACTGGCCTCATATTTGCCTCCGAGCAAGCCGAAATCCAGAGTCACGCCGTTGCGGGTCGCGTATTGGCTACCAACCATAACTTGAAACTGGCTTCTGCCGAGGCCCGTCTTGTCGGCAATACCACCGTAGATCTCACTGCCAAGCGTCAGCCTGCCCTTGAGGTCGTGCAGGACCGAGAGCCCTCCGGTGTAGACGTGGCCACGAGTAGTTTGGATTCCCAACACGCCTGTACTGGTGTTGCCGGCGAACAAGAAGCCGAGGTTTACATTGATCCTGGTCTTGTCCGAAAGGGGCTTTTGGGCGATGAGATTGAGCCAGTAATCGGTCAATCCTGAGCCGAGTTGCTGGCGCGTGTTTCCGGTCGGAAACTCAATATACAGGCTGGCGCCCAGAGCGGGAAGCCGGGAGGCCTGGGAAGCCTTATGGAAGTTCCACTTCACCCCCAGGTCGGCGTCGCCCATACCCGTAGAAGTTGGGGTTCCCAAAGCGCGAAAGATGGCGAGATAAGGCGCATCCACATCCAGTTCCAGGTTGTGGGGCAGACCGTAGTTGCATGATATTCGGCCAATGTTAAGCCGAAGTTAAGTGTGCGATGAGCGGCGCTGGCACACCGCCCGTCCGCAGGCGATCAAGAACTAGTGGGGCCGGCGGGCAGTTCGAATGGTGTCGCTCAGGCTTCGACGAAGCCTAGCCCTTGGATCCTCACCCCGGTTTGTATTCGGGAATGCGATCCTGCGGAGAAAACAGCGCCGTCGGAACGGCATCCCCGCACCATGCGGCGAAGGAAGTGTGCATCAAGCGCAGGTCGGATTTCGTGAGAATCCTTCGCCCGAAACCAGAATCCGGCCATCGGAGCCGATAAGGAAAAGTGAAGGTACGTATTCGAGGCGATAGGCCCGTGATGTGGCGTACGGCTGCTCATCGAACAGGATCGGAAAGGTGATTCCGAATTGCCCGGCAAACTGCTGGCTATCGCGGGCGCCATCCTGCGATATCGCCCATACCTCAACCCCACGTCCGCGGAATTGGTTGTAGATCCGCTCGACGAAGGGCAAGGTGAACTGGCAGGTTGGGCACGAGACTTTGAAGAAGGCAAGCAGCACCGGGCCGTGCGCGAGCGTATCCTGGAGAGAAAATCGATTTCCATCGCTGTCAGCCAGCTCGAACTGAGGCGCCACGGTTCCTTCCGCCGGGAGTGACATCGAGATCTGCTCCTTTCCCCTTGATTGTAACAGGGCGCTAGCCACGGTCACCGCCCTTCTGACCCTGGCCTTCTTACTCCGCCGGAAGAACCCCCTTCCGCTCACCGTCTCAGTGCCGCTTCAGATTCCGCAACATTTCCTGCGCGGCAATCAGCAGCGGGTCCCAAACGGTGGAGAACGGCGGTGCGTAACAGAGATCCAGTTGCGCGAACTGTTCCACTGTCATGCGGGTCTGAAGTGCCGTTGTCACGATATCGATACGCCGCACGGCGCCTTCGCGCCCCGCGAGCTGGGCACCGAGTAGACGTCCCGAACCGCGATCCGCCACGAGCCGCACCATAAGTTCCGTGCCCCCGAGATACCGCGCTCGCGCGGGACTCCGAATCGTGGCGGCGACAGCTTGATACCCCGCCTCACTGGCTTCCCACAGGCAAAGGCCTGTGCGGGCGACTTCCAACTGGAACACTTTGGTTACGGCCGCGCCCGCCACTCCGGCAAAGCGCACGCCTCCGCCCGCCGCGTTCTCACCTGCGATCCTTCCCTGCTTATTGGCCGTCGTACCCAGGGGAAGATAGACCGGGCGTCCACTCACCAGATGACGGCTCTCAACGCAGTCACCGGCCGCGTAGACGCCGGGCACACTAGTCTCCAGGTGCTCGTCCACCGCGATCGCTCCGGTCGATCCAAGGGGGATGCCGGCCTCCTCGGCCAGCTTCACGCGTGGCTTCAGCCCGGCTGCCATGATCACGCAGCCCGCCTCCACAGGTGTGCTTCCCACCACTAAGGAACACATCCGCTTCTCGGCGCTGCCTAGAATCGCCGCCACTGCCGAGCCCTTCAGTACGGCAACGCCATGCCGCTCGAGTTCAGTTTCTACGACGGCGCTGATCTCATCGTCCACCGCACCAAACAGCCGTCCCGATCGCTCCACCAGCGTCACCCGGAGCCCACGCGCGACCAGAGCATCGGCCATTTCGAGTCCAATATAGCCCGCGCCGACGATAGCGGCTGCCCGCGGTCTAGACTCCTGAAGGAAGCTGCTGAGCGCGAGAGTGGAACCGAGAGTGTTGACGTGGAAAACTCCCTGAAGGTCCGTGCCAGGGACAGCTGGGATCACGGGTTCGGCGCCTGTCGCGAGAATCAGGCGATCGTACTCGACTTCATCCGCTCCCTTTCCGAAAGGCTGAGTCACCTTAACCCGCCGGCGTCCGGTGGAGATTGAACTCACCTCGCGGCCAGTATATACACGGATGTTGCGTTTGCTCTGGAAGAACTCCGGCGAATAGACACGCAGCGAGTTGGCGTCAGCGATCTTCCCGGCGATGAAGTAAGGAAGGCCGCAGGCGGAGTAGGAGATGTCAGGACCTTTCTCATAGACCCTGATCTCAAGCTCGGGAGCCACACGTCGCGCCTGACTAGCAGCGCTCAGCCCCGCCGCTACGCCGCCTACCACGACAAGTCGTCCGGATCGCATGGGTTTCCAAAGGAAGTCGGGATCCAGAAGTCGGAAGACACAAGCCGCCCTTTGATATTTCCTTTCAGATCTCCACTCGGAAGGGGAGGTCCCTTTTTATCATCCTGCTCAATAAGATCAAGGTAACCCCAAGGGACCGTCTTCGGCTTTGGGGGCTTTTGATCTCTCCCTATTGCGTGGCAATCGAGCAAAGATGCACCGGCCCGAGGAGCCCCGAAGGTAGCAATGGCGAGTTTGCCTTGTACGGCTTCACATCCGCGAAAGTATACTTCGTCGTCGCGTCTGGCTGTTCATCACCGATTAGCCGATTCACCCAGGCATTAGTGACCTTGATGGTGACTTCATTCGCGCCCGGCTTCAGTGCACCGGTCGCGTCCACCCTGAAGGGCGGATGCCAGACGACGCCTAGAGATTTCCCGTTCACCATCACCTCCGCAAGGTTCCTCACATCGCCCAGGTCAATCCATAGATGCGCGCCCTTGCTGAACCAGTCCGCTGAAGCCTGGACGATTTTCGTGTAGGTGCCGGTTCCAGAGAAATACTTCACGCCCGCGTCCTGGTTATCGCTCCATGAAGACAGCTTGTCCAGAGTAATCGACGGGGGCGCTCCGCGGTTCGGCTGGAAGGTCACGCTCCAGGGGCCCTCCACCGCCGCCACTTGCGTCTCCGTCGTCTTGGGCAGCGTGCGCGAGTTCTCCCTGGCTGCCTTGCGGAACACAACGAACACGGCGCCCCAGGGTTCCAGGTGCAACGGCACCGTGGTGCGGCCGTCCGCAATCTTGTACGACACGGGCTCCGACTCGCCGGTTTCGGCGTGCCAGAGTTCCGGCACCTTACCGGTGACACGGAAGCTCGCGTCCACGGTCTCGTCGCGTTCGTTGCGATTATCCAGGAAGTATAGATCGCCATCCGCAAGCTTTCGATGCACAAAGAGGATTCGTGTGTCGCTTGCCGGCTTTGTGTAGTCGAAGTCGGGCGGCACCTTTAACGTGTTGAAGACATCCAGTAGACTCTGTCCTGCGTAGACTGTGCCTATGCCAACCTTGTGCGCGCCCGTGCCGTCGCCAAAAAGTTCGTGATTTAGCTTGTGGAACTCCGCCTGGTCGTCCGCGAGGCTGGGATCGTCGGTCGGCTTCGGACCTGCAACGACGGCACCATTCTCAACCAGTTTGTAAATGGCGCGCAGCACGGGTAGCGACATGTGCCGGCTGTACGGATCAAGTCCCAGCGCCCGGTAGCTCATGCCGCTCTTGGTCGTGATGCGGCCATCGGCGACGCTCAGTTCGTGAATCAGGGCGTCGGCGTTGATGTAGTCGAAGCCGTAGCCCGCTGGCACATCGGGTGACTTATCCGAGAAGATCGCGGTCAGGTTGGAATCCTCGCCGTAGAAGTAAACCAGGTCCGCGCCGAAGTGCCCCTGCTGCAGAAGATAGCTGCTGCGTGCAATATAGTTCACCCATGGACCAGCCTCTTCCGCCCAGGTTTCGTTGCGGTTGAACCACTGACCGAAAGGCCCCAGTGTCAATCCAGGCGCTTTGCCCACCAGCGGCTGGTGGGCCGACTCGTGAATTACAAAGCGGTTGATCCCGTTCAGCAACTCTTGGTCCGCTGTCGGCTTTAGCGTTGCTGGCGACCACGCCCAGGGCGCGGCAGCCGCCGTCAACGACTCGGCCGCGGCCAGGTTCTGCCCGTAGATGTGTGCCACCGATGCCGATTCACGGTCATCCGCGTTGTAGCCGTATTGCTCCTTGTTCACACCTGGGGTCTGAGTCCACATCGCGCTCATGGGAACTTCATTGAGCTTCTTGACCTCCATCCCATCCGCAACGAAAGCGCGTCCACCCTCGTGAGATTCCCCATAGTGGCCCATGCCCCGCTCGTGCAGAGATGCCTCCACCTGGCCGTAATGCTCGTCCGCGATTAAATCGCTAATAGTCTTGCGAAAGTCCCATAGGAACTGGTCGCTGGCTTCCGCGTTTTCGACCACCTGACCGGTGAGAACCGGCATCCAGGGAACTGGATCATAGCCACGCCGCTTCTTGAACTGCGCGATCATGTCGTCGGTCCAGTTTTGTGACCCGGCCTCCCAGCTATCGGTAATCACGTAACGGATGCCGCGCTTGCCCATATAGTCGTCGCCTACCGTCTCCTTGTAACTGTCCAGGTAGCCGTTCATGTAGTTCTTCACGTAGCCTCGGTTCAGCTTATCGACCTCAAGGCCGGTAGCCTCCGCGGTTGCCGGATGGTTGGTGATTCCTAATAGTGAATAGCCGAACCGGAGCACGACCCAATTGCCGGCTGGGGGTGTCCAGTCGAGCGTACCGTCTGCGCCCACCTTCGAAGTCAGATCGACGACATCGGACTTTGATACGGCCTCGGTGGGAGCGACGGGAGGAGTGGCAAACTGATAGAGGTCGGGTACGGGCGTGAAGGCCGCCTTCTCTTCGAACCTGTTGACCCGCGCACCCGGACGCAGCACCAGTTCCGCGATTTCATAGTCGGTCGGAGGCGGGCCTACCTTGATTCCCAATGATGCGGGGTCCAGGCCGCTCGCCCATGGAGGCAAAGGAGGAGCAGGTATCCGTTTGAAAGCCACTCGGAAGAACCTCGCCACCACCGGCGGAAAAGAAACAGTATGCTCGGGAGCGCCACCATCGGGAAGCTTTATGATTTCCCGGAAGTTCTGGCCGTCGTCACTCGCCTCGAGAGATTTCTCGGGGTTGGTGATCCCGGCCAGGGTCGCGGCAATCTCATCCACACTTTTTGTCACGATGGTTACGGATCGAATGGACTGGGCCTCAGCAAATTCGTATTGGATCCAGGCATTCTCGCCGGCGGCTGGGATGGGAAGCTTTGTTGTTTTTTCCAGGTCTCCGTCGCTAAGCATCGCCGCGTCAATTGTGCCTCCGCTCGCTGTCACCTTCGGACGCAGTGATTCGATCGACACATCGCTTGCCGGCCTGCGGTAGGCGATGACCGCGGTATCGGCATAGAACTGCGGAATCGGCTTGGAGCCCTCCGGCGCGGCGAGAACGTCGTGAATGGCCAGGTTCTGAAAAGCCCCAGTGTTCGACGGCGGGTTAGCTAATGCTCCCTGGAAGGGTTTGCCGCCCTCGACGGGTGTCTCACTCCAAACATATTTCTTCATTCCTTGCGACGCCGGGACCCATGGACCGCCGGTCTCGCTCCAGCCCGGCGAACCTGCAATTGCCTCTTCCAGGCCCAGTCGATCGGCGAGGACCGTCGCGTACTTGAAGGCGTCCTTCCACTCTGGGGTCATGTAGGCCAAGCGCTTGTCCACCACCTGCGGCGTGGACAAGGCTGCATCAAAATTCTGAAAGCCGCCGAGACCGACCCGGTGCATCCACTCCAGGTCCAGCTTGATTCCTTCCTTGGTGATGTTGCCGTTCATCCAGTGCCACCACACCCGGGGACGCGCACCCTCTGGCGGATTCTCAAATCCACTCTTGAGCGGGTCAGGTTTGCTCTGCCCAGCGGCTGTGCCGACGCCGAGTAACAGCAACATGCTTGCGGAGATCAGCCTCCTAGATCGAACGTTAGTTGTGTCACCCTTTTTCTCGGTCATTGTTCAGCGCTCTCCTATGTCAGATGGGTATTTGCCCAACACATTGAATGCCCGTCACGGTCGTCTTCGCACCGTCCCGGATCGTAGCATGCGGGCGATAGTATACGAAAGACAGGTGATTTGCCATTCGAATTACGCGCTTTGAACCCTGGCTGAACTCCCGAGCTAATAGATTCTCGGATTCCAGAAGAGTATGAAGGTGTCAAACTCGGCATTGAGGTTCGGGTCGGCCATCTGCCTGAGGCCCGAGTCGGAGTGACTATTAGATCCGAGAACGTGGCTGAGTTCGTGCGCGATGGCCAAGCCAAGGAGGCGACTGAGGTAAAGTGGGAGACCTAGGAAATGCCCAACACAGTGTCATAATAGATTCTAACCACCCCCGCGGTGCGGCGGGGGTGGTACCAAAGCTCTTCTCGCGATAGTCAAGTTACAGCAGCTTCGCGTTAGATAAGACGATGGTCGCGGCTTGCCCCATCCCAATCGATTACGCTCACCTGCCGCCGGGCGATCGCGCCTGAGAAAAGGCCAACGGTCAGAGAGGCACTGACCGTGGCTACCGGTTTAGGCAAGGTCGTAGCGATCAAGGTTCATCACCTTGTTCCAAGCCGCCACGAAGTCCTTCACAAACGCCTCCTTGCGAGTCGTCACAGGCATAGAATTCGGCGATGCCCCGGAGCTGGGAATTGGAACCGAAGACCAGGTCGACACGGGTGCCGGTCCACTTGAGCTCGCCGGTGGCGCGGTCGCGCAGCTCATACACGCCTTCGGAGGTCGCGGAGGGCTGCCACTTCGTCTTCATGTCGACCAGGTTGACGAAGAAGTCATTCGTCAGCGTCCCAGGCCGCTTGGTGAAGACGCCGTGTTGGGACTGCCCGAAGTTCGCATTCAGAGCGCGCATGCCGCCGACGAGAACCGTCATTTCGGGAGCCGTCAGCGTCAGCAACTGCGCCCGATCCACTAACCGCTCCTCCGCGGGTCTTGGGTCTCCATTCCTGAGGTAATTGCGGAACCCGTCTGCCGTCGGCTCCATGACTGTGAAGGCCTCCACATCGGTCTGCTCCTGCGAGGCATCGGTGCGCCCCGGCGAGAAGGGAACCTTCACGGCGTAGCCGGCCTTTTTCGCAGCTTCCTCGACGGCTGCGCAGCCGCTCAGAACGATCAGGTCAGCAAGCGAGACCTTCTTCCCACCCGACTGCTTGCTGTTGAACTCCTTCTGGATCGCCTCTAGTTTCTGAAGGACCTTCGCCAGTTCTGCCGGCTGGTTGACTTCCCAATCCTTTTGTGGCGCGAGGCGAATGCGCGCCCCGTTGGCCCCACCGCGCTTGTCGCCGCCGCGGAACGTTGCCGCCGCCGCCCAGGCGGTCGTGACCACTTGGGAGATGGAGAGTCCCGAGGCGAGGATCTTCGCCTTCAGGGTCGGCAATGTCCTGCTCGCCGATCAGTTTATGATCCACGGCGGGAACGGGGTCCTGCCACAGCAGCGGCTCTTTAGGAACTAGCGGGCCCAGGTACCGCGCAATCGGCCCCATGTCGCGGTGCGTCAGCTTGAACCAAGCCTTGGCAAAGGCGTCAGCGAATGCCTGGGGCTCGTCGTGGAAACGCTTCGAAATCTTCGCGTAGCTCGGGTCCACCTTCAAGGAGAGGTCCGTCGTGAACATCATCGGGGGATGCTTCTTTGATGGATCGAAGGCATCCGGCACTGTAGCCACTGCCGATCCGTTCTTAGGCGTCCATTGTTGAGCGCCGGCGGGACTCTTGGTGAGTTCCCAATCATAGCTCAACAAGTTCTCGAAGTAGTTGTTGTCCCACTTGATCGGGTTGGTGGTCCATGCGCCCTCCAGCCCGCTGGTGAACGCGTCGGCCCCTGCGCCGGTGCCAAAGGTATTCTGCCAGCCGAGGCCTTGCTGTTCGATGGGGGCAGCCTCAGGCTCGGGACCGACATACTTGATCTGCTCGGCGGCGCCATGGGCTTTGCCGAAGGTGTGTCCGCCGGCGATCAGCGCCACCGTCTCCTCGTCATTCATCGCCATGCGGCGGAAGGTCTCGCGGATATCGCGTGCCGCCGCGACGGGATCGGCCTTTCCATTGGGCCCTTCCGGATTCACGTAAATCAGGCCCATCTGAACCGCGGCGAGAGGATTCTCAAGATCACGATCGCCGCTGTAGCGCTCGTCGGCCAGCCACTTGCCCTCTGGTCCCCAGTAAATGCTTTCTTCCGGCTCCCAGATGTCCTCGCGCCCGCCGCCGAAACCGAAGGTCTTGAATCCCATCGACTCCAACGCGACGTTACCGGTGAGGATCATGAGGTCGGCCCAGGATATTTTCCGGCCGTACTTTTGCTTGATCGGCCAGAGCAGCCGGCGTGCCTTGTCGAGGCTCACGTTGTCCGGCCAACTGTTGAGCGGCGCAAATCGCTGTGCTCCGGAACCCGCTCCGCCGCGACCGTCGTGGATACGATACGTGCCCGCGGCATGCCACGCCATGCGGATGAAGAGCGGACCATAATGGCCGTAGTCCGCGGGCCACCAAGGTTGCGAAGTCGTCATCAAGGCATGGAGATCCTTGATCAGGGCATTCAGATCGAGGCTTTTGAATTCCTTCGCATAATTGAATTCCTTGTCCATAGGATCGGACAAGGGACAATGCTGGTGCAGGATCTTCAGGTTCAGTTGATCCGGCCACCAACTTGCATTCGTTGGCGCAGTGGGTCTGCGGGCGCTGCCCGCTACCGGGCACTTGCTTTCGGCTGACATGCTTTGCTCCTGATGAGCGGGGACGGGTGCCCCCGCTGTGTTCGTAAGTGACTTATTCATATGTTTGCCCTCCTCCGAATTAATAAGAATGTTCCTCATTCTTCAAATGAGTCGAAGAAACGAACTACAAACCCATTCGGCGCTACCTTCGAGCCATAGCCGCCGGCCCCCTCGCTGAGCGCGCTTTGAATCCGCTATCCGCAGGCCTACGACACCGAACGTGAAGCATTCCGCCGAGCGCACTTCGCGCAAAGCCCCCGGAAAATAAGTTCGCATTCACGAACGACACGCTTGCCAAGGGAGCCCGAAGCCGGCCTGGGCACGTCGTACCACTCCACGTCCTCAACATTGCCGCAGCGGTCGCAGATGAAGTGGTGATGCAGCAGGCCTTTTGCGTCGAATCGCGCGGCGCGGCCCTCGACGGCCACTTCACGCACCAGACCCGCCTGCACCAGGTCCCGCAGGTTGTTATAAGTCGTAGCCCTTGAACAGCGCGGATCCACGCGATTCACGGCTTCGAAGATTTCCGCAGCCGTGGGATGCCTCTTCTCTCCCATCAAGAATGCCATTACGGCATAGCGCTGCGGCGTGCACCGCAACCCGCCGCCCTTCAGGGATTCTTTAATCGCCTCTGCGTCCATCAAGAAATTAGATTAAATCTAATGTAATATTGTTTGTCAAGTCCTATGTCCTTTCGGTTGTCGCAGCAATACGAGAAGTTCCGATTACGAAGGGGCAATCCTTTTAGAGGTGCGCGATGATGCAAGCGCGTTATAATCACGGCCGCGTCGACGAAGGGGCTGTTGAAGGGGCTGTTAACGCGATCGGCAGAGCAGCACATAGTCGGCGTCCGATTCCCGGTCCGCTCCCCTACCCTCACCGAGGCGGGGAGATCCGGGTCTCTCTGATGGCTTCAGCCAAGGAGTCAACAATGTGCTTCAAAGGATTTCACGTCCGAAAGCTGACGGCGGCGGGCATCTTTCTGGTCCTCTCCCTTTTGGTGGGATCCCCGCTCGCCCGTGCCCAATCCTCTTACCAGCCCAGCCAGGCGAACCTCGAGGGGCGGCGCTGGTTTCAGGATGCCAGGTTCGGTCTATTCATTCACTGGGGCGTGTACAGCGTTCTAGGCGACGGTGAGTGGGTCATGAACAATGAGAAGATCGCCGTCCACGAATACGAAAGGCTCCCCACCTTTTTCAATCCCCTCGAGTTCGATCCCGCGGAGTGGGTCGCGCTGGCAAAAGCTGCCGGCATGAAATACATCACCATCACCAGCAAGCATCATGACGGCTTCGCCATGTTCGCTACGAAGCAATCCGACTGGAACATCGTGGACCGCACACCCTACAAGACAGATGTGCTAAAGCGGCTCGCGGACGAGTGCCACAGGCAGGGCATCAGGCTATTCTTCTATCACTCCCAGCTCGACTGGCACAATCCTGACTACTTCCCACTTGGCCGAACAGGCCAGGCCTCCGGCCGCCCGGCCGGCGGGGATTGGTACAAGTATCTTGACTACATGGACGCGCAGCTCCGCGAGCTATTGACCAACTACGGTGAAATCGGGGGCATCTGGTTTGACGGCATGTGGGACAAGCCGGAGGCCGACTGGCGCCTGGAACGGACTTACAAGCTGATCCACGATCTGCAACCGCATACCCTCATCGGCTCGAACCACCATCATGTTCCCTACCCGGGCGAGGATTTCCAGATGTTTGAGAAAGACCTTCCCGGAAGCAATACGGCAGGCTTCAATCAGAGCTCCATCAGTGAGTTGCCGCTTGAGACCTGCGAGACCATGAACAATTCATGGGGATTCAATATCAACGACACGAAGTACAAGAGTACGCGCGAGCTGGTTCAATATCTGGTGAAGGCCGCAGGGTTTAACTCGAATTTCCTTCTGAATGTGGGCCCGATGCCTAACGGCAAAATTCAGCCGGAGTTTGTCGCCCGGCTGAAGGAAATGGGCCAATGGCTCGCCCAAAACGGCGAAGCCATCTACGGCACGCGCGGCGGCCCGATCTCACCCCGTCCTTGGGGAGTAACGACCCAAAAAGAGAATCGCGTTTTTGTGCACATTCTCGATTGGAAGGACGCCTCGCTTCTTCTGCCACCCTTACCCAGGCCGGTCAAGTCGGCCTACGCGCTGAATAACAAGCAGAAGATCGAGTTCGCTGAGAATCACTACGGAGTCGCCCTCCGGCTTCCCAGCGGCGCCCAAGGGGAGTATGACAGAGTCGTGGTCCTCGAACTCGCGGAAAACTGAGCAGCAGGGCCGTTATCATCCGTACCATTCCGCCTTACAAACCGTAACTCTCCACGCCGCGAGGTCTCGCCATGAAGAAGCCAGCCACATTAGCCGTCGGGGCCATCGGGGGCCTTTTGCTTTTCGTCGCTTCCGTTTTGCAGTCCCAAACGAACAACCCGCAGCATAACTGGCACGAAGACGCTTTCTTCGGCATTCATTACGATCTTCACGCCAATGCACAAGACACCGAGCTCGGCCGGGAGCTTACCCCCGAACACCTGCGCGAACGTCTGCGCGTGACCCGTCCGGACTGGGTGCAGACGGACTGCAAAGGCCATCCCGGCTGATACGAGCTGGCCAACCAGAGTGGGATCGACTTCACCGGGTGTTATGAAGGACTCCCTGCGCATCTGGAGGGACGTGACCAAGGAACTGGGGATCAAGCTGGGCGTCCACTATTCCGGCGTGTGGGACGCACGCGCCGTGGAGCTTCACCCGGAATGGGCTCGGGTGGATGCTCAGGGCCAACACGATACACGAATCACGTGCCGGCTGCACGGTTACGATGAACACCTCATGATTCCCCAAATGATGGAAATCGTCGACAAATACGATGTTGACGGCTTCTGGGTGGATGGCGAGAACTGGGCCGCACTACCCTGCTGGTGCGACCTCTGCAAGGCGGAGTTCGCTCGGCGAACTGGAATCGAAGCGCCGCCGTTGGCGGCCGAGCAGCCTCATTGGGAAGACTGGCTTAAATTCCATCGCGACTTGTTTGTGGAACACGTGACGAAGTACACCAACGCCGTTCACGCCCGCAAACCGAGCTGTCTGGTGGTGAGCAACTGGATGTACACGGTACGTGAACCAGACCCCGTCCAGGCTCCGGTCGATTACCTCAGTGGGGACTTCTCTTCGAGCTGGGGGGCTGACAGCGCCGCCCTGGAAGGCCGCTTCATGGACAGCCGCAAGATGAGCTGGGACCTGATGGCTTGGTCATTCACCAAAACGGGCGAGATGGACGCGCCGCCTCCCTGGGTCACGAAAACAGCGGCACATCTCGAACAGGAGATTTCCGAGGTGGTGGCCCTTGGCGGCTCGGTGATGGTCTACGAAACGCCGCAGCGCTCGGGATGGCTCACCGGATGGCACAACGACCGGCTTGCCGAGGTGGCACAATTCTGCCGCGCGCGCAGGGACACTTGCTGGAAATCAAAGACGGTGCCCGAGGCCGCTGTCCTGCATCTAGCCACGCATTACTACCCGCACAATTCCCCGTTGTTCAATTTTGGTGAAGCGGTAGAACCGGTCGAAGGCGCTCTTCAGGCGCTCCTCGAAACGCAACGATCCACCGATCTGCTTGCCGAAGATGCGGCGCTCGAGCGGATGAACCAATACAAGCTCGTGGTTGTGCCCGAGCAGACATCTATTAGCGACCACCTGCTCCAGGCGCTCGACAACTATGTGCGAGCGGGTGGCCACGTTTTAATAAGTGGAGAATATCTTGCCAAGGCTTATCCAGGTTTTGTCGGCGCCTCACCTGCCGGCGGGCTGATTACCGGCCGCACCTTCCTGCCAGTAGAAAAACAGGCCGTTCCGGTCTCACCACCGTGGCAGGCCGTCACACCTTCCGCGGGGACGCAAGTCCTTGCCTATCGTCTTACGGAGCAGGAGCCAGCCAAGGACTTGACCCGCCAGGCCAGCGTGACCCAGCGGCAGGTTGGAAAGGGTTCCGTCATCGCCATTTACGGTCCGATTTTCCAAGATTATTTTCGAGGCCATTATCCCTCGCTACGGAAGTTCGTCGGCGAACTCGTCCAGCCATTGGATATCCCCTGGACTGTGACTTTGGACGCTCCACCGCAGATCGAGGTGATCCTGCGGCAGAAAGACGAAAAGTTGCTGGTGAACCTGATCAATCGCGGCGCGGGCGAAACGCTATCACCTCGTCGGGTCATCGCCGAGGAGTTGGTCCCGGTCGAAAGAGTCCGCGTGCGCATTCGCCGTCAAACCCGGCCCAGGTCCGTATCGATTGTTCCAAACGACGGACCACTTGACTGGAAATATGAAGCCGGTACCATCACTATTAACGTGCCCCCCGTTGATATTCATCGCGTAGTGGTTGTGGAGTAGGACCGGCAACTCTGTTTCAGGGGTCGGCTGTGGAGTCTGGTTATCCGAAGAACCGGTTCTGACGTAGCATCAGTTCGGCCGGCTTCCGCTCGCTGTAGCGCCGGTGTCCCCACCGGCGTTTTCGGCGCTGAGAGCCTGCCCTGAGTGGAGCGAAGGGACAGCGCCGCGACAGAGTTTGAGCTTCACTGTGATCTGCAATCCTCAGTAGGGACGCAGATGCGAATTCCTATTTGGCCCTGCGATAAAACCAGACGGCTCCGCTCCGTACCGGCAGTACTAAGGTAAAACCAGTCTGGGTCAAGTCTTTTCCGGCAATGCTTTTTGTTTCGCCGGTTTCACTGTTCTCGAAGAGGTACATTGCACGGGAATCGATTCCCCTCGGATGAATGGTGAACGTCCCTTCCTTGGATTCAGGAAAACGGATGCCCTGGACAAATCCCTGACTCTTCTCCGGGCTGTCAAATTGCCAAACCACCCATTTGTTGGCACTGCGGTCGAACGGGGTATGAGGGTAGTAGTCGCCATACAGGATCAAGTCGGACGCGCGGCGCCAGACGGCCACCATTTTCTTTGCCAGAGCATAGTCGTAATCATCCCGCCGGATGTCAATCCCTAGGGCCAACATGGGAGCCATGGCGCAGTGGAAGGCGTAGCTATCGACTTGTTTGTTGAAGCGGGTCGGACCACTGGAATCCCAGGAGAGTGTGGATTCCTTAAAATAGGGCAGCCACTCGAACAGGGTCTGGTGAAATGATAGTTTTACCGGAGCATACCCGTATCCGTAATCGCTATAGTGGAGGGGTACCGACCGGCGCATAGTTTCAAGGTCATTGCGACGCCCTCCGCTCGCGCACGAATCGATCCACAGGCCGGGATTTCGCGCCCGCAAATCATCCCAGTATTGAAGATAGGCCTGGACATGCAGGTTCTCGTTCATGCCCTGGCGGTCCTCAGCCTCATTCTTGCGCCAGTATCCCAGCGGGTCGAAGTTGAAATCCTGCCTGTAAATCTTGATGCCGTTGTCTTCGATCAACCGGTTCACACGATCAGTCAGCCACTCGCGGCATTCCGGGTTGCCCAGATTCAACAGACTATCCTGCTTGTCCTTCAGGCGCAGCAGCCATTCTGGGTGTTCGGTGCTGAGTTCCGTTCCCTGCCGTACTCTTTCCGGCTCAAACCAAACCAACAAGCTAGCGCCATTCCGGGTTGCATAGTCGGATACAGGCTTTAGACCATTGGGGAACCGTTTGGGATCCGGCTTCCACGTGCCGGTATTGGGCCAGTGGCCCGCACAGGGATACCACCCGGCATCGATCCACCAGACATCAAAGTCAAATCCGAGTCGTTTCCATTTCTCGATATACTGGACCTGGTTCTCCTGGGTCGCGCCTGTGAATTCCTCGCCTTCACCCGTGCCACTGACAGCCAGCAAGGGTTTCATTAGCCTACCGCTGGGTCTGGGCATAATGTGAGCAAAATACCACCGCCGCCACAGGTTCACTGCTCTGGATGCATCCCCCGACCAGGACAGGACCGTGATCCGCGGGGTACGAATTCTTTCTCCGGGCCTTAGCCGCAGGTTGGTCTTCTCCTGACCTGCTCGGACATTTACGCCGTTTGCCACTCCATTGAAACGTACGGCCCACTGCGCCGGCCAGCCGATGGCCAGGGATAGCCCCCACTTATCGAACATGATCCGATAGTAGGGAAATGCACCGTTACTGGGACGCCCTCCGTTGGGGGCAAAACCGGCCGAGTCTCCTACGGCCAGGGATTGCAGATGAGGTGTGTATCCCTTCTCACTGTAGAAGTCGCCATTGTTGGAATAGAGGGAGGGGGAAGAACCTTGGAACGTTCCATCCAGGGCCAGAATATCGCGAATGATCGGGGTGGGCGCCTGTCCTTTATTGGTGAACCATGCCACCCATTCCACCACCGGGTAATCGTGGTATTGGGTATACTCCAATCGGACCTGTAAACCGGTCTTGGGATCACTTCCCTCGAAAACAGTTTCGGAACGATCCTTGTCGACGTGACGTTTGCTCACTACTGGGCGCCACTCCTGTGGGATACCGTGTAGGGTCCTGCCATCCAGCTCAAAAGAAATTGGAAGACTGCCGGCACGGGAAAAGAAGCGTTTTGCTACAGCCTCGCTTTGAGACATGTCAGCCGGCTTTGTCGTTGTCGATACGGCATGTGTTGTGTTGGTTGCCGCATTAGGTGCTGCTGTCGGTGTCATCTTCAGACCGGCCGTATAAGCTGGATGGGCGAGGTGATTACTCGCCGCCACGCCCACAGCTACTAACAGTGTGACTTGCGCGCTGGCGATCAAGAGCTCGCCCCAGGTGGGTCGCTTATTGGTTGGAGTCATAGTGAACCTCTCGTTGGTGACCATCTCCATCCGGTCGCTCGGCTGCGGGGGGGGCGCGGTGAGTTGTGCGCTCGCCGCTTCTTGAGGCAAAATGCGATTGTGCTCCAAACACTGACCGAGCGCAAGGAATGGAAGTTCTTCGCGGTCCTGCCGAGGGCGGACCCTGGCCTCGCTGCCGCTTGGTGGATGGTCCTCGTTCTGAGAGGGGTTCTTCCGGCGGCGTTCGCGATCGCGATGGGCGCGCTTGTCGGCGCCGTCGAACGCGGCGATCCACTCGCCGGCCCGCTGGCGTTTGCCGGTGCGATCTTCGTGCTATTTCAGGTGCTCAGCCCGATTCACCAGGCGGTAAGCGCCAACCTCGGTGACCGCACTGCGGCATGGCTTTATGACCGGCTCACCGAGGCCTGCGTAACGCCCGCCGGGCATGGGGCACCTCGAAGACCCAACGCTTAACAGCGACCTCACCGTGGCGCGCGACTTCGACCTTGGGATGACCGGCCCGCCGCTTTCGATCTCCATGGATTTCATCGCCAACGGCATGGTGGAGATGCTCGGCGGTGTGGCGTCCGCCGCGATCCTTGCCGGATACGCGTGGTGGGCGCCGATCCTGCTGGCGGGCCCATGGCTCGCAACGCACTGGCTTCTGCGCGAAAGCGCGATCTGGCGCGACCGGAACACCGAGGAGGTGCGCGGTGCGCAGCGGGATGCAGACTACGCCTACAGGCTGGCGGTCGACCCGCCCGCTAGCAAGGAACTGCGGCTGTTCGGACTGGCCAGATGGACCATCGACCGTTTCATTGCCAGACGCACGCGCCTGCACGAGCTACAGTACGTGGCCACGCGCTTGCGAGAGCGCCCTGTCATCTGGAGCCTCCTGCTCGTCGTCTCTGCGAATGTCCTGGTGTTCTGGCTGCTTGCGAGCGCCGCCGCCCATGGTCGCATCAATCTAGGTGAAGCGGTCGTCTACGTGCAGTGCGCCGTCGGCGTGTCGATGCTCGCGTTCGGTGGATTCAGTTGGGCGCTCGACGGAGCGGCTGCCCCCGTCGCCGCGGTGTTGCGACTCGAGCCCTCGATGCAGAGCGCCGGCCGCCTGCCCTCCGGCCTCCGCCGTGCGGACGCGATACCGGCACGGGAGATTCATCTCCGCGATGTGACGTTTACATATCCTGCAGGCGCGTACCCTGCGGGCGCGTCGGCCCCGGGTGGCGCCGGCGTGCCTGTGCTAGAGCACTTCGATCTCACTATTCCCGCCGGAACGTCGCTCGCCATCGTTGGACAGAACGGCGCTGGCAAAACCACGATCGCCAAACTGCTTTGCCGGCTCTACGATCCGCAGTCCGGTGCGATTGAGGTCGATGGCGTCGACCTTCGTGAGTTCGATCTCTCTTCGTGGCGCGCGCGCATCGCAGCCGTTTTCCAGGATTTCTTCCGTCTTGAGCTGCCTCTGCGCGATAACGTGGCGCCGGGAGGCGCGCCAGATGATGTGGTCCGCGCCGCGCTCGAATCGGCAGGAGCCGCGAATCTGGCCACACTGGACACGGTGCTGGCCCGCGGGTACGATGGCGGCACCGACCTCTCTGGCGGTCAATGGCAGCGCGTCGCGCTCGCCCGAGCTCTGGCAGCGGTCAAGCTGGGCGCCGGCGTCGTGCTGCTCGACGAACCCACTGCACAGCTCGACGTGCGTGGGGAAGCGGAGATCTTCGATCGGCTGCTCGCGGCCACTCGGCATTGCACAACCATCCTGATCTCGCATCGCTTCTCCACCGTCCGCCATGCCGATCGCATCTGCGTGCTCGAGCATGGCCGGGTCATCGAGCTCGGCACGCACGACGAGCTGATGGCACTCAACGGGCGCTATCGGACGATGTTCGATCTTCAAGCCCAGCGTTTCAATATCCCCGACGAGGAGGTGGGCAAGACCTATGACGTCCTCTCCTGAGGGAGATCACGGCGCTCGAAATATCGAGCCGCTGCCCCCGGCGCTATCGTCAATGTGGCGGTTGTGCAAGCTGGGGTATCGCCACGAGCCTCGCTTAATGGTGGCGGCGCTCGGCCTGTCGCAGCTCGCCGCGCTGCCCGATGCGCTTCTGGCGTTGTGGCTGATGCTGCTGGGAAAGGGCGTCCTCGAGCGACAGTC
Source organism: uncultured Acidobacteriota bacterium (assembly GCA_963803295.1). Lineage (GTDB taxonomy): Bacteria > Acidobacteriota > Terriglobia > UBA7540 > UBA7540 > CAWDMC01. The sequence goes on along the minus strand of CAWDMC010000011.1, from coordinate 86,169 downwards.
CTGGGTTAGTGCAGGGCGCGGCGATTGGCCTAGGCCTCTCGGCCGCCGCTACCTGGTTTCTCCGCACGGTTAGCACACGCGTGCAGCGCCGCTTCCGCGATAAGGTCACGATCGCGCTGGAATCGCACGTGGCGCAGCTTCAGGCCTCGGTGGCAACGCTGGCGCACCAGGAACGCCCGGAGTATCTCGATCGGCTGTCCATGCTCCGGAACCAGGTGTTCGTGCTCGACCACATGTATATGTCGCTCTTCTCCACGCTCGGGTGGATCCTGCGGCTGGGCGTGACGATGGCGCTGCTGGCGTCGATTCATCCGGCGCTAATCCTGCTCGTAGCGTTCGCAGTCCCCACCGTGTTGACCTCGACGTGGCGGCCGGGGGTCGAAAGGTCCGCGCAGGAGCGTGGGGCACAAAGCAGTCGGCTGGCGCGTCACCTCTTCACCATGGCCACGGCCGCAGCGCCCGGGAAGGAAGTGCGGGTCACCGGCATCGGAGAGCGCCTCGTTACCGAGCGCCGCGCCGCGTGGGAGCGCTGGTACGGACCGGTCGGAAGCGCCCGATGGGGTTCGGCGTTGTGGCATACACTGGCGTGGGCGGTATTCGGCCTCGCCTATGTCGGCGCAGTCGTGTTCGTTTCGTCCGGCCTTCGCGCGCCGGCCAGCGCGGTGCTGCTGGTGCTTGCCGCCGGCGCGCGTCTCTCGGCGTACGTCGGCGCCACCGTGGGCGAGATTGGATTCCTGCGTGGATTCTGGATGGACGGCTCGCGGCGGCTGGCGTGGCTTGAGGACTATGCCGCCTCCGTCGCCGCCTCGGGCGATCTGCCGGTTCCCACGGAGTTGCGCCGCGGCATCCGCTTCGACCATGTGTCGTTCGCCTACCCCGGCACGTCACGCGTCGTGCTGGATAATTTGTCTATGACTCTGCCCGCAGGCTCGGTGGTGGCGATCGTCGGCGAGAACGGCGCTGGAAAGACAACGCTGGTCAAGCTGCTCGCCAAGATGTATGAGCCGTCTTCTGGCTCAATCCTCGTGGATGACACGCCACTCGTGCGCCTGCTGGCGGACGAGTGGCGGGCGCGTCTGGCGGGTGCATTCCAGGATTTCTTCCGCTTCGAATTCCGCGCTAGGCAGACGGTCGGTTTGGGCGACGTGTTTCGACTGGAGGACGAGCCCGCCGTGTTCGCGGCGGTCGACCGCGCTGGCGCCAGCGACGTTGTCGCCCGTTTGTCTTCCGGCCTCGATACGCAGCTCGGTCCGACCTGGCCGGGCGGCGCCGAGCTATCGTTCGGCCAGTGGCAGAAGCTTGCCCTGGCGCGCGGTTTCATGCGCGCTGAGCCGCTCCTGCTGGTCCTCGACGAGCCGACCGCTGCACTGGATGCGGAGACTGAACACGCGCTGTTCGAGCGCTACGCCGCGGCGGCGCGAGGCAGCGGCGAGAAAGGCAGCGGTCGCATCACGGTCCTCGTCTCCCATCGGTTCTCCACGGTCCGCATGGCCGATCTCATTGTCGTGCTCGATGGGGCTCGACTGGTGGAGGTCGGCGCCCACGATGAGCTGATGGCTAAGAAGGGCCATTACTCGGAGCTGTACAGCATCCAGGCTGCCGCCTATCGATGATGACCACGGTGACGTGAGGTCGCTTCGAATCCACGCCAACCTGGATCCCCGCCGCGAGCGTCGTCCAGATTTAGATAGGTGACTTAGGCGAGCGAAAAGCAGGTCATCGGCCCGGCGCAGCCTCGGCGGCGACGAAGGAAGGTAGAACGACGTCAATCGTGGTCCCCGTGCTCTCGCTGCGAACCTCCATCCGGCCCCCCAGTTGCCGTACTCTTTCGTGCATGCCGCGGATTCCCACACCAAGGCTCGCCGGTATGTCGTCGAGCGTCTTAAAGGAACCCTCCTTGAGTCCCTTGCCGTGATCCCATACCTGAAGCCGGGTTGCTTCTCGACCCCCCTGGAGCCGCACTCCTGCGGTAGAACTGCCGGAGTGGCGATAGATGTTGGTGAGGGCTTCCTGGACGATGCGGAATAGCGCCGTTTCCACCTCTCGCGGCAGCTGATCGAACGGTCCGAGCGACACCTCCAACTCCACTTGAATATTACTGCGCTTGGTGAATCCCTCAACGTACCAGGGCAATGCCTTCACCAAGCCGCCATGGTCGAGCAGAGGTGGATGCAGCAGATAGGACATGCTGCGCACTTCGCCCGAAGCTTGGTTGACGAGATCGATACTTTCGGCGAGCGCTTTGCCCGCCGTGGGATGATTCGAAATCTCGCTGTAATGGTTCAACAGGGCGAGATTTAAGGATAGCGCCGACAGTGTTTGAGCGGTGCTGTCGTGCAGTTCACGCGCGAGACGCCGGCGTTCGTCGTCCTGCAGACTGAGCAGGCGCGCCGAAAGCTCGCGTCTGGATTCCTCGGAGCGCTTTCGTTCCGTGATGTCCCGGGTGACCTTGGCAAATCCCCGGAGACGACCGGACTCGTCGTAAAGTGCGGTGATCAATACATTAGCCCAAAACAGCGAGCCGTCTTTGCGCAGCCGCCATCCTTCCTCCTCGAAGCGCCCTTCGCTCGAGGCGATCTTCAACTCGCGGTCCGGTTTGCCCGAGCGAATCTCTTCAGCCGGATAAAACACCGAGAAATGCTTCCCGATAATCTCCTGCGGTTCGTATCCCTTGATTCGCTTTGCCCCCAGATTCCAGCTCAAAATGTGCCCCGTGGGATCCAGCATGAAGATGGCGTAGTCCTTTACGCCGTCGACCAGCAGACGGAACCTCTCTTCAGTTTGACGCAGCTCTTCGGTGGTTCGCTGGAGTTCGGCCAGAGCTTGGGCCTTTTGCTGCAGTAAAGCAATCCCACGCAAGCGATCCTGTTCGCCGGCCAGGGCCGTGTAGCTCTCATCGGGAATCACGGAGGAATGGTGGTCGCAGATGTTCAGGAGTTTTTCACCATCCCGGTCGCCATGGAATTTTTGAATCGGGTAAGCGCAACGCAACGAAAACGAGTGGTTCCGTGCCAGCTCGTTCCAGAACTGCTCCAGCCTCAGGGCGGGCTCCGGATTTTCTTCTGTCCAGAGCAGTGCAACCATCTCTCCGAACATCACCACCCGGCGATCCTTTCCCTGCGCGGCGGCCGAGGCGTGGGTGATGATATTACCCATCACTTCAATGAATCGCTCCACCTCGGGCCATCCCTTTTGTGTGAATCTTGCGAGGGTTTCGGAGGCATCCAGCGCTACATAGCGCCCCTGTTTGAGAACCACATTGGTATCCAGGCCGTGCGCCTTCAATTGCAAGGCCAGCGCATCCCGGTGTGCCTTAGTCGCAATGACCACCGCCACGTCGCCGGCGGCGAGAGCGGTGCCGACGTAGCGGCCCAAGGCCTCGATCAGCGATCTGTCCTCCCCATAGAACTGAACCACGTGGGCGGGATAGTCATAGTTGTACCAGTCCGCCACGGGGGTCGGCGCCGAAGCAGCGAATTCGGGCGTCTTCATCGTACTCATCGAATGCTCCTCAAGAAGCTTGGCCGGATACACGAAAGCCGGAGACTTCTCCCACTTACAGGAAATTTGAAAGCCAGGACTATATTTAGATGCGGATTGCGATCAGGACGATGACGCCGATTTCCACTCTGGAGTCTGGGCCAGGGGCAGGAGCACCTCGACGATGGTACCGGGGTTGCCTGGGCGAAGCGTCATCCGCCCTCCGAGCTGCCTCACCCTCTCGATCATCCCCCGAATGCCGACGCCGAGCCTGGCGCCTGCTTCTGTGCCGTGGGCAATTTCCGGATCGAGCCCCTTGCCGCGATCCCATACTTCGAGCTTGATTCCTTTGGGTTCACGCCAGAGGCGCACCCCAGCGACGGCACTCTCCGAGTGGCGATAAATGTTGGTGAGCGCCTCCTGGACGATACGGAAGAGTGTCATTTCCAGTTCTCGGGGTAGCCTCTCGTATGTGGTCGATGGCACCTCCAGCTCGATGTCGATCTTGGTTCGCCGGGCGAACCCCTTGATGTACCAGTCCAGAGCTTTTTCGAGACCCCCATCGTCCAGCACTGGGGGATGCAACAGGTAGGAGACGCTGCGTAGTTCGGCCGACGTTTGCTTCGCCAGATCCAGGCTTTCAGTGAGGGCCCTACCCGCTGACGGATGATGAGTTATCTCACTGAATTGCTCCATGATGGCGAGATTCAGCGAGAGAGCTGTCAACTTTTGGGCGGTGCTGTCGTGCAATTCGCGAGCCAGTCTGCGACGCTCTTCATCCTGCATACTCAGCAAGCGTCCTGAAAGGTCCCGCGTGGACTCTTCAGCCTGCTTGCGCTCCGTGATGTCGCGGTTGATCTCCAGAACGGCAATCGGTCGGCCAGTTTCGTCCCGCTGCAAAACCTGCCGGCTGGCGACCGTGATGCGATTCCCGCTGCTGCGCGTATGGACCAACTCTCCCTCCCATGATCCCTCGTTGAAGAGCTGTTGCTGCGTCCGCTCGTAGCCTGCGGGAAACACGGCGTCGAGAAGCACGTGGCTCACCTTCCCGACCGCCTCCGCCCGGTTCCAGCCGTAGGTTCTTTCCGCCCCCGTGTTCCAGAAGATGATGACACTCGATAGATCGCGAACGATGATGGCGTCCTGCGCAAGATCGAGCAACTGAGCCTGTTTGAGCAGTTCCTCGTTGGCTGAACGCAGGGCGTCCTCTCGCTGGGCGATCTCGATGGTCCGCTCCTGCACTCGCGCTTCCAGCTCATCATGTGCTTTTTTCAGGGCCATCTCGGCGCGCTTTCTTTCCGTAATATCACGGAGAATGACGAGGACTCCGCCTTCTCCCGGATCGCGTCCGGTGGCTGTCGTGACTGACGCTTCCACATAAAAGGCGTCGCCGTTTTTCCTGTAGCTGATCAGCTCTCCCTTCCAACTGCCCTTGGCCGACAGTGACCGGCGACAGGCCGTCTCGTCATGAGGATCTATCCACTGATAGCGAATGGTGCCGGGAACGGGGCGGCCCAGCACTTCGCCTGCGCTTAGTCCGTACAACGACTCTGCTGCTTGGTTCCAATACGTAATGCGCTGCTCATGATCGACAGCCATTACCACGTCAGTGATCCGCGCCAACACGTTAGCCTTGAATCGGAGGAGTTCTTCCCCGCGCTTCCGCAGCGTGATGTCCCAGCAGACACCCGTCATGCGAATGGGGTGATGGCCTTCGTCGTAAAGCACCTGACCTTTGCCTTCGATCCAGTGCACACTGCCCTCGGCTCCAAGCTGGCGATATTCGATCTGGTACCGGCCGTTACCCCCAGTTGCCTCCTCCACCGCCTCCTGTACCTTGCTGCGATCCTCCGGGTGAACGCGCTCTAGAAAGCTCTCGAAGGTGCCTCCAAACGACCCCGGCTCTTGGCCAAGGATCTTCTCCATGTTTTCGGACCAAACAACCTCACCTGTCAGCAGGTTCCAGTCCCAGGTGCCAATACTGGATGCCTCCAGGTTGAATTTCAAACGCTGGGTCTCTTCCCTAAGGGCAGCCCGGGCTTGCTTGCGCTCGGTTATGTCGACAACCACGCCCAGAACGCGCGCGTCACCGGGAGAAAATCTCTGGCCCTTGGTGTACAGCCAGCGAAGTCCCCGCTCGGGATGCTGATAGCGAAACTCGAATTCCACTGCCCCCGTCAAAGATGCCCGTTTAATTTCCGCCTGTACTCTCGCTACGTCCTCCGGGTGAACCCGCGAGGTCCATTTCTGCAGACGCCCTGGGTCCGTCGGTTCCGTTCCAAAGATGTCATGAAGTTCCGGAGATGATAGGGACTCCAGGCTCTTCGGGTCCCACTCGAAGGCTCCCATCCGTTCAACAGTTCGAGCCAGAGATGCGCTGACGGCGTTCTGTGGACTCCCAGACGACCCGTCTCGGGACGGTTTTACAAGGGAGAAAGAATCGCCCCGTACTGCTTGTTTAGGAGTTGGAGGAGGATCAGGAGTATCGGACGAAGTTCTTGCAGAAACGTGACTATCATGCACATCAGTCTGTTGTTCCGGACCTAGTAGTGGCTGAGACGCTATGGTTGGAGTCATGGTCCCCTCCGGTCAATCTGGTCTCAGACAGCAGAGCCAACTGACTACTGATATGAATATTCGGAGTATATACAGGAAGATGGAGCGGGTCAAGGATTACCATTAGAGCGCTTCAGGTACGGAACTCTACCTGTACTGTAAGGTGTGGCGCCTTGCGGCGGTTGCGCATCCCTGGCCCCCTGGAGCCGGACCCACGTTCGCCAGAGGAACTGACAACGGCACGGCTTCTTCGGCGGGGTTGCCTCCCTCCTTAGCCTGATCAGCAGCCAGATCGGGTGTGAGCGATCCCGGTCAAGGAGTAATCAGCCGTTCGCCTCGCGATTCCTCGAAATCAACCGGATCGCCGCCGCCACGGATCACGTGGCTGTACTTCAGTAGGGCGACAAAAACAGCGCCCCCGATAATATTGCCCGCTGTAGCCCAGAGCATAAAATGTCCGTAGTCCTTCATGCCGAGGCCTTTGACGAACACGGCGGCCAGTACCTCGGCGCTGCCGACGACCGAGTGTGGTAAACGGCAGATGCCAATCGCAGAGGTGATAAGCCATACAAAAAAGATCTGGCTCATGGTATCGCGCCCGGCTGTGACCAACCAGGACAGCAGGCCCATGAGCCATCCGGCCATCATCGCGCTCAGCAATATCACCCACCACGGGTATGTCACCGCTCGCCTTCCGATTTCCACAAAAGCGGACGGATCGATTACGCGCAAAGCCGGCCCGATCAATGTGGCCAGCCGCGCAAAAATCGCGGTCCCTGTGAGATTGCTGACGTAGATCAGCAGCCAGAGGCGCAGAAGGCCGGCCATGGAAGCACGGCGGGTGAGAACCGGATAAACCGCGCGCGTGGTGTGTTCGGTGAAAAGTTCGGAGCGGCCGAGGACCACAAACACAAAACCCACGGCATACGTATTCGCCACCAATATGTGGGCGATCGCCTCAGACACTTGGCCGCGAAGCAGAGTAGTCATCACTCCCATAAGGAGAACGCTGAAACTCACGTCGAGGCCGGCCGAGAATCCGGAAATCAGCAGCCCCAAAGTTGGACGCTCTAGTTCTCGCAGACCTTCGGCGACTTCCTGCTCGAGGATTTTCTGGTAAGTCTTCTGTGCGGGTTCTGGTTCAGCCTGATTGACGGCATCCATGGCTACTTAGACTCGTCGCGAGCGAAAGCGAGTTGGGCGGTAGGGGCTGGCAACCTCCGCAGCCGATAATAGCCGGTGATAAATGCTCGATAATGCACTGTCTGCCCCTGCCTATAGTCTCCTCGCACTCTTAGACGCCGGGCTGCGGAAGAAGGACAGAGCTTCTGGCCTTGTTGTTACTGAATCAAGACTCCCAGGCAGAATACCCGACATGGCAATGTCTACATTGAAAAGATTTGCCCTAAATTTTTCCTTTTCTGTATCTTCTATGTTTTTGACTTTGCGTACCTTGGCGGTGATCCTACGACGATTTCCAGCGGCTACTCAGCATTCGTCGTGATTGTGGAGATGGCTGAGACGGCTTACAGTGCCAAGTATACGAACGGTTCCCAACGCCAACAGACGAGGGGCGAGGGGCAGTCTGGCTGTGCCGGCCGAAAAAGGAGAGTTTGGAATGGCTAAAAACCTCGCAGTTTTTGCAATCTATCCGAACTACGGAGGCTTGGAGGTCGCCGTTGACGCCCTCCGTTCGGCTGGATTTCGAAACACCGATATTTCGGTGCTCTTCTCGGAGAACGCCGGATCGAAGGATCTTGCGCACGAGAAGGCCACCAAGGCTCCTGAAGGAGCCGCTGCCGGCGCTGCTTCAGGCGCCGTTGTTGGGGGAACCTTGGCCTGGCTTGTTGCCATCGGAGCCCTCGCGATACCCGGACTCGGTCCGATGATCGCAGCTGGCCCTATCGTCGCCTTGTTGGCGGGGGTGGGTGCCGGAGGCGCCGCGGGGGGAATAGTGGGAACCTTGGTCGGAGCAGGTATTCCCGAGTATGAAGCCAAACGCTATGACGGGCGGGTAAGGAACGGTAACGTTCTTCTGTCGGTCCACTGCGATGATTCCGGCTGGAAGGATCGCGCCGAGGCCATATTGAAGCGTACGGGTGCGGAAGATATTTCCTCCACCAGCGAAGCTAAAGGCGACTATGCCCAGAGCGACAAGCCGAGCGCGCGCGACACGGTGGATCCCGGGACGCTGAAGGCGGTTTAGGGCCGGATTGCATTGACGTTGGCGATGGCGCACGAAAAACAAAGGGTTATCCAAAATTCGAGGTCAGTCCGGGTTAGCAGGATGCTGAAGAACCAGCTTCGCCACATGCACCCTCAGGCGCAAGCCTGAGGGCACTCGTGAAGCAGTCCCATAGTCCGCGTAGACTCCCCCCCTACGACGTGACTCCCAGGTTCTTCAGCATCTTGCCAATCCAGCGGAAAGGAGAGACTCCTATGATTGGAACGCTGTTGCTGGTTGTACTGGTGCTGCTTCTCCTTGGAGCGCTCCCGGCATGGCCATATAGCCGCGGCTGGGGCTATTATCCCAGCGGTGGTCTTGGCCTCGTGCTGATCATTGTGATCATACTCTTGCTGCTGGGCAGGCTCTGACAGGTTTCCTGCCGTCCCAGCAGAGGCGAGGCTAGGCCTCAGCGCCGCCCATCACCCGAGAATACCGAAACCGGCGCTGGGGAATCGCCTAACAGGGTCGTTCCATCGTGCGCAGCTCTGCAGCTGAACCCCAAAGGAGATTTCGTGAAAAAGATTATCCATGAAGTACTGTTCCTCTGCGCCTTCTTCCTCTTGCCTTCGTTGGTGCAGGCTACGCCGGCTGCAATGCAGGATACGGGTGCAAAGGGTGACCTCAAGGACGCAGGGAGATCTACTAAAAACGCCGTAAAGAAGACCGCGCACAAAACCAAAAAGGCTGTCAAGCGTGGAACTCATAAATCTGCCAAAGCTGTCGACAAGGGCGCCAGGAAAGTGGAAAACAAAACTCGCTTATAACACGCAAGACTGCTTTGCCTTTCGGTTCTAACCAAGGAGGCTTCCATGCCTGAGAAAGAAACCCTGGAACGCGCTCGCGAAGATGCCCGTGAGGGCAAGTCATCCAGCACGCAGGCGGGTGAATTTGTCCGTGAGGAGATGGACCATATCCGGGAGGGGAAGCACGGGGCACGATCGGCCAAGCAGGCAATTGCCATTGGACTTTCAAAGGCACGACGAGCCGGCGTCAGGTTGCCCCCGCCCTCGAGAAACAAGGCTTCGAGTAGAACGCGCGAGCAAGCCCAGCGAGACCTTACTAAGGGCCAATCGGTACGCAAGAGAAAGCCCTCCGTGAAGCGTTCCCGCGCCGTACTCCACGCCCTGAAGCGCGAGGAACGGAGCGCCGCTTCGTCCGCGTCCCTGGCTCGGCAGGCACGCGCTAGCGCGCGAAAACGTGGTGGCACCGCGCGAAGACGCGCCGCTGCGAAAGCGATCCACACCAAGGGACGGTCCGGGCGCCAGCAGGCAGCGCGCAAGGCAGCGCGTACCAGAGCGGCTTCACGATCCTGAGATGGAGCATCTGCATTTGTTCATCCCCTTGCTGTTCTAGCAGCCCTAGTTTGTTGAGATATCTTATCCCGTACCACAACTTCCTCTGCCCAGTACCCATTGATGGTGATGGCCGTCAAGACCGGCGTTTCTTAAACTAAGTTTGTGATGGCATCGACCGTGCTTTCTTAAGTGGCAGAGCTGTAAAGCTCAATTGCCGTATCGATAGAGCAATCACTGCAGGTGCGTGTAAGTCAGTCGAAATGCGACGCACTAGCATCGCCCAAAGCCCGAATATGAAGGAGAAAGAAATATGAAAATCGACTCGTTGAAGGATCTGTTTCTTCAGGAGCTACAAGACGTCTACGACGCCGAAAACCAAATCGTGAAGGCTTTACCTAAAGTCGCCAAAGCTGCTTCTTCCAGGGACCTGCAGAGTGCGCTCGAGGAGCATCTTGAGCAAACGAAGGGACACGTTAAGCGGCTCGAGACGATCTTCGCTGAACTCGGCCAGAAACCCAAGGCCAAGAAGTGCGACGGGATAAGAGGAATTATCGAGGAGGGAGAGGAGTTGCTCGGCCAGGACAGTTCAACGGTAATCGATGCCGGCTTAGTCGCTGGTGCGCAGCGGGTTGAACACTATGAAATGGCCGTTTACGGCTCGCTGAGGACGTGGGCTGAGCAACTAGGAGACGACCGGGCTGTATCGCTGCTCGAAGAGACTCTCGACGAAGAGAAGGAAGCCGACGCCAAGTTAACTGAGATCGCGCAGCAGCACATCAACAGGGAAGCGGCGCAGCAAAGCGTTAATGAAGCTTCGGCCGGCCGCTAAAACCTTGAAATGGCCCTTGCAAGGGGGTACCCACACAGTGGGTGCCCCTCTACCTTTGCTTGTGCTTGCCGCGGTCGGTGGACATCACGCCTCGAGAAGTCATCGGTAGTGGGTCTTAAAGACCGGGTTGCCTCCGCAAGAAAGGACAACTACAAATGATTAAGAAAGTAAAGGACGGCTATAAGGTAGTTTCGGAAAAAACAGGGAAGAACCTAGGAGGTCCTTACAAAAGTAAAGAGGAAGCGACCAAACGGTTGCGCCAGGTCGAATTCTTCAAGCGCAAGAAATCGTAAGCCGCGCCGATAGGGCTTGGGGCGCGTGCCTAACCTCCCGGAAGGATCGCCGCGTGTCCGGCGCCGTAGTATCCTGAACTCTTCCTCGAGCTTATCTAACTCTTCACCCGACAACTCTTGTAGATGAACCGATGTGGTTGCGGGCTTCGCGCAGGGCGCGGATAAGCTCATCGAGTTTTAGTTGAATTGCCCTAGTCTGACGACTTTCGGTATATTGCAGGAGTAGCACCAGCAAAAAGGTTATGACCGTGGTGCTCGAGGTCATCACAAGTTGCCAGTTTTGAGAAAGCCGGAAGATCCGACCTGTTACCAACCAAGCGGCGATTACGACAGTACCCGCGGCAAACGACCATACCGATCCTACTGCGTTAGGCCGTTTTGTGCGCAAAAGTGCGTAGAGCGTTTCGCATTTTGCTATAAGTTTCGGGGAATTTTTCCGGTGAGCTTAAGAAAGCGGCTGCGCCCCGCGCTAAGTTGAAGATGAGTCTCACAAAGGTGGGTCGCAGCCGCGAGGTGGTTAGACGCTATTTCTCAAAGACTTTTTCGACGTCGCCTACTTTCTTCTGTATCGTTCCGCTGATCTTCTCATCCTGTCCCTCGGCTTCGAGATTGGGATTGTTCGTGGCGCGGCCCGCCTTTTCCTTCACGCTCCCCTTAACTTCATGAACCTTTCCTTTTGCTTTGTCCTTCGTGCTGTCTTTCATTAGCTATCTCCTCTTGACGAAATCAATTTGGCTTACTTTCAAGCTTCGCCCGCAAGCTCACCGCTCTCTAGAGCGAGTCCGATGCCAAACATGGCCGCTGTGCCATAGCTTGCAGGTCCCCATGGTATCTACCGGAGGTCTTGACGGAGTTGCGCGAATTGGCTCAATGATCCGGCCGTAAAACGCGTCCTCCGGCAGGCGGATTTGTTGTTATGAATGGGCCTTTGCAGTATCCCCGCCGCGATTCAGGCGCCGAACCTTAATCCAGCAACGTGAGCACCCTTCTCGGACGCAGAACGCCCGGTTCTGTTTTTCTCGAAACGAGAATCTCTGAGCGGAAGAGCGGCCGTTATTCCAGGCAAAAACTACATGAAACCGTTTCAAGCCGGCGAAAAGTTTTCCGAACCAGTGTACGGATTCCACCCAAGAACAGGTTCAAAAGTTCGGGCTGAACAAGCCGCCAAGATCCAGTCTGCACCCACCAACTTTAATCTGGCTTAATAACACGTTGCCAGACGGCCCGGAAGCACCCTTGTCGCCGTCAAGAAACGGTGCGGAATAACAGCGGAAAACCAACGGAATTCGAGCGGGTTTTTGCGGGATCGGCAGCCCTCCCATCTCGTCGCTCTCGGTCCTCCTTTGATCGAGACCCTGACATCCCACTTCGTGCTATAATCGACTTGACATCTGAATAGACCTTCGGGGCAGGGTGAGGATCGGCTTGGTTTCGCGGCCAATCCAATTCCCGATCGGCGGTATAGCCCGCGAGGGAGGTCTTGTTGCTCCGCCCGGTGTTTCCCGATGCCGGGACGCGAAGGACTTCCCACGATCCGGTGAAACTCCGGAGCCGACGGTATAGTCCGGATGGGAGAAGGTCGAGCGTACGCGCGTTTGAGACGCGACATTGCCGACTATCAGGCAGGTCGTCGTCATTCTCCAGGGCAGGTGTAAGTCTGCCCGGTCAGAGCGCGTTCCCTCACTCATTCTTGCCCCGAATCAGGGGCGTCTTCATTGAAGATCTGGTATACGAAGCTCGCGCGGACGGCGTTTTTGCTAGGCTTGCTCTTGCCGGCGCAGGTGTGGGTGCGGGGGTCGCTTTTGTGGGCCCAAGGTCCAGCAGGTCAGGTCCAGGGAACCGTTTTCGATCCGCAAGGTGCGGTAATACCTGCGGCCGGAGCGGTCCTGCGCAGTCCCGCGACAGGTCGGATATACCAGACGGTTACCAACTCAGAGGGATTCTACGAGTTCCCTGTCGTTCCCGTCGGTACCTACGACTTGACGGTCAGATTTGACGGCTTCGCAACCTGGGAGAGGCGTGACTTGGTCCTCGCCATCGGCCAGAAGGTCCGGATCGACGCCACCTTAGAAATCGAGAGGAAGGGCGATTTCGAAGACGTGCGGGCGCGGCCGCCGCTCGTAAACACCCAGTCTCCCGCGCTCGGCGATGAGATCGAGAACCGCCGGATCGAGGCCCTGCCCCTGAATGGCCGCCAGTTTATCCAACTGGCGCTGCTGGCCGCCGGAGCTACCCCACCTTATCCTAACGGCTCGAGCCAGCAATTCAACACGCCGGCCCTCGGACTCGGCTTTTCCGTGGACGGACAGCGATCGGAGCGCAACAATTTCACCCTCGACGGCGTCAGCCTGATGGAGCCCTTTGCTTACAGCATTGCCGTGAACCCCTCCGTCGATGCGATCCGCGAGTTTCGCGTGGAGGAGAATTCCTATCCGGCGGAATTCGGAGTGGCTTCGGGCGCACAGGTGAGCATCGCGACGCGCTCGGGCAGCAATCGTGTTTCCGGCACGGCCTATGAGTACCTGCGTAACAGTGCTCTCGACGCCCGGAACTTCTTCGATGACCCGGCGCGTCCGATTCCACCCTTTCGCCAGAACCAGTTTGGCGCCAGCCTGGGCGGTCCCATCAAGCGCGATCGGACGTTCTTCTTCGGTAACTACGAGGGTTTCAGGGTGCGGCAGAGCGTGACCAATACTACTCTGCTTCCCACGACGGCGATGCGCAATTACGATTTCAGCGGCACAAATCCGCTTACGGGCCAACCTTTTCCGGCGATCGTCGAACCTGGCACGGGCCAACCATTTTCAGGTAATCGCATCCCTGCTTTTGTGATCGACCCTCTATCAAGCGCCGTGCTCGATCGTGTACCCTTGCCGAGTCAGCCAGGCGCTGCCCTGGGCGAGAACAACTCCATCAACGTGGGCCGCCACGATCTCACCTCCAACCAATACACGTTGCGCATCGACCACCAATGGACGCCAAACCAGCAGCTTTTCGGACGATTCGTCTCCTTCCGGAGCGCGCAACTTTTTCCCTTCGTTCCCAACAGCTTTGCCCAAAACCCGCCCGCACCACCCGGATACGGCACCGACAAAGATGACACCGGTGAAGATGTGGCGGTGGGGTTTACGTCGGTGCTCAAACCCACGCTGGTGAATGATCTGCGCTTTAGCTATCTGTATTACCACGGTACCAAGGCGGCTCAGAATATCCATCGCGGTTTTCTCGAATCGCTCGGCATCAGGCGCGCGCCCGGCGCCAGCAACGACGGCATCCCTGCCATTAACGTCCCGGGCTACGCGGACATGGGGGACAGCGATATCTTCCAGCCGCAGATTCGCAAGGACAATGCCTTTCAGTTCACCGACAGTTTGGCTTGGGTCAAGGGCCGGCACACCTTCAAATTTGGCGCCGATTTCCGCCGCCTGCGATTGTTCTACCTCGTAGAAGATTTTGGCCAGGGTGTCTTTTCTTTCAGCGACGGCGCGAGTTCCGTATCCGGCACGGCGTTTTCGGACTTTCTGTTGGGACGGCCGTTTCTTTCCTTCGCACAGGCCGGAAACTCGGGAGGCAACGATCGCCTGAATTACTTTGGCGCGTATTTTTCGGACGACTTCCGCATCACGCGCCGGCTTACTTTGACCTACGGCCTCCGTGAGGAATTTTACTCGCCCCCGGTCAATGCCGACGGACGAGGTTCCATACTCGACCCGGCGGACGCTCGCCGCTTCATCGTGCGCAATGATCGTGGACAGGCCTCCAGTCTCACTTCAAACCCGCTGATCGGGAGCCTCCAACAGCAATACGGTCTGGACTTCATCACTTCCGGGCAAGCAGGCCTGCCTCGCTCGCTCATCAGGCCGGATTGGGCTGGATGGGCGCCGCGCCTCGGGTTCGCCTGGGACCCGCGTGGCAACGGAAAGATGGCCCTGCGGGGCGCGATCGGCGTCTACAACTCATTGGGCGAACTCGATTACGCGGCGGAGACTCGCCTGAGCCCGCCGCTTACAGAATTCCTGTTTGGCCTCGATCTGTGCCGCTTCTACGGACCTGGCGCTTGCGGGCAATCCTACGCTCCGCCCGTGCTCACCTATTCTCTGGCCTATCAACTGGGCAATCAGGAGCCCGTAGCCATCTCCTCACCGCCCAATTTGCGCAACGGCTACGTGTATGAGTGGAGTCTCTCGGCCGATCGCCAATTGACCCCGAGCACGCTGATTTCGCTCAGCTATACCGGCTCAGATGGCCACAAGTTGCCTCGGCGATCTCTTCAGAACCAGGGGATTCCCAACTTGCCGGGCCAGCGCCTCGGGTATCACCCGCAACCCGGTTCCAATCAGTTCATCCGCGCCGACGACGTGAACTCGAACTATAACGCGCTGGTCATCCGGCTGGAGCGTCGATTCTCGCGGGGTCTGGCATTCGAAGCGGGTTACACCTGGGGCAAGTCAATCGATACGGCCTCCGGCCTGAATGGTACCGATCAGCCGCAGGACAACTACAATCTGAAGGCGGAGCGCGGCTTGTCCGACTTCGATGTTCGTCATCGCCTGGCGTTCTCAAGCGTCTGGGAATTGCCCTTCGGCCGCAATCGCCGCTGGCTTAGTGGTGGAGGTGCGGCCGCGACGATCTTTGGCCAATGGCAGGCTTCGGCCATCATAAGTCTCGAATCAGGACAGCCTCTCACGGCAGTACTCGCAACGGCGCTGAGCGGGACGCAATCGAACGGCACGGATCGACCCGACCTGGTGGCGAATCCCAACTTGTCTTCGGGCCAACGGTGGCCGGATCACTGGTTCAACACCGCAGCTCTCGCGGCGCCGCCTCTCTTTTCGGATAGTCTCGGCGTCTACAGCATTCCCGGCAACGAAGGCCGCAACATCATCACCGGACCAGGTCTGGGCGAGTGGGATTTGAGTCTCAACCGCGAAGCCCATCTGCCTGGACTACCGGAGAGGGTTACCGCCGGCCTTCGCTTCGACGTTTTCAATTTAACCAACCATCCCAATTTCGATCGACCCGGACTCATTCTGGGCACGTCGAATTTCGGCAAGATCAGCTCGGCCGAAAACTCCCGTCAAATTCAACTTGCCTTACGGCTCAGTTGGTAGTGACCGCGAATCGTACGTGCCGAGGCAACCTGCCGTACGAGTATGCCCTTCCAAATAAGAGTAGGAACAAGGCGACACTTCGTCAGAAGGTGGATTGTAATGAAAGACAGTGCAAGATGTCTGTATGTTACGGCGGTCGTGGTATTGTGTGCCGCCACCATGGGATATGCCAGATTTCCAGGCTTTTCCGGCGAGTCGCACCAGGGGAAGAAGGGTGACGTAACCCTCGCCGAACCTGCCAGACTGGCCAACGGACCTGAACTGAAGGCTGGCGACTATCAGGTAGCCGTCAGTCGAGAGGGCGCGCAGTCGATGGTGAATTTCTTCCAGAATGACAAGCTGATTGCGCAAGCACCGGCAAAACTCGTTGCAACGGGGCAGAAGATCGACGAGACGGCTGTAGACCTCAATGAACCTTCCGGGCCCCCTGGAGAGATCACAGCCGTGGAGTTACAAGGCTGGCACCAAAAAATCGTGCTAGAGAATTCCAACGGCAGCAGCCAGTCAGGTTCGTAGTTAGTGCGAAGCGACGGGATCAAAAACACCGCGAGAGGGACGGCTGAGTGCCGTCCCTTTTTTTGGCCGTCGGTTCTCGAACAACGGCCTAATGGAGAACCTGCTTGCAGCTTTCGCTCCGGGTAGTGTCAGTTCTCTTTAATGAGCTTCAGAAGCCGCTGCTCATAGGTCGTGATGTTTTCCGACCGGACCATGGCGGGTTCGCTGTGTCGTCGGGCCATAAAGGCGGAGTACCAGAGTGCGTCCTGAACAAGTTGCATGTTGGCGCGAGGCCGACGGAAGTTGATGGATCCCGGAGAGGAACGAACCGTATCGAGGCGCTCTAGAGCGGATTCATCGAGAAGATCGATACCCTCCTCGTTGGCGGCCGCTTCCTGCCAGGCATCGTCGTAGGCTTTGTCGAAACTCTTCCAAAGCTTGAACTCCCAGGCGTGACGGATCATTGTGATATGCACTGGCTTGCCGACAGGCTGCTCATGCATCACAAACCGGATAGCCTCGACCACGGCCTCACAGGCACCGTTTACCTCAAAGAGCCGGTCCGCGTAGTTCACCGGCTTCGGCAGATAGTCAGTGTGTTCGAGCGGCCGTTCGAGCGCCCGCTCGAGCCGTTTGGATCTCGCATAGTGGGGAACGCTCCAGGCGTTGATTTTCGGAGTGCAGGGAAATCGGTGAGCTGCATCGTAGAAACGGGTTCCCTTGCCGCGCTGATAGTCGGCTCCCTTGAAGTCGATTTCGCCTTCGCGCGGAATGCGATCGAGGGATCGCAGAAGGGCCACTCCGACCAGGACTCTGATGGACTCCTCGCCTCGCCCTTCGATATGCACCTCCAAAGTGCCAAGGTCAAGACCGGCGGCGCTCGGCGGCTTCTGAACGCCGGGAGTGATACGCCTGCGGGGCTTGGCGAATAGATACTTATCGCCCAGCAGTTTCCGCAAGCGGCGGAGCCCAACCGGGGCCCCACCATAGGAATAGGGGGTATCGGGAACGAGGAGGCCGAATTCATTCTCCTTCCAACCCATATAGCCCCTCCACCATTCGACCTACAGTCTTTCCAAGTTGTGAGAAAGAACTGTGCCGCACGGCCCCGTTTTATCTCGGTAGTTCCCGTCAGGAATCTGCGGGACAATCAGGACGCGGAGCCGTTACCCGGTCACCGGTTTCCGGCTGGTGTTTCAATCTGCAATCAGACTGCAATCAGGCGAGCCGGGAACTCACCACGGTTCGTCCGCCGACGGTCCATAGATGGACGGAACCTTGGCTCCAACCAGCCTCAAATAGACACTCAACTGGCCGCGATGATGGATCTGGTCGTGGAGCATCACCCATAGCAAGTAGGCGACTTTGCGCTCTGCCACCAGGCCTCTCCCCGCTCGGAACTTGATGGTCCGCTGGAACAGATCTTCTCCCGCCCCCCGCAGCCTCGCTACCATTTTTTGATGTTGCTTTTGATAATCGCTGATAAGGGCGTCGAGGCTTTCGGGCATAACGGTGCGTGGGAAATCAATCCTGCCTTCGATGCATCCCTCGACAAAGGCGCATTCTTCGTCGGCGATCTGCCACATGAGTTGGTGCGCCGTCTTTGATATCTCGTGGGGACGGTATGAAAGCCGCTCCGGCGGATAGCTCCCAAAGACCCGGAGAGTGGTGTGGAACTCCTCTTCCCAAGTCGCCAAAAATGACTCGAGCTGTGCCATCAACCCTCCCTTTGGCCGAACCGAGGATTGCAGCTTCAGCCAAAACCCGCTCCTGCCGGCCTTGCAGACGCGGGAAGGGACGTGAGCGCAAAACTTTCAGTTCAACGCAAAGTCAGTGCTGCTGACATTCGAGACGTTGTTCGCGGAATCCCGCGCCGTGACATCCAGGCGGTAGTCTCCAGCCTGCAGTTTCTCGATGGGGACCATCGTTCCCACCGGGATTACGGGGTTGCCCTTGTCAGCAAAATCATTGATGAGAACGGTGCCGGAATCATACACCTGCTGATTGGTTTTCTTATTGAGGACCGTGAAGTCGATGCCCACTCGCGGCTGGATGCTGCCGAGCAACAAAGGTTCGTAGACCTCGACGTAAAATGCCACCTTTTCGCTGATCGCAAACTGATTGCTAGGTGATGGGATGAGTTGGACGTCAACCGTTTGGCCATTGGAGATCGTCTTCGCCACCAGGGGCGGCTTCTCTTCGAGCAGCGAAGTCTCCAAGTCCGCCGTCAACTGGGACAACGGCATGAACTTAGCGCTCATCGCCACGGCACTGAGTCCAAATTTCTTGCCATCGTACGGTGCGATGGCAAGCGGCGTATCGAGTTTGGCGAAGCTGCCGCTGCCCGGACTCAACACGACTTTCAGGGTGTAATCGCCCGGAGCGATATCGAGCGAATTCTGATAACTGAAAGGCTCTTTCACGAAGTCCTTCATGGCTTTCTTGTCCAGGTTCAGAGTTACCTTGTCGCTGAAGCGGGCCGCCACCGAACCATCGTGCCGGTAGGCGATTCCGAGCACGTTTAGCTTGGACCCGTATTTGCCTTTCTGCTTGTCGAAATTGAGAGCATCGCCGGGAATCTGGAGCGCCAGATTGACACGTGCCACGTTGGGCGCCGTGTAAAAATAAGGCGCCTTTAAGGCCAGGCTGACATTGCCTGCCTGCGGGGAGGCTGCCAGGGTCTCAAGCTCTTGGCCCTCTGGCGCGCCCGCCAGAACGTCCCGGCTTTTCACGTCACAGTAACCGCTGCGAGACCTTACCTGGTAACCGCCTTCGTTGAGTTTCACCTTCAAGGTGTGGCAGCCACCTTCCGGGCTTTTGGCAGGCGGCACGTATCCAAGCACGTAATATTCATCGAGCTCTTTGCTTACCTTTTCGATGCCGCTCAGGAAGTCGTTGGTATTGAGAATGGTGAAGCCGCCAGTCCCCTTTGCCAGTGCGTAGAGCACTTGCTGGTTGGTCGTGGCTGAGTTGGGAATCTCGGGTATGATCTGCTGTCTGCAGAAAGGGTTGTTATACGGATTCGTCATGCAGTTATTCATGCCATTGTTGAAGTTGTTGCCTCTGTTGAAGTTGTTGTTGCCTCCACCCCCGCCGACCGGATTCCCGCCCGGATTGGTTCCTGTTCCAGGCCTCGTGCCACCGGTTCCCGTACCCCCGCTTCCCGGGTTGCCGGTTCCTCCCCGCCCGCCGCCTGTAGTCCCTCCACCTCCGACACCTCCACCTCCCACACCTCCCCGCCCGCCACCTGCACCACCCCCTCCGACTCCACCACCTCCACCGATTCCACCACCACCTGCGCCCCCGCCCGGACGTTGACCGGGATTTGGTTCCGGCGGAAAGGCAAACGCCAGTAGTCCATCTTCATGAGGGAAAGTGACCTCTTCAATGTCATTCAATAGGCTGGCGCCCGGACCGCGGCCTCCTCCGGGGAACCCCGGCTGGCCGATGCCGCTCGGAGTGAAGTCCCCCGAAACCAAGCCGCGGACGTCCACCGGGTAGATCGCGACATTAGCCTTGTTGCAAGCATCCACGGTTGCTGTCATCTCGGACTGCCGCTCCGGAGTCAGGGGGAACCCCGCCGAAAACAGCACTACGCTCTTGCGCCCGCGAATCGGTTGCAGATTCTTCGCCAGGCTGCGAATCGCAAGCAGCATCGTGCGCGCTCCAAAATCGGTGGTGCTGCTGAGACCGGCGCCACCCAGCGAGGCTACCTGCGTGGGTCTGAATCCTGTTTGAGTGGATTGGACACTGGAGAACTTTACGTCGGAAACGGCGGCTTTCAGCACGTCGCCATTATCCGTGAAATTCTGGGTAATCCGTAGCGTGCCGCCAAAATCAACCACGGCTACCTCGCGCCCGGCCGGGATATTGTTGACGAATTTGGACGCCGCTTTCCGCGCCACCAACTGGTCGGCCGGATTAGGAATACTGGAATCGTCGAAGAACAATACCATGTAGTGCTGGTCGCCCGGACTTTGTGGCGCGGCGTTTCCGCTCCCGAAGGAAAAACTCGAGATGGTTTGTTCCTTATCGTCCTCGTAGACGTTGAAGTCCTTTGCCTCGAGGCTGTGAATATAGTTGCCCTTCTTGTCGGTGACCACCGCGTCGACAAGCACCAGGTTGCTTTGGACCTTGACCACACCGCCCGGCGTGCTCTGGGTCGTCGATGACGCCGTGTCCGAGCCCTTGTCCGGCGACGCCTGTGCTCGCAGGATCGGGACTCGCAGGAGTGCCAGTGAGGAGCTCAGTATGATTCCAGCCACTAACCAGTAGTTCATGGTTCGATATCGCGACATAGCCACCTCCAAGAGTTGATTCAACGGCACACCCTATAACCCGATCACTCAGTTCGAATACGGGATCTCCACCGTGCGGCTCAACCCGCAAATACGCCCCTCTTCCACCTCGCGGATTACTTCGCGCACCATGTAGGTGCCAGGACCGACATCAAAACTCACGCGGGAATCGAGACCGGTACGCGAGAGCCGCTCCAGGTTTTGGTCGAGCAGATGAAACTCAACGGTCTTTTCCTTGGCATTGACGTAACGGCCGTCCTGATCGAAGAGCGCGGTCACAATCGTGAGCTTGTTGCAGTTTCTCCCTTGGTCCTTACGGAAACGCAACGCCTTCAAATCCAGGTGTGCCTTTACAGAGAGACGGGCCTGCTTCTGGCTCAACATGAAATACTGCGTTTGCAGGTCCATCGGCATTCCGTTCATCGCGTCCTGTGAGAACACCGCCTCTTCGATCTCATTGTGGGCCTCAGTTCCCTTCGAGTCTTCTTTGCCCGGCGCAAAATAGCCGCGCCGCGCTTGGAGCGCATAATCACCCTTCAATACCAATCTCACCTTGAGATTATGAAAGCGGCCATCCGGCTTTAGGGTCTCGGGTGAAAAAGCCAGCAGATAATAGGCCGCAGGCT
This sequence comes from uncultured Acidobacteriota bacterium, assembly GCA_963803295.1. GTDB lineage: Bacteria > Acidobacteriota > Terriglobia > UBA7540 > UBA7540 > CAWDMC01. Next base: position 64,959 of record CAWDMC010000011.1, on the reverse strand, counting down.
TGGCTACCTGCCGGAAGCCTTGATCAAGATCATTGCTGTTGTGGAAGAACATGCCTCCGGTGTCGTAGGCGAACTCGGACAGTACCTCCTGATAGTACGAACGCGAGCCGACCTCATTCTTAAGCCTGTCACCCATCAGAGCAGGCGAGTTGGGGAGAAAAATCCCTCTTTTGCTGGCGTCTCCGCCGGGCACTGGGGCATCGAGGCCTTTTGAGTCGAGAGTGCTTATGGTCACCCGGGCGCGCAAGGCGCGATCGGTGATTCGGTCAAGCTGCATCGTCTTGTCGTGCGCGAAGAAAAACCCCGGTGAGATAAAGACAATTGATCGCTCGCCCGGGAGCGCGGCCAAGCGTTTCACCAGTTGTTCGAGACCGCGATAACTATAATCGCTCTGAGTTTCATCGCGGTTCTGAGCTTTGAGTGCCTCGCTGAGGGCTTCGGATTCGGCCTGAGAAAGGAAATTCTGGTTGCCCTGGTACCTGCACTCCATAAGTTCCTGAGCAACGGTTTCGCTGGCCATGGCGTCGTGACGTTCGATAATCAGATATGCCTGGTAAGGAGAGATGTCGGGGCACGGGTTCGTTTCCTGGGGCACAATCGGACGTGGTTGAATGCGGCGCAACTGTTGGCGGACCTTGTCGGCATCGGCCGTAAAGTCGAGCATGACTTGGCCCGAAGCAGTGAAGACGCCTATGCGATCGCCGGACTTGGGAGAAGCGTCAAGATAGTGTTGTGCGGCCTGGACGCATCGGGACAGCCCTTCAAAATCGGCGTGAACGTCGTCAAAGAACAGGCCCACATAGCGGAGTGCTGGATTCGAGTTCGCTTCCTCGAACTCCGGCGGAAGGGCGGCGTCGGACGGGGTTGCCACGCCATTCTCCCTGGACTGGCCATCAAGCGACTGGGCATCGAACTCGATAATGTCCTGCTTCTTGCCGTTGTCGAAGACCTCGAAGTCCTGCTTGTGCAAGTTCGGAACGGTCTCGCCTTTTGAGTTCCGCACGACCACCCGCACCAATACAAGATTCCGTCGCGACTCGAAATGGAAGCTGGGCTGGCTTTCCTGGCTGCTGAGTTCGGGGGAGGTATCCTGAGCGCTGACGGCTGACGTCGCAAGAAGACACGCGGCCAACACGATCGCTGCCGCCGTCGCCCCAAGGAGACACTGGGCCAACGCGACTTGAAGGGAACGACCGCCGCCCATCCTCACATCCCTTTCGTTGACCCCAATACCCGGCTCTTCACTTTGCTTTTTTTTACGATCTCCGGCGGCCCTAGTATCTGGCTCGCGCGTGGCAAAGTCAAGGCTGGATGGGACGTTCCCGGCGTTCGAAGGTCACGCCGTTGTCATAAAATTGTCAGGCACTTAGCCTCCAGCTCGAAGGCAACTCGAAGCCAAGGGTGCGCGTGACTTGATTTACCCCGGTGGATCTGTGATTCTAGCGGTTCTGGACTGCTTGCGGACCTTGACATGTCATCGGCCGCAGTTCATTCTTTGCCCGACCCACGACGGATCCCCTATGGCCTACAAGGACTTGCGCGAGTTCATTGCCCGGCTTGAAGGAGAAGGCGAGCTCAAGCGAATAAAGATTGAAGCTGACGTCGACCTTGAGATCGCGGAAATCACCGACCGCGTTTCGAAGCGCCACGGCCCTGCGCTCCTGTTTGAAAATCCACGCTCGGCTAAGGACGGGATCACCTATCGGGCTCCCGTGCTGATTAACGCGGTGGGTTCGAAACGGCGGCTCGCACTGGCCCTGGAAGTCGGTTCTGTGGACGAAATAGCCCACCGTATCGAGGAACTGCTCGATATGAAGCCGCCTCAAGGCTTTCTTGACAAGGTCCGCATGCTTCCGCGGCTTGCCGAAATGGGCGCCTTCTTCCCCAAAACGGTGAAAAGTGGGCCGGTGAAGGAAGTGGTCGAGCTCTCGCCGTCGCTGGCCCGTTTGCCAATTATGCAGTGCTGGCCCCAGGACGGCGGTCGCTTCATCACTTGGCCCATGGTCGTTACCCGCAGCCCTAAGACGGGACGACGCAACGTGGGCTGTTACCGTATGCAGGTATTCGACGATCTCACTACCTGCATGCACTGGCAAATCCACAAAACCGGCGCCGAACATTTCAGATGGATTGAGCGCCTTGCTCGAGCAGAGGAGGCAGGCCAGGGTAAACGCCGCCGCATGGAGGTGGCCGTGGCCATCGGCGCCGATCCTGCCACCATGCTTAGCGGCATCTTTCCCTTGCCCGAGGATGTAGACGAGTTCCTTTTTGCCGGCTTCCTCCGCCGCGAGCCCGTTGAGTTAGTAAGGGCCGAAACGGTGGATCTCGAAGTCCCCGCCCATGCCGAGATCGTGCTGGAAGGCTATGTGGATCTAGACGACATTCGCACTGAAGGTCCGTTCGGCGATCACACCGGCTATTATTCGCTGGAAGACCAGTTCCCCGCGTTTCACATCACCTGCGTGACCAGGCGCCGCCATCCTATTTACGTTTCGACCATCGTGGGCCGCCCGCCCATGGAAGACTACTGGATGGGTTATGCGGTCGAGCGCATCTTCCTGCCGTTGATGAAAAAGCAGATGCCCGAGGTCGTTGATATGCACCTGCCTGCAGAAGGCGTGTTCCACAACCTGATGATTGTGGCCATTCGGAAGAGCTATCCCGGCCACGCTCGCAAGGTGATGAGCGCTATCTGGGGATTGCCCGGCGCCATGTTCACCAAGTGCATTGTGGTGGTCGATCACGATGTTAACGTTCACGACATTCGCGAAGTGGCCTGGAAAGCGTTCAATCACATCGATCCCGAGCGTGACATCCAGTTCACGCTGGGCCCGGTTGACCAGCTCGAACATGCCTCGCGGCTGCCGAATTTTGGCTCGAAGATGGGAGTGGATGCTACTACGAAGTGGCCCACAGAAGGATTTGCGCGCCGCTGGCCGGATGAGATCAGAATGGACGAGACAACCAAGAAGAAAGTCGATGAGATGTGGACTAAACTGGGGCTTGGAAGCAAATAGAAATAGCGATTACGGATCTGGCAGGTGCGCGGACTAATCATGAGAGCCCATCGTCTTGCTAAATGCCCTTTGGCTGCTACTTGGATTTCGTTTTCAATCGTGGCTGCATGCTTGTCGGCCTGTGGGCAGGAGCCCACGCCGAAGTGGACCCCTTTCGCCGCAAAACTCATCGTGCATACCGACGGCGACTATTCTGTGGACATGATCGAGAGCTATGCCCGGAATTCGCAGGGCTCGTCCTATGAGCGTGGACAGGTCAGCAGCTCCAGGTTGCCTGTAACCGGCCTGATCGACGTCGTGAAGATCCACGATGCTGAGAAGCACCTCGATTATCTTCTCGATATGTCACGAAGAACGGTGCAGACGGCGGTTGGAGGCGTCCGGCTGGCGGAGCCGCCTCTGAGGCCTATGACCGCCACGGAATTTCACGAGTTCCATGCAGCCGATGAGCCATTAGGCAAGAGAACAATCGCGGGAGTTGAATGCGAGGGCTACAGGGTCCCCAGTAAGCACAAAAAAAAAGCATTTTGACGAGTCGTGGTACGCATTGTCTCTCGATTTCTTCCTGGTGGAATCGAAACGGATAACGCCGAACGGCACTGAAACTCATATGGTCGCGCAACGGATTGATGCCGGTAAGGAACCTGATCCGTCGCTTTTCAGGGTTCCCGAGAATTTCAAAGCGGCCCGATAGCACCATAGAGAAGGCCTGGGAAGGGGAAAAGACGAAAAAGCCGAAGTCGTTGACAAAGTCGCGGACCTCATCCGATAATCGTTCGTACCGAAACTCTCCTTCCTGAACCAAATTCGGTACATTCTATTTTGAAGTGTGCTTAAGTCTCCACCTGGGATCGCGACCAGGGCGGTATTTTTTGTTGATTACTATCCAATCCGACAACTTTATCGAGGAGGCGTATGGGTGCCAAATACATCTTTGTAACCGGAGGTGTGGTCAGCTCGCTAGGCAAGGGGCTGGCTTCCGCCTCGATGGGTTGTCTGCTGGAAGCGCGGGGTCTGAAGGTGACCCTGATGAAGTTCGACCCCTACCTTAACGTGGACCCCGGCACGATGAGTCCTTTCCAGCACGGTGAAGTGTTCGTCACCGACGATGGCGCAGAGACTGACCTTGATTTGGGGCACTATGAGCGCTTTACCCACGCGCGTATGCTCCGCGATAACAACTGCACCGCCGGTCGCATCTACGAGCGCATTATTACCAAGGAACGCCGCGGGGACTACCTGGGCAAGACGGTGCAGGTGATTCCGCACGTGACGAACGAAATCAAGGATGCTATCCGCAAGATCTCGAAAGACGTGGATGTTGCTATTGTGGAGGTTGGGGGCACCGTGGGCGACATTGAGTCGCTGCCCTTTCTCGAAGCGATCCGCCAGATGCGCCAGGAGTTGGGCCGCGAGAACGTGGTTTTCGTGCATCTCACGCTGGTGCCGTTCATCGGAGCGTCAGGCGAGCTCAAGACCAAGCCGACCCAGCATTCGGTGAAGGAGTTACGCGAGATCGGCATCCAGCCCGACATTCTGTTGTGCCGCACCGACCGCTATCTGTCCGAGGATTTAAAGGCCAAGATCGCCTTATTCTGTAGTGTTCCTGAAGAGGCGGTGATCACAGCCAAAGACGTCAAGCACATTTACGAGGTGCCTCTGGTGCTCGCGGGTGAAGGACTGGACGAACAGATCGTGGGTTGTCTGAAGCTTCCCGCAGGCGACCGGCACATGGAACGGTGGCAGGATCTGGTGGATCGGCTTCACCACCCGCGAGGCGAAGTCTCAATTGCGATTGTGGGCAAGTATGTCGAGTATCAGGACTCATACAAGAGCTTGCATGAAGCTCTCTGCCACGCTGGTCTGGGCAACAATGTGAAGGTGAATGTTCATTGGCTGGAAGCGGAGGGTTTGGAGGTGGAGGGCTGGCAATCTCAGCTCGAAGGATACGACGCTTTCCTGGTGCCGGGGGGGTTTGGCAACCGGGGTATTCCGGGCATGCTGCGGTGCATCGAGTTCGCCCGCACGCACAAGGTACCCTATTTCGGGATATGCCTAGGCATGCAGTGCGCCGTGATCGAGTTCGCGCGCAACGTTTGCGGTCTTGCCGACGCCAATAGCAGCGAGTTTGACTCAAACACCACCCACCGGGTGATCTATAAATTGCGGGAGCTGCGCGGTGTGGACGAGCTCGGCGGCACCATGCGCCTGGGCGCCTGGACTGCCCGTTTGAAACCAGGGTCGTTCGCCCAGCAAGCGTACGGGTCGACCGAAATTTCCGAGCGCCACCGCCACCGCTACGAGTTCAATCGTGAATACGAACAGGTGCTGGTCTCGAACGGCCTCGCCATTACGGGTGACACACCCGATGGGACCTATGTGGAAATCGTCGAGATCAGGGACCATCCCTGGTTCCTCGGCTGCCAGTTCCATCCTGAGTTCAAGTCGCGTCCGCTTGATCCGCATCCGCTGTTCGCGGCGTTTGTCAAAGCGGGAATCCAGTATCGGCAGGGTCGCCTGTTGGACAGCCGGGAGTCGGTGGCAGTGAAGGCGGTGGTGTAGTAAAAGGAGAGCAGAGGCAACGGACAAGAGGGTGGGGCGTGAGAGCGGAGCGTTTGGAGCGAGCCCGACGCAATTACACTTCAGCCTTCGCCTTGCCTCTTTGAATCATGAATTTCACCATCGGGGAAATCACATTCGGCCAGGAGACTCCGCTCTTCCTCATCGCCGGTCCCTGCGTGGTCGAGAGTGAGCGGCACGCCCTCAAGATGGCGGAGTGCCTGAGCCTGGCAGCACGCGAGCTGCGCATCCCCTTCATTTTCAAGGCTTCTTACGACAAGGCGAATCGCACCTCGATTCGCGCATTTCGCGGTCCAGGGTTACTGAAGGGGCTTAAGATACTGGCTCGCATTAAGAAGCAGTTTGGCGTGCCCGTGCTCACCGACGTCCACGAGCCCGGACAAGTGGGGCCGGCGGCCGAGGTGTGCGACGTGATCCAGATTCCGGCTTTCCTCTCGCGCCAGACGGACCTGCTGATAGAGGCCGGGAAATCCGGAGCGGCCGTGAACATTAAGAAGGGGCAATTCCTTTCGCCCTGGGATGTGCGCCATGCCTTGGAGAAAGTGGCGAGCACCGGCAACAAGCGAATACTCGTCACCGAGCGTGGGGCTTCCTTTGGATACAACAACCTGGTCGTGGATATGCGCGGTATCGCCGTGATGCGTGAGGTCGGCTATCCCGTGATCCTCGATGTGACCCACGCCTTGCAGTTGCCGGGCGGCGAAGGCACAAAAAGCGGCGGGCAGCCGCAGTTCATCGAGACGCTCGCGCGTGCTGGAGTCGCCGCGGGAGCAAACGGTGTTTTCATGGAAGTGCATGACAAACCGGCCAAGGCGCTATCGGACGGTTCGAATGCCTTACCGCTGCGCCAGTTCACGCCACTGGCGCGACGCCTGCGTGACTTGGGAGCCTTTATTCGCGAGTTGTAAGCACGCCCTTCGAATCCCCCTTTTTTAAAGAGTTTTTCACCTGAGCCGATAACACTGAGTTGGCTGTCCTGATCGGGCCAATATATACAACTCTAATTTAGGAGACCACTCATGCCAATCGCGACCGCTGCCAAGCCCGAGCTCATGCCTTGGAAGAACGAATACAGCGTCAACATCAAGCACATTGATGATCAGCACAAAGGACTGGTCAGGCTGGTCAATGAATTGCACGTGGCGATGCTATCGGGTCACGGCAAGGATGTGCTTTCCGGTATTCTTTCTCAACTTGTCAGCTACACCAGAACCCACTTCATGACCGAAGAGATAATGCTGCAGGCCCAGGGTTATCCCGAACTCGCGGGTCACAAAGTGGAGCACGAGCGCCTGACGGCGAAGGTTTTGCAGTTTCAGAAGGAATTCGTAGCGGGCAAGGCGATGCTTTCTATGGGGATATTGGATTTCCTGAAGGATTGGCTGAAGAACCACATCATGGGCTCCGATAAGAAGTACTCGCCATTTATCAATAGCAAAGGCGTGCGTTAAGGAAGCCTCGATAATACCGCCCGTAACTGATCGTTCTGCTTTGGGTGCAGCGAGTTTCGCAAGCGGCTAACGACCTTCAAAATGCAGGGTGAAGCTCGCCTCCGTGGCGCTCGATTTGCCGTCACACATCGCAGGCGTGAAGACCCATTGCTGGACGAGCGTCAAGGCTTCAGGTTCCAGGTCGGGACGCTCGGAGCTTTGCACGATCGCACCTTGCACTTTGCCGTCGGCGCCGATCACGCCACGAAGTACGACCTCCGATTCTCCTGTGCCATTGCCTGCCTTAGGTTGGGGCATGGATTGTCCAAAGGCGCGACGGAAGGTCGTGCAGTTCCGCCACATGTGCGCGTTGGGTGGAGCCGCCAACACGTTGGGAGTGACCTCGTTGAGTACCGTCATCGTCTGCGATATCTCCAGTTTTGGGAGACCCCCAACGGCATAGCTTATTTTGCCGGGAATGAGCGATCCGGCGAAAGCGAAGAAGTCGCTGTTTTCGATGCTCTCGTTCCCGAGTCTGTAGGTCACCAGGGTTCCGTTGGCAGAGTCGACGCAAAGCTGATTGTCATCACTCTTCTGGCCGTGGACGGTTTCGAACTGTATGCAGTGGAGTGCCCGCCCGTTCACGGCGCTGTCGAAAATCGAGTGGATCACGTCCTCGTGATCGAAGCGAACCAGGTAAATTGGCGTGAGCCTCATGAGTAGCAGAATCTCGGGAGGCGTAGCTACGGGCTGACTGCGGGTAGTGGCGAAATGTCCTTCGCTCGCAATATTCACCACGTGGTAGTTCCCGAAAGTGAACGCGTCGCGTAGACCGGTCCCTTGGACTACGACTCGCGTGAATTCACCCTCCTGAGCGTCAGCGGAGTTGAAAGCGCGGAAGCTAACCGTCCGCTCGAGATTGGGCAGTTTTGGAGAAGTGCTCACCTCATTGGCTCGCTCCAGTAGTTGAACCGCCTGCTGTCGTAGCTCGACTTCTTGGCCCGAGGCGCTACGACCCGAGGCTAGGAACAGGCCGGGTAGAAGCACACCGACGACCATCACGAGGCTTTCCCTCATTGATCCTCCAGGCGTTTTGGCGACGTCAATGTAACCGGGTACCGCTGAAGTATAGCATCCAAATCCGCACTTGGAAAACGGGCAGTACTCCCAGTTCACTTCCAGTACACTACTCCTTGGTGGACACCCTGCGGATGATGGTGCTCTCCTGAAACGGGGTTTCGGTCCGGGTGTGCTCGGGCTATCCTGGGACCGGGATCCGCTGGGTGTCGGCGGCGAGCGGAAGCTCAATAATAAACTGGCTACCGGTGGGCCGGTTATCTTCCACCCGGAGAATGCCCTTATGCTCGGCCACGATGTGGCTGGCGATGGCGAGGCCGAGGCCAGTGCCACGATGCTTGGTTGAGAAGTAAGGCAGAAACAATCTCTCCTTGACGTCCGGTGCCACGCCGGGACCGCTGTCAGCAACGATGACCTCCACGACCTCACGCTCAGAATCGAGAGCGGTACGGATCCAGATCTCGCGCACTGCGGATTGTTCGAGCGCCTCGGCCGCGTTGTCGATCAGGTTGATGAGCACGCGCTTCATCTGAACGGGATCCACCTGAACTTGCGGAAGATCGGGGGTAAGGTCGCGGTGCACGGCGATGCCGGTAAGGCGACCGTCGAAGACTTGCAGGGCGTTGGTCACTACGGCGTTGAGGTTCGAGGGCACAGGCTGAGAAGAGGGGAAGCGGGCGAATTCGGAGAACTCGTTTACCAGGGTCTTAAGCGTGTCCACTTCGCGCCCGATGAGAGTGGCGCCCTCTTTCACGGTCTCTTTGAGACTGACCGTCACCTCGGCAGACCCCGCACGTTCCATCAGGCGCCTGATGCGTTCGGCAGAGAGCTGAATGGGCGTGAGCGGATTCTTGATTTCGTGGGCGAGCCGCCGCGCCACTTCGCGCCAGGCGGCGGAGCGCTGGGCCCGCAGGAGTTCAGTGAGATCCTCGATGACCAGAAGGGTGCCCACCATGCCTTGGCGGCCGCGAATGGAAGAAATGGTTAGGGCCACGGAGGCCCGGCGGCTGCCCAGGTTGATTTCCATCTGTTGCGCCACCACGCCCTGCCGCGCGGCGCGACGGAACAACACGGCAACCTCCCGAGCTTCCTCAGTGGAGAACAAATCGGTGAGCTTGCGCGGCGGCTCCGCGCCGGACCGGCTGAAGAGGCGCGTCACCGTAGAGTTTAGACGTGTGACCTGCCCCTGTGGGTCAAAGGAGATCACGCCAGTCGGGATGTTCTCCAGAATCGCCTCCATCGTATTGCCACGCTCTTCGAGCTCCCGATTAGCCCGCTGCAGGTCCTTGGCGGCGCGCTCGAGGGCGGCGCGATTTTCCTGGAGTTGGCGGGTCATCTCGTTGAACGAACGAATCAGAGCGCGGAGCTCGCCCGAGCCGGAGGCCGCCACCTGGTGCCCCAGATTGCCCTTGGAGACCTGATGAGCGCCTTCAGCCAGCGCCTGTATCGGTAGCGTTACTTGCTTCGAGAGGAAAAGCGCGAGCCAAGTGGCCACGAACAACGTGAGCAGGGCCACCAGTCCCAGGATCAACAGGTAGTTCAGGCGCACAATCTTGCGTTCGCGATTTAGCTCATCATAACGCGCCGCTTCTCGTTGGATATCGTCGGTGATCCGCGTCACATTCAGGTGCAGCCGCCGCGCCGTAACGACGGTGCCGACCAATTGTCCGTTGTCGCTGAAAACGGGCTCGACTCCGATATACATCTCAGCATCGTTCGGAGCCCACTCCCTAAAGAGGCCCCGACTGGGAACTTGGCCGTTTCTGATCTCTGGAAACATCGCAAGGATCTCAGACGCTGCCGGTCGGGCGGCGCCGGCGCGTCCCACCAGATTTCCCTTTGGATCGAAACATAAGGCGGATTGCAGCTCCTCGCTGGTGCTGATATAGCGCGCTAGCACGTGTTCCGTAGCCGCTCGGTCATTCTTAGCCAGCGCCTGCTCCACCTCGGGAACCGAGGCCAGACGAAGGGCTGAATGCAGAGCTCGCTGCTCTGCCAAGGCACGGAGCTGCTCGACGATAGCGCCTGCATCACGACGGACGGCATCGAACGGCGTGCCAAACCACTTGTCGATGCTACGGTTCAGAAGTCCGTAGGCGAAAATCAGAAGAAAACAAACCGGTACCAGCGAAAGCGCAAACGACGCTGCTAGCATTCGAGTCTTAAAGCGCGATCCCAGCACCTGCTGCCGTCGCTCCACATAGAGCTTAAGCAGCATGCGCAGCAGGATCAGGGCGAAAATCACAAATGCCAGGAAAACAAGGGCGGAGAGGGCCAGCAGAACGAAGGTCTGCTGTGCGTCGGCCGGCTGAATGAATGTCAAATCAAATGACGCTTGGCTCCAGGCGATGATCAGCAACACCGGCACGATGACGGAGAGTGCGACAATAATGGTCCGTCGTTTCGAGGGCGGATTAGAAGCAGGTGAGTTCATCGACGAGAACCCAACATCCAAGATCAACAAGGAGCGTTACGGCCGCGGCCCGTAAGGGCGCACAGCTGCGGAACTGGCCTTCACATTCTCGATCCAGCCAGGCGAGGAAGGTGCGGATGGTCAGAGCCTTCTGGCGATAAAAACCGGCAGGCCGGACCGCTTGCTCGATTTCCGCAGCGCTGGCCTTCCTAAGGCATTCCAGCGAGAGCATTCCCCCAGTGCGCAGACCCGCAACGGCCCGGTCGGCATTCTTCCAGGCTGTATTCTGCACGAGAATCGCGCCCACATTGACCTCAAGGATCGTTTCGGCCGGCCACCAGTGCTGCGCGCCGAGGCGGTCCAGCAGCAGCTCGAAAAATCGAACCAGGGGATCGCCTCGGTCTTCCGGAGCGAGAACCGTTGGGCCTTATCCGCATTTATGGGCCGCTTGGTTCCTCCGAATCCTCGAATCCGGCTGACAGCCGTCATTATGCCGACAACTCAAGTTATGCCCTTGATCTGACGAAAGTCAAGACAGGGTGCCACGGGAGGAAATGAGAGCCTGAAGTCCGAAGGATACAGGTCCAATCGGCGTGGGTGGTGGGCCTTAACTGAAGACTTGGACTGTACTGTATTGACATTAACCCGAGAGTTATCTACAATGTAGAGGAGATTATCTCCCAGCCTGACTGGATGGTCTTAGCCAGTTATCTCCTTCCCAGGCCTTGAGCGATCTTGTTGGTTTGCCGGCCGGAGTTTCTTCTGATGGGCGAAAAGCTCGGCGAAATCCTGTTGAAGGAACACTTGATCTCTCCCGCGCAGCTTGATCAAGCCGTGCAACACCAGAAAGTGCACGGCGGTAGGCTGGGCATGGCGTTGGTGGGTCTTGGCTTCATCCAAGACGACGAGTTGATGGGGGTCCTTTCTCGCCAATATGGGGTGCCTTCGATCAATCTCGAGTACTTTCAGATCGACCCCGAAGTTCTGGAACTTATACCCCGCGAAACAGCAGCGAAATACCACGTTTTGCCGTTGAGCCGGGCTGGCTCTTCCCTAACCCTCGCCATGGGGGATCCGTCGAACGTCTTTGCGATGGATCAGATCAAGTTCATGACCGGCTTCAGTATCGAGCCGGTGGTGGCGCCCGAGACGGCGATTCTAGAGGCGATCAACAAGCATTTCGGCAGCATCGAGGATGTTGAGCGCAAGAAGGAAATCGAAGGGCTGGTCAGCTTCATTGATGAGGAGGGCGCGGAGAGTGTCGAACTTGAAGCCGACGACGAACAGTCGCTGAACCTTGAGGCGCTCGAGCGGGCTGCAGAGGAAGCACCCGTGATTCGCTTGGTGAACTATCTGCTCACCGACGCCGTGAAGCGCGGAGCCAGCGACATACACCTGGAGCCTTACGAAAAGGAATACCGCGTCCGCTTCCGCATCGATGGAATCTTGCAGAACATCATGAGTCCTCCGCTCAAGCTGCGCGACGCGATTGTCAGCCGCGTGAAGATCATGGCTAAGCTCGACATTTCGGAGAAGCGCCTGCCACAGGACGGCCGCATCATGATCAAGCTGATGCATGGCGGCCGTAAGAAAGGGCTTGATTTCCGCGTCTCGGTGTTGCCGACGCTGCACGGCGAGAAGGTGGTCATGCGGCTGCTCGACAAGGAGAACCTTCGTCTTGACATGACCAAGCTGGGGTTCGAGCCGGAGTCGCTCGCGAAATTTCAGAAGGCCATCTTCAAGCCCTATGGGATCGTGCTGGTCACCGGCCCCACCGGCAGCGGCAAGACCAATACCCTTTATTCCTCGATTTCTCAATTGAATAAGCCCGAGGTGAACATCATCACGGCGGAAGATCCGGTGGAGTTCCAGTTGCCGGGCATCAACCAAGTCCAGATGAAAGAGCAGATCGGGTTGAATTTTGCCACGGCGTTGCGCTCGTTTCTGCGGCAAGACCCGAACATCATTCTGGTGGGCGAGATCCGCGACTTTGAAACCGCCGAAGTGGCGATTAAGGCGGCTCTGACCGGCCACCTGGTGCTTTCGACCTTGCACACCAACGACGCGCCTTCAACCATTTCGCGCCTGATGAATATGGGCATCGAGCCCTTTCTGGTTGCGACTTCGGTGCACCTGATCTGCGCTCAGCGTTTGGTGCGACGCGTCTGCTGGGAATGCCGGAGTCGCGAGCAAGTTGCTCCGGAAGCGCTCATCGGCGCCGGCTTCCCGCCGGGGGAAGCGGAACGCGTGGAGGTGTGGAAGGGACAGGGTTGCAATACCTGCGGGGGACGCGGTTACAAGGGGCGAGTCGGACTGTACGAGGTGATGGAGGTCTCGGACGAGATTCACAACATGATCCTCTCGGGTGCCTCGGCCTACGAACTGAAGCGCAGGGCGGTCGAAGAAGGCATGATCACGCTGCGCCGCAGCGGCTTGATCAAAGTGGCTGCGGGCATGACGACGCTCGAAGAGGTGATTCGGGAGACGGTGCTGTAAGAGGAGTGAAGAACGACTAGCGCCGGGCCGCCTTCTGGGCCTGCGGTGGTTGAAAACCGTGACTAAGTTAGCGACAAGTGACGAATAAGTAGGAGCGACAAGCCGCCTGCTCGTCATTATGTTCGAAAGGTCGTGACTGATGCCTATTCCGATGTTGGGCGAGCTATTGAAGCGAATGACGGAGTCCGGAGGATCGGACTTACATATCACCACGGCATCTCCGCCTCGCATTCGCTTGCATGGCGATTTGACGCCGTGCGAGGATCTGCCAGTTCTCGGACCGGCTGAAACCAAACAGCTGATCTACAGCGTGCTCACCGATTCGCAAAAGCACCGCTTCGAAGAAAATCTGGAGCTGGACTTTTCCTTCGAGATCAAGAACGTGGCGCGCTTTCGCGGCAACGTATTCAGCCAGCGGGGCGCTGTAGCCGGCGTCTTCCGCGTTGTGCCCCTGGTCATCCAGAGCTTCGAACAATTGGGTCTGCCGCCCATTGTGCGCAAACTATGTGACAAGCCGAGAGGATTGATCCTGGTGACGGGCCCGACCGGGTCGGGTAAATCCACCACGCTCTCGGCCATGCTCGACCGCATCAACCAGGCGCGCAACTCCCATATGATAACCATCGAGGACCCCATTGAATTCGTGCACGCTCATAAGCGATGCCTGGTCAATCAGCGTGAAGTGAACTCCGACACCAAAGGATTCTCGAACGCCCTGCGCGCGGTCTTGCGCGAAGACCCCGATATTGTGCTGATCGGTGAAATGCGCGATCTCGAGACCATTGAAAGCGCCCTGCGTATTGCCGAGACCGGCCACCTGACGTTTGCCACCCTCCATACCAATAGCGCCTCGTCCACCGTACACCGGATTATCGACGTTTTTCCGCAGATGCAGCAGGCGCAGGTTCGAGCTCAACTCTCGCTGGTGCTCGAAGGAGTCATGTGCCAGTCGCTGCTCGCCCGTTCCGACGGCAAGGGCCGGGTGATGGCTATGGAAGTCCTTATTCCGAACGCTGCCATTCGGAACCTGATTCGCGAGGACAAGGTTCACCAGATCTATTCCGCCATGCAATCGGGCCAGAGCAAGTTTGGCATGCAGACTTTCAATCAGGCGCTGATGTGGTTGTATCAACAGGGATCCATCACTTTGGAGGCGGCGCTTTTGCAATCGCATAACCAGGGTGAGTTACAGGAGATGATCGACCGCGCCGGAAGCAACCCGGGTGGTGCAAGAACGGCCCGTAGTCGCTTGGGAGAAGCGGACCCTGTTTTGGCCGGCTCACCGGCCTCCGGGCGGCGATTTGGTGGCTCTTAGGGAGAGGAGACTGACATGGCACGTATGGTACTTGCGGGAAAGACGCAACCTGCAGCTCAAACGCTTGGAAAGACGCGGAGCACCCATGGCCGTGAAGGCGTGGAAGCGCCGGGCAGGCAGGACCGGCGGCCGGCCCTGCGCGTTCAGGAGAAAACACGCGAGAAGCCTGGCAAGAAGCCACCCGGCAAGGTCAAGGCCAAGGACCTCGCCATTTTCACACGACAGTTCTCGGTGATGATCGACGCGGGATTGCCGTTAGTGCAGTGCCTCGATATCCTGGGCGGCCAGCAGGAGAACAAGGCGTTCGCCAAGGTCCTCAACGGCGTCCGTAGCACGGTGGAGAGCGGCTCCACACTGGCCAACGCCCTTCGGCAATATCCAAACGTGTTCGACGTGCTTTACTCCAACATGGTGGAAGCCGGAGAAACAGGCGGCATTCTCGATACCATTCTTCAACGGCTCTCGACCTATATCGAGAAGGCCGTCAAGTTGAAGCGCGCCGTGCAGTCGGCAATGATTTATCCCACCGCGGTATTGTCGATTGCAGCCGGGGTAATTCTGCTGCTGCTTTGGAAAGTCGTTCCCATCTTCGCCACGCTCTTTGCAGGATTCGACCTCGCGTTGCCGCTTCCGACTCGCATGGTGATCGGGCTCAGCGGCTTTGTAGCCAGTTACGCCTGGATATTCATTGTCGGGGCGGTGGCAATTGGCTACCTAGTGAAGCGTTACTATGCGACACCGGCGGGGCGGCTCCGGATCGACACCATGGTTTTGAGACTGCCGGTACTGGGATCGATCATGTTGAAGATCGGCGTGGCCCGCTTTACCCGCACCCTGGGGACCCTGATCACCAGCGGTGTGCCGATGCTCGAGGCGATGGACATTACGGCCCGCACGGCCGGAAATGCGGTGATCGAAAAGGCTATCTTGCAGGTTCGCAGCGCGGTCGAAGGCGGACGTACCATTGTGGACCCTCTGCGTGAGCAAAAACTCTTCCCCAATATGGTGGTGCAGATGGTAGGTGTAGGGGAGGCCACCGGCGCTCTGGACGCCATGCTTTCGAAAATCGGGGACTTCTACGAAGAAGAAGTTGACGCCGCTGTGGCTGATCTGCTGACCGCCATGGAACCGATGATGATCCTGTTCCTTGGCGTGGTGGTGGGTGGCATCGTCATCTCCATGTACCTGCCGCTATTCAGCCTGATCGGAAAGCTGGCGGGTTAGCGGTCAAGCCCCCAAGGTTGGACCTAAACTAAGATATGGCTCTCCCTGAAAACTTGGTGAGTCAGGTGGATTTGCCCGCGGCCGTAGCCAATCCGCCCGCGCGTTGTCGCTGGCCGTGGCGTTCCGCGGGAGTAACTTATTGGTCCCACGCAGCTGGTATAATTCCGGCAGGTATGAAACTCACAGGTGACCTTCGCGCCTGGCTTCAGTGGGTGGTCAAGATCAGGTTCGTGATCATCACCCTGGTCTTCGCCACCGACTACGTTGTCCGGCAGCTTGTCCCCTCGCGTTCAAACGCGCCTTCTATCCAAGGCCTGGCGATCACCGTAATCCTATGGTACGTAATTGGCCTGTTCTTTCTGGCTTACAATCAGCTAAGCAGCGACTATCTCTTGCAGGCACGCCTGCAGATCTACACCGACATCTGCGTCATCACGGCCATTGTCCACTTTACCGGCAATCTCGACAGCAATTATCTCTCCCTCTACTTCCTGGTCGTGATCCTGGCCAGTATTCTGTTGCCCCGCAGTCAGGCTTTTCTGGTGGCGGGTGTCAGCTTCGTAGCCTTGGGATCCTTACTGGAGCTGGCTTATCTTCCCACCCTTTATCCTGCACTGGTAAAACCCGGCTCGCCCATGGACTTCCTCGCCACCTCCTCCGCCGGTCCGGCCGACCTCGGAACCCTGCAGGTCAAGGTTTTCGCCAGCCTCTTCGGATTTTTCGCAGTAACGTATCTCTCGAGTTATCTGGCGGAAAGATTGCGCGAAGCAGGCGCTGAGCTCAAAGACAAGAGCGGTCAGGTGGCCAATCTCCAGGCCATTAACGAGAACGTGATTCAGAGCATGCGCAGCGGGCTGATCACCACCGATCTGGCTGGCCGTATTTCCGAAATCAATCCGGCGGCGGCCGCCATCCTGGGAAGGACCGCGGCGGATCTCCGCGGGCGGGATGTGGCAGACGTTTTTCCGGCCGTATGGCGAGCGAAACCCGACGGGGCGATTGAAGGATTGCTTCCCAGTCAGTCCACCTTGGCCGGACTCGAACCTGTGAGCGAGGGCGTTAGCGGGTCTGCTTCAAGGGACCTGCCGTCGGGCGGGTTCACGCCGCTCGAGCGCCGCGAATTCACCTATTTCCACCCGAATGGGCAATCTCGAATAGTGGGTATTTCTTCATCGCCTTTGGTTGTGCCGGGTACCGGTAGGGTCGGAGAGATTTATACCTTCCAGGATCTGACTGACGAGAAACACCGCGAGGCGGAATATCGCGCCAAGGATCGCATGGCTACATTGGGCCGGCTCTCGGCCGCCATCGCGCACGAAATCCGCAATCCGCTGGCGTCCATCGCGGGATCTGTCAAACTGCTGGGAACGCTGGCTGATCTGGACGTTGACCAGGCAAACCTCATCGATATTGTCAGCCGCGAATCCGACCGGCTGAACAAGCTCATCACCGATTTCCTGGCCTACTCACGCCCGCAGCGCTTCGACTTCCATGACGA
Source organism: uncultured Acidobacteriota bacterium (assembly GCA_963803295.1). GTDB lineage: Bacteria > Acidobacteriota > Terriglobia > UBA7540 > UBA7540 > CAWDMC01. Next base: position 47,909 of record CAWDMC010000011.1, on the reverse strand, counting down.
AGACCTGGTGAACCTGCTGGAGGAGACTGTTCTGTTGCTGGAGCACCATCCGTCTTTCGGATCCAACCATCGAGTTGAACGCCTTTTTCCGCGCCATCCGGTCATCGCCCATGTAGACGCCGATAAGATGCGTCAGGTGTTTTGGAATCTCTGCGACAATTCCCTCAAGGCTATGCCTGAGGGCGGAACGCTCACCGTGGCTATGGAAGGGGCCCCAACTCACGGAGGCAATGGTTCTGAATCGCCTCAAGTGACCGTGGTCTTATCGGATACCGGAACCGGGCTGGCTGAGGGACAGATGGAAAGGCTTTTCGAGCCTTTCCAGCCAGGATTCTCCAACGGCACCGGTTTGGGTTTGGCGCTTGTCTATCAGATCGTCCTTGGACACGGCGGCCGCATCTTGGCTCAGTCCTCTCGCGGGCGGGGTACGACGTTCCGGATCAATCTGCCAGGGGGGCACCCCGCCTAGCGAAGGTAGGCTAGGAGAGTTGACTTCGGCTGGGAATGAGGTCGAGAACCCGGTCCTCGCCCCAAGGTGACTTCGTGGCCCCCTGCGTTGAGATCCACATAATCTGACTGAGCCCGAAATGGTCCCGGCCTGCCTCTCATCCATCACAGCCTCCCTCCTGCTGCAACTCGAGGATGCGGTCGTGGGCCTTATCGAGCGTCTTGGCGGCAACAAGCAGGTCGTCGCGGCCGAGAGTGTCGGTGTTCTTTAGCCCCAATCAGAATAGCCTTCTCCTGTTGGAGCAACCGGAGGATAATCTGTGGGCGCCTCGTGGGGCAGGGAGCAACGAAAATGGGGCGGCTAGTTTTCATCGATGACGATCCGGCTGAACTCGGATCCATGCGCGAGATCGCCGAAGCGCAATACGAATACGTTCCGATCCGATGGCCTCTCCAGCAGCCCCTCGAACAAACGGTCTGCGAGCCGCCGGACCTATTCGTGCTCGACCTCTACTTGCCGCCCGCGAAGAATTCGGGCCTGGAAGAGGTTTCTGAGCACGAACTGACGGTCCAGCAGGAATCGGCGCGAAATGTCGCGGACTGCTTTTCTGATCTTTATTCTAGTCTTCACGGAGATCCGAAGCGACGCCTGCGTCGGACCATGAAGTGTCTAGCCATGGCACGCGACCTCCTTGACCGGCAGTGGCAGGCGATGGGCCAATCACCGGAGAATGGCATTAGGCTGCTTGGGTTTCTGAGAGCTCATCCACGGTACGGCGGAGTACCCGTGGCCTTTTACTCGCGGAAGCTAAGCCCGGAGGACGTTGTGCGCGTGCTCAGGGCCGGAGCTGTGGATGCCATTCGTAAAGAGTCATCCAAAGAGCAAGTCCTGCAGCGGTTAGCTCGCGCACAGGAGATTTATCGCTCGAAGGGAGCGGAGGACGCACTTAAATTGGGCCTTAACGTGAACGTCACCTTGTTACGGGAGTAGGCGGTGTCCTGGAGAATAGTCCCGCTTTATCTCTGATTCCTGCTCGTTTTCGTGTACCTCTAGTGTACCCTTCGTGACAGTTTGCTTCCCAAATCGAAAGGGCGCCACAATTCGCCTCCCGGCAGTGAAGCCTAAGAACAAAATGCCTTCTGATCCGATTTCGCGGCCTCGTCAAAGCGTCACTATTGCACACGACGTAAAGCTCTCGATACCCACAGGGTGGAGTGGCTCACATGGTAGGCGGATGTGATGCAAGTCACAGATGGTTGCTTCCAGACCTGCTAGATTCGTCCGCTGGCAAGTTCCTAGGCTTGCTTGGGAACGGGGGAGTTGATGTCGAGGTTAGCGCGTTGCGTCCGAAGTGGGGTGACAGTTTGCCTCTTCCTTCTCAGCTTCCTGTCTAATTTACGTGCACAACGCGGTGCCGTCACCCTGCCGCGTAATCTGATTCAACTCACCAGTCGCTCCGTCACAATCGTGCGTGGGCATGTCACGTACGCCCGTGTAGCGGCCCATCCCCAGTATCACAATCTTAGTTCGGTCGTCGTGGCCATATCCGTTCAGGACGTCTTGAAGGGTACAGCGGGCAAGACCCTGACATTCCGTCAGTTCATTTGGGATCCCCGCGATCGCGCTGATCGGGCCGGTTACCGGGAGGGCGACGAATTACTACTTTTCCTGAACCCGGTAACTGCAGCGGGGTTCACTAGCCCGGTGGGGCTTGAGCAGGGACGCTTTCGAGTTCTGCGGGGCGCGGATAGCGAGCCCGTCGTCGTGAATGGCGCACAAAACACCTTGCTCTTGCAGGGTGCGGAGGGTTTGAGTGTAGCGCCGGGGCTTTCCGCAAGGGCCAAACGGATACTGGTGGCGCGTTCACAAGGAGAGGGTGGGCCTATACCTCTCGACGTGCTGAGGGAACTGGTACAAACGACGATCAGAAGATCGGGAGACGTGCGATGAGGCGTCACATGGTCATCGGGCTTGCAAAAACGATTGTTCTTGCTTTGCTTTTCAGCGCCGGCACGCTGCGGGCAGGCGGACCGCTAATCATCGGTAGTCCGAGTTTCGGTGTGGAAGGACAACCGTTCGTCTGGGACAATACCGCGCCAATTCGGTACTGGACCGATACCGGGCCGCTCGGCCTGCTGAGCAACAGCGACGCGAATGCGATGGTTGCTCAAGCCTTTCAAACCTGGTCGCAAGTTCAAACCGCATCGCTTTCCTTCGTTCGTGCTGGATCTATCAGTCAACACCCAAGTACGCTTTCCCAACTTGATACACTGTTAGGGTCCTGCAACTCAGGAAGCGTGACACCCATCATCTACGACGATGGCAGCTTGCTCCAGCAACTGACCGGCGATGGCAGCGTTGCAGGATTAGCCGCACCATGCCTGCTCAGCCAGTCAGGAAAGATTCAGTCCGCTGTTGCAATCCTCGGTTCTGCACCGATCGTACCCTCGACTCTCATACCCGCAGTGATTTTGCACGAACTGGGACACCTGATCGGTCTGGATCACGCCGACGTTCGCGTTCCCTTTACCGGGACTTCACAAGCCGATACCGACGCTACGCCGACAATGTACTATATGCTACTCACGCCCTTGCAGAGTTCACTTGCTTTAGATGACATGGCTTGGATCTCTAAACTCTACCCATCCCCAACGTTCGCGATATCCTATGGGACCATCAGTGGCCAGGTGCTCTTTTCGGACGGCAAGTATCCGGCGCAGGATGTGCTGGTGATTGCACGCGCCGTGAACAACGTCGATGTCGCCGTGGTCGCCGGAATTTCCGGATACCGGTTTACCAGTAACCCCGGTCAGCCGTACACGAAACACTACCTGCCGTGCAATCGGCGACGGCCTGTAGTGGAGGAACCCTGGGTGATAACAAAGAGGGCAGCCAGTTTGGGTCTCGTGATCCGACTCTAATTGGATTTTATGAGTTGCCGGTTCCCCAGGCCAGTACACAGTTGAGATACGCCAAGTCAGCGGTGGCATGATCGGACCGATTAACCCGCCGTTGCCCTTGCCAGGGCCCGAGGAATACTGGACTGCAGACGAATCGGCCAATGATGCAGACTGGAAAACGGACAATTCCCCAGGCACCGTCACAGTTGCGGCAGGTCAGACAATTGGCGACGTTAATATCATCCTCGATGGAACCGATCCTCCTTTCGACATTTTTGAGCGTTCTCAGTTTGGTGTAACGGACAACCGGCGCCAACCCAAGAACATTATCTATGCTTGGCAGAACAGGCGGCGCGGTCCGGGAGGCAGCCGATGAACCGCCTGCTCGTGTCTGCCGCCCTTGTCCCGCTCCTTGCCTTGCTCAACGGCTGCGGAGGAGGAAGCCCCTCCACCTCCGGCCCACCTGGTTCGCCCCCTGCGGTTGGGCTTACGATCTACGCGACGAGCTTTCCTGGCGCAACCGCCGGTGTTCCATACAGGGCCACCTTCTCGGCGCAGAATGGCACGCCTCCGTACAAATGGGATTCGCCAAGCGGCGGCCTCCCCTCCAACTTTTCATTGAGTCAGGACGGTGTGCTTAGTGGCACGTGGCCAGTCAATGGAGGCGGAAATGCCGGCGTACCGTTCACAATGAGAGTGACAGATTCAGCGGCGACTCCAAATTCGACAACAACCACTCTTAAACTAAATATATTTGGAGTCGGGCCCACCACCTTACCGGTCGCCCAGGTCGGAGTAGATTTTTCGCAGCAGTCCACACTCGTGGCCGCCGGAGGTACGTTGCCCCTTACCTGGAATTTTTCAGGTACGGCGCCTCCAGGGCTGGTCTGGGGTGAAGATCCCGCAAGTCCCGATGGATGCCAATATGGGCTGTCCGGTGCCCCCACGCGGAGCGGCGAATTTCATTTTTCAATCACCGTATCCGACTCGGCAAAGCCGAGACGGAGCGAGACAGTCAGCTATACGGTGCAGGTCGAACCGGCAGCGTTAAAACTTCCTCACCTGCTTTTGCCCAATGCCGCAGTGGGCCATAGCTACAACTTTCCTTTCGTGCTCGAGGGAGGCGCGGCACCCTACAGATGGTCAATCAGTTCACCAGAGGCACCCTATATAACGCACCTGCCGGACGGACTGCAATTCGACACTGCGAACGGGCGCATGTTCGGCATTCCCACCGCGACGGGGTACGCACAGTTCATCTTGGACCTGTACGATTCATCTGTTCCTAACCCGCAACACGTGTCGCAGAATTACTGGATCCTGGTAACGCCAGGAGCCTTGCCGCCACGCAACGACTCGATTGCGACGGCGACGCCGATCTACCCTGGCTCGTACAATGCCTCGATCAGTCCCTTCGGTGATCCGCAAGGCACAACCGGACCGGATCAGGATTACTACCAATTGACGGCTGCCGCTGGTTCTACTGTAACCATCGTAGTCGCGGGTGGGGACCGGAGCCGGGTCCTTGCTCAATCCACTCTCGATCCCGTCTTGGAGATCGTGGATGGCAACGGCCAACATTACATAACGTGCAACGATCCCTACGATGACAACCCTCCAACTGGTGTCCCCATCACCAAGGACGCTACGCCTAGTGGCTTCGACGATCCTTGCGTGAATCATGGCGGCGACCCGAACAACTTCATCGTGGCAAAATACTCCAGAGTCGAATTCAAGGTTCCCGGCGATTTCGGAGAGGTGACGTTCTATATCCGTGTTTTTGATTTTCGCGGCGATGCCCGGCCGGATATGTTCTACACGCTAACTGTGCAGTAATGCCGCGGATTTTTGGGAAGAGGACTTAGTCACTCGCAGGTTCGCACCTTCCCGCGCATTTTGGTTTCAAAAATGACTGACTATCGACGGGGATGTCCAGCTATTTGGGAACTTCCACTCCGGCCAGAATATCGCTGACCACACGGTCAGGTGTTATGCCCTCAAGGTCAGCCTCGGGCTTAACGATCAGGCGGTGCCGTAAGGAAGGCGGAGCCGCGGCCTTGATGTCGTCCGGGATCACGTAGTCACGGCCCTCGATGGCGGCAAAGGTCTTGGCCGCGAGCAGCAGATTCACAGTGGCGCGCGTGCTCCCGCCCAGGCTAACTGCGGGCCAATCTCTTGTCCGCCTGACCACCTTGACAACGTAATCGAGCAGAGCTGGCTCGACCCGTACTTGGGTTACTTCACGGCGGGCCGCCTGGAGCAACTCGCTCTCGACGGGCGCGAGCCCAAGGCGTCCTAGATCGCGAGGATCAAAGCCATTTTGGTAGCGATAGAGGACCTCGGTCTCCTGGGAGGCATCAAGGTAATCGATGTGTATTTTGAACAGGAACCGATCGAGCTCCGCTTCCGGCAAGGGATAGGTGCCTTCGAACTCCACCGGATTCTGAGTAGCAAACACGGTGAAAAACTCCGATAGCGGATGGCGCTTGCCATCGAGTGTTACCTGACGCTCTTCCATTGACTCGAGTAGTGCGGCCTGCGTGCGGGGCGGCATGCGGTTGACCTCATCCACCAGCAGTAGATCCGTGAACACCGGGCCGCGGTGCAACGAAAAGGAGCTCGTGCTCAGATTGAAGATGTTCGCACCTAGGATGTCAGCAGGCATCAGGTCAGGCGTGCACTGAACGCGCTCGAAATCGAGTTTGGCAAGATGGGCCAGCGCTTTAATCGCCAGTGTCTTGGCAGTGCCCGGCACGCCTTCGAGCAGGGCATGGCCGCCCGCGATGAAAACCGCCAGCAACTGGCTGATGACCGCTTCCTGTCCAACGATTACCTTGCCGATCTCGGTGCGTGCTTGCTCGACGAATCTCGCAGTTTCCCCCGCCATAAACTCTCCCGGCCCTGTGGCGCCGTCCCAGGCAGGCTAGACTAGATAGTTCCCGCGGAGCGCTGCCGTCCCTTGGTGCCCTTGCCGCCAAGATGCCGACGTCTACGCGACCGCGCTGCCGCCCTCACTTTTATCTCTGGCGCGGGTAAAAGCCGCAGAGTTCTGGTAGGCGAAACTCTGCGCTACCTCCGGCCCAGCTCAGACCCTGGTGCCTTCCTCCAGCCGGAGCCGACGGCCGTAGTCGTGCAGATCCTGGACCAGCCGTAGGGCCTCGTGATCGTTCAAGTTCGCGTTCTTTATGCCGCGCTCGCTGCGGTGCAGTGTCTCCCAGAATCCGGGGACGGTCCAACCCAGCCGTTCCCGAACCCCCCTGGCAATCTCGTCGGCAGCGGCGCTCTCGCTGAGCCGCAGCCGGCGAACCAGCAGGGAGTGAAATCGTCCATAGCTGATTTCCAGCGCGTCCCGCGCCGCTCCCTGGTGTTGGTAAAGTGAACCGAGGGTTTCCACGAATTCCAGTGGCGAAAGACGCGATTCGTGTGGCAGAGAACGAAGAGGGCCGCTACGGCGCCCAAACGCGAGCAGAGCTGCCAGTCCCAGAAAGCCAAGTTGGACAATGGCCCACGGTGCTGGCGTACGTCCCATATACGCCCAGAACCCCAACCGCTCACCGTGGTAGTACTCATCCCACAACACCCGTGTTCGTTTCTCCCGGGCAGTGCCGTCGTGGCGATCCGCTTGGCCGGCAATCCGGCCGCCGCGCGAGCCGGCCAACACGTCCTGGCGGCGGAGAGAGTTCAAAAATAGCATGAGATTCGATGACTGGGTCAGACCATAGTTGGTGAGCGGGAGGGAGTCGGCCCACCAGATTACTTCGCCTTTGCCCAGTCTGTATCCCAGCACAGTAGGCCCGGCGGTGTCGCCATAATAGCGCTGCTGATTCGGCAGGGGCGGAACCCAACGCGTGGAGGTTTTCATCACGATCTCGGGAGCTCCTGAGGTGAGTGGCGCGGGCAGTTCCGCAGCGAACTCCTTCACCTTGAAGGAAACAATGGGTGCAGCACCCAGGTTGCCTTGGGAGAGCAGTTCGGCCCCCGTCGTCCCCGTAGCGATCACGCGTCCGCCTCGCTTGACGAAGTCCAGAACCGCCTGTTTTTCTGCGGCTGAGGCGGGCACTAGAGGGTCGGCCAACACCAGAATGACCCGGTCCGCCTCATCCGGAAGCTCGGAGGGCGGATGGACCCAGCGCTCGACCGTCCAGCCTAGTTCACCGAGCAGCAGATAGGCTGCTTTGGCGCCCTCTGTTGCCGTTGAATAGCTGGTAGGGAAACCCGGCTCCGGGCTTCTGGATCTCTCGCCTCCGAGAAGGCTGGTGAGCAGGGTGAGCGTAAGGAGGAGCGCTCCAGTCAGCAACAGCAGCTTACGGTCGGCTGCATCTATGGGAACGGGCATCCGAGCCTCTCCAGTTGTGAAATCACCGTGGCAAAATCCTGAGAAGAGGCCGGTTGGCCTCCATACCAGATCTTTTCAAACCGCAGGGTCAAATCGGCCAGGGAAGCGCGCCTTGACTCGTGTTCGCCGTCGCGGGGGACCAGCCGCAGGTATTCACGATGAGTGCGGGTTCGATCCACCTGCCAGAGTCCCGTTTCCTCCAGGCGGTAGATGCTGGCCCAGTAAGCAAGATGAATCGCATCCCTGTAGTCGCCACGCTCGGAGGCGAGGCGGGCCTCACGCATCCAGTCGCGCCATCCTCGGCTAACCGTAAAGGGACCGCCAAGGTCCAGCGCCGATGCCTCACGGCGGCCGAGAAAGGCACGAGCCAGTAAAGTGATGAATACCAGCAGCAACCCTATCGCCAGAATCCACCCAGATCGTCGTACGGCCAGCGGATGGGTGCCTAAGCGGCCGAAAAGCCGCGACAAGCGATCGTACAGCCACTGCCTCATGCGCTCGCGCAGGCGATCGAACGCGGTGGGTCCGTGAACATCGGCGAATTCGCTTTGCCTCAGGATCCGGTCCAGGCGCTCGCGGACTTCTTGGGGTCTGTTTCGATCTGCCGTTTCGACCTGATCGCTCATCGCCAAGGCTTCCGCCTGCATACGTCCGAGGCGCGTCTGGATCTCCGACGAATAATCGGCTGCGAGTTGGTGGTTGGTCTCGAGCGAGATCAGGGTATCTCTCAGCCATTCTGCAGGCACTTCGAATTGCTCATCGCAAATCGTGACTTTCCACGAATTGGGTACCAGCCGGCGCAGATTGGCAGCCTGCTCCGGGGCGCCTTTGAGCTTGGCGGCCGCAGACGACCAGCGGTCGAGCTCAGCCAGATAAGCATGAAGGTCGAGTGTCGCGGCCGTTGCGGTTTTTGCGACTGCGGGCCCGGAAGCCGGGATCCACCGAGGTGAGACCCCAGGGGGAATGCCAACCATGGTGAGCGTGATGACGCACACTGTTTGGAAGAATCGCATATTCTGTTTATAGCGGCTGCACGGACTGGGTTCAACGATCTTGTTTGCGATGAACCATCTCACGGCGTGCCATGCTCTCGGCTTGCGTCCCGGACCAGGTCCTCTCGGCACGCTTTTGCCAGCTAAGCCTTTCCGATTCCCGCAGGATCCCGCTTGAATTTCGCTATATTTCCGCTCATTTTCCGCTAGTTTTCCGCACGAGCCGATCAGGGCCAGAAGCCACAAACAGCTTATTCCGCAACATCTTGTCTCGCCGGTGAAGTCTTCACTTCGGGTGTATTCACCTAGAGTTTGAGGATTCGATATTTCGACCCGGCCGTGGATGGAGAAGTACTCGGCGCTGCCGGCAGCGGTCCCGCCATGCTGCTGGTGAAGCTGGCGGAACCCGTGTAAAGCGGACGGCTCGGTGCGGGGGCGCCTAGCTTGATCAGCCGGTTGATCTTGTACTGCAGATAAAAGATCCCGAAGAAGAAGGTGGCTACAGCCGAAAAGTCGTTATCCCACTCGGTCAAGCTGTAATGGGCGCGGCTCGGGTTAACAGCCCTTACGTGGTCACGGAGCATGGCGCGGGCTTTGAAGCTCTGCGCCAGAAGGAGAACGCCGGCGCTGAGTCCCAGGAGGTTCGCGAGTTCAGTAAAAGCTACTGATTCGGTGACACCGCTCAGGAAGCCGAGAACGAAGGCCAAGCCTTCGACCGAAAGGATCACCACAAACGTTGCTGAGTGCAGCCTGTCTCCGGACCTGAGGCTATTCAAGCCTCGCGCCCGCTTAAGGAACCAGCATGGTATATAGATGCCGGCGGTGACAACAGTTAGCAAAATGAGAAGTGGGATATTGCCGGCCTCAAGCATCGCCGCCGCGGGGCTTGCGAGCCCAGAATTGATCGTTAGAGGAAGTGCAGATTGGACCGCTGGGGGCAGGTGGTCGATGGCGTTCATCATTAGCTGCAGGTCCAGGCCCTCCTTACTCACTCTAGTGTCGTAATACACCAGTGCGAGAGCGATCATAATTAATGGGAGAGCCAAGCTTCCACCGGCAGCGGCGGAGATCACCCAGGGGATATTCAGCCACATGGGCGCGGCGCCGAACCGCGAGCCCATTAGGGAGGCCGCCGCATAGAAAGGTCCCTGGAAAATCGCCGTCAGCACGGTTATGATCACGAGCATCAGCAGCACAACTATGAAGAGCCGCCACACGTACCCCTTGGTGAGTGCGTAGCTTCGCTTCAACGACTGCACCGGGCCCGCATTTTCAAGCATCAACACCGGAATGGTGAGAGAAAAGCGCAAGAGGAAAATACCTCCGCCAACCAAACCGGCGCCAAGTATGAGGGTGATCAGAAAGCCCACGATTATTTGAACGTCCGAGCTGCCACCCAGCGCAAGACGTACGACGGAGGCGATCACGCCCCCGGTGAGTAGGGCGGCCATCGCGATAAGCGCATAGACCCCGATCACCAAAAGAAGGCTAAGAAAGTGAGTGCCGATCAATCGTCCGACCTTGCCACGCAACCCGGCAAAGGCGGCCCTGATAGTGATGGGGCGGTGCAGGTGGAGGTCTGAAACGGCAATGGCAATAGCTGCGAGAGCTGCTAGGGACACCAGCGAATGTACACCGACGAATACTGCCAGAAATCCGGGGCCGATGCCTTCCGACGCGAGATGCGTGGAGGCCGAATAGATGGGATTACTCGGCGGGGAAGGCCTCTGGAACAGAATCAGACCCAGATTGAGTACCACCTTAGGGACTTCAACCACGGCCATGAGGCCCATAAAAAACCAGAAGTGCCGGCGGTAATAGCTGAAGGTCAAATCGAGCAGTTCACCAAGGCCGAGAGGACGTAGTCCAGACGCATCCATGATTGCTTTTCAACCTTCCGCCTGGTTCGACGAGACTCAGACCGGCTCGGGAGAACCAGCCTGGGTTTCTGGCAGAGTGCTCTCGCCGAGCGAAGCCATCATGAGTTGCAGGTCGAAGCCTTCGTGTCGAACCCGCGTGTCATAGTAAGCCAGGGCCATCGCGATAAGCGCAAGCGGCCCGCTAAGGGTAACCCCGATGCCTTGCGAGACGGCCATCGCCGAGGTCAGCCACAACGGGATGGCGCTATGCTTCACAGCCATGAGCATTGTCACAATCAGGAACGGCATCTGGAATACTACAATCGCAATCACTCCGATCAAGCCCATTAGCAGGCCAATGACGAAGATCCTGCCGGCGTAGCCCCTGGTCAGCTTGAAACTCCGCTTGAGGGCGTCAAATGGGCTCACATTTTCGAGGACCAGTGCTGGAACCGATAATGCCAGGCGCAAACCCAATATAACCGCAGCGATCACTGTCGCCACAACTGCCAGAGCGAAGATCACGCCGACAATGACGAGGGTTGCTATTCCCTCATTGGTGTGAGGCATCGCCGCGATCATCATCGCAAAGATCATGGCAGGCACTGCCACTAGTCCGAGGCCACAAAGGAATTGCAGGACGATGGTTGCGATCAGTTTCCAGAAGCGGCCCCGAAGCCGCCCATAGGCTTGCCCAATCGTGATCGATCGTCCAAGATAGAACTCGGAAACAGCCGAGGTGGTGGCGCCAAGGGCCGCACTATACACAAGCATGTATAGAGCCACAATGATCAGACCTGTGCCAATAGCGCCCGCCAGCAGTGCAAAATTCGGGGTTGCCAGAGTAGATCGCGAGGTCATAATTGGGTGCAGCAGCGTCTGCTGCAGCATTTGCAGCATCACCATGAAGACCTGGGGGATCGCCATAATCCCCACAAACGACCAGAAATGTTGGCGATATAAACTGAAGGTGCGATCGAGCAACTCTCCCAAGGTCAATGGTCGAAGTTCGGTGAAGTTCATGCGGTGCTCCTACCCCTGCCAGTGTTCAATCTCAGCGGTTTCTGTGGGCCTCAGACATGGATTCTTTTTCGGGCATAGGTTCGCTCCTCGAATTAGACTTGCGCGGCCAAGACGCTCCTTGTCCTGGCGCTGCAGCGTGGATCTTTAGGAAACGGTTGATCTGATAGTCCGAATGTGAGCGCAGTCCAGAGCAGCATCGTGAGAACCGGAGTCTGCCGCAAGGCGAGGTCCGGTTCCGGTAAAGGGGTTGGCAGTTGGTAATTCGTCATCGGCGGGCCAGCAGTTTCGCAGACGATGGTTCGAGGCGCTCCCGACGTGCCAGGAGCCGAGATTGTATCGAACTGGGGATGAATTGCAAGGCGAAAGCGCTGGGCGTGGCCTGCACTGCCGTTGCGGCGGGTTCGCGAAGAATCGTATGGAGATCGCGAAGTCGAAGGACTGGGCGACTGGTGGTCTCACGAAAGTCGGGAGTAATGGCTGGTCATCGTTCCCAGTCTAGCGAGTAGAAACGAGGTGGTTCGCTTCGCCGACCAGGAAAGAATCGATCGCGTCAGCCCCCTGTTGGCCTGCCGCGACCGCACCGGCAATCAAGATCTTGGGCGAGGGGAGGCGTTCGATTTGAGGGAGTCCCTCCACGGTGGTTCGGCTGACCTGTTGCTCCGAGGTTGTGGCCCTGGAGACGATCAGGCAGGGCGTGTCGAGTGCAAGTCCGGCAGAACACAGTTCCGCAGCGAGCAGGCCGTAGTCGTCACCAGGCATGTACATCACAATCGTGGTTTGCTGAGGCAGAGGGCCCAGCCAGTCAAGCTTGAGCTTGCCGTTGACACGATGTCCGGTAAGAAAAATCACTGACGATGCCAGTCGACGATCAGTCAATGGAATGCTCAAGGCCGCAGCGGCGCCGAGGGGCGCGGTGACACCTGGCACGATTTCAAAATCGATTCCAGCTTCAGCCAAGGCGCGTATCTCTTCTCCGGCGCGACCGAAGATCAGGGGATCGCCGCCGTGAAGGCGGACGACGTCATGTCCCTCGCGGGCAAGGTCGATCATACGGGCGTTGATCTCGTCCTGGCCGGCGCCCTTGTGGCCGCAGCGTTTCCCTACATTCTGGACTGCGGCGGAACGAGGCGCCAGCTGCAGGATGGCGGGCGAGACCAGATCGTCGTGTAGAATAACCCGCGCCGACTGGATGAGGCGCATCGCTTTCACAGTCAGCAGATCGGGATCGCCAGGTCCGGCTCCGACCAAATACACTTTGCCTGCTTTGGCTGAACCAAACTCAACGTCGCGAATCAAAAATCGAAGGGCGGAAATCATAGCTGAAAATCGGGTAACAAGTCGTAAGGGCGATCCCTCGTAAGGGCGATCCTTGCCGGTCACCCCTGGGCAGCCACAAGGCCCGGCCGGAAGTTTCTATGCTTCCGCACGAGACGGCCCAAATGGCCATACCGCATCGACGCGACACGGCTTTCCAGCCCTTCGGGACAGGCACAGGGTCCGCCCCTACACTATCCTTCCACTATTTGCTGACCTCATTTTGCCGGACGAAGGTGTCAAACTCCTCCTTGCTCGCCAGCCGGTGTAGCAATTGACGGCGTATCGCAGGATCTATCGGTGACTGATAAAGCGACTTCCGTGCCTGGCCCAGGTGTGTGAGCCATTTCTCGTACACAGGACCGTATTGCTGTTCGATGTCGCGCCGCAGACGTTGCGCTAAGGCCGGACTCTTCCCGTTGGTCGAGACGGCGATTTGCAAGTCTCCCCGTTGCACTACTGCGGGGTAATAGAAATCGCAGTGCAGCGGATCGTCCACCACGTTGCAGAGAACCCGGCGCTCCTCGGCCAGACGGAAGATCCGGTGGTTTAACTCAGGCGAAGCCGTCGAGACCACGGCCAGAAGCACACCGTCGAGGTCAGGCGGCTCGAACGGCCTTTGTATCAGGGTCACTCGGCCCTGGCGAGCCCATTCCAGCACCGGTTCCGTGGCTTGCGGTGCCACTACTCGTATTGAGGCACGGGCCGCGAGCAGTCCCAGAATCTTCTCTTCGCCGACACGGCCGGCCCCAACCACCAGACAAGTCCGCCCCTCGATCTTCAGAAAGATCGGGAAGAGGGCACGAGATCCGGGGCGCGGGCTTTCGGTTCCAGGGCTCGGAACGGCGAAGTCCGATTCCCACTGCGGCTGGGCTGATTTGTTCGCGCCTTTGACGTTAGTCATCTCTTAATCTTATGGCGTTTCGGGTTCGGGCGAGATTGGCTTTCAATCTTGAACCTATTTCCGAAACCCGAACTCCCTACTTATGCAGTCCACACTCTGTCTTCTGGAACCCCGACCAGCGGCCTGCTCGTGGATCCTCGCCGGGATTTACCTGACGGGTGCAATAGGTGCAGCCAATGCTGGGATAGTTGTTGTCGTGCAATGTATTGTAAGGTACGTTGTTGGCGCGGATGTGGTCCCACACGCGATCCGACGTCCAGTCCGCCAAAGGGTTGATCTTCACCAAGCCGAACTTGGCGTCCCAATCGAGCTTTTTGGTGTTGGCACGAGTTGGCGCTTGGTCTCGCCGCACGCCCGTGATCCAGGCATCCAGGCTGTCCAGAATCTTCTTCAGCGGCTCCACTTTGCGAATGTTGCAGCACTTGTCCGGCTCGCGCGACCAAAGAGCGGCGCCATATTCGCGCGCCTGCTCGTCCGGCGTGAGACGCGGTCGAGTACGCTCAATTCCGATACCGTATTTGGCTTCAATCTGGTCAATCAAGGCGTAGGTTTCTGGGAATAGGAAATCTGTGTCCAAGGTGAACACCCGGAAAGGCGTGCCGAGGCGCGAGGCCAGGTCGATCAAAACGACGTCCTCGGCGCCGAAGCTCGAGGCGATGGCAATCTCTGGGCTGTACTGCTCGACACCCCAGCCGATCAGTTGTTCAGGAGACCAAGCCTCTGCTTCCGCCTGGCGCTCGTTGATTTCAGAAATGACGTCTGTCGTCTGAATCATTAATCCTCCAAAATCCTCCAAGGAATTTGAACTGTGAAACTCGAAACCGGATCGAATCCAAAAACTCGCTCTGCTTCCTGACTTTTGACTCATGTCTTCTGTTTTCTACAGCAATAGTCTCACTGCCAGGAATACGCTGATCCCGCTGAGAATCAGCGCGTACCAGCGGCGCTCGATAAAACGTGAGACCAACGCTCCCCCCACGAGACCCGGCACTAGGCCTAACAGCACCTTACCAAACAAGTGGACGTCAAAGGCGCCTATACGCAGGTACATCGCCACGCTGAGCATACCCACCATCCATCCAAACAGATTGCTGACAGCCGCCAGTTGCGACACATTCCAACCTGTGGCTGAAACGAGCATGGGTCCGAGCAGGCTGCCAGACCCGACAGAAGTTAATGCTTCTACAGGGGCCACTCCTAATCCTGCCAGGAGCAAGGCGGCGCGGTTGGTTCCGCTCCCTGCCAGACGCTCCGGGCGATCTTTGCCGTAGCCTTTCAAGAGCGCCGCGGCCGCAAGCAGCAAAGCGGCTGCCACGGCACGCCGCACCCACAACTCAGTGTGAAGCTGGGTCAAAGTATGCCATTGAGCCGTGATGGCCCAGGCAATCGCCGCCCCTACCACGCCACCCGCTATGACCAGCCACCCAAGCCGTCCGGGCCAGTGTCCCAGCCTGTGATGCGCCAATGCTCCTGTGATTTTCGCGACCGCGGCGAGCCCTACTGCCGTACCTACAGCAATCTCAGGACGGTATCCGGCCAGGATTAGAAGCGGAGTTATCATAACCCCGATTCCAGCCCCAGTCGCACCGATCAACACCCCGCCCGCCAGCCCAATCCAGAACTCGATCATGTTTGAGCCTCAAGTTGAACTTACTGCGTGCGTAGCCGCGGTAAAAAATAAAAAAGCCCACCCGCTGGATTAGGCCTTCCAGCGAGTGGGCTTTGTCGGTAAACTACTTATTTCCTTTAGTCTACAGACCTTCCCGCGCCAGAAGCCGCCGGCGTACAACAACACTGACAACAACAATCGGCGTTCGGCGTTGGGAGAGTCAAGTTCATAACGGTCGTTTGAAACTTCGATGCCGGGGAACCACCCGCGGGTTCAAGGGACCGGGCATTTCGTCTGAAAATCAAGGATGCTGGTCTAGTTAGATCTTGTCAAATAAGAGATATCTATAGTGACGATTAATATTTCTTGTCAGACGCTAAAAATCATCAAGTTAGCCTCGTCACCGGGCCAGCTGAGGAGCATGCTACCATAGACTTGTAATCTGCAGATTTGTAATCTGCGTAGAAGCGCCGCCGTAAGAGCGTGAGGGACGAGCGAACCGGACTGAGCCGGCAAGTAGCCAGCGGGAGCCTCGTGGAGCATTGAAAGCAGGAGTACACACGTCGATCGCGGGCGGATTTGCGGATGCAGCGCGGCTGGCGAAACGGTTCGGCTGCGATACTTTCCAGATTTTCTCCGGCAATCCTCGGGGTTGGCGGGCGCTCGACCTGGCGCCCGCCGATTGCGAGCGGTTCCGCGAGCAGTGCGCGCGTTGCCAACAGTCGCCGATCGCGATCCACGCCAACTATTTGATCAACCTCGCAGCCACCGATTCCCGGATCCACGATCTCTCGGTGGCGGCCTACCGGCGGGAAATCGGGCGCGCTCTGGCGCTCGGGGCGTCCTATCTCATTGTCCATCCGGGATGCGCAATGGCGTCGACGATAAAGGCGGCTATCGCCACCTGTGCCGAATCGATCCGGAAGGCAGCCCGAGAACTGCGCCTCGATCGGTCGAACGGCCACGAGCGGCTGACGTTGCTGCTAGAGAATACGGCGGGGCAGGGAACTTCGATCGGTCACCGTTTCGAGGACTTAGCGGAGATTCTCGATTTGGCTGGCCGCGATGTTCCCGTGGGTGTCTGCATTGATACTGCTCACTTATTTGCGGCAGGCTATGCCGTTCACACTGAGGAAGGCCTGGCTGTCACAATCCGCCAACTGGATTCCGCCGTCAGCTTGACGAAGGTCGGTGTAATCCACGCCAATGATTCCAAGACGGAGTTCGGCTCGCGTGTTGACCGGCACGAGCATGTCGGCAAAGGCAAGATCGGCAGGGGGGCCTTTGCGCGCATCGTTAGTCATCCCCGGCTTCACGAGTTGCCCTTCATCTGTGAGACACCTGTGGACAGGCCAGGGGACGAAAAGCGGAATGTCTCGATGTTGCGGCGTCTGTCCGAGAATACGAACGGCAAGCGGATGGCAATGCTCCGTTCCCAGGCTTGAGGATTGTTACCCACTGACGTACTCACTGTGGGGTAAGTCCCTGCCGAGCTGACTTTAGAGCTGTGCGGATCGCTTGGCGCGTCTTGGCGCTTACCGGAAGGTGGGGTGGCCGCGGATCCCCTCCGTAGTAACCTGACAGATCCATTGCGGCCTTCACGCCTGCTACCCCGAACGGCGCAACGTCTCTTGCCAACGCGACCAGGCGCTGTTGCAAGTCGCCTGCGCGCTCCAGATCTCCGCGCTGGAAGGCATCGAAGGCCGCGACGCAAAGCTCAGGCAGGTAGTCTGCCTGACCCAAGACACCTCCTCGCGCGCTCGCTGCCAGTCCGCGCACCAGGATTGCCGCCGCGCCCAGAAAGAGTCGAAACGAGCCAGGCACGGCCCCCAGGATTGACTGCACAAAGTCAAAGTTCCCCGAGCTTTCCTTCAGGCCAACGATATTCGAATGGCGTGCGAGCTTGCCGATTGCCTCCACCTGAATTTGGATGCCGGAGAACTGCGGGATCGAATAGATCAATACGGGGCGTTTCACCGCGTCAGCCACCGCGCGGTAGTGCGTCATGATGATCTCGCTGGTCATCAATGGCTTGTAGTAAGCCGGCGGCAACACCAACAAAGCGTCGGCTCCGCGGGCAACGGCCTCGCGGCTCAGGCTGATCGTCTCGCGCGTGCCTTCAAGGCCCGTGCCTGCCAATAGGACTTGGGGAGCACGAACGATCTGGCGAGCCAGTTCCACCAGCCGCAGCCGCTCGCGTTCGTTGAGAAAAGGCGCTTCGCCCGTGGAGCCCGTCACCAGTATCCCACTCAGGCCGGCCCCCACGTATGCGCGCAGGTTCTCCTGAAAATGGCCTTCGTCCAGATTGCCACGGCGGTCGAAGGGCGTCGTCACCGGCGCAACGATACCCTTCAAATTCGCGAGAATCTTGTCTCGGGTCATGGCACCTCGGTCGTATCAGTATTTCAGTTGCTCATTTCGTCAGCACCGAAAGACAACTTGTCATGTTCGGTGATGCCGAGACACTCACACTACTGAACTAATTGTGCCCGACAACGATCGGCTTCTGGTGCAATTCCTGCAGACTCGCCACTTGGATGCCCTTTTCGCGCCGGGCCCGCATGCCGTTGACGAGGGCGACCGCCGCCGAGAGGTTGGTATAGCAGCTCACGCCATAGTGCACGGCGGCGCGGCGAATGGCCTTCTCATCGTAGTAGCTCGAGCGCCCCAGGGGGGTGTTGATGATGAGCGCTATCGACTTGCTCTTGATCAAGTCGACCGCGTTGGGTCTTCCCTCATTCACTTTGTTGACGAATTCCGCGGCGATCCCGGCCGCCCGCAAAGCCTGCGTAGTGCCGCGAGTTGCAACCAGCTTAAAGCCGAGAGCAGCGAGTTCGCGCGCCAGCCGGACGGCTTCGGGCTTGTCACGGTCATTGATGGACATGAACACACGACCGCTTTCGGGCAGGCGCTGGCCGGCCGCGATCTGCGCCTTGGCGAAGGCGCGTCCGAAAGTGTCGGCCACACCCATGACCTCGCCCGTAGACTTCATTTCCGGACCCAGGATGGTGTCCACGCCGGGAAACTTCAGAAAGGGAAATACCGGCGACTTCACGAAAGAGTTCTCCACCGGCAATTCTGCCGGAAGACGGAAGCTGACAAGCTTGCGCCCCGCCATCAGGCTGGCGGCGATCTTCGCCAGCGGCACCCCTGTGGCCTTGCTTACATAAGGCACGGTGCGCGAGGCGCGCGGATTCACCTCCAGCACGTAGACCTTGCCTTGCTGAATAGCGTACTGCACGTTCATCAGGCCTATCACCCTGAGCTCCCGGGCTAGCCTGACGGTGTAGTCACGCAGGGTGCGGAGCTGGCTCTCACCAAGGCTCACCGCGGGCAGCACGCAGGAGCTATCACCCGAGTGGATGCCAGCCTCCTCGATGTGTTCCATGATGCCGGCGATCACCACGTCCTGGCCATCGCATAGCGCGTCGACGTCCACTTCGGTGGCGCTTTCGAGGAAGCGGTCTACCAGGATGGGGAAAGCGCGCTGTAATTCTTCGGCGCGGCGGACGTAATCGCGCAGCCTGGCATCATCGTAGGCGATCACCATAGCGCGCCCGCCCAGCACGTAGGAGGGCCGTACCAGAACCGGATAGCCGATGTGTTCGGCGATTTCGAGCGCCTCAGGCGTATTCATGGCGGCGCCGTTCTCCGGCTGGGGAATTTCCATGCGGGCCAGCAAGTCGCCGAAGTGCTTACGGTCTTCGGCCAGTTCGATCGATTCAGGACTTGTGCCGATGATGGGCACGCCGGCCTCCTTGAGCTGGCGTGCAAGGTTCAGCGGCGTCTGGCCACCGAATTGCACAATCACGCCGGTGGGCTCTTCTTTCTCGACAATGGCCATCACGTCTTCGAAGGTGAGTGGCTCGAAATAGAGGCGGTCAGAGGTGTCGTAGTCGGTGGAGACGGTCTCGGGATTACAATTCACCATGATCGTCTCGAAACCTTCTTCCTTCAGCGCGAAGGAGGCATGGCAACAACAATAGTCGAACTCGATTCCCTGTCCGATGCGATTCGGCCCGGAGCCCAGGATGATGATTTTCGGCCGCGTGCTGGGCTCGGCCTCGTCTTCTTGCTCATAGCTCGAATAAAGGTAAGGCGTGAATGACTCGAACTCGGCGGCGCAGGTATCCACACGCTTGAACACCGGCTGCACTCCGAGCGCCGCCCGCCGCTGCCGAACCGCCTCCCCGGTGCTCGTCCAGATTTCGGCCAGTTCGAGATCTGAAAATCCCATGCGCTTGGCCTCGCGCAGGGCCGGCGCCGGAACCGCGGCCAGAGTGAACCGCCTGACTTCATTCTGCATCTCCACAATCTGGTGGATCTGGTCGAGGAACCAGGGGTCAATGTGGGTGATCTCGGAAACCACCGCTTCGCTTTCGCCCGCCGCGAAGGCATAGAGGATGTCCCACAGCCGCTCGGGATGAGGCGTGCTCAAGCGTCGAACCCGCTCGTTGGCATCGCTTGGAGGCGCGGGACGCTTGCGGCCTGTCTCGAGCGAGCGGATGCCCTTCATCAGCGCTTCCTTGAAGGTCCGGCCGATGGCCATCACTTCACCCACCGATTTCATCTGCGTTCCCAGGGTGTGGTCGGAATCGGGGAACTTTTCCTGCGCCCACTTCGGAATCTTCACCACCACATAGTCGATGGTGGGCTCGAAGCAGGAGGGCGTCTTACGGGTAATGTCGTTGGGAATCTCATCGAGCCTGTAGCCCACGGCTAGCCTCGCGGCGATTTTGGCGATGGGAAATCCGGTGGCTTTAGACGCCAGCGCCGAGCTGCGAGAAACGCGGGGATTCATCTCGATCACCACCATCCGCCCGGTGGCGGGTTCCACGGCGAACTGGATGTTCGAGCCGCCGGTCTCCACTCCCACAGCGCGGATCACCGCAAAAGCGGCGTCGCGCATTAACTGGTATTCCTTATCGGTGAGGGTCTGCTGCGGCGCTACGGTAATCGAGTCGCCGGTGTGTACACCCATAGGATCGACATTCTCGATCGAGCACACCACCACTGCATTGTCAGCGTGGTCGCGCATGACTTCGAGCTCGAACTCTTTCCAGCCGATCACCGATTCTTCAACCAATACTTCATGTACAGGGCTCAGGTCCAAGCCGAAAGCGGAGTTTATCGGCAAACTCCTCGGAGTTGTAAGCGATTCCCGATCCGGTGCCGCCGAGAGTAAAGGAGGGCCTGATGATCAGCGGAAATCCGATCTGCTCAGCGAAGCGCAGACCAGCCTCAATGTTCTTCACCAGCACGCTGCGCGGCACCTCGAGTCCAATGCGGGCGATCGCGTTCTTGAACCACAGCCGGTCCTCAGCCATTTTGATGGCCTTGAGCGAGGCGCCGATAAGCTGCACATTGTACTTGTCGAGGATCCCCTGCTCCGCCAGCTCCACCGAGAGGTTCAGGGCCGTCTGCCCGCCAACCGTAGGCAAGAGCGCGTCGGGCCGTTCGCGTTCGATGATCGCCTCCAGATACTCGGCGGTGAGAGGCTCGACATAAGTGCGGTCCGCCAACTCGGGATCGGTCATGATGGTGGCCGGGTTCGAGTTGACCAGCACCACTTCGAAGCCATCGGCCTTGAGAGCCTTGCAGGCCTGCGTGCCCGAGTAATCAAACTCGCACGCCTGGCCGATGACGATGGGACCGGAGCCAATGATCAGAATCTTATGGATGTCAGCTCGCTTTGGCATTAGGATTTGTCATTCTCGCTTAAGCCGGCGCGTGCGAACAGATCTCTTCTTCGTTCAACGTTCAGCCCGCGGAGGTGACGCTTGATCGCTTTGATTTCCTCCGGGCTCGGTTTGCCGATTTATCTACAATAGAGCCCATGTGACTCTCATGGGAGGGACTCATCGTGTAACTTGCCACAGACACACTTGGGCGTTTGCAGTTCGTTCGCCGAACCCAAAGATAGCAGCCATGCCTTTGGCGCCCCATGCGGGATGTAGTGCCCGTCTTCAATTTCGCTTAATCCGCGTTGGATGGATTCAATTTGCCGCTGCTGTTCCTGAAGGTAAATTTCGATAGCATTAGCGACGAGATAGTTCGCGCTTCGTCCCGTGGACTTCGCCAGTTTGGCGAGTTGTCTCTTCACTTCCGGCTTCAGCCGGATGCTGACGATTGCTGTTCTTGTGTTGGCCATGCACTCACCCTAACGCGTCCTTTGTCGCTCGATCAACGTAGGCGTGGCCTCCTCGCGGCTGTCTCTACGACCTGTCTGCCGAAAGCGGAAAGAGATTCAACGTGAATCCCGGCAGTTCCTCGATTACTGCTGCTTCGCCTGGGTTGAAAGTTCGAGTTCCATGCGCTGGGCTTATGACCTCGATCGTCTGCTCCTGGGGATCTACCCAAACCTGTATAACCCCGTTCGTCCGGTAGTCGCGCCGTTTGCTTTGAATCTCCGACCAGGTATCGCTAGGGGAGATCACCTCAAAGACTACATCGGGCGGGAACGGCACCGGACCCTCCGGGATGCCGATTTCGCCAAAGCGCTCACGGCGGACCAAGCTCCAGTCTGGGCAGCGCCAGTTGCCCGAGGCCAGGGTGAAGGCCACATCCGTTGGGAAGCCAATCCATTCCGGGTGCTTGGTCTCATGTTCATTCGCCTCGCGGCAGATCCTTTTGACTGGCAAAGCGTGAAGACCTCCCCTATGCGGCGACATGAACTTCACCTCTCCATCTACGCACTCCCAGCGCTGACCTTCCTTGCCCGCCGCCAGGAACTGTTCCCACGTCAACGCCGTTCTTGTCGCCATAACTCCTCCTGCACGACTGCCACGAGGCTCCTCTTTTGGCTCTACCCTTTGCCTTCGCCCTTATTCCTAAACTCCTCCATCATATTAACAAACTGCTTGAACAAATATGACGCATCGTGCGGTCCCGGCGAAGCTTCCGGATGATACTGGACGCTAAACAATGGCATCGTCCGATGACGCAGGCCCTCCAGCGTATCGTCGTTCAGATTTCGATGAGTAAAGACTACGCTCGTCGAATCGAGCGAATCCGGATCCACTGCGAAGCCATGATTCTGGGCGGTGATTTCCACCTTATTGGTCTCGAGGTTCAGGACCGGATGATTGCCGCCGTGATGCCCGAACTTGAGCTTGTACGTCTTGCCGCCCAAGGCGAGTCCCATGATCTGGTGGCCAAGGCAGATGCCAAACAGCGGAACTCGTCCGCTGAGCGAGCGCACGGTTCTCGCGGCGTGCTCAAGTGGTTCCGGATCGCCTGGACCGTTTGAGAGGAACACGCCGTCAGGTTGAAGCGCCAGAGTATCGGTCGCGGAAGTTGCGGCGGGCACAACCGTTACCCGGCAGGCCACATCAACTAATCTTCTTAATATGTTGTGCTTAATTCCAAAATCATAAGCTACAACATGAAATTTCTTCTGACCGGACTCTTTTTGTTTTTCCGATCCGTTGAGGCTTACCGACGGCTCGGCCCAGTTGTATTGGAAAGCCGTCGAAACGCGGCTGGCGAGGTCCAGACCCACCATGCTAGGTGAGGCTTTGGCCTTGGCAACCAAGCTGCTTTCGTCGCGATCCGCGGTTGAGATCATGCCGCGCATGGCGCCGAATTTCCGCAGGTGGCGGACCAGGGCGCGCGTGTCGATATCTGAAATAATCGGAACCCCAAAATCGGCGAGAAAAGCCGACGCCTCCTCTGTTGAGCGCCAGTTGCTCGCGACCAGGCTCAACTCGCGCACCACTAAGCCTTCGGCAAAGGGTCTCACCGATTCGCTATCGTAGGGATTGGTGCCGTAGTTGCCGATGTGCGGATAAGTGAGGATGACGATTTGGCCGGCATAGGAGGGATCGGTCAGAATCTCCTGGTAACCGGAGAGCGATGTGTTAAACACAACTTCACCGGAGCGTTCACCCAGGGCGCCGTAGCCGCGTCCGTGAAAAACCCTGCCGTCTTCGAGCGCAAGAATGGCATCCATAGTTCTGTCAGCTAGCAGTTTCTCAGCTCTCAGTTTCCCGGGAATGGATCGGGCACACCCAATCCCGGTCGTCGGCCGTCGAGATCCTCGAACCGAGGACTGGAGATCGAGAAGTGGTTACTGAAGCGCCCCGATCAGGCTGAAGGGCCAATAGACGAAGACGGCCTTTCCATAGATATACTTCCGGTCCACAGTACCCCAAATCCGGCTGTCATTCGAGGACTCGCGATGGTCTCCCAACACGTAATAATGGCCGGGAGGCACCATTGCCGGCGGTTCGCTCTGGTGGTCCAGATACTCGGGCGGGATATAAGACTCCTTGAGCGGGCGTCCATCGATATACACTTTTCCCTCAACAATGCTGACCCGCTCGCCCGGAAGTCCGATCACGCGCTTGATGTATGACTTCGCTGGGTCAAGCGGATACCAGAAAACCACGATGTCGCCCCGTTTGATGGCCTCAAACCGGTAGACAAATTTGTTAATAAAGATGCGCTCGTTGTTCTCCAGGTGAGGCATCATGCTTGTGCCTTCTACCTGGACTGGCTGATAGAGAAAAACAATGACGATGAAAGCCAGCAGGATCGCCAGAACGAAATCCCGCACCCAGTAGCGGGACTCAAAGAAGCGCTGCCTCCCGCGCGGGGCAGGCTCACCGACCGTCTCAGGGCTGGACACGGGGCCGTCTTGCATGGCTCTACAACTCATTTTTATATCATAATCGATGGTCCGTTGTCAGTTCGGACGCCAGGCGGTAGTGGGTCCGCTTGATGATGTGGAGGCGGCTTTACGCCGCCAGTTGGCGAGGTAAACCCGCCGTCACAAATCAAACTGACCCACTAACCGCCAGCTGGGAATTACCGTGGCGGTCTCGGTTATTGATCGGGCTAGAGGAGGGCTGGTTGTTAAGCCCCGCCCTCCGGCACCTGATGAACTGAATTCTGATGAACAATTACGCCTTAATTATTCCCGCTTTGGACGAGGCCGGATCGATCGCCCAAGTGATTGCAGGACTCCCAGCCGGCCGCTTTCCCCAGGTGATTGTCGTGGACAACGGCAGCCGCGACCGTACGGCCGAAGTGGCGCGCGAGGCCGGAGCGCGGGTCGTGGTGGAGTCTCGGCGCGGCTACGGCCGAGCATGTATGGCGGGCATCGCCGCGCTCTCTCCCGGCTTCGACGCCGTGGCCTTCATGGACG
This sequence comes from uncultured Acidobacteriota bacterium, assembly GCA_963803295.1. GTDB lineage: Bacteria > Acidobacteriota > Terriglobia > UBA7540 > UBA7540 > CAWDMC01. The sequence goes on along the minus strand of CAWDMC010000011.1, from coordinate 23,376 downwards.
CGGATCTTTCCGACGAACCCGGCGATCTCGAACGTCTGCTGAACTGTTACGAGGAGGGTGCCTGGGACCTCGTCATTGGATCGCGGGTGCTTGGCAGCCCCGAGCCCGGCTCCCTCACTCTGCTTCAACGCTTTGGAAACGCTCTAACCACCTGGCTGATCTGCCGGATCTGGGGGGTTCGCTTCACGGACCTCGGTCCCATGCGGGTTTTGAGCCGGTCCGCCCTCGATCGGTTGCATCTCTCCGATCCTGATTTCGGTTGGAACGTGGAAATGCAGGCCAAGGCAGCACGGCTGAAGCTGCGAACCATAGAACTTGCCGTAGCCTACCGGCGCAGGCGTGCGGGCAAGTCCAAGATTTCCGGAACCGTGCGCGGCAGCATCGCCGCCGGAGCAAAGATTCTCCTCACCGTCTACCGCTGTTGGCGAGCCCCTCTGTAGTCTCAACCACTCGTGCCTCTCGCCTTCACGCTGATTCTGGGGCGGTTGGGCGTTTCAAGTTGCTTTCCGCCTCTCCTTCCGGCAAAATTGTGAGTTTAACCGTCTACCCGAAGCGATACTTATGAGGTTGACTTTAAGGGTGCAGGTTATTTTTGTCTTATGCACCTTCATGGTTCCCGCCGCACTTTACGCTCAATCCTCCCCCGCGACATCGACGGAGGCGGGGAGAGGTCTGATGAAGGTACCCGCTCCAGCCTCCCAGTGGCAGAACAGCGGCCGCTGGACGTTTGGCCTGGGCGCGGCCTACGCGGTGGAGAACGCGATTCCGCGGAACGTCTCGCATGTCAACCTGGCCTGGGCCGCACCTCAGGTCGGATTGGTCGCCTGGCAGTCGCCTGAGTCCTTCATACGCCGCTTCGACCTGATTGATGAGGGGATGCTCGGTGCCTCGCCCAATCCGGGTGGCTACGTGGCCGGAAACACGCTGCTGCTCCGCCTGGAAGGCCCTCCGGTCCACCGGCGCCTGACGCCTTTCTTCGAGTTTGGCGCCGGAGTCCTGAGAACCGATCTGAACAATCACGCCTCGGAGCTGGACGGCCACACCCAGTTCTGCCCTCAAGGTGGACTCGGTGTCCAGTATTTCATTCAGCCGCAGCGCGCCATAATTTTCGAGTACCGCTATATGCACATGTCGAACGCTAACCTCCAGTTGCCGAATCTCGGATTCAACTCCAGCATGATTGTGGTGGGATTCCGCTGGCTGCAACGCCCCCCTTCCCGGGACCAGGTGCGGTCCTCCTCCCTGCGCTCCTTGAATCCGCTGCGGCTACTGGGCCGGGGATGAGTTGATCTCCTAGCCGGAGACTGTCGGTAAACGGGGTCGACGCTGATCCTCGTGACAGTGTGGTAGAATGTTATTGCTGCGGGTTTAAACCCAAGGGCGCCTCATATCATCAATCAATTCCGAGCAACAGCTAATCCTCACCCGGCTGGCATGTCTCGGGCGGGCTATCGGCGTGCAGAACTACGATCTCATCGTAATCGGTTCCGGGCCCGCGGGCCAGCGTGCCGCGATCCAGGCCGCCAAGTGCGGCCGCCGGGTCGCGCTTATTGAAAGACGGGAAGTTGTCGGCGGGGCCTGTATCAACACGGGCACTATTCCGAGCAAGACCATCCGTGAAGCCGTCCTCCACCTGTCCGGATATCAATACCAAAATATCTACGGCATCAACTACCGGGTTAAGGAAAAGATCACTACGGCGGACCTGGCCTTCCGGGTCCAGCACGTGATCAAGACCGAGATCGATGTAACCCAGGCGCAACTCGCCCGGAACGGCATCGAGGTAATCTACGGCACCGGGACCTTCTTGGACACACGTCACGTAAGGGTGGTGAGTTCCCGCGGTCAATCGGACTTCGAGGCGAACACTATTATCATCGCCACCGGAACCAAGCCTGCGGCATCCGCCAGAGTTCCCCTGAACGGGCGCACCATCATCAACAGTGACCAGATCCTCGATATGCCGGACATCCCGCGCAGCATGATCGTGGTGGGCGGCGGCGTGATCGGGGTGGAATACACTTGCATGTTCGCCACCCTGGGCGTGCGCGTGATCTTGGTAGAGAAGCGGCCGCGCCTGCTCGAATTCGCCGATGCTGAGATAGTGGAGGCGCTTTCCTATCACCTGCGTGACCGCCGCGTGACCATGCGTCTTGCTGAGGAAGTGGATAGCGTGGAGGAAACACCCGAGGGCGCCGTGGTGGCGAACCTTCAAAGCAAGAAGAAGATCTCAGGTGACACGCTGCTTTACGCGGTCGGCCGTCAGGGCAATGTGGACGAGCTGAACCTGGAAGCGGCTGGGATTGAGGTTGACAAACGCGGACGCGTCCAGGTGGATGCAGACTACAAGACCAAGCAGCCGAACATCTACGCCGTCGGTGACGTAATCGGTTTTCCCAGCCTGGCCTCGGTTTCAATGGAGCAGGGCCGGATTGCCGCGGCTCATGCGGTGGGTCTGCCCGTGCACTCGAACCCCGCCAATTACCCCTATGGCATCTACACGATTCCGGAGATATCGTTTATCGGCAAGACGGAGGAGCAACTCACTGAAGAGGATGTACCCTACGAGGTGGGGATTGCCTACTATCGCGAGATCGCGCGTGGCCAGATTCGTGGCGACACGACGGGCCGGCTGAAACTGATTTTCCACCGCGAAACCAAGGAGATCCTAGGCGTCCATATCATCGGTGATCTTGCCTCCGAGCTCCTCCATATCGGCCAGGCAGTGTATATTCTCAAAGGAACGGTCGACTACTTTGTAGATACAGTGTTCAACTATCCCACTTTGGCTGAGTGCTACAAGGCGGCGGCTTTTAACGGATTGAATAAGCTGACACGGCTCTGAGAGGAGCCGGCAGCCGGTGGTCAGGAGCCAGACAAGAGTGGCGTAAGTCGGCCTTGGGGCGGGCCGCGTTCGCGACTCGGAAACCGAGATCAGGGTAGCGCCTGCAAGACGGCTCCACTGCGCCTGACTCCATCATCTACCGTGTTTCCGGAGTTGCTATGCAACGACAAATAGGAATTCTTGCAACCGATCACCTTGCGGTGGGATTGGTGGAGGGCGCGCAGATCATAGGGTCGCCTGCGATTTACCCCTCCGATGCCGCCGATCTCGATCTGCACACTCTGCACACCGAGGGCTTGAGCCAATTATTTCGGCAGCAAATCCAAGCCGTGTGCCACGGTGAAACGGTCCAGGTGATCGGACTCGGATTCCCCGGGATCATTCGCGAGGGAGTCATCGAAGATTCGCCCAACTTGCAGCAGTTGAAGGGGCTGAACCTAGCCGGCCTGCTCACCGGCATCGTGCGTCAGAACGATGCCCCGGTGCCGGCGTTTGTTTTCAATGATGCCGATGTCATCGCCGCCGGCATCGCCGCCACGCGCGGCCAACTCCACAAGCTGATCCGCGTCTGGACTTTGGGCCACGGCATCGGCTATGGGCGCTATCCGTGGGCGGAAGGTGCCTGGGAAGGAGGCCACATCGTGGTCTCGCTCGATCCCAAGGAGAAGTTTTGCGGCTGCGGCGCCGTCGGACATCTCGAAGGCATCATGGGTCATCGCGCCATGAGGCTGCGCTTCCTCGATATGGAGCCGGAAGAGGTTTTCGAGAACGCCAAAGCCGGCGACGACCGGTGCGCGAAGTTCGTCGCACGCTGGCATCGTGCCTTGGCTGCCGCCACCGCCAGCAGTATTCATCTTGAAGGTCCGGGCAAGTTCTTCATCACCGGCCCGAACGCCCGCTACGTCGATCTGCACGTGCTCGACAGCCTTCTGCACGAAATGGTCAAGATGACACCGCTGCAGGGGAGCATGTTCGAGACGATCTCGACGGGAGACGAAATCGGAATGATCGGCGCCGCGGTAAACGCCGCGCGCAGCCTGCGTCTGTCGCAGCCGCATGCCCGTCCTGCTTCCGACGTTCCGGAATTGCAATGACTTGTTTTAACAACTGACTGTCCTGGCGTCCACCGTTTTTTTGTCCCCCTAGGCTGCAGGAGACGAGGGTTCGGGATGAATGCTAATCTTTGAGATTTGTGGAAATGCTTTCCGGCAGCTCAGTTCGATTTCATCCATGATTTCATGCACACGGGCTACAGAGAGATCCCGATTCACTACGCAGTGTAAGCTTACCAGCACGTCTTTTCCCACCTGATAGGTTTCCAGATCCCGGCAGTTGAGTACCCCTGGCGTAGAGCGGACAATTCGGACCAGTTTGCGCTCCATGGACAGACGATCCCCAGGACCCTCCCGCACGCTTTCGACGTTCCTCAGTAACGGCTCGATGTGAGTGTTCACCTCATCCACTTCCGGCAGGGCTCCCCTGATCTCGCGCTCCAGCCTCGTCGCCTGTTCGTGAGCATCTTCCAAACGCAGGCCCGGGTCGAGTTCTAGATCGAGGCTGACATTCACGCGTCCCTTGAGTTTATAGGCGGTGACGTCATGGACCTGGAAGTTGTGTCGATGGGCAACCGCGCGGATTCTCTCCACCGTATCGCTTGAAGCCGGTTCTCGCGGCGCAGCCTGCACCACCACGTCAGCGTCGGGAAACGCGTCGTGGACCCTCGATTCCACGGCTTCGGCTACATAACGGGCGTGCTCAAAGGGAATGTTGCTCTCGAGCGTCAGCCCGAGATCCACGAAAAGGCGGCTCCCGCTCTGCCGGACGCGGATCCGGTCATAGTTCAACACCCCGCGAACTCCCGAAACCGCGGTGGCAATCCGGTCCGGGGTGCCGCGGGGGGCGGCGTCGAGCAGAGCGTCGAGGGTTTTGCGGCCAAGCCTGACACTGAGAAAAAGCGTGATTCCTGCTACCGCCAGGGCCGCCACCGGGTCGGCCCCCTGCAGCCAGCGCAAGTGTTGCTGCTCCGACACCCGGATCAGTACCAGTCCCAGAATCACCACACTCGAGCTGTAGACGTCAGTGGAGAAATGGAGGGCATCCGCTTCCAAGGCCTGGCTGTTGTAGCGCTGAGCCACCTGCGAGAGTGCACGCGACCGGAAAGTGTCAACCGCGATCGAAATCACCATCACCGCATAGGCCCACGGCGTGGACTCCACATGCACGGCATGAAAAAAAAGCCGCCGCAACCCCTCCACGACAATCACACCGCAGGTGATCAGCAGGAGCGCGGTCTGAATGAACGCGGAAAGGTGCTCGAACTTCCCGTGACCGAAGGTGTGCTGGGAATCGGCAGGTAAGTCCGTCATCCTCACCGACGCGTAGGTGATCGCCGCCGCCACCAGGTCGAGGCCAGAGTGAGCGGCTTCGGAGAGAATCCCCAGACTGCCGCTGAGGACGCCCACGACGATCTTCAGGGTCGTCAGAAGAGCCGCCGCGAGCATAGATTTAAAGGCAACCGATCGCTTCTGTTGAGAAGGCAGGTCGCCGGCCAGGGACGACTCGAGCATAGCCATAAGATGCAGGAAGCGAAGAACGAGAAATAAAAGGACGGGTCACGAGCCAGAGAGGGAACACATGAGGAGAAGTTGCCGGAATTACCCCCTGTCTCTATTCCCTATCCCGTGCTCTTCTTCTCCATTGCCCTTGCTATTCTCCAAGATCCGCGAGTGATCTTTCAAGCTCGCCCGAAGCGTGGAGATTACCCTGTGCGCGCGTCACCTCAATGCCTTTGGTGATGACCTGCCTGGCTTGCTGACGCTTGCCCTGCGCCGCCAGGAAACGGCCGGCTTGATAATAAGTGGGAGCGTAGTCCGGATGCCGGCTCAGGAGATAATCGAAGTGCTGCCATGCCACCTCAGTATTGCCGGCGTTAGCGAGCTCCAACGCCAAAGCGTAACGAACAAAGGTGTTGTCGGGGCTTGAGGCTAATGTTTCTTCCAGGAGTTCCAGGCGGGTCTTTTCCATGTCTTTCTCGCCGAATGGTCCTTCCGTTGAGGGGCTTCGATTTCGCACCAAAGCCTCGCTGGGGCTGGTTCGATCCGATCGAGGCTTTCTGCGAAGCTCACTGAAGTGGTTGCATTGAGTAACTGACTGCCTTAGTATAAGCGCCGAGGCTGCCTAGGTAAAGAGTTCGCACGCAGCTTGTGAGGGCTGGTGTCGTAGGGGGGGACTGCGGATCGAGGACGTTTCGGCTGTTTTCCTCGTGACCGAGCCGATGCCAGGCGGAAGGAATAACGGCCCCTCGCCGCCATTTTTGCCCGAACAGAGATCCGACCACGCCTGATCGACTGGGTTGTTGCTGGGATTGTTAACATCTTCTGATGGTGAATCGTTGCTCACCACAATTGCGGGCGATGGGCCCTGACAGGAGCGCTGCTATGAAAACAAAACGCACGAAGATTTTTTCCGGAACCCCTTGGGAGCCACTGGCGGGCTACGCGCGCGCCGTGCAGGCGGGCGAGACAGTTCATGTCTCAGGAACTACCGGCACGGATCCTTCAGGAAAGGTGATGAATCCCGGTGACGCCTTCGGGCAAACCGTGCAGGCGATCCACAACATTGAAAATGCTTTGAAGCGTCTCGGCCTCGGGCTCGATAACGTGGTCCGGACGCGCATCTATCTCACCGACATCGACCGCTGGCAGGAGGTGGCCAAGGCCCACGCACAATTCTTTGGCGAGGTGCATCCGGCAACGAGCATGATCGGTGTCACGCGCTTGGTAGATCCGGAAATGCTGGTGGAGATAGAGGCTACGGCTGTGATCTAGCTGGGTGCGCTGGCAACACGTGCCCGACAAGTGAGAACTGAAAATGACAGTTCGGCGGCGCTGGGTTTCCGGGTCCACTCCGGTTGGACAGTTCTCGTCGCCCTCTCTGGGCCTTTGGCGGGACCCTTCCGTGCTCGATCGGCGCCGCATCGAGATCGTGGACTCAGAAAGCCCGGGAGGCGTGCAGCCTTATCACGCCGCTGCCCAATTGGATCTGGGTGAGGCCGACAAACTCGTCCGCGCATCAGCAGCACGAGCGACGCTCATGGCCATTGAAGCCATCGGGGCAATCTTGGATCGTCTCCGGGCCGAAGGCTACATCGTTTGTGGGTGCGGCATTCTACTGGCGTCGGGACGGCCCTTGGCAGATCTCGCTGTGACTCTTAAGTCCCATGCCTTGATCCACGCTGCTGAGGGCCAGCATTTCCGCCAAGCCATTGGAAAAGCCGCAGAACACCATAAGCTACGGATCACGGGCGTCAAGGAGCGCGACCTGCTCGATCGTGCCTCCACTGATTCCGGCGCTTCGCCAGAAGAGTTAGCGGAGCGCCTCGCGAAATGGGGACGGCAACTGGGGCCGCCATGGCGTCAGGATGAGAAATACGCCAGCCTCATCGCCTGGCTGGCCCTCGCGGCGGCGGAGGTCTCGTAAGATACAAGCGTCACGCATCGGCGGAGCCTGCGGGTCGGTGTCAATCCAAACATTTTTTCTGCTACAATGGAAAAGTTTATCGACACAAGCGACGATTCTTATGGATTACGATCAACTTGCTAGCTTTCTTGAAGTGTCGAGGTTGAGAAGTTTTTCCCGGGCGGCGGAAAAGCTCTACCGCACCCAGCCAGCCATCAGCGCCCAGGTGCGTCTGCTCGAGCAAGAATGTGGTGAGAAGCTGTTCGATCGCAGTGCCAAGAAAGTCCAACTGACTCCTGCCGGCGAAATCCTGCAAGGCTATGCCGAAAAATTAATGGTCTTGCAAAAGGAAGCGCTGCAGGCGATTGCGGAGCTTAATCAGACGCCGCGCGGCAAGCTCTACATCGGTGCTAACGAAGCCACCTGCCTCTACGTCTTGCCAAAGACGTTCGCGAAGTTCAAGCAGCTTTATCCGCTTGTGCAAATCAGCATCTACCGGAACTTCAGCCATAAGATCGTGCAAAAAGTGCAGGAAGGCCAGGTTGACCTCGGCATTATCACGCTGCCGCACACCGGCACCGGCATGGAAGTTATCCGCGTGTTCCGCGATGAAGTGCAGGTGGTAACCCCGAAGAACCATCCCCTGGCCAAGCTGAAGAGCGTCACGGCAGAGCAGATCGCGAATTATCCGCTGATTCTCCCCAAGACGGGCCGCACCCGCGTCGTCATCGATCGACTGCTTCGCGATTATCGCGATCGGGTACAAGTTTCTATGGAACTGGCCAGCGTCGAGACGCAGAAGAAGTTTGTCATTGCGGGCTTGGGTATTTCGCTGATCAGCCGTACTTATTGCTCCGCAGAGGTCACCGCGGGACTTCTGAAGCTGATTCCGCTTGAGGGTGAGAAGATGTACCGGGAACTCGGGCTGATCTACCGCCGCGACCGCTACCTCTCGCTGCCTGCCAAGGTTTTTCTCAGCGTCGTCCGTGAATCCACGCACGTTGTCGAGCCGGAAGCGACGCCCGTGGTCGAGGCCGTTGGCTAGTCTCAGTCCAGCACGGTGTGATCGTACTGCCCGAGGTCGGCCGTTCTCTCATCCGCACCCTGGGCACCCAATTGGGGGCCGCCTCACGATGCCCGCCTCCAAAAAGCGCGAGATGCCGCCTCTTTTCTCCAGCTCAGCAAACCTTAGGCTCGACCTGGGAATGTCGGAAGCGCCGTTTTAAACGAAAGGAGCAAGGTGCCACACGGGAGTGTGGGCGAGAAGTCCTCGATCCCAGTAAGCCAAGTTATGGTGAAGGAGAATGTGCCTGCGGCCAAATCCCGACGGCCGCTGATTGTGATGAAATTCGGCGGCACTTCGGTGGGTAGCGCCGAGCGCATGAAAAACGTCGCCGAGATCCTTGCCGAACACTCTCAGCGCGCCGAGGTCGTAGGCGTGGTGTCGGCCATGGGCGGCGTCACCGATATGCTGATCCGCGCCGCGAACGAGGCCAGCCATGGCGATCGCGAGCATTGGAAAGGGGTCCGGCAAGAACTGGCGCGCCGTCACCGCGAAGTTGCCGATCAACTTCTGACCGCGAGTGAGCAGGCGCGGGTTCTGCCGATGCTCGCCAAAGAAGTTGAGACTTTCGAGAATCTCTGCGCCGGTTTTTCGCTGGTGCGCGAGGTTACGCCCCGAGCCATGGACGCACTCTCAAGCCTCGGCGAGGTGATGTCGGCTACGCTGATGGCGGCCATCCTGCGCTCCCTGCGGACCTCCAAGGCCGGCTGCATATCGGCCGAAGCGGTGGATGCTACCGAACTGGTCGTTACCGACGATCAGTTCGGCAATGCCACGCCACTCTTTGAAGAAACCAACGCCGCAACTTCCGAGCGCCTGGGCCCGCTGCGCCGCCGGGGAACCATTCCGATCATTACCGGCTTCCGCGGCTCCACTCGCGAGGGGCTGTGCACCACGCTCGGACGCGGCGGTTCCGACTACAGCGGTACGATTATGGGATCGGCGCTCGACTCGGACGAGGTTTGGATCTGGACCGATGTGGATGGCGTGATGACCGCCGATCCCAGACTGGTGCCCGAAGCGCGCATTATTCCTGAGATTTCCTACCGCGAAGCGATCGAGCTCTCATTCTTTGGAGCCAAAGTCCTGCACCCCAAGACCATCCAGCCGGTGATGAAAAAGAAGATCCCGGTATGGATCAAGAACACTTTCAACCCCGGTTGTCCCGGTACCAGGATCGGCCCTTCCGCCACCAAGGATGTTCCGGGGGCTAAGGCAATTACTTCAGTAAGCAAGGCGGATCTCATCACCATCACGGCGCGTGAAAGTATGAGTTTTGCCCAGCTCGCTGCCAAGGCTTTTGGCGCGCTCAGCCTGGAGCACATCGATACGCTGATGGTGACGCAGTCCTCGGCCGACAATGTTTTGTGCTTTGCCGTGCACGATGCCGACCTGAAGCGCGTCCGCACGAAACTCGAGAAGGTGTTTGAACTCGAAATGCTGCACGACTACATGGCTGCGCTCGAAGTGATGCCTCACGTTGCCATCGTGGTGATCATCGGCGAGCATATGAAGGGCACCCCGGGTTTAGCCGGCCGCGCCTTCAGCGCTCTCGGCAAGAAGGGCATCAACATTATCGCCATCGCCCAAGGTTCGTCGGAAATCAGCATTTCGTTTGCCGTCAGAACACCGGAAGTGAAGGAGGCGGTGAAGGCGATTCACGAGGAATTCCAGTTGTGAGCTGCTGCTAGACTCCTGTTGATCGATCGACCGGAACCGAGTGTTCCGCAGTACTAAGGGTTATCGAGACCGGGCTGGGGAAGGGGGATATATGGCAAACGGCATAACCACGCGGGTAAGCATCGAGAGTCTGGAAAACACGCCCGAGGCGCTCGCCACCCTCCGCGACGCGTATAGCAAGTTGCAGCAACTCGGCGACACCGACAATCGCAGCTGGATGCATTGGTCGGGAATTCACGGTTTCCCCGAGTTTCTCTGCTGGCATCACGCCAAAGTGGGGACGGGAAGCGACCAACGTCCCTTTAACCTGTTTCTGCCCTGGCATCGGGCCTACCTGCTTTATTTTGAACATGCCGCCCGCGACCAAAACCCTGCGGCATCGATACCGTGGTGGGACTGGACCTCGGCCGGCGCCCATAGACGCGGGATTCCGAAGTCGTTCGCCGCTCCCAAACTGGGCGGCCAGCGGAATTCTCTCCACGACGGTCCGGTTCCCGACCTGCCGGCCACACCCAGCGCTCCGGCCGAACCGTCGCGGTTCACGACGCGTCATCCTGGGCGTCCATCACAGTTGCCTACCTCAGAGGAAGTAAATGACGTTCTCGCGCTAACTAGTTACGTTGATTTCTGCACTCAAGTTGAAGACCTGCACGACCGCATCCATGGGTGGACCGGTGGCGATATGGGTGTCGTTGCCACCTCGGCCTTCGATCCCATCTTTTGGTCCCATCACTGCATGATTGATCGTCTTTGGTATCTGTGGCAATTGCGGCATGGTGTCGGTAACATCCCGCCGGATTATCTGGATAAGCCTTTGGCACCGTTTGCCCTGACGGTCAACGATGTGCTGGATATCAACCGAATCGGCTACGAGTATGCGAGTGCCACTTCGCTTACCGGTGCAGCCGGACCTGCTTAGCAAGGCTACAGGAGGTGATTGATGCCGACGAGAAAATCGGCCGCCACTCGGGCCAACATCGCAGAGCGGGGCGCTACCCAGCCCCCAAAGGCGGCGAAGAAGTACGTTTCACCAAAGATCAACTTGGAGACGCTGGACAAAGATTTCGCCCGTGCTGACCTGGAGTTTCACGGCGTCGACCATTCCGGTGCTTCCTTTGAGGCGCGGGTATTCATCAACAACCTGAAGGCCGCCGAGGGGACTCCCACCACCGAGCGGAACGGCTACGCCGGCTCATTCCATATCTTTGGGCACGGCGGCTGCTTCGGAGACCTTGGACATTGCGAGGTGCGTGGACTCCCTCGCCTTTACGATCCCAGGCCGGCCCACCCGCTGACCCCTGCCCGCAAGGTCCTCATTGCCACCGAGCCTATCCGACGGGCACTGCGGCAAGGCAAATCGATGACGGTAACCGTGGTGCCCGTAGTGACGAGTGGCACCTCGCGATGTGATTTGGAGGATGTGCTGAAGTTCGATCGAGTGTCACTAGTCACCTATGTCTAGCGGCTCTGGCGGGGTCGCGCTCTTGCCGGGAACACGGGTTGGATGTTGGCGCCCTCACGAACCAAATGTCTAGCTCTTATCTCCAGTGTATCGAAGAGGACTGCCTCTATCGCCTACCGCTCGAAAAGGAGGAACACCTTTGCCCGCAATGTGGGGGCCTGTTCGAGGTCAAGTACATCTTCGATGCCTTCAATCCCGAGACGATACGGCACAAGTGGCACCAGCGGCGCCTGAGCGGCGAGCCGGTGGACCGCAGCGGAGTGTGGCGTTTTCGCGAACTGATTCCTTTCTTTGATCCCACGGAAGGGCGGATCATTTCGCTTTCCGAAGGATCGACGCCGATTGTGGGCACGCGCCGGACCGGTCGCTGGGTGGGCCAGGTGCACCTGACCATCAAGCACCAGGGCAACAATCCCACGGGATCCTTTAAGGATCTCGGCATGACCGCTTGCATTACCAACGCCGAAGCGCGCGGCGTCAGGCTTGTCGCTTGCGCTTCCACTGGTAACACCTCTTCCTCCATGGCGGCCTACGCCGCTCGCGCCGGTATGAAGGCTCTGCTTTTCGTGCCCTACAAGCAGATCTCGGCCGCGAAGCTCGCTCAGGCGGTCGATTTCGGGGCGCTGGTGGTGGAGGTTGGCGATAACTTCGACCAAGCTTTCGGATTGCTGCGCCAGATCGCGGCGGAACTGAACTTGTATCTGGTGAACTCCATCAATCCCTTTCGCATCGAGGGGCAGAAGACGATAGTGGCGGAAATGCTCGAGCAGCGCGCCTGGCGCCCTCCCGATTACATCGTGGTGCCGGGCGGGAATCTGGGCAATGCCTCTGCCATCGGCAAGGGCCTTCGGGAACTGAAGGAGCTGAGCTTCATCGACAAGGTGCCGCGCGTGGTAGTGGTACAGGCGGTGGGAACGAGTCCGTTCCATCAAATGATGTCCAGTGGCTCCCGCGAGATCACCCCCGTGGACAATCCCAACACCGAGGCCACCGCGATTCGGATTGGACGGCCGGCAAACTGGAAGAAGGCCATGAGAGTGCTGGAGTGGTCGGGTGGGTTCACCGAGTCGGTCACCGATGGCGAGATTTTCGAGGCAAAATCAGTTTTGGCCGAAGATGGCGTCGGCTGCGAACCGGCCTCAGCCGCCACCGTGGCAGGAATACGGAAGCTATGCAAATCCGGCAAGATCGAGCGCCACGCTGATATCGTCGCCGTGCTCACTGGCCATCAACTGAAAGACACCGAATATGTGATGCGGCATCGATCCGGGGAAGAGACCACCGGCCAGCGGCTGCGCGTCGAACCCGATCTCGGTACCCTGCGCCTGGCGCTCGAAGAGAAGCTTGGCACCTTGGTCTGAAGACCGCCCATCCTGCGGAAGCGCCGCAGCGTGATGAACCACCTTCTCTCACCTGGCGACGGCAAATCGTAGGGGTAAGTTAGCTTGCCTTCGCTAGGTAGTTCCTTGTGTTTCGCGACGAAGAACGGGCTTTGGAGGGACGTCCCGATGGCTTGGGTACGTACTGGGCTAGTCCCTCTCGGATCGGAACTCCCAGGGCCCGGCACATCTTCGCCATGTGGAACGTAGTGGGCCGGCATTGATCGCTCAGATAAAGGTAGATGGAGGCGCGGCTTAGGCCGACTTGCGTAGCGAATTTGGCGATACTCGTTCCCCGTTGCTCCAGCTTCGGCAGCAACCACTCCCGGATTTGATTCGAATTTTTGGCTTTCGTTCGTTTCACGTCTCTATAAATCCCCCCATCGGTTGGATGCGAGAAACATCTCCCACGCTTCACCGCCGCCGCATTTTTTATGGGTTCGGGCCAACTCTGACTCCGTTTTTGAGCATTTGTCAAGAATTTTCACTGACCAGGTAAGACAGCGGCTTCAGTGCCTAATACCTGATCTTTGATCGGGACTCTCCTTTCGGAGGCGGGTTCCTTCTTGACGGGCAGCGGGACAGATGATAAAGCTCGACTTAGCGGTTTTTGTTGCCCTAAAATGTCTACCTTTGCAGCCTATTGCGGATTATGGGTCGGGGTATGAAGCTATTGCCCACACCTGGACTGGAAGTGCGCTCTTCTCTCATTAATGGCCGAGGTTGTTTCGCCACCGCGCGCTGGCCCAAAAGCCGGAAGATCGCCGAGTATGTGGGCGAAAGGGTAAGTCGTGCCGAAGCCAAGCGGCGCACTTCCGGCAAGCGCATTATCAGGTGCGTCGGGGTGGATTCCTACTGGAGCGTGGACGCCACCCGGTGGGGCAACCCAACAGCATTTCTGAACCATTGTTGCGCACCCAACACCCGCATGGTGATCCGCTACGGCCGGATTGAGGTGTACGCCTTGCGCGACATCCTTCCAGGCGAGGAACTTACGCTCGATTACGAGCATTCTCAGCACCCTGACAGCAAAGGCTGCACCTGCGGCGCGCCAAACTGCCGCGGCACCATTAACAAGCTGGAACGCGTCCCATAGAGTCGAGCTTAGACAGCACATTGACCTCAGCGGTCTCACACTCCTTCGCCTGGGTGTTTTGGAGTGGATGTAAGGTCATGTGTTAGACTCAATATATTCCAGGAGAATTCTCGTATGCTGCAGGTCATGCAAGCTCCGAAAGTTTATGACGCCGTCATCGTAGGTTCCGGCGCCGGAGGAGGAATCGCCGCTTACGTGCTCACCAAGGCCGGGGCCAAGTGCCTGATGCTCGAAGCCGGCCGCTGGTTTGACACAGCCAAAGAATCGAAGATGTTCGAGTGGAACTACAACGCGCCGCACCGAGCTGCATCCTCGGCGGAGAAGCCTTTCGGCTATTTCGACGCCACCGTGGACGGCGGCTGGCAGGTTCCCGGTGAGCCTTACACTAATGGCCCAGGCAGCGACTGGATCTGGTGGCGGGCACGCATGCTGGGCGGCCGCACGAACCATTGGGGACGTATCTCGCTGCGCATGGGGCCTTACGACTTCAAACCTTACTCCCGCGACGGCAAGGGATTTGACTGGCCGATTACCTACGACGACCTGGCGCCTTATTACGACAAGGTTGAGGAACTGATCGGCGTCTTCGGCTCCCAAGAGGGCTTGGAGAATACGCCCGACGGCAAGTTCCAGCCGGCCCCCAAACCGCGTTGCTACGAGTTAATGATCCAGAAGACTTGCCGACAGCTGGGAATTCCCTGTGTTCCTTCGCGATTTTCTATTTTGACGAAGCCTCTTAATGGGAGGCCAGCCTGCCACTACTGCTCGCAATGCGGACGCGCATGTTCTACCTCTTCGAACTTTTCTTCGCCGACCGTACTGCTCCCGCCGGCCCAGGCAACAGGCAACCTCGAGATCCGCTGTGATGCCATGGTGCGCGAAATTCTAATCGGTCCGGATGGTTTGGCTACGGGAGTCTCCTATATTGACAAGAAGACGCGCAAGGAAGTGCAGGTCCGCTCCAAGATAGTGGTGCTGGCGGCGAGCGCTTGCTCCTCCGCACAAATTCTGCTGAACTCCCGGAGCCGGCTGTTCCCGGATGGGCTGGCGAATTCAACAGGGTTGGTGGGCAAGTATCTCATGGACACGGTGGGTACTCATGTGGGTGGCTTCTTTCCTAATTTGATGGACCTACCGCCCCACAACTGCGACGGCACCGGGGGCTTTCACCTGTATATGCCCTGGTGGAACTACCAGAAGCAGTTGCGCAACGAAATGCCCTTCGCGCGGGGCTACCACATCGAGATGGGGGGTGGGCGCGACATGCCGGGGCCGATTTCATTTCAGGGCTCAGAGCGCATTCTGGATGGCGGCTATGGTGTGACGTTGAAGCGCAATCTCCGCAAGCTATATGGCTCGTTTATGGGATTTTCCTGCCGTGGCGAGATGATTCCTAACGAGTATAGTTACTGTGATATCGATAAGGACGTCGTGGACCAGTGGGGCATCCCGGTGCTGAGATTTCACTTTAAGTGGAGCGACGATGAGATTCTCATGGCCCGCCATGCCCAGGAGACCTTCCGGGAGATCATCGTGGCCGCGGGAGGCCAAGTGGTCAGATCATTCGGCCCTGAAGACAATTGGGGAATCGCCCGCGGCGGCGAGATCATCCATGAGGTGGGTACGACCCAAATGGGCGATGACCGGCGGAGGTCGGTTCTCAACCCGTGGTGCCAGGCCTGGGATTGCAGGAATCTCTTTGTTACCGATGGCGCACCCTTTGTCTCAAATGCCGACAAGAATCCCACGCTGAGCATTATGGCTCTGGCCTGGCGGACTTCCGAATATGCGGCTGAGCAGGTCAGAAAGTTGAATGTGTAAATGTGACGATTAATAGGGAACAAACGATGGCAACCAACGATGATAACCGGAGCAATCCCATCAAGCGTCGCGATCTGTTGAAAGTAATCACGGCGGCGGGCTCGGCGGCCTTGGTCTCGGTCACACCGTCGCCCGCGCACGAAGGCACGCTCACACAAGCCGGAGCGACTACCTCTCGCCAGACTGCACCTGCAGCCTCGGCTGTCTATCAGCGGAAGTTCTTCGACGAGCACGAATGGAAGACGGTGCGCGTTCTGAGCGACTACATCATCCCCGCTGATGAACGCAGCGGCAGCGCTACCGCGGCCGGCGTCCCGGAGTTTATCGACGACTGGTTGGATTTCAAACGCAGCACCATGCTTGCGCCCGAGATTCGCGGTGGTCTGGTCTGGCTCGACCTGGAATCGAATCGCAAGTATAGCCACGATTTTGTGGACTGCACCGAGACACAGCAGAGGGAGATGCTCGACCGCATCGCTTATCCTAAGAAGGCTTTGCCCGAGGACGCCGCGGGAGTGGCGTTTTTAAACCGGATGCGCGATTTAGTGGCAAGTGGATTTTTCTCGAGCGAGATTGGGGTAAAGGATCTGCCCTATCTTGGCAACCAGATGTTGGCGGAGTGGGACGGGTGTGGCAGCAATGTCATCGCGAAGCTGGGGCTAGAAAAAGGTTAAAGGATTGAAGGGTAAAAGGTAAAGGGTGAACGACGAGGAATGAAAGGCTCAAAGGATTGCACAAAGACCCATGGCGGTGTTTCACCCTTTATACTTCATCCTTCACCCTTTCTTCACACTTTCTCACAGAGCATGACTCGCTCTTCCCCGTCAACCTCCCGCAACCGCACCTCAATCACTTCGTTGTTGGAAGTCTGCACGGTTCGGCCGACGTAGTCTGCGTGGATCGGCAATTCGCGATGCCCGCGGTCGATCAGGACGCATAGTTCCACGCGACCGGCCCGCCCCAAATCGAGCAGAGCTTCCAGGGCAGCCCTCGTGGTTCGACCGGTGTAAAGCACGTCGTCGACCAGAATCACCGGCTTGTTTTCAATGGGAAGCTCGCCATCTTGCTGCTTGAGTATGGGCTTCGAGTCTACTGTCGAGAGGTCGTCGCGATAAAAGGTGATGTCGAGTGTGGCCACCGCCGGCCCTGGCGATTCAATCTCACCAATCTTCGCTGCGAGCCGCTCCGCTAACGGCACACCGCGGCGCCGGATCCCTACGAACACCAAGCCATCCGCGCCGTTGTGTCTTTCGATGATCTCGTACGCCAGGCGGAGAAGCGTCCGGTCAATCTCCGAGGCGGACATCAATTGCACTTTCTCGCGTACTCCAACTTTGGGCTTCGATGATGCGGTTGGATTATCCATAGTGTTGGATTATAGGTGAGGAACCGGCAATAGAAAAGACGGGTGAGAGAAGCCGCAACATATCCTGCGGACGAATGGGCAAAGCTATATCCGACTTTTGCGGCTGATTCTCGCCGTCTTTTCTCTCAAACGCTTTAGAATGGAAGCGGTGCGCAGGGCCGCGGGAGCAGGCCCTGCGCAGTCTTGGGGCTCGCTATGCCACGTGGTGATGAACATCCCATTTCTTGTAGGTGCTGAGGGCTTCCACCACTGACGACCCCAAATGGCTGCGGTTCACCGCGACATGGTGTTCGTAGCCATGCTTGCATACGTAGTGCATCAGATTCTGCAATCCGGCGATCCGCACCACCCCATAGCCACCGAAACTTTGCGGACGGTCGTCCGTTGTCTCGCCTTCGCCAACATAGGCGCGAATCCGCCCGTGCAGGTCGTCCGTCGAGGCGCGGCAGAAAGTAATCGGTCCGCTTTTAAGTTTGCCCACCACCGTGCCGAAGGTGTTGTTCTTGCCCACCGACCCGGCAATGATCTCCTGGAAATCCATCTTAAAGTCTTCGAAGAATTCCTTGGGCAGATTGGAGCAGTGGAAGATGACGGCTTTGTCCGGGTCCTCGCCGTAGTTGTTGTTCCAGTCGACAATCGCGCTCGGAGTGCCAGAAGCAAGTTGCAGGATGTACATGCCAATCATGCCGATCATGTCGGTTTCACAGGCGCTGGGCATCAGGTTATTCGACATCATGCTCATCAAGGTGCAAGGCACCACGCCGAAGTATTCCTCCATCGAGGTCCAGCACTGCACGGAGGTGCCGGCCAGGTCATTGTCCTTGATCCAGCCGTCCACTACCGCGCCGAACTTCGCCATCTTCAGCAGTGAGGCCGAGGGGACGCCCTGGGTATTCACGTAGCCGCCTATGCTCTGGATCTTTGCCGCCACGGCGGGATCATCATCTTTCAGGCGCCCGATGCGTCCAAAGACTTCCGACAGGTCGAGCGTTTCCACTGTGATGCCGGCGTGCTCCATCAGTTTTTCGCTGAACCGCACCGTGTTAAAGGCGGCCGGACGCGCACCGAGCACGCCCACCCGTACCCGTTTCAAGCCCTTCACCACCCGGCAAGTGGCCGCGAATGAGGCCAAGTCTGCTTTGAACTCGGCCGAGGCGGGGGCCACCGTGTGCGACTTGGTCAGCGTGAAAGGAAGGCCATACTGCCACAGGTTGTTACAGACGGAGATTTTGCCGCAGAAGCTGTCACGGCGGCCGCTGATGAGCATCTTGCTTGGCTCATCTGGATACGCTTGGATCAATACCGGCACGCCCAGTTCCGCCAAACGAAGTGTATTCGCCACGGCTCTTTCGTCGCCGAAGTTGGGCAGGCTGACCACCACACCGTCGATCTCGGAGGCGTGCTGACGGAACAAGTCCGCACAACGGCGGGCGTCCTCGTATGTCTCGATAACGCCGAATTTGGTATCTTCCGGAGTCAGGCAGAACGACTTGTAGCCCTCTCCCTCAATGACGCGCAAGACCTCTTCCCGGCCGTCACGCGCTAGAACTGCCGGAAAAAAACCACGATTTCCAATGATTACTCCAAATGTAGCTCCCGACATGGAAAATCCTCCTGATATTCCGAACTAGGTATCGACTTACGATCAGCCGAACAGCCGGGTGCGCGCCCCGTTCGCGCGCGTCAGAACCCCCGGGCAATCAATCCTTTTATCACATAATCGACGTTCGTGCGCCTTTCTTGCTGCCATGCCCGCACCCGTCGCGGGAGTCCTACTAGTTCCGGCCACGCCGTGACGAATTTGTCCAGATCCGCCAGGTTCCGGAATCAGCAGGATGGAGTATACTCTCCGGTCGAGGGATACCGCCAGCGACGTCCGTTCTGATCGCATCAGCAGAAAGGAGAAAACGGATGCCGAAGACCAATCGGAGACAGTTTTTCGAGCAGGCGGGACTAGCGGGTGCGGCCGCGACAGCGGAGCCGTGGCTTGAACGCGCGCTCCTGGCCGAGTCCGCCTCGGGTCGGGCACGTCTTTGGGTGGACTCCACTCGTCAGATCAGCCAGCTCGACCGGCGACTGTTCGGCTCATTTCTCGAACACCTGGGCCGAGCCATCTATGGTGGCATCTACCAACCCGGGTCCAAGTTCGCTGACGCGAATGGGTTCCGCACGGATACCCTGGCCGAGATCAAGAAGCTGGGAGTGCCCATAATCCGCTATCCCGGCGGCAATTTCGTCTCCGGTTACCACTGGCTCGACGGCGTCGGTCCCCGGCAAAACCGTCCTGCGGTACTCGACCGGGCTTGGAATTCCCTCGAAACCAACCAGTTCGGCACGAACGAGTTCATCACCTGGGCACGGCAGGTCGGAACTGAGCCGCTCTTTGGCCTTAACTTCGGTACCGGCAGCGTGGAAATGGCTGCGGCCCTGGTGGAATACTGCAATGTGGAAAAGGGCACTAAGTGGAGCAATCTCCGGCGGGAGCACGGTTACCAGCAGCCCCACAACATCAGGTACTGGTGTCTTGGCAATGAGATGGACGGTCCTTGGCAAATCGGCCATATGGGTGCTTCCGAATATGGACACAAGGCGGCAGACGCAGCGCGCCAGATCCGCAGGATCGACCCTTCACTCAAGCTTATCGCTTGCGGATCGAGCGGACCCTTCATGCCGACTTACCTTGACTGGGACCGGCAGGTGTTGGAGGAATGCTACTCCGGGGTGGATGCCATTTCGCTGCACCGCTACATTGAGAACACGGAAGAAACCGATCACGACAGTTCACGCTACATGGCCATGAATCTCTCGATGGACCGCCAGATCGCTGAGATCACCGCGGTGTGCGATATGGTCCGTGGCCGCGAGCATTCGGGCAAACAGCTCTGGCTCTCATTCGATGAGTGGAATGTGTTCAATTCCAATACTTCCTTTACTATCAACGAGTTAAAACCGCATTGTTCAACCAGTGTTCAATCCGCCTATTTCTTCACCAGTTTTGGGGAGGGTAGGAATTTGAGTTTTTCGGCGAAGCGGCGCCCTCGCTCCTGCAGTTCCTGAACGTAGGGTGCATAGTAGCGGTCGGCGATGGCATCGGTGATGCCCAAGATGTTCGCGACATCTTCAAGGGTCGCGCCCTGCTCGAGCATGCGCACGACGAAGGTAACTCGAAAGCGATGGGCGTAGCCTCCCTGGATGCCGCAACGCCTGAAGAGATGGCGCAGGCTGCTGCCGAGATTGGTGATGGGCTTGCCGTGGGAGCTGGGGAAGAGGAGCGGGCTGAACGACTGGCGGAGGGTGGCAAGGTGCGCAGCTAGGGCTGCGTCCAGTTCGGGCTCGATGGGGATTATGACGGGCTTGTCCCGCTTGCGGGTGACAAGTCGCAGATGGCCGGCCTCGCGATCGATCGATTTGCGCTCGAAGTGGATGACATCGGAAATGCGTAAGCCGGTGTGCAGGAAGAGAAGAACGACCATCTGTAAATGCCGATAGGCGCGCGGGTCGTGGTCGGAGAGCATGGCCTGGGTTTCGGCTTCAGAGAAGGGTTGAGTATTGCGGGCGCGGCCGTGCAGTCGCTTGGTGCGAATCGGGTTTCTGGCTAAGAAGTATTCTCGCTCGATGGCGAAGTTGAAAACCTGCTGCAGGATGCGCTGATCGGACTTCAGGCCTTCCTTGCCGCAAGTAATTCCTTTGCGGGTTGGGTGTGTGTCCGTTCGGCGGTCGTCAAGATAACGCTCGATGATGCCGGGCGTCACAGCGTCAGACCAGGTGATGCCGGCGGACTCGAGGAAAAGGCCGAAGCGATGGGTCACAAAGTTATACCGTTTGAGCGAGGAGGGCTTGACGGTATTTTGGCAATTAGTGGTGAACCGTCGTACCAGTTCGGGCCAAGTGAGACGCTCGCGGCCGGGGTGCTCGATTTGCTGGAGCAATTCAACTTCGCGGTTATGGAGCAGGCGCTGGGCGATGTTGCGATCGCGGGTGTCGAGCGGCCAAGGTTTGACGGTCTGGTCGTTGAAGCTGCCTCTAGCCCAATAATTCCCTTTGCGATTCCACAGATGAAGCATGGTTCCGATTCTCCTTTATGACGCTTTGCGCAGCTCCTCGCGGATCACCTTGCGAAGGGTCTGCTCGAGGGTGGGCTGGCGTTGGCCTTCGACGTAAGCGCGGAGCACATCGTTAATCAGGGTCTGATAGTTTCCCTCGCAGGCGCGTTCGACTTCGTTCCGGAAGAATTCCAGAATGTCTTTGTCGAGCCGGATGCTGATGTGCTCCTTGCCGGGCTGCGGAGGCAGAACCGGGCCGCGTTTGCCTTTGCTGAAATCGTATTCTTCTTTCATGGTTGCCTCCCTTATTATCCTCCATTGCCTCTGCCCTGGGCCTTAAGCCAAAGGTCGAAGCGTTCCACAAAAGCGTCGAACCGTCCGGTCAAAGCCTCGATATGTTGGGTGTGGATCTCAGCCACGCGGAGCAGGGCATCGATGCGGCGATCCGTGGCATCGCTGCGTTCGCGCCACTCCTTGTGGGCAGCCGACCATTCTTCATGGGTATCGATCAGCATCCGTTCCAGCGTGGCGAGCAGTTGCCCCTGCACGATCTGGTTGCTTTTGAGTTCGTCCATGTCACTCATTCCGGCCTCCCTTTGGCGGTCCTATCCGGATCGCCGCGCTTAGAGAATACATGTGTATATATAGGGAATCAAGAGAATAAGGCAAATCAGGCCGAATTCGGTGCTACTAACCCTGCGGTTATGGGGGCTCGGGCTCGAAGGGGTGGCGGGTGCAGGGATCAGTTTATGGCTAGGGCAGACGGGAGTCAAGGGCGGATGGATGGTTTCGGCAAGGAACGCGGGGCGCGTGCTGGGGTCGATCTTAAAGGTGCAGAGCATGGTCAGCATGAGATGGTGCTCTTCCTGGCATTCGGCGCAGCGGACGGGCTCGCTATAGCGCAGGAATCGGTACATGGCGCGTTCGGGCCTGGGGATGGCGAAGGCCTCAAGGATCTGGACCTGCAGGATATCGGGCTTATCGGGCGAGCTTGCCACGGGGCGCCTCCTCGCGCTTCCTGTATTCTTGAGTCCATGCGTCAATCAGCTTTTCAACGGCAGGCTCGAGATCTGAAGGGCCGGTAAAGGGGAAGACTTGGGCTATCAGGCCGGAGGACTCTAGTGCCGGCGGGAGCTGGGCGCCTTCCTGCAGGAGTACGAAGGCGAGCCGATCAAGCTCGATCGCAATCGAGACCTGCATCAGCAGGAACGGGTCGGCGTGCTGCCCTTTGGGGATAAGCACCATCAGCAGTGAGGACTTCGCCATCTGCGCTTTCAGCGTTTCGCGAGAGGGGAGCCCTGTCATTGGCATCATTGGCATTTTCTCCGGGCCGACCCTTCTCCGGTTCTTCGGCAGCTCTCCCATAACGAAACCGCAGCATCGGCGGCCTGGCGCAGGGTCATGCCGGGCGGATCGCCGGCAGTCGATCCGGGCAGGTAGCAGGAACAGCGGCGCTCCTGATGGGCAACGGATCCAATCACGCCGCGCAACATGCAGTTACGGTGCATGGCGTCTTCGCCGTTATTGAAGGCGGCGATCGAGTCGCCTTCGATCAGGGGCTCTTGGCAGTGCAGGCAATTCATGGCTCTTTTTCCATTACGGCGAGTGGCCGGGTAAGGACTCAACTCGCAGTGACCAGATTGCTTATTGGTCACTTCGAGGCAGCCATCGAGCCCGGATTCCAGTCTGATCGTATACTCGCAGTGACCAGATTGCTTATTGGTCACTTCGAGAGGTGTTCCACCGCTTTGGCAACATCACACATGATCTCGCAGTGACCAGATTGCTTATTGGTCACTTCGAGGCCCTTTCGTAGAGCGCCTTATTTTTGGCACTTCCTCTCGCAGTGACCAGATTGCTTATTGGTCACTTCGAGCAGCCATCTGAGCTTGGTTTCCGTCTGGTCGACTTCTCGCAGTGACCAGATTGCTTATTGGTCACTTCGAGAGGTGTTCTACCGCTTTCGCAACCTCACACATCCATCTCGCAGTGACCAGATTGCTTATTGGTCACTTCGAGGCCCTTTCGTAGAGCGCCTTATTTTTGGCACTTCCTCTCGCAGTGACCAGATTGCTTATTGGTCACTTCGAGCACCTGCCAAACCTGAGCTTTGTTTGCGCTGGCGACTTCTCGCAGTGACCAGATTGCTTATTGGTCACTTCG
>CAWDMC010000010.1:0-636059 GCA_963803295.1 uncultured Acidobacteriota bacterium | reverse complement strand
CCGCACGACGAAGTGGATGTACGTGCGGCCCGTGCCGTCGAAGAACGCCTTGAAGCCCTGCGTGACGACCATCGAGACGAGCCCGACGAAGCGCCACTGCGTGTAATCTGCGCCGAGGCGCACGTACTCGGGGTCGTTCGATGCGAGCGCGAAGACGTAGGGGATGGCGAGGTACCCAGCGACGGAAGCGACGAGGCTCACCGCGGTCGCGACGAGCGCCGAGTTGGTGAGGACCGCGCCCGCGGCGCGCGAGTCGTTCGCGCCGATGCGGCGGGCGACGATCGCCTGGGTGCCGACCGAGATCGCGCTGAAGAAGCCGCCGATCGCCCACAGAAGCGAGAGGGCGAGCGAGAGCATCGCCTGGCCGTCGGTGCGCTGGGGCTCGGCGAGGTGCTTGAAGAACCAGGTGTCGACGATGTTGACGAGCGTCTGCGTGAGAAACGCGAGCATCGCCGGCACGGCGAGCACGAGGATCTTCCGCACGTCGGTCGCGAGCAAGAAGGGACGCGCGCCGCGCTGGGACGCCTCGGCGACCATCGGGCGCGGCAAGATACTGACGCACGCATTCGTTGACAAGGAGTGGGCGGTGGTTTAGACGGGCTCGAATAGAGACGTGCGCGCGGCCGCTGTACTCGCGGCGCTCCCCCCTGCCCTGCTCAAGGAGAGAGAGAGATGGCGCACCGAAGCGCGTTTGTTTGGACGTTGGTCTGGACGTCGTGCCTCACCCTGCTCGCCGCGGGCTGTGGGCCGGACTATCCGAACTGCGACGAGGACAGCGACTGTCACGAGGGCGAGTACTGCGTCAACGGGCACTGCCAGATGTGCCGGACGAGCGCGGACTGCCCGACAGGACAGGAGTGCAACGACGGTCGCTGCGATCCGATTCCTCGGGCTACTGCCAATCCGCGAACGACTGCCCCGCGGGCCAGGACTGCCAGGGCAACCGGTGCGTCGCGCCGGTCCAGTCCACACAGGACACGACGCAGACCCAGCAGCCGAGCGGTCCGTGCGAGCTCGAGGCGGTCTACTTCGAGTTCGACTCGAGCACGCTCGACGAGGGGGCTCGCGGCTCGCTCCAGCGCAACGCGGACTGCATCCGGCAGCGCAACATCCCGCGCGTGCACCTGACGGGCACACCGATCCGCGAGGCACCGAGGAGTACAACCTCGCGCTCGGGGAGCGGCGCGCGCAGTCGGCGCAGCAGTACATGGTCTCGCTCGGGGTCGAGCGCGGCAAGTTCTCCACTTCGTCCATGGGCGAGGAGATGGCGCGCGGCACCGAGGAGAACAGCTGGAGGCAGGACCGGCGCGTGCAGGTCGAGCAGCAGTAGCCGGAGCAGCACGGAGCGCGCGCATGCGTGGTGGTTCGTTCGTGGTCCTCGATGTCCTTGGCTCGCGCGCTGCGCGCCTCGTGGCGCTCGTCGTCGCAGGAAGCGTCCTCGGCGGCTGCTTCCTGTGGACGAGCGCCGGCGAGGGCGAGGAGCACGAGCGCCGCATCGCGACGCTCGAGGCCGGCTTCCGCAACGAGCGCGCGCAGCTGCGCACGGAGATCACCAAGGCGCAGGGCCAGGTGCACGAGCTCCAGGGCGTGCTCGAGAAGGCGACGCGCGTCGTCACGCGCAACAGCGCGGACACGGGCGCGCAGGTCGAGGAGATGCGCACGCAGCTCTCCACGCTCGAGGGGCAGGTCGCCGAGATCAAGAACTCGCTCGAGCAGCTCGGGCGCGAGATGGCGGCGCAGCGCACGGAGGTCAATCAGCGGATCGAGCAGGTCGCGCGCAAAGCCGGGCTCGACATGCCGGTCGACGCCTCGCAGATCCCGGCGGACCGCGGCGAGCACTTCGCGGCCGGCGAGCGGGCGCACCGCGCGGGGGAGTACTCCAAGGCGCGAGCGATCTTCCGCGAGTACCTGACGCGCTACCCGCAGGACGACCACGCCGACAACGCGCAGTACATGATCGGCGCGAGCTACCTGCAGGAGAACCGGCCGGCGACCGCGCTCGGCGAGCTGCGCAAGGTCCTGAGCGACTACGCGCAGGGCGACGCGATCGACGAGGCGCTCTTCGACATGGCGGAGGCGTTCTGGCGGCTGCACGCGTGCACGGACGCGCGCGGCGCGCTCGAGGCGCTCATCCGCACGCAGGCGAGTTCGCCGCTCGTGGGTCAGGCGCGCACGAAGCTGCGCCAGGTGCAGCACCCGGCGCGCGGGTATTGCACGTCGTAGGCGCCGCGCGTCACGTCGGCAGGCGATAGAGCATCAGGTAGACGAGCACGCCCGTCACCGAGACGTAGACCCAGATGGGAAACGTCACGCGCGCGATGCGGCGGTGCTGGTCGAAGCGCTTGCGGAGCGCGAGGTAGAGCGTGCGCAGGACGAGCGGCACGACCGCCAGCGCGAGCAGCACGTGCGAGCCGAGGAGCACGAAGTACGCGATGCGCAACGCGCCCGTGCCGAGGAAGTGCGTGTCGCCGAAGAGCGCGATACGCGTGAGGTATCCCGCGAGGAAGAGCGTCGAGAACGTGAACGCGGTGAGCATCAGCGCGCGGTGGCGCGGCACCTCGCGGCGGCGCACCGCGCGCCAGGCGCTTATCGCGAAGAACGCGGACGCCGCGTTCATCGAAGCGTTCATGAGGGCCAGCGTCTCTACGGTGCTCATCCGCGTCCTCCTCGCCCATCGCGCGGTCGCTCAGTCGTCCGCCTCGATCAGCCGCCGCGCGTCGCGCTCGAGCTCCGCGAGGCGTTCCGCCTCCGTCGTAGACACGCGCGCAGCTTCGCGTTGCCGTCGAAGAGCAGGAAGCGGCTCCCGTGCAGGACCTGCATGCTCGCGCCGGGCTCCGATCGATCACCCGCTTGAGCCCGTCGACGACCGTGCGGCGCACCGTGTCGGGCGAGCCCGTCAGGAACGACCAGCGCCGCGGATTGGCGCGGTAGCGGCGCGCGTACTCGCGCAGGGCCGCGGGCGTGTCGCGCTCGGGGTCGACGGAGAACGAGACCGAAGTGCACGCGGTCTCCGAGCGGAGCGAGGCGGCGCGCGAGGTTCGCCATCTTGGACGTCAGGAGCGGACAGACCGTCGTGCAGGTCGTGAACACGAAGTCCGCGATCCACGCCTTGCCGCGCGGAGCTCGCGCGAGCCGAACGCCTGACCGTTCTGATCGACGAGGCGAAACTCGGGCGCGTCGAGCAGCTCGGGCAGCTCGCCGTCGCCCGCGCCGTCGATCCCGGAGGTGCCGCCGCCCGAGCCGCCCGCGCCGGCCGCCCCCGCGACGAGCCGTGACACGATCAGCACCGCCGCGAGCGCGACGACGACCGCGCTCACCTTCCAGATCGTGCTCCGAGCCTCGGCGCGCGCAGACATCGCTCACCTGCGCCGCGCGCACACGAACGTCGCGAGCGCGACGGCCGCCGCCGCGAAGCCCGCCAGCACGACGAGCTCATCGACATCGAGGCGCTCCCGACCGCGGTGCCGGCCGGCGCATGGCCCCCATAGAGCGCGAGCGCGGATCACGGCGACGCCGTGCGCCATGGGGTTGAGCGCCGCCGCGGTCTGCAGCCACGCGATGCGCGGCGGCGGGAACATCGCGCCGGAGACGACCCACAGCGGCAGCAGGAGCACGCTCATCACGACGTGGTAGCCCTGCGTCGAGTCGAGCCACCACGCCACCGCGAAGCCCACCGCCGAGAGCGCGACGCTGCTCAGCACGAGCGCCGCGACGA
Organism: uncultured Acidobacteriota bacterium; assembly: GCA_963803295.1. GTDB lineage: Bacteria > Acidobacteriota > Terriglobia > UBA7540 > UBA7540 > CAWDMC01. The sequence goes on along the minus strand of CAWDMC010000010.1, from coordinate 632,344 downwards.
GCAGCGGCCACGTCGACGCCCGCGCACGCGAAGCCGGCCAGCCGGCGCGAGCAGCACGATGAACAGCGGCCTGCACGAGCGCGACCGTCGTCGAGCCGAGCGCCTTGCCGAGCACGATCGCGGCGCGCGAGCCCGGCCCGACGAGCACCGCACTGCAAGAAGCCCTGGTGCCGATCCTCGATCACGCTCATCGTCGTGAAGATCGCCGTGAACAGCAGCACCATCATCACGACGCCCGGGAAGAAGTACTCGAGGTAGCCGACGTGCTCGGCGCCGCGCAGGCGGAACGTCGGCGACAGGCCCGAGCCGATCACCAGCCAGAAGATGAGCGGCTGCAGGAGCGCGCCGGCGACGCGGCTCTTCTCGCGGAAGAAGCGGACGACGTCGCGCGCGCCAGCAGGACGCCGATGGTCGCGAGGTCGTGCGCGAGCGCGGAGCGCGCAGGCGCGCCGGGCGCCGCGGGCGCCTCCGAGCCTCGCGCGCGCGCGGCCTCGCGCGCCGCCGGCTCCATCGCCTCTTCGCGCGCCGTGTCCATCAAGCGAGCCCCTTCCCGGTGAGCTTCACGAACGCGTCGGCCAGCGTCGGGCGACGCATCGACACCGACGACAGTCGCCCCGGCGGCAGCGCCTCGACGATGCGCGGCACGAGCTCGTGGCCCGCGCTCGCGCTCGACGAGCACGCGCCCGCCGACGACGCGCGCCTCGAGCCCGAGCGCGCTCGTTCACGCTCTGCGCGATCGCGTCGGGCGTCGGGGCCCTCGAGCGTGATGACGTCGCCCGACACGCGCTGCCGCAGCGCCTCGGGCGTGCCCTCCGCGATCACGCGCCCACCGTCGACGACCGCCAGCGCGATCGCAGCGCTCCGCCTCGTCGTGCCGGTGCGTCGTCAGCACGACCGTGAGCCCGTCGCGCGCGCGCAGCTCCCCGATGCGCGCCCACGTCCGCTGGTAGGCGCCCTCGTCGAGCCCGGTCGTCGGCTCGTCCATCAGGAGGATGCGCGGCGCGTGCACGAGGGCGCGCGCGAGCTCGAGGCGCCGCTTCATCCCGCCGGAGTAGCGCTTGACGGGCTCGCCCGCCCGGTCGCGCAGCTCCGCGAGCTCGAGCAGCGCGTCGATCCGCTCTCTCGCGCGCGCGCCGCGCAGCGCCGTGCAGCGCCGCGCCCATGCGCGAGGTTCTCGCGGCCCGTCATCTTCGGGTCGAGGCTCGGCGCCTGGAACACGACCCCGAGCGCCGCGCGCAGCGCCCGCGCGCCCGGCGCGACCTCCGCGCCGTCGAGCCGCACGCGCGCGCCGCCGCTCGGCCGCACGAGCCCCGTAAGCACGCCGAACGTCGTGCTCTTGCCCGAGCCGTTCGGCCCGAGCAGCCCGAAGATCTCGCCCGGCGCACCTCGAACGAGAGCCCGTCGAGCACGCGCCGCTCGCCGAACGAGTGCACGACGTCGCGCACCTCGAGCCGCGGCGCCTGCGATCCCGTCGCCGCCGCGCGCGCCGCGCTCATCGCGCGTCGATCATGAGCGCCGCGAAGAGCAGCGTCAGGTAGACGAGCGAGAGGCCGAAGAGCGAGCGCGCCCAGGCGCGCGTGTCCTTGCGCGCGCAGGCCGCGCACGCACACCGCGAGCAGCGCGACGTCGAGCGCGATCGCGACGCCGCCGTAGATCCAGCCCGCCGCGCCGAGCGCCACCGGCGCGAGCGTCACGGGCACGAGCGCGATCGTGTAGAGGAGCGCGTGGATCTTCGTCGCGCGCTCGCCGCGCACCGACGGAAGCACCCGATGCCAGCGCGCTCGTACTCCTCGCGGCGGAACGTCGCGATCGCGAGGAAGTGCGGCAGCTGCCAGAAGAAGAGGATGCCGAAGACGGCGAGGCCGACCGCGTCGAGGCGGTTGGTCGCGGCCGTGTAGCCCATCAGCGGCGGCAGCGCGCCCGGCACCGCGCCGATCAGCAGCGCCTTGGCGCTCCGCTGCTTCATCGGCGTGTAGATGCCGACGTACGTGACGAGCGCGATCGCCGCGAGCAGCCCGGTCAGTGGGTTCGCCGCGATCCACAGCACCGGCACCGAGAAGAGCCCGACGCCGATCCCGAACGCCAGCGCGACGCGCGGCTCGAGCCGGCGCGCGGGGAGCGGCCGGTTCGCGGTGCGCGTCATGTGCTTGTCGATCTCGCGCTCGAGCCAGCAGTTGAGCGCGTTCGCCGCGCTCACGACGGCGGCCGTCGCCGCGAGCGTCACGATCGCCGTCACGGCCGACACGCGCTCGGGCGCGATCCAGAGCCCGCCCGCCGCCGTCACCAGCACGAGCAGCGTGATGCGCGGCTTCGTGAGCAGCGCGAGCTCGCGCAGCGTGCCAAGGGCCCCGGTCGTGAGCGCGGTGGTCGTCGTCATCGCGCCGCCGCCTCTCTCGCGAGCAACCCGAGCGCGACCATCGTCGCGAGCAGCGCCGCGCCGATGCCGAGGTGCGCCGTCACCACCGCGACGTCGACGTATCCGGGCCAAGGCTCGGCCAGTTGACGTCCCATTCCTTGAAATGCGTCAGTTGCCGGACCTCGTGGCTCTTCAGGCTGTAGGAGTACAAATTCATGCGCTCCTCGGCGCCGCGATCGGAGTCGAAGTAGATGGTGTCGCCATGCCACATGGGGAACGTGTCGGTGTGTTCGGTATGCGGCACCTGCTCGATCTGGCTGGTTTTGAGATTATAGATGGTGATGTCCTGGGCCATGCCGCCGGTATAACGTTTCCAGGTGCGAAAATTGCGGAAGATCTGGTTGTAAGCGATGCTGTTGCCATCAGGAGAAAAGGAAGTGAGACCTCCCTTGGGAAGCGGCAGGGCCTCGGCGAGACCGCCCGAGATGGGGACGCTGTATAGCCGTCCAAACCAATCGTTATACGTATCGCGCCGGGAGAGGAAGATCACCCGTTTGCCATCGGGAGTCCAGGTGATCACCTCATTGTGAATTCCCATGCGCTCGTTGAGGTGTCCGCCGCCCTGCAGGAATGTCAGTTGCTTCGGCTCGCCTCCTTCTGCGGGCAACACGTATACGTTGTAGTTGCCGTCGTACTGGCCGGTGAAAGCGATCCATTTGCCGTCAGGCGAAAACTTCGGAAAGAGTTCCAGGCCCGGATGGCTGGTGAGACGGCGAGCCACTCCGCCGGAACTCGCCACCAGCCAGAGATCACCCGCATAGCTAAACACAATCCTGTCTTTGTAGACGTCGGGGAATCGCAACAGCCGTCCTTCCTCGGCTTCCGGCCCAGGAATTCCGGCACCTTGAACGGAGCGTCTCCCAAGCAGAACGGTGAGAAAACCTGAGCTGATCACAATCGTGGCGAGAAGCGCCTTCCCTTGAATCCTCATCAAGACGAACCTCCTTCGGGGCCTGTGACCAGTGAAGAGCGACAAGCTGCCGTTGCCTTCACTTCTTTTTCTTTGTTACCCGTGACCCGCCACTGGCAAAGGTTGGGATTGTATCAGTTTTCTTCCAAGGTGGGAGTGTCACCGCTTGCCTCGATCCTGTCGAACCTGTTTGGAGGTTGTGTCAAGCTGGGCGCCAAGGTAAACTCATCGAAAAGCCAGAGAGCCACTATGAGCATCCACCCGCTTGCCGGAAAACTCGCGCCTCCTTCGGTACTCGTCAATGTCCCGAGGCTCATTACGGCATACTATACGCAGGAGCCCGATCCGGCAACCCAGGCCGAGCGCGTCGCATTTGGGACCTCCGGGCATCGCGGATCACCACTCAGCAGCTCTTTTAATGAGAGGCACATCCTCGCCATCAGCCAGGCGATCTGCGACTATCGAAAGCAACATGGCACGAGCGGACCCCTCTACCTTGCCAAAGACACCCATGCCGTCTCGGAACCCGCCTTTGCCTCCGCCCTGGAAGTGCTTGCGGCCAACGACGTTGAGGTGATGATCGACCAGGACGGCGGCTATACGCCGACGCCGGTTCTCTCCCACGCTATCCTGGCTTACAACCGCGGCCGCAACGCCGGACTCGCCGACGGTATCGTGATCACGCCATCGCATAATCCGCCTGAGGATGGTGGTTTCAAGTACAACCCGCCCACCGGCGGCCCGGCGGATACGACCATCACTCGATGGATTCAGGACCGCGCCAATTTCTCGCTGACCGAAGACCTAACGAACGTCAGGCGTGTGCCGTACGCCAAGGCGATCGCTGCATCCACAGTCCATCGACATGACTATGTGACCGCCTATGTGAACGATCTCGAGGCTGTTATTGACATGGAAGCCCTGCGCATTGCAAGGCTCAACATTGGCGTCGATCCCCTGGGCGGAGCGAGCGTGGCCTACTGGGCACGCATCAGCGAGCGCTACGGCTTTCCCCTGACGGTGGTGAACGACGCCGTCGATCCCACCTTCCGTTTCATGACCCTCGACTGGGACGGCAAAATCCGCATGGATTGCTCGTCGCCCTATGCGATGGCGAGCCTCATCGCGCTAAATGATCGTTTTGACGTTGCTTTTGCTTGCGACACCGATGCGGATCGTCACGGCATTGTAACGCGTAGCGCCGGTCTGCTCAATCCGAATCACTTTCTTTCGGTCGGGATCTCGTATTTGTTCCGCAATCGCCCCAATTGGCGGCCGGACGCCGGGATCGGCAAGACCCTGGTGAGCAGCAGCATGATTGACCGCGTAGCAACCGGTTTGGGACGCCGCGTGGTGGAGGTTCCAGTCGGTTTCAAATGGTTTGTAGATGGCTTGATCTCAGGGTCGCTCGCCTTTGGTGGCGAAGAGAGCGCTGGCGCTTCCTTCTCTCGTCGCGACTGTTCGGTATGGACAACGGATAAAGATGGTCTGATCATGGGCCTGCTCGCGGCCGAGATGACGGCGCGAACCGGGCGCGATCCCGGAGAGCTGTACCGGGAACTCACGAAGCAGTTCGGTGCTCCGGTTTACCAGCGGATCGACGCGCCCGCGAGCGCCAAACAGAAAGCCGTGCTTGAGCGCCTTTCTCCCAGCGAAGTGAGTGCCTCGGCGCTGGCTGGAGAGAAGATTGAGGCGATGCTCACCACCGCGCCTGGTAATGGCGCTCCGATCGGCGGCCTGAAAGTAGCGGCAAAAAACGGATGGTTTGCCGCACGTCCTTCAGGCACGGAGGAGGTTTACAAACTTTACGCGGAGAGTTTCATCGGTGAGGATCATTTGAAACGAATCCAGGCGGAGGCGCGGCAGATCATCAGTGGCGCTTTTGCTATTCAAAAAAGCATGTAAGCGGTTCTTGCTGAGCTGCTCTGGTGTTGAATCTCTACTTTCGCGTTCTATGCTCTTCTGATCTTCACCTGTATCGATCCTGCCACCGGTTCTTCAGAGATAACGTAAAGATACCCTCCTCCGCATCCTGAGTACATCGCTCCTAGATAGCGCGACTGGTAATGCTTTAAGAGCCCTGGCAAATCGACAGTGATGGTGGAGTGCCTTACCGTGTGAGGAAGGATTGCCTCCCAGCACTTCATGCATTCATTCATCGAGGCGCCGAGTGCCTCGCTGTTCTTCGCCAGAATGGCTGCGAAGCAATCCTTGCCCGACTGGCCGAGGCGCCGAATCCATTCGCGGTCGAGATGCTTTTCACCCAGAGGATTATAGCCTGCCGGGCGCTGTGCCACCGGAAGGACGTGCACGATACCTTCGAGCCAGTCAGCAGTGCCGGGATCGGTGGTCGATTCCACGTGGACGGGAAAGAAACCGCCTTCGCGCCCGAAGTCGTAGTCGAGCCTGTTGATGCCGGGGAAGATCAGACCCGCCATGTCCTGTGACCCTGATGGCTCGCTCGCCCCTTTATTCTCAGCTTCGTACAGCTGCCGGACAAGCTCGGCAGGATTTCCACGGGGCAGCCCACCATTCCACAGTCTTCGGGCGACTTCGCGGGTTCCGGTGGCCATTCCAGCGCGGTCCATGTAGCGAAAGCAGGGCTCCAGGTTAACCACCACCATGGATCCCGGCGGATCCGGATTGTGTCTGGACACAAACGGCTGGTCAATCCAACCGCCGGCGAGGGCCATCCGATAGGGGATGGCGCCGATGACTGCGGCGAGATCAGTCTCTTGTCGAGTGGGCATAGGCCGAGTAGGTATGAGAGGATGCCCCGTGAACGTTTTCGCTAACTGAACGCCTACCAGCCTTCCTGTCGGCAAACTGCTCTTCGATCCAGCTGTAGGTGTGGCGCATTCCCTCCCGCAATGGCGTGTTAGGTTCCCAATGCAGGATGCTTTGGATCATGGTGTTATCGCTATTCCGGCCCGCGACTCCTTGTGGCGCGTCCAGATCGTACTTGCGCTGCAGCTTCACCCCCGCGATGTCTTCTACGATGCTGACCAGATCATTGATGGAGACAAGCTCGCTCGAACCGAGGTTGATAGGCGTGGCCACCAGATCATCGCAATGGGCGATCATGTCGATGCCTTTGACACAATCATCGATGTACATGAAACTACGCGTCTGATTGCCATCGCCCCATATCGTGATCTCACGTTTTCCGCTGTGCTTGGCCTCAATCACCTTGCGGGAGATCGCCGCGGGAGCCTTTTCCCTCCCGCCGTCCCAGGTGCCGTTGGGACCGTAGACATTGTGAAAGCGGGCGATGGACGTCTTCAGCCCCCGCTCCGCCCAATACTCCTGGCAAAACATCTCCGACACGAGCTTTTCCCAACCGTAACCCCGCTCCGCCATTGCAGGATATGCATCCGATTCCTTCAAAGCGCGGACCTTTGGGTCTTTCTGGAGCTCGACGTTATAGGCGCAGGCAGAAGAGGAGAAGAAGTACCTCTCCGCGCCGGCCCGATAGGCGGCTTCGATCAGGTGGGTATTGATGAGAATGCTGCGTAGACACTCGATTCGGAACTTTTCAATAAAACCCATGCCACCCATATCGGCGGCGAGATTGTAGACCTCCACTGCGCCCTCGCAGGCCCGCACGCAGTTTTCCTTTTCACTGACGTCCAGGCAGAGGCTTTCAACTCCGTCCACACGTTGGTACCAGTCAGCGACAGGCTTCTTGTCAACCGCCCTGATCCGGGTGAACCCCTTATCGTGAAAATATCGGGCCAGTGAGCCGGCAATAAAACCGCCTGCGCCAAAGATGACGATGAGATCGTCTTTCTTTAATTGAGGACTTGCAGGCACGTTCCGTGATTTCTCCATTTTCGTCTCCTTTTTTAGTGCCACCCGGTGTGGAGCTTCAGAGGAACTAATCCGAGGTAATGCCGAGTTCCGCGCCTCTCCATTCCGGGGTCCTTGTCTTTCCAGTAGCGCGTTAGATTTTCGTTGGTGGTGAGCGATCGGGTTCGCATGCGGTCCACGTAAAGCACTCCGTCGAGATGATCGATCTCGTGCTGGAGGATTCGGGCATGCCATCCCTCCGCTTCGATAGTGACTGGTTCCGCCCGCTCGTTCAGCGCTTCGACGCGGACAGCGAGCGCGCGGGGCACGAGTGCGCTGAAACCTGCAAGGCTGAGGCAGCCCCTCAAAGAATTCAATCCTGGTCTCGCTAAGAGTAATCACAGGATTGATTACCACCTGTAACGGGACCGAATGTCTTCCTCTCTCGGCCAGCACAGGAGGAGGAACGTCTTTCTGGTATTCCGGCCGATCTTCGATGATGGCGACCTGAAACGGTAGTCCGACTTGCGGCGCCGCCAGGCCGACACCCGGAGCATCACGAAGAGTGTCGTGCATCAATTTGATGATTCCCTGGATCTTGGCACTGCGAATCTCGTCCGCAGTCAGTGGACGAGCCTTCTGGCGAAGAACGACCTCACCCCGGCCTGAATGATCTTCAGTCTCATGATAACACGTCGCGACGGGAATTGAACCGCACGAACCCTCGTTTGCGGCTGAGTCGCTCTTCTTTACTGGCCACTGCTTTTGAGATTTCGTCAAGCCTTGCCCGTCCAGGCCTCACTAGGACGAAACCAAAAGACCCAGCGTTGTCCTGTGCCTGTGCCACGCTCGTAGCTCCTGGGATCGCTACCACCGCATCGCCATGGAAGTGTATCAGCCGGTTAAGCGCAACTTGGGATGGAGTCGCGCCGCGCGCCTGGGCGATTTCTTCAAGCGCGTCCACCAGCGGCTTGGAGCGCTCGATCCCACCCCGACGAAACGTCCCCATCCATTTCCGAGGGCCAGGCCGGGAACGGATGGCCTGAGGATCCCTATGGTACTTGCCCGAAAGGATGCCCTGGGCCAGCGGCGAGTAGGCGATGATCGTGATGCCGAGCTCTTGTGCCGACAGGAGCACACCATTTGTTTCGATGCTGCGATCCAGCAGGCTGTAGCGCACCTGGTTGGAAACCAGGGGGAGTCCTACAGCATCCAGAGCGGCATGCGCAGCCCGCATTTTCCTCGCCGAGAAGTTGCTGACTCCTATAGTTCGGATCTTGTGGCCGGCGGCGAGATCCGCCATAGCGCGCATTTGCGCGGCGGTTGAAGCGAAGGCAAAGGGCTGATGCACTTGGTACAGGTCGATGCCGAACGGCGCCAATCGTCTTAGGCGTTCGTCAATGGTCGTATGGATACTTCTGGAGGTTCGGAATATGGGCCACCACTTCGTGGCCACGATAACCTCACCAATACGTTTGCCGGCACCCTCAGCGCCATTGAGAGCGCGGCCTCGGACGTCCCTCGCCCGTAAACCTCCGCAGTATCAAACCAATTGATTCCGGTAGCGAGACTTGCCGCAACGATCTGGTCGATTATGTCCTGCGACAGGGCAGGCCAATAACCTCCGGTCAGGGCTCCAACGCCTTGTGAGAATTGCCAGCAGCCGAAGCCAATCGCGGAGATGGTTAAGTCAGACCTTCCCAAGGGGCGAGGGCTTGTGATGGTCACGCTTGCTCCTCGAACTGCCGTGCCTCCGGGCAAGTAAGTTGAATGCTGCAGAACATGGCGAGCTGGCCCAAAACACGATACCGCTTGGTTGTGGCAAATGATTCAGGTACTGATGCATTCTGACACACTTTGGCCGATCCGCCGGAGTGAAGTGCTTTGACGATTTCCTTTACTTCTGATAAACCTTTGATGGTTTTGTGCGGGGTACCAACCGCGCACAAGCAAGAGGCAACGGTGATGAATAGGTCGCGGAGAACGTTTTTGCGCGGCGGCATCGCGGCGGTCACGGCCGCGAACTTGCCGCGTGCAGGATCGGGTGCTCACCGGTTGACGTTTCTTGATATCGTGCGGACACCCGATCACGTTACGGCGCTTGTCGAACGCAACCCTCCGCTCCGGCTCAACCGTTCAGGGGAACTCTGGCGGGGAGGAGATATTGAGATCACGACGCGCAAATCGCCCGATGCTAGTGGGCTTACAATCCGAGTTTCCTCTCCGAGAAGCGCACTCACGCGCCTGCGTCTACGCTGGTCCGGCTCTTTACCTGAAGAGGCCCGATTTGTGGGTGATCACTGGGAGCGGTCCTACGCCGATTTGGAGTGGCGCGGAACGTCAGGCGACCGCATCATGCCGTGGTACTTCGCTGTTTCAAGTGGAGAGGTCACTCACTGCTATGGCGTAAAGACCGGCGCCAGCGCCTTTTTCTGGCAGGCCGACCCTGAGGGAATCTCGCTCTGGCTGGATGTCCGCAATGGAGGCAGTGGTGTTCTGCTTGGTGAGCGGCAGTTGAAGGCCGCCGAGATCGTCGCCCAGGAAGGCCACCCGGGACAGTCGCCCTTTCACTCAATCCAGGCGTTTTGCAGGAAGCTCTGCGAGCACCCTCGCCTGCCCGAGAAGTCAGTCTACGGTTCCAATAACTGGTATTACCTGTACGGCGAAAACATGACGGTAGAAAGCATCCTGAGTGATGTGGAGCAACTGGCTGGACTCGCGCCTCCGGGCGCGAACGCGCCTTTCATGGTCGTTGACATGGGATGGGGCAAAGCGCCCGAGGGTGCTGGCCCGTGGACCCAGGACAACAGCCGGCTTTCGGAGATGCCTGCGGTCGTTGCCGAAATGAAGAAGCGGGGAGTACGGCCGGGAGTTTGGATCAGGCCGCTATTGACGGTGGAACCCGTGCCGGCTGCCTGGCGATTGAGCGTCAACCGCCTGGAAGGTCCCTATAAGGCACCCCTCCTGGTACTAGACCCCAGTGTGCCGGAAGCCCTCGATCATATCCAGGAGGGACTTCGCCGAATCGCGGGCTGGGGATTCGAGCTGATCAAACATGATTTCTCCACTTCCGACCTGCTCGGCCGCTGGGGCTTTCAGATGGGGGCTGAACTCACCTCTGCCGATTGGCATTTCGCTGATCGCTCGAGGACTACCGCTGAAATTGTGCTGCGCTTCTACGGCGCCATTCGCGAGGCGGCGGGGAACGCCGTCCTGATCGGCTGCAACACGGTGGGGCATCTGGGCGCGGGCATCTTCGAGCTCCAGCGGATTGGCGATGACACCAGCGGGCGTGACTGGGACCGAACCCGCAGGATGGGAGTAAACACGCTGGCTTTTCGCTTACCACAGCATCGGGCCTTTTTCCTAGTCGATCCGGACTGTGTACCGGTCACCAGGGCTGTGCCGATCGAGTTAACCCGCCAGTGGTGCGATCTGGTAGTAGGTAGCGGTGCAGCTCTGTTTATTTCGGCCGATCCTTCAACGACCACCGCGGAAGAGAAAAAGATGTTGAAGATGGCGTTGCTGAAGGCATCGAGGTTCGGGCCCGAAGCCGAACCGCTCGACTGGATGCAGACAACTTGCCCACAGCGCTGGAAGCTGAGCGGCGGTGTCAGGGAGTTCGACTGGTTCGAACCGGACGGCACAAATCCCTTTTCCCGATGATGCGCGGAGCGGGGACTCGCAGACGTTGTCAGGGACGCGAGAAAGTGGGAGACTACGCCGTACCGCGCCACTGTGCTTTTCCGTCTTACGATTCTTCATTCACCAAGGGGATGACATGAACCGGAATCCGGCCTTTCGATTAGGGGCGTCAATGAAAGCAATGCTAGCTGGAATTCTGATGGCGATGACGGCCGCGCAAGGCATTGCCGCCGAGCACTACGAAGTTAAGCTGCAGCGTGGAATCGCCGTCAAGATGCGCGATGGCGTTACGCTGCGCGCCGACATCTATCGTCCACAGGCCGAGGGCAGGTTTCCTGTGCTGCTTCAGCGGACTCCTTACAACAAGGCCAGTGGTGTGGAGTACGGCCTGGAGGCGGCGTCCCATGGGTACGTTGTGATCATCCAGGACTGCCGGGGACGCTTCACTTCGGAAGGGGAGTGGTACCCCTTTAAGTACGAGGCCGGCGATGGCTACGATACGGTGGAGTGGGCTGCCTCGCTGCCCTACTCCAATGGCAAGGTGGGCATGTTTGGTGGATCCTACGTGGGTGCCACGCAGATGCTCGCCGCCATTGCCCACCCGCCTCACTTGGCCGGAATCTGCCCGGTGGTGACTGCGTCGAACTATCACTCCAACTGGACTTATCAGGGCGGCGCGTTCGAGCAGTGGTTCAATGAGTCGTGGAGCTCCGGTCTGGCTTTTGACACGCTCGACCACCAGGTGGCCAAGAGCCTCAACGCCATGGAGTACGCACAGAACCTTCCCCTCAGCACTTACCCGCTGTTCCGCACCGGGTTCCCCGCGGATTCACATGGTCCGGGCATGCTGGCCCAATACTTTCTGGACTGGCTGGCGCACCCCTATTACGACGATTACTGGAAGCAATGGTCGATCGAGGACCACTTTAGTCAAATCACCGTTCCCGTATTCTCCGTGGCCGCTTGGTACGACATCTTCCAAGACGGCTCGCTCGGCAACTACACCGGCCTTAAGGCCCATGGAGGCAGCGAAGCGGCTCGCAAGGGCCAGCGTTTGTTGGTGATAATCGGCGGGCACGCAGGCGCAGGCCGCAAGGTGGGCGACGTCGATTTCGGGCCCCAGGCGGCTTTGGACGAGGGCGCCATTGCAGGAACCCTTCCCGTTCCCCCCACGGGTTCGGGCGACGTGACGTTGCGCTGGTACGATTACTTGCTCAAAGGCGTCGCCAATGGGATGGAGAGCGAGAAGCCGGTGAAGATCTTCGTCATGGGCAAGAACGTCTGGCGCGACGAGGATGACTGGCCACTAGCGCGGGCCCGTCAGACACGCTTTTACCTTCATTCGAACGGCAAGGCAAACGGCCTCACGGGTGATGGCAACCTGTCGGAGTCCGGAGCAGGTGGCAAGGCAGCGGACCAATTCATCTACGACCCCGGGGATGCCGTACCTACAACGGGCGGGCCACTCTGTTGCGATGCGGTGCACTTGCCTGCAGGTCCTCGCGATCAGAGGCCTGTGGAAGCTCGTCCCGACGTGCTGGTGTACACCACTCCTCCCTTGAAGCAAGACACCGAGGTTACAGGACCAGTCAGCCTGGAACTCTTCGCCAGTTCTTCGGCTGCCGATACCGACTTCACTGGCAAACTGGTGGATGTCTGGCCCAACGGCTTCGCCGAGAATCTCACCGAAGGCATTCTGCGGGCGCGCTATCGTGACTCCATGGAGAAGCAGGAATTCCTGAATCCGGGCCAGGTTTACAAGCTGACTATCGACCTGTGGTCTACCAGCAACGTCTTCCTTACTGGACACCGCATTCGCCTGGAGGTTTCAAGCAGCAACTTTCCACGTTTCGACCGCAACCTCAACTTGGGGCAGACGGCTGCGAACAGCGCGCAATGGCTGAAGGCTACCAACACGATTTACCACGATGCCGATCATCCCTCGGCCCTGATCCTGCCCCTTGTGCCACAGTAGGATTTCTGCGCCGGCAAGATCATGGCCGGTGCTGCCGATAACAGAGAGGGCTTCACATGAAAAGAAGAATGTTCCTGGGCTCTGCCCTTCTTACCCCGGCGCTGGCACGAGGATCACGATCCTTTGTTGCGGGCGCTGCCGGAAAACCGGGCGGCAGAGAATATTATCAACTTCGGATCTATCACTTGCGCGCCGGAGTGCAGGTAAAGCTCTCGAATGACTTCTTCCGCGACGCGTTCATTCCAGCTGCCAATCGCCTTGGGGTTAGTCCCATCGGCGCTTTCACTCCGGTGCTTGGAACCGAGAGTCCCGCACTTTACGTGCTAATCCCGAGCGCGTCGCTGGAGCTACTGGTCAATCTCGACGCCCGCCTTGGCCAGGATGCTGAATACGCCAAGAGGGGCGCCGCTTTCCTGAATGCGCCGGCCGCCAATCCCGCCTATGTTCGCCTTGAGAGCTCTCTGCTGATCGCCTTCGAGGGCGAGCCCAGGCTTGTAGTGCCTCCTGGTACAGCCGACCATCACCCACGCTTGTTCGAATTGCGGACTTATGAGAGTCCTACCGATCAGGATCACCTGCGCAAGGTGGAGATGTTCCACAGCGGCGAGTTTGACGTCTTCAAGCGGGCTGGTTTTGCGCCGGTATTCTACGGCGATGCTCTGATCGGGCCCCGCCTGCCGAACCTCACTTACATGCTCTCGTTCGGTGACCTCGCCGACCGCGCGAAGATGTGGTCGGCTTTCCAATCCGATCCTGCATGGAGAAAGCTCACCAGTTCGCCGCGCTTCAACTTTGAGGACATCGTCTCGAATATCACCAACCCAATTTTGAGCCCTGCGCCTTATTCCCAAATTTGAAGGAGCACACCATGATCAAGACACTGGTTCTTGCGATCTCTCTTGTATCGATCTTGCTGATAGCCGGATCGCGATCGCTGTCGGCTCAGGCGACTCGAACTCGGATCGCCATTGTGGGCCTGGACCACGACCACGTGTGGGGCATGCTTTCCTATATCGAAAAGACCCCTGAAGCCGAGCTGGTGGCCATCGCTGACCGGCATCCTGACTTGGTGGCTAAGGCGAGAGGCCGTATTCCCTCAAGCGTGAAGTTCTATGACGACTATGTGAAGATGCTCGACGAAGCTAAGCCGGAAGGTGTCATCATCACCACGCAGAATGACCATCATCTTGCCATCCTGCGCGAGTGCGCCAAGCGCCACATCCACGTCTCCACCGAAAAGCCGATGGCCTCCACCGGATCGGATGCTCGTCAAATGTTACGGGTGGCCGAGGGAGCGCATATCAAGCTGATGGTGAACTATTTCACGGCTTGGGCGCCGGCTACTCCAGCTCTTCAGCGGCGAGTGGCACAGGGAGACATAGGGCCCATCTCGAAGCTGATTGCCGAATATGGGCACCAAGGTCCGAAAGAGATCGGGGTGTCGAAGGAGTTTGGCGAGTGGCTTTATGACCCGGTGAAGAATGGCGGCGGCGCCTTGGTTGACTTCGGTTGTTACGGAGCGCAGTGGGCCCTGTGGCTTAAGGGACGACCGGCCAGTGTATTTGCCGTGGCGCGGAAGCTCAAGACAGAGCAGCACAACAAGGTGGAAGATGACGCCACGATCATCCTCGAATATCAGGACGGCACGGCGATCCTGCAGGCCTCATGGGACTGGCCGTACAGCAAGGGCCAAGTGGAAGTGTTTGGGCCAAAAGGAAGCTTGTTGGCAACAGGCGATAGCCTCTACTCCCGCGCCGCCGGTTCCCACGAGGACAGATCCGGTCTCGCGGGAGTATCCGAGGCTGTCAGTCCCGTCGAAGGCTATCGGAGCAACCCGGTGGCCTACTTCGTTCACTCCATTCAGACGAACGAAGCCATCATGGAGCCCCTCTCAGGCAAGTTGAATGTGGGCGTCGTGGAGATCCTCGACGCGGCGAAGGAATCCATTCGCACCGGGAGGACAATCCCGATGCCGTCTGAGTGAAAAAGTTCCGGTCCCGGGATCCGGAAGAAGCGGCTGACGTCTTTCCCCCGAATCCCGAGGCTGGAGTTTCGGTTGCTCTCTGCCGGATCTTACGCCGGAGCGTGCACCGCGTGTTTGCGTGCGAAGATCGCCGCAACCAGCTCTCCAAAGAGTGCACCCACCACGGTTGTGTAGCCGATCCAAAGAAACATCTGGGGTAGGAACGCTACGTCAAAGAACTTGGTCCAGAAAGAAGCGGTAGCCAAGTGCGCGTCCACGGCGTCGTAGTGAGTTCCCCAGCCTCCGCGCATCGCAAGGAACATCACGACGAGCACCGGGATCCGCGCCGCGAAGCCATAGGCAATTAACGTAGAACCCAGCGTGGGCCAACCCACCCGCGCAACAAAAGCTGCCGCAAGCGTCAGCAAGAACGCGAAGATGGCCAGCGCCACGGAGTTCCCACTCTTGAACAGCAGGACTCCACCGAGCACCATGACCACCAGCCCGGCAATCGTTAGTCCGAAAGCCTTGAGGTAGTTTGACGGCCGATCGCCCGATCCCGACAGCCTCAACGCGAAGTAGGGACCCAAAAGGATGGGTAGCCAGGAAATGCCCACTATCGCCCCGCCCCCGCCCCCTGCATTGCTGAACCACGGCGACCCCCAGTGGTGCAGTTCGCCCTCGAGACGCAGGATGGTGATCGCCAGCGTGATTAGTGCCGGCCACAGAATCAGTTGCCGGATGCTAATCTTGCCGGAAGTACTGTCTGCCATACCAACCTCCTCGGGAAGAATTGTCTTTCCAGACGCGCGTCTACGACGCAGTATGCGCCACGGGCTTGCGTATAAAAACGACGGCCACGATGCTGCCCAGCAGGCTACCCAGTATTACCGTCCAGGCGATCCAGAAGGTCAACTGGGGCACTACCCCGATCGTGAACCACTTCTGCAACACCCCCATCTGGACGCTCGCCATGAAGGGCGGCATCACGTCGTAGTGGGTGCCCCATCCTTGGCCACCGTTTCCGTTCATGGCGATCAACATGACGATCAGCACCGGGATGCGTGCCGCCAGAGCATAAGCGAGCAAAGTGTTTCCCAGCTGTCGCCACCCCCAACAGGGGATGAACGCACCCACCAGCATAATCAAAGACCCGACCAGAAACAGCCCCAACGGCGCCGGATGGTTCGGCTTGGGAATGGACAGGATAGCCCCCAGAACTATGGGTGCCAGCCCGCCAAGGGCCGCGCCGATGGCCTTGCCCGCGCTCGCCGGTCCTTGGCCGGCCGACGCCAGTTTCCAGGCGAAATAGGGTCCAAAGATCACTGGAAGCCAGGAAATGCCGACGAGGGCTCCGCCTCCGCCGGCGGACGCATTAAACCAGGGGTGCGGCCAGCCCCTCAGTTCACCCAGCAGGCGCAAAATGGTGATGCCCAAGGTGATTAGAGCCGGCCACAGAATCAGTTGCCAGACACTCGCTTTGCCGGAAGTGCCGTCTGTCATAGCCATCCCCTTTAGGGAAGAATTTGTCTTTCCCGAACCGCATCTACGAAGCGGTTTGCGCTATATGCCTGCGACCAAAAATCGAGGCGGCGATCTCGCCGAAGAGGGATCCCACGATCACCGTGAAGCCGATCCACGACATCATCTGGGGCAGTAGAGCAAAGTAGAAGAATCTTCTGGCGAAGCTGGCATCGGCAAACGCCGGTGGCACGACGTCGTAATGCGTTCCCCAGCGTGCGTGCATTGCCATGGCCATGACGATCAGGACTGGAATGCGGGCGGCAAAGGCGTAGGCCAGCAATACACGAATGAGGGACCGCCAGCCGGTCCAGGGGACGAACGCGGCCAGCAGCATCAGCACCATCCCCACCAGCACCAGACTTAACGGACCCGAATGGCTTGCCGCCCTGGCCGCCAGGAATCCGCCAGCGAAGAGGACGACCAAGCCAGCGAGGGTGAGGCCAAAAGCCTTCCCGTAACCCGAAGGTCCTTCACCGGAGCCGGCGAGCTTCAGGGCGAAATACGGTCCGAAGATGATGGGAAGCCACGAAATGCCTATGATCGCGCCGCCCCCGCCCGGCGCCGCATTAAACCAGGGGTGCGGCCAGCCCTTCAGTTCACCCAGCAGGCGCAAAATGGTGATGCCCAGGGTGATTAGCGATGGCCACAAAATCAGTTGCCATAGTCCTGTCTTGCCCGATGTGTTTGTCATGACAAAACCCCTCGGAAGAGTGTTTTTGTTGGATCTTTGGGGCGATTCTACCCCAGAGCAACGGAGAAAGATAGCGACAAAAGCGGAGGAGTCGGGAGCGCCGGCTATGACAGCGACGAGTGAAGGGTGACGAGTGTCAGGCAACCAGCCTCAGGCGTGCTTTTGCTCGGCACCAGCTCCCCTCCCTATTATTGCCGTGCCATGTTCTTCTCGATCTCCTCAGGCGCGCGCGGTAGCCGGCCGGTGAGATTTTCAGCGCCATCCGCGGTAATCAGCATCATGTCTTCAATACGTATCCCGATCTTCTCTTCAGGGATGTAGATGCCTGGCTCATCCGTAATCACCATGCCGGGTGCGAGTGGGAGGTCAGGCTCCATCGGGTCGTGGACGTTCAAACCTACGGAGTGGCCGATGCCGTGGATGAAATACGGGTCCAGAGGCTTGCCATGCAGATCGGCGCCGTGGGTGTGGAGGTACTGCCTGGCGATCATCAGAAGACTGTTCTTCTCCCCCCCGATTTCCTTGCCGGGCCTTGCTGCCCGCAGCACAGCCTCTTGGGCGCCGAGTACAATCTGGTAAATTTCTCGTTGGCGGGGTGTGAAATGTCCATTCACGGGAAGAGTGCGCGTAATATCGCTGGCATATCCGCCGTAAGAACCCCCCACGTCCAATACCACTAGATCGCCATCTTGCATCTGGTGATCGTTGGAGTCGTAGTGCAGGACTGTGGAGAAAAAGCCCGAGCCCACAATGGGCGGATAGGATGGCCATTCCGAGCCGCGCCGTTCGAATTCGTATTTCATGAGCGCCGCGATCTCATATTCCGGGCGGCCTGGACGGACTGCCTTCATGGCCGCGAGGTGCGCCTCGATCGAGTTGTCCGCCGCCTTTCGCATCAAAGCGAGCTCACCCGGGGATTTGATGGCACGCATGCGCGCGAGCGCATGGCGCAAATCTGCGAGTTCCGCCAGCGGCGCCATTGTCCGCAGTTTTCCCACTATCGATTGCTGGAACCAGTCCTCGCCGCTCTCTGGTTGCGGGGTCAGTTCGGTGTAGATCTTCGGAAGCTTTTTCAGCGCTTCGAGCAATTCCGCCTGAAACAGAGCCGTGCTCCTGACTTCGGCAAAGCCAGTGAGTGCCGGGGCATCTGCATCATCAGGACCGAGTTTGGGACCGGTCCACTTCTCCTGGCGATAGTCATGCGCTGGTATGAACAGGATTTCTCTCGCGAGCGCTGCCCGCGAGGTGCCTTCTCCCTTGGCTCGAGGCGCGGGAATCAGGAGGAGGATGGCGTCCGGCTCATTCCAACCGGTGAGATAGTAGAACTCCTCGTTTTGTCGAAAGCGTATGTCGCTGGCGGCGACCTCCTGCTCGCCGTAACCGAATAGCACCACCACACCATCACCTGTCTCGGCTACCAAACGGGCGCGACGGTCGTGATAGTCGGCAAGATTGCCGCGGTCCCACGCGCCTGCACTCCTCGCGAGCGCCATGGCGCCCAGGCAGAGAACCAGCAACACAACTTTGCGAGTTTCCGTCATCACACTCTCCTCCCACGGTTTCCCCGGAAAGTAATTAGCATAATCCCCAGGTCAAGAAACAGGGTACGAGCACGGCCTTCCGTTACCTTCCGTCACCTGCCACCAACAGAATCTTGACACGGGTCGCAGGTTCGCGAGTGTAGTCCTGGTAATTGCCGCCAGTTGTTTCCGGTGTTACCGTGTTGCCAGTTGCCACAAAGTTGCCAACGCGAGCGTTGACAGTGCTTGACGGCGTGCTATACTGCCTTTTTTGGAACCACTTGTTAGTCAGCCGGTCCCGAGCCGTTTTGTGGGTTGCCCTCCTTACGCGCCTAATTTGTGGGCCGCAAGCCGTGTTTTGAGGGGGGCCGAGCGGGCGCTGCCACCGCTCAGGATCATGAGCCCAACCCGGTTTCCTCATCATAAGTACAAGCGAGTTGGCTCAAGCTTTCGCCTTAGTTGCGGGGTTCGGCGGTAGTAACTATGGATTCGGAATCCAGGCAGCCCTCCGCGCCGTCTAATGGGTTTCCCAAGAAAGCGAAATCTGTCGAGGTCACGTGGAATCAGAAACCTGCAAGCGAGAATTGACGATTGAGATCCCTGCCGATATTGTCGAGCGGGAGACTGGGAAAGTTATTAAAGGGTTCGCCAGGATGGCGCGGGTACCCGGCTTTCGTCCCGGCCACGCGCCAGATTCCATGGTGCGGCGGCGCTACCACGAGGAAATCAAGAGCGAGGTCGTCCAGACCCTGGTGCCCAGGTTTTTTGACACCGCCCTGAAGGAGCACAAGTGGTCAGTGGTTGGTTCGCCGAAGTTTCAGGAAGTGAATTTCGAAGACCGCCAGCCGATGACCGTCAAGGCGACCTTCGAGATCTATCCCGATTTTGAACTCGGGCAGTACAAGGGACTCGAGGCAGAACAGGATGCCTCCTCCGTGAGCGACGCTGAGGTCGCCGAAGCGCTCGAGAAACTACGTGAAAGCATGGGCACGTTCGAGTTGGCCGGTGACCGTGCTTCGGAGTCTGGAGACTACGTCAGTGTGAGCTACTCGGGTAGCGATGCCACGAGCCCGGCGGGCGATCCGCTGGAACAGCGGGAGGGCATGGTGCATCTTGGGGGTAAGGCGACGCAACCCGCCTTCACCGAAAACCTGCTTGGGGTGAAATCGGGCGATATCCGCGAATTCGATGTTTCTTACCCGGAGGATAATCCGCGGGAGCGCTTGAGGGGGAAGACGGTTCACTATCGGGTTGAGGTGCAGGGTGTGAAACAGAAGGTGATGCCGCCCCTGGATGATGAGTTGGCGAAGTCGGCAGGTGAGTTTGGGACTCTGGATGAACTTCGGAACAAGATTCGCCAGGATCTCACTGGCAGGCACGAGGCAAAATCCAAGCAAGCCGTGGAGCGACAATTGCTTGACAAGTTACTGGAGGTCCATTCCTTCCCAGTGCCGGAACGTATGGTGGAAACTCAGGTTCAGCACAAGCTGGAGGGTTTGATCGCCCAGTTTGTGCGGCAAGGTATCGATCCTAGGACGGAAGCGCTTGACTGGCGGAAGCTGCGCGAAGAGATGACGCCGGAAGCGGAAAAAGACGTTCGCGGATCGCTGATTCTACAGAAGATCGCCGATACGGAGAAGATCGATGTTAGTGACGAAGAAGTGGACGAGGCTATCCGCGAACTAGCGCAAGAAAGCCGCGAAACCCCAGCAGCGCTGAAAACGCGCTTGACACGAGACGGCGATCTCGATAGACTAAGACTTACTCGCCGAACCCACAAAGCCCTGGACTTCATCTACGCAAACGCAAGCATCAGAAAGAAAAATGATTCAGCATCGGTGGAGCAAGCTTAAGCGGGGCCGGGGACCACACCAATAAATACCTCTAAACTCCTTTATGAATCGTAACGAGCCTCTGATGACGCTGATCCCCATGGTGGTCGAGCAAACCAACCGGGGTGAGCGCGCCTACGATATATATTCCCGACTGCTGCGGGACAACATTATCTTCATTGGAACTCCCATCGATGACAACGTCGCCAACCTGGTCACGGCGCAGTTGCTGTTCCTGGCGGCGGAAGATCCGGAAAAAGACGTAGCGCTCTATATCAACTCGCCGGGCGGCGTGGTAACGGCCGGAATGGCGATCTACGACACCATGCAGTTCATTAAGAACGATGTTTCGACGATCTGCATCGGGCAGGCAGCGAGTATCGCGGCGTTGCTGCTCTCGGCGGGGACGCCTGGAAAGCGCTTTGCCTTGCCGAATGGGCGCGTGCTGATTCACCAGCCAAGCATGGGTGGGCTTTCCGGGCAGGCGACCGACATCGATATTCACGCCCGGGAGATCCTTCGGATGCGAGCCAGCATCAACGAAATTATGGCCAAGCATACGGGGCAGCCGGTGTCGAAGATCGAGCACGACGTAGAGCGTGATTTCTGGATGAGTGCGCAGCAGGCAAAGGAATACGGGATGATCGATGAGATCATCTTCAAGCACAAATAAGGGGTTTCGTCCTCGGGAAAGTTCGGCCCGGAATCAAAGACCTAGTGCGCCCTCCGGCTCAGGAGGGATAGGGGTGCGCGTGGGAGGCAAATGGCTGTGAAGGGGCGGGTCGGTTCCTCGGAAGAGACTTTGCGCTGTTCATTCTGCCAGAAGGCTCAGGATGCCGTCGGTAAATTGATTTCTTCACCCGGGGACCATCCTCGCGCCTACATCTGCGATGAATGCGTGGCGGTCTGCAACACGATCCTGGAAGAGGACCACACGGAAAGGGTCAAGGATTCGGCGCAAACGCGGCTGCCGAGGCCTATGGAAGTAAAGGCCTTTCTCGATCAGTACGTGATCGGTCAGGATCGCAGCAAGAAGAAGTTGGCGGTCGCGGTTTACAACCACTACAAGCGCATCCTGCTGATGGCGCGGGTCCGTAGCGAGGTGGAGCTGACCAAGTCGAATATCCTGCTGATCGGGCCTACGGGCACGGGTAAGACGCTACTGGCTCAAACCCTCGCTCGTGTGCTTGATGTGCCCTTTGCGATCGTGGATGCGACCACTCTGACCGAGGCCGGCTACGTCGGCGAGGATGTCGAGAACATCATTCTGAAGCTGCTGCAGAATGCCCAGGGCGATGTGCAGCGGGCGCAGCAGGGCATCATCTACATCGACGAGATCGACAAGATTTCGAAGAAGGACGAAAACCCATCCATCACGCGCGATGTTTCCGGCGAAGGTGTGCAGCAGGCCCTGCTGAAGATCCTGGAAGGTACCGTAGCCAACGTTCCACCTCAGGGTGGTCGTAAGCACCCCCATCAGGAGTTCACGCCAGTCGATACCACCAACATTCTTTTCATCTGCGGTGGGGCCTTTGTAGGCTTGGAAAGGGTTATCGAACGCCGGATTGGCCGCAGGACTATGGGTTTCAAGACCAACGACGGGCCATCTCAACCTTCGAGTGGCAAGAAAAGAAACATCGAATTACTTGAGCAGGTTCAGCCGATAGACTTAATTAAATATGGCTTGATCCCTGAGTTCGTGGGCCGGCTGCCTGTGGTCAGCGTGCTGAACGACCTGGATGAGGGGGCGCTGGTGGAGATTTTGACGAAGCCCAAGAACTCGCTGGTTAGGCAGTACCAGAAGCTGTTCGAGTTCGAGAATGTGAAGCTGCGCTTCACGGAAGAGGCGCTGCAGGCCATTGCCCAACAGGCCCTCGAGCGCAAATTGGGGGCTCGCGGTCTGCGTATGATTCTGGAAGACTTGATGCTTGACCTGATGTATCACCTGCCCAGCCAGAGGAAGGTGCGCGAGTTTGCAGTGACGGACGAAATGGTGAAGACGCACGAGATCAATTTCAGCTCGGCGATTCTTGAAAAGGCGGGTTAGCAAGCCAGCCATTCGGCCGGTTTTGGACCGCAAGAATTTTGGAGCGTACACAGCCCGTTTAGCATCGAAGAGGCGGCGATCTCATAAGCTCTTCAGCTAGATCTTCGGTTGGACTCGTTCGCGGAGCTTGGCGAGACAGCATGATGTCAATCGGCGGAGGACGGAATAGGCAGGCAGTAAGGCTAATGTTTTCGGACACGAAAAGAACGATGCCCGGGCTCTTCCCATGATGCCCATTCGGGATGTGGTGATCTTCCCGTACATGATGACCCCCTTTGTAGTTGGCCGGGAGAGTTCCATCCGTGCGCTTGAGGAGGCGCTGGCGGGCGAAAAGAAGATATTTCTCGCGGCCCAGCACGATGCCTCGGTTGACGATCCCAAACCTAACGAGATTTACCAGGTAGGGACCATCGCCAACATTGTCCAGAGCCTTAAGCTGCCCGACGGTAACATCAAGGTTCTAGTTGAGGGCGTTGAGCGCGGCAAGATCGTGAAGGTGACGAATGAAGATGGCTTTTTCCGCGTCTTTGTGAAAACAGGCGTCTATCGCACTGTGAGCACTCCGAGCCTCGAGCAATTGGTGCAGCGGGTCACGGCGTTGTTTGAGCAGTATGTTAAGCTGTCGCAAAACCTGAACTACGACACCATGATTGCCGCGGTGAAGGTGGACGAGGTCGGCAAGTTCACGGATACGGTGGCGGCCAACCTGAACATCAGCCTTGAAGAGAAACAGGAGCTGCTTGAAATCTTCGAGCCGGTCGACCGGCTGACCCGCTTGGCGGACATTCTCGATATCGAAATTGAAAAGCTCAATGTCGATCGCACCATTCAGGGGCGGGTGAAGCGGCAGATGGAGAAGCGCCCAGCGCGAGTACTACCTCAACGAGAAGATCAAGGCCATCCAGAAAGAACTGGGCGCGGAACGAAAAGAGCGAGATCGACGAGCTCAAGAAGAAAATTGAAACGGCCGGCATGACCAAGGACGCCTTTGACAAGGCCATGCAGGAGTTGAAGCGCCTGGAGATGATGCCGCCCATGTCGGCCGAGTCCACCGTCTCGCGCAATTATCTGGACTGGCTCCTGGCCGTACCCTGGAAACAGAAGATCACGCGAGATCAGGGACATTCACCGAGCCGAGCAGATCCTGGAATCGAGATCATTACGGCCTTGAGAAAATCAAGGAACGCATTCTCGAATTCCTGGCTGTGCGCCAGTTGGTCAAGACCCCGAAAGGCTCGATCCTGTGCTTTGTTGGCCCTCCGGGAGTGGGCAAGACGTCTCTGGGACGTTCCATTGCTCGCGCCACCGGGCGCAAGTTCGTGCGGCTATCGCTGGGTGGGGTCCGCGATGAGGCAGAAATCCGCGGCCACCGGCGCACCTATATCGGCGCTCTTCCCGGTCAGATTATTCAAATGATGAAGAAGGCCGGCGACACCAACCCGGTGTTCCTGCTGGACGAAGTGGACAAAATGAGCATGGACTTTCGTGGCGATCCCTCCGCGGCGCTGCTGGAAGTGCTCGATCCCGAACAGAACGGCACGTTCATGGATCACTACCTCGACGTGGAGTACGATCTTTCCAAGGTTTTCTTCATCACCACGGCGAATGTGATCCACACTATTCCGCAGCCCCTGCAGGACCGCATGGAAATTCTCCGGCTTTCAGGGTACACAGAACCGGAAAAGGTTGAAATCGCCAAGCGCTTCCTGGTCCGCCAAACAGCGCGAAGCAGACTGGCCTCAAGCCGGAACAATCTCACTTTTGCCGACGAGGCGCATTACGGAGATTATCCGTGGCTACACCCGCGAATCGGGTGTGCGCAACCTGGAACGAGAAATCGCCAATGTGTGCCGCAAGGTGGCGCGCAGCGTGGTTCAGCAAAGCCGGGAACTGCAGCTCACCGTGACTCCGGCGGAACTCGGTGAGTTCCTTGGCGTGATCAAGTACCGCGATACGCGTTCGGAAGAGAAAAACGAGGTGGGACTCGCCACGGGGTTGGCCTGGACCGAGGTCGGCGGACAGATTCTGCACATCGAAGCGACGATTATGCCGGGGAAGGGCAAGCTGACCCTGACCGGCAAACTGGGCGATGTTATGCAGGAATCCGGTCAAGCCGCGATGAGCTACGTGAGGACGCGCTCGGCCAGACTTGGTCTGGAAACGGATTTTTACCGCCATGTGGATATTCACATTCACATTCCCGAGGGAGCCATCCCCAAAGACGGTCCTTCGGCGGGTATCACGCTTGCTACTGCCGTGATCAGCGCTCTCACCAAGATCCCGGTAAAGCGTGAAGTAGCCATGACCGGGGAGATTACCCTTCGTGGCAAGGTGCTTCCCATCGGCGGTGTCAAAGAGAAGGTGCTGGCGGCGCATCGCGCCGGGAGTCAATTGGTACTGCTTCCGCGCGACAACGAAAAGGACCTGCAGGAGATACCGGCCAACATCCAGCAGGAACTGGCGATCCGCTTCGTCGATACCATGGATGAAGTGCTGGAGATAGCACTCGAAGACAAGATTGAGTCGCGGCAGCCGATCACCGTCGCGGGTGAAGGGATCGAACCCCCTGCTGCGCTCGGCGAGGATCGGACGCCAATGACTAACTGAGGTATACGGCTCTTGTATCCGGCCTCGAGTGGCCCTACAATGCGGCTTGAGGTCAGGCGCCGTTCCGCCGGTTACGGATCTTTACGCAACAGGCGGTTTTTGGGGCCGAGGTGAAACCCCTGCCGGGGAAATCGCATCCCAGCGAAAGCACCAGCCATTTTCAGAAGAAAGGCAGCACGCGCGCACAACCGTGCGCGTCGAAGAACTCGCGATCGGGTGAATATTTACGTTCCCCGCTGTCCAGCCCAGCAATCTAGAAACGGGATCGTCCGGAATCGCGAAACAGATTCTCACCGGCCTTTTTGCCGCTGAATAGCCAGTTTGGAATCCAAGTGTCATCCACAGTGAAGGGCCAACAGGGCGAAAACGGCGAACGCCATCCGCGGCGGTCGTCGTCTGCCCGTCCCGCGCGGGCTCCTAAGGGCGCAGACCGTAATCCATCTTTGAAAAGAGAAGTAGATATGCCAGCAAAGAGACAAGACGTCACGGACGTCCAGGAAGAAGCCAAGGAAAAGGAGAGGGTCATCGAACTGAAGGAGGGCGAGATCCTCGACATCGCCAAACTGAAAGACATGAACATCGCGCCCTTGGTGCAGATTGCCAAGGACTTGGGGGTAGTGGGCGCGAGCGGGATGCGCAAGCAGGAGTTGATCTTCCAGATCCTGAAGGCGCAAACCGAGAAGAGCGGCCTCATCTTCTCGGAAGGCGTGCTGGAGTGTCTTCCCGATGGCTTCGGCTTCCTGCGTGCTCCAGACTATAACTACCTGCCGGGACCAGACGACATTTACGTGTCGCCGTCGCAGATCCGCAAGTTCGACTTACGTACCGGCGACACCATCTCCGGGCAGATCCGGCCTCCCAAGGAGGGCGAGCGCTATTTCGCTCTTATAAAAGTCGAGGCCATCAATTTCGAGCCGCCGGACGAGTCGCGGAACAAGATCTTCTTTGATAACCTGACGCCCCTCTATCCCCAGGATCGCATCCGCCTGGAGACCGTCAAGGACAACATCTCGGCGCGCGTGCTCGACCTGCTCACGCCCATCGGCAAGGGGCAGCGCGGGCTCATCGTGGCCCCGCCCCGTACCGGCAAGACGATGCTTTTGCAGACCATCGCCAACTCGGTGAGCACTAATCATCCCGAGATTACGCTGATCGTGCTGTTGATTGACGAGCGGCCCGAAGAAGTAACTGACATGCAGCGAACCGTGCACGGTGAGGTGATCAGTTCGACCTTTGATGAGCCTGCCGCTCGCCACGTGCAGGTGGCAGAAATGGTCATTGAGAAAGCCAAGCGTTTGGTCGAGCAGAAACGCGATGTGGTGATCCTGCTTGACTCTATCACCCGTCTGGCGCGGGCCTACAACACCGTGGTTCCTCCTTCCGGCAAGGTCCTCTCGGGCGGCGTCGATTCCAACGCCTTGCAACGGCCCAAGCGTTTCTTCGGCGCGGCGCGCAATGTGGAAGAAGGCGGTAGCCTGACGATTATCGCTACGGCGCTGATCGATACCGGCAGCCGCATGGACGATGTGATCTTCGAAGAGTTTAAGGGCACCGGCAACATGGAAATCAACCTAGACCGCAAATTGGTTGATAAGCGAGTGTTCCCGGCCATTGACATCAATCGCTCCGCCACCCGTAAGGAAGAGCTACTGGTTCCGAAGGACGAACTCAACCGCATCTGGGTGTTGCGCAAGGTCTTGAGCCCTCTATCCCCGGTCGAGAGCATGGAACTTATCATCGATAAGCTCTTAAAAAGCAGGAGTAACTCCGACTTCCTTTCCTCGATGTCGAACGGTGGACGTTAGCCCACTGTCCGATCCGTGGCGAGAAGCCACCCAAAGCCCCCTCAAAAGATCGAGATTGCAAAACGTGCTTTGCCGGCTACCAGCTGATCGTGTTCATACAGCTCTCAGCCCTCCTGGATCAATTCACTGGCATTGGCCTTGCGAACCAACCCACGGCGCCTCGCCAGCCGCAGGATTCGTTGGACCACCTGGTCCACTGTGAGATGAGTAGAGTCGATCTCGCAGGCGTCTGCCGCCGGTACCAGCGGCGATATTTTCCTTTCTGAATCCGCCCTATCGCGCCTCACAATCTCATGTGCGGTCTGGGCGAGACTTTCCTGGCCTTCTTCCCTCTGGCCTCCCAGCCGGTCCTGATGTAGCCTGCGCCGGGCCCTCTCCTCGGGGTCGGCTTTGAGGAAGATCTTCAAGGGGGCGTCGGGGAATACCACCGTTCCGATGTCGCGTCCCTCCATGACGACCCCATGTGCCTTATCGTCGTCGGCCAGCTTGATGGACCTGCGCTGTAGGGTCACCATCTTCTGTCGAACTTCCGCCAGCCTTGCTACCTTGGAGGCAGCCATGCTGACCTCGGGAGTGCGGATCCGGGAGGAGATGTCTTTCCCATCGAGCAGCACGTGCGCCTCCAGACCTTCCTTGGCTAACTGAATGCCCGCGCCGAGAACCACTTCCACAACCCGGTTGGCGTCATCTAGGGGAACACCGCTCTCCAGCACTTTCAATGCTGCAGCCCGATAGGTTGAGCCGCTATCCACATAGAGGAAGCCAAGCCGGCATGCCACCTGATGCGCCACGGTGCTCTTGCCTGCTCCCGCCGGACCATCGATCGCAATCACGCAAGGTTCATTCATTCGCCGTCATTATAACGGCAGAACGCCCCCTGTTTCCATTTTCCACTCCCTGCCCAGTAGCACCGGCGTCCCGCCGGCAAAAGGCCGATGCTACAACATGATTAGCCCCCGGCGTAATCCCTGGGTGACGGCCTCGGTCCGCGTGGAAGCGCCCAGCTTGCCGAAGATGGAGGCAAGGTGGAACTTCACGGTGTGCTCGGAGATCTTGAGCTGCCAGGCAATCTGCTTGTTGCCGAGCCCCTGGGCCAGCATTCCCAGGATCTGCAGTTCGCGGGGCGTCAGCGCTTCGACCGCTCCCAATTCAATGCGCCCGCCTGCCGCCATCGGTGCGGCTCCATCCGGAACCTCATCGAGCAAGCCTTTCATCGCGTCGGGATGCAGCACGATCAGGCCTGCCGCCGCGGCTTCAATCGCAGCAACGAGTTCGGACGCGGAAGTCGACCGCGGCAGCGCCACTCGAACACCGGCGCGCAGCGCTTCGGCTGTCCATGAGGGGGGCGGGTCGCTCGCCAGCAGTACAATGGGGGGCGCCCTGCCGAAGTCTGCCTCCGTGATCGCGCCCATTTCGTCGTCCTCGACCTCCATCACTATGACATCGGGAGCAAGTCCGCGCGTTTGCCCAGTCTGGATGTCGAAACCCGGCCCCGATAGCTCAGCAGGCAGCCCCGAGGCCGTACCTGCAAGTGCCAATGGCGGACTCGCCTCGATCAAGGCTGCCAATCCCGCCCGTGCCACCGCCGAATTCGATACGACCAACACGCGGATCATATTTGGCACCGGCATCCGGGCCGGGCAGGCAACGCCGGGATGTCGCCGGCTGGTTCCCGTCCTGGTTCAGATTGCACCAGGCACCCGAACTCCCC
Source organism: uncultured Acidobacteriota bacterium (assembly GCA_963803295.1). Classification (GTDB taxonomy): domain Bacteria; phylum Acidobacteriota; class Terriglobia; order UBA7540; family UBA7540; genus CAWDMC01. The sequence goes on along the minus strand of CAWDMC010000010.1, from coordinate 603,909 downwards.
CTCCTGGTTCAGGAGGGCTAAGGGGTGGTCTTTTGCCCTTCTGACACCACCGCCCGGCGCTCTTCTGCCGATCTCAAGGGCACCCACAAGGGGTGCCCCTACATTCTACGGATGGGCCCCTACGTCTTACGGACGCTCGCCGACTGTGATTGCGAGTGTCGTCAGGGCTCCTGCCCGGATCACCGAAGCCTGCACCGTCTGTCCCACGCCCTCCGGCGCCAGGGCCAATTGCACGTCGCTGATATCGGCGGTGTCGTGGCCACCAAGCTTGACTAGAACATCGCCAATCAGCGCACCGGCCTTGTCTGCTGGTCCTCGCGGCTCTATGGTGAATACCATCAAACCGCTGGCCGCCGTAAGCCCCAGACTCTGCCGCAGTGTATCCGGCAAGGGCACTGGCTGCATACCCAAGCCGAGATAGCCCCGCGCGATCCGTCCTTTGGCGATCAGCTCTCCGGCTACGCGATCCACAGTCGAAGCAGGAATGGCAATACCTGTGTTCCGCCAAAGACCTGTGGTGTTCAGACCGACAACACGCCCATCGACATCCACCAGAGGACCACCTGAGAAGCCCAGGAAAATCGAGACGTCCAGGCGCACGAAGCGATCGATGCGCCCGCCTCGCCAGGTTCGCCAGGATGCTCCCACGGCGCCGACGACGCCGAGGCTCGCCGAGGGTCCATTTTGGCCAGTCTCGCTGCGTCCTAGAGCCAGCACCAGCCGGCCCGCCGCGAGAGCCGCGTCATCGCCGATCTCGGCGGTGGCCAGACCAGGAGCGTCGGCGCGCAGCACGGCGATGTCAGTGTCAGGGTCACGGCCGGCCAGCGTCGCTGGCAGGGTCCGGCCGTCCGCCGTGGTGATGGTGATCTCTCCGTTGCGCTTCAAGGTGTGGTCGGCGGTAACGATCACGCCCTCGCGCCAGTGAATGCCGCTTGAAGGAGTGCGCGGCCGCCCATTGATCGCGACCACCGACCGCCCGCCGCGCTCCACCGCAGCCGCGAGCTCGTTCGACAGCGTTGCTAAGGTTGATGTGCTGGATGACATTGATATCCTCCGATTCCGAATGGAGAAACTGGTCCCAATTCGGTTAACTTTCGATTCGATCTCCGGCTCGGGATCCGCCTTCCTTTGCTGTCGGATTACCTGGCCTTATGATCGAATCTAACCCTTCGCGGCCGTTCGCCACATCAGGCGATTGGCCAGGGGGAAACCCGGAGGATTGGCTAGGTTAGAGCGCCCGCCCGTCTGCCGGCTCTTGTCCTTCCTCCTCTCCTCATCGCATGCGGGGCATGAACGCATCCCCCCAAGAAATGACATCCTTTATGTTTCAATAACATCGTGGGTCCGATTTCGTTATTTTGAGTTTGCCGCTTTGTCTTTACCGCCCACCGACCGGCCCTCTTCCGTCCGATCCCACCGACCAGTCAAACCGCGTCTGCGTGCCTGGCAAAGCAGCCTCATCTCCCTCAGGTTAGCAGCTTAAAATGAGATAAGGGAGACAGCTGAGACAGATGAGACTGTATTTCTTAACTAAAGTTGAATCAGCCCCTTGGAGGGACGAATTCGCGTTTGCACGACCTGAAATCAACAAAGTGTTGCATTTTGCAACACTCGCAGACGAAATCGGGAGGCCTGCCCCGCTTCCGAGATCTGGTGCGCGACGAGATGAAATGTGCGGCAAGGTGGAGGAATAAAGAAACCGACTTACTGACCGACTGACTGCCGAGCTACTGAGACGCTGCCGTCCCTTTGCCTTTCCGAGCACAAGAACCACGGATCCCGCGGAATCCCGCCGAAATCCCGCAAACTCTCCGCACTTCTTCCGCACCCGTTTAGATTAGGAAACTAATGCCGATTTGGTCCAACGAAAGAAAAGCTAGGAGCACGGGACAGTTTTGGCGCTCTGGGCGTGTGCCTTTCCGACACAATCTGACCGCGTCCGGGATATCGTTGTCGTGCGTCGTAACACCCGCCAATGGAACAGCATGTTCGGTGCTGGGACGGATGGGAAGTATTTCATTTTTTCTCCGCTTCCGGGATGACAAGTGGACAGATCAGGAGCCCTTGGAAGTCAACCGCTACTCCACGGAACGGTTCCTTTGGGCACTGTATAACCTGGGACAAAAAGGGAAACCTTACCAGCCAGAATATTTGCACGGCGATTTTGGTTCGGAAAGTCCCGTTGCGCAGGAAGGGGTGCGAGCCCTCTATGAAGAGATTCTGGCAACGGTGAACCCTAAAGCGCAGGTGTTCTTCAACCAGTGTAAGATTCTGTTTGGCGAGGTGTGCGGCTACGATGTTGAGAACCTCTCCGACAAGCTGAATAAGCTGGCTGAGTTTTACGTGGAGAAGGGTAAAATTCACCCTGCCCAACTTCTATTTGCCGTTCACACCTATTACGCTATTCTGATCAGCTGCTGGCCTCAGAGATTGTGATGCAAAAACTGTTGGGGCCGTGATTGTGGTACCGTGTTTCTGGCGCCGTGATTCAGGCATTACGCGGCCCGATAAGGTCTAAGTTCGACGGGAAGGGGGGCAAGATTGGCTGACCAAATCACAACTTCCGAGAGCGAGAAGGTTTCGAGCGCCGAGCAGAAACCGGCGCCCAAAACGGTGTACGGAATCCAGGATATCCTCAAAATCCTGCCGCACCGCTATCCTTTCCTGCTGGTTGATCGCATTATTGATTTCGAGCCCGATAAGCGGATTGTGGGCCTGAAGAACGTCACCATCAACGAGCCGTTCTTTCAAGGACACTTTCCGGGGGCGCCAGTGATGCCGGGCGTGCTGATCCTCGAATCAATGGCCCAGGTGGCGGGCGTATTGATCTACCGCGATCTGCCGGACGACGTGCGCTCGGCTAAACTGATCTACTTTACCGGTATCGATAATGCCAAGTTCCGCAAGCCGGTGGTCCCGGGGGATCAGGTCCGTATCGAAATGGAAATGATTAGCCGCCGCTCGAATTTCGGCAAGATGGGAGGTCGCGCCACGGTAGAGGGGAAACTCGTTGCCGAAGCGGTCATGCTCTTTGCGATAGCCGAACGTCCCGGCGTCGAGCGCCCCGCCCAATGAACGTGCATGCGACAGCCATCATTCATCCTCAAGCCCGAATCGCGGCGGATGCCACGATTGGCCCGTACAGCGTGATCGGTGACCAAGTCGAGATCGGTGCGTCGACCGAGGTCATGTCTCACGTGGTCATCGAGGGTCCCACTACGATCGGCCGCCGCAACCGTATTTTCCCTTGGGCCTCGATTGGCCTTCCTCCCCAGGACCTCAAATACCGGGGCGAATTGACACGGCTTGAGATCGGCGACGACAACATCATTCGCGAATTCGTCACGCTGCACCGGGGCACTCAAGGCGGCGCAGGAGTAACTTACATCGGCAGCCATAGTCTGTTGATGGCTTACGTGCACGTGGCGCATGACTGCCGGATTGGCAACTACGTCATCATGGCCAACGGCGCTTCGCTGGCCGGCCACGTGGAAATCCAGGATCACGCCTCGCTTGGCGCTTTCTGCCTGGTCCACCAATTCTGCCGCATCGGGGCATACAGCTTTGTGGGCAGCGCCACACTGGTCAATAAAGACATTCTGCCTTACTCGAAATCCACCGCGCCGCGTCCGGTAGAAGTGCTGGGCGCAAATCGTATCGGACTGGAGCGCCAGGGTTTCAGCGATGAAGATCTCCACGATCTCGATAGGGCTTTTCGCTTACTGACGCGTTCTAAATTGAATACTACTCAGGCGCTGGAAGCGATCGAGGCTGAGGCGCTTAAGAGCAATCGTGTGCGCACACTGGTCGAGTTCATCAAGACCTCGGAACGTGGTGTGGAGAAATGATGGGCGTGCGGAAGAGTGGAAACGTTGAAAAGTGGAAAAAACTGGCGATAACAGCCCTCGCCCCCTTTGGGGGAGAGGATAGTGATCCGGAATAGTGCAGCTCTTAAAGTTCGAACGGTCATGACCCAAACCCTCAATGACCCCATCACGCAATCCGATGCTGGCCGCCTGGCCATCATCGCCGGCAATGGTAACTTTCCCTTTCTGGTGCTCGACGCGGCGCGCCAACAAGGGATCGATCCCGTGATATTCGCGATTAAGGAGGAGGCTTCGCCCCAACTCAACGAGAAGACCCAATCCATTCATTGGCTGGGTTTGGGCGAGGCCATCAAGTTCTTTGGATTGCTCAGCTCCGAACGCGTGAAGCGGGTGGTCCTGGCCGGCCAAGTGAAACACGCCCAGATCTACGGGGGGTTCAAGGCAGATCGGGTGGCGCAGCAGGCGCTCGATGGCATGGAGCGCAAGAATACCGACGCGCTGATCGGCACGCTGGTGAAGATGCTCGAAGGCCTCGGGATCGAGGTGCTTGATTCCACGTTGTTCCTCCGGGCTTTACTCGCTGCGCCGGGAACTCTGACACGCCGCGCTCCCGATGAAAGTGAGCTGACGGATATCGCTTACGGCCGCGAGGTGGCGAGAACGGTCGCCGGGCTTGATATCGGTCAAACCGTCGTGGTTTCCGAGCGAGCCTGCGTGGCGGTCGAGGCCATGGAGGGAACGGACGCGACAATCGAGCGCGCCGCCAGCCTGTGTAACGGCCGGCGGTTGGCTGTCGTCAAAGTGAGTAAGCCCACGCAGGACATGCGCTTCGATGTCCCGGTGGTCGGGGTGAAAACGATCGAAGTGATGAGCCGCTGCGGTGCGACTGCTCTTGCCTTGGACGCAGGCAAAACGCTCCTTTTTGAGCGAGATCGTTTGCTCGAAACGGCGAATCAGGCCGCAATCTCAATCGTAGGGCTGGCTGACTAAAGGAGCCGCGCTTGGTGGCGGCGCCCCCCGGTCCCGCTCGGCCTTTTCGCGGACTCGGACAGCCTGTTTATCGCCACCGGCTCCCTGAAAATGGCTTGTAGCTGATCCAGTGAATCCATCCATTCAGCGCGACCCTAATGGCTCGTCCGCCGGGCCCCTACCCATCGCCGTAATCGGCGTAGGCGAGCACGGACGCAAGCATGCTCGGGCCATGAAAGGATTGGCTGGCGCCCAGCTTGCGGGCGTCTATGACATCCGGCCGGACCGGTGCTCGGAAGTCGCGACCGAACTAGGGGTCCAGGCATTTCAGAACCTTGATGAAGCTCTCGGTGCGGTCAGGGCGGCTAGCTTGGTAATCCCCACCACGTCCCATGCTGAAATGGCGCTGAAGGCCTTCGCTCGTGGGGTGGATGTGCTGGTGGAGAAGCCTATCACCAGCACGGTGGCGGAAGCCGACACGCTGATCGCGGCCGCGGCGGCGCAGGGCCGGATCCTGCAGGTCGGACACCTGGAGCGCTTCAACCCTGGGGTGGTCAGCGCCATCGAAATGACCCGCAGCCCCATGTTCTTCGAGATCCACCGTCTGGGCGTTTTCAGCCCTCGCTCGCTGGATGTCGACGTAGTTTTCGACCTGATGATCCACGACCTTGATTTGGTGTTGTGGATGGTACAATCGAGGGTGCGAGAGGTGCGCGCGGTCGGGCTGGCAGTGCTCACTGACAAGGTCGACATTGCCAATGCGCGGGTGGAGTTTGAGAACGGAGCGGTGGCGAACTTGACGGCAAGCCGGGTAAGCACCGAGAGAGTGCGGAAGTTCCGCTACTTTCAGCCCAACGAATACATTTCCATTGATTTCACCCGGCGTGATGCTATCGTGCTCAGCGTCGATCGTGGCGGCGAGTCGCCCCAGATCATGTTCCGGCGGCTTGAGGGCTGCGATTCAGGTGGCAACCTCGGGCCACCGGCGGGGAATTTGCCGGCCGGCTCAGATCCGCTGCGTAGCGAATTGGAGGCTTTTGTCGAATCGGTTCGGACGCGGCGTCCGCCGTTGGTAGGCGGCTCGGAAGGCCGCGCCGCGCTGGCACTGGCCGAAGAGGTCATGAACTGCATCGAAGCACATGCTAAGCAACTCGGCGTCCCTCTCAGTCGTTCTATCGGGCAAAGCGGTGAAGTATAAATGTTAAGTATTAAACCGCCGGAACTCGAACTTCCCAAGCCCGACGCACGTCAATTCGAATTATTCTTCCCTGTCGAATCCGGCGAGCCTCCGGAAATCCACCTGAACCTAATTCTAGATACCGCCAGCGAGGTGTCAAAATGGCGGCGGCGAACCACAGTTCTCGCGTCGATCTTCTTCCACATTCTGCTGATTATTTTGCTGGTGGTCGGGCCCGATCTCATCCACGCCGGCGCCAAGTTGATAGGAGTCCAGGTTGCACAGCAGAGGAAGCCCGAGACCACGATGCTGTTCCTGCCGCCGGATCTTGCCAAACAGTTCAAAAAGCCTCCACCGACCCATATCCTCTCTGACAAGGATCGCAGGGCGCAAGGACCAGCGCCGAAGGTTAATCCTAACGGCATCCGTATGCCGTACTCAAAAGGCAATTCGACCATGCCCGAACAGAAGGGCGGGGCTCAGACACCGGAGCCCAAGCAGTCGCCTCCTGCGGCCCCGCAGCCCGCCCAGGCCCCCTCGGCGGCGCAGAATAACGCCCAGGGAGCCGGACAGAGTAATCAGCAACTGGCGGAGAATAAGAAAGAAGGCCCCAGTCTTTTGGAAGTTCCGGCGCCGGGTGGAAAAGAGATCTCCCAATTGCGGGTGCCGGCCCTGTCGCCGGGCGAGATGATCCGTCAGTCCGCCTCGGCAGCGGCCCGGGATCGGGCGTCCGGTATCGGGTCTGGCCCCGGTGATTCGATAGCCCAATTCAGAAACTTCAATCCCAATTTTTCGATGGAAGGACCCGTTATCCTCTCGGACACCAAAGGAGTGGATTTCGGTCCCTATCTGGCCCGCGTCGTCTATTCCGTGCGCCAAAACTGGTATTCGGTGATCCCGGAGTCGGCCCGGCTTGGCGAAAAGGGCCGCGTCGCCGTTGTTTTCGAAATCGTCAGGAACGGGGCCGTGCCCCAACTCCGCCTGGTCGCGGGTTCCGGCGCCGATGCCCTGGATCGCGCCGCCATTGCTGGAATCCGCGCCTCCTCACCCTTCCCTCCACTCCCTCAGGAGTTTACCGGCGAACACCTGGTGCTTGAGTTTATCTTCCTCTACAACCTTGGCTACGAGCAGTAAATCCTCGAGGAGCGCCGCCGATCATGGCCCAGGGTCACGCCCAGCTTACACCACCGACGGTCATTGAACAGAGTCGTCGACCTCTCTTCACGGTGGGCCACTCTAACCTGGAGTCTTCGCAATTCATCGAGCTGCTCAAGGACCGGTCCATTGGCCTTCTGATTGATGTACGCAGCCAGCCGCGACTGGGGCGATTTCCGCACTTCTGCCAGCCGCACTTTCAAAATTTGGTCGAAAGCGCAGGCATCGGTTACCTTTTTTTGGGTGACGAGTTGGGAGGACGCCCGGATGACCCTGACACCTACCGGCTCGACGGGGTTGTTGACTATAAGCTCAGGCGGAAGTCCTACGCCTTTCGCGCTGGTCTCGAACGCGTCTTAAGCGAGCTTGAGCGTGCTTCGTGTGCTCTCGTCTGCGCTGAAGAGGATCCGCTGCAGTGTCACAGATTTCTTATGATTTGCCCCGAGCTCACGCGAATGGGGATTCGGCCCTTGCATATTCGGAAGGGCTCACGGATCGAAGGCCAGGAAGAGGCGGAGGATAGACTGCTGAACGCCCATGGCTTCGCCGGGGTCGCCGCGAACACCTTGTTTCCCCAAGCTCGAGCAGATGCCTTGGAGGACGCTTACGAGCTGCAGGCGGGAAAGTTTGCCCACCGCGTTGACCCGCTTGCGGTTGACCGCTGGTAGCCTGCCCATGAGCACCACGCTGTTTACCATTGGCTTCACTCAAAAGACGGCGGAACAGTTCTTTGGACTCTTGCAGGATGCCGGAGTTCAAAGGGTGATGGACATTCGCGAGAACCGGGTCGGCCAGCTTTCGGGGTTCGCAAAGTTCCCCGATATCGCCTTCTTCCTCCACTGTCTATTGGGGATCGAATACGTCTACGAACCTCTCCTGGCTCCAAGCCCGGAAATTCGTCAGGCTTACCAGGCCACGCGAGACTGGCAACAATACGAGACCTCCTTTCTCGAACTCATGGAACAGCGGCATATTCTGGAGAACTTGGAACTTGCCAAATTCGAGGGGCGGGTTGCGCTCCTCTGCTCCGAACCCGGTCCCGAGAAATGCCACCGCCGGCTTGTCGCCGAGATGATCGCCAAGCAGGGGATCGAGCTTGGGCACGAATTTGAAGTGAAGCACCTCGTGATAGTCAATCGTCGCCGTGGGCGCAAGTCGAAGGTCTAGCAAGATGCCAGAACTGATTCTTTCTGACATCACGGTGATGGGGCCGGGTTACTGTGTGATCGGGCTCGAACAAATCTCTGCGGATCGATTCCGCTCGATTCGACCTTTGCCCCCTTGGGGCTTCGCGTGGCGTGACCCGTTTTCATGGCGGCGCGGGGATTATGTGGGATTCAATGCCCGGCCGATGCGGGTCGCGCAGCCGCATGTTGAGGATGTGCAAACCTTCGGGCTTAACGGCAGGGGGCGCTCGTTGGGCGAGGACGAACTGGTGCAGTGCCTGAGGAGGGCAGAGGTCTCACCTGACCTCGAGCATCTTTTTGGTTGTCCTGTCCAAGCGAGTACCGGGGGCGGGCGAGCGCTTTGGGTGTCACCTTCGGACGCGGTGCGTTCGGTATGCGGGTGCGAATACGTGAACCTGAGGTTTCGTCTGTTCCCCGAGCCTGCAGGCTTTAATCTTCGTGCGGACGTGACCTTGACCTCCAACGAGCGCGTGTCCAGCATTCCGGTTGTGGACCGCGAATGGCGCCGCTTTGCCGGCCAGCTTTTTCAGCGGATCCAGAGGTCAGACGCGCTGGCGTTTGCCGAGCGGTTCCTCAACGGGCGAGTTCGCAACTTCCTGTTGGTAAGTATGCAACGGCTCGCCCGCATCGGGCTTCCGCGACCCCAAGCCGATCAGCAATGCTGGTTGATGCTTGACTCTCTTTTTCCTCAGCCCGCTGAATCCTGGTTGGACCTGCTGTAGAGATATCAAGGAGCTTCCGATGAGGCATCCGTGGACCGAGGCCCGGGCACTCCATTTAGTGCGGAGTTCTGTTTCACTTGAACTTCCACCAGGTACGCCAATGCCCCGAGACGAGGAAGACTTGGTTAAGGCTGGGTTGATCGACTCCATGGGATGGGTCGCGATCGTCTCCGCCCTCGAGGAAGCCGCTGGTATCCGCAATTTTGGGAGCGTTTGGCCCAAGAGCCGGCCGCAGAGCATTCATGCGCTCGTCGAAGCTTCTTGCGAAGTGGTTGGCGGCGGGACTATTGAGCGGACCCCTGAACGCGAAGAATCTCAGGGTTCAAGGAGCGTAGGCGTTGCTGCCTCAATATTCGGTTGGGGATTTGCGCTCGGCTCTCTCCGAGTTGGCGCGGAGGAAATCGAACGTCAGTGCGGTGTGGCGCCCGGGACCTTTCGTGACGGGGCGGGAATCGAGTCGGTGCGCAGGGCGGACGATGTCGAAAATGAACTCGTGCTTGCCGCGAGAGCGGCTGAAAGCGCGCTCGACATGGCGAAGATGGCCGCCGAAACGGTCGACTTTGTGGTCGTGACTTCCGCCACGTTTAGCGGCTTTCCGTCGCTCTCTGCGAGCCTGCATTCACTCTTGCTCCTACCGGAGTCTTGCGGTGCGATCGACGTGGGCGGAGCCTGCGTTGGCTTGATTCACGCCTTGGCCACCGCGAAAGCTCTTCTGGCTGATTCCCGGCACGGCGTTGCGCTTGTGGTTGCCGCGGAGGTTAACACTCGCCGGCTTTCTTCCCCGCAAATTCCGGGAGAGTTTCGAGGCTTGTTTGGAGACGGCGCCTGCGCCTTTGTGCTGGCGCGGTCTGGTCCGGGGAACAACAGTGAAATGCCCACGGCGGGAGACTTCGTTTGGGGTTGTTCGGGAACGTTTGCCTCTTCACTCCGGGTATCGTTGCCGCGCAACTCCGAAATTGAGGTCCAGTTTAGAGGCGAGCAACTGGCGGGCACTGCGGTTTCGACTTTGGAGCGCACTCTGAGCCGGATCGAGAACTTGAGTGGTAAATCACGCTCTGAGGTTAGTTACTTCGCTTTTCACGAACCGAATCCCAGGGTTGTTGAGATCCTCGCCCGGAGAGCGAAAATCCCGTTGGAGAAAGTCACGTTGATCTCCAGAACTTCGGGGAATCTGGGCTCAGCCACCTGCGGGGTCAGCTTGTGCATGGCGTTGAGCAGTGCACGGGCCACCAGCGTTCCGCCTGCCCGCGCTCTCATCTTCCTCGCTGCAGTGGGCCCAGGTTTACTCTGGGGCGGTACCTACTTTCGATAGCCCGGGCGATACCACGCTTACGGAGGCAGTTGGTAAGGAAAGGATCTCAGCCCGCCACCATTGTGAATCGCATCGAGGAATTCCCTCATCAACTGGATACGACTGAGCGGGAAAATCTCGGTCACGTTGACTTCAACGATACCGAACGAGAGTGGGTTTAAGGTAGCGAATATGCAACGTCGGACTTTCGTTATCGCGGCGGTGGCGGGCGGCATCGGGCTAGTGGAATATGCGGTGGTCAACGGCTGGATGAATGGTCTGGCCAATCCCGTAAGCGTGTCGGCTAAGGAGTGGGAGCAGTACGGCGCGAAGGCAGCGCTTATGGCTATTACCCCCAATGCCGACTTCTACGTCACTTCAAAGGGCGGAACCCCCAAGATCGACGCCTCCCGCTGGCAACTGAAGGTCGATGGCCTGGTAGAGCATCCTTTCAGTCTCAGCTATCAGGATCTGCTGGCGCTCCCTGCCATTGAGAAGGAATTGACCCTGGAGTGCATCTCGAACTCGATCCGGGGTCGCGCCATCGGCAATGCCCGCTGGATAGGAACCCCGCTGAAACCGTTGCTGGAGCGCGCGCGGCCTACGGCGCAGGCCCACTACGCCGTGATCCATGCCGCCGAAGGGTTCTCCAGCGGCCATCCTCTTGAGCGCATGTGGAACGAGCACAATTTCCTCGCCTACCGCATGAATGGCGAGACACTTTCGCCGGTCCACGGCTACCCGGCGCGGGTCTTCATTCCCGGCAAGTTCGGCATGAAGCAACCCAAATGGATCACGCGCATCGAGTTTGTTAACGAGCACTATCTCGGTTATTGGGAGAGCAAGGGCTGGAGCGACGATTGCGAGCGCTGGGCGCACGCTCGTTTCACTGACTTAAAGGATGGGGCGACAATCTCCGGCCGCAACTTTGAGCTCACCGGCTACGCCATCGGCAATCTCGACGGCATTCGAACCGTGGAGATCAGTTTCGATGGCGGTGTCTCGTGGCAACCTGCCGATCTCTATAGCAACCCTTCGCCGCTTACATGGTCGTTCTGGAAGTACGTGTGGGTGAGCCCTAAACCCGGCGCCTATGGCCTCCGGCTGCGGACGATCGATGGCAAGGGCCGGGTTGAAGGCTGGACTCCGCGCGACAACTTCCCGGATGGCGCCACCGGCCAGGAAGAGATCAAAATCACCGTCGCGTGAGCGAACTCCTCCGGCGCCGTTCAGCGGGACCTAATGTGAGGTTTGCTGGATCACTTACACACTCCCGCAAGCTCGCAACTTCGACTCTAAGCCGAAGTCGAGGGGAGTAAGCGGAATTTAATGTAGCTTTTTGGTTGATTAGCCGGTATACTACTGGCCTTGATCAGTTTTTGTGACCGGTTAGCTAACGGACGAAGGGCCACAGAATCTCGTGGCCTTTTTTGCTTTTAGGCGGTTGCGGGAGCAGAGCAAGAACATTTTTCAAAAACCAAAGGAACATAGAAGAATATGGACAGAGAACAAGGTACGGTGAAGTGGTTCAATAATGCGAAGGGCTATGGATTCATCCAGCGCGCTTCCGGGGATGACGTTTTTGTACACCACACTGCAATTCAGGCGGAAGGGTTCAAAACGTTGAACGAAGGCGACTCGGTGGAATTCACCGTAACCAAAGGTCCCAAGGGATTCCAGGCGGAAAACGTTACGAAGCTGTAAAACCAGCCAGGCATCCGGCCCGCGTTTCTTCTCGGAGCGCGGGCCGGCGCTCCAGAAATCCGATCTGACACCGCGAAAGGGGAATGTGGATGCAGATCCGCTATCTTGGTTTCGAACTTAAGTCTCGCGGTCGTGACTACAATTACCAGGTTATCGATGCCAAGGCGGTGGTCCCCACGCGGGATTTCACCTTCACGATTTCGAACCAGGCTTTCGTCCAGCACGCCGTGCCCTACCAGGACGCACCTGACATCTGCTATCAAAAATTGAGAAAGCAAATGGACCTCGAAGCTAGTGGCGAGGTCATTGCGCCTCGCTCCACCGTCTCAGACGCGGAATTCGAAGAGTATCGCGCCAAGCACCGTCCCGCCAAGCGAAGATCCTGGTAATGACGCAGCAAGAATAATCGGACTTCCGCTATTCGTATCGCAATGCCGCCGTTGGCTCCAGGTGGGCCGCGCGCCGAGCGGGGAAAAGGATTGCAACAAGCGCCGCCGCGAGCAGTACACCAGGAACAACGACAAACGTCACTGTGTCCGTGCCGCTGATGCCGTACAAGAGGCTAGCCGCAAAACGGCCCAAAACTAGGGCTATCCCGAGACCAATGGCCAAGCCTGCGGCGGTTAGGGTCAGGCCTTGGCGCAGCACCATTCTCAGTACGCCTCCGGGTTTGGCGCCGAGGGCCATGCGGATGCCAATCTCGCGCGTGCGGCGACGCACTGAATAGCTCATCACGCCGTACAAACCGATTGCTGCCAGGGTCAACCCGACAGCCCCACAGATCCCGAGTAACGCAGCCAAAACCCGCGGCAACAGGAGCGACTTATCGACATGGTCCTGCATCGTCCCGGTGCTGAAAATGGCCATGTCGGGATCTAGTTGTGCAATCTCGCCACGAACGGGCCGAATCAGCCCCTGCGGATCGACCCACGTCTTCACGGCCATCGTAATCCCGAAATAGCCGACGATGTTTTCTGGAGCCGCCTCGAGAAACAGATAGGCGCAGTTGGCCGGATCCTCGCCGAGCGTGCGCGACTTCGAGTTTCGAGCCACGCCGATGATGGTGGACCGAGTTGTCCCACCAATCATCTGCCTGCCGAGCGGGTCGTCGTTCCCGAACAGTTGCCAGGCCATGGTTTCATTGATGATGGCGACGTGCTCGTTGTCGGTGCGGCGATTGAAGTCGCGGCCACGAAGCAGCGGAATGCCCATTGTCTCGAAGAAACCGCTGCCCACAGTGTACACATTCGCGTTGATCTTTCGCTCGTCCCGATCCTTGCCGCCTTCGGCCTTGAAGTCATAGTTCGTGCCAAAGATGGTGAGCGGGATGTTATCGGCAAAACTCACCGAACGAACTCCCGGCAGAGCCGAGATCCGTCGCCGAAGGTGCGCTAGGAACTGTTGCGTTCTCTCGCGGGAGTAATGTTGGCGTTTCGGATCAACTGCCAGCAGCAGGACCTTGTCCGGTTGCATGCCAATGTCGATTGAGGAGGCATTGCGGAAGCTGTGGAGAAAAAGGCCTGCGCCTGCCAAGAGTACTGCCGATAGCGCCACTTGGGCCAAAACCAGACCGTTGCGGAGGCCGAAGCTCCTCAAGCCTCTGAAACCCGTCGCTTCATCTTTGAGCCCTGCCACCAGATCCACTCGCGTGGCGCGTAACGCCGGTGCGAGCCCGAACAGCAGAGCGGTTAGAAGTGACAGTCCTGCCGTAAACACAAGAACGCGCAAGTCGGGAGCAAAATCAAACACAATCGGCAATGGCAACGGCAACTCGATCCGGGAAAGCGCGTTCGCCGCGAGTACTGCCAGCAGGAATCCGCCTGCTGCACCGGCAAGCGCAAGTAGGACGCTCTCGGTAAGCAGTTGGCGCATCAACTGCCCGCGGCCGGCACCCATCGCCGCGCGAACAGCAAGCTCCTTTTGCCGCGTCGTGGCTCGGGCCAAGAGCAGATTGGCCACATTGGCACAGGCAACCATCAAGACCAGGCTGACCATAACCATCAGGACGCCGATCAAGCCCAGAGCCTTCGGGCCGTTCCCGTCAATCAACCCGCCGGCAGCGTCAAGCGTGGGTGGGGGACGATGCCGTTTCTCATCCTTGCGATAAGTGTCGTCGATGCGCCTCTTGACCACTTCCACCGCGGCCGCTGCCTGGGTGCGGCTTACTCCGTTCCTGAGCCGCGCATTCAGCAGCAAGCACTGGGCGTTCCTTTGCGTGGTGATATGGAACATGGCGAAGTCCGGCATGATGTGCTCGTTCATCGCCAGCGGCACCCAGAACTCCGGCTGGATTCCGCGGACGGCGCCATGAAAGCCAGACGGAGCCACGCCCACTATGCTGAAACGCAGCCCGTTCAAAGTCACCGTCCGACCCTGAACTCCTGGGTCCGAGCCGAAGCGGCGCCGCCAAAGAGAATGACTGAGAACAACGACTGGGTCGCGGCCAGGAACTTTGTCTTCCTCAGGCAAAAAGGTCCGGCCAACTACCGGGTTCGCGCCCACCACGGAAAAGAAGTTTCCGCTGACAAGTTGCCCCCAAATACGTTCCGGTTCGCCGACACCCCCCAGGCTGGCAGGTGCGATTGGAAAGGTTGCGCTAACGCCCTCAAAGACATGGCCCGTCTGATCACGATAGTCGAGGTAGTCCGGATACGAAAAGTCGGAACGGTTGTCAGCGAAGCTGAGTAGACGCTCAGCATCGTTCACCGGCAAGGCGCCCAGAAACAGGCCATTCACAATACTGAAAACGGTGGTGTTCGCGGCAATACCGAGCGCAATAGAAATCACGACAACGGCGGTAAACCCCGGAGTTTTCAACACCGTCCGGAAAGCGTAACGCACGTCTTGCCATAGTCTGCCCATAGCTGCCTCCCGTGAGCATCGGCAAATAGCGCTCAATACAGTAAACGCTTTATGGGCTTGAAAAGTTCGCAAGAAAATGTCGGATTAAGAGACACGGCTGAAGCCGCGCCCTGACAAAAGCCATCGCTACTCCGTTACGCAGGCTCATCAGATTACCAACATCTGTGCGTCAACCTCTTTGGATGTCTTCTTTCACTTTCTTCTTACGAAATAACCGGGAGCAGTCGGAAATGCATACGATCAGGTATATTGTTATCGGCGTCCAACCTGAGTTCGTTGGTCCGCTTGCAGCCGATTCACCGCCGCCGGGAGCACTATGAGGCCAAAAACTCTTTTGAAGGTCGCCGGCTTCTGGATGCTAATGGTCGTCACCTTTGCGCTGGGGCAGGAGCGATCAGTCCCGCCAGGGTATGTCGACTGGAAGGTCTCCGGCGGAACGCCGGACAATGTGCACTATTCGGCTCTTCACCAGATCAATCGCACCAACGTGCACAGCCTGCGCCTGGCCTGGACTTATGAATCGGCCGACGCGTTCCCGGAGTCGGAGATGCAGTGTAACCCGATTGTGGAGCATGGCATCCTCTATGCCACCACTCCCAAGATGCGCCTGATCGCGCTCGATGCGGCCACGGGGAAATTGCGCTGGAGCTTCCATCCAATTCGGGGTGAGAAGGTCGAATCCAAGATGCGCAACCGGGGGGTGAGTTACTGGGAAGGCGACGGCGACCGCAGGATCTTCTACGTCGTCCGGCAATATCTGTATGCAATCAATGCCAACACAGGGGACCCGATCGCTAGCTTCGGCGATGCAGGGCGGGTGGATCTGAGAGCTGGACTCGGCCGGGATCCCGAGGAGCAGTCCGTTTCGGCAACCAGCCCCGGCGTAGTCTACAGGGATCTCCTGATCCTGGGCAGCATCGTCAGCGAGGACCTGCCGTCATCGCCGGGCGATATTCGCGCCTATGACGTTCGCACCGGGAGAGTCCGCTGGACGTTTCACACAATTCCCCATCCGGGGGAATATGGCTACAACACTTGGCCTAAGGACGCCTGGAAATACAGCGGTGGCGCCAACAACTGGGCCGGTATGAGCCTGGATGTGAAGCGAGGCCTGGTGTTCGCGGCCACAGGATCCGCCGCCTTCGACTTCTACGGTGCCAATCGCATTGGGGACGATCTGTTCGCCAACTGCGTGATCGCTTTACGGGCTGAAACGGGAGAGCGCGTCTGGCATTTTCAGGGCGTCAAGCACGACCTGTGGGATCGCGATTTCCCAGCCGCTCCCTGCCTGGTCACGGTAAGAAGGAATGGACTCCTGATTGATGCGGTTGCCCAAACAACGAAGTCCGGTTTCATCTTTGTCTTCGAGCGGGAGACCGGGAAGCTGCTGTTTCCCATCGAGTATCGCAGGGTTCCGGCAAGCGATGTCAACGGCGAGGTAGCTGCTGCCACCCAGCCCTTTCCCCTGAAACCGGCTCCCTTCGCCAGGCAGATACTCACGGCCGATATTGTCACCAGCAGAACTCCCGAAGCACGTCGCGTTGTTCTCGATCAGCTCGGAAAACTCCGCAGCGACGGCCAGTTCACGCCGCCTAGCCTGCAGGGGACGGTGCTCTTTCCCGGATTTGATGGCGGCGCCGAATGGGGAGGTCCGGCCTTTGATCCCGAAACCGGTCTGCTGTACGTGAACTCGAATGAAATGGCATGGATTCTCAGGCTTGTGGAGCGGCCCAAGATCACCGGCCAGCCCACAGCCCGGCAAACCTATGCTACCATCTGCGCCAATTGCCATCGCCTGGACATGCAAGGAAGTCCGCCCGAGTTTCCCTCGCTGGTCCGAGTGGCGGACAAGTATAGTGAAGGCGAGATGGCACAGATCATCCGGGAGGGCCGCGGCCGCATGCCGAGTTTCGCCCCGCTCGGCCAGAGCCTGATTAAGGCCCTTGCCCACCTGCTGGCCACCCGGGAAGACTCCGCCGTCGCCCCGCCGTCAGATCCGTGGCTGCTCCACCCTCTGAGCTATACCCACGATGGCTACAACAAGCTCCTCGATCCAGAGGGGTATCCGGCGGTTGAACCTCCCTGGGGAACACTCAACGCCATCAACCTTGACACGGGCGAGATGGCGTGGAAGATCCCCTTCGGCGAATACCCGGAGCTGATCGCCAGGGGTATCGGCGTGACGGGAAGTGAGAACTATGGCGGTCCGCTGGTCACCGCCGGGGGGCTGCTCTTTATCGGCGCCACGACTCGCGACAGGAAATTCCGAGCCTATGACAAGACGACGGGCGAGCTTCTTTGGGAAACGGTCTTGCCTGCAGCCGGAAACGCCACTCCCACTACCTACGAAGCGAATAAGCGGCAGTTCGTCGTCATTGCCGCGGGTGGTGGAAAGTGGGGCGCTCCCTCGGCCGGAGCCTACCAAGCATTTGCACTTACGCAATAGCCATCTCAAGGCCTTCTTAACCCGCGTGGACTTATTACGCCCATCCCTGAGATGTGGAACCGCCTGACCCGTCTCACTTCGTCAGCAACTACGTTCGGGACAACCTCCGTTCCTCAGATGATCATAGGCCTGACTGAGGTGACGACAAGAAAAATGAGGCGGAGTTGCGAAACCGGAATTGGCCGATAATTCTTCGCCATCGCCTGCGAGCGCTCTGGAATGGGGGTGGGCCCGTGCGCCTGGACTGCTACTGCAAAGAGCAGCATGCAGAGGAAAGTAATAATTGCGAATTTGAACTGTTTTCTCATTGTGTTCCCCTTCGAAATGAGCGCGTTTGGCCCAATTTTCATCGACTCGCCCGACGGTTTCCTGAACAAACCTCCGTTCGAATTCGCCATCGTTAATGCAGGCCCGAAGCCAGTTTCGGCGCGACCAGTACCATTGGGTTAGAGACGACGCGAGTGGTAAGGTCCTCGCAAATGGGGCAAGCGGATAGCTCAATGGCAGCTGGCAAGCCGAGGCCGAGGGTAACCCCATGACTGTGGGCGACTTCTGGTAGGCTAGAGCGGCGGCGACGCTGCGCGCCTAGGGGCCACGAACTTAGTACTTTCGGTGGGGTGCTCAATGCCTGTTGAGCACTCGCCTGACACTTTAGTACTCCCGAGAACCGCCACCTTCGGAGACGTTTGCAGCCAAGAAGCGGGAAACCCGGCCCCAAATTGGGAAGCCGTGGGTCATTTTGGAACGAAACGATAGGCAGTTCAGCGGTCGAGCTTGCTCGGAATCGATGTCCGAGTCGTCGGCTTAGCCCGGCCATCTAATATTTCGGGAGATGGTAAGGAGAAAGGATATGGGAACATGGAAAAGGAGCTGGCAGGCGGTACTGGTTGCGCTAGCTGCGGTTGCGCTGGCTGAGGCGACGGCGACGATGCCCGTTCCCGGAACGCTCAATTACGTCGAAGGTCAAGTTTCGCTTCAGGGTGAGAACCTGTCGCCGGGGTCGGTGGGCACGAAGCGGCTTGAAACCAATCAGATGCTGGACACCCAGTCCGGCAATGCGGAAATCCTGTTGACCCCGGGTGTATTCCTGAGGGTTGGAGCAAACGGGGAAATCCGCATGCTGTCGCCGACGCTCGAGGACACGAGCGTGCAACTGGTGAATGGTTCGGCCATGCTGGAAGTGGCAGAGCTTTACAAGGAGAACAATCTGAACGTAGTGGTGGGCGGCGCCACTACAACCATCGAGAAGAAAGGCTTGTACGATTTCAACGCCGCCCAGCCCTCCGTCGCCGTGATCGACGGCAAAGCGGTAGTTTCAGAAGGCGACCAGCGCGTGACCGTGAAGAAGGGGCACGAAGTCACTCTCAGTTCCGGTGCAGCCTTGAAGGCGCAGAAGTTCGATGAGAACGCGATCGAATCCGACCCTCTGTATCGTTGGAGCAAGCTCAGGGGCGAGTATGAGTCTGAGGCCAACGTGGGCGCGGCCAACACCATCCTGGTGAACGGCGGATGGTATGGACCTGGCTGGTACTGGGATCCGTTCTGGAGCATGTACTCCTGGGTGCCGGGAGGCGGAATGTGGTATAGCCCCTTCGGTTGGGGATTCTACTCACCGGACTTGGTGTGGCAGGCGCCCTACTACTACCACCGTTATCCTGGAGTGGTGGGAACCAGGAACGCTCCGCCGAGAATAGCGCGCGGCGTTGCTCCGTCCGGACGGTGGTTGCGTCCAGCGCCAGCTCCACGGATGATGGCTCCGGCTCCGCGCATGGCTCCAGCCCCACGCATGATGGGACCGCGCATGGGGAGGGGCGGATTCCGCGGCGGAATGGGTGGTTTTCATGGCGGTCGCGGCCGGTAACGCGCGATTTGACACCAGCTTCAAAGTGATCCCAAGGGCCCTGCTCAGCGGGGTCTTGTTCTTTTGGCACGCTTCGGAAGCGGCGCGACCTGCCCTCCGCGAGAGCCGCAACGGTGGACCTTAAAGAAACAGCCGATGACTATGGACAGAGCGCGAGGCGCAATTCACGGCGATGGACGTTCGAGGGTACGCGGAGTTAGATCAAGAATATGAGGTGAATATGAGCAGACTGTCTAACAAAGTGGCAATCGTGACGGGCGCGTCCAAAGGCATAGGCAGTGGGATTGCAACGGCGTTGGCCGCTGAGCAAGTGTGGCCGTGAACTATTCCTCCGACCGGTAAGGCGCCGAACGCGTCGCTCAGGCGATCACTGACAACGGAGGCGAGGCGATCGCGGTCGGGGCCGATGTGTCCAAGGCCGCAGATGTCGCGCGGTTATTCAAAGAAGTGATCTGCGTTCGGAAGACTGGATGTTTTGGTCAACAACGCCGGGGTATTCCGCTTCGACGCCTTCGCGGAAATCACCGAAGAGAACTTTCACCTCCACTACAATATCAACTTTCTGGATCAACGTTCTCGGGGCGATTCTCACCGTGCAGGAGGCGATCAAGCGGTTCGGGGCCGGCGGCGGGAGCATCATCAACCTCAGCTCTATCGTCGGCTCGCATCCGGTGGCGGGAGCCCTGCTGTACGCTTCCACGAAAGGCGCCCATCGAAACGCTGACCAGGGGATTGGCGCTCGAACTGGCGCCGCGCAAAATACGCGGAGGTACCCCAGCTAATCACTGCCGCAGCTGGGAAGTTTTCTACCATTCCCCTGCTCTCGTAATTTCCTTCTATGACGAAAGAGCGCTGCCGGCTAGTGGGTCAGTTTGAAATCAGAAGAGAGTTAGTTGGATTTAGAATTGCCTTGAGTCAGACGCTCATAGCTGACACTGCTTCTCTCCGGATACACTCAATACATTCTTTCAGAGCCTTCAGGTACTCTTTATTGTTTCTTTCAGGGCCGCAGCCCAGATCGATGTTCAGCATTTCTACGCATCTGTCTAGAGCCACGCTCGCCTTTTGTGAGATATACAGTTCTCCGATTGTGGAACTTTTCTCAACTTCGGAGCGAGCGCCAGGACATTGGTCAATAAGCAATGCGTTAGGCCCCTCGGCGTAATCTGGATGCTCACCATACTCTAATTCTCTCTCGTAACGATGCTTGAGGATTGCAAGATTCTCAAGCAGATGACAATACGCCTGCTGTTGAATTTCCCACCATCTTTCTGACCGAAATCGTCTAAGCGAAAGCCTAACCGCTAGAAATGCGCCGCCTAGGGGGAAAATCGCCGCGACTGCGATTTGGATAGATGCAATCAAGTGATCTGGTGTCATGATGGTTCTCCCCAACTTTGTTAAATTTCCGGTTCCAATTCGAATGCCATGTGGCGTACAATCGTACCATGCCTACACGGTCAAGCAAAGAACACGACTTCACTACGATCGCTCGGCGCGTTGTGGAACAGGCCATCGGTGAGCATCTGGACTGTACGCCTTTGGAGAATCCAGACGAGGGCAAGAATCCCCACGCGGTTGCGCTCGGCAGGCTCGGCGGGCAAAAGGGTGGAAAGGCGAGAGCGAAAAAGCTCTCGCCGACAAGACGAAAGCAAATTGCAAAGATGGCCGCCCGGAAGAGATGGAACGGCTAATCTTCCTCTTCTTCTGGCGGCAGTTCTGGACGATAATCGCTGGGCAACCCCATCTCTTCTAGGTCTCTATTCAAATTCAGATCGAGAGGTTCCAGCGTCATGCCAAACTCGTTGTTGTCATTGTATGAGTCAAAATCTAACTTCATCTGCATTGCCGTCGCCAGGGCCTGACGCCGATCAAGTGCGAGAGCCTGCCTCACAACCTCTGGCGGGGCTTTGAAGATCGGGTAAAAGCGGGATACCCGTTTTAGGCCTTCCGGCGTCTCAACCTCTTCTATCGCGGCGAAATTAGCCCGAACCTCTCTGCCTTGGGGGTCTTCCATGTACCTATGTCGCAAAGCCCTGCACAGCTTGCGGCGCAGAACCTCTTCGGGCGGAGTCTCTTTGGGTTTCCAGAGGCCTGTTGTGTACGCCCATTCTGCTACTCTGGCCGGATCGAGCGGAAGCACCTCGTCCGGAAATGTGGCGCTGTAACGATCAAGCAGGAAAACCATCTTTCTGCTGGCTCTCTCTGCGCGTGGACCTAGAGCTGTGATCATGAACTTCTCCTTCTCATGCGCTGGGGGATATGGATTGACCCCAACCGTCCGTTAGAGCTGTTAACACTACGCTCTCCCGAATCTTAACCAGCAGATCCCGCAAAGCCATGTATCCCAACTCTTTCCTGTGCTGGAGTTGACCCACGATTATGCCGGGATGAATCTGAATCCGATTTGCAAACTGAATTATTCTCTCCCTTGGATAGAGAGGTCCGACGCGCCGAATAAATGAGTCCAGTTCTCCAGGAGTCACAAGAGCCGCTGCTGCCTCTTCATTGGCCCTACGCTCCGATTGGTCTTCGACAAGCGTAATGTTAACTCCCTTAGTGCCATCTATGAGTCCAGTATCGACGGACAGAGTGTCGCCATGCTTGATGTGAGAAAATTCGTGCATTACAGTGAACCAGAACCCATCAATCCTGTCGTGTCGTATTGAGACGGCGATTATAGGCCCGATTTCGTCCCAAAAAGCTGCTCCATCGATCTTCACATCTGGGAGTGGTTCAATCACAACGAAGCGGATGCCGCAGTCGGCTAAGACCTGAGAGACGTTCCGCGCTTCCTTGGGATGGGCCGCAAGCCGCTTCAGCTTCCCCTGCGCCTTGATCAGGCGGGCAGGCGCATACGGGTAGCACAAGAGACTCCTAGCCAACTGCTTTGCCCTGAAGCACCACGCGATCTCAGCGGAATTCAAATACGGGAGCTTCACGGTACGCTTCGTGGCAACCGGAAAACCAAGACCGTCTTCCAGGGATTCGGCTCCGAAGAATGCCTCAAGCTCGGCATGAAGCTCCGCTGCATCAATACTCGGCCTTATCCATCCGCGCTTTATCATGTCTCGAATAGGTGCCGTCTTGTACAGTTGAGCCCGTTTCTGGACCTCCGTAACGTCACGTTCGGCCATTGAAAGCCGGTACAGTTGATCCCACTTCAGCCATTCTTGGGCACTGTTCTCGAAAGCAGCCGCGAGCATCATCGCCATATCGAGCGTGATCCCATTCTTTCCGGAGACGATTTCGCTGATTGACTGGCGGGACTTGCCGATGATCGCTGCTAGGTCGTCCTGAGTCCAACCGCGTTCCTCCATAAGTTGACGCAGTATCTTACCGGGATGCGGCGGTCGTGGCTCAAACAGGGTTCCCTGGTTCACAATTCTCTTATAATCCCAAAAAGTCGCCATGTCAACCACAACCTGACAAAGTTCTTGACAATCGACTTTTAGGCAAGCATAATGGTCAGTATGAAAATGCTGAGCGATTCCGAGCGAGTGCAAATCGTGACCTCGATCTGCGAGGGCAACTCCATCCGGGCAACTCGCGGATGACGGGTTTTTCCAAGAACACTATCGTTAAACTGCTGATCGAACTTGGCGATGCCTGCATCGAGTATCAGGATCGGGTGTTCCGCAATCTCCGTTGCCAGCGGCTTCAGTGCGATGAGATTTGGGCTTTCTGCTACGCGAAGGAAAAGAACGTCCCTGCCGACAAGAAGGGTCAGCTTGGGTTTGGTGACGTGTGGACGTGGACGGCGATTGATGCGGATACGAAGCTGGTTCCCACCTTCATGGTTGGCGCTCGGAACGCGGCTACGGCGCATCTGTTCATCAGTGATCTTGCTGGACGGCTAGCGAGCCGGGCACAACTCACCACAGACGGCCTGAAGATGTACTTGTCGGCGGTCGAAGATGCGTTCGGAGCGGACATCGACTATGCGATGCTCAACAAGCTTTACGAGTCGAGCCAAGAAGAGACGCGGTACAGGCCCGCCGTGTGCGTCTCATGCGAACGTAAGGCGATTATGGGCAACCCCGACCCAAAGCACATCAGCACGTCATACGCGGAGCGCCAGAACCTCAGCATGAGGATGTCGATGCGCAGATTTACCCGGCTCACAAACGGGTTCAGCAAGAAACTGGCGAATCACCTCGCAACCGTCGCGATTTACTTCATGTACTACAACTTTGTTCGGATTCACCAGACGTTGCGATGCACCCCAGCGCAGGAGGCTGGTGTTACTTCTAAGCTGTGGAGTATGGCCGATGTCATGGCGCTTCTGCCGAAGCCGGTTGCCCGAAAGCGTGGTCCGTACAAAAAACGTGAGAAATTTTCAGACTGACCACTACTGCCGGGCTAAGTAACTTGCGTTCCTCCTTCAGCATTTGATAGGATGCTTTAGAGGTGCTTTCATGATCGACGTCGCCGAGGACATCCATCCTCTGACCACTTTCAAACGCCAAACCGCGAAGTTCGCCCGGTTGCTCAAAAAGACCCACCGGCCCGTGGTCCTGACCGTGGATGGAAAAGCGCGCTTTGTGGTGTTTGACGCCGCGGCTTACGAAGAGTGGAAGGATCGCCTCGAGACCGTCGAGGCCGTGAATGAAGCGCTCTCGGAGCCTGGCGAAGGTCGCCCGGCCGCCCAGGTTCATATGGAATTGAGGGCCAGCCGCTTTGGCGTATCTCGTCCTTTACCGAAAACGCGCTGAGCGGGACCTTGCCAGGCTCGCCGAATCCGCAACACTTGAGTGGTTCGACGGGCTTTGTGACGCCGTTACGAGTCTGGCTGAATTCCCCATGCGCTGCGCCTTTGCGCTTGAGCCAGGCCTCCGCCAAAAAGGCGTTCGCCAGCTTTTATACGGCGAAGGCCGTAGCATGTACCGGATTCTCTTTCGTGTCGCGGACGAGCGCGTGCAAGTCCTCACCATTCGTCACGCCCGCAAGAGACCGATCAAAGGATTCTAACAACCAAAAGGAAACCTGATGGAGGACGGCGGCAACAACCCTGTTCCGGCGCTTTCGCCACCCTACGCGCCATCTACTTTGGAACGTATCTTCACGGGGCCCAATGGGATCAGGGCCGGGTGGCGGCTGCTGATCTTTCTGATTTTTGCCGCCGTCCTTTTGGTCGCCTTGGGCTTTCTGTCAAAGCCGCTCTTGAGCCATTCTCCAAAGGGAATAAGCCCCTTCAAGCTCATAGTGGGTGAAGGCATTCCCTTGGTCGCCATCTTGATCGCAGCACAGATCATGGCGCTGATCGAGAAACGCCCCTTCGCTGTCTATGGGCTGCCTGCCCGAGGTGCTTTGGGGGCGCGGTTCTGGGCCGGTGCATTCTGGGGGTTTGCGGCGCTTACGGTGCTGCTGCTGGTCATCCGGCTGGCGCATGGATTCTACTTCGGCAGCGTAGAGCTGCACGGGCCGCAACTGGCGAGGTACGCTGCCGGGTGGGCGCTGGCATTTCTGGTCGTGGGTTTTTTCGAGGAATTTCTCACGCGCGGTTATGCGCTTTACACGCTCGCCTCGGGCATGGGTTTTTGGCCCTCGGCCCTTCTGCTCTCGATAGTTTTCGGCGCCGGGCACATCCGCAACCCTGGCGAGGATTGGATTGGGGCGCTCGCCGCAGCGTTCATCGGACTGTTTTTCTGCTTCACTGTGCGCCGGACCGGCAGTCTCTGGTTTGCCGTCGGACTGCACGCGATGTGGGACTACTCCGAGAGCTTCCTTTACTCTGTACCCGACAGCGGGGTGATGGTGCCGGGGCACCTGGTCAGTTCGTCCTTTGTGGCGCAAGCGCCGCGGTGGCTCACCGGTGGCAGCGTGGGCCCCGAAGGCAGCTATCTGGTGTTCGTGGTCGTCGCCCTGATGTTTATCGGGTTTAACTGGCTGTATCCTGAAGCGCAATTTCCCTTCTGTAGCAAGGCTGTCCCCGGGCTGCGCTCAGGGCAAGCTGGGAGCGCCGAAAACGCCGGTGGGGACACCGGCGCCTAGAGTTTGTACATTTTCGTTGCGATATCATGGCCAGGATGGCCATGCCACATCGAGGTGGCACGGGCTTCCAGCCTGTGGAGGAAGGGCCGTAAAAGGCCCTCCCCTACCCAGTCCCCGCGTGGCCGTAAGGGAGCATCTTTACGGTGCTCCCTCTAGAACGCCGGTAGAACGCCGGTGGGGACACCGGCGCTACAGCAGGCGTAAAGGCGGGTGGGGACACTGGCGCTACAGCAGCCGAAGACGCCGATGAGGACACCGGCGCTACAGCAAGCGTCGACGAAGAGAGCGAGGAGCACTTGTAATGAAACTCGAAACCGTTCGGATCGAGAAGCCGGAGGACATGAACTTCATACTGGGCCAGGCGCACTTCATCAAGACCGTCGAAGACCTTCATGAGGCTATTGTCGGGACGGTGCCCGGCATGAAGTTCGGCATTGGGTTTTGTGAATCTTCGGGACCGGCGCTGGTGCGATATACGGGAAACGAATCGCGCCTTGTCGAGCTTGCCCAGAAAAACGCGCTAGGCCTTTCCTGTGGACACTGCTTCATCATCTTCATCGAGGGCGGATTCCCCGTCAATATTCTGAATGCCGTCAAGAATGTGCCGGAAGTCTGCCGTGTTTTCTGCGCCACCGCGAATCCCGTGGAAGTTGTGGTGGCGGAAACGGACCAGGGGCGCGGTATCCTCGGCGTGATTGACGGCGTAAAGACCAAGGGCGTGGAGACGGAGGATGACATCAAGGCGCGTAAGCAGCTTCTGCGCCGCATCGGATACAAGTTGTAGATCCTGCCATGGTTTCTAGCATCGACTCCGCTCGGAAAATCACTCGTGTCGCCATGCTCCTCCTGGCCTTCCTGCTGCCGTTTGTCACCTGGCCCGAGGCGGCGGGATGCGTCATCCTGGCGCTGATGTTTATCCTTTATATCCTGCCGCTCATCGCGCCGGATTCGGGCCAGGTGATGCGGCCTTCAACCGCGGCGAGCGAAGCGGTGTCCTTGGGCGGCGCCGCGAATACCGTGGGAACATCTCAGTCGTCCGCGGTCTCGGCGAACGGCATGGCCGCCTACCCTCTCTCGATTCTGGGTTTGATCCTACTTTACCGGCATCATCTCGAAGTCGTGGCGCTGGTGTGGGCGATCCTGGCAGTGGCCAGCCCGCTCTCCATGATCGCCAGCGAAGCGCTCGGCGGTCCATCGTTGCCTTTCAATCCGGGAACCAAGTGGTCAGGCGTCACGGCCTTTGTGATAAGCGGCGGGCTGGGGGCCGGTGCCCTGGCCCTCTGGATGGACCCGAAGTTGGGATTCGAAAAGGCGCTGGCGCTCGCGCTCGCCACGGCTGTCGTAGGCGCAATCGTTCAGAGTGCTTCGATCAAGCTCGAGTGTGATCTGTCCATTTCCCTGATTTGCTCCGGCTTCGCATTCTGTGCCTATTTTGTTTCATGGTCGGCCCTGGGCTACAACCTGCCTTACCTGAAAATCCGTCTCATTGCCGCCGTGGCCTTCAACGTTTTATTCGCGCTCATCGCTCTGCGGATGCATCTAGTGAACAGATCCGGGGCCGGAGCCGGACTCCTGTTGGGGGTGGCCGTCTACGCGGGATATGGCTACAAGAGCTTCCTCATCCTGTTTGCGTTCTTCGTGCTGGGGTCCGCAGCCACCAAACTTGGGTATGCCAGAAAGGCCGCTCTTGGGGTCGCCGAGAGGCGTGGGGGAGCGCGAAGCTGGCGCGAGGCCACGGCTAATCTGTTGGCGCCAGCGTTCTTCTCAATTCTGGTCATTGCGACTCTCCACCAAAGGGCCTTTCTCCTGGCCCTGGTGGCCGCCCTCGCGGAGGCTGCGGGTGATACGATTTCGAGCGAGATAGGGCAAGTGGTAGGCGGGCGCGCTTATCGCATCACTACCCTTCAGCCGGTACCGGTTGGTGAGAACGGTGGCGTATCTCTGGCTGGAACCTCTGCGGGGCTGGGGGCGTCGGCTTTGATCGCGGCTCTGGGATATGCGCTGGGCCTGGTAACGGCAGGCGGAGCGGTGATCGCGGCCTCGGCCGGACTGGCAGGTAACCTGTTTGACAGCCTGTTGGGTGCGACCATCGAGCGCCGGGGATCGGTCACAAACGGAATTGTGAATTTTGCGGGAACCACCCTCGCCGGATCGCTGGCCTTGGCAGTGTACCTCCAGATCGGATTCTGAACAAATTCTGAACAAATAGGGTACCGACGTACCCCCACCTTTCCATTCAAATGTGATCCACGGCACAGCACAAGACGTGTATTGACGCTAGAGTATATAGAGTCGGCCCGGACTGAGTACCGGACTGAGTAGACGCTGCGAGGGTGGGGCCCCGAGCGAATGTCGAGGAGAGACCCAACAGGGTATGCCGGTTGTCCAAATTGCATTCGCACTGATGTTCGCCCTTGAAGGCGCCCAAGTCCCCAGGGATCCGGGCCTTTACTATCAGAATCCGGAAGGGGCAATTCGGATCGAAGGCCGCGCCCTCACGGTCGAGCATTCGGCGAGCAAGCTCCCTCCCCTGCCCATGAAAGGCGCCATGCCCACCGGAAAGGGCACGGTGAAGGCGCAGATCCTGGGGCGTCACGCGCAATTGCACGTGATTTCGACGCCTGTATTCTATTTCCGGATGCCGCCAGGCCGGGGAGGAGCCGGCGATCTGGTTCTGGTGAAGCTGAAGCAAAAGAGCAGCCGCCGCGAGTTTGAGATCAGCGGCGAGAAGGAGTGGAAGCCAAGTTCGGGTATTTCGCTGAAGTCGCAGGTGGAATTCTACGAAAAGCAGGTGGAAACGGGACTCTACCGTTTGGTGCCGGCCGACGATCTCGATCCCGGTGAGTACGGCTTTTATCAGTACCGTGGTGGCGAACTTCCGGGTTACCTCTACGCCTTTCAAGTCGAGTGAGTCAGCGCCGGTATTTCTGAGTGAAATCGGCCAGCGCTGCCAGGGTCCGTTGGGCGGCCTTTGAATCGATGGCCTCAGCGGCCCGCTCAATTCCCTCCATGAAATTCCCGGCGAGGCACGCGGCCACCAGCGCCGCTGAGGTATTGGCAAGGACCGCATCGCGAGCATGACCGGATTCACCGGCCAGCACCCGGCGAATCAAGGCAGCGTTCGCGGCCGGATCGCCGCCGCTCAGCGCGTCGGCTGGAGCCGGACTCAGCCCAAAATCCTCGGGACCGATATGCCGCGTGGTGACCGTCGGGTTATCAGGGCTCGCGCTTCTCGTCTCCGAGACCTGCGTCGGTCCACAGGTGGAGATTTCGTCGGTGCCGTCCCAGCCCGCCACGACCAAGGCGCGACGGCTGCCAAACGCCGCCAGGGTTTCGGCCATCATCCCGGTGCGGGTGCGGTCGTATACGCCAAGCAGTTGCACGGAAGCCGCGAGCGGATTGGTGAGCGGTCCGAGCAGGTTGAACACAGTTTTGGTCTTCAGTTTCCGGCGCGCATTCATAACGTGTTTCATGGCGAGATGCAGATGGGGAGCAAACAGAAATACCATACCCACACGATCGAGACATTCACCGATGCGCTCGAGCGGCAGGTCGATAGCGACGCCCAAAGCCTCCAGGACGTCGGCGCTTCCTGAGCGGCTGGAGATCGCACGGTTGCCGTGCTTGGCCACGCGTACGCCGGCTGCCGCCGCCACAATCGCAGTTGCGGTCGAGACGTTAAACGTACACCGGCCGTCGCCGCCGGTGCCACACGTGTCCAGCAGGGGGGACTCTTGCTGCAGGGCGTCAAGCTCAACGCCGGCTTGGCGAAGGTGTTCGGCCGCCCTATCCCGCATGACCTCAGCAAACCCGGTGAGCTCGGCCGCGTTCTCACCTTTGTCGCGAAGGGCCACCAGGAAACAGACGATTTCCCCCTCGGGAACTGTACCGGAAAGAAGCTCGTTCATGACCGAGGCAGCTTCAGCCCGGGTGAGGTCCTCGCGGCAGATTAGCTTTTCTGTAGCTTCGCGAATCATGTTGTGAGCTGCATAAACGCCACAGCAGAAAATAATGCTGTGCGCGTATTAACGCAGTTGGGTTCCAAAGTGTGGCTCACAAGTCCAACCGAAACGCCAAAACACATCGCGGTCCGACATTCGCTTTCATTGCAATTTCGGGGCGCATTTTCTATACTGAATTATTCTGGCTCCGCAAGCGGCACTTTTATTGTAGCGTGATCCTGGTCATTAAAGCGAATCTCGCCTGTCTACGAGTTACTGATAACGGATAATCGGGAACACCGGCTTCTAAAATGAAAATCCACGAATTTCAAGCAAAACAGATCCTTGCCCGCTATGGCGTCACGGTGCCACGCGGCGAAGTCATCTCGACTCCGGAGGAAGCTCGCCAGGTTGCCGTGCGTCTCGGTGGCGGAACGGTGGTGGTCAAAGCCCAGATCCACGCCGGCGGGCGCGGCAAGGGCGGAGGAGTGAAGCTGGCGCGCGGACCCGAAGAGGCTGTCCAAGCGGCAAGCAAAATCCTGGGGATGAACCTGGTGACGCACCAGACGGGTCCCGAGGGTCGCGCGGTGAAACGCGTACTGATCGAAGAAGGCCTCGACATCGCCCGCGAGCTTTACCTGGGACTGGTGATCGATCGCACCTGCGGGCGGCCGGTTTTCATGGCGTCGACCGAAGGTGGCATGGAGATCGAAGAAGTTGCGGCGTCGCATCCGGAGAAAATCCTGAAGGAAACCATCGACCCCGCGGTCGGGTTCCAGGCCTTCGAAGGGCGCAATCTTGCTTTCGGATTGGGTCTCGAAGGGCCACAAGTGAGCGAAGCCGTAAAGTTCTTCACTGCCTTGTATCATGCCTTCGAAGCCACGGATGCTTCACTCCTGGAGATCAACCCTTTCGTCGTCACCAAGGCGGGCGCTCTGCTGGCGCTCGATGCCAAAATGAACTTCGACGATAACGCCCTCTATCGCCACCCCGACATCGTAGCGATGCGCGATCTCAACGAGGAAGATCCTCTCGAGGTAAAGGCTTCAGAGTACAAGCTGAACTATATTCGTCTGGAGGGCAACGTCGGTTGCATGGTAAACGGTGCTGGACTGGCCATGTCAACCATGGACATCATTCAATATGCCGGCGGGCGGCCGGCTAATTTTCTCGATGTGGGCGGCGGCGCCAACGAGGAGCAGGTGAAACGCGGATTCGAGATTATTCTTGGCGATCCCAACGTTCGCGCCGTGCTGATCAATATTTTCGGCGGAATCATGCGCTGCGATATCGTGGCAAATGGCGTGATCGCTGCCGTGAAGGACCTGGGTATTAAGGTGCCTGTGGTGGTGAGGCTCGAAGGTACCAACGTCGAGTTGGGGCACCAGATCCTGAGCGAGTCGGGCCTGAATTTTGCTGTCGCGAAGGGGATGAAGGACGCGGCCGAAAGGGTCGTCGCTGCGGCTGGGGTTTGATCGGCGACGGCAGGAGCTTGTGTGGTTGTTGCCAAGTTGAATCGCGACAAGTTGCGACTCCTCGCGGACAACCGACTAGAGGAAGCTCGGGTTTTGCTCGACAACCAGTTCTGGACAGGTGCCTATTACATGACCGGTCTTGCCCTGGAATGTGCCCTCAAGGCCTATCTGGCGCGCGCCGTCCGGCAATACGATTTCCCAGATAAAAGCTTTGTCAATCAGGCCTACACCCACAACTTGAAGGAGTTAGTTCGACTCGACGCGGCGCTTTGGGCGGAGATGCAGAACGAAATGCAGGCTGACGAAAAGTTGGAGAGTAATTGGATCATCGTCCAGCTTTGGAACAATGAAAACCGCTACGAAGTGATCGAAGAACTGCGGGCAAAGTCACTGTACGCGGCGGCCACCGAACCCGGTTCCGGAGTGATGGAATGGATACGGCGGAGGTGGTAATGAATTATGTTGAAGCGCTCAACGAAGCGGACCTTGAGTTTGGCAGAACGGTGTGGCAGTTACTGCGAGCGAATAAGGAGTTCCCGATCATGGGGGCCTTTTGGCTGCTTGAGCCGGAGGCTGGCGAGTGGCACCTGGTAATTGCGAGCCCGAGAGTTGATGCACTGGGACCGCGGGATGCCTATCGGGAGCTTAGCAAAGTCATACGACACATTCCGTCTGAATCGGGACAGCGTCTGAAAATTGAACTTATCAGTCCCATGCAACCGATGTATCAAGCACTACGTTCTGTCTTTGCCCAGACGGCCTCAGTCGAAGGAGCACGGCTTGGGAATACCCAAGTGGGTGGCATGTTCATCGAGGGCGCTTATCTTTACGAAGTGCGCTGAGAACGGGAATCAATCGGCACAGAAAGTCGAGGCCCATGTCTATTCTGGTTGACGAAAATACGAGATTACTGGTTCAGGGCATCACCGGCCGTGAGGGCGGATTCCACACGCAGCAGTCGATTGCTTATGGGACCAACGTCGTGGCGGGTGTGACGCCTGGCAAAGGCGGTACGAGCGCAAAATTCGAGGACGCTGGTGGTGAGGTGGCCGTTCCTGTCTTCAACACGGTGCGGGAGGCTGTGGAGGAGACTCGGGCCAATGCCTCAATGGTTTTTGTGCCCCCGCCCTTTGCCGCGGATGCCATTATGGAAGCGGCGGAGGCCGATTTGCCCCTGGTAGTCGCCATCACTGAGGGCATTCCGACTTTCGACATGGTAAAGGTGAAGCTGTATCTAAGCGGCCGCCGCACTCGCCTTATCGGTCCCAATTGCCCGGGAATTATTTCTCCAGGTAAATGCAAGATCGGTATTATGCCGGCTCGCATCCATCTGCCGGGTCATGTGGGCGTGATCTCACGCAGTGGCACCCTGACCTACGAAGCGGTAGGACAACTCTCGAGCCTGGGCATCGGGCAATCCACCTGCATCGGCATCGGAGGAGATCCCATTATCGGCACCAATTTTGTGGACGCGCTGGCCTTGATGAACGAAGATCCGGATACTCACGCGATTATCATGATCGGCGAGATTGGTGGAAGCGCCGAGGAGGAAGCCGCGGATTTCGTAAGTGCCGAGGTTCACAAGCCGGTGGTCGGATTCATCGCCGGCCGGACGGCGCCACCAGGACGCCGGATGGGCCACGCCGGGGCGATCATTTCCGGTGGCAAGGGCACTGCCCTCGATAAGATCCGAGCGCTCCAAGCCGCGGGAATCCTGGTGGCAGAAAGTCCCGCCATGATCGGCGACACGCTGGCCGAGGCTCTTCATTCTCGCAGTGCCAAGGTCTAGCAGCCACTTCCACATCTTCCAAGGGAATCACACCACATGCCAATCGAACGCACTCTCACCATCATCAAGCCGGACGCCGTCGCCGCCGGGCACGTCGGCGATATTATCAGCATCCTCGAAGCCAATCAGTTCAAGATCATCACCGCAAAACTGGTTCGGTTGAGTAAGACGGAAGCTGAAGGTTTCTATGCTGTCCATCGCGCGCGGCCCTTCTTCGACAGCCTTACCACTTTTATGAGCTCCGGGCCAGCGCTGCCGATGGTTTTGGAAGGGGAGAACGCCATCGCTCGGCTGCGGGAGGTTATGGGCGCCACGAATCCTTCGAACGCCGCGCCTGGCACGATTCGCAAACTGTACGCCACCTCGATTGAGCACAACGTGGTGCATGGCTCGGATGCGCCTGAAACCGCGGCTTACGAAATCGGCTACTTTTTCCCTGGCATCGAACTTGTGTAGTGCCGCCTCCGCGACCGTACTCGCGCTTGGTGATACTCTCAGGGGGTGAACTGCCTCCGCGAGGATCGGCGTCGTCATGAGCGGATTGCCTTTCCACCTCGGTAAGCTGTTGGTGATCGCCGGCATCGTGCTGGTGGTTGCGGGTGTCGTGCTGATGGCGGGATCGCGGTTCTCATATTTTGGCTTGGGCCGGCTGCCTGGAGATATCGCCTACAAGGGCAGGCATGGGTATTTCTATTTTCCGATCGTCACCTGCCTGCTGCTAAGTTTATTACTGACGCTGGTGTTGTGGTTGATCTCCTTTCTGACCCGCCGCTGAGCACGAGGGGTTTATGAACTCAGAAACTATGCCCTTACCACCCCCTCGCCCCCTCCTAAAATAGACCTAATAGGAGGGGAGTAAGAAAGATGACGGAGCCGCGCTGCAACTATGGGTCAAGAGGCGTTCGACTTTAAGCCACAACGCCGGATCTACAGCGTCGGCGAGCTGAACCAGGCGATCCGGGAAGTGATTGAGCCGCGCTTCCTCGACGTGTGGGTGGCCGGCGAGATCTCCAACCTACGCGCTGCCGGTTCCGGACACTGCTACTTCACCCTGAAAAACAATCAGGCACAGATTCGGGCGGTCTGCTTCCGCAATCAGGCCCGCTACCTGAAGTTCAAGCCGGAGGACGGGCTCTCGGTGGTGGTGCGCGGCCGCTTGAGCGTCTACGAAGCTCGCGGCGAGTACCAGATCCAGGTGGAATATCTGGAACCGGCGGGCCTGGGAGCGCTGCAGCTTGCCTTCGAGCAACTCAAAACAAAACTTGCTGCTGAGGGACTGTTTGAACCCTCGCGCCGAAAGCCTCTTCCGATGCTGCCGCGCCGGGTCGGAATCGTCACCTCACCTACCGGAGCTGTGATCCGTGACATCCTGCTGGTGCTTCGCCGCCGTTTCCCCAACATGAATGTGCTGCTCTACCCCGTGCGGGTGCAGGGTGAAGGGGCTGCAAGCGAGATCGTGCGCGGGCTCGAGTATTTCAATCGCCGCGAACTCGCCGACGTATTGATCGTGGCCCGTGGCGGCGGCTCGCTGGAAGACCTCTGGGCGTTCAACGAGGAGGAGGTGGCGCGTGCCATCGCAGCATCTTCGATTCCTGTGATTTCCGGCGTGGGCCATGAGACCGACTTCACCATTGCAGACTTCGTCGCGGATTTGCGCGCTCCGACTCCCTCCGCCGCGGCTGAACTCGTAGTGCATCGCAAGGAAGACTACGAGGCGGAGATTGCGAATCGTGCCCGGCGCCTGACTCAAGTGATCCGACTAAAGCTCTCGGAATCGCGGCGTCAATTGACGGAACTTCACATTCACCGCGTCTTTGACAGAGTCACTCGCCAGTTGGCCGAGCGTTCGCAGCGGGTGGACGATTGCGTGACTACCCTCGAAGCGGCTGCCCGGCGCCATTTGAACAAGAAGCGTCATGAATTCCTCGATGTCTCGGCGGGGATCAACCGCTATGATTTCCGGCAAGTGTTGGGCTGGAAACGTGCGCAACTGGAGGATCGCGAGGGCCGGCTCGAGGCTTGCTTCCACCGCTACCTCGTGGAACGGCGAAACGCTTTGACTCATTGGCAATCGATTCTCGACGAACGCAACCCGGTGGGGATCCTCAACCGGGGTTACTCGATCACCCGTGACGCGGACGGAAGAATCGTGCGCGATGCGGCTGGCCTTGCGGCGGGGAGCCGCATTTCCGTCCGCCTGGCGCGCGGCGAACTGGATGCTACGGTGAACGAGGGCCGATGAGGTCCGGCATCGGGAAAGCATGAGAGACACGGCGTACAGCCGGATGCTGCGGCGGTTCAGCCAGCGCTCGCGGCGCAAGAAGTTTGAACTCTATCACCAGGTTTTTAAGCCCCGGCCGGACGATCGCGTCCTCGACGTGGGCGCTTCCGGCGACGTTTTCTCGCGCTACACCTTCGAGGATGTTTACCCGTATCCGGAGCGCATTGTCGGCGGCGGGTACGAGCTAGCCGAGGTCGTAAGCGCTCGCGAGCACTACCCCCAACCCGCCTACGCCGTGTTTGACGGCTGCGCGATTCCTTTTCCCGACAAAAGCTTCGATCTGGTCTTCTCCAACGCCGTGATCGAGCACATCCTGGGTGAAGGCCGGCAGGAGGCTTTCGCGCGTGAGATCATGCGCGTAGGCCGAAGCTGGTTTGTAACCACGCCCAACTATTGGTTCCCCTTCGAAAGCCACCACCATCTGCCCTTTTTCCAATTCCTGCCACGCACCGTGCAAATGAAGTACAACCGCCTTCTGGGAACCCATATCGCCAAAGGAACCGTGCAGGAACTGGGACTGCTTTCCGCGCGCCGGCTCAGACGGCTGTTCCCCACCAGCCGGATTGCGGGAGTGCGCGTGACTTTCTGGCCGGAGACTTTGGTGGCCTACAGGATCGATCCTTGCAGGTGAAAGGGCAGCCGGGTAGCAGCAGACTTTCGTTTCTCAGAAAGTCTGCCGTTTGTCCGGAGGAAGAACCGCAGAGTTCGAAAAGCGCGAACTCTGCGTTACTCTGAATGCAGCCGGTGGCATGCATATCAAGGGCGGGCAGTTGCGTATCCTCAGGCTCGTCTCCAGTACTACTTCGAGCCGGAGCTTTTCTCCAGGTCATCAATCGCGGCCAAGACCTCCTCACTATGGTGGGGCGGACTAACCGCCAGGAATACCTTTGCCACCTTACCCTTCGGATCGATCAGGAAGGTGTTGCGCGCCGCAAGGGTGAGGTCGCCTTTTTGCATCAGCGACGCGTATTTGCCCGAGACTTCGTGGCCGGTGTCGGCCAGAAGCTTGAAATCCAGCCCTTCTTTGGTGCAGAACTCCTTGTGGGAATCCGGCGTATCCACGCTGACACCCAGGATGGCCGCGTTCTTCTGCTGGTATTGAGCGAGATCGCGCTGGAAATTGTGGGCTTCTATGGTGCAGCCAGGAGTCATGTCCTTAGGATAAAAATACAAGACTACCCACTTTCCGCGAAAATCATGGAGGCTGACGGGCGTCCCATCCTGCGAACTCAGTGTAAAATCAGGTGCTTCGCTGCCCGCAGTGGGTGGATCGGCTGCTTTCGAAACCGCCAAAGCAAGGAAGAACAAGCCGACAACCGGAAGAGTGAGGGACGCGAGGTTAGGGGAAATTCGCATAGCTTCAACTCCTTGCAGAGTATCGTGTCTTTTTGTGGCTGACTCATGTGTAGCACACAACCGCCTTTCCCGGCAACAACAAGGAACAACCTGCTGTTGATTCGTCAAGCCTCGTGTGCCAAAGAACCTAGCGGGATTCACGAGCGGGGAAAAGTGCGGAAAACTTGCGGAAAACCTGCGGGATTCAAGCGGGATTACGACGCTGAGGCGAGAATTGTGCGACTCCTGGCCCGTTGCCGCGGTGGCTCTTGTGATCTTCTCTGGGACGAAGCAGCGGAGAGAATGGTGACTTGCCTATCCAAGTCTCCCTTCGCTCAGGTAAAATACCAAACAGGCCCGACAAAAGTTGCGATCGCGATTGAGCCTTTGACCCGACGCAGAGGCAGCGGCAAACCACTGAGGGCCGAGAGGTCATGAATAGTTGACTCCCCCGCTCGCTCAGTGTCCTCCAAATGACCTCGTTAGGAAGCGCCCCGACGGCAGACGTATGCTCCGAATCCGCCTTGCGTGGATGGCTCTGGCCTGTCTCATTTCGGCATCGCTGCTCATTCATGGCGGCACGACCCCAGACGAGGGCTCGAAGTCGAAATCCAACATAATCTTCATTACCATCGACACCCTTCGAGCCGATCACCTCGGCTGCTATGGCGATGCCAAGATTCACACGCCGGAGATCGACGCGCTGGCGCGCGACGCCGTTCGTTTCACCCAAGCCTACACTCCGATTCCGATCACTCTGCCCGCCCATACGGCGATATTTACCGGCGCCTTCCCGATGGCCACAGGGATGCATGACTTCAGCGGTAACCGGGTTCCGGCCAACGCGAACACGCTCGCCAAGGTTCTCCGCGACAGGGGTTACGCCACAGCGGCTTTCATCGGTGGCGCTGTGCTTGACTCTCGTTTCGGCCTCGACCAAGGCTTCGGTGTTTATTTCGACCACTTTGAATTTAACCGCCTCGACGAAACCAACCTGGACCGGCTGAAACGGCCGGGCGATCAGGTTGTGGATGAAACCCTAAAGTGGTTGAAGGTGTTGCCGCACCGCCCGTTCTTCCTGTGGGTTCATCTCTATGATCCTCACTATCCCTACGCTCCACCGGAACCTTACGCCTCCCGCTACCGCGCCAGCCCTTACGACGGCGAGATCGCCTTTGACGACACGCAGGTCGGGCGGCTGATAGCTTACCTGCGCCAGAACTCGATTTACCAGAACAGTGCGATCGTGCTGGCGGCCGATCATGGCGAGGGCTTGGGGGAACACGGCGAAAAGACCCACGGCTTCTTCATCTATAATTCGACCCTGCACATACCCTTGCTCATCAAGATTCCTGGTTTCGAGCCGCGCGTGGTCCAGAGTGAATCGTCTCTGGTGGACGTAATGCCCACACTCTTGGAGTCGTTGGGAATCGCCATTCCCAAAAGCGTGCAGGGCCGCAGCCTGCTGCGGGAAATGCAGGGACAATCGCATCTGGCCGGGGCATCGCTGCTATATTCGGAGACGTATTTGCCCTTATTGCACTTCGGTTGGAGCCAATTGCGGGGACTCCAGTCGCAGGGCGTCAAGTACATCGATGCGCCTCACCCTGAGCTTTACGACACGCGGGTTGATCCTCACGAGTTAAAGAATCTGATCGAACGCCACAAGTCCGAGGCGGACCGGATGCGTGGCCGGCTCGAGGTCATGGTGCGCAAGTTCACCCCGGTGGGCGGAAATGCTACGGCTGAGAAGGAGCTTACTGACCTTGCTTTGCTCGATCGGTTGCGCTCTCTTGGGTACGCGGCTGTGGGCGGCGGACACTTTTCGGCTCAGAGTGGCCGGCCGCTGCCCGATCCAAAAGATCGGATTCAGGTCTACGAGCTATTCTCAGAAGCCATGGAAGACGGCCAGCGTGGCCGCTATCAGGAATCATTGCGCAAGCTGGAACAGGCACGACAGAGCGATCCCGATTTGATGCCCATCCACTATTTGAAGGCTATCGATTACTATCGGTTAAAGGACTACCGGCGCGCCGCGGACAATTTCCAGTCGACCCTGAAACTGGATCCGAAATTCGCGCTCGCCTCGTATTATCTCGGTTTGACTCAAGTTGAATTGGGCGATTTCGACGGCGCCATCATCTCATTCGAACGTGCTCTCGAACTTGATCCTACCAATTTCTCCGCCGCTTATGATCTCGGCGCCGCACTACTCAGGCAGAAGCGCGTAGCTGACGCCCAACATGCCTTCGAGCGCGCCATCAGAATCAAGCCCGACTACGCTCGTGCCTACGAGGCCCTGGGTGAACTGCAACTCTATCAGGGCCGCCCTGAAGACGCGGCTCACGCACTTGAACGTGCTCTCCAGATTGCGCCCGACTTTGCCAAAGCGCATTACAACCTGGGGCGAGCCTACCAGGCCCAGGGCCGGACCGCCGAGGCAGACCGGGAATTTGGCCTAGGCAGGAAGTAGCCGGAAGTGGCCCGAAGTAGCGTGAAGTAGGAATTAGAATGTATCGCCACTGCATCATCCCGAGGTTATGGGCACTCGTCTCGATAGCCTGCGCGGCTCTCTGCCCGGCCATGGGCAGCCGGGCGGATCGTGTAGTCAGGGAATCGAGTCGCCCCTCGGTTCTGCTCATCACCCTCGATACTGTGCGAGCGGACCATCTCTCCTGTTACGGATATTCCCGCATCCAGACGCCTAATATTGACCGGCTCGCGGTCGAGGGTTTGCGCTTCGCCAACGCTTATACGCAGGTTCCCATCACCTTGCCCTCGCACGCAGTGATTCTTACGGGCACCTATCCGATGTTCAACGGTGTGAGGGACTTTACCTCACCGGGACTGCCGGCCGGCATTCCGACACTCGCCGAAGCGCTTCGCCACAACGGCTATCACACGGCCGCTTTCGTGAGTTCCTTCGTCCTGAACTCGATGTGGGGACTCGACCGGGGCTTCGAAACCTACGACGACGATATGGGACCCGACTTAGGCGAATCCGCCCAACTGTTTCTGGTGCAACGCCCTGGTGATCGTACCGTGGATCGGGCGCTCGATTGGATTAGTCGAAATAGTGGGCGAAACAGCGGGCGAAACAGCAGCGAGCCTTTTTTTGTGTGGCTTCACCTCTATGATGCCCACAGCCCTTACCGTGCCCCTGACCCTTATCGCACCCGCTATCGAAGCCGTCCTTACGACGGCGCTATCGCCTTCGACGATGCCCAGGTGGGTAGGGTCTTTGCCCGCCTGCGGCAGCTGGCCCTCTACGACAACACTTTGGTGGTGCTCACAAGCGATCATGGCGAGTCGCTGGGAGAGCACGGCGAGGCTGAGCATGGATTCTTCGTCTATGACTCGACCCTTCATGTGCCTCTCATCTTGAGGCTTCCTCGATCTTGCCAAGGGGGCCCTTGTGGCCATCCCGAGCAGACCGGCCAATCGGCACAGACATCACGCCTGTCATTGCCGGTTTCGACGGTGGACATCGCCAGCACGATCGCCCAGGTCTGCCGCATCCCGTCGGCTGACTCCGGCGGATTTCAAGGACACGGGCTGCTGACCGGTTTAACCGAGTCTCCTAAAGCGGCATCTGGTTCGCAGGACGATGCTGTCTACGCGGAGTCTTACTATCCGCGCAACTCATTCGGATGGCACGAGCTTCGCGCGGTGGTGACGTCAAAATATGAATATGTGGAGGCTCCGCGACCCGAGTTGTACGACCTGCGTGATGATCGAGTCGAGCATTCGAACGTGATCACGGCACATGCCGCTGCAGCCTCGGCTTTGCATGCGCAACTGGCCGCTTTCGCGAGCCGATTCACCACAACCAGAACGCTTGCCCCGCCGAAATCCCCGGACCCTGAGACCGTGGAAAAGCTGAGGTCGCTCGGGTATACCGCCTACCGCAGCGCGCGAACGGGTGCTAAGGCCGACCCCAAAGACAAGATCGCAACTTTTAACCAGATCCTTCATGCCGGAGACCTCAGTCGGCAGGGGGAATACAAAGAAGCGGATCGGATCCTCTCCGAGCTTGTCCGGCAGGAGCCCGCGCTTTATGTTGTGCATTTCGAGCGGGGAGAGAACTACCTTGCTTGGGGACAGGCGGAGTCCGCCAAAGAAGAATTTCGCAAAACGCTTTCCATCAATCCGGCCTTCGACCAAGCCGCCCTGGGTCTGGGCAGGGCGTACATGCTCTCCGGCGAAGACCGGGAGGCGGCTGCCAGCTTTGAGCTTGC
The DNA here is from genome assembly GCA_963803295.1 of uncultured Acidobacteriota bacterium. GTDB lineage: Bacteria > Acidobacteriota > Terriglobia > UBA7540 > UBA7540 > CAWDMC01. Next base: position 563,655 of record CAWDMC010000010.1, on the reverse strand, counting down.
GCTCCGATCGAATCCGGGAAACTTCCTGGCGAGGGTGGCGCTGGCCAAGGTTTACCGGCACGAAAATCTAATGGATCGCGCTCGCTCCGAGTTGGCTCAAGTGGTCGAGAGCCATCCACGATTTGCCCAGGGTCATGCCGATTACGGTGTGGTTATGGCAGACCTGCGCAGATACCAGGAAGCCGCAGCTGAAATTCAGCGCGGCATCGACCTGGGTTTCCGCGATGCCGTGGCCTATAACTATTTAGGTATTGCCCGCGCTAACATAGGAGATAACACTCAAGCAATCGAGGCCTATAAGACGGCCACCCGGCTTAAGCCGGACTACGCTGCTCCTTATTTAAACCTTGCTTTGCAATATGTTAAGGAGGGCCGACGGACTGAAGCGGATGGCTATTACCAGAGAGTTTGCGCCATCAGTAAGGATCTCTGCCGCCAATATTCATCAGCTTTTTCTTCTCCTACCCATAACTAAATTTGAAGCCGGAATTACCAGATTCTTCTTGACATCGGTTACCCCTCGGTAGCAAAGTAAGGCCGAAGTCTAGTCGTCTGGGTCTGCGAAAAATCGGGTCTGCACTGTAAGAGCGCTTTGACTGTCGACGTGTACGCCGGGCCGCGTGACGGGAGGGTAGGGTTATACCTTCTCGACCGTGGATTGCGACGATCGGGGAGTAGTGTACTTTGTTATTCGCCTGGGGGCTCATTTCTCGGCAGTGCCGAACACATGGAGACCACCATGATCAAGACAAGACGAATTGCAATAGTTGAGTGTTTATTGATCGCCGCTGTTCTGCTCACGTCTCTACCTGTCGCGCGGGCGCAGGTGGCGAGCGGCGCTTTTACCGGAGTCGTTACCGACCAGACCGGCGCTATTATTCCAGGAGCCGTGGTTAGGATTACCAATGAGGCGACGAACGTCACGGTCAACCAAAACGCGAACTCGTCCGGCCTTTACACAGCCAGTAATTTGAATCCTGGTTTTTACACTCTGCAAGCAACGTCCACGGGGTTCAAAACGATGGTGAATACCCACGTTCAGTTGAGTGTGGGATACACCCAGCGCGTGGATTTTAAGCTCGAAGTCGGCGCAGTAAGGGAAGAAGTAACGGTCTCCGGAGAGGCGCCGCTGGTTGATACCGAGTCAAATCGCATGAGCGAGTTGGTCACGAGCACTCAGGTGCAGAACATGCCCCTGAATGGCCGCAACATTTTCCAATTGATCCAGCTTGCACCGGGAGCAGTCAACACTACGAACCTGGTCACAGAACCAGGCAACCGGGGTTTCACTACGGTGGTGAACGGCGCCCGCGTGAACATGAATGGGTACCAAATCGACGGAATCTCCGATAAAGGCCTGAGCGGCGGCAGTAACACACAGCCCTCCGTCGACAGCGTCCAGGAATTCCGCGTGGACACGGAGCAACTCTCGGCCGAGTACGGAAGTGTGGTGGGTTCCATCACCCAAATCGCCACTAAGTCTGGGGGCAACCAGTTTCATGGAGACGTTTACGAGTACGATCGCAACGATGCCCTCGACGCCCGCAATTTTTTTGAAACGAACAAGCTAGACGCAAATGGGAACGAGATTCCGGGTTCTGCGAAGAATCCTTTCCACATGAATCAGTTCGGCGCCACCTTGGGCGGTCCGATCAAAAAGGATAGGCTGTTTTTCTTTGGTTCCTATGAGGGTGAGCGGACGCGGATCTTCACCCCTGAGCTAGAGCAAATCGAAACGCCTCAGTTCAGTGCTTTGGTCCAGAGCGCCGCCCCCAATTCTGTGGCAGCTCTGCTCTATAAGAATTTTCCGGGCCCCGCTCCGACCACCGGGATTACGAGCTTGAGCGACTACGTAACCGGGACCAGCGGTTTCTGTGGCACGTTTGACGCTAGTTGCATCCAGTCCTATGGCCTCGACCCGACGACGGGCCTTGGTGCGGCGCTGCTGGCTAACCCGGACCTCCCTACCTTCGGACAGGTCAACGCTGCCTCGAGGAGCGAGACCTTCAACCAGTTTTACAACGGCAATCAGTTCTCAGGCCGGATCGACTATCAAGGAGACAAGGACAAAGTTTTCGGCAGCTACTTTTTTGACCGTTATGCTGATCCTCTGTACTCCCCGGCCGCCACCGGTGGAGTAGCCGCGGCGCTGGTAGGGATCCGCGGCTTCCACAGCCCCACTCATTATGACTATCCACACTTCTCGCTGGGTTGGACGCGCTCCTTAAGTCCTACGGTGGTGAACGATATGCGCCTCGGCTGGAACCGCAACGTCACAGACATCGGCTCCAATACCTCTGGAGTGCCGCAAATTACCATCGACACGGGAGAAGTGGAGTTTGGCAACTATTCTGGCTATCCGCAGCTCTTCCACGAGGAGGTTTTCCAGTATTCCGACATTGTGTCGGTCACTCACGGAAAGCACCAGCTCAAGTTCGGTGGGAGTGTACAGCGCAACTACGAGAACAGCGAATTCAACGTAGGCCGTCCGTCTTATGAGTTCTACGACAGCGTTTCGCTGGCGGCCGGTTTCGTGGAGGGCGAGGCGGCCGGCGTCGATCCTGCCGGCATTGACCCAACCACGGGTTACTCCACCGGGCAGGCACACCTCTCGAGCAACATCCGCGCCTGGCGAAACTGGGAGTTCGGCGGCTTCATCAATGACAATTGGAAGATCACACCGCGACTTAGTTTGACGCTCGGACTTCGCTACGATCTCTACACTCGCCACACCGAAAAGTATGGCCAGACAACCGTGTTCGGTCTCGGTAGCGGGGATAGCCTCACTGAGCAATTGCGGTCAGTTAACTGCTACACGAACATTTCGGGAGCCACGGGCGACAATGGCCAGTCGTGCGTGGGAGGATTTCAACAGACCAAAGGAGCCCTTGCCACGGGCGATCACAATAACTTCGGCCCGCGGGTCGGCTTTGCCTGGGATGTGATGGGCGATAGCAAGACTTCACTGCGCGGAGGTTTCGGGGTTTCTTACAATGGCGAGGTCTACAATGCACTCTCCAACTCGCGCTGGGATCCGCCTCTTTACTCCTTTAACGTGAGTGGCTGCAGCACGGGCATCAACAATCCGGGGCCCACGAACAATGATACGTGCATTTTTGGCCCGGTCGCCGGAGCTGCACCCACGTATACAGGAGCGCCGTCAAGCCTCGGCAGCGGTCCTGCCGGCGCGACGGGGAGCGCCTTTGCTGGGAACATTATGGGCTGGAACCCCTGGAATGCAAACCTGGCGCAACTCACCGGATTGGTTCTCAAGGACTTCCGCGATCCTTACGTCTACAGCAGCCAACTCAGTCTTGAACATCAATTTAGCGGTGGTTTCGTTGTAAAAACCGCCTGGGTGGGGACCTTCGGCCACAAGCTCTACCGTTCCGAGAATATCAACCGGCTGTTCGATGGCAGTGATCTGCAAAGCGGATCGGGTCCGGGCCCCTGTGTTCTCGTCAATTGCCTCTATGGCAGATTGCGGACCTGGGAGAATTCGGTGAACTCGAACTACAACGGTCTCCAGATCGATGTAGAGAAGCGGCTCAGCAACAACCTTGAGGTGCATACGAACTACGTGTGGTCCCACTCGCTGGACACTCGTTCGACTTGGCATAGCGGGTCCACCACATCCAATGGGGCGGCGGAAGGCTTCAGCATGGACCAGGCCAAGCCCGGGCTCGACTATAGCAGTTCTATCTTCGATGTCCGGCACGCCTTCTCGCTCAGCGCTGTTTACCACTTACCCTGGTACAGTAGCCAGAAGGGGCTTGTGGGTCACGTCCTCGGAGGCTGGGAAGCCAACACCATCATCTCAGTTCACAGCGGGTTTCCGTGGACGCCGTTCTGCAGCAATTCCTCGACCCGGAGTAGCGCATGTGACTTTAACCGTGACACGACTGCCAATGACCGTCCAAATGCGCCCTCCTTCGGAAGCACCAACCACAGCACCAGCAATGCTGCCTTCGAAGCGGATCACCCGACTATCAACTTGGTCGCCGGTGACTTCTTCTGTGGCGCCAACAGCGTGACCAATGCGGGCTGCACACCCGCCACCAGCGCCGGCAATGCCTTCAATGGCAACCTGGGACGTAATACCTTCCGCGGACCGAACTGGCGTCAGGTTGATTTCTCGCTGTTCAAGGATATCAAAGCCGGTGAGCGATTCAGCTTCCAGTTCCGCGCTGAGGCTTTTAATATTTTCAACCGAACTAACCTGTGGCAACCAAACGCCACGTTCGGGCAGGCGGCTGCCGTGTTCGGACTGTCGCAGTCTGCCTTCTTCCCCAGGCAGATCCAGTTCGGGCTGAAGATGTTGTTCTGAGCCCTGAATTCCGGGCGACAGGCGGTAGCTAGCGCTACCGCAGTCCAAGGTGCCTTCGGTACAGCTATTTTCATGGCTGCGAAGGATCTCGCTCTGTGTTTCTCTGCGTTCTTCGCGCGCTCCGCGGTGAAATCATTCCCCGCTTTGCGTACTGACGAGAAGGCTTGCGGATGGCCGGCGCTTGCGGATCGTCGGGGTTTGCCCGCAGATAGTCCTCAAGTTCCTTGCGTGCTGCGGCGAGATCGTGCGAGCGCAGGTAGACGTTGGCAAGTTGCAGGTGAGCGGCAGGCAAACCCTTTGGCGCCAGAAGGCAGGCCTGCTTCAGGTTAGACTCCGCCGAAGCGAGGTCCCCGAGCTTGAGGTTGGCAGAGCCCAACAGGAAGCGTGCCGTGGCGGAATTGGGTGAGCGCCTTATGGCCTCTTCAAGTCTGGTGCGCGCCTCTCCGTAACGGCCTTCTTCGTACAAGACGTGCCCGAGGTTCACGTAGGATTGCGCGTCGCTCGGATTGATCTCCAGCGCCCTCATCAGCGTTGCCTCAGCCCGCTGGTGCTCACCCTGGGATTCGTAGGCCCCACCAAGATTGTTGAGCGCTGGATAGAACAACGGATCAATGCGGATTGCCTTTTCGTAGTGCGCGATTGCGCCCTTCGTATCGCCCTTCGTCTGCCGGGCGTTCCCTTTCGCGTACTCACTCACGGCGCGGGCATTGAACGATGGCGAGGACTTTTTCACATCCACCTTCCGGCTCGAGGGACTGCCTGAAACCATGGGGCCAGGTGAGTCGACCGCGGCGGAGGCGCTCTCAAGTGACAGGTTCACCTGCGCATTGGGATTGGTGTGGATGTCGAGCCGGACGGACTGACGGGCGGGCTTGAACCCCTCGCCTTCCGCTACCACCCAGTATTCCCCGCCCGGAACCATCTGGAAGGCAAATTGCCCTTCTGTGCCGGTGTAGACGGCGCCAGCCGGCATTTCTCCGTCAGCAAAGAGGTGTACCATGAGTCGCTGCGCCTGACCTCGCGAGTCCGTCACTCGCCCGTAGATGGTTCCCGTGGAGTCCTGTGCCTGGAATAGGGTGGCTGAGGCGAGCATCAAGCCGAGGAGGCCTGGAAAATAGAGCCAGCCTCGTAGCGGCGGAGCTGGCCAGTACACCAGGTGATTTCGTCGCATAGGCGGCCTCCTAGTATCGGCTACCCCGGAGCCTCTCTGGTAAGACCTGAGGGCGTGTTACGAAGCCCGTGCCTACCGAACTCCTAACCAGGAACGGCCTTGCATGGTTCCCGGAATCTCATGACCAGCCAATGAGAGTAGGGTCGGAGCAACGTCAAGGAGATGAGCGCCTCTATACTCGCCGGTAGGAGGACGGCCAGGCACAACCAACACGAACATCCCGAACTGGGCGTGGTTGCAAGCGTCGGGCCCGGTATCGTTTTCCTCAAGATGTACCCTACCGTGTCCTACGCTGCCGATTGAGCGCCAGCTTAGCCCGCCGAAGTGTACGATCAGGTCCGGGGGGACACCTCGCACGCGTTTGTAGATCTGCTTGGGCTTGAAGACGAGGGATCCGAGAGGTTGGTTAGTATCGTCGGTGAGGCGCTCGAAGCGGATCTTCATCTCGTCCTGGAATGCCTCGTAATCGCCAGGGTGAATCACCCCTTGCGGCTCTCGTCCAGCCACGTTAAAGAAGACACGGGCATAGTAGCCTCCCTCGCTCCATACCTTTGTCTTGGCCCAGTTGATCTTCAGCTTGTTAAATGGCGTCATCTTGGCGGGGCGTTCATCGAGAACAAGCAATCCTTCATTGATCAGCCATTCGTTGACTGCGAATCCTCCATCCAGGCGTTGAGCCCCGTGATCGGAAACCATCAGCAGGATAGTGTTGTGGTCGAGCGCTTCTACAACCTTCCCAATCTGCTCATCCAACCAGCGGTAGTATTCCGGAATAACATGTTCATGGGGATTCCCGGGTTGGTGCTTGCGGTGCGCCTTATCGAAGCAGTCCCAGAAACCGTGGTGCACCCGGTCAAGACCAATATCGACGAAATGGAAATAGTCCCAATCCTGCTCGGCAAGCAACCAATGCACCACCTTCCACTGCTTCTTGCTCATCTCGAAAATCTGATTCTTGAGCCAGGCCTTATCGTCCGTACGAAAGCCTTTGACGTCCACCGGGTATTCGCCCACAAGCTCGTTGATCCGCTCCTTGAAAGGGCCGGGATAGGTGAACTCACAGTTCTCGGTGTTGGGAGTCAGGAAGCAGCCAATACTGATGCCATTGACGCGCCTCGGAGGGTAGTTAGGCGGCACACCCATCACAATGGATTTCTTTTTCTCGAGCGCCAGATAATCCCAAATCGCGAGTGCATTGATTGAGCGGGAATCCACAAAACTGAGCCCGCTGTAGGAGTAATCGCTTCGATTGCGAAAACCGTAGACCCCTAACGATCCGGGATCCTGGCTGGTTGACATGCACATCCAGGCTGGAACCGTGATGGGCGGAATCACACTTTCCAGGCGGCCCCATATCCCGGCGTTCATCACCCGGCGGATATTATGGAGGCTCTCGTCGCCGAAGACGATCTCAGGTGCGGCGCAATCGAGTCCTAGAACGCAAATCTTCATTTTTGTTCTGGCACAGCAATGTTTCAGTAAGCCAGTATTTGACACGGAACTTAATGCAACGCCCACGGCTTGCCGTCAAAATGAGGTGGCAGTGCAAGTCCGAACCAGTCGAGCACAGTGGGAGCGACGTCGATGATCGCTGGACGGTGGCACTGCAGTTTTCGGTTCGAAAACAAGACTCCGGGCACCAAGCTCGGATCAATGCAATGGTCTCCGCTCCAGGCTTTGCAGTTGTCTTCAAATACAGTCGCGGTCACCTTGCCCTTTACGGAGCCCCATCCTGCGCGGTACCCTTCCGCGTAGCCGATGATGAGATCCGGTGCGTTTTCCTGGTAGGGGCCGTTGAACGCCACTTCGCTGTCAAACACTCGCGGCATGGGCGCGACACTTGTTCCGGGATCGATTAGCGCCTGCAGTTTCTCCCGGATCTCCTCCTTGAGTGATCGCATCTCTTTTCCGGGAGCCACGCTCCCCTTTTGCTCCCGGCCCTGACGGTTGATGTATAGGCCGTTAAGACCCATCGCATAGGCGCGCGTCCGCTCCCAGTCGACATCCGCAAACCATTCGCCGCTCTCCGAAGCCCCGTCTTTGAGCGCCAGATAGCCATTGCGCCAGAGCCAGCTATTAAGGTTCACTCCGTGCGCGAAAGACTTAAAGCCGTGATCGGAAACCACCATCAGCACTCCGTCGCCGATATCGTTGAGAATTCGTCCCACCAGATTATCCATACGCTGGTAGAGGTCTTCGATAACCCCGCTGTACTGGCTGCGCTCCGTACCAGCTTGTTCTGCGGGACGGTTCGGGTCCAGGAAGCGCCAGAACATATGCTGCACCCGGTCGGTGGTGTCGAACACACATACGCAAACGCCGCGCGGAGTCTTTTCCAGAGCGTCAAAGAACATCCGCTCCCGCTCGTTATGGTTCAGATAACATTGTCGCAGAAAGGCCGGCTCGTCCAGAACTCCCTCATTCAGAGCCCAAGTATCCTCGGCCAGACCCAGGGTGGCGTAGGGTCCGAGCAGTTTCGAGAGGTAGACTGAATAGATGAGGGGATGGGAGATGGGGAGGGCCGGCCGGGCGGGATCGATATTGACCGGACTGATATAAAGTTGGAGGTGCGGCAAAAGTTCCTTCAGATAGAAGCGACAGATCCCCCGCGCGGTTACATGAAGCCCGGCCTTGAAGGTCAATTCCACCCATTCCGAGAATTCGCCCGGGCGAACGTGGAACCGCCGTCCTTCGATTTCGATTTCGGCTCGCTCAGCTGCCGGCTCGGGTGTAATAGTGAAGTTAACTCGCAGTTGCGCTTTTTGCCCGGGTAATAGAGGGTTATCGGGTCCCGGAATGTAGCCGTGGTAGCGGGCTCCATCTTTCCTGAGGGCGAAACGGAAACCGCCTTCGGACTTCTCTTCCCCAGACTCATGCGTCGAGTAGAAGGAAAACGTGCCCTGAGTTCCTTGTAGATCGGGCACGCACATGCCCGAGAGCAAAACCCCTTCAAATTTCTCCGGCGGAAAGGTGATCGGAATACGGATCACGGACGAGAAGATCCCCGATTTTCCCAGATAATGCCAGAATGGTATGCCTTTGCGTAGCAGCTTGATCCTGGGCTTGCCCAAAGGGATCGAGTATTTGCCGATTTTCAGCGTTTTTTTGGCCCCGCGAATCTGCGCAGATGATAGGGCCGGGAGGTAATTGGCGGTATCGCGACTCAGGAAATCATAGATGTTGTGTTTGCCTGGATTGACTCCGGTCATGAATGAAGACCAGGCAACGGGTGAGATTGGCGGGCAGGTGGTTGCCAGGCGATTAAACGTTCCGCAGTCCCGCAATTTCGCGAAGTTGGGCAGCTTGCCTTCTTGCATGAATCCTTGTGTCAGCTCTGGGTCCAAGCCGTCGAAGCCGACGATGACCATGCGTTTCACCTTCGCCCTGCGGTATGCCCTGAAGCCTCGAATCTGACGAAGGGCCCAACGAAGCGGCCAGGTGACAAATGCGATCAAGGCGTAAAAGAAAGCCAGGAAGAGCGTCAGAAACGAAGAGAGAAAGGCAAAGCCGGCGCCCGGACCCACGTAGGCCTGAGCGAGTGCCGGCGTCAACATGATAATGACAAGAGCTGCGAGCACGGCGGAGAAGAGGCCTCCACTGTTACCCCGTGCCGCTCGCTCGATCCGCCCTCTGGTGTTCACACTTCGATCCTCAGCAACACCTTCGCGATCAATCCCGAAATCAAGGAAACCGCCAGGAAAAATACCAGCCAATCGGTTTCGAAATATCTCAAGTCAATACTCCTGGGAGCGTAATTGACCTCGATTGCCTGCAGTGGTCCGCGCCTCGGCAGGGATGGTTCACCGGGATTTAGGAGCCAGCCTAACACGCTGGATCGGCTACGCTCCGAAGGCACCTGTGTAATCTCATTCGAGACTACAACTTTCTTCTCAAACACCTGATCTGCAATCGTAATCGCAAGCGCAAAATCACCGTAGGCGTCCGCTCGGATTCGCCAATCCACTTCCCGCAGGGCCGGGATGCACACTGGCGGAGCCGTGACGGTCAGGCTGGCAGGAAGGCGCAGCAAGTTCGAGTTCAGTACCATGGGCCCAATCGGATCAGCAAGCTCGGCCTTCAGTATAAACGAATCGTGTGGACGCAAAGGCATCCGACTGAAGCGCAGTGACAGCTGACTCATCACGATCCCCATAGGGATCAGAAGGACCAGCAGTGGCTTCAGCGTGTAAACCAGATAGAGCAAAGTAAACCGGAGGATTCGGCCGAAGGCACGCAGGACCACGCCCAATTGGTCGGGGAAAAGACGCACTTCCAACACGTGCGCCTGTATGCGGTCCCTGGTCCGCCTCATGGCTGCCTGGTTCGAGGCGTATCGGAAGACCATGATTGTTGTCACGCCCGTCAGCAACGAGATCGCAGTCAGCCCGTAGACAGGATTGGCGGTGCGAAAAGGGAAGAAGAACAGATCGAATGCGCCGTCGAGGAACCCCAGGAAGACACCTCGTTCGTTTGCATGAAGGAAGGACAAGTCTCTAGATCGGCCTGGGCCTGAAGTAGCGCCGCCGTACTTGTGGCAAAGTCAAGAACCTCACGGCCCTCACCTCCTCAGCCGTCTGACGCCAGTGGACGAACGGCCGACGCCGACGCTACTGTCCGGCCGATTCATCAATCGATATAGCCAAGGCCCTGGAGGCGTTTTCTCACTTCCTCTTCAGGATCGTCTGGTCTCGCGTCCGGCTCAAGAAAACGGGCCACTTCTTTCTCCAAGACGTGAGTCACGAATTCGTCCGGGGAAGAATAGCCTGCTTTCAAGGCGCAGTTCTTCACCTTTTCGAACAATTCGTCATCCAGCTTGATTCGATGTCCCAGCACGACCTCTTCCCCTTTTCGTGCTTATTTTCCAACGAAAACTTCGGTGTTGAATACCGATCGCCCGACCATCTCCCGCGGCTTGGCAATGCCGAATTCGGCGAGCAGCGTAGGGGCGATATCAGTAAGAGTAGGCGCTTGTAGGTCAATCCACTTGTTACTGAGAAGGACGCCCGGGACTAAGGTGTAGTCGATGCAATGATCGCCGCTCCAGGGTTCGTTATTGGGATCCAGAATCCCGGAGGTAAACTGGCCGAGGACCGTTTCCCACCCCGCCCGATAACCGCGATTGTATCCTACCACCAAATCCGGAGCCTCGCGAGTGTACTGGCCTGTGTAAACGTCCTCAGCTTTATCGACACGGGTGACGGGCGCCAGGCTCGTGGCCGGGTCGCGCTCGGCACGAAGTTTATCGCGGATTTCGGCTGCCAGCGCCTCAGCCTCGGGGCCTGGCGCAACCGTGCCAAATCGCTCCCGGCCCCGCAGATTGAGGTAAAGACCGTTGAGGCCTAAACCATACGCGCGCGTCTTGGACCAATCCACGTCATTGAAGAGATCGCTCCCCTTATCTCCCTTATCGGGTTTGAGCGTGATATAGCCGTTCCGGAGCAACCAGGTGTTCAAATTGAAAGAACGGTTGAACGGGGCAAAACCATGATCCGATAACACGATCAGCGTAGTGTTTCGATCGGTCTGGGCCAGGGCTTTGCCCAGCATCCGGTCCATCTGCTCGTAGAACCATTCTAGCGTGCCGCCGTACTGCGCTCCGACGTCGGAATTGTATCCCGGCTGATCGCGATCAAACGCGCGCCAGAACATATGTGAGTTCTGATCGAGGCTGGAGAAATAGGCGAACAGAAGGCCGCCCCGGAAACGGGCCAACTCCAGATCAAAAAGCCGTAACTGCTCAGCCAGGACCAAGCGCGCCTGTTCCAGGTATTCCTCATCATTCAAAACTCCATCGGAAAGCGCCTTAGTGTCTTCGGGAATTCCTTGCGTATAGAAGAACCCCATCTGCTTCCAGAGTGTGTGCGCGTAATTGGACGGGGTCGAGAGCGGAAGCGGCGGCGCGGAAGGATCAATGTTGATCGGAGAGACGTAAAGGGCAAAAAAGGGATTGATCTGTTTCAAGTATATTCTACAAATACCCGTGGCGCTCTCAAGCCAGGGAATTAGGGTGAACTTCACCTGAATCCAGTCGCTCCACTCCCCCTCGCGTAGCAAGATCTCGTGGTCCTGGATGGTGATTTTTGCCACTGGCTCGGAAGGATCAATCCAAACCGTGAAGTCAACAGGTGACAACGGGCCACCCCTGCGGAAGGTGTTGGGTGGGCCAAACAATTTTGCTCGAACTCGATTCTCCTGCACCTCGACCGGGTAAACTCGTCCGCCACTGCGCTCGCCTCCTTCCTCCAGGGGATCGCTGGTATAGAAGGAGAAGGTCCCATAAGTGCCCTGCATATCGGGTGTGCCCATGCCAGCCAGAGTTCTTGATCCGGATTCGACAGGCGGAAAATTCGCCGGCATGCGCAGGATCGTCGCTGGGATTCCGTGCTCGTCCAGAATCTGCCAAAAGGCCGTGCCGTGCCTTAGAAGCGTTACTCTTCCGTTCGTCAAAGGCAGTCGCCAGTCGCCCAGGGCGAGCGAGTGTCGAGGAGCCTCAACGCGGGCCATCGAAAACTCAGGCATAAGGGTGTTCGGATCGCGATGGATGAAGTCAAAGATGCCGTGCCCACCTGGGTTCAGTCCCGTGATCACGCTCGACCAAGCTACCGGACTCTGAGGCGGAATACTGGTGCCCAACTCGCGGAAACTGCCTTCCCGTTCGAGTCGCTCGAAGTTCGGCATGCGATGATCCCGCATGTACCGGTGCAGGAGTTGGGGGTCAAGACCGTCAATTCCCAACACCATGACCCTGTGGTCTTCTGCCAGGCGTTTCCGATGGGAACAACTGGCGAACACCAAACTGGACACGATCAAAAGAGAAAATGACGCAGCCCATACGGGGCAATTTGCTTGCGGCACGTTTGCGCCCACAGTTACCGGGCGCCTGTTAACAATGTGTCTCAAGCCCGGATCATAGCAAATGCCTCCAGTGTGTTTCAATCAGACAGGTCTGTTTCTAGTCTGTTTCTGTTCTGTACAAAGTGCGCGCCGCAGACGAGGATTGTTGATCGGTCCCAGCGAAGCCCCGCTTACTTTACGAGTGTAATTGCCACGATCTCGCCGCGCTGAGGCTGGTCTTTAGCGGGATGATAGGTGATGCGGGCAGACATCCCCTTCAGATCGAGGCACGGATTGAGAATGCCTTTTGGGGTAAAGCCCAGGGAGCTGTAGGAGATCTTCATGTAGCTGTCGTTGTAGAACTGCCTTTCACTGGCCGCCGATTTCACCGTGAGCTCGAGCGATGTCAGGCCCGTGCAGCTGCCCTCCGTAATTTTTCCCTCAAACACCTTACGGGTTGGCAGGACCTCCGGTCGCGCGTCATGCTGCGGGAGCATGTGCAGCCGTGTAACCGGACCCGTGTTGTCGTCGGGCGGAGGTGCCTGGTGCTGGAGGGTTGGCGGCATTACCGCGCCGGCGTGCGAGTTTCCGTCGGCAATCGGGCTACTGGCGGCACTCGATCGGATCGATTGGATGGCCGTCCCCGTCGTGTCGGCTTGATCGGCGCGGGTCTCCGGTACTCGCCGAAGGGCCTCCTCCTTCTCCTTGAGGCGCGCCTGATAGTCCCGGAGCTGCTCGGCGTTGGTGAGGGTCGCCCGAGCTTCCGTCTGCTCCTGGGGAGTTTTGGCCATGGCAGCCGCGCGAGTGGCTACGGTAACCGCGTCCTCAGGCCGTCCCATATGCGTGAGCACCTGCGCTACGCGAAGCCGGTAGTGAACATTTCCTTTCTCCAGAGATACCGCCTGAAGGGCTAGTCTTTGCGCTTCCTCCAGCTTCTCATTGCGCGAGGCCAACAGGTAAGCGAGCGCGTCGCAGGCGGGAGCGAAGTCCGGATCCAGCTTGAGGGCAGTGCGCAGGCTTGATTCCGCCTTGGACGCCGAACCGGGATCCATTGCGCCCTTCATCAGGTTCAGGCTGTAGTAGTAGTGAGTCAGGTAGCTCTGGGAATCGAGCTCTACAGCCTTGGCGTACCACATCGAAGCCTGCTCCATTAGGTTTTGCTGGGCGTAAAGGAATCCCATGCTTTCATAGGCCGCGCCCAGTTTCGGCGAAAGCCTAATGGCCTCCTCCAGCATCGGCTTGGCGTCGGCGTAGTGGCGACTGTGCACCATGAGATCCGCGCGCGCGGCCAGCGACTCGCCTTCGCTGAGGGGCTGCACCTCGAACTTGCTTTCATCTACCTCAGGAGGCGTCTCTATGGATGAAGCGGTAAACGCGTATTGCCGGACATAGGCGTTCAATTCCTTCTCGATCACCGCGGGATCGCCGATGGTGCGCCAAGCTGCTTTCTCGGGCTCCACGTTCTCGCCCAGCAGAGTCACAAATTGATAAAATCGATTACTTTTCTCGCGCCAGTCGCGGGTCACCAGATAGTGCGTCAGCGCCCACGATTGCGCGTACAAGATCGAACTCTTGCCATCCTCGTGGTAGTGGGGGGAGGAAGCGTTCACCGCAAAAAGCGTGGCGAGCGGCAGCAGACGATTGTTCTTAAGTATGGCGAGGTTCGAGCCGCTCGGCGCTCCAACGAACGCAGTCTTTTTGCTGATACGCGTGTTGCCGTAGAACTCCGCCAAGCCCTCCACCAGCCATAACGGCAGCTGTGACATGAGCCGCCGGGTGAGGTAGTGGACGTATTCGTGGTAGACGGGTCCGAAGGGTTCGTCGGCGTCTACATTAAGGCTGACGTCGAGCCTCAAGGCAATGTAGTTCTTTTCTGGACTGCCCAGATAAATGCCGGCCGGATGCACCGATCCCTTTCTGGCCCAGTAATCGGGCAACAAGGTCTTCAGCGTATCTTCGTCTTTGGCGGCAAGGATGGTCACACGCTCGTCCTTGGCGGCGTTGATCCTGAAGAATTCGCGGAACACGGCTCGAATCGTCTCAAACTGATAGGCCACGCGCATTGCCTGGCTCTCATTGCTATTGGTGACGACAATGAAATTGGGGCTGCGCAGTTCGATCCACTGCTGCGATTTCGAGGCCAATGCTACGCGGGCAGAGAGGGCGAAAACGAGGCCGAAAGCGAGAACGCGAAGAGGAGGGCACCTCATGCGGGATGTATACGCCCGCGGGCAGGCTATGTCAACCGTAGTTAGGACGTTATTACTCAGAGATTACTCCTCACAAAGCATAAAGAAGCATTGAGAGCTGACTGTTGTTTTCTAAGTGCTTCTGTTCTCAATTACGGTCACGCCACGTGGGGCGCGATAAGACTTCTTCTACTCGAATTTAGAGCACATCCCGGCAGCGCAAACAGGGAAGGGCGGCAGGCGTAGATCGTGAATGAGGAACCAATGGCATATAGTATCCTTAACAGAGGCGGATACCCATTCGGACGAGTGACTAGGCAGCTTGGGGCGTGAGGGAGTTGGCGCCGCCGGCGGGACTGTTAGCGAGGAGTGAACATGATGAGTTTTGGGAAGCGCCTCACATATGCATTCCGCTGTTTCTTCTCGCTCCTCTTTCGTGGCGAATTGGACGCCGATATTGCTACCGAGCTCGCGTCTTTTCAGAAGCCCGCCTCGGTTGGGGTGGGCGATGATGCGGCTGTCCACTCGGGGGACGCCCGTCAGGCTGGGGCGGAGCACTATGACCGGGCGATCCAGGTGCTCGCGCTCCTGCAACGTGAGGGCAGACTGATCGATTTCCTTACGGAAGATGTCTCCCCCTATCAGGACTCGCAGCTGGGCACTGCTGTCCGGGCGTTGCACGCGAGTTGCCGCCAGGCTCTCGACCGTTACATCACGATCGAGCCGATCATGGCTTCGGAAGAGGGCCAGCGAGTTACCGTGCAGCCCGGCTTCGATCCATCGGCGTTGAAGCTAATTGGAAACGTGACGGGCCAACTACCCTTATCGGGTCTGTTGCGGCATCGCGGCTGGCGTGCCACTAAGGTGAACCTACCTCCGTTGCCACAAGAGAGTGGACGTTCCGTGGTTGCCGCCGCCGAGATCGAGATCGCCTGAGCGGGCGAAGGCCCTGGATGCTCGGGATGACATGCCTGGAGCGTCTTCTGCCTCCTCCGAAAGGACATTGATTTGGACCCACGTTACATCGTCGGGATTGACCTTGGGACCACTAATTCCGCCTTGGCGTACCTGGACAGCACGATCGCTGAGGAGGAGGCGCGGGTTGCGACCCTGGCCATCCCGCAACTGGTCAATCCCAACGAAGTTGCCGAACTCAGCTTGTTGCCGTCATTCCTCTACGTGGCCGGAGCGATGGACTTTCCCAAAGGTAGCCTCGCTCTGCCCTGGGACGAGAATCCGCGATTCGTGATCGGTGAACTGGCGCGCAAACGCGGGGCGGAGAGCCCGGCCCGGCTTGTCTCCTCTGCCAAGTCGTGGCTCTGCTACGCGGAAGTAGATCGCACCACACCCATTCTGCCTTGGCGTGCTCCTGACGAGGTTCCGAAGCTTTCCCCCCTAGAAGCTTCCATCGCCTATCTGGAGTACCTCGGCAAAGTCTGGGACGCGCGTCTTTGGAAATCATCGGGAGCGCCATTGCGCGAACAGGATGTATTCCTCACGGTACCGGCGTCGTTCGATGAGCAGGCCCGGGAATTGACCCGGCATGCTGCCCAGAAAGCTGGCTTCGAGCATGTGACGCTGCTCGAAGAACCACAAGCGGCTTTCTACTCTTGGATCGAGAGCCAGCGTGATCGTTGGCGCAGGCAGGTGAAAGTCGGCGACCTGGTGCTGGTATGTGATGTTGGCGGCGGCACCACGGATTTCAGCTTGATCGCCGTCTCAGAGAAAGAAGGTGAACTGACACTAGACCGCATCGCGGTCGGCGATCACATTCTGCTGGGCGGCGACAATATGGACCTGGCGCTCGCACGCCTGCTGCAACAGAGGATAGAGGCCGGAGGGCAGCGCATCGACACTCTGCAATTGCAGAGTCTCTGGCATCTATCGAGACGGGCGAAAGAGACCCTGTTTGAGAAGCCGAACACGCAGAAACAGACGGTTACGATTCTCGGTAAGGGAAGCAAACTGGTAGGAGGCGCGCTCAAGGCCGAACTCACTCGCGACGATTTGAATCAGGTTCTGCTGGAGGGCTTCTTTCCCAGGACGCGCAGCACGGAAATGCCTGCCCGCCAGCGGCGAATCGGATTCCAGGAACTTGGCCTGCCCTACGCCGCCGATGCCGCCATCACCAGGCATCTGGCTCGATTCCTCTCGCAACAGACCATTTCGGTTCCCGAAGGCAGTAGGATTCGTCGCGGGTCAACAGGATTCGCGTGTCCTACTCACGTTCTCTTTAACGGCGGCGTGATGAAAGCGGAGCCGCTGCGTTCGCGGCTGATGGAGGTGCTGAACGGCTGGCTCGCCGACGAGGAATTCGCACCGCTGACCAACAAGGAGATCCTAGCGGCGCCTGATCTCGACCACGCAGTGGCGCGGGGCGCGGCGTACTACGGCGGGGCGCGGCGGGGTCGCGGTGTCAGGATCCGAAGTGGAGCTGCGCGTACTCACTATATCGGCATTGAAAGCGCGATGCCCGCCGTACCCGGCCTGGAGGCGCCGGTCAAGGCGCTCTGTGTGGTCCCGTTCGGAATGGAGGAGGGCACCGAAGCCAAGATTCCCGACCGTGAGTTCGGCCTGGTAGTCGGTGAGCCAGCTGAGTTCCGCTTCCTAAGCTCGAGCATTCGCAAGCAGGATGCCATTGGCAGTCTGGTTGAGGATTGGGGCGACGAGATCCAGGAACTGAGTCCCCTTGAAGTAACACTGAAAGTCGACGGCCAGGAAGGCGCAGTCCTGCCTGTACGTCTTGAGACACGGGTTACAGAAGTGGGTACGCTCGAGCTCTGGTGCGTTTCGCGAGATAGTGCGCAGCGATGGAAGCTTGAATTCAACATTCGGGAAAAAGAATCATTAGGGTAGCTTGCCGTACCCGCGGGTCATCTTCCAATCTCACTAACCAGCCTAATAAGGGTGCGGCGAGGTACACCTGCCGCGCCGGGCCCTTTTTCCATGTGATGGAGACCTTTTCTCGATACATCATCGGCATCGATCTTGGCACCACGAACTCTGTAGTCGCGTATGTCGACAGCCAGGAGCGGGGTTCGACACCAAGCCCTCAAGTCCGTGTCTTTACGATCCCGCAACTCGTTCGAGAAGGTGAAATCGATAGCCAGGCTTCTCTGCCTTCCTTCCTCTATTTCCCGACTGACCCTGGAAATGCGAATCTGAGACTTCCCTGGTTCGATCCGCGTCCGTTCCTCAA
The DNA here is from genome assembly GCA_963803295.1 of uncultured Acidobacteriota bacterium. Lineage (GTDB taxonomy): Bacteria > Acidobacteriota > Terriglobia > UBA7540 > UBA7540 > CAWDMC01. The sequence continues at coordinate 545,935 of CAWDMC010000010.1, read as the reverse complement.
GGCTCAAGACACGAGTTCCATCGTTGGGGTTCTGGCTCGAGAACAAGGCGCCTTGGCGCCGGGCCGCCAGATCGCTTCGGCAAAATCATGGATCTGTCACTCGGCAGTCGATCGCCGAGCGGCGATTCTGCCCTGGGGAGCGGAGGTCGGGGAGCCAATGGTCTCACCCGTCGAGGCGTCCAGCCTCTATCTCTGCCACATGCGCGACGCCTGGAACCATATTGTGGCCGGAGGCACGTTCGATCAAGGCTTGCGCTTCGAAGAACAAGAGATCGTCCTGACCGTGCCGGCTTCGTTTGATGAAGAGGCTCGCGAACTCACTGTGGAAGCGGCGCGAAAAGCGGGCATCGAGAAGATGGCGATGCTTGAAGAGCCATTGGCGGCCTTCTACGACTGGATCAAAGCCCATCGAAGCACACTGAAGCAGGAAATGCGTGACAATGAATTGGTTCTGGTCTGCGATGTCGGTGGAGGCACCACCGACTTCAGCCTGATCCGAACGCATCTCGTTGAGGGTGAGGTGCATTTCGAGAGGCAGGCTGTAGGCGAGCATCTGCTGCTCGGTGGCGACAATCTTGATCTGGCTTTGGCGCGCGGTCTCGAGCAGAACCTAAATTCGCCAAAGCTTAGCTTAGTACAGAGGCGAGCGCTCGAACGCGCCTGCTCAGCAGCCAAGGAACGATTGCTCAGCGACTCTGGACCGGATAGTCTCCCCATCAGTATTCTGGGTTCGGGAAGATCTGTCGTCGGTGGATCACTTACCACCCAATTAACCCGCGAAGAAGTTCTCAAAGCCCTTCAAGGCGGCTTTCTGCCCCTCACAGCTGCGGACGACTTGCCAACCCGCGAGAAGCGTGCGGGACTCCGTGAACTCAGTCTCCCCTATGCGAGCGAGCCTGCCATCACGCGCCACCTGGCAGCATTTCTGACGCAAGCGGGTCTGACCCAAGCAGACCGATCAGTACAATGTCGGCGAGCTCTCCCGAGAGCAGCGGGGATGGTCCGGCCCGACGCCATTCTCTTCAATGGCGGCTTCTTCACCCCTGCCATCGCGCGCGAGAGGATAGTGGAGGCGGTTCGCAAATGGTTCAACTACGAAGAAAAGGAATGGCAGTTGCGGGTTTTGAGCGCCTCCACGCCGGAATCCGCTGTTGCCCTCGGAGCTGCCTACTACGGCTGGGTCCGGAGATCAGGCGGTTTGCGTATCCGGGCCGGAAGCGCTCGGACGTATTACATCGGCGTGGAAGTGGACCAGCGGGATTCGGATCAGCGGCCCAAGGCAGTCTGCGTGTTGCCAGCCGGCACCGAAGAAGGTACGATGTTGCCGCTCGAGGCACGTGAGTTCAAGGTCTTAGCCAACCGGCCGGTTTCGTTCACGCTCTATAGCTCCAACCACCGGCATGACGCCCATGAAGAAATAGTGACGGTGGACAATGACGAGATCCACAGGCACGCGCCGCTGGTCACTTTGCTGCGATTCGGCAAGAATTTCGCGGAAGTCGAGGCGAAAGTAAGGCTCAGGGCGAACTACACGGATGTCGGTACGCTCGAACTCTGGTGTGATTCCCTTGCCACTCACCACAAATGGCGGCTCGAGTTCCAATTGCGCGGAGCGGAGCCTACAGTGGAAGACCCGCCGGTTCCAGGACAATCCCGGCCTGCTGTTCCCGATTCTGTTCTGGAAGAAGGGGAACGCGTCATTCGCGCTGTTTTTGGCGACCCAGCCGTGACCGCCCGCCAACAGGGCGAAGGAACAGGCACTCCCCCCCAATTGCTGATGAGCAGTCTCGAGACGATCCTGCGCCGCGGCCGGGATGACTGGCCGATGAGCGTTATCCGCCGGCTTGCCGACACCCTTGCCGCGCTTGCTGAAGGCCGCCGGAGCAGTTCACATTTTGAGGCTCGCTGGCTTAACCTTTTCGGATTCTGCCTTCGTCCCGGTTTTGGGGATCTGATGGATGCGATGCGAATCGTGCAGGCGCGGAAGATCTACCCTGCTGGCCTGATCTTTCCCAATGATTTTCAATGCCAGGCGGAATGGCTGATTCTATGGCGGCGAGTGGCTGGCGGACTCAGCCCGGGGCAACAGCGCGACCTTTACCAAAAGTATAGAGCGCCCCTCGGGATCGGCATGAAGAAGCCTGGAGGGCGCCTCAACAGTCATGTCGAGCGCGAGGGATGGCGGCTCCTGGCGAGCCTCGAGGATCTCCCCGTCACTGAGCGTGTCAGGATCGGAGAGGCATTGCTATCGCGGTTGAAGAGAGATCCAGTCGACAAAGGCTATCTTTGGTCGCTGGGGCGGGTGGGAGCACGGATTCCGCTTTACGGGGCCCTGAACTGCGTCGTGCCAGTGGATATCGCTGCCCAATGGCTCAACGCCCTGCTTCAGGCGTCGAAGTTCACGCCGGAAACCGCTGCCGCCATCGTTAACCTTGGTGCCCGCACTGACGATCGCTCACGCGATATACCGGAGGATCTGCGCCAGACGGCCCTGACCACTTTCAAAGCCGCGGGCGTTTCCGAGGAACACAGCGCCAGCCTTCGTGAGCACGTTCCTGTAGACAGGTCCGACGCTGTCCGAATCTTTGGGGAGTCGTTACCCGAGGGGTTGCGGCTGCTCGGATAGACTTATGGCCCGGCAGCTTCTTCACTGCCTCCCAAAAGCGCCGAATTGCAGCCGATGCGATCGGAGCGGAAGATCGTTGACCTCCGATCCTCAGAGCCCAGTGCAAAAGAGATGTTTCCGTGCGGTCCTAACTAAGTTTTTCAGTCGGGCGCGTCGGGCGACCGGCTCAGGGCAACATCCTGATCCTCAGGTTACGGAACTCGATCTTTGAGCCCTCGGCTTCAAGGCCCAGGTAGCCTTTCTGATTGTGGCATTGATCGAACTCGCTGCTCCTCGACCCATTCACCAGGAGTGTTATCTTCTCTCCCTCGCAGTGAATGTCGTACGTGTTCCACTCGCCCGCATCATTCACGTGGTTTCCTGCAGTAGAGTGTAAATCGAAGTGCCGCAGGGAGCCATCCACGGGATTGTCGCCGAAAAAATAGCCGGCGCTCGTTGTGCCCACCTGCGCCTGATACCAAATGCGTCCGTCGGCGCCAGTCCGCACAAACACACCGCTGTTGTACTTGGCGCCTTCGACTTTGGCCAGCCGCCATTCCACGTGAAACGCGAAGTCGCCGAGTTGGCGATCGTAACGCAGCCATTCATGACTCTGGTCCCCGCTGCAAGCCACGGCATGATCGGCTGTGTCGACGCTCCACTGTGATTTTGCACTGAGGGGATAATCGGCGGGAATCGCCACGCGAGTCCAACCCTGGAACGAGGGATCGGGCAGAATATCGGTCCAGCCAGCTGCCTCCGCACTCTCGGCGCTTGGCTTGCCCGTTGTAATGGCGACAGCGGCGCCAAGAGTGACCAGGATGAACCCGAATGAGACCGTGATCTTTGCGGACTTCATGGCTTAACCTTGAATGAGGGCGGGAAGTGCAGAGTCGACACCTTGCCCCGTATTTCGTGGACGGGTAAAGAGGTTAGGATCGTACGACCGCGGAAACGCAGAGGAACTCCTTATCGTTATCGTTCACCCTCTGCGTCTCAGCGTCTCTGCGGTGAAAATCTAAGCGGTCCCAAGTTGAAAAATAGGAGTAACTCCCGCCGCTCCAGCCATCAGCCGGGTCCGCTCCCCATCGGTAATGGCTTCGAAGTTCTGGCCGATTTCCATCCCCAGCCGGAAGTATCTCTCATCGCCGGGCGGCATCGCCGCCGTGATCGGCTGCGAAAGAGTCCACCGCAGCCCGAGAGATGCTTGCTCAGGGAAGTCGGCCGGTTCATACCAGCACTTCGGGTGTGGATGATCTTTCGCTTCGGAGGCTGGCCACTTCGTCCTGGCCATGCCCTTTAGCGCCATGATTCCCATTCCCTTCTGTCGGGCCTTCTCGATAACTTGGGGTCCGAAATTGGCCTGGGAAAATAGAACGAAATTGACGGGAAACAGAATCGTATCGAAGTGATAGCGGTCCATGGCAGAGAGAGCGACTTCCACCGAATGAGCGGAGAAGCCGATGAACCGCAGCTTCCCAGCCTTCTTTGCTGCTTCGAAGGTCTCCATAGCGCCGTTCGGACCGAAAATCTGATCGAGGTCCGACATCTTCGATAGAGCGTGAAATTGGTAGAGATCCACATGGTCGGTGCGAAGCAGTCGCAGCGATTCATCCAGAAGCTTGGCGCAACCGTCCTTGGTCCAATCTTCTTCCTTGCAGGCCAGGAAGACCTTCTGCCGATGGGTGCGAGCGCCGGTCCGAGACGCTCCTGGGCGTTCCCGTAAGTGGGGGCCACGTCGAAGTAGTTGATACCTCTGTCGACCGCCTCGGCTACAATATTGCTGGCGAATGAGGGGCTATTATCCATCACGACGATACCCGCGAATCCGACGATGGACAGTTCCTCGCCCGTCTTGCCTAGCTTGCGCTTGGGAATCGGGCTTAGCGGGCTGGTTTTCGACTCCGCTTTCGCAGAAGACACCGGTAAGCCTGCGGAAGCTGCAAGACCCGCAAATGCAGTCCCCGTGCTCAGGAAATCACGCCTATCCATAAGGTCCTCCTTCGCGCACTATGGAGCCAAATCTGTTATCTCATTTGTAACATCAGTCCGATGGACAGTCAATGCCTGCGTCGCCAGCGAGGCCGGCCCGCCTTGCGGTCCGGGACCCGGCGGGCGAGCGGCATTGCGAAAGCGTCAAACGGTGACCGGCATCACAGACATGACTTTCGGCAAGAACATCGCGAAGAAGTAGAACCGGGATCCCAAAACGTGCCGACCCGCTAGACGAAGCCTGCACGGAATCTCCGGGCTTCCCCAGACTGCTCGAGAGCGTCTTTCCATTCCGTCTCTGCCGCCGGCTGAATATGACTCATCGCCCGTTCGGTGAGGGCGCAGATCGTCAAGCTGGGATTTACGCCCAGGTTAGCGGCGATCACGGAGCCGTCGCAAATGTACATGTTCGTGTATCCAAAAACTCGATGACGATGGTCGACCACGCCGTGAGCCGGTGACTCCGCCATGGCGCAGCCGCCAAGGATATGCGCGGTACAGGGAATGTCAAAGAGGATTTCCGTGATCATGCTCATGGGTGTGCCACCGATCAGCTTGGCGGCCTTGGCAGCGAAATCATTGGCCTGGGGAATGTAGGTGGGGATTCGCCGCCCCCGGCTTACCAGTATCTTGCGGAAGGGCCGGAACCACAGGCGGCCTAGCCGCATGTTGATGTGCCCGTCAAGGGTCTGCATGCAGAGGAGGAGGAGCGATTCGCGCGCCCAGCCAAAGGGATGCAAGCATCGCACGGTCCTGGCGGGATGGCGTATCATGGCCAACAAGAAGTTTCTAACTAATAGCAGGATTCGGGTCAAGCCGGGCCGGCCGCTGGTCAGGAGTGTGCATAATAAACCTAGCGTGTCCGAGCCTTCCGGATAACGCATGGCCTCGATGTGCGTAAATTGGTCAAGGTAAATGCCGGAGCCGATGGCCACTCCCTTGGACAGATCGTCCCGGCTCCCGGCGACGCGTACGCCGATCATCGATTCCGCATTCGTGCGCACACGATTGCCAATTTGATCGCTGAGGGCGGGCAGGGAGCCTTTCTCTTTCAGACGCAAGAGGAGATCCATCGTCCCGAGGGCCGAAGCTGCAAACACGATACCTCGACAAGTGTATGTGCGCGGTTCCTTGCGAAACCAGGACGTGGATTTCACGGTCCGTACCTCGTAACCCTCCCTGCCGTCCTCCTTACCGTTGAGGGTCTTGACATCGACTACCTTCGTCTCAGCGAAGACTCTGGCCCCGCGCTTCTCTGCGAAGTAGAGATAATTCTTGTCGAGAGTGTTCTTGGCATTATGACGGCACCCCATGAAGCAGCCGCCGCAAGCAGTGCAGGTGGTGCGTTCCGGACCTTCCCCGCCGAAGTAGGGGTCAGGATAGGTTGTCCCGCCTGGTTCTCCCTCCGGCGCCTGAAAAATACCTACTTTCGTTCGGTAGTAGGTATCGCCCACACCAGCGCGGTCAGCGACGAGCTTGAGGAGACGGTCGGCCGGACCCAGCACCTGGTTCTCTGCGACGCCGAGCATGCGTCGAGCCGTCTCGTAGTAGGGTCGCATCTCCGTTTTCCAGGGTGCCAGGCTTGCCCAGGAGCCATTTTCCCAAATCGAATCATTGGGCGCCAACAAAGTGGCTCCATAGGTGATTGAGCCGCCTCCAACAGCACAGCCATGGGCGATGACCACGTGCCGAAAAAACTCGAAATTAAAGAACCCGTGCATAGCTAGGCCGGGCCGCCAGATCCAGTTCCAGAGTGACCAACTGGTGCGGGGAAGGTTCTGCGGCGTCCAGCGCCGGCCCATTTCCATCACCGCGACTCTGTAACCCTTCTCCGTCAGACGATGGGCCGTGACACTACCGCCGAATCCTGAGCCGATGACAATGAAATCGAAGTCGCAGCTCGAATTCGCCATTGAGGTTTCACCGCCTTCACGTTTGACTACATTTGACGCTAACGGCACGGCCAAATGATGTGTCCTACGTCACAGATGAGTTTGACACGGGGTTGGATTGGAGTACACTGCCACCCATGCTGTTCATGGTCATTGAGCACTTCAAGGAGTCCTCACCTCCGGGGAATTCTGGGCCCGGAGGGATCCCGAATAATCTCTTACGAAAGGGATAGCAATGCAGAAGCTCCCCGAGGTCGAAGAAGCCAGAGCCTTGATGAACCAGGCCAAGGATTGGTCGGTGTGGCATTGGCTTCTGGAAAAGAAAAGAGTGAGAATAATCGCCGACAAAGCCGTCGACGCCTTCGGCGAGGCCGAAAAGAAAGTCAAGGCGACCTGGGACGATGACATGAAGAAGGCGTACCGTGAACTGGAGGCACAGGCGTCATTCGAAAGCAATCCGCGGGCAAAGCAGCGCTATGAGAAGGCGAAGGGCGAGGCCAAGGATGTCGATCCCAAAATCAAGCTTGGGGTCGAAAAGGTGAAGGAGGCCGACGACGTCGCTTACAAGGCCAGAATGGACGCGGAGGACCTGTTCGCAGAGGCGGAACGGCGGCTGAGCGCCAGCTTGTCTCGCCAAGGAGCCGAGAAGGCCCTCGAATCCTATGATCTGCGCGAGAAAGCCATCCGGCGAGCCGAGGCTCTGGCGCGGCGAAAGTAAAAAGACTATGGGCGCTGGGGACACAGCACGATCCAGCAAGATGGCATGGGTATTTGTATCGGATGCTGGCCGACTACAAGAGCTATAAGTCTGCAGTTCTGCTGGTCGAGATGGCGAGATAATGAATGCGTGAAAACCGGTAGTAACGCTGCGAAATTGGTATAAACTGATCGAACTTCCGTTGACAGTCGAGTCGACCCATTGATATGTTAGCCCCACGAACAAGAACACAATCCAGCCCGCAATTGAGGTTATCGAGAGGCCGAACATGGGTGATCCCGCGAAAGGAACGCGTGCCTTCAACGCTGATGATTTGCCATTGGCCCGGCTCTATCGCTGGGAGCGCGAGCGGGCCGATCACATTTTCCTGACCCAGCCGTTCGGCGGAGGGAAACTCCGTGAGTGGACGTGGGCTCAGGCTGCAGATGAAGTACGTCGCATGGCTACTTACCTCAAGGCTCAGAACTGGGAGCCGGGTTCCCGTGTCGCGATTCTATCTCGTAACTGCGCCTGGTGGATTTTGGCGGACCTGGCGGTTTGGATGGCCGGACACGTCAGTGTACCTGTTTATCCCTCGCTCAGCTGGCGTACCATTCGGCAGATCCTGGAACATAGCGAGTCCAAGGGCTGCTTTCTGGGTGCAACCGATGAGAAGGAAGCCGGAGAACTCGCCATTCCCGCCGGCGTAAATTGCATCAGTCTGCCCAACGCCCCTGCCGGCGACCATCCTTCCTGGGAATCTATAGTTGCGAGCAATCCGCCCCTTGCAGGCAACCCCCTGCGCGGGGCGGAAGAGCTCGCCACAATCATCTACACCTCCGGCACAACCGGCACTCCTAAAGGGGCAATGCACTGCTTTGGGGCATTCGGCTACTTTGCCAGGCACGCTACGAAGTTGCTCCGTCTGACGGCGGATGATCGCATGCTCTCTTATCTGCCGCTCGCGCACATCATCGAGCGTGGAGCCTGCGAGTCGTTTTCGCTCTTCCTTGGCTTTCACATCTTCTTCACGGAGGGCATTGAGACCTTTCTGACTGACCTCAAGCGCGCGCGTCCCACCCTTTTCCCATCAGTGCCGCGACTGCTCTTGAAATTCCAGCAGGGCGTTTTCGAGAAGATGCCCAGGCAGCGTCTGGATACACTGCTCCGGCTACCGCTCCTCAACCGCATCATCAAAAAACGGATTCTCGACCAGCTCGGGCTCAGCCACGCCCGCTACGCCGCGAGCGGAGGCGCGGCTTTGCCGATCGAGATCCTGCTGTGGTATCGCAATTTGGGGTTGGAGCTCTTTGAAGGTTTTGGCATGACGGAGATCTCGATCACTCACATTCCTGCGCCCGACCGGGTGCGTCCGGGATTCGTCGGCACCGCGCTCGAAGGCGTTCAGGTGAGGGTCACTGAGTCCGGTGAAATGTTGTTAAGGAGCCCAATGAACATGATGGGCTACTACAAGGATCCACAGGGTACACGCGACGCCTTTACAGAGGATGGTTTCTTTCGCACCGGGGACGTTGTCCACCTCGATCCGGACGGACAACTGAAAATCATCGGCCGCGTCAAAGAGCAGTTCAAGACCAGCAAGGGGAAGTACGTGGCGCCGGCCCCGATCGAGAGCGACCTGATGGCGCACCCCGCCATCGAGGCCTGTTGCCTGATGGGCGCAGGTCTGCCGAGCCCGTTCGTCGTGGTCGTACTCGCCGCTGAAGCGCGGAAGAGATGCGACGAGCAAGAAGCGCGCAAGGCGCTTGAGCAGTCTCTCGAGGCGCGCATGGAAGAAGTGAACGCGCGACTCGATCCGCACGAACGGGTGAACCGCATGGTGATTGTCGAGGGGCCGTGGACGATCGCCGACGGGTTGTTGACGCCCACGCTCAAAATCAAACGGACTGCCCTTGAAGCCCGCTACAAAGCCTTGATTCATGACTGGGAGCAGACCAGCACTCGAATTGTTTGGGAGTCAGCCCTGGGGCAGCCCACCTCGGGGGCTACTTTGACGGCCGGAGCGGGCCCTCGCTGAACCGGCGGAGTCTTGCCCACCATGCCGCAATTTGCAGATGTTCAACCTGACGGTTTTTGCTTCTCTAAACCGCCAGTTCCTCCTTTCCGCCTCTTGCGCCCGGAGCCGCCCCGGACCTGCTTGCCGGCCCCTTCGAACTCGGCGAGGCGCGCCTCAAGTTCCTCAACCCGACGCCGCAGCGTTGAGGCTTCATCGGCGGCCGCTTGGAGAGGCCACTGCTTTCCGGCCAGCAGGTGCCGCGCGAAATCGAGCGGGTTCGATACGGCACTCTTCGCGTCCGAAATTCGAGAGCGGAGCGTCTCCTGCGCCTTCTGGTATAGGTCGAGCGTGCTCGAGAGGTACCACGAAACGAAATCGTGGGTGGCGCGATCGGACGCCCTGATCAGTTGCTGCAGGAGTTGCAGCGGCAAAGCAGTGTCGCGGTCGCGGGCATCCTCCACAATGATCTGAGTGAGGGTCATGTGAGTCAAATCCCTGCCGGTGCGAGCATCACACACTTCGACGTTCAGACCCTCCCGGACCATACGGGCGATGTCTTCGAGTCTGACGTACCGACTGGCATTAGTGTCGTACAAGCGGCGGTCGCTGTACTTCCTGATGAGTATATCGGGCTTGCTCATATTCCTTAATCTTTCAGTCAAAATATTATCTTGACTTCGGTCATCTGTGGGCGTAGATTTAATGCGAATACTGCACTGCAGTATACCATAATTGTTTTTGGGAGGGAGAGGAGAACAAAACATGCCTGCAACAGCAGTAGCGAAGGCGATATCGCGGGCCTCCTCGCCGACAACTCAACTGGTGGGTTGGGCCCGTCAAGGCGTCGACAGTTTTGTCGCCGCCCAGAAAATTCTGCTGGACCTTACCGCACAGCAGAACGCTCTGGTGATCGGGTTAGTGCGGGAACGGCTGACTAAACCTAATTTCAAACCTGCCGCTTCCATCGCGGCCATCGCTGAGAAAGGCGTGGACAGTCTCACCACCGCAGCGAAGGTCCTTCTGGATCTCGCGGCCGGTGAGACCTCGCTGGTGTTGGACGGACTCAAAGAAGGATTGGAGCTACCCGCGGTCGCCGCGACCGTGGCCGAGTTGGTACGCCATCGGGTGGATACCCTTGTCACCATGCACAAACGGCTGTTGGAGTCCGCCTCCGAACAGACCCATGCGATTGCCGACGCTTTCCGGGACGGTAAAGGGCTAAGGGCAAGCCTTGACGTGTCCGATCTGGCGAAGCGAACGATTGAGGACTTCGTCGCTACGGAGAAGAAGTTCCTCGACCTGGCAGCCAAAGAAGTGAACGCAGCTGCCAAAGGCGAAACCAACGGCCACCACCACACGGGGGCCCGCTCGAAAGTGTTGACTCAACTGGCACGCGAAGGCGTCGAAAAGTATGTTGACGTGCAGAAGAAGCTCCTGAATCTGGCCATCGATCAGTTCGCCCCGAGTGGCGCCAAGACGGAGGGCGAAGAAGCGGGGAAATCGGCAAGCGAAACCTTGACAGAACTCACGCAGAAGAGCGTGCGGAACTTTGTCACGGCCCAGAAGTCTCTCCTGGATCTCGCCGTCCATCCGAACAAAGCGGCAGAGAAGCACGAGCCTGCGAAGAGGCCGCGGGGCCGGCCGAGTAAGAAGAAGGTCCAGGCGGAAACGGCGGCTTGAATAGTCGTAACCGCTCCGGATCGCCCTTCCTAGTATTCTCGAGGACTTGGGAGAAGCCGCGGAGGGGAATGGGTTAACAAGGACGACAAGCACCTTCGTTCATGTTGAACCGTATTCGTCTGCGGCTGACTTCCGCAACTACTTGCCTATCGCGCCAGCGCGGCGGTATAACAACCAGTAGGAGGCGGATGAGACCTCAGCGCCCCGTGGTTCAAGTCGAGCATGCGTCCGTGCCGCTGCCGATCTGGGCAGGAGTTGCTGGCCGGCGTAGAAATGGCCTTCTTGAGGATTTCGCCAATCTTCTGGGGGTACGGTGTGCCTCATGGCGATGGTTCCGCGGTGGTGCTGGTCCCCGGCTTTCTAGGTACCGATTTGTATCTCGGTCAATTCCACACCTGGCTTAGCCGGATCGGGTACGCGCCCTACTATTCCGGCATACCGAGGAACGACGAATGTCCCAACCTATTGATCCGGCTGCATCTCACCAACACAATCCGGGAGGCCCAAAAAACTACCGGCAAAAGGGTTCACTTGATCGGTCATAGTTTGGGGGGGGCGATCGTCCGCGCCGTAGCCTTCCAAATTCCCGATAGTGTCGCGTCCGTGATCACTCTGGCGGCGCCCATCCGCGGGATCGCCGCCCATAGTGCGATTCTCAGCGCCGCCGAGAGGGTCCGGGAGAAAATCCTGCAGCGGCACGGCAAGCGCGTACTGCCGGATTGCTACACTGCCGCCTGCACCTGCAGGTTTCTGGAATCGTTACAGGGAAGATTTCCGGAATCCGTGCTCCAGACCGCGATCTACAGCAAGTCAGACGCTATCCTCGACTGGCGTGTCTGCCAAACCGGCAAAGCCAGCGTCGATTGCGAGGTCTCTGCTACCCACATTGGACTGGCGTTCAATCCCCTCGTGTATAGTGTCGTGGCCAAGCGCCTCGCTCTGGCCTCCACACCGAAGCGCCGCAGGGGAAGTCGACTCAAAAATGGGAGAGGTGAATAATCGTTTCCGATGTTGTTCTCCAAGACTTGATCCATCTTAGTTCCGAACCATGAAATCACATCTTGGACCGCGTTGACTAGAGATCTATCGACACTCTCACGGTGGTCTCGTCAGAGCCGCGCTCCAGGCGGAACCCCGTGTTTTCGCAAACGTGGAGCATCTCGCGGTTTTCCGCCAACACTTCGGCGGCAACGCGACTAAGCTTTTCGTCTCGCGCCACCCCGAGCAGCCGTTGCATCAACTCAGTTCCCAGGCCTTGACCCTGAAATTGATCGCTAATCACGATCGCGACCTCACCCGTGTTGGCGCCCCGCAGTTTGCTCAGCCGTCCGACCGCCACAATAGAGCGAAGGCCAGCCGCCGCATCGTGGACCTCAGTGACCAAGGCCATCTCCCGGTCATAGTCGATGAAGCAGACGCGTGCCAGGCGGTCGTGTTCGGTACGGCGGCCCAGGTTCAGCATGTGGAAGTAGCGCATGTAGACGCTGCGCTCGGAGAGCGACTGGTGGAAGCTCACCATCAGCGGCTCATCCTCCGGGCGGATGGGCCTGATGTGCACAGGGGCGCCGTTCCTGAGCGTCCAGGGAGCCGCGTACTGCATGGGATAGGGACGAATGGCCAGCCGCGGGAGTTTGTCGTCGCCCACTTCTGACGGGTAGAGCAGTATTCGGGCGTCGAGCGCCAGGAGACCGTCAGGCGAGGCCAGCAACGGATTGATGTCGATCTCCTTTATGCGGCGCTGCTCCGCCACCAACTGGCTGAAGCGAACCAGGGTCTCTTCGAGAGTCCCAAGGTCCGCCGCCTTGCGCCCGCCCACTCCGCCGAGCGCCTTGTAAATGAGCGTCTGCTCCATCAGGCGGCGGGCCAGCGTGGTGTTCAAAGGCGGCAGCGCCAGGGCGCGATCCTTAAACACCTCCACCAGCTGGCCACCCAGACCGAACAACAGAATGGGTCCGAATTGCGGGTCGGGACTCGCTCCAATGATCAGTTCATAGCCTCTCCGCCGAATCATCGGCTGAACCGTGACGCCCTGAAAGTGCCCGGGTCCGGCGTGCTCCAGTACCGTTTGCTCGATGGCGCCGTAGGCGGCACGAACTTCGTCCTCGTTCTTGAGGTCGAGCCTTACGCCGCCGACATCGCTCTTGTGCGTGATGGTCTCCGAGAGCAACTTCAACACCACCGGATAGCCCATGGCGGCGGCAAGATGTGCTGCTTCGTCCTGAGTGCTTGCCAGGTGAGTAGGAGTCGTCGGAATGCCGTAGGCCGCCAGCAGGCGCTTCGACTCGTATTCCGTCATCAGAGTGCGGCCGGCCGCTTCGGTGGATCTGATCATCTCGGCCGCCAGCAACCGGTCGGGCGCATTCTCGTCGCTCGCGGCCACCAACGACGGCGTTTCATAAAGTCCACGCAGGTTGTAGCTGTAACGCCACATGTAGCTGAAGACGCGTGCAGCGGTATCGGGATAGGCAAAGGTCGGAATGCCCGCTTGGTTAAGCAGTGCTTCGCCCTCGGCAATCTGCGCGCCGCCCATCCAGCTGGCCAGAATCGGCTTGTCGGGTTTGCCGGGAAGTTTGGCATAAGGCTTCAGGCGCGCGGCAGTACCGGTGGGATCAGCCATGGACTGCGGTGTGAGTACCACCAGCAAGCCGTCGCTATTTGGGTCGCGAGCCACGATGTCTATAGTCCGGGCGTAGCGCTCAGGATCGGCGTCTCCCTGGATGTCAACCGGATTGCCGTGGCTCCATTCGGCCGGCAGGATCCGGTCGAGCGCCTTCATGGTTTCATCCGAAAGCTTGGCGAGCTCCAGACCGTAGCTCGAGACCGCATCGGCGGCCAGCACTCCCGGCCCGCCGGCATTGGTAAGAATGGTCAGGCGCGGCCCGTGCGGGCGCGGTTGCCGGGCCAGGACCTCGGTCATGTAAAAGAGGTCGGAGATACTGTTGACGCGCAGCACTCCTGTGCGTCTGAAGGCGGTCTCGAGAACATCGTCGCTCCCCGCCAGCGCCCCGGTGTGGGAGGCCGCAGCCTTGGCCGCGCCTTCACATCGTCCTGCCTTGATGACAATGATCGGCTTGGTGAGAGCGATCTGCCGGGCCGCCGAAAGGAACGAGCGGGCGTCCCCGATCGATTCCATGTAAAGGACAATGCTGCGCGTATTCGGATCATCACCGAGGTACTCGATGAGATCACCCCAGGCGACGTCGAGCATCGAGCCAATAGAAACGAAAGCGCTGAAGCCCACCATTTCGCGCAGGCTCCAGTCAAGGATGGCCGTGCCCAGGGCGCCCGACTGGCTGATGAAGGCTACGTTGCCCGCGCGCGCCATGGCGCCCGCCAGCGTCGCGTTCAACCCGGTCGCCGGGCTCATCACGCCGAGGCAGTTGGGTCCGATGATGCGCATCTGGACACGCTGCGCTTCTTCCATCACCTGGCGCTCGAGCTCAACCCCCGCGGGACCGATCTCTTTGAAACCCGCCGAGGTGATAACCGCACCTTTGACGCCGGCATTCGCGCACTCGCGGATTGCGCCCGCCACCGTGGCTGCAGGAGTTACAATCACGGCCAGTTCCGGCGCGTCAGGACAGGCGCACACGTTGGGATACGCCTTGACTCCGAGCACGCTTCGCCGCTCGGCATTGATGGGAAATACCGTGCCGTCAAACGGGCTGCTGATCAGGTTCCACAGAATCGTGCGGCCTACGCTGCCAGCCTGATCGGCGGCCCCGATGACGGCAACGGAGCGCGGCTTAAAGAACATTCGCAGCGAGTGGCTGCGGTGCCAAGGGCTCGTCGGCCGTTCCGGACTACTGGTGGATGCTGCCGCGGGTGCTCGCTCCATGAGAAGTACTCCACTGCCTATTCGTCCGCCGTCACCCGCGGATTGCGCTCACCTGCAGATTTCCATTGGTGCCAGTAGGGATAGGGCGCCGTTCGGACGCTGGCGGCACTGAGCTTGGCGATGTGCTCGGGAGCAAGGTCCCAGCCTACAGCGCCCAGATTGTCACGTAGATGCTGTTCGGTTCGCGCTCCAACGATCACACTGGCTACGGTGGGACGCTGCAGGAGCCAGTTGATCGCAATCTGAGGAACACTCTTACCCGTTTGTTGCGCGACTTCCTCAAGGGCATCGACCACCTTGAACAGGTGTTCATCTTCAACCTGGGGGCCTATTTCGACGGTCACTGCGGTGCGCAAGCGGCTCACTTCCGGCATGGGCTGCTTTCGCCGGATCTTGCCCGTAAGCCGGCCCCATCCGAGAGGACTCCAGACCACTGTGCCCACGCCCTGGTCGAGGGCAAGCGGCATCAAGTCCCATTCGTAATCGCGTCCCAGTAGCGAATAGTAAGCCTGGTGAGCGACAAAGGGGACCCACCCGTGTCGGTCGGATAAGGCAAGTGCCTTCATCAATTGCCAGCCCGCAAAATTGGAGCAGCCGATGTACCGCACTTTGCCGCTGCGTACCAGCTCATCGAGCGTGGTCAGGGTTTCTTCGAGCGGGCAAAGCGCGTCGAAGCTGTGTAACTGGTACAGATCGATGTAGTCGGTGCCGAGCCGTTTAAGGCTGGCCTCACAAGCTTTGAGCAGATGGTAGCGAGAGTTCCCGATATCGTTTGGGCCACGGCCCAGAGGAAAGAAAGCTTTCGTTGAAAGAATCACCTGGTGCCGGTGTCCGGCAATCGCCTTGCCCAGAATCTCCTCTGACATACCCAATGAATAGGAGTCCGCGGTGTCGAACATGGTGACGCCGGCATCCAGGCAGATGTCCACCAAGCGCGAGGCCTCGGCCACATCGGTTGCGCCGAATCCACGGAAGAACTCGTTACTGCCCCCGAAAGTGGCGGTGCCAAAGCTCAAGACCGGCACTTTGAAGCCTGAATTACCAAGCAGTCTGTATTCCATGAATATCGTCTCCCAAATGGTCATGCTTCGACGCCCGACAAATGATGAGTGTAGCCCTTGGACTCGTTCTCGGCAAGAAGGTGGTACCCGAAATATCCCCGAGAATCTCCCCTTGACTACTGACAAGAGTGGGAGTAGGATGCCCTGTCGATAACTAAGGGGTACTAAGCATGAGTAAACCAACCGATTTGGTTCAGGGCACGTTGGACCTCCTGATTCTCAAGACCATTGCGCTTGAACCCATGCATGGCTGGGGCATTGCCCAGCGCATCCGGCAGGTATCCAAGGAAGTGCTTCAGGTTAATCAAGGGGCGTTGTACCCCGCTCTGCATCGCCTTGAGCAAAGCGGATGGATCAAGGCGAAGTGGGGGGAATCCGACAACAATCGCAGGGCCAAGTTCTATGCGCTGACCCCGGCAGGACGCAAGTATTTGGAGCACGAAGAGGCCAACTGGCAGAGGCTGTCTGCGGCCATCGGCCTTGTCTTGGAGATGTCGTGAGGTGGGGCCATGATGCGCTGGTTATGCAAGTTGTTCCTTCGGCTACGCTCACTGTTTGGTAAGGACCACGTTGAACAAGAGCTAAGCGAAGAGCTCCGCTTCCACCTGGAAAAGCTGATTGAAGAGAACGTAGCGCGAGGGATGAGCGCAGAGGAAGCACGTTATGCGGCGCTGCGTGAAATGGGTGGAATTGAACAGATCAAAGAGGAGTGTCGCGAGGCACGGGGTGTGCGCTTCATCGAGACCCTGGTCCAGGACGTGCGCTTTGGCCTACGTCTGTTGGTGAAGGACCCCGGTTTCACTGTGGTGGCCGTGATCACCCTGGCTCTTGGTATCGGCGTGACCACTACCATCTTTACCGCCGCCAATGACTTCCTGTTGCGCCCACTGCCTTTCAGTAATTCCGAGCGGCTCGTGATGGTGAAGCGGTACTTTCCAGGATCTCCCACAGTCCGGAACGAACGATCCGCCTACCTTCAAGTTCTGGGGGGAACAAAACCATGTTTTCGAACGCATGGCCGCTTGGAGCGTTTTAACCAGTTATTTCAACCTGACGGGCGCGGAGGGGCCTGAACGCGTACGTGCAAAGCAGGTTTCAGCGGAATTCTTCCGCGTGCTGGGAGTCAAACCCATCATGGGCCGGACGTTCTCGGCGATAGAGGACCGGTCAAGCGGGAATCGGGTAGCGGTCATTAGCCATTCACTCTGGGAAATACGCTACGGCGGGAACTCCGCCATCCTCGGTAAGACGATCGTCCTTGATGGCAAGGGTTACGCCATTATTGGCGTGCTGCCCGCCGGTTTCCGTTTCTCCGCCAGCCCGGAAGCAGTCTGGACTCCTGTACCGGATGAATACCTCAATGGAGGGCATGGCGGCGAGTTCCTTAACGTGATTGCGTTGTTGAAACCAGGTGTAACTCTGGCCCAGGCGCAGGCTGACATGGAAACTATCACGACGCCTTGGGCCCGGCAGTTTCCCGATTGGGGCAATGGGGGCCAGAGGGTCGCCGTGGAAAGCATGCGCGACCGGTACTCTCGGGACCTGCGTCCGGCTGTTCTGGCCCTTCTCGTGGCCGCGATGCTGGTGCTGCTGATTGCGTGCTCAAATCTCGCGAATCTTCTGCTGGCTCGCGCCACGAGTCGGCATAAGGAAATTGCCATGCGCCGCGCGCTGGGAGCCAGCCGGGCACGGATCATTCGCCAACTGCTTTCAGAGACTTCGGTGCTGGCGGTTCTGGGAGGCTCAGCGGGTCTGCTCTTGGCTTCCGTAGGCACCCGTGTTTTCTATGCCGTCCTGCCCTTGGGGTGGCAGCCGATTGCCCGCGGTGGGATCGATGCTACGGTGCTCGCATTTGCATTAGTGACATTGCTTTTGACCATGTTCCTGGTCGGTTTGGCGCCCGCCCGGAGCGCCACTGGCTTTGACCTGAACGAGGGTCTCAAGGAAGGCCTGCGAAGCCCGCTGGCCGGGATAAGCAGGCGATCGTTCCGTGCGGCGCTGGTCGCTGGCGAGGTCGCACTCGCGGCCATGCTTCTGATGGGTGCGACCTTGGCCCTAATGAGCTTTGCTCGGCTCTCGGCAGTGAACCTGGGCTTCGATTCCGAGAACGTGCTGACCGTTGACCTGGCGCGGACCAAAGGGCGCGAGGAGGCTTTCTACAAGGAGGTACTTGAGCGCATCTCGGCCCTGCCGCAAGCGCGCGCGGCGGGAGCCATCAATTACAAACCACTCTATGGCGGTCCAACTTGGAACCAAGACATCACCATCGAAGGTCGGCCGCCCCTCCCTCGGGGTGTCTACATCTATGAGGCCCACCGGTCGGTGAGCCTCGGCTATTTCCGCGCCATGGGAATCCCCTTGCTCCAAGGGCGATCGTTTGTTGCCACGCGACCATAATAAGAACGTGGCCGTGATCAGTGAAAGCATGGCGCGGCGCTGCTGGCCTGGTGAGGCTACCGATTGGCAAGCGCTTCGGGGTCAACTGTTCGGGTTCTCCTTGTAATTGGAATTCGGTTGTCGGCGTGGTGGGGGATGTAAAGGAGGAGGGGGCCACGGCAGAGCCCTCCACCGCGATGTACTTTCTGGAGAGCTGGCCCGAAATGACTTTGTGGTTCGGGCGGCCCAGAACCCCACAAACCTCAGCGCGGACGTTCGTGGCATCGTCCACTCCGTCGATCCCGATCAGCCTATCGGTGACATCCGCACCCTGGAGACCATTGTCTCGGAGTCCTCTGCCCCTCGGCGTCTCACTATGCTCATATCGGGTCTATTCGGTGCGTTGGCGCTTCTCCTGGCCATGGTTGGTCTTTACGGAGTGATCTCGTATTCGGTGGAGCAGCGAAGGCATGAATTAGGTATGCGTATGGTCATGGGTGCGACCAAGAGGGACATTCTCCGCCAGATCATTGCCCAGGGCTTTCAACTCGCCGTGTCGGGAATCATCGTGGGTATGGCCGGGGCGCTGATACTGACACGAGCCCTGACAAGTGTGCTGTTTGGGATCACACTAACCGATCCCCTTATCTTCGGTGTTGTCGCCGTAGTATTGGGTGGCGTAGCACTGGTCGCTTGTTACGTCCCGGCCCGCCGGGCCACGAAGGTCGATCCGATGGTGGCCTTGAGGCGCGAGTAGCTGGTCCAGGTGAGGCACAGTCATGGAACAGTTGATGCGATGGTTAGGCAAGTTTCCGCTTCGACTTCGGTCCCTGTTTTTTAAGGCGAAGGTTGAACAGGAATTGACTGACGAACTCCGGTTCCATCTGGAAAAACTGATTGAGGAGAACGTCGCACGAGGGATCACAGCAGAGGAAGCGCGTTATGCTGCGCTGCGCGAAATAGGCGGAGTTGAGCAGGTCAAAGAGGAATGCCGCGACGCTCGGCGTGTAAGCTTCATCGAGACGACGATTCGGGACACGCGCTACGTCCTGCGGGGGCTGCGCAGAAACCCTGGCTTCACCGCCGTGGCAATCACTAACGCTGGCGCTGGGCATCGGGCCCAACACCGCGATATTCAGTTTGTTCAATGATGCTATCCTCGAGCGTCTCCCCATCCAGCACCCGCAGGAATTGGTGCAGCTAATTTGGGTCGAGCACGGCCACGGGGCGTCGAACTTTAATTGGCCGGAATACAATCCGCTATTGGAACCGCAGCCGGCGCTGCCCGGCCTGTTCGCCTACCTTAGCCGCGAGGCGAGTCTCCGGTCGGACGACGTTTCTGAGCGTGTGCGCGTGCAACAGGTTTCCGGCTCCTACTATTCGACACTCGGCCTCCGGGCCGTTCTCGGGCGCACCCTCAACATCGCGGACGATCGGCAAGGGGCCGCACCCACGGCTGTGCTCAGCTACACGCTATTGGCGGCGACGCTTCGCGCTCGATCCGTCGATCCTCGGCAAAGCCGTTTACCTCGAGGGCACGGCGCTTACGATCGTGGGCGTGACTCCGCCCGAGTTTCATGGTTTGGACCGACTCTCGCCGCCCGATATTACCTGCCCTCTCCACGCTGTTCCGCTGCCCGATGGCGCTTCGTACTACGTCTATTATTTTGCGCGGCTCAAGCCCAACGTATCATTCCAGGAGGCGCGTACTCAGGTCGACGCCCGCTTCCACGCGCTCCTCGCCGGGGAACTGATAGATCAGCGAAGCTGGATGGCGGATGTGAAGTTGGACGTGATCCCTGCCGCGAACGGCGAATATGGTGTGCGTTTGGGGCTGCAGGGGCCGTTAGGCGTCCTCGGCATTCTGGTTGGCATCGTACTGCTCATCTGCTGCACAAACTTGGCGAGCCTGCTGCTAGGGCGTACGGCCGAGCGGTCACGTGAAATAGCCCTACGGCTCGCTCTCGGAGCCGGTAGCTGGCGCATCATTCGGCAGTTGCTCACGGAAAGCGTGCTGTTGGGGGTGGGCGGCGGGTGCCTGGGGTTGGTGGTAGGCTGCTGGGTCCACCACCTGCTTATGACCCTGCTGATGCTCAACAGTTCCGGAACCCTGCACTTTCACTTCAATATGCCGCTGCTGGCTTTCACCGCGGGCGTGTCTGTACTGACCGGGATAGCGTTCGGGCTCGTGCCGGCGCTGCGCGTCCCGCGATTCGGTCTCAACACGACGCGCGGTGGGATGCTCGCCGCCAGTCGGCTTCGGCTGCGCCCAACCCGGACTTTTCTCGTAGTGCAGGTCGCCGCGTCGGCGGTGCTGCTGGTCGGCGCCGCGCTGTTTATCAGGACACTGCGCAATCTCGTTGCGGTAGACGCCGGTTTCGAACGCGACCACCTTCTGCTGATGAGCATCGACCCGCGTGAGTCGCGGTTCCAGGGCGACCGGGTCACCGGCCTTTTGCACGAACTGATGGAGCGGGCGGCCGCCGTGCCCGGCGTGCGTTCGTCCGCTCTTGCTTGGATCCCCTTATTCGGGAACTCTGCCGGAAAAACCGTCTGGGTTCAAAACTATGCTCATGGCGAGGATGTCAGCTTCAACATCGTGGGCCCAGGATTTTTCGCAACCAGCGGGATTCCACTGCGGATGGGGCGTGAATTCTCCGTCCGCGACCGAGTCGGCGCCCCTCTGGTGGCGATCGTCAACGAAGCCTTTGCCCGGAAGTACTTTCCGGGTCAGAATCCGCTCGGCCAGCGCTTTGGCGACCAGGGCCCGAACTCGGCAAGCAATTACGAGATCATTGGGGTAGTAAAGGACGCAAGGCTCGCCAGCCTGCGTCGCGCGCCATACCCGGCCATCTTTCAGTCGCTCTGGCAATTCAACCGACACCCGCCATTCGTGCTTCATGTGCGGGTCATGGGCGACCCGGAGGCAACGGCGGCAAGCGTCCGTCGGGCCATGCTAGAGATTGATCCGGGGTTGATAGTCTACGACGTCCGGACGATGACCGATGAGGTGAATAGCACCTTAGGGCCGGAACGTACGTACGCGATCCTTTCTGCCTTGTTTTGCGCACTGGTGCTGAGCATGTGCGGCGTGGGTTTGTACGGCGTTGCCTCCTACTCTGTCAAGCGCCGCACCAATGAAATCGGCGTCCGGATGGCGCTCGGCGCCTCGCGGATCGATGTTCTTGGTTTGTGTGTTCGAGAAACATTGGAACTATTTTTCATGGGTCTGCTGATAGGTATTCCGGTCGCAGTCGCCTGCACTCAGCTCATCACCGGACTGCTGTTCGGATTGGAACCGGCCGATCCGTTTTCGCTGGTCATCGCGATACTCACACTAGCGGTCGTGGCAGCCGTCGCGGCTTTTCTGCCCGCACTCCGCGCAACGAAAGTGGACCCCATGGTCGCATTGAGATGCGAGTAAAGAGCAACCAGTGACAAGAAGAGTTGTCGGTGTTGCGGAGTTTTGAATGGCGAATTCTGAATTGGAACGCGACCCCCGTTACGAAACGAGCTCGAGTCATTCACCATCCGCTACTCGAGTGTTTTCTTCTCGCCTATATAGGTTGACTACCGCGAAAGCAAAGGTAGGCTCGATATGAAATTTATCCGGTCTCTGCAGGCTCTGTTCCAAAAAGAGGAATTCGACCGGCGACTTTCCGAAGAGGTGACATTCCATCTCGAAAAACAGATCGAGCAGAATATGGAGGCGGGAATGAGCCCGGAGGAAGCTCGACACGCCGCCTTGCGCAGTTTCGGCGGCGTCGAGCAGGTCAAAGAGGAGTGCCGCGACGCCCGGGGTGTGCGATTCGTGGAAAGATTACTTCAGGATTTCCGTTTCGCCTTACGTATGCTGGCAAAGAATCCTGGTTTCACGGGTGTCGCCATCATCACGCTGGCTCTTGGAATCGGCCTGAACACCGCGGTTTTCAGCATGGTCAACGGACTGTTGCTTCGTCCACTCCCCATCCAGCATCCCAGCCAGATCTACACTCTCGCTGCCGAGGAGAAGAGCGGCGGGTTCAGCAATGGATTCTCTTATGGGGACTTCCAGGAGATCAGAAATCAAACCGGTGGGTTGTTTTCCGATATGGCCGGAGTGCAGGTGTTTAGCGCTACCGGCCTTGCCGTAGACGGCAAGAGTGAACGGATATGGACCAACTTCGTGACGGGAAACTTCTTCACCCTGCTCGGCATTCGCCCGGCTCTCGGCCGGTTCATTCTGCCCTCCGAGGGCGATCTTGCCAGCGCCGACCCGGTCCTCGTGCTTGGTTATTCATTCTGGCAGGCGCATCTCGGCGGTGATCCCAATATTGTTGGCAAGAAGGCGACCGTGAACGGTAGGCCAGTCACCATCATAGGAGTCGCTCCGGAGGGATTCCGCCCAATCTCATCCATTGTGGACACGCAAGGTTACCTGCCCTTAGGGATGGCGGCCGTTGACAGCCAAGCGCAGCTAGTTTTCTGCACGACCGACAGGACAAGCGCCTGGTGTTGGTTGCCAGAGTAAGGCCAGGAATCACCGAAAAAGAGATCGAAACGGCGCTGGATGTAGTTGCCAAGCGCCTCGCGGCGCAGTATCCGAAAGCGGACGACTGGAGGACGCTCAATGCTTTCCGGCTTCCACCCACCGGCGCGACTTCCCGTCCGCCGCGTTCGCTAGCGGTGGTGTCAGCACTCTTTTTGACCTTGGCATCGGTGGTTTTGGCGTTGGCGTGTGTTAACGTCACGAGTATCCTTTTGGCCCGCGCACGCATACGCCGCGATGAAATGGCGATTCGGGCAGCACTGGGAGCAACACGAGCTCGGCTAATTTCGTACTTGCTCACCGAGAGTTTCCTGTTGGCTTTGTTCGGCTGCTTGGCAGGGATCGTACTGGGCTTGGCGGGAAACCGCGTGCTCAGCTCGATGCCTCTCCACACCGATGTCCCCCTCGTGCTGGACTTTCACTTTGACTGGCGCGTGTTCACGTATGCGTTTGCCCTCGCGCTCCTAGCGACCGTGATTTCAGGGATTGCCCCGGCGTGGCGGATTACTGGGGGCGATTTAAATGAGTTTTGCATGGTAGCGGACGTAGCACCTCGGCTCGCGGCTATCGTTTCCGTGAAGGTCTGGTTGTAGGTCAACTGGCGGGCTCTCTGATGCTGCTGATTGTTGCGGGACTTTTCGTTCGGAGTCTCTTGGGGGTCCAGCGTTCGGATTTGGGCTTTGAACCGCAACACGTTCTGAATGTCACCCTTGATCCCCGTCTCGCGGGTTACAGCCAGCCCCAGGGAAATGAGTTTGTCGAGGCTCTGCTTGAACGGATTCGCCCGCTGCCCGGTGTCGACTCGGCGAGTCTGGCAGCTACGGTCCCTATGGGCAACAACAGTATGGGTGAGTCTCTCAAAGTGGAAGGCTTTGGAGCGTCACCCGGGCAGCCTGTTCCGTTTGCAGGTCTGAACGCTGTCTCTCCAGGTTATTTCGAAACAATGCATATCCCCTTGCTTCGAGGGCGAGGCATTCGCGAAACCGACAACCAAAACTCAGTCCGCATTGCCATCATCAACCAAGCAATGGCTGAGCGCTTCTGGACCGGCAAGGACCCTATCGGCAAGCAGTTCTGGTTGATGGGCGACCTTAGTCGTCCCCTGGAAGTTGTCGGCGTGGTGAAGAACAGCAGGACTGAGAACTTGCTCCTCCCGGAGGGCGCTCACTTTTACATGGCGCTTGCGCAAAAGCCCTTCTTGCCAGTCACGCTGCAAGTGCGCACGGCAGGCGATCCGGAAGCGATGGCACAAGGGATCATTGGATTGGTCAGACACCTTGAGCCGGCCATGCCCCTATCGGACATTCAAACCATGACCGATGCGCTCGACACTCTAAACGGAAGATTGCTGTTCAAGTTGGGGGCAGGATTGGCTACCGCCATGGGACTTCTCGGCTTGATACTAGCAATCGTCGGCGTGTATGGTGTCGTTTCGTTTATAACCGCGCAACGCACTCACGAGTTTGGGATCCGCTTGGCACTAGGGGCTCTTCCGGGGGAAATCCTGAGGACGGTCTTACAACAAGCTGTCCTCATTGTCGCGCTTGGCTCGGTAGTGGGTACCCTCCTGGCGTTTGGGGTAGCACGATTGGTGGGTCATTTCTTGGTGGGGGTGAGCCCGACCGATCCCGTTACCTATGCCGGTGTGGACCTCTTGCTCGTGCTGGCGGCACTTGCGGCCTGCTGCATACCTGCCTGGCGGGCGACAAATGTCGACCCGGTTGTGGCCCTGAGGCACGAGTAATTGTCAATGGTCGATCGAAGGGCTGCGCTATAGCTGCCTCTGGCTTGTCAATCAGAATCGAAAATTCGCTCTTCCGCGGGAGTACAAACCGGTAGGAGATGTCCGCTCCTGTCCAAAGGTGCCGATCCGCACCTCGCAGAAGATCAAGACTCAGTTTTGCGTGGATTCATTATGTGCATCCTAACTTTGTTTTGTCTCGTGTTTACAGGCTTGGGCAAAGAGCCCGCCATGCTGTTCGCTTTCGGACACGGAATCCCAGAGATGGACGACTAACGTCACTTGCTCCCATCAAACAGTTGGCAAATCTACGAAATCCTTACACGCTCTGGCATCCGGCGTGCCCTTTGGAAGATTACGGGCCATGCAGGGTACAGCCCCAAGGCGCGGAATGGAGTGTCGCGGTTCGAAGTTGGTTGATAGCAGCGGAACCGTTGTTGTTGTCTCGGCAATTATAGGGACGAGCGTCTGCTCCGGCCGCACCTGGCCTGTCCACTTCTGAATTGGTCCTAGGGGAGCTCGTCGTGAAAACGCGTCTACTCATCCTATCGATCGGAGTCCTATCTCTGTTGCTCTTTGACCCCGACAGTCTGATTTCACAGGAAGTCAGCGCCAGCCACCCAGATCCCATCGGCCGCGCATCGCTAGGTTCGATGGAAGGCAACGTGAACCCATACGGGTCTCCGTATGTCCCGCCGGCGTCCTTCACGAACTCACCGCGTTTGGAGTCATTATTGAGCGGCGGGAAGCTGGCTTTATCCCTGGACGATGTGATCGCATTAACGCTGGAGAACAATCTCGACATTGCGGTCGAAAGCTATAACGTCGGGATGGCGAAAACCGATCTTCTTCGTGCCCAGGGCGGGGGTGCCGTGCGGGGAGTCTCAGGCGCTTTCCAGTCCTCGGCCCTGTTCTCGGGAGCGATTGGTGGTGGGATTGGGAGCGGAAGCGGCGGTGGCGGGGGCGCGGGTGGGTCGGGTGGCGGGAACGGTGCGGTAAGTATCGGCGGAAGCGGCGGATTTGATCCTATCGCCAGGATTTACCTACTTTTGGAATCAGAACACGACTCCCCTCGGCATCACGGTTCTTCAGGGTGTGCCTGTCCTGACTACCCACTACGCCTATTACTCGTACTCCCTCAGCCAATCGTTTTCGACGGGGACGAGTTTGGGGATCGGGCTGGGCGGGTACCGCCAAACCTCCTCTTCTGTAACCACTCTTTACAATCCCGTAGTCCCCACGCAATTGATCCTAGGCTTTACACAACCCCTGTTGAACGGCTTTGGACGGCAGGTGAACAGACGATTCATCCGAATGGCAAACAACGAGCAAAGCTTCGCCGATAGCAGCTTGCGGCTCAAGGTCATGACCACTCTGGCGAAGGCGCTGGCCCTCTACTGGGACGTGGTCTCTTCGCGTGACCAGCTAGACGTAACCCAAAAGGCTTTGGACCTGGCCCGGAAGACGCTCGATGACCGCACCAAGGAAGAGAAGCTAAGAGTGATCGCGCCCTTCGAGGTGCTGCGCGCCAATTCCGAACTGGCGCGCCGAAAGACCGACCTGGTCCGGGCGCGCGCACAGGCGCAACAGCAGCAGGAACAGCTCAAGACGCTGCTGGCAAAGCGCGTGGATTCGAACGTGAGCCAGGCAGAGATCGTTCCGCTGGCGACTCTGCCCGAACCCCGCCTTGATGATATCCCGCCCCTCGAAGAGGCCTTACGCCGGGCTGCCGAAAACCGGCCCGAGATTGAACAGAACGAGTTGAATCTGCGCAACCAGGAGATCACGGTGAAAGCGGCCCGCAACGCCCTGCTACCCAGCTTAGGGGTTTTCGGCACATATGCCCCGCAAGGGCTTTCCGGAAAAGGGCTGGTGCGGGACTCGAATGGGAACGTGGTGGCAACAGAAGCAGGCGGCATGTGGGACGCCCTTGCTCAAACCTTCCGCAATAGGTACCCGGACTACACGGTGGGTTTCTCCCTGAGCATTCCTCTCAAAAACCGGCAGGCACAGGCTGATGCGGCGCGTGCATTGCTGGAGGAAAGGCAGCTTGAAGCCAAGTTTCAGCAGCAAAAGCTGGCGATCGAGGAGGAAGTGAGGCGCGCGGTGATTGCCGTCGCTGACGCCAAAACTGAAATCGAAGCGGCTCAGGCCTCCGTGACCATGGCTCAGCAGACCTTCGACGGCGAGCAGAAGAAGTTTCGACTTGGTGAATCGGACATGCTCCACATCATCCAAGCGCAACGCGATCTGGTGGACGCGGAGACAGCCGAGGTCACGGGCCGGACCGATTACGCCAAGGCCCTCGTCCAGTTTCTACAGGCCACAGGAATAATCCTGGATGCCTATCATGTTGACGTCGGTAAGTCGAATGTTCCAAATTCGCGAACTCGGGTGAGTGGCGGGTTCACGGCGACCCGATAATATAATCAGATGTGTCCCATAGCCGGCGACAACGGCCCAGTCCCGTTGGTGGCCTTGAGATACGGGTAAGGCTGGACCAGGAGGACCGATAACGGAAGAACTGATGCGATAACTTTACATATCGGGCTTCGGCTTCGGTCGCGTCGAAACCCTTTGCGTCTGCGCCTCGATCGCGGCACATTATTCGGGGCAGATCTCCCGGTATCAGGAGTGGACGGCCAATACCGGGCAGGTCCCCAGTTGGATCACGCGCTGCGTAGTTGAGCCGAACAAGGCACGGTCCAGAGCGTTTCGCCCCCGTACGCCTATCACAATCAGGTCGGCCTGCCACTCCAGCGCCAATTGGATTATTTCCTGGTAGGGTTTGCCGATCCGCACCGTGCATTTCACCGTACACCAGTCGCGCGCCTGGGGCGGGACCATCGCTTCGAGCTGGCGTGCTATCCCTGCCGTCGTAGTGTGCAGTTCCTGATTGGTGGGCACTTCCTCGACCACGTTCAGCATGGTCAATTCAGAGTTGTACTCAAGCGCCAAAGAGATGGCGTAGCTGAGCGCCCGTCCCGAGTTCTCGGAAAAGTCGGCGCAAAAGAGGATCTTCTTGAGGTGGACCGGATCCTCCTTGGACCGGGGCTCGACAAAGTCATGGGCGGGCTTACGGACCACCAGCACCGGGCAGCACGACTTACGCAGCACCTTCTCGGTGACGGAGCCCATGGTAACGCGGTCAAGACCCTGACGCCCGTGAGTACCCATCACAATCAAATCGGCGTGCTGCGCCTCGGCATAAGCGAGAATGGTTTCGGGCAGCATCCCACGATGCACGACAGTGTCGGGCTTGAGTCCGTTCCAGGTGCGGTGGCTGACCAGATTGCCGAGTTGCTCCTGAGCGTTGCTATCGAGGTCCCAGTAGACTTCGTTGAGGGTCTCCGGGAAGGCGTAGTAAGGGTAAAGTGAGGT
This sequence comes from uncultured Acidobacteriota bacterium, assembly GCA_963803295.1. Lineage (GTDB taxonomy): Bacteria > Acidobacteriota > Terriglobia > UBA7540 > UBA7540 > CAWDMC01. The sequence continues at coordinate 518,127 of CAWDMC010000010.1, read as the reverse complement.
CAGCGGCTGGACCACATGTTCCAGGGTAAGTCTTGCCCCGTAGTGTCTGGCCAGGGAATAGGCGTAATCGAAGGCGCGGGTTGAAAACTCAGAGAAGTCAACCGGACAGAGAATCTGCTGGATTTTGAGCATGAGGAGCCTCCTCCCTAATAGCTTGTCGCCGGCGGTCCCGAACCGCCACGACCCGTGAACCGCCGGCGAGGCGGCACCCGCGGGATCAGACGGGTCCGCCGATCTTGAGAAGGCGTCAGGCCGCTTACTGTGGCGGGGTGCTAGCGCTGGCAAGCCACACGTGGTACAGGTAAATGCCGGCGAGAACCAAACCGTAGATTGCGCCGACAACCGTCAGGATCTGGCCCCAACGGTCCACGATCGTCAGGCGCTTCTCAATTTTCGTGTCATCATGTGCGGCCGCCGCGGACCCTGCCGAAACGTGCAGACTTGTCGTAGGTTCCTCGTGCGAGGCCAACACCGAGCGGTAAATCGCTAATGCAAGGACGATCGCCGCCAGAACGGCCCAAGTCGTAACAAAGGGTACCATTTCACCCCTCCTCAAAGAATTTCGCCGCAACCTGCCTTATCTACGGCCGCGGCGTTTCAAATCCCATTCCTGCTCCCATTAATAACGCTGTCGGGCTTCGAATGCTGTGACTCCGAATACGTCTGCTTGTGACTCCGGTCACACCCGGATATCAGGGAGCCCGTGCGCGCTAAAAATCGGTCAACACCTTGGGTGGCCAGGCGGCGCGGAGAGCGTTGGCGATTGCCAGTACGTCAATGATTTCCTGGGCCACTGCTCCCGTGACCGGCTGGAGGATGCCGGAGGCAGCCAAGAGCATTCCCGCCACGCTCAGGAGCATGCCGCCCACAGCGCTCTCGAGCGCGATCCGTCGCATGCGCCGGCCGATGTGAAAGAACTCATCGACCCGTTCCAGGGACGCTTCCATGATCACGGCCCCGGCAGCCTCGCTAGTCACATCGCTATTCGGGCCGAAGGCAATACCTACAGATGCCGTCATCAGGGCAGGAGCGTCGTTGATCCCGTCGCCGAGGAACAGGGTCCGCGAATCTGCAGTCTCGCGACGGACGATCTCCACTTTCTCCTCGGGAGTCTTGGAGGCGTGGATCTCTCCCACTCCGACGAGGTTCGCCAGGTAGCTGACCTCCGCTTGCCGGTCGCCCGACACGAGCATGACCTTGTCGAAGCGATGGCGCCGGCCGAGATGTCTGATGAAGGGCCGGCTCTCGCGTCGCGGCGAATCGTGGAACTGATAGACGCCGGCGTAGTTATCATCGATCGAAATGGCGCACTCGAGCCCGCTCGAAGGCGGGGGCAACGCAGTTGCGGGCGTTCCCGTCTCACGCAGGAGGATCTCACGACTTGTGACGCGCACTTTCCGTCCACCGACCAAACCCCCTAGACCCTGCCCTGCCGTCTCTGACATCCGGGTTGCGTCAACGGACGTCAGATCCGACTTCTGGGCGGCGTTCAGGACCGCTCGTGCCAGGGGATGCTTCGAGTAGCGTTCGAGGCTCGACACCAGTCCCAGGACTTCCCGGCTATCGAATCCCGGAGCCAGGATTTGACCTGTGAGCTCGGGAACCCCATAAGTGAGGGTACCGGTCTTGTCGAAGATAATGGTGCGGCAGGTATCGAGCCGCTCGAGGACCGACGGATCTCGAACCACGATCCCGCGTTTGGCGGCTAAGGTAATCGTCCCGATGATGCTTACCGGAATAGCGATGAGCAGCGGGCACGGAGTGGCGATGACCAGCACACCAAGGAAGCGCAAGGGGCTGTGGCTCACAATCCACGCCAGGGCCGCGAGAGCCAAGGCGAGCGGCGTGTAGTACGCGCCCAGCTCGTCGCCCAGGCGACGGATGCGCGGACGATTCTGCTGGGCAGCGCGCATCACCCGCATGATACCCGCATATCGCGAGTCCACGGCCAATTTCGAAGCGCGGATGGTGAGAGCCGTTTCGCCGTTGATGGCTCCCGAAAGCACCTGCACGCCGGGTGTCTTGGAGATCTCGAAGGGCTCACCGGTAAGGTAGGATTCGTCCATCACTCCGTGGCCTTCTACGACGACGCCGTCGACCGGGCAGATTTCGTGAGGATAGATCAAAACGATGTCGCCAGGCCGAATTGCGTCTATGGAGAGGTCCAGAACCGAGCCCTCTCGCCGCACATGAGCGATGCTCGGCATACGTCGTGCCAAGGCCTCGAGCACCCCCGAGGCGCGCCGCACGGCGAAAGCCTCGAGCACGCCACCCCCGGAGAGCATTAGCACCACGAGCGATCCGGCCAGGTATTGACCCAGGATCACCGCCGTAACAATCGAGATCCCGGCGAGCAGGTCGGAGCCGAACTCGCGCCTTAGCAGCCTTGTCCCTAGTCCGTATACTAAGGGACCGCCACCGAGGCTGAGCACGAGCCAGAGCGGAACCTGGTAGGCCACAACCGGAATACCGAGGGCATAGCGCAGCGTGAGATGAACACCGATTCCGGCAAGGGTCAAAAGCGCGATGGCGCTCTCCTTGGGAACGGCGGCGGAAACAACGGTAGAAGGCGGTGGGGAAGCAATGGAGGCTGCAGAAGCAACAGAAACGAGTTCCGGCCCGGGCGCCACGGCAACTCTCGGGGCTCTGGGATTGTCAACTCCATGCCCGTTTGCTGGCTTCATCGTCCTCTATCTGCGGAGCTTCGGGATGTCGCTGCTTGACACCAATGCGGCAAACTCCGAAGGGTTCGCTTCCCGGCTCCTGTCGCGTTGCGGCTGGCACCCTGGTTCTATTTGACCTTAAGGCCAGTATTTTCTCAGTGACCGCCGTCACACGAGCTTGTGAGCGAGTAGCTTGACACCCTCAGCCCCGGAGTAACACCCTAGGGTGTGAAACAACTGTCATGCAAACCGCCTCGCTTTGCAGCTTGCAGGAGCTCGCGGGGTTTCCGAAGGAGTTGGAGTGATGAGCAGACCTCGAGTGATTGTGGCTTTGAAAGAGATTGAACACGTTGACAGCTTGGTTCGCCTCGCGTGCGAAATGGCGACCAGCATGGAGGCGGACCTCACCGCCGTCCAAGTAGTGGAGGTGGCAGCGGGCTTGCCCCTGGATGCGGATGCGGAAATCCTCGATCATCCAGGCAAGGAGGTTCTGCAGCATGCCCGCGACGCTGCTCTGAAACTGGGCGGCAGGACGATCGAGACGCGGCTGCTACGGGCGCGGGAGGCGGGCTGGGCCCTGGTGGATGAGGCTCTGGATCAGCGCGCTGACCTGCTCGTTGTGGGTTATAGCCGGAAGCGCAGCACCGACATCCTGGAGAGACTGCTGCTGGGCTCTACGGTCGAATACGTCGCGAAGCACACTCCTTGCCGGATGATCGTGCAGGTGCTGCCGGCCGCGAAGATCGCGGAAGAACCCGAAAAGATGCTGGACGGCAAGTCTGTACCGGCTGCCATCGTCTGACTGAAGGTAATCAGCAAAGTAGCCCGGCGCCTAGCGTCAAGCATGCGACACCCAGACAGTGTTCGGGAGCGGACTGCGTATCCGTCCTCCCGCCGTGAGACGCACTATCATGACCTCAAAACGCGCACTAAAATCCGTCCTGCTTAGCTTGTTTTCGGGTGTGGCTCTGGGACTTGCGGCAGTCACCGCGCTACCCTTTCCGGGATCGCACCCCAATCTCCTCGGGTATCGCTCGGTCTGCGCTTTTGTGCCGCTTAGCACCCTGATCCTGCTGGCCCTGGCTGGTTTCTTCCGCGTCTACAAGGCGTCACTTTACCCGAACCCAAAAGGTCGCAGGGCAGCGGAGCGCCGCGGCGGATCGAATCAAGGGCGCATGGATACCTGACGGGGATCCTTCTGCGGGAAGCGACTGCCTCCTCCACAAGGTAGGATCGGGCCTGAAGAGGGTACATTGATGCTGCTACTACCAAAAACTGCGACCTGTGGCCGCGGACTTCGTTGACAAGAAGTTAGCCGAGAAGCTTGCCAGCCGTCAAGCATTTGGAAGGCTTAGCGCGCGTGGGCGCTCAATCTGGCTGTAGTCGCTGAGTCGCTGTTGAATGCCTTGACAGTTGGCGAGCCCGTAGGATTTACTAGAGTGTTGAATAGGTTCTCTAAGACTCATTCCTTCTACAGACTACCCTTGCGGTCCGGGGCCATACTCGGCGCGATGCACGTTCGACGGCAACGAAGGCTCCTATGAACATACGCCTCAATAGCAAATCGGCTAAATTTGTCCTGCCGATCGTTGCGGTAGGTTCGATTGTCCTCCTTGCTTGGTCGGGCAAGGTCTACCTCGCCACCCGCCTGGGAAGAACTCCTGTGATGCAGAATCTCACCTTCGCGGCGCGGCTCGATCCTGGTAGTGCTGAATATCAGTGGCAACTCGGCCGCCTCCTGGAGTACAGTCCGGATAGTGCCGATCCGGTGGCCGCATTGAGCCATTTACGGCGCGCCGTCGAGCTCAGTCCTTACGATCCCCAGGCCTGGCTCGACCTGGGCTCCTCGTATCAGTTTCGGGGCAATCTTGAAGAAGCTGAAAATTGCCTGCGCCGTGCCGATTTCCTGGCTCCTCATTTGCCTAATATTCAATGGGCACTGGGGAATTTCATGTTGTTGCGTGGCGATGTCGACGAGTCCCTGAAGCATTTCAAAGTGGTCCTGGAGGGAACAGACCGGTACAATCAGGTGATATTCGATACTCCCTGGAAGGCTTCTGGCGATCCTGCAAAGATACTGGACGAGCTGATTTCGCGGAACCCGCCGAGCGAGTTCAAATACCTCTATTACCTCCTTGGCCGGCACGATTACGCCAATTCGGCCGGTGTCTGGAAACGTATCGCCACCGGACCTGGAATCTTCCGCCCTGAGGATGCTTCCCCGTATCTCGACGGCCTCATCTCCGCGCGGCGGCCGGTCGAAGCGTGGCAGGTCTGGTCGGACATGCGAGCCCGAGGCCTACTGAGGCTCAGATTACACGCCCAACGATCAGAACGCCGTCCTAAACGGCGGTTTCGAGATGCCGCCGCTTAAACTTGGTTTCGACTGGCGGCTGATCCCTATCGATGGCGCCTACTTCACTGTTGACCAAAGCGCATTCCGGTCGCCCAGTCATTCCCTGCTTGTCCAGTTCCTGGGCAAGCAAAATCTGAATTTTCAGAATACAGCTCAATTTGTGCGGGTCTCGCCTAACCACTCTTACCGGCTACAGGCGTATGTAAAGACCGAACAGATCACGACTGATAGCGGTCCTCGCCTGATGGTCCGGGACGCCTACGATGTGCACCTACTGGAGAAATATTCGGACGATCTACGGGGAACGAACGGCTGGACGCCGCTCTCGATTGATTTTCGCACCTCCCCGCAGACCGAGTTGATCGTGGTGACCATTGCTCGTCTACCGAGCCAGAAGTTCGATAACTTGATTTCGGGGAAGGCGTGGATCGACGACGTATCCTTGACAACGTCGAGACGTTAGTCACTCCCCAGAGGCTCTCACGCCGCCATTAGTCGCGTTCAAGCACGAGCTTCAGGAGATGAAACCTTGTAGCCTATTCCGAGGACAATCGCGAACACCAGGGCGTTCGCGGGGACCTGAAGGTTGAAATCCAAAGCAGTGTGGATCAGCATTGCCAGCGTTGCCCCGATACAGCCGAGGCTCACGGCACTGCGATACCGGCTGGGATCCCTGAAGAAGAAGACCACCATTTTGAAAAATACGTAGAAAATAGGCATAAACAGTAGTAGCGCTCCGATCACGCCCGTATCAGTGAGGAATTCAAGATAATCATTGTGCGCGTGATCGAAGAAGAGGTTTACATAACTGGTCTGGTAGTGCCGGAATGCCAAGCCAAATGTATTTAGGCCCGTGCCCCAAAGAGGATAATCGCGAAGCAGCTGAAGCCCACCTTGCCATGTCGAGAGGCGACCCTCGTGTTGCAAATATCCAGCCTGTTGGACTAGCTCAAACCGTTCCAAAATCGGATTTAGCCCGAGCCAGGCGGCGTAGCCCATCACCGCAAGCAGAAAGAGAGCGACGCCGATTAACCAACCCTTACGCCGTGTTTTGAGTTGGGCCAACACAGCGATGAACATGATGCTGAAGAGCGAGCCTAGGATGCCACCACGCGAACGTGAAAGCACCATGCCCATGATCATGATGAGCGCCAGCACGAGGTATAGGAGCGCACGAGGAGCGGCATTTTCGGCTCCAGCCTGAGATCGCCCCAGACTGCGCGGAGGACGGGTGTCCATGCGCAACTGATAGAAATAAAAGACCAAGGCGACGGCGAAAGGAAGCGTTAGTTCGAGCAAACCTGCAAAGTGGTTGTGGTTAATATAAGTGCCGCTAGCGGTGTCCCGATAATATTGCTTGGTGAAAGTGAAGATCTTCTGCCAACCCGTGAGATCTTGCACAATGCCGTAAGCGGCCTCGAAGCAACCGAGACCTATCAGGGTAAGAAGCAGGTTGCTCCGCCGTTTTTCCGATTCGAAAAGGTGAGCGGCAAGTAGAAACGCGCAGAGGTAAGCCAGAATCTTTACCAGCCCTATCATAGTGTCGTGCGGGTAAATACTCAGAGTGAGCGGAGCGCCCGGGTTGAAGCCAATCGCCGCGGCAGCGGGGTTCACGGCACGGGCAGGTGAAAGTGCGGTGACCAGGTGCGCGGGCAGTGGGGCTAGTTCCAGTGCCACAACCACCAGAAAAAGCAGCGGCCAGAGCGGAATCGCAACCGATCCCTTGACATCCCGGACCTGTGTCCATATCAGCAGAACAAAGGCCACGAAGAGCGCATACTCCGTTAGAGTATAGGTAAGGGGCTGCACACCACCAAAGGCCAGCACGCTGCCGACCGTGACGGCGATCAGGATGATTTCCAATGTTTTGCGCATGGGTTGTCGAGTTCCGCGCCCGCGATCTCTTCCCTTTAGGTGCGAGCGCCGTCGAAAGAATGTTAGTAGGCGTTACGGTTCGCCACCAAACTACGCCAGATGGTCAGAAATATGATCTTCAGGTCGAAAGCCAAACTCCAGTGCTGAAGGTAATAGAGGTCGTGTTCAACTCGCCGCGGAATCGAGGTGTCGCCTCTCCAGCCGTTTACCTGCGCCCATCCGGTAATCCCCACTTTCAGGTAGTGGCGGGAATTGTACTGCGCGACGTCTTCGAGGAACTTCTGTACGAAAAACGGGCGCTCTGGACGCGGTCCCACGATACTCATATCGCCCTTGAGCACGTTTAGGAACTGCGGTAGTTCATCGATGTTGGTTCGGCGCAGCAGCGCTCCCAAACGCGTCCGCCGTGGATCCTCAGCGACCGTCCAGCGTGTGGCTGCTTCTCCCGGTTCGCCCATCCTCATGGTGCGAAACTTGTACATGCGGAATACACGGCCATTCAAGCCGACTCGTTCCTGGACAAAGAAAACCGGACCGGACGAGGTCAATCTTATAGCCCCCGCAACTGCCGCTAGCAGGGGTGAACACAAAACCAAGGCGGTACCCGACAAGGCGAGATCGATGGCGCGCTTCGCAACCAAGTAGACCACAGACTCCGACGGCGTAGCGCGAAGATCGAGCATGCGCAAACCGCCGAGATCGAAGACCACCTCACGCACCGTCACCCCGCTGCCGAGATCGAGGACGGCCCGCACCGGCAGGCACAATGGTTCGAGAACCTTCATGATAGCAGGGATCTCCCCAAGCCGTGCCGGCGGCAGCGCGATCACCACATCATCGATCCACTCGTCCGCGGTATTAGTGATAAACGCCCGCAGTGATTCGAAGGCGATCAATCGCTGCCCATGGACGCTCACCTGTTGCCCCGGTAAGCTCACAAAAGCCGCAACCGTTGAAGGTATTCCGAGCCTTTCCAGCACCGCGTCCGCCGTGCGCTGGGCGAAGTCGTCGGCGCCGATCACCAGAATCCGTGCCAAATTCTTCGATCGCCGGTGGGCCCGCTCTATGTATTTGCGAAAGCCCCACTCTTCCAGACGGACCAGCACGTATAGGGCGACGCCGCTACAAGCCACGAACAGCCTGGAAAATGTTATTGACCGGTAAAAGAAGGTCGCGGCGGTAACAGCCACATAGGTGAGCCCACAAGCGCGCAGGGAGTTTCCGACCGGATTCTTGCTCGCGTTGAGCGGGTCGAACCGGTCGAGACTCCAGTGGTCCACCACCCCTGCCCACACCACAGTAGTAAAAAGCAGTAGTCCGAAGTATATAGAGGAATCGTCCACCGGATTGACCACCGGTATCAATCCAGAGCTAAATCGAACGTAAGCGCCTATGGCAAAAGCGAACAGCGGAAGCAGGAGTATTACCAACCGCCTCCAGAAGCTCAGGGTGTTGAGGTGTCGGCGAATCATGAGTCGCTACGTAAGCTCCGCTTCAGAGTTCCTGAAAGGTTAATCTGCCTGTTCAAGCTTTGGCGTCGGAAGCACCTGGTTGGTGTTTAGTAATCTACCTAACGTGGCATTATACCTGTTCTCGCTCAACTTTGACCCACATAGCGTCGGAGAGCTTGCCACTTTGAATTACGACCTCTTGTATCCAACGCGACTCGGGCTGGGACGGGTTTGCCTCTCCGGCGATAGCGGAAACTCGCTGTTTATAAGGGCGACTGTAAAATCTCACCCCTCGCGGACGTCGGACTCTTTACTTGCAAAACCAGTGATTGCGAGAGAGATGATCGCCATCAAAGCCCACGCCTGAAGGCCCTACTACGGATCGCCTTATGTAAATGGGATATCTTATTCATCCCTTTCGGAAATGTAAGTAAACCTCTAGTCAACATTCAGCGCGAGCCCGGATTGTGTGCTCCCAGTGTAGTTCCAGGTCGCGCAGGGTCACCTGCAGTTCGTAACGTGGCTTCCAGCCGAGCATGTGCGTAGCCTTTGAGGGATCGCCCCACATCACGGACTCGTCCTGCGATCGCAGTCTTGATTCGTCAACGACAATCTCAACCGGCTTCGAAGCCAAGGCGGTCAAGTGCCTCAGGATGATCTCGACCGAAACAGGACGGCCCGAGCAAAGCTGATAGACTTCACCCGGCCGCCCTTTCTCCAGCAACAAGCGATAACCGTCCACAATGTCGCGAACATCGCTAAAGTCTCTACTGGCCCTCAAATTGCCAACTCCGACCACAGGAGGTCGCAGGCCCAGGTCGATCTCCGCCACTTGCCGGGCCAGGCTCGAACACACAAAGGTTGCCTCCTGCCGTGGTCCCGTGTGATTGAAAGGACGTACCCGTATAATCGGCAGCCCGTAGCTTTCGAAAAACTGTACCGCCAGCATTTCGGTTGCTGCTTTACTGCCTGCGTAAGGATTCGCGGGCCGCAGAGGCGCATCCTCGCGCACTGGGAGATTTTGCTCGCCGACGTGGCCATAAACCTGCGAGGAACTCACCAGCAGAAACCGACTGTCCAGTTGCGCCTGCCGCCAAGCCAACAAAAGATTGAAAGTCCCGTTGAAATTCACCTGGTAGGCTAATCGTGGATCATGAAGAGACTCTGCCGGCGACGAGATCGCTGCCAAATGATAGATCCGTTGCGGTCGCGTTTCCTCCATGATCGCGCTCATGCGATCCAGGTCCAAGATATCAGCCCGCACCAGACGGATCATCGGTAGCAGAGGCGCTAGGTTCGAAAGGGGGTCTTCCTCGCGCACCAGCGCCACGACTTCCTCACCCTGCTCCAACAAGTGTTCGGCCAAGTGAGAGCCGGCAAACCCCGCGCATCCTGTAATCAAAGCTCTCATACCCGATTCTTAAATATCATATAGCACTCTCGATCTTCTATTATTGTATGCTGGATCTTCGGGCTATTCCGCATCACGCCGAGCCTTATGCCGTGACCGTGCTAACGCCTTGCCGCAACCGGCTGAGAGCTTCATCCACCATCATATGGATAAGCTCCTCGAAGCTCACAGCGGGCTCCCAGCCCAGCTCGCGTCGTGCCTTCGAAGCGTCACCCTTCAGATGATAGACTTCCGCCGGTCGCAACAGTTTCGGGTCAATCTCCACGTAGTCCCGATAGTCGAGTCCGACGCACCTAAAGGCCACGTCGAGTAACCGCCGCACCGAATGAGTGACACCGGTGGCCACCACGTAGTCGTCAGCCTGGGCTTGCTGCAGCATGAGCCACATGGCCTTGACGTAGTCGCCAGCAAATCCCCAGTCGCGCTCTGCATCCAGGTTTCCCATCGACAATTTCTTGCGCAGTCCCAGTTTGATTTGCGCTGCGCCATAGCAAACCTTGCGGGTAACAAACTCCAGCCCTCGGCGGGGTGACTCGTGGTTGAAAAGAATCCCCGAGCAGGCAAAGAGGTTGTAGCTCTCCCGGTAGTTCACCGTGATCCAGTGCCCGTACAGCTTTGCCACTCCATAAGGACTGCGAGGATAAAACTGGGTGTTCTCAGTTTGGGGGCTCTCGCGAACCATCCCGAACATCTCGCTGGAAGAAGCTTGGTAGAAGCGGATCTTAGGATTGACCAAGCGCACCGCCTCCAGCATCCGAGTCACTCCCAGGGCTGTGAACTCGCCGGTCAGGACCGGCTGATTCCAGGAGGTTGGCACGAAGGACTGCGATGCGAGGTTATAAACTTCATCCGGTTGGCTCTGATCCAACGCGGTGATTAGGGAGTTCTGGTCCAGTAAGTCTCCCGGCAGCAGCTCGATCTGGTCTTGAAGATGCGCCAGGCGCTCGAAGTTAACCGTGCTGCTCCGTCGTACCAAGCCGTATACCTGGTAACTCTTCTGGAGCAAGAACTCCGCCAAATAGGATCCATCCTGGCCTGTGATGCCTGTAATAAGAGCTCTTTTGCTCATGATTCCTCGCCCGTAAAAGCGTTGAAATAAGTCTCTAGACCCGGCTTGGTGCCGTCAATGCGTTTGCGGACACGCCGCAGCGCCGGAAAACCGGGTCATCTTCTCAGCGATAAAAGCGCTCATTTCAGTTTTGAAGCGAGCGACGTCGAAGCGCTCCACCTGCGCGCGGATGAAGGCGGGAGAGAAATCGGACTCAACGGCTTCGAAGGACCGGATGGCCTCCACGAGCGACTCAACTGACTGCTCGCGAAAGAACACTCCCGTAGACTGTCGCGGATCGCCGGAGCCACGGGGGTAAAAGCCTACCACAGTTTCGAGCGCTCCGCCCCGGCCGTAAGCAATCACTGGCCGACCGCAAGCCTGCGCTTCGATCGGCGTCAGCCCGATATCTTCCTCTCCCGGGAAAAGGAAAGCACGGCACCGCCGATAGTAATCCCGCACGGCACCATCCGGCTGAAACCCAAGGAAGGTTATCGTTGGCCCAGCAATTTTCGCCAAGGACGGCAATCCTTCCCCCTTTCCGATGACGATCAGGCGCCGCTTCAGCGTATTACAGGCGGCGATGGCCAAATCAACCCGCTTGTACGAAACCAGCGGACTGACCACCAGGTAGAAGTCATCGTGCTCTTGTGAGGGAGAAAACGATGCCAGCTCTACGGGCGGATAAATGACTGCTGCTTCGCGGCGATAATACTTGCGGATTCGCGCTGCGCCGTTCGCAGAACTGGCGGCGAAATGGTCCACGCGCGCCGAGGCGGCATAATCCCATGTGCGCACGTAGTGCGCCGCCAACGTATAGAGTGCGCGTCCCAGGATGCCTCCGCTGGCTGTGGAGCGGTAATGATGATACATGTCCCAGATGTACCGCATCGGCGTATGGCAGTAGCAAATATGGCAGGTGTGCGGCCGTGTCATGATCCCCTTGGCGGGGCCGGACTCGGAACTCACCACTAGGTCGTAGTCATCCAGGCAAAACTGCTCTAACGCGAGCGGGAACAGTGGTAGCAGTTTTCGATAATGACGCCTAGCCCCAGGCAGCTTCTGAAGGAACGAAGTGGTGAATTTTCGGGACCTGAGCGCCGGCGGCAAGGCCGCCCAGTCGAGCACCAGGGTAAACAGATCGGCCTGCGGAAACATTTCGGCCAATACTTCAACTACGCGCTCCCCACCCCGGCGATTGACAAACCAGTAGTGGACGATCGCCACACGCGGGTGGCTGAAGGCCTTACCAGTCTCCTGCACAATTTTCCCTTTAGAGCCATCTCGGCTTGCTGTCTGAGCCTCTATTGTCGTTTACTCCCTTCGAATCGGCCTCCGTGCGTGGATCGCCGGCAGACGGGCCCTTGCACGCTCCGTCGTCTTATCCCGGCGTGGCTCGCAGTCAAGTCCGGTGGCCGCTCCGTCAGCGCGCAAACAAAACGCGCTCGAAACCTCGCGGTCATCGATCAGCGTCGTCACACCCTCTGCGGCACAATGCCGAGTCTCTAAAGAACTCCAATCTCAGTATGAGGAAGATCGGTAATTCCCTCTCCGCATTGTGCGGCTAATGTCTCTGCACAACAAACCAATCGCCGGTGAAGCTGCCAGACGAAGAGGCCGCGGTTATGCTTGTTGCGTTTCCGCTTGCCGGGCAGGTAATCCTTCCAAACCCGCTATTCGACCACAGAGATTGCGCGTTCAGGTAGTTCAATTGCGTCAGGTTCCATTTTCCTGGGCCGCTATCGGAGAGAAGGAAAGTGCACAGATCGTGCGCGTAAGTCGCTGCATAGGACCCAGTCCCGTAGAAGCGGCCGAAGTTGCAAGTCCTCGACGTGCCCCGTGTGAAAATCGGCTGGATGCAAACGACATTCCTATATGTCCCAACGTCGGCAAAGAGATTCCCCGAGTAAATGAATTCAGCGATCGAGGGACGATTTCCCGCAAAAGCTCGAAACGTGCAATCCAAAATGTCGCCACCCGATTGAACGACGTCGATTTGATTCGCATTTGCCACCGTCAAACTGAACAGACTTCCCACCCAGGAAATAGGCGCGGCCACGCCCTCAATTGAGCCCTCCCGAACCATGGCGGCCCCCGACGAATAGAGCGCATAGCAGCGGCTCGAGTTTCCTTGGCAATCGAGGCCCCGAACGTTCAGAGCGGCTATCACGGCTCCTGGCTCCGCTTTGACGAAACTTTGCGTTCCGCTCGCTGAACTCAGCTCGTACCGGGCACCGTCGACAAGGAGATTCCAAATAGTTCCGCTGAGGTCAAACGCGCTCGGATTGGGTCCAAAGTTGCTGAAGTAAGTACCGACAAACGTCAAATCCGAGACAATGCCGCCCGTTGCGTCAAGTTGAACATTCGTACCCTGCCCCACGATCTTGCCACCCAGAAAGGCAATCTGGGTCATGCTGCCGCCGACGTTTGCGGTCGTGTAGGGTGAGACTATTCCGTGGGTGGCCGAACGAGTTGCCAGGAATCCTGCGCCGATTCCGTCGATATGCGAATGCGCCACCTCAATCACTTCACAGTTGTTTACCATCAAAGAAGCCACTGGGCGCGGGCTGGTGGCGCGCTCAATACTCACATGGTTGAGAAGAACGTCTTCACAGAACCCTTGGCCCTTTGTCCGCTGTCCGTAGAGCGTGACGGGGGCGGTGCCTCTCGCGTACCCAAAGTCGAGATCTTCAAAGGCCGTATAGGTATCACCGCTGAAATCGTAGGCTGGGTAGCCCGTGGCTGAGGTGTCGCCTGTGAAGCACAATCTGGATCCAACCCCGCCTTCAATCGTCCCTCCTACTCCTTGTTCCCCTCCGCCTTTGACAATGACAGCGTGTAAGTTCGTGAAGTCCACCGGCGAGGCAAACCCGTAACACTTGGGCGAGGGCGGGAAGACAATGGTGCCGCCACCGTTAGCACGAACCGCCGTCCTAGCCGCCAGCCAAGCCTTTGTATTATCAGTCAGACCCCCGTCGGCTTTCGCTCCGTAGGCGGTCACGTCGAAGGTGTGGGCACTACCGGCATACCCCTGCGGGACACTGCCCCCAAATCCGGCCCCAATTCCGCGGTGTCGCAGTGGACTTGCACCGGGAGAGAGCGTTTCAAGCCGCCCGCAGGAAAGCCTTCCTCCACCGCACGCGGCAGTTCTCCGAGGGTCTGAGCCCAACACACGCCTTGCCCAATGAGTTCGATCAGGAGCACGATGAGAATGTAACTTGCTGAATCCGTGGCAATACTATGTGACCCACGCATTGACGTTCTCCTGAACACTCGGCGTCCCATACTCAATGCCCTAGCAAGCCGTAAACGTCCAACTCTTGCCCTGTAGCTACGTAGACCTTGCCATTGAAAACGATCGGCACCGTGAAGTGTGTTCCGTACAAAGGTCCCGGAACATCCCGTGCGCCGGCCTGGTTACTGTCATACAATTCCGCCGACACGTCGGTGGCATCGTAGGCGCGGAGGACCGCACTTGCGCCAGCTGTCTGGACGTCAGTGTGCACCACCCAAACTATGCCGTCGGAGCTGCCATTAGCAGATACGACCGGAGTAGCGCCTCCGTACGGAGAAGACTCCTTCGAGGTGGAGGACGGTGAGAGCAGTCCACTTTGTAGATTGTAGGCGAGGAGGGCATCACCCACCGGCTGCACGTACACTCGATTCTGCCAGTAGGCGGGCGTGCAGAGCACGCCTCCATCAACTCGAAGAAACTCACGGTTCCAGTGGTCAAATGACCCATGCTGTCGCGGTTGATCACGAATAGTTTCGCATCTTTATCCCCCTCGATCAGGAGATGCGTCGGGGGTCTCGCCTGATCGGGTAGAAGGACGACCCCCCCAGAACCTAAATCAAAGTCTTCTTCATTGAGATAGCCGTGGGTCGTGGGCGTGAAGTAGTCCAGCATCGATAGGCCGCCGGTGCCGGCACCAACTTTCAGAATGCTCTCTCCAAAATTGGCGCCCCCACTGTCCGCGTCGAAGGTACCGTTGGCCGTACCAACAAAGATGTTGCCGTCGCTGTCTGCTGCGGGTCCTCCCCCGCTCATCCAAATCGATCCACGGCTTCCATTGGGCGTGACGTTAAAGACCGACACCTGTTGCAGAGTTTGCGCGTCGTATCCCATCAGCCAGCCGTGATAAGGATCTGTGTCCCAGAACGAACCGAATGCCACGTAAACGACACCTTTGGACAACAGCAGGCCGGGACGCTGAAGGTGCTGCGCCGGATTGAAGATGACGTTGCCTTGACCATCGTTCCCATCACCGGTGCCAGGCACTGAAGCCTGAATGGCCACTCCACCATTCACGTTCTCTGCACCTGTGGTTATGTCCAGCGCGTGAAGCCTGTAGACGATACTGCCGCTTTCACTGGTGAACGAGACGACGTATAGGATCCCCGTGGCAGGATCGATCACCGGAGTTCCGGTAATCCCCCCTTCGCTTGCTATGCCTCCTCGAGGCAAAGATGATGAAGGCACGGGTGTAATGCCTGCAGCAGGATTGATGAAGGCTTTCTGCCATAACGGGTCCGAGGACCGGCCATCGGCGTCAAACGCATAGACGCTGTCGTGCTCGGTGGCCACATAAACCAGGTTGCGAGAGCCCGAGCCGGGAATGGTGACATTAGCCACATAAAGAGGTTGCGCGTAAACCAACCCATCCAAGGGATACGACTGCAGCTTGCCGAACTGCTGCGAATTAACATTGGTTGGAGTAAGGATGGTCTCACTGAGATTCTGCCCGGTGCGGGCGTTGTCACTATGGTACGTAAGAACGCCAGTATAGGGCGTCGGAGGCGTAGTCGTTGCTTTGCTCGTCTCGGAGCCGCCTCCTCCACACCCCAAAAGTGTAACGAGAAGGGCGAACCACAAAAGTAAACCAGGAAACAACTCGATTCTGCGCCGCGAGTTCGTGCCCATACCCCCCCCTTTCTACCCTAAGCATCACGCGAGGCCAGTAACCGTACTGACAACACTGCGGCGGGGCGTAGAACATCTCTCGAGCCATCCGATTGGCGGGCCCGCGTGCGGTTCGTTAGCTCCGCCCGCCGTAACCGCCGAACTTCAGCGATTGACAAGAAGTAAAGCGCAAAGGCTGCAACAAGGGCCTGCTTCCCGGCCAAGTGAAAACGCTCATCAGCGGAAAAGGCTTCCTCATCGCGCTCGCGCCTCCACCTGGCGTACCTCTACAATTTCCTAGGAGGGGAGGATGAACCCCGACCAAGGGCGGTCTGCGCCGGAGCCACGGGCCGCACCACACTCTGGGGTGGCAAACGGACAACTGCGCGGAGACCTTGCGATATCTTGTGAAACACGGCGGCAAACGCACCTATAGCCAGCAAGCCTGCAATTTGGGGATATGTAAAGGGTGCCGCGGCACTGGATATCAAGCCGGTCGCCACCCCGCACCAACTCCATGTTTTGAACGCGGCATAGCAGTCAAACTGTTTCAGGTTCTTTGCAAGATTTCTAATGTGCAGCAGGCGCTCATCGAAAAAACGTAATAACAGACCAAAAATCAAGCCTTCGGCAATGACACCTGTATAGCCAAAATTTACGTACCAATCCGCGAAAAGAACGTGGGCCAAGCCGGCGTGCGTTGATGGATCGTCATTGCGAACAACATGAAGAGCGAAGGTACCCCACCGGTACTGGGAGCGAAAAGAAGACTGATCATGCGGCAGGAAACCCAAGAGACCCGCGAGAAGGGTCTTGCCGTGCACAAAGTCGTACCGGTCCATTTCAAAGTAAGCGAGGGTCCAACCGGTGTCACGGAAGTTGGCAAAAAACGTATCACCGTAAAGAACCTCATCCTCGGTCTCCTGCCAAGACAGGGCTGCTTTGTACCGCATTGCCTGCAAGCCTGCAGCCAGTACTAAGAGACCTACGGAAATCGCAACCGTGCGCGGAAACGTAAGCTTCTTCTCTTTGGCAGAGAAATAGATCAATCCAGCAGACACAAATGGCGCGAGGAAAGTGCCGCGCGTCGCCGTTGAGAGACTTGTGAAACAGGCAAGCCCGATCGCCGCCACGCTCAGCAGCTTTGTATGATCGCACCTTTCCCAGCGCCAACGCCGACGTCAGAAACGTGATAGCCATAGCGCTTACGCTTAGTGCGCCTAAGTAAAGTGAACCTCCGAAGTCTTTCGCAAAGCAAATCGCCAGTACAGGGGGTTCGAGCTGAAGAGCGGCAGGGATCCGGCTCGATAAAAGGTATAGAAGACGTAGCTTTGGGCGAGGAAAACAGTGACGCAAGCCCCCATGACGAAATCATCTTATGGAAAGAGACTGGGGATGCATTGCTCCCCGGGAGAATCGCCGCACCGAGCGACCCATAAGCAAACCCGTCAAGACGTAAGCAATGACTGTGAAAACCACCCCGACAGTCACGATGACCAGGGTTTCGTCTGCCCCCCATTGGATGGTACGAAAATGGCGGCCCTGGCCGATCGTTGCCAGCGATTGAGGAGAAGTCGCCAGTGGATAGGCGACGTATACCGCTAGGATGATGCCGATGAGCAACGGCACGCTGCTAGGAAGAAAAAACAGTCCCGTTCTCTTGTACTGATAATAGAAAATCAGGCAAAGCCCGATCAGCATTCCTACATCTAACGCGATCATCTGCTATTCACTCTTCCAGTTTTCTGTTTTCTCCAACCTCAGATTACTCGAAAGGAGTCGCATCCGCCGGCGTTGTTCTCCACTTGCTTCGAGAGCGTATCTCTTGCCCCGATAATCTACGGGCTTTGCCTAATCCCTTTCCATGCCCCCTTGATAACGGCCACCATATGTTGACTCTCAAGCCGAAGAAGCCTCTTCAATAGTCGTCCCACTATCCCCACCCCGATGGTCCATGCTGGGAATGGGCTGTGGCGGTTGAAGAACCGCAGAGAAGATCTGGCGCCGTAAAAGGCCAGTGTAGGGCTATCCTCCCCTGTTGACGCCGCCTGCTTGTGCAGAACAATAGATTTTTCAGCAACAGCCAACCGCCATCCCCGTTTTCTTAGACGGAAGCAGAGGTCCGCATCTTCCCAGTACATAAAGAATGTCTGGTCATCCAGGAGACCGACGTCTTCCAGTGCGCCTCGCCATAGCAAGAGACTTGCAGCGGTGAGATAGTGCAGCTGCTTGGCACGAACAGGCGAATAATGGTGCCCGGACCGGCCGGTCAAGAAGCTCACCCAGCCGCCGCCCCAAGCCTGGACCCGATCAGGTTCTTTCATCCAGTACAGCACGCAACCGACCGCGCCCACCCGCCTGTCGGACTCGGCCGTTTCCACCATCGCTTGCAAGGCATGGGGATCTACCACGGTGTCGTTGTTTAACAGCCACACATATTCAGCGTGTCGCCTAAGAGCATGGCGAATTCCCGCATTACAACCACCCGAAAACCCAAGGTTGGCTCCGGCTTCTAGGAGCAGGACATTGGGAAATGCTCCGCGTATGAGTTCAACCGACCCGTCCGTCGAGGCGTTATCGACCACAAGAATGCGATAACATGAATACTCCAACAGCTGAAGCGACTCCAGGCAGACGATGGTGTCCCGCCACCCATTCCAATTGAGCAGAACGATAAACACGAGCGGCGCACGGTCCGGCTCAGTTTTCATTGATAACCGCCAAGAACTCGTTCACAGCACGTTCCCAGGTAAATTGTTGAATATGCCTGTAGCCAGCTTCCGCCAGCCTGACGCGCAATGCCCCATCTCGCATCAGGCTGAAAATATTCTCGGCAAGATGTTCGGGCTTCTTTGCGGGACTTAGCAGTGCGGTTTCATTGTCCGAAGCATAGGCCCGTACCCCGCCGTGATCGGTTGAGACCAACGCAGCCCCACAAGCCATCGCTTCGGCGCCAGGCAAACCCCACCCTTCGTAATGAGATGGGGTCACGAAAATGGATGTATTATTATACAACTCATTCAACTCACGGTCTGAAGGCTGTAGATAAAAGCGCACCCAGTCAGGAAGTCCAGGCACTCGCCTCGGGCCAAATGCCCAAATCTTAATTTCAGGGAAACACCCTCTGACCTTAGTTAGAGCTCGAATTGCATCATGCGTACCTTTGAAGGCCTCGATGCGAGCGGGAAAACCAATCATACCGCGGCTTGGGTCTTCGCTGCCCTTGGTCTTGTGATACACGTTGAAATCTAATCCGTTGGGGATTTCCGCAGCTATCTGTCCCCCTGATTCCTCAACCATAGAACGCCCAGCGGGCGATGTGCATATAACCGTCAATCCATGTTGAAAAGTCCGGCGAATCCGCTCTTTAAGCGCATCACCCGCCCCCATATAGTGCTCGTAGTCGTGCACGAGATAGATTCGCTTCCCCTTTTTCTCGCCATAGGTAGCGACCCACTCCGCAGTCTGCCACGCTGTGGCCACTACGATATCCGTGTCTGGCATATACCGGGGACTCAGCGATGGGACCCACAATAGACGCACCTTTGGATCAATTTTGAACCAGCGGTCTGGCCGGTAACGGCCGTCTATGAGCCGCGGAGTGTAGCGGAGTATCTTAAGCCAGTCCTTTAGCGGTCTATCCGTATATAACGCAGCCGGGTGTATGACGGTGATCTGATATCCCCTTCGTGAAAGATGATTGGCGTACTCATAAACCACCTTGTATCCGCCTATAGGTTTACTGCCAGAGCCGGGTAGGATAAGGGTAATGCTCATCGCATCCGCGCTCATTTAGGTGGCCACCCTTGAGGCGTCCCAACCGTCCGTGGCCGGTTCCACGAGCGGTAGCTGGATCCGCACATAATATGGGCACGCTCAATCTCATCAAAAACGCGGTGAAAAAAGGGCCATACCTTAGTTGATTGTGCGCCCAAATAAACGTCTCCACCGGACCGCTTACCGCTCGTAACACGGTTTGCATTCGTTCGATAATCCTCAACGCTCCGCGTAGCGCTGATGCATAAACCGATAGATCGGCCATGGCAACGGAAAGCTAGTGTCAAGCAGCGGCTTAAGCAGAGGAGCCGTCGGGACCGCGCAACGATAGAAGACCTTGCGCAAGAATCGGCCGACTCTCGGCCTTGCCTGCAACTCCGCCCTTTCGATGGCGGCCAGCTCTTTCCCAGCTTCCTTAGCGTCTAAGATCTTTCGTGCCTCGGCTACCAACCTTGCCCTGCTGCACACATCCGCAAACGTCATGTACCTATAATGGTATCCCACCGCATCCGGATTGTAGAGGAGTTGCAGGCCATTCTTCTGGAGCCGGTAGCCCAACTCGGCATCTTCAAAAGCGGCGCGCCTGAAATCTTCGTCAAAGATCCCTGTCCGCCGCAAGAATTCAGTCTTCAGGCTAAGATTGCAGGTGTAGAAATAGCGAAAATCGAGTTCAGCCCTGCCAAAGAAATGTGCATATGCGAATAACGGCCCATCGAGACCACACCACTTCATAAATGGAGTCGGTCGCACCTCGGGAGACCACGTGACGTATCCCAGCACCGCCGCCCATATGTCCGGATGTTGGTCATGCCAGCGTAGGTGCTCGGCCAGCAAACCCGGAGCGGGAATAATGTCGTCATCCGAAAAGAGGATAATCTCACCTGTCGCCTCTCGGATTCCCACATTGCGCGCTGCCGCCGGGCCGCGATTAGAATGCTGCCAGTAGCGGATCGGGACTGGAGAACCGGTGGCGAGACCGCAAACCCGAACTTCGGTGCCATCGGTAGATCCGTCGTCGATGACCAGAATCTCTTTTATCTCACTCAGGGCAGATTGGACCAAGTGAGCACGAATCGCCTTGGTTAAAACCTCCCTACGATTGAAGGTGGGGATCACCACAGTCACTCTTCGCATAACAACCGACCTCCAGAAGCTCCATCTTGAGTTCTTGTCAAGGCGAAGATTTTCCGGTAGCACGGTTCGCGGTTCGCGCACCTTAGCAGACGCTTCAACAGGCTGGGAACCAGCTTTTCGATAATACGAAAGACGCAATACCAACGAAAACGCATTTCCCGCCGAATAACCCAATCGTGGAATCGGAGATTATCGTTTCCGATAGTTCGGACCTTCCAACCGTCGTTGAGATCCCTGAACAAGGTTTCGTCCGGAAAAGAGTACAGCACGTGCTCCTCAAGCCAGGGAGGAACCTCGTTGTTGAGGTTATGGCAATCCGTCCAGAGCTGCCGATCAAGCTCATAAGCACGGATGCCGGAAGGGAAGCCAATCAAGACAATTGTGCGCGCCACCCGTAGAGCCTCGCGCAGAAGAGCCTTCCGGTTTGGTGGAGGAACGTGCTCCAAAACGTCAGAAGCAATGACCACATCGAAGGACGAATCCAGAAACGGCAGTTGTAGTCCTGAGGCCACAACAGGAAGCATGAGAGGACTCCGCGTGCCACAAAAGGAAAGGTCACAGCCTACGAAACGGTGGGGATAATATTCTCCTATTCCATAGGGACCAGAGCCGATCTCTAAAACAGAGTGTACCGGAGAGGTGGTACTCTCTAGAATCCCTAGTATCGGAAAGTATCGAACTGCGCGATCAATCAGGTGGACCTCCGATCGTTTGCGAGAAATACCCACCGCACGTTCGTCCGATGCGCCAAAAGGTCGCACCGGGTCCTCAAAAGGTTGGACGGTATAGAACTCGCAAGACTAATTTGCGATAACTTCGATCAGGGGACACCGACATCACAAGCGTATGCGCGACGTTCCGCCTTTCGGAAAGTACATTTTGGACCCAAACCAACGGATCAACTACTGCTTGCCCTTCAGTGTCTCAAGATCTGGATCGCTTGCATGGGATCAGTCCGGCCGCCTTTAGCAAGAGATCCGTTCCTCTTACAGTCTCCGCAGAACGATGAAAGCGCGGACCCTCCAGTTGAATACCTTACGGCAGTTCTGCCTAGTCTCATTCAGAGCGGAACGCGATTCGTCGCACGCCCGGTATGATTCTCCTGATAATACCAGCCATAGGCATGCAGCTCTCGATTTGTGCCAAATCGAACAGATCGAAGAAGCGGGTTAGGAGCAAACTCAGGACATACATAATGCCGAAAACCAACGCGTGGGCCGAGAGGCCCATCCACCCTAGACGGTTCGGCGATTCCACTGCCATCAGAGCCGCGAGGACCGCAAGCGAGCAAGCTGCAGGTTTCAAGTAAGCCTCCCGAAGGACTCTCACAAAAGGGTAGCCGGTCAGGCGATAGAATGAGAAAAAAAACATAACCGTCGCCACGGTCACAGCGATCGCAATGCCCACCACAGCCCCCGAAAAGCCGAACTTATAGATCAACACAAAGCTCAGCGTCACGATAAGGAAGAGACCCACCAGCGTGGCGTTGAGAGAGGGCTTCAGTAGTCCTTTTCCCACAAGGATCAGGAAGCCTGGGCCCGTAGTGAGGTTCAAAAGATTCGCCGAGACCAGCACCGCCATTGGCAATGCAACCACATGCAGTTCCGGACCAAGCCACAGATCCACGAAGCGCCCGGAAGCCGCGACGACATAAACCGCCAGGGGAACCGAGACAAGGGCCAGGTACTTGTGCAGCCGGTGGTACAGTTCCTCTATTCTGCGTTCCTCCCCTCTCGCATCCAGCTCGGACGCTGCAGCCATCACAGGTGCCAAGAGCAACTCCGGGATGCGGCGGATCTTCAGGCCAACGTCGCCAGCGATGTTGTACCAGCCTACCGGGACAACCCCGACGAACCACGCCAGATAGAGCTTTTCCGCCTGGTTTTGAATGGCAACTGCCATCTGCACGACGTAGAGCTGCAAACTGAAACTTAGAACTTCTCTCACTACGGCCCAACGGAAACGCAGGGGATTCAACGCGACTTGCGGCAGCAGGCGGTGCACCATCCAGGCGAAGATCAACATCGTCGAAAGCGTGGCCAAAAGGCTCGCCGCCAGCAATCCTTGAAGCCCCCAGCCCAGGATCAAGAATATTACGGTCAGGATGGCTCCGGACAGCGTGTAGAAAGAAGCTGAAATCGTTGTCAGGTCCATCCTTTGAAGACCCGTGACAACAGAGTACAAGGGCATCGACAATACGTTGAGCGCGACAATAATCGGCAGGTAGCGCCACAGTGCCATCACTTCGGCCTGGCTGAAACTGGAATCCTTAAATAACCAGGGGAGCAGGTGGCGGGAAGCAAGTAAAAGCGCACAAATCAGAAATGCGGCAAGGACAGAATAAAGAACAAGAGCGGTGTTTATCAGACGCCCCAGAGCCCTATAATCCTCTTTTGCGTAGTACTCTGCTACCTGTTTCGTCAGCGTTCCAGTCATACCTACGTCGGCCAGAGCTGAAAGATTGATGACCGTCAAGAAGACTGCCCAGGTTCCATATCCGCTAGCCCCGATCTTACGGAGAATGAAAGGAATCAGCAGGAAGGGCACCGGCCAAAGAAGACCTGTGCGCAGTCCCGAAAAAAGCACATTCCTAACCAGCTTGGCCCGAACCGATTTCTGCTCTGCGGTGATCACTATGCTTGCTATTGCCAACGCGCCCCTCTTCGCGCAACAGCCCTGCAAGTCCTAACGCACCGCCCTATGGCTTGGCGGGAAAACGGTTGTAATGAAATGAAGGCTGGGCAGCACGCGCGAGATCTGATAGGCGTCTTCCCACCTGATACAACGCGTTTTGCTCATTAACACCTGTTGATTAAGTCCAGACGTACCGTCCTGAGTGACCCGATGTTGTATCCGCTCCAACTTGCCGATCCGGTCTTCATTTGGCGACACACAGCCCGAAGGATGCGCAGAGCGAAGATTCGGTAACCGAGGGGCGATTGCCCGCAAGGATCAGAGATCTGGGCGCCGGTAGGGTTCCGCCGAAGACGGACTCGCTGATTCGCCGTACCCTCCGTATCCGTGCCGGTAGTAGGCGTCGGGGCCGTAGCTATTCTTCTGTAGGTCGACGTCGTTCAGAGCCACGCCCAGGATGCGTGCTCCAGCACCGAACAATAGCCCTTTGGCACGTTGCACAACGTCATAAGGGGTCCGGAAGGCTCGGGTCACCAGAACGGCGGCGTCCGTAAGTGTTGCCAGGATGCGGCTATCGGCCACACTCAAGAGTGGTGGCGAGTCCACCAGCACGTAATCGAACAGGCCACGCAGCCTGTGGAGGCACTCCGCAGTGGCCGGCGAAGAGAGCAGTTCGGCGGGATTGGGAGGAATCGGTCCGCAGGGAACTACGCTCAAGTTGTCAACCCCCGGCACCGGCACGAGGGTTTTGGTGACGTCCAGATGTCCGGTGAGGCACTGCACGAAACCCGTTGCATTGGAAACTCCCGCCGCTCGATGGCAATTGGGTTTGCGCATGTCGCAGTCGACGATCACCACCTTGCTGCCCAGGGAAGCGAGAGTGGCGCCGAGGTTCAGCGTGGTGGTTGTCTTACCTTCGCCGGGCAACGAACTCGTCACAAGGATCAGCCGGGGTACCGGGTTCGCCGATAGCAGAATTGAGGTGCGCAGCGAGCGGAAGGCTTCGACGGCCTCAGGCGTGTTCTGCAGATAGGGCGCCGTCAGCACATGGGCCGGAACGATAGCTTCGGACGCCTCGCCTTTGCCGTCCCCATTAGCGTGGAAGCGGGGCAGAATACCGAGCGATGGCAGCCGCAACAGCGTCTCCACGTCTTCCTGAGTCTTGAGCGATCTGTCCAGATATTCCTGGAAGAAAGCCAAGCCCACACCCAATCCCAAGCCCGCCACGATACCCAGCAGCATATTCAGCAGGACCCGCGGCTTTGAAGGCCCCCTCGGGAGTTCAGCCGGGTCGACCACGCGAATGTTGCTGGCATCGAGGCCCGAGCTGACGCGAGCCTCTTTCATGCGCTTCAAGAGACCGTCATAGAGCTGGCGATAGCTGTCGGAGTCGCGTTTCAGGATGTTGTACTGGACGCTCCTGGCATTGGTATCATTCACTTCCTTCTTCTGGACTTCTATCGCTTTCTGCAAGGACTGCTCTTGCGCCAAGGCCGAATGGTAGCCGTCGGTCACGATCTTAGCGACAGCCAGCGTCTGTTTGTCGATCTGGGCCTGTATCGCGTCGGTCTGTTTCCCGATCTCCCGGGCTTTCGGGTAGTCTGGTTTCACCCAGGTGGAAATCTCCGCCGCCCGCCTTTCGAGATCGAACTTGCGCTCTTGGAGGCCTAGCACCAGCCGGTTGTCCATCACACCCGGCAGGTTTTCCACCTCGCCTTTCTGGACCAGGTTATAAAGCGCTTCCTTCTGGAACCGTTGGGCCTGCGCCGCGGTGTAGGCTTGCAGAAGCTCTTGCAGCCGCTCATTGACCACGTTGTGCTTATCGCTGACAAAAATTATGTTGTTGCGCTGGGCATATTGTTGCACCAAATCGTCGGCCTTCTCCAGCTTCACCTTTAGTTCCGTCAGTCTGCTCTCCAGCCAGTCGGAGGCCTTAGCCGCCTCGTCCCACCCGGCCTGCAAGTTCTGCTCAATGTAGTCGTCGGCAAGCTTGTTGGCGATCTGCTGCGCGAGCTGGGGGTTCTCGCATTCGAAAGTCACTTCTACCAGATTGCTGCGGTGAACTGGGTTTACATCAACCGAGCGTTGGAAATAGCTTACCGCGTTGCGGAAAGCATCCGAGTTCGGATCCGGCGCAAAATCGGACGGGGAGGGAATCTTAGCCGGGTTGCTGGTGACTAGCCCAAACAGCCCATGGCTTTTGTAGAACTCGGGAAGGCGGTAGAGCTGCAGATCGCGCACCACGCGTTCGGCCAGGGACCGGCTCTGAAGGATCTTGTATTGCGTCTCGCGGTAACTGTCAACGTCCACCGTGGGTGCGGACTGCGCGACCTCACGAAAGCTTAGTACCTGTGGTTGCTCAGGATCGATTTCGATAATCACTTTGCCGTCATAGAGAGGGGTCTTCTTCAGTGTGCCAATTGCTATCGTGAAGAAGACGGAAAGCAGGCAAAGAACGACGGTCCAACGGCGCTTCAGCACAATGTGCCAATAGTCGAGCAGATGTGGCGTCTGCTCCGCTGAGACGTCGACGATTTCGATATTGGATAGCGGTTGCGAGGGCCTCTGCGCCAACTGCGACGGCGGCGGTGACAATTGAAGGTCTTGAGACTGATCCATATCTAAGGTCCTCTATTACAACTTGCATTGAAGCTATAGTCCACCGAAAACCAAGAGACCGCTCAGCGTTGCTGCCACGGTCTCAGCCGCTCGCCTGCTCACGTATTTACTGTGACTGTCTGGCACGTACAGTACGTCATTGGCGGCCATTTCAGGATCGGGTTCTTTGCCATCCATGATTTTACCCACATCAATTCGCGTTTCGGTGAGCTGGCCATCATCAGCCCGGTGGATTATTCTGGCCGCCTTCTTCGCGGGATAGGGCCCAAGTCCCTGGGCTAACGCCAGGGCCTGCAATACCGAGACGCTATCGCGGTCATCTAGGGTGAATCCGCCTGCCCGGTTCACATCGCCGACGACATAAATTATGTCTGCTTTACTGACACTTACGATGTCGTTAGGCTTTAGTGGGATATTCAAGCCCGGCTCGCGCGAATAGAGTAACGGTTTCAACTCAATCTCAACTTGGTTCGGAGACAATTGGTGCATTCCGGGCACTGGAGCCAGCGTGCCAAAGCCGCTTTTCCTTGTGACATAGACATATTTCCCAGGTGTGCCTTGGGCGCGTCTTCCAAGTCCGCCAGCCATACTCAGCACCTCCAGGAGAGAGCGCGGCCCAGGAAGCTGATAGAGGCCAGGAGCTTGCACGGCGCCGATCACCGATACAGGCTGGGCGTGGTACTCGGTGACAAAGAGCGTAACCTGAGGGTCCTCAAGATACTTTTTCCCCCATTCGCGCTCAAGCTGCTGCTTTAGTTCGCGACTCGTGAGCCCGGCAGCCTTGACGCGACCGAGGAGCTTGACAGAAATCATGCCGTCATTTTCCACCCGTACCATCTGCTTTAGCTCCGGCACATTGAATACGTCGATCGACAGGATGTCTTCCGGGCCTAGCACATAGTTGGGTCCCAGCGCCCCACCTCCTTTCGGCGATCCGGAACGCGGCGGCGGTGAGACGTTGTCTTGGTCATCCGGGGGAGGAGCCTCGTCGGTTACCGATCCCACAGCACCCGAAATTGGCTCAGCCGGATCCTGAGCGTGCAAGATAAGAGGAGCGACCAACGCCAAGGCAAAGAAAAGCCACACCGCTCCGTTGAGTCCACGTCTTTGATCTTGAGTCATACCGCCTCACACATTTCGAGAAGGCCTCTGCCTGCCCGGTTGAGCTGAGTACCATCGCACGGGCCCTGATTATCAATTCTGCCTTTAAACGGCTATAAGTCCTCAGGCCTGATAACTTTGATCCCGATACTGTTACTCTATTATCTTAGCAGCATAAGGGAACGATTGGCAGACTGTCAATCGTTACAGCTCCCCTAGAGTCATTTTTGCTGGTCCAGACCTGTCCGTTTCCTAAGCGACGGGTACGTCAGGAACGTATCCCGTGACGAAACGAGCCGTGGCCGGAGCGAGGTTCCGCGCGACCGACCGGCGCAAAATATTCAGCTTGAGACGAGCGAAATCCGCCGGCCGATCGATGTCGTCCACGTGCTCAAGCACTGAGCAGCACAGGCCCTGGTCCAGCATGTTTCGCAGCGTGTCTCGAAAGGCCGAAGAGCTGCTCCAGCGTACATTCTCAAAAACCCTGGCGGCTAGGCGGGTTGGCCCACGGAGTGGCCGCCGTAACGCAATGAGATAGTAGCCACCGTCAGGGCACGGACCAAGAACAGCCTCGCAGGTCTTCAGTTCGCGAAGGGCGGCCCGCAGGGCGCGCACCGGCATGAGGGGCGAATCCGTGCCAATCACCACTACGTCCCGATGATCACGCCAGAGGTGGCGGAAGGCCTGAGCGAGGCGGGCCCCGAGGTCTGGCCCTTTCTGCCCTATTCTTTTGATTCCAGGGATCTTCGCGTCAGAACCCGCGAAGATTTTGCCGTACGGTCTTTCATTCGCCCAGAAAAGATAAGAGATCGACTTCCCATTAGACCCCGAAACGGCTTTGACCTTCCGGATGGCGTCCGCTATCAGTGCCTTTTGAAACTCCGCTGCTCCTGCTCTTCCCAGCAGAGGTATGAGCCGAGTTTTGGCTTTGCCAGGAACCGGCAGTCGCGCAAAAACCGCTAACGCCTGGGAGGGCCTGCATGGAAAGTCCGAATCGCACTCAGCAGCGTAGCCTAGCACAGGTTTTGTAGGAGGGAAAAAACCGGCCCCGGCGTCAGGCTTCTTCCCCGGGGTCACTACTTTAGATAAACATCTGCTCGTCTTGTATGGTATCGGTCGCCGTCGCCGAGTGCCGACGTGTAAACAGGAACTCAAGTCCCCGCCGGACGCCCTTCATGACAGCCGCGACTTCCTGTACTGGGGCAACGACGCTGCGTTCGACGCTTGATGCTGTCTGCTGTGCCCGTTCCACCATATCGGTCACCATCTGGTCGATCCGAATGATCTGCAAGCGGGTGCGGTCGGTAAGGTCAGCTACCACGCTATCGATCTGCTCGGTACGGTCGCGCAGCCGCGTGCTAATCTCAGAAACATTCGCAACAACATTCTTAATGGGTTCGCGCGAGCTCTCGATAAAGTCGCCGAACTCATTGCGCAGCTTTTCCAGGCTCTCCCGCGTGTTTTTCTCAGCCTGCGTCATGAAGGTGTGAAGCCTGCGCATCGCTACGACCATGCCTAGCATCGCCAGTGACTGCAGAAAGAGCGCCAGAGCAGTGATGATAACAAACGCCATCAGCCAGCCACTGTGCTCCATAGACTGTCATCACCTCCGCTTTACAGCGATTCTCGATCGGACTAGCGCTGCGTTTTGGCCTTCTCTTCCTGATACGCTTGTTTGCCGGCTTCGATACTGGCGTCCAGTGCAGCGGAAAGCTGCTCCTTCCGCTGCGTTACGTAGTCCTTACTCTTCTCCACCAGATCCTCCGCCTGGCGCTTCAGCTCCTGACTGCGGGTGGTCACAAAATCCCGTCCCTCTCCGGCCTTTTTGGCTATCAGTTCGCGCGTCTCGTCCCCCGATTGAGGAGCGAACAATAGGGCCAAGAGACCGCCGATCGCGACTCCCGCAATGAAGAATACGAAATTGGAACCATTATTCTCGGCCATCGCATACCTCCTCCTACTTCTTCGATTTGACGTGACCCACTCCCCAATCGCCGCTAGATGCTGGCAACCTTCTCCGCCACTGATTTTCCTCGATCCACTATCTTTTCGGCTGTCTTCCGACTCTTATCTACCAGATCCTCAGCCTGCCTCTGCCATTCCTTGCTCTTTGAGGCAAGGTAATCGCCTCCGTCCTCAGCTTTGCGGCCGAGATACTTCCGCGTCTCTTCCCCAGATTGTGGAGCGAACAACAAGGCGATTATAGCCCCAATTCCGAGACCCGCCAGGAAGACACCAACTCCGCCCTTAGTACTCATAACCACCTCCACTCTTAAAAACTTCGTCAGTCAACATACCATACAAAAAGAAATTTCGACAAATCATTAATTTATAATTAGAAGATCCAGACGGTTTATTAATTAGTTGCCTTCTGCTGCAGGTCGAGATGATCGCGAATAAGCTTTGCCTGTATTGGTTTAAGAACCTGTGTCAGTTCCTCCACTGAAACGGATTTTAGGGCGTCGAGACTACCAAAGTGGCTCAGAACCTTTTGCACTGTTCGTGATCCTACTCCTGGGATCTGCAGCAGATCGCTAGTCAGCTCCTGGTTGGCGCGGCGTGCGCGATGGAAAGCCACGGCGAACCGATGCGCCTCGTTCCTAATCTCCTGGATCAGGTGGAGTGCTGGCGAGTGGTGGTCGAGCGTGACAGGTTCGCTTTCCCTTCCCAGCACATAAAGGATCTCGTCCTTCTTTGCAATCGCGCTCATGGGCTGATTGATAATCTCGAGTTGATCGAGGGCCTCGGCGGCCGCATGGAGCTGCCCGATTCCGCCGTCAATGAGGACGAGGTCAGGCAGGGGCACTTTCTCTTTCTGCAGTCTACGGTAACGCCGTCCGACAACTTCCTTCATACTGGCGAAGTCGTTGTTCTGGCCCACAGTTTTGATGATGAATCTACGATAATCGGACTTCTTCATGCGTCCGTTTTCCCAGACCACCAGGGAGGCGACCGTATTTGTTCCTTGAATGTGCGAGACGTCGAAACACTCAATACGCCGGGGCGGCTTCGGCAATTCCAAAGCTTCGCTAAGACTCTCGATCGCCTCCTGGGCACGCGGCCTCATGATGCGAAATCGCCGTTCAAACGAGTGCCTGGCGTTACGAGCCACTAGTTCGGCGAGCGCGCGTTTCCGCCCACCCTGGACGGCAACGATCTCCACCCGGTGACCGGCCGTCGTCACCAGAAACTCCTCCAGTTCGTCGCGGTCCTCAAAATCGAACGGTACGTAGATTTCGTCGGGCACGTACTGGTGATCAACATAGAGCTGCTTCAGAAGCGAAGAGAAGAACTCGCCGGGGTTGAAACTCTCGATGTCTTCCCAAAAAAACTCGCGCCGGTCGACGGTGCGGCCTCCGCGGAGGTGAAATAGGTTCACCGCCACGAGCTTGCTTTCCTGATGGAAGCCGAAGATATCGACGTCGTCACCCCGCGACGCCGCCATCTTCTGCCGTTCGCGAACCTGCTCTACCGTAGCGATCAGGTCGCGGTAGAGCGCCGCCGCCTCAAATTCCTGCTTTTTCGCAGCATCGCCCATACGCTGGCTAAGGTCGCGTAGCAGATCGCCTTCGCGTCCGGCCAGCAACATGCGCACCAGGCGAACCGCCTCGCTGTAACGCTCCGCCGTGGTCAATCCCTCGACGCACGGACCCAGGCAGCGCCTGATGTAAAACTGGAGGCAAGGCCGTGGGTGGTAGCGTGTCAGGTCCACCTTACAGGAGGGGATCAGGAACCGCCGGTGCACCAAATCAGCGATGCGATAGGCCAAATTGGCGGGGAAGTAGGGCCCATAGTAAACGGAGCCATCTTTCCTCAGACGCCGGGTCACATAAATACGAGGGAAGCGCTCGCCCAGGGTTAGTTTAATGTAGGGATAGCTCTTATCATCCCGCAGCAGAATGTTGTAGCGGGGCTTGAACTGCTTGATAAGATTATTCTCGAGCGCCAAGGCTTCGTGATCGTTATCCACCACGATGGTCTCGAGATCGCATGCTGCCACCAGCATCAGGTCTCGTTTCTCATCGGAAGGACGGGCGTCCTGAAAGTACTGCCCGACGCGATTGCGAAGCGACTTCGCTTTGCCCACGTAGATCGGCTTAAGGGATTCGTCCTTAAAGATGTAGACGCCCGGTGCGTTCGGAAGTCTTTCGGCTTTGGCCCGGCAGAGATCGTTCACGGCATGTTCCATTTCACTGAGGGCGGTCCCCTCGTACTATTATGAGACCATCAATCTCCGGGAGACAAGCGATCCTGCGTCGAAGCCACCGGTCCCGAAACTGGACTGTTAGCGGTCCGATTCCAACAATACAGAGCAATACGGAACGATCTTGCGTCCGGATTGGGGAATCAGCACAATAGGACCGCCCCCAAGGAGATCACCATGAGATGGGTGCTGCATTGGATTCTGAGTGCAGTAAGCCTGTTGATTGTGGCTCATTTCGTTCCCGGGTTCGTTGTGAGGGGTTTTGGAGCTGCGTTGATCGCAGCTGTGATCATTGGACTGATTAACGGCACGCTTGGCACTCTGCTTAAGTTGGTCACTCTGCCCCTCGGCATACTCACATTCGGCATTTTCTTTTTGGTGATCAACGCTTTGATGTTGATGTTTGCCTCCCTACTTGTGCCGGGTTTCCGGGTAACCGGATTTTGGCCGGCCTTCTGGGGAGGCATTATCCTGAGTCTATTGGGTATCGTAATCCGGCATATTGTAAAGGAATGAAGTTCGGCAGACGGGAAAGGCGCAGTACAACATAGTAAAATAAGTGCTTGACGCCCGCCGTTGTCGATGGCTTCGACTGTGAGGAAGGGGGAGTTATGCTAGCTCGCGCCATTACTCGCGATACCCTGGTCTGTTTGCTAGCCGGAGGTCAGGGCGAGCGGCTTTCTCCACTCACACGTGACCGCGCCAAGCCTGCGGTTCCGTTTGGCGGGATCTACCGCATCATCGACATCACCCTTTCAAACTGCATTAATTCGGAGTTGCGGCACATCTATGTACTGACGCAGTACAAGGCGCTTTCGCTTAACCGCCATATGCGTGAAGCCTGGGCGATCCTGGCGCACGAATTGGGTGAGTTCGTGCAAATCCTCCCTCCCATGAAGCGGGTAGGAGATACCTGGTACCAGGGAACCGCGGATGCGATCTACCAGAACCTCTATTCCATCGGCAGCGAGAGCTGCAAGTATGTGTTGATCCTGTCGGGCGACCACGTCTACAAAATGAATTATCAGTTGATGCTGAACCAACACGCCGAAGCCGGGGCTGACGTCACCGTTGGAGCTATTGATCATGATCGCTCGGAGGCTTCGAGCTTTGGCGTACTCGAAACCGACAGAGCGGGCCGCATCGTAGGTTGGCAGGAGAAGCCCCAGGACCCGAAGCCCAGCCCCAACAATCCAGATAAGTGCACCATCTCGATGGGGATCTATGTGTTCAATCGCGACCTGCTGATCGATTCACTGCTCAGCGATGCCGAGGACCCGGAGTCCAGTCACGATTTCGGCAAAAACGTGGTGCCCAAGCTCATTGAAAGCGGGAAGCGCGTTTACTCCTTCAACTTTGTGGACGAGAACAAGAAGAAAGCACAGTACTGGCGTGACGTGGGAACCATCCAGGCCTACTATGAGGCCAACATGGACCTGGTATCAGTGTCACCGGTATTCAACCTCTACGATAAAGACTGGCCGTTGCGCACCTACCAGCGGCAGTATCCCCCTGCCAAATTCGTGTTCGCTCATGAGAAGCGCATGGGAATCGCGCTCGATTCTATTGTCTCCAATGGGTGCATTATCTCGGGCGGCCACGTCACCAACTGCATTATTTCCCCCGACGTGCGCATCAACAGCTTCTCTGACATCGAACACTCTATTCTGTTCTCGCATGTCAAGATTGGCCGCTACTCGCGCATACGCAATGCGATCATCGACCGTTCAGTCGAAATCCCCGAGCACACCGAAATCGGTTACAACCTCGAGGAGGACCGCCGTCGCGGCTATCACGTCACCGAAACCGGAATCGTGGTAGTGGTGCCAGAAGCGCGATTATTTGAAGAGGCGGAGTGACGCGGTTTCGTCCTCAACCATGGGAATCACCCTGACGCTCTCATCAACGAATGTACCAGTACCCCGGGCGGCGGGTCTTTGGTCGCACGTTCTGTGCTGATTCATTGCCCTTCACGTTAATATCTTCTGGTCTGCCTTGTGCGGAATGGCGATTGGGGGTATAGTCCCGCCGGCCGGAATTAACGAGCGAGGGGCGGTTCCAATGATTCAGTGCGCGGTTTGCGGACAGACCTATGGCGTGACTCACATATGTCCTGGTGCGGGTGCAAGAGACGCGATGCTCGCGGCATTGCCACTAGCTCCAAAGGGCTTCGCTCCGGTGTATTACCTCCGCCAGTCCATCGGCATTGCTCGGCTGGACGATTCTCCGATTATCGCGGCTGCGCGGGATAGAAACGCTGTCTACTATGGGCTGGGCATTTGGCTCATTGGGCAGCTCTTAGTGTTCGGGAGCAGGCTTTACCCGGCTGTCGCGAGAGCTAGGGTTATCAACTGGTTTGCGGTTGTTTTCGGCGTCTCGATTTTGATTGTCTTTGACGCGGCCTTGGTCCTCGCCCAGTATGGAATCTGTCACGGCTTGGCTCGGTCATGGTTTGGCGCACGCGGCACCTTTGTCGGAGTGCTTCGTGCCATGCTGCTGGGCTCAGTCGTCGGCTGGCTGGTGGCGATTCCTTATATCGGCACAATTCTCGCGGGACTTTGGAGCGTGGCTGTTCTCATGCGTGTGTTTGAGGAAGTCGATCGCGTGGAAAGAATGCAAGCGTTCTTCCTATCCCTCGGCACTGGACTCATATTCTTTGTCCTTACCACGATCTTGTTTGCACCCGGAGGCTGAACCTAATCCGCACTGGTCTTCGCAAGGTGGGTAACACGTCTGTATCAGCAAAACGTCGTGCTACTGCCCGAACTTCTTCTAGATGCACGGGTAGTTCTTCTGCAGGTTCGCAACCTTGCTTTCTGACTCCGGACCGCGCAACTGCCTGTGGTACAATCGCCAGTCCGCAAATCTTAATTACTAGGGAGTTAACCGTGGCAGAAATAGATCTCATCATTGGACGGCAAATACTGGATTCGCGTGGCAATCCTACCGTAGAAGCCGACGTGCAACTGCGTGATGGCGCCTTCGGGCGCGCCGCCGTGCCCTCGGGCGCGTCGACCGGCGAGCACGAAGCGATTGAGCTTCGCGATGGCGACAAGTCTAAGTTTCTCGGTAAGGGCGTCCTGCAGGCGGTGGACAACATCAACGTCTATATCGCCCGCGACCTGGGTGGCCAGGACGCCAAAGACCAGGCCGCGATTGACGCGCGCATGATCGCGCTCGACGGCACTGCCAACAAGGGAAAACTGGGGGCGAATGCCATTCTGGCTGTCTCCATGGCGGTTTGCCGCGCGTCGGCGCGCTCCTCCGGACAGCCACTCTATCGCTATCTGGGCGGGCTGCTGGCACGACGTCTGCCTGTTCCCATGATGAATATCCTGAATGGTGGCGTTCATGCCGACAATACCGTGAATTTCCAGGAGTTCATGATCATGCCAGTAGGCGCAGAGAGTTTTGCCGAGGGCCTGCGTATGGGCGTCGAGACCTTCCACACGCTTAAGAAGGTGTTGAAGGACCAGGGGTTCAATACTTCGGTTGGCGATGAGGGTGGATTCGCACCAAGCCTGAAATCCGACGTCCAGGCCGTTGAGCTGATTCTCGAGGCCATCGAGAAAGCGGGATATTCACCTGGACTCGACATCTGCCTCGCGCTCGATCCGGCTTCGAGCGAGATGTACCAGGACGGCAAATACGTGTTCTATAAGTCCGACAAATCGAAGAAGTCATCGGGCGAGATGGTCAAGCTTTATGAGAGCTGGGTGAGCCAGTATCCTATTATCTCGATTGAAGACGGTTTGGCGCAGGACGATTGGGAGGGATGGAAAGAACTGACCGACGCCCTGGGTGACAAAGTCCAACTGGTGGGCGACGATCTCTTTGTCACCAACGTGGATCGGCTCCAGCGTGGCATCGAAGAGGGCGTGGGCAATTCCATTCTGATCAAGCTGAACCAGATCGGTACGGTGACCGAGACAATCAACGCCATAGAGCTAGGCCGCCGCTATGGTACACTAGTGTGGTTTCGCACCGCTCGGGCGAAACCGAGGACACTTTCATTGCCGACTTCGTAGTGGGCCTCGCTACCGGTCAGATCAAGACCGGATCGGCCAGTCGCACCGATCGCATCGCTAAGTACAACCAGTTGCTGCGGATCGAGGAGCAGTTAGGTGACTCCGCGGAGTATCTCGGGAAAGCCGCCGTGAAGTGCGCTCAGGCCTGATAGAGGCCTGATAATGGAATGACGTGAGACCTTCGGCGCGGGCCCTTCCTTTTTCAAGTCCGCGCCGGCTCTGTGCTTTTGGTGTAATCGCGGTTAACCCCTCCGCCGCCAGCGGGGCGCGTACATTTTTGGGCATTGTCCGCCGGAAGCGGGAGTCCTTAAATAAGAGTAGGCGGTGCTGATGACAGCCCGTGTGATTTCGCTTTTTTCTTGTTGCGCCTTCCGCTGCAGCGCAAGGCCTCAAGCCCGCTGACCTCAGGATTTCGGTTACCTCGATGCTCGCCATGACCACGTCCAGTGGCCAGTGCCGGAGGCACTCGTCCGGGGCTTACGTTCCAAAGACGACGAAGTGCGGCTGAGGGCACTCCAACTTCTTGGGTTCACCGAGCAGCAAGCGCATGTACCCGTGTGGGCACAGGCCTTACCGACCACGACCTGGAACAATTTTCCTCGCCCCAGGTGCTGCATTTTCTGGGGCGACGCACCAACACGCTTTTTAACGGAGAGGTCTGCAGCACGCAGGAACGCCGCCTCGAAGGGGTGTGCGTAAAGCATCGAGTGGGGAGAGAACTCGATCAAGATGTACGACAAGCAAGGGAGCGTGTTGAGGGTGGGAACCACCCTGAATAATCCGTCGCGATTTCGTGTCTACCGCGGCGTGAGGCGGAAGGGACGAAAGGTGAAAGGCTGGTATCCCCTCCGCAAGGGCATCGTGGACCTGCGGCGGCGGGTGGAGTTGAGCCGGGGTGCCAATGCCCGTTACCTGGAAGCCTTGGCGGTGGTGGGTGACTCCCAACCGGCCCACCGCATCCTCGATGCGGTCAGTCAGCCGGTGAAGGTCCCTCGACCTTACCGTGGGCCTAGATGGCTCAACACGGTCTGGAGATAACGCACACTCGCCGTTTGGGTTTGCGGCTTCGCTCTTTGACAATCAAGCGGATCGCCTGGCAACGGCGCCGGCGGTCCCCCAGGGCCAAAGCGGTCCCAAGCCGATCGAGTTGGTACTGCTCGCGGTTGGCGGCTGTACTGCCTTCGACGTGATTGGCATCTTGCGCAAGAAGCGACAGGCAGTCACCGGCTACGAAATCCAAGTTGCGGTAGAACAGCGAACAGAGCCCCCCAACTATTTCACCCGGGCAGAGATCCTGCATCGCCTGCATGGCTCCGTAGATCCCAAGGCCGTGGAGCAAGCCATCCACCTCTCGGAGAGCAAGTGCTGCTCAGTAGGCGCAATGATATCCAAAACTGCCACGATCAAATCGAGGTTCGAGATCATCGCTGACGCGGTCACGGGCTCTGCCGCCTAGCCGCGAGGGGGCCGACGGTGGACTGGCACCATCCAGCCGCCCCTCGACGAAACCTTAATTAAGACTTCTTTTTCTTCTTGGGAATCTTCGCTCCCGATTTGCGCGCCTCGCTTAAAGCGATGGCCACGGCTTGCTTCCGGCTTTTGACTTTCTTGCCGCTACCGGACTTCAGCGATCCTTCTTTGTGCTCCTTCATGACTTTGTGCACTTTGCTTTTGCCCTTTGAGCGCGAAGATGGGGATTTTTTCGGCATGGCTTTCTCCTCTGGCCGGCATGGGGAACCGCTCGTGCCCACCGCCTCGAACTCAATGTCCAGCTCCTCTGCCTTTCGAAGCGCCTCGTTTTCTTCTTCTTGGATGTTATATCCAGACGCTTTGGTGGATTTCGCGGCGCGGTGGTCAATTTTGCTGTTTCACGGTGCGGCTCGGCAATAAGGCTTCGTGACCCGGTGCTCTTCATCCGCGTTGCATGAACTTGGCGCCTACGCGCGCCTGCGCAGTGGGCCAGGGATACACCGGGTGTGGGTATATCCGTAGAGTAGAAACATTGAAAGTCGCCTGGTGCCGATCTTCGCCCACTACTACTGCTCCGGCCCGCAGTCTGGTTTTCCTCATCCAACAGGACGTAGGTCGGCGGTCTATCGACGAATATGGTTATAAGAAACCCTAGACGCTCCTAGCGGGCGATAAACGCTAAGCACCTGTCGTCAGCAAGAGCATTTCACGGACTACCCAGGTCAGCGTCGAGAAATGGCTCGATGGCGACCCGGTAGCAGGGCTTAAGTAGTTGCTCCGAAGTGACCATGGCGACTGGGGCGAGCAGAAGAAAGAGAGGTGAGCATGCCGGCGGCAGTCTGGAAAGGCTTTATCAGTTTCGGGCTCGTTTCTTTCCCGGTGCGGCTCTTTTCGGCCGCGCGGGCGGAAACGGTGCATTTCCACATGCTCCACAAGAAGGATATGTCGCGCGTTAAAGAAGTCTGGTACTGCGCTGAGGAAGATAAGCCCATTGAGCGGTCTGACATCGTGAGGGGTTACGAAACCACCAAGAACAACTATGTGGTGGTCGAGGATGAGGAACTGAAGAAGATCGCTCCGACAACGGCAACCACCATGGACATTCTGCAGTTCGTAGGCAGCGACGAGGTCGACCCGATTTTCTTCGAAAAATCCTACTATGTCGCCGCCGAAGACAGGACCGCAAAGCCTTATGTTCTTTTTCTGACGGCGCTGTCGGAAACCAAGCGGGACGCCATCGCGAAAATCGCGATGCATAACAGGGAACACATCGTCCTCATACGGGCGTCTGGTGATGGACTGGTACTGCATACGCTCTACTACCCGGATGAATTGCACAAGGCCAACAAGAGCGAGGTCCCTAAGGCGAAGTACAGCGCCAAGGAGATCGAGCTCGCGAGGAGTCTGGTCAATCATTTGACGTCTCCGTTTAAGCCGAACCAATTCGAGGATACCTACCGCGAAAATGTCGAGCGGATGATCAAGGAGAAACAGAAGGGTCACAAAATTACAACCGTGCCACAGGCGCGCAAGGCTCCCGTGATCGACCTGATGGACGCTTTGAAACGAAGCCTCGACGCCCGCTCACGAGCAGAGTCGATGCCCAAGGCTGGCCGCGCGAAGAGGACGGCGGGACGGCACCGGGCGGCCTAGAGCTTCGGGGCTCCCATTTATCGCCTGAAGACATGCGCACGGATTGCAGGGAAGGCAATCAGGGTTAGTCACTGGCGCGTCCGACGATGATCCGCGCGTATGGCACTTACTCTCAGATCAGTGGCTCACCGGCCAGGTGAGGGCAGAGAGGATACCCGGCGTTTTCCCGTGAAATCCAACGCGAATAAAGGCTTGGCAGATGTACCGCGAATTGAGAAGGGAACCACCGTAACAGACTTCTGCTTCAGGAAGGGACCGATTGCCTTCAGTACCAGTGCTTTAAATCCAGCCGTGGTGTCAGCCAACTTACCCTTGGTGTACATAATTCCACGGAGATCAATCTTCAGGTCCAGCAAGTTGTAGGTGCCTTGTAGCTGCGCTCGCGTGTTTGGGGCGGTAAAGGAAACGTGGGACAAAGTTGCGACGCCATTATTCACTGAAACCTGCCCCCTAAACTTCGAGAGCACCGTTTCCTGGTTTTTGCCGCGCAGCTTTTCATTCTCGCCGCGCGCACTCCGGGCTAATGCATTTATCGGCTGCTGGACGTTTGGGTTCGTGAAGTGTCCGCTGCTAATGCTGCACCTCCCTGCAAAATCCAGTTTTCTTAGAAATGCCGTAGGTCCCGGCGGCACTTGGACTGTCGCGTACATCCTGATGCTGCCGGTCATTGACGGGCGTTTGTCATTCGTAAATAGAAACAACAAATCCTCAATCCGACCTTCATTAACGGCGATTTCGAGCCGAGTTGTCTTTCCGTGTCGGCCAGGGTGCCCGGACACACTACCCCTCGACGTCACCGTAGTTCGCTCGAAATGCGCCTCCACACTCCGAAGATAGGTGTCTCCATTCGTTCCGTCTACAACCGCGTGGAATTTCGAGGCCAGTTGAACGGTATGGACTCCCCCGGCTACGCGGAAATTTGGCACGTCGGTTTCGCCATTCGCATCGATATGGCCGATGGTGCCGCTAAACTGGCCTTTGGACGCTAGGGTACCTGAGATACCCTCGAACACAGCCAGATTCGCATGCTCGTACGTATAGGAACCAACAACGGGAGTGCTGCCGGGGTCATCCTCATGCCAGGGGCCGATCTTACCATCCGACCGGATTTCCCCAGGGGGCTTGGGATTTAGCAATGCTGCATGGTAGGGAATGACCCCGTCCTCACCGACCTTCTCCAATATCAATCGGTGAATTTGCAGCTTGAAGGGCTTTTGGCCAGGCTGGCGGGCCATAAACTCCAGTAGAGCGTCATCCGTGGCGATTTCGCCAATGGTGATCGAAGCGCCCGTGGTGCTTGTCGTCAACGGCATCACACTAGGCGCCTGGCCCCTCGCACGCGGCGGGGGAATGGAGACGTGCAATCCCTTCACCTTGACCTCATCTACGCGCTTGTCAATCCGAAGAAGGCCGTAGTAGCTCCCTCGAATGATTAGGGTCTGGACCGTAATCAATGGTGGCAGATCCTTGCGTTTCCGATGCAGGAAACTGACCTCTTCAGCTACGCAACCCGGGGGAAAGTAGGTTTTGCGGAAGGTGCGGATTTGGACGGTTCGGGCAAATCGGTCCTGCAGCGCTTTGGTGACTGCTTGTTCAGTGAATGGCCAGTTCCAGGCCAACACGATTACCGCGATGCCCACGATGACTATGAACGACCCTGCTATGATCAGCCACCAGCGTCCGTGCGCCCACCGCGGTCCCGGTGTGTCGAGCTCTCTCGCGCCGCTACGTTTAGAAATCGTCGAGCTCTCGTCAGTCACGCGACTAACGCTCACGTGGATAACCCTCCAATGCATTTGGCTAACTGCTTTGCACGACGCAAAAAGGAATGCGGTTTGGGCCCTGGGCAAGCGCTGCCACAGAAAGACTCTCCGGCCGTACCGCCCTTCTCTAACGCGAATTTCCACGCCCGCGCCGGCAAGGTTGTGCCAAGAACACGGAAGCAAAACGCTTCCGATGTACTGCCTTCTGCGGACTAAACCGCCCCGCCGTTCCCATTGGTTCGATGCCCTCGATTTCAATCCTGGACACCCCGCCACGACTCTCTTCTTGCGCTGGGTTTTCTGAATCGGGCCTGCGTGAGTTATCTGACGATCGACGGGAAACGTACACCGACCTAAGGAGCGTGAAGTTTAGCTCGGTTACTGCCGGGAAATACTCCTCAGCCTAAGAGCTGGAGATGATTAAGTAACACGCCCGGTCGCTCGACTCCGTTGCGAGACCCTGCGACAACTTTCCCA
This sequence comes from uncultured Acidobacteriota bacterium, assembly GCA_963803295.1. Classification (GTDB taxonomy): domain Bacteria; phylum Acidobacteriota; class Terriglobia; order UBA7540; family UBA7540; genus CAWDMC01. The sequence goes on along the minus strand of CAWDMC010000010.1, from coordinate 477,563 downwards.
GCCATTTAGGGATTCCACCCGATTGAGGGAACCGGGGGTGCAAATCCATACTGAGCCTTCTGCGGGGACAATTAGCCCGGGGCCACTGTTTACTCCCGACGGGGCGAGGGATTTCGCCGCTACCGATTATTGTCGGTTCAGAGAGCGAGAGCGGTCGAGGGTCAACCTATAGCGTGTTAAACCCAAGGAGGACGTCATGTTTCTCGTTGCCTTTGTCATCTTGCTGGTAGCGTGGCTGTGCGGCTTTACCATGTTCCATGTGGCGGGTGCTCTTATCCACGTTCTGTTGGTCTTGGCCCTGATATCTCTCATCCTTCATTTTGTGCGAAGAGTAGCGTGAGCCAAATCCTTGAGTAGGCGTAATCCCCTACCGGGCGCCTCCTTCGGCAGCCAGGTCGGGGCCTCGACGCCGAACTGCTTGGCGTGTGAGGCAGGTGCCGAAGCTCTTCGGTTGGTGATAAAAACCACGGGAATGGTGTCTCCTGTCTGGTTCTTCGGTTTTCCAAAGGTAGTATAGGTTTTCCAAAGGTAGTCTAAATGATGGTAGTATGAAAACGAAAATGAAAACCTCGCTCACCCTATCCCGCGAAGTGGTTCGAGGCATCGACCGGGCGGCCGGGGAAAAAGCGGTCACGGTCGGCGGTTATTGACGCCGGAAGAGGGATTCAAACATCCGAGCTGGATTTGCCTCGGACGGGCTGGTCAGCATCCCCAAGAGCAGGCTTACCGACTTCGTCGGTAGCCTCTCGCCCGAGAAGCTCTTGCGCCTGTCGCACGCATTAAGAGTCGCTCTGTACATATAGGGCGGCATAAAACCGAGGGAATGCCATCTCGCCGAAAGAGAGAATGGGTGCCTGAACCTCTGTCCTCAGCTCGCCGCTTTCTTCACGAGCGCGCCGATCTTCGCCTCTTCGGCGGCAGTCAACTCCTTCAGCGAAGGCGGCCGGCCACATGGCGCCTTCGTCGAGGCTCGCCCCATGCATGAAACCCAACGTCGCGTACCTCGTCTTGAATCTCTGCGCGCTTTGGAAGACGATCTTGCCGTCCTTGGCATATGCGGGCATTCCGTACCAGAGCCCTCGGCGATAGGGGCGGCGCGTTGGCTTTGATGATGGCATGGAGCCGCTCGCATATGGCGCGATCCGGTCCCGGCATCGCGGCGATCTGCGCGAGCACGGCGCTTTCCCCGTCCGCCTTCTTCGCGCGCGGGCCGGGCTTTCGTTGCCTGAGAATCGTTTCTTTCCTTGTTTCTTTCATAAGTGGTCTGCCCCCATTGTTGAAGCGGGCCGGTAGCCACCGTCAGTGATTTTCTGACCGTGGGCTTTTCTCAGCCGCGATAGCCCCATGGCAAGCATATATAATCGGATCTGAAGGGGACATGCTGCCACCATTGTCTTGTCCAACCCAAAGTTCTTGTAACTCGACCAACGCCAATCTTCCGGCCGCTTCACCAGCCCTTTGCGCACCGGATTGCGGTGCAGGTATTCCAGGCTTTTGTTGAATTCCCGCGCATGGTGGACAAGGCGATCCCAATATTAATTAATGCTGCCAAAGCGGGCCGCAGGTTCCTTGCCAGGCCTAAGTCGTCGTGAGAAATCAGGATTAAGGCACAACTTGATTAACATGTTGGCTGCTGACGGGTATCTTTCAGGAATCTGCAGATGAACGCGGCCAGAAGTAAAGCTGCACCCAGGGATCCAAAGGCATAAACAAAACTGCCGGTGTGCTTGTCGATCACGCCCACGGCTTTGGGTCCGAAGTATCCACCCAGATTGCCCAGCGCGTTAATGAGTCCCATGGCGGAGCCGGCGACCTCGGGTGGAAGGGTCTCGGTGGGGATACACCAGAACGGCCCGTGTCCGCCGTAGGAACCCGCCCCCACCAGGCAGATGCAGATGAAGGAGAGCAGAGGTGAGCGGGTACTTAGAATCACGCTCGCCACAAGCAAAGCGCCACCCAAAGCAAGCGCCACCGCAACGTGTCCCCGGCGCTCGCGATCCCGGTCGGAGTGACGCGAGAACGCGACCATACCGACGGCCGTTAGTAGGTAGGGTATCGCCTGTAGCACGCCCACCAACTGATTGCTCATCTTCTGGGAGGCCTGGAGCGCGCTGGGCAGCCAAAACAGGTACCCGTAGTTTCCGCAGTTGATCAGGAAATAGATGACAACGAGTAGAAGCACCTGCGGATGGAGCAGGGCCTCGAGGATAGAAGCTTTTGAGGCGCTTTGGAACTGGTTGGATTCCTGCCGCAGCGTGGTCTCGAGGTAATCAAGCTCGTCGGAGGAGATCCAGCCGGCCTCGCGCGGATGATCCACAATCTGAGTGAGCCAGATGACCAGCCAAACGAACGGCAAAAGGCCTTCCGAGATTAGCAGCACGCGCCAGTTCCAGTGCGCCAGAATCCATCCGGAAAGGGGTGAAGAGACGATCACGGCAATGGGCAGGCAAAGCATCCAGTAGGCGTTGGCGCGGGCCCGTTCGGCGCGCGGAAACCAGTGGGCGAGCAGGACAAGCACGGCCGGCCAGACGCCGCCTTCGGCCACACCCAGCAAAAGGCGCATCCACCAGAATTCGCGCCAGGTGTGCACGAATCCGGTCGCTACCGAGCAGAGTCCCCACGCCACCAGCAAAATGCTCACAAAATTCTTGGCGCTCCAGCGGCTGGCGAGATATCCGCCGGGAATCTGCAACACAATGTAACCCCAGAAGAAGACCCCCGCGGCACCGCCCGCTTGTGCCGGGTCCATGTGCAGATCGCGGCTCATCGAAGGGATTGCCAAAGAGATGTTGGTACGATCGATGAAGGCGATCGTATACATGATGAACGCGACCGTAATGATGCGGAACCATCGCTGTTCAGGCATAGAAAGAGCGTCCCGCAAGACAGGACCGGCGCTAGTTCCCGGCCTGATCACTCCATCTTGATCGGGTACCGGCCACAGCCGTTACTATGAGGCTCCTCGTCTTACTCGGTCCCATGGAAAGCTGGATGGCCATTATCGCAGGCGCCATCTGGCTGCGCAACCGGAATAGCGCAGGAATTGATTGCAGGATTTCAAGTGCTCTCAACGCCTTTAGCGGTTGCTGTTGATTGCGGGTTCCAGATCGCCTATGCTACCAACAAGTGAGATGCTAAAGTCTGAGATGAGCGGCGAAGAGCTACAATCCGCGTGGGAACTGCTGAAGGAGGCCTACCAGTATCAGATGGGTGGCGAGTACGAGATGGCAGTTGAGCTTTACAAACGCTCGCTGGACCTGCACCCAACGGCCGAAGCCTACACTTATCTCGGCTGGACCTATCATTTTCAGGGGCGAATCGAGGAAGCCATTGCGCAGTGCAAGAAGGCGATCCAGATTGACCCTGAGTTCGGCAATCCCTACAACGATATTGGCGCCTATCTGATCGAAAAAGGTGATTTCGACGCCGCCATCCCCTGGTTGGAGCGGGCCCTGCAATCACATCGCTACGAGTCTTACCATTATCCACACTACAATCTCGGCCGCGTCTATCGAGCCAAGGAACTGTACATCCAGGCGCGAAAACACTTCGAACAGGCGCTCAAGATCAACTCCGACTACACTCTGGCTAAGGACGCGCTGGACCAGCTCCGGAAAATGGTCCAGTAATAGCACGGCCCTTCGATCTCAACAACGGCCTGGGTGAGCGGTTCTGCTGCGTGACCCATGATTCCTTCCATTAGCAGGTAGTTCTCAGCGATCTGGGATGTTGGTCGGCCTGAAGGATGGCGGGTTTTAATCGACTTTGACCCCGCCGGGAAATCGACTCCCGTTCTAGTTCCTCTCTCGCCCGCGCTCCCGCCGCGCTTTATTTTTGCACAAACTTATGGCTTTTGGACTGTCCCTTCACGCCCACCAACGCATCGCATGTTATATTGCTCTGGATTTGGCTTCAGGGAGTTGGGAGGAAGCGTGAAACTGAGTGAAGCAATCATGCTCGGCAGCGCCGTGATCACCCCGAATCCGGGGGGCATTCTCCATGACGATGGTTCGGGCTGCGCGTTGGGAATGGCACTTGAAGCAGCGGGAAAGGCCCGCTACGTTGATGTGATCTCGGGCCTGCCCAAGACGATCGCCTTTTTTCGCAACCGCGATACGATCCGCTCCCTCTGGCCCTGGCTCAGGCGTGATTTCCCCGTCCCTTGTGCGTGCTCTCGTAATTCCTGGAGCACAGGGTTCAATCTCATTACTCACCTCTTTGATGATCACGTGTTTGGGCGCGGCGATTGGACCCTGGACCGCCTGGTGAGCTGGATTCACTCGGTAGAGCCACAGGAGGAGGGGCCGGAATCTGGCACGGTGCCGCGGTCGAGGGAAATGGTTCGAAGTAACCCGTGATCGAGGTAGGATGCCGAAATTGGTGGAAAGTGGCAAGAGGCCGGCCTGGCTTGAATCGCTTGTGGGCTCGCCCGCTAGCCTTGCGGATCTTGTCCGCTACCAGGAGGGATCGCTGGCCAGTCGCACGCTGATCGCGGGGCGGCCGGCGACCCTCACCCTCTACGCGTTTTCCGAAGGCCAGGGCATGAGCGAACATACCTCGGCCTTCGACGTTGGCGTTCATATTTTGGAAGGCGAAGCTGAGATCACCGTTTCAGGGAAGGGCTTTCGCATGAAGCAAGGTCAAATGGTAATTCTTCCCGCCAACCAACCCCACGCGCTGACCGCCGCAAAGAATTTCAAGATGTTGCTGATCATAATCCGGGACTAAGTGGAGGGCCTATGCTTCGAGATCGAGCGCCGGCCGTCCGGGTGAAATCGGCTGCCATACTTGCGACGCTGATCCCCCCGGTGGTGGCCGGTCGGACACAGGGGGCTCGAGCAGCAGCAGACGCGTTGATCAAAGCTGGACATTGGAAGCGCGCGCCCTCTGGTGGAGCGAGGCTACCAAGCAAACCCGAATGACGCCCGGACGAATACCAACTATCCCAACTAAAGGCTGCTTACGGGGACTTGAAGGGTGGCTGACGCTTGCAGAAAAGGCAGCGGCGCGCGACCCTAACAACGCGGACTACCACGTCCAGCTGGGCGAGGTCTGTGGCCAGACGGCGGAGAAGGCATCCCTCTTCAGCAAAGGCAAATGGGCGAAGCGCTTTAAGGAAGAGGAAGAAAAAGCGGCGAATCTCGACTCCCAAAACATCGATGCGCGCTTTGACCTGCTCGAGTACGATCTGCAGCACCACGCCTAATAGGTGGCGGGAAGCACAAGGCGCGGGCGATCGCGGCGGGAGATCGCTGGAATCGATCCGGTTTCAGGCGATTTGGCTCAAGCCCGCATCGCGCTCGATGCCAAGGATCGCGTGGGGGCAGGCAGGTATTACGCTAAAGCAGCGGCCCAGTAATCCAAGAACTACGACGCGCTTACCGCCGCCGCTGGCTTTTTCCTGCAGCCCACAAACGGTGATCCCTAAAACGACATCCTCGTCCTCTTCCGCCATTTTCCCGGCTGACCCCGGCGCCGTGGAGAGGTACACTCGCGACGCAACCATGCTACAGCCTGACCGCGTCGAGGCATATTCGATTCTGGCCAAACTCTTCGCTGTCCAGAGTCGTTGGACAGATCTCGACGCTCTACTGATGGAATGCGCAGAAGAGGGTACCCGACACCCTTCAACCTTACTATCGCGCGGGACTGGCCCTGCTGCAAGAAAGCAAGGAGCTACCCAGGGCCGAGTACTATTTCCGCAAGTACCTATCCCAGGAGCCCGAACCTGGAGATGCGCCCTTAGCCGCGGCTCACTGGCGGATTGGCTTGATCCTCGAGAACGCCGCACCCACGACGCTCTGTCGGAGATCCAGACGGCGGTCAAGTTGGACCCTGGGTTTCAACCCGCGCAGGCGGATTTGAAACGGCTCAAGGGTAGCCTGTGAAGTTGCGCATCTCGAAAGAAGCGCATTACTTGCCGCGCGCCCCTCACAAGACATGAGGCGGCTTACCAAAGTTCACGCCTGAGTCGGATTATATTACTATGATGTCCTGCCGACCAAGGCTGTGGACTTCGAAGGAAGCAGAGGGCGGAATTCGGGCTGCGCACTACGTTCCGGCTTCTGCTCTACCTGATCGATTCATCGATCTCGTGCAGCCAATCCGGTTTCTTTAGCACTTCGCGGGGACGCGCTCCATCAGGAGCGCTGATAATACCGTCTTTTTGCATCAGGTCGAGCAGGCGGGCAGCGCGGCCGTACCCCAGCCGCAGGCGGCGCTGCAGCAAAGAGGTCGAGGCCTTGCCGGATTCCACCACGAGGCGGACGGCTTCTTCGTAGACCTCGTCGAGTTCCATGGATTCTTCATCGCCTTGGTCCACCTCGTCATCGCTATCCTTGCTGACAGGCTTAAGGAATTCCTCGTTGTACTCGGGCTGCGACTGCGCCTTCCACCAAGCCACGACCTTGTTGATTTCGGCTTCGGTAACTAGGGCGCCGTGGAGGCGGAGCAAGCGAGAGCTCGCGGGAGGCATAAACAGCATGTCGCCGCGTCCGAGCAGGGCTTCGGCGCCGTTCGAATCGAGGATGGTGCGCGAGTCCACCTTGGAGGCGACGCGGAAGGACACGCGTGACGGCATGTTGGCCTTGATGAGTCCGGTGATGACGTCAACCGAGGGGCGCTGGGTTGCGAGCATCAGGTGGATGCCCACGGCGCGCGCCATCTGGGCAAGCCGGGTGATGGATTCCTCGACGCCCTGCGGTTCGACCATCATCAAGTCAGCCAGCTCGTCAATGACGATCACGATGTAGGGCAGCGGGCCCTCGGGTTGCTGGCCTCCGCTGGGAAACAGGTTGGGTGTCGATTCCGGCTCGAACAGACGGTTGTACTGGTCGATGTTGCGGACGCCTTGTTGCGCCAGCTTCTTTAGGCGCTCCTCCATTTCGAACGTGGCGCGCCGCAGGACATTAGCGGCCAGCTTGGGCTCGGTGACGATAGGCGTGAACAGATGCGGGACGCCGTCGTACAAGCTCATCTCCAGGCGCTTGGGATCAATCAGAATCAGCTTCACTTCGTCCGGGGTGGATTTGTAAAGAATAGATACGATCAGCGAATTCATCGCCACGCTTTTGCCTGAGCCAGTCGAGCCGGCGATCATGAGGTGGGGCATGCCCGCGAGATCGGCCACCTTGATCTTGCCGGTAATATCCTTGCCCAGGCAGACGGTGAGTTTCGAGGCAGACCCCGAGAATTCGCTCGATTCCACCAGTTCACGCAGATGGATGATATCGCGGCGCAGGTTGGGCACTTCAATGCCCACGGTGGACTTGCCAGCGATGCGCTCGATCAGGATGGACTCAGCCTTCATGGCCAAGCAAAGATCGTCAACCAGGCTGGTAATGCGGCTGTACTTGATGCCAGCTTCGGGTTTGAACTCGAAGGTGGTAACCACCGGGCCCGGGTGGATCTGGGTGATACTGCCCTCCACGCCGAATTCAGCGAACTTTTCAATGAGGCTGCGGGCGCGGTCCTTGAGATCGCTCTCGTCAATGCCCTGCTGACCTTCGGGCGGACGCAGCAGGGTGACGGAGGGCAGCTTATACCCTGCGGTGATCTTCGGCTCCGGGGTTTCCGCGGCTTGGCCCTTTCCCCCACGAACGACGGAAAGCTTCGAGTGCCTAACGACCTCCGGGTCGACGTCGCCGGGCGAAGGAATGGGATCGGGACCAGGCTCGACCGGCTCAAAATCGTCCTTGTCCGAACCCGGAGCCGCTCCCGGCAACAGTTCCTTGGGTTGCGGCCGGGCTTTGGAAATCGGGACAGAGGCGCGGGAAGACGCGTTCTGCACCACGGGCGGCTTGCCGGAAACTTTGGCGATCTCCACTTGCCTGCGAAGGCGCTCCCGCTCCCGCTTCTCGTGCCAGGAGGTCCAGCGAACGCCAATGAAAGAGAATCGTGCTTTCAGAAATGCTCCGGCGGAGCTAAAGGAGAACCGGGTTACCAGGAATAACGAGCTTAGGAAAACCGCTCCGGTCACGATCGCCGCTCCCACGGGGTTGAAGGTGCGTACCAAGCCGACCGCGAGGATGAATCCGATGAGACCGCTGCCGCTGGGCGAGGCGTGGGTGATGGCCCCGGAAGCCAGAATGCCGCGGATGCGCGGAGTCTCCGGAATAATCTGCAGCAGAGCGGAGAAGGACCCCATCAACAAGGCGGCGCCGATCGCTTTGGTGGCGGGCGCTTCAAATTTACGGTCGAGGAGCCAGCTCATCCCGATCACGAAGAGAACGACGGGCAACAGGAAGGCAGCCCATCCGAACACCTGGAAGAAAGCGTCGGCGCTATAGGAACCCCAGAGACCTATCCAGTTGTGCGAGGTGCTGGCGGAATCGCTGTTAAAGGAGGGGTCCAGGGTCCGATAAGAAATCAAGCTGAGCAGAACCAGGAGGCCGAGCACGCCCAGAAGGAAACCCAGTAGCTCGGAGCGGCGCCGGCCGGCGGGCAGCCAAGACTGGCGGCCCTTCGGAATGGGGGCAGAGGTTGACATCACTGGCCTCCTGGCCAAATCGTGGGTTCCGCATGTCAAGCGACACAACTACGCTGGCAGGGCTTCCCTACCATCAGGACTCATCAAGATGAACTCGTGCCGACATCGGAACCTGGTCTGGCGTCCAGGCTCGTGACGCTATCCCCGTTGTGGGCCGCTGTCGGCCCACTCCAGAATTGAGTGTAGCACAAATCCCCTGACCCTTCGAGGTGTGGGCCGCCGGCTTCGCTTGCTCTCCGCCTGCTCTCTTTTGTTCTCCACAACCCTTGACGTCATTCCAGCACGTTGCTAGCATCATTTGTGGTTTGTCCCTGTTTCAAGAGAGCTCTGTCAAGGAGTTGCGCCCTGTGGATCGGTATACCCGGCATCAGCTAAAGGCGAGCGAGATCCAATCGACTTACGAGCAGTTTGAGCAGTTTGGCAAAGATCACTACCGCGAGATAGTTGGCGTGGTCTTGGCTGCGGGTTTGGTGGCGGCCCTGGTAAGCGGTTGGCGCTGGTACAGCGATCGGCAGGAAGCCTCTGCAAACGTTGCACTTGCAGGTGCCTTGAAGACTTTCCACGCCTACGTGGGCCCCGCGCAGCAAGGATTAGGTCCCAATTCACAAAGCTTCGCTTCGGCGGAGGAAAAATACAAGAAAGCCAAGCAGCAGTTCGGCGATGTCGCCGGTAAGTATCCGCACCAAGAGGCGGGCAAAATCGCCTTTTACCACGTGGGGGTATGCCAGGCGGCATTGGGTGACCATCAGGAGGCGATTCAGACCCTCCAGAAAGCTGTGGACTCGGCCGGCAAAGATATTGCTCCGCTGGCTCGTTACGCTTTGGCCGGAGAACTTGCCAGCACGGGCAAGAGCGATCAGGCTGCCCGGATCTACCAGGACATTGCGGATCACCCTGCTGTGACTATGCCGAGAGCCACCGCACTCCTCGCCCTGGCAGATCTCTATCGTAACAGCAAGCCCCAGCAGGCGCGAGCTATCTACGACAGCCTGCAAAAGGAGTTCGCTTCGGACGCGACGCTGGTCAGTCTGGTTAAGGATCAACTCGCGGGCTTACCAAAACAGTAGTTGTTCGGCCACCGGGGGGCTGCAGATTATGAATCAAGTGGAACGCGAAACCCTCGAGACGGACGTATTGATTGTAGGGGGGGGGCCGGCGGGTCTGAGTTGTGCCTTGCGCCTCACCCAACTGATTCGGGCCCGCAATGAAGAAGGCTTAGAGTCTTCGCCACTCAGCGCCGAGAACATCTACATCCTGGAGAAGGCGGGAGAGCTCGGGGCCCACAACCTTTCCGGCGCGGTGCTCGATCCGCGGGCTTTGCGCGAGCTCATCCCAGACTTCGAGCAACGCGACGCTCCGCTCAAAACACCAGTGACAGCAGATGCGGTCTACTTCTTCACGGCTGGTGGCGAGTGGCGCCTGCCGGTGAACCCGCCTTTCTTCAACAATCACGGCAACTATATTGTTTCTCTCAACAGGTTGGTAAAGTGGCTGGGAGAGCAGGCGGAAGCCGCGGGCGTCACCATCTTTACTGGGTTCAGCGGCATGGAAGTGCTTTATGACGGGCGGCGGGTGGTGGGCGTCCGCACCGACGACAAAGGCGTGGATCGCGGGGGCGGGCCGAAGGATAACTTCCAGCCCGGTTACGATCTGCGGTCCAAGGTGACCGTCTTCGCCGAAGGCACGCGTGGTTCGCTTACCAAACAGTTGGTCAGAAACCTGGCCCTCGACGCCGGCCGGAATCCACAGACCTACACCCTGGGCGTCAAGGAACTATGGGAGGTTCCGACAGGCCGCGTTCAGAAAGGCCAGGTGATTCACACTGCAGGATGGCCACTCTCCCACCGGCAGTTTGGCGGCGGTTTCATCTACGCGCCGACGGAAAATCGCCTGTCGCTGGGTCTGGTGGCGGGTCTCGACGATGAGGATCCCCGATTCGACGCGCATAGCGCCTTCCAGCAATTCAAGACTCACCCGTTTGTGCGGCGTTTGTTGGAAGGCGGCCAGATGATTCGCTACGGCGCCAAAACTATTCCCGAGGGCGGCTACTTCGCCATTCCGCAAACCGCGGCTGACGGCGTCTTGATCGTGGGCGATTCGGCCGGTTTCCTGAATTCGCAGCGACTTAAGGGCATTCACCTCGCGATGAAAAGCGGCATGCTGGCGGCTGAGGTCATATTCAACGCGCTGGTTAAGGGCGACTCTTCCGTTGCCGAACTCGGCAGATTCGAAGACTGCTGGCGAGCGAGCTGGATCAAGGACGAGCTGTGGAAGGTGCGCAATTATCACCAGGGGTTTGAGCCGGGCGTTGTCGCCGGAATGGCTCACACTGCTCTGCAGTTCGTCACGGGCGGCCGAGGCCTGCGGGCCCGCTATCGCTCGCGTCCGGACTTCGCGCACATGAAGAAGCTATCCGAGCTTAGAAATGGCTCAGTGAAATGCGTGCGTCCGGATGGCAAGTTGACATTCGACAAGCTCGCGGACGTCTATCATTCTTCCACCCATCATGAAGAGGATCAACCGTCCCATCTGCGCATTGCCGATTACGACATCTGCAATAATCGATGCGTGCGCGAGTTCGGCAACCCTTGCCAGTACTTCTGTCCGGCGTCGGTTTATGAGATTGAAGAGACTTCGGATGGCTCGGGCAAACGCCTCAAGCTGAATCCCTCGAATTGCGTGCACTGCAAAACCTGCGACATCGCCGATCCCTACGAGATCATCACCTGGGTGTGTCCCGAGGGTGGTGGCGGTCCGCACTACGACGGGATGTAGCCCAGGATCTTATTGATTAGCGCAAGCCAACTTAGGATCTTGTTGCGGCGAACGCCTCTCGACTTGCCACATGTCCAGCACTGCCAAGCAAAATACAGCGCTGTTGGAAACTGAGCCAGGGTCCCAAGCGGCCCCGACAGGACCCCGCCGGTTTACCCTGGTCGAGCGCCTTGAGATCCTCGCGGCCAGTGTATTGGGTTATCTCACGATTCTGCTAGTCGGCCTCAGCCTGCGTTGGGAGATGTTCGGACGAGAGAACTACGAAGCCGCACGGGCACTGGGCGGGAGCCTCATCTTCACCTTTTGGCATCGCGAGATTTTTTCTGCCATCTGGCAATGGCGCAGTCGCGGCATCGTGGTGATGGTCAGCCAGAACTTCGATGGCGAGTACATTGCGAGAATCATCCGCGGACACGGGTACGGGGCGGCCCGCGGTTCGAGCAGCCGGGGAGCGGCGCGCGTCCTGGTCGAGCTGATCCGTTCCTTGCGCAAGGGAATTGATGCCGCTATCACACCTGACGGTCCGCGCGGTCCGCGCTTCATGGCCAAACCCGGTGTAGTGCAACTGGCGAAATCGAGCGGCGCAGCAATCCTCTGTTTTCACATCCGGCCCGAACGGTCCTGGTCGCTTCACAAAAGCTGGGACCAGACGGAGATCCCGAAACCTTTCAGTCCCACGGCAATCTTCATCGCGCCCCCGATCCTGGTGCCCACGGATGCCCGCGAAGTAGACCTGGAGCGCAAGCTCGAGGAAGTGCAATCGACTCTCGATGGACTGGCCAAGCAAGGCGTAGAGTGGATGCAATCCCGGAGTGAAAGGAATTGAGCCGGGCCCTTTCGACCTGTCCGGACGCGACTGCCAAGCTCGGTCTGAGGCGCGGATCTCCATTCACGTTCGAATCGCGGTCGGCGATCCTGGGGCTGGAGCCGAGGCAAGTTCTTCGCCTGGCGTTTCAGCAGGCATGACGATCCAGGCAATGATGTAGGCCAGGAAGCCGGAGCCGATGAACAGCGCGGTCATCAGCCAGACAACACGGACCAAAGTCGGATCAACATCGAGGTAATCCGCGAATCCACCGCACACACCGGCTATCTTTTTGTCTCGTCGGGAGCGATGTAACTTCTTGCCGATCATGGGGTTAAAATGCATCGCCGAACCGCAGGACGAGCAGAAGTTTACAGGCTCACTGTAAGCCTTGCCGCATCGAGGACAGTACATGGCTCACCTCCGTCTACATTTTTCTGTATAATATACGCGTCAAGTTGTGCAAAAGTTTCCTTGAACCCGCCGCGGGTTCCCGCCGTTTAGAGCGGCGTCAGTCCGCCTTCGCCGCGCAGCAAGGCACTGTGAAGTTGAGATTCAGCCGCGGAGGGTGTGCCGGAGGGCTTTCGTTCGGGGCAGATCTCGATGAGCTGGCTAGATCGCAGGCCTCTGAGAGTATTTGCGCGCGGCGTCTCGATTCGCCGCCGGGTTGCCTACAGTCTGGCGATCGTGCGCCTGATCCTTGTGCCGGTCATACTGCTCTCCGTTTACTATCTTTATCGCATGGACTCGATCGTCAACCGCATCGTTAGCAGAGATGCACCGGCGGCCACGCTGGCGCAGCGGGTGGCAATCGAGATGATGGATGCCCGCCGGGCGGAGCGCAGCTACTTCCTGCTGCACGATCCGCAGGATCTCGAGGCAAACCGGCAGTCGCTATCGAACCTGGATGACGTAATCGGCAGTTTGCGGGAGCTCGTCCCGGGCGAGGCTCCTGCCGCCAACAAGATGCTCGAGCAGTTGAGTGTATATCGACGGCAGTTTGACTATGTCGTGGCCAGTCTGGGCGCTCCTTCCGCGCCCATTGAGCGCATCCAGCGGGCGGTACGCGTCTATGAAGCTGATCTTGAGAAGCTACTTGGTCAGTCCCGGGGCTTGACGCGCGCCGAACTGACGGCTGAACTGCGACAGCAGGTAGGGTCGTTTGACGCGCAGATCACCACGACACTGGAATCGGAGGACCCCGAACTGCGCAACGTCACGGCCAAGCTGCAGGCATCCAGCGATGAAGTTCTTAGAGTCGCTCCCGAGGTGGAAGCCCGCAGTTGGGAGCGCGTGCGACGCGACCAGGAGGACGCCCGTCATCTCGTCTATCGTGCCGAGTGGGTGCTGATTATCGTCTCGTCGATCACCCTGATCGTGAGCGTCCTGGTGAGTTTCAGTCTGCCTCGCGCGGTCGTCAAGCCGCTGATGGACCTCAAGGACGCGGTCGATCGGGCGGCGGCTGGCGACTATGAAACCATCTTCCATCTCCAAGGGAAGGGGGAACTGGTGCAGCTCGCCGATAGCGTGCGAAGCCTGATTGCCCACGTCCGCGAAAAGAAGACGAGTGGTGATCTGGAAGAAACCATCGCCAGAAAACCGTGACACGATGGCGGGGGAGATGGCTCAGTGTAAGCGCCAGGAGAGTAGCAGGTGTGATCCGGGAGCGCCGACGTAGCAGATTGATCAGGGCGGTCAGACTGGCCTCGTATCCCGCCTTCGAGGCCGCTGATTGGAGACGTGTGCAGTCCTTGATCCTTGACGCGAACAACGCTCGCAGCACTGGAAACTACTCGAAAGCAGAACAGCAGTACCTGACCGCAATCGGGGAGGCGGAAGGACGCCCCGACCTTACCGCTCTGTTACACTCTTCGCGCAGTGGCTTGGCCTTGGTTTACCAAGCACAGGGGCGGTACGCGGAGGCGGAGAGCATTTACTTGAACCAACTTACGGAGGCGCAAGACTCTCCCCTGCCTTATACGCATCATACGCATTTGCACGCCGCCTACATTGGCCTAGCCCAACTCTGTGAAGACCAGGGCCGATACGCGCAAGCGGAGGAGCATTACAACTCGGCCTTGGCAGAAACGGAGACACCAGAGTTACTGTCGCGCCGATGGCTGCTGATCTCCACCTCCGTCCGGGTTGCACAGTTTTACATTTCCCAGCAGAATTACGCAGCGGCTGAGCCGTTCTTCAAGCGGACCCTCGAGATCCTTGAGAAGGAAGAACCCAGGCGTGACACCTACCTACCCCACCACCTGAAGGAGTTTGCGAAGTTCTACCAGGTTCAAGAAAGGCATGCCGCCGCCGAGGAGCTTTACCGAAGAGCAGTTGCGGTTTCAGAAAGGTGTCGTGGCCCGGAGGACGCAGCAACCGTTCAGTACCTCTACGACTTGGGGGCTTTCTACCGCGCGACGGGAAGACACGCCGAAGCTGAAGCCATCTATCGGCGGGCGCTGATGGCCGTTGAGAAAACTGCGGCGATCGAGACTGCTCGCTATCTGAGGCCTTGGAAGCGCCTGACTTTGAAGTCCAGAATCCTTGGAGGTGTTATCCGCAATATCGAATCCTCGGTGGGAACTGCGCTCAGTCGTTTAGCCGAGTGCTACGAGGATCAGCAGAGGTATGCGGAAGCCGAACCCTTGCGCCGACGGTCGCTAGACATCTTGGAGATGGGGTTGGGAAAGATAGTTCCTCACCTGTTGGCGGACGCTTTAGAGGCCTACGCCGATCTTTTGCGCAAGCTGGGGCGAGACGCCGAAGTCGAGCAGGTAGAGGCGCGCTCTCGGCCGATCCGCGCGAAGCATCCGAAAGGAAGTTACCGGTACCACCAACAGCTCACGGTGCGGCCCGGGAGAATAAGCCTTCGGCGGCGGCTGTCCACTTTCATCAACGTCCTTCTCCGCCCTTCAGTTTTTCCGGTAGAGTAGGGACTCGCTCACGCCGGAGGCTTGACTCCGGACCTCCGGGTAGGAATTCTTCATTCAACTATTCTGGCCCTCGACAAGTTGCCGGGCCCGCTCCGCGGCGCGGACCACAGCCTTGATCAACGTTACCCGCAGACCACCTTCCTCCAGTTCCAGCAATCCATCAATAGTGCAACCCGCGGGCGTGGTCACCATGTCCTTAAGCTTCGCCGGATGCTCGCCTGTGTGCAGAACCAAGGCGGATGCGCCGAGCAGAGTCTGGGCGGAAAGCTCCGTGGAGAGTTCGCGCGGCAGTCCGAGTTTTACGCCCGCCTCCGCCAGTGATTCGATGATCAGGTAAACGTAGGCAGGTCCGGAGGCAGAGAGTCCCGTAATCGCGTCCATGTGCTTCTCGTCCGCCACTACGGTGCGGCCCATGGAGCCAAAGATCTCCTTCGCCAGCTTCACATCGCCGTCAGTGGCGTGCTTGCCGCGGGCAATGGCGATCATGCCGTGGCGGATCAGGCAAGGCGTGTTGGGCATGGTGCGCACGACCCGCACCGGGTAGCCGAGTTCCCGTTCGATCAGGCCGGTGGTAACGCTGGCCGCCGCCGAGATGATCAGCGCGTCCTTTCGCAGATCCTTCTTAACCTCCTGCAGAAAGCCCTTCACCTGCTGCGGCTTGAGCACAATCAGGACAAGGTCCGCGCCGGACACGGCCTCCCGGTTGTTGGTTCCCGTCTTGATCCCGTATTTCTCGGCAAGGTAATCGGCGCGCGGCTGATGAGCTACCGTCGCGGATACCCGGCTCACTGGCACCATTTGCGATCCCAGCATGCCCGAAAGCAGGCCTTCACCCAGCTTGCCGGCGCCAATTAGGGCGAGTTTCCTAAGTCCGGTCGCACCTTCTCTGGCCGCTGGTGCAACTTGTACCGCTCTGGCAGATCCCGCTGCTTGTTTTGGCATGGTTGATCCATCTGACAGTTCTTCGAGTGGCAGTTCTCAGAGAGCAGCCACGGTTAGCTCGCAGTTTGAATTAACCGTGGGTTTATCCCGGTGGAGAAGAAAGAGCCCACGGTTGGAAGAGCACCAACCGTCGCTACCAGTCGTCACTTGGCACTCGTCATTGCACTGCTTACCGTCTGGCCTGAGCCTGTGCGGCCGTCAGCTCCTGTTCTGCCGGACGATTCCAGGCCATCATCTTGCGCAACTCAATGCCAACCTTCTCGATTAACTTGTCAGTGGCCTTGGCGCGCATGGCATAGAAGTTCTTGCGGCCGCCGGCGAATTCGTCCATCCACTCCTTGGCAAATTCACCGCTCTGCACGCCCGCAAGGATCTTCTTCATGTTCCCGCGCACGTGCTCATCGATGACCTTCGGACCTCGTGTATAGTCGCCGTATTCCGCCGTGTCGCTGACGGAATAACGCATGTACTTGATGCCACCCTGATAGATCAGGTCCACAATCAGTTTTAGCTCGTGCAGGCACTCGAAGTAGGCGATCTCGGGCTGATAGCCGGCCTCGACCAGCGTCTCAAATCCAGCCGAGATCAACTCAGATACTCCGCCGCATAGGACGGTCTGCTCGCCGAAAAGGTCGGTTTCGGTCTCTTCCTTGAAAGTCGTGCGGATCACCCCTGCTTTCAGGCTGCCCAGGGCCTTGGCATAGGCGAGAGCTGTCTTTTCTGCATGTCCCGTGGAGTCCTGCTCGACCGCCAATAGCGCTGGCACGCCTATGCCCTCCACGAACAGCTCACGCATGCGGTGACCAGGAGACTTAGGAGCGATCATGATGACGTCCACCGTCGGAGGCGGAACCACGAACTTGAAATGTATGCTGAACCCGTGGCCGAAGAGGAGCGCCTTCCCGGGCGTCAGGTTAGGTTCGATCGATTCCTTATACACCTGCGCCTGAACGGGGTCTGGAATCAAAATGGCGATCAGGTCTGCGCGCCTGGTGGCTTCTGCCGGATCGAAGACATCGAGCTTCTGCTGTTGTGCCTTCTCGCGTGACTTGCTTTCGGCAGGAAGTCCGACGATCACCTTAAGGCCGCTGTCACGCAGGTTGAGGGCATGTGCATGACCCTGGCTTCCATAACCGATCACGGCAACGGTTTTGCCTGCCAGGTACTTCGGGTCAGCATCTTTTTCGTAGTAAACCTTAGCCATCGTTTTTCATCCTTTAGGGGAAGTGGTTTGGGAGACGGTGACACGGCTGAGGCCGGTGTCGGCTTGCCGGTCGCCGCCTCTGACTGAACGCCTATTCTACTCTACTGAGCATTACAAATCATAGTGACGCGCAATTCTGAAACGGCGCTACCCTCCAGTGCCGAGAACGCCGGTGGGGACACCGGCGCTACGGTAACGCCGTCACTTTTGATTTGTAAGGCTCAATAGACGCCCGGCTTGGGTCAACGATCAATTGGCCGCACTCATCAGACCGGAAGGTGAAGTCCGGGTGGAACGGATGCAGGCAAAGGACAGAAATTCGGTTTCGCCAAACCCGGCTACGCGGGGCGGTGTCCCCGCCATCAGCCCTCCTTCCGCGGGAATTTCAAGCAGGTATTTGCCGTGGCTGCCGAACACCAGTTTGGCTTCCGGGAACGACTGTAGGAAACGAGACGGATTGGAAGCTTCGGAGCCTGCGTTGACAAAAACATAGCAGGCGTCGGCCGAGGCTTCGTGCCGGTAGCAGGTGACGTGCTCAACCCCTCCCGTAGAACGTAGGAAGTTGAACATATGCTCCACTTCGCCTTCCGCGGTTTCGACCACCGCCATAACCGACGTGCTCGAAGTTCCCGCGCTCATGCTGAGGGTAACAATCTTCACGCCCTTGCGCCGAAAGATGTTCATAATTCGGCAGGAAGTGATCGGGTCGCCATCGGTTTCAAGCGTTAATAGCCACTGCATACTCTCTGCTCCTGTAGATACGACGTTTACAAGACCAAGCTGCGTACCGTACTCCGTCCGATCACACCGCCCAAAGGTCATCCAGGGATTCCTCTTCCACCAAGACGCGCGGTGGTTCGACAATCATTTCCGCCAGCGCAGCGCCGGGCGGCACAATCGGATAGACGTTTTCCGCCGGATCGACCCAGAAATCCACCAGGCAAGGCTCATGGTCTCCGAGGAACTCACGCACCGCATCCACCACATCGGTGCGGTGCTCAACGCGAATCCCCTTGAGACCGTACGCCTCGGCCAGCTTGGCAAAATCCGGGGCAAAGTTCAGGTCGATATCACAGTAGCGTTTCTCGAAGAAAATCTCCTGCCATTGGCGCACCATACCCAGCGCACGGTTGTTGATGACGGCGATCTTCACCGGCACCCGATACTGGGCAACGGTGGCAAGGTCGTTCAAGGTCATCTGAAAACCGCCATCGCCAACGATCGCCATCACCTGCCGATCCGGGAAAGCAAGCTGCGCGCCCATGGCCGCAGGAAACCCATAGCCCATCGCGCCTAATCCACTTGACGAGAGCCAGGTTCGCGGACGGTAGAAGTCGAAGAACTGAGCCGACCACATCTGATGCTGGCCCACGTCCACAGCGACGATCGCGTCTTCGTCAGCGTAGCGCGACAAAGTTTCGATGACGAACTGCGGCTTCACAGTGTTGGCATACTTGTCGTAGGTGAGCGGATGCTCTTGCCGCCAACCGTCAATCCGCTTCAGCCAAGCCTCGCGTCGGCTCATCACCTCCTGCCATTGACTGGCGGAGACGCTCCCCTCGGCAAGCCGCCGTTTGAGTTCATCGATAATCGCGCCCAAGGACTCCTTGGCATCACCCACCAGGCTGGCGTCAATGCGGACGTTTTTGTTAACTTCTGACGGATCAACATCAATCTGGATCTTCTTGGAAACCGGAGCAAAACCGCTGATGCGCCCGGTTACGCGGTCGTCAAACC
Source organism: uncultured Acidobacteriota bacterium (assembly GCA_963803295.1). Taxonomy (GTDB): domain Bacteria; phylum Acidobacteriota; class Terriglobia; order UBA7540; family UBA7540; genus CAWDMC01. The sequence continues at coordinate 458,679 of CAWDMC010000010.1, read as the reverse complement.
GCGCTCCCACCGCGATCAGCAGATCGCAGTTGCAAACCGCCGTATTCGTGGCAAAGGAACCATGCATGCCCAGCATATTGAGCGAAAGCGGATGGCGCGAGGGAAAGGTGCTCAGGCCCATCAGCGTCATGGTTACGGGAATATGCGTCAGCTCCGCCAACTCGGCCAATTCCGTGCTGGCCTCCGAAGCGATCACGCCCCCACCAGCGTAGAGCACGGCCTGGCGGCTCTCCATGATCATATCCACAACTCGGCGGATGTGCTCGTCGCGCCACTCGCGAGTGCGCCGCGGCTGAATCCTGACGCTTTCAACGCTGGTGGCCGGCTCCGTCGGGAAGGCAGGCTCCGCGAGTTCCATGAGCACGCTCTTGGGTAGATCAACCAGCACCGGACCCGGCCGTCCGGCTACCGCCGCTTGAAACGCCTCATGGATCACCGCCGGCAATTCCCCCGCCGAGCGAACCATGAAGGAACGCTTGGTAGCGGGCAGCGTAATCCCTACCGTATCGGCTTCCTGAAAGGCGTCCTTGCCGATCAACGACGCGGGGACCTGCCCCGTGAGGGCCACGACCGGAATCGAGTCCATCAACGCGGAGGTGAGTCCTGTAACCACGTTGGTCGCGCCAGGACCGGACGTGACCAGCAGGACTCCCGGCTTTCCTGAGGCCCGAGCGTAGCCATCGGCCGCGAACGCAGCTGCTTGCTCGTGGCGCACCAGCAGGTGACGGATACCGGCGCTATAGAGCGCGTCATATAAAGGCAGCACCGCACCGCCCGGGAGACCGAAAATGACCTCCACTTTCTCACGATGCAGGCTTTGCAGCAGGATTTCTGAACCGGTCAGTGGCTTTCCCATTTTCTTCGGCCCAACCTTCTCAATTCAAAAACATTTGAGATACAGTAACACAGACCCGAATCTAAGACCGCCTGTGGACTCTATACCGACCGGTCGGTAGGCCCGATGATATGATAGCCTTGTCACCCATGTCAAGGCCTTTTTGTCATTCTCTCCTGACAAACGGGTCCGTCCCTCCTTTTCCACATTCAGACAGGAATTAGGTTAGCGTCGGCTTGATAAGTTCTATGGAGATGATCGATTTGGATGGCTTCGAATGCGACCGGAAGGCGGGCTCTGCCTAACGCAGCAATTCCTCCAGGCGCACTGCCTGGTCCGTCTTCTCGTCGCGATACTTGATGATCACGGGGGTGTAAAGCGAAAGTCCGAGTTCCTTGCCGTGGCCGCGGGTGATGGCTCGCGCTCCGGGAACTACCACAGCTCCGGTAGGAATTAGCAGTGGCCGCGTCACTTCGACTGAGTCTCCGCTGGTCGCGGTCTCGCGGCGGTACACCGCGTCCCGCACGATATCGTACACCGGGGTTGAGCCTGTCAGGACAGTTCCGGCAGCAAGCACTGCGCCCTGGCCGACGATCGTGCCTTCGTACACTCCGCAATTGCCGCCCACCAGCACTTCATCCTCGATAATTACCGGCATGGCGCCGATCGGCTCGAGTACACCACCGATCTGTGCTCCGGCCGAAAGATGGCACTTCCTGCCAATCTGGGCACAGGAACCCACGAGAGCATGCGAGTCAATCATCGTGCCGTCGCCCACATAGGCACCCGCATTGACGTACATAGGCGGCATGCAGACGACGCCTTTGCCGATGTAGCAGCCGTCGCGAATCGACGATCCGCCTGGTACCACGCGCACGTTGCGGCTGGCCGGAATCTGCTGCAGTGGGTAGGTGTGCTTGTCGCGGAACTGAAATCCCGCGGGAGGCATTTCAACCATCCGGCCAATGCGGAATCCTAGCAGAATGCCCTTCTTCACCCAGGCATTCACTTTCCATCCGGTAGAGGAGGACGCGTCGGGCTCCGCTGCACGAATCTGCCCTTGGTTCAGCGCCGCTTTGAACTCGTCAAATGCCTGAAAATACTCGTCGCCGTATTCTACGCCTATGCGGGCAAACAATTCCGCAATGCGTGATTCCAGATCCATGGCTTTCGGACGTCTCTCCGTTGCCTTGCGGCCCTGCGATGAATCGGTTCCGGGCAACCTCAAACCTTCTGTGGCTGCAGCAATCCTTGGGCGGCAAGGACCTTTTCCAGTTTGACCCGATTCTCCGCCTTTAGGGGGACCATGGGCAGGCGGTACACTTCCTCGATCAGTCCCATCATGGCGAGCGCCGCCTTTACCGGAATAGGATTGGTCTCGATGAAGCTCACCTGCATCAGCGGTAACAGCTGATAGTGGAGCTGTCTGGCCTCCTCGTACTTTCCTTCAAGCAGCAGGTGGGTGAGGTTGGTGAACTGACGAGGTATTGCGTTTGCCACCACAGAGATCACGCCGACGCCTCCCGCCGCTATCAGCGGCAAGGTGAAGGCATCGTCACCCGAAAGTACCCGGAAATCCCGAGGGACCGAACTAATGACCTCCATTTGCTGGGTGATGCTTCCCGAGGCTTCCTTAATGCCGATAATGTTAGGGATCGCGGCCAGGCGCTTCACGGTGGCGGGCTCAATGTTCGACGACGTGCGACCCGGCACGTTGTAGAGAATGATCGGCAACCGGGTCGCCTCGGCAATAGCGGCGAAGTGCTGATAGAGCCCTTCCTGCGTGGGCTTGTTGTAGTAGGGCGCCACTGAAAGTATGCCTTGCACACCCAGCGCCTCCACCTCGCACGCGTGCTCGGCCACCCTCCTCGTGCTGTTGCCGCCTACGCCGGCGATCACGGGCACTTTGCCCTTCGCCCCTTCAAGCACCAAACGAATCACGCCGGTGTACTCGCCGTGCTCCAGCGCTGGTGTCTCACCGGTCGTACCGCAGGGTACCAGGAAATCGATGCCCTCGCTGATCTGGAATTGCACCAGGCGGCGCAGAGCCTCATCGTCTACGGCGCCATCGCGGCGAAAGGGCGTGACGAGCGCAGTGCCGCAGCCACGAATGTCGAGATTCATGGTTACTCCTCGAAGGGCGAAGCTCCAAAAAGGTAGAAGGCAAACCGACCTTATGTGATCGACCTCACATTGTCCTTTACCCCTTTAGACTTTACCCTTCACAGTCTCCAGCACTTCGGAGAAGCTGAACAGACCCTTCTTCCCTACGATCCACCGAGCCGCCAGCAGGGCGCCCTCGGCGAATCCCTGGCGATTGCGTGCTGTATGTCGCAAGATCACCGTGTCAGCCTCGGAGTCGAACCCCAGTTCGTGCGCGCCGGGAATATGACCGGCACGCACCGAGGCCACTGGTATTTCACGCTCACCGAAAGGCGGCTGGACACGCCGCTTTAACTCGATGGCCGTGCCCGAAGGCACGTCTTTCTTGAACTTATGATGCGCCTCGTAGAGATAGGCGTCGTACATGGGAAACGGGGCGAACAGCTCGGCGGCGTGGCGGGCCACTTTATAGAAGAGATTCACACCAATAGAGAAGTTCGCTGCATACACCATGCCGATGCCCGCTTTGTCGACGATCTCGCGGACTTCCTCAAGCCGGTCATGCCAGCCGGTGGTGCCAACCACAAGATTCACGCCTGCCGCGGCGGCGCGCCGGACGTTGCCGATTACGGCTTTGGGCATCGTAAATTCGATGGCTACACCAATGCCGTCGAAAGTCTCGGAGTCTATGCCGCCTCCATCCTTGTTATCGTCGATGTCCAGCACCAATTGTACGTTGAAACCACGCTGAGTTGCGAGCTTGGCAACGGTCTGGCCCATCTTGCCGTAGCCGATCAGGGCAAGGTTTATGTGGCCGCTCGGTTCGGAGTCTAAGGTTCCGGGTGGGGAAGCATCTTCAGCCATTTCATCGACTCCTGTACGGCATCGATCAAGTCAACCGTTCCAGCGCCCGGAGTCCAGCGACCGGAAGCCTCTGACTCGAAACACCAGACTCGCGACCCAACGACTAATCGAGATACCCTTCCGATTTCATCATCTCGGCATTCAGTATCGCCGCGCCGGCTGCTCCCCGAACGGTATTGTGTGAGAGCGCTACGTATTTAAACTCCAGCACCGGACAAGGACGGACCCGGCCGACCACAGTAGCCATCCCTTTTTCCACGTTGAGGTCGAACTTGGGTTGGGGACGATCCTTTTCCTCGCGGACCACGATCGGGTGAACCGGCGCGGAGGGCAACTGCCTTTCTTGAGGGAGCGCCCGGTATTTACGCCAGGCTTCGATCAGGTCCTCGACGGAAGCCTTTGACTTGAGTGACACCGATATGGTCTCGGTATGGCCATCTTCCACCATCACTCGATTGCAGTGGGCGCTGATTGCGAACGATCCGGATTTGACGACGCCGTCCACGAGTTTGCCCAGCAGCTTGCGAGTTTCCCGCTCCACCTTCTCTTCCTCGCCTCCGATATGCGGTACCACGTTTCCCAGAATATCGAGGGTGGGCACACCCGGATACCCGGCGCCCGAGACCGCCTGCATGCTGGTCATCAGCACCTTGTCGAGACCGAACTGCTTCTCCAGGGGCGCCAGGGACATCACCAAGCCGATCGCGGTGCAGTTGGGATTGGTGACAATCATGCCCTTCCAGCCGCGCTGCTGTCGCTGGGTGCGCACCAGCGCCAAGTGATCCGGGTTGACTTCGGGGATGAGCAGCGGCACATCCTGGTCCATGCGGAAATTCGACGAGTTCGAAATCACGGCGTGACCCGCCCGCGCGAACTCGCGCTCCACTTCCCCTGCGATTTTGGAATCGAGCGAAGAGAAAAGTAATTGCGGCGCGCCAATCGGCTTGCACTCATGCACTTCCAGTTCGCGCGCGAACTTCGGCAAGGGATCACGCAGCCGCCAGGAGCAGGCCGCGGCATAGGTCTTGCCCGCAGACCGCTCGGAGGCCGCCAGCCATTTCACTTCAAACCAAGGGTGGTGCTCGAGCAGGCTGATGAAGCGCTGTCCCACCATGCCCGTGGCTCCCAGGATGCCAACTTCAAGTTTCTTCATTCCTAAAGCCGTTCCTTTCCGTTTCGGCCTTCAGCCTTGATCGGGACTCGAGGATCTCCACCACTGACAGCGACGGCTGAGAACTGCCCCTTCCTCTCGATACCTAGCCCCACCCGCGCTACAGGACAGGACCGAGGGCTGAAACCACACTTCCGGCTCGCACTCCTAAGCTGGAGGTTGATTTGCCCAAGCTGCACGACCGGGCGCAGTTCAGTCTACCCGCAGCTTCAGTTGCCGTACCATCTTGCAGTAGAGATCGACGGCCTCCACCAGATCGGATTTCCGAACCCGCTCATGATCGGTGTGGGCCACCAAGATCGAGCCGGGTCCCAGCAGAAGTGGACGTCCCCAGCTACCAAGAGAGGGAATATCAGTGGTAAAAGCTACGACATCCGTCCGAAAGCCGTCAAGATTCTCCATGTAGATTGCGGGCGTCTCCCGGACAAATTCATAGTCGCAGAGGCCATCGAGGTTGGCGCTGATATTGCGTCGCATTTCGGTCGTGTCCCCCACCGTGCGACAGAGGACCTGGGCCATGGCCTCATCGGGCACAACGTTGGCGGCCCGGCCACCGGCGATAACCCCAATGTTCATGGTAGCGCGTCCGAGCACCGGATCCTCCGGCAAGGACAGTTGCCGGAGGCCCTCGAGCGCGTCCAGCAGCTTGTCAATGGCCGACTCACCGAGATGCGGATAGGCGGAGTGCGCCATGCGGCCGTGCGCCCGCAAGTCAATGCGCAGAACGCCTTTCGAGCCGAGGGCCAGCTTGTTCTCAGTAGGCTCTCCATTAATGATGAACCTGGACCCGCGCGGCGACCTGTTGGCCATTTGGGCCCCATCGCTGAAAACCTCCTCGCCAACCAGAAAAAGCAGGCCGAAATCACTGATGCCTTCGGCCATCAGATGTTCCGCTGCGGTCACCTGGCTGGCAATGATTCCTTTCGCGTCACAGGATCCCCTGCCGTAAAGGTGCTCCAAATCCTCGCCGGCAGGGCTGAAAGGGGGCACGGTGTCCATGTGGGTGCTCAGCACGACGTCTGGCACTCCCCAAAAAGCCAGCACGTTTGAGCGTCCATCGCTTACCGGTTGCAGTTCCACCTTGAAGCCGCGATCCGCCAAATATTGGGCGAGGAAATGTCCGCACGCGGACTCGTTGCCGGTTACTGAGTCGATATCGACTAGCGTCTTGGCGAGCTCGAAGAGTTCCATGTCAGCACGGCCGTCAGCACCGAGCAACGGCGGTAGTAGCAGCTGGCGAAAGCTCCCATAGCATAGCACACGTCGATCTTTCTGGGCCGGTCGCTGTGGGCCACGAGCGTTTGAAAGCAGCAGCTTGGTCCGCCTGAGGTGTCCGGCCATTCATGAGTCGGCGAAGTGCCTTTCGGTGCTTGGTTCGCCTAGCAGGAGAGGCAAAGCCACTTTTCTAATTTTTCCTCTAGTCAGCTGAAAGAAAACATGTTAAGATAGCCTTGCAGTTTGGAACTGTAATTCCGACGAGTCTTGCATGTCCCCAAGGTGCTCGTGCGAAGCTTGGGGTTTGTGTGACTTTCGGTTTTACATCGGAATCGCCGGGATATCGCCCGCCGTTGCCGTACCCACAAATTGCTAATTCAACACTAAAGGATGTCTTCCGAATGAAGGAACAAGGTACCGTCAAGTGGTTCAACGCCGCCAAAGGCTATGGCTTTATCCGACGTGAGAGCGGCGATGATGTGTTCGTCCATTTTTCGGCCATCCAGGGCGAGGGCTACCGATCCCTGGAAGAGGGTGCACGCGTTAGCTTCGAGGTACGTAAGGGTCCCAAGGGCTTGCAGGCTGACAACGTCGAGCGATTGTAGTTTGGACTTCCGGGGCGGCCTCGTAGGCCGCCCCTTAACCCTTCCCGGGTCCAGGCGAAGGGCCAACCGGGATAACGATCTTTGAAACCGCAGGGAAGCTCACTTAAGCCGTGCCCTATGGACGCCCTTCTCGATACGCTTCGGATGATTTCCCTGGCTTGGTTCGTACTTTTCGTGAGGGCGGTGATTAGGCGGGCCAGGAGGCGAGTGGGCGCAAGTGCTCTATCGACCAAGCTCAACCAAGCTGTCGATTTTAAGAAATGGAGAATAAGGACTATGAATTTTAAGAATGGTCAATATGTTCATCACTCGAAGTATGGCAACGGTACCATTGTGGAACGCGATGAAGAACGCACCACGGTCGATTTTGACACAGCGGGCATCAAGAAGTTTGTGACTTCAATCGCCACGTTTGAAGCCGCCGAGGGCGAAGCGCCCAAGAAGAAGCGCGCCTCTACCCGCCGACGCACTAAGACCGTCGAGGTAGTTCCTGCCGCTGCCGCCTGCCGCCACCACCTAAGCGGACGCATCTCCCGAGAGCCAGATTCAAGAATTCCTCGTCATATAAAAAGATCCGCGGGTCGGGTTTGGCTCCCGACCCGTGCTGGCATTTAGGGCGTCGCTGCTTCAGCTTTCAGCGGGAGCGGAGGCGTGCCGGGCGTTCGTCTACTTATGTGGCAAGCGGTCCGTAGATGTTCTGTATTTGTTACAAGCAAACAAGACAGCAACTGCTGCGCTAGACCGTCAAGATCAGCTTGTCTCCTTCTCGCAGCGCCAACTCCTCTGCAAAGGTAAACCTGGCTCGGTTCTCCTCAAGCCGGACTTCATGCTTGACCGCACGATCGCCCAGCTTGGCCGAAGACACTCGACCCGCGCCCTTGGAAGCAGCTAACGTCACTGAGCGGCAGGCAAGGTTCCCATGGCTCACGGTCAAGGTAAGGCGCACCCCGGACGCAATTGGCTCACGCGCAAACATTCCCCATGCAGTTCCGGTCGACCAGAATGAAGAGAAATGCTGGGGATCTCCTGGCGGCAGAAAAGTTGCATCCTTCTCTCCGCCGTGATAGCGGAACCCGCTCAGCGTCAGAAACGGCGACCAGCTCGCCATCGGGCGGGCATAGTAGTAGCCACACTCGGGTTCGTTCCAGGGATTACGACGCTCCCCATCGTAACGGCGCCGGACATTCTCGACGACCTCGACGCCTTCTTTCGTCATCCCCATCTCGATCATGAGGGCGGCGGTGGAATACTCCTCTCCCGTCCAGACCTCGCCGAAGTAAGGAAAGGGAACAGGCGGACGTTTGCCCGGCGCGTAGGCGCACACCACGAGACCCGCCTCATCGTTCAGTGCGTAAGTCCGCTGCACGGTCTCGTGTTCGGCAAGGTTGGACTTATAGTTGTATTTCAGAATCGAACGTAGCGTTCTCTCGACGTGTCCGCGATCGAGCAGCAGGCCCAGCCCCGCCAATCCCGCAATTTGCTGCCCCAAAAGCTGATCCAAAAGACAGCCGTCACCGAGCTGGAACGTCGGGTGCTCAGTATCTCCGCCCATGCCGACAATCAGGCCTTTGGCAACCTGTCCTGCCGGAATCGTTCCGATTTTCTGGATGTAGTATTCGCCGTTGAAGAGATTGTCGTCGATCCATTTACTGCCCGACTCGAACAGGCGACGATACTCCGTGGCGGCCGCGTTGTCGCCTACCGCGCGCGCCATCTCCTCGCCAGCGCGCAGAGCGCCCAGATACCAGATCCCGCACAATGGGTTCGGTCCGATGAACTCGACGTCGTAGGTGTTGTGCTGGACGCCTTCCATTACGCCGTCTTTGTTAGCGTCCCAGCCGCCAGAGAGTCCAGGCAAACTCGAGAGCGCGTTTGGCAGTGGGCCAGAGCTTCCGAAGCCACTCCGTATCGCCGGACTGGCGCCAGTCATAATAGAGCTTGATCAGTGTGCCCATCTGCCCATCAGCGGCGGCAAAGCCCCAGTGCTCCAGGCCGAAAGGCAGTAGCTCGCGAAAATCCATCCGGCCCTGCTCGTCAGTGGAGAAGCCGAATTGCCGCTCCCGCAGAGAACGTGAGAGCGCCGGGAACAGGTTGGCCACCGCCGCTTCGTAATTCCACACATGCGTACAGCTTCCGAAGCAACAACCCGCGTGTTCATTGCAACCTTCGAATCCGTGAAAGTGCCCGTCAGCAGTGCGGAAGGAAGTGGGCGCAACCAACGCCGAAAGGTTGGCGGTGGCTGCATCCTTCGCCGCGGCCGGCACAGTAGTGTCGCGGATTGCGGCTGCGAACTGACGGGTGCGTGATTCGAGTCCGGGCAGGTGGCTAGCGGCATACTCGGCAGCCTCCCACGCATCGTGGAAGCGGGTGCTGTAATAGTTGCCGACCACGTCGTCTTCGCAGCCCTTAGGCGCGTCCCAGCCGCAGCGTTTGGGGGTCCGATTGGGGAAATGCCAACTGAGCAAAAAGGTATATTCGGCTTTGCCGCCCGCGGGGATCTCACGCCCAAGGCAGAGTGAGCCCACCGTGCCGCGCTGCGCGGCCTCAGGACCCAAATCGCCGTCGCGGGAGAAGCGGTCCCAAAAGTCGAGTGCCGGTTGCCACCAGCGGTCTCTTGGCCATCCCCGCCAGTAGCTGAGCTTGCCCTCGCCCGCGCCCAGCACGGAAAGCGCAAAGGTGCCTGCCAATGGATCTTTTCCGGCAAGGAAGGGATTCGTCATAACGATGCCCTTTATGCCCTCGCCCTCGCGATACTCATTGGCGCGGCTCGAGGCGCCGTTGCCTTCACCCACAGGATTGTCAATCGAGAACGCGATCGAAACCTTGGCTTTCGTGGCTGTGGGGTTCGTCACCCTGTACCGCAGCACCGCAACCGGCAGCCCGGAATCGTCGGCGTCGTGCGGAACAAAGGGCGAAAATGCCTCAAGCGAAATGCGTACCGGAATGACAGAGTCATGGAAATCGATTCGTGCAAAAGGAAACTCACCGGTGAACGTGCAGGATTCGAGGCGCGGCAGGCCCGGCAGATTGGCCGATCCCAATCCGGACTGGCCTTCGTAGGGGGGCTGAATCCGCGCTTCCAGAATCCGTGCCGCAGGTTTGTGGTTCCCAGACTGCACCCACACGGACGGGAAAGCGTAGTCGGGCGATCGGCCCAAATCGGGGCGATTGAAAATCCACCACTCACGCAGTTGGCCACGCCCACCGAGCGAGAGGCTGCCTGCGCCGACGCCTCCCAGCGGAAACGCGATCATAGCGAGCTGGCTGTCCCGGAAAACGCGGGGATACTCGATTGCAGCTGATTTCGAAGCACTCTCCCGGCGCGACTTGGCTTTTGTAGTCGTCTCGGTGCCGCTCCCGGGCAGGGCTAGGGCTCCCGCCCCGGCTGCTGCCGTTTTGAGGAAGTCGCGGCGGTCGCGCTTTTGGCTGGACCTTCCGTTCTTGCCTTTGCGGTCGGAGCCATTGCGGCCATTTGAAGTTGGCATGGAACGTCCTCCGGCGTGGCCAAGCGATCGGCCGATTGGGTCTTACCGTTCAACGATTCCGGACTCTTGCCCCGGCGCAGCGGGCGGCCCGGTCTAGGGACGGCGAGTCTCGCGTACTTCAGAGCCCGTGGCTACCAGGACCACGGACGCCAAATCGATAAACAGCCCATGCTCGACTACGCCTGGGATTTCATCCAGCTTGCGGGCAAGCGCGACGGGATCCGGAATGGTCCCGAAATGACAGTCGAGGATGTGGTGACCTTCGTCGGTCAGATAAGGCTTAGCATCGGGACCTTGGCGTACAGTGATCTCCGCACCCAGTGCGGCGATCCTCCGGGCCACCACAGCCTGAGCGAAATTGATAACTTCAACCGGCAACGGGAACGCTCCCAACACCGGCACAAGCTTGGTGGAGTCCGTTACGATGATCACCTGACGTGAGGCGGAGGCTACAATCTTCTCGCGCAGCAGCGCTCCACCGCCGCCTTTGATCAGATGAAGCGCCGGATTGACTTCGTCGGCTCCATCAATCGTCACGTCGATTTCGGGATGCTCGTCAAATGTAGTAAGCCGAATGCCCAGTTCAGAGGCCAGCGAGGCTGATCGAACCGAGGTGGGGATACCTACGATCTCAAGGCCGGATTTCACCCGCTCGGCGAGAAAGCTGATGGCGAAGCTCGCAGTGGATCCTGAGCCGAGCCCCACGACCTGGCCGTCGCGGACAAATTCTACAGCACGACGGGCTGCTGCTTTCTTCTCCTCATCCTGACTGAGCGCTGAAGTTGCCATCGTCGATGCCCCGCACCTATTCGTGGCCATGATAGTGACACCACATGTGCACAATAACAATAAGCGGGAGCAAACCGATCGTCAATCGGACGTATCGCGCAAGCTAAAATGTTACCAGTGGGCTATCGTCGCGCAATTTGAGAATGTTACCCGTCATGGATACGGGTAACCTCATGAGTCGACTTTCGAGAAGAGAATATTGGCAACAAGTTTATCCTCGTTACCAACGAGCTAGTCGGGCGGAAAGGCAGCGCATCCTGGACGAGTTTTGCGCCAACTGCCGTTATCATCGCAAGCACGCGATTCGTTTGCTGAATGGTTCGCCGCCTGCCGCCCGGCCGGTTTCCCAACGACGGCGCCGGGGGGTGACCTATGGCCCACGGCTGGTCTCGATCTTGAAGGCGGTCTGGGAGGCGGCCGATTATCCCTGGTCAGTACGGCTGAAAGCCCTGCTGCCGGAGTGGATGCCTTGGATTCGCCGCCGCTTCCGGCTGACGCCGGAGTTGGAAAAGCAGCTGCTTCAGATCAGCCCCCGCTCCATCGACTACCGGCTGGGTTCGGAGAAGCGGAAGCTGCGGCAAAGGATTTATGGCCGCACCAAGCCGGGGAGCTTATTGAAGCACCACATCCCCGTGAAGACGGATCAGTGGGACGTGAAGAGGCCGGGGTTCACGGAAATCGATCTGGTCTCCCACTCGGGCAATTCGGCGGCGGGCGACTACTGCTACTCGCTGAACGTGACTGACATTCACACGGGCTGGACGGAAAGCCGAGCGGTGCTGGGCAAGAGCCAGGAAGGCGTGCGAGCCGCTCTGGAAGCGGTCCGCCAGGCTTTGCCTTTTCCCTTGCGGGGCATCGATTCCGACAACGGCTGAGTTCATCAATGCGCACCTCTGGGCTTACTGCCAGGCCCACGACATTCAATTCACCCGTGGGCGGCCCTATAAGAAAGACGACAACGCCCACATCGAGCAGAAGAACTGGACGCATGTACGGCGCTTGCTGGGCTACGTGCGTTACGAGACGGAAGCGGCACGGGCCGCCATGGACGAGCTTTACCGGGGTGAGCTGCGATTGTTTCAGAACCTCTTCCTGCCCTCGGTGAAACTGAGCCGCAAGGAGCGGATCGGCTCGCGCTTGCGGCGGCACTACGAAGCACCCCAGACCCCTTTTCAGCGAGTGGCGGCCTCGTCAGGGGTGGACCCAGAACGGGTGGCCGAACTTCGCCGGCTACGCCAGACGCTCGACCCCTTTCAACTCTCCCAGACGATTCAGAGCAAGCGGGAACGGATTTTCCAACGGAGCACCAGCGTGGTGGCAGAGAAGCCTGCGGTCTCGGCTGTTTCTCAGAAACTCGCGGCACCTTCAGAGAAAAACAAAATCACAAGCGCGCGCACAAGGCGCGCTGAGAAAAAGACAAGAACCATGACATCTGCCAATACAAGAAGCAAGGAAAAACCACGACGACAACGGGTAACATTTCGCGTTGCAGGACGAATCACCCGAAAGTAACATTTTTAAATTGCTTGACAGGTCGTATCGAGAGAGGCGGACCCCGCAGGGCTGGAGTCACAGTCGCACGAGCGCTGCGGGTAAGGCAAAGGGGGACGGCGGAGTACGAAACCCCGCCGCCGTCGTTGAGGGCAAGGCTGTTGGTTATTCGGCCTTTGCGGTTGGGACGTTCACCAAGTGCTCGGCCAGAAACCACACTTGGAGCTCGTTGGTGCGGATCACATCGCTGACCAGCAGGTCATTCGTGCCAGCGTCATCGGCTTCTTCCGCCTGCCGGGCGATCGAACGCGCCTCCTGCAGAATGATTTCGTGCGCTTCGAGCAATCGCGAGATCTGCACCGGCACTTCTTCCCGTCCTCGCGGAGGACGAGGAATCGAGGTCGTTTCGGCGACATCCGGAGCCATGGCGAGCGAAATACCCCCCAGCAACTGAATGCGCTCAGCAAGGCTGTCCACCAACTCCGACTGCTCGCCGTGATGCTTGTCAAAGAGCAGATGCAGTTGATAGAAAGTGGGCCCGGCAACCTGCCAGTGGTGCTTTTTGTAGAGGTCACGCAGACTCATCGTGTCCACCAAAACCTGGTTAAGCAACTCGACCATTTTGGCGCAGACCTTCTCGTCGAGCGCGATGGGCAGCTTGGTGATCCTGCCGTAAGCCTGGATCTCGTGGGCGCGCTGGTGAAGCAATGGTTGGGCGCGCTCATTGCCACCATTGGTTGAAGCCGTAGCCTGCCTCTTGTTTGGCATAAGGTGATCTCCTCGTCGGCGAAATGTCGTGACGATCGGAAGACCGTCACCGATGAAGGCACGCCAAGACGCGTGAACGTGTCCACGTCCATGTCTCGGCTGCATTTTCCCTGACGACGTTTAGATGGTTGGAGCGCTAAATCGGGTTTGGCTGTCGAGACGGCCGGCGGGAGAATCTGACGCGAATCTCCGGCGACCGTCTCGTTCGCGGTGAGGGCTGGTTGTGTGGCTGATAGTTGTTTCGATCAAGCTCGGTTGTGGCGCGCTAACCCGCCGAGGCCTGGAAACTGATCGCGGGCCAGCTCCGAGCGGCAGGATCCTTCCGGAGCAGGTGGCGCAATTCAACTTTGGCGCGGAAGATCAGGGTGGCGACGTGTCCCCGCGTTAAACCGAGCGTCTGCGAAATTTCGCTGTAATCCAGATCGTTGTAATAGCGCATGACCAGCGGCAGACGATAGTTCTCCGGCAGGGCGGCAATAGCCTCGCGTACGCTCTCCTGCTCCTCGGTCGAGAGTAACTCCTCGAGCGGTGTTGCACCTACGGCTGCAGCTTCCGGGGCTTCCGGATTCTCCGGGGCAAGCACTCGCGATTCTGATTGGCGCCGCCGCAGCAGATCCACACAATAGTGGCTGGTAACACTGGAGAGCCAGCGGGAAAACGGCTTCGAGGGATCGTAGGTTCGCATGGCCTGCGGCAGCCGCAGGAACACTTCGCTCGCGGCGTCTTCAGCCTCCTCGGGCGATCCCAGCAGATACCGGCACAGTCCCAAAACACGCGGGTGGTGTTCGCGGTAAAGATCCGCCAGTCTCTGATGCTCTAAACTGGCCAAGTCAAAAGCCATGGTGCTCATGCGTCTTTCTCCTTCCTGGGACCTGCGCCGTCTCCAGCACCGGCAGCATGTCCCCATTCGAGCCCTGGTTGCGGACCGGGTTCGCGCCCGATAGCAGTGATCCCAGCCAGCGAGAAGTCAGCGATCCGCGTAGCGAGCTCGTCGATCGCCTCAGTTGTGTATTTGAAACCCGGGTTGATCCGGGCAGTCACCGGCATCGCCGTTCTGAAAAACAGGCACTGGCCCTGGATCATCGAGGCGCAGAATTGCACTCGCACGTCCGACGACGGCAGGTCCATGAGCTCACCCATCAACCCACACAGGCGCATGGCGTGGGGGATGATGCCCTTGTGGACGATCAAATCGAAAGCCGGAGTAGGGTTCTTGAACTCATTCTGCATCAACATCTCGGCCCAGTTACGCTCCTCACACCCCAAGAGACGGTGAAGGAATCCTCGGATGTAGGTCCGCAGGCGCTCCTCCGGCGACCCCTCCGCACGTCCCATTGCTTCCTGTTTGGTCTTGTCCATGACGTCGGCAACCATCGTGACTACTTCTTTGTAGAGTCCCAGCTTGTCGCGAAAGTAGTAATTCACCGCCGCGAGATTGGCATCCGCCTCCACGCAGATATCGCGGACAGTAACGTTCTTAAAGCCGCGCTCAGAAAAGAGCCGGATGGCGACGTCGAGCAGGCGCTGTCGAGTTTCCTGGTCTGGTGATCCGCCATCCATAGCCATAAGTCACCTGCGGGGCCGTAAAAAGTCCTCAGTTTTAAACGTCAGTTCGAATTGAGCGATTGGAACTGCCGTATGGAACATTAATATGAAACATCTGTTTTGACATGTCAAGTCTAAAATTCCGAGCGAATCCCTTCGAAATTGGCTACCGAATGGGACAAATTAGGAGCTTTCTACGAGCCGAGGCGGGAAGACGCAGGTACTCTCGATTACCTTTTGGATGGCTTGATGGTTCACCTTAAGTTCGAATTCTCAGATGGCTTAACGGAGGAAAGCTGGTGACGGGAATCAGCATTCCAAGTCGCGACGGCGGATTCTTACGCCGTTGAGCGGACCCAGAATGGTGAGGGCGATTCGTTCGGTGCTGAACAGTTCTTTCGCCACTTGCTGCACGGCCTCGGCGGTGACGGCGTCCACGCGGCTGGCGATCTCATCAAGGGAGACCTGCCGCCCGAAGTACATTTCCTGGCGAGCCAGGTTGGACATCCGGCTGCCCGTGGACTCAAGACCAAGTAGCATGCTGCCCTTCAAGAAGTCCTTCGCACGTTGCACTTCCTCAGCGGGAGGCAACTCTCCCTTCAGCCGTCGGAGCTCCTCGATCACCAGTTGCACCACCGTTCGGGCCTTATCGGTGCCGGTGCCTGCGTAAATACTGAGAATGCCGACGTCTTTGAACGTGCTCAAGCCGGAAAACACAGCATAAGCCAGACCGCGCTCCTCGCGAATGTTCTGGAAAAGACGCGAACTCATGCCTCCGCCAAGAATCGTGTTGAGCACATAGGCTGGGTAACGGCTGTCATGGTTCTGGGCATAGGCAGGTGTGCCCAGCAGCACGTGGACCTGCTCGAGGTTCTTCTTATGGCGGTGGCTGATTCTAGGATATGGCACCGGCACCGGGCCCTGCCCGAGCTCGGGGCCGGCCGGAACATCGCCGAATGCCTGCTCCGCCAGATCGACAATGCGGCGATGCTCGAGGTTGCCCGCCGCCGTTATCAACATGTTGTTCGGCGCATAGTGACGGCGAAAGTAACGTACCAGCCGGCGCCGATCAAACGTGCTCACTGTGGCCCGTGTTCCCAGAATCGGCCTGCCGAGAGCGTGTCCGCGCCAGAAGTTTTCAGTAAAGACCTCGTGTACCAAGTCGTCCGGTGTATCCTCCACCATCTTGATTTCTTCTCGAATCACTTGCGATTCCCTCGCGATGTGATCGGGACGCAGCAAAGGATTCTTCACCAGGTCAGACAGAACATCGAAGGCACGCGGCAGGTGCTCATCCAGGACCTTAATCGAGAAGCTTGTGTACTCCTTAGCGGTGAAAGCATCAAGATGGCCGCCGATCGCATCGGCAGAACGGGCGATCTCCTCGGCAGAACGCGTACGGGTACCCTTAAACACCATGTGCTCGAGAAAATGACTGATTCCGTTCTCAGCCGCGCTTTCCTGCCGCGATCCGGTCCGTAGCCAAATACCTACCGATATCGAGCGCACCGAAGGCATTCTCTCGGTAACAACGATAAGACCGTTCGCAAGGGCGTTCTTTTGGATACCGTATTCGGAATCGGCCATGCTTCTCCAGGTTTACTAATAGCCCCAGGGCGGGCGCACAACACAACTTCTTAATACTAACACGACTACGGGTGACCATAACCGCCAAGCCACTTGACGGAACAGGCTTTCACCATCAATATGAAATTAGCTTGGCGGAAGGGTCGGGCCTGTAGCTCAGTCGGGCCTGTAGCTCAGTTGGGAGAGCACCTGGTTTGCAACCAGGGGGTCGGGAGTTCGAACCTCCCCAGGTCCACCATGGCTCATGGAACCCATTGTTGACACCTACCAGCGCTGACACCCACCAGCTTAAGAGGCGTATTCTTCAATCCACTGGCATTGTGATGGGCGGCGTGCTTGCCAGCAGGGTACTAGGACTCGTGCGCGAATGGGCCTTGGCTCACCTGGTGGGCGCGAGCGGCACTACCGATGCTTATTACGCCGCCTTCACCCTGCCCGATTTCCTTAACTATCTGGTGGCAGCCGGATCGCTAAGCGTCATTTTCATCCCGGTCTTCAGCAAGTACCTGGCAGACCGGCGCGAGCAGGAAGGCTGGCACGTGTTCTCCGTCGTGCTTACCTTCATGAGCTTGGTGCTACTGGTTCTGGTTGCGGCGGGGGAGGTCTTCGCACCCGAACTGGTCGCGATCATCGCCCCTGGGTTCCCGCCTGCCCAGCGCTCCGTGGTCATTCATCTGACCAGGCTGATGCTGCCGGCGCAGATCTGCTTTTATCTTGGCAGCGTGCTCAGCGCTGTTCAGTACGCCAAAGGGCGCTTCGTCCTGCCCTCACTTGCGCCCCTGGTCTACAACTTTTTTATAGTGCTGATGGGCTTTGCACTTTCCTCGCGATTCGGGATCACCGCCTTTGCCTTCGGCGTGCTGATCGGGGCGCTGGTAGGCATTTTCGGTCTGCAGGTATACGGAGCGGCCAGAATCGGAGCGCGCTACCGGCCCTCGCTTGACCTCGGGCATCCCGGGTTCCGGATGTTCATCAAACTGGCCGTCCCCATCATGCTTGCGCTATCACTTGTGTTCGCAGACGACTGGATCATTCGTATCTTCGGTTCTTACTTGCGGCCCGCTTCGATTACCTGGCTGAGCTACGCCAAGACTCTGATGCGGGTTCCGTTGGGCGTAGTTGGGCAGGCCGTCGGTGTCGCCTCCTTTCCTTTCCTGGCGCACCTTTACTCGGAGAGAAAATTTGACGAACTCAGCCGTACGTTGAATTCCACTCTCAAAGGGTTGTTACTGATGCTCCTGCCCATTGCAGCTCTGACCATGGCTGAGAGCCAGCCTTTGCTCTACTTTGTGTTTTCACATACCAGGCTGCACGGTACGGATTTCGAGGCCACGGCCGCCACGCTGGTGATGTTCTCAATCGGTATGTTTGCATGGGGTGCTCAGAACATTCTGTCCCGCGGTTTCTACGCCACCCGTAATACCCTAACCCCAGCCCTTATGGGGACGTTGATTACGTTCCTCAACCTTCCCGTCTACTGGATTCTGGTGCGGCACTTGCAGCACCTGGGGCTGGCACTGGCAAGTTCAATCGGTATCATCGCTTACGCGATTATTCTTTTCGTACTGCTCGGCCGCCACCTCCACAATCCGGGCGCTAAGGATCTGCTTTGGTTCACCCTAAAGATGGCCATTGCTTCCGCTGGCGCAGGCCTCGCGAGCTATGAGGTAGTTCGGGTAGTCGAAACTCATATCGCCTGGAGAACAACCCACGGGGCCCTGATCGTGTTGATCGTGGCCAGTGTGGCTGGCTTCATTGTGGCGGGGATCGGGGCAAAATTGTTGCGCATCCGGGAATTGGATTCATACCTCGCCAAATTGAGCCCCTGGTTTTCCCATCCCCACTAAATCCCGCCAGGTTCCGCTGGTTTTCCGCTGCTTTTCCGCACTTTCTCCGCACCGTTCCGTGCTCTTTCGTACAGACTCGGACAGTGATTTGGGACCACTTTGTGGGATATTAGATGACATCTTACGAATCGATATATCATCTGGTTTCCGCGGTCGCTCGGGTAAGCTGGTGTACTTGAGTATTACAAATCATAGTGACGGCTTTACTGTAGCGCCGGTGTCCCCACCGGCGTTTTCGGCGCTGAGAGCCTGCCCTGAGTGAGCGAAGGGACAGCGCCGCTACAGTGAAATACCAGACCTCTGGTCTGGGCAAAACGGCAAGGAGCGTCGAATTGTAGCTATCATGTTTTTCAACAACTTAGCAATTCTGCTCCTTGGGAGAGTTGAGGTCACAGTGATTTGTAATGCTCAAGTAGCTCCCAAGTTTGAGTTGCGAAGTCCGAATCGAGAGGTAAGGGCTTGCCATTTCCTACGCCAAATGGTCGCGTTAGGCAAGCGCTTGCTGCGCCGCAACAGCGACCGGCCAGGAGGTTTTGGAATGATGTTGGGATCCAGAATTTTTCGAAAGTGGTATCGGAAAGGAATATGGGCAGCCGCCCTGCCAGTCCTGATTGGCGGTTCGTTGTTTCCCGCCCCTTCCCGCGAGAAGCGTGCAACACCTAATGTCATCCTCATTGTGGCCGATCAGCTTCAGGCCGATAGGATTCATGTTTACGGAAATCCCCGAGACACAACCCCCCAGATTGACACTCTGGCTGCGCGAGGCGTCCGCTTTGCCCATTTCTTCACCGTCGGCTCATGGACTGCGCCTTCCTTTAGTGCGCTGCATAGTTCCCTTTTTCCCTCCCGCAACGGCGTTACACTCTTTTGGCGTCCCGGAATGCCCCTCCTCAACAAGGACGTTCCCGTTTTGGCGGAAGACTTCAAGAATCACGGCTATCGAACTGCAGCCTATGTGAACAATTCGCTGGCGGGCGAGGGGCTGACCGGCCGCGGGTTCCAGGACTATACAGAAGGAAGCGCAGCAGCGGTCAATGTGACGCAAAGGCTGGGCCTGCAAGCGAACTCCCGCTATACTGCGCCTGCGACACTCGAGAAGGTAATACCGTGGCTCGACCAGCATCGCTCGCAACCGTTTTTCCTCTACGTGCATTTCTGGGAGCCGCACTCGCCCTACAACCCGCCTGCGGAAGACGATCTGTTCAAATCGGACGCTTATCCGTACATGTCCGACACCGGCTACGATGTCGAGCATGCGCCCCTGAAGCGCCTGGCCATGCTGGGCGATCAGAAGGCAATCGAGCGTTTGTACCAGCTCTATGACGGCAAGATCCATTACGTTGACAGGTATATTGGCAAGCTGCTCGGGCACGTTCACGAGTTGGGGCTCGATTCAAACACGATCGTGGCGTTGACCTCCGACCACGGGGAATTGATGTTCTCGCACCCGAAGGACTTCCTCACCTTCGATCACCGTTCCCTGTACGATGAGAACTTGCACATCCCGCTGATCATCGCCGGTCCTGGTATGCCCTCGGGCTCGGTCGTGAATGGGCTTGGCTCCAACGTGGATACCGCCCAGACCCTGCTTGATCTGGCGGGGCTTCCGATCCTGGAAGGAGCGGAGGGTCACAGTCTGGTTCCGCTCATCAAGGGGAGTGCAACCGAGGTGAACCGGTACATCTACGCCGAAGAGGATGCCGGAGTCCCGGCACGGTCCGTCCGCTCACAGAACTATCGCCTGATCCGATATCTTTGGGATGGCAGGACCCAGCTTTTCGATCTGAAGCAGGACCCCGCGGAGCAGGTTGACGTGGCCGCCGCGCGCCGTAGTGTCGTTGCGGAGCTTTCGCAACAACTCGATGAGTGGATGAAAGAGAATCAGCCAGCCCGGGATGTCCAACTCAGGCGTTGGAGAATCTATACCGAGCCCGAGCAGGAAACCATCGTCGATGATCAGACCATCGGCGGCCGGCTTCTGCTGACCGGCGGCGGCTGGCATAACGATGTCGCGACCGAGAGCGGCAATTACGAAACGGGCGCCTTCTGGACCGAAGCGGGCGACGGGACGAGAACCGCCATCTGGCGGAGTGACGATCCCCTGGTCGGCACTTATGAAATCTCCGTCTACTACGGCCATCCTTCAATTGGTCGCTTGGCGACGAACGCGCCGTTTACGATCGTGACCGAAGCCAGCTCAAGAACGGTCCTGGTCGATTTCAATCGCGGCGCCGGCAATTGGCGGTCTTTGGGAACCTTTGCCGATCCTCACTACGTCAGTCTCAGCAACGCCGCCGATGGCGCGATCATCGTAGATGCGGTGAAATTCGAGCGGCTCAGTGATCGGTAAACCCGGCCCGGGTCGGATTGCATTACCCCAAGCGTGCGTGGCCGGGCTGCGAGGTCTGGCTGGCTGTTTTAAGTGGCTTGATCCGGCAACCATCTCTATAGATTTCGGGTTCAAGCTCGCCAGGGCTACCCGACCACTGGCTCCGTTTGACTCTTGATTCTTGAGCGCGAAAATAGACCCAGAGAGGGGGAATTCGGGGAATACTTCGAGGTTGTTGTCCAACCCGAACATTGACTTGAACAGTGTTTCATGCAGAGAAGCTATCTTGAGTGCTGAGGCGAAGTGGAAGCAGCGCGAGCGAAGAAGCCATCCCGATCATACAGGGAGTAGAAAAATGGGAAAGATGCTTGTGTTAGCAATGGTGCTCGCTGGCTATGTTCTTAATGCACAGACATGCCCAACCATGGAAGTCAGTGTAGTGGCCGATAAACCCGAGGGTTCAATGCGGCGCATAACTTCCGATGACGGGAGGCTCGTTTCCCTTAATGAAAAACCGCTATTGACTATTAGCGATTTCACGCATGCGAGCGTGTCACTGACGGAGGGCCAGATCGTCCTCAATGTCAGCACGACGCCCGCCGGTGCAAAGCGTATTCAGACGTTCACGGCGAATAATGTCGGCAAGCAGATCGCCTTCCTTGTCAACGGGCGTCTCATCAGAATAGCCAGAATCCTCGATCCGATCACCGGCAAGGGCTTTATGCTGAGCCCATTTGTGCGGGATGAGGCCGAGAAATTAGCGGACGCGATAAACCATAAGGAAAGCGGCTGTCGGGCTAAAGACGCCCGCCAAAAATAAGCCAGACAATGAGGATCGTCGGATTCGCAACTATTTTGTCAACTTAGTGCCCAAAAAAAAAGAGGGTGAATCCCGTTCAATCGCCAAAGAGCATAGGCCGCGAGATACGTCGGATGCTCGACAGTGCTTGCTCGTCCAAGTTAGCGGAACAAACGGACGGTTCGACGCTGATATAGGTGTCATGCCACCCCGCTTCAGAAGCGACCAGAAGTTCTCCAGAATGTTCGTGTGAACGTTGTCGCGAACATACTCGACCACATTGAGCTATGTTAGCTACCGCCGTGTAGTTCTACGCCCAGAGTGTGTATTTGTCGAACGATTCAATACCCTTCTGAAGGCCAATTTCAATGCAGTTGGAAAGGAGCTTCCGACCAACTGGCTCCACTTGACTTTTAATTCTCAAGCGGGAAAATAGATCTAGAAGGGGGAACTCGGGAACGACTGCGATGTTTGTGGCCAGCCCGAATTTGACTTGAAAGGAGCAGTCTATGAAAGCAAGATTGGAAGTCAAAGCCGCCCCGCCGCAGATTTTCAGGACCATGATGGGGTTCGAACAGGCTCTTAGCGCCTCCGGCCTGGAACCCTCCCTCATCAATCTTATGTACCTGCGCGCCTCCCAGATCAACGGTTGTGCCTACTGCATCGACATGCACTGGAAGGATTTACGGGCAGCCGGAGAAAACGAGCAACGACTTTACGAATTAGCCGCCTGGCGGGAGTCCCCTTTCTATTCCGATCGGGAACGGGCGGCGCTGGCCTGGACGGAAGCGGTGACGCTGATCGCCGATGGCCATGTTCCGGACGCCGTCTTTGACGAGGTTCGCCAGCAGTTCAAAGACAGCGAACTCGCCTACCTCACGCTGGCTGTGGTTGCCATCAACGGGTGGAACCGCTTTAACATTGCCTTCCGCACTGTCCCCGGCACTTACACCCCCGGCCAATTCGCCGCGAGTGCCACGAGCAAAGCGAGCGGACGGTAGATCGGCCTCACTGACAAGCGCCAGCCGGCCTTCAGGAGTGGCACCCCTGGGGCCGGCCCGCCCCTCCAGTTATCCTCCCGAGAGGATTCGCCATAGTTCGGCGATCTCCTTTAACCCAAATTCTTCAGCGCGAGCCGATCGTGAAGATCCCACTTGTCCAAGCGCCGTTTCAACTCGTTCACGGGTGTACTGCGACCCGAGATTATTGAGCAGATTCTTGCGCTTATGGGCGAAGCAAGTCTTGACGAATTCCAGAAACCGGCCGAGATCTCCGTCACTCCAGGAAGGGAATTTTCGCGACATGCGGAAATCCACCAGGGCCGACTGGACCTTGGGCGGCGGCGAAAACGCTCCCGGTGGGATGGTGAAGAGCCGGCGTGGCTCCGAGTGGATCTGCGTCAGTATGCTGAGATAACCGTAATCGCGGTTGCCGGGTTGAGCCGTCAACCGGTGCGCCACTTCCAGTTGCATCATCAGACCCATGGCGCGGATGCTGCTGTGCGCCGCGAAAAGATGATGCAGAATGGGCGAGGTAATGTAATAGGGCAGGTTGCCGAAGACAACGCACTGGTCGGTACCCTGCCGCCGGCAGATCGCGGCAAGATCCGTCGTCAAGACATCGGCACACAGGATCTCGAGTTGCGGATCGCCTGGAAAACCAGCACGGAGTCTTGCCGCGAGGTCCTGATCGACCTCGACGGCCACAACTTTGCTCCCTCGCTCCACAAGAAGGTGGGTGAGGGCGCCTTCGCCCGGACCGATTTCAATCACGAGATCGTCGGACTTCACCGGTATTGCTGCCGCCACGCGTTCGCGGTAACTTCGATCCGCGAGGAAGTGTTGTCCGAGCTTTGGCGGCCGGCGAGTTGGCCCCGGCATGACAAATCCTCTGTTCTCTGGGCTACCCGGTGCTCAGCCCCAAAGGGGCTAAAGCCGTCACTATGATCTGTAACGCTCAATAGTACGCCCTTTCAGGGCTCGGCCCGGGAAGGACTAAATCGGCCGTCCGACCCAGGCCGTTAGCCTGGGCTGAGACAGGTCGCCCCTTCGGGGCTCGCAAAAAGTGCAAACATGCCCGAAATGATTGGCGTACGTGTTCCGCCCACAGATCGATTCGATTTTCCGGTCGATCCCCCCCTGATCCCTTCCTTGACGGCCTTCCTATTTTCTTTTACCGTATTTATCTAAGGATCAGTCGAAAAATCCGCGCGCTGCCACCCGAACCCAAAAGGATCCTGAGGAGAAATTGTGAAGATTGCGTTTGTCGCCTCCGAATGTGTGCCGTATTCGAAAACCGGCGGCCTGGCGGACGTGGTGGGCGCGCTTCCCAAAGCCTTAGCCGGCAGCGGCCATCAGGTGCAGGTGATCATCCCGCGCTACCGCGGGACACAGCCGGGCGGAGTGGTACCTGGGGGCCATAGCATAACTATCCCGCTGGCTTCGGGTTGGCATTTTGCCTCGATTCAAGACGGTGGCACCGACAACGGGGTTGAGCACTACCTGGTCGATGCCCCGGAGTTTTTCGATCGGCAGGGCCTTTACCAGGAAAGAGGGGTCGACTACCCGGATAATCCTGTGCGCTTCGCCGCCTTCTCGATGGCCGCGCTGGAGTTCTTGAAGCGGTCGGCGCCCGCGCCTGATGTCATCCACTGCCACGATTGGCAGTCGGCGCCGGTTCCGGCTTACCTGCGGAGCATGTACCGCCGCGACCTGTTTTTCGCGAAGACCGCGGTGGTCTTCACAATTCATAACCTTGGTTATCCTGGGCTTTTCACCTCCGAGGTGTTGTTCCGAGCATCGCTCGACTACCGTCTGTTTAACCGGCAGGGGCTGGAGTTTTTCGGTAAGGTCAATTACCTGAAGGGCGGCATCGAGTTTTCGGACTTCGTCACCACAGTAAGCAGAAAGTACGCTGAGGAGATTCAGACTCCCGATTTCGGTTTCGGTCTGGATGGTGTTTTGCGTCGCCGCTCCGGCCGCCTTCGTGGCATCCTGAATGGTGTGGACTACGAGGCTTGGAATCCCGCCACTGACAAACTGATCGCGGCGAATTACGGGCCCGAGGACCTCACTGGAAAGCGCACCTGCAAAGAGGCCTTGCTCAGATCTATGGGTGTGGCCTCGCCGGAACTCGATCGTCCGGTGATCGGCATCGTGTCGCGCTTCGACAAGCAGAAGGGCTTTGACCTCATCGCCGGTATCGTGGAGCAATTGATGGGTGCAGCAGTCTACGTGGTGGCGCTGGGCACGGGAGATCCGACTTACGAAACGTTCTTTGGCGGCATGGCGGAGCGCTATCCAGGGAAGTTCCTGGTGCGGATCAAATACGATAACGCCCTGGCCCACCAGATTGAAGCCGGGTCCGACATGTTCCTCATGCCTTCGCGTTATGAACCCAGCGGCTTGAATCAGATGTACAGCTTGAAATACGGAACGGTGCCAGTGGTACGGGCGACAGGCGGCCTGGACGATTCCATTGAGGACTTTGACGGCGAGAACGGAACCGGTTTCAAGTTTTCAGACTACACTCCCGAGGCCCTGATCGCTGCCATCTGGCGCGCCGTCGATTGCTACTATCGCTCCCCGGAGGTTTGGAGAAGACTGGTGGAGAACGGC
The DNA here is from genome assembly GCA_963803295.1 of uncultured Acidobacteriota bacterium. GTDB lineage: Bacteria > Acidobacteriota > Terriglobia > UBA7540 > UBA7540 > CAWDMC01. The sequence goes on along the minus strand of CAWDMC010000010.1, from coordinate 433,629 downwards.
ATGCGCCAGGACTTCTCATGGCCAGTCTCGGCGGCGCGATATGTGGAGGTCTACCAGGAGGCAGTGCGGTCCAGCGCCCGATAGTTCAAGGCACGGCACGGGAGACCTGCTAGTGGCAAGTGGCAGGCAGGGGGGCGCCTCCAGCGTGGGCTGGTGGGTTGGTTTGCTCCTCAATGTTTCACCATTCACCTCAGGTGCTCCTATCTGAAACACACGAAGTAATCTGAAATCTTGAATTTGAAATCAGGAACATGTCAAACAATGTAGTGGTAGTGGGCGTACAGTGGGGCGATGAGGGTAAGGGGAAAGTAGTCGATGTTCTCTCCGAGCATTTCGACATCGTGGCGCGCTATCAGGGAGGCGCAAACGCGGGGCATACTGTCATTATCGGTGGCCGGAAGTTTGTGCTGCAATTGATTCCTACCGGTATTCTGCGTCCTGGCAAAACTGCTGTTTTGGGCAACGGCGTGGTAGTGGATCCAATGGCCATGGCCAAGGAACTGGAAGCGCTCGCCAATGGCGGAGTGGAGATCGGCGAACGCCTGCTGATCAGCGACCGCGCCCATCTGATCCTGCCTTACCATCGCAGTCATGAGGTTGCGGCCGAAGAAGCCAGAGGCCTTGGCCGGATCGGCACCACGGCCAAGGGCATTGGTCCTTCGTACGAGGACAAAGCCCATCGACGGGGCTTGCGCGCGTCCGACCTGCGCGATCCGAAGGTGTTTCGGAAGAAGTGCAGCGAGATCCTGGCGGAGAAAAACCGGCTCGCCTCCGCGTTGTTCTCGAGCGCGCTCGTGCCCGATGGTGAGCGGATGATCGAGCAATACTTGGAAACTGCGAGCCGGCTGATTCCGCACCTGGCGGATACGTCTGTTTATCTGAATCGCGCGATGGATAGCGGCCTCAGCGTTTTGTTTGAGGGCGCCCAAGGCACTCTGCTCGATCTCGATCATGGCACGTATCCCTTTGTCACCAGCTCGAGCGCCACGGCCGGCGGAGCGTCCACCGGCACGGGCGTTGGACCCACTCGCATCAACGCGGTCGTCGGAGTCTCGAAGGCCTACGCTACCCGCGTGGGCAGCGGACCCTTTCCCACCGAGGCGTCCGGACCCGAGAGCGAGAAAATCCGCGAACGAGGCAGCGAGTATGGCGCCGTTACCGGCCGCCCGCGGCGTTGCGGTTGGTTTGACGTCACGGCGGCGCGTTATAGTGCCCGCATCAATGATCTGCGCGCGCTCATCATCACCAAACTCGATATCCTCGATACGCTCGCCGAAATCCCGGTAGGGCTGGAATACCGCCTCGACGGGAAAACGCTCGATGAGTTTCCCGCCGAAGTCGAAGACCTTGAGCGCGTGCAGGTGCGCTACACCATGGTCCCCGGATGGCAGACGTCCACTTTCGGGCTTAAGGATGAAGGCAAGTTGCCGCAGAGAGCGAGAGATTACCTCAACTTCCTAGCCGAGCACGTTGGGGTCGAGATCGCCATGGTATCGACCGGACCCGAACGTGACCAGGTGATCTGGCTCGACCGCTCGGCGATCCGAGGGGACCGGTCTTAGCCCTTCACGAGTTTCCGCGCCCAATTCACGCGGTCGGCCAAAGGTAGGCCGCGTCCGCAAGATCCCGCACAAATCCCGCTCGATTACCGCACTTTTTCCGCAACCCTCATGAAGACAATTGAGGCGCGCAAGTCGCCTGGTCTATAGTGGTAGGGTGCAAAGTCGCCTGAACTGAATGGCCCTTAAAGGGCTCAGCGAGGATTGCTTGAAGACAACTTCCCGTCAGGATCGTCGGGCGCGCGAAGCCGCTCGCCGGAATATCATTTTGGTGATGGCGTCCTTTGCCGTCGTCGTTGGCTGGAGGATCGCCGGCCACCACCCGGTTCGTGCCGAGGTTAGGGCGGCGACTGCGTCCTCGATCGGCATTCCTGTGACCTTCAAGGATATCGCGCGACCGTCGGGGATCGACTTCAAGCAAGATTCCACCATGACTGACCAGAAGTACTATCTCGAAACCATGGGTACTGGCGCCGGCTTTATCGACTACAACCAGGACGGGCTTTACGATATCTATATGGTGCAAACCGCGGCAACGGACATCTACAAGCCTCCCCATCCTCTGCACTCAGCACTCTATCGTAACAACGGCGATGGCACCTTTACCGAAGTCACGGAGAAAGCTGGCGTGGGTGGAGAGGGACATTACGGCCAGGGTGTCGCCGTGGCGGATTTCGACAACGACGGCTATCCAGACCTTTACGTCACCGGCTTTGGGCGCGCGATTCTCTACCACAACAAAGGGGATGGCACTTTTACTGATGTCAGCGACAAAGCGGGTGTTGCCGATAGCGGTCAGTGGTCCACCAGCGCCGCTTGGTTCGACTACGACAAGGACGGCTATCTCGACCTGCTGGTGTGTAACTACATTCAATGGACGCCTCAGACCAACCTATGGTGCGGAGAACACCGGCCCGGTTACCGCGCTTACTGCCACCCCGATAACTACAAAGGGGAGCGCCTCTCCCTTTTCCACAACAATCACGATGGTACCTTCGCGGACGTGAGCGATAAGTCGGGAGTTAGCAAGCCCGAAGCCAAAGGGATGGGCGTGGCTCTCGCTGACATGAACAACGATGGCTGGCCCGACATCGTCATCGCCAACGACACCTGGCCCAATTTTCTCTTTATCAACAATCACGACGGCACCTTTCGCGACGTGTCGTTCACTTCTGGAATCGCCGCCAGCGAAGACGGCAAATATGAGGCTGGCATGGGCATCGACGTAGCGGATGTCGACGGCGACGGCTGGCTCGATATGTACGTCACCCACCTTGATTTTGAACTCAACCGTCTCTATCACAATAATCACGACGAGACCTTCGACGATGTCACCTTCCCGAGTGGCATGGGTAACAAAGCGATCCTGCTGAGCGGCGTTTCCGCCAGGTTCCTGGACTACGATAACGATGGCTGGGACGATGTTGCCCAGGCGAACGGTTCGATGTTGGATAACATTCAGCTTTATCACTCGGAAGAGACCTACGCCGAGGCCTGTTTGATGTGGCGCAATCTTGGACATGGTAAGTTCGACAAAGTGTCCGAACACCTGGGTCCGGACTTCATGCGGCACATCGTAGGACGAGGCTTGGCCGTGGCGGACTTTGATAATGACGGCGACCCTGACATTCTGATTAACGCACGCGGGGACTATCCCGAGTTGTTGCGTAACGACGGCGGTAACGCCAACCACTGGCTGGAGGTCGACTTGGTGGGCAGTAAGTCCAACCGTGATGGGATCGGGGCTGTTCTGACGCTGGTCGCGGACGGGTTCACCGAGATCAAGCAGGCCAAAGGTGGCGGCGGTTACATGTCGGCGAGCGATAAGCGCATCCAGTTTGGACTGGGCCAGCGCAAGGCCGTCCAATCGCTGAAGATCGCCTGGCCGAGCGGCGCAGTCGACAATCTTACGACCGTTCCCCTCGACCAGATCATTACCGTCAAAGAAGGTTCGGGCATCGTGCCTCGCAACTTCCCCAAAGTGCCTTCCAAATGACGGTGGTAGCCCCGCCGGGCCGCCAGGGCCGCGACCAGGTTGAACGCGTAAGGCCCGGTTTCCATGGAAAACCAGTAAGCCGCTATTGACAGCCCTCCTTCCGAGCGCTAGCCTTCACCGATCGATTTACCATCCGCCTTTGCACGGGATTCTAATTAGGAGGACCACGTGTTTAACTCGCAGGCGCTTGAAGTCACGATCGGTTTGATTTTCGTGTACCTGGTTCTGAGCCTGATCTGCTCTGCCGTCAAGGAGGGCATCTCGGCATTCATGGGAATGCGCGCCAAGACCCTCTATCAGGGCATCGCGGAGCTTCTGGGCGATCCGAAAAGGGCCCAAGAGCTTTACGACCATCCCTTGATCCAGGGTTTAATGAAAGGCGCGAGCAAGCCTTCCTACATTCCCGCGCGTACATTCGCTAACGTCGTGATTGACCTCGTCGCTCCTGCCACCGAAGCGGGTCCGAAAACTTATCAGGAGGTGCGGACGGCGGTCGCCGGTCTGCCGGATAACATCAAGCGACCCTTGCTGGTTCTCCTCGACGACGCCGGTGGCAATCTGGAAAAAGCCCGTAAAAACATCGAGGATTGGTTCAATCAGTCCATGGATCGCGTCTGCGGCTGGTACAAGCGCTGGACCCAACTGGTGCTGTTTGCGACGGCCCTGGTAGTTGTGGCAGTCTCGAATGCCGACACCTTGATGATCGTCAACCGTCTCTTGCTCGATGCGCCCACGCGCAGCAGGATCGTCGTCGCGGCCACCGAGAACGCCACTCCGTCAACCGCGACATCGGCCCCTGTCAGCCCGGGAGTTGGCCAATTGACTTCCGCTGAACTTAACGACGCTCAGATTCTGATGGGCTGGTCGGCTTCGAACAGACCCAGGCGCGGAGCTCCGTTCGCTCATCAGGCGCTCGGGTGGGCTGAGAAAGTGGCGGGATTGCTTCTTACCGCCATCGCTCTCTCCCTCGGCGCGCCGTTCTGGTTCGACATGCTGAATAAGCTGGTGAACTTGAGGTCCTCCGGCGGCCAGTCGAAGAGCCGGGACAAACCGGATAAGTGACAAGGCGAGGGGGAAGCGCGCCGAGTATCCGGGGGCGCGTCTTCGCCGCACTCCCGGTTCTCATCCCGGCCCGGAACTCTGGGCGTCATTCCATTACTACGGCATAGCCCGATTCGGTTTCGGCCACGAACTGCCTACCGCCGCCTTCAACGGTCGTGAGATGCAATTTGCCACGGATCGTCCAGATCCTCTTTCTTCCTCGTGGGGATACAGTTCCCGACGGCTGAGTCCAAACAGCTCTGGAAACACTCGTCATTGTAGACTATTCTGCCTTTGGGGTGCCATGACGCGCATCACCCACTGACTGTGATGTAGGTCACAGACCGGATTTCCGCCCGATGAGACCCTGTAACTGGCGGTAAACGACAATGACGACGCCGGAAACGGAGCCGAGAACTGTGATCGTTCGCGAATGGGATCCTGAGGTTTTCCACCGTAAGGTGTTGACGCTGGAAGAGCAGGGCTACGTAGCCCGGCGGGAGAGCTATCGGATAACAGCCGAGATGAGCCCTGATACTGGCGAAATCCTGCACCTTCATACGATTGAGCTCCGACGGCGCGAGCCCAGCGGCGCCTGACGACGACGAACACCGCAGGTCTGCGGAGTGGCGCCAGAAGACTTGTCATGCTGCAGTCCACAGGCTCCTGCGGATGATTGCCTGTGGGAGGAGCGTTATCGAATCGAGCCCAGTCCTTGTGAGCCCGAGCCGATAACAGTGAATAGTCGATGAAAATACTGGTCTTGAATTGCGGAAGCTCCTCCATCAAGTTTCAAGTGATCGATACGAGCAGCGAAGCCATCGAGTCGAACTCTGACCGCATGATCGCCAAAGGCCTGCTCGAGCGGATCGGCACTGACGAAGCCACTTTGCGCCTGGCCGTTCCGCCGAATGCGTCACAGGCCTGGCATGAGGACGTGCTCGATCACCAGACCGCGCTCATCAAGATTCTCGATTCCCTAAAGCACTCGGGCACAGTCGCTGATGTATCGCAGATCCAGGCGGTCGGGCACCGCGTGGTGCATGGCGGCGAGCATTTTAGCTCGTCGGTTGTGATCGATGATAAAGTGGAAAAGGGCATCGAGCAATGCGCCGAGCTGGCCCCGCTGCACAATCCCCATAACCTTCAGGGATATCGCGTGGCACGCAAGGTATTACCTTGCGTCCCTCAAGTGGCTGTCTTTGACACGGCGTTCTTCCAGACCATGCCTGGAAAGGCCTACATTTACGGGTTGCCCTATACCTACTACCGGCGCTACAAAATACGCCGTTACGGATTTCACGGTACCTCTCATCGTTACGTAGCCTTTCGTTACCGGCAGATCTTTGGCAAAGCCCGCGACGAAGTGAATCTTATCACCGCGCACCTGGGAAACGGGTGCTCGATCGCCGCGATCCAGAATGGTAAGGCTATTGACATTTCCATGGGTTTCACGCCACTCGAGGGACTGGTGATGGGAACCCGCTCGGGTGACCTGGACCCCGCCGTTCTGCTCTATCTCATGTCGAAAGATGAGCTCACCCTGCACGACGCTTCCACGCTGTTGAATAAGTTCAGTGGACTTTACGGCATCTCCGGGCAGTCGAGCGATATGCGCGATCTGGTTACGGCAGCTGGTAAGGGCGACGAGCAGGCGTCGCTCGCCATAGATGTTTTCTGCTACCGGATCAAGAAGTATATTGGTGCGTATACCGCCGCTTTGGGCCACGTGGACGGCCTGATCTTCACGGCCGGTATCGGCGAGAACGCACCCGTGGTGCGAGAGAAAGCCTGCGAGGGGCTGACGGAACTGGGCTACGAAATCGACCCCGACCGAAACAACTGCGCCGGCAAGGAATGCGAGATCTCGACCGATTCGAGCCCTGTCCGAATCATGGCGATTCCCACGAACGAGGAGTTGGTTATCGCGAGGGATACTTATCGGGCCGTCCGGGGGATCTCGCAGTGACTACCCCCGGCGAACGCCGTCTTAATTCTGCAACACTTCAGTTGATACTAACTCCCGACTTCTGCAGGCGCCAGATTCGTCGGCAGGATCTCTAATATAGTGCTGTGGATGAACTCGCGTCCCCAAACCGACGGCGAACTGAACCTCTCATCATTCTGACCGTCGGCCATTCCACCCGGCCCCTGGACGACTTCATCGCGCTGCTTCAAGCACACGAAATCCAATGCCTGGTGGATGTCCGCAGGGTACCACGCTCACGCACTAATCCGCAGTTCAATCGCGAAACTCTGCCGGGGGCGCTGTCCATCAGCCAGATCCACTATGTCCACTTGGCGAATCTCAGCGGATTGCGGCATGCCGGCGCGATTCGCCCAATACTGCCTGGCACAACGCCTCTTTCCGCGGCTACGCGGACTACATGCAGACAGCCGAGTTCGATACTGCGGTCGAGGCTCTCCTAAAGCTCGGCGAAGCCTCGCAGATTGCCATTATGTGCGCCGAAGCGGTGCCTTGGCGTTGCCACCGTTCCCTGATCGCCGACGCGCTGACGGCTTGCCGCGTCCGGGTGGAGCACATCATGAGCGCCACACGCCGCGATTCGCACCAGGTTACGCCGTTCGCTCGCGTGGAGGGTACAAGAGTGAGCTATCCGGGTGAAGACCCGCGCCAGCGCGAGCTCTGGAGACTGTAGGCCAAAAAAATGCGCGGCGGGCCGCGACACACTCCTCCCTTCAACACCCCACAACAAGGGACATGTTCGCGGCCCAATTCCTCTCAAAAGCCGTGGCGTCGCAGTACGGCGGTGATCTCCGACGCTATCTGCGCACCCTTATCTGATTCAAGAGCCTGCTCAAGCTGGGGATGAGCGGGCTCTGTGACCTCGGGTCGCACCGCAACGCGAGAAGCCTGACGGGCCGCCGCTACCCGATCCACCAGCCGTAGTTCCGGATAGACCTCGTCGATCGCATGAATCAACACGGCTTCTTCGGCCGCAATGGTGTAGCCCGGATCGAACCAGTGCACGGGTTCGCCAAATCCAGGCACTCTGCCGACGAAGCGGCTGGCCACGTCAGACCGGAGAGAGGCAGCAATTTCACCCACACTGGGATGGGACGGCTCTTTCCAAGCCGTGCTCGGATGGGCGGGTTCCTTCCAAGCCGTGCTGAGAGCCGCCTGGGTCGACAAGTGGGCGGGCTCCATCCACTCCGTCCGGAACTTCAACTTCAGAGCAGGGTACCATAGTAGATACAGCTGATAGACGCCGGCGCTGACTGGACCGGCGGGGCTCGGTGGAACCGGATCCTGGGAACTTAGAATGCTTCCGATGCCTTCGAACAGCGTCCCTTGCATTTGCTTGGCTGCAAGTGCGACCGAGGTGATATTGCCTTTTTCGCCCACCGTCACGTCGACAGGGAGAGTAGTGGCGACTACAAAGCCAATCTTCCGTGAGACGTTATCGAATTCCTGATCGATTCTTGCCTGATATCTCTCTCGAATGAATCGGTAGATAGCTACCAGATCATCGTGGAGTGCGACTATCCCGGGATGCGCCGGCTCCACAGGACTTCTATCGAATATATCTCCTGCCATAGGATGGCCTCCGTTGAAGAAAGTTAACCAGGAATCTGCGGCCTGGCCTTGCTTGACAAGGGCATTCTCTTGCTGTGGCGAGTTTGTCGAGCGGGGCAGGATCTCTAGGCCCCATGTTCTGCCAGTTGGCGCTTGAAATCATCGTAGGGGACAGGCGCTGCTGTGGAACCGAACCAGCTTGTTCCCTCAACGAATCCGCCTGTGGAAATGGGATCCAACGCTCGCAGACTCTCAAGTCCTCGATAAGGGATGAGCCCGCAGGTTGGGATTAGGGGTTCCAAGGGAACGTCGGCGACACGCGAGATTCCGTCATGACGGCCCCGCCCCTCATAGGCTTCGGTCAGCCAATCGAGAACACTCTGGCCTTCCGAATGCAGCCTGGTGCTGCCCTCGTCAACTCGCGCCCGCATCTGCCGGGCGAAGCTGCGAATGTTCACCTGATCTTTGGGATCGGCGGCGGTTACGAAATCGTAGATGTCGCAGAGGTCCCGGTAAGTATCGAGGTTGGTACGTTTGATGAAATTGCGTACGCTGGCCCGCATCGATTCCGTCAGTGTCTCGGGGTGGAAGCGGCGCAGCAACTGGAAGTAGAAGTCCACTTCCATGTTGAAGTAGTGCAGCCCGAAATCGCTGAAGTTCCGGTCAAAGAAAGCGTAGTTGGCGATCTGGTGGAAAGCTTCACAGTGAGCATCTCTTAGGCGGTAGTCGAAACCAAAACAGTCGCCCAGCAGACGTCCCTGGGGACGCAGCTTCGCTTCCAGCCCCGTCCCGGCGTAAGCCTCGGCGCGGCAGAAATTCAAGGGGTTCTCGATATGCCGCTCGAGAAAACGCAGGTTGGTCAGAATATCGCTCATCACCGTGTCGGGCTCAAACATGAGGATGTTGAAGGCGACATGAACGTCAAAGTCGTTGAGGATACGCAGGGCGTTAAGGATCTGCTGAAACGTGCACTTGCGATTCAGGTTGCGTAGGCCATTCTCGGAGGCGTTTTCCACCCCCAGAAACACCCGGAATAACCCAAGATCGTCCAGCACGCGGATGGAATCCTCGTTGATGCTGTCGGGTCGGGCCTTGATGGCTATAGCAATTCCCTCGACCCCTTCCCTCTGTAATCCGGCGCGGAGGGCTTCGAAGCGGCGCAACGCCTTTTCCGGATTCGGAAGAAAGAAGTTGTCATCCTGGAAATTGAAAATGCGCACCTGATGGTCGAAATAGAGTTCCTTCATCTCGGCCACGATGCTTTCGACGCTCCGAATACGGAACTTCTTGCCGCCACCTCGTTCATACCAGGCATTAATGCTGCAGAAGGCGCAGTTCCGCCAGCACCCGCGGCTGCTAAGAATGCTGGCGATGCGTTTATCGAAATACTCGTGAAAAGTTATCCGCTTCGGAAACGGAAGCGCATCCAGGTTCTCCGGGTTGCCAGTGGAATAGTTGATCACCGGCGATCCGTCGGGTCCTCGATAACAGATGCCCGGGATTCTAGCGATCTGCTCAAGGTGATCGGCTAGAGCACAGATCAGTTCTTCTCCTTCGCCCAAGCCGACCGAATCGAAGGCGGAATGCTGCCTCAGCAGGCGCTCGCAATTGAAGGAAGCAAAATGACCACCGGCGATAAGGTGTCCCCCGCAGCCGGCGTTCCGAAGTTCTTGGGCCAGCCTGCAGAACTCCCGAGCGCGGCCGGTGAACACCATTGAGAGTCCCGTTATCTGCGGGTCGAAGCGCCTTACTTTAGCTATAGTCTCGGTTAGGTCCGCCTCCGAGTTGAAAGGAACGATCTCGGCGTTATGACCTTTGCTCTCTAGTGCCGATGCCATGTAGCGCAGCCCGAGGTTCTCTTCGAGCTCCGCGCCTATCAGTGCGACTCTCATAGTTCACCCCTTATGTGCTCAGGAACGATCTTGTAATTTATGAAATCGAGACATGGATACGATGTAAGCAGATGACCGGAAGCGGTCGGGGAAGCTCGTTTTGCTTACCTTGGCTCGCGCAGCGATCATCTCGAGACCCACGGCAGCGAACACAATATGCGATTGACTGCTGGCAGAAACGATAATGAGATCCAAGCGAAAAGTCTGTGACCCGGGTCACAGCCACCTTAAGATATGCTCAGTCGCCCTCTATTTACTCCCAATCCTTGGAGACCAGCCGTAGACCAACAGAGCATTTGCACATGTTTTATTGTTCAACGTATAATGCGGATATTCTGAGCAAGTGGGGCGCTAGTCTGGCGGGGAATCGCTCATCGGCTGAAAGCTGTTTCATTGTCAGCTTGCAGCCTGTATCTAGTGCGTTTCATTTGCGCTTGTCTTTATTGCAGCAATGCGGCGTCGGGTTGCCAGGATCACCTTTTTATCGAGGAGGCCAATGTGGATAGCCCAAATGCTGTATTGTCGCACCGGCTTGTAAAAACACCATCCCTTGCAGGCACAAGGACCTTGCGGTTTTCTCCGCTCCTCATAGCCGCTGCGTGGATCATTCTCGGTTATGGCCTTGCACGAGGTCAGGCTTTTGTGAACGGTTCGGTTTCAGGGACTGTGGTCGATGCCTCGGGTGCCCTAATTCCCGGGGCGAGTCTTACCCTCACCAATCTGGCGACCAGTGCCAAGGTCACTGGGACTTCTAACGAGGCGGGCTATTACCAGTTTCCGAATACGCCGCCAGGAAAGTACCGTTTGGAAGCGGAGAAGGCTGGCTTCACTCGCTCTTCGCAGGGCCCCATCGACGTTCTCGTAAACTCCGCGGTTCGAATTGACATCACAATGGCGATCGGCTCGGTAAGCCAGACCATTGAAGTGACGGCCCAGACGCCTTTGCTTCAGCCCGAGAGTTCTTCTCTGGGGCAAGTCATCGAACAACGCTCCGTCAATGAGCTGCCGCTGAACGGCCGTAATCCACTGGCTTTAGTATCACTCGCTCCTGGCGTCGTGCCCCAAGGGAGTTCCGGAACAAATCCGGTGACGCAGAATCCTTTTTCACAAGGGAATATCCAGATCAACGGTGGTGCTGCCAACATGAGCGCGGCTTACTGGGATGGCGCGCCCATGAACAGCAGCGGCTACGTCAATCTGCTGGTGATGGTCCCCTCGCAGGATGCGCTGCAGGAGTTCAAGGTGCAAACCGACAACTTGCCGGCGCAGTATGACCGTTTTGCCGGCGGCATCATCAGCTTCTCCACCAAGACGGGGACGGACAAGGTGCACGGGGAAGCTTTCGAGTTCCTGCGCAACAAGGTCCTGAATGCCAACAACTTCTTTAACAACCGGGCGGGAATCGGGGTTGGGGCCTTTAGCCAGAACCAGTTTGGCGGTACGTTTGGCGGACCTGTCTACATCCCGAAGCTGTACAACGGCAAGGACAAGACCTTCTTCTTTACCAGCTTCGATGGTTTCCGGCTACGGGAGGGTTTGCCCTTAACGTTCACCGTACCCACCAACCTTATGCGTGATGGGGATTTCTCGGAATTGAGCAGCCCGATTTACGATCCGCTGACCACCTGCGGTGTTAATGGAAATCCGGCTTGCGCCGTGGACGGCAGCGGAAATCCCATCATTGCCCGCCAACAATTCACCGGCAATATCATTCCTACCGGCCGGCTTGACTCGACCGCTAAAGTTCTCGAAAATCTCTGGGCCAAACCCAATCTGCCGGGTTTGGTCAACAATTGGGCGGGCAACGCCAGTGAAGGCGGTGACATGAACGAGTTCACCGCACGGGTTGACCAGAATGTGAGCGACAAGCAGAGGGTCTTCGGCCGTTACACCATTAACAAGTATCTGGGTATCCCCTTGACTCAGGTTCTCCCATATGTTGTGGTTGTCTCGGGGCCCTGGATGATTCGGGCGTAAGGAATCGGTTCTACGTTGACCGCCTGCTGCACCAGCCGGAAGAAGACCTTGCCTCGACTTCTGGAGAGGCGGCGATTGAACCGAAACGTGAACTCGTCCAGATAGTAGTCAAGGTGCTTGCGGCTGACCGCCCCTTGATGGGTCCCTATCAGCCACCGTTTTAACAACGAGACCACACGATGAACCCGGGGCATCAATTCGGACGGGGACTTGGTCTGACCGCGAAGGACCGTAACCCTGTGTTGGTAGCCCTTCTTCTCCAAAGGCTGGTACCCGAGCCAACCGTCGGTGTGGACCATACTACCCAGTTCAACCGAGTCCTCGATGAAGGGGATCAGGCTGGCCGACGAGGCGTTGGCAATCTGACGCAAGCGAATACGCCCGATGCCCCGTCCATCTTCTTGAGCGGCAACGATGATCAGAGCTTTCGCCTCGGTTTCCCGGCCCCGCACGCCTTCCTCCAATCCGCCCAGGTAGGTCTCGTCCACCTCTACGGTCCCGGCCAGCCGATCACGCCCGGGCCTGACCATCGCCCGACGCAGCTTATGGAGCCACGTCCAAGCCTTTTCGTAACTCCCCATGCCCAGCACCCGCTGCAGCCCCAAGGCACTGGCACCATTCTTTTGGGCGGTCACCCACCACATGGCCCGAAACCACAACTGCAAAGGGCTGCGCGTGTCCTGGAAAATGGTCCCAGCTGTAACCGAGGCCTGATGACCGCACCCGGCACACTGCAGCCGACAACGCAACGGCCAATACTTCTCACCTCCACAGCGCGGACAACGAAACCCGTCGGGCCACCGAAGGCGGAAAAGATACTCTCGACAGGCCTCCTCCGTGGCAAAACGGGCTTCAAATTCCATCAGGTTCCGAGGGTAGTCTTCCACTCAGGTGCCATACTACATCTTGTGGTACCTGAGTCAAGGGGATACCCAGAAACAAGTATTTCAACCTGGCGATCGATCCTTTCGGCACCCACGCCTATCCGCTGCAGATCGGGACACCCGAATCCACTAAAACGCAGCAATTCGCCCTCGACGACAGCTACTCAATTTCACCGACGAAGATCCTCGATGTTGAATTCGCCTACCTGCGCAATCACTACACGCGCACGCCGCAGAGTTCCGGATTTGACCTCGCTACTCTCGGTGCGGGCTGGGCGCCGCTTAACAACCAGGTCGATTTCCGGACTTTGCCCAATCTTTCTGTAAACGGAATCACCGACTTCAGCTCTCAAGAAACGGGAAGTACGATCGCCGACGAGACCGACGACTGGGATTTGCTGCCCAATCTCACTGTGATCAAGGGCCGGAACACCGTCAGAGTGGGAGGCGACTTGCGCCTGAGCCGGTTCAATTACGCCCAAGTGAATAGTCCCAGCGGCTTCTTCTATTTCGACCGCGGCTTCACCCAACTCGGCCCGACCAACGCAACCGGAGGATTCGGTTTCGCCTCATTCATGTTGGGCGCCACTTCCGCAACGTCATTCTCAGCAGTAGCCGCCGTGAACGCTGTAGCGACGCAGCAGATCTACCGCGCCGTTTACGCAATGGACGATATTAAGGTGACGCGCAGGCTGACGCTTAATTTCGGCTTGCGCTATAGCCAAGATGGGCCATTCTCGGAGCGCTTTAACCGGATCAGCACCTTTATCGCCGACGCTCCCAATCCTCTGGTGGCTAACACCTCGATGCCTGTCAATGGCACTGTGGCTTTGGTGAACACGCCACTCCGTCCAGGCCGCAACGGGTTCAACCAGGACGACATGCAGTTTGCCCCGCGCTTTGGCTTTGCCTATCAGATGACGAATGATACCGTCATTCGCGGGGGCTACGGTTTGTTCTGGCTTCCCAACAGCATTGCCTGGTTCGGTACCAACCCCGCCGTGGATCCGGTAAATCTATATAACAACAACATGACCAGCACCATCGATGGCGGGCTCACTCCGTACAATTACCTGAGTGATCCCTTTCCGCAAGGAGTGCACCATGCCCCCGGCCGGGATCCGTCCTATGCGCAAAATTTGATCGGGCAGAATCTTTGGAACACCCAGCTGCCCAATCAGCCCTATGCCAACGTCCAGCAATGGAACCTGGATCTTCAGAAGACCATCAAGGGCATTTTCGTGGACGTGGCCTATGCAGGTTCTAAAGGAACACATCTTCCCCAAATCTCGGTCCCGATCAGTCAGTTGCCGAACCAATACCAGTCAATGGGAACCGCCCTTGAACAACTAGTGCCGAATCCCTACTATGGAATTGTTCAAGGCGGCGGCTTGTCGGGACCCCAAGTTACCCAGGGTCAGCTGCTGACGCCCTTTCCCCAGTACAATGGCGTACAGCCTGAGCTGTGGCAAGGTAACTCAAGCTACCATTCCTTACAGCTCAAAGTGCAAAAGCGGTTCAGCGAGGGTCAGACCCTTCTGGTCGCCTACACCGTCAGTAAGTATCTCACTAACGCGGAGTCGCTTACCAGCTGGCTGGAGGGGGCAGCTGCGGGGGGATACCAGAATTTCTACAACATGAAGGCGGAGCGTTCACCTTCGGGCTATGATGTTCCGCAGCGATTGGTCGTAAGCTACGTTCTTGATCTACCCGTTGGTCACGGCAAGAAGTACCTGAGTGGCGCGGCCGGTCCCGTAGACAAACTCGTTAGCGGTTGGGGACTGGAAGGCGTTACCACCGCCCAGAAGGGCTTCCCGATCTCCATCGGGGATTCGAGCAACACCACCCAGTCTTATGGCGGAGGGCAACGTCCCAACTACAACTCGTCTGCTTCAGGCTGCGCCAGCGGCCCCGCTCTTAGCGGATCACCCGTAAGCCGGCTGAACGAATGGTTCAACACCAGTTGCTTCTCCCAACCGGCGCCGTTCACCTTCGGCAACGTGCCCCGCGTCGAGCCGAACATCCGCTGGGACGGCCTGTTTAACTTCGACGTGGCCGCGGTCAAAAACACCTCCTGGGGTGCGGATGGAAGGTTCCATTTGCAGTTCCGGGCGGAGTTCTTTAACCTGTTCAACCATCCACAATTTGGCCCTCCCGGCAATAGTTTCGGGACCACCACGTTCGGGGTTGTCAGCTCACAATACAACAACCCGCGGCTGATCCAGTTTGGGCTGAAGTTCGCCTTCTGAGATCACGCCTCTTGTCACAACCTGCGATGGACCCCTTCGAGCAAGGGGTCCATCTCTTTTCAGTCCATCCTGCTTGCTCGCTTCCGCGTGCCCGCCGCGTTGACAGTGCCGGGGACCGTTCGTTATAGTGGGCTAAGGGGCCGGCGCTGGACGCCAGTTTCGCGGCTGGCAAGCAAAGTCTTTCCTGAAGGTCCTTTCTTAAGGCTGGGCGACCGAAGGCGCATGAATCCATCGATTTGGCTGACGCTATCCCGCATCCTGCTGATGCCGCTGCTGGTAGTTCTCCTTCTGCTGCTAAGCCGCGATCCGTCGCTCGACTTGGGCGCCGCTGCTGTGGTGTTTGTTGCAGCCGTCACCGATCTGCTTGACGGCTATCTGGCGCGGCGTCGCGAGCAGGTCACGCTGGTCGGCATCTATCTCGACCCCATTGCCGATAAGATCCTCACCTCTGCCGCCTTCATCTGTTTGGTGGAACTGCACCGCGTACCTGCCTGGATGGTGTTGGTTATCGTGGGGAGGGAGTTCGCCGTGTCAGGACTGCGAGAAATCGCTTCCGCCGAAGGATTTACCATTGAGCCCTCTCGCTTAGGCAAGATGAAAATGTTCATGCAGATGCTGGCGATTACGATGATAACGCTGGAGCTGAGGTCTCCTCGAATTATCCCGGCGGCGACTCTCGTATTGTGGATTGTGGTGCTGCTGGCACTGGCGTCGGCGGGACAATACCTCTGGCGATATTTGCGAAAACGCGGAGAATACCTGCGCCAGGTGGATACGCGGCGCGTGGTGGTGCTGCAACCGGCTCGGGAATCGGAGCGCAAGGGAAGCGATGCAGCCGCTAACTGAAGCAGATCGCGGTTATCTGCTGGGGCTGGCCCGCCGGACACTGCAGCTATGCACGGCGCATGGCGTCGTTCCTGAGGGCGAACGGCCCGAAGGTGCTGTGGTGCAGCCGTGCGGCGCTTTCGTCACGCTACGGCGCGCTTCCGATCTGCGCGGGTGCGTAGGCCAGGTCGAGCCGTCCCATCCGCTCTATGTTACGGTGTCACAGTGCGCTATGGCCGCGGCCCTCCATGATCCCCGATTCGAACCGGTGAGTCCTATGGAAGTCCGCGAATTGAACATCGAGATTTCTGTGCTGTCCCCGCCCGAGGATGCGTCCCCGGAGGGTATTGAGGTCGGACGGCATGGTTTGCTGATTTCGATGGGCGAGCGGCGCGGCGTCCTGCTTCCTCAAGTGCCTTTGGAATGGCACTGGGACCGCGAGCGGTTTTTGGCGGAGACCTGCCGGAAGGCGGGCCTCTCGCGGGATGCCTGGAAACGCGGAGCCAGGATTCGCGTCTTTACCTCAGAGATCTTTGCGGAACCGTATCCGGCTGAACCGCAAAGCCGACGCATCGCCTGACGGTACGCCAGATTTACTCCAGCTCCACTCCATCGCCAACGGCGACCTGCCGAAGACTCGATACCACTTTGGCACAGGCAGACTTCCCCTCGACCGAGAGAACGACCAGTTCGCCGATGTTCTCGCGCGGCTCGGCTGCCGGAACCGGCCCGGTAAGCGGGCGCTCGTGGCGGACGTGAAAAATGCGGAGCCGTTGTCCTGGCCGTATCCCGGCTGTCGATCCCAGATTGATAAAGGCAATATCCCCGTCCTCGATCCATGCCCCAGCAAGCTTCGAAGCAATGATAGAGCCCTGCCGCTTGCCGTTCGAAGGCGCAAACCGGTCAAATCTCAGGGTTGGGTCGTATGAAGGAATCTCGCGCGGTTTGAAGGGAACCGCCAGATCGCCTTCCGAGGCGCCATCGCACGTGAACGTGACCTGGGCTACTGCACCGTGGCCGGTCACGCGGATAACCTTCACCTTCCCGATATCCGTGTAAGGGAACCCCGCAGCACGAAGCGTCGCCAGTTGGCCTGGGAACCAGGGTAAGGGAGGACGCAGTTGTTGGCCAAGGGCGGCGGAGACCCGGTCGGGCACGGGTACCATTTTCGCGTCGGGCCTTACCAGGCGCCATTCGCTGCCGGCTTCGACGCCGCGGAGATTGCCGTTCAGGTAGACGAAGTCGCCCTCGGTGGAAATCTGCGTGGCCCCGAAAAGTTCATTGTCCGCCTCACCAAGAACTCGCAGATCGGCAGGTACCGGTGCTGAGGCGATGAAGCCGGAACAGTTGATCGTCGATTCGCTCGCCGCCGGAATGAAGGTGGGCCCTTTCTCCCGGGCCAGCGCAGTGGCACTCGCCATCACACATAAAGCCGCAATCATCATTGACGTTCGCCGCATCAGGAATCCTCCGAGGTCCTGTGCTCACAACCACGTGAGCCCAGCCGAGAGACGCTACCGCCACGCAAAGTCTACTCCTGACTGCTATATCGGCCAATCGGCGTATAAGCTTTAGATCCAGCCCGGGTATTCTGAATCGATTGTAGCGCGGCGCGAAATCAGAACCGAGCCTTCGGAGGACCAAGCGGACTCTCCATAGGCAGGCCCACTCGCTGGACAAGCGCTTGAAACCTGGGCTCTCGGCGCAGACCGTCAAAGATAGGATCGACAGCGAGGAAAACGAGCCAGCTGGACCGCTCGGCAAGGGCTGTCTCCAAGTAGTCGAGCGCCTGTGCTATTTCCCCCGAACGCAGGTAATAGGCTGCCAGACAGCAGGCGGGCACGTTGCCGTTAGGCAACAGCCTCCGCTCGGGAGCGCAGGTCCGTCCGAGTTCCTGAATTTCCTGCCATCCCTCCCGCCGGTCTACATCGTCGCCCGCTGCCAGGACGTAGCCACGCAGCGCGACAGGGACGGCCGCTTGTCGAAATAGCCGCCGGGCAACCTGAAACTCCGCCGATGCGAACTCATGCTTGCCCTTCAGCTCGTAGGTGACAGCCAGCAGGGCGCGCGCCGGAGGAAATTCCGGCTCGAGCTCCAAGACCCTGCGGAGTTGCTCGACCGTTGCCTCGTACTGGCGTGCGTAATAGAGAATCCAGGCGGCATCGGTGTTGATGGCAATGGACAGCGGGTCGAGCTCCAGGGCAAGATGAATTTCACGAAATGCCTCGTCCAGGCGCTTCAGGTAGGCAAGCATCTCCGCGTACCAGTGATGGGCCGTCGCGTAACGCGGATTCAACTCGATGGCGCGTCGAAACTCGCGCTCGGCGGCCGTCCAATCCCATTGGTAAGACGCCAGGACATTTCCGAGTGAGGCATGAGCCTCTGCCAGACCCTCGTCAAGTTGGAGCGCCTTCCGGGCCGCCGCGGTGGCTTTGGGATAGGCTTCCTGAGGGTCGAGCGTGCCGTAGGTGGCCTGGCAGGAGAGCAAGGCATAGCTGTCCGCGAGGCCCACGTAGGCCAGCGCGTAGTGCGGATCGCAGGTCACCGCCCGTTCGAAGAATTCAACGGCCTTCTTCAGGCTCGCGTCGTTGCGACGGTTCCACAGATACCGGCCTTTCAGGTACAGATGGTAGGCTTCGTGATTCGTAGTCGACCGGCGCGCCACCTGCTCTTCCAGTCCGGTCAAACGCAGCCGGAGCGTGGTCGAGATTTTGCGCGTGACCTCATCCTCCAAGGTCAGGATGTCCGCGCGTTCGCGGACGTACTGATCACCCCAAAGCTGCCAGCCGTGAGCCACCTCAACCAGTTCAGCTCTGATCACCAGAGCCTCACCCCGGCGGGCAACACGTCCGGTGAGGACAGAGCGGACGCTCAGCTCCTTTCCTACCTGTTGCGCATCACCCTCACGGCCCTTGTAGCGGTAGGCGGTACTCCGCGCCATGACGCGCAATTGAGGAACTTGTGACAGTGCGTGGGTTATGGAGTCGGTTATGCCCTCGCTCAAGTAATCGAGCTCGGGGTCACCGCTGGCGTTGACGAAGGGCAATACCGCCATGGACTCCACACCCGGCTTGCGGTCCACCCATTCGACCGGTGCGATCAGGCGGTAGCCGCCCTTGGGGATTGTCTGAATGAAACGAGGCTGTGTAGTGGTGTCGCAAAGAGCGCGCCGCAGAGCCGAGATAGAGCGTGTCAGCACGTCGTCGGTGACAAAAGAGTCGCCCCAAACAGCCCGCAACAAACGCTCCTTGGATATGACTTCCCCTGCACTTTCCGCCATTCGCAACAGCACCTGCATCGCCTTCGGTTCCAGGCGCACGCTGGCGCTGTTCTGCGACACCGTGTTCAGCTGTGGCTCGACAAGCCAAGCGCCGATGCGAAAATCACTTTCCACGGCGGTCCTCCCTCCCTCGCGCCCTCCCTGTCTTAGAAGTACAGAGCGTTGACGGCCGCGAGGCACGCCCGGTCATAGAGTGTTACCAATGAGGTTAGCCTGCCGCTTGCCCCAGGAAAAGGGCCAGTTTGCGAGATATGCGGCTGGGCCATTCGTAGGGAAATCGTTCAGCCGGCCCCGTCGGGAGGTCTATTCTGGTAAAAGCAGATTTCGTTTGGAGGCGGCGCCGCTCGACCATGCCCTGGACTTCACGGTCGGCCGTTTGTCCCGGCTGTTTTCTGGTCACTGGGCGGCGTCGAGTATCGGATGGTCTGAGGCTGGGTAGCCGCCTCCGCGGTACGGAGGCGCTCGCGCCGGGACGTCACCTGATGCACGTCATGGCCTTATGCTCGAAGTCAAATCCCACGCCCCTGGCGCACAGCGACCGGACACCGAGGAGACCGTCGAGATCCGCGGCATCTGGTGGCCGACCTTCCATGAGTGCCGCCTTCTGCGCGTGAAGGCGGAGTGGGCCCAAACTGGCATCCGGCAGCACGACCTCAGTCAGGGCAAAGGTGCCGCCCAGGTTCCCAATCGCCCGCCCGCCGGTCTTGTGGATTCCGGCCAGGCGGTCTTGAACTCGTGGCGCAAACAGAACCAGGGAGCGAGCCCCCGTGTCCACCATCAGGCGAACGGGCTCCCCTTCGATTTCGAGTTTCACCATGGCATAGCCTGGGCCGAGTTCGAAGGGCACCGACGTCAGTGCAAGGTCGCGACGCCCGCGGCACTTGCCGGAGGCCTTGCTGAACGCGATGGTGCGGCAATCATAGTCGATCACAATATTATCCCGGGCAAGGGCATCGAGGCCGATCATACCGTCGATACGCACGCCGAGTTGCGGCTCTAAGCTGGCAAGGTCTTCCACTAGCACCGGAAACGGTCCAGTTTCGACGGAACCCACCACAAGGTTGGGCAGCATGACACGGCGAGTCTCGACCGCTTGACTGAAGAGCGAGAGCCGCTCAACCTGGCCTTCGAGTCGAAGCTTGCGGGCAACCCTCAGGTCCACCACACTCGGTACAGCCCCCGTATCGACAATGAAATTCAGCTGCTTGAGATCGGCTATCGATCCGCGGACCACGATGGTGTAACCGCCGTACAGTTCGAATCGGAGCTCTGCCCCGCCCTGGGCGGCCGCGAGACTCCGAACGTAGACGAGTACGCCTACTACCAGCAGGACTCGCACCCACTTCCTCATGGCTCCTCCTCGACGCCCGCCTTTTAGGGGCATAGGTCGAGTAGTAGCCGCTCGCCGCCGAGGATGTCCTGTAGGTACGCCTAGGTCTGGCTGAGGTTATTCTGAGGAAAAGTTGAGGGCAGTCGAATAAGATTAACCGGTAAGGTGATAAGTACGCAGCAAGCTCATTTCACGCTTGGCGGACGGCTTCCAACACTTGCCTGGCTGAGCCCTTGCAGATCTCGTCACATTTTTCGGGCGGTATGTCCTTTTTAGCGGCCTCCCTGACACTCTCCCTGAAAAATCGCTCATCGACTTGGCTCGTTATCCATCTGGCGCCAGCTACTCCTACAAGACAGGCGCCGGCCAGGGCGGTCAATCTTAGACTGATCTGCGCACGTTGGGGCGCCTGGGGCCAGATCGATAGAGGCGCCCGAACCATAGAACGCCCAAGAAACCAAGGCGGACACTGCACCGATCACCATATTGGAGAGAGCGCCAGGGCACACAATATCGTGCACATCGAGTGGGAAGGACGAACCCGTTGTCAGTCACCAGAGCGTTGATGAGTCCACCCACCGCGCCGGCGGCCGCAACCAAGAGGGTACAGATCCAAGGGTTCATGATACTCCTCCTGCCTTTCGATCGAATGCGAGGCATTATAGCGGTATTTTCTAAAACTGCTAAGCCACCGGGCCAGCTCTACGTGGGCAGCACGCAAGCCGGGTGGATCGGAAGGAGTCCGTAAGAAGTAGCTATTTCATCGTGGGTTCTTCGGGCTTCTTCCGGTAGAAGCGTTTACAACCCGGACCTGCCGTACCATAATGGCAAGTCAAATACTATGACGGACTTCTCCACGCCCTTGATGCGCCAATACAGCAGCATCAAGGAACGCCACCCTAATGCGCTGCTCCTGTTCCGCCTGGGCGATTTCTACGAGCTTTTCTTTGAGGACGCCACCGTAGCCGCGCGGGAACTGCAGATCACCCTGACCTCACGCAACAAAGAGAAGGGCGTGGCCATTCCGATGTGCGGCGTCCCTTACCACGCGGCCGAAGGCTACATCGCCAAGCTGATCCGCAAGGGATACCGTGTCGCCATCTGTGACCAGGTGGAGGATCCGCGTGTTGCCAAGAAACTGGTGAAGCGCGAGGTCACCCGGGTCGTGACTCCGGGCACTGCAACCGACTCGCAAGTGTTGGAGCCGCGCCGCAACAACTACCTGGCCGCGGTGGCAGAGGGAACGAACGGCAGCGATACGCTCGGACTTGCCTTTGCCGATCTCTCGACAGGCGACTTCCTGGTGACCGAGTTCAACGGACCGGAGCGCTGGGCGCGTTTCGGCGAAGAGTTGGCTCGCATGAAACCGAGCGAGATCCTGATGGCGGCGGCGGAACCGGAATGGGGAGCAAGCCCGGCCCAGCCCGGAGCGGCTGCTGCCTCGGGGGATCCGGCTTGGAGCCAGCAGGGCAGGGTTAGCGGGAGCCTGGTTTCGGGACTCGGCGGAATCCAGCTTGAAATCGCCCGAGTACAGGAAGAAATCCCCCACTTGATACCGACCCCGCTCGAAGGCTGGATCTTCAGTGACGATTACGGATCGCGCCTCCTCGACGAGCATTTTCGCGTGGCCACGCTGGCCGGATACGGACTCGAGGGACGGCCCCTGGCGATTGCCGCGGCCGGCGCTATCCTGCATTATGTGCGAGAGACGCAGCGCGGATCGCTGGGTCACTTCGATCGCATACGCTTCTATGAGCAGCGCGACTCGCTGCTGCTCGATCCGGCCACGCTGCGCAATCTCGAGCTGCTGGAGCCCGTATTCGGCGGCCACCGCACCTCCACCTTGCTCTCTACCCTGGATCATTGCGTGACCTCGCTCGGAGCGCGGCAACTGAAGAACTGGATGCTGCGGCCTTCTCTCGATCGCGAGGTCATTGAGGCGCGCCTGGAAGCCGTCGAAGCTCTCGCCCGGGAGACGATCGCGCGCGAGGAACTGCGGCGAGCCCTGGGCGATATCCAGGATCTGGAACGGCTGCTCAGCAAGATTACGCTGGAGACGGCGAACGCCCGCGACCTGGTGGCGCTGAAGCAGTCTTTGGCTCAGCTTCCGGCCGTTCATCGCTACCTCGCCCACTTTACTGCCCCGCGCCTGCGTGAACTCTCTACTTGCCTCGATGAACTCGCTGACGTTCACAACCTCCTCGAGCAGTCCATTCATCCTGAGCCGCCGGCTTTGCTGACGGAAGGCGGGCTCATCCGTCCCGGTTACCACGCCGAACTCGATCGGGTGCGCGAGCTGGCGCAGAACAGCAAACAGGTGGTGGCGGGAATCGAGACGCGGGAGCGCGAGCGTACTCGCATTAACTCTCTTAAAATACGATTTAATAATATCTTTGGGTACTATATTGAAGTATCGAGACCGAACCTGCCGCTGGTTCCTGCCGAGTACGAGCGCAAGCAGACCACCGTGAACGGCGAGCGCTTCACCACAGCCGAGCTGAAGGAGCTTGAGACGAGGATCCTGGAAGCGGAGGAGAAGAGCCAGGCCTTCGAACTGGAGTTGTTCCGGACGGTCCGGCACCAGATCGCGGCGGAGGCGGCGCGAATTCGCCAGACGGCGGCCGTGCTGGCTGAAACCGATGTCCTGGTCTGCTTCGCCTGGCTGGCAGCGGAGCGCAATTACCGCCGGCCTGAGTTCTCCGCCGAGGCGCCCGCAAACACCGAGAGAGACGCGGGTGAAATGGTCATCGCGAAAGGCCGGCATCCGGTAATTGAGCGCATCGCCGAGCGCGAGCACAGCGGCCGGTTCATCCCCAACGACCTTTACCTGAACTCCACGACGGACCGCATCCTGATAATCACGGGTCCGAACATGGGGGGCAAGTCCACCTATCTGCGGCAGGCAGCGCTCATTGCCATCATGGCGCAGATGGGCAGTTTTGTGCCGGCGGAACGCGCCAAACTGTCGATCCTCGATCGCATCTTCACTCGCATCGGCGCTTCGGACAATCTCGCCCGCGGCAGATCCACGTTTATGGTTGAAATGACCGAGGCGGCCGGGATCTTGAACATGGCGACGCCGCGCAGTCTGATTCTGCTGGATGAAGTGGGTCGCGGGACGGCCACCTTCGATGGTCTCGCGATTGCCTGGGCGGTAGTCGAGTATCTGGAAACGCGCACCCAGGCGAAGGTACTTTTCGCTACTCACTACCACGAGCTCACGGAACTGGAGGACCTCCTGCCCGGTGTTCGCAATTATCACGTGTCGGTAAAGGAGTCAGGCGCGAACATCGTGTTTCTGCGCAAGGTCGAGCCCGGCAGCGCCGACAAAAGCTATGGGATCGAGGTCGCGCGGCTCGCCGGGTTGCCCTTAAGCGTTATCGAGCGCGCCCGCGAGATCCTGGCTCGGCATGAGCAGAGCGAACACGACTTGAACGAGCGATTGATGCAGCCGGGCGCGCCGGAACGTGTCAGCCCGGTGCAATTGACGATTTTCACGCCGCTCGATGCTGGCATCGTCCGCGCCATCGAGCAGGCGGACCTCGACCACATGCGGCCGCTCGAAGCGCTGAATCTCCTGGCGGAGTTGAAAAGGCAACTTGAGAAATAGTAAACAACAATTATTCTGGCGCGTGTGCGGAATCGGGTGGTCCGGTGTTGAGGACAGCGCCGCTACAGCCGATCAGCGGCCCGTAAAGCTGAATCGCTGTGACACTACGCGCAAGTTCTGATCCAGCCTGATGCGAGCGATAAACCCGCTCGAGCCGAACCGCAAATCATGCAGCGTGACCTGGTATCCGCCGTCCTCGGGTTCAACTTGCGGCCAGAGGAACCGCGCGAAATCCGCAAACACGGTGGCAGTCTGCGTTTTCATGGCTACGGAGAATGCCTGGGCCGCGGACGCGGTGAATTGATCGCGGAAAAGCACTTTGGCGCGATCCGGGTCTGCTTCATCGGCCAGCGCGCTGATCGCGAGAACGTGGTAAGCCGAGTCCGTCTGGATGACGGCCTTCCAGGCAAAGGGGTTCGATGACGCCGGGAAGGCTCCGGCTCGCCGCGGGTCTTCGCCGCCATAGCTGTGAGCATCCACCATGTTCAACACGCGGCGATGGGCGAAGTCGCGCAAGCCCAAGAGCATCATCATCAGGACCAATCCCGCCAGCGCGCCTCGTCCGGAGCTGGGTTTTCGCACTCCTACTTCCTCCGATACCAACCGCAATAGGAAAGGAAGCAGTAAGGCCAGAAGGAGGATCGCAAGCAACAGAGGGTCGATGATCGGCATGATGTCCCACGCGTACCATCGGCTGCTGAAGGGCAAGAAGGGCCGCACTCCATAGCCATTGCTAAAGTCCATCAACAGATGGCCGGCGGTGCCGGTGATGCACGCCGCCAGCAGCCATCCTGGCCGTAGTCTCAGGGCAGGTGGCTTTGTTGAGGACTCGCTCCTGCGCCCTAGGGCATAGATCACAGCGAACAGGAGCGCGCCCAGCACCACCACGCCAAGAACCGAGTGGGTGATGCCGCGGTGATAGTGCAGATACCTTGCTTCCGGGCCGAACGACCACGCGAGGTCGATATCAGGCAGATTGGAGGCGATCACCAGCCCTGCGGTGGCGAAACGCGTGCGTCGTCTGAAGAAGGACTGGCTGAGGGCGATTCCGGTGAGAGTGTGGGTGATGTTATCCATGGTGACGGAGCATCAGTTGTCGATAGCAGTCGGTCCGGCGCTGAAGGCGGTCCAAGCGTTTCAGTCTCGGGCGCCGGCGCCCTGACGCTGGGCGTGCTGGCGCCGAAAGAAGCGCCATTTGTCCACATTCGCCGGAACCGCCACGTCGAAAAATCCGACCATCATTTCGTCGTACGTCTGATCGCCCCAGGTTACGGCGCGATCTGGATCGGGATTATGAGGGTTGCTTCTCGAGTTGTCGAACCACGCCACCGCCTGGAGTTCCGTGCCTGCCTCGAGCAGGCGGGGCTCGGCCAGGCGGTAGCTCAGTTGCCAATGGAAATCGTAGTTGACGCGCAACAGGGTCTCGACTCTTCCGCCGGCCTGAACGATGTTGTACTCAAAACGCTTGCCGCGCAAATGCATATGCGGGAAGAAGCTGAGCAGCAGAGCGTCGTTCGGAAGGGTCCCATGAACCTCGACACGATAGTCACTAACTCCAGGCGGGATCACGAAACGATCGTTGGTCAACTGCAGCGTGAGCACGCGCCTGGCAGGTGGCTGCCTCGCGAATACGAGTCCGATGCTCGTCTGATCGCGATCGGCGTGGCCATTGGTGGTGTAGTGCATCTGGAACACCAGGTCGGAACCGGCCGGAATGAACTTCGCCATGCCTTCCGGCCAATTGTCCGGGGAACTGCCGGGCGCGTAGACCAGCAAAATGTCGCTGTCGGTCCACATGGCGTCGCGCCGGCCCTGACGGGCAAGGTCCGAAGCCGTAAATGGAGCACCTACGGGCGCGCCGCGCAGCCACTTGGAGTCCGGCGGCCGAATGTAAACAACTGCATGATGGACGCACTCTCGCTGCGACGGGCGGATCTCCGAGAGTTGGACCCATCGACTTTCGGTAAATCCGGAGGGGACGATCTCATAGGTGTACTCCACGTCGCCTTTCGCGGGAAGCTCGACCGGCTTCGGCATCCGCACCACCCGATCGGGCTCGGGTATGTTCCAGCCTTCCGCCCAGCGTAGCCCCGGACGCGCATCGCGCTTATCGCCGGCGGGCGCCTTAGCGTCAGCCCAGGCGGCGACTGTCCGGATCTCCTGGGCGTTGAGCGAAGGATTGTTGGCGAACGCGCCGCAGCAAGGATCGGCGAACCAAGGAGGCATCTTCCGGCCGGTCACCATTGTCCGGATTGCACGTGCCCAGGGGCGAGCCTCAGGATAAGTTTCGAGGGGCATCGGCGCGATTTCGCCTGACCGATGGCAACGCTGGCAGTGATTCTGGAGGATCGGCAGCACGTCCTTGTAGAAAGTCGGTGCCGCGCCGGCAAGTGCAGGGCGCCGCCGGGCGGAGGCCGACACGGTGCTAAATTCCAGCAGAGTAATCGCAGCCAGGCGGAAACTGTGGCTTCCCAGCGCGGCAAGTCCAGACATAGCCCCAGAAGTTCGACTTATGGCACAAGCAGTTTGAGCGCGTTCGGAACGACCTCGAAGGTAGCGGGTAGCTCAGCGGCCAACTCACCATCGAGTTCGAAGCGCACGGGCACATCGTAATTGTTGGCGAGGCAAAGAATCTTCTCAGTCTCAACCAGTTCCACGTCGCTCAAACGCAGATGTTGTCGCAGCGCGACTGCCGCCGCGTATAGGAAATAGCGTTTCCAGTCGCGGCTTTTGAACACGCAGAGCCGAAGCTTGGAGTCAAAGAAACGCGTGCCGGGCGCAAGTTGCAGCCATCCGGCGTACAGGCTGGTCCGGTGGACGATGGCAAATCCGGCGGCGAGTTCGCGTTCATCAAAATGGCAGGAGAATGCAGGGAAGGGATACCTCACTACCTGGCGTATCGCTTCGATGCAGTAGGCAACGACCCCCAGGGCATTCTTGAACCGTGAGGAGAGTTTGTAGACCACATGGGCGTCGAAACCGACGCCTGCAACGCTGAGGAAATAGCGGCGCTCGACCGGAGGATTAACTTGGGCTGGACTCTTGGCGGGCCAGGTAACTCGCCCCACTGCTACCCCACGTGCCGTCCAGCGCCGGATCTGGCGGGCCGCATGTACAGGATTGAGCGGCAGTTTGAGCTCACGCGCCACGATGTTTGCGGTGCCGCCAGGCAGAATTCCGAGCGCCGCCTCCCCGTGGATCATGCCGTTGAGCACCTCATTGATCGTGCCGTCACCCCCGCAGACCAAAATGAGCTGCTCGCCCCTCTCGATGGCTTGGCGAGCCATAGTCGTACCGCCCCCGGGGCCTGGGGTTTGGACGACATTAACCGAGAGGCCGGATTCCTCCAGGGCCGCTCTTGCAGCCAGAATCTGCCGGCCGCGCCGGACCGGCTGGCGCCCTGCGACAGGATTATAGATAAGGGTAGCCGTTTGCACGGGAGGGGCTGGCGTAGCAATAGCTGTGGCAACTTCGGCTTTGACCCGAGCTTCACTCGATAGAGTCGGATTTTCGATATCTCCTCCGATGCGCTAATTGACCGGGAGAACCCCCGTCAATACCTTTTGGGCTAGAAGATTGCCGCTTTTTTTGTCTCTTTTCGTCTGCACCCAGATTTGATCTCCGACCTTAATCTGTTCGAGCGAGCTCGGCTTCCCATCATGGATGAACCGAGTCTTGGGAATCAGGGTGAAAACCTGGTCATCCCCGAACTCGGTCTTGTCGAGTACAAGGGAGGTCTTGTCCACCTTCTTGACTACGCCGTAAATGTGGTTTTGAAAGCCCCGGCCCGTACTCGTTGGATCGCCAAAGCGGGCGTTTCCGGTCTTGACTGGCCTATGCCCGCCCCCTACGGAACTGTCAACCGTTTGGCCGAAGGCGAGGCTCGCGGCCGTCAGGCATCCAATTATCACTATACGAAGAGCGGTCAATTTGCTGATCATCGCCTTGCTCCCAGACATTTTGATGCGTCGCAAGAACTCCGGCGCCTTCCGAAACTAGCAGCCCCCTGTGCCACTGTCAAGCTCCCATCGGCCCACCGCCTAGGCTGACGCATTGCCGGCGTGAGGCCCGGAACAGGTCGCGATTGTGTAGTCGGACCGACACTGGCGAGGACGCACTTGACAACGCCGTCTTCGCTGTTATCCTCCACTTAAGCTATTTCGTATCAACATAGCGTCTGGAGTATAGCCAAAGAAGGGGGGGAAGTTTTGTGGTGAGATCACTGGTGTGTCTCGGATCGGCTGTTCTGTTCTTCTCTGCGTTAATGTTTGCCCAGGCGGGCTCGGCCGTGGTTCCCAGGAGGCCTACCAAGATCTTCAGCGTCAACGAGTTGGGAGCGAAGGTGCGGTTCGCTCGTCGCAACCGAATGTCCCCGAACAGTAAGTCGGCTTTGATGACGGAGGCGGCCGCCCAGCCGGCCATCCGGTCTATTCCCCATTGGTCTGGATCGTTTACCTACAACGGCCAGTCCTACCCTTATGTTATGGCGGGTGGTGCTCCGCGCGCGGGAGGCCGAACCAGAATTGGTACGGACTTGATCCCCATCTCGATGATCTTTGACGGGTTTATCGATGAGAATGGCAACAACATCGTGCTCGACGTAACGCGGGATGTATTCCGGGTTTTAAATGGCCCCGATTTTGAGGTGGCTCCGTATGATTCCGGATACACACAGTTTGGAGACGCCGTGCAAAGAGCCGAATTCTGGGGCGTCAAGCGTCACCGCTGGCAGACTTGGCTGGAATCTCCGCGCCTGCTTAAAGCGGTGCAGTTGGAAGTCCCGGCGAATGATGCGGCTCTTTACCAGTTGCCCGATGGTACCATTCTTGCCCTAGTGGACTCCGACTTCTTTGTTTCGCAGTTGAATACCATCACTCAGCTCGAACCCCTGCACGTGTCGCGCCTCGCCATCGCCCTTTCTCCAGACGTTATGTTGTACCAAGGTGGTAACCCCAACAATTGCTGTATCCTGGGATTTCACACCGCTTATGACGTGGATACCGCCGGAGCCAACGCCTCCGTGCAAACCTTCATCTGGGCAAGTTGGCTTGACCCGGGCATCTTTTTGGACTCGACGGTGGCCGACGTTCTGCCGATAAGCCACGAACTCTCTGAAACCCTCAACGACCCGTTCATAAACAACGTCGTTCCGCCCTGGCAGAACCCTGATGGCTCTGGTACATGCGGTGGAAATCTCCTTGAGGTGGCCGACCCCGTCGAGGTACTTTCGTCGCCAAACGGGTATCCGGTAATGATCAACGGCTATCTATATCATCCCCAAAACATGGCGCTCTTACAGTGGTTCACACGCAAGAAACCCTCGGACGCGGTCGAGCAGGCTTACAGCTTTCCGGATACCACCCTGCTCACAACACCATCTCAGGCCTGCGCTGCAGGCTCGGTTGTGGGCTCGGGCAGTGGCGATGGGGGCGGCGGACTAGGGCCTGGCGCTGGAGGCCACTAAATGGTTGGAGAATAGCCGGGCACTGAGGTCCGCGCCTGAACGGGCCTTACTGCCAAGTCTTGCCTTCTCGCAGATGATGCTGCGTGGCACGGCGCAAGGGTGCATCCGGTGTTTGCGAAGCCCGTGACCAAGTCGACCGCCTGAATCATCGATATTTTGCAGGAGCCGAACGATCGCAAGTTGCAGGCCCGGCCAGCTTGAAGCCGGATGGAGGCCTGATGGAGGCTTCATTGACTTTATCCCCCGCCTCTTGTACATTTTCTGGCGGGACTTGCCCATACCAATGACAGCGAAGCCCGGAGTCTACGAAGTGACGCTCGAAAGCACCCTCAAGAACGTCGAGGTGGCGGAAGAGCTCACTTTAGACATTTGCGCTAGGGCCGGCTTTGACGAGGAAGACCAGCATAGGATCGAAATGTCCGTGCATGAGTCCATGATCAACGCCGTGGCTCACGGAAACAAACTCGATCCTCGCAAGAAGGTCCACTTGCGCTTTCAGACCTTCAAAGACCGCCTGGAGATCCGCATTCGCGACGAGGGCTCCGGCTTCGATGTATCCCGGGTTGCAGATCCCCTGATGGAAGAAAATATTCTCAAGGTTTCTGGCCGCGGCATTTTCCTGATCCGTGCCTTCATGGATGAATTCCAGGTGATATCGAAGCAGGGGTCGGGAACCGAGGTCATCCTGGTGAAGCGCCTCAATTCTGACATGCAGCATAAGGACAAAGAAGGAGGGAATGAGCGTGAGCATGAAGGCCACAGTGCGCCAAATTGAGTCTGTCACGGTGATAGACATCAGTGGAAGAATTACCCTCGGGGAAGGTTGTACCCAACTGCGTGAACTAATCCGCGATGAGCTGAGCAAGGGCAACAAGAAGCTCTTATTGAATTTGGGCGATGTCACCTATATCGATAGCTCTGGCATCGGCGAGTTGGTTAGCGCCTTCACGGCGGTTACCAATCAGGGTGGACAGCTCAAGCTCTTGAACCTCACCAAGAAGGTCCAAGACTTGTTGCAGATTACCAAGCTCCTTACGGTGTTCGACGTCAGCAATGACGAGGCCAAGGCCATTGCCAGCTTCGACAAGGTTGCCAGCGCCTAGAAGGTAGCCCTCCGGCGGAGAATCCGGGATTCGGTGACTGTTTTCCGGCCGGCATGAGCCCGAATTCCGGAGGTTCTTCTCTTTTCACTCGATGGTTTTTTCGAATTTCTGCTTGATTGGCGGTTTTTGGGCTTCGTGTTTCCCGTCTATTTACTATTTGTGCAATTACATAGTAAAATACTAGTGGGTGACTGGTGGCGAGTAGGCACATTTATTTCCCAGCAGATTTTTCCTCGGCGGAGGCTCTAGAGCACCTCTCGAAAGCCTACCAAGTCAAGATTATGCCCTCCAACGGGGATCGGCGGCGCAGGCGCCGAGCGCAATTACTTGAGTGGACGACTCCCGTCGTGATCCTGTTGGACGCCACTCCCAGCCATCTTGACCAACTTAATCGGCTCAGAGACCAACACGGTCCCTGGTGTGCGATCTGCTTTCTCCCTGAGAGTTCGATTGGCAGAAGTCCGATTACCCCACCGCTTCCGCCCGGCCGTCTGGACCGCGTTCCTTCTCAGTTCCTGAAGAACCGTCGGATTTTCGCCTGGCTCCCGCAACGAGCTCCCAAGGCGGTCATCGAGAGAACGCTGGCGCGCGCCTTCGAGAGCCTGCGTGCGCAGGAGGAAAGCCTGAAAGCCCATTTCGCGTTGAAACGAGCTGCCACCGACCTTCAGACTCTGAATGCCATCGGAATCTCGCTTTCAACCGAGCGCAACCTGGATGCTCTGCTCGACTTGGTTCTCACCAAGAGCCGCGAGATCACCCATGCAGACGCGGGCTCGATCTATCTCGTCGAGGACGGGCCGGCCGCGGGAAATGGAGGCGGGGCGCGCCACTTGGTGTTTCGTGCAGCCCAGAACGATAGCCGTTCGTTGTCACTTCAGCAGTACTCCGTACCTATTGACGAGACGAGTCTGGCAGGTTATGCCGCCCTTAACGGCCAGATCCTGAGCATCCCCGATGCC
This sequence comes from uncultured Acidobacteriota bacterium, assembly GCA_963803295.1. Taxonomy (GTDB): domain Bacteria; phylum Acidobacteriota; class Terriglobia; order UBA7540; family UBA7540; genus CAWDMC01. The sequence goes on along the minus strand of CAWDMC010000010.1, from coordinate 401,922 downwards.
TACCGCCTGAGCACGGGCCCGCAGCTCAACCGCGAGTTCGATGAGCTCCTCAATTATCGGACCCGCTCGGTACTGGTGGTTCCGATCAAGAATCAGCGGGGCGAGCCTACTAGCGTCATGCAGCTCATCAATGCCAAACGGCGGCCGGGGTTTGTCCTCGAAACGATCGGGGACGTGCGCCGGGAGGTTGTGGCCTTTTCAGCTCGAAGCCGCGAACTCGCTGCTTCCCTCGCCAGCCAGGCCGGCGTCGCAATCGAGAACAGCATGCTCTATCGTGACATCCAGCGGCTGTTTGAGGGTTTCGTGAAGGCCTCGGTTACTGCCATTGAATCGCGCGATCCGACAACTTTTGGCCATTCGGAACGCGTCGCCCGGCTCGCGGTCGGTTTGGCTGAGCGCGTCGATCGCGCGGCCCATGCGCCCTATACGAATGTCCACTTCACCGATCATGACTTACAGGAGTTGAAGTATGCCGCCCTGCTGCACGATTTCGGTAAAGTGGGGGTTCGCGAGCACGTACTGGTGAAAGAGAAGAAGCTTTATCCCCGACAACTGGAATCAATCCGCCAGCGGTTTCGCTACGCACGCCAGACCGCTCAGATCGAGAACAGCCGGCGGAAGACCGAATATCTGATGCGGCACGGAAACCAGGACTATGCGGACGCTTTCGCAGGGTTCGATGCCGACTACCAACGGGAAGAAACACGGCTGGAGCAATTCCTGCAATTCGTCCTGAAGGCAAACGAGCCTTCCGCTTTGCCGCAGGAGGCGGCCGGAATGCTGGGTATCATTGCCGGGATTGCTCTCAGGGATACCGGAGACGAGACCGTGCCCTTGCTGAATGCCGAAGAGGTTCGCCTGCTTTTGATACCCAAAGGCAGCTTGGACCAACGCGAGCGCGCTGAAATTGAGTCGCACGTTCAGCACAGCTACACTTTCCTGAGGCAGATTCCCTGGACGAAGGAATTGCAGCAGATACCCGAGATCGTAAAGGCGCACCACGAACGGCTTGACGGCAGCGGCTATCCTTCACACCTGAAGGAGGAGCAGATTCCTGTTCAGGCTAGAATGATCGCAATCTCTGACATTTACGACGCCCTCACTGCCCGCGACCGCCCTTACAAGCGGGCAATTCCAGCCGAACGAGCCCTGGATATCATTGGCCGTGAGGTTCAGTCCAAGCTGCTCGATCCGGCACTTTTCCAGGTCTTTGTTGACGGCCAGGTCTATCGCCTCACCGAGGGACAGTAGAGCGCACTCAGCCGGGATTTTCTCAAAGACAGCGGAAGGCGCGAGGCCTTGAGCCTTAGGCCGAAGGGGCGGCTTTCGGGGACGCTCGAGTAAGGTAAAAGACTTGGCTCAAAACCCAATTTTTCGACAACCCCACAAACCCTGATCCTCCGCACACCGCCAAAGATGACCGTACCCTACCTGCTGACCACGCGATGAGAACATGTGGTATGTTCTTTTGATCCGGCAAGTCTCTCCTCAACACTGGTAACCGAGCTCCAGGAGCAGTACAGAAGAAGCTCAAGTCAATCAGCCGCGCGAAGGATTCGGAGGACACAATGGAGAATGCCAGGGACCTGGGAATCTATTCGGAAGTACCCTTCCTGGACAAGGTGCAACGGGGTCTCACCGCGGCTTTAGCGGCGCTCTTTGCAAATCGCGTCGCGCTGTTTTTGTGGGACATCGTCTTCATTGTGTTCATGTCGGCGATCGTCAGCCACGAGGCGCGCGCAAGTTCCGCCAGCCGCTCTTTCCGGATGATCTTATTGACCCTCCTCCTGACGGTTTTTGTGGCTTGGGGAGTCGTTCTGTGGCGTTTCGTGGGACCGCTTGTCGAGCGTCTAGCCTTCGGCTTACCGGTGTTCGGCCAGTTGGGCGGTCTGCCGAGTAGAACCTTTTTCACCGCCATGAAGTGCGCATGTGCCATTGATTACACATTCCGGCCCGACGAGCAGCAAACCGCCAAACGGTTTTGCGAAGTTGACCGAGAATTGGTGAAACAGACTCTGGGTTTGAAATTTCAGGCCGTCAGTGTCCAGAGTCCTTCCCTTCCACCTTTTGATGAGGTGTGGAATGACAAGATCCTCAAGCTCTGGGCCATGGTGAGTCCGAGCCGGTTTGTTACTTACGGCGACCTAATCTCGAGCAGCAACATCGGGATGACCATCGAGGCGCCCCGGCTCATCAGCGTCTCCCAGCTCGTCGCACCCCTCATCAAGATTATCGAAATGATTATGGTTTTTCTGCTGGCCAGGTTCCTCGACGGACACGTGAGCCTGCTGACTGTTATCCAGGTGGGCCTTTTCCTCGACCTTTCACTGTCGTTGGTTCTGTTCAACTATCACGCACACCAAAGCAGCGAGTTTCCGATTTCGTTCCTGGTCCAAGCCGATCTTACCGAAGACCTCAAAGAGAACATCAAGGCTCTGGCCGGCCGGGTACTGCATCCGAAAAAGATAACCATGCGAACGGGATACCTGAGCCTGATACAGGGATATTTCTCGGCGCTTGTCGTTTCGGGGGGGCTGCTGAATGCCCTCTCGATGTTCTTGCTGGTGGGAATCGTCCTGGGACTGAGCTACCTTTGGCGCCCTGCCAGCTTTGGAGCGATACTTCCCTGGTACGAGCACTTCTCCCTCGGCTTATTGCTGGTAACTGCGGGTTTGATCCTGGCCTATCACCTCATGTTCCTCATTCTACGAAACTTCAAAACGCTTCTCGCGCCGATCGTCGGCGGGGTGATTGCCGTTGCCGTACCTTATGCCTGCATCTACCTAGCTGGCGGACACGTGGATTTTACCCAGGCCAAGAACAACCTTGTAGCCGTTTTCACCGGCGCAGGGACCATTTTGGCTACCGTGATTGCGTCCCGGGTAAAGAAGGTCATGGGATCTGACGGCGAGGAAAAGGGGAAAGACGAAGAGAAGAAAGATACGGCCGGAGAGCTGGTCTAGAAATCATCCATGCTGAGCTACCGCTTCCGGCCGGACTTTGGGAGGCGATGGTCTCGCGTGCCCTTGAAAACTAGAGCGGCGGAAGCGGGCTTTCGGCTCTCCTTCCTCTGAACCTTAAACGGGAGTGCCCGCCGGCGTAAAAGATGCGCCTCGCTGCGGATAAAGCCATCGGGCCAGTTTGACCTACCCAACCCCTTTGGCTAGAATCGGGATCCAACAGGTTATAGAGGTAATATGAAGACCGAGTTGAACATTGAGGGCAGGCCCGAGCCGAACTTAGGCTTCAAGAGACTTCATTTGAATCTGCGTTTGAGGACCCGGCTCGCCTTGGTGATGTTTCTCACCATGACCTGTACGAGCACTATTCTTATGTGGAGCTACGTGCAGCAGAGCCGGCAGATCAAGGCGTATGTTGCGGGCCTCACCTCGGACTTGGTGGCGATCAGCCAGCTTAGCCAGCGTACCCAGCAGCAGGTACCGCCCAAGGCGGATCGCAACCAGGCTCTCCAGGCCTACCAGCAGGCGCTCAAAATCGCCGGCCTGCAGAACGTCAGCGTAGCCGCACCCACCGGTGATGTGGTGGCGAGCACCGATCCCAGCGAGGTGGGCAAGAAGATCAAGCTGAAGAAGCACCGTGGCGGCGAGAAGCAGGAGCAGATCAAACTCTCCGCCAGTTTCCAGGACGTGAACGTGGATGCGGCGGTGGAACAGCAGGCCTATTCGGTACAGTTTCCCATTGTACAGGGCGACAAGGTCATTGGTTACGCGGAAGTGAAAGGACTGGCGGACGTGGCCGGGCAGCTCGTGCGTCGCGCCAATCTCGAGCGGTTCGCCTGGACGCTTTGCAGCATGCTGGCCGGCACTTTCCTGATCGTCTATCTGGCGTTTCGTTTCACCAAGCCAGTGGACACGTTAGTGACGGGCGCGCAGCAGGTGGCCAAGGGCAACCTCTATGTCTCCCTGCCGGTGGAAGGCACGGACGAACTGGGGCGCCTTTCCGAGACTTTCAACAATATGGTGGAGCGCCTGCGCGAGAACCGAAAGCTTCAGGAGCGTCTGAACGAGGCAGAGAAATCCTCCCTGCTGGGACGGTTCGCGGCGACCGTGGCCCACGAGGTTCGCAATTCGCTGAACTTCATTAATCTGAGCATCGATCAGATCCGGGCGAAATACGCGGTGGATGATGCCCGCAAAGCTCGGGACTTGCAGCGTAATCTCGACAACATCAAGGAGGAAGTCAGCCGGATGAATCGCCTGGTGAATGAGTTCCTTTCGGCGGGCAGGCAAACTCCGCTGAAGCTGGCGCCGTGCGATCTGAGGACGATGCTCGAGGAATCCGTGCATCTGGTTGAAGAGCAGGCGCGAAGCCAAAACGTGGAGATTGCCACGGTAGTGGCCGACGACCTGCCCATCTTACAAGTGGACGCGGTCCAGATGAAAACTTGTTTTCTCAATATTCTTACCAATGCAGTTCAGGAGATGCCTCGCGGAGGTGAGATCCGGATTACGGCCATGCGCGCCACGACCAACGACGGCCCTGAATCGGTGGAGGTCCGCTTTGCCGATACCGGGCCGGGCATCCGCCCTGAGGAACGCGAGAAGGTTTTCGCTCCCTATTTCTCCACTAAAGCGACCGGTTTCGGCCTCGGCCTCGCCATTACCAAGAAAATCGTGGAAGATCACGGAGGACGCATCTACGTGGCAAGCCATTCCGGGCCGGGAGCGGTGATGGTGGTGGATCTGCCGGCACCCGAGCCTGCCGTAGGGTCGAAGGTGAGCGCGGCCTGATCGCAGTGGAAAATCCCAGCCAGGTTGCGGACTGAAGATCGATAGCTGACGACTGAGCCTAACCCCTATGCCTGACTCATCGATTCTGGTCGTTGACGACGAACGACGCCAGCGCGAGATCTACCGCGATATCCTTGAAGACGAAGGTTATTCCACGGACACGGCAGCTTCGGGCGAGGTGGCATTGCACCTTTTGGCGCAGAAGCGCTTCGACTTGGTGTTGACTGACCTGAATCTCACCGGCATGACCGGCATCCAGCTTCTCAGCGAGATTGTGGCTGCCGACCCTACCGTGGCGGTTGTACTGATTACGGGGTATCCCTCGATTCAGTCGGCCATCGAGGCCACGAAGAAAGGCGTCTATCAGTACCTGGAAAAGCCCGTGGATCGCGACCGGTTGTTGGCCGTAGTGAAGGAGGTCTTCGACCGTCTGGCCACACTGAAGCGGACCATCATTGGCAACTCATCGGCGATCAAAACCATGATCCGCATGATCCTGAAGGTGGCGCCGTCATCGCACACGGTGCTCATCCTGGGTGAAAGCGGCACGGGCAAGGAGTTGGTTGCGCGGCAGATCCACAATTCCAGTCCGAGGCACCATCGCCCCTTTCTCGCAGTGAACTGCGCGGCGCTCACTGAGACTCTGCTGGATTCGGAGTTGTTCGGTCACGAGAAAGGCTCTTTCACCGACGCCCACGCCCAAAAGAAGGGCTTGTTTGAAAAGGCGCATCTCTCCACGCTTTTCCTTGACGAAATCGGCGACACCACCCTGGCCATGCAGGCAAAGATTCTGCGCGCCCTGCAAGAGAAAGAGATTATGCGGGTGGGCGGCACCGAGCCCATCAAGGTCGACGCGCGCATTATCGCGGCCACCAATAAGAATCTGGAGCAATTGCTCAAAGAAGGAAAGTTCCGCGAAGACTTGTATTACCGGCTGAAGGTTCTCCCGATCGTGTGTCCGCCCCTACGCGAGCGCCGGGAGGACATCCCGGTTCTGGCTGCGCACTTCATCCGCAAAGCGGCAATGGCAGGAGGGCGCGACGTCCAAGGCATTTCCGAAGAAGCCGTAGAGGCTCTGCAAGCTTACGCCTGGCCGGGCAATGTGCGGCAGCTCGAAACGGCGATCGACCGTGCGGTCCTCTTGGGCGAGGCGGATGAAATTCAGGCACCAGACTTGCCCTCGGAAATCCTGCCGGCGGCGATGGTAGTGAGTCCGTCGACGGCTTCCCATCCGGCACAATCAGGTGTCATTGCGGCCAGCGGTGAGGCTTTGCCTGGAGCGGGGCAGCCGGGAGCGCTCGCTCCCGTCATTGCCGAGGGTTCCTGGGAGGAGCACGAGAAGGCGAAGATCCTAGAGGCTTTGCAGCGCACGAATTGGAATATCACCAAGGCCGCTCAGCTTCTTGGGATGACTTTTCGAACCTTGCAGTATCGGCTTGAGAAATTCGAGATCAAGAGGCCCTGACAGGCCCTGACGGGCCCTGACGGGACTGCTAGGCTGGGTCCCCCACCGTGCCCCACCGTGAATGCTTGGTGAGAGGGAAACCCCGATCTGGAGCATGTTCCCGGGGAAGAGACTCTTTCGACGAGGATCTTCGTTTAACCGTCGCAAAGCAGTAGATTCCCGAGCAAGCGGAATCAAGAATGCGCCCGCGGGGCGGACTGGCGGCTCCCGCCGGGCGCGCAAATTGTCAAAGAACAAGGCCGCACACCTGATGACAGGCGTGCGCTAGTCCAGCTAGTTACCGAGCCTCTGTGTAGGCTACGGATAGCCTCTATAACTCTACTGCCGGCGTTATTGGCTGTCAACTAATATTCGTCTAATTTTGTGCCGCAACGCCGGTGTCCCCATCGGCAATCCTGGGAGAACGGCACGCTAGGTCATCGGTCCATACATCCCACGGACAAAACCATGCTGTCTACGCGTGCGAAGGCCGGACGGCCTCTGCCGAGATTGCGTGGACGCTCCACAAGCCGGTGCCGTCCGAAATTTTGGAGGGCTGTCTTTTCAATAACATCGTGGGTCCGGTTTTGCACTTTACCACCGCCTGCGGAGCCTCTGCGCGCGCAGCAGTTGCCCCGGCATTCTCCCGACCTGGGAGATAGCCTTCGGCTCAGGGCAACCAGGTTCCGCGCTCATCGAGCCCTAATGAGCATTACAAAATATAGCGACGACCATGGCTGTAGCGCCGGTGTCCCCACCGGCGTCTTTCGGCGCTCGGGACAGCGCCGCTACAGAAGCAGTTGTCGCTATATTGTGTAATCTTTAATAGGAGCCCAAACCGGCCCACGATCCCGCAAAATCCCGCACGAATCCCGCAGTTCTTCCGCAGCTTTCCCGCACCCTATGGGTCTCGATCGGAAGCCGTTGCGCGGCTCTGCCCTTCTTCCCTTGCCGTCGCGTGTGATCGGCATTCAGCTATGCCATCGGCTACAACAGCCTGATCTGGTATCCGGTATCGTCGGGCGGATCGCAGGTCTGGACGCATGACTTCAACTGGGGATTTACCGGCATTACCGAGGCGCAAACCGGCTTCGTCTCCTACACCCTGACCCAGTATAGTTGCTGGTGGAACACCTGGTACTACTGGAATGATTACACGAATTGGGTCTACTACGACGGACAGGGAGGCTCGCACGCCTTCGGCAATAATCTCGCCGTCTCTAACTTCTCAGCTGTTGGCTCTCCCCGCTGTGGGATTGATAGTTATCCCCTCACCGCTTCCGGAATCGCGATAGACGATTCCGGGTACAACTTATCGGTGAACGCTTCGCTGACATCGGTGACCCTGTACTCACGCTCCGGCGCCAACATCGTTTCACCGGTGGTGGCCAGCGGTCAGGCCCCTTCGGGCAGCGGCTCGATCACCGACCGAAACGGCAACCGGATGAATACAGACGGCATCCACTTCTACGATACGTTGAGTGCCAGCGCCGCCGCCGTGACCGTCACCGGCGCATCCCCAAACCCCACCACCTTCACCTACACGAACCCGGCCGGTGGCTCGTCCTCATTCACGATGAATTATTCGCTCTATACCATTGAGACGAATTTCGGCTGTTCCGGCATCACCGACTACGGACGCAGCCAGCAGCAGCAAGGCTATCTGGTATCCAGCATCACCCTGCCCGGCAGCAATGGGTCCTACGCCATCACCTATGAGTCGACGGTAAATCCAATTCACGCCGGCGCGAAAACCGGACGAATCGCTTCCATCACTCTGCCCACCGGTGGATCGATCACCTACCAATATACGGGCACTAACAACGGAATCAACTGCGCGGATGGCAGCACGGCAGGCTTAACTCGTACCGTGTCCCCAGGCGGAGTATGGACTTACACCCGGTCGCAGGTCTCAGGCTCTCATTGGAAGACGACGCTGAAAACGCCCGACAACAACGACACGGTGATTCATTTCCAGAAGGTCTACGAGACGGAGCGCATAGCTTACCAAGGTTTAGAATCTGGCGGAAACATCCTCGCGACCGTAGATACCTGCTATAACGGTGCCGCCTCCCCCTGCATCGACACCACCGTGGCCATGCCTATCACGCGACGCACGATTCTCACCACCCCCAACGGGCTCTCCTCCGCCAAGCGGGACGAATATTACAATTCCTACGGGATGCCGACCGTGATTGATGAATATAACTATGGCCCCACGCTGGTTCGCAAGACCGTAACCTCGTACGCCTCGCTGGGTAATATCCACGACGGTGTCTCGAAAGTGGTGGTCTGCACGGCCGGTGGTACGGATAGTGAGTGCAACAGCAGCGGCACGGTGGGAAGCAAAACCACCTACGCTTACGACGAGGCGGGTCACCTTCAGGCAACAACGGGCACCCCGCAGCTTTTCGCGGTTTCAGGGTCGCGCGGGAATGCCACGACCATAAGCAACTGGGTGACGGGAAGCACCCACCTCGACAGCGCCTACAACTATTTCGATACAGGGAACATCCGGCAGGTCACTGACCCGAACAGCCATACCACCACCTACGCCTACAACAGCACGAATTGCGCGAACTCCCTGATGACCACGGTGACGCCTGCAATTGCCAGCCTGGCCACCTCGATGGCCTGGAACTGTACAGGAGGGGTGGTGACCTCGACCACGGATGCCAACGGCCATGCCACTACCGTTTCCTATACTGACGCCAATTTCTGGCGTCCGAGGGCGGTCACACCTCCGGCCACGGCCACTACGAATCTCAGCTACACCATCAGCCCAAGCCCATCCACCACCAGCACCTTGACCAACAGCAATGGCTTGACCACCGAGATCGACACTTACATGGATGGCCTGGGCCGGGCTACCCAAAACCGGCAAGCCAACACCTCGCCCAGCGCGACCAAAGTCGATACGACTTACGATTCGCTGGGGCGGGTAGTGAGCGTCAGCAACCCTTACCAGAGCACCGGGGATTCAACTTACGGCCTTGACACTCTTGCTTACGACGCCCTGGGCCGCACCAAGAGTGTTACCCATAGCGGGGATGGGAACGCGGCCCACACATACTATGGCGGGGATGTCGACGACAATGGCGGCCGTGCCTCGCAGATCTGCACCAATGGAGTGGGGCTGCCGAGCCTCTCGATTGATGAAGCTGGCAAGAAGCGACAGTTCTGGACGGATGCTTTGGGGCGGCTGATCGAGGTGGATGAGCCCGATCCCTCCACCGGCAGCCTGACCAGCGGTTCGGTGAACAATACGTGTTATGTCTACGACGTTCTTGGTGACCTGAAGCAGGTTGACCAAGGCGCTCAACATCGATACTACAACTATGACTGGCTCGCGCGTGTGACTTCGGTCCAGACCCCGGAATCGGGGACCACATCCTACTACTACACTACCTCCGGAGGAGCACTCTGCGCCGGGGATTCGGGCGCTGTGTGCCGCCGCACGGATGCGCGCAGAACCACCACCACCTATGCTTATGATACTGTCAACCGCCTGACGCGAAAGTCCTATTCCGATGGGACAACGCCAGCCGCTAATTTTTTCTACGATCAGGCACCGGCTTCCTGGCCGGCCTGGTCGGGAGTGAGCTTTGCCAATGCCAAAGGGCGGATGGTGCTGGCCTGCACGAACTCTGCGGCGGGTACCTGCACCAGCCCGCAGACAGCGGTGGCCTACAGTTATGACCAGGCGGGCCGGGTGGCTGCTTATTGGCAATGTACGCCTTACAATTGCGGGGCCGCGTCCATCTGGAGACTGGGGTACAACTACGATACGGCGGGGAATGTTTCCAGCTGGACGCACCCGGCTAATTTCACTGTGACCAACACCTATAATGCGGGCTGCAGTTGACCGGGATGACAAGTTCGCTGAACGACTCAACGCATCCCGGAACGCTGGCCACAATGACCTATGGCCCTTCGGGTGCCCTGAAGACCCTCCTCAACGGCTGCGCCCCGTCTGGAAGCTGCACCCAGATTCAGGAAACCTATGATTACAACAAGCGGCTGCAAGCGGTGCGGCTGCAACTGGGTACGGCTTCGAACAATTCCGCCAACTACTGCCTGGTGTACAATTACTACTCGGGGTCAACCCCACAAGCTGTGCTGTCCCGGCCTCGGGCTCGGGAACAGTGGCAACGTGAGGGGCTATCGCTATCAGGACAGCACGACGGCCTCCTTCAACCACACGGCTACCTACACGTACGATAGTCTGAACCGCTTGGTCAGCGCCGCCGCGGCCCCGTTTTCGCCGGGAACCGTGAGCTACAACCAGAGCTACAATTACACCTCGGACACCTCGAATGGGCGGTACGGGAACATGGCTTGCTCGCTTGGGGAGCACTCCCCAATGCGCGCAGCCGAGCTTTGACAGCTTGACCAACCGCATTTTCCAGATCAACGGTACGACCGCAGGCTATGATCTTGCGGGAAACCTGACCAGCGACGGAATCCACACTTACCAGTGGGATGCCGAGGGGCGGCTGCGGGCGGCGGGTGGGACGCGCAACGCTACCTTCATCTACAACGCCTCCGGCCAGTTGGCCGAGACTAATGATACTAATTATAGGGAGGAGTTCCTGTACGCTCCAGGGGGAGAGAACTTGGGGGATTTCGATGGCAGGGGCAATGGCTGGTGGGATGAGCTGGTACCTTTCGCAGGACGCAACTTGGCGAACAACGTGTCTTGGGCGGGAACCGCCACGCTCTTTCCCGCACCCGAACGTGTTGGGCAGCGAGAGCGCGTTTACCGATCACGCTGGCGTGCTAACGAATGAGCGGCTCTACAACCCCTGGGGACAATATTGGACGCAGGCCGGGCAGACCATGGATGAGGTGTTTGCCGGAATGTGGATGGACCAGGAGCTATGGTATACCCAATACCGTCGCCAATCTCCCAGCCTGGGCCGCTGGACGAGCCCCGACCCGCTGGCGGGAGATATCACCAATCCTCAGTCCCTGAACCGTTACGCTTATGTCATGAATAATCCCACGACACTCATCGATCCCTCAGGGTTGGGTTCCCAAGATGCATGTGCCATGTACTTTCACCTGCCGCCAAACCAAGAGCATTGTCCTTTCAATCGCGTGGGAGCTTTGGGTTGCACAATAGATGGGATTAACGGCGACTGTGGGCTTGCCCGGAGCCTGATTGCTTCGGGCGCAGGTGTGGGGTGTAGGGATCCGAACTGCAACGGACTAAGAGTTCAGCAGGGACCCGGCGGGACAACCCAGATTACCCGTACAGTTCGGGTTTGGCTGCCGGGCTCCTCCGTTTCCGTCAGTGATAGTGCTAGCGGGTCGAAGTCGACTACGTCTACGAGTGGCTCTTGGGTTAACATCCAAGTCTCCCAGTCAGTCCCGGACACTCGCGGTTCTTTGCCGCCGGCGGCCACGGCTATTTTCTCGCAGGTTGCCCGAAACACAGGTGTGATGACAACTGGGAAGTTTTGGATGCAAGTGACTGCGGTTTCGGCCATGCCGGGCGTCGTCGCACACATCGCACTTGGCGGAACGAGTGTCACGGCGCTTTATGAAACAGCTCAGGTGCTTGCAGGCACCCACCCCGAGGTGTTGTTTACTATTTATGATGTGGCCAACGTCCTATCACCGGGTCCCAGTATTCCTGAAACTGCACTTGGCTGGTTCGTTGGACTCGACGAACGGAGCCAGCACTAGACAAGCTCGGGATGAGAGCGGTGTAGGTCAGAGTGCCCTGTATAGGCCGGCCGGAATTGACCCTGTTAGCGGATGGCAAGTCTTTAGACGTCCTGCAAAGGAGCAACCAGGCATGGTCACGTGCCCGCTGTGCGGCAGGCAATTTCACAAAGATGAACTAAAAACGGGAAAATTACGGTGCCCAGCGTGCAAGCAACTGCTGCAGTGGGAGAAGCTTCCCGCTCGCAGGCGCGTGCTCATCGTGCTGGCCAGTGTGATTCTGGGTTGCTTAGTACCGTACTCGGCTGGCGCACGCGGGGAAGCGCTTTTCTGGTACGGTGTCCTACTTCCCGTTCCCATCGCGTACGCGTGGATTTTCGTTTCTGGCTTCCTTTCCCCCAGATTAGTGAAGGCTGAAGACAACGACGGGTTTCCACACATCACTCCGCCGCCCAATTCAACCGGGTCCTCTGGATCGTCGAGCGGTTTGTGACATGACATGCGACTTATGATGCATAGCTAACTTCTGCCGGGACCCACTTCGCTGCTGCCTGCTTGTATGTCACCACAAGCGATGCCTCGTGCGGTTTGCTCCCAGGTTGTGTCCCGGCCCGGCTGGTTGGCCCAGAACGCGATTCTGCGATTTATCCCTTGTGGGTTCCAGCTCCAAATCTGCTCGTGCCCGCCGCGAAAGCCTTAGCTAGCGGTGCTTCGCACCGGGTGTAGGGTGACACGTCACCCCGCAGCGGGTGCTGTGCAGCAACCCAGGTTGCCGAATAGCAACCATCGGTAAATCAATGAGATGTGGATTCGAGGTTGCCGCCTGGCAACCTGAGTATCTCCCTGCCGATCGTGCCCTCTAAGACCTTTCCCGCCAAGAATGTATGACCTCTTGATTGTATGACATACATAGCTTAGGATGCCTTCGGAGGTTTTCCGATGGCCGAGTCCGAGCAGCAGACCGAGACTTTATCGCTGCCATCAGTGCCGCCCTGCGCAGCCGCCTGGAGCGAATCCGGGAGCTGAGCTCGCGGAGAAAGGGCGAGAGCGTGTCGAGCTCGGAGATCGCCAAGCGGCTGCGGGCGACAGTCTCTGCATGCCTCGGCAGCACAATTATTACAGGTTGAACCACCTGCATTTCGTTACTTCCAGCATTTATCGACGCGCCCGGCTTTTGACTCGGAGTCGGCACTTCCTTGCCACCCTCGGGGAATTGCGAATTAAGCTACTTCTGCATTACAAATCATAGGGACACAAATCATAAGGACGCCAATTCTGTACGGGCGCTGTCCCTTCGCCCCACTCAGGGCAGGCTCTCAGCGCCGAAAACGCCGGTGGGGACACCGGCGCTACAGCGAGGGCGTCACCGCGATTTGTAATCCTCAGTAAGTCTTCAAGATCATCGGCTACGTTTTGAGGCCCGAACACTTCTACGCGTTCATCTGGACGTCGTAAGGGGCCCCCCTCCCGCATTTATGCAAAGCCGCAAACAGCAGGTAGCCACAGCATGGTCTCGATGCTGTGGGGTTCTTCGGGCTCCGGAGATCGACAAGCCTAGGGCACAAGCGACACAAGCGACGTGCCGTGGCTACCACCTTGGGGCCCAACGCGATTTGCCTTGGTACGAGAGAATGCTGGCGACCCCTCACCTTGCCGCCCACTGTCCATCTTCATGGTCCCTATCGCGTCTGGCAACCGGCGCTTCTATGATCTGGTGTGGAGTGAAAAGAAGCGGCTGGAAAAGCTCAATGACATGCATGAAATCCCGTAAAGCCCTTCAAAGTGTGATCTGGTTAGCTAATCACCCGCCGCTTTTCAAGCGCTGTAGCGAGCGTAGCGCAGAGTTTCGCTTCCCAGAAACTCTGCGGCTTTTCGCGGGTTATAATCCGCTTTGTGTCCCGTCTGCGCAGGATTGTCCTCTCCGATCACTATTTTTTTGTGACCTGCTGTCTTCTGCGCGGGCGCCGCTTTCTCTCCGAAGATGAATTCAGGATTCTGTCCCGAGTAATTGGCGAGCGGCGAAAGGTGCACGGATTTATCCTTACGGCCTGGGTACTTTTACCGGACCACTGGCACGCCAACAGCGGCCGAATGACGCAATACAAGATACGCCGTGAACGGAACCAATGTGACGGGAAACCTGACGTGGAATGCGAATGGCACCTTGAGGACGCTGGCCATCACCGACGGGTTCAACAGCGGCGGCACCCAGACCTGTACTTACGGCTACGACGACCTGGTGCGCATCGCAAGCGTGGACTGCAAGAACAGCTTACAGGTCAGCATTTGGACACAGAGCTTCGGTCTTGGTGCTAACGGCTTTGGAAACCTCACCAAGACGGGATCGAACGGCGGGATGACGTTTGCCGCCACCTACAACAACTCCACGAACAGAATCAGCAGTGCCGGTGGCCAGCCTTACACCTACGACACGAACGGGAACATCCTCAGCACCGGGACAGGAGTAGGAAGCACCAGCTATACTTGGGACGCTGAAGGCAAGATGCTTTCAACCACCCCCTATGGGTCGAGCGTGATGAGCTTCACCTACAATGCGCTGGGCCAGCAGGTGGGAAGGAACGTGAGTGGTACCGTCAATCAGTTCGTGTGGGCAGGGGGACAGATCCTGGCGAGAATGGCGGGATAACGTTGTCGGCCGGACGAGTGCCGCTGCCGGCGGGGGCGGTGGCCGATTACGCGGCCGGTCCGACCCTGGTGGATTATTGGCACACGGACTGGCTGGGGAGCGTGCGCTTCGCCTCCACCCCGAGCCGGACGCAATATTACGACGCCGGGATTGCGCCTTACGGAGAGCATTACGCCGAGAGCGGAACGGCCAAGGGGATCTTCGCGGGGATGGTCACGAACAACGTGCTGGGCATGTCCGAGACACCCAACCGGGAATATGCCACAACCGGGAGGTGGCTCTCGCCGACCCAGCCGGGTTGGCGGCGGTGGATTTCGCGAATCCGCAGTCCCTTAACCGCTACGCCTATGCGCTGAATAATCCTACGACGCTGATTGATCCCACGGGGCTTTGCGGCGAGACGTATTACACGTACACTTACGACTCTAATGGGAACCTAGTGGACTCCTCTGGTCCCACTTATGGCGAACCCTGCCCTGATTTCAGTGTCTGGCCTACTTGCTGACTAATGCCCCGTCCTTCCGTTGGAACTGGGGCGGAGGTGGCGGCGGTACGGGCGGCTCTTCGAACGCTGCAAACAACGGAAGCCCTTGCCTGGGTGGGCTGGGCCCGCTTGCTGTTGGGCAGTCGTACTGCCCCGCAAACAACGCTCCAAATAGCCCATGTGCAAACGCTACGCTATCTGCTGCAGGAGTGACTGCCCAACAGCAGATTGCAACAGCTCAGGGTTTCATTGCTGTCGGGAAGATCGGCGCGAATGCCACGCCGTACGCTAGTCCGATACCGAGCTTTTTTGGTGGAATGTATGGGTACTACAACGCGGTCAAAACAGGCGGGCCCAATGACATTAAGAATCAGCCAGGTCCGGGATACCAAAATCGATTCGTCAGTAAAATTCATGGGTTAATTCGGGTTCGGGCAACTTGCCAAGAGCGTGATACAGCGCGAGTTCCGTAATGCGAAAGGTTCGGAAGCCATAGGATTTTCTCATGGTCACTTTGGCTTTGTTGTTCAGACCCTCGACCACCCCGCTGGAAAACTGTTTTTGCGCCTTGAAATAATTGAGGAGGAGATCACGGTGGCGGCGCAGCGTCTTGGCCATTTTCTTCATCGGTTCGATCCGGGAGCGCATCGTCTGGCGGCACCATTCGTCCAAGAACTTGCCCGCCCAGGTGGGCGAATGGTAGTCCCACAACTGCTGGAAGTCTTCTTTCAGAAGGTAGGCTCGCACGGTTTTCAGGTTGCAGCGCAGCAGATCGCGTAGGCGAAACCTCTGCGAAGGAGTGAGGTTGCTTTTACGCTTGAGGATGCACCAGCGGGATTTCTTCAATAAGGGTTCATGGCCTTGCTGCTTCAGGTGACGGGACTCGGCCGCCCGGACATCGTCCAAAGCCATGTTCATCTGGGACACGATATGGAAGCGATCCAGGATATGAAGCGCTTGCGAACATCTTTCCCGAATTACGCGCAGATAGGGCTTCCACAGATCCGAGCAGACGAATTTGATCTGTGCCGCCAACTCCGTGCCGATCATCGTGAAGAACCCTTCGAAAGTCTCGACCGTTCGCTCCTTGCCCACCCAGAGCAAGCGGGTCAGTTGGGGATCAATCTGATAGACCAGGGTCAGATACTTGTGGCCTTTGGCATACTGGATTTCGTCCACGCCGAGGGCCGTTATCGTTCCCAGGGTGCGATGTTCCAGTCCCCAGCTGACCACGTACTCCACCGCCTGACAGACCTTCTCCCAAGAAGTGCGAAAGGCTCGGGCCGTTTCCTGCCAGGAGAGTTGGCGTGCCCAGTGGGCGAGAAACTGCATGTAGACTTTGGTAAGCTGATGCTTGCCGGTAGCCCACGGCACCTCCTCGACGACGATGCCGCAGGTTTTGCAGTTGACCCGTCGCATGCGGTAGAGCAGGAATATCAGATAGCCCCAAAAAGGAATGAACTCGAATCGCCTCTGGGGAAGGCGGTCGTAGCCGGGAGCCGACCGGTGGCAGGCCGAGCAAAGCGCCGCCGAGCCTTTTCGGGGTCGCACCTGCACTTCCAGGGTGGTGCGCTCGGTCGGGCTGAACCGCGCCCTCTCGTAGACAAATCCGCGAAAGTGATGACAACGGTTGAGAAGGGTAATCAAGCGCATGGGGAAGCCAACCTCGCGGGTCAAGACTTCCACCGTAAACGATTCCGCGCCGCCCAGCCAGTCCCCTCTGGAGACGTATGGCAAGGACCTGGACGCGTGGCCACGCAGTTGGATGGGCTTTCCTCAGGACATCCCTCCGGGAGAGAAGATGGTGGCCTGTTTTCGCCCTTTTCTCAGCTATCTGATCCAACAGAACCTTTCTCGCAAGACCCTTCGCAAGCACGTTGACAATCTCTGGATGCTGGGAGGAGAAATCATTCGAGACCTCAATCAAACTCCTTCCCTCCGGAAAGTACCCCTCGAGGACCTGATCTTCGAGGTCGTGCAGGAAGGAGGGCCGCTGCTCTATCATTCTGACTCCGAGGACCAGCAACGGTCATTTGAATCTACCTGCAGGAAGTTCTGTCGCTTCCTTGAACAGCAACGCTCTTAATCAACCTCAGCTACCCACAGATTCCGCTGAGGAAGCCCAAAAATCAAATTGGTATCGATGCTGGCAACATCAGCTTCGGGATTACATGCCCGTACGGAGCGACGTTCTGCCAAGCTGCTGCCGGTGCCGCACAGTTGGGTGCTGCGCTTTTTGGAAAAGCTTCGTTTGGTTCCCCTCGAACTTTCATGGACACTCCAAGTGACAACGCCTCAATCAAGGTAGGTCAGGCTATGAGAGCAGCGGGGTGTCACGAATGAAATCGCGTAGACACTTTCTGATCTGGACATCTGTTGTAATAGCTCTCTGTGCAATTGGTGTCTGGCTTGCGCTGGCGTTCCTGGGAATCTTGGACTCGGGGAAATTTGAGATTGTGCAGTCTCAAAAAGTCTCGGAAGGCCATATTGCCATGTTAGCTAGGCGATCAGACAATACCGCTTTAAGCGGTGATACTTACTTTGTAGTGATCGGTAGCCATCTGTATACAGGCAGGGAACTAAAGAGAGCTTTCTACAGTTCACGCCCCGTTTTTGTTGCCGGTCGACCTGGCCTCGACATCTATTCTGCCACAGCTAATGTGCTGACAATTGAGTGTAAAGACTGCGGCATCACAAAGGATTTGATTGAGAAGCAGCGATTCTCGGACAACAGCGTCATTGTTCGATATGTTGGTTTCCCTTAACTTTCGAATTCCGTTTTTGCAGTCCCTGAACCGCTACGCCTATGCGTTGAATAATCCTACGACACTCATCGATCCGTCAGGGTTGGGTTCCCAAGATGCATGTGCCATGTACTTTCACCTGCCGCCAAACCAAGAGCATTGTCCTTTCAATCGTGTTGGAGCTCTAGGTTGCACGCTCGACGGAATCGATGCCTCTTGCGATACGGTTTTCAATTCGATTAACGCTGGCGCAGTGAAGGGCCTGGATTCGGTTACGGTGTACGGTGGAACCATTATTTTGACAGGCGAGCACTCGCCGCCCCCAGGAGGTCCAGACATACCGGGTATAACGTGGTGTCAGAATGCCCCTTTATGGTGGTTTTGGTTTGCGCCTAACATGACATTTGGGGAGGTGCTCGGGGCCCTCGAAAAGGCGGGCCTTTCTCGCACCGCCGACGTGGGTAATCACCATCCCGGAACCGTTGAGATCCGTAACACGGATCCGCTATGTGGATTGCATATAGATATAGACTTGCCGCAAAGAGATGTGCCCGGAGAAGCCTCGGGAGACGCACATCTCGACACCATTAATCCGTACAGTCCCTACAGTCTCGCGATACTTGGCCCTCTCAGCGTCCCCCTCGCGCATGGCGTGGTTGACGTTTGGAGCCATCAATCTGGGAGGGGGTGTTCAGCGTTCCCACCATAATTGGTCAACTGGTGGTTAACGCACTTCCAGAATTCCTGGCTAGGGATGTGCCGCGCGATAGCCTGGCAAGCGTAACTTGCTTTCTAGTGGGAAAGAACGCTTTGGCATCCAAGGTGGTAGGGAGTCATGAACATGTATCGCACACTCGTTCGGTGCAAGTGGGGCCTTAGCTCCGTGATTCTGGGCTTGATTGGTGCAGGCGGCTCCTTCGCAACAATACGGACTTTATCAATGAACGGGAAGTGGTTTCCGGAATCCGAGTTTGGACACCTTCTGTACTCAGCCGATGTTGTAGTCGGCCTAGTCGTTATTGTTCTGGCCTTTATGTGCGCTCTAAGAGAGAAGGCGCCGTGGTTGAGTCTTCTCGCACTTCCCTTGGCTTGGTTATGTTTTTTGATTGCCGCAGATTAACGGTCTGTTTGGCACGTTGCTATGCCGCTCATAAGTTGAGCGGTTGGCTGGGACCCGATCCGCTGGCGGGAGATATCACGAATCCGCAGTCCCTGAACCGCTATGCCTATGCGCTGAATAACCCTACGACGTTCACCGATCCTTTGGGACTGGACCCGGCGATCCCCTCGAGCTGCAGCGATTTCGTATACGCCACGAGTCATGCCGAGTGCCCTACCACGCCACTATGCGAGTACTTCATGGTTGCTTGTGGTGCTCCTCCAGGGGGTGGCGGCGGCGGCGGTGGCATTCCTTTTCCCTTCCCGGGCTCGGTGGGCAGCAACGATCCGTGGCCGGGCAACAGTCAGAACACTCGGGATATTCCAGGAACTCCTCAAATAGACCCATGTCCTAGGGACCCAGTAACTGGTGAGCCGCAATGCTGGAAGGCACCTTGGCCTCCCCGTTGGATATTCGTGGGTGTGCCGGTGGCTACTTCCGTTATCCAAGCTCAGCGATCACAACCTCCCCCTGCGGATAACGAAAACCCACGGTGGCGGGGGCATTTTCACATCATGCAAGACTGGGGCGGTTATCTCACATGCGTTTGGAATGAACTTATTACCAAACCACTTGCTGACAGCGACGTAACGGCAACTACTGACCGTAAACATAGCTGGATTTGCACTCCGTAGGGCAAACCCGTGGGCGCTGGGTGTGGCGGGTCTGTTCGATTTCAATCTCGAGCTCGGGGCGCGGGCTGCCTGTAGCCAGGGGCACTGAGCCGAAGGGAGCGAGGATGATGACTCCAAATTCGAACTGCTTACTTCCCTATCATGGTCGTTTCTGCGCATTGCGACATCGGACACAAGCCCTTTACTTCCTCTTGCCTTGTCTTGCCCTGGCCGTCGTGAGTTGGAGAAGCCTCGATCGACCTTTCGCTACACAGGGGTTGTTTACGCTGGTTTTTGGTCATGTTACAGCCCTCATGTTTCTCACGTATCTTATGCTGCTCCTGAAATGTTTCCGCGAGCGCCTGGTGATTTCCCTCGCTATGATTCAATCACTCGTCGGTTTATTGCGCGGGCTCTTCCCCGGCTTCACCGCGCTTTCGACAAGCTTCACAGGGTGGGTTTGCTTCCTTCTGTGGGTGCTAGCCTGCGTCGTGAGCTTGAGTATGCTCCTCTCCACACTCCGGAGCGACGGAGCGTGAATGAATCTACACACATCGCGCAGGTCAGGCTGGCGCAGCGAGCGTAGCGCAGAGTTTCGCTTCCCAGAAACTCTGCGGCTTTTCGCGGGTTATAATCCGCTTTGTGTCCCGTCTGCGCAGGATTGTCCTCTCCGATCACTATTTCTTCGTGACCTGCTGTCTTCGGCGCGGGCGCCGCTTTTCTCTCCGAAGATGAATTCAGGATTCTGTCCCGAGTAATTGGCGAGCGGCGAAAGGTGGACGGATTTATCCTTACGGCCTGGGTACTTTTACCGGACCACTGGCACGCCGTTGTCTACCCGCGGCATCCCTTAACCATTTCCGACGTCGTGGAAGCGATTAAGGTGAGTGCGACACGGCGGATGAATGTCGGCAGGGAAACGCTGGGGCCGCTTTTTCAGTCGCGATTCCGTTCGCTCCGCTCAGGACAAGTCTATGATCGCGCCCTCAGAACAGTGGAAGAATACGGCAAAAGTGTCGAGTACCTTCACTGGAACCCGGTGCGGCGCGGTTACGTAGGCAGGCCCGAGTTTTGGAGATGGTCTAGCGCGAGGGAATATGCTGGAACCAGCCCGGGAGAGCAACTGCACACTTGCGGGCTGACGATTGACCGAGTGGGACTACCGGCCGACCCTCGGGCTATGCTATGAAGCAAGTGCGGCTCGACGAGATCTGCCTGCTGCCTGTTGCTAGAGGCACGCCTCCTCGCTATAATTGATAAGTTTAGGCATTCGTCTGGGAGTTAGTATCTATGTTCAGATTCTTCAAAAAGAACCGGGAGGCGGTGAAGCGTTACCTCCTCATCTTTTTCCTCGGAATTGTGAGTGTCGGCATGGTGATTACGCTCGCGCCGATCAGTGGCGGCGACACCACGCAGGTATCCAAGAACGTGCTGGCCCGCGTCGACGGCGCCGATATCACCACGGAGGATCTGCGAAGAAGCCTCAGTTCGCGCCTGCAGAACAGCAGTCTCGCCCAACATCCGGAAATCGTTCCCCGTATGGCGGGTTCTCTCCTTGACCAGATGATTTTTGAGCGCGCGCTCATGGCTCAGGCCCGAAGAATGGATCTCGTTGTCACGAATGACGAGTTGGCACAGGAGTTGCAGTCCATGCCCGGGCTTTATCAGGACGGCAAGTTCGTGGGTATAGCCGCCTATCAGAGCCTGATTCAGGAGAGGACTGGCATGAGTGTGAGCCAGTTTGAAGCCCAGATGAAGCAGCGGCTCCTGATGGATAAGGTGCGCGATGCGGTCACCGACAATGTGGTGGTCACTCCGGCGGAGGTCCACGACGAATTCAACCGGCGTAACGAGAAGATCAAGGTGAATTACGCT
The DNA here is from genome assembly GCA_963803295.1 of uncultured Acidobacteriota bacterium. Lineage (GTDB taxonomy): Bacteria > Acidobacteriota > Terriglobia > UBA7540 > UBA7540 > CAWDMC01. The sequence continues at coordinate 380,534 of CAWDMC010000010.1, read as the reverse complement.
GTTTTCGAGCCCAGCCATTATCTACAGGCGGTGGAAATAACTCCCACAGCGCTCGAGGCTTTCTTCAAAAAGGATCCCTCTCACTACCAGTTCCCACCTCAGCGAAAGGTACGTTACATACTTATCGATGCCGATAAGGTGCGCGCCCAGGCCACAGTTGACGACGCCACACTGCGCCAGTATTACAACCTGCACCTTTCCGAGTTCCGCGTACCTGACCGCGTCAAGGTGGCGCATATTCTTCTCAAGACCATGGGTAAGAATCCGGCTGAAATCGACGAGATGCAGAAGAAAGCACAAGGCATCCTGGATCAGGCCAAGGGTGGCGCGGACTTTGCCGATCTGGCGCGCAAAAACTCCGAAGACACCGGTAGTGCCCAGAGCGGAGGCGAGATCGGGTGGATCACTCACGGACAGACAGTGAAAGACTTCGACCAAGCTGCCTTTTCCATGCGGCCAGGCGAGTTGCGGCTGGTGAAGACGGAGTACGGCTTCCACATTATCAGGGTGGAGGAGAAGCAGATCGCGCACCAGCAGACTTTCGACGAAGTAAAGGCTCAGCTGCGAACGGAGTTGGAGAAGCAGAAGCTTTCTGATGTTCAGCAGGCCATGGCGGATCGGTTCTATCGGCAGGCTCGCGCTAATCCGACCCAGTTCGTCGCTTTGGCCAAGAAGGCTGGTCTGGAGGTGCAGGAATCGCCACTCTTTAAGCTGGGTGGGGTCGTGCCCGACTTTGGCAATAGCGAATCCTTCGCGAACCTGGCCTTCCAGCTTCGCCAGGGAGACGTGGGTGAGCCGATCTCAGTGCCGAAGGGTCTTGCTGTGATCCAAGTAGTCGAGATCGTTCCCGAGCACATCCCCTCGTTCAATGAGGTCCAGGCAAGGGTGGCGGAGGACTATCGAGCCTCCCAGTCAAACATCGTTGCTGATCAGAAGGCGCAGCAGTTTATTACCAAAGTGAAGGGTGGCGAGGACTTCAAAAAGGCAGCCAAAGAGTTCGGTGTCACAGTCCAGGAAAGTAAGGATATCACGCGCCAGGATAACCTGAATGAAACCATTCCCGCTTCGACGGTGGCTTCGGCTTTCGGCCTCTCCCTCGGTCAGAGCGATCTGAGCAAGGCCGCAAACTCCACTGTAGTATTTCAACTCGTCGCACACACTCCGGCCAACGAGTCCGATTTCGCGGCGCAGCGACCGCAGATCGCCGAGGACCTGCTGCAGCGCAAGCGCGACATCGCCTTCGAGATATACGAGCAGAACTTGAAGCAGCATATGGAGAAATCAGGCAAGCTCACCCTGAACGCCGCCAATATGAAATCGTTCCTGGCAACATACCAGAATCGCAGCTATTAGCCGGTTGCGCTTCGTGCCCGCTTAAATGGCTGACCGTGAATGGCCAGATCTCCTCCGAAGGAAGAGACCGAGATATTCGCTTTCTTCCACCTGCGGAGCTTGAATTGAAGATACTCCGGATTGGCAGGCACGCCCCACGGCCCCTGCCGGCCCCTTCCCAAGCAAGGACGTATTAAGCCCAAAGCGAATTCAGCCGGCAGAGTAGAAGACTGAAGGATCTTCTACACCCGGAGTCTGCTGAGAATAACTTCTTGAGAATAATTGAATGGCCTGCGCTTGACCGCACCGTTGCACACGCCCATAATGCCTCTAGCAGTATTCACGCCACATCATTTGGGAGCTCATCATGCGTGGTATTCGTAAAGTCGCGGTCCTCGGAGCGGGCACAATGGGTGCTCGCATCGCCGCGCATCTCGCGAACGCTAACGTTCCAGTCGCCCTGCTCGACATCGTGCCTCCGGAATTGAGACCCGAGGAGAAAGCCAAAGGTCTAACCCTCACTGATCAATGGGTGCGTAACCGCTTTGCCCAGTCGGGACTCGAGGCTGCTGTGAAAGCGCGTCCAGCGGCCTTCTTCGTTCCCGAAGGGGCGCGCCTGATCAGCGCCGGCAATTTTGAGGACAACCTCGCCTGGGTGAAAGATTGCGACTGGATCATCGAGGCTGTTTCTGAGGATCGCGATATCAAGCAGGCGTTGCTTCGGAAGGTGCAGCAGTATCGCGCGCCTGGAGCGATCATTAGCTCGAATACCTCGGGGATTTCGATTGCGAGTATTGCCGAAGGATTTCCCGAGGAGTTTCGGCGGCACTGGCTGGGGACCCACTTCTTCAATCCACCCCGATACATGAAGTTGCTCGAGGTGATCCCCACGAGCGATACCCTGCCCGAAGTGGTAGCGGGTATCTCGCGCTTCGGCGAAATCGTGCTTGGCAAGGGCGTTGTGCTCGCTAAGGACTCGCCCAACTTCATTGCCAACCGCATCGGCACGTTCGTCACCCTCAACACGCTCCGCCTTATGCAGGAGGGGGGGTACACCATTGAGGAGATCGACGCGCTTACGGGTCCCGCCGTGGGACTGCCCAAATCTGCCACTTTCCGCACCCTCGATATCGTGGGTCTGGACGTGATGGTGCATGTCATCAAGAACTTGCATGACTCGCTGCCCGAGGACGAGCGTCGTGAACTGTTTGCAGTGCCGCGATTCATGCGGAAGATGATGGAACGTAAACTTCTGGGCGACAAAACGGGCGGAGGATTCTACCGAAAGCTGAAGGGCGGTGAAGACAGCGAGATCCTGACGCTCGACCTCGAGACATTCGAATACCGCCCGCGGCAGAAGCCGAGGTTGCCTTCGCTTGAAATGGCTCGCAACATCGAGGATACCCGCGAACGCATCAGGACACTGATGCAGTCTCCCGATCGGGCCGGCGAGTTTTGCCGCAAGAGTCTGCCGGATACATTCCACTATGCCGCTACGCGTATCCCCGAGATTTCCAATGGCATCGTTTCCGTGGATAACGCCATGAAGTGGGGATTCAACTGGGAGATTGGTGTCTTCGAGACGTGGGACGCGGTGGGTGTCAGGGGAATCGTTGAGGGCTGGACGAAGGCCGCCCGTCCCTTGCCTCCTCTGGTGGAGAAGCTCCTGGCCTCGGGAAAGACAAGCTTTTACGAGAAGTCGGAAGGAGTCACCCGCGTCTTCGATCTCTCCTGCGGCCGGCACTGCGTTCTCGAAGATCGGCCGGGCGTGGTCCTGCTGCCGGCGCTCAAAGATCGAAAGCGCGAGATCAAGAAGAACACGGGTGCCAGCCTCATCGATCTGGGCGACGGCGTGGTATGCCTTGAGTTCCACTCCAAGATGAACACGATCGGCGAAGACACGGTGCAGATGATTCACACCGGGTTGAAGGCTCTCGACGAAGACTTTGACGCCATGGTGATCGGCAATCAGGCTGCGAACTTCTGCGTGGGCGCGAACCTGATGATGGTACTCGTAAGCATCCAGGAACAGGAGTGGGACGACCTGGATCTCGCGGCGCGCGCTTTCCAGAACGCCAATATGGCTTTGAAATACGCACCGAAGCCGGTAGTGGCGGCGCCCTTCGGAATGACGCTGGGCGGAGGCGCGGAAATCTCACTGCACTGCGCACGCATCCGCGCCGCGGCCGAAACCTATATGGGACTGGTCGAGGCGGGCGTGGGCATCATTCCAGCCGGCGGAGGCACAAAGGAAATGCTGGTTCGCGCCATGGACGCCGTGCCTTCTGACGATGGGGCCGATCCTTTTACCTACGTTAAGGAGGTCTTTACCAACATCGGAATGGCCAAGGTTTCGACTAGCGCCGAAGAGGCGCGCAAGCTGGGCTATCTCACAGCGCGAGACTCGATCAGCATGAACCAGGATCGCCAGATCGCCGACGCCAAAGAACTGGCGCTGGATCTGGTGAAGCTTGGGCACCGCCCCGGCAAGCCGCGCGAAGACGTTCTGGTGCTGGGACAGGCGGCTTTTGCCAAGATGAAGTTGGGATTGCACCTCATGCGGCGCGCCGAATACGTCAGTGACCACGACGTGGTGGTGGGAACCCATCTTGCCAGGATCCTTTCGGGTGGCGGCGCGTTTACCTCGCCACAGCGGGTTTCCGAACAGTACCTGCTGGATCTTGAACGGCAAGCGTTCCTCAGTTTGTGCGGACAGAAGAAAACGCAGGAGCGAATGCAGTATATGCTGAAGAAGGGCAAGCCGCTGCGTAACTAGCATAGTGCAGGCTACAGGGGATTCGAGATGTGAGTCACTCCATTCGCAGTCCAAAACTCGGGCTCATGTTTGCGGCGCTTGCTCTGCTGAGTTCTATCTTCGCCCGAGCTGAGCTTCGCAAAGACATTGAATATGGGCGAGCAGGTGACGTGAGCCTCAAACTGGATGCGAGCGTGCCGCAAGGAACCGGCCCGTTTCCTGCCGTAATCATCGTTCATGGCGGCGGATTCACCAGCGGCAATAAGCAGGTCTACGTCACGCCCATGTTCGAGCCGCTGACGCGCGCCGGCTTTGTCTGGTTCAGCATCGACTACCGGCTGGCGCCACAATACCGGTTTCCCGCGGCTGTGGAAGACCTGGATCGCGCGATCGAATACGTCAAGATGCATGCGGCAGAATACAAAGTTGACGCGAGGCGGATCGCGTTGCTGGGAGAGTCGGCAGGCGGCCACCTGGTGTCGTATGCGGGCACGCAAACCGATCCCAAGTGGAGGGTGGCGGCAGTGGTGGCCTTTTACGCGCCTCACGACTTGATGGGCGAGATCGAGATGCGCCAGCGCCAAGGGGTTGCACCGGCCGCGATGCAGGCCTTCCTCGGCTTCACAAGTCTGGATGCTGCGGCGGAGAAGCGGTTGGGAGAGGCTTCCCCGATCAGTCACGTCCACCCGCGTATGCCTCCTTACCTGCTCGTCCACGGCACGAATGATGAGCTTGTCGATTATCAGCAATCGGTCAAGATGTGCGCACGCTTGCGGCAGGCCGGAGGTTCCTGCGAGATCTACACGGTTCAGGGCGGTGGTCACGGGATGATGGGCTGGGAGAAGACACCGGCTTACAAGCAGAAAGTAGTTAGCTGGCTCCAGCAGGTGCTAGGCCATCGGCGGTGAGGTTTTCCGTAACTGCTCGCTGGTCCGTTGAGGCAAGACCACATTTCCAGTTAAACTGGAAGCGGGTAGTGTAATAACGCTAGTGAGATTCGGAAGCAATCAACGGGACCGGACTTCGCTCGGTGGGCGCTGGGCGCTCGCACTGGTTCTGCCAAGCCTTCTACTTTCGACCTTCATTCTTGCCGCTGAGACGAAAACCGGTCAACCAGTGACGCACTGGGAAATCGCCGGTGACCTCACCGAAGCCTGTAGTTGCGCAGTTCCCTGCACGTGCAACTTCGGGCAGGGTCCTTCGCCTCGCCACTACTGCTGGACAATGTTCAGCCTGAGCATCGAACAGGGCCACTATGGGAACATCAAACTCGACGGCCTGCACCTGGCGGCGGCTCACGGCCGTAGAAGTGCGGTCTGGTATATCGATGATCACGCCACACCCGAGCAGACGGAGGCGTTGAGGGCGGTCGCCCAGGGGTTGCGCTGGCACCCGGGATCCGAGATCCATTTCGAGACAGTGCCGATTGCTCAAATGGTTGGGGAGAAGGGGAACAAGCTGCAGATTTCGGGTCACGGCGGCTTCGAGGCCGATTACATTACCGGCCTTGACGGGAAGACACCCGTGGTTGTGGAGAACAACACGTCCTGGAACATCAGGCGATCGGTCAAAGGCAAAGTGAAAGAGCTTAAATACAGCGATCGCTACGGTAACAAGCTCCATTACAAGGGCGTAAACTCGAACGAAGGAAAGTTCGACTGGACCGACCAGACCCAAATCTATTTCTGAAATCGAGGGTGGCTTAATAGAGTCACTGTTTGTTCCCTTCACTCGAACTGCGAGGCAAAACCATGAAGGATGCTGTGATCGTCTCGATCGCCCGTACCGCTGTCGGCAAAGCACCGAAAGGCACTCTCCGCAACACCCGTCCCGATGATATGGCTGCGGCGGTGATTAAGGAAGTGGTGGGTCGAGTGCCGGGCCTTGATCCAAACGAAATTGAGGACGTCATCCTGGGCTGTGCTATGCCGGAGGCCCAGCAGGGGAACAACGTGGCGCGGATAGCCGCGTTGGCATCCGGACTGCCTGTTACCTGCTCGGCCATGACGATCAACCGCTTCTGTTCCTCAGGATTGCAGGCGATCGCCCTCGCCTCGGAGCGCATCATGGCCGGGTCCGCGAGCCTGGTGGTGGCCGGCGGTACCGAAAGCATGAGCATGATTCCGATGGGCGGGTATCATTTCTCACCGAATCCCTGCCTGATGGAAGCGTATCCGGATGTCTATCTGACTATGGGGCTCACTGCCGAGAACGTCGCTCGCAAGTTTGGGATCAGGCGCGAGCAGTCTGACGCCTTCTCCCTGCGCAGCCATCAGCGGGCCCTCGCAGCCATCGATAACGGCAGCTTCCAGGATGAAATCGCGCCCCTCGAAGTTGCGGAAGTCAGCATGAACGGCGGGAAGCGGCCCGAGAGAAAGAAGATTACCTTCAGCATAGACGAAGGGCCGCGGCGGGATACCTCAATGGAGGCTTTGGCCAAGCTCAAACCCGCCTTCCACGCGCGCGGGATTGTCACCCCGGGTAATTCCTCGCAAATGAGCGATGGAGCGGCGGCCGCCCTAGTCATGTCATCCGAGAAGGCCCAGGCGCTTGGCGCCAAACCGCTGGCTCGCTTCGTCGCCTTTGCCACAGCGGGGACACTGCCCGAGGAAATGGGCATGGGCCCGGTCTTTGCCATTCCTAAGGCGCTGAAGCTAGCGGGCCTCAAGCTTGAAGATATCGAGCTCATTGAGTTGAACGAAGCCTTTGCGGCCCAGGCGCTAGCGGTGATCCAGCAGGCGAATCTCGATCCTGATAAGGTGAACGTCAACGGCGGCGCGGTCGCTCTGGGTCATCCGCTGGGATGCACAGGCGCGAAGCTTACGGCCACGCTTCTGGCTGAGATGAAGCGTCGCAGCGCACGCTATGGCATGGTGACCATGTGCGTCGGCGGCGGTATGGGCGCGGCAGGGATCTTCGAGAATTTGCAGTGATTTCGCTTTATCAGAAAGGAGCCTTGCGTTTTTGACTGAGAACGCTGACATAGATACAGACATAAATAGCGGCAGCCACGGGCCAAAGTAGTGCAACAAATACGGGATCAGCAAGGGAGCGGTTATGGCGACAGCGACGGCAAGTAGGCACTTTATCAAAGGCGGCAGTTTTCTAATCGAGAACCGTGAACCGGAAGAAGTCTTCACGCCGGATGACCTTACCGATCAGCACCGGTTGATCCGGCAGACGGCGCGCGAATTCGTAGAGCAGGAAGTATTACCCCGAGTCCCTGAAATTGAAGCGAAGAAGCCCGGGCTTCTGCAGGAGCTCCTCAAGAAAGCGGCTGAGCTTGGGCTCTGCGCCATCGACATCCCGCAGAAGTACGGCGGTCTGGAACTCGATAAGATTTCATCGGCCATTGTTGCCGAAGAAATGGGGCTTGACGGCGCCTGGGCTGTCACCATCGGCTGCCAAGCCGGGATCGGAATTCTGCCCATCGCTTTCTTTGGCACGGAAGAGCAGAAAGCCAAGTACGTCCCCAAGCTGGCCCAGGCCGAATGGGTGGGCGCCTACTGCCTGAGCGAGGCGACCTCGGCATCTGACGCCTTGAACGCCAAAACCAAAGCGGTTCTTAGCGCCGACGGCAAGCACTACATCCTGAATGGCACCAAGCACTGGATCACCAACGGCGGCATTGCCGACGTCTATATAGTATTTGCCAAGGTGGACGGCGAGAAGTTCACGGCTTTTATCGTCGAACGCGGGTTCCCTGGCGTTACACCCGGGGCGGAAGAGCACAAGATGGGCATTCGCGGCTCGTCGACAACTCCGGTGAGTCTCGAGAACGCGTTGGTGCCGGTGGAGAATGTGCTAGGCGAGATAGGCAAGGGGCACGTGATTGCTTTCAACATCCTCAATATGGGCCGGCTGAAGTTGGGAGCTGCGTCCATCGGCGGGGCAAAGTCGCTGGTTGGTCAGGCAGCCAAATGGGCATGCGAGCGCGAGGCTTTCGGACGTCACATCGCCGACTTCGGTTTGATCAAGGAGAAGCTAGGCGAGATGGCGATTCGTGCCTACGTGGCTGAAACCATGTGCTACCGCACGAGCGGCATGATTGAACAATTGCTCGAAGGCGTCGATCAGGGAGCGCCGGCGGCAGCCAAACAAATCCTGGAAGCACTGCAACAGTATGCTGTGGAGTGCTCGATTCTGAAAGTTGCCGGAACCGAAACGCTCGACTTCGTGGTGGACGAAGCGGTGCAGATTTACGGCGGCTACGGCTTCTCCAGCGACTATCCCATTGAACGGGCTTACCGCGACCAGCGCGTAAACCGTATCTTTGAAGGCACCAACGAGATTAACCGCCTGCTGATTACGGACATGCTTTTGAAGAGGTCGATGAAGGGCGAACTTGGATTGATTCCGGCAGCGCAGAGGCTTATGGACGAAATCCTCATGCCGGCGCTCGACAACGGGCTGGAGGATGAGGGGGCGCTGTGGGTTGAAGCAAAGCTGGTCCAGGGTGCTAAGAAGGTCGCTCTGATGGTGGCCGGTAGCGCCATGCAGAAATACATGCAGGCCCTGGTTGATGAACAGGAAATCATTGCGACGATAAGCGACCTGGTCATGGAAGTGTACAGCATGGAAAGCGTCCTGCTGCGGACCCTAAAGAAGATCGTCAACGGGTCGGAAGACAAGTGCGCGGCCGAGTGCGACGCTACTCGATCGTACATCTTCGACTCCGCGGATCGCGTGGAAACGGCAGCGCGCCGGGCGCTGGCGCGGATCGCGCAGGGCGACACGCTGCGCACTCAACTTGCGGTTCTGCGACGGTTTCTGAAACGTACGCCCGCCGATACCTTCGAGTTGAAGCGTCGCGTGGCGAATCGGGCTCTGGAACTGCAGCGGTATCCCTTTGCGTAACGATAGGGGAAAGCCGTCAGTTGGCCGTAAGAGCATCAAGCCTTTCGGAGCACGGTGGGTGGTTTGGAACTCTTGTCAGGGCACGACTGAAGACGTGCCCTGACTTCAAGCCGTATAATACGCGAACGACGGCCCTGAACTCAGATCCTTCGTAACGCAGTTGCGGCTCCCGCCATGTCGGAGACTCCCATCACTAAGTCTAGCTTCTTACCGTCCGAGGTAACGGTAAGATAGCTATACTCAACATTGATCTCCGCGTCGGCGAGCCTGCGCGTGACCTCGGCCAGGATCCCCGGCTTGTTGTTAAGAGTGAGGCGCAGGACCTCTTCCTCCGTATATCGGACCCCGAGGCGTTCCAGCACTTGCTTGCTCTTAGCCACGTCGTTGACCTGCAGGCGGACGGGGCCTTCCTTTTCGATCTCGTAGGCAATGAAGGCGGTCACACCGATGTGCGCGTCGGCCAGTGCTTTGGCGATGCGTGCAAGTTGTCCCGGAGTGCTACCGATCCAGGCAGTGAGCTGTTTTACTCTTGCCATTCGGACGCTACTGCCCCGATCGTGCGCCGTTCGGCGCCACCCGCATGACGATCACATTACCCAAGAAGCCCCGATTCTGCCCATCCTGATCGAGCACGGCGACGCTAACCCGGAAGGTATCTAACGGCAGTTTCACGGCTTTATCGAGCCTGGTCACTTCGCGCGGATCCACCGGCCCCAGCGTCTCGTGAACAAGTTCCTCTCCCATGACACTGTAGAACGTGGCGGCGAGCGTGCCGGGCGTGAAGACTCCGAAGACGCCCTTCAGCCTGACCGACTGATTCGCGCGATCGACATCCGCCGTCAGCGGCTCGCTAATAGCGCCGGCCCAGACTGCATCCTTGAGTGGATAAGGCAAACGCGTGGGTGACCAGTGTACGGTAAACTCGTACTCCTCGCCGGGATCAAGCTGGGCGTAAGGACTCATCACTTCGGTTTCCATGAAATAAGGTGTCTTCTTCGGATCGTTGGCGAGCGTTTGATCCCAGGGTCCACGCGAGATCACTCCCGGGCCGTCATTCCAATGCTCGACCGAGGCGCCGTCAGGATACTCAAGCCCCGGGAAATACTTGAAGTTCTCTACCATGCAGATGTTCTTCTGGCCGTTCACCACGGCGTACCAGCCGGCATTCGAATCGGCAGCTGTCTTGACCACACGATAAAGGTAGTGGATCTCAAGCATCTTGCCATCGTCCGTCGCCTTCACGCTAGGGTGTCGGGCGTCGCCGTAAGGATGATAGTAGCCCTGCGGATACATGCTGTGGGGATTGAGCGGCAGAAACATATACAGCTCAGGATTGGGTTTGGAGGGATCGTGAGCGTCCGCCGCGTCGTTCTGGATCAGGTGCCAGATGCCCCAGCGAACCTGCCGTCGGCTGACGTTACGCATCACCTGGTCCACGGCAATGCGCGTGGTGCCCGCGTACACATGAAAAGTGCGACTGATCTGGACGCCGCTGCGCGGATCGGGCGGGCTGGTGACGCGGAGCGCCATCTCACCGGGTGTTTCCTTGACCACCTCTGCAGCAAAACGGCTCCCGTCCAGGACGTAGTAGGGAATGCTCGGCCACTCGCCATCGTTCATCCAGCCTTCGGGTCCCGGCCAGGCCTTGTCACCGCCGTAATTCGCCCATCCGCTTTTCAGATTATTCTCGCTTTCGGGCAGCACCTTGCCCGCGAGATCGGGGTTCACGAAAAAGAACTCCTGGTCACCGAGCTGAAGTTGGATTGCCCGCCCGCCGATATCGGGCGCCACCAGCAAGCTGACAAGACCGTTGGTGAGACGGTAGACGTTCCAACCCCGGTATTGGGTTTTCTCGATCTTGGCAGCAAAAGAGGACGCGGGGATGCCCATAGATAACCTCTCAAGGAGCATAGTGGAAAATATCAGGAAGGCCAAGACAGGGAAACTGAGCAGTCGTGTTCGTCGCATGAAGTCTCTCCTGTCCCGTGTGACAAGCCAGGTGGCAATCGTTGGCGAGTTTGGTGGAACTATTCCGCGCTCAAGTCAGCCAACCGGTGCGAAAGATCCCGCACCGCTGGATAGACCCGGCGGTACACATCATAATACCGGTCGTAGATCTTGGCAGATGCCGGTTGTGGCGCGAGCCGCTCCCGCACCTGGATAGCCTGTTGCGCCGATTGCTGCACCGAGGAGTAGAGGCCGCCGCCGACGCCGCCGAGCAGCGCCGCACCAAATGCCGATCCCTCTGACTCCTGAAGTGTCACCAGCTCTTTGCCGTAGATATCGGCTTGAATCTGGCGCCATAGGAAATTGCGCGATCCTCCGCCGGATGCCAGGATCTGCTGCACGGGGATCCCCAGTTCCTCGAAGATCGCGAGCGAATCGCGCAGGCTGAAGGCAACACCTTCCAAGATCGAGCGAATCAGGTGGCCACGGCGATGCGAAGCGGTGAGCCCGAACCACATGCCGCGCGCCTGCGCATCCAGATGCGGGGTACGCTCGCCCATCAGGTAGGGAAGGAACAGCAGGCCATCGGATCCCGCGGGAATCTTCTCCGCTTCCTTCAGGATCAGGTCGTAGGCATCGCCATCCGTCTGCCGGGCGTACCAACTCTCCCAAGCGCCCAGGTGCTCCCGGAACCAGCGCAGCGAGAGTCCGGCCCCCTGGGTCACGCCCATCACGTGCCATTTGCCCGGAACCGCGTGGCAAAACGTGTGGATGCGGCCTTTAGGATCGAGCTTCGGCACTTCCGTGTAGGTGAAGATCACGCCGGAAGTGCCTAGCGTGGCCGACGTACGACCGGGCAGAACGATGCCGTTGCCGACCGCGCTCGCCGCCTGGTCGCCACCTCCGCCCACCACTGGCGTCCCGGGCTTCAGTCCGGTAATCAGCGCCGTCTCACGTGAGATCTCACCGGTGATTTCAGGCGACTCATAGGACTTGGGCAGCAGCGAGGCATCCAGATCGAGCGCCTCCAGCATTTCCTTGGACCAGCGCCGATGGGCGACGTCAAAAAGCAGGGTGCCGGAGGCATCGGAAACGTCGGTGGCGAACTCGCCGGTCAGGCGCAGCCGCACAAAATCCTTGGGAAGCAGGAAGTGGGCCGCCCGCTCGAAAATGCGCGGTTCGTGGTCGCGGATCCAGAGCAGCTTGGGAGCGCTAAAGCCGGTTAGGGCAGGGTTCAGAACCAGTTGAATAAGCCGTTCGGCGCCGACTTTCTTCGTGATCCAATCGCATTGTTCCTGGCTGCGCTGGTCGCACCAGATCAGTGCCGGCCGCAGCACGGAGTTGAACTTATCGAGCAGCGCCACGCCATGCATCTGGCCTGAAAGGCCGATGGCCGTGACGTCGCCGCCGCTCAACCCGGCTTTCGTCAGAGCGCCCCGTACCGACTGAACCGCCGCCTGCCACCAGTCCTCCGGATCCTGCTCCGCCCAGCCCGGCCTGGGCATATTCATGGGCTGGTGATCGCAGGTGGCAGCGGCCATGACATGCCCGTCGGGACGCACGATCACGGTACGCGTTCCCGTGGTCCCGATGTCGATCCCCATCATGTAAGCCATCGTATCTACACTCTCTCCCACTGCCCACTCGCGGCTGATCGCTCCACCGCGTCCAGAATGGCGATATTGGACAAACCATCTTTGAAATTCGGCGACGGCATAGTGTCTTTTTCGAGCGCCACCAGAAAATCATGGATAGCGTGCACGAAAGTGTGCTCGTAACCAATGATGTGGCCCGGCGGCCACCAATGTCCGGTGTAAGGATGGGCGCCTTCGGTCACTCCAATGGTCTTGAATCCCTGCTCGGCTTGAGGCACGGTATCGTCGTAGAATTCGAGCTCGTTCATGCGCTCGAGGTTGAAGGCGAGGCTGCCCTTGCTGCCGTAAATCTGAAAATTGTTGAAGTTACGCCGTCCGGCGGCAAAGCGGCTGGATTCGAACACACCGACGCTCCCGTTCGAGAATTTGGCCAGAAAATTGGAGTCGTCGTCCACCGTGACTTCTCCCATGCCAGCAGAACCCTTGGCTCCCCAGGCGCCTTCACCCTCCTGCGGCAGAGGACGCTTCTTGATGAACGTGGTCATCTGCCCGACCACCGAATCGATGCCACCGTTCAGGTAGGTAGCGAGATCGGCGGCATGAGCCGCGATGTCGCCCAGGGCGCCCGAGCCCGCGAACTTCTTTTCGAGGCGCCACACCAACGGAAACTTCGGGTCGCGGATCCAGTCCTGCAGGTAAGAGCCGTGATAATGGTAGGGATCGCCAATCCGGCCCTGGTCGATAAGCTGCTTTGCATAAGCGACCGCAGGGATGCGGCGGTAATTAAAATTCAGGTAGTGCTTGACCCCGGCCTTTTCCACCGCATCGAGCATGCCCTTGGCTTCCTCGAGCGTGTTAGCAAGCGGCTTCTCGCAGATGACGTGTTTGCCGGATTGAGCGGCGGCAATGGCCATAGGCGCGTGCAGAAAGCCCGGGGTCGAGATATCCACCACGTCGATATCCTTGCGCGCGATCACCCGCTCCCACTCGCAGTCAGATTCCTCCCAACCGTACTCCCAGGCCGTGGCTTCGAGTTCCTCGGTGCAGGCCTTGCCGCACAACACCTTCATGCGCGGCACCACCTCGCCGGGAAAGAAATGCCGTACCTGGCGGTAGGCGTTCGAATGGGCCTTTCCCATGAAGCGATGGCCGATGAGGGCGACGTTAACTTCTCGCATGTTAAGGCTCCTCTCAAGCGAAGTAAGTGACGGGCACCCCTTCTTTGACTCGTCACTTGTCACTCGTCACTGCTCTTCTCACGCCCACCACATTGCCTTCAACTTCTCCTTGATCACCAACTCCTGCAGGAATTTGGCGGCTTTGGCCAGACCTTCGTCAATCGACATGAGGCTGTCCTCGTGTTCGATCGAGAGCGTATCGTCGTAGCCCACCATCACCAAGGTGGAGATCATGTCCGTCCAGAATTCACGGCCGTGACCGTAGCCCACCGTGCGGAACAGAAACGAGCGTTTGAGTTCCTGGCTATAGGGCTTGGCGTCGAGCACGCCGTTGACCTTGTAGTTCACATCGTATAGCTTGGTATCCTTGGCATGGCAATGGAACACCGCTTCACCCAGAGCCCTAATCGCCGCGCAGGGATCGATGCCCTGCCAGAACATGTGGCTGGGGTCGAAGTTGCAACCGATCGCATTGCCGGCCTCAGCCCGCAGACGCAGCATCGTTTCGGGATTGTAAACGGAGAAACCCGGATGCATCTCGATGGCCACGCGCACCCCGTGATCCTCGGCGAACTTGGCGTGTTCTTTCCAGAAGGGGATCAGCTTCTCCTCCCACTGCCACTTCAGCAGATCGAGGTAGTCGGGAGGCCAGGGCGTGGGCGACCAGCTGGGGTATTTGGCATTCTCGGAGTCTCCCGGGCAGCCTGAAAAATCAATTACCGTTTTGACTCCCAATTTTTCCGCGAGCCGAATCGTCTTGCGCGCGGTTTCAGTCGACTTCTGCGCGAATTCCTTGTTGGGATGCAGGGCGTTTCCATGGCAGGAAAGGGCGCTGATCGAGATGCCGTTATCCTCAAGCTTCTTCGTGAAATCTTTCAGCTTATCAGGAGCATCGAGCCACTCGAGCTTGATATGCGGATCGCCCGGATAGTTGCCCGTGCCCAGTTCCACGGCCGTAAGGCCGAGCGTCTTGATTTTCTGGATGACCTCGTCGAGGCTGAGGTTCGAAAAAAGCGCGGTAAAGACGCCGATTCTCATGTTGGCCTCCCTTCCAAGTGCGAATCAACAAAGTGAATTGAGATGCCGGTTGCCAGCGGTCCCGCTGCAAGCGCTCGCCGTGCAGAAGGGCTGGACGCTCCCGTCCGCGCAGGCTGGAGGAGAATAGGACTCGTTTCGCCTTTAACGGGAAACCCCGCAGACCTTCCGCACCGCGGGTGTCGCAGCCAATTCTTCCGGCTTGGCTCCAACACCTGGCCCTCAGTCCGGCTAGCCGCGTGCCAGCCGGATGCCAGTTGCGTGCCCCCAAAGGCACAGGGCCATCAAGAAATGCTAAGCCTATCCGCCGTGCGATTCCGCGTCAACTGAAAAATGGGCGTCCCCAGGCATGAATCGCTGCGGTGCGACAGGTGAGTTTGAGGCGGCAATATAGCGTCCTTCGTGGCGCGGGTCGAGATGTTTGCTTCAATCGGTGACCCCGACCGGTTCGGCTTTGTCCTCTGCCTTGATTTGCTGCCGCGCCGCCAAATCGATTCCCACGGTCTTCTCGTTGCAATGGAAGTAGCGGTCGCAGCGCAGGCAATCGCGCCAGATCTTCATGGGGAAACGTTCGCGGGCCATTTCGCGAAATCCCAGTTTCTCAAAGAATCCGGGACTGGTGGTCAGGGCGAACACTGTTTTCAGTTGGTACTGCTCGGCCTCGGCGAGCAGGCTCTCCGTGAGCGCCCGCCCCACGCCACGCCCGCTTAACCCCGGCGAAACGCACAGCGAGCGGATCTCGGCGAGTTCCGGTGAGTAGATCTTAAGCGCGGCAGCTCCAAGAATGGCGCCGCCATCCTCGGCCGCCGCTACCTGAAACTCACGCACGCACTCGTACAGTTCCGTGAGCGTGCGCCGCAGCATAATACCCTCGGCCACGTAGTGGTTGATCATCTCGAAGAGGGCCTGTACGTCGTTGAGCTCAGCTTTACGAATCTTCAATTTTGCCTTCCTCCCATGCGGCGCCGAATCGCGATTGTCATCGAACTCCTCTCCTAGTTTAGGGGTTTGGGCGCGGTTAATACACTCACTTTTGCCCGCCGACCACTCCCTTATGGTTCAAGGCCCCTCCTGAACCTGAAGGGGATTGGCAATTGTCCTCCAAAAAACAAATCGGGAGGGCCTAAGCCCTCCCGATTGTCCAAAACCGTTATCAGCGAAGAACCTAGAAGGCGAAGGCCTCTTCGCGCGACTTTTGGCGCTCCGGCTTTCGCACCTTCGGCTCGCCGAGCAGGAGGAGGAGGAGCGCCTTTTGCACGTGGAGACGATTCTCCGCCTGATCATAGACAATCGACTGTGGCGAATCGATAACTTCTGCCGCCACTTCCTGCTCGCGGTGAGCCGGAAGGCAGTGCATGAATACGGCATCCGGATGGGCGGCAGCCATCATCTCGCTAGTCACGCGATAAGTAGAAAAGATCTGGGCCCGCAGATGCGCCGCGTGCTCCTGACCCATGCTGGCCCATACATCAGTATAGATGGCGTGCGCTCCCGCCACGGCTTCGAGCGGATCATGTACAATCCCCACAGTCGCGCCGCTTGCCCTGGCGCAGGCAGCCGCTTCTTCCACAATCTCCGGCCTAGGCTCGAAACCGGCCGGCATGGCAATGCCCACCGAGACGCCGAGTTTCGCTGCCACCATCATCAGTGAATTGCACACGTTGTTGCCATCGCCCACGTAGGCGAGCTTCAGGCCCTTGAGCGCGCCGAACTTCTCGCGCAGCGTGAACAAATCACAAATTGCCTGGCAAGGATGCAGCAAATCGGTGAGCGCATTGATCACCGGGATCGAGGCATGCTCCGCCAGTTCCAGCACCGATTGGTGGGAGAAAGTGCGGGCGGCAATCCCGTCGACCCAGCGTTCGAGATTGCGGGCGACATCTTTAATGCACTCGCGCTCGCCCAGCCGTGGCTTCGAGTGGTCGAGATAGATGGCAAACCCACCCATGCTGGTTATGCCCACTTCAAAACTCACCCGGGTGCGCAGCGAGGGCTTCTCAAAAATCAGAGCCAGTTGCTTGCCTTCGAGAGCGCGGGCGAAAGCGCGCGGCGAACCCTTGACGTCTTCGGTGAGTTTGAAAATCAGCTTCAGATCTTCAACGGTCAAATCGCGCTCAGCGATGAGATCGTTCACGCTCAGACTCTCCTGGCGTGGAATCGAGGTGACTCGGTTTCGCGAGGTGCCGCGGCCCGTGGCTTCTGTCCTTCCATTAACGGGGGACCCCTTCATCGGAACCTGGAACGCTGTCATAGTCGTGCTCATGCGTGCACCTCCTTCGGTTCGCCCCGCTCCGCGGCGTGGGCGACTTTCTGTAAAATAGGCCCTAAGGCCGAAATCAATTCATCCACGTGCCGCCGTTCGATGATAAGCGGCGGCAGAAAGCGCAAGACCTTTTCGTGGGTGCAGTTCATCAAGAAACCCGCTTCGAGAGCCTGCCGTACCACGTCTTTGCCGGGCACGGTGAGCTCGGCGGCGACCATCAGACCTTCGCCACGCACCTCGCTGATCACCGGAAGCTCAGCTTTCAGTTGCTCGAGCCGGGCGCGGAAGTAAGCGCCGGTGTCACGCACCTGCGCGAGAAAGCCGGGCCGCTCGATGATTTCCAGGAACTTCAGCGCCAGACGGCACTGCAGCGGTCCGCCGCCAAAGGTCGTGCCGTGCAAGCCGGGCGCAAACGCCTGCGCTACCTGGTCGCGAGCCAGGATCGCAGCCAGCGGCAGCCCGCCCGCCAGCGGCTTGGCCACAAGAACGATGTCAGGTTCCAGGCCATAGCGCCCGAAAGCGAATGGGCGTCCGGTGCGGCCAAGCCCACACTGGATCTCGTCGAGGATGAAGAGAGCGCCGGTAGCGCGGCACAGTTCCTGAGCTGTCCTCAGGAATTTCTCCTCGATGGGTACCACACCGCCTTCACCTTGGATGGTCTCGACCAGCACGGCGGCAACATTAGTGTTGAACGTGGCCCGCAAGTGATCGGCGTCGTTCAGGCGGACGAACTTGACGCCCGGCATCAGCGGCTCGAAAGGCTGGCGATACTTTACGGGCCAGGTGGCCGCGAGCGCGCCCACGGTGCGTCCATGAAACGAATTCTCTACAGCGAGAATGCGGTAACGCTCAAAGGGTTCGGCAGGATGGCGCTTGCGCGCGTAGATCCGCGCCAGCTTGATCGCGCCGTCGGTGACTTCGGTTCCGGAATTGCCGAAGAACACCCGATCGAGACCCGAAAGGGAAGCGAGTTTCTGCGCCAGCAAACCCTGGTAAGGGTGGTACAGCAGGTTCGAGACGTGCAGCAGCGATTCGCTTTCGTCGTGCAGAACGGCCATCATTTCCGGGTGTGCGTAGCCGAGCGCATTTACCGCGAGGCCCCCCAGGAAATCCAGGTAGCGCTTGCCGCGATCATCGTAGAGGTAGCATCCATCGCCCCGCACTGCCAGGATCGGCATGCGCTCATAGGTGGGCATGAGCACCTGTTTCTCGAGTTGAACGACCTGGCTGAAATTCATCTTTCCGTTCACCACACAACTCCCCCTTTCTGAGGAGGGGAGTTAGGCCGCCTTGCCGGTACGTTTCCCTACTCGTTTGGCCACGGACTTACGGGTATCGTTCACGATCCGAGTTCCCGCCTGAGACCGGCCGCGAACGGTTTCAATGAGCACGTCCGGTAGGTCAGGCGAGACGATATCGATTTCACCTACTGAGCCACGCAGAGTTCGCGCACAAGAGCGAAGCTTTGGGATCATGCCGTCGCGCACCACGCCCCGGGCGATCAACTTGGGGATGTGGCTCAGCTTTACCTGGGGAAGCACTTGCCTCTGAGCATCCCACACGCCACCTGATTCGGTGAAGTAGAAGAGCTTGTCCGCGCCCACAGCAGTTGCCAGAGCGGCGGCAAAATCATCGGCGTTGACGTTCAGGTACTGGTTCTTCGCATCGAGCGCCAGGCTCGCAACCACGGGGATGACGCCGGCGTTCAGCAGGACGTCGAGTAACTCCCGGTTCACTTTCTTTGGACGTCCCACAAACCCCAGGCTCTCGGTGCGTCCGTTCACTTTCGCTTCGATTCTCCGAGCCCTGATGAGCGCGCCATCGCCACCGGTGATGCCCACGGCCTTTCCGCCCTGGGCGATGATGTCAGCCACCCACTGTTTATTGACGAACCCAGCAAGCACCATCAAGGCCACGTTGCGGGTGGCTTCGTCCGTCACCCGCAGTCCCTCGATGAAGCGGGTAGGAATATTCAGGCGTGCCAAGGTCTCCGTAAGCAGCTTGCCGCCGCCGTGCACGACGACGATGCGGTGTCCCGCGCGCTGCAGTTGCGTGATCTGCCGGGCCAGAGCGCGGCGCCGATCCGCCTCTTCCACCGCCTGGCCTCCGAGTTTGATCACCAGCGTCACAGTAGTCCGACCTCAGGCGCAAGCCCGTACATGAGATTCATATTCTGGACGGCCTGTCCAGCCGCGCCTTTCCCGAGATTGTCAATGGCCGACACCGCGATCAGGCGGCGCGTGTCCGCATCGAGCGCAAATCCAAGATCGGCGAAGTTGGTGTGGGCCACCCCCTGAATCTCGGGTAGTCCGTGCTCGTAAACGCGCACCAACGAGGAATCAGCATAAAACTCGCGGTACAGGTTGATGATTTCTTCAATCTTCCAGGTTGATTCGCCGCTCTTCTCACCAAGCCGCACATAGATGGTGCTCAGGATGCCCCGATTTACCGGCAGGAGATGGGGGGTGAAGGTCAGCTGATCCACATCAATGTCGAGTGCCTGCGCCATTTCCGGCACGTGGCGATGATGGAAAAGCGAGTAGGCGCGGCAGTTCTCGTTTACCTCGGAGAAATGCAGTCTCTCGCTGGGAGCCCGGCCTGCCCCGGTCGCCCCTGATTTCGAATCGCAGATAACACCGGTGCTCAGGTCCGCCCACCCAGCCTTGATAAGCGGCGCCAGCGTCAGAATGATCGAGGTTGCGTAGCAGCCCGGATTTGATACGAGCTGTGCCCTCCCGATTTCAGCCGCGTTCAGTTCCGGCACTCCGTAGACCGCGGCGGCCAGCGCGTCAGCCCCGTGGTGCTCAAATCCGTACCAGCGCTTGTAAGCCGAGGCTTGCTTCAGGCGGAACGCGCCGCTCAGATCGATCACCCGCAGTCCGCGATCGAGCAACACCGGAACGAGGTCGTGAGAAGTCTCATGCGGTGTTGCCAGAAACGCCACATCTACGGAATCCGGAGTCAACTCGTCAGGATTCAAGGGGCTGCAGGCCTTCGCCGTTATCTCGTCAGCTGATTTGCGGCCCAGCACACCCCGCAAGGCCGGGTGTGAGTGTTCGATCGGAAAAGACTCGGCCACACCATCACGCTTGCGTCCGGAGGACATGAGGCGGGTAATGCAAGTATGCGGATGACGGGCTAGAATACTGAGTAGTTCACGACCGGCGTAACCGGTGGCGCCGGCCAGGGCAACACGGATAGTGCCCGCAGGGTGCGCCAAACTTCCCTTTGCCAATGCGCCGCGCTCGAGGACCATCCCTGTGTGCATCACCATCAGCCGAACCCTCTGCAGGCATAATTATACACTCTCTGTATAATTATACTCATTTATAGCGAGCACGCACTCCCTTGTCAATAGAAAATTTTATGGATTGCGAAGTCTTGACGCCCTTTGAAATCCCTGCTACATTTCTGATTCTTTGTGCCTTTCGGCCGGCACGCCAGTCCTGAAGGCTACCGCTAAGCCATGAACGAAATCCTAAGCCAGCTTGGGCAGCTTTTCATCCAGACCATTCCCACCGTTGTCTTGGTATTCGTATTGTTGGTGGTGCTGAACCAACTCTTGTTCCTCCCCGTCATAGGGACCTTGCAGCAGCGTGAGGAGGCAACTTCAGGTGCGCTGGAACGATCCCGGCAGATGGAGGCGGAGGCGGAGACGAAGTCGCATGAATACGAGAATCGCTTCCAGGCCGCCCGCCAGGAAGTATACCGGCAGCGTGAAGCTGATCGGCGGGTCGCCCTGAAAGAGCGCGATGAACGGATCCAGCGAGCCCGCCAGGACGCCGAATCCGAGTTGGCGAAGGCGAGCGCCGAGCTCGACGACCAGGTAAAGACAGTCGAAAGAGACCTCGCCGCTCAAACCCAATCAATTGCTGGAGATATTGCTGAACGTATCTTAGGTGAGCATGCAGGGCCGGGCGCTGGACCAGCGAGTGCCCCGGGGCCCGAAGGGAGCGCTGCATTGTGAGGCAAACCCTGCGACGCGGACTCCCTCTGCTGACAATCGTTCTGATCGTGGCTACGACGATGGCTCCCGTTGCCCTGGGTCAGGCACGGCCCGCCGCCTACCCGGCCGTCCTGCTTATGGCCGTAGGCCAAGACCGGCCGGCCTCCAACGAAGGCGAGACGAAGTCCGGGAACGAGGCAGCGGAAAGCAGCCGCGAGCTCCTCTACAAGACGATCAACCTGCTTATTCTGCTGGGCGCTCTCGGTTTCCTGTTGCGCAAGCCCATTGCCGCATTTTTCGCTGGCCGGTCCGCCCAGATCCGCCAGCAGCTTGACGAAGGCAGAAAGGCACTGGAATCCTCCGAAGCGCGGCTTCGCGCGATTGAGGAGAAACTGCGTCACCTTGAGGAAGATATTCGCCGGTTCCAGGAAGAGGCTCAGGGGGAGATGGCTGCTGAACGCGAACGTGTACGCCAGTCGACACAGGCCGAAGTGGAAAAGGTCCTCCAGTCGGTCCGTTTGCAGATCGAGATCTCGACTCGTGCCGCCAAGCTGGAGCTTAAGAAGTATACTGCCGACGAGGCCATTCGGCTTGCAGAAGGGTTACTCCGGTCCCGGCTCGACGAGTCCACCCGTTCGCAGTTGTTCAATCGTTTTGTGCGCGACATTAACGCTACCCAAAACTGAAGCTCGACGATCGGAAGCTGGAGAATGACGTTCCACAGGAAACCGGCGAATAAAGCGAGACCCTGACTCCCTGAGTTCTTACCTATGTCAATCGCGATAGCCAACCGGTACGTGCGTGCCTTGGCGGATCTCGTCGCCGGGCAGGGGGATTACCGTCGGACGCTACAGGAACTTGGAGACTTCGTGGCGGTTTACAAAGATTCTTCCGAACTGCGCGAGGTGTTCTCCAGCCCCGCCATAACGGTCGAACAGAAGACCAATGTTCTTAAAGCTATTACCGGGCGTCTGGGCACGAGTTTTCTCACAGTCAATTTCTTGCGGGTGGTACTGGCCCACTACCGGATGGGTATAATCGGAGAGATCTGGCAGGTATTCCGCAAGACCGTGAGCAGCCGCATGGGCGTAGCCGACGTCAAGGTCACTACCGCCGCAAGCATTGAGCCGGCTCAGGAACTCGCCCTGCGCGCCAGCTTTTCGCGCATCACGGGGAGGCAAGTAGAATTCGAGTATCATCTTGACCCGGACCTGCTGGGGGGCGCGATTGTGCAGATCGACAGCACGGTCTACGATGGCTCCGTTCGCGGCGAGCTTGAGCGCATCCGCAGGCAACTGATCTCCGCTTAAGCGCGGCAGAGAATCGAAAGGCCTTAACATGCCAGAGATCAAAGCAGACGAAATCACCAGGATCATCCGCGAACAAATTGAGAACTTCGATCGCACTGTATCGGTGGCTGAGGTTGGCACCGTGATATCGGTGGGCGACGGTGTGGCGCGTATTCACGGACTCGACAAGGTGATGGCCGGAGAGTTGCTCGAACTGCCCCACGATGTGGCAGGCCTCGCCCTGAACCTCGAGGAAGATCAAGTCAGCGCGGTTTTGCTTGGGGATTACACGGTCATCGAAGAAGGTGACACGGTCAAGCGCACGGGACGCATCATGTCGGTGCCGGTGGGTGAGGCGCTCATCGGCCGCGTCGTGGACGCACTGGGAATCCCGGTCGATGACAAGGGCCCCGTCCTCACCCAGGAGTACAACCCTATCGAACGCTTGGCTCCTGGTGTCATTGAGCGCAAACCGGTGAACGAGCCGCTGCAAACCGGCCTAAAAGCCATCGACGCTATGATTCCCATCGGCCGCGGGCAGCGCGAGCTGATTATCGGTGATCGCCAGACGGGTAAGACGGCTATTGCCCTCGACACCATTCTGAATCAGCGCGACTCGGGCGTGATCTGCATTTACGTGGCGATCGGGCAAAAGCGATCCACCGTCGCGCAGGTCGTGAAGACTCTCGAAGAATACGACGCCCTGAAGTACAGCATTGTGATCGCGGCGAGTGCGTCGTATCCCGCGCCCATGCAGTACATTGCGCCGTACTCCGGCTGCGCCATGGGCGAGTATTTCCGCGACCGCGGCCGTCACGTGCTGTGTATCTACGACGACCTTTCCAAGCATGCTGTGGCTTATCGCGAAATCTCCTTGCTGTTGCGCCGGCCTCCCGGTCGCGAAGCGTATCCGGGCGACGTTTTTTATCTGCACTCGCGGCTACTTGAGCGCGCCGCCAAGCTGAGCGATGCGAAGGGTGGCGGCTCCCTCACCGCGCTGCCCATGATTGAGACTCAGGCCGGCGATGTTTCCGCTTATATCCCGACCAACGTTATCTCCATCACAGACGGCCAGATCTATTTGGAAGGCGACCTCTTCAACTCAGGCGTGCGTCCCGCCGTAAACGTAGGCATCTCCGTGTCGCGCGTCGGTGGCAATGCCCAAATCAAGGCGATGAAGCAGGTGGCAGGCCGCCTGCGGCTCGACCTCGCACAATTCCGCGAGATGGCGGCTTTCGCCCAGTTCGGCAGCGACCTCGACAAAGCCAGCCTGGCGCAGCTCAATCGCGGCCGGCACCTCACCGAGATTCTCAAACAGAATCAGTATCAACCGCTGCCGGTGGAAAAGCAGATTATCATCATCTTCGCCGGCAACAACGGCTATCTCGATGATCTCGCGGTGGAAGATTGCCGTGCCTTCGAGTCAGGGCTCTATGAATTCCTCGATTCCTCGTATCCCAACATCGGTAAGAAGATCATCGAGAAGAAAAACCTCGACGACCAGTTGCGCAAGGAAATCGGCAAGGTCATTGAGGAGTTCAAGACTAAGTTCCTGGAAGAGCGCAAGGCCAAGAGCAGCAAGTAGGCGGTTGGGGTAGAAGGCGAAAGGTTACCACGGCGGGCGTTCTTCCTTGCCGTGGGCCTGATCGCAAACACACGACAGAAAGCAGCAGGCAGTTCTCATGGCGAATGCACTCGATATCCGGCGCCGCATCCGCTCGGTGAAGAACACGCAGCAGATCACGCGGGCGATGAAGATGGTTGCGGCCGCGCGGCTGCGGCGGGCCCAGGAGCATGTACTCGGCGGCCGTCCCTACGCCGAACAGATCCAAGCAGTGCTGCGGAGCGTGTCAGCCCGACTGCAGCCATCTCTCCAGGATGAGCCCTTGCACCCCCTGTTGGCAGTACGGCCGGTCCACAAAATCCTGCTGGTGTTGATCACTGCCGATCGCGGGCTTTCCGGAGCCTTTAACGCAAATTTGATTCGCGCGGCGCAGAACTATCTCCGCGAGCACCACGATCAGGAAATCCAGGTCATTGCCGCTGGACGCAAAGGCCGAGACTTCATGCGCAAGCGGCCGGTGAACCTTATCGGCGAGTACACCAACCTGTTTGGGCGGCTGGAGTTCGCGAGCGCCGAGGAACTCGCCGGCCGCATCACCGAGCTCTACGCAAAAGAAGAAGTCGACGCGGTTGACTTCCTCTACAGCGAGTTCAAGTCGATTGGAGTCCAGCGGGTGAAGGTGGAGCGGTACCTGCCGCTAAAACCAATTGAGGCCGCGCAGGGTGAAGCGCTGATCGACTACATCTACGAGCAGCCGCCTGTGGAAATTTTCCGGTCTCTGTTGCCGCGGTACGTCGAGGCTCAGGTCTACCGTGCCTTGCTGGAATCGCAGGCCGGATTCTTTGCGGCCCAGATGACCGCCATGGACGCGGCCACCACGAACGCGGCGGAGCTGATCGATACCCTCACCTTGTACCTTAACCGCGTGCGGCAAGCCTCTATCACCAGGGAGATTATCGAAATCGTGAGCGGCGCGGGCGCACAGTCGTAGTAACTCATTTGCTCGCCTGAGAGAAGACCTCGACTTTAGCAGAGCCAAGGAACGAACTATGGAGCAAAGCACCAGTACCGTCCACACGGGGAAGTTGATTGAGGTCATTGGACCCGTCATCGTCGTGCAGTTCGAGAGCGGGCACCTTCCGGCCATTTATAACGCCGTGCGGGTGAGCTCGGAGGGTTTTGACGTTCCCGAGCCTATCAGCGTTATCGCAGAGGTTGAGCAGCACCTGGGCGAAGGGCGCGTGAAGTGTGTCGCCATGGAGCGCACTGACGGCATGGTGCGCGGCATGTCCGCAGTCGATTTGGGTGAGCCTATTACGGTCCCGGTCGGCAAAGAAGTGCTCGGCCGCGTGCTCAACGTAATCGGTGAGCCCGTGGACAACCTGGGCCCTGTCAACACCAAACAACGCCTTCCCATTCACCGTCAGGCGCCGGAACTCGACGAGCAGAACACGAACCTCGAGGCTTTTGAAACTGGCATCAAGGTGGTCGATCTCATTGAGCCCTATTTGAAGGGCGGGAAAACGGGACCTCTTCGGCGGCGCCGGTGTCGGCAAGACCGTGATCATCCAGGAGCTCATCAACAACGTCGCCATGAAGCATGGCGGCGTCTCGGTGTTCTCCGGAGTGGGTGAGCGGACCCGCGAGGGCAATGACCTCTGGCTCGAAATGACAGAGTCAGGAGTAATCAAGCCCGGCGACTTTGAGCACTCGAAAGCGGCGCTGATTTACGGCCAGATGACCGAGCCGCCCGGCGCGCGCCTGCGGGTCGGCCTCACCGGCCTGACCGTGGCGGAGTACTTCCGCGACGTGGGTGGGATGGACGTGCTGCTTTTCATCGACAACATCTTCCGCTTCACGCAGGCGGGCTCAGAAGTTTCGGCGCTGCTGGGTCGAATGCCTTCGGCCGTGGGTTACCAGCCGAATCTCTCCACCGAAATGGGCGAATTGCAGGAGCGCATCACCTCCACGAAGAAAGGCTCAGTCACCTCCGTGCAGGCGATCTACGTGCCCGCCGATGACCTGACCGATCCCGCTCCAGCCACGGCCTTCGCCCACCTCGATGCGACTACGGTTCTGTCGCGCCAGATCGTGGAGCTGGGCATCTACCCCGCAGTCGATCCGCTGGCGTCCAGTTCGCGATTGCTCGATCCAAGGATCGTCGGCGATGAGCACTACAATGTGGCCCGAGCCGTCAAAGCCATTCTGCAAAAGTACAAGGACCTGCAGGACATCATTACCATCCTGGGCATTGACGAGCTGTCCGACGAAGATAAACTCATTGTGGCGCGGGCGCGAAAGATCCAGAAGTTCATGTCGCAGCCTTTCCACGTGGCGGAGCAATTCACCGGAATTCCTGGCAAGTACGTGAAACTGGAAGACACCATCCGCAGCTTCAAGGAACTTGTCGAGGGAAAGCACGACGATGTGCCGGAGCAGGCCTTCTACATGGTGGGCACCATCGAGGAGGCGCTCGAGGCGGCGGAGAAACTCAAGGGAGTGGGGGCTTCCTCTTAAACCCGGCCTATCCCGAAGCCAAAAGGTAGTAGGCGGCCGGCGGTAAGCAGCAGGCAGTCCTCGCACGCTAACTAGAAGCCTTGAGCTCTGACACAAGCGGCGAGTATCCGGCAAGGTGCCCAGGATCTCGTCGCTAGTCCCGTACCACTTCTTCCTGTTCGCCAGGGTTGCACTCATGGATGACGCTTTACCAACCAGTCTCCACCTTGAACTCTCCACGCCCGACCGGCAAGTGGTACGCGATTCCGTGCTGGAAGTGTCGCTTCCGGGTAAGGATGGCTACCTCGGAATTCTTCCCGGACACGCTCCCTTGCTTTCGGAACTGCGCCCGGGCGAGCTCTCATATTCACAGCATGGCACCAAGCATTACCTGGCGGTGAGCTGGGGATTCGCCGAAGTGCTGCCCGACCGCGTAATCGTCCTCGTCGACGGGTCCGAAACGCCGGAGGAGATCAACGTCGAGCGCGCCAGGCAGGATCGCCAGCGCGCCGAACAGCGACTCGGTTCGGCGGGCGAGCCCAGTTCGGATCTCGAGCAAGCCAAGGCGGACTTGGAACTGGCCATGGCCCGGCTCGAAGTCGCGTCTCGCCGCTCCGGACACGCCTAACTAAAGAAATTGGCGAAACGGTCGATACTTATCATGCTGAGCATCGCGAAGCATCTGCTTGTCCGATTGAAATTGAAGACTCGACCCGCCCGAATGAGATCTCAGGTTTGTAAATCGAAGGGATGCGGTTCTGATACCCAAGGAACAATGAAACTTAAAGTTCGGATGTATACCACTACTTGGTGTCCCGATTGCCTTCGGGCAAAGTCCTTTCTGGCCAACCGTCAGATCTCGTTCGAGGAGATCAATATCGAAGACGCGCCTGGAGCTGCCGATTTCGTGATTTCCGCCAACCAGGGCAAGCGCAAGGTTCCCACTTTCGATGTCGAAGGCCGCGTCTTCCACTGCTCGCCTTACGATCCGCGTAAGCTTTCTGCCGAGCTGGGCCTTGACCGGTCCTGATCCGGCTATTTATGGTGTTTTCGATGGCGCTTCGGCGGCGCTGCTGGTGGTGGTGGCGATCCCCCGCTGGCGGTCGAGCCCGCTGATAAAGACTGCAGGATTGCCGCACCGTTTGGACTGCCCCACCCTGTGCAGGCGT
Source organism: uncultured Acidobacteriota bacterium (assembly GCA_963803295.1). Lineage (GTDB taxonomy): Bacteria > Acidobacteriota > Terriglobia > UBA7540 > UBA7540 > CAWDMC01. Next base: position 353,108 of record CAWDMC010000010.1, on the reverse strand, counting down.
CCCATCCGGGACCTGCGACGTAGTCTCCATTATTCCCGGACGTGATATCCCGAAAGGTTCCGGCCAAAGTCGCAACACTCTGATATAAAGTCGGGTTCAGATATCCAACCGGCTTCCCGAGCGACTGGTTATACAGTGCGATCAGGCCCGCCCACAGCGGCGACACCGCGCTCGTTCCGCCCACTACCGCGTTCGACCCGTCCACCTCCACCTGGTATCCTGTCTGAGGATCCGCATCGCCAGCTACATCGGGCACTCCGCGACCTTTGAAGTTGCCCGGGTTTGCCGAGGGTGGTACTTTGGCGCCCGTCTGCCAGGAAGGGAGGGGAAAGGTTTCGCTGATCCCGCCACCGGTCGCCCCATTATTGGGCAATTCGTTCCAAACTACTTCAGTCGAGATTGAACCGCCGCTTGAGCCGAGCCGTGTCCCGCCGCAAGCCAGCACATACGGACTCGACGAGGGGAAATCGACGTGATCGAGACCGTCGGTCACGCCATCGGTTGAGCCGTTATCGCCCGCGGCGGCGCATACCGTCACCCCGACTGCCCCTGCCGCCTGAAGTGCACTGTTGTACGCCTGCAGCGATTGCGCCGTCCAATTAGGTTCAGCACTACCCCAGCTTATCGAGATCACCGAAGGCTTGTTCACCTTGTCAGTGACTGCCTCATTGATCGCGTCCAGAAAGCCGGAGTCCGTATTCGGCGCGAAATAAACGGCGATGTTGGCCCCGGGTGCAACCGCCCCGGCGACCTCGATATCCAGCAGAACCTCCGCATCTGCCCCGTTGGGATCCCCACCCGGCACGTTCCGTGCGCCGTCTACCGCTACCGCTACGACGCTCGGTGGGGGCGAGATCCCGAGGCTGCTAAAGTAGGTATTCAGATCGGATTGGCCAAAGCCCCCGCCCAGCTCGATAATACCGATCGTCTCGCCCTTCCCGTTCACCCCGTTGGGAAAGTTATAGAGCTGCGCCACCTGCACCGGTGTGTACGAAGTGGAAGCCGCGGCCGCAATATCAGCGCTGTTCGCAATCCGACAATGGGCTTTGGCAACTGGGCGGTTATCGAGTCCGTGTACTCCGCGCACAATCGCGCTTAGCTCCTCCGGGATGTGCACTGACCCCACTCGGCCCCGGTACGATCCACCCGGATACTCGTAGCGGTCAAGCGGAACCTGGAAGGCCTTCGCGAAAGCATCACAGCGACCTGCCAAAACCACCGTCCTTGCCGCGAGATTCACCTGGACGACGCTCAAGCCGTGTGTGCCCGCAAAAACCTCTACCACCCTTACGTCCTGTGGATCCGCCCCATAGCGATCTTCCAGCTCGTTACGGGTGAGACGTTCGCCGCGAGTGGCAAGCTCCTCGAGTGACGGATGCTTTGCGCTCGACGGTTTGGCCCGCAGCACCACCGTGACCAGTATCTGTTGGTTCGCATCAATCGCGCCAGCCTTCGTCGCCCCCGGCAAGGGCTCGCGCTCGCTGCCGGGCAAGGCCACGTATCGCTCAAACGGCATGGTTGCTCCTCCAAAGGGTTAGGGTAAGCACGATACTAACAGCAAACTTATGGCGGGTCTACCACCGCCGTCCGGAGGTTCGGAGGGGTGCACGCCTGGAAAGTGAAATTCCGGAAAAGTGAGCTTGAAATGAGTTCTCTCTTACGGCTATTCAAACTCAGCGGTCGCTTCGAAGACTTCTGGGAACGCCGCGCGCAGAGGGTGGCAGCGTGAGCCTCTTACTCCTGCGTTGTGCCCCCTGGCAAAACCAATCGGATGAGCCTGCCCAGTTCTGCTTATCGAGCATCAATTCAGCATCACCGGCCCGCTTAAACGCCGCTTGAACACATGCGAATCCATTTTTCGTTTTCCGCTCGCAGGATCTCTCGGGCCGCCGTGTAGCCGCTTCTCACCGCCCCTTCAATAGTGGCGGGAAATCCCGTGGATGTCCAATCGCCCGCGAGATACAGTCCCTGGACCGAGGTTCGTGCCGTAGGACGCGACTGCTCCGCTTCCGGGCTGGGCGAAAAAGTGGCAAGGCGCTCCTTGATCACCAACGAGCGGAGGAGCCTGGCCTTGCGCGCTGGGGGCAGGAGGCGGCCTAGATCATCGAGTGCCGTGCCCAGCAGATCCCCTTTCGAGCGGCCAATGATCGAGTGAGCGCCGCTGATGACCAGCGACACGTAGCCTCGGATTTCGGCATTCAGGCTTGGGGATTCGCCGGGTGCCAGCAAGTGCCCTTTGTTGAATAGCCACTGAATAGTGGCGCCGCGCAGGGCCACAAAATCGAGGGCGGTGATGGCGCGATCGAACCAAAGGTTGATGGAGATGATCGGCGCCGGCCGCAGCAAGGAAATCCGCGCGAACGACGGATCGCCGTCGCGCACAGCGGCAGGCAAGATCTGGAGAAACTGCGTCCAGGGAACAGCGCTAATCACGTTTCTGGTCTGGATTCTCTCGCCATCAGCCAGCTTCACGCCGACGCAGGCATCCCCGGAGATCACCAATTCGGCTACGTTCCGGCCTGTTTCCACCGCTCCGCCGCGCGAGCGGATGTAGGCGGCGGCGGCTTCAGCGTAACAGTCGCTCAAACCGCCCCGGGCGAGTCCAATGCAAGAATCGGCGGGTGAGGTGAACAGCGCCAGCTTCAACACCCGCTCGAACAGCGCCGCCGAGGCAATTCGCGGATCCTCGTTCATCGCGGCAATGCAAAGCAGATCCCAGAAATTGCGTCGCAGTGGCTCCGATTGGCCCAACTCGACGAGCCACTGTTCTACAGTGAGATTACGAGCGCCAGGCCCCTGCAACCCATTACTGCGATCATTTGCGTCGAGTGCCCGGCCGAGGCGCAGCACCTCCAGTTTTTGGTGCCAGGCGAAGCTCGAAGAAGCGAGCACGCCGGCCAGCAGATGCCACGGCGCGGGCAAGCCTGGGCAAACGAGCGAGGTAAGATGGCCCTCCGATTCCAGAAACCGCACGCTAAGACGCGGCTCGAAACGGACGCAGTGGAGGGTTCCGATCTCCCGCAAGAAGCGCAGCGTTTCGTGATAACAACCCATGATCACGTGCTGACCGTTATCCACTGTCGAGCCCGTCACCGGATCGCGGAAGGATCGCGCCCGGCCACCGAGGTGCGGCCGCTGTTCGATCAGGCGGACCTGCTTGCCGGCGGACGCGAGTGCCACCCCGGCGGCGAGTCCCGCCAATCCTCCGCCCACGATCAGGGTTTCTTCGCTCATCAGAGGCTCGATGCGGCGCAGCTAAAAACGGCAAGGGGCTGGCACGCCTGAAAAACATGCCCAACCGGAACAATTCTCTTTGAAAGTCGATGCCGTTATTCAGCCTTTGCTTTTCCTCTGCACCACTCCCTCCCCCAATACACCTGGAGTGCGATCCACAATTTTCGCGCTCGCGAAAGCCGGATCCGCTCCCGGAAGACGTCGTAGCCACGGCGTTCGATGCGGCGGAGCAGCTCCCAGTAGGTTGCGCCCATGATTTCGGCAGCGAGCATGGAGCGGCGATCTTCCGCGGGTAGGCTCTGCCGCGCCAACTGAAAGTACTCGCGGGCCCGGGAGCACTCGAAGCGCATCAGGCGCGCCACAGGGTCGCTCAGGTCGCCCACACTCAAGTCGCCAGGAGAGACGCCGAAGCTTGCCAGATCCTCCTCGGGTAAGTAGACGCGGCCGGCGAGCGCGTCCCGGTGAACGTCCCGCAAGATGTTGACGAGTTGCAGCGCCACGCCCAGGTTCACCGCGTACTGGCGCGTCTCTGGGTTCGAGTAGCCGAAAACTTCGATCGCGATCAGACCGATGACGCTCGCTACCCGGTAACAGTAAACCGAAAGATCATCGAAGGTGCAATAGCGCGCCCCCTCCAGATCCATTTCGAAGCCCAGAATCAGGTCATCGAACGGTCGCCGAGGAATACGGAAACGACGGATAGCTTCGGCCAGCGCCGCTTCGGCCAGCGTGTATTCGGTTAGTGCGACTTCCGCCGACGAGGACCGACCGGCGCGGTCGTGTTCGCCTCGCTTTGAGCCGTCATAGCATCGGTCAAGAGTGGCCCGGTAACGGTCCAATCGCAGACGCGCATCTTCAGGATCAAGGCCACTATCGGCGAGATCGTCACCGCGCCGAGCGAAGGCGTAGACCGCCTCAATAGCCCGGCGTTTTTCCGGGGGGAGAAACAGGAAGGAGTAGTAGAAATTGGTGGTCCGAGGCTTAGTCAGTCGAATCATTCTGCCATCGCTGGAAGCTCGTTCCCCGTTGCTGTTCACAGGAGAGGGCGTCTTGCCTTGAGATAAAGGAGTACACAATCCACTGCTCTTAGTCGAGGACGGCCGTGAAATACATCGTAGCGGACGGCCTCAATCTTGTCGAGAATACGGTTACCACCGAGCCAGGTGAGCCGCAACTGGCGGCGCAGCGCGGGGTCAACCCTTTCGGTGAGCGGCAAGCCGCTTCGAAACAGCTCCCGAGTGCGGCCGATCTCAAACTCGAGCAATTGGCTCCAGCGCGCATCAACTCGATGATCCCGCAAGTCAGCCAGGCTGTAGCCAAAGTGGTCAAGGTCCTCGAGGGGCAGATAAACACGATCTTTTTCGAGGTCTATGGCCACATCCTGCCAGAAATTGGTGAGCTGCAACGCAGTGCAGATATCGTCGGAGAACCCAAGCAGATCCGGCTGGCGGTGGCCGAAGAGTTCCAGCACCAGCCGTCCCACCGGATTCGCCGAGCGCCGGCAGTAATCCAGCACCGAGTCGAAATCCGGGTAACGACTAACACGCACGTCCTGCTCAAACGCGGCAATCAGGTTCTCGAGGTTCGCCTTCGAAAGGTCGAACTGTTGGATCGCGTGCCGGAGCGCGACAAACACAGGATTGGCTGGTGTTCTCGCCGGATCGAAACATTCATCCAATTGGCGCCGCCACGAATCGAGAGATCCGAGACGCGCTTCGGGGTCGCCCTGGTCGGGCTCGTCGGCAAAATCATCGGCCCCGCGTGCAAAAGCGTAAATGGCAGCGAGAACATCACGCTTGTCCGGCGGCACCAGACGCGAGGCGACGGGAAAATTTTCGTAATGACGTCGTGCCAAGCGGCGGCACACGGCGTAGGCAGCACGGGTTGAGGGCTCGCATGAGATCATTCGGGCTGGCCCTGACGGATGGCGTTGAATGGTCGTGCGGAACTATCGGAATCCATCCCACGCGCTCGTGCCACGCGTCTCGTGTTAGAATTTGCGCCCGAGGTGAGGACCATGAAGCAGCCGAAGGCACTGCTCTTACTGCTCGCCGTCACGATCATATTCGGATGGTCGGCAATCCGGCCCCACGATTACTTCACCTGGTTTCTCGAAGTGCTGCCGGCCTTTGCCGCCTTCGCGATCCTCCTAGGAACCTACCGTCGCTTCCAGTTCACCACGCTAACCTATACCCTGATGGCGGCGCATGCGGCCATTCTGATGATCGGAGGGCATTATACCTACGCCGAAATGCCCCTGTTTAACTGGATTCGCGATGCTTTCCACTTGAGCCGGAATTACTACGATCGTTTGGGGCACTTTGCTCAGGGCTTCGTGCCCGCCATCGTGGCACGCGAGATCCTCCTGCGAACCACTCCGCTCAGGAAGGGCAAGATGTTGATCTACCTCATCCTCAGCGTCTGCCTCGCCGCCAGTGCCCTCTATGAAATCTGCGAATGGCGGGCCGCAGTGGCGTTCGGATCTGCCGCCGACGCCTTTCTCGGAGCCCAGGGCGATACCTGGGACACGCAGTGGGATATGACGTCTTGCTTGATCGGCGCCACGGTAGCAACCCTCACCTTGAGCCGCGTTCATGACCGGGCGCTAGAGCGGCTTCCGGCACCTCCACCGAGCCGTGCGACCGCGCATTCTCCGGCCTCCGGCAGCGCCTGTCCGTAAACAGGGAGCGCCACGATGGAGGACCGCCGCCCAACAACCACCGATCGCTATTTGTCTCCGGGACCCTGTGGCTTGGTGCGGCGCATAAACGCTGGCACGTCGAGATCGTCCGCCGGCATTTCGTTAGCGGCGACTTTGGGGTTTGCCGGCTGCGCTGTCGGATGCGAGATCACAGGCTGCGGCCGGGAAAGACCGGTAGCCACTTCTACCGGCAGCTTTTCACGCTTCAGCATCATGTTCTTGACGGTCTGCTGTGCGGTGCGGACCGCCTGCGAACTGCCCGGACGCGCGATCATGCCGGGTTTGTCACCCTTGATGCCGGTGGCGATCACAGTCACCTTCACCTTGTCTTCCATTTCTTCATCATGCACCGCGCCGAATATGATGTTAGCGTTCTCGGCCGCCGCCTTCTGCACAATCGTCGAGGCCTCGTGGACCTCGTGCAAGGTGAGCTTGCTCGATCCGGTGATGTTCAGCAGAATGCCCTGCGCTCCATTGATGGAAGCGTCTTCCAGCAAGGGGCTGCAGATAGCTTTGTTGGTGGCCTCGATCGCGCGATTCTCGCCCGCCGCCACCGCGGTCCCCATCACCGCATATCCCATGCCGGCCATGATGGTTTTGACATCGGCAAAATCACGGTTAATAATACCTGTTATGGTAATAATATCCGAGATGCCCTGGACGCCTTGGCGCAGGATGTCATCCGCGATACGAAAGGCCTCGAAGAAGCTGGTGCCCTTATCCACAAATTGCATCAGGCGCTCGTTGGGGATGCAGATCACGGTGTCCACCGCCTCGCCCAACTCAGCCAGGGATTGCTCAGACTGGGCCATGCGGCGGCGACCCTCGAAGGCAAAGGGCTTGGTGACCACGGCCACGGTCAAAGCGCCGAGCTCGAGCGCCAGAGCTGCCACGATAGGAGCTCCGCCCGATCCCGTGCCGCCGCCCAATCCCGCCGTGATGAACACCATATCGGCGCCTTCCAGCGCGTCGATGATTTTCTCCGTGTCCTCCAGCGCCGCCTTGCGCCCGATCTCCGGGTTGGCGCCGGCGCCCAGGCCTTTGGTGAGCTTGGAGCCAATCTGAATCTTCACCGGAGCCTGCGAAACCTTGAGGGCTTGCACGTCGGTATTGGCAACCAAAAACTCTACGCCCTCGAGCTTCGCGGCAATCATGCGATTGATGGCATTGCCTCCGCCACCACCCACACCAATGACCTTGATCCGCGCCCCGTGACGCAGATCGTCTGAAAAATCCACCCGCAGGCCTAAACTGCCGGGATCGGTTCCCATAATGACTCCTTACTTCCGCTGACTGCTCGAGCGATGATGCGCGGCTTAATTAGCAAGCACTGGCCTTTCCGAGAATGGGCCCTGCACTGAGTCGACGGCCATTTGCCTATGCCGCGCAATCCGTTACTAGGCGTTGCCGCCCAGCATGCCCCATAGACGGTCTGTCCAGCCGCGCTCTTGGGGGGTGCGAACAAGGCGCTGCCGGTTGCCGTGGATTGCCAGACCCACCAGCACGGTAAAGCCAGGATCGGACAGGTTCACTTCGATCTTCTCCAGACCCGTGGGTACACCCAGGCGAACGGGCAACTCGAACACCCGCTCTGCCATGGCAATAAGCCCGCCGAGCTTGGCGCCGCCGCCCGTCAGCACAAGTCCCCGGGGCAGTTGCCGGTCGAGGCCTGAGCGCGCTAGATCCTCCTGAACCAGTTCCAGCAATTCGAACGCCCGCGGCTCGATGATCTCGGTAAGCATCGAGTAGGTGACCAGACTCGACGGCCGCTCGCCCACGCTGGGGATCTCAATAGTGGCCGTAGGATCGGCTGGCCGCTCGCCCCAGGCACACTTCATCTTCTCGGCTTCTGGTACGGGCGTGCGCAAGCCGACCGCAATATCGTTGGTAAAGTGATCGCCACCGACTGGAACCACGGCGGCATGCTCGACGGCGCGCTGACGGTACACCACTACGCCCGTGGAGCCGGCGCCGATGTCAAGCAGCGCCACCCCGAGCTCGCGTTCTTCGGCCGTAAGACACGCCTGGGCGGCGGCCAGGGGTTCGAACACGGCGTAACTGTCGGGAACGCGGACGCCCTGGTTGTTCACAACTCTTATTACGTTCTCGAAGGCCGTCGAAGAAACGGTGATCAGGTGAACGTCTACCTCAAGACGGGTGCCCATCATACCCAGCGGATCGAAAATCCCGTTCTGAGTGTCGAGCGTGTACTGCTGCAATTGCACATCGAGCAACTCCCGATCTTGAGGGAGGGAGACACTCTTGGCCTTGTCGATGACTCGCTCGACGTCTTCCCGCGTGACCTCGCGGCGATGGCTGCCAAGACTAACTGCGCCGTGCGAGTCGAAGCCTTTAAGGTGAGAGCCCGAGATGCCCACATAGGCAGATTCAATGGGAACTTCGGCTGCCGCTTCCGCTTTTTCCACCGCTTCTTTCACGGCCAATCCGGCCGTCTCCAGATTGACGATGACGCCCTTGCGCCATCCCTTCGATTCAGCCGAGCCCAGTCCCAGCACCTCGAGCTTGGCTCCCTCCAGGGGACGGCAGATCAAAGCGCTGGTCTTCTGGCTTCCCAGATCAAGTGCGGCGATGATGTTCAGACTCCGTGCCAAAATGACATCCCCTAGTCTCGGGTCTTCGATGCCGGTAGCCTCTGGCGGCTCGGCCTGGCTGCGACTCGTGCCTCAAGCGGATCCGCCACTCGGCGCGGTGCGAGCGCTGGTTCGGCCGGTGCGTTATTCGTCAGCACCTGGTTATGATAGCGCAGGTCCATCGAGACGATGTTCGGGCTAAGATGCTCCTCCGCCAGCCAGCGAAGTAAGTTGTGGAATCGTTCGTCAAATTGCTCGTTGCCGAACTCCAGCTCCAAACTTTGCGCGTCCCGCACCACGATCGCCTTGAGATCATCGAGGTCGGAAAGGTCGACTTCCGAAATCATCCAGCCAGAGGAAGCGGCCTCGTCCGACACTTTCTTCATGAATTCAAGATACAGCTGCATCCGCGCCTGCCGGTCAGCTTGCATAAGGCCGGGAGCCATGCCGCTCAATACGGGGTAATCGAAGCTCGCCTTCTGGGGTTGGTCAAGCACAACACCCTCGTCGTCGATCAGCTTGATGCGGCCGGCCACGTTCACAAAAGCCAGCGGCGTTCGTTCGGTGATCCGAACCACCAGATTATGAGGATAGGATCGCTCAATGGCGGCAGATTTCACCCAGGGGATCGCTTCCACCTGGTTGCGAGCGTTCTCAAGCGAGAGCCGGAAGATGTTCACTCCGCTCCCTGGCACGCCGGTACCGGAAAGGCCGAGCGCTGCCATGACATCGTTGCGGGTCACGTAATTGGCGCCGGCAAGCTCCACATCATCCGGAGAGGAGAGGCGGAAAAGCGGTGAACTCAGTGCAAACAGAGCCACCCTATAGACCGCGTAACCGGACGGCGCGACCACCAACACCAGAAAAGCTGCGGTCCGCAGAACGCGAACCAGGAGCGGCCAACGAGTCCGTCGCACCGGTACCGCCTTCGCCCTCCGGCGATAAGGCGACACCTCATCAGGATCCAGATCGCCCGGCCGCGGAATGTCATCGTCTGCTGCGATCATGTTTCTCAGTTGTCCGCTTGTCAGCCGTTCGTGGTCAGCAGTCTACTCCGGCCGCTGATGCCTGCCATCGTGCTCGACGCGTCCGTCAACGCTCAGCTGCTCGCGTTTTTAGCAAAGTAAACAACGTACTACCCACGAAGTGAGACAGCTTGCCCGCTCGCCAAGGCCTGGGCAAGGGCTTCGCCGACCTTCCACACGTTCCCTGCCCCGATGGTAATAACGAGATCTCCGGGTTGAGCTTCGCGCGCGATCTCTTCGATGACGGCAGCCGGCGAGGCCGCGTAGCGGGCCCGATCGAAACCAAGCTCGAGCATGCGATCGACCAGGCGCGCCGACGTCACTCCCGGGATCGGCGCCTCACTCGCTGGGTAAATATCAAGTATATAGACCCTCCCCACGCCGTCGAAGCAACGGGCGAATTCATCAAGCAGCGCCTGGGTCCGCGAAAAGCGATGTGGCTGAAACACCGCCCAGAGCCGTCGCGCTCCCTCCAGGCGCGCGGCCTCAAGCGTGGCACGGATCTCCGTAGGATGGTGACCATAATCGTCAATGATGGTAATGCCGTTCACTTCAGCCTTGACCTGGAAACGGCGATCCGCCCCTCGAAAGTGCTGAAGGCCTTCGCGGATCTGCTCCGGCGTAAGATCGAGTTCGATCCCCACCGCCACGGCTGCGAGCGCGTTCTGCACGTTGTGACGTCCGGGCACGTTCAAGGCGAAGCGACCGAGCGAACGCCCTTTCAGCCGGCTTTCGAACTCGGAGCCGCGTCCGTGCAATCTGATGTTGGCGGCTTCAAGATCCGCGCCGGGCTCGACGCCGTAGGTCACCAGGCGGCGCCGGATCTGCGGGATCAGCTTGCGGAGCGATTCGCCCCAGGGCTGGTCGAGACAGGCAAGCACTGCCCCGTAGAACGGCACTTTGTTCATGAAGGAGAGAAATGCACTGGTGATTTCCTCCAGATCGCGGTAGTGGTCCAGGTGCTCGCGATCCATGTTGGTGACCACGGCCAGGGTTGGCAGCAAGTAGAGAAAGGAGCGGTCGCTCTCATCAGCCTCGACCACCATCAATTCGCCTTTGCCGAGACGGGCGCTTGAACCGAAAACATCAAGCCTCCCCCCGATGACCGCCGTGGGATCAAGGCCCGCATGCGAGAGCATCACCGCGATCATTGAGGTCGTCGTGGTCTTTCCGTGCGATCCCGCGACGGTCACGCAATACTTCAGCCGCATCAATTCGGCAAGCATTTCGGCGCGCGGGATAACGGGGATTCCCAGGCGCTTCGCCTCGACGATTTCTGGATTATCGGCCGTAACCGCAGAGGAAATCACGACCACCTGCACGTCGCGAACCTGCGCAGCGGCGTGGCCCTCCGAGAAGCGCGCGCCCAACCGCACCAGGCGGTCGGTCACCGGCGTGGCTTTCACGTCTGACCCTGAAACGGTGAAATCCTGGTTCAGCAACACTTCGGCTATACCGCTCATGCCGATGCCGCCGATCCCCACAAAATGGATTTTGCGAATCTTTCCTAACATGATGCTGGTCGTCCGTTGTCAGTAATCATCATTTCCCGGTTCCTCGCGGTTTCGAGTTCAGTCTGCTGAGGGCTTATCATTTCCGCCCAAACCCTCGATCAAATCGGCAATCAGCCTCGTGGCGTCGGGACGCGCCAATTTTGAGCCCGCGCGCTCCATTTCCCTAAGGCGGCCGGGTGATCTCAGCAACTCCACGATCACGCGCGCCAGCCGCTCGGGGATCAGATCGCGCTGCAGGACCATGCGAGCCGCCCCGGCGCGTTCCATGACCTCGGCATTCGCCTGCTGGTGGTTGTCGGCCGCCGAAGGAAGGGGCACCAGGATCGAGGCTCTCTGGGCCGCCGCCAACTCCGCCACGGCCGACGCTCCCGAGCGCGAAATCACCAAGTCGGCGCCTTCGAGCGCAGCGGCCACGTCCTCGATAAAGGTTTGTACTTCGACAGAGATCCCCAGGTCCCGGCTGAGGTCCCCGTAGGCTTGCCGAACGTTATTATAATCGCGTTCGCCGGTCTGGTGGACGATTTGGAGGTCGCCAATCTGACGGTGAACGACCGGAAGGCTCTCAATCACCGCGCGGTTAACCGCCACTGATCCCTGGCTGCCTCCTAACACCAAGATTCGAAAGGGTCGATCATGCTGCTTTGATTTGACGGCAAAAAACGCTTGGCGCAAAGGATGGCCTGTCAGGCGAGCGCTCGCGCCATAGAAGTGAGCGGCTGCTTCGAAACCCAGGGCGGCGATGCTGACGAGAGGGGCGAGCATCCTGTTCGTGAAACCGGGAATGGCGTTGGGCTCGATCAGTAGGGTGGGAATACCGACCAGGGCCGCCTCAAGCATCGCCGGACCCGAGAGATATCCGCCCATGCCGACCACCACTCCCGGCCGGAACTGGCGGAGCACCTGGGCGGTCTCAATCACCGTCCGCGGTAACACCAGGAGGTTCTGTAGCCGCTTGATACCGCTAATCCCCTTAAGTCCCGCCGCTCTGATCACTCGCAACTGGAACCCGGCTGCCGGAATCACCCGTGATTCCAGGGCGCGATTCGTACCCAGAAACTGAATCTCCAATCCGGCTTCTTCGCGTTGGCCGTTATTCCTTGAAGTCCAGCGCGATCGTAGCTCCTGAGCCACCGCCAGGGCCGGGAAGACGTGGCCGCCCGTACCACCAGCCACGATCAGCACACGTAAGCCACCGGCGCCTCGGACATGGTCATTAACTTCGCGCGCCGAGGTGCCATGCTGCGATTCGGCCCTGGGATGAGTCACAAGAACCTGCTCTCAGTGTTCACAGGGGCGCGGCCGTCCCGCCCGCCAAGAGCCCACAAGAGGAAGACCAGTCGCAAAGCCGCGCCGGAGCTCAGCCATTCTGCAGTAGGGGCGCACTCTGCGACACATTCAACAGAATCCCAACAGCCAGCAGATTCATTAGCAGGGAGGACCCTCCGTAACTGACAAAGGGCAGCGGAATTCCCTTGGTCGGCAGCAAGCCCACCACCACGCTCATGTTTACCAGTGCCTGGCCGACAATGAGCGCCGTGAGGCCGATCGCCAGCAGACGTCCGAAATCGGTGGAGCAGTTCCCTGCCGCCTTCAGCCCGCGCCAGAGGATAACGGCAAATAGAGACACGATCAGAATGCCGCCAATCAAGCCCAATTCCTCGCCAATTACGGCGAAGATGAAGTCAGTGTGAGGCTCGGGCAAATAGTAGAGTTTCTGCTTGCTATCCATCAGGCCCACGCCACTGATGCCGCCCGAACCAACGGCGATGTAAGACTGAATGATCTGAAAGCCCTTGCCAAGAGGGTCCTTCCAAGGATTGAGGAAGGCCTCGATCCGCTTGAAACGGTAGGGAGCAAAGTAAACCAGGAGGCAAGCTGAAGGCACCAGGAATCCGCCGGCAACAGCGAAATACCGCCAATCGAGCCCGGCCGCAAACAGCATGGCGCCGGCAACCAAACAGATCGCGAGCGCGGTGCCGAAATCGGGTTCCTTTAGGATGAGGGCAAGACTAAGACCCAGGATCAGCGCAATCGGCAGCAGCGTATGGCGCGGATCGCTCACGGTATCGCGGCGCAGGTCGAGGAAATAGGCCAAAAACAGCACCAGCACGATTTTGGAAAGTTCCGACGGTTGAAATCCCAGCGGACCGGCGTGCAACCAGCGATGCGTATGATGGCTGGCGGCCTCAAAGAACACAGCCACCAGCAGAATGAACTGCATGGCCAAGGCGGGGAAAATGAGGGCAGGTCTGGCCAGGCGCCGATAGTCGAAATTCATCACCATGACCATCGCCACCAGGCCGGCGACCAGCCAGGCAACCTGTCGAATGAGAAAATAGTAGCTGCTGCCGAAGCGCTGAGCAGCCATAACCGCGGAAGCGCTGAATACCATAAGCGCGCCGAAGAGCGCCAGGATCACGACGGCCCCGAAAAGAACGATGTCGGATTCCAGGCGCCGGCTCATGCTTACGTCTCCTTACTGGGCGGAACGAGTGTGAGTCCGCCGCGAACCTCATAGGGCAAAGGCTCGTCGCACACGGTCTCGAGGGGCGCGAACATGGTCCGAGCAGGAGCTTCGAATATCTCAAGGCCGCGGCCAGTCTCATCGGCGGGGCCGAACTCTTCGGCGCCAACCTCATAGACGGAAATCAGATCGAGGCGTTTGGGCTTTCTTTTGCTGTTGGCAGCCTTCGAGGTCCGCGGCGCGCGCGGTGGCTCGTCGTTAACTTCGGCTCTCAGCCCGTCCGAATTCTCGCGGTCAGGCCCGGCGGCGGCAGACTGAGGGACTTCCTCCAAACCTTCGGGCGCAGGGGGCCGGGCCTCTTTCAGAAATTCCCGATTCGCCTGCCTGGCGCTCCCCAGGGTGCCTGGTCGGTCGAGCCCAGCCACCAAATCTTTGAAAGCGCGTCCGCGCTCTTCAAAGTCATGGAATTGATCGTAGCTCGAACAGGCAGGAGACAGCAGTACCACATCGCCAGGAGACGCATCGGCAAAAGCCTGTCTGACGGCAGTACCAAGTGTTCCCGAACGAAAGGCCGGCACGACACCTTTCAGATCCTGGGCGATCCGGTCAGCGGCGGCACCAATGAGATAAAGGTTGCGCACCCGGCCTTCAAGCAGCGGGCGTAAAGGTGCGTATGGCGCGCCCTTGTCCTTGCCTCCGAGAATAAGGTGGACTCCGTGGTCGAAGGCCGTAAGCGCTTTGGCGGCGGCATCGACGCTGGTCGCCTTCGAATCGTTGTAGAACTCGACGCCGCGAATCTCGCCCACATACTCCAGGCGATGCTCAACCCCGCGAAAGCGCTTGACGACCTGGCGTAGAAGGTCGAAATCCGCGCCAAGGATGGCGGCGGCGGCGGTGGCAGCGAGCACATTCTCCAGGTTAAAGCTGCCCCGAAGCACGACGTCGTGGGTTGACATCGTTACCCGCTCGAGATTCCCGACGCGATAGAGAATATCGGTGCCCGAAACCATGACCCCACCAGGCAGGTCCTGGGTGCGGCTGAAGAATACCTTACGGCTGGCGATCGCCGGCGCCAGCCGCATCACATTTTCATCGTCCGCGTTCAAGACGGCGTAATCCTCGGCCGTCTGGTTGCGAAAGATCTGAGCCTTGGCTGACACATAGGCTGAGAAAGAGGGATGCCGGTCGAGGTGATTGGGAGTGATATTCAGCAGAACGGCCACTCGCGGACGCAGGTGCTGGATCGCTTCCAGTTGGAAACTGCTTAGTTCGGCGACCAGAATCGAGCCTGCAGTCAACTGGTCCACGGCGGAAATCAACGGCACGCCGATGTTCCCTCCCACAAAAGCGGAAAAGCCCGAACACTCAAGCATCTCACCGACCAGCGTGGTGGTAGTGGTCTTCCCATTCGTGCCGGTGATACCCACCAGAGAACCCTGGAAATACGAACTTGCCAACTCGACTTCCCCGATAATCGGGATATCGCGCCTCCGGGCCGCCTCGAGCTGCGGCAGTTCCCAGGGAACACCGGGGCTCACCACGATAAGATCCTGTTGCAGGAAGGTTTGTTCGCGATGGACACCGAGCTCGAAGGCGATCTTCTGGCCCATCAAGTCGTGGAGAATATCGGAGAAGCCGGGCGCCGGACTGGAATCGCTGATACTGACCGTGGCTCCCCGGCGGCGAAGAAAACTCGCCACGGCCCGCCCGCTTCGCGCCAGACCCACAACCAGCACGCGCTTACCTTGAAGCTCCATTATGGTTAAAACCCGAGGTGAAGATAACGAAGCGCTGTCATTCAACCCCGCTTCGGCGGGAAGGCAGGACGCCCCGGCTCCCCGTCATCTCAATTTAAGCGTCGTCAGCGCGAACAACGCAAACACGAGTGCCGAAATCCAAAAGCGGGTAATGATTTTGGCTTCTTTCCAGCCCAGCAGCTCGAAATGATGATGAAGAGGCGCCATTTTGAAGATGCGCTTCCCCCTCAGCTTAAAGGAACCTACTTGCAGGATCACCGAGAGGGCCTCAATCACGAAGATGCCGCCGATGAACGGTAGAAGCAATTCCTGCTTGACCACCACGGCGACGGCGCAGATGGCTGCTCCCAAGGCGAGCGAGCCCACGTCGCCCATGAAGATCTCCGCCGGATAGGCGTTGTACCAGAGAAAGCCCAAGCTCGAGCCTACCATGGCGCCACAGAATATGGTGACCTCTCCGGCCCAGCGCAGGTGCTCCAGATCGAGATAGCCGGACCAAGCCGCATGCCCGACCACATACGCCAGGACCGTCTCCGCCGACGCCGAGATCACGACACACCCAATCGCCAGTCCGTCGAGTCCGTCCGTGAGGTTCACTGCGTTCGACGATCCCACCATGATCAGCACCACAAAAACGATGAAAGGCAGATAACCCAGCGAAAAGGTCCAGGGGGTGTGCAGGAAACGGCCGATTAGGAAGTCCGGGTGAATGCGCTTGTAAAAAGGGAAAGTCAGATCGGTGGTGTAACTGCCATAGGCCGCCAACAACATCAATACCACGCTGAAAAGAAAGCTCAGCAGAACCTGCCACAGAATTTTGCCTCGCGCAGAAAGACCCAGGTTGCGTCTGCGGCTCACTTTCTGATAGTCGTCCCAAAAACCTATAGCCGCGAAAGCCAGCGTTACCAGCAGCACCAACCAAACAAAGACGTCTCCCAGATCCGACCAGAGCAGCGTAGGCACGACGATGCATAGAACAATCAGGATGCCACCCATGGTTGGCGTCCCGGCCTTCGCCTGATGCGACCTGGGCCCGTCCTCACGGATGAACTGGCCTACCTGAAACTCCTTGAGTTTGCCAATCAGCCAAGGACCGAGCACCAAAGAGAGCAGCAGGGCGGTAATACTGGCCAAGGCGGTCCGAAAAGTGATATACCGGAACAGATTGAGCAGGTGGACTGAGGAATGGAACCTCAGATAAAGGTAGTAGAACATGCTTGCCTGTCATTTCCCTCTGGTGCCGCCGCACCTAGCATTTCTACCACTCTCTCAAGGTGAACCTCGCGCGAGCCTTTGATCAGGACCACGTCACCGGCTTCGAGAGTGTTCAGGCAGAACTTACCCGCTGTCTCGGCATCCTCAAAAAACCGGGCTCGCACCGCTGGCAAGCCTTTGGCAATAGCGCCTTCCACAAAAAATCGCGCGTCTCCCTGGACCGCCACAATCCAGTCGACACCCACCAGAGCACAGTCGCCGCCGATTTCCCGATGGAATGCGGGCGAGTCCGGCCCCAGCTCAAGCATCTCCCCCGCCACTGCGATTCGCCTTCCCCCTCTCGGCCAAGCCCCCAGTGTCTGGAGCATCCGGGCCATGGCGCGGGGATTCGAGTTGTAACTGTCGTTGATCACGGTTACGCCAGAGGCGAGCCGAAGCACCTCGCTGCGCTGATGGAGCCCGGTGAATTCCCGTAGCGCCAATTGAACGGTTTCCAACGGAACGTGAAAGGCAGCGGCCGTGGCAATGGCTGCCAGGGCGTTCTCACCATTGTGTTGTCCGGGCAGAGGGACCTCGAATTCCGCCAGGTAGTCGGGCGACTTGACCTGCAGCTTTATCCCCGGGTTCGAGCCATTGCTATCTGCCGGCAGCGGGTTCCAGGCGACGGCATGAAAGTCCGCACCCTTTCCAAAACCATAAGTTAGCACGCGTCCCTCGAAATCCTCAGCAAACGCCCGGACTCGATCGTCATCATGATTCAGGATCGCCATTCGAGGGGGCTTAAGATTCTGAATCAGTTCGCGCTTGGCACGGGCGATTCCTTCGATTGACTCGAAGAACTTCAGGTGAACCGGAGCCACGTTGGTCACCACTCCCGTATCGGGTTCGGCAATCGAAGCCAAAAACGCGATCTCGCCAGGCGCCGACATTGCCAGTTCAAGAACGGCAACCTGGTGCTGCGGTTCAAGCGTAAGCAGCGACAGGGGCACACCCAGATGGTTGTTCAGGTTGCCGCGCGACTTGAGTAATTTTTCTATGCCAAACCGGCGAGCGAGCACCGCGGCAATCAGCTCCTTAGTAGTGGTCTTCCCGGTGCTTCCCGTGACCGCCACTACAGGGCCACCCCACCGGCGGCGAATGTCGCGCGCCAGACTCTGCAGGGCGCGCTCCGGATCATCGACCGGGATCAACGAACCCGTAAGCGATGGGGGCACTTGGGCGACGAAGCCACGGCTGACCACCGCACCCGAGGCGCCGTGCTCAAGCATTTGGGCCACGAAGTCGTGGCCATCGAAGCGCGGTCCCTGAATCGCGAAAAAAAGCGCACCGGGCTCGGCAGTCCGAGAGTCGATCGAGTAATTCGTGACGGGCCGGTTGGGAGTGTTCGTACCGGCACCCAGCATCGCCGCAATTTCGCCAAGGGAGAAGGTCATTGGACTGGGCAGTGATCAGTTCTTCGTCGCCGATTTTCTGTACAAACAGCCATGTCTTTGCGCCTATCGAGAAGCGTTAACAGATGGCTGACCACTTTTCTCAAATCCCATCTCCCGCAGAATCTTGCGAGCGACAGCGCGATCGTCGAATGGCAGCATGCGATCCTTGAAAATCTGGCAGGTTTCATGGCCTTTGCCGGCTATTACCACAACATCGCCCTCTCGGGCCATGCCCAGAGCCTTGCTGATCGCTGTCTCGCGATCGACCTCGGCAAGATGGGGGCTCCCAGTGCGTTGCAACCCCACCCGGACATCATTCATGATCAGCAGCGGATCCTCACCACGGGGATTATCGGAGGTGAGTATGGCCACATCGCTTAATGAGCCCGCCGCCTCACCCATCAGCGGCCGCTTCTCCCTATCGCGATCACCGCCACAGCCAAAAACCACAATAAGCCTGCCGCGGGTGAGTTCGCGGGCTGTAGTAAGGATGTTGCGCAGTGCGTCATCTGTGTGCGCATAGTCCACCGCCACAAGGAAAGGCTGGCCTTCGTCCACACGCTCAAACCGGCCGGAAACATTCTTCAACCCGGCAATCCCCTCTTGGATCTTCTCACGACTGATGCCCAGGCCCACCGCCGTCGCGCTGGCTGCCAATATGTTGTACAGGTTGGCGCGGCCAAGCAGTGAGGAGTGGATCTCCAGTTTGCCTTCGGGAGTTGTGATGGTAGCGTCGAGGCCGTTGATTGCTTGACTGAACTGCCGAGCCCGCAAATCCGCGTCAACGCCCAAGCCGTAGGTAAACCGGCGCTCGAAAGGCAAGCCGAGCAGGCGCGCGCCCCAAGGGTCATCCTGATTGATCACGGCCAGGTCTGGAGCGGCTGCGCCCAAACCCTCAAAGAGCCGGCTCTTAGCCGCAAAATAGCTCTCCAGATCCTTGTGGTAGTCCAGATGATCCCGAGTCAGATTGGTGAATACCGCAGCGTCGAAGTGAAAACCCCAGACGCGCTCCTGCGCCAAAGCATGCGAACTGACTTCCATCACCGCAGCTTTGCCATTCCGATCGAGGAGATCCGCTAAATACATCCACAGGTCGAGCGATTCCGGCGTGGTATTCAGCGCTGGAATAACCCTTCCGGGCAGGCGATGCTCGATAGTCCCAAAGACGCCGGTCGCCATGCCCGCCGCGGAAAAAATCGATTCGATCAGGTATGCCGTGGTGGTCTTTCCGTTGGTGCCGGTAATGCCAACTAACTCCAGCCGGCGGTCTGGACGATTGTAGAAATTGCGCCCAGCCAGGGAAAGAGCGCGCCTAATTTTGGGAACCTGCACCCAAGAAACAGAAAGGTCCTGAGGCGCCGGACGTTCGCTCACCACCGCCACAGCGCCCTTTTCGAGCGCCACAGGCACGTACTCGTGTCCGTCCGACTTATTTCCTGAAATGGCAAAGAAAAGAGTCCCAGGTTCGACCCGGCGGGAATCGTATGCCAAAGAAGAGATATCGAGTGCCTGGCTGGCACCTTGCTCCACGCAATCGATCCCTTCGAGGAGCTTGCCTAATTTCATCGCTCTCTCGCATTATACACTTGACGAGCTGAAACGTGCGCATGCTGCCTGCCTTCGGCGAATCCCGGTAGATTTTCTTGGATTCACTCCCGGCTGTCTAAGAGGTCGCCCTTCCACGGCCGCTACCTGGCAAAATCTAACGCAATCGGGCTCCCCGGGGCCACTCGCGATCCTGCCGGGGGCGCCTGCTGAACTTCCAGCCCGGACCCATGTATGATCGGATCAAGTCCCGCTCTTTGGCACCTTTCAACAGCTTGACGTACCGCCAAATGAGAAAGATCTGGCACGGCAACCCGGGCCCCCTCGTCGACAACCAGCGCACCCGGAGCGGGCGCCGCGCTCCCCGCTGAGCCGGGAAGCGCATCCGAGGCCAGTTCGATTCTCGGCGGAGCGTCATCGGCCTCATCGTTGCGTGCAGCCTGGGCCTCGGCCAACGACTTCATCGGCGAGGAAAGCCCTTTGGCCCCTTCGATCCGTGGCGGGTAAGGCCGCCCCGCAGCGGACGCCAGCACCATTTGAGTCTGCGTATCATGCGGAACCTTCAGATAGCCCAGGGTTTGCTGGGCAATGGACTTGAATGCGGGCCCGGCAACTTCGGCTCCGTAAATCTGGCCGACGGGCGTGTCAATCGCGACCAGAATAACAACCGCAGGATGTTCAGCAGGCGCCATTCCGACAAAGGAAGCAACATACTGCGAGTGGGAATAGTGCCCATTTGCATCGATCTTCTGTGCGGTCCCCGTCTTCCCACCCGAGGTGTACCCGTCAAGGCGCGACCCTGCCCCTGTACCGTGCTCTACCACACCTGCCAGCATCTGCCGCATGATGGCGGCGGTCTCCGGGCTTACCACGCGACGGCCAGCGTCTGACGGAGGGATTTCGTGGACGTTTCCACTGAAGACTTCCCGCACCATGCGCGGTTTGAGCAGCACTCCACCGTTCGCAATGGCAGCATAGGCGTTGGTCAATTGCAGGGCTGTGACGCCAATCTCCTGGCCTATTGAAATCTCGCCAATCGAGATTCCCGACCAGGTGCTGGGCGGTTGGATGAGACCATGCTCCTCGCCCTGCAAGCCAACCCCGGTCTTCGATCCAAATCCGAAGCTGCGGATATATCGGTAGAAACGCTCGTCGCCCAAGCGCAAACCCAGCTTGATGGATCCCACGTCGCTCGAATGGGCAAGGACATCGGCGACCGTCAGCGCACCAAAACGTTTGTGATCGTGGATGACGTGGCGCGACAAGGTGATGCTGCCCATCTGACAGTCGATCAATTCGCTTGGACGGGTCAGGTGGCTCTCAATCGCGGCACTCAAAGTGATGAGTTTGAACGTGGAGCCCGGTTCGTAAACCCAGCCCACTGCCCGATTAATGCGGTCCTCTGGGGCGACTTTGCGATAATCGTTGGGCTTAAGGGCCGGGATATTGGCGATGGCCAGGATTTCGGCAGTGTTCGGGTCCTCGATGACCACTGTCCCGCCAGCCGCATGGAATTTCTCGACCGTCTCAGCGAGCGCCTTCTCGGCAATGAATTGGATGTTCTCGTCGATGGTCAGGACCACACTCTTACCCGGCTCGCTTTCCCATCCCCTTGACAGGAACGAATGATGGCGCGCATCCTCCGACATCATTACCTTGCCCGGCCGGCCCACGATTTCCTTGTTGAATGAATACTCGATCCCAGCCCAGCCCTTGTCGTCCATGCCCACGTACCCGAGCAGCTGTGAGGCGAGGGTACCTTTCGGGTAAAAGCGGCTCTTTTCCTTTTGAAATCCGATCCCCTTGAGGTTGAGAGCGTGCACCCGCTTGGACTCACTGTCGGTGACTTTGCGCTTGAGCCAGCAAAAGTGTCTCGAGTGACAGAAGAATTGAGGATTGTCGAGGCGGGCAAGCAGAGTCGCAGCATCTAGATCGAGCGCGCGGGCCACAGCCTCGGCGGCTGCCGCGTGATCCTCCACTTGGGCTGGGTCGGCGAAGATGGAATCGGAATCCACACTCATTGCCAGCGGCTCGAGATTACGATCGTATATGACGCCACGGTCGGGCGTTAGCTCCACGATCGAGTCCTGTTGCCGCTGGCCACGGTTGGTGAGATCAAAATAGCTGATGACTTGCAGGTAGTAGAGACGCCCTAGTAGAAGGCCCATCCAGAGGACAAAAATAATCCCCAGTTTCAGGCTGCGGGCGCGACCAGCTGAAACCACCGGCGTGGCCACCCAGCGGGGTGAAGGTCCGGAAGGCGAAACCTGCGACTTGGGAGCCGCCATTCAACGCTCCTCAGCAGAAGGAGCAGGCGAGTGAGACGGCTTCGTCCCAGCATCAGAGGAAGAGGCAAAGTTGCGGGCCAACTGGTCGCGCGCGGCGCCGGAGTTCGCTGCACCTACGGCGATCACCTGATGCGCAGTGGGAGTACCCAGTCCGAGCTGCTGCCTTGCCATCGTGTCGATACGTTCCAGGGAGTTGAGATGAGCCCTCTCCAACCGCAGTTCGCGGTTAGACTCTTCCAGAGTCAAACGCTGGCTCTTCAGGGACTCGATTTCATAGCCGTTCCGAAGGCAGGCAAAATGTTGCCAGGCGTAAGCGAAGACCACTCCAAACACCAGAATGCCCAAGCCGAGCAGAACGAAACATTCGCGGCGCTTGCCTTGGTCGACTTCGCGCCGCAAGGCCGAGTTGTTGATCCGCTTGACAAAGACGGTCTCAGGAGAACTCGCTCGACCTGCCACCGGCTGGTTCCGGGGCCGTCTCGGCCGCGTCCTTGCTACGGGGAGTGTTGCTGCAATCGTTGCCATTCAAACCTCTACGCGCCGGCTAGTTTTCTGTTTTCTCCAGGGCGCGCAGCTTAGCACTGCGTGCACGGGGGTTCGTCCTGAGTTCCGTCTCTGCCGGACGGACGACCTTACGAGTCAATACGCGGCCCCATCCCTGCTGTTTCCACTCGAGGAAAGTATGCTTCACCAACCTGTCCTCGAGCGAATGGAAGCTGATCACCACGAGGCGCCCGTCAAGCGCCAGCACCGACAAGGCCCGGGGGAGGAACCGCTCCAAGTTCTCGATCTCCCGGTTGACGGCCAATCGCAATGCCATAAAGGTCCGCGTGGCCGGATGAATAGGGTGAAGGCCCGCCCGGGAGGGGATAGCTCGCGTCACCACCTGCGCCAGTTCGGTGGTTGTTCGAATCGGACGGGCCTTCATAATTGCTCGCGCGATGCGGCGCGAGTGGCGCTCTTCTCCAAACTTGTAGATCAGATCGGCCAGATCGCGCTCGCCGAGATGATTCACAAGATCCGCCGCCATAACTTCGCTGCCAGGATCCACCCGCATGTCCAGCGGTCCGGTCAGGCTGAAACTGAATCCGCGAGATGCCTCCTCGAGCTGCAGAGAACTAAGCCCAAGATCAGCCACGACGCCGTCTACGGGCGGGAGACCGGTCTGCGCATGCAGATCGTCGATCACGGCGAAGTTTCCCTGTACCAAAATCAGCCTCTCGCCGTAATTCTGGAGCCGTTGGCGAACCCGCGCGATGGCCACAGGGTCGCAATCGATACCCAGCAATCTGCCCTTGCTTTCGAGCCGTCCGAGGATCGCCTCAGCGTGCCCGCCGCCGCCAACCGTGGCATCAATGTAGATGCCTTCAGGTTTTACATCCAGGAACTCCAGCACCTCCCCAGGCAGGACGGGAAGGTGCCTGCGAGTCAGATCCATCTAAATACCGAGATCGCCCAGCTCCTTGAGCTCCGCGGCCGTGAACTGCTGGGTGCCATTCTGCTCGGTGATTCGGGCCATGTTCCAGACCTCGAGATGCTCTTCGCACCCTATCACCGCGACCTGGCCCTGTAATTCGGCCTTTTCTCGCAAATGCTGTGGTAGTAAAATACGGCCTTGAGCATCCGAACTTGCCATCTGACCCCAAAATCCGGTACGGCGAAGGAACTTGATCTTCACCGGATTCATCGAGGGCACCGACCTCAGCTTTTCTTCCTTCTTCGCCCATTCGCTCAACGGGTAGACCTCGGCGAATTCGCCATCGAGGCTGGTCACGAAGTACTCGGGGCCGTACTGTCGGTCAAGATCCTCCTTGAACTCAGCTGGAATCTTGAGCCGGCCCTTTTCGTCCACGGTAGCCGTGTGCCTTCCGCGAAACATCGAAGATTCTCAATCAAGGCAGGGCTAAGCCGCGGCCAACGCCTGATTCGGACCCACTTTTAACCACTCTTTACCACTTTCTACCACGAAGGTACGCGAACGGCTGAATGCGTGTCAAGAACTTTTTCGAGTTTTTTCCCAATTAATTACATTAAAATCGAGCCTTCTCGCTGGGAAGGTGCGAAATAAATCCCGCGAGCTGTCTCGGAGGGACCCAAGATCATTAGCCGTCGGTGAAACCCTACGGAGAAATATGGGTACCTGACGATCGCTCAACCCGGAGGGGCGGAACTGGGTCCCTTCGGGATCCTGCCGCCACAGGCGAGACTCCTTTTCGCGTGAAAACCATGACCACCGAATCCCAACTCCGAGACAAGCTGCGCAAGATCACGGCCCTGTTCGAGGGTGCCGCGACGGCGGGTGAACGTGCGGCTGCGGCGGCCGCCATGGGTAGGATCCGCAAAGCTCTCGAAGCGGCAGTCAAAACGCAGCCCCTGCCCGAGACGAAGTTTTCCTTGGCGGATCAATGGCAGAGGCGTCTCTTTTTGGCGCTCTGCCGCAGATACGGGCTCGAACCGTATCGCTATAGGGGCCAGCGCTACACCACGGTAGTGGTGCGCGCACCGCGCTCCTTCGTCGATACCACGCTTTGGCCAGAATACCTCGCCTTGCAGGAGGCTCTGCACTCCTATCTCAACGAAGCCACTGAACGTATTATCAGGGAAGAGGTTTTTGGGGACGCGGGCGAAGCCGCGGAACGAGTGGGCTAGTTGTCACGCCCTCTGCCACCACCACACATGCCAAAACTGACCCACGATGCCACTGAAAATAAAGACCGCGCAATTGCGAACCCTAAATAAGTAAGGGCAAAACTCTGGCCGCAAAACGACGAGTGGGTGAAAGCGCAAGCTCGCTTCGGATCCGAGCGCCCGGCTGTAATCCGGCAGAAGCCTGCTCCGTCTGACCTTAAGAGACGTGGTACATTGAACCTGTTGGATGGTGAGCAGCTGGTGAACTCCTAGAAAGCAGCGTATGAAGACAGCCTTTGTTTTTCCGCTTCTCGCGACCTTAGTGCTGACAGATTCTCTGCCGGGCTGGACAGCCAGTGCGCGCCAGGAACCTGGATCGAACGAATCAACTCAGCCGGACCAGCAGAGCCAAGCGAATCCGAACGGTCCTGCGATCGCGTCTCACGTGAGGCGGGCACGGGATCTCGCTGAGCGGGGCAATTTTTCGGGGGCGGTCAAGGAGCTAAGCCAGGCCGTTCGCCTCGATCCTAAATCCGCCGATCTGCACCTCTCCCTTGGCGAAGCCCTTGCCTCCGGCAGAGACACCGAAGCGGCTATCGCGCAATACCGGGAGGCGATCAAACTCGACCCCGACCTCGCTGCCGCCCATGACGAGTTGGGGCGCGCGCTCGCGGGTAAGGGGAATATGGATGCGTCGGTCGCGGAATATCGAGAGGCTCTACGGCTCGATCCCAAAGACGTCACGACCTACCTGGATCTTGGCAACGCCCTGGATGAAGCGGGCAAGGCTGAGGACGCAACTGTCGCCTATCGGGAAGCGATTCAACTCGATTCCAGCAACCCGGAGGCCCATTACCGTCTTGGCTTGGTCCTGGAAAATGGACAGCGAAACCTCGATGGGGCAATCGCGGAATATCGGCAAGCGGTGGAACTCAGGCCTGATTTCGCTGACGCCCATTACAATCTCGGATCCGCCTTGGAGAAGAAAAAAGAATACGCTGCCGCGATCGCCGAGTATCACAAGGCGATTGAACTCCAGCCTGACTGGCCGGAGGTGCACTACTCACTGGGTGCGGCTCTTCTTTCCACGAACGACTTACCAGGTGCGATCGCCGAGTTTCGGGAGACCATCAGACGAACACCCGACTCTGCGCCGGCCCACACCCAACTTGGCGCCGCCCTCCTCATCCAAGGTGATCTCGATACAGCCATTCAGGAATTCGAGGCCGCGATCAAGGCCGACGACTCTGATGCTCCCGCCTACTTCAACCTGGGTGAAGCTCTCGAGAAAAAAGGTGAATCCAAGGATGCGCTGGATCAATACAAACTCGCCCTGAGATACGACCGCGGCAACAAGGTGTATCGGGCGGCACACGACAGACTGGCTGAGCGCCTGAAGCAGAGCGGGCAATTGTAGGCGAGCCGATGTCAGTTTCGATCCACGATGTCTGGCCCTCAGCCTGGAAACATGCTCCGAAATCACGGTACCGATTGCACGCGAAGGCGAACGTCTATTATGACACAACCTATTCTGGTAACCGCGGGTATCCTGCCCAACGATGGCCACGTCCTGATTTGTCAGCGTCATCACACTGATCCTTACGGGTTGCAGTGGGAGTTTCCAGGTGGCAAAGTGAAAGAGGGAGAGGCTCTCGATGCGGCCCTGCGGCGGGAGCTGAAAGAAGAATTGGGCATTGACGCGGAAATCGGGGCGGAAGTCTTCCGGCTGCAGCATCAATACCCTGACCGTTACGTCGAAGTGGTTTTCTTTGTGGTGCCCTCGTATCGTGGCGCGATTGAGAATCGGGTGTTCGAGACCATCGAATGGGCAGGGCGCGGCAGGCTGACGGGATACGATTTCCTGCAAGCGGACCGCGACCTCGTAGAACGTATTGCCCGAGGCGAAATCATTTGAGAACAAAGTCCGAAAGCGGAAGACAGATCGACAACCGAAGTCCGATAACGAAGACCCGCGGCAGATCCCAGGGATACATGCGGGGCAGCAGGAATTGGTCTCCTTATTCCGGACTTCGGGCTTCGAATTTCAGCCTGTTTCTTTTGCTCTTCGCAATTACACCCGCGTCCGGCCAAATCGAAAGCATACCTTCTGCCGGCCCACCGCAGTATCGATGGACAAGCAGCGGAAGGCTTGAAGGACACTTGGCGCTCCGTCATTCTCCGGAGGGCGCGTTTTCCCCCGACAGTTCCGAGCTCGCAGTTGTTTCCGGCGAAAGGATCATGTTGTTCAATCTGCGGAGTTCAAGTGTGCAGAAGGTGCTCCATCCACACCTTGAGGATATTGCCGAACTGGATCTCCACTCGGCCAATTTCATCTCGCCCACGCGGCTATTTGTGCTGGGCAACGGTCTCCAGCACCCGAAGAAGGGTCCCGCACTACCCACACCGGAAATCGGATTCCAATGGAACACTCTGGATGACACTCAGTATGGGAAAACTGACGCGTTCGGCCGGGGCGGAGGTTTCGTCATACGCTATTTCCCTTCCCTGGGTTGGCTGGGGCTCTATAAGAAGTCCCAGTTCGTAATGTTCAATCCAAACAGCGGGCGCAGCGTGGGTCTGATCGTACCTGATCTTACCACCGATCCCAACGTCTATCAGTTCTCCCCGGATGGCCACTGGCTGCTGCTCGCTCAGATTCCGGGAGGCCCTCCCAATCCCGTCGTGGTAACACTGAAGGATCACAAGTTTTCAGACGTGCTCGCCGGACACGAGGGCACGGTACTGAGTGTCATGTTCTCACGCGACAGCCGGCGGGTAGCAACAGCCTGCGAAGATGGTAAAGTGCGACTCTTCTCTGCTCCAGACTGGAAACTGCTGCAGACACTGAATGGTCATCAAGGACCCGTCCACTGGGCTGAGTTCTCCCCCGACGGGGGTATGGTCGTTTCCGCCGGCGAGGATCAGACCGTCCGCGTGTGGTCAGCCGAAGAGGGGAAACTCCAGCAGACCCTCTCCGAAGCCCAGGGGCCGGTTCTCAGCGTCGCCTTCTCTCCGGACGGCACTCACCTGGCGGCCAGCACCGAGAAAAATGTGAGTGTGTGGGCAAGGACCCAACAATAGCGCCCGTCCTTTCCCCCAAGGCAACGCCTATTCTCCCTACCCTTTGCCCCTGCGAGTACACAATCCGTGTGGTAACCGCAATAACCACAGACAACGGACAACCGGGCGCGCATTATGTTAGAATTTTGAGTGTCGCGAGCAGGCCGCGAGCGGCTTCTGAGTCAAAGGATCATGCCTAAAGTTGGAATGGTAAGTCTGGGCTGTCCCAAGAACCTTGTGGACAGCGAGGTGATGCTGGGAATCCTGGCACGCCAGGGGTACGAGCTTACTCCGGAAGCTCAGGACGCCGACGTGATCGTTGTTAACACGTGCGGTTTCATCGAGCCGGCCAGGCAGGAATCCATCAACACCATTCTCGAAATGGCCCTACACAAGAAGCCGGGCTCGGGCAAGAAGCTGGTCGTCGCTGGCTGCCTGGTCGAGCGCTATCGGCAGGAGATCCTGCGCCAGATTCCGGAAGTCGATTTCGTCATCGGCACCAACGAACTGGAGCGCGTGCTCGAGGCTTGTGTTGCCGAGGGCAGCCGCGAAGCCAAAAGTCCCTCGAGCGAGCCTTATCTGTACCACGAATTTACTCCGCGAATCCTGAGCACACCGTCTTATTCAGCGTATCTCAAGATCGCGGAGGGCTGCGACCATCCCTGCTCCTTTTGCGTGATCCCGCAGATGCGGGGGCATTTCCGTTCGCGAAGGTTCGAGTCTGTGATCCGCGAGGCCGAGAATCTGGTGCGGACCGGCGTTCGCGAACTGACGCTGATCGGCCAGGATACGACCAGTTACGGGCAGGACCTGGGACTGCGCGATGGTCTCGCCACCTTGATTCGCGAATTGGGCAGTGTTCCTGGCCTTACTTGGCTGCGATTTCTGTACTGCTATCCCAACCGGCTTACCGATGCGCTTATCGAGAGCGTGGCGGGAACGCCCGCGGTCTGCAAGTATTTCGATATTCCCTTGCAGCACGCGAGCGGGCCTGTGCTCAGGCGGATGCGGCGCGGCTCGAGCGGCCCGCACTTTCTCGAAATGATCTCGAAGATCCGGGCAGCAATTCCCGGTGTCGCTCTTCGCACTTCGATGATTGTGGGCTTCCCGGGAGAAACCGAAGACGACTTCAAATCGCTTGCCAACTTTGTGGCCGCGGCCGAGTTCGATCATCTGGGAGTTTTCCTCTATTCGAACGAGGAAACAAGCGGGCAGCTTTGCTCTTCCTGAGCAAGTGCAAGCACGCACCGCCAGGCGCCGTCAACGCCAGTTAATGGAGCTACAGCGCAAGATCTCGCGCCGCAAATTGCGCGAGCGTGTGGGGCGGCGCGTCCCCGTGCTCGTCGAAGGACGCTCCGAGGAAACCGACTTGCTTTTCAAGGCACGGATGGAATCGCAAGCGCCCGAGATTGACGGCAGCATCTTGATCAACGATTTCGTGGGGTCTGAGCCGCAGCAAGGCGAGTTCCGCTGGGCGACCATTACCGACTCCTCCGATTACGATTTGGTGGCGCGCCTGGAGGATCGCGTTTTTGGCGAGTCGTGCTCTTTACCCGAGTTTCCGGCTGAAGCGACAAACCAGGTGCCCGTTTCGCGCTTGGTATCAATTGGTGCTCCGCTCTGAGATGTTGCGTGGCCATTCTGGCCGGGCGCACGACGGAGACTTAGGCTTCGGTGGACCGCCGCCGCACTATGAAGTGTCCGATCTGCAAGAAAGAAGCCCCAAGGGAGAACAATCCCTTCAGGCCTTTTTGCAGTGAGCGCTGCAAACTGATTGACTTGGACAACTGGCTTTCGGGCCGGTACCGCGTGGCAGGATCGAGAACGGTTGAGGACGAGACAGTAGAGGCTCCGGCGGAGGATACCGAAACCGACAGTGAGTGAGAAGCGCCGGGGATTAGCCGTTTGGGTCGCTACTACGGGAGGCGTCGGATATCTTCCCGTGCCCGGCTCTTTCGGTTCGCTGGTGGGAATCGCCATAATTGTGGCGCTGGGACATCTACCGCTCGGGCGGCCGTGGCTTTCACTGGCGCTCCTGACAGCTACGATCTTGGTTTACTTCACCGGGGTCCATGCTGCAAGAATCGCGGAGGTTTTTTTTGGCACGACCGATCCCGGCCACGTCGTCATCGATGAAGTAGCTGGGCAGATGGTCGTTTTTCTGGCGCGCCCGGATGCCCCTTGGAGGTGGCTGCTGGCAGGTTTTCTGCTGTTCCGTTTCTTCGACGTGCTCAAGCCCTTCCCTGCGGGCCGGGCCGAGCACCTCAAGGCCGGCTGGGGCATCATGACCGACGATATCGTGGCAGGAATCTATACCTTGGCCACCCTGGTGGCTTTCGGGTTTCTATTCAAATGAGCTTTACATGGAAGAAAAGAGGCAAGGCAGAAGAATCCATGGGCAAAGTGGGGAGTGCAGTGGGTAGCCATGCTGGCGAAAGAGCGGGATTCTTCAAGCAGAAGCCACGGATCGACCAAGTGGCGCCGCGCGCCGCGATTCCGGGCGGTGAGATCGGCATTTGGGGTCAAGGGCTTTCGGAGAACGGACGGGGCAGGCCCATCGTGCGCTTCGGTGAACAAATGGCAAGCCTCGTGGTGAGCTCATCAACCAAGCTTGTGGTGCGCGTGCCCGAGGGCGTGTCGAGCGGCGAACTCACCATCCAGACGGGCGGCGGCGGCACTGCGGCGACTTCGGTAGCCATCGGCACCATGATTTCGGATAACTTGCATCCTGTCGCGAACCCTGCGATCGATTCCGATGGTAACGTTTACACCACTTTCAGCGGCAGTCGTGGGCAGCAAGTGCCGGTTTCCGTGTTCCGCATCGACGGTAGCCAGGTGATGCGACCGTTCCTGAGCGATCTGATGAATCCCACCGGGCTGGCCTTCGACCGCGCCGGCAGGCTTTACATTTCCAGCCGCCATGAAGGGGCTATCTACCGCATCACTCCCGACGGACAACGTTCTACCTATGCCGAGGGCATGGGCATCGCCACAGGAATCACTTTTGATGACGAAGAGAACCTTTACGTAGGCGACCGCAGTGGAACTATCTTCCGTATCAATCGCGATCAGAAGATTTTTGTTTTCGCTACGCTCGAGCCCAGCGTCGCCGCCTACCATCTGGCCTTCGGACCGGAGCGCTACCTTTACGTGACCGGCCCCACCACCTCCAGTTACGACCATGTCTTCCGGATCTCGCCCTCCGGCGAGGTAACATCATTCTTCCGCGGCCTCGGACGTCCTCAAGGATTGGCCTTTGATGCGGCGGGAAATCTGTATGTCGCCGCCAGCCTCGGGGGACAACGCGGCGTGGTCAAGCTGGCGCCTGAGGCCAAGCCGGAAGTGGTCGTCTCCGGACCCGGCATCGTGGGATTGGCTTTTACCGCCCGCCGTTCCCTAATCCTTGCCACTACCAGCGCCCTGATCGAGGTAGCCTTCGACGTCGAGGGATGGCCCCTGTTGAAGCGGAGAGAGCAGTGACGGGGCGAAAGAGGATTTGGCGGCCACTGTTGCCTGACCCGCGACCGTCGCTGCCCTGGCTATCATGGATGCTGAGATCATCGCGGTCGGCTCGGAACTCCTTACTCCTTTCCGGCTCGACACCAACTCGCTGTACCTCACCGAAAAACTGAACTCGCTTGGAATCGAAGTCCGCCTGAAAACCGTCGTCGGCGACGATCGCGATCGCCTGGCTAGCGTGTTCAATGCCGCCCTCAATCGCTCGGGTATCATCATCCTGATCGGCGGGCTCGGACCCACCGAAGACGACGTTAATCGAGAGGTCGTGGCCAGCGTACTCGAGCGGCCGCTCGGCGAGGTGGCGGAGATCCGCCAAAATCTGGAGCAGCGCTTTGCCCGCCTTGGACGCAAGATGTCACCTAATAACCTGCGTCAGGCCATGGTTCCACAGGGTGCCGAATGGCTCGCCAATCCTCGGGGCACCGCGCCCGGTCTCTGGATTGAGCAAAACAGCCGGCGGATCATCCTGCTTCCTGGCCCTCCCAAAGAACTCGAGGCCATGTTCGAGATCGCCTGCTTTCCGCGCTTGAGCCGGCTTTTCGCTGGCGAGCGAATCCGCACTCGCGTCTACAAGATTATGGGGCTGCCCGAGTCCGAAGTCGACCAGCGCGTCGCCCCCATCTACACCCAGTATTCGAATCCGGTCACCACCATCCTGGCCGTGCAGGGCACGATCGAGCTCCACTTGCGAGCGAAAGCGCCGACCGAAGAAGAAGCGGAAGCCATGCTGGCCGAGGTGGGTGATCAGATTGAGCTGGCGCTAGGCGAACACGTCTACTCCACTCGCGGCGAGTCACTGGAAGAAATCGTAGGTATGTACCTCGTGCTGAAGCAGAAAACCATAGCCGTCGCTGAAAGCTGCACGGGCGGTTTGGTGGCCGAACGCTTGACCCGCGTTCCCGGCAGCTCGAACTATTTTGTTGGTGGCGTGGTTTGCTACAACAACGAGTTGAAGAAGCGGCTGACCGGTGTTCCGTCAACGCTGATCGAGGAGCACGGCGCCGTCTCCAAGCAAGTAGCCCAGGCCTTGGCAGAGGGCGTCCGCTGGACCACGGGCGCGAGCCTCGGCCTCGGAGTTACGGGCATTGCCGGTCCAGGCGGCGGTACAACGGAAAAACCGGTAGGTTTGGTCTTCGTCTCTCTCGCCGACGATCGCGGTACCCAGGTGCGCGAATTTCGTTTCCCAGGCGATCGCGAACGCATCCGCCAGTTCACCTCCAATGCGGCGCTGGAGTTGGTCAGGCGGCGGATTCGGGACTAACCTCTATCGAGCGAGATCGACTGGTACACTCCGCCAGAGGATGCCCATGCGGGCCTTTATCGCCATCGACCTTCCCGACAGCCTGCGCGAGGCGATGGGCCGGCAGCAATCCGCTTTTCGAACCCTGTCGCCGGAAGCGAGATGGACACGCCCTGAAGGCGTCCACCTGACCCTCAAGTTCCTCGGCCAGATCTCAGATGCACAGGTCGCCGAGGTCAGCCAGGCTCTGGCTGAGATTCCGCCGTTGGCCAAGTTCGCGATCGAACTCAAGGGCTATGGCTTCTTC
Organism: uncultured Acidobacteriota bacterium; assembly: GCA_963803295.1. GTDB lineage: Bacteria > Acidobacteriota > Terriglobia > UBA7540 > UBA7540 > CAWDMC01. The sequence goes on along the minus strand of CAWDMC010000010.1, from coordinate 320,587 downwards.
CCCAATCCCCGCCGTCCCCGCGTGTTCTGGGTGGGTGTTGAGGCTCAGCCGGCACTGGGCGAATTGGTGCATCGAGTGGAAGAGGCCATGGCAGGTCTCGGATTCCCGCACGAGAAACGCGACTTCACTCCCCATCTGACCCTGGCCCGATTCAACGAACCTCGTCCTCAGACTGCACTGCTGGCTGCTGTCGAGAAAACGGCGAATCAATCTTTGGGCCTCTTCGAGACCCGAGAGTTCTTCTTATTTGAGAGCAAGCTGTCTCCCCAAGGCGCGAGCTACCGCAAGGTTCGGGCGTTCTCTTAAACCTTGACCTCAATGCGATGCGAGATTCTTTCCCTCGTAGCCCTCGGGACCGCCTGCGACTCCTGTAGAATGACAGTTAGCGACGAGTTTTTCCGCAGTCTGCTACTCTAGCTAGACTAGTTCTAGGCTATGCCGTTGGCGAGGTCCCAATATGGTTTGGCCTGGTGGAACACCCTCCTTCCGCGCTGCTCGGCACCGCCGTGGCTGTCGCGGCGCTAGCCATCGTTAAGCATCCGGGCACCGCTGCGGGCCTGTGGTGCGGAAAGACTCTACCTTTCCCCACGGGCCGGAAGCCCTGCCACATCGAGGTAGCATAGCCATCCCTTCGCGTTGCTCAGGGCGGGCTTTGGCCATGTTGTGCAGAATGTACAAACTCGAGGGAAAGGCTCCGCCCTTCCAGGCAGGGCTGCGACTCGGCTACGCCCGTCACAGGCGGGCGGTATAGGAGAAAAACAGGGTCAGAATCAGCGGGCGGCCGCAGTACTGGCGGGAGCGCAAAACCGGTCGAAGGCGCCGGTCAGATCGCTCGCGATGTCGGCAGGATCGCGGCCCTCGATATCACGCCTTTCCAGCATGAACACCAATTTGCCGTCGCGCAGCAGGGCCATAGAGGGCGAGGAAGGAGGATAGCCGGTAAAATAAGTGCGGGCGCGCTCCGTGGCATCGACATCCTGGCCGGCAAAAACCGTAAAAAGCCGATCAGGGCGAACCCGATGCTCCAGCGCGTAGGCTGTCGCCGGGCGGGCCCGGCCGGCGGCACAACCGCAGATGGAATTCACCACAACCAAAGCTGTGCCGTGGGCTGCTCTCAAGGCGGAATCCACCTCTTCAGCGGTTTGTAGCTCGTGAAAACCGATATCGACGAGCTCCTGACGCATAGGCTGAACAACTTCCTCAGGGTACATTTCAACTCCTTGAAGATCGGAATGTCCGGCAAGAACAGGGTATCATGGAAGCACGGTTGCCCCAAAATTCCGTTGATAACGTTCTAGCGCTTGACAGTGGAGTAAATCCAGTTAACAATTTAGACATCGGTTCGACAAATGTGAGACAATGCGTGCCAAGCCTCTAGGATCGGGTTGTAGGTGCGCCTGGCGAGCGCTATGTTCAACCGCCCGCGTTGACCCCGCCGTTTTCGGCTCGGCTCCTCCAGGGGTGCTTTTTGCGTGGCAAAAGGCATCGGGGCTCAAGGACAGAGGGGACCCGGGATACCAAGCAAGATAGATCGCGGCCCAAGACCGCTAAGGAGAATCATGAAGAATCTTTTCGTAGGGAATCTGCCCTTCAGCACCACGGAAGACGCCTTGCGCGGGCACTTTGCGCAATTCGGCGAGGTGCAGCAGGTACGCATCATGACGGATCGGGACACGGGCAAACCTCGGGGGTTTGCGTTCGTCCAGATGGCGAACGATGAAGAGGCGGGCTCGAGCAGTTGCCGCTCTCAACGGCAAGGACTTCGAAGGGCGTAGCCTGACCGTAAACGAGGCTCGGCCGAAACCGGAACGGGCGGGAGGCGGAGGCGGGTTCCGAAACGGCGTCGGGGGAGGGGGCGGCGGTAAACGTCGGGACGAGTACCGGGGGCCACGTTCCAGTAGGGAGCCCCGCTGGTAAATTACAATCCAGCGACCTGCCAGAGGCATCAGCACAGGCGCTCACCGGGTACTCAAGAAAGGAGCCTACATGGCAGGCAGACAGAGGGCCACGTTCCAGAAGAGGCTGAAGGAAGTAAAGCGGCTGGAAAAACAGAAGGAAAAAGCCGAAAAGCGCGCCGCCCGTAAGGCCGAAAAGGCCCGTGGCCGGGACGACGAGGCCAGCACCGGAAACGACGGAAGCGAAGCAACGGAATCTCCTCAGGGCTAGACTCGATTTCAAAAATACTGTTTCGGGAACGGTTGTGCTTCCTCATCCGAGAGTGAACGCAACCTATCCAACAGTCGAGGGCCATCTGAATGGCGCCTGCCGGTGCGCGTGTGTCCTCTGATAAGCAGCAGTCCAAGTCCCGTGCGGCGTCCCAGGCCGGTAATTTACCCTTTTATTCACAATAGTTTTGGCAGTTTCGGTGCGCCAAAGGCGTACTCCGTTCTGATGTCGGATTGCCGCTGGCGCCCCCCCCGTTCTTCAGGATAGAATCAGAAAATGGTTCAGACGCTTTTTGGCAAGCCGGAAAAAGAGAAGAAGCCGGGCCTTTTTGACCGGTTGAAGCAGGCGGTGACCGCCACCAAGACGCAACTGGTTGAGAGGATCGACGAAATCACTCAGGGCAAGGAAGCTATCGATCAGGCGGTGCTCGATGATCTTGAGGCAACACTGATCGGCGCCGACCTTGGCGTCAAGACCACTCATGAGATCCTCGATCGTTTGCGCGAACAGATCAGCCGTCGCGAGTTGCGCGAACCCAGGCAGCTCCGGCCTGCAATCGAGCGGGAAATCCTCACCATTCTGGAGAACCCCGGGTTGAGTGCCGGCAAGCCGCGCCAAACCACTCTCTTGCCAGTGCGACGCCCTCCTTCCGGGCAACCGGAGGTGGTGTTTGTGGTCGGGGTAAACGGGGTGGGAAAGACCACGAGCATCGCCAAACTCGCCAATTTCTACCTCCAGCAGAACCGCCATCCCTTGTTGTGCGCCGCCGACACTTTCCGTGCGGCGGCGAACGAGCAACTGGAAGTCTGGGCTGGACGCCTGGGGATCGAGATGATCAAGCAGAAAAGCGGCGCCGACCCCGCTGCAGTGATCTTTGACGCCTTGGCCGCGGCCAAGAAGCGCCACGAGGATGTCGTCGTCGTCGACACCGCCGGCCGCCTGCACACCAAAGGGAACCTGATGGCAGAGCTTGAGAAAATGTGCCGCATCGCGGCCCGGGAAGTTCCCGGAGCTCCCCACCAGGTCTTGCTGGTTATCGACGGCACTACCGGTCAAAACGGACTGCAACAGGCCCGCCAGTTCACCGAGCATGTCGGCACCACGGGCATCATTCTCACCAAGCTTGATGGCACCGCCAAGGGCGGTGTGGTCGTGGCCATCGCCCGCGAACTTGGACTGCCCATCCAGTTCGTGGGGGTCGGTGAAAAGATCGACGACCTGCTGCCATTTAACCCTCGCGAGTTTGTGGAATCACTGTTTGAGGCGTAGCCCGTTCGAGCTGCCCGTTTGTACCACCGGGCCGCGCGGGTATTCACGTCGCTTCACTTCCGACCGTTCGGTGTGGGTAAGCCAAACCAGATCACCTCAGGAGACGAACCTGCATGCCCATTCGCGCCGTTATTTTCGATTTTGGGGGGGTTCTTTGCCCTATGCCCCAGCCCGCAGAATTTGAGCCCCTACGGCAGATTACGGGCCTCTCTGAAGCGGCCTTTCAAGAATACTTCTGGCGCGAGCGACTAGATTACGATCGCGGCACGACGGATGGTGCGGCTTATTGGCGAAGGTTTGCCCGGCTCGCGGCCATTAGCATCTCCGAGCAGCAGATTCCGCGCCTTATTGCGCTCGACCTGGCGATGTGGCAGAAACTCGACCCCACCGTCATGGAATGGATACACCGACTCAGGCTCCAGAACATCAAAACCGGAATTCTGTCGAACATGGGCAACGATCTCGCGCCCTACCTCCGAAAGAATGCCGAATGGCTGAAGCAATTTGACCATGTGATTCTCTCCGGCGAGCTGCAGCTTGTAAAACCGGAAGCCGGCATCTACCGCGCCAGCCTGTCAGGGCTCGGCGTCCAGCCGGAAGAGGCGTTATTCCTGGACGACAATCCCGCCAACATTGAAGGCGCGCAAGCCTTGGGGATTCAGGCCGTGCGCTTTCTGTCAACCACGCACCTTGAGAAGGATCTCCAACGGCTTGGCTTGCCGCCCCTGCCTTGAGGCCGCGATGAGTCCAGAGAAGGCATCTCACTCATTCTTCTCGTGTTGCAGAGAGGAAGTAAGACTCTTGCCTTGGATCAATATTCTTCTTACTTCTGCCGATATAGAGTCTGAACGTAGGTTCCCGAGCAGTTAAGGCGGAAGCCGGCGAAACACACCAAGCCTGACCGTGGCCGTGAAAGGAAAGCCTTCGACATGAAATCAAAGCTCGTCAACGGAATAAGTGCTGTCAATCGAGAGCTGTGGCTGATCCTCTCGCTGTTTGTGATTGCCTACCTGATTAACTGTCTGATTGCTTCCAATCGCATGATGCTCGGGCTTTACAGCCTGCCCGTTATCTTCTCCGCTTATTTTTACGGACGGCGCCATGCCACCCTTACGGCTTTGGCGGCCGTGCTGGTGGTGGTGCTGGTGCTCTATTCGAACCCGTCTCTGATGGCTGCCGACGAGAAAGTGAAGATCGCGGGACAACGTTGGTATGACCTCACCGTGTGGGGCGGCACGCTGATCCTTACGGCCTACGCGATGGGTACGCTGTACGAGAAGATGATGGCCCAGGTGACGGAGTTGCGACGCACTTATGACGGCGTGTTGATGATCCTGCGGCACTTCATTTCAAAGGATAAATACACCGAGAACCATTCGTATCGCGTCTCCGTTTACGCCAGCAAAATCGCAGGCTATCTCAATCTAGATCCCATGCGTATTGAGGACGTGCGCGCCGCTGCCCTGCTGCATGATGTTGGCAAGCTCGATATCAGCCGCGAAATCCTCTACAAGGCCGCCCGGCTGACCGAGAAGGAGTACCACGAGATGAAGAACCATGTGGAGAGAGGGGTGCAACTGCTCGAGCCTATAGGCGGTTCACTGCGGCGCGTGATTCCCATCATCCTCGCTCACCACGACAGGTACGACGGAAACGGCTATCATGCGACCGCCGGAAACGAGATCCCGCTCGAATCCCGCATCATCTCAGTCGCCGACGTGTGGGATTCGCTCACCAGTGACCGGCCTTATCGCAAGGCAATGTCGCCGTTCGACGCCAAAGAAGTGATCATCAAAGGGTCGGGCACGGAATTCGATCCCCGGGTGGTGGATGCGTTCCAAGCTGCTTTTGCCGGTCGGGAATTGGAAGTTCCGGAGTTAGTTATTTAGGCAGGCTCACCAATTACCTCAAACGCCGAGCGGCGATTGCGAACAACGCGCCTGATGGTCGTGGCGCGGCTTGATCATTCCACTACCGGAACTCTTGACCCAGCCTTATAATGTCCATCCGTTGGCTCGGGCTTCGCCTCTCACGGCGGCCCTTCTCTTCGAGCCACCCGAACAGGATAGTGCCTGCACCTGCGCACACGCTGGGAGGCGGATCATGAGATTCTCACTTTCCATTCGTTATCCAGAAGACCGGATGCTCCGCAACAAACTGCGTTTTACCAGGCACCTTGACTATTGCTACTCGGACCGGGTGCCGGTGCTGTTCGGAGTCTTCGCCCGCTATTACCTCAAGCAATTCGGGATCAATTTCGCGGAGTATTTCCGCGATGCCGAGACTCAGTTCCGCTGGCAGATCGAGTTTCAGAAGTGGGCCATCGAGAATATTCCCGATGATCGCTGCCAGGAGCCGGTAATCACGGTGGGTCCCGATTTCGAGAATGTGTTGAACACATCGGCCTTTGGAGGACGCGTGGAGTGGCCCGACGACATCCCTCCCCGGGCGCGCCCCACGATCAACAAGCCGGACGAGGTGGCACAGCTTCGAATTCCCGAAATCCACGAGGGGTTCTGGGCGAAGTACACCCAATGGTGGCAGACCATGAAAGAACTGGCCCGCGACACGGAGGTGACCTTCAACGGGCAGCCCGGAGAGATAAAAGTCTTGCCGCTAGGAATCCAGTGGATCGGACCGCACATGATGGCCATCGATCTGGTGGGCGATCCCTTCTACTGGTGGATGCTGGAGTATCCCAAGGCTTGTCACCAACTGCTCGAAACCATCACCAATGGACTGATTCACGCAGAAACCTCTTTTCGCAAAGCCGATCCCGGCCCCAGGCCCACTTTTGCTGTGGCCGAAGACTCTGCCCAGATCATGTCAGCGAAACTGTTCCAGGATTTCTGCGTTCCTTACGACAACCGTTTGTTCGAGAAATTCGGTGACGGGCTGCGCGATGGGCGGGGCATGCACATGTGCGGGAAAAGCGATCATCTTCACCAGACGTTGATTGAGGATGAGAAGATAACCAGCTTTTTACTGTGGGGGCGGGATGTAAAGCCCGAGGTGGCCGCGAAGAATCTTGGAGGCAAGTGCTACCTGTGGGGCAACCTCGATCCCATGATGCTGCTCGATGGTCCCCCGGAGAAGATCCGGGAAGCAACCTTAGAGCTTCTAAACGCCCTCGGCCCCTGCCATGGCATTGTGGTGGGCGATGGCGCCAATGTCTGTCCCGGGACTCCGATCGAACATCTTCAAGTCGTAACGGATGCCGTGGATCGCTATTCCCAAAACCATCCCGAATTGTTCGACTAGCGCCTAACGGGTAGCCACGGTTAATTCGCAGTTTGAATTAACCGTGGATTTTTCAATCCCACAAAGGCAATCGCAAGCCACCGGGAACCTGCAATCTCACAGGCCTTGCTCTGCCAGCTCAAAAGCCTTCAGCATGGCGCGAGCTTTATTCATGCACTCCTTGTATTCATCAGAGGGCACTGAATCCGCCACTATCCCGGCCCCTGCCCCGAGATACGCCATGTTGTCCTTGATCAGGGCGGTACGGATGACGATGCACGAGGTCAGATTGCCGGAGAAGTCGAGATAGAGCACCGATCCGCCGTAGATGCCTCGACGGGTCGGCTCCAGTTCATCGATGATCTCCATGGCGCGGACCTTGGGCGCGCCGGAGAGCGTGCCGGTGGGAAAGCAGGCGGCGATGGCCGCGTAGCTGTCGGCGTCCGGCCGCAGCCGGCCCTGGATCAGCGAGACCAAGTGCATCACGTGCGAGTATCGCTCCACGAACATCACCTCTGTCGGCTTAACGGATCCGAACTCGCACACACGGCCGATATCATTGCGGCCCAGGTCGACGAGCATGATGTGCTCAGCGCGCTCCTTTTCACTTGCCTTCATCTCTTCTTCCAGACGCTTGTCTTCGTCCTCAGTTTTGCCGCGCGGCCTGGTGCCGGCGATCGGCCGGTATTCAATCCGCCGGCCCGACACTTTTACCAGCGTCTCTGGCGACGAACCCAGCACGGTTGATTCGCCCATTCGCAGGTAGTAAAGATAAGGCGAGGGATTCACTACCCGCAGCGCCCGGTAGATCTCAAACGGCGGAACGCGCACCGGAACCTTGAGCCGCTGCCCCAGCACCACCTGGAACACATCGCCCGCCCGGATGTACTCTTTGCCGCGCTCCACCACCGACTCATAGTGGCGGCGGGTCATGTTGGTCTCATAGCCGAGCGGCGTTTTGGGACGCCGGATTCGCGGCAACTCGAGTGGCTGCGCGAGCGCCCGTTCCATGCGAGCCAGTTGGCGGACCGCCGCGTCGTATTTCGAGCGCAGACTCCCTTTCCCTTCTTCCGTGAGTACGTTCGCCATCAGGTAGAGACGCCGCTGCACGTGATCGAAGGCCACCAGGTTGGTGAAGTACATTAAGACAGCATCGTCCACGTCCACGTCAGGCTCGACCCGGGGTGGCAACTTTTCGAGCTGTCTCACCACCTCGTAGGCCAGGTATCCGACAGCGCCGGCTGAAAACGGCGGCATGCCCGACAGCTCAACGTGCTTGTAGGGCGCAGCGCTCTGACGCAGGTAGTCAAACAGGTTCCCGGACTCCTCGCGGCGGCGCGATCCACGGACTTCCGTGATGCGGTCGCCGCGGCTGGAGATGATCTGGAAGGGATCAACGCCAAAGAACGTGTAGCGGCCGATCCGCTCCCCGCCTTCCACACTTTCGAGCAGAAAGCTGTAAGGATGCGCTTTCAAACCGGCCTCGGTCTGCGGAGCAAATTTCAGGAAGGCCGAAACCGGACTGAGCAGGTCAGCGACAATCGTGGTATAGACCGGCACGACATTCCCGCGTCGAGCTAGACGGCAGAATTCAGTGAACGATGGAGTAATGGAACGCATAATTAGAAACCCATAGGCAATTGTGAAGCGGTGGAGATATAGAGCGGACCCATTGTCAAGTCCGCGGTTCTTTATTGTAGCAGGGCGGCGTCATTTACGTTCGCGGTCGTTTACGGGATTGGAAGCACCCCCTCGCCTGCCCCTTCGCGGCACCGTCTCCCCCAAGGGGGACGAAGACAGTATTCACGGCCGGTCAGGTAGCAAAGACCTACATCAAACGGTATGTGATACGCGTGACGGATGTGAAATGATGCCTCACGAACACCAATTGGATCATAGCCCTCGTCCCTTGGGAGAGGGTCGCCGAAGGCCGGGCGAGGGGGTCATCGCTACGGTGCACAAGCTTCCATGGCGCTGGGTTGGGTGCACGTCGTGCCCTGTGTCGGAGTCTGCCCATGTTCTACTATCCTGAGCTTCCGTAGCCCCGTCCCAGCCTGCGCGGCACTCCTGCAGCGTCTTACGGATTCTTCCGCCCAAATACGTTCTGCCTGCCTCTTCCTCTCCCAGTTTGCGAGAGTGGCATCAAGATCGTCCGCTGCTGCCGCGCTTCATTCACGTGAAGGCTTCTGGTAATTCGTAGAGCCTCTGCCGAGTCGGGCATCTTCACCTCCTCCGTCGTCACATCCAACTGCATAGCAGCGCATGCCGGCCCTGAACATTGCCTCAATGGAAGCCACTTTGGATCGGCCACAGACCCGTTTCAACGGGCAAGCCAGCGTCCTTGAACACGTCCCTAAAAAAACACTTCAACCTCCCCTGCAAAATACCTGCACGCGTGTATGGAAATACCAAGCTCACGATCCCCATTGATTGCGTACGGGTTTTCATCCAGCGAGATCCCTGAATATGATCGGCACATCTGTTCGACTTGACTCCTCTTGTCATCACCGGGCTTGCCGGCTCGGTGCACAACAATGTCCCGAAGATCTTGCAGATCTTTCAGAACCTTCCAACGCGCATTCTTAGTTAACTCCGAACCTAAGACTCTTTTTACGTACAGCGCAGTTCTCTCAAGGACAGAACCCCTTAAATCGTTTGGCTCGAAAACCGATCCCTCGCTTAGACCAACGCTTCTTGCATAGGCGACCAACTGTGTTTCGACGATCGAGCTCAGCAAGATTAAGATGGAATACTCTGCTAACTTAGGGAGCCAGTACTTGAACTTAACGTCTAGGAATTGGTCCTGCACGCTGTAATCGCCATAATCCCAGTTTTCATGCTCAGCCAACTGCTTAAGAGCATCCCTTTCCTGCACCTCGATATCCGGAGTAGCTCGATAGACCAGCTCGATAAGCGCGCTGAGCCCGTACAAGCGCTGTGGGGTCTCGGTTACGAGTGAATTAAAGCGGATCTTCATCTTTGCCGCGGCGGCCTTTTGCCTTTTGATCGTTTCTACTTCACTCCCAACTGCCAGAACAAAAAGCCGACCTCATCCGCCATCTCGTCGACCTGCTTGGACAGTGGACGTCCACCCGAGTGTCCTGACTTGGTATCGTAGTCCAGCAGAATGGGCTTATTTCCGCCCTGCGCCCACTGCAGCATGCCGGCCATTTTGCGCGCGTGCAGCGGAGCCACGCGAGTATCGCCGTCGCCCGAGATCAGCAGCACCGCCGGGTAGTTTGTGCCTTTCACCACGTGCTGATACGGCGAGTAAGCGTACAGCCATTTGAACTGCTCGGCGTCTTCGGCCGATCCGTATTCGGGAACCCAGAAGCGCGCCACCAGGAAATCCTGGTAACGCAACATATCGAGCAGCGGATAGCGGCATACAACGGCGCCATATAGGTCAGGACGCTGGGTCAACATGGCGCCCATCAGCAAACCGCCGTTGCTCGTGCCCGTAATGGCCATCTTCGCGGGCGACGTATACCGGTTCGAGATGAGCCATTCCGTAGCGGCAACGAAATCGTCGAATACGTTTTGCTTTCGGGCCAGCATTCCCGCCTGATGCCATTTCTCGCCGAACTCGCCCCCGCCGCGGAGGTTGGCCAGGGCGAAAACGCCTCCACTCTCCACCCAAACCGCCGCTTCCGCGGAAAATGCCGGCGTAATGTTCAGGTTGAATCCGCCATAGCCAGTGAGCAGCGCCGGGTTTGAGCCATCGAGTTTCAGCCCTTTCTTGGCCACGATAAACATGGGAACGCGCGTGCCATCCTTCGAGCGGCACCATACCTGCTTGACTTCAAAACCGCCGGACTCAAGCGGCACCTGAGTCTGCGCCCACAGGCGCTCGCTTCCGCCGACGACGTCGTAGCGATAGATTTGCGGTGGAATCACAAACGAGCTGTATTGGAAGAACGCCTCGCTGCTCTCCCAACGGCTGGAGATGCCCGCCACGCTTCCGAGGGCGGGCAGCGGAATCTCGCGTGCACATGAACCATCGGCATTGAAGACTCTCAGCAGAAAGCTGGCGTCGTGTACATAACCCACCATGACTTTCCCGCCCGCGAGGCTGAAACTCTCGATGGCTGAGTCGCTCTCAGGCACGACCTCGCGCCAGTGCTCCCGCGCGGGATTCTCGAGATCGGCGACCAGAATTCGTCCGTTGGGAGCCTGCCAATTCGTCTCGAGGAAGATCCGGTGGCCCGCCGCTTGGGCGATGAAGCGCGCGCGGATATCTTTCACCAGGGGTTTGATAGCTCCCCTCTCCGCCAAGTCCTTGTAGTAAATCTCAGTGATGTCGGCCGACGAACCGTACAGCACTTGGATCACGAGGTAGCGCCCGTCTTCCGAAAGGTCCACCACGATAATCTTTTCAGGATCATACCCCTTGCCGAAAAGCTCCGCGTCAAGGTTGGGGTCAGCGCCAAAGGCGTGATAATATACGCGCGGTCCGTCAGAGGCCTGGCGGCCATAGTAGACACCCTTGTGGTCGGGGCTAAGCGCAATGCTCATATAGCGGCCAACGGGCAGAACATCAGCGTGATCGTGCCGAGCGTCCACATCGAGAAAACGCACGACAACCTCGTCCTGTCCACCCTGCCTCACCCCGTAGGCCATGAGCTTACCATCGCGCGAAACATCCTCCAGATTCACGCTGGTGGAGTGGTCCGCGCTCATCGGGGCAGGGTCGATGAGAACCTCGTCTTTGCCGTCGAGGCCTTGCTTCAGGTAAATCGCGAAGAGATCCTGGTCCGCAAGGCGCTTCATGAAAAAGTAGCGGCCGGCGCGCGCCATCGGCGCACCAGTAACATCCACCTTCATCAGCGCCGTGATCCGCTGGCGCAACTCTGCCCGGCCGGGCAGGGATTCTAGAATAGAACGCGTGTAGCCATTCTGCGTTTCGATCCAAGCACGGGTTCGGGGGCTAGTCTGATCCTCGAGCCAGCGGTAGGGATCGGGCACACTGATTCCGTGCAGCAAGTCGACGACGGCGTCGCGATCGGTTGAGGGCGGACTCTTAGGCTTTGCCTGCCGGGAACTCGCCAGAACCGTGAAGACCAGCGACAGCAGACAAATCGCAAGTGGAACCAGAGGTATCGTCCGCATGTAAATTCCTTCTTCGGAGTTCCACGCTCTGGAGCAGACGCAGTTGTAAGGTTTAGGACTTATGGAAGGTTAACGGCTCGCTGCTATATGCACTCATAAATCATAATCTATAAACCAGAAATGCTTGCAGTGGGTGGTGGGTCAATTTGATGTAGAGGCGGCTTCACGCCGCCATTTGGCGAGGTGAACTCGCCGCTACATCGTCAAACTGACCCACTGCCCGCCGTTATTCATCTTTCGTCATCCGGCAGAGGAGGGGCTCAACGCCTGACGGACCGCCTGTTCCATTAGCGCCCGGGGGGCGGATTCGCCGGTCCAGATTTCGAACTGGCGGGCTCCCTGCGCCACCAGCATTTCAAGTCCCGGGATCGCGATCAGGCCGCGTCCGCGGGCCTGCGTCAGAAAGCGAGTCTGCAACGGGTGCGTGACCATGTCGAAGACGACGCGCACCCGCAAGCGGGCCAGATCGATCGGCGAAGCGTTCGTGTAGGGCGCCATTCCCACCGGCGTAGCATTCACTACCGCGTCCACATCCAGACCGTCCGCCTTATCCCAGGGAATCGCCTGAGCGGAGATGCCGCGCGCCAGCCGCTTAGCCGCCTGCTCCCTCCGGGCGGCAATCAGGACCGCCACGCCTTCAGCGCGCAGAGCGTAAGCCGCGGCGCGGGCCGCTCCGCCCGCTCCCAAGACCAGTACCCGGCTACCCGCCAGGCGCAGACGTTTGGTGAGCACCTCGACCACGGCGGCGGCATCGGTGTTCCACCCCATCCACTTCCCGTTCTGGATTGCTACCGTGTTGCAGGCTCCGATCTGCGCGGCCAGCGGCTCCAGCCAGTCAAGATGTTTAATTATGGCGCCCTTGTAAGGCATGGTAACGCTAAAGCCTTCGAACTTCAGCTTGCGCGCGAACTCGAGAAAGTCCGCCAAGCGAGGCGTCTCGCAAGGGAGGTAAACAGCATTGACATGCTTGGCTTGGAAGGCCGAGTTTTGCATGGGAGGAGAGAGAGAAAACGAGGCTCGCGATCCAACGACCCCGTAAAGGCGGGTCCGCTCATCGAGGTGTTCCACCCGATAGACGCCGCGGAGAGCTTCCACCGGCAACTGCCCCGGAGCAACGGCGTGCAGATCGCCTGCCGAAGCGTACACGAACGGCGCTCCCCACTGGAGCGCGAGCAGACGCGAGGGAATACCCAGAGGCCCCATCCCGAAGGCCACCAACGGAAGCGACCGCCGCCGGTTGAGCAGACTGCGATATTTCAGGTTATCGATTAGCTTGGTGGACTGAGCCGCAATCTTTAGCACCTGGATCGCCTGTCCTCCGTGATTCGCAGACGCCCGGACCTGCGCCAGGCGGGCGTAGATCGACGTCAGGTCGGGCGTACGCCGGTAGTCGTGGTAGGAAACGATCATCTTCACTGCCTTGAGTGGTTCCAGACAGGTGGCGACCGCGGCCTTGGGCATGGCCCTGAAGGACTCGATCTCGAGATCCACCCAACCGCAGCCGGCCCTCGCCGCCGCCGCGAGGATCTCCACTTGTTGTTCAATGGTACCCTCGAACTTCCCGCCGGCTTCCACCCGCCGACAAGTGGCAATGACGGCAGGGAAATGCATCCTCGACAAGGCTTGATGTAGAAGCGTCTGTAAATCAGCAATTTCCTTCAGAAAATCGAGCCGGAATTCGAGCCCAATTCCCGGTGAGCCGAAGCGCGATGCCTGAGCCTCAAGCGCTGCCACGGTGGGCGCAGCAAGAGCGATGAAGATGCGTGGTAGGGTGGGCTTAGCCAAGGGAATTGGCCGGGGGGCTACCAGAAGGGTTACAAGCTCACACGACCGCAAACGCCGGCCGCCACCCGGACAGGAGTCCTCCTTAAGGCTTAAACTGATGATTATAGAAATGCTTGCTGGTAAAACGCAAGGAATTTAGGCCGCTGGAGGGGTAACCGCGGTCGGTCCTACACCTGACCGTGGGTTTCTCAGCGTCTGGACCTTCCGGCAGCCGGAACCATCATTCTGAGTAGGGACCCACCAGCAACACGAGGCAACGTCTCGGTTGTCCAAAAAGAGCACGCCCACAATCTCGCTGACTTTCTCTGACTCCTATTGCCTGACGGTGACTGCCGTGTGGGCAGGCGCGATGTCATCCAGAATTAACAGAGAATTCACATTCCTGTATAACGGATTAGTCAATCTGAGAGCTCACCCATTTTGCCAAAAACTATATCCGCGGATCACTCAGGTTGTGAGTGGCCTCACGTCCGGGAGGGAAAAGCATGATGATGGCAGCGAAGGAATGTCATTTGGATCAACCAGGAAAGGGATTGCAATCAATGCGCAAACTGTTCTTGCTAGGCGTCGCCCTGGTGATAGTTGCGTCAGTCACGGCGAGGGTGGCGACTGCCGAGGACCAGGGGGACAGCGGACAAGAAGAGAACGGTTACGGCGTGTATGCCATCGGGCTCTGGGGCGACCTGCCTTACCCGACGGTGCAAGCGACCGTCGGTCTGCCGAACCTGATCGCCGATATGAACAAGCAGGATCTCGCCTTCACCGCCCACGACGGTGATCTGAAGAGCGGCTCAAGCGAGTGCACGGATGCCGTCTACGCGCAGGCACTTTCGTACTTCAACTCGCTCCGGGCGCCCGCTGTCTTCACGCCGGGTGACAACGACTGGGTAGACTGCGATCGGACCGCCGGCTACTCCTCGCTCGCGCAGCTCGACAAGGAGCGGAAGCTCTTCTTCAGTAATTCCTTCACTCTGGGACAGCACCGCATGCACCAGGAGGTGCAATCGGACCCAACCTGCCTTGGCGTGAAAGGTAATGTGCCCTGTGTCGAGAATCGCCGCTGGACCCTGGGCGGCGTCACCTACGCGACGCTGAACATCCAAGGCTCCTGCAACAACCTTTGCGACACTGCACCCGACCCGGCCGAGTACGCCGCGCGCAACCAGGCCAACATCGAGTGGATGCAGCAGACTTTCCGCGAAGCGAAGCAGCGCCACTCGGCCGCGATCATGTTCATCTCGCAGGCCGATCCCGGCTGGGATCTCACCGACGCGACGCGAGCGCCGCTGCGCGACCCCCAAACGCTGGCCGAGACCGATGGAGAGCCCGACGGCTTCCAGGAGTTTCTGGTCGCCTTGCGCGAGCGGGTGATCGCCTTCGGGAAGCCGGTCGCCTACGTCCACGGCGACTCGCACTATTTCCGGATCGACAAGCCGTTCCTCGACTCCCAGGGACAGCGGCTCGAAAACTTCACCCGGGTCGAGACCTTCGGCGACCACCAGGAGAACGGCAACAACGACGTGCACTGGTTGAAGGTGTTTGTGAACGCCCGCAGCCGCGAGGTCTTCAGCTATCAGACCCAGATCGTCCCGGCGAACAGAACCGCTGTCCCAGCGCCCTAGCCGGCATGGTGGGAGCACGGTAAGCAAGCACACAGCATTGGACGGGGCGGCGCAGACATGCGCTTCTCAGCATGTCTGCGATCTCCGTCAAGAAGAGTGTCCTCGCTTGGGGTGATCCTCACCTTTGGCGCGGGGTCGCCAACATTGGCCCTGTTGGAGCCGGCACGGCGCAGATTTTGTGCATTTCAACTCTCCGCTTTCTCCCTCCTCGTCGAGTCACGCTTTTGCCTTTCAACCATCGGTCATCAGACCAAACGGCCACCCCGTAAGCGGGTAGCGCAGACCCGAGTTGTAGATCTGCGGCTTTTGCGCGTCTTCGAAAGGAAGAGCTGCGGACCTTGTGAAGCAGGTCCGGGCTACCCGCTAGTCGGATTATTCAACACATAGGCATAGCGGTTCACGCTGGCCGCCTGGCGCAGAGCGTAGCTCTGCCTTTTCCCTATTATTTTGGAATCCGCTGTCGAAGATCTCACCCCTGACAAACACCTTACATCTTTTTAACATCGCCCTGACGAGGCGCGCCCAGAGCTGGCATCTAACGGTTCCAGGAGGTAATTGTCCGTGAAGAAAATGCTCGCCGTAATTAGGCTCGCAACAAGATTGATGGTTAGCGCTCTCGTTTTCACTTCGTGCGCTGCGCTAGCGAAGGAACGGGCGTCAATCGAGAAATCGGAAGCTTCCCTCGGCTCAAACGTTCAACGGGGTCAAAGCAATGAAGCCGCGGGCCTCGCGAGAGAACTCGGAATCGAGTTTGTGCAGGGTTCCGCATCTACTCTTCGGCTGAAGCGCGGCAATAAGAGCTATATCGTCGATGTAGCGGCCCGAACGGTGCGCGAGTTGGATCCACCTGAAGCCCCGCGAGATACGGCGCGAACGGCCATATTCGCCGCCAACGACCAAGGTGCGGGAAGCTTCCAGAAGAACTGCGCCACCTGCCATGGAGCGGATGGGAAAGGCCTGTCCTCCACGAAAACGCCCGACTTCACCGATCCCAAGCTGCAGGCAAGCCTTTCCGACCAACAGATGATCGACATTATCAGCAACGGGAAAAATGGGACGGCGATGCCGGCCTGGCGCGACAAGCTGTCACCGGATGAGATTGCGGCAGTCCAACGCTACGTGCGCTCGTTAGCTGAGACGAAACCGGCCGGAGCGGCTACCACAAGCGCGGCCAACGAGCGCGCCAAGCCCAAGGTCTATGAGCCCGGAGACGACCTCGTTTTCAGCCTGCCGACCGGGCGTCGCCTCGATCGCCACGGCTTCTATATTAATTTCACTCACCGTTTCGCTTTTGACCCGGCGTTCTCGGGCACGGCTCGCGGCGGCGCTTTGATCGGCCTGGACGGCTTCTCGTTGTCCTCGTTTGGATTTCGCTATGGCCTGACGCAAAAGCTGTCGGTGAGCATTTACCGGTCTCCCACTTTCATCGGCAGGCCTGTCCAGCTCATGGCGGCGTACAATTTCCTCGATGAGCACGACGGGCAACCGCTCAACGCGGCAGTGCGGGTGTCTATCGAGGGTCGAAATAACTTCCGCCAGGACTTTACCGAGAACATCGAAGGAGTATTTTCGCGAAGCATCACCCGGCACGCCCAGATTTACTTTGTCCCCACTGTTTCCTTGAACGCCCGGCGCCTTTTTTCGCCGGGGTCGTATGAGTCGAGTTCGTTTCCTTCGCTCCCGGGTTACAACACCCTCTCGCTCGGTGTAGGCGGAGCGGTTGATATCCGGCCCACTGTGGCTTTGGTGGCCGAGGTCATTCCCACTGTAGTCAATGGAAGACCTTTGGACATCCATCGGCCGGCCTATGCCTTTGGGATCCAGAAGAAGATCTGGCGGCATGCTTTTACCTTCGGGTTCACCAACAGCCCTGGAACCACCGTGGCGGAACGGGCCGGCACTAACGCAAGTTTCCTAAACAATCCTCAGGCCGACAAACCCAGCGGCCTATTCGTCGGGTTCGACCTGACACGGCAGGCTTTCTGAAACCGTGCAGCCGCCCCGGAGCGACCGGGGCTACAGGAACGCGGCGCTGAACAGGAACGGGTCTAGGGCGGAGAGAGGACGGTAATATGCGCCCTCTAATCAGTTCCTGAATTTGGGCGCACAAATGTTGCTCGTCGTTGCCGAGAATACGTTGCTGGGTTTAAGTAGCAACGAGGATCACGGACAATCACGGACAAACAATTGACAAATTACTTACATCCCCTTACCCTACAACACGGGATCGCTGCGTAGAATACTCTTGAGCAAGATATACAAGATCGATTCCGTCGGCTGTTTCGCGACGCTCGTCGCTAGGGTGGTTGTGTAGAGGGATCACAGAAGGTAAAGGAGGTCGGAAGCAGTCGAGTGAATCGCAGGTAGCGACCGACCTGCTTTGCCGAGTGGTTCAAGGCGATGTTTGTCGGCTCGGCGAGAGCGGGCTCAGCCACATCGCGTCTGTGGGATAAATCATCCGTGTCCTGGCGGCTCAGGCGATAATTCGGGGAACAGAGAGGAAGCCCTTGGTCGACGTTTTGCTGAGCCATTCGTATCATTTGTTCTACGACCCCAAGCAGGTACGCAAGATGCAGCCCTATCCGCCGCTGGGGACGCTCTACGCGGCGGCGCTCTTACGCAAGCACGGCTTTTCGGTGGCATTGTTCGACACTATGCTGGAGGATCCGGAGCGGGGCTTTCCGGAAGCCCTGGACCGTCATCGCCCACGCCTGGTGGCCCTGTACGAGGACAATTTCAACTTCCTTTCCAAGATGTGCCTTAGCCGCATGCGACAGGCGGCTTTTGCCATGCTGCGCGCGGCCCGCCTCTCGGGTGCCAGCACGGTTGTGAATGGCCCGGACTCTTCAGACCACACCGAGGACTACCTGCGACACGGCGCCGACTACGTTCTGCTGGGAGAGGCTGAGTGGACACTGCTTGAGCTTGTGCAGTCCCTGTTGAAAGAGGCTAATCCCGAACCGGACCATATTCCGGGAGTTACTTTCTTTCAAAAGGCAGGCCGCCTCTTTCGGGCGCCCTCTCGGCCCTTGTTGCGGGATCTCGATACGCTTCCCTTGCCCGCTCGCGACCTAATCGATCCCGAAGCCTACCGCCGGCTTTGGCAGCAAGCACACGGCGCCTTCTCAATGAATCTGGTGACGAGCCGCGGCTGCCCCTATCGCTGCAACTGGTGCGCCAGGCCAATTTACGGCGACTCCTTTCACGTACGCTCAGCCGAGGATGTAGCCGGCGAGATGAAGCATCTGAAGGAGCTCTACGGGGCCGAGCACCTTTGGTTTGCCGACGATGTCTTCGGGTTGAAGCGGCAGTGGGTCGAAGATTTCGCCTCCGCGGTGGAGAGGCGCGAGGCCGTTCTCCCGTTCAGAATTCAATCGCGCGTAAACCTGATTACAGCTGACACGGCTGCTGCTTTGCGCCGTGCCGGCTGCAACGAGGTTTGGATGGGGGTCGAGTCCGGATCCCAGGGCATTCTCGACGCCATGGAAAAGGGAACGCGGGTCGAGCAGGTTCCGGTTGCCCGTGAGCATCTGCGCCGGGAGGGAATTCGCGCCTGCTTCTTCCTGCAATTTGGATACCCGGGAGAGACCTGGAACGATATCGGTGACACGATCCTCCTGGTTCAGAACACGCGGCCGGATGATATCGGCGTATCCGTATCGTATCCGCTGCCCGGCACGCGGTTCTACGAACGGGTGCGCGAGGAGTTGGGAGAGAAGAGAAACTGGATTGACAGTGACGACCTTTCCGTGATGTTCAAGGGAACTTACACCGACGAATTCTACCGGGCGCTGCGTGATGCCCTCCATTCCGAGGTCGATCTGCACTGCCCGGACAGATCAAGCATAAAGGGAAAGTCTTGGATTCGGCCTGATCGTGTTCTACGCCGGCCGTCTGAGGTGGCAGAATTATGGGAAGAAGTTCGCCGCCTGGAAAAAACGTGCCGTAATCCCAAGCCAACGCTCGAACCTCTGGCGCTCTCCACAGAAGTAAAAAGGACCGAGATCCGAACGGCGAATCAATAGCGACAGATTAGGAAGCACGGATTGCCAACCATGGACCTCCTACTCACTCACGGCTATTTCCTGCAGGAGGACCCGAAAGAGCGCCAGATCATGAAACCCTACGCTCCCCTGGGGATCCTCTACATATCTTCGCACCTTCGGGCAAAAGGCGTAGCGGTCGAGGTCTTTGATTCAACGTTCTCTTCTCGTATCCAGCTCTACGACCTTCTGCGGACGACTTCCCCTGCGGTTCTTGGCGTGTACGCCAATCTCATGACCCGTCCCAATGTGCTTGAGATTCTGCGGGTCGCGAAAGAGGCGGGATGGCAGACCGTGGCCGGAGGTCCGGAGCCCGGCGCTTACACGCGTGAGTACCTGGACCACGGGGCAGATGTGGTGGTGATGGGCGAAGGCGAGACAACCGTGGAGGAACTGCTTCCCGCGCTGCGAGCGGTCAGGGATGGCTCCCGTGAACGGACTCAGGCACTCTCCGCCATTAACGGGATCGCTTTTCTGGACAGCGATGGCTCTGTTTATCGTACGCCGCCGCGATCTCCGATAGGAGATATCGATACCCAGCCTTGGCCCGATCGGGGGGCCATCCAGATTGAGCGCTACGTGGAAACGTGGCGCAAACATCACGGCATGGGCTCGGTCTCGCTGATCACGGCGCGAGGCTGCCCTTATCATTGCCGCTGGTGCAGTCATGAAGTCTTCGGCAAGACACACCGTCGCCGGAAACCCGGATCGGTCGTCGATGAGCTGGAATGGCTGATCGAACGCTATCGGCCTGACATGGCCTGGATCGCCGACGATGTTTTCACAATTCACCACGGATGGCTATACCAATTCGCGGCAGAAATGAAACGACGAGGTTTGCGGCTCCTCTTCGAGTGCATCTCGCGGGCGGACCGTCTGAACGCGCCGGTCATGGACACACTGGCCGAGCTCGGCTGCTTTCGCCTTTGGATCGGTTCGGAAAGCGGATCGCAGCGCGTGCTCGACGCCATGGAGCGAGGCGTCACCGTGGACCAGGTACGTACGGCTGTCGCTCTGGCGAAATCGCGCGGCATCAAGAGCGGCATGTTCCTGATGTGGGGTTACACGGGGGAAGAAATCGAGGATATCGAGGCCACGATCGAGCATGTCAAGAAATCTCGGCCCGACGTGTTCTTTACCACGGTGTCCTATCCCATCAAGGGCACGCCGTATTACGAGGAGGTGGAATCTCGACTCGTTGCGGCGAAGGCCTGGGCGGAGGGATCGGATCGCGACTACCGTGTTGCCGGACGGCACTCTCGCCGATTCTACCAGTACGCCGACCAGTTGCTTCGACACGAAGTGGCGTTAAGCCAGTTGCTCGACGGCGACTCCGAATCCGCGAACGAGGTGCTTGTGGCTGAGTTGCATGGCAAGATCGCTGAGGCCCGCGGGGCGCTCCACGCCTCTAGCCGGGAGGTGGAGGCCTTATAAACGCAACGCCCACCTTGCCGGGGACTAGAACCCCTCCACCCTTTGACAGTCTGGCTGAGAGTTACGACGAGGTGTTTACCAACTCGGCTATCGGGCAGGCGCAGCGTGCTGCTGTCTGGCGAGTACTCGACCATTGCTTCCGACCAGGCGAGCGGATCCTGGAGTTGAATTGCGGCACCGGCGTGGATGCCATGCACTTGGGCGAGCGCGGCGTGGAAGTGCTTGCCTGCGATATCGCACCCAAGATGATTCAGGTCGCTTGTCGACGGCTCCGCACGGCGAAGCTTTTGGCTCCGGTGCGCTTCCGAGTGCTGGCGACTGAAGATATTGGTTTGCTTGAAGAGGAAGGTCTGTTTGACGGGGTCTTCTCGAACTTCGCCGGCTTGAATTGTGTGGAGAACCTGCCCGCAGTTGCTCGAGAATTGGCACATCGCGTGAAGCCCGGCGGCCGTGCTCTCCTTTGTATGGCCGGTCACCTAGTTGCCTGGGAGGTCGCCTGGTATCTGGCGCACGGCAACGCCCGCAAGGCGTTCCGGCGATTCCAGCGCCACGGGGTCGACGCTCGGTTAAGTGGCGGCGAGACCGTCAGAGTTCAGTACTATACGGCTGACGCGATGTTCAGGATCTTTGCGCCGGAATTTAGGCGGCTGCGTTATTGGGGCATCGGGCTAGCTGTTCCTCCGTCTTACTTGGAAAATTGGGTTCGGCGCCATCCGCAAGTTTTTAGCTGCCTGGTGGCGATTGATCGCTCCTTGGGCCGTGTTCCCTTGCTCCGGGATGCGGCAGATCACAGCCTGCTCGAATTTGAGCGGCTCTGACCCGGCTCGCACTCCGGCGTCTTACGATGATCGCCACGGTCAGCCGCCAAGCCACGAAGCCACGTAACCGGAGATCCCTCGTTATCGCGTTTAGAGGTTTACAGTGGTTTTCGAACTTATTCGTTCGACTACGAACGCGAACCAATTCTGCAACCTGATTCGAACGCGGTGGCTGCAGGCTATTGGTAAATTTTCTGTCAATTCTTCTTGACTGGCCCGAACGGCCTTGGTGGGAATCGAACTAATTTCAGGGCGTGCCGTATAGGGGATTCAAAGACTCCGTTGGCTCATAGTCCCGGCCGTACTTGTTTTTGTGTTTGCTGAGGATGTCGCCGGATGCAGACAATCGGAGATCCCCTAACCAAACCGAGTCAGGCGAGACGGTGATTACGCGTGACATTGCCTTAAGCGTGTCAGGCAGACAGCGTTCGTGCCAAACATTCAGTCGATACCGCCCGGCCGGAACGCTTCTCATCGTAAAGGCTCCCGAGACGTTCGAGACCGCGTAGTATGGCGTTTTCGTCACAATAACTACTGCACTCATTTCGGGATGAATGTTGCAGAAGATATAACTGACGCCAGGTGAGTTGAAGGTAACCTTTGGCATGGTGCCAGCCTCATATAGCCCCAAATCGAATCTCTTGCCATCGAAAAGGGAGAAAACATTGTGGAAGAAGGGATCGGAGTTTGGGAACTCGACCCGCGCGCCTGCCGGAACGACCAGGATGTGAGGTATGAACTGCTTGTTCTTTTGTACAAGCCGGAACTCTTCAGAGCCCCACCCGTTGCGGAGTTCCGTGGACTCACCCTCGTCACTAAGTCGAGTCAGCCATATCACTGCATTCGAATTGTCAGCTTGCTTGCCTTTCCGCACAGATGCAACAAAGGTGACGTGTCCGTTTACCGTCAGGCCCCGGGCCAGCAGACCGCCAGGCAAAAGAAGCGATCCAATCAGTCCAACGACCAGCGCCGGGCGGTAGGGTCGTGGCACTTTGCAAATCATCTCCTTGACCCCATTTCAAAAAGAGGTTGCGGCGCTAAAGGTGAACTGGTTTGCTGTGAACAATTCAGGTTGATGTTCCGAAGTGCGTAAGCGCCGGTATCGAGAGAGAACATCAGGTTGGAGCGTAAACGATAGATTCCGTTGACGGAGAAGCTCATATTCCTTCCGATAGGGTCATAGTACTGATAGCCCGAGTCACCGGACCCATACTGACGCCCCGAAGCGGATGAAAAATCCTCTCCCCAAGCTCCGTTGAATTCGAGTCTTTCGATGGGCATGAATTTGAGTTGCGCCCAGCCGCCTGTCGAAGCGATCCCCCGGACGGCCGTCCACGGACCGTTCTGTGGGCCGATGTATGCAACGCTCGTACCCTCGGCCGCACCCAGACCGCCGATAGCGTGCCCGCTATAGAACTCACCGGTGAGCGAGAGCCAATGACTCAAGGGCATGTTCCAATCGGCAGTTCCTGCCCAAGCGTCGATCATCTGGCCGCTACCCCAATTCTGACGGGCGTAGTAGCCGCCCACCCCTACTGACAAGTCTCCCTCTCGCGGGCTGCGGCCCCAGCCGACTCTGGCCGCGTACGCAGGCTGTCCTGCCCTCTCACCGGCCTGAGCAGAACGATAGTAAAGACTGGAGGGCGCTTCACCAGTGAGAGGGTCCATGACACCCCCTTCCAAGGATAGATTCGATCCCCCCGAAAAAGTAAACCGGCGCTTCACCGACACTTGTGGAGTCCAGACCCATAGGTTGCCTGCATCGGCGAGCGCTGGATAAGCGATCGAAGCCAGCGAAGTTGGTGAAAACGGCGAGAACAAGGGAGCATACTGTCCGATGACTAAGGATGTGTTCTGCCAGTCCATTCGAAGACCTGCAGTGCGAAGGCGAACGATTCCAGTGGCGACCCCTTCCGGAGTCTGGGTAAGACCACCGAAGAAATCGGCCCGTAGGTCAGCCCTCGTCTTTGCTCCAGCGACCTCGGGGCCAAACACCTCGAGTCCCAGCACGGACTGCCGCAAGGAAGCGCCGATTCCGCTATTGGAAATTCCGATGGAATGCCGCACAGCGAAACCGGGCAGATCGAAATTGTTGGTGGCGCCGCGCGTAGTAAACGCATTAAATAGTGCCATGCCGGATAAACGAACGCGATACTTGGACCCACTCTCAACTTTAGTCTGGTACTGATCATCAATCTTCCCGTTCAATAGTTCCTGTTCCTCCTCGACTTTCGAGATCCGGCTGTCGAGGTCCCTGGGTTGGGCGCTCGACGGCGGGCCGGAGGGGCGGTCGGCTTGAGTTTTGTTCTGGCTTAAGGAGGAACTGAGCGAATTTCTAAGAGCTAGCATCTGTTCGGTGGTGTTCTTGAGCTCGTGCCTGAGCTCACTCGCCTCACCACGTGCCTCCTCGACTTCCGCGCGCATCTCGTGCAGTTCAGAGCTCAATTCGTGGATCTGCCGCCGCAGTTCATCGAGACTCACGGCGGACGCACCCGCTTCAGACACCGCCTGTCCCGGCGGCAGATTTTGAGGATACAGCGCCGAGTTCGCAAGAAGTAGCGCCATCAGGCCGCTGGCGACTCGAGCTGGGGAAAACGAGCGACTGAGATCCACGAGACCTCCTTGCTGCCTGGGGTGGGCCGACGACAGCCTGACGCGTTGTTGCGCACCAACCTCGGCGCGTTCGCGGCGGCCGGGAAAGATCTGAACGTCAGAGTACTCCCCGATCATGCCACGGATCGCGGACCACTGTCCAACTGTCAGGGACACACGGGACGGTTCGACGTCACTAAGCTGGTTCCGGAGTCTGGCTTGGGCAGTATTCTGGTATCCTCGATTGGATTTCAAAGACTAAGTAGGTCGCACCAAAACATGAGGACAGGAGGCTCGCGCCGGCTTCAACGGTTATCAGTCTTCCGCAAGAAGCGGATTTCCTGCAGATTCATGCCGTAGCCGCCGCCAGCCGGATCGTCGCGATAGTTCGTGTTTAGATATCCGTTGGTGAAATTGGTGGCGTAACAGACCCATGCTTTCTGACCGTCTTGACTGATAAACTTGGAGGGAATATTAACAAAATAGCCTTGCTCGCCGAAGTTACGCATGTAGACGACGAGCTTCCACGGTCCAACGATCTTATCTGACTCAAGCACAAAAGTGTTAAATTTGGAGATCGTGTTTCCCCCATCCGTGATGCACATCAGGTATTTCTTCAGGGCTGCGTTGTACGTCATGGTTACGCAGCCACAATTATTATTCCAATTGACCAAGGGCTGGATCTTGGAAAAGTCGCTGCGCCAAACAGGTTGTCCTGAAGCATCAAAGCCGCAGAAGAACTCGTATTTCGAGCGGTCGTTCATGTTCTGAGTGCTCGGAGTGACGCGGGCCAGATAGATTTGGTCGCCGGTAATCCAGCTCAAATTGGCGTCCCGTGGTTTCGGATCAGGGTCAGAAGCTCCATGCCCCACCAGATAGGCCTTGCCATCGGGTGAATACTGCATGTTCTTGCCGAAATCCACAAAGTGTGGCGAGCCCATTCTAACCTTGCCGCCTATCTTCACGGGTTCGCTGAACAAAGGATGGGAGGGCGTGTGCGGAGTGTCGTGCCAAGTCTTGCCGTAGTCGGTGGAATAGCGGAATCCCACTAAGGGCCCCAGAACGTCCCAGTTGAGATGCTTGCCAGGGGTTTCGAGCAGGCAATAGGTTCCATAATACCAGACGCCGTTATAAATAAGAGTCCCACACGGATAACGCCCCTCGTACGGCGCCGGATCCCCTGGGTACACGCCCACATCGGTGATTGTGAGGTGCAATGGATCCTCGCCCAGGATGGTCGCATATCCGGTCGTAGCTTCTTCACCTTGCTTACGGCCTCGCGAATCGGAGGAAGACTTGACCCCGTTTACAGTGCCGTCGGTCCAGGGCGAATAGAGGTTCCCGTTTTCGGCCCACGAGGGATACCAGGTATCTGCATCGGCGTAGCGTATGTGCCTGCCCGTAAATGCGATTCCTGTAATGTCATCCGATTTGGGAAAAGGGCAATCGAGTGGGCGCTCCGATCTCCACACCCGTCCGGGCTCGGCGCGAGTTGCAACAACCTTTTGTTCCTTGTGGGAGCACGAAGATAGCAGCGAGAGTAACAGCGTAAACAGAACTGCTCCGGAAACCGGATTCTTTCCCAATCCATTCGCTTTCGACATGTGGACAACCTCAGTCACTGACTTCTGTGTTGTCTCGGCGCCGTTTCGCTGCAGGTGCGCCACTTCTAATCATTCCGCTGCAATCATTTGGCATTAAGCCTAAGACCTACTCCCAGCACTTGACGATCGGCCCACTCGCCGTTCCTGCGCTTCTCGAATGGTGATGATCTGGTTGGCCGCGACATCACTTAGACGATCCACCTGACCGCTCGGCCATAAAATCTCTAGCAGATCAACGCGCACAGCACTCCCAAGTCCAAAGTGAATTCTCAAGTCGCTTTGAGAGAAATGGCTGCCTCCACTCCGCACCTCGTCGATCTGCTGATGATTTCCGGTTACACAGCGGACGCGCGCACCGATACCACTGCGATTCGACTTCGTTCCCATCAGTTTTAGCTTGATCCAATTATTCCCG
This sequence comes from uncultured Acidobacteriota bacterium, assembly GCA_963803295.1. GTDB lineage: Bacteria > Acidobacteriota > Terriglobia > UBA7540 > UBA7540 > CAWDMC01. Next base: position 294,490 of record CAWDMC010000010.1, on the reverse strand, counting down.
CTGCTGCCGGTGCTCTTCAAAAGCTGTGGCACCGCATTGATCGGATTGACAAGAACATCGATGCTCCCGTTATTGTCAAAGTCCCCGAATGCACAACCACGGCCCACAATCTTCTCACTGAAAACGGACCCCGCCACACTTGATACGTCTTCAAACCTGGCACCCTGAAGGCTATGATAGATAACAATCGGCTCGGCATAGCCCAAATCTGACTTGAGCCCCTCGACTTCAGGATACACATGCCCGCTGACGTACAGAAGATCCTGCCACCCATCATTATCCGCGTCGAAAAAGCCGCATCCCCAAACCACATTTAGGGTGTGGACGCCAAGGCCCATCTCCAGGACCACGTCATCGAACAAGCCGCCGCCCACATTGCGGTAGAGGTTGGGCACATCATCGGAGAAGTTACCCTTGAAGATATCCAGAAGCCCGTCGCAGTTATAGTCGCCAACAGCTAGTCCCATACCTGACTGCCGGCGCCCGTCCACACTTGTACCCACACCAGCCGCCATCCCTCCTTCAACGAACGTGCCATCTCCTTTGTTCCAGAAAAGATAACTTGGATCGGTATCATTCGACATATAAATATCCGGAAAGTGGTCGTTATTGAAATCAGCCACTGCTACATTTAGGCCGTAACTGAGTGGCGCTTTACCGATTCCGGAGCGCTCGGTGACGTCAGTGAATGTTCCATCGCCATTATTGCGGTAGAGATAACACTTACCTTTCGGAAACCCCTTGGGCCCGCAGTTTACAGCCATCCCGCGGTACACACAGCCCGGGTCGCCGGGAAGCGGCGCGGTCTTCGGGTCAAAGTCGAGGTAGTTGGTGACAAACAAATCGAGCCATCCGTCACAGTTATAGTCAAGAAAAGCACAGCCCGTGCCCCACCGGACCTCTTCCGAGTAGAGCCCAGCCTTCTTAGTTACGTCCGTAAATGTGCCATCGCCATTGTTGTGGTATAGGATGTTGTGGCCCCAATAGGTTATGAACAGATCTTCAAACCCATCGTTGTCACAGTCCCCTATGCAAACACCCTGCCCCCAGCCGCTCCTCACCAGCCCAGCCTGTTGAGTAACGTCTGTAAATGTTCCGTCGCGATTGTTTCGGAGGAGTCGGTTTGTTGGAGAAGGGGACTGGATTCCCTCAAGCGTCTGCCCGTTCACGAGAAAAATATCCGGCCAGCCATCGTTATCATAGTCAAAGAAACAAGCACCACATCCAGTTGTTTCAAGAATATATTTCCATTTTGTGCGTCCGCCAAAAATTGTGGGAGCCGTTAGACCGGCCCGCGCAGCGACATTCTCAAACTTTGCCACAAAAGCTTTGTTGGCGGGAACTGCCAGTCCTCCTCTTCCCCTCGCAGCCAGGGCCAAGGCCACTCCCGACACACCGTGGTGAAGAAACGACCGGCGATTCATTGCTGACCTGACTCCGGAGCGCAAGGGCCGAGTCCTTGTGCTAACTCGAACTCCTTTTCCGAGTCGTTAACCTTTCCTAAGTGGGCCAGCGCCTTTGCCAGTAAGCAATGGGCCTGGGGGTATCCTGGCCTGAGGGCAAGTGCGGACTTGAATTCAAGAGCCGCACCCTGAAAATCCCCTTGGCGGCCTAGAAAGACGCCAAAATTGAAGTGAATGTCAGGGGATGAGGGCTCCTTCTGTAGGGCATTCGCAAAAGCTTGCCTGGCCTCGCGCTGTTGGCCGGCCGAACCGAGGGCCACAGCGAGGAGGAAATGCGCATCTGGCGAATCTGGATCCGACGCCAGGGCCAACCGCAATTCCTTGATTGCGTCTACTGGATTGTTCTTCCGGAGATACACGACAGCCGTGTCCCTGTGCACATGTGCATCCGCACGTTTTTCGCCTTGTAAGGATAGGTCCTGCGCCTTCTGGAACTCCGACGCCGAACTCTGAAGATCGCCTGTCCGCCTCAACAGCATACCAAGACTTCGATGGGCCTCAGCATTATTCGGATCCAGCTCAATCGCCCGTTTCAATTGGGCCGCGGCATCTTGTGGCCGCGCCCGAGAGAGCGCCACGCCGTATTTGTAGCTGAACTCCGCATCCTGGGGGTGTAGACGGACAGCGCTTTCGTATTCCGGTAGAGCTGCCATCGAGTCACCCATCTGGACAAGCACTTCAGCGAGCTGAAAATGTGCGGGGGCCAAATCGGGAGACAGTGCCACAGCCTTTCGTAGTTCATCCGCGGCCTCACTCAGTTTTTCATACCGCTTCAAGGCGTAACCAAGGGCTCCGTGGATGCCTCCAGAAGTCGGCTGCAACGACAGCATTTGACGGTAATATCCGATTGCGTCCGCCCAGTTTCCTTTGTCTTCCATCGCCTGCGCCAGGTTTTTAAGCCCCTCCAACGAACTTGCATCGATCGAAACTGCACGGCGGAACTCCCCAATGGCCCCCTCCCCGTCGCCGTTCTGGCGAAGCGCAAGTCCCAGATTGATGTGGGCCTCGGTTGAAGTTGGGTCAGCAGTCACGGCTTTGCGAAATTCCGCCAGCGCGCCGCGATTGTCGCCGATTTGCCTGTATAGCGCTCCCAATTCAAGATGGGCTTTAGCCATGCCTGGGCGCTGCTGAATAGCCGTCCGAAGAGCTCGAATGGCCCCTTCACGATCGCCCGTCTGAGCGAGGGCAAATCCGAGCTCAGCTTCGGCTTCCGGATATTCCGGGCGTAGCTTCATGGCTGCTTGTAGATTGCTGAGTGCCGCCGAGTAGTCCCCCAGCAGATTAAGGGTTGCACCAAGGCCAAAGAGGGCGTCCGGGTAGTCCGGCCGCAGTTCGAGTGCCTTACGGAACTCCGTCACAGCTTTATGAAGATCGCCGGTCTTGGCCAACGCAACGGCGAAGCCGTTGTGGGCCTCGGCAGATTGGGATTCTTCGGTTACAGAGCTCTCAAGAAGTGGTAACGCTTGTTGAGGCGTGCCCTGCCGCAGCAAAGCGATGCCTTGCCAGAGCATGGAGGCCGCGGGGTTCGCAAGGGAGCTGACGATCAAGAGCGGAAAGAGCTGTGCTTTCATTGGTGGACCGGCTAGCGATGGCGTGAGGAAGGGGCCATTCGTGCCCGAGCCAGATCGCGCGCCGCCGAGTCACTTCTCCACAATGACGGCGCAGGTGCGAGGCGCAAGCTTCACCTTCACGGGCAAGCTCGCCGTGGCGTCTGCATGGAAGGGCATCAAGATCTCGACCTGGCGCCCTTCACCAGCTTTCCACGCGACCTCCGCGGTCTCTTCCTCATTGCCAAAGTTCACTACCACGCAAGCCTTGGCGGGCTGGTCCATCCCCTCAAAAACTGAATATCTCACGTGCTCGCCGCCTTTAACTTCTGCGCCGCGCGTATCGCGGAATCGCCCAAGGAAGAGTACGCCCTTGTGCTTAGCGCGAATGCGTATCAACTCCTGGACATACCTGGAAAGAGGCCGCGTGAGCAGCTCATCCATCGAGTCGTTGTAATGGCGGGGTTGGATGGCCCAGACCAGGCCGTACCGCATGCCGTTGTTTACGACGTTGACATCTCCAGGACTCTCGGCGCAAATGGTTGAAGTCCATTCCGGGAATGTGTATTTTAGCGCGGGAGACGGCATGTCAATGTGGTTCATCCGCCCGTACGAAACCTCGACCAAGGGAAACGCCCGATCCCAAAACATTTCGGAGGCAATCGCAAACTTGGGATCGACTTTCCGCATTTGTGCCGTGATCTCTTCGAGTGCCAGAAGAATCCCCTCCGGTAAGGATCGGTCGGGTGATGTCGGAAGGTCCGGATTGAAATCCAGGTACGAGGTTATCCCCGATTTGTCCAGCTGAAAGGCCTCGCCGCCGTCTTTCACCCGTTCAACCAACTGCTCAACCAGGATCTTCAGATACTCAGGATGCGCGGGACTCACAAGTGTCATGTTTGAACGGGTCAGATCCAGGTGGCCGCTAATAGTGCCCTCTCCCCATCCCCAGAGAGGCAGATCCGGCGCCCAGCGACCCATCACCGCAAATCGATGCAGCCGTTCCCTGAATTGAGGAAGTGCCGTATCTGCGACTTGGATGTTGGCGAATAACAGAGGATGAACACCAATTCGCCTGATTTCCGCCAAAGCCTGACGAAATTCGTCGCGAGTACCCAGACGAGGGTCGGGAATGTATTGAGGATAGCCGCGATCGATTCCACCCACATTCCAACCGAGAATCTCAAATGTCGTTACATTGTATTTCTTGGCGTCCGCGGCAAGCTTCGGCCAATCTTTGAAGGGATAGAGAACTACGTCTTCACAATTGGAAATGATGACAGATTGCCAAGCCATCTCCTGGCGCAGCCAAGTCAGGGGCCGACGTACGTGAAAGTGCCGATCATACCACTTGCGATACAACTCACTACCTTCGTGCCAGTCGCCCTGGTGCACCTGCAGGGCTACTGGCCCTGAGGAAAAAGTGCCCTTCCCAACGTAGGGAAAATTGAGCCATCCCATGGTCAGTCCGATCGGCACACCCTCAGGCACGTCTGACGGCGTAGGCCAGCTATCTCCAATCACAGCAGTCTTGGTGAACGGCCTCAGCTCGTAGTAGATGGCCGTCAACCGCGGCTCCGGATCGTGGTTCGCGTAATAGAGTCCTAGATTGGCTTTCGGGTTGTAAAACTCAGTCCAGCCCATCGTCATCCCAAAGCCCGTATAGATGAACCCTTGAGCCGAGTACCTGATGCCTAAGTTGCCTCCACCGTATGACCCCCCAGAGAAGTCACTAAAGAGGCCAGGAGCAAGGTTTGTGAACAAACCGGGAACAAGGGACTCAGTATCCTGCCTGTTAATCAGACCATTCTGTCCGCCGACGATGCCAAAGAAAACTTCGGCCAGCGGTAGTTCAGTGGAGTTTTCGACTCGAATTGAGAACTCGAGACGGTGTTCCAGCGCGCGAATGTCGTAGCGGACTTTCACATCGACCTGACCACGTTGGTTGCGCAGCGAATCGTAGTGACAAGTTACACCGTCAGGATGTTCCTCGATACGACTCACTGATTGTTCACTGCTGAGAAAATAGTTCGCTTCGTAATGTGGGTCCGGCAGGCGCAGCCTGAAATTCTCGCCTAAGCGGGGCTCTTTAATGACCTCAAGTGCAGGTTCTTTCCAGGTGATTCCAACCAGGTTTCCGGTCTTAGCTTCCAACCGCAAAACGCAATCAGGAGTCTCAATTTTCTTGAAAGTCGCGTCACTGGGAGAAACGCTCTCACCCCCAGGCTGGCCCATCAGTGGACTTCCTGAATAGGCGGCGAACAAGCCGGCGGTAACCCCAAAAAAAGTTCTGCGGCTCACTGTTGGTGCACTCAATTGGGTGGCAGTCTCGTCGGATGGATTATCCATGTAGGCCCTCGTTGTTTTCTGATTTGGCGTTTGGTTCGAGGGAGGCCTGCTTGCCGCCTTACGGATTCTGCTAGGTCACTGGCTTTCCGGTACCCTCGCGCAACGTCGTATATTTGTCGGCGGCCAATCCCGTCCATTCCTCTACGCGACCGCTAATCCAATAGGCGCGGATCTTTGAAAACTCCGGCGAGTCGCCCAGCCCGAATAGCACTCGGGGATCGTTCGACGAGGCGAAGGTTCCATCCGCGCGTACGTGCCGCCAGAGGTTCGAGCCATTCGACCGCATCACTGCGACACGCGTTCCCAGCATGTCGCGATTGGCTTTGTCGCCGACCATCCGCAAACCCAGCCAGTGTTTTTGGTGGCCTATATTGTTAATTAAAAGGCGCGTTGGGCCGTTGTTATTGGCCAGCAAAATGTCGGTGTCGCCGTCATTATCGATATCGCCTAACGCTACCCCGCGGCTCACCTCCAGCAGCGCGAACGCTTCACCGGCGACGTCACCAACATCCGCAAAACGTCCGTCGCGCGTGTTTCGGAGAAGCAGCTTGCGTTGGCCGAGTGGGTAGCGGTCTCCAGCGAGTTTGCGAGCCTCAAGGTCCGTAACAGCACCCCCAGCGAAGAAAATATCAAGCCAGCCATCGTTATCGTAGTCCAAGAACCCAATTGAGAAGGAAGTGTAAGGGCTCGTCGCCCGCGCCAAGCCAGAATCAACAGATCGATCGTCAAACAGGCCCTTGCCGTCGTTAACATAGAGGTCGGCATATTCACCGATTAGATTGGCGACGAGGAGGTCTTCATGGCCGTCGTTGTTAAAGTCGCCGGCGTCCACCCCCATACTCGACTGGGATTCGCCATCAGAGTTAACAGCGCAGCCTGCCAACATAGCATTGTTCTTGAAAGTGCCGTCGTGCTGATTTATCCACAACTGCTTGGGTCTTTCGTCGTTCGTGACGTAGATGTCAATCCACCCATCCTCATCGAAGTCACCGCAGGCGACGCCCAAGGCTCCATTGAATTCACGACCGATCTGTGACTTGGCGGTAACATCTTCGAAGGTCCCATCACGCCGATTGCGAAAAAGATGATTGGGCAAGGGGTCGTAAGAAAGTGGGCCGCAGTAGTCCGGAGCGCTGTTCTTGCCGAGACATTTCTTGATATCCTCAAACCTGAAGTTAATATAGTTCGTGACAAATAAATCCAGCCATCCGTCGCGATCAAAGTCCAACCAGGCAGCACTCTGGCCCCAGCCTGAAACATTGGTACCCGACAGCTGAGTTACGTCCGTGAACGTGCCATTTCCATTGTTGCGCCACAGCTGGCTGTAGCCAAAGTAGGTTATGTAGAGATCTACCCACCCATCATTGTTAAAGTCACCCGCCGCGACGCCCATCCCGTAACCCCGTGCGTCGATTCCGCTCTCTTCGGTGACGTCAGTGAACTTTAGGACGCGGGTACCATCGGGACGCACGCTGGTGTCATTTCGAAACAGACGGCCCCTCAATGGCCCGGAACTGGCGGGCGGAAACCAGGAATCAGCCATCGTTTTGCCCGGAGCGAGAACTGAGCCTTGGAGGAGAAAGATATCGAGATCGCCGTCGTTGTCATAGTCAAAGAGTGCAACCCCGGGCCCCATCATCTCATGGTAGTAGTGCTCTCCACACATGCCGTTGAAATGGACAAAGTTAATACCTGCTTCATGGGCACGGTCCGTGAAAATTTTGCCGGCGGAAGTGCTCGTACGATCAAGTACGGCACCGCTTACTCGTGATGGATCGACGAGCAGGCCGCTCCCGAGTGCCAAAGCGCCTGCGGTCTTCACGAAATCACGTCTGTTGAGTCTACGCATGCTCAACGCGGCTCGAACCTTGCAGCATCACCTTAGATCCTGACGACTATTTTGCACTGCGCCCAGTGAGCGTCTCGGTCGTGTACAGCTCACAGGTCAAGCGACATTCTCATGCGCAATCGTGTCGGATCGCATCAACGCTTGGTCTCCAGAGTCTACCGTACCGATGAGACCGTCATCTATTATTGTACAAGACCCTCCTTTTCTTCCGAGCGTCTCGCCTTGATGCAGTGTCCCTAAAGTCGGTCCTTCCAGGTCGGTGGATTCATCAGTAAATAAACGTCGAATATGGCCGCCTCCGGTCCATCAAATACCGGTATGACCACTCTACGGCCCAATGATTTTGAAATCATCCGCAGCGTTCTTGTAAAGGAGATCTGCCCTCAAACCTTCACGACCACTGCGCAAGTGCGTGGCGCCAATTGGACTTTTGCCGGCAGCTTATCCGTCCTGTCCGGTTGAAACGGGATGAGAATCTCGGCATTCTTATCGTCTCCACCAGGCCACGATACCTCCGCTGCAGCTTCTTCGGTCCCGTAATTTACCACCACACAAGCCTTACCGGACGTCTCCATCCCCTCAAAAACCGAATACCGCACGTCCTTACCCGCCTTCACCTCCGCTCCCACTGTATCCCGGAATCGACCATGAAATAGCAGCTCTTTATGCTTGCCCCGAATCCGGATCAGCTCCTGCACGTACCGCGATAGTGGCCGCGTCAATGGCTCATCCATCGAATCGTTGTAGTGGCGGGGCTGCATAGCCCAGACCAGTCCATACCGCATGCCATTGTTCATAACGTTGAAGTCGCCCGGACTCTCGGCGCAGATCGTCGAAGTCCACTCGGGGAACGTGTAACGCAAGGCGGGCGAGGGCATGTCAATGTCGTTCATGCGCACATAAGATACATCGACGTACTGAAAGGTCCGATCCCAGCAGGTTTCAGAAGCAAGTGCAAAAGCTGGATTGACTTCACGTGCTTTTTCCAATGTCTCCCTGAGCATCACCAGAATTCCTTCTACCATTGACCGATCAGGCGACGTCGGAAGAAGGGGATTAAAGTCCAACATTCCCCCGCCCCCAGTTTTGTCCAGTTGAAACGCCTCAGCCCCGTCCCGAACCAGCTCGACGAATTGGTCGAGGTGGACCTTACGGACCGCCGGGTGCGCAGGGCTGATCACCGTCATGTTCGAGCGCGCCAATCCCATTCGTCCACTGATCGTCCCTTCACCCCAGCCAAACGCCGGATTGTCCGGAGCCCATCGCCCCATGACCACGTAGCGATTGAGCTCTTCCTTGAAGAGCGGAATCGCCGTGTCAACCATGTCTTGATTGGCGAAGATCAATGGATGCACGCCCATCTTCTTTATTTCGGTTAGGGCCTGCCGGAATTCTTCGCGTGTCCCCAACCGTGGATCAGGTTGGTACTGTGGATAGCCGCGATCAATCCCCCCGATGTCCCAACCCAGAATCTCGAAGGTTGTGACACCGTATTTCTTCGCTCCTGCCGCGAGCTTGGGCAGATCCTTAAACCTCCAGATAATTACATCTTCAGGATTGGAAATAATGACGGACTGCCAGGCCATTTCCTTGCGCAGCCAAGTTAGAGATCGTTTGACGTGGAAGTGCTGGTCGAACCACGCACGGTACAACTCACTACCCTGATGCCAGTCGCCCCGATGCACTTGCAGTGCGACAGGGCCAGAGCTGAAGGTCCCTCGTTTAAGATAGGGGAACTTCAGCCACCCCATAGTGAGCCCGATAGGTTCCCCGGCAGGCACATCGGCAGACGTTGGCCAGTTATTCCCCGCCACCTCCGCGCTCTTCGTGAAGGGCCGAAGCTCAAAATAAAGTGCCGACAGCCTTGGTTCGACATCGTTGTTCGCATAATAAAGCCCCAGATTCGCCTGACGATTAAAGAACTCCATCCAGCCCATTTGCATAGCACCTGGATAGGTGAAACCCGCAGCGTCGTACCGAATGCCCAAATTTCCCCCGCCGTATCCGCCGGCACGAAAATCCGTGAACACGGTCGCGGCGACATTAGTGTCCCAACCAGGCACCAGCGACTCCGTATCCTGACGTTTACCGAGACCTTGGTTGCCACCCACGATGCCAAAGAAAACTTCGGCCAGAGGCAGGTCTGTGGGATTGTCCACCTCGATGGCAAATTCCAGATTCTTGTCCACCGCCTGGATGTGATAACGAACCCTTATGTTGAGCGTCTCCCGCGCATTGCGCAACGCCTCGTGCACGCACGTTATACCCTGTGCTGTCTTCTCAATCCGGCTTACCTGCTGCTCACTACTCACGAAATAGTTCGCTTCATAGCCAGGCCGGGGTAATAGAAGCCGGAAATTCTCCCCGAGCCGCGGCTCCTGTATCAATTCCAAGTCAGGATCTTTCCAGGTCAGGCCCACTAAATTCCCACTCTGTCGGTCCAAATGCAGCCGGCAAAGGGGCGTCTCTACCACTTCCACACCTTCCTGAGATGTGCCTTCACTTGGTCGCGGCCGGGCCTCGGCAAGCCGATCCCACACTCCCAAGGAAGTCAACACACCTCCGCTAGCCGCCAGGAAATCTCGACGATCAAGGAGCTTACAATCTACTCGTGCTGCTTTCGGTTTCGATTCGCCCATTGTTGGTCTCTTTGTCTTTGTATAGCGCGACTCCATCACTCGCTCTCAAACGTGGGCCGCATCTAGTCTCCATACCGATCAATGATCTCGTGCATACGGTTGCGATAATACGAGAAGTTTTCTAGCGATATATCAGGAGGAATAAAATGGTCTCCAAAGGGGACACATCCCCCTTTCTGTAGCACGTCATCAAGAGGTGCGAGGAGCTCGTCAATCCGACTCTTGCCTTTGGCGATTTCGGATTTGGCGATTCCTCCCAGGATCTGCAGCTTGGGGTAAAGATGCCGGACTCTCGCGAGATCCATCCCGCAATGAACCTCGAACGGATACATGCCGGTCACACCTGCTTCGACGAACAAGGGGATGACCGAATAGCAATCCCCGTCTGTGTCCAGGAGAATGTGCCGGACGCCGCGCGCTTTCAGGAAGTCAGCGATGCGCTTGATATATGGGAGCATAAACTCCCGTACCATCGCCAAAGAAATCATGGGCCCCCTGCCGTACGAAACGTCTTCCCAGATATGCCACAGATCAATTGAGGTACGCCTCAGCACCTCGGAATAAACGGCAATCCAGACTTCCGTCAGTGTGTTGAGGATGTCGTGGACCAGCTTGGGATCGTCGTGATACCAGAGGAACAGGTTCTCGTAACCGATTAAATGACTCAGCGTACCAAAGAACCCATGAGGATACCCTCCCACTGCCAGTGGGTAAGCGCGTCGATTGTGTTCGCGCACCTTCTCTTCCCAATCAGCGGGAAATCGGCTCCCGATGCTCTTCAAATTCAGTCGTTCCTCCTTGAGTCGTTCCCAGCTTTTCTTGTCTCTGATCACCCACTTCATCGAAGTAGGAATGGTTCCATGCTCCTTGAGGAAGCGCCGCTCCACACCATCAACATCGATGTAGTCGAAGAATTCGTTATCTTCGTGAAGGACTTTGACGTCAAACATGGGATCAAACAAGAGATTTACGTCCACGACCCGCTGGCATTCGTCCATACCGAAATGGTCGCGTACATCCTGATCCACCGGGAAACCCTGTGTCGGCCAATAGAGCCCGCCGGCCATCACGGCAATGCCTCTAGGCAGCTTACCCTCGCCAATGCTAAGCCATGCCGGCGCATAGAGCGAGGCGGTCGGCGTACTCATCAATCGGTTCACTACAGGGTAGTGTCTCTTCGGGAGACCCTGCGCGTACCAATTGTCAACAGTTTCGCCCCAGTAGCCGAATTCCCATTTCGGCGAGTGTACTCGGGGATTGAAATCAAGAACCTCCAGAAATCGCTCACGTGTATTCATCGGGTCACCCTTCCGTTTGCAACAAGTTCCCCTGACTATAGACCATTACGTGTCGGACAAGTCTCTGAAGGGCGAACGTCCACAGTGAAAGTTCAGTGTGACAGGACCAATAACCCGACACATGGGCGTCGCCTTTGCGCTCTAACCGCTCCGAAACACGGGGAGCGGCGTCGTTCAAATGCCGGGCGCAATCGAAAAGATTACTTTGTTCCGGTGTTCGGTATAATTGATCATCTGATAGCTCACCCCTTCCGGGATGAACATCGCCTCCTCCTCCTGGACATCAAAGGCCTCGAGTGTTTCGGTCAGGAAGAATGTAACCGGACCTTCCTCCACAAAAAGCAGGGCGTCGCCCTTGTGATTGTCGGGATCCGAAGCGCGCGACCCGATTCCACCGGCAGGGATTATGAACTCCCCCATGTGCAGAAGGTCGTTGCTGACGAAGAACTTGATGAGCATGGGGTGCTCCGTGCCGTGAACGTTGAGAAGCTTCTTCTCCTCCGTGATGTGGTAGAAGAAGATGGGTTCCTTCCGGCACTGTGGACCGGGAACCGGCCACCGCCCGATATCATCCGTGGTCCCGTGAAGGTTCCATTGAGGGAATTGCGGATGGCCGGGCAATTTCGCGTTATGTTTGCCTTTGTACTGCTTCATCTTGCCGGCGCTGAAATCCATGGGCGGATATTGGCTCTCCCAGATCTTGGGGGCGATAACGTAGAGGATGCGCATAATGCCCTGCTCGAAATTATGCCCCTTGTGATATCCGTGCATGGGCAGGAGCAGCGCCTCGCCCTTACGTACCTGCATGAATTCACCTAGCACAGGATTGTGCTCGGTAAGCATGCCGTTGAGAACGTAATAGACCTCATCGCCGGCATGCAAATCGGGAGGATCATAGGTCCCCCCGGGACCGAGTTGCCACGTGCCGACGGTCAGTTTATCCGTGCTGACGTAGAGGTAATTCAAATCGCTGAAATGGGGACGCTCCGCTGGATAAATAAAATGACGGATCAGATCTCCCTTGATGTGAATAGGGTGCTTGCGATCTGGGGGAAAAGGGTGGTTCCCAAAGATTTCAACGGATTCGGCCATTGCATGATCCTTTCTTATGGAGTCAGCTTCGACGAGCCAACGTTGGCGACAATGGCCATTGCCCGAATCGGGCTGGCCTCACTTTCTTCCAGCTTCAATGGCAGACCAAGGAAAAAGAAGCGCTGGCCCACTACATGATCAAGATTGACTAGGGCCTCGAAAACCGGCATTCCCGCACGGCCAGCCGACTTGTGGGCGGGAGCTCCGGCGGCGATCGCCTTGGGGCTGTCGGCGGAAGCAATGTCACCGCCCGTGGCTTTGACACCGCGGTTTTTCAATTCCTCAACGAGAGATGCATCGAGACCGGGCCATTCATCCTCGAAAAAGGAGGCAGAGCTGGAGCGCTTGTCCCAGCCTGTTCGAAACAGGACGATGTCGCCGGGACGAATGTCTGCTCCCTGAAGATCGCTAACTGTTATGTTCTCACCTGGAATCTTCGGCCTGTCCAGGGCAATGGCATCACCCATGAAGAGGCGAGGAGCCATCCGACTGACGTCAGGAAACGAGTTGCCAAGGAAGTGCATCGGGGCGTCCACGTGAGTGCCAGCATGCGCTCCCATTTCCAGTCGGGAGACGAATACTCCGTCGCGGCCAAAGTCGTTATGCCAGTGCTTGGCAAACCGCGGGTCCGTAGGATAGCACTGAATCTGCTCGTTGAGCGGGGCAGTAAGATCCACCAACTTCGCATCATCGGCGAAGCCGAGTGCGCGCGGCCTGGCAGGCTCTGCGAGATAGGCGATTTTAGCCGTGTCTTCTGCCAGTTCAGCGTCGTTGAACGCATCGCCAAGCGAGCGACCTAGGGCCAGCAGGCCATGCGCTTCCATCAGGAAAACGGTCGTTTCCGACGGAGACGTCTTTACACTCCGTGACACCAAATCGCACAACTGCTTGGAACCGGGAGCAGCCTTTGCAACAACCTTCCCCTGCTTAAGCTTAAGACCGGCGGAAATGGTGATGGTAGGAATGAGTTCGTTGCGAATAGAGAAGGCAGTGGCGTGCGGCGGATGAACGTGAATAATCGCGTTGATTTCGGGCCGCACCTCGAAAACGGCGAGGTGAAACCCGCACTCCTTAGAGGGTTTGGCACCCATCGGTCCTTCCAGGAACTTCCCCCCGCAATCTATCACCACGAGGTTGTCACTGGTCACATCACGTAGCGAAACACCGCTGGCGGTCACGATAAAGGCGTCGCGTCCGGGCACTCGCACGCTGAGATTGCCGCCAGCGGCGCCCACCAATCGACGGTCGTAAGAGAGGCGGGAGAAGTGCACTACCTCTTCGGCCACTGAGCCGAATTCGCTTAGGACGCTCATAGTCCTCCCCTTTTCTTGAGAACGGCAAGCTCGGCAGCCGCCTTGATTGCACAGACGAGGTTCATTTCGTTAGCAATACCGCGGCCGGCAATGTCAAAAGCGGTACCATGTCCGACCGAGGTCCGGATGATGGGCAAGCCCGCCAGTAGCGTCACCACTTCTCCGAAGCCGAGTAGCTTGGAGGCCATGTTTGCCTGATCATGATACATAGCCAAAACAAGGTCATATTCGCCGTCTCGGGCCTTGAGAAATACAACATCCGCCGGAACGGGTCCGATAGCGTCGATTCCCTTCGCGCGAGCTTCATTGATAGCCGGGATAGACCCCTCTTGTTCCTCGGTTCCAAAGAGTCCCCCTTCGCCGCTGTGCGGATTCAGACCCGCAACCGCGATGCGAGGCTTTGGGATGCCGAGTCTCTTGAGCGATTCATCACCGAGTTCGATCATCGCCAGCACTTTATCGGGCCTGACGGCGTCGCAGGCCTTACGCAGCGAGACGTGTGTAGTCAGCATCAACACTCGCAATCGGCCGAAGATCAAAATCATGCCATAGCGCTTGGACCCCGTCAGCTCACCCAGAATTTGGGTCTGCCCTTCGTACTGATAACCGGCGGCGCGCATTGCTTCTTTGTTTAGCGGAGCGGAGACGACGGCGTCAATGGTCCCGTTCATCGCCATGCGGCCGGCCTCTCGCGTGTAAAGGACGGCGGCCTCGCCGACCTCGGCGTCGACAGCCGCGATTTTCAGTTTCGGTACGTCGATCAACCCCAAATCAAGTACGTCAAGCTCTTTGCCCTCGAAGGCCGTCGCGTCAGAGATGACACGCATTGGCATGTTTATCCCAAGGCGTTGCTTATAGAATTGCATTACGGGGGCACTCCCAATCACCAGGGGGCGGCAGAGACTGAAAAGTTCCCGGTGGTGGCAGAAGCTCTTGAGAATGATCTCAGGACCGATGCCAGCGGCGTCCCCCATCGTGATGCCCAGGATCGGTTTCATTGTCAAGACCTCCCTTCTGTAAGGAAGGAAAACATCTGAAAGACGGCATCCTCGGGCCCGACCGATCCTCCCTTGCAGACGAAGCGACACCCATTCATTACGCCACCGACAATTCGGGAGCACGCGATGACCTCAGCCTGTCGCGCCAAGACTTCCAGCCGCTCGGCTACCAAGCGACGAAGCGTATGGTAGGCAGTCTCGCCGCCGATGATACCCAAACCATCCGGTTTGATCCTTTCCAAGAGCGAGCTAAGCGCGTCGACAAAGAACGCCATGATTGTCCCAGGTGAAGGGCTGATGGTGGTCTCGGTCGGCTGGATACGGACAATCAAGGGCCCGTTCCAATCTGGTTCAATTGTTTCGCAAAAGCGCAGGAGTGTCGGCTCAAAGCCGAGACTTCGGACTCCCGCCCGCCGTGCTCGCTCAAGTTGGGATTCGGAGCAAGGATGACGCGAGCCACACACGAGGAGGGGATTCCGCGCGGGGGGCCCGGTCTCTACGCGCCGGGGCATGCTCTCGAGTCGGCTGGCCAACGCCGCCGCCAAGCCAAGCGAGCCAGCAAAAACAACGCACCCCCTGGCAAGGTAAGTGTCGACGATGCGCTCCAAATCCTCTTGGCTCTCAGCATCAGCAATCAGGCAGTCGCTGCCGCCGGTTTGCTCCACAACCAAACGGATATCAGCTGAAGGAGGAGGTGAGTCCGGGTCTTTGGACAAAGGGCCCTGATCGATGCGAATCCCGCAGTCGTATTGCACGCCCCTGTGGGTAGTCCTTCCGATCGAAGGTATGGCAGGCGCCACGATGCAGGTCCATTGCTTGCCGGAGTTGTTTAGACCTTCCAATAAACCCACCAGCTCAGCTCCAATCGGCCCGCGCAAACCGGCGTCGATCTTCTTGAATACAATCCGCTTTGAAGCCAGCAGCCTTCCGATCTTCTCCAGAATGCTCCGAACTGACTCGCGCGGTTTCAAGCGACTTTGAGTGTTGAGAACCTGAAGGGCTTGTAATCCGATAGGCCCTGAGTCAGGTGAGAGCTGGACCCCGACTGAGCCGAGATTGGAGGCGAAACATGCTGCTACGTCACACGCTCCGGTCAGGTCATCAGCTATGATGCCCAGATCTTCCAGCTGAAGCATCGCTACCTCGCAAAGTCAGCCCTAGGCATCGGCACGTAAGTGGTCTCGCCCCCATCTACCCAGAAGGTCTGGCCGGTTACGTACGCGGCCTCGTCCGAAGCAAGGAATATCACAGGCTTCGCCACATCGGCTGGAACGCCGACCCTTCCCATTGGAATGTAGGGGATCCAGTCGTCAGGATAGTTGGGATCAGTCTCGCGATTACGCGCGATATCGATTGTACCGGGGGCCACAGAATTAACCCGGATGCCGTACGGAGCCAATTCCGTTGCCATGGCCTTGGTAAGCAGCAACATGCCGCCTTTAGACGCGCAGTAGGGCACCAGGCAATCCAAGGCACCCGCAGCCGCAATGGAAGAGATATTAACAATGCTACCGGAACGCTTTTGGCTCACCAGATGCCGTGCCACGGCCTGGGAGCAGAGGAACGCACTTTTGAGATTGGTTTGCAGCGTGCGGTCCCAGTTGTTCTCGTCGAGTTCCAGAAAAGGCTTCCAAAGAGCGATTCCCGCATTGTTGACGAGCACATCGATGTTACCGAAGGCCTCGATCCCCGCAGCCACCAACGTCTCGACCTCGGCTTTGATCCCGACATCGGCCTTGAAGACGATCCCACGGCGCCCCAGGCGCTCGACCTCAAGAAGTACCTCTTCTGCCGCCGCCCGGTGAGAATGGAAGTTGATAATTACATTTGCGCCCTCGCGTGCAGCCTCCGTGGCTATCTCGGCGCCCAGCCCAAGGCTCGCTCCGGTCACAAGTACGACTCGGTCTTTGAGTTTCATTGCGTTTACCCCGACGCTCAAGGGGAGCTCGCCGCTCGTCTTACCATGGGAACACCCCTCTGGGGTACAAACAGTACCATCTTGCCCGGCTGGGGAGAAAAAACCGGATCGTCATCTCGCCAAGGAAGCGCAGAGGCTTGACCGTGCTGGTAGCGTTCCAGATTACCCTCGAGTTCGGCGGCAACCTCAGCCCTCTTCATCTTCTCCAAATCGGCGATCATTCGGCTCTGCAGGTTCGCTGCCTCCCTGAACTTGCCGACTGATGCCAAGGCCATTCCGTAGGTTTCAAGTAGCTCAAACTCCGGGGAAGAATTGGACTTCAGAAGCTTCTCGACAAGACGGAGTGCACGCGACCCATCCCGCAGCGACTGATTAGGACACGCCGCCAGCAGTCTTGCCAGAGCGAGCGCAAGGTCAGTGCTTTCCGGCAGAGCCGCGACATCGTTGTTCAATTCCGTTTTCGCCTCTGCGTAATTTCCGGTGCGAATTAGTGCCATCGCTTTCATCAGGCGCACAAACTCGTTATCAAGACCCAATTCCAGGGCTCGTTGGTAATGAGAAGCAGCTTCCTTGAAGCGGCCCCTCCTCATCAAAACGTTCGCCATTTGAAAGTGAGCTAACTTAAAGCCCGGATCAAGGGCCACGGTGGCATCGAATTGTTTTAGGGCCTCGCTCTCGGATTTGAGTTCGAGCGACAATACGCCCAGGTTGTAGTGTGCGATAGCATTGCCGGGCGTCGTGCGGAGCACCTCCTGGTACTGCTCGATGGCACCTTTCAGGTCACCCGCTTGCGCCATAGCGATTCCTAAATGAATCCGCGGTATCGGGTCTCCTTTCTCAGCAGTTGCCACCATTTGCTCGTAGCTCTTAATTGCGTCTGCAAGGCGGCCTTCTGCTAATGCTTTATTACCTTGTACCCAAAGCGCTCGCTGCCCACGCTTCAACTCCATCAGTTGGTCCATCAGCGGATCAGGTACTGTCAGCTTTCCAGAGCCCTTCTTTTCGAGATGAGCGACGGCATTTGTGACATCTCCCGTCTTCCGGTAAGCCATAGCAAGCGGATAGTGGAGGTTCGTTGCCCCAGGTTGGAGTTTCAGTGCGGTCTCCAGAGAACGAATAGCTGAGGCGAAGTCGCCTTTTGAGAACGCAATTTCGCCTGCGCCCGCCTGGGCTGCGGCTTGCAATGGATCTATGGCTACGGCCTTTTCGAAAAGCCCCTTGGCTGCGTCCAATTGACCGTCTGCCTGATAGGCCTGTCCCAAGTTTATGAGAACAGCGATATCGTCAGGGCGGAGTTCCAGAGCTATTTTGAGATAGTTGATTGCATTCTTGTTTTCACCGTCGTCCTGATGCAGCCTGCCGCAGTAATAGGGCCAACGGAATTCCCGGGGGGACAAAGCGTGAGCGTTCTGGTAACAGGCTGTGGCAGCCTCGACGAAACCGTAAGCGTGGTAAACCATTCCCATGTGCCCGTACGCATTAGCGAGCTCTTGCTGACTGACACCTTTTTTTTCGGCAATGGCCTGGAACTCCGACCAAGCCTCTTCAACCTGCTGCCTGACTGCGCCGTCGGTGCTTGGAGCGGGCTGAGGAATCGGCAGGAGTTTAGGTGCTGAGGCTACGGTGCCGACCGACCGAGATGTCTCCGGCGAGCCCGGCACAGGCACCTGCGCCTGCCCCACAAGGGCGGCGATGAAAAAGCCTGGTATTTCCAAGCAAAGAATTGTGAGGACCCAATCCCATCTCCTCGCTCGTGCGACATTCGACGAACTCGGGCATGACACCTTCATCGTGCATTCCTGGAGCAAGCTTCAGCCCTGACCGCACTCGACGGTGCCATGATCGCGCTTCAGGTTCTCCCGGTGAGACAAGGTGTTTGGCCCATATCAAGATCTCTAAGACACCGCAGATTCGGCTTGGGAGAATGTCTGAAGAGGGCAACAAGGTCTTGGCTGAGAAACGTCTGAGAGGACCGGGCCGGGCGTCAGAACAAGTTCCGGCGCAACGGGGAGTTGACTGACATTCACATCCGGTGAGGCCACGCCATCTGCGCGACAACCGTTTTCTGAGATATCCAGCCGAGATTCCTTCCGTAATCCTGGGAGAACCTCGGCTGGACCGTGAAAGAACGGTGCGGAGCCACTTGCCCGGAATCAGTATTCAAATCGCATGTAAAACTGAATCTTCCTTCCCGGATAGGCGTCGCCGTATCTTCCGAAACTGGCGCTGTTGATATCGGCATTGAAGGTTACGCCCTGAAAATCCACGCGATTAAACGCGTTCTGCCAGAAGGTGCCAATGCGAAGCGTCTTGTGCTCGGTCAACTTAAAGTCCTTGTTCAGGCCAAAATCCTCTTCCGCGTATCCACAGGTTCTCACGTTCGGAAGCGTGTGGACGTTACCAAAGGTAAACGCGGCAGGCGTCGCAAAGGCGGCGCGATTCAGGATACTGCTGCTGGGATCACCCCAGTTGTAGTTAGAGCAAGATGTGCCCCTGGGAGAAACGCCAGGTACGCTGACCGGCCACACCGAAAAGGCGAACGGGATGCTCGCCTCCGAACTAACGTTGATGGGCCTCCCACTCCAATAGTTCTGGATAGCAGAAAACTTCCAGTCTCCAAAGACCGTATTCAAGGGACCGCCAGCGTTGAGGAAACGCTTACCCCGCCCGAACGGCAGATCGTAGGTCCAGCTCACAGCGAGGATCTTCGGTTCATCCTGGGAGTAAAGGGCCTTGGCCGTGTTCTTCATGTAAGTACTTTGCACGTTCGAATTGCCAAAGTTGGTAGTCATCTTCGATGCCGTGAAGGCAGTCAAAAATGTGAGGCCATGTCCCACACGTTTCTGGACCTTGAGCTGTAATGCGTTGTAAGCCGAGTCGCCGTCTCCAGCTTGCAAAACCGAAACGCTGGTGTATTGCGGATAGCGCAGCAGAGCCTGCCCAGCGCTTCCGGTAAAGCCGGGGTAGGGTAGGGGAATCCCTGCGGCCTGCGGCGTGCCTGTCAACAGCGAACCGTACTGTGAATAGGCGGAAAGCGGGAGTTGATTAAGGTTGTCGAGACCAGTGTAGCCGTGATGCAGGAACGTGCCTGTGTACCCCACCGAAACGACAAAATCGCCCGGTAATTCTCTTTCCACTTGCAAGCTGGGGGTCTCGTACATGGGCGGCCGATTCTGATTCCGGTCGACGAAATTGATGCCACTTCCGTTCTGCAACGTTGGATCGATAACCGGCAAATGCGGGAAGCTCCCGCTCAAGGGGAACGGATCCGCCCAATTGTAGGCGGGTGTCACTCCATTATTGACGCTGCTAGCAGTAAGGGAAGCCGATACACCATATGTCGGATACCCGACTCCGCCGATACCCGCGAATTTGCCCCACGCGGCCCCGTAGCCGACACCGTAGTTCGCACGCAATACCGTCTTGGGATTTAATTGATAGGCGATGCCGAGTTGCCCCCCCCACGCGCCGTAGTACGGCTTTTGAAGCGTCTTCAGCCCGTTACGTCCCGGCCCGTTACCATAGAAGGCAATCGCTCCTAGTATCCCACCAGCTCCTGGATTGGGGATGGTCGGATCAAAACTTCCGATTGAGTTGTGGTGGTCGTAACCCGGGGTGAAGTAGTCCCAACGCACACCCCCAGTTAAGGTGAGTTTGGACGTCGCGCGCCACGAATCTTGCCCATAGAAGGCCCATGCACCACTGATGCCGTAGACGCTTAGACCGGGGCTACCAACCGACGCACTATTAACTTCTCCTAACATCATGCTCGCAATACCGGCACCGGTGGTCGAGACTCCAGGTAACCCAGTTTCGTTAGGACCGAAACCGAAAGTTCCCCAGGACCCGTTCTCTCCGCCAACCAGGATGGAATGGTCGAGTTCGTAATTGGCACCGAATTTTATGTTGTGCTGCCCTTTACTCCAGGCAAAATCCAGGTCAACAGGAACGGATGAAGTGGGCCACCTGCCGTTGTTGAAGAAACTCCCCAGACTGCTAAAACCCGCGATATTTACGTAAGGGTGGCGCGGACTCCCCATTCCCCTGAGTCCAATGTCGCGGCCAAATGTTGCGGATTTGCCGGTAAGGGGAAACCAGGGAACGCCCCGGCGCGGATTCGCAATCACCGCGGCGCGGAAACTCATGAGAAGGTTAGGTCTCACCGTCCAGACATAATCCATTCGCATCCGGTACTGATCGCGGTCGTCGATGAAACCCGCCGACTCCCCTAACGTGGGCGGCAGGTATCCGAACCCGCCGTCAAGAAATGAATGGCCGGAGTAGCCGGTGTTCACGCCCTGCGTCTGGCCTATGCCCGTTGTAAAGGGTGTAAGCTTGTCCCAGGTAAAGGTCACGCGATTCTTGTCGTTGATCAACTCGTCGAACTTCAGGGCAAGCTGGTCCTTGTCCACGCGGATTTCGGCATTGGGACCAATCCAATTGTTCGCCACCCCTGGCAAGTTGGGCAGCGCTTCCTGCGCTATGACTTGTGCGGAAATTGCACTCAGCCTGGTCGGATCGATGGCGTTGAGAACTCCGCCAAACCTGAAGGGGTCGCGTACAAATCCCCCGCCCGGCCCAGGCCTCGTGGTCGCGGGGTCAAAGATCTCACCTTGAAAAACTGGTTGCCCAGAGGCGTCGGTTACGCCGGGAATTGCCGGACCGAGAAGCTCGCTGAAATCCCCGTTACGCATGGCCTGCGTGGCGACGCTAGCGGTGGTTGCTTCCTCGCCCCCAGAGCCCGCAAACGTGCTGCGGAACCGATAGAAATCCCAGCTCACAAAGAAAAATGTCTTGTTCCTTCCATTGTAAAGATGGGGAATGACCACTGGACCGCCAATGGAGAAGCCAAAATTGTTTTGCTGGTCCTGGGGGACGTCCGGAAGAAAGGTATCGCGAGAATCGAACTTCTGATTGCGCAGGTATTCATAAAAGGAGCCGTGCAACTGGTTGGTGCCTGACTTCATGGTGAGGTCAACCGTCGTCCCAGGAGAAAACGGCTCCGAAACATCGGTGTTGTTGGTTACGCGCACCTCGTCAACCATGTCCGGCGTCGGTGCTTGCATGTCGTGCTCGCGTTCTCCAGATTGTACGGATCCCGGAATGCCGTCGATATTGTAGGCCCACTGGCCTGGCGTGATTCCGTTGATGGTGGCCCGGCCCAACACCATGAACTCCTGGCCGCCGGATTCAATCGGGTCATAGCTGACCCCGTTGTAGGTTTTCGCAATAGATATAGCCGATCGGGACGAGTTGCCGTAAAGGGTGATCGGCAGGGCTTGGATTTCCCGGTTGGTGCTGCCGGTCGCGACGTTAGAGGTCGAAACATCCATCGCTGGTGCGGCAGAGGTCACCGTTACCGTCTGCGTTGACGATCCCACCACGAGCTTTACGTCGATGGTTGATGCTTGCCCGGAAATCACCACGATGTTCGACTGCTCATAAGTCTGGAAGCCGGTGGCAGCCACTCTCACGCTGTAGGTACCGATGGGCAACTCATTGAAGTTGTAGGCTCCGCTCGCGTTCGTCGACATTTCCTGCTTAATGCCGGTCGCGGTGTTAGCGAGTTCAACTTGGGCCCCAGGCACAATCGCCCCGGAGGGATCCGTGACTGAACCCAAGATTCTTCCGACGTTCTGCTGCGCACGGAGTGGCAACCCTGCACAAATGAGCGCCGTTAACATGAACAGAAAACCAATCTTCACGCCTCTCATCTCTTGCCCCCCTCTTAGGCCGACGTCCTTTGGTGTGCGGACTACGACCCATTCAGCAGAATTTTCAAATTGTTTGACACATTTCGTTTGACACATAATGACACACGCTACTTATAGACATGGTGGTGGGCCTCTGTCAACAAAAAAATTAATATATTTTGAACGGTGTAAGGCCCTATCCCTTGGAGGATTGTAATTGCCTTGATCCCGGTCTATAATGTCTTTATATTAATAATTGGATAATTATTTGAGTTTTAAGAAGACCGACCCCCACTCGATGAAAAAAACGATCATTTTCCTCGCAACCAATTATTGGGTAAGGCGTTACCCAAAGTCGTTGGCAGCTAGGTACCATCGGTGATCCCATTTTCTGGATCGATATGAAATAAGATGTGCTTGTTCATGACGCGAAATGGCACAACAATTACGCAGGGCTTTTGAAAATGACCATTGAGACCGGTTTTCGTTCATCGAGGTAATGAATGTCATGCAGACCGCGCGACATACTCAGATCCTTGCCTACCTGGAAGATCATGACTACCTGGGGTTGGGGGAAGCCGTTCAATGGCTACAGGCTAGTCGGTCGACTGTTTGGCGTGATTTTCTGACACTGGCCTCACAAAACCTCGTTGAGCGGACGCGTGGGGGCATCAGGAAGTGCGAAGGGCGCTTGGCACCGGTCTTCCCGTTCGATCAGCGCCAAGTTAACTTCGCCCGGGAAAAGGACGCCATCGCGCGGAGGGCCGCCCAATTGCTGCGAGAGCGCGATGTTCTGATCGCGGATGGCGGAACGACCATATGTCATTTGGCAACCTACATGCCGGACTTTCCTCTGACTGTCGTGACAACATCTATTCCGCTGATCCTCGCGCTATCGAAACGCAAGCGGGAACTCCCAGCGCTCGAGATGGTTGTGATCGGCGGCGTCTACCATCCGGATCTAGGAATTTCGCTGGGCGCCAGCACCCAGGAGAGTCTCTCACGAATGCATGCTCAATGGGCATTCCTGGGCGTCGATGGTGTGGCCGAAGATGGAGTAAGCAACAATAACTACTTAAGCATTCAGTCCAAGATCCAAGTGATTCGAAACAGCGAGAAAGTCGGCGTTCTGGCCGATCACAGCAAGATTGGACGCCGTGCCATGACCCGGGTGTGTGGTCTGGATGAGATCGATTTGCTGATCACCGACGAGTATGACGACAATGCTCCAATTCTAAACGAAATCCGCGCTCAGGGCGTGGAGGTTGTCATCGTCTCTCAGACCGAACCTGCGGTGGGGTAAGCACGCGCAAGTTGTGAGGTCTCACGTGCGGAGACTCATGGCTCTCCAGGACAGTTCTTGGACAGGTTCAGCCAGAAGTTGAACGTAAGGGCTTTCAAGCAGGCTTCGAGTAGGGAAAGTGGAGTGCTGGTTAGTATGGTGACTAGTAGGGTAAGGCCCGGTTGGGTCTGACCCAATAACCAGTCCGAGCACAGGAGAAGCCAATTCATGAGCAATCCATGCGACGACGTGACCATTCGAGCGCGTTCAAAAGCTGTGAGTCGCAGAACGTTTCTTGAGATGTCGGCTGGGCTATTCGCGGCCTATCCAGGGACTGCATCCAACGCCCAACCGGATAGTGCTAATGCTAATCCCTCAGGTGGGAGCCCAGGGACGATTGAAACCCCGGTTTGCACTCTTCGGCTGGAGCCTAAGACGGGCAATCTGGTTGGGATCAGATGGAAGGAGCCTGAGACTGAGATCATCCAGGAACCGCGCTTGGGTGAGAACTTCCGGTTGCTCCTACCCCGCCCGCAGTACGAAGCAAACTACTTCCTCAGCAGCGAGCAACAGGTGAGCCGCATTGAAGAACGTTCCGACGGGGTGACCTGCCATTACGATTCACTTCGCAACGTACGCGAGGTGGTCAACGCAAAAGTCAGGTACAACATTCGTGCAGTCGATAGACGCCTCGAGTTTTCGATTGAGGTTGAGAATTCCAGCGATCTGCCTCTGGCCGAGGTCTACTACGCTATTGTCGGCGGACTGCGGGGATTGGGTAATCGCCTTGATACCGATTCTCTGGTGCCGGGCCTGGCAGAAGGCACTCCGTATGGCAATCTTGCTCCGGCAATTTTCAATAATTTCCATGGCTACGAATTAGGACTGGGAACTCGTTATGACGCGACGGGCTTTACCTACCCTGGCGCCATGCAGATGGGGTGGACGGAATTCTATAACCGGAAGACCGGCTTAGGCCTCTACTACGCCAACCACGATCCAGTATCTCGCCTTTCCGCGTTACAAATGGAACTTCGGCCATTCACCAAGGGAGCAGTCGAGGGTGACAACTGGCCTGACTTGGCGGAGTTGCCCGCAAGCGAGCCGCTGGGATTGACCATGGGCTGGCTTTTCTTCCCTTACACGAAACAGGGCACGTTCCATTCCGGTCCTATGGCTCTCCAACTCCACCGTGGGGAGTGGCACGATGGCTGCGATTTATACCGCCAATGGTTCGATCAACACTTCGACGTACGGCGTCCCCCCAACTGGCTTCGGAAGGAGATGGCCTGGCAGTCGGTTATTATCTCGAACCCGGAGGATGTCGTCCTCTACAGGTTCAAAGACCTGCCCAAGCTGGCGGCGGACGCCAAAAAGTATGGTGTCAGCACATTTGAGATTATCGGGTGGAACGTTGGTGGCATCGATCGAGGATACCCCCAATACACTCCTGACCCACGATTAGGAACCGCTGAGGAGTTTCGAGACGCTTTTAGAGAAATCAAGAAGCAAGGTGTCCATCCACTTGCCTTTGCAAATATTCAAGTCGCCGACACGGCGACCCGGAGTTTAAGGGTAATCTCGACCGTTTTACGGTAATGGGACGATGGGCGCCGGACTTTCCTGCCTTTGGTTGGGGTGAAGGAACGATCAGCGGGAGAATGGGGTTAGTCCGCAGCAACATGACCCTGATCAGCCCGGCGCATCAGGAGTTTCGAACTTCCCTGATTAACCAGTTCGTTCAGATCGTGAAAGACGGAGCCGACGGCTTCCAGCTTGATAAGACTAATGCCTTGGGTACATTGGACTTCAACCCGCTTCTCACCGTCCCACCCGATCGCTCCTTTACCGAAGAACTACTGTTGACCTTAAAAGAAATGGTCACGAGTATGAGAGATATTAACCCGGATTTCGGACTGGCCTCAGAGATATTCTGGGATCGTTCCTTTCCCTACGTGGACGTCTCCTACGTCCGCATGAATTCCATTGACATGCCATCGCCAGCGCTTCGATACGCATTTCCCGAGTGGACATCGACAATTTGCGCAGAGAGTCCCGGCGATTTCAACATCGTAAATAACGGGATGCGGTACGGTTTGGTCTGGGCGATCCAGCCCCGACACTATAACGATTCTATGGATGAACCGCTGACGCGGCCTCTCTCCAGATATGTCCAAGAATTGATCCGTATTCGCGGCAGGCACAAGGATTTGCTCTTCCTGGGACGCTTCTGCGACACGGTAGGTGCGGAGGTAAAAGCTGGCCAGCACGTAAGGTACTCAGTATTCGAAGGAATGGAAAAGTCTGGGAAGGGTTGCGTGGTGGTGAATTACGGGAACGAGGAGGCTACAGCGGAGGTGTCTTGGCCCGGTGGAGAAGGTCGAAGCGTCGAGGTTCTGATGCCGTTTCAAGCAGATGAAAGGGCAAAGCTACCGGTCAAGATTCAACTGGCACCAAGTACGTGCGCGGTGATCGTAAAGGTGTAGCACGCCAAGATGAGGGGTCCCCCCAAAAATCACATCGCGAAGGCGATGTATGTCGGGGCGCGGCGGAGTTCGCCTGTCGAACAGGAGAGACGGGAATCTTGGCTAGGCGATGAATTCCCAAAGGGCGTTCGGGCGCGGCCTATCGTTCGACGTTATGTTAAACTTCAGGCTGGCCCACAGAAGGAGCCGAGAAGCGAATTTGAGCTGATTCTCTTGGGAAGTGCGCTAAAGGAAGTCCCGCCGCCAGCGACTTGATCGGATAGGCCGGTGAAGGCGCCGCTGTATGGGCGTGCCAGTTTCAAGCGAAGGTGATCATTCGAGAAGGCAGAGCCAGGTTGCGTGAGCATCGGCCCCCCAATCAAAAAACACGTGCTCATGCCTTGATTGGAGTTGGCCTCTTCCTAGCGTCAATCGGACTCGGCAACCCCTTGGCAACCCGAGCGGCGTTCGAAATCAGCGGCTCCCAGAGCCGTTCGCTTCCCAATTCCTGCCAAGCACTGGGAAGTTCATCCTCGGAAATCCACGAACTCATAACAAAGGCTGAGTCAGTCCCCTCTGGGGAATCGTACGATGCACTAGGCCATTCTTTCGCGGAGCAGAACCAATTCCCTTGCGCGATTGCTGCCTATGAACTTGCCCTAGACCTCGACCCTCACCTGTGGCAAACCCGCTACGCCCTAGCCATCGCGCTATTGCAATCGGGTGATTCCAACCGGGCAATCCAAGAACTTCGCGCAGTTCTCGGGCAAGCGCCCGATTCCTTTTTGGCGCATAACGCCTTAGGCTTGGCTTTGGAAAACTCGAATCTTGAGGGAGCGCGCGAAGAGTATGAAAAGGCCGTAACTCTCAATCCTCGCTTCGCCCTGGGATATTACAACCTGGCCCATGTTGCCAGCGAGGAGAAGAGGTTCGGCGCTGCTGTCTTCCACTCGCAGAAGGCGGTTAGTCTCGATCCGGAGCAGCCCACTTATCAGTTGGCTCTCGGTATCGCTTATTCGGAGGACGGGAAGTTTGAAAAGTCGATCGAAGTACTGCGAAAGCTAGCCGCGTCTAAACCGACCTTCGTAGAAGCGTATCTCAATCTTGGGGCTGCTTATGGGCAGCAGAAACGATTTCCAGAGGCCGTAAGGAGCTATCGTCAGGCCATCAAACTGGATCCTGCGAATACTCATATCCTGCTTTCGCTCGGGATTGCCCTCTTGGCAAATTCTCAACAGAGGGAGGCACTTGGCGTTTTCCAGAGCTACGTTGGGCGACAGCCGCGAGACTATCAGGGCCACTACTGGCTCGGCCGGGTTTACAAGGACTTAGCACAGTATGAGGACGCGGCAGGAGCTTTGGAGCGGGCGTCGCAACTGGGTGGCAAAGATTATGATCTTCTTTATAACCTGGGTGTTGTCCATGCTCATCTGAGAAAATATGTAGAGGCTGCCCAGGAACTCGCGATGGCGGAGAAACTTAACCCAGGCGGGGCCGATGTCCATTACCAGCTAGCCGGCGTCCTGCGCCAATTGAACGACCAAAGTGGCGCGAGCGAAGAAGCGAAGGCTTTTCAAGCACTGAAAGTTCGCGATCAGGAGAAATTGCAGTCCGTCCAATATTACAATAGGGGTGGAGAACTGCTCGCAGCAGGGCAATTACAGCAGGCGGCTGAGCAATTCCGTCGGGCGCTCATGTTGGACCCAAATAGCGCCCGCTTGCACTACAATCTCTCGCTGGCGTTGAACGGACTGGGTGATCATGAGGGACAAAAGAAGGAATTGGATAGGGCGATCCAACTCGATTCCAACCTCGCGCCAGCCTACTACCACCTCGCTCAGCTCTACATTGCGCAAAAGTCGTTAGCGCAGGCGAGGCAGGCACTAAAAACCGCCCTCGCCATCGACCCGCAGTTTGCCGCGGCGGAGCGAGCCCTTTCGTCTTTGCCGGGTAATCGCGAGCGCACCCAGTCTCAGTGATTGGAGCTGACACAAAGATCGGCGGGTTGTTGGACGAGGTTCCATTTTCCCATGCAACGCCAATTCACTTCTTGCAAAACCATTCCGAACCGCCGAAAGACATGTTTTGTTTGGCTTCTCGTTGTGTTCTTTGTTGCTTTCTTCGAGCTGTTCGGATCAGGCCGGACCAGTCAGGCTTTCGCCGGCCAGTTGTCTGAGCTTCCTGCCGCGTGCAGCCAATTCGCCCAGTCCACGTCGCAGGGCGGCGAGCTCTTACGGGCCTTGAGCGCCGACGGTTCAGCGATTTCTTACGGTCGTCTCGGCCAGTTTTACTTGGAAGGGGGAGAGGTGGAATGCGCGCGCCTTGCATTTCAGAATGCCGTGAGCAAAGACCCCGAACTGTGGAAGGCTCACTACGGTCTCGGCTTGGCGTTCCTTCAGCAAAATAAGGCCGATCGCGCTGCACAGGAATTGCAACTCATGCTTCGACATACGCCGCAAGATGCCATGGCTCACAATGCTTTGGGATTGGCATTCGAGGCCATGGGGACGTACGAATCATCCGAACAAGAGTTCAGAACAGCGCTTGACCTCGATCCCCAATTCGACTTGGCTTGCTTCAATCTGGCCCATGTGCTCGGAGCTCAGAAGAAGTATCCCGCAGTTCTCTTCTACCTGAAGAAAGCGCTGGCTCTCGCTCCCCAAGAGCCAGCGTACCGGCTGGCCCTCGGGACGGCCTACATTGCTAGCGGGGATTTTGACGCAGCCATCCGAGCTCTTAACGAGCTCCTCATCACCTCCCCCGACTCTGCCGAAGCCTACTTTCAACTTGGGAACGCATATCAGAAGCTGGCCAATCCCCAGATGGCTGGGGAGAGCTACCGTCATGTGCTGCACCTCGATCCACAGAATGGGCCGGCCCGAGTTCTCCTGGCGGAGGCCTTGCTCACCAGCGGAAACGCTGCGGAGGCGGTAACAGTTCTTAAAGATTACACCCGTCAACAATCTGGCGACTCCCAGGCTTATTACTTGCTCGGTCGAGCCTACCGTGATCTGAACCAGCTTCGTGAGGCCCGCGAGTCGCTTGAGCAAGCAGTGAGGACAAAGCCGGACGACTACACAATCAGGTACGAATTGGGGTTCGTCCTGGAACATCTCGGACTCGGTGAGCTCGCCCGTGAGCAACTACAAACTGCGGTTCAGTTAAACCCTGAGGAGTCACAAGCTCACCGCGAACTCTCTAAAGTTCTTCGCGGCCTGAACGAGGCAGGGCGAGCTAGCGAAGAGTTCCAGAAATATCTTGCGCTGGAAGCTAACGATCGTAACAAGAAGAGCGCAGCTGCTCTTCATGCTCAGGCCATTGCCGCGATGAAACGGGGTGAAACAATACGGGCGATTGGCCTATACCGTGAGGCTCTCAAGCTCGATTCCAGCGACCCACAAATCGAATACGATTTCGCCCTTGCGTTGGGCGAAGGCGGAGACCGGCGTGAACAGGAACTTCACTTAAGGCGGACCATTAAGCTCGATCCCAACTTGGCCGGGGCCCACTGCCAACTGGGATCAGTGTATTTGGACGAAGGGAAAACGGAGGAGGCAGAGACAGAGGTCCGGACTGCGTTAAGCATAGATCCCCAGTACATCGAGGCGCAAGTTACCCTCGGAGTCCTCTACGATAAAGAAGGAAAGAAGAACGAGGCTGGAAAGCTTTTCCGGCAGGCCATCGAAACCAGTCCCAAGTTTGCCGCAGCGCACGCCAATCTAGGGCTCCTGTTGGCGAGTCAGGGTCATGATGTGGAAGCCGAGGAGGAACTCAAACAGGCGATTCAAATCGCTCCTCGCGAACCAAGTGTTTTGCGAGCGTTGGCAAGCCTGCAGTCTAAGTCGGGCCGTTTGATTGACGCGACCTGTACGCTCAAAAGCTTATCGGAGCTTCAGCCTCGGTCAGTCCAAGCGCATCTGAACTTCGGCACGGCACTGACGGCCCTCTACTTCTATGAGGCGGCCCTTGAAGAGTTTTCGTCGGCCGAACACCTGGACCCAAACTCTGGCCTAGTGCGCCTGTATACGGGGCGAACCCTTTACGATCTGGGAAGGATTGCTGAAGCCCGGAAGGAACTGCGGGCTGCCTGCCAGCTTTCCCCGAAGGTGGCAGCCTGTTGGTACTTATTCGGACTCTTGGAACGACAGGCTAAGGACATTCCACTTTCGGTAAACTACCTGGGCCAGGCCGTGAGGCTTGAGCCGCAAAATGCGGAGGCGAAGTTTCTCCTGGGTCAGAGCTGGTTCGAGCTTGGGCAAACGGAAAAGGCTATCGAGTGCTGGAAAATGGCGCTCCAGGCCTCTCCGGATCAATGGCGAGCCTTGTACAGCTTGGCCCAAGCTGGTCGAACCTCACGCGATACTGAGGCCCGGAAGTATCAAGGTCTCTTGCAGGACACGGAATTGCGTAATCACGTGTCGCAGGAGGTCGGCCTTATAGCCCGCTTGGCACACGAAGCAGCAAGTGCCCGCGACTGGTCCAGTGCGATCTCGCGCTATCAGGAGGCCCTTCGGTATTGCGGCCGCTGCGAGTCGGCTGTAGAACTCCACCGGGCGCTTGGAATCACCTATTGCCAAATCGGCCGACTGGCGAGCGGAGAGCGAGAGTTCCTCAATGCCCTACAGATCGAACCGGATGATTCCCGCACCGCAGAGACTCTGCGCCGGATTCGGGCTGCAAGAAAAGATTCACAAAGAAACGGATGGCTCAGCCTTTGCACCCGGTCCAGCCCAGCAGACCAAGCCGCCCGGACCGTTTCAGACACATCACACTAAGCGCTGATCGCAAGATTCGCCGTGGCACAACCGCTGCGCATGAAGAGCTACTGTCCACCTCCCGGCGGCGGTGGAATGGTAATATCCAGTGTCGTCACCTTGCCGAACTCTGCCAGAGGCTTGTCGAAATCGGCGGACCTACCGACCACCACAAGCGCCAACTGGTCCTTCTGGACGTACTTCTCCACCGCACGGGAGACGTCCCCCGGTGTCACCTTTTCGATCCCAGCGCGGTACCGCTCCAGAAAGTCGGCGGGATAGCCATAGAAGTCATATGCGATCCGCCGCTCTAACACTTTCTGTTTGGAATCGACCTCAAAGACGAAGGAATTGAGAATAGAGTCCTTGGCTTTCTTGATCTCTTCGACAGTGGGCGGATGTGACCTGAGCCCGTCGATCTGGTCGTAGATTGCCTGGATCGCCGCTCCAGTCCTGGCGCTCTGGGTACCAGCGCTAATCTGGAAGAGACCCGGATGGTCGTACTCCGCACGGATGCCGCCGCCCACGGCGTAAGCTAATCCCTTGGCGGTGCGGACGTCCTGCACCAGGCGCGAGGAGAACCCGCCGCCGAACAACTCGTCGAGCACCTGGATCGCGTAGTAGTCGGGATTGTCGCGACGGATGCCGATCGCCACCAGGCGGATGTTGCTCTGGTTGACGTCTTCCTTCTCCACGAAGTAGACGCCAGGTTTGGGACCGGCAAAAGTGATTTGAAGCGGCTTGGGGGCAGCACCTTTGGTCCAGTCCGCGAACGCAGACCGAAGTCTCGCCTCCATGGCCTTCGCATCGAAATCGCCCACGACTCCGAGAATGATGTTGTTGGGATGAACGTAGGTATCGTGCCACTTCGTCAGATCCTCGCGCATCACTGCCTGCACGGTGGCGTACTCGGGTTCGCGGGCATACGGAGAATCCGCTCCGTAGGCGATTTTGCGGGCCTCACGCGAAGCAACGGCGCCGGGCTGATCGTTGCGCCTGGCGATGCCAGTCTCCACCTGCCTCTGGGCTACGAGAACCTTGTCGGCGCGGAACTCGGGCGAACGTAGCAGATCGACGAACACCGGGAACACCTGGTCGAGATTCTCCTTCAAGCAGTCGAAGCTGAGCGTGGTAGAATCGACGCCTCCCGAACTCTCCACGCGGGCGCCGCGCGCCTCAAGATAATCGTCCAGTTCGTCGCCGGTTTTGGTTTTGGTTCCGCCGGTGCGCCAGACGTCGCCGTAAATGTCTACCAACCCTACTTTCGACGCGGGCTCATCGCGTGAACCGCCCCGCACTCGGGCCACACCGCGGACGAGAGGCAGCTCGTGGTCCTCTTCGAGGAAGATCGTCATCCCGTTCGGCAGAACAAGCCGCAAAGGCTGCTCGGGATGAAACGCAGGCAAGGGTGGAATCTTGACCTCCTGCCAGTCTTTCGCCTGACCGCAGAGCGAGGGTGCCAGCGCGCCCGCTAACATGATCATTGCCGCAACCGCGATAAGTCTTATCCGAGCGCTCATCGCTTCACCTCCTTCCCGCTGGCCGGCGCCGCGGTCTCAAGCATACCGACATCGCGATTGGAGGCCGAGAACGTCTGGTTGGCCACGCGCCGGATGTCGGCTTTGGACACCTGGTCGATGCGCTCAATCTCGCGGAACAGCTCCCGCCAATCGCCGTAGAGCGCCTGGTTGGTGCCAAGCTGCTGGGCCAGGCCCTGGTTACTGCCGAGCTGGCGAATTAAGTCCGCCTTGACGCGCGTTTTCACCATTTTCAGCTCCTCGTCCGAGATGTCCTCGTTCTTCAGCCGGTCGATCTCAGGGCGGATGGCGTCACGCAACTCCGCGGGCGCGTGGCCGGGAGTCGGAACGGCATAGAAAACGAAAAGGTCGGGATACTTGGCACCGGGGAAATCGTTGAAGCCACCGGCGAAGGCAGCGATTTGCTTGTCGCGCACCAGCGTGCGGTAAAGACGCGAGGTGCGTCCGTTGGACATGAGGTCCTGCAAGGTATCAAACACCGGCTCGTCCTGGAGGTTACGAGCACTGGGTTTGTGATAACCCTCAATGTAGATCGGTTGAGCCGCCTCGCGCAGGATCACCTGGCGCTCGGAGCGCTGTGGCGGCTCGACCGTGGGCAGTATCTCGGGCTTGGGCCGCTTAGGCAGCCGGCCGAAGTACTCCTCTACCAGGGGAATTGCCTGCCCGGGTGTAACGTCGCCCACCACCGTCACCACTAGGTCGGGCGCAACGTAGTACTTGTCAAAGAAATGCTGGGCATCAGTGGCGGAAAAGGTCTCGAGGTCGGAGGGCCAGCCGACCACCGGTCGCCCGTAGGGGTGGGCAATAAAGGACGTCCCCAGGAACTGCTCGATCAGCCTTCCTTGCGGATTGCTGTCGGTGCGCATGCGGCGCTCTTCGTAGACCACGTTGCGCTCCTGGTAGAACTCCCGCATCACGGGATGAAGGAAGCGCTCTGATTCGAGATACGCCCACAGCTCCAGGCGGTTCACTGGAAACGAATAGAAGTAGCCGGTCTCATCCCATGCCGTGAAGGCATTCATGCCGACGCCACCATTCGATTCCACGATCGTGTCGAAGGCATGAGGCACGACATACTTCTGTGCCGTCTGGGCGGCGTCCTGCCAGCCTTTTTTGAGATCAGCCACCTTGGCCGGATCGCTGCCGAATTCCTTGCGGCGCTCCGCGTCATAGGCGGCGTAGGCCTGCTCCACTTTTTCGAGAGCTACCTTTTCCTCCGGGTAGTTGGTGGTTCCGATCTTGTCGGTTCCTTTGAAGGCCATGTGCTCGAACATGTGGGCCAGGCCGGTGATTCCCGGGTATTCGCGATCGGCACCGACATCCACGTGAGTGAAGAACGAGAAAACCGGCGCTTCATGACGCTCGCAAACCACCACTGTCAAGCCGTTGTCCAATACCTTCACCGTCACCCGCTTCTCGAAGGAAGTGAGATCCTGGGCGCGGACCGCCACCCCGGAGCCAAGCAACAAGGCAGCGGCGAGAAGGAGCAGTGCCCCATTCTGTAGCCCAGCTCGGCGAGTCATGACTCGCCAAACATAGAGGTCACAGATCGGCGTACAAGATCCAGCTGCTGCGACAACCTTCTCTCTTTTCATCAGCGTACCTCGTTCGGTTTCGGCACGGCGGCGACGAGCCCGCGCTGACCCCGGTCTGTTGAAAAATATGGCGTTCTGGATTGAGGCCTCCACATCGAAAAGGCCTCGAACCAACCACTCCAAGGCGGTCCGAGATTTCGGTCAGGGAAAGGGACCGCAAGTCCGTGGCCAGCGTTCCCTGGCGCAAGCGGACACGATGTCAGAATTCCAAGCGCGGAACCCCAGGGCAGGCGGTCAGGTATTTCGCCACGGATGGCGGCCAGAATATTTTGGCGATGGGTCATCAATATGCTGCCCTATGCTAAGTCCAGCTTGATCATCCTTCTTGACTTGAATTCTAAATTGTCCTGAGCCATTTCCGGACAACGAAAATAGCTCCGCCGAGAGCGCCTCTGCGCGAGCATATCACAAGATGCGATTGACTTGACTTTGGAGGCTTTTTGTCATCTTGGTTGACACCCGCAAACACGCTGATTAAAATGGCAGTTTGACGACATTTTGATCGGATACTTGGATGAGGGGGTAGTCTGTCTCTAGGGCCCGTTCAGCAGCCTGCGCTAAGAGGCCGCGGACAAGACGTTCTCTCGCTCATCGGCAATACCCCACTGGTTCGCTTGCAGCGGGTCGGGCGGGACTTTCCGGGAGTCGAGATTCTGGGCAAGGCTGAGTGGGCCAATCCTGGCGGCTCCGTCAAAGACCGGCCGGCGATGAACATAGTCCTCGAGGCAGAGCGTGCCGGACTGTTGTCGGCGGGGAAAACCCTGATCGATTCCACTTCGGGCAATACCGGGATTGCCTACGCCATGATCGGCGCTGCGCGCGGATTCAAGGTCAGGCTCTGCATGCCCTCGAATGTCAGCGAAGAGCGCAAGCGAATCCTCAAGGCTTACGGGGCGGAGATCATCTACACGGACCCCATGGAAGGTTCCGACGGCGCGATCCGGCGAGTGCGGCAATTAGTGGAGGAAAATCCCTCTCAGCACTTCTATGCCAACCAATACGACAATCCCGCTAACTGGCGCGCCCACTACAAGACCACTGGCCCTGAGATCTTCTCCCAGACCGGCGGCCGCATCACCCATTTTGTCGCCGGACTCGGTACCAGTGGCACCTTCATTGGCACCTCGCGGCGTCTCAAAGAGCTGAGTTCTGAGATCCAATGCGTCTCGTTTCAGCCGGACTCACCCTTCCATGGCCTCGAAGGCATGAAGCACATGCCGTCGGCCATTGTGCCTGGGATTTACGACCCCAGCATGGCTGACGAAAACATAGAGATCGCTACGGAAGCGTCGTATGCTATGACCGTTCGGCTGGCCCGCGAAGAAGGCATGTTGCTGGGAATCTCGGCCGGCGCTGCCGTGGCCGCAGCACTCAAGGTGGCGGCAAGGATCAAAGACGGCGTCATCGTGACAATTCTGTGTGATGGCGGCGATAAATACCTAAGCGAGCGGTTTTGGGACGAATTCTGACCAAGCGCTGTCGCTCAGCAGCCTGAGAATCTTAGGTTACGGCAAGTCGCCCAACCGGCATTTATCCCATTGACCTCATGACTTTGAAAATCGAAACTCATCTCCTGGAGACGATTCGCACGCACGGATCACGTGACTATCCAAACGAGTGTTGCGGGCTCATGTTGGGCTCGGCGGAGGGCGCCGACAAGCAGGTGACGGAGGTTGTTCCGCTTCCTAATCTCCGACGAGATCCAAAGCGGGCCCAGGAACTGCTTCCCCTCGACGAGCCGGGCAAAGAATCGGAACGTAACCGGTTTCTGATTGATCCCCGCGACCAGCTTCGGGTGGAGAAGGACGCGCACGCACGGGGTCTGGACGTGTTGGGGTACTACCATTCGCACCCTGACCATCCAGCTAAGCCTTCAATTTACGACCGCGATCACGCTTGGCCGTGGTACTCGTATGTTATAATTGAAGTTCAAAGTGGTCAGGCTCGGGAAGTGAACTCGTGGGTGCTAACCGAAGATCGCTCCAGATTCGACTCTGAGCAAATCGACATTCAGAACCCAGGATGAGTATTTTCGCATCAAAGGCGTGGATTCCTAGTGCCGCACAGCTTCGAGAGCGAAGCCGCCCCTGAACGGCTACGCACCGCGTTTTGGCGACCAAGACTCAAGGAGAACGAATGGCCGTGAAAGTGATTGTTCCCACTCCCCTGCGCCCCTATGCAGGGAAAAAGGACGCGGTTGAAGTTGAAGCAGGGACCGTGGGTGAGGCATTGAGTGGGCTAACCTCACAATTCAGCGAACTGCGGCGGCACCTTTTTAATGAGGAAGGCAAGCTTAGGGCTTTTGTTAACGTTTACCTCAACGACGAGGATATCCGATTTCTGCAAAAGGAGCAGACGCCACTCAAAGCCAACGATGTGATTAGCATTGTTCCCTCCATTGCAGGCGGACGCCCTTCCTTTTCGGTGCTCGGTTGTATCTGTAGTTAGCCTGGGTGAACGGTCCTTAAAGAAATAAGGGCCGAGACAATCCCGGGCTACCCACCGAAGTTCTTTACACCGACATCTCTTCTCGGCGACGCAGCAGTTTCTGGGCCCGTAGCGGCGACCACAGGTCCTGTTTTTCGTCGGGGGAATATATTCGAGGAATTCAATATGGCAACTCTTATCGCAAATCCGGCCGGCAAGTCGGCACAGCTCAATAATGAAGAAATCCTTCGCTACAGCCGGCACCTGATCATGCCTGAAGTGGGAATGGAGGGCCAACTAAAGCTCAAGAAGGCGAAGGTGCTGTGTATCGGCGCAGGTGGGCTAGGCTCGCCCCTGGCGTTGTACCTGGCGGCGGCTGGCGTGGGCAGGCTGGGCATTGTCGATTTCGATGTGGTGGACTTCACCAATTTGCAGCGGCAGATCATCCACGATACTGACGACGTTGGCCGTCCCAAGCTGCACTCGGCGCGCGACACCATCGGCGACATCAACCCCTTCGTCGAGGTGGAGACCTACGAAACTCGGCTCACCTCAGAAAACGCGTTAAAAATATTTCAGGATTACGACATCGTCGCGGACGGCACCGACAATTTCCCAACCCGGTATCTGGTGAACGATGCCTGCGTGTTGCTTGGCAAACCGAATGTTTACGGTAGCATTTTCCGCTTTGAGGGCCAGTCCACGGTGTTTTATGCAAAGGAAGGTCCTTGCTATCGCTGCTTGTATCCGGAACCGCCTCCGCCTGGACTGGTTCCCAGTTGTGCAGAGGGAGGCGTACTAGGGGTTTTGCCCGGAATCGTAGGGTGCTTCCAGGCGCTGCAGACAATTAAGCTGATCCTGGGGGTGGGGGAGCCCTTGATTGGACGTCTGCTGCTGTTTGACGCCTTGGGCATGAAGTTCCGCGAACTGAAGCTGCACAAGAATCCAGAGTGCCCTGTCTGCGGACCCAATCCCACCATTACCGGCTTAATCGACTATGAACAGTTCTGCGGAATTCGCGGTGAGGAACACGTCCCTGATATGAAGGTACCCGAGATCACGCCGGTGCAGTTGAAGCAGATGATGGTTGAGCACCGCGAGTTTGTACTGATAGACGTGCGCGAACCGCATGAGTATCAGATCTGCAAAATCCCCGGTTCCAGGCTGATCCCGCTGGGCGAGGTGCCGCGGCATATGAACGAACTGAGCACCGCCGACGACCTCGTGGTCCACTGCCGTTCTGGCGTCCGCAGCGCCAAAGCGGTAGAAACCTTGATGAAGGCCGGATTCCGCCGCATTCACAATCTCAAGGGAGGGATTCTTGCCTGGTCCCAGGAAGTAGACCCGAGCGTGCCGAAATATTGAAGCAAACTCCGAAGCCAAACAGTCGGACACAGTGAGCAGCCCGTCGTAGGCGCCGCTCTGTAAGCGGCGCTATTCGCCAGTCCCTGGCCGTCGCTACGGAACTGTCTTGCGATCCTCAAGGGTAACAGAAAGAGCCGGCGCCAGACTTGCTACTGCCCGATCTTCTCCAACTGCACCGCTACCGAATCGATTAGCGCCGCTTCGCCCTCCAGTACCTTACCCACAATTTGGATCTGCTGGTCCGCTTCCTGCCACTTCTTCTGCTCCACCGCTTCGCGCACCGAGGGGAGTGTCTTGACGGCGTATCCGGTGTAAAGCCCGGGAGCGTAGATCTCGTGTTTGAACCACGGCCGTCCCGGCAGACCGTCCGGAGTGGTGAGTTCGCGTTCACTGCCCATCAACGCATTGTTCAAAGGCGCGAGCGAGGCACGGGCCAGGGCAGCACCGCCGTTAGCCTCAGCGTGTTCGAGCGCCTTTTGATAACGCTCAGCAGCCTTGGTGAGAGCACTTGTCGCGTTAAGGAGGGGGGCGAAATTCAGGTAAGGTGGCACCGGTTCCACAGCCGGGGGAACAAACTTCTGCCGCGGGTCTGAGATAGCCGTGAACACCCCCCGCTCAAGGTCGCGATTGCGTCGCTCGATTTCGCCACGTTCCTTCCCGGCAAGCTCCTGGACCTCGGTAACGTACTTGTGCACCGTATCCGCAAGATCCGTGAATTCGTAGGGAAGAAGATCTGCATCGGCGAGGCGCATCACAGCAGTACCGATCGTTTGGGCGAGCGTCCGTCCATATACAAAACTAGTGTCGGAAAAATGGGAGTACCAGTAATAGTCGTCGTAGATCGAATGGTAGATACCTCCGGCATCTTCCCCGGAGTAGCCCAGGTTCAGCGAAGCGATGCCCAAATGCTGAAGAAAGGGTGTGTAGTCGGAACCGGATCCAAGGGCGTCAATGCGGAGATCGCTGCGGTGGAGCACCTCTTCCGCTGCGCTGCGCTCTGCGCCACCAATCGATCCGGCCTTGCTGATCCGAACCATCTGAGCGCGTTTCCAGACGGAGATATTTTTCTCGGGATCGGTGATGTCCTTTGCCAAACTATTGACAAATCGCTCGAGCGTATGTGAGCCCTCCATATCAAGATAGCCGCGGCCATTGGAGTCTGAGTTGACGTAGACGGCCGCGTGTTGCCGGAGCTCGTCAGCATGCTGCTCCGCCCACTCCGTCGAGCCGAGTAGGCCGGGTTCCTCCCCGTCCCACGCACAGTAGAGGATGCTACGTTTGGGCTTCCAGCCTTGCTTCAACAAATCACCGAAGGCGCGAGCCTCTTCGAGCAGGGCTGCTTGGCCGGAACCCGGATCTTCGGCGCCATTTACCCAGGCGTCGTGGTGGTTACCTCGAATGACCCACTCACCGGGATAGTCGGAGCCGGGAATGCGAGCAATCACGTCATAAATAGGCTTGACGTCCCAGTTGAACTTCAGTGAGAGGTGAACCTTGGCTGGGCCGGACCCGAGGTGGTAAGTGACGGGTAGAGCGCCGCGCCATTCCGGGGAGCTACAGGACCGCGCAAGGCCTCAAGCAACGGCTGCGCGTCGCCATAACTGATGGGCAAAGTGGGAATGTGGGTGATCGTCTTGACTTCGCCCAGTGGCAAGCGTTTGGCGTCTTCAGTGGCGCCGACGCCGGGGGTAAGTGGATCACCGGAGTACAGGGTCATGTCGGCCACGCTGCCGCGTTGCACGCCGTCGCGCGGCCGCCACGATCCTTTTGGGAAAACGTCTCCCTGCTGATAACCGTCATCCGCCGGATCGGAGTAAATGATGCATCCGACCGCGCCATGTTCGGCCGCCACTTTGGGCTTGATACCGCGCCAGCTATGGCCATAGCGGGCAATGACAACGGACCCTTTCGCCGATATACCTAAACGGTCCAAGCGGTCGTAATCTTCCGGGATGCCGTAGTTCACATAGAGAAGGGGCGCGGTAACGTCGCCGTCAGCCGAATAGGGATTGTACGTTGGTAGTTGCTCCGGCCTCTGATCGGTCGTCGGGTCTACAGCTATCGCCGGTTCCTCGAGGGCGGGCACAAAGCGGGTTGGTGCGACCAGCTCGAGGTGTCGCTCCTTGGGTGTAGGAAAGAGGACATGAAACGTCTCGATGTGTGCATCAAAGCCCCACTGCTTGAAGCTAGAGAGTATCCACTCTGCATTCTCCTTATCGTAGGGCGATCCCACATTGTGGGGGTGCGCCGAGAGGCGCTTGACGTAGTTGCCGATATTCTGAGGGACGGGAATCGAGCGGAACTTCGACTCCCATTCCAACTCCACCCGGGCCGCTTCGTCGGGATATCCGGCGAGCTTGGCGGGCGCTTCTGCAGCCACGGCCGAGGTCAAGATTAGGAACATCACGAAAAGCCCAGTGAGGGCGGCGCGTTGCACTGTAATCCTCCTGCTCGCGTTCAAACGTGGGAAGCTGAATTCGGCTTCGGGCATTTTCAGCAGTAGATTCGATCACAGTCAAAATGTCAAGCCGGGCGGTATTTGCGTACTGTGGAGCCTCGCGAAAGCCTTATAATGGAGAAGAATCGAAAGGAACCGAATGAATGGCTGAAGCTATCCTGATCATGGTGGATGATTTGTTCTTTCTTGCCAAAATCCAGCAGACAGCCAAGCTGCTCGGCCTCAGCATCAGAACCGTCGATCCCGCGCACGTCGGCGACGAACTCGCACGTGGACCGGCCGCAGCCGTGGTTGTTGATCTCAACCACCGTTCGGGAACGGCCCTGGAGGCTGTGCGTACGCTCAAAGGGGGACCCTCCAGTAGCGCGATTCCGGTCATCGGGTTCCTCTCGCATGTACAAGCGGACCTCGCTCGCACGGCCCGCGAGGCTGGATGCGACTCGGTACTCGCCCGCTCGGCATTCGCTGAAAAACTGCCGAGCATCCTTAGCCGGTTGGCCGCGGGCGATCCAAGGGGCAGTGTCTAGCGATCTTAAGCGCAGCATCATAAGTAGTTGCCGTTTTAGCGCGTTGAGATCGCCCGGCGGTGAGCCTGGGCCCATTTCCTCTAATTTCATTCTGAGACGGCGGCATTACTGTGCGCCTGAACTCGAGAAAGGCAGAGAGCCGCTTTCGGCTCCAATTGTGGCTAATGAGTGCACTCAACAAGTCAGTTACGGCGGAACTCGAAGTGCTTGAAATTAACGACGAGTTCTACAGGGCCGTTGAATCGGCGGACCTCAAGAAAATGCAGTCTGTCTGGCTTCACGAGGGCTGGGTCCGTTGCCTCCATCCCGGATGGGATCTGGTTCTAGGTTGGGAAGCTGTGGAGGAAAGCTGGGTAACAGTTTTCGAATCCAGTACGATTCTGACTCGAGTTGCAATCAGCCGTCCTCTTGTACACATCGCGGGTGATGCAGCGTGGGTCTCATGCATCGAGCACATCACGGCCACAGTTGACAACGACTTCGCCACGGCGCTGGTGGAAGCAACTAACATCTTCGTGCGCCAGGAGGCTCGATGGAGGCTGGTACACCATCACACAACTCCGCTGCCAGGAAGAAAATCCGAAAAAGGACCGTTGATGGTGCAGTAGGCGGCCTGCCAGCACAAGAGTTGGTGGTAAGAGAAGTCCTTGTCGATGACACTGATAACCGTGACGAAATAGAAAGCGACAAAAGCCGCAGTGGCCGGAGCAGCCGCACTAGCAATCCCGCGAGCGAGTTCAACGGTTTGCCGGGAAATCTCCCTGGAAGGACGTTCGCCCTGTTGGG
The DNA here is from genome assembly GCA_963803295.1 of uncultured Acidobacteriota bacterium. Taxonomy (GTDB): domain Bacteria; phylum Acidobacteriota; class Terriglobia; order UBA7540; family UBA7540; genus CAWDMC01. Next base: position 253,134 of record CAWDMC010000010.1, on the reverse strand, counting down.
TTGCCTTTGGAGGGGATCAGCAGTACGCTGATGGCTTACCCGGAGCCTTTCGTGCATTCCAAGTTCTCAGGTGTCAAAATGTCAATAGCGCTCCAGACTAGACTGCTACTGCAAAGTACCACGCTGGCTTACGTGATTGTCCTGGGGGTCCCACTCTATTCGTTTGCCCAAACTACGCCGGCGGCTCCGCCAAAGTCCTCCGTCAGCGCGAATCCCTTAATCGACATGCTCCGCAGTGCAGATGCTGGTACCCGGGCCAAGGCGGCTAGGGAGATTGGCGAGAGTGGCGATCGCACCGCCGTCCCGGCCTTGGCTGCGGTTCTTAGGGATCCTAGCGAGAAGGTACGACGCGAGGTAGTAATCGCGCTGGCGAACATCCGTACTCCTGCAAGCCTGGACGCGTTGATAACCGCCACCCGGGATACCGACTCGAACACTCGCACTCTGGCCATCCGCGGGCTCTCGGGCTATTACACAGGAGAGGTGCCAGACGCCGGGTTCACCGGATTCCTCAAGGACACCTACGGTTCTGCCAAAAAGGCTCTCTCTTCCGATAACACTCGCATCGATCCGGGCGTGCACGTGGACCCCAAAGTCATCGCCGCGCTTCGAGCAGCATTGGCGGACACGCGCTCAATTCAGGCTTCGCGCCAGGCCGCCAAAGCGCTCGGCACCCTATTAGTGCGGCCCGCCGTGCCCGACCTGGTGAAATCCGCACATTCTATCGATGTACCATTGGCCCGCGAGTCGCTCTACGCACTCGCCAAGATCAAGGATTTGTCAGCCGGGCCGCAGTTGTTGGACCTGCTTGATTCTCCCAACCAGGACATCGAGCAGGATGCCGCTGAAACCATTGGGCTTCTGCGCACTAAAGAGGCTGTGCCGCGGCTGCAAGACCTTTACCAGAACGGTCGTGGCGCGAATCTGCGTCACGCCGCCATCGAGGGGCTTGCTTATATCGGTGACCCCGTCTCCTCATCCTTTCTACTGCAGGCGCTCTGGAATGGGGATAAGCAGGAGCGCGTCAGTGCGGCGATGGGTCTCGGCAACGCGGGAGATGCCAAGAACGTGGCTGAGGTCGAAAAGGCCCTGCGCTCGGAGAAAAACGGCGACGTACGCCTCGCCATGCAGTATGCACTCGCCGCCATGGGTCAGGACCAATACGTGGCCGATCTGGTCGAATCGTTACGCTCCAATCTGCATGATGACGATGGTCAGACTTATTTGATCGACCTGACTCAGAACCGAAGGTTTCTACCGACGCTCTACCCATATCTAAAGCATAAGGACGCCGCCGTGCGCCGGCGGCTCTGCACCGTTCTAATGTACACGGGCGACTCTTCCAGCCTCGGGCCACTGCAGGCGCTCGCGCACGACGAGAACAACGACGTCGCTGTGCAGGCACTGCGTGCCGCTCGTGCCATCCGGACGCGAACAGGTTGACTTCGTGAGGGTCCGCGTCGTCTGGTAAGCGCTCGCTCCTCACCCTAGCTTGGTCGGCATTAGCTGGGCTGTACGACTGTTGAATTGAAGTCAATCGCCTGCCGGGGTTTCTCACCACGCGATAGGAGGGCGGGGCTGAACAGATGGAAGATCTTCGCAAGGCCTAGTGGCACCCGCGAGAATTCACTCCGTTCCCTCGTATTGCTGCTTTAACTTTGCCACCACCGTAGGATCGGCGAGCGTGGTAGTGTCGCCGAGCACGCGGCCTTCGGCGATGTCGCGCAGCAGACGCCGCATGATCTTGGCGCTGCGGGTTTTGGGCAGCTCGGAGGTGAAGAAGATGTCGTCGGGACGGGCAATGGCGCCGATCTTGTTGGCGACATGCTGGCGCAGTTCTTCATTCAGGTGATCGCTGGCCTCGATGCCTTCCTTCAAAGTTACAAAGGCCGAAATTCCCTGTCCTTTCACTGGATGTGTTTTTCCGATCACGGCCGCTTCCGCCACGGCATGATGATCGACCAGCGCGCTTTCAACTTCGTAAGTTGAAATACGATGGCCAGCCACGTTCATGACGTCGTCGACGCGACCGAGCAGCCAGAAGTAGCCGTCCGGATCCACCTTGGCGCCGTCGCCGGTGAAATATTTGCCTTGATAGCGCGACCAGTACTGGCGTACGTAGCGGTCAGGATCGCCGTAAATCGTGCGAAACATCGCCGGCCAGGGCTTGGTGAGCACGAGATAGCCACCGTGACCGGGTCCGACTTTGTTACCCATGTTGTCGAGCACTTCCGCCTCGATGCCGGGAATCGGCTGAGTGGCGGAGCCGGGCTTGGTGGCGGTGATCCCGGGCAGTGGGCTGATAAGGATCATCCCAGTCTCGGTCTGCCACCAGGTGTCAACAATGGGGCAGCGCTCCTTGCCGATGTTCTCGTGATACCACATCCAGGCTTCGGGATTGATTGGCTCACCCACCGTACCGATCAGGCGAAGGCTTGAAAGGTCATGCTTTGCGGGACCTTCCGCTCCCCAGCGCATAAAAGTGCGAATCGCTGTCGGAGCGGTATAGAAGATGTTGACGCTGTATCTCTCGATGATTTCCCAGAAACGATTGCGATTGGGAAAGTCGGGCGAGCCTTCGTACATCAGGCTAGTGGCGCCGTTGGCCAGCGGACCGTAGACGATGTAGGAATGGCCGGTGACCCAGCCGATGTCCGCAGTGCACCAGTAGACGTCGTTCTCCTTAAGGTCGAACACCAGCCGGTGCGTCGTCGAGGTTCCCGCCAGATATCCGCCCGTGGTGTGGACTACGCCCTTGGGCTTGCCCGTGGTGCCGCTGGTGTAGAGGATGTAGAGCATGTCTTCGGCATCCATCGGCTCGGCTTCGCAGTGATGCGAAGCGGCGGCCGTGAGGTCGTGCCACCAAAGGTCGCGTCCGAAATGCATGGAGGCTTCGGCCCGTTCGCCGATCCGCCTCACCACCACGACCTTCTCAATGCTCGGCGTTCCCTGCAGGGCTTCGTCGGCGCTATGCTTCAGAGGAACGATGTGACCGCGGCGCCAGGCTCCATCGCAGGTGATCAACACTTTCGCCTGCGCATCGTTGATGCGCTCGCGAAGCGATTCGGCCGAGAAGCCCCCGAAGACGATGCTGTGCGGAGCGCCGATCTTGGCACAAGCGAGCATGGCAACAGGAAGCTCCGGAACCATGCCCATATAGATCGCGACTCGATCGCCTTTCTGTACCCCGAGCGACTTCAGCGCGTTCGCGAATTTGTTCACCTCGCGCTCGAGCATGCCATAGGTCAGGACGCGCGAATCGCCCGGCTCCCCTTCCCAGATGATGGCCGCCTTGTTGCGGCGTTCCGACGCCGCGTGACGATCCACGCAGTTATGAGCGGCGTTCACCTTGCCGCCTACAAACCACTTGGCCCAGGGGACGTTCCACTCGAGCACCTTGTCCCACTTCTGGAACCAGTCAAGACGCTCGGCTTCAGCGGCCCAGAACGCTTCCAAATCCTGCCCTGCCCGCTCGTAGATCCGGGGATCGGCAGCGTTCGCTTCACGACGGAATTCCTCTGGGGGCGCAAAAATTCGCTTCTCGTCCAACAAGGCGTCCAGCTGTTCCCGCTGCGTTCCCACTGCATCGGCCATCGGTTCAACCCCTCCCTAAGACTTGACCATCGTGTAGGGGTAGGGCTTGCCCTACCCTGCGGAAGGGTACGGCAAGCCGTACCCCTACACCATCAGGATGTGTACGCTTCATCCAGCAGCTCGACAATGTGCATCACACGGCGATCCGGCCGCTTCGATCCCGCAACTCCAGCCCTGAGCTGCAGCAGGCATCCTGGATTGGCCGTGAGCACCAAGTCAGCGCCGGTTTCGTCGATCCGCTTCATTTTGTTGGCGAGCAAACGTTCGGCCATTTCGTTGTGCGCCACATTGTAGATGCCGGCGCTGCCACAGCAGATATCGGTTTCTTTGAGTTCGACGAACTGGAGTCCGGGAATAGCGGCGATCAGCGCGCGTGGCGCTTTGCGGATGCGCTGCGCGTGCCCGAGGTGGCACGGATCCTGATAGGTGGCGCGCGCCTTGATCTCGCGCAGGCTGCGATTCAGATCGATTGACGCCAGGAATTCGGTCACATCCTGAAAACGCGAGCTGAAGGCTTTGGCACGGTCAAGGAACTCGGAGTCTTCTTTCTCAAACAGCAACGGATATTCCTTCAACACCGATCCGCATCCTGCGGCATTGGTGATAATGGCATCGAAAGGCTCAACCAGAAAAGCCTTCAGATTCTGCTTCGCCAATTTGCGAGCCACATCCCGAATTCCTGCGTGAACGTGCAAGGCGCCGCAGCAGCCTTGATCGCCTGGAATCACTATCTCGCAGCCATTCCGTGCCAGCACTCTGACCGTGGCATCGTTCAGCCGCGCAAACGCCAGATTGGCAATGCAGCCGGCGAAGAAAGCCACACGATAACGCTTCATTCCCTCGGCGGGAACCACAGTCCCAAGACGGTGAGTGAAGAAGGGCTTCTCCATGCGGGGGGACAGGCGGCCGACGCTGGCCATTTTACCGGGGAAAAGTCGAAGAGCAGTAAGTCCCAATCTCTCCAGGCCCGAGCGCTGGTAGAACCGCAGCAGCTTCCCCACAGCTTCCAGCCGTCCGCGATGAGGCAATAGTCGGCGGAAGATGACTTCGCGCCAAGCGCGTTCAAACCAGGGGCGGCGGTAATTTTCCTGGATCTGGCCGCGGGCGGACTCGATCAACCGGCCGTATTCGACTCCCGAGGGGCAAGCGGTCTCACACGACCGGCAGTCGAGGCACAGGTCCATGTGCTTGACAAAGCTCTCACCGATCGGCAGGCGACCGCGATCTACCTGGATCATCTGGTAAATCCGCCCTCGGGGCGAGTCCATCTCCAGGCTCAACTCGCGATAAGTCGGACAGGCGTTCAGGCAGAGTCCACAGTGGATACACCGCGAGTAGAACTCCCAGCTTGGAGCCTCCCCCGGCCCATAGCCCGGACCCGCGCTAACGGGTTCCACTTTCTCTGACGTCAAAACAGTTTCCTGAGCCAAGTTGCGTCGCCTTGAAGTTCTCCAGGTAATCGCGCAAGAGATTTACGATCATTCTGGTTCACCTGCCACATCGCTAAACCGCTTGCTTTGTCATAGGTCAGGCCCGGCTGTCAACCGTGACCTGGAATCTCAGCGCGAAAACGCCGGTGGGGACACCGGCGCTACAACAACGATCGTCAATTGACTACAGCCCTCGCCCGCTTGCGGGAGAGGGGGAACCGCGCAGCGGTGGGTGAGGGGAGTGACACGCGTCCAGTTCCGAATAACAGAACTGCTACTTGGTGCGCGAAAAAACTACAATCCGCCGAGGAAGCGACCTGGCGATAGGATGCCATTGGGATCCCAGGCCTGCTTCACCTTTCGCATCATCGCAAAATCATCACCCGTCGCGCCCCACACATCGAGTTTACCCTTGATCTCAGCCGGGCATTGCTCAATTACCAACGACCCACCCAGATCAGTCGCGAAAGCACGCAGCCTCTCGAGTGCCAAATGCAGACCCGCCGTAGGAACTTCCACCGGACCCGCAAGGTGGACCGTGCCCACCCCGATGTGAATCGCGGCCATCAGCTTGAGGCCGTCGGCATCCGACTGTTCCTGCGCCTTGGCCGTGAACGCTTCGGTCGCGGCGAGTGGCAACAGGGCTTTGAGCCCTAGCCGTTCGCCTGCCGTCGCCAGCCAGGAGCGTGAATCCGAGACTCGGGCCCAGCCGGCTTCGGCCATCTCATCCGTCAAGGTCTCCACCTCAGTGCCAGCGCTTCCGCAAACGCTGGCCAGTGTTTCGCGACACCTCGCCAACACGCGAGAGGATCCCGCCATTTCGATCGCGAGCGTCGCGACGCAACCCGTAGAGAGGAAGGGTTCGAGAGCCGCTTCGACCGTCAGTCCACCCGGCGAGATCAGCACCAGTCTCTGGGGCTCAAGGGGTGATTCAAGAATGCGTCGGCGGAGATCTCTCGCTCGATCGAAATCGGCCACTCGGAGGATGAAAGTTTGACGCGATTCGGGCAGAGGATAGAGCTTGAACGAGGCTTCGACGATCACCCCTAGTGTCCCGTAGGAGCCGATCAGAAGCCTGGTGAGATCGTAGCCAGCCACGTTCTTGACCACGTGACCACCCGCTTGAATCAGCTTACCTTCGGTGGTAGCGACCTTCAGGCCCAGCGTCATGTCGCGCGGAGCGCCATAGGCCAGCCGCAGTGGGCCGCTCGCGTTCGTAGCCAGGATTCCGCCGATACTGGCCTTGGCCCCGCCGGCCGGATCGAGCGGCAGGCAAAGCCGATCACGCGCTACAAAACGCTCAAAGTCGCCGAGTTTCATTCCTGGCTCGACGTTAATGGTGAGATCAGCGGGTTCATATCGCCATACCCGGTTCATCTCCTTGAGCGAGAGGGCGACGTCATAGCGCCGCGGCGGGTTGCCGACGCCTAGTTTGGTGGCATTGCGGCAGGGCACAACGGCGAGATCGTACTCGACGGCAGCCTTGAGAATGGCGGCGACTTCGCCCGCCGAACCCGGATAAACGACGCACTTCGGGATCCTACCGTCAATCGCCAGCGCCGCACACGCAGTCTCATCGGTTGTGACGCGGTCGCGACCGACGATACTGCCAAGTTGCGAGAGATCTGTGCGCTTTTCGGCATTCGCTGCTGCCTCGGCTCTAGCGGTGCTCGGGGATTGTGCCATATTCACGTCGAGGGTTCCACTTAGCCACGGCTCACTTGTACCCGCAATTCGCCGCACATTTTGCCGGTCGGTAGCAGTTTCCCTGGATTGAAAAGACCCGAGGGATTAAAAAGGTCCTTCAGGCGCTGCATCATGTTCAAATCATCGCTCGAAAAAAGTAGCGGCATCAGTTCGTTTTTTTCCACGCCCACGCCGTGCTCACCGGTGATGGATCCACCCAGCTCGACGCATTTAGCGATAATCTCCTTAGCCGCCTTGACCACGTTTTTGGATTCCTGGGGATCGCGATCGTCATACATCAGCAGTGGATGCAGGTTGCCGTCGCCGGCGTGGAAGATGTTGCCGACTTTCAGGTTGTACTTGCGCCCGACCTCATAGATAAAGTCCAGGGTCTCGGGCAGGCGGGTGCGTGGAATCACGCCGTCCTGGACGTAGAACCGGGGGCTGATACGTCCCAGCGCCCCGAACGCGTTCTTGCGGCCTTTCCACAGCAGATCACGCTCTTCGTTGCTGCGGGCCAGGCGTACTTCGCGAGCCTGGCATTCGCGGCAAACCGCTTCAATGGCCACAGCCTGCTCGTCCACCGCCTGACGGAGACCTTCCACCTCGATTAGCAGCACCGCGGCCGAATCCATGGGATAACCCGCATGCGTGGCCGCTTCCACCGCGCGCAACGTGAAGCCGTCCATCATCTCGAGCGCCGCCGGGGTGATGCCTCGCGCGGTAATGGCAGACACGGTCTGCGTTGCACTATGGATGGTGTCGTAAACAGCCAGCAGCGTCTTCACGGCCTCCGGCTTCCGCACCAGCCGGACGGTCACTTCAGTGACGATGCCCATCGTGCCCTCGGAACCGACGATCAGTCCGGTAAGATCGTAGCCAGGGCGATCCCAGTAGCGGGCGCCGCTGTGAATCACTTTGCCGTCGGGCAGCACCACTTCCAGACCCAAAACGTGGTTGGTGGTCACGCCATAAGCCAGGGTGTGCGGTCCGCCAGAATTTTCCGCAACGTTTCCACCCAAAGTGCAGGCCTTCTGACTGGAAGGATCTGGCGCAAAATAGTACCCCTGGTCGGCCACGGCCATCGAGAGATCGAGGTTCACGACACCCGGTTGAACCCGCGCCCGCTGATTCTCGATGTCGATTTCCAGAATCTTCTTCATGCGCGCCAGCGACAACACGATGCCCCCCTCGGTAACAGCAGCGCCTCCGCTTAGTCCCGTCCCGGCTCCCCGCGCTATTATCGGGATCTTCTTCGCCGCGGCGAGCTTTATCACATCGACAACCTGCTCTGTGTTGAGTGGAAACACGACGATGTCGGGCTGGCGCAACGACGAGAGCGCGTCATACTCATAGAGCATGAGGTCCTCGGGACGCCACAGGACGGCATCGGGACCAAGCAGTCGGGTCAATTCGCGAACCAAGGGAGGGGGTTTCATCTGGATGAGCCGAGTATATCGGAGCGGCAGGAGGAGGTCAAACGTCCTTCGATCGCACCGGTCCGGCTGCGGCCTTTTGTTTTCAATAATATCGTCGGTCCGTTTTCTTCCTTCTTATGGATACCCACGGGCTCGCTCCCGGCGAATCCTCCGTCGTTGTCTCCATAAAATCAGGTATTTCGTGGCTTAAGCGGCCGTCTTCCGAATCCAGTGCTTTGTCTTCAATCACATCGTGGGTCCGTTCTGTCTTTCCTTGCAACTTCACTTTTAGGCGGCCAGGGATCACCCAGGTTTGCTCTACCACCCTAAAACTATAGCAGGCCGTGATGAGACAGTTGAGACAGATGAGATAAATGAGACTGTATTTTTTAGTTGTCGTTTTTTGAGTGATTTACAGGCATGAAATACCGATTTGAGATACAAGAAGACAGAAAACTGTTGCATTTTGCAACACCGTGAGGCTCTTCGTACATTCGCAAATCGAGAGACGTAGGCAGGACCCAAAGAAAGCAATTTCGTATGCTATAGGTCCGGCATGTTCCTCAAAGCGAGAGTTTTCGCGCATTTCTGTAGCACTGGGTTTTCAGCCCGGCTCGTGCCGCCCCTTCGCTCCGCTCAGGGCAGGTTCTAACCCGACAGGCTGCGGAGAACACCTGCGGGAGATGTCATCAAGCACAGCGAAGGACCTTGCTCTGAGTTTCCTTAGCGCAATGCGGATCCGCTGCGCTCAGGATGACACCACTTGAAAACCTCGCTCTTATCCCTTTCGCTTTTCCTCGGTTCCAACGTTGAATAGCTTGAAATCCGAATAGTGGTGGGAATTCCTGAATGTCCTGCCCTTCCATTGAACGGTAACAGTGACCTCTTGCGGCAGCCACACTCCCGCCGCCATATCTTTGAAGTGGACCTCGCCGTAGCTAATCTCGGTCGTCTGTCGAACCAAGCGGACTCGAGGCAAGGGCTTCAGGAGATCGGTCCGCATGCGTACAATGTGGTAATCCTGAGCATCGGCCCACGCGACGCCCTGGACGAGCGCTGGCTCGGAGACTCCGTTCACGACAAATCGTCCGACCATCTTTGCCTTCTCCGGTTGCTGGGCGAAGGCGATGACCAGCAAGTCCCGCCCGTCGATCCGCTGGCGGCCCAAGTACCGGAAACTCGCATAACTCTGGCAACTCGGATGAAAAACGACGGAGGCGGAAGCAAAGCCTTTGGTGCGCATTGACCCGATGCGAGACTCCATTGCCAGACCATCGTTCTTCGTAGGGTCGGCCCGGTACTCGGTAAGGCCCACTCCCCATTTTTCAGTTCTTGCCAGAAGCAGATAGTTGGCCTTTTCCTTGACGGATCCTTTTACCTTTCCATTTGCGCGAAGGTCCTCCATCAAGGTATCTTCTTCCGATATGGTATTAGGGAAGTCCCGAAAGAAAGCCTGAACGTTTTCTCCGATCTTCTGAAGGATGAGAGGTAGCGCCCCCTGCTTGTCCGCAACTTCCATCTCCTTGAGTTCCGGCATGGCCTTCGTCAATTCGGCCACAGACTCGTTCACCACAGATTTCACCTTGCCCAGGGATTTGACTTCCAGGCGTTGTTGCAGGTCCAGGTAAGTTAAGCGAGCCGTCAACGGCAGCGCACGCACTGGTCTTTTGCCGAGGTAAGCCTGCATTTCAGCATCAGCGCTGTCCGCATCTCCCTCTTCCAGAAGAGCGCGCGCTCTGAGCAAGTGAGCGTCCACCGATGCCCCAGCATGGATCGCCTTTTCCAGGTATTCATCAGCGGCTTCCCAGTTGTTCTGCAGAAGGAGCGCACGTCCCAGTTCCTGCAGTGCGCTCGGGTCCGAAGGAGCGAGTTCCAGCGCTTTCTGGAGGAACCCCACTGCTATCTTGTTTTCGTGACGCCAGGTTGCCACGACACCAGCGAGGTAGAGCAGCTTAGCTCGCTCGCGGGGCGCTTTCCCCGAACTGGTGAGCTTGTCAACCTCCACCTGCTCGCGGTCGGCGCCAACAATGCTGTTCGCCGCCAGGTTCGCCAGGCAGAGAAGCAGACGGCAGTTGATGCAGTCAGGCGTTCTGTTCACCGACTTCCTCAGCGCGGACACAGCGTCAACGGGAGAGCCTTCCTCGAAGAGTTCGATCGTGGCTCGCTCGAAGGACTTGCGGGCGGATTCAGGAACCGTAGCAAGGGTGTCCCGTGAGCGAAAGTGGTTCTCCAGGCTGGCAACCAGAATCTGTGGCGTCAGGAGCTCAAAATTCTCGGATTCTTCCCGGAGGACAACGATGACTTCCCTTGTCACTCCGCCCTTGGAAGTGAGATCTTCACTCTCGTGCGCGGTGAAGTAGCCGTCTTTGCTGGCTTCAATCTTTGTATGAAGCGTATCGAATTGGTTTACTCCCAGTGGATACTCCACCTTGAATTCGCCTTTGGCATTGGTTTCGAGCACCTCGGGCTTTCCGGCTCCGATGTCCACCTTGACCTTGGCCCCAAGAACGCCGTCGCCAGCGAGCGTAGTCACACGTCCGAAAACAATCCACACCCTGTCGAGCCTGGTGGTGTGCTGCAAATCACTCAGGTTTGCGCCCAGATCGATTAGCTGCGCGCGCGAAACCGCGGGAAGCAGAATTGCAACGAATAGCACTGTCAGGGCAACGCCCCCGAACCGGTTGATTGATGCGTGCATATGATCTGATTCCCACATACCACCCTCCTGACGACTGTTCTTCCAGCAGAGCCCAATCTCAGCCTGTCGTAGCCGACGCAGCAAGGGGGCTCCGAGTTATCTCGCGCCTGTCTGTTCAAGTTCCGCCCTCATCTCGTAAGTTTTCGATTGATTGGAACCGACCGGCATGGCTTGCCTCGTGTCTGAGGTCGTGCGGTCGAATGGCAGAGTCCTGAGACTTGGACGGCCCGCGCGCCACCTGAATCTTCGCTGAACAAACTAGCCGTAAGATCGGAACCTGCGAGAGCCGCTCGGCATTACTGGAATCGTCATCGGCCAACCTTCAACCGAAGAAGCGCGATCCGCGTAGCGCTGATCACGCTTAATCGGCGGACGCAAGTATATCGAACGGCCGCGGAGAGGTCAAATGAGGTCCGACGCCGTCGGCGCCGTAAGCGCGGGTGCGCGCCGTGAGTCACATTAGCTTGGCGGCCGAAGTTTCACGGGTCAGATAGAAATAGCCGTTGGCATCCACCGCGATCCCGGTGGCGTAGGTACCGTTACAGCCATTACTGCAATCGAAATCCAAGCCGCCGAAGAGAGTGGAATAGAGCAGGTTGGCACCCGTGGGATCGAACGCCGCGGCGAAGCAAGCAACGTACTCCGCCTCCGCGTTCACCAGCGCCAGACAAGGGCTCACCGAGTGCGTTGCGTAGTGCATTGGCGGCAATCCTTCCCAACAGCCCGGCCCGTTGGGGAAGAACTCAAGCGATTGGTTAGAGGTTTCGACTGCCGCAGACTGCGTCAGTGAGAGGGTAAACAGTAAGTAATACCTACTTGCAACCCTTCACGTCGAGTGGTCTAATTGCCTCCTCAGCTGTCCCAATTAATAACCGGGAGGCGCGTGCCATGCAGCATTCAGCTAAACGTTCGCTCATTGTGTCAAATGGCTGGATTCAAGCCGTGATCATCGTCATGGTGTGCGGCTTTTTTGTGCTGGGCTTGCTTGCCTATCGGACTTACACCGGTGAACCCCCCATCCCTCTGCGGACCGTGGACCCTTCCGACAAGGTACTCTTCACGGCCGAAGACGTGACCGGCGGCCAAGGCGTGTTCCTGAGCAATGGCCTGATGGAATACGCTTCCATCTTCGGTCATGGCGCCTACCTCGGCCCCGACTTCACGGCCGATTATCTACATCGCTCGGCCTTGTTCGTACTCGAGCAGCACGGCGGAGAAGCATCCGACCATGCCCAGCAGCAGACGATCGACGATTTCAAGGCAAACCGCTATGACGCCGCCACTGGCACCCTCACTCTAACGGCCACCGAAGCCAGGGCCTTTGAAGAGATGCAGAGCTATTACCGGGACTATTTCGGCGAGCCAAGCACGAAGTACGGACTGCGCCCGCGTGCCATCACTGATCCCGAGCAGATTCGCCAGCTCACGGCTTTTTTCTGCTGGTCGGCATGGACATCGGCCGCGCTGCGGCCTGGCCTGGAATACTCCTATACGAACAACTGGCCCCCGGAGCCGCTTGTAGGAAATCATCCCACTGCCGCTACCGTAGTCTGGAGCGTTCTCTCTTTGATCGCGCTGCTCGGAGGCATTGGGTTGCTGCTTGCTGCGTTCGGGCGCTGGAACTTTCTGGGATGGCACGGGAAGGAAAAGCAGACCCTTTCCTTCCGCCCACCCGATCAGGTAACGTTGACACCTGCCCAGCGCACCACGGCCTGGTTCTTCTTCGTGATGGCGCTCCTGTTTCTACTCCAGACATTGCTCGGGGGAGCCTCGCAGCACTACCGGGCGGAACTCTCGAACTTCTTTGGCATTGATCTCGCTCGCCTGCTCCCCTTCAATATTAGCCGGACCTGGCACCTGCAACTCGCCATTTTCTGGGTGGCGACGTCTTATCTCGCTGGCGGGATCTTCCTTGTTCCTATGATTGCCGGGCACGAGCCACGCCGGCAGAACTGGCTCGCCTACGGCCTTCTGGGCGCTCTGGCCATCGTGGTTTTTGGCAGCCTGGCAGGTGAGTACGCAGGCATCGAAGGCTGGATTCGCCATGGTTGGCAGTGGTTCGGAGCCCAAGGCTTTGAGTACCTCGATCTCGGTCGTTTCTGGCAGATCCTGCTGATAATCGGTTTGTTCTTCTGGGTTGCCATTCTCTACCGGGGTCTTCGGGGCCGTCTGAGTGGCGAGCACCTGGGCAATCTACCCTGGCTCTTCTTCTTTTCCGCTCTCTCCATTCCAGCGTTCTATGCGGTGGGACTGCTGGCCCGCCCCACGTCGCACTTCACCACCACTGACTTCTGGCGCTTCTGGGTAGTCCACCTTTGGGTGGAGGATTTTCTGGAGTTGTTCACCACCATCGTGGTGGCGTATCTCTTCGTTCTGCTGGGGGTGGTGCAGGAACGGGTTGCCCTAAGTATGGTGTACCTCGATGTAGTGCTCTATTCCGCGGGCGGCATGATCGGGACTATGCATCATGTTTACTTTTCCGGCGAGCCTGCCGTGCATATGGCCCTGGGTGCGTTCTTCTCGGCTGCCGAGGTCATCCCCCTGACCTTTCTGACCCTCGAGGCTTGGAGCTTCTTGCAGCTTGGGGCTCATCAAGGCGCCGCCTCGGCAAAGCCATTTCCTCATTTCTGGGCAGTCATGTTCCTGGCCTCAGTGGGCTTCTGGAACTTCCTCGGCGCCGGGATTTTCGGTTTCCTCATCAATTTGCCCATCGTTTCTTACTATGAGATCGGCACCGCGCTGACGGCCAACCACGGGCACGCCGCGATGATGGGGGTGTACGGCATGCTCGCCGTAGCGTTGGCGCTGTTCTGCATTCGCTACATCGTGCCCGAGGAGCGCTGGTCGGACCGCGCGGCCAAGATCAGCTTCTGGTCACTCAACCTCGGCCTTGCCTGGATGGTCTTCGCTTCACTGTTCCCGCTGGGACTGCTGCAGTTGTATCACTCGGTCAGCCAAGGCTACTTCGACGCCCGCAGTCTGAAGTTCATGACCGCCCACACCAATTCAATTATCGAGTGGCTACGTATGCCGGGAGATGCGGTGTTCATCCTCGGGGGCGTCCTGCCGGTACTCTACCTGACCTGGCTCGCGATCACCGCGGGTCGCGAGCAGGTCACCGAGGAACAGCTTCGCGAAGGGCTCTTCACTGAGGTTGTCGAAACGACGGGGTCGCGATGATGGTTTGGGGAATCCATGCCGAAGTGTGGATGGCCTCCGGCTACGCTCTGTTCTTGGCGTTAGTTGCTCTGGGACTGGAACTCGTGGCGCGGCACTCTCACCGGCGCTCTGAGCAGATCCAGACTGCTGGGTTTCAGTACAACAACCAGTGGGACGCCTGGGACTGTCCGGAGGGCCAACGATTGCATCGCTATGAGGTTGACCACAGCCGGCGTGTCGTCCGCTATCGCGCTCACGCCCACGTCTGCAACACCTGCCGCATCAAACTCGATTGCACCGATTCCGACGATGGCCGCACTATCGAGCGCCGGCTCGACTCCTGGCTGGAATCGGAAGTCCGGCGCTTCCACCGAGGCATCTCGCTGGCTCTTCTGCTGCTCGCGAGCATTATTCTAGTGCTCGAGGTAATCCACTATCGCGCATTCCGCGATCAGCTAATGTTGGTGATCCTGCTCGCTCCGCTGGCCGGCTCCGGGATAAAGCTTGTGAAAGGGGTTTTCTCTGCTTGATCGTTAACGGGCGCCATTACCAGAGCGAGAGGCCATCGCGAGTAAGCTTGGTGACCAGCCCTAGGAGAATGCCGTACTAGGCAGTACCGTTAGGGTGCTCCCCCACGGGCTGGAAGCCCGTGCCACATCCAGGTGGCATGGCCATCTTGGCCATGTCGTAAGGAAAATGTACAAACCCTAGAAGGGAGCACCGTGAAGCTGCTCCCCACGACGATGCGGGAATTGATAACTCTTGTGCTGCTATCAAGATAGGTGGATTGATTCGTGCTGGGCACTGAGGGAGGGCCTACCTTATGACGCGTATCTTATTGAGGGCATTGGGACACACATTAAGAGGGTCTGGCTGCCAATCTTGAACCGGCCGACTACCAGGACGTTCCTGGCGGCCATTTGCACTGAGAAACCGTGGGTGCTACGCTCCCGAGTTCTTCGTGAGCCGTTAATGAGGCACATGGAGAAGAAGGAGGTTCACTTGAGCATAGTCGCTCCAGGGTTCATATCCCGATGTGTTCTTTTTTCTTTGTGCGGCATGTTCCTGGGCGCAATGGTTGCATTCCTGTTTGTTGGAATGTGGTCCACAGGGCCCGTTCTTTCATTGGCTGGGCGGCCATTGCAAGCCAGCCCCAATCCCCAGAGCTCTCCCGGCATTCCCGGCGTTCCCCCACCTTGGGAGCCGGTCTTCCCCCCTCGCAACACAAAAGCCGCCAACGCAGCAATACTAAAGGCGAAGCGAGAGGAAGCAAAGCGCGATGCCGTGACACTCGTAGAGTTGGCGGAGTCGCTGAAGAACGATTTGGCCCAATCGAACGAAAGGGTGATGCCCATATCCTACGTGAAAAGAGCCGAGAAGATCGAAAAGCTGGCTAAGAAGATCAAGAATTGGGCAAAGTCGAAATGAGCAATCGGCCCATCACACGCTCGTGACGCCAGGCTCCGGCGTTCTTTCGTCCTCATGTTCGATTGGCTAATTTTGCAGTGACAGATTGATTTGGAACTTTGTATAGACCTTCAATTTCCAGCAGAGCTCACGCGGCAGCAGTTGACCGCAAAGAATCAATACGGCCCGAGCCACTGTGGTGCGGAGGTTTATTGCAAGGCGGCAGAGTACGCTTGTGCGCTAGGGAATCGCGCCCCGTCTTGTAGCCGGTCTCCCTCTACGATCTGCGCCCACGACGGGCCCTGCGGAAGAGCGTTCACCCCATAAAGCTGTCCGTTTCAGTTTATCGGAGTTGGTGCAGCTTGTCCTTCACGAAATCGACTCCGGCAAGACCCACATGTTTGTTAAACCGAAACAATAAACTCCTCGTCTCGTATCCCCTGAGCGAAACTACACTCAGCTTGGCTGTGTGAACCTCGGAGGCAAAGCAGACACGTGAGAAATGTGCCTGCCCACAAACACCTGATTCTGGGCAGCAAGAATCCGCCTTCCGACTTGCCGTGGAATCAGGCATTTACAGCCTCAATCCGGTCAACGTCTTTGGGCAAGCTGTAGATTGAATAGGAGAGGGCCTGTTACGGCCCTCCCGTTTTGGGGGGCGAGAATATAGTATTTCCAGTAGGAGACCCGTAAAATCGGGCTTCCTGCAGTGGGTCGATGCTGGGCTAGAGCGTGCGGAGAAACGCTACCAAGTCCTGCTTTTCTTGTGCAGTCAGACGTGTACTCAGGATGACGTTGAAAAACTCCACCATGTCCGCCAGGGTAAGCAGGCGCCCATCATGCAGGTACGGCGGCGAGTCCTTGACGCCTCGCAGCGGGAAGTTCTTGATGGGACCATCGGCGCTGGCCCATCATGCCGTTGATCATCACAGGCTTGTAGAAGCGCTCCACCTGAAGGTTGTGCATCAGGTTGTCGGTGTGGTAAGGGGAACGTGACAGGTACCACATTTGCCCTTGTTGAAGAAGACGTCTTGACCGCGGACCTCCGCAGGAATCGCCTTGGCCGGGTTGAGCTTTCCGAAAATGTCCAGTTTGGGTGCGGGCGGAAAATCCAAGATTTCCTGGAATTCAGCCATGAAATGGACCTGGCTACCGCGTTCGAGGACATTGACACCTTTCTTGGTAGCGATCACGGGATCACCGTCGAAGTAGGCGGCGCGCTGTTCGAATTCGGTAAAGTCCTCCACCGTCTTCAGCGCCCGTTGCGACCCAAACAGCCGTTGAATGTTCACTCCCCGCAGCGATGGCGTTTCAATGCGATGGCGGAACTGCGGGGGCCGGATGTCGCCCACGAGGTGCGTGGCACCATTGGTATGGCCGTTCACATGGCAATCGAGGCAGGCCACCCCGAGGCCGGGCTTCTCTGAGCGGCGGTCCTCGGTGGCGTTGAACTGCTGTTGCGGGAAGGGGCTTACCAGCAAACGTAGCCCCTCCAAGGCAAGCCCTAGCCGGATCTTAGCGCCGGGAGCCGCTGAGGGCCTTTTCCGCGTCGGCTTCCACCTGCTTATAGCCAGCTGGGATATCGAAGAGATCGCCGGAAAGTGAATCCGAGCTGAACGCGGTAACTTCCACGGTCATGTCCATGAAAGAACCGCTGCTCGCCGGGGCCGGAGGCGTCTGAGCTGAATTGGAAGCCGGCGCCGAGTTTTGCGAGGCCGCTTGGGATGTGTTCTGCGAGGTATCCTGTTGCTGCTGGTCCTGCTGTTTCTTCTTTTTGCGCCCGAACCCACCGAATCCACCCAGCATATTGCCGACACCCTGAGAAATTGCTGAGCCGGGTGTTGCCGGTTTGGACGGCTGCGTCTCAGCCTGAGCCGAGCTCTGCTGGTTTGGTTGCTGGCTCGAGTCAGGCTGGGCCGATTGGTTCGGCTGCCCCATCGTACCCGGCTGGCCTGTCATGCCTCCCATGTACATGCTGATGTACTGGAGCATCGGCAGCCCTTCGAGCGCTGTGGAGTTCTTCTTGAGCTCCTCCATCCCTTTGGCCATCTGCGGATTCATGTTGAACAGCCCGCCCGTGGGAACCCAATTGATGCTCAGAGCCATACGCTTGTAAAAGTCCCGAACCTCCCCGTACCCGGGCACTGAGGGCGCCACCCATTGGTCGGTGACAAAGGTCATGGAGCCGCTGCCCGACTGATGTTTTTCGGTGTCGGTGGCCTGCATCTCCATCTCCATCTTCACCTTTACCTCGCGCGCCGTTTGCCCGAGGATGGCACGAGTGTTTTGGGTCGAGGTGACCTCTACCTTGGGCGTCAGGTTCATCTGAACGTTCTTCTGCTCCTGGGTCGCTTTCATCCGCCGTTGCATCTCCTCCAAGGCGGCCTTCATCTGGTCGAAAGTCAGTATCGAATACGACCGCTTCTGATTGTCGATGTGGATCATGCGCCGGCCGTCCAGGTCGATGATCTCCGCTGTGTTCTCGGTTCCATTGTCGGTCCGTAGACGATTGCCCTTCACATAGTGAGTGGTGGTAACGGGCTGGTTGGCCTTGCGGCTGAAGGCGCCGGCGAACTTCATCATGCCGGCCATCATCCCACCCGTGACCTTGCTCTGCTCGCTGTACTTAAAATCAGCCAGGCCAGTCACGGTCAAGCCGAACGATATCACTACGGTGAGGATTGCGACGCTCCTCCTCATTGGAGTTCCTCCTTATCCGGGAATCAACCTACAGGGGCCGCGGCTCCGCCAGGCGAGCATCTCGAGGACGCACAGCTTGGCGCCGGGAGACACACCAAAACAACAACGGCCGCACCTGGCAATCTCTGGATTTTCGTAAGCTACTTTCCATCCGCCCACATTCTAGTCGATTCTGACGGGCGGGACCAGTGAAATGCTGGCTAATTCCTGGCTTGCGCCCGGCGCGGGCGCTCATCTGTGCTCACGATCCTGCCTCGGCACTTGGTTGATAGGCCTCCGCCCCAACTCGGCGATGTAAGATAATGACGGGCCCTAACCGTATGAGCGAACGAGTTAATCAGGCGGGACAGTCGGCTGGGACGCTCGGGCGCAAGCGATCGCTGACTCTGTGGGATCTTATCTTCTACGGGATCGTGCTGATCCAGCCCATCGCCCCCGTGCCTCTGTTTGGGATAGCTCAGAAGCTTTCGAACGGACACTTTGTGACCACCATTCTGGTGGCAATGTTTGCCATGCTGATTACAGCTTCGAGCTACGGGCGGATGGCCGCACTCTATCCCGTATCAGGATCGGCTTATACCTACGTGGGCCGCGGGCTCAATCCTCATCTCGGCTTTCTGGCGGGTTGGGCCATGTTCCTCGACTACCTGTTGCAGCCGCTGATCAGTACCATCTGGATCGCAACCGCCCTGCACAGCCGCTATCTTCCCGGAGTGCCTTTTGTGGTGTCGGCAGCCCTGATTGCCAGCCTCATCACCTTGCTCAACCTGCGCGGTGTCAGGGCCACCGCCAGAGCCAATCAGATACTGCTGGGCGCGATGTCGATCGTGGTCACCTTCTTCATCGTGCTAGCTTGCACCTATCTGTTCCACGGACAGGGTTGGCATGGGGTCTTCTCCGTTCAGCCTTTTTATGATCCCAAGACTTTCAACTCACACCGCATCTGGACCGCCACTTCCTTCGCGGCGCTCACCTATATCGGTTTTGACGGAGTCACCACGCTAGCTGAGGATGTGGTGAATCCCAAGCGAAATGTGCTCGTGGCGGTGGTGACGGTGTGCCTGTTTACAGGTATTTTCGGGGGACTCGAGGCCTACCTCGGGCAGCGCGTCTGGCCCGAATGGCAGACGTTCTCTAATCTCGAGACTGCCTTCATGGACATCTGCCATCGAGTCGGCGGACCGGCGCTGTTCCATGCGATGGGCGCCATCCTCATCGTAGCCGCTTTCGGCAGCGCCCTCACCGGCGGATTAGGTGCGTCCAAGCTGCTGTTTGGTATGGGCCGCGATAACGTCCTGCCGCGCCGCCTTTTTGGTTACACCACGCCAGGGTCAAACACACCGGCTTACAACATCCTAATCATCGGGGCGTTGTCCTTTGGAGGAGCTGTCGTCCTGAATTCCGTCGGCAACGCCTACGAGCACGCGGCTGCACTGCTGAACTTCGGCGCTTTTGTTGCCTTCATGGGGGTGAACCTCGCGGCCTTCTGGCAATTCACCGTGCTCGCCAAGAAAGGCGCTGCGCGTCGTCTCTTGAGGGATTCCTTGCTACCGCTCGCCGGCTTCTTGTTTTGCGCGCTGATCTGGTGGAACCTCAATAACCTCGCGAAGCTGGTCGGTGGCATCTGGTTCCTGGCTGGCCTCATTTACGCCGCCGTGAAGACGCGTGGATTCACCCTGAAACCGGTGATGATCGATTTCAGCGAGTCGTAATCCAACTCGAAATCATGGTTCGGTCCGGGAGTCCTGCTACTACCATCGTCCCGTCGTGCTTTTTCCGCCGAGATTCTTTGCATCCTACAAACTATGGCAACAATGGCAACTATGCGAGGACCCAGGAAGCGCGCTGAACGCTCTTGCCTGATTGTCTCCACTATTCTGCTCCTGTTCGGATCCGCGGCGATCGCTCAGACCCCGGCGAAGATCATCGATCGGTACGTTCGCGCTCTAGGCGGCGCCAAGTCTCTCGCGCTCATTCACTCGACACGAGTCGAAGGCACGGTCGTCGAGTTACCCGCGGGACGGAGCGGATCGTACCTGCTGGTGCTCGAATCCCCCGATCATTTGCACCTCAAGATCGATCTGGGCAGCGAACGCTGGATGGAGTCGTCTAAAGGACTTTCCGGCTGGTACCAGGATGCGTCGGCACCCACCGCGTTGAACGCGCTTGCCGCCAAGGCGCTCCAGGCAACGGCTTACGATCGCAACACCCATCTCGCCGAATATCGAAAGGCTAAGGCTACGAAAGGCAGGGCCAGGCTGATCGGCCAGGAACTCGTCAAGGGACGTCCGGCTTACCACCTGGAAGTGGTCTCCATCTGGGGCGCCCGCCGCGAGGTCTTTTTCGATGCCGAGACTCACCTGATGGTGAAGGAGATCGCGCCTGATTCCAGTCCCAAGGCCCAGCAGGCTAACGAAGAAATCCTGTACAGCGACTACCGCCCGATTGATAACGTTCAGGAACCCTTCCATCTCGAACTCCATCACCAGGGTAAGGTGCTGGCGATCAACGTCACCAAAGTGATTCACAATTCAAAGGTAGACGCAACCCTCTTCAACTTTCCCCAAAAACCCTCCGCTCCTTTGCCCGACATCGCCTCGCTCTTGAAGGACCTCGAGCGGAACCAGAAGGCCTTGGAAGACATTGTTGACCAGTACGCTTGCCGGAAAACCGTTGAGACCGAAGGAGTGGAGGCAGGCAAAAAGACAGTGAAGGTCTATGAGGAGTTTTTCCTGGGCGGCCGCGAAATAGACCGCTTGGCGGAAAAGGATGGAAGAGCACTGAGCCTCGCCGAACAGCAGAAGGAGGACGACAGAGTCCAAAAACTGGTGACCAAACACCAGCAGCGGCAGACGAAGAAGGCAGCCGAACGGGCCGAAGGAAACGAGAAGGAAGACAAAGACGAGGTTTCGATTTCCACCATCCTGCGCGCCTCGCGGTTCATCAATCCACGCCGTGAGATTTTCCGCGGTCAGGAAGTGATCGCATTCGATTTCGAGCCTAATCCCAGATTCAAACCATCGAAGCTGAGCGAGACCGTCGTGCACGCCTTGGCGGGTTCCGTGTGGATTGACGAACAGGCCCACGAGATCGTCCGTCTGGAAGGCGCCTTCCGCGAAAAGGTCAATGTGGGCGGCGGTCTGCTGGTGAAATTGCAGCAAGGGTCTGCCTTCGTGTTTGAGCAGCAGAAGGTCAACAATGAAGTCTGGCTACCCTCCTACACTGAGATTCACGCCTCCGTGCGGGTGCTGCTTCTCAAGTCAGCCTCCCCCAACATCGTCATGCGCTACAGCGACTACAAGAAATTCCGGGTGGAAAACGCCGACAAGAATGCAAAGCTCGGCGGTCAGTGAATGGAGCAGGTACGATCCGAGCAGGCAACTGACGTAGTCAAACTCTGAAAAATGGGCACGGCACGCCATCATGCAGTCCGTCGATTCTAATTGACCATCTCCATTCATTAGCTCCACAATAGCATTTCGATTGATACTTCTTGGTTCGACGCCAACTTATCAGAACCAGCCGCTGAATGTAAGACTTAACGACCGAAACTTAACGTCATTCAATTTTGGCCGATCGATTGACCAAAATCGCGAATCGCTCGTATCTCTATCGTGACTGGGAGCAGGTGATGAATCGCAGACCAAAAGAAATGACCGGCCTGGCGGCGCTCGTGATTATCAACCTTTGGGTTGCGCCTGCGGCCCTGGGCGCCACTTCGAAAGCGAGGAGTTTTCAGTTCACCTACGAGTTCGTGATCCGAGACGTGCCTGCGGGCACCAAACGTCTACGCCTCTGGATTCCCGTGGCCAGTTCCGACTCGAACCAAAGGGTGACACTCAAGCAGAAGCAGAGTCCGGTCGTGCTCCGGCTCACTCGCGACTCGGAGTATGGCGATCGTATGCTGTACGGGGTGATCGATCATCCCACCCAAGCCGAATATCGGTTTTCGCTGTCCTATGAGGTGACACGGCGTGAGTTCTCGAAAGGTGGCTACCAGGCGCTGCTGCACCCGAATAGCTCGGACGCCCCGCAAAAGGCGCCGGTCGAACTGGCGCGCTACCTAGAGGCCGACCAACTGGTGCCGGTCGACGGGAAGATGAAGAGTCTCGCCGACATCAACACGCAAGGGAAATCGGGCGAGATCGAAAAGGCTTACGCGCTCTACGATTACGTCTTTCATACACTGCGCTACGACAAGTCGGGCACCGGCTGGGGCCGCGGCGATTCACTCTGGGTCTGTGACTCGAAACACGGCAACTGCACCGACTTCCATTCCTTGTTCATTTCCCTGGCGCGCGCCGAGAGGATCCCGGCTCGCTTCGAGATCGGGTTCCCTCTGCCGGCGAACGCGCATGAGGGCGCTGTCCCCGGATATCACTGTTGGGCCGAATTCTACGTGAAGGAAACAGGCTGGGTGCCGGTTGACATCTCTGAAGCCTGGAAGGATCCCGCGAAGCACGATTACTTCTTTGGCACCCTGGACAGCAACCGCCTGCAATTTAGCATGGGGAGAGACCTCACGCTTGTTCCCAAGCAGGATGGCGCGGCGGTTAACTACTTTGTTTATCCGTACGTGGAGGCAGACGGCAAGCCCTACGACAAAGTAGAACGGAAATTCGCCTTCCGTGATGGTCAGCCAACACCGGTTGGATCAACTGCCGGGCGCTAGACCGAACTGGCACGATGACTCGCCGCAGGAAGGTTCGATATCCCCCCGAAATTAACCTCCTTGTCACGTCGGCTTCATAAATCATCAACATTTTCCGCCGATAATTATTAAGAAGAATTGTGGAGAAGCAGTCTGCCTGGAACGAGCGTTGGTCCGGACCGGACTGCCCGAGGGATCATGAACACGACCATTGAAGTATCAAGTGCCGGAGTTGAAGCACGATTCAGAGGGAACATGAGCGAGATCTCAATTTTGCTGGTACATCATAACGCCGGGCACTTGCTGGTGCTGGAGCGGATGTTGCGAGAGCAGCAGGCGGATGTCCTGCGCGCAACAAACTGCGAGGAAGGGTCGCGCATGCTGACTTCAGCCACGCCTCCCCACCTCGTGTTCACCGACACCCTGCTGCCCGATGGCGGCTGCCTCGACGTCCTGCAGATGGCCAGCAAAGCTGTGCAACCGGTGAACGTGATTGTGGCTGCCCGGGTGGCGGATATCGGCCTGTACCTGGAAGCGATGGAGAACGGCGCTTACGATTTTATTACGCCGGATTTCTCCGGCCTGGATTTGACCCACGTTCTGCGCGTCGCCTTGGAGAGCGTCCTTGACCGGCGTGAATCTCACCGTCGGTTGTCCTTGTGCGCTGGACCGGGAAAGATATACTCTGCCGCCTGAGAAGCCTCACGGGCAGGTCGGAAGCCCCGCAAAATTCCGCACTTTTTCCGCAGTTTTATGCTATCAATTTCTCGGCACCAAATGGCACACTAGTGACTACAGGACCACTTAGATTAGTCGCCTTGTAGGAAAAGATACTGCTAGCAAATGGCTGCCTTAGCCCTTCTCTTCGTCATCCGGGACGCCCATTTTTGACAGCCGGTAACGCAGCGCGTTGCGCGAAAGCCCAAGTATGCGCGCCGCCTGGCTCTTATTGCCAGCCGCACGTCGCAAAGCTTCCCGGATGATCTCGTCCTCGAACTGTTCGAGCGTGATGCCGGGTGGCGGAAAGGAAACGCTCGTGCTGCCGTTCAGGACCGTGCCGCCGCCTGGCGCTAGGTGATTCAGCGCTCTTGACGAACGATCGAGCAAGCCGTCCAGGTGGATATCCTCAACACCGAGGGTGGCGCCGCTTGAGAGAGCCACGGCGCGCTCGATGATGTTTTCCAGTTCACGCACGTTGCCGGGCCAATGAAAGTCGGTCAGCATCTTCATGGCCGCCGGAGTGATGCTTTGGACGGGTTTGCCTGACTCGCCGGCAAAGCGGTTGAGGAAGTGATCAACGAGGTAGGGAATATCCTCCTTGTGTTCGCGTAGCGGGGGAATGTCGATCGGCACCACGTTAAGCCGGTAGTAGAGGTCCTCACGGAAAGTACCCTGCTCGAGCGCCTCCCGGAGATCGCGGTTGGTGGCGGCCACCAGGCGTACGTCGACTTTGAGCGTGCGCGTGCCGCCCAGGCGCTCGAACTCACGCTCCTGCAGCACTCGCAGCAGTTTCACCTGGATTGCCGGCGGCACATCGCCGATCTCGTCGAGGAAAATGGAACCTTTGTCGGCCAGCTCGAACTTCCCCGGTTTGGAAGTAACGGCGCCCGTGAAAGCGCCCTTTTCATATCCGAACAGCTCGCTTTCAAGCAGATTCTCCGGAATGGCCGCGCAATTGATCTTCACGAACGGCCCCGAAGCCCGTCGCGAGTGCTGGTGGATGGCCCGCGCGATGAGATCCTTGCCGGCGCCGCTCTCGCCTCCCAACAGCACGGTGGAGTTTGTGGGGGCCACGCGCTCCACCATAGCCAGAACCTCCTGCATGCGAGGACTGCGCGCCACGATGTTCTTAAATTCGTAGCGCTTCCCGAGGGCTTCGCGCAGGTCGCGGTTCTCCTCGCGCAGCCGGTGGACGTCAAGTTCCTTGCGCACGATCAGCTTGATCTCCTCTAGCGAGAAAGGCTTGAGGACGTAGTCGCTGGCCCCCGCCTTCATGGCCTCGACGGCAGTTTCAACAGTGCCGTAGGCGGTCATGACCACTACCGGCAGCGCGCCGTTCGCGTGCTTGGCTGCTTGCAGAAACTCGAGACCGTTCATCCCCGGCAGCCGCAGGTCGGTGATGATGAGATCCACCTTCTCTCGCCGCAGGATCTTCAGACCCGCTTCGGCATCACCGGCGGCTAGAGTCTCGTAACCTTCATCGTGCAGGGTGAGTTCGAGCAGGCGCTGCATCTTGGATTCATCTTCAACAATGAGAATAGTCGGCATCAAGTGGTGAGACTCCTTAGCATCGTCTGGCGGTTGCACGAGTCCAACAGCAAACGGAAACCGATTGTCATGCGCTGTTAAGTCCTTGTCAAGGAAACGGTTGCGGCTGTCGCGGAGCGGTCCAGATGGGCCGAGTGCTGCGTCGCAGTTCCACGAACCCATCTTTCGGCTGCAGCCAGGCCCGCAAAACCATTGGCGATCATCAACTGCAGCTGCCTGCCGGCAGGCCTACGATCCCCCCCAGGAAACAACACAGGTCATTTGAGTCCCTTATCGATGTAATAGATTAGGTTGGAGCCCGGCGTCTTGGAGATTTCCAGCGGCAGGCCTTCCTCGGCCAATGTTCGACCCGTGGCCGGTCGCTCGGAGCCGCCGTCGGCGTCTTTAAGGGCATAGGTGTGGCCCGCCACCAGGCCTTTCAGGCGAACAACAGTAGCTTCTTGGGGGGAGTGTATGCGTCGGAAGGCCATCACCATGCCTTCGCCCAAATCCGGCCGGTCACACTGATAGGCAAGCCATTTGTTTTCGTCAGCATTAATCGGTGTCAAGGGATAGAGATCACCAAGGAAGAACTTCTGGATACGTTTCTGCTCTTCCACAAGACGGCGGGCAAGCGCATCGTCGAAATCCGGCCGGTAAAGATTCCAAGTGAGGGCCACGCCCGCGCCCATGACGCTTCGCGCCGCGTAGAGATCCGGTAGTTCCGCCAGGGGGTTGGTGGTGGGTGGGATGCCGGTCGAGCCCAGTGGCACGAATAGTCCCAGGCCGACGCCCTGGGCCTGAAAGGCGGAGAGCTTCCCGCCAAAATAGTCGAAACGCCAGAGGGGTACGGCGCGCGATACGGTCTCCAAGTCGATCCGGCGGCCGCCGCCGGCCCCGTTGTCGATCAGCAGTTGGGGGAACCGCTCGCGCAGCTCATCCCATAGGTCGTAGAGCCCTTCGATATAGCGAATCTCCGTCATTCCCCGGCGATCGGGTAAATCGGCGGAACGCCAGTATCCGAGGGGGAGCAAGCTCATATCGTGTCGGTAGACGTCGATACCGTCGCGCTCGATCATGGCAGCCAGGTGTCCAATCAGCCAGCAGCGTGCCTCGGCATTCCCCAAGTTGAAGAGTCGTTGCGTGCCTTTTCCCAACAGCCAATCGGGATGTTCACGCGCGAGCCAAGTTCCAGGCGCCACACGTTCGGGCTCAAACCACACAAGAAAACGCATTCCCAAGCGGTGTACGGCGTCGGCCAGCGGACGCAGGCCACGCGGAAAGGCCTCCGGCTTCACAAACCAGTTTCCTACCCCATCGGGCCAGCCACCTGCAAACCAGCCTGCGTCGAGCCAGAAAGTGTCCACGGGAATCTTCTTCTTCGCCGCGAGCGATGCGTACTCAGCTTGATTGTTTTCCGTAGCCCGATTGCCGTAGTCAAATTGCCACCAGGGCATGATCGCCACCGGAACGGCAGGCAGGCGTCCTCCCGGACGCGGTGTATGATGGGCAAGCAAAAATGCGCGCAACAGGTTATTTATTTCCCCGCCCGTGGTCTGATCCTTCCCAGAAGAGCAATAAGATGCGCGGGGTGCGAATTCGCTCGCCTGGATAGAGACGGAGTCGGGTCAACTCCATCCCCGCCCTAACCCGGACGGCGCCTCGTTCATGGGCAAAGCTCGCCGACCACTGCCCGCTCCACCCCACAGCAAACATCCGGCCCTCGCTCGTTGAGACGCCTTGGCTCTCCCCTTCGTCCCTGCCCACCCTTGATCGTTCCCGAGAAGCTTCAAGATTAAAAAATGGCAGAGAGTTTTCCGCAGAAGACAAGCCTCCAGCGGGTGTGAACATTAGGTGTCGGTCCCGAACCGAACAGATGTTCCACGGGAGCGAAATCGCTTGGATGGTTACGGGCACCGACGGCCCGGTGGAGAATCCAGTTCATTCCCCCATCCGAGATCCGGAAATCCGCGGCGCGAATGTCCTCCAGCAGAGGCGTTGCCTGATCCCCCGAATTCCGGAAGGAGAGGACCCACTCGATCGCGGGGAAATCTTCATAAGTCGTTACCTCGGCGATCACTTCCAGACCCGTGGCAGGGTCACTGTAAGACCGCGATCTGCGCAACGCGGCGCCGAGTTGTCTGGAAGGACCGACGAGGCAGCGCCATTTTGTCAGCAATTGCGAGGAAGGCGAGCGGTCGTATGTAAAGGAAAACGCGGGTGATTTCGGGGCACGCGATGACGGCGGAAAATGGGCGGTCGCCCACACGCGGGCGCGTTCGAGCTCGGCGACAGTGGGAACTACGGCGCGCAATTCCACCATCGAGAAAAAGACCACTAAAGCTGCGACGAGGAGGTGGTGGATGACTTGGCCCCTCGGGCTACCTGCCAAATCCTCACTCTCCGGGCGGCGCGTCGCCATTGGCTCTTCAGATCTCCCCAAGACTTTTTGGTAGGGCAACATGCTCTTCCATGAGTTCAGCCAGCACTTCGTCCTTCCGGGTCGGAACAGGATGAATCAAGTATGTGCCGCGCCTTCGTGATGGCAGCTCAAGATCGCTATGCGCAAGTGCGGCGTAAACAGCCAGAATGATAGAATGTAAGCATGAAAAGAATCACCCCCCATCTATGGTTCAACAAAGAAGCGCGAGAAGCGGCGGAGTTCTACGCGTCTCTAATTCCAAACTCAACAATCAACAATATAACGACGCTTCACAGCACACCATCAGGCGATTGCGACGTTGTGTCGTTCGAGCTGTCAGGTCAGCCGTTTATGGCCATCAGCGGCGGACCCCTTTTCAAATTCAATCCGTCCGTTTCATTTCAGGTGAAATGCAGGACGAAGGGCGACGTCGACGCGATTTGGGAAAAACTCTCTCAGGGCGGGAAAATCCTCATGCCGCTCGGCGTCTACCCGTTCAGTGAACGATATGGCTGGGTAGAAGACAAGTATGGACTTTCATGGCAGGTGATTTTGGCGGGTGAAATCGAGGCGACTCAGAAGATTACCCCTGCGCTCATGTTTGTGGGCGAGGTATGCGGCAAGACGGAGAAAGCGGTTAACTTCTACGTGTCGGTATTCAAGAATTCACCTGGCGCCGCCAAGGCTGCGGCTGGCACGAAAGCGGATATCCTCGCGCGCTACGGGAACGGTGAGGAACCGGACAAGGAAGGTACGGTAAAATACGCTTCTTTCATGCTGCTCGGACAGGAGTTCGGGGCTATGGACTCTGCGCGGGAGCACAGATTTGCTTTCAATGAAGCCATTTCGTTCATCGTGCCTTGTGAAACCCAGGAAGAAATCGACTACTTTTGGGGAAGACTGTCCACAGAACCGAAGGCCGAGCAGTGCGGCTGGCTCAAGGACATGTACGGCCTCTCGTGGCAAATCACTCCCACCATATTGAAAGAAATGCTCGCCGGCAAAAATCAAGAGACGATCGCGCGGGTGACGCAGGCATTCCTCGGGATGAAGAAGTTCGATATTGATGCTCTCAACCGGGCATACGAAGCCAAATAAAACTTGATCGTTGGAGCTTTGCAGGCCCCTCCATTCGCCGCGTTGACGTTACCGCCGGCCTCGTGGTATAGATTTAGCGATGCTTTGAGGTACTCGCGAGCGCGAGTGAAAAGGGAAGCGGGTGAGAAACCCGCGCGGTCCCGCCACTGTATGCGGTGAGTCGACGGCAGATAACCACTGTTCCAATTGAGGAATGGGAAGGGCGCCAGTTCGGCAATGACCCGCAAGCCAGGAGACCTGCCTCAGAGTCAAGTGCGCCCCGCTTCGCGTGAAGGCGAGTGGTGATCAAGGAAAGACCTCCAGAAGTGTTTCCTTCAGCTTTCCGCCATTCCTCTTGAGCGATGCGTTCCGCCGTTATGTAAGTAATATCCGAAGACCTGAGCCCCATGCGATGCTGACACTGGTGATCGGTGGTGCGCGCAGCGGCAAGAGCCGTTTCGCCCAATCCTTGTGTCCAGCGACAGCTCGCGTTGCGTACATCGCAACCTGCTGCCCTGAAGATGAAGAAATGCGTGCCAGGGTGGAACGGCACCGTCGGGACCGGCCGTCCCATTGACCGACAATTGAAGAACCGCTTTCGATTCGCCGCGCCACCGAGCGTGCGCTTTCGGGCTCGGATGTAATTCTGCTTGACTGTCTGACGATATGGCTAAGCAACCTTATGTGGAAGCACCGGGACTCGACACCGGCCGAAATCGAAGGCGTGGTCTTTGCCGAAGTCAACGAAATCGCGGATCTTTCAACCGAAAGGGACATCATCGTGGTCTCGAATGAGGTGGGCGGTGGGATTGTGCCGGAGACAGCATCGGGACGCCTTTTTAGGGATCTGCAAGGCCTTGTCAACCAGCGTGCGGCCACTGTGGCTGATCGCGTCTTTCTTACGATCGCGGGAATCCCGGTGCGGCTGAAGCCAGCCGCGTGCGAGGAGAATCCCCTATGAGTCTGCGCATCTCTCACCGCAGTTGCCACAGCGCAATTGGGCCAGCAATGGTGATGTTGAGGATCATATCGGGCTCTGTCCTGCCGAGGTTTGTGGTAGGAATTTGTCTGCTGATGTCTCCCCCAGCGTTCTGTCAGGCTGGGGTGACTATCATGGGCCTAGTCAAAGACCCCCAGGAAGCGTCGATCGCGGGTGCGTCCGTTAGGCTCGTCACCCGCGACAACACGTCGAGTAGAAAAGCCCTGACCGATTCCTCCGGACACTACCTGTTCGAGCATGTCACGCCCGGGGGCTATCTCCTTGAGGCCTCGCGAAGGATTTTGAATCTTCGGCGGCAAAGACTGTGCAAGTAAGCGAAACCTGACGGCCTGCAGGTTGATTTTCGGTTGCGGATTGCCGCAACACAATCGGCCATAACGGTCACGGCTTCAAGCACAGCGCAAACCGGCGACGAGCTCGCCAAGGCGATTTCGGTAGTAGACAGGAAGACGCTGAGCTTGCGCGACGATTATTCCATTGCCGAAGCTCTCGAATCACTTCCGGGACTTCGCGTCCGGCAGCTTGGCGGGCCCGGTGCGCTGGTTGAGATCAAAACTCGGGGTCTTCGCGATCAGGATACGGCAGTGCTCGTCGACGGCTTTCGGTTGCGCGATCCATCCGCTCCTCAGTCGGACGCATCGAGTATCCTGCAGGATCTCTTGGTTACCGACGTTGGTCGCGTCGAAGTTCTGCGCGGTGCAGGCTCATCCATTTATGGCACGAATGCAACGGGAGGGGTGATTAATATCGTTACGGACCAGGGGGGTGACCGAACTCACAGCTCCGTGCTTGCCGAGGGTGGATCGCTAGGTACACTGCGAGGTCGCGCTGTGGTTGCAGGCTCCGTCATGAATCAGAGAGTGCGGTACTCTCTCGGGGTTGCCCAACTGAACGTGTTGAGCGGAATAAGCGGAGACGAACCCGCCCGCACCACAAGCCTGCAGGGACGCTTCGGTTACGACCTTTCGTCGAGCACCCGAATATTCGCGCGCATTCTCTTTGCCAGTTCCTTTTCCAAGCTGACCGACGGCCCGGAGGCGATCGGGAACGTACCGGCAAAAGGCATTGTTAATGCAATTCCACTCTCGGTGGCGGAGTTGCGTCGCTATGAGAGTGGGACACCGTTTACGGCACTGAATGTGGCTGACGCGACTTTTGTTCCTTCACCTGCCGATCGGGATTCCTCTCGCCGAGGGCGCATTTTCTCGGGTGCTTTCAAACTGACTACTCGTCCGACGCCGGCCATGGGCCTAACGTTCAGTTACCAGGGTCTTCGCACCGACCGCAGGTACCAGCAAGGACCAGCCGGCGTGATTTACCCGCCACCCGGCTGGGAAGCGTCGATCTACGATGGTGAAATCCACACGGTCAATGGGCGAATGGATTGGGAGGCCGGCAAGCATCAGTGGATCGACGCGGGGTACGAGTTCGAAAACGAGAATTACAAAAGCCATGCAGTTATCTACGATCCCACACAGAACTCTGCCACAAACGTTACCCAGCGCAGCCACGCCATTTTCGCGCAGGACCAACTTCATCTTCTAGGGAACCGGTTACAACTCGCCGGATCCTATCGGGTACAGTTCTTCTCTCTGCAAAGCCCGCTATTTACGCCAGCGGCCGGTGCTCCTTCACCGGTATGTTGTTCGGAGCGCCGCCAACGGCGTCGACCGGTGATGGATCAGTGGCGTATTATTTTCCCAGGACAAATACGAAGATTCGCGCTCATGTGGGAAGAGGATACCGTGCACCGTCACTTTATGAGTGTTTCGGAGCTCTCCGTTGTGGCGAAGTTATCGCTGACGGCACGCCGGGTGAGGTGCTCACGGATGAGATTCTTGCCGCCGTCTACGACGATCCTTATATCCGTACGCGTCGTCTCGAAGGACGAACCCTGATCTGGTCGAACTGATGAAGAGACTCGTAAGTCAATCCCAGCCCGCTGTCGTCCGTTTGCGACGGACTGTGATACTTCTCACCATCTTGCTCGTGATTGCTGCGGTCACGGGTCTCTGTACCGGAGGTCGAACGATTGATTTCGCCGCCCTTGGCTCTGATCCCGTAGTCCGGGTACTTTTCTTCCGCCTCCGGCTGCCGCGAGTTGTCATGGCTGCAATCATCGGCTCCTCGCTCGCGGCTACGGGCGGGGCGCTGCAGGCACCCTTTCGTAATCCTCTGGCCGATCCCTTCACTCTCGGCGTGTCCGGGGGTGACGCGGTGGGCGCGAGTATCGCCATCGCCCTTAGCCGGGGAGCGCGAGTGCGAGGCGTTCCCCTGGTTTTTGTCGCCGGGTTCCGTGGTGCGATGCTTGCAGTGCTCTTGGTTCACCGGATTGCCCGGACCGGGCCCTTGTTGCTGCCTGGGTCCATGCTTCTGGCGGGAGTCGTGGTTAACCTGATTGCCGCGGCGGCGGTGCTCACCATACAGTACTTCGTGGATGCTAATGAGGCGCATCAGATACTTGGCCGGATGATGGGCAATCTGGAGGTGGTAGGGTTCAGGACCGTTGTACAAATGCTCTTCTTGCTGGTCCCGTCATGGATCGCGATGCTCGCGCTCGCGCGCGATTTGCACCTAGTCGCTGTGGACGAGGAAACTGCCGCGACGCTCGGAGTAAACGTGAAGCGGTGCGAAATCGCGGTACACCTGGTCTGTTCGGTGATGATCGGTGTCACGGTCGCGGTGGGCGGCACCATCGGCTTTGTTGGTCTGATCGTGCCACATGCTGTGTGGCTGCTGTTTGGCGAAGACCTTCGCATCGTTCTATCCGGGTCGCTCTTATTGGGCGCGAGTTTTCTGATCGGGGCGGACACCCTGGACAGAACGGCACTTTGTGGTATTGAGCTACCGGTGGGCGCAGTCACCGCGCTGCTGGGTGGTCCGGCATTCTTGTGGTTGCTGCGTCGAAGGCAACGCTACACAGCCTTCTGAACACTTTGGAGAATAAGCTGCACCAATCGGACAGCGACGGAATGCCACGCGATGTTTCGACGACGGTATGGTGCAATCGGGAGGAGAGCAAATGAGTATTGCAACCAAACAGGGTGATGGAGGCCAAACTGGACTCATCGGGGGCGCTCGCGTCTCGAAATGTGATCCGCGGGTTGAGTGCTACGGCACGGTTGATGAACTGATCTCCCAAATGGGGTTTGCCCGTTCCATCTGCAGCGACAAGGAAGTGTGTGAGCGATTAAAGCAACTCCAGCGCGAACTGTTCAAGGTCAACTCAGCCATCGCGAGGTCGCCAGAGGACGAGGGGTCGGGTCCGGAGGTCACGCAGGAAATGGTGGGCAGTCTCGAATCGGAGGTTCATCGAATTGAGTCGGTGCCTGGGATTGTAGCTGACTGGTCGTTGCCGGGAGAATTGCCGGATGCAGCGGCGATCGATGTGGCCCGCACTATTTGCCGCCGCGCCGAGCGTTCGGCGATGCGAGTTCTGGAGGCGGGACAACTCGGAAATACCTTGGTTCTGGCCTATTTGAATCGGCTCTCCGATCTCTTATGGTTGTTGGGGCGTTTAGTTGAGGTCCGCGGCGGTGTGGATTCTTCCATGCGGCCCAAGGGTCAGCCGGGCCGGGGATGGTCTCGGGCCTGGTGACAGCACGAACGCCACTTCGTCGTCAGGCCTTTGAATGATCTTTGCCAGCGTCAGATGGATTAATTCATCGCCCCGTTGCGCCAGGAACACGAAATTTTTGTTTTGAACCAGCCATGACCCAGGATGAAGCCCTTGCCGCCATTCACGTCGGGATTGAGATGGCCGACGACGCGGTCGCCTCAGGATGCGATTTGCTCGGGTTTGGTGAGATGGGAATCGGCAACACGACGCCAGCGTCCGCGATTGCCGCCGTTCTCACCGGCTCCCCTGTTCGCCAGGTGGTCGGACGTGGTACTGGCGCTGATGAGGAATGCCTGCAGAGGAAGATCTCTTCGATCGAGCGTGCACTCGCATGCCATGCCGGAAAGCTTTCGAAACCGCTGGATATACTCACGCGTTTGGGCGGACTCGAAATCGCGGCCATGACTGGTTTCTGTTTGGGTTCCGCCGCCGGCCGAAAGCCCGCACTCACGGACGGTTTCATCGCGACCTCGGCAGGGGCTCTGGCCGTGCAGATCGAGCCTAACGTCAAGAGCTACCTCATTGCCGCGCATGCCTCATCGGAACCTGGTCACAAGCCTCTACTTAGCCTTGATCGGAGCCCGGCCTTTACTCGAGCTCGACATGAGACTTGGTGAGGGCACTGGCGTAGCGGTGGCCATGAAGGTGGTTCAAGCCGCGGTGGCGGCGTTCACCATTATAGCGACTTTTGCTTCTGCAGGGGTCTCGGCCGCGGGAGCACTCACATGAGGTCTTTGCTTGCCTCGGTCGCATTCTGTACGCGTATACCGATCTCATCAGCTTTCGGTGCCGGCGATGTCGGCAAAGCGGCGCGTTGGTTTCCGCTAGTGGGCTTGCTGCTCGGCGCCGCTTACGGGGCGATGGCTTTCATTCTGGCGGCTCGTTTTCCGGCCTCCGTCGTGGCGGTGCTGATCGTGACAGCCGATGCCCTGCTGACCGGCGCGCTGCACTTAGACGGCTTGGCTGACATGACGGATGGATTCGGTGGAGGCAGGACGCGCGAAGATGTTTTGCGGATTATGCGCGATCACGCGATCGGCAGTTACGGGGCGGCGGCGCTCATATTGCTCGTAGCGTTGAAGGTCACCGCTATTGCCGGGCTGATCGCCTGTCACGCGGAACTCCCGTATCTGGTGCTGGCACCGGTGTTGGGACGCTGGTCAATGGTGTTGCTCTCCAGGCTCTTTCCTTATGCACGCCCGTCGGAAGCTGTTTCCTGTCACGTCGGAACTGTCGAACTGGTTTGGGCGAGCGTGCTTGCTGCCTGCACTGCAATTCTGGTAGCGAGGTGGCATGGCGTCGTGTGCTGGGTGGCGGTGACCGCAGTCAGCGCCCTTCTTGGGCGTATCTGCCTTCGCAGGATCGGCGGCATAACGGGAGATACGCTCGGAGCCAATGAGCAGATTTATGAAAGCGTTGTGTTTATTGCCGCCCTGTCCATGAAGTGAGGTGCCAACTGGGAATCCTGACGTGTCCAGGCGGGCGGCTGGAGCGCAGGTATCCGCACCAGCGATTTCGGGGCTGGGGAAAGCGCCACTACAGAATTGAGCTCAAAGGTCTCGCATGCCGAACTTTCGTACCGCGAGTGCCAGAGCGACGATGAGATAGGCAACGGCGTATCCCACCATCGCAGGGCTTGGAACCGAGGCGCCGCTGAAGGGACCAAAGTTTAACGATCCTACCAGCGGCGACTGCATCTCAAAGGCCGCGCGCCGCCACAGCGCCTCGCTTGGCATCACCACACTGGCCACAATGCCCACCATGACCGCTCGCGGTGCATGCGCCAGCGTTCCAGCCTGTTCAATCCAGCCGCCCACGAAGGCGATCCCATGCAGGCCCAACACGATTACCCCGTTGGTAAGCGTCGAGAAGGAGACGCCGCAGAGAAATGTGACGCTAAGCAGAAGCAGGCTTTCGAGCCACACCAGGGCGAGTCCGCGCGCCAGGTGATGAGGTAGAACCCCAGAAAAATATCGTGAGCTGAGCCCATATGTGATCGTGATCACGCCACCCAGCATCAGCACTACGTAGACGGAAAGCATGCCGGCGAGACCCGCCCATTTTCCCATCAGCACTTCCCAGCGGCGGATCGGCTTGGTGGCCACAGCTTGAATGGTGCCCGAGGCAATCTCGCCCGAAATGGCATCGACGGAGGTAAGCACGGTCATTACCACCGTGAGCATGTCCACCGCGTAAAGACCCAGCATCATCATCACGCTCAAGCCCTGGCGCACAATTGGCGCCGGCGCCTTGTGGACGAAGTCCTTCAGCTGAAAATAGACTCCCGTGCCGTACAGGGCAAGAAAGGCCGCTCCGGCGGCCAGCGCCATCCACAACACCCGCTTCCGAGCCGCCTCGCGGAAAGTGACGCAAGCCATGATCCAGGCGCCCATCAAAGTCCCCCGTCCTCACCGATAACGCGCATGAACGTCTCCTCGAGGGACAAGCGCTGCGGCGTAACTTCGTACACGTCGGCGCCCGACGCGACCAGGTGCCGCAGGATGTCGGGGAGGGCATCATTGGAGGACACGCTGAATGATATCCGATCCCCCGACTGCCGGATGTCGGCGGTCCAGCGGCGGAGTCCGGTCAGAGCTTCGGAGGAAAGCTTACGTGCAACCATGCTGACGCTGACCTGTTCTTCGTGGGCATCATTCACTAGCCGCGTTTCGAGGACCTCGCCGCCTTTGATGAAAGCCACGCGATCGCACGTGACTTCCACCTCGCCGAGCAGGTGGGAATTCAGAAACACGGTAGCGCCACGATCGCGCTCCGAGCGTATGATGTCGCGAACCAGTCGCCGGCCCAGAGGATCGAGGCCAGAGGTGGGCTCGTCGAGAAAGATCAGGTCGGGCTGGTTAATCAAGGCCTGTGCGAGACCGATGCGCTGCAACATGCCTTTGGAGAACTCCCGAAGGCGCTTGCCACGATGGGGAGCGAGCCCGACAAGGTCAAGTAACTCAGGAACGCGTTGGCGTAGCAGGCTCGCCGGAAGGCTATGCAGACGGCCGTGCAGGCGCAGCAGTTCTTCGGGAGCGAGCCAGTCGTAGAAGCGGAAGTGCTCCGGCAGGAATCCAATCCGGCGGCGGGTCGGAATGTTGCCTGCTGGAGCACCCAGGACTTTGGCTTCGCCGCCCGCGGGCTTCACCAATCCCAGCAGCATCTTGATCGAGGTGCTCTTGCCTGCTCCGTTCGGTCCCAGAAATCCAAAGACCTCACCCTGGTGAACTTCGAGAGTGAGGTCTCGGACAGCCACTTTGTTGCCGAAAACTTTGCGCAGGCCATAAGTCTCGATGGCGAGATGTTCGGTCAGGCGAGACCTTCGCTTTCGGGGATCACTGCGCTCATTGAGGTTTACAAGTCATAGTCACGGCCTTACTGTAGCGCCGGTGTCCCCACCGGCGTTTTCGGGCGCCGAGAGCCTGCCCTGGGTTGAGCGTCACTGTGATTTGTAATGCTCAATAGTTCAGGGTTCCGGCCAGAGGCACCGCTTCCGACGGATTGCCCAAGCCGGCCAAAGAGTAGATGATGTCGTCCTTGATCCAGATGAGAGTATATCCCGGCTTCGGTCGTAGCGCCGACACTCCCGGCGGCATGTTGATCAGCGTGCCTTGAACGCCGTCCACACTGACTTTCGCGAAGGAATTGCCCGTGCGCGGCACCGGAATCACCATGGTCGAGGTCCAGTCCACAGTCTGGCAGAAGGCGTGGGCCTCGGCGTGGCTCATGCCCGCCAGTTCCAGCCCTGCCTCGGCAATTTGGGATACGTTGAGATCAGGGGGAACGCTGACAGTTGGGCTGGGGGCCTCGAACAGAGCCGCGCAATCGGCGGTGTTCTGGTTACTCCCGTTGTCGCCACCAACGCCTGATGGGTTCGCGCCCTTAGGGCAATTGCCATACACGACGACCGCTGTTTTGGGGACACGAACTGCAATCTCAGCACCATCAATTGAGGTTGGAAGTTGGACGTCGGAGCGCCCCGCCTCATTGAGAACGCTCTGCAGACGATCCCGATTCAGAGTCATATGGAAGGCCTGCTCTCCGTTCACTGTGATTCGAGGCATATCACGCCGGCCAGTCAACGTGCGTACGCGGAAGCCTGCGAGCTGACTGGCGGCATCAGCGTTCTCTGCCGGAGCCGGCTTCCCGGGCGACGTGGTAACCACCACGTTGTCTGAAAGTACCTGGGCGATCAGCTTGCCGGCTTGCAGGTTCGCGTTGTGACCGCTTACGATATCGGGATCGAGCGGCAGCACCGCAATCCTCTGTACCCGCAACAACGCCAGGAGCCGTTGAGCCCACGTCCGCGCGGGCGCCATGCTGATCACGGCTACAAGCACGACGGCAAAGCCGGCGCCCGCCCATATGAGGCGCTGTCCCGGACCAAAGACCCGGGCCAAGAATCCCGTCGACGCCTGCTCCATTCGACGTTCCTCTCCCACTCGGGCTGCGAAGCGAGCCCACGCTGCCCGGGGAAGTTCCCCAGCAGTGTCTTCGGATCCATCGGACCGCGATACGAGCGCGGCGAAGGCTATACTTGTCGCCTTCGCCCGATCGGCGATCGCGGCCAGGCGGCGCCGGCACTCCGGGCAGGACTCCAAGTGGAGCTCTACCGCTTCCGCTTCCGCAGAGCTGAGTTCATCATCGATTTGAGCCCGCAGGTCCCCATCACTAGGGCAGTTCATAAACCCTCCTCCCCGTAGAACTCAAGGTAACGGCGTGCGAATTCGGCTTCGGCGCGAGTCAGCATGGTTCCCACTGAGCCTCCGGCAACACCTAATATTTCCGCCAGTTCCTTGTAGGAGAAGCCGCCATGACGCAAGGTGAGGATTTGAGCCTGCGCGGGCCGCAGCCGGGCGAGCACGGCACGCACTCTGTCGCACTTCTCTGCCCGTAATACCTCATCGAGGGGACCGGCCGTCCCACCGGCTTCCAATTGCATTCGCCCAGCTTCTCCTTCGTACTGGCGCCGCCGCGCCGCCGACCGCACGGCGTCGATGCCGAGGTTGGTCGCGGTCCGGTACAGCCAGCCGCCGACGTTACCCCCTGGATCGGGCAATAACCGCTGCCGGTACAGTTTCCAAAAGACCTCGTTGGCTAGTTCCTCAGCTTCGGCGTGGCCTCCGACGAGCCGCAGTAGTACTCCTACCACGCGTTGGTAGTCCTCGAGATAGAGTTCCCGGAACGCCGCCTCCGACCAGGTTTGAGGGGATCGGGTGTCTCGCCCGCGATGGCTCTGCTCCGGCACGACGTGACCTGCGGCTCCTTCTTCCAGTTTCGTTGCTTGTGATATTCTTGGCCTCCAGGCCAGCATGCCCAAGCTTCTCGCCTTGAGGCTATGTGCGGTTTCGAGCATCAGAACACCCTCCGCCGATGTCACCTGCTGACTCTTAAACGATGCAGGCGGGGGAAATGTGACGCCAAAGACAAGCTCAAGGGCCACTCACATAACAGCGCTACAGAGGATGAAGCCTATTCGTCAGGGTCGCTTGTCCCGCAGGACCATGTCCGAGTATGATTCCGCCATGATGTCAGAGTTCTCAATTCCAAACAGCCGCTGGAACTCGAGCGCCTCCTCGCGGATTCGAGCTGGCCTGGTCTTGACCCGTCGGCCGCCGATCTGCAGATCATTGATCGCTTCCACTTCGATGAACTTGCCAAGACCTCGAACCCGGTCCAGGTGGATTTTTACATTGCCCACGAAGTAGATCTCGCGCTTCTTGTCCACCACGGCGCGAACGCCGAGCGCCGCCGAGAGGATATCTTTCACCGTCTTCGCTTCTTGAGGAGACATGGCGATCATGCGGATTCGCGATTGGCGGGCGCGAGCGGTGTTGGTGCGGCGGTAGAAGATGAGGGAGTTTTCGATATTTCCCTGGCGGATCTTGAGACGGCCCTCCGGGATGCGGAAGTAGGTATCAATCTGGTGGTCGATCCCGGGAGAACGAGCTTTGAGCTTCTTCAGGATGGCTCGGAGAGGGCGATGATCCTTGGCAACTGCTTTGAACTCGTAATTGACATGGGGCATAAAACGAGACGTCGCTCCTAGCGGGGCAAGCCAACGGAAGCGGCTTGCAGCGATGGGTTAGCGGCCTTGCCTACGAGCTGTGAAGCCGGGACCAGCTCGATATCAAGACGGTCGAACTCCGGCAGAAAATCTCGCAATGCCGTAATCGTGCTGGCGTAAGGATGTCCGATGGCGAGACTGGATCCATTTTGCTCCACCATCTTGCAGAAGCGGCGAAGCTCGGCCAGGGTGCATCCCACGGACTGGGTATCATCCAGAAAGACCGACCGTGCCAGGTTTGGCACGCCCGCCTGGACCGCCACATCTTGAGCGACCGTAAGCGGGGTTGTGCGGCTATCCACGAAGTAAAGCCGCCGCGCAGCCAGCACCTTCATGACTTCGGTCATCAACACGGCATCGCTCGTCGCACGTGATCCCATGTGGTTGTTGACGCCCCGCGCGTAAGGCACTGTGGCCAAATCGGAGCCTACCACTTCAGCCACCTCACGGTACGCCATTCCGGGTGCGATCATCCCGGCACCAGGGCTCTGGGAGGAGCCGGGTTGGGGTTCCATCGGCAGGTGGAGCATTATTTCTCGACCGGCGGCGTGCGCTGCGCGCGCCGTATCCGTCGAATGCGCCAGATGAGGAAGCACCGAAAAGGTTATCGGGTAGGGTAACTCGATCAAGCGGTGCGCCGCTATGAGTTCCTGGCCGAGATCGTCGATGATAATCGCTGCGCGGAGAATCCTCTCGACCTCACGGACGCGCCAAATGCCTAGAACGCGCCCGTTTCGCGCGAGATCGATCTTGGTGAGGCGTGCACCGGAACGGACCGAATGGCCGCCGCCGATCCGGGACTCCAGGCCACACCGTCTGGCTTCGTCCGAGATCGCAGCCAGAGTCCTCGAAACCGCAGCGGCCGGAGCCAGAATTTCGACTTGGCCCGAGTGGTGCCGAACCCAGATTTCGCTGCCGCCCGAGCGTTCGACCGCAGAAGCGAGGCGCGCCGAAGTTCGGGGATCCCATTCAGCCATGAAGGGAGCGCTTTCAACAGGAATTCGTCCGAGGTTGGGCTCGCGAAGTTGCCTTGTTTCCAATGCGATGCGCGCCCGATGGCTCTGCCGGTCAGCGCCCGGGCGGTAGAAACTCGATACACCAAAGTAGCCCAGAACGGCGGCAGCGAGTGCGATGAGGGGAATGATCCAGAGAATCCGACGGGACGATTTGCGGGTGGAGCGGCGCCTTCGCCGGGTAGCCGCTTTCCTTTTCATAGGAGGGGTTTAGAAGTGCGCCGCGACTCGTCCTG
Source organism: uncultured Acidobacteriota bacterium (assembly GCA_963803295.1). Classification (GTDB taxonomy): domain Bacteria; phylum Acidobacteriota; class Terriglobia; order UBA7540; family UBA7540; genus CAWDMC01. Next base: position 212,710 of record CAWDMC010000010.1, on the reverse strand, counting down.
CTGCCTTCAACCAGTGATCTGCCCCGCCCGCACTACCCCACCGTCATTGGTTAACCAGCAGCGCGAGCGCTCTCAAGCTAGATAAGCCTAGGCCGCCGGCCGTAGTGGCGTGGCAACGAGGGCCGCCTTGCTAGCGGATCCCTGTTTCAACACCTCAATGGCCTTCTGCAACTGGAGATCATCCTTGCCACCGAACTTCTGCGGCGATTCCGGGTTATCGTCGTCGCTCGAGTCGGTCCGTGGAGCCTGCAGCACATCGGGATTTACGCCGTTGTCCTGTATTGCCTTGCCGTTCGGACCATAGTACTTGGCGACCGACAAAAGCAGGGCTGAACCGTCGCCCACCTGCACAACCTGCTGATAGACACCTACACCGAAGCTGCGGGTTCCTACCGCTTGGCCACGCTTGTCCTCGGAGACGGCAGCCGCCACCAGTTCGGCTGGCCCGGCGGTGGACTGGTTGATCAGCACTGCCAACGGCAATTTGCAGACATCCCCTGCCGGCTTTGCATCCAGGTTCTGGCGGGGGTATCGTTGACCAGCGAGATACGCTACAAGTCCTTTATCGATAAACAGGCTGGCGGTCGAAATCGCCTCCGGCACCTCGCCGCCCGCGCAATTTCGCAGGTCGAGCACGATCTTGGTAGCCCCCTGCGAAACCAGGGTTTGGAGCTTACTTTTGATCTCGTCAGCCCGGCCCCCGTTGAATGAAGGCACACGAAGGTATCCTGTTCCATCGGGAAGCATTTGGGCCACCAGAGGCGGATACTGGATGACCGCTCGGGTCATCTCAAGCTTCTCGGGGCCGCCGCGGGATTCCCTGACTACCGTGACGCTTACCTTGCTTCCCGACTGGCCGGCCAGCATGCGGTCAAGCTGCACGGCAGAGAAGTCGCGAGTGGGAGTTTCTTCCACACGATCAAGCAGGTCGCCCGGTTTCACCCCCGCCTTGTCGGCCGGGCCGCCCGGCAAAACTGAAACGACCGCGGCAAAGCCGCCTCGCTTCGAAACAAAAAGACCAACGCTCGCCGGTCCGCCATCAGGATGCTCCTGGTAGCTCTTGTAATCGGCGGGACTCAGATAGGTGCTGTAGGGATCAAGGGCCTCGAGCATTCCGTGGATTGCGCCGTCGGTTACCTTGCCCAGATTCGGATCCGTGACGTAGTCGCTCTTGATGCGATCAAGAACCTCCTGGTACACCCCGAGATCCCGATAAGACTTTTCATTTGTGGTGTTTGACGAGGAAGCCGTGTCGCTCTTTCCGAGCAGCCCCCCGACCAAGATATAAAGGACCACGATGCTCGACACCGTGATCAGGAGGATCCGAATGCGATTACTCATAGACCTAACATCCCTTTGGTGGCACTAGCCGACTGAAACCAAGTATAACATGCCGGTAAACTTCCCCAGAATAGTTTCCAACCCATCTCCGGCACGGTGAAGAGCCGGGATCGATCCCGTCTTCGCATGTTCCCTTTTTGATGTTGGTTGCGACCTGCGGGTGGCATCGAAAGTGGACTTTCCTGTTTCGCCCGTTTCTGCACCTGCGATTCGTGTGCTGGGGACAGTGCCGCTAAGGAACCGGGCTTCATTCTGATTTGTGACGCCGACTGGGCCGTGCGAGCGGTCGGCCTCCAGGAGCGGACTTTGGGCTGGATCCGCGTTGGACCTCCAGGTGAGATTTGAGCTGATCCAGCTTACGGCTGGTCCTCTTGCCGAGCTTTTGGTTCAGGAATCGCCCTTTTCCCATCTTGTGTCCGTGGGCAGACGTCAATCTCTACCATGAGAGTTCTTGCGCTTCGGTCCCGACGAACTTGCCGCCATTATTTTCGGCTTCGGGCGTCGGCAGTGGCGCCGTCGTCACCATCGTGTCCGACATCCGATCATGCCAGGTAAGCCCGTCGCCATCCACCAAAGCCCACAGGAAGCCTAACATTAGAGCGGCTGAGGAAAAGACGTACCCGAGCGCGCGCATCAGTGCTTCAGAAGGCGATGGCATCCTTCCATCGGGCCTGCTGATCCGCATGCCCAGGGCCTCAAGGCCTACTGTCGTCCCTGACATTGCGGTGAAGAGGCCGAAATAGGTTGTCGTGAAGACCAGTGCAATGAATGCAAAAATGGAGCCGGCCAGAATACCGTGCGGAATTCGGCCACCCGCCTGACGAAAGATCAGCGCAAATAATCCTCCGCACATAATGAGGATGCCCGCATCGATTAGCCCAGCCAGAAAACGCCGTCTTATCGGCGCGACGCTGATCCCTTCTGAGTCGGCTTGGCCATCGACCTCGTCGCCCGACTGATTCTCCCAAGACAATGGCGTGGCGGTTCGGGACGGGGCTGAAGGCTCGAAAGGCTCGATCTCAACACGACCCACGGTTGAAGCCGGGTCTTCAAGCCAGCGTCTGCTATCCGTCACCTTTTCCGGACGAAGCCCGGTATCGAAGTCATGTGTCGGGCTGTACGATCCCCTGCCACTTGGGTGCCGACGCGCGCCGGCTCGTCGCGGGCTAGTGGCATGGGTGTAGTCAGATTCCGCATCCCGGGCCTCAGCTTGTCGGATCACCGGCTCCTCTGTTACAGGAGAGACAAATGCCTCTTCCACCAGAAGCTCGGCGATGCTCTCGGCTCTGCGCTCATCCACAAGAGGAGGAGCGCCGCGGACCTCAATTCTCGTGGCCCTACGGGGAGATCCGTCAGCGGAAGAGATGTCCTTGGGGCGGTATTGGCTCGGAACTTCTGTTTCCGGTTCCGCAGTAGCTCCGAAATCAAAGTCAAGATTTGAACTTTTTTCCGGATGGGATCGCGAGGTTCCTCGGCGTTTACGAAACTTCTCGACGCGGTCTGCTACCTCGTCCCGCCAGTTGAGCCCGTCAAGCAGCGGCGATTCTGCAGGATCCTCCCGTCCGGTATTAAGGTCGATGTCGAGAGTGCTACCGGCGGAGGAATAGATGCCAGAATCAAATTCCGAGTCCTCTGAGATTTTGGCGGAATCTTCCGCGATCGTGATTTCGTCTAGGGGTGAGCTTGCCTGTGGGGTATTCCTGCGCGCCTCGGACTCGTCCACAAATTCCTCCTCAGGGTCGCAATGTGCTCCCGTACGTTCCGGTCAGCCAGTGTCGAGCCGGTCACCCTTCGTCCAGCAGAAACGCATGCAGACCGCCTCTGGGCCCAGACGGGTCATGATCTTTGATGACCAACGAAATGGACCGGAACAACAGGACGATGAAGTGGAGTTCCTTAACGGTAGTGACGAGACCTTCCGCGCTTAAGCCTGGCCGGGCTGGCGCAAGCCGGAACCAGAGCGAAAACGCTTTGAAATGCCTCCCGTTGCAGAACCACATCTGGGACGCTTGAGAGTTCTGACCCTTGGACACCTTCCTTCGGTCGCTATCCCCCTCCATTTCGCATCTTAGCAAAAGACCTCGATAGCGGAAAGAGCTTTCGACTAAAATGATCATTTTCTAATCTATGCGCGACACTCCGCCATTGTTCCTCTTGAAACGCCACCGCCTAGGTATGCCCAGCCGCGACCCTGCGTGGATTCCCGCTGCCTGGTTGATGGCCACGATCCTGCTGGCGGCCGTGGTGCTACCGAGGCCGCTGCGGGCGCAAGAGGGTTGTCAGGCCCTCCCCGCCTCCCCGGCGCCTGTTCCGCCGGAGCTCAGTGACCCCAATCAGACAGTGACAGCCAAGTATGATTCGCTGCAGAAAGTGAAGGATTTCTATCGAATGGCCGGTCATGTCGAGATCACCTACCGCGACGCCAAGGTGACCGCGGATGAAGCGACCTTCGATGCGGCTTCGGGCGAGCTCAAGGCGCATGGGCACGTCACCTTCACGGATGCCGGGGATTTCCTCGAAGCCCAAAGCGTGGCCTACAACTTGCGAGCCGGGGTAGGAAAGTTCCTTGAAGTGAAGGGTTACGTTTACGCCCATCTACGGCCGCAACGACAGATGCTGACCACCTCCAATCCGTTCTTTTTTCAAGCTGACCGGGTGGAGCGTATCAACGAGCAGGTCTACAAATTTGATCATGGGCGCGTGACCAGTTGCTCACCCGAGCAGTGGGGCTGGTCGTTGAACGTCGGCCACGGTGAGGTGCGAGCGGGCGACAAGCTGATCAGCCACAACGACCTGTTCCAGCTGCTTCACATCCCGCTCTTCTACTCGCCTTTACTCGTGGTTCCGATCAACAGCAAACAGCGGCAATCAGGCATTCTGTTGCCGGAAGCCGGCAATTCGTCACAAAAGGGATATATTATTGGCGAGGGATTTTTCTGGGCCATCAGCCCGAGTATGGATCTCACCCTGGGCTTGGCCGATTACACCAAGCGAGGCGTGGCCACCAGTGGACGATTCCGCGCCACTCCCACCGAATCGAGTGCGATCGAGGTGGACTACACCGGGGTGAATGACAAAGCGCCCGTTGACATCAGGGCGGCGGGCATGAGTGTTCATGCCGTCGGACACGACGACGACCTCGGATATGGCTTTCGGGGCGTGGTAAATGTCGACTATATCAATTCTCTCGCTTACCGGCTGACCTTCACCGATAATTTCACCCAGGCCGTGACCTCCGAGGTCCGGCAAGAGGCTTTTGCCACCAAGAGCTTCTCCGCTTACAGCCTCAACTTCTACGGCTCCCGTTACCAGAACTTCCTCTCGGCTTCCCCCATCGAGACCGTGGGCAACTCCATCGTGATTCAGCAGACCCCGGGCTTCTGGTTCAGCGGTATGGATAAACAAGTCGGTGATTCGCTTTTTTATTTCTCCTTCGACACGTCGGCAGCGGGCGTAGCTCGAACCCAGCCGGGCGCGGAGCTGCCGCTTAGCGAGCGCGTGGACTTCTATCCGCGCGTGACCTTGCGCTCTCGTCCTTTCTGGGGATTCCACTTTACGCCCACGCTCGGAGTGCGGGCTACGCGTTACGGTTCTAGCTCCAGGCTGGGCGAAGTCCCCATCAACCGCGGAGTGGGCGAGTTTAGCGCCGATCTGCGTCCGCCAGCATTGGAGAAGGTCTTCAAGCGAACGTTCGCTGGCTACAAGATCAAGCATGTCATCGAGCCCGACATCCGTTATCGCCTGGTGGGAGTGAGTGATAAAGAGGACATCGACAACATCGTGCGCTACGATGATGTCGACATCGTTTCATCGACCAACGAGTTGGAGTACTCATTGACGAATACCCTCTACTATCGTAAGAATGTGGGCGACGGTGAGGCGCTGCCTCAGGCGCACGAACTTGTATCGCTCCGCCTTAGCCAAAAGTATTACTTCGATCCCAACTTCGGGGGAGCGCTTCGGCCCGGCACTAACGTGGTGTTCGACCCGACTATCTCGCTCACCGGATTTGCTTTTGAACCGGGACGACGCCTTTCGCCGGTGGTGTCGGTGCTGAAGATTGCGCCCTTCTCCAATTTCGATACCGAAATTCGCGCCGATCTGAATCCTAGCGGCGGAGGCGTTCTGAACGCCGGAATTACCTCGCACGTGAAAAGCGGCCCCTTGGGCCTCGCTTTCACCGATTTTTTCGTGAATCGCACGGAATCGCTACTGGTGGCGCCCCCACCCTCCGCCTCGCTTTCGAGCCTCCAGTCGTTCAACCTGCTGAGGACGGTCGTAACTTATGGCGACGCTTCGACCAAAGGCCTGAGCGGCGCCGTCGGTCTTGACTACAACATCGCCAAGGGCCTCACTAATCAGCTCGTAGGCCAGGCCAGTTACAATTTTGGGTGTTTCGGGCTCAATTTCGAATACCGCCGATTCAATATTCCGAACCTGCGCCAGGAGAACTCCTTCCGCGTGGCGCTGTCGCTTGCGAACGTGACCACGGTGGGCAATCTGCGTCCACGTGAACGGCTTTACAGTGAACCTTAGGAATAGTCCTTCGTCCTTTGTGGTTGGTTGCTTGTTTGAGATGACCTGCGGCGGGCAAATCTGCATCTTGGAACGACGCTAAGGACAATAGACTAAGGACAAGTGACCAAGGACTAAATCATGCCATTTCCAATCCATCGCCCCCGTCGTCTTCGCCGTACCGAGGCCTTGCGCAGGATGGTGCGCGAGACTCGTCTCAGCGTGGACTCGCTCATCTATCCGCTGTTTGTCTGTCCGGGGTCAAACGTGCAGGATGAAATCCGATCCATGCCAGGCAATTACAGGTGGTCCGTGGATTTGCTGGTGGAGGAATGCCGGCGCGCCCACGATCTCGGTGTACCGGCGGTGATGCTGTTCGGCATCCCGGAATCGAAGGACGAAGTCGGTTCGGGCGCCTACCACCGCAACGGCATCGTGCAGCGCGCCGTCCGGGCCGCAAAACAGGCGTTACCCGAACTGGTGGTGATCTGCGACGTCTGTCTCGACGAGTACACCAGCCACGGGCATTGCGGCCTGATTGTCAACGGCGAGGTGGATAACGACTCGACGCTCGAATTGCTTGCTCGCACCGCGATCAGTCAGGTCGAGTCCGGAGCAGACATTGTGGCGCCCTCCGACATGATGGATGGACGTGTGGGTCGCATCCGCCGAGAGCTCGACGCCGGCGGTTACAGTCAAACTCCCATCCTTGCTTACGCAGCTAAGTACGCATCCGCTTTCTACGGACCCTTTCGTGAGGCCGCCGACTCCGCGCCCAAATTCGGCGATCGCAAGTCCTACCAGATGGATCCGGCCAATCAGCGCGAAGCCCTGCGCGAGATCGCGCTCGATATCGAGGAAGGGGCCGACATCATCATGGTGAAGCCGGCGCTGCCCTACCTCGATGTCGTCACCCTGGCGCGCCAGGTGTTTGACGTGCCGATTGCCGCCTACCAGGTCAGTGGGGAGTTTTCGCTGATTGAGGCCGCCGCTCGCGCCGGTTGGGTCGATCGTGACCGCATGATCCTGGAGACGCTCACCTCGATCCATCGGGCCGGCGCGGGGATCATCCTCACGTACTTCGCGAAAGACGTGGCGCGCCTGTTAGCCGGGCACTGACAATGCGGACGCCGCCCTGTAAGGACCGGTGACGACCGGCAAGGGATAGAAGGCAGTGAGCAGACGGACGCAAGCGGCAAGCAGAACGCTCCGCGCTATCAAACACCTTGGGCGCAGGAACAGCAAGGCCCGTCATAAGCCAAATGGCCAAACCAGAGCCGCAAATTGCCCCCACCAGGACAGGCCTTAGCGGCTCGCGGCTCGCGTGTGCCCATCTTCCTGCATTCTGCTTTCTGCTTACCGCCTTCAGCCTTCTCGTCCTTGGCGCCTCGCCCGCGGCTGCTGGGGGCAAGAGCAAAGATGTTGGACCCCGCAAGCTTCGCCACCGCATTGAGGAGATCCTCACTCAAGGCGACGCCGCTCGCGGCTTCTGGGGAGTCAAGGTGGTACGGCTTCGCGATGGCAAGACTCTCTATGCCAGCAACGCCGATCAACTGTTCTTGCCCGCCTCGGGCATGAAGCTCTTTACGACGGCAGCGGGGCTGGAAAAACTGGGTCCGGATTTTCACTTTCGAACCACCGTGGAAAGCGATTCCCCACCGGGCAGCGCCGGACGTGCTGCGGATCTCGTCCTGGTTGGGCACGGCGACGCCAACTTCGCGACCACTCGCGTACTCCCCTACGATCCCAAAGCGCCGAAGCGAGGGCTTGCCGAGATGATGGCGGTGTTCGACGACCTTGCCAGGCAGGTGGCGGCCAACGGCATTCGTGAAGTCACCGGCGACTTGATTGCCGACGATCGTTATTTCGTGGAAGAGCCCTACGACCCGGCTTGGTCGATCGAGGATCTGGCGTGGGGCTACGGCGCACCGGTGACGGCAATCGCGATCAACGATAACCAACTAATCCCACATATTCGCGCCACTGAATTCGGCCGAGTTGCCGCGGTCACGTTAACACCGCTTCCCGACTACTACACCCTCAAAAACGGGCTTGTCACCTGGTACGAACAGTCCCCCAAAGTGTTCTTTGTGGATCGCCAGCCCGGCTCTCAGACGCTGCAGGTTTGGGGACGGGTGCCTCCCGGGACAAACGAGGATGAAGATCCGATTTCTATTGCCAATCCACCTGAACTTGCCGTTCAGCTTTTCGCGCAGGCGCTCGACCGGCAAGGCATCAAGGTGCAGGGGAAGACTTTGGTACTTGAAGAGAGTCGGGCGAACGATTACCATCGGCGCGGCAGCGATCCGCCATCGCCACCGCCTTTGTTCTATCCCAGGCCTGTGAAACTAGCGGAACACATTTCGCCGCGGCTTGCTGAGGGTGTCAAGGTGATCCTGAAGGTTAGTGAGAACCTCCACGCCGAAATGCTGCTGCGGGCACTTGGGCGCGAAATCAAGCATGATGGCAGCGTACGGGGTGGCCTTGAAGTGCTGCAGGAGTTTGCGACCCTGGCGGGCATCTCACCGGAGGAGGCGCAATTCCGGGATGGTTCCGGCCTCTCGCGCCTTACCCTGGTCGAGCCCGAGGCCATCGTTAAGTTGCTCGAGTTCATGAGCCGCTCGAAGACCTTTGGCATTTATCTCGACGCGCTGCCGGTCGCCGGGGTTGACGGGACGCTCGCCCATCGTTTTGTGGGCTCGCCGATCCAGGGTCGCGTCCGCGCCAAAACCGGCGGCTTGGCGCACGTGCATACGCTTTCGGGCTACATGGATACGCCCTCCGGCGAACGCCTGGCATTTTCCATTATGACCGACAATCAGCCGCTAACAGGTGGTCGGGCGATTGCCGTAATCGATGAAGTAACAGAGGCGATTTATGAGCAGTTTGGGCGATGAGGACGGCATTTACCGCAGAGATCGCAACGCACGAAAATAAAGAGAGAAGCGCTCGCGCAGTCTCCCTCCTGTCTCAGCCTTCACCGGCTGGCAGCCTTTCGTTAAGGCTCTTCTCAGCGTGATCAGCGTTCTCCACGTTGAATGGTCTTACGCCGTGGCCGCCTGTGTGGCACGGCGCACCAACTCAGTCTCGATGGCAATGTCCACGGTGTCCCCGACCAGCAGACCGCCGCCCTCCAGCGGAACCTGGAACTTCAAGCCGAAGTCCTGGCGATTGATCCGGGCCCTGGCTGCAGCACCAAAGCGCAGATTGCCCCAGGGATCTTTCATCTCAGGAGTGGTCTCGACCTCCAGGGTTGCAGCCTTGGTGATGCCGCGGATCGTCAGGTCACCGTTCACCTCGAAACGATCCTCGCCCTTCGGGGTGATCTTGGTGGAGCGAAAGGTCATAGTGGGATAGTTGGCGACGTCAAAGAAGTCCGCGCTGCGGAGATGATTGTCGCGATCGGTCTCCCTCGTCTCCACGCTGTTGACGTCAATGCTGACCTCCACCGAGGAGTTGGCAGGGTTGCCGCGGTCGGCCACGACGTTGCCACTGACCTTACGAAAGGTCCCGCGCACATAAGAGATCATCATGTGGCGAACCTTGAACTGCGCCTCGGTGTGTGCCGGGTCAATGTCGTAAATCACGGATTTGGCGGTCGTACTCTCAGTGCTCATAGTCTCTAATTACCTCCCTTAATGACAAATCTGAATAAGTCGATATTCCTCGCAGATACACAAAGCGGAGCGAAAACCCGCCATGATAAACCGTTCGCTGCATGGCGCTATTCTTGGATTCTTTTGGAGCTTTCTGGGTGCCACGATTTTTCCGAAGGCGTGGATCTCATCGCAGAAACCGTAGAGAATGCAGAGCAATAATGGAAGAGATCCTGCGGGGTTGGTGGTTCCCTCGGCCTTCACCTGTGTAGCCTTTCAGCCAGGCTTTTCTCTGCGGCTCAGCGTCTCCTCGCTTAAATAGCGACATCCGCCTTGCTTGCCGGCGCCCGGGTCCGTTACAGTTAGCAGTGATGCCAGAGAGATGCCGACCCCGGCAGCGCTCCGGCCCGATTCAGGCTACACCTGGAGGCAGAGTATTCCAGAACCATCCTTTTCTGTCCTGATCCTTGCGGCCGGCAAGGCGACTCGATTCAAGTCCGACCGCTCGAAGCTGGTCCATCGGCTAGCGGGGCTTCCGCTGGGCGAATACCTGCTGCGAACGGCGCTCGCCGCGGGGCCGGAGCGCGCCTACATGATGATCGGGCATGCCGCCGAAGAAGTCAGGCGGGTGCTGGGCCGCCCCGAGATCACTTTCATTGAGCAGAAAGAGCAGCTTGGCACCGGACACGCGCTCATCGTGGCGCGTCCCGAACTGGGCATGTGCCCCAGCGACATGCTGGTTGTACTGGTGGGCGACGCGCCCTTACTGCGCACGGAGACGATCCGGGCGCTTGTCTCCGCGCACACCGATAGTGGCGCCGCAGCTACGGTTCTCACCTCCGAAGTCGAAAACCCTGCAGGGTATGGCAGGATCGTGCGTCAGGAATCCCCGGCGGGGGACCGCGGCCGGGTGAAGGCTATCGTTGAAGAAATGGTGGCCACTGCAGGCGAAAGAAGAATCCGGGAGATCAATTCCGGGATTATCTGCTTTTCAATTTCCAACTTGCTTGCGCATGTGGGCGAGTTGTCAAAGGAGAATGTCCAGAAGGAATATCTGCTCACCGACATGGTGGAGATCCTCAATCGTCATCAAGAGAAGGTCATGGCCCTGCCAGTGGCCGATTGGCGGGAGGTGGCCGGCATTAACGATCGCGTTGAGCTGGCGCAGATGGAGAAGATTTTGCGGCAGCGCAAGGCGGAATCATTGATGCGTGATGGCGTCACCGTGGTGAATCCCGAGGCGACCTACATCGACGCCGACGTCGAGATTGGGGCCGACACGGTGATCGAGCCAGGTACGAGCTTCTCGGCCGGACGCGCGTCGGGCGCGCCGCCAGCATCGGCCCTTACTCGACCATCATCGACTCGGATCTGGGTGACCGGGTTCTGGTCAGGGCGTATTCACTAGTTAACGCCAGCGAAGTTCATGATGGAGTAAGCATTGGACCGTTCGCCCATCTGCGCGACGGCTCTGTGATCGGCAGCCAGGCGAAGATCGGCAACTTTGTCGAAGTGAAGAAGTCTCGCATCGGACGCGGCACCAAATCCCAGCACCTTACTTATCTTGGCAACGCTACGCTTGGCGAGCGGGTGAACATCGGTGCGGGGACCGTTACCTGTAACTACGATGGCGCCCAGAAGCATCCGACCGTTATCGAAGATGGCGTGTTCATCGGCAGCGGCACGATGCTGGTAGCGCCCGTAAACGTAGGCAGGAATCCCTACGTGGCTGCCGGATCGACGATTACCGACGACATTCCGCCGGAGTCTCTCGCTCTTGGCCGGGCCCGGCAGGTGACCAAAGAGGGCTGGGTGCGGCAGCGAAGCCAGGCGGAGTCCACAGCGCCCTCGGATGCTTCCAAAGCTGCGGCCCTACCCACGCCTGGCACAGAAGCTAAGCCGCGCGGCTAGAAAGCTGGAGACGAGCCGGGGTGGGCTGACGCGCTCGCAAGGTGTTGTTGTCCTTGCCTGCCGTGGCATTCGCGCTGACTGGGCCGGGACGAACTAACTACAATGGATACCCAACTGCGAAATAAGATCGCTGTGGTCACAGGGGCTAGTCGCGGACTCGGCCGTGTTGTCGCCCTCAAGCTGGCGCGGCACGGCGTAAAGGTCGCCCTGGTCGCCCGCAGTCCCGTTCCACTCGACGAATTGACGGCGACGATCGAGCGTGATGGCGGCACGGCACTAGCCGTCGTCGCGGATGTCAAAAACCCCGACGAGGTCGAAAGGCTAAGAACAACAATCGAAGGCCAGCTGGGCAAGCCCTCCATTCTCGTTAACGCCGCAGGTATTTTCGGCCCGATCCAATGGATTGCCAACGGTTCTCCGGAGCGCTGGGTCGAAACTATCCTCATCAACATGGTCGGTCCGTATTTGATCTGCCGGGCTTTCCTCGCAGGAATGCTCGACATGCGCTGGGGCCGGATCGTGAACTTTTCGTCCGCCGCCGCCTTTCACCAACCGGGTCCTCTCAATAGCGCCTATGCCACAAGTAAGGTCGGCTTGAATCAATTCACGCGGCACTTGGCTGCCGAGGTTGCCGGAACCGGAGTCACCGCCAACGTTATCCACCCGGGGGACGTACAGACCGAAATGTGGGCCGCCATTCGGGATGAGGTCAATCGTGCGGGCTCCGAGGCCGCGGCCTTTCGGGATTGGGTCGAATGGGTAAAGCAAACGGGCGGTGATGATCCCGATAAGGCGGCTGACCTGGTCCTCAGGCTCATGGGTGAAGAGGCGGCGTCGGTCAACGGGCAATTTTTGTGGATCGAAGGCGGACTACAGGCTCCGCTTTCAAGTTGGAGCGAGTTTGCCGGCAGTCCGCCCTGCGCAAAGCCCTGAGCTCCAGGGGTGCGTGCATCGCGACCTTACTTGGGGCTTACGTTGTCGACCACGGGTTCCGGGGAAGGCCCGTCGTGGTTACCGAGTAGCCATTCGATGCGGTGTTCCAGGTCGTCCTTCCGGACGACGCCCTTCACCCGCCCCGCGAGGCTTCCTTCACAGTCAAAAAAAGCGGTCGCGGGAACAGCTTCGCCTAGACCCAGCCTCTCAAGATCATCGACGGTCGCTCCGATCCAGACAGGGAAGTTGAGTTTCAATCGCTTTGCGAAAGGCTGCACCCTTTTCACTGTGGTGGCGTCGTCAACAGAGGCTGCGATCACTATCACGCTGCGATCCTTATATCGCCGCTGTTCCTCGAGAAACAAGGGAAGTTCCGACTTACAATTTTCGCACCAGGTCGCCCAGAAATTGACAATCACGATCTTGCCGCGGTATTGACTTAACTTCTGCGGTCGCTTGTTGATATCCCAAAGCGAGAGCTCTGGTTTGACGTCTCCTGCTGCCCAAGCCATGGTGGTGAAGGCGAGCGACATCAGCAGCGGGCAGACTGTGATTGATTTCACAAATCGCATGTTTGACAGATCCTGGTTAGCGCAGTTGTCAAATTGAGCTGACGGTCACTTCTTCGACTGCAACATCTGCCAGTCCGAAGTTCAGCCTTGTTGAGAAGCCAAACACAGTCTGGCGACGAATCTCTGTCTAAAACCTGTACGTATAGCTGATCAGCCACAGATAGTCCGCGAAGGCCGCGTCTCCGTGGCCACCGTTCTGCCGGTCAGGAACGCTGCGGGAGCGATCCCGCAGAACAGCAATCGGCAGACTGAACGACAATATATTCCTGCCACGCGAATACTCGAAGCCGGGCTCGACTGACAATGCGTAGCCCGGCCTGCGGAAGCCATCGCTGCTGCCGACCAGGTCGTACACCGGAACTCCCTCGACTCGCATTCCGATATTCGCAGCCAGTCCGCGCACCTTCGGAACAAAATGCGCGACACCAGCTTGAGCCAGGTAAGAATCCGAGACCGACATAATCGCTTCGAGGGGTGCGCCGCGGCCGGTCTGCACGCCGTTTCGGTTCTGGGGGCTGATCAGGTAGTTTCCGGAAAAGAACAAGATGGATCTCTTGACTTGCTTGAAGGCCTGGGTGCCAACGATTAGCCCCCAGCCTCCGTTCCCGAGTTGCACGGATTGATCAAGCACCTGAGTCGACGGACCGCTTACACTCGGTACCGTATTGATGACACTTGGATCACCGGAGGGGAACTTCACACCAAAGCTGACGCCGACGTTTCCACTGGATTCTGTAGGCGGACGCCACAGCCACGCTTGCGCGGAAATACTGACGTCACCAATACCGTTGGCGTGGAAGACCTGAGCAGGCGCGTTGGGCTGATGCCGAAATACCTCAAAGAGTTTTGAGGTGTAGGTCCTTGACATGATCTCGAGCGGGACGTCGGCCGAGAAACTCCAGCGGGGATTGGCCTGGTAGGTAAGGATGAAATCTGTGATGTTGATATTGTTTCGGACGTTGGTGCCTTGGGCAACCCGCGCTACCTGCTCCTGGGTCCCGATGAAATGACGGAATGAATACTGGTGGCGTAAGGAGGTGGTGAGTTGCCAGCGGCCGGGATTTAGGTACCCTCCCTCGTCCACACGGCCGGCAGCGCTGATGTCCTGTTCGCTTTGGCCGGTGTTACCTGCGCACGAGACCGCACCAATCACGGGCGCGGCTGTTCTTGCGACTACTCAACCCTGCGCCCACGCCTTGGGGGTCGGAACCAGTGTTCCGAGCATAAGCATTAACACCGCCAGGCAGGAGCCCCGTGCGGCGCGAAACTCTCCTGAAGAGACGTGCGGGTGATGCACCAGCCGAGTTGGAATCACGTTAGCTCCTTATTCGAGATTTGCCGGTGTTAGCGAGTCGCCGAAGAAAAACGGCAACCGCCATTGTTAGGGTGGAGGGAAAGAAGGTCAATAATCAAAACAGAGCAGTTGGTCTAATTTGGGACACTACAGGACCCAAAAGAATGCTGGCAAGGACGTTATGCGCCTATCCTGAGCACACACCTCATGAGCTCTGGCCTGCACAATGGGTGAAAGCTGCCTAACAGATCCGCTTTTATCGCAGCTCCCTCCCAGGCCCCCAAGGCGGAATCAAGGTCGTCAGAGGAGGCTTCGCTCTTTGATCTCCAGGTACTGATTAACGATTCCGCTGGCGAGCCGGCCGGGTGGCAATTCAACGGTCAAGGCGCCTTGCTGCTGCAGGTTGCGCAACAGGATCTCGCGCCGGTTTACCATTTCCTGAGCCGCCATGCCCTGGTACATTGCTTCCGCAGTCGCTGGACGCTGGGCGGCGAGCTTGGCGAGTTCAGGCTGCCCCATGGCGACGAACAGCACCAGGTGCTGGCGCAGCAGTCGCGCAGCCGACTCAATGACCTCGGGGGTGGCTGCGGTTTCGGCCAAGTCCGTCAGCCAGACGATCAGACTGCGCCTCTTCTGGCCGCTGAGCAACAGGCTGGCGGCGAGCGAGTGATCGGCCTCCACCAGTTCGCCCTGGGCCATTGCCAACTGCTCCAGCAAAGCACGTAAATGAGTGGCTCCGCGGCCGGCGCCAAGCCGGGCTCTGACCGTGCGGCCATAGGCCAGCAGACCCACGCTGTCGCCGGAGTAGAGCGCTACCTGGGCGAGGCTAAGGGCTGCGGTCACCGCGAAATCGAGCTTGGTCAAGGCGGCTGGGGATTCAGCCCTCTGGATTTGGGCTCGCTTATCGAGATCAGCGCTTTTGGATTTAGCATGCTCGCCAGAGGCCTTGGCCGCGCCTGCCGGTGGAGACTCCAAAATCGAAGAGCCTGGGTCTGGAAGGGGGCGGACTCGCGCCTGCAGCAGCCGTCCCTGGTCCAACACGATGATTACTTGCTGGCTACGTTCCACGCGGTAGACGCGAGTCACCAGCTTGGCACGGCGAGCTGTGGCGCTCCAGCAGATGTCGCGCGGCTCATCACCATCCCGATATTCGCGCAGGCTCTCGAAATCACGCCCCGGACCGCGCTGCCGTCTGTAGCGTTTCTCCAGCTCGATCTGCCGGCTACGCATGAGGTACAGCGTATGGCGGCGGGCTTCATCGAGATTCGGATAGACCCGAACGGTTTGGCGTAGATCTGCCTGCGCCCACCTCTCAGCGAGCCCCAGGGCGCTGCGATAGCGGATTGACACGGTGCCCGCCTGAATGTCACCACGTTGATGGGGGTATACGGAGTATGCTGCACTCGTGTTTTGGGCATTAGGCGGGGCAGGAAATGGGGCCCCTGCGACTTGAAGCTCCAGCCGGGGAAGATTTGACAAGAGCGAGGGCGGAAGGTCATCCTCCACCGTTATCCAAAGCGGTCCTTTGCCCCGGCTTGCGATCTGGATGTCTACGCGGCTCGACGAGCTCAGGGAAAGCGGTTCCGACCAGATGCGGCAGACAGTGATTTGGTGCGGTTCCGCCAGGCGCATCCAGTCAACCAGCCAGGCCAATGCCAGCAAGCCGTCCCACACCAACATAACGGCGGCAAATCGCAGGTCCCACCAAGCAGGGCCCAGCCACAGCAATCCGAAGAGCACGCCCACAAAGAAGCGAGGTCCTGGAGCGGCGCCGGTCAGCCCTCGGCGGACTGCAGACGCATTGACCGTGGGTGGGACGAGTCGCGGGAGTTGCTCCAAATGCTACCCTCCGCCTTTCAGTCTGCGCCAGGCATTGCGAGTGCAGATGTTACAACCCTCGACCCGCTAGGCTAACATGGCCTGGACGACGGTAACGGGTGTTATCTCATGGGCTGGAAAATGTTAATAGTTCCCCGGCAATTGGGAGCTCCGCAGACGCAGTCCATGCGCTCGTCCTTGGCGTCGAAATGGTAATCGACGGTCAGTTCCTCACCTTTACGGATTCGGCGCAGACTCATGTAAAGGATGTGGCCTTTGAGAATGCGCGCCGCCAGATTGGGTTGGCACGAGTGGTTGATGAACTCCGCGCCCGAGCCGCCAATGGCGCCGTCGAGGGTCCAATAGCGGTCGAGCGTGAAGAGGTATCGCGACTGCGAGTGCGCGGCCTGTTTCCGGTTGATACGCCGGCCGATGTACTCGATGACCTTCCGGTTGGCGGGGATCGCCTCGTCGGCATAGACGCCCCAGCGGTGAATCTTCGACTCAGCGAGTTTCAAGCGGAAGCAGCAATAGTTGGGATCGATACGTGGCTGAGGATCGACCTCCGGAACAATTTCTGTGGCATTATTCTCGGGCATACTGGGATCGCCGTCCGAATCAGAATCAGAGAATCCCCATATTACCGCGGCACATACAATCCGGGGACGAAGCAGATTATACAAATGGGAGAGCAGAAGTCAAACTCGTGAGCCGGAATCGCGACAGTGGCTGGCGGCCTAACCGCCAGTAGCCAGCGATCAGGTCTTCTTGGTGTTCCCGGTGTGTGCCGCGGTGGGAGTTGCTCTAAACCGTAGCGGAGTCACTCTTTTGTCTTCCACACGAATCGCGCCCGCTTGCGGTCTTTGCGCACGCGATCGACAGGGAATACTTGGTTGTGCACGCGATCGACAGGGAATACTTGGTTGTGCATTACCAACCAGACTCCTGGCTTCAGAACGCGGGCGGCGAGCAGGCTTTCAGTAAGGTTCTGCAGTCCGTCACTGCTTTCGAATCCCAGAGGAGTCATGGCACCCGTCAGGATGATCGGCGCCTTTAGCCGGGGCAGCTTCCGTTTCAGGTAGAGGCCGGTTTGGACCATGGTGTCCGTGCCGTGAGTGATCACCACCGGAGCGGGCCGGGTAAGTGTCTTCTGCACGGCCTTGAGCACTTGAGCGCGGTCCGCCTCGGTCATTTCCAGGCTGTCTTTGTTCATGAGGCGAACAGTGCGGATGCGTAGATCGGGCAGGCGCAAGAGTTCCAGGTAGCGGTCGATCTTCTCGAGCAAGTTGCGCACCGCGCCGGTCTGCTCCTGGTACGTCTTTTCGATGGTGCCTCCAGTGGAGACAAGGTAAACCATTTGCATAATGTTGTCAGAGACCGCCGCACGGCGGCAGAGCGGTAATGAAGCTGGTATTCAAGTCGTAAGGCCGGTACCTGAGCTTGACAGGGAACCGGTCAGTTCATAGACTGGATCGAACTCGGGACACTCCTTTAGACGACCGCGGAAGCTGTGGGGAAGCCTGCGTCCAAAGAGACGACAAGAGCAAATCACAGGAACTCGAGACCCATGAACGAAGCCGAATCCAATACACCCGAACCTGCCAACTCCGCGGCTGAGGTCAGGGCAAGCGGTAGCGTCTGGACTTTCACGCGCTCCCGCTTCCTGCCGATCGCGGCGCTGGTGCTCTTGTCGGCCGTTCCGTATCTCAACACACTCCGCAACGGTTTCGTCTACGACGATACGACTCAGGTACTGAACAATCCCTATGTGCGGAGCTTCCACCACGTGCGGGAGATCTTCACCACCACGGTGTGGTCGTATCGCGGCGGCGCCGAAGCTACAGCCACGGCGTATTACCGGCCGATGATGATGCTGCTTTTCCTGTTGTGTTTTCAGTTCTTCGGACCGGCTGCCGCCTTCTTCCATCTGGCGAATATTCTTTTTAATGCCGCGGTGGTCATTGCGGTCTTTCTGGTAACGGAACGTATGTTCGAAAACCGTTCCTTGGCGTTCGCGGCGGCGGCAATATTCGCTCTCCATCCGATACACTCCGAAGCAGTGGCCTGGATCGCGGCGGTCACTGATCTGCAACTTTGCCTGTTCTACCTGCTGACGTTCTGGTTCTTTCTCGGACTGCCGCGGCACGGATTTACCAATCGGGCCAATTGGGCCCTTTGGGCCCATTGGGGAAGACCTCTTCTGAGTGGTGCCGCCCTGTGCGCCTGCTTCATTCTGGCGCTTCTCTCCAAAGAGTCGGCCGTCACGCTCCCGCTGCTGGCTACGATCTACGAGCACTTCTACCGCCAGGACCGCTTGCAAACGCACTGGATACAAAAACTATCTCGCTACGGAGCCCTTTGGGTGCTTGAGGTTGCGTACTTTTTGTTCCGTTTTCGCGTTCTGGGACCAATCAAAGCGACTCGAATCATACCGCCGGAATGGGTTTTGCTTTCGAGCGTGGGACTCGTGGGCCAATACCTGACAAAATTTCTGTGGCCGGTGCGGCTGTGCGCCTTCTACGTCTTTCCTGACAACCTGTTCGCGCTGGTCGGCCGGGTTCCCCTGGGATTGACTGCGCTTCTGGCGGTGGGCCTCGCCTTTTGGGCTTTGCGGCGGCGCGCATACCCCGTTTCCTTCGGCATTGTCTGGTGCATTGTGGCATTGATGCCGGTCCTGAACGCAGCCTGGATGCCGGCCAATGTCTTTTCAGAACGGTATCTTTACGTGCCTTCAGTGGGCCTTTGCTGGGTGGCGGCTTGGGGCTGCCTGCAACTCTTTGAGATGGTTTCAGCCAAACCCGTTTGGCGGCGGGCGCTGGCCGCCGGGCTGGCTTTCTTAGCGGCGCTAGCCGTGTATAGAATTGTGACGCGCAATCGGGACTGGCACGATGACGTGAGCTTTTGCCTGAGCACGCTCGCTGTTTCACCCGATTCGGTACAGATTCGCAACAATCTCGGCCAGGTTTACTTTGGCCAGGGTGACTATGGGGGGGCTGAGCGCGAGTGGCTCAAGGCGTCGGAGCTCGCCCCCGATTACCCAATTATTCTCGACAATCTGGGGCTAGTGTACACCCAGGAGCGGCGCTATGACGAGGCGATCGCAATGCTTTTGCGCAGCATTCGCCAGGCGCCCGGTGACCTTACGGCTCACATCAATCTCGGGGAGGCGTACTGTCAGGTTGACCGGCCACAACTGGCGGAGGAGGAATTGCAGACGGCCGTACGGCTGGCACCGTTCAGCGTTAGAGCTCGAATTTCCCTGGCAGAACTGTATTTCGCACAGTCCAAATACCAGAAGGCGGCAGAGCAATTCAGGCGAGCGAACGAGAGCGTTCCGACCTCCAAGGCTTATCTTGGCGAAGGACTTTGTTATTTTCAGATAGGCAGAGTCCAGGACGCGGAGAACGCCTTGAAGAAAGCGGAGTCAATCTCTCCTGCGGACAGCCACTCTCACTTCACCCTGGGCTTCTTTTATGCCGCCATCGGAAGAACCGAGGAAGCCGCGAAGGAGTACGAGAGCGGTTTCAAGCTCGATCCCGGCAATGCGGCGGCTCGCGCGGCGTTCGAAAAGATGAAGGCGGGCGAGCCTCAAAAACACTGATGCTGCGGGCTCCAGTGAGGCGATTCCGGAGCTCCGACAGTCATTCGGGTTAATTCTTGACACTCTGCTTACATTTGACAATCGTTTCTCGTGCAACTATTCTCGTTGGGCTCGGTTCTTAAGAGCGAGCGTTCGATCGTTCAAATAGATACAGGGAGAAAATCTCAATGGCTTCTCATCGCAGTAGTGCAGGTCTCGGCCGGCTGGCTCTGATGACAGCGGGCATTATGTGGTTTATTCCGGTTTCAGCCTTCGCCGGCTCGGCCGTGATCGGGTCCGTAGCCGGCAGCCGTAACGCCAGACTATCCGGGCAATTGCTCGAATCTAATTCAATCGTGTTCAGCGGAGATACTCTGAAGGTCAACGATGGTCTTGCGATCGTAGCGATCTCGAGCGGTAGTCGTCTGACCTTCGGTCACGATACTGCAGCTTCATTCGCGGGCGAGCGAAACGAAGTTGCCGTCCTGCTCCAACAAGGACAGGTATCCTTCTACCATCCCCACACCAGCAACATGCAGGTGAAAATGGGCGACATTTCTGTGGTCCCGGCCGAGGGATTCGACACCCTCGGCGAGATCGCGATGCTTAACGGCTCGATCGTAGTAAGCACGAAGCGGGGAGCCCTGCGCGTGGAAGGAGTTGGTGCTCCCGTCGAGGTACCGGAGGGCAAGAGCGTAACTATCGCGCCAAAAACCGCTCGTTCGCCTCAGGGCGGAAGTGTCAGTTCTGGCCACAGCACCGCTTTCTACGTCGCCATCGGAGCAACGGGAGCGGCAGCAGTATTGGCGGGCGTGGCCATTGCGAAATCCAATGATGCGAGCGACGCTGAGGAGAGGGCTGCTGCAGCCGAGCAACAGGCAGCGGCGGCACTGTCTCAGGCGGCCGCAGCGCAATCCGCTGCAGCAGCCGCCAACTCTGCCGCTGCCGCTGCCGCCGCACTGGCAAACGCCGAAGGCTGTTTATTGAATGCCATCGAGAACAGCCTGGGAGAGCCGAGCCCCTATACCCCGCCCGCAGGTTTTTCCTGCTCATAAATATAAGCAGCAGGCGAGGACCTGTCGAAGTCGAGAAGGCCGTGGTTTCTTTTAAGTCTCTGAAATGCGCTCGATTCTAGCACCCACGGCCTTCAGCCGCTCCTCGATTCGTTCGTATCCCCGGTCGATGTGATACACGCGGTCGATAAGCGTCTCGCCCTCGGCCGCAAGCCCTGCCAGAACTAAAGAGGCGCTAGCCCGAAGGTCAGACGCCTGGATGTTGGCGCCGCTGAGCCGGGTCCTGCCTCGTACCAGGGCCCTGCGCCCGTCGAGGGTAATGTCCGCCCCCATACGCATGATCTCGAGCGCATGCATGAAGCGGTTCTCAAAAATCGTCTCGGTAATCACAGACGATCCCTCGGCCTGAGTCATCAGCGCCATATACTGAGCCTGCATATCGGTGGCGAAGCCGGGATACTCCTGGGTGACCATATCGGCAGCCAGTTTGGGTCCCGACCCTTCGACTTCGAGCGTGTTTTTCCGTGCGGTAATCCGAATTCCCGTCTCTTCGAGCTTTGCCATCACCGCCTGAAGGTGCGCAGGCTCCGCACGCTCGATCACGAGGCGCCCTCCGGTAATCGCCGCTGCCACGACGAAAGTACCGGTCTCGATCCGATCCGGAATGATGGAGTGCTCGGTTCCGTGCAACCGGCTGACGCCCCGAATGGTAATCGTAGATGTTCCCGCGCCCTCGACTTGCCCGCCCATAGAGTTCAGCATGGCCGCCAAATCCTGGACCTCCGGCTCGCGGGCGCAATTCGAAAGCACCGTCTCGCCTTCGGCCAGAACCCCTGCCATCATCAGGTTCTCCGTGCCGGTGACGGAGATGGTGTCGAAGCTGAAGCGCGCGCCTTTAAGGCCATTCGACTGTGCGTCGACATAGCCGTGATCCATGCTGATACGGGCTCCGAGCCGTTCCAAACCCCTCAGGTGCAGGTTGATAGGGCGCGCCCCGATGGCGCATCCGCCCGGCAGTGAGACCTTGGCGCGCCCAAAGCGGGCCACGAGCGGACCGAGTACGAGCACTGAGGCCCGCATTTGCTTAACCAAGTCGTAAGGCGCAACCGCGTTTTCGAGTTTGCGCGACTGGATCTCCACCCGGTTACCATACTCTTCGTGAGTGATAGCTGAATCCGCCCCCAATTCATCGAGCAGGCTGCGCAGGGTTCCGATGTCGCGGACGCGAGGGACATTGCGCAAAGTCACCTGTTCTTCGGTGAGCAGGGCCGCTGCCATCGCCGGCAGGGCAGCGTTCTTAGCGCCGCGGATGTTGACGGTTCCTTCCAGAGGATGGCCGCCTTTGATCAGAAATTTATCCATGGTGCGTTGTCGTGGTACGGTTCACCAACGTCTCTTTGTCGTAAGAACGGCCCGATCCCCCAGCCGTATTCACTGTGTCGTTCGGGCAATGGTGTGGCCTCACCCCCCGCCCAAAGAACGTCTGGGAATGACGAAACACCTGTGACTCAGATCTGCACCACAGACAGGCCCGATATCAGGCGGAAATGGCGAGCATTCGCTGTGGCGACGGCATATCCAAGCTCCAACGCGGTTACACCGATCAAGAGGTCGGAGAGTGGAACCCTGATTCCTCGGGCTTGATTCTCTCCATCGACCTCCCCGGTGCGAAGGGCCACCGATTCTGAGATGGGATGGATGGGCATGGCCATCCGCAGCTCTCGAATAAACTGCTGCCGCCTCGATTTTCGTTCCGGGGTGTCAGCTCGCGCTGCCCCGTGCGCCAGCTCAATCAGGGTCACCACTGAAAGCGCGATGTCCGTTTCACCAACCTTATGGGCGATGGCGGCAAGCATTTGGCGGGCGTTGAAGCCTTGGCGTTCGGCCGCAACGAGGACACTGGAATCGAGGATCAGTCCCATGCGGGCGGCTCAAGCGGCTCGCGGTGGCGCTCGATAGCTGCCTCCACATCCTTGGCGAAATCTGGATCGATGGTAGCCACCGAGTCCTCGGGCAGCAGCGCGATACAAGCCGAGATGTTACGGTGAATCGGCCGGGCGGGCTGGATGACCGCTACGGGCTGATCATTATGCTCGATCACCACTTCCGCGCCTGCCCGCACGCGGCCAAGCAGAGAAGCAAAGTCCCTGGTCGCTTCTTCCTCCGAAATGTGGATCAGTGGGCTGGCCATGGTTCTATTATACTATGCAATCTAGGTGTCAGTTCTTGATCCCAGCCTCGCGTAGCACCGCCGCGATGCTTGATCCACGATCGAGCAGATTGCGTGCTTCACCCAGGGTGATCTTCTTCTTCAGCATCAGCATCGCGACCGGCAGATTGTCGCCGGCTTGTCGCAAAGCTCGCGCCGCCGTAGCCGGTCGGGCGCCGGTAGCCTGCCCCAAGATGCGCAAGGCGCGCGCGCGCAGCTTCTCGTTGGTTAGCTGCACGTTGACCATGAGATTCGAGAGCACGCGACCCCAACGCACCATGCTGGCTGTCGAGACCATGTTGAGGATCAGCTTCTCGGCCGTTCCCGCCTTCAGGCGAGTGGATCCCGCGATCACTTCCGGACCCACCACCACGGCGATGAACACGTCCGCATGGCGCCGCATCGGCGCCTCTCCGTTACAGGTAACGGCGACGGTCCTGGCCCTGAGCGAACGCGCATAGCGCAGGCCTCCGAGCGCATAGGGCGTCCGTCCGCTAGCCGAGACGGCTACCAGAATATCGCGGCGTTCGAAGCCGATTCGCTTCAAGTCACGCACTGCCAAGGCCGGATCATCCTCCGAGGCCTCGGCCGGCCGGGACATGGCTCCGAGGTCTCCGGCCATCACTCCGATAACGCGATCGGTCCCGAAGGTCGGAATGCACTCTGCGGCATCGAGCACGCCTAACCGGCCGCTGGTGCCGGCCCCGAGATAGACCAGGCGACCTCCCGTCTCGAGCGCCTTGACCACCAACTCCACAGCCTGAGCGATCTGAGGAATCGCCTCCCCGACTGCCCTCGCCACCTTGGCGTCCTCGCGGTTAATGATCCTGAGGATCTGCGCCGCCGGCTTGGTGTCGAGGGCTCGCGACTGCGGATTCTCCCGTTCCGTAATGCGCATTTTGCAGGCTCAGTCCCAGTCGTTCGCGGGTCGTCGAGTATCCCGGCTTGATCACGTCAAAGATAATGCGGATGCGCTCGCGGTAAGGAATAAAAGCGCTCTTCATGGCGTTGATAGTGATCTTCTCGAAATCATTGAGGGTGAGACCGAAGGTGTACTGCGCCGCCTCGAATTCGCGCGTCATGGTAGTGTGGCTCATGAGGCGATTGTCGGTGTTGAGTGTGACCCGGAATTGCTCTCTGAAGTAATATTTGAACGGGTGCTCGCCAAGGCTGCGCGCAGCTCCGGTGTGAACGTTGGAGATTAGGCATATTTCCAGAGGTATTCGCTTGTCCAGGACATACTGGGCGAGGTCGCCAAGTTTTACCACCTTGCCTTCCGCGATGGCGATGTCCTCGATCAACCTGGTTCCATGACCGATCCGGTGAGCGCCGCAGTACTGTACCGCCTGCCAGATGGATTCCTTTCCAAAACCCTCTCCGGCATGCACGGTGATGTTGAAATTTTCGCGCTGGATGTAGTGGAAGGCATCAACGTGTTTCTTGGGCGGGTAGCCGCCTTCTTCGCCAGCCAGATCGAATCCCACGACGCCGCGATCGCGGAAATCCACGGCGAGTTCGGCCATCTCGAGCGACACGGCTGGGTTCATGTTACGCATCGCGCACACGATCAGACCCGCGCGAATCCCTAGCTCTTTTTGGGCGCGATCGAGTCCCTTCAGGACGGCCGTCACTACCTGGCTATGAGTCAGTCCCTTTTTGGTGTGAAAGACCGGCGCAAAGCGAGTCTCGAAATACACCACGCCGTCGTTCTTCAGGTCTTCCGCCTGCTCGAAGGCCACGCGGGCCAGAGCTTCGTCCGTCTGCATGACGGCGATGGTATGAGCGAACCCCTTGAGGTACTCGGCCAGACTGCCCTGGTTGGCCCCCTGGTGGAACCACTCGGCGAGCGCGATCGGATCCTCCGTCGGCAGCTTGTTGTACTTAGCCTCCTTCGCCAGCTGGATGATCGTCGCCGGGCGCAAGACACCATCGAGATGCTCGTGCAACAGGACCTTCGGGACCGATTCGAGGGTTGTGTGATCGAGATTCATCAACAAGCCATTCGGTGGCATCTGGCATCGACAACGTTAAACACATCATCCAGTATGCCAGAAGAAAATGCGAACGGAGATAAGACGAGACAAAAGGCAGTAGGTCCTGTTCTCATTAACAGACGAATGAACTTCCAGCAGATTAGCGGCACGATGCGCATCAACATGACACACCCAAAGTGAAGACTGCTGCATTCCCTAATGCCCGATAACGACTGCGTTCTGACCTGACCGTGGCAGGCGGACCGCGAGATTGTAATATCTTCGAATCCTCGACTCGGGCGGATTCGGAAGCTCCTTGAACGGACAGCCTCAGGGAGGACTGGTGTTCGGTTCGGGACACCCGGTCCCACGAGCGGACAGTCGGTGAGAAATCAGGCGACCTCGCATACTGAAGACAGTCGTCTTCGTACGGGCGTGACGGCAGGCGGATTGCTCCGGAGCACGTCAGGGGGCGAATGGGCATCCTCAACGACTTCCGGTACGCGGCTCGAAATCTCTCGGCCAACAGGACGCATACATTTACTGTCGTGCTGACTCTGGCGCTCGGGCTCGCCGCAGTAAGCACGATTTTCGCTGTCGTTGAAACGGTCTTGCTCAGGCCACTGGCTTTTCCGCGTTCCGAGCGAATCTTCACGATCTCGCAGAACCTGCCCGCTCTCGCTTCGGGCCCGTGTGTCGTCACCCTCAGGGAGGTCCAACAGTGGGAGAAATCAGGCCTGTTCGAACATGCGGCCGCCCTTGACACGGCAGAACGTACGCTCCTTGGCCTGGCACAGGCGGAGCGGCTATACGGCGCCCAGGTAACGGCGGATTTCTTCCGGGTATTCGGCGTGCAGCCATTTTTGGGCCGAGGTTTCCGCGTTGAAGATGCAACGCCGGGCCACGATAACGTCATGGTGCTCAGTCATCAGCTTTGGATGCGTTCCTTCGGAGGTGACCGGAGCATCATTGGAAAGCCGGTGCGGATGAGCGAAGGCCCAATGACCGTCATCGGGGTTATGCCGCCACGCTTCGACTTTCCCCGGGTCGTGGATGTGCGGGCGATCATGCATTGGGCGCCTGAGCAGGCCGAGTTCTGGATTCCGCTGACTATCACCCAGGGAGCTCTGGACGAGGGGAACTTCAATTACTACGTTCTTGGCCGCTTGAGGGACGGGGTCTCGCCACAACGAGCTTCCAATCAGCTCCTGGCGGGCGCCGTGGAGGTTTTCCGCGAGCAACAGGTGAAGCAACCGGCTTTCCGCGACGTGATCGAACAACGAATCATCGCGGCGCTGGCGGTTTACGTGGTAACCCCTGCGTGACACGATGTCCCTGGGAGTCCGGGATGGGCTGTGGATGCTCCTGGCGGCGGTGGCCTTACTGCTGGCCTTGGTACTGTTCAACATGG
This sequence comes from uncultured Acidobacteriota bacterium, assembly GCA_963803295.1. Classification (GTDB taxonomy): domain Bacteria; phylum Acidobacteriota; class Terriglobia; order UBA7540; family UBA7540; genus CAWDMC01. The sequence continues at coordinate 186,544 of CAWDMC010000010.1, read as the reverse complement.
GCAACCTGCTGCTCACCCGCAACGCCAACCGATTGCGAGAGTACGTGGTGCGGGAGGCGCTCGGGGCGACGAGTTGGCGCCTTTTCCGGCAGAGCTTCGCGGAGCAGGTTTTGATAGTCGCAGCCGCTGCGGCTGTCAGTCTGGTGCTCACGCTTTGGAGTATTTCGGCTGTTCGCAGTCTGGCAGGCCAGCACCTGCCTCGCCTGTACGATCTGAGTCTTGATCTGCAGGCGGGAGCGATCCTGCCGCTCCTTTCCTTTCTGATTGCCTTAGTGTTCGGAGCATTGCCGCTGCTCGTTCGGCGAGGTGCCGCGATGTGCCCCGTGCTGCAGAGCGAGGGCCGTAGCCTGACCAGCGACCGGCGAACCAATCGGTTGAAATCCGGTCTGATGGTGCTGGAGATTGGTGCATCGATGGCTCTGCTTGTCGGTGCCGGCCTGCTGGCAGAGAGCTTTAGAAACGTCATGCGCGTGGATCCTGGTTTCGATCCCAGCAACCTGCTGAACCTTACTGTGTCACTCAATCCCAAGACTAACGAAAACGCTGCGAAGCGGCTAACCCATGTGCGAGAACTTCTGGACGCTTTTCGCAGCATACCCGGCGTCGAATCCGCCTCGGTTGTGAATCACGTGCCCTTGACCGGTGAGAGCGACATCTCCGCCGCCTACGCCGCGGACAGGCCTCGCCTGTCGGGAGCGGAGGCGGAAGGTGCAGAGTACCGTGTGGTTGATGCAAGCTACTTCCGCACCATGCGAATTCCGGTCGTTCTGGGCAGGGAGTTTCGCGAAGACGAACCTGCAGGCTTCAGTGTCATCAATCAGAAGATGGCTGCGCGCCTGTGGCCCGGCGAGAATCCCATCGAGAAGAAGTTCAGCAGAGGGGATAGCCCGCCGGTGACGGTGGTCGGAGTTGTCGGGGACGTACACGATGGGTCGCTAGAGCGCCCGCCCAGGATGCAATTCTATATGCCCCTCGCGGCGAACCCAAGGTCTGACCAGTTCATGATAAGGACGCGAGTTGATCCCGAAGTGATACTGCCGCTCGCCGAAAAGGTGGTGGGGCGGCTCGACCCCGAGCAGCCGGTGAGTCATCCCCAGACAATGGACCGATTGTAGAAGCGGTAACGCTCGAGAGACGCTTCGAAACTGGGTTGGTTGTGGCATTCGCCGTGACCGCTCTGTTTCTGGCGGCGCTTGGACTCTTCGGCATCGTGTCGCTTTCCGTGGCGCGGCGTACACGTGAGTTTGGCATACGGCTGGCATTGGGTGCGAGCGGGCGGGATCTGCTGTTCCTCGAGTTGTCGCGGATACTAGTGATCGTGGGCGCAGGCGTAGTCTCCGGTGTGGCTGCTTCGATGGCCCTGACGCGCACGATTGCCGGACTTCTTTACGGTGTCCCGCCGTGGAGCCCGGTGGTGTACGGCGTGGCAATAAGCGTATTGGCGATGGCGACCTTTGCTGCGGCTTGGCTTCCGGCGCGCCGGGCCGCACACGCTGATGCGGCAAGCGCCTTGCGGTACGAATGAGATTCCTAACCATCCGAGGGCTGGAAGGCCATACTTGGAGGTTGCACAATTTCAGGAGAAAACGAATGGCTGGTTGATAACAGCCCTCGCCCGCTTGCGGGAGAAGGGGGACCGCGCAGCGGTGGGTGAGGGATCCTCGGTGGGCAGCTTGTTGCACTTCGCTTCCCTCGCCAGCTGGACGATCGTCGCCGGGCGCAAGACGCCAACCAGATGCTCGTGCAACAGAACCTTCGGGACCGATTCGAGGGTTGTGTGATCGAGATTCATGCTGCTGCTAAGATGCGTGCGCCTGAGCAGACGATTCAACGCCTCGCGATTTCGATTCGGCCAAAAGGAATGGCAGCGCTCCCAACAGCAGCACGGCAGCGGGGGTCAGAACACCAAACAGGATATATCGCGACGCGGCGCCTCGTACGGCTAGCCAAGTCGCGGCGTGCGAAAACGAGAACAGACTCCAGGGAAGCAGAATGAGCAACAGCAGGGTGGCGCACAGAGCCGGAAATTCCGCGGACCAGATCCGCTGTCGCTTGCTACCTCCAGCGTACAGCGAGCAAGCCGCACCGGCCGCGCCCGCGATTAAGAGCACACCCACCATTGGCAAAGCCACCGTGAGCCATGACGACCAGTCCCGATACACGTGTGGTGTTCCCGTGCTCAGATGCCATAGGAGTCTCTCTCCCAAGGTCGAGACCAACAGTGCCGCCGTACCGGGGACCAAAACACATTTCGCACGCTCCGTCATGTCTGTCCTCCTGGCCGACTCAATGCTTTTCTGCAGCTGTTTCCAGTCTCCCACCTCGCAGAGTGCCCCTTGCAGCGCCTCGTCTCGGCCAACGTTCTCGCGGAGCAGGCCCTCGTAGCGGTCTTCCATGTGGCCGGCAAGTTCACGGATCACCTCATCGTGCTTCGGGCGGTTGCACCGACACAACTTTTCCCGCAGGATGTGTTCGAAATCAGGCATGGTCGAGTCCCGCGAGCCGGTTGAGTGCAAGGAAAAGCTCGTGCCACCGCGCACGCAGAGGGGCTAGCTTACCGCGACCTTCGCGCGTGAGCGAGTAGCGGCGCCGCCGCCGTCCGCTTGCTGACTCTTCCCATTTAGCACTCACCCAACCATCGCTTTCCATGCGATAAAGCAAGGGATAAAGGGATGCGAGATGAAATCGTAAGGCTCCGCCGGATCGCTCCTCAATTCGACGGGCGATCTCATATCCGTGCATCGGCCCTGTGGCAAGCACACTCAAAACGGCCAGTTCGGCGCTCCCACGCTTAACGTTCGCATCGATATCAGTCATGATGTAGCCCGCCCATGTGCTTATATAACGTTCCTATATATAGCACTCCCCCTACTGTCTGGCAACAACTTTGCGAACGTGCAGGGTGGTCTAGTTAGCCATCCCAGGGCTGGAAGCCCTGGGGTTTGCACATTTTCCGGAAAAAACGAATGGCTGATTGATAACAGCTCTCGCCTCACTTGCGGGAGAGGGGGGACCGCGCAGCGGCGGGTGAGGGATCCGGCGAGCCTATTTATAGGAAACGATCTGACACATTCCAGTAGCGCGAACCACGATTTTGCCCGCCCGCTCCCCGCCTACGACCGCTGAACCCCATGACCTTCTATGGGCCATGTTCGGTCTTGGGATCAGGGCACTTCCGGGGTACGGGTCCGAGATTCGTCAGTTTGCGATCGATCCTGGCCAGCGTTCGCTCGTACGTTTCAGGCTTCACACGGAACGTGAGCCTTCGTCCCAGCCGCGAGACGGCGAACTTGATCTCCGAGTCTTTCCTGGGTGACAGCATACTCCGCAGTTGCTCGCGCGTGACTTCTTCGATTGAATGGCCGTTCACCGCTAGAATTGAGTCGCCCGGGTGCAGGCCCGCATAGAAGGCCGCAGAGGGATACTCGTCTCCAGGACAAACGCCCGCCTTTTCCGCTGGCCCCATCGACCAGGTGGATATCACCCTGAAAGGCTGCTTGTCCTGGCCGCTAACTATCACTCCCGGCACGTACGGATCGCACATGCCGAAGTATTCGGGCACTTCGCAATTTTGCTTGGGGTTGTACTCCTGAGGGGGGATGCCCTGCATTTGGAAAAACACTCCGCCCGTCAGCAGCAATTGAACGACGGCCAAGAAATCATTTCGATCTCTAGATTTCATGGCCAAGAACCTCTATTCGCAAAACGATAAGCTGGATTCCTGCCGGACCACGCCGAGAATCGCGCTGAAATCCCGCTGAAATCCCGCAGGTTTTCCGCTGTATTTCCGCTGCTTCGACATAAGGATCGACAGGTCACTTTGGGCCTTCTCTGAGCCCTCTCCCGATACCTCCACCGAGCGGCAATCAGATATTGAATCGGCAGGTCGACTTTACTTCGACAGGGTCTCCCACCCCCGCCGCGAGAGATCCCAGTAGATCAGATACCCTGCTAGCAACCCCACGCCCATGAACACGAGGCCAATTCCGAGGTGGCCGAAGATGATCTTGCCGCTGCCGAACAGAACCATGTAAACCATCACGCAGCCGGCAAGCCAGTCCATCAGATTATACCAGCCGTCCCCCGCGCGGGGGGTCTCCGGGGCAAGTGCGGCGATCCGCTTCCATCCGGCGCCTGCGGGACGCACTCGACGGTAGAACTCGAGAAGCTTGGAATTGGGTTCAGGCGCTGTGAGGTAGGTCACGGTAAGCCAAACAGCGGAAGTCACGGCCACCGTGAAAAGCAGGGATTTGGCAAACACTTCCGGGGCCGAGCCCCTGAATTGGATAATTGGCACACCGGCGTGCTGGATTTTCAGGAGCACGGTGGTAAGCGCGGCGGCGGTCATGGCGGATACTTCTGACCAGGCGTTGATCCTCCACCAATACCAGCGCAGCAGGTAGACCGCGCCGGTCCCGGCGCCCACGCCCAGCAGTAACTGCCAGGCGCCTGCCACTGAAGTCATGACCAGAGAAACCGCCGCACCCAGCACTGCGAGCAAGGCTGTTGCCCATTTTGACATGTGCACGTAGTGGCGCTCGTCCCTGTCGCGCACCAGGAAGCGGCGGTAAAAATCGTTCACCAGGTATGAAGATCCCCAGTTGAGTTGGGTGGCAATCGTAGACATGTAGGCCGCGGCGAAGGCGGCCAGCATCAGACCGCTGAAGGCCGGAGGCAAGTAATCCACCCACACTTTGATGTAGCCGATTTCCTTGTCTTGCAGCGTGGGATAGAGCACCACCGAGCACAGCGCGGTGACGATCCAAGGCCAGGGGCGCAGGGCGTAGTGTGCTATGTTGAACCAGAGAGTGGCCCAGAGCGAGTGTTTCTCGTTGCGGGCGCAAAAGATGCGCTGCGCCACATAACCGCCGCCGCCCGGCTCGGCCCCGGGATACCAGTTGGCCCACCAGCTCATGCCCAGAAAGGTGCAGAAGAGCGTAAAAGGCATCCAGGCGGAGTCGAGGGTAGGAATGAAGTTGAGGATGGAGCCCGTGCCGCCCGCGGCTGCGTGTTTCGCCGCATCGACGTCCGCCAGCTTGCTCACTAACGCGTGCATTCCACCGACGGCGCGGAGCCCGTAGTAGGCCAGGACGGTCACCATGGTCATCTTGAGGACAAACTGAATCAGGTCGGTCCAAAGCACTCCCCAGAGTCCGGAAATGAAGGTGTAGAAGCTGGTCAGGGCGATGATGGCGAAGATCACCGCCAGGGCCTGGTAGCGGTTGATGCCCAGCACCGTGCCCATGATCTTTTCCATGGCCAGGTTCACCCATCCCACAATCAGGCAATTCATCAGCAGACCGAAGTAGATAGAGCGAAAGCCGCGCAGGAAGGCTGCGGGCTTGCCATGGTAGCGCAGCTCCACCAGCTCGACATCGGTGACGATCTCCGCCCGCCGCCACATGCGTGCGAACAGAAACACCGTCATCATGCCGTTGAGCAGCAGACTCCACCAGAACCAGTTCCCGGCGATCCCTTGCGTGGCCACCAGACCGGTGACGGCCAGCGGGGTATCGGCGGCAAAAGTCGCGGCCACCATCGACGTCCCGGCCAGCCACCAGCTCACCTCGCGGCCGGAAATAAAGTAGTCGTCGGTGCTGCCGCTGGCCTTTTTGCGGTAATAAAGGCCAATCAGGAGATTCACCGCAAAATAGGCCGCGACGACGAGCCAGTCGGCAAAGGTGATTTTCATGGAGCTCCAGATTCAGAACCTATTCAAGGCTTTGGTTAGGTTGACAGGACTAGCGCGCCAGTATATAGCAGAAGAGTTGGACCACAAAGAAGCATGTGGAGAGTTGGAATCGTCGCCACCATAATTTTAGTTCTCAATAAGCGGAAGCCGCCTTTACGCGGAGGGAAACATGCCGATGAGCGAAGCACTAATACCGGAATTCGATCAGGAAATGGCCAACACCCGCAGGGCGCTGGAGCGGGTGCCCGACGACAAGTTTGACTGGAAACCGCACCAGAAATCCATGAGCATGGGCCGCCTGGCATCACATATCGCCAATTTGCCCGGTTGGGCCAGCCTTCTTGTCGAGAAAGACTCGCTGGATATCGCTCCGGGCGGCGTGCCCATGCGAAATCAGGAGGCGGCGTCGAGTCAGGAGTTGCTTGGATTTTTCGACCAAGAGGTGAAGGCGGCGCGGGCCGCGATAGCCGCCGCCAGCGACGAAAGGTTACGCGGATCTTGGACGCTGCTGAAGAACGGCAGGACAGTCTTCACCCTGCCGCGTATCACTCTGCTGGGCAGCATGGTCCTGAAACACATCGTCCACCATCGCGGACAGCTTACCGTTTATCTGCGGCTGAACGATATTCCCGTGCCGGGATTCTACGGTCCGTCAGCAGACGAGCAAGCGGGGACTGGGTAGGGAAGGGCCTTTACGGCCCTCCCATTCTGGCCAGGCGACGACGTAGCTTTCAGGACTTACTTATAAACTTCCGGCACGAAAGTCTGTTCGGTGATTGGAGGACGGATGTAGCTTCCTTTTTTCAAAGACGGGAGCTTAAGGGGTTCGGGCGTCAGATCCTGGTAAGGAATCAGAGAAAGTAGGTGCCGGATGACGTTCAGTCGCGCTGCTTCCTTATTGTCCGCGTTCACCACATACCAGGGTGCCTGCTTGTTGTCGGTGTGGGCGAACATCTCGTCTTTGGCGCGGGAGTAATCGGCCCAGCGGGCACGCGACTCGAGATCCATGGGGCTTAACTTCCACCGCTTGGTAGGATCGTCCATTCTTTCCTGGAAGCGCCTTTCCTGCTCTTCATCGCTCACCGAGAACCAGTACTTGATCAGAATGATGCCGGAGCGTATTAGCATTCTCTCGAATTCAGGGCAACTCTGCAGGAACTCCATGTACTCGGTTTGGGTGCAGAACCCCATCACCTGCTCGACGCCGGCCCGGTTGTACCAACTGCGGTCAAAGAGCACCATCTCGCCCGCCGCCGGCAGGTTAGGCACATAGCGCTGAAAATACCACTGCGTCCGCTCACGCTCCGTAGGGGCCGCCAAGGCCACTACCCGGCACACGCGCGGATTCAGACATTGGCTGATTCGCTTAATCGCTCCGCCTTTTCCAGCCGCATCTCGCCCTTCAAAGAGCACCACGACCTTCAGGCCCTTGCTCTTGACCCACTCCTGCAATTTCACCAGCTCAATCTGCAAGCGGCGGAGTTCTTTCGAGTACCGGCAATCCACCTCCAGTCGTAGCGGCGTACGCGGTGGCGCGCCGTCGGAGCGGCCACTTTCGGCCTGCTCGACCGCCATGCTGGTCTGCTCATCTTGCTTGCCAGTTTTATTGTCCTTCTTGTTTTTCTTTTCGGATTTCTTACTCATGGGTGATTCTCCAAACGGCGGCTTCAATGGTCCTATCCCGCCGGCTTGTAAGCGTCCGGCGGGGCGGACTCGTCGCTGGGTCCGACTTCAAAACTTATAGACGACCATACCGAGGTTCTCTCTCGCGTACTCCGTCGCCACATCCATGATTTGCTTCATCTTGCCACCCTGATGCCCTGAGCAGCGGGGGCACTGCGGGCGCAGCTCGAAGGTGGTTGGGTACTTAAAGCCCAGGTCGGCGAACACGCCCTCCATGTAATGCGTGCAGAACTCCTGCGGAAAGCTGTGGTCGGCGTGGTACGTCGTAACCGGATACTTTGTTTTGCAGGAATGGCAGCCGTGCTTCTTGCCCAGTTCCTGAATGCGAAATCCTTCGTCAGCGGTTACCTTGGGACCCGAGGACTCAATTTTGTTCTTGAGGCGGAGACGCCCGAATCCAATCAGATTCTTCTCACTGGCGCTCAAGTCGGAGTATTTCTTGCTGCCATTCTTGAGATTGCGTACGAGGGTTGACTGTTGATGCGAGCACTCGTGACATTGGGGAAAGAGGTGGGTGTCATCAGCCCAGTCCTTTCCCATGACGGACTTCTTGATGCCCCAAGGAAGCTCCGTAGGCGGGATGTGGTCGCCCACCCAGGGCTGGTCTCTATCAATTTCGAGGCGGCTCAAGCAGGTGTGGCAGCCGTGTAGGTCCCCGATCGCCTGCACCTGTTGCCGCAGACTCTCGGTGAGGGAAAACTGCATCAGGGAAATGGAGATGCCGTGGCCTCCCCACCCCGCGTCCGAGGTGTTACGCTGCAGTTCTTTCTCGATAAGCGCTTTGACGATTTCCTTTTTGGGCACGGCCCTCCTTTACTTCGCTGGGCTCCTACGGATGCACTCACGCCAAACCGTACTCGATCTGCCGATCTGCCACGACAGAGCAGAGAAGAGGTCACGCCTGTTACTTCGCTGAGCTAGCGCACGGCGTGACAAGCCACGCCCCCGCGGTCCGACCGCCCGGTGCGTTGCGACTGCAAGACCGGACTGTAGTCAAGCGAGCAAGTCGTGGACCACCTGGCCGTGCACGTCCGTGAGCCGGAAGTCGCGGCCCGCGTAACGGTAGGTGAACTTCTCGTGATCGAAGCCGAGGAGGTAAAGCAGCGTCGCGTGCAGATCGTGCACGTGGACCTTGTTCTCGGCAGCCGCGAAGCCGAACTCGTCGGTCGCGCCGTAGACGATGCCCTTCTTCAGTCCGGCGCCTGCAAGCCACATCGTGAAGCCGTACGGGTTGTGATCGCGGCCGTTGACCATGCCGGAGTTCGCGCCCAGGTCCGGCAATTCGACGGTCGGCGTACGGCCAAACTCTCCGCCCCAGATCACGAGCGTGTCGTCGAGCATGCCGCGCTGCTTCAGATCCTTGATCAGCGCGGCGATCGGCTGATCGCACTCCCGCGCCAGGCGGCCGTGATTCGCACGGATGTCGTCGTGGCTGTCCCAGGGCTGACCCGCTCCATGCCACACCTGCACGAAGCGCACACCGCGCTCCAGCAGACGTCGCGCGATCATCATTTGCCGCGCCTGCAGGCCCTCGCCGTACATCTTGTGAATGTGCTCGGGTTCCTTCGACAGGTCGAAGGCATCGTCGGCCTCCATCTGCATGCGATAAGCCAGCTCGAACGATTGGACGCGCGCTTCCAGCAGCGCATCGTTCTGGCGCCGCTCCTGATAGCCGCGATTGAGTTCCGCCAGCAGATCGAGTTGACGGCGCTGCTCGGCCGACGTCGTGAAGGTGTTGCGGATGTTCTCGATCAGCTTCTCGATCTGCGTCTCCCGAGTGTCGATGTGTGTCGCCTGGTAGGCGCCGGGCAGAAACGCTGAACGCCAGTTCTGATTTCCCTGCGTCGGCAGACCGTCCGGGCACAGCACGATGAATCCGGGCAGATTCTGGTTCTCCGAGCCGAGACCGTAAGTCACCCAGGAGCCGAAGCTCGGCCGCACCTGGCGTACGTCGCCGCAGTTCATCATCATCAGCGACGGCTCGTGGTTCGGAATGTCGGTGTGCATCGAGCGCACGATGCAAAGGTCGTCGACCGCATTCGCCGACATTTGAAAAGATCTCGCTGACTTCCGTGCCGCTCTGGCCGAACTTCCGGAACGCAAACGGGGACGGGAAAGCCGCGCCCGTGCGGCGCTCCGTCTTCAGCGTGATCGGAATCGGCTTGCCCGCGAATTTAGCCAGCGACGGCTTCGGATCGAAGGTGTCCACGTGCGACGCGCCGCCGTTCATGAACAGGTGCAGGACGCGCTTGGCCTTGGCAGGCAGCGGCGGCTGCTTCGGCGCCAGCGGATTGATGGCCGGCTAATCGGCGCCGCCTGCAAGTATCCCGTGTCGCCGAGCAGCGCCTGCAGCGCGACCAGCGCCCATGCCCATGCCGCAGCGTGACAGCATTTCGCGCCGGGTGAGAAACAGGTCTCTGTGTTTCATTCCGTCCTCCTTCAGTCGACAAACGCGAACTCGTTGGTCTCGAACAGCACTTGCGCGTAGCGCTCCCAAATGCTGAGCGGCTCCGGCGCCGGGCCGGCGAAATCGTCCTTCGCGCTCCATGTCTGGTCGCCGCATCTTGATCACCGGGGCCCACGCAAACGCGTCGTTTTCGGGATCGAGCCGCGCGTCGACGATAAAACTCGATCGTGTCGCCCTTCTCGACCTTGATGCCGTGAGCTTTGTCTCGGCGCTCGAGCCGTTCACCGACCAGGAAGCCAGCTCACCCTGACGGCTCGACACAATTCGCCCGCGCACGCCATCGCCGTACGGCACCGCAGGTTGCCCGTGCCGCAGCGTGCCCTCGATGCTCCAGCGTTCCGGAGACCGGGCTTACCCAGCGCCGGACAACGGCCTGATCCGGCTGCTCGCCGGGTTCGCCGCCCGCCGCCCGAAGCACCGCCTTGCCGAAGTGCGATGCGGGCAATACCGAGCCGCCCTGCCAGCGGTCGGATACGAACACGGTGAACGGCGTGAACGACTCGACGCGACCGGTATCCCCAGCCGCGCGAAATTCGCCCGTGCCGTACTGCCAGGGCGAAGCCGAAGCCGTGTCCAGCGCCGGGTTCCGCACCCTGCAGAAGGAACTTCAGGCCGGCGTCCATCTCCGACTTCGCGGGTTCGCGGCCAAACATCGAACGGTAGAGCTGACGGATCTTCTGCGAGAGGCGTGGAGCCGCGGCAAACCTCGGGCGCGCCACCAGATGGCGGGCACTGCTCCGCGACGAACGGGCTGTTCAGAAAGAACAGCGCCTGCTGCGGCACCGTGGTGACGAAGCGCATCGGCGCGTGCTGATCCGGCGAGGCAAAATCAAACGCGCTCAGCAGATTGCGGAATTCGCCCGCGCTCGATGAAGCCGTACACCGACCGCCGCGGCACCGAGGGCTGCGCCGTCAGCGAGAACGGCACACCGCCCGCGGTAAGATCGAGGCGGCCTGCCGCGGCCAGCATCGAGTCGCGCACGCTCTCGATTTCCAGCCGCTGCCGGTTCATCCGCCACAGCAGTTGATTCTCGGGATCGACCTTGCGCGCCAGCCTCGTTGTCGGCGCTCGCCTGCCGGTAAGCAGCGGAGGTCATGATGAGGCGATGCAGCTTCTTGAGCGACCAGCCAGACTGCACGAACTTCACCGCGAGGTAGTCGAGCAGTTCGGGATGCGTCGGCGGATCGCCGCGGAAGCCGAAGTCGCTCGGCGTGCGCACCAGGCCGAAACCGAAGTGATGCATCCAGACGCGATTCACGATGACGCGCGCCGTCAGCGGATTTTCGGGATCGATGATGGCACGCGCCAATTCCAGCCGCCCGCTTCCGTCCCGAAACACTTTGTTGTCGCCGCCGCCGAGACAGGAGAGGAAATGCGGCGGCGCCAAAGCGCCCGGGATTGTTGGGATTGCCGCGAAGAAATACGTGAGCCGGGACAGGATTCGGGCACATCTTCGACGGCCATCGCGCGCGGCTGCGCACCGTCATACGCGGCTTGCGCCAGCATGTCGTTGTAGCGAACGCGAATCGAGCGCGTGTTGTTGCTGTCGCCCTCGGTGTAGATCAGGTCGAACTCATCGAGCGGCACATCGACAGGCGATGTGGGTCCGCGAACAACCGCACGAAGCTGCTCGGCGTCGGCTCGCCGAAAGGCTCGGCGCGATCGTGCTTTTCGAGGACTGCGCGTACGCCTCGGCGAGATCCCGCAGCGAGCCGATCGGCTTTGCGGCCACCTCTGCTTCGAGCAACGTGGCACCCTTGACGGTTGTGCGCACCGCAGGCCACCTCGCCGCGAATTCCTTCGCGGGAATCGCGGCGCCGCATGCCACAGCCGGAAAACCGGTTCATCGGACTCTTTCGATTTCCGGAGACACTTTCGCCAACGAGCCAGTACGTGCAGATTCAACTGGCGGTCGCGCACCAGTTCTTCGATCTCGGGGTTGCTCAAGCCTTCGGCATCGTGCGCCGCAACCATGTAGTCGGCAGTTTGCGTTTTGAAGAACGCCACCATCTCCGCATGTCGCCGCGAACGCGGTACTCCTGCATAGACCTGCTCGAATACGGTCGAGACGTTTCTGGTAGACAGCCTGCTTTGCGCGAGAGTCCGCCGGATTTCACCAGCAGCGGCAGTTCTTTTGGCTCTCGAATGTTCGACAAGATCGAGTAGAGCGAGTAGTAATCCGTTGTGGAATCGGATCGTACTTATGATCGTGGCAGCGTGCGCACGCCACCGTCAGCCCAAGAAAGCCTCGCGAAACCGCATCGATGCGATCGTCCACGGTCTCGGGATAACTCTTCGGGAACTCGCGCCCGAGACTCAGGAAGCCGAGCGCGGCCAGATGCCGCGGCTCCGCGTTCGGGTACGCGGTCGGCGGCGAGTTGGTACAGCACGAACCGATCGTACGGAAGATCCTCGTTCAGCGCGCGGATCACCCAATCGCGGTACGTGTAAGACCATGGATAGCGCTGTCCGGCGTTGACCGAGTCGTTGACCGAATCTGCGTAGCGCGCGACGTCCAGCCAGTGGCGTCCCCAGCGCTCGCCATAGTGCGGCGAGGCCAGCAGCCGATCGATCAGCCGTTCATAAGCATGCGGTGAGGTATCAGCGACGAACTGGTCGACCTCTTGTGCCGTCGGCGGCAAGCCGGTCAAATCGTATGTCGCCCGGCGGATCAGGGTTCGCTTGTCGGCCTCGGGCGACGGCCGCGAGATGGCTGGCTTCCAGGCGGCTCAGAATGAACCGATCGATATCGTTGTGGACCCAGCCTTGGTCCGCGACGGCAGGTAACGGCGGCAACTGTGGTTTTTTCAAAGACCACAGCTAAGGCTGCTGTTTCTTCTCGATCGTCGATGGATCAGCCGGAAGTGGCGCGCCCTCACGAATCCAAAGCTCAAACTCGGCTACGACCTCCGGAGGAAGCGGCTCACCCGGTGGCATCTTAAGTTTCTTATCCGTGCGGCGGATCGCACGAATCAGAAGGCTGTGCTCCGGATCGCCCGGTTGGATCACAGGGCCGCGTTTCCGCCCGTCTGATCCCCTGCGATCGAATCGAGCAGCAGCCCGCCCTGCGGCACCGCGGCCGACTTGCTATGGCACGCATAACAACGGGACACCAACACGGGCCGAATATTCTTCTCGAAATGATCGATCGCTGCATTCTGCGCCCCGGCCGGGACCGCAAGGGCCGAAGCTACTAGCAACTGGAAGAGCATTCGAATCTCCTGACAAAGACTAGGTCAGAATTGAGGTGGGGGACGCCAGCCGTAAGCCGCTGAACTAAGCGAACAAACTGACGCCATGAAACGGTGAAGGCGCGGGATGTTCCCGAGGGAAGCCATCGCTGACCCGAGCAACAAACCAGACGTGCGAACATTAATCCACAGCATCAAAGCAACGCCAGGGAGTCATCTTTTCGGCTGAGGATGGGACGCCATAACCGCAGGCTCTGGCAGACCTCCGATTACGTTGGATGGAGTCATCCTGCCATGATCGGCACCGGTTGTCCAGTGGTCCTTCTCGAAACCTGTATAGCACTTAAGTCCGCATCCCACCTCGTCTCTTTTGGCTTCTCCAGGAATGGTCGCGGGCGGAACCTACCTGTTTGGGCGGCTCCGGGTCAGCGGCCGGGACGCCGACCATCGCAGCTACCGCTCGTTCGCCTCGTTCCATGATCCGGACGGCAACGGCTGGCTGTTGCAGGAGATCACGACGGGGTTGCCTGGTCGTGTCGCCGGCGACACGACCTACGCGTTGGCCGCCGACCTCTCGCAGGCGCTGCAGCCGTGGCAATCACGGATTTGGTTATCGATTTGCGCTACCGCGTAGATTAGAGGCGGCATGGCCAAAGTGACATATCGTCATGGGATTCATCGCACACACGTGTGTGGAGGTAACGACTTGTTATGCCGGTGGGCGGTTACGAGGTCACGGTGGTGAAGGACGCGGCCCGCTGATTTACTCGGATGAAGAGATGCACGCCGCTCTTGACATCAATATCCCAAACTACGCCAGCGCCATTGTGACCACAAATGAAGCCATCGACGCGATCGCTGGTCCTAAAGACTTAAACCTCAGTGCGCAGTCCTGATCCCATTTGCTAAGAGGGCTCCGCTGGAATCCCGCTCGAATCCCGCACCTTTTCCGCTGCCAAATCGATTGTCTGTCAAACCGCGAACACCAGGTTTTGGGCAAAGGGCCATTCCTCATCAACCCACTGGCCGTCCAAGCGGAACCCGGTTCTTGCTGCCATTCCCGGCAGCTCTTCCAAGGTGTACTTGTGGGAACTCTCCGTCCAGATGGTCTCGCCACATTTGAACTCCACCGATAGTCCCGCCGCTTGCACGTTGACGAGCTGGTCGCGAGTGGAACGGAGGTGCATTTCGATACGGCGATGCTTCGCGTTGTATAACGCGACGTGCTCGAATCGCGGCAGCACGAAGTCGCCATCGAGTTCGCGGTTGATCCGTGCCAGAAGATTCACATTGAAGGCGGCAGTGACTCCGGCGGGATCGTCGTAGGCCAGAATCATCCGGGCTACAGGTTTCACCAGATCGGTACCGAGAAGCAGGCTGTCGCCTGGGCGAAGCGTGTTTCGCACAGAACGCAGAAACCGTTCACCCGGCTCGCGCTCAAAGTTGCCGATCGAGCTTCCGAGGAACAGTACCAGCAGGTGCTGGCTGGCCTCGCGTCGTCTCGCGACTTCGCGCAAACCATCCAGATATTCGCGCTCGAGACCGGCGATATCCACGCACTCGAAATAATCGAGCTCGCGGGTACACATCTCGAGGGCGGCAGCCGAGATTTCGATAGGATGATAGGTGGTTAGTTGGCGCTTGCATAGCGCTTCCAGGATCCAGCGTGTCTTTTTACCGCTGCCACTCCCAAGCTCCGCTACGACCACTGGCCCCGGAATGCGAGCCGTGATTGCCTCGGCGTTTCGCTCAAGGATGCGCGCGTCGGCACGAGTGAGTCCGTATTCCGGCAAAACTGAGATAACCTCAAAGAGGGCCGATCCGACCTCGTCATAGAAATATTTCGAGGGAAGCTCCTTTTGCGACTTCCTCAGACCTGCTCGCACATCTTCCGCGAATTGAACGGCAGGAGCGGCAACAAGGGCTGGTGCGGGCATGAATCCTCCAAGAAACAGTTCCTCAGTCGGTCAGTCTTTCAGTTGTCAGCTTGCTTTATAGCCGAGACCCTTAGTCCCAAAAAGGCTGGGACACTAATCCACTAATGCAGTGACCCACTGAGTAACTGAAATACCTCCTTCACTCGCTCACACAGCGGAATCCGGCATAAATATACTGGTAATGCGGCTGAAACCAGTTGCGGAACGACTTTCGCAACATGCAAGCGGCTGTCCGTGGCGATCCGCCCTTCATAACATAATGCTTGCCGTCGAAGAAATTAGCTGAATAGCCCTCGTAGAAAGGGAAAGGTTCGAAACCGGGGAATGGCGCGAACAGGCTTGAGGTCCACTCCCAACCATTACCGACCAGGTCCGCCACGCCGAACGCGCTACGTCCGGCTGGATGCGCCTCCACCGCCGTAGGATCCCAGTTGTAGAAATCAAAGTTGCCGCGGGCGCGTTCGGGCGCCTGGTTCCCCCACGGGTACTTGGGTTCGGAGCCCTTGCGACCGGCGTAAGCGGCCCGATGGAACTGGGCCTCAGTGGGCAGCTTCTTATCAGCCCAGCGCGCGAACGCAGAGGCCTCTGCGTGGCTCACGTAAACGGGCCACTCCTTGGGCAGTCGCACCTCGGCAAACATGGTGCGGTAGAACCATGCACCGTTGCGCTCTATCCAGAAGATGGGGTGCTTGATGCCAGACCTGCGGATCCATTCCCAGTCCTCGCTCGACCACAGCCGGGGTTCGCTGTAGCCTCCGGCTCGCACAAATTCCAGGTAACGGCCGTTCGTCACCTTATAGGTATCGATCGAGAAGGCCGGAACCCGCACTTCCTGCGCTTCGAACTCGTTGTCCCAGCCAAAGCCGTTGCTCCCGTTTCCACCAGCGCCGTGATTTGTCGAAGCGCGCCAACCCGGTCTCAAACGCGGAAGACCGAGCATCGCTGTGCCGGCCGGAATTTCCACAATGCCGTGAACCGTAGCCGGAGCTTCGGGAGCGGACAGCAAGGGCGGCGCGAGCTTTCGTGCGAACGGAAGCTGGTGCATCATGTAGGTGAGAGTCTCGGCGTGCATCAGCCGATGTTCGATGGCGACATTGAGAAGCACACCGTCGCTAAGGGGGGAATCCGCCGCCGTATCAACACGTTCCACGCCGGCTTCCAGCGCCAGGCGTACAGTTCGGTTGTAGCGCCGAGCCTCGGCTAGCAGCGGCCAGTCAGACGCCTGATCGGCCGGCAGCCCGCCGCCCACCGGGTCAATGCCAAAGGCGAATAGCTTATCGAAGTCAGGATTCACAGATTTGAGGCCGAGCACTGGGGCAAGCAGATTCCAATCAAATGCCTCAAGATGCCCAAGGTAAAAGATGATGCGATGGCGTTCTGGAATCGGACGATCATAGAGCGCCTCCGGGGCGATCGTGTCAAAAAGATCGTCGGTGCGAGTGCTCGCATCCAACCAGCGCGTAACAAGCTGATGCTGAAGACCGGTATCGCTCTCTAGCAGCGGCATCTAAACCTCCTTACGCCCGGAGATTTGCACGGGCGCCGCAACTCGGTATCATGGTATTTTCGGTACATCGCCTTAGATGCAGTGCCTTTGCCCAGAGGCTCGGCCAGTTAGCACTTGCCCGAATTTTCGAGTGGCTTGGGCTAGGGCAAGCAAATAGGCTTTGAGGTTCGGCACTTATGCCTGCGCCTGAAGAAGCTGCGATTGTCGAATTTCAAGGAGCCGGGTACCGTCTGGGCGGCGGCGGCGCTCGGCGGGACCCGGAATCCGGAGAAAAGACGCGTCCTCTGGTGTCGGGACTCGACTTCGCAGTGCGGCGAGGGGAAACCCTAGTGCTCCTGGGGAGGAGCGGCTCGGGCAAGACCACCACTCTCAAGCTGGTAAACCGCCTGCTCGAACCGACGGAGGGCCAGGTGCTCGTGGAGGGTCGGCCTACCACGTCCTGGAATGCCATTCGGCTGCGACGTTCCATCGGTTATGTGATTCAGGAGACGGGTCTCTTCCCGCACTTCACGGTGGAGCGCAACATCGCCCTGGTCCCAAGTTTAGAAGGGTGGCCTCGCGAGCGCATCGAAGCCACAACCACCGAGCTCATGGACCTAGTGGGCCTTGAGGTGAATCTCAAGTCGCGCTATCCCCGCGAACTTTCGGGCGGTCAACGCCAGCGCGTGGGAGTGGCCCGTGCTTTAGCGTCCGATCCACCCATCTTGCTGATGGATGAACCCTTTGGGGCTCTCGATCCGATCACTCGGGGGGAAATCCAGGCCGAATTCCTGCGGCTCGAGGCGCGCCTCCGGAAGACCGTCCTCTTCGTGACTCACGACGTTCGCGAAGCTTTGCTACTGGCTACTCGCATCGGCTTGTTCGCAGCAGGGCGCCTGATGGGAATTTGGACTCCTGAGCAGTTCCTCCAGTCCAGCGACCCCGTGGTCGCGGAGTATCTTCGCGCGTTCCATGCCCAGAACGAGCGTGCCTCTCGAGTGCTTAGGTTGAACTCCGAAGTCCGAAGCCTGGGCGCGGGGCAGTCCTAGCGATTCCACCGCAGCGCGCCTGTTTACGGGAGCAGTCCTTGAGTCTTCTCCACTTCTTCATCGAGAATCATACCCAGGTCGCCGAGCTCACCCTGGAGCACCTGTGGATGGTCGCCGTTTCCACGGTATTGGCAGCAGCAATCGGCATCCCGCTGGGCATTCTGGTTACGCGCCAGCCCGTACTCTCGAGGCCGGTGCTGGGCGGCGCCAATATCATGCAGACCATTCCGAGTCTTGCCCTTTTTGGATTGCTGCTGCCGCTGCCCTGGCTGGGCGAGCGCGCCGGCCGCCTGGCGGTTCTGGCACTGACCCTCTACGCGCTGCTACCGATTATCCGCAATACCCACACTGGCATCACCGGGGTCGATCCGGCGGTGGTCGAGGCCGGGCGCGGGATGGGCATGAGCGACCGCGAGCTGTTATGGCAGGTGCAACTGCCGCTGGCGCTCGGCGTGATCATCGCCGGGATTCGGGTGGCGACCGTGATCTCAGTGGGTGTGGCAACGATCGCCGCCGCGATTGGCGCAGGCGGGTTGGGTGAGCTCATCTTCCGCGGTCTTTCCATGGTGAACAATGACCTGATCCTCGCCGGCGCGATTCCCGCGGCTCTGCTGGCTCTTCTCGCCGATTTTGGGCTCGGTCTTCTGGAACGGCGGTTGCGGGTGCGGCAATAGCAGTCAATAGTTTGAGGATGAAGCGAAAACCTAACAGGACTGGGCACCGAGATGGCCCCCACATCCGGCGATCGATGCTTGCCCGCTGCCCATTGCTTTTCGCCTTCTGCTTACTGCTTACCATTTCCTGCGGACCACCTCGCCAAGATCGCCTCATCATCGGCTCGAAGAACTTCACCGAGCAGGCGATGCTCGGTGAAATACTGGCGCAGTATTTTGAGCAGAAGACCCATTTGCCGGTCGAGCGCAGATTCTATCTGGCCGGGACTTACATTTGCCAACAGGCAATCCTCGCCGGGCGGATCGACATGTACGTTGAATACACCGGTACGGCGCTGGCGGCGGTCCTCAAAGAACCTACAGGCGGAGGCGCGGAGGCAGTCTACAACCGCGTGAAGACAGCCTACCGCGATCGTTTTCACCTGGTGGTTGCCGAGCCGCTGGGCTTTGACAATACCTTTGCCATCGTGGTCCGCGGGGAGGATGCGCGGCGGCTTCACCTGCGCACGATTTCCGATGCCGCGCCTCAGGCGAGCAGTTGGCAAGCCGGATTCGGCTATGAGTTCATGGAGCGACCGGATGGCTACAAGGGATTCACCCGGACCTATGGCCTGCGTTTCGCGGGCCCTCCTCGGATCATGGACCTCGGATTGCTTTACCGTGCTCTGCTATCCAGGCAAGTGGATCTGGTTGCGGGTAGTGCTACTGACGGACTCCTTTCGGCTCAGGATCTTGTAGTCCTAGAAGATGATCGGCACTACTTTCCACCCTACCAAGCCGTGCCGATAATCCGGCAGGCGACGGCCGAACGCCAACCTGAAGTCCTGCAAACACTTAGCAAGCTCGCCGGAAGGATTAGCGGAAGCGACATGCGTCGGCTCAACTATGAGGTTGATGGCCGCCACCGCCAGATTGAGGATGTCGTCCGCGAGTTCCTGAAATCCCGGAACTTTTAATCAATTTGTGCCGGTGTGACGGTGGTCACTGCAGCTAGAGGCGGGCTCCGGCGAACATTAGAAGGAAGAAGAGGACTGGGATTAGAGATGGTGGTATAGCGATGGCGGCTGCCGACGGCCTTAGTAGAGGCCCGACGCGGCTCTATGATAAGATAGGCATCTGTTAGTTGAATAACCAGGAGGCATTTTTTTATGGCAACAGTCGAGACACTTCCATTGACGCGACCGTCAACGTCTGGCGTGTACACCGACCGCGTCCGTGAGATTCTGAGCTGGTATGAGAGCGATAACCCGGGCACCAAGGCCAATATCGCGCGGCTTTTGACGCATGGATATCTGGCGGGCACCGGCAAGCTGGTGATCCTGCCCGTTGACCAGGGCTTTGAGCATGGACCGGCCCGCAGCTTCGCGGTGAACCCGGCTGGCTACGATCCCGATTACCACTTCCGTCTGGCCATTGAGGCCGGCTGCAACGCCTACGCCGCGCCCCTCGGATTCATCGAAGCGGCGGCTGCGCGTCATGCCGGCGAGATCCCGCTGATCCTCAAAGCGAACAACAATGACTCGCTCCGTTCTACCAAGGATCCCAGTTCTGCGGTTACAGCCAGCGTGTCGGACGCGCTGCGTCTCGGCTGTGTGGCTATCGGGTTCACGATTTATCCGGGATCGGCGTCAGCCCAGGACATGTACATGGAGTTGCGTGAGATCGCCGAAGAAGCCAAGAGCGTAGGTCTGGCCGTGGTAGTCTGGTCGTACCCGCGCGGCACAAGTCTGAGCAAGGAAGGCGAGACGGCTATCGACGTAGCCGCCTACGCGGCGCACATTGCCGCTCAGCTAGGCGCCCACATCCTCAAGGTGAAGCTGCCTACCGATCATATCGAGCAGGCCGAAGCCAAGAAGGTTTACGACAAGTCCCAGACGCCGATCGGGACGCTGGCGGATCGCGTTCGCCACGTGGTCCAGAGCGCTTTCAACGGTCACCGCATCCTGATCTTCTCGGGTGGTCCGGCCAAAAGCGACGACAACGCCGTCTTCGACGAGGCGCGCGCTATTCGTGATGGCGGCGGCTTTGGCTCCATCATCGGACGGAACTCGTTCCAAAGGCCCCACGATCATGCCGTCGAGTTCCTGCAGCACATCATGAAGATCTACGCCGGCGAGATCGTGTAGGTCCGTTCAATCTCCGCAAAAACAAAACGCGAAGGGCTCGCGGCTCGCGCGCCCTTCGCGTTCTTTCTTCGGTCGACGGCCGTCCGTCTGGGACTAATCGGTGCTGAAGGGGCTTCCGCCTTTAGGTGAGTACTTGGTGAGCATTTCGTCCAAGTGTCTAGCCGCGGCAGGAGGCTGCACTTTTCCTTCAATCAGGATCTGGCTCGGGGTCACGCGGCTTTCGTAAAGATTCGCATTGTTTTCGTTTTCGGCTTTCATGACCGTGCCGGCAAGCGATACACCGGCGAAAAGACCCCTGGAACGCGAGTAGCTCAGAATTTGAGCATGCAGCTGCACATCGGTTGCCCCTTCCGCGCTTCGGCCAACGGGTCCCGCAGCTACGGAAGCATCAGCTCCGAGTTTGACACCACTCTCCAGCAGTTTTTTGGCGCCTTCTGCATTCATCACCAGAAAGACCACGTCGGTTGCCTGACCGCCGATCTGGAATCCGAAATTAGCCCCGCCCAGAGTGAACAGCGACGGCGCACCCCAGGGTCCATTGCCGCCGCGGCGGCATACTAAAGCACCGCGTCCATAGGCGCCACCTACACCAAACGCCAACTTAAGCTGGGAAGGAATGATCCCGACGCACACGGCTTTGTCAAAAAGCCCCTGCGGAATCCCTTGATCTGGCGTCTGCATGATTTCGTTGATCACGAAGGCAGCGCGATCCAGGCGGCGGACGTCCTTGTCGCTCGCGTCGGCCAGGGCCTGGCAATACCAGGGCAAACAAATCAGTATCAGTAGAAAGCGTTTCATTTTAGAAGCGCGATCCTCCTTTGGGTGAATACTTGGTCAAGGCCGCGTGCAGCCTGTGCGCCTCGGCCGGTACCGGAACCGTGCTATCGATGAGGATCTCCGTAGGAGTCAGCTCCTTGCCATACAGCCGCCGGTTATCATCTTTGTCCTGCTTCATGACAGCGCCTGCCAGTGAGATGCCGGCGAACAGGCCTCGCGAGCGAGAATAAGCCAGGATCTCGGCATGCAGCTGCGCATCAGTCTCTCCCTGCGCGGTGCGGCCCAGAGGCCCGGCTGCGACCGAGGCATCGGCGCCGAGCTTTACTTTGTCCTGCAGCAGCTTGCGGGCGCCCGCGGGATTCTGAACAATGAAGACCACGTCTTTGGCCTCGCCCCCGATCTGGAATCCGATGCTGCCGCCGCCGATGGTGAAAAACGAGGGTCCGCCCCAAGGGCCGGTGCCATGTCGCCGGCATACCATGACGCCACGGCCGTAGTTGCCGCCGATGCCGATGGCAAACTTCAGTTCGGAAGGTACAATTCCGACGCACACGGCCTTGTCGAGCAAGTCGTGCGGGATGGCGTTGTCCGGAGTCTTCATGATTTCGTGGATGACATCTGTGGCTTTGTTCAATTGCTTCACGGCGTCGCTCTCGGCATAGGCAGAGTTCCACAAGGTGAAACATGCAACGATGGTCAAGATGGCCTTCATGATGACTCCCTTTCGATCACGAGATCTTGTGGAGCTTGTCTTTACACTGCCTTTGGCTTGCGTCCTATTAGACTGCGGAACGGCAAAAGAGGATGTCCCCGCACAGGGACTGTGTGGCAAGGGACTTTTGTGGCCCGCCCGTTTTGGCGGGCGAAATGGGGCAGGAACACCAAGGCACCGATTCTGCCGAGCTCTGACGAATACGACCGCCAAAACGCGCAACTACTTATGACACTGCGTTTAGCTGCTCTGCTCTCCCCCCGGCGCCTTGGGCTTGGTCCTGCCGCGGGAGACGCGCTTGGCAGGCGCGCTTTTGGAGGATCCCGCGGCGGCGCGAGCGCTGCGGCTCTTGCGCCCTTTCCGCGCGGCATGCGTTTCGGCGGGAGCCTCGGTCGGAGTCTCGGTGACAGGAGCCGCCGCTTCGGCAGAAGTTTCGGCCGCGGATGCCGGGGCTATGGGTTGGGGTTCTGACCGAGCGCGCTCGGCAGTCTGAGGTTGGACCACCTCCGTTTCGACCCCACCCGGGAGGGGCTCAGTCTCCGCTGTGGCCGCGACCGGCTCGTACGGCGCAGCCTCTTCGAGCACCGGTTCCGGTTCGCCCAGCGGGAACTCCTCAGAGGCCTCGGCGCTGAAAAAATCTTCACTTTCGTCTACCGCTAGGGTTTCCGGCGATTCCCAGAAGTCGGTGGAAGCCGTGGCTTCGGCCTGCACGGGAGTTTGTTCGACCGGGATCTCCTCCGATGCCGCCGCGGCTACCGGAATCGATGGTGCAGGCGCAACCAGCGGAAAGATCCGCCAGACGCCCTTGTGGTCGCGTTGCAGCCGGATCAAACCTTCACGTTGCGCCTGGTGCAGCAGGTCGAGAATGCCACGGAAGCCATAACGGCGTTCGTCGAAGTTGGGATCGGCCATGCGCATGCCTTGGCGGACTTGGCGCATGTAGAGAGGCCGGTTGGGCGATTTCTCGCTCGCGGCCGCTACACCCTGTTTGAGCACTGCCATGGCGTCGGCCATGCTCGAAACGGGCTCGCTCGCTGCTAGTGCGGGAGCTTCCTCAATAGTAGCCCCCTCGGTTGCCGCGACCGGCGCCGCCGCGCTTGATTCGGCCTCTCCGAAAGAGGGCTCGGAAGCCGTGGACTTCGGTGTTTCGGCCTCCTCGATCGGCTCCACCAGGAACCCGCGATCCGTACGGCGCAGGTTGACCAGTTTCTCGTGTGCCATTCTCTGCATGAATTCCAGAAATGACCCTGCCCCGTAGTCACGCTCGCTGAAGGTTGAATCAAGCTGTAGGATGGTGCTCTTCAGGAGCCCCAGTTGTGGGGCTACGCCGCGTTCAGCCAGGATTTGCAGAGCACGCTGGATATTGGGGAGGGCTTCCGCCAGCGGACGCACTTCGGGGGCGGCGGCAACGCGGGCCGGTTCACCCCGGCGCTGAGGCCGCGGGCGCGCGCTCTCCACCACAGGAGCCGGAGCGCTGCTCTTTAGCAGATTTTCGTAGGCAATGAATTCCGTGCAGTTCCGCTGCAGGATATTGGAGGTGAAGGCGCGTCCGCCCACCACAAAGACGCGCTTGTCATATTGCTTCAGCTTCTCCACCAGGGCGATGAAGTCGCTGTCACCCCCCACGATAGCAAAGGCGTTGATGTGGTGGCGCGTGAAAGCCATTTCGAGCGCGTCGAGTGCCAGGTTGATATCAGCGCCGTTTTTGTCCCCGCGCGGAGTAACATTCCGCTGCACCATCTGTACGGCGTGCTGGGTCATCTGGCGGCTATGCTCGCTGGCGCGCGGCCAGTCGCCGTAGGCCACCTTGGTCACTACCTCACCACGCTCCTTCAGTTCCTCCAGCACCATCGCAACATCGAATTCCTTACCCAGGGTGTCTTTCACCCCAATCTGAATATTGTCAAAATCGATAAAAACAGCCAGCTTCAAACGCTCTTCTTCAGCCACAAATCCCTCTTTCCCCAACGCTTTTCCGGGCCCGCCGCGGGAGCAAGCAGGGTCGCGCCAAAACTTACAGGAACAGCGCGGGAATTCATTTCTTGCGGCGTAAACTTCACTCGAGCGAAACGCAGACTGTTACGGAAGCCTTGAAAGGCGCGTAGGGTCGAGAGAATCGTCGGAATGGTCACCGCCACAGGTGTGCCTATTATACAACGGGATTTCGATTTCAAGGTCGGCGATTCAGCAAGACTTCGCTCGATGCGAGTTTCCGGCAACCGCAAGGTACAGAAACGCATTCCACCTTACCGCGAGGCCAATTTCAATGATCAGCTCTGGGTCCCGAAACGAGATTAAAAACGCGCGAAGCGCCTTTGGACCGCGGCGGCTTGACGCCGCCTTGAGATTGCCCTTCGCGCACACTTGGCCAGGAATTGCCGCGCAAAACGCGACTGCGAGTACGAAAAGGCGGTGGCCAGGGCCACCGCACTCCAAGGCTGGCTTCGCCCGCTGCACGTTGGGCGGCTTTTCAGCCTGGCTTGTGCCGACCCGTCGCTACGCTCTGGGCTGGTCCTGAACGCAGCGAATCGGGCGAGAGTAGGTCAGCATCTTCGGACAAAACGGGAGCGGTGACCGGCGAAACCGGCGACACAACGGCTTGAAGCAACCCAAAGTCGGGCGTAGACTGTCTCGTCCGTCGAGAACCCCAGACGCCTCTCGACTGGCGTGGGCGGAACCTAAGATCCAACCGAGGTGGTCCAAACATGACCAATTTGACCAGCGATGTTTCTGAAACGGATTTCCACGCGCTCAGCCTGGACGAGGTGACCGCAATCGCCACCCGCTTTGAGCAACGGGTAAACGCAGCTCAGCAATTGAATTCTGTCAGCAAAGAGCAGGTGAGAAAAACAGTCAGACGGGCGGGCGCAGATCGATGCGCGGTGCGCCTCAAGAGCCTTTCGCTCGATCTCATCCTGCATTACGGCGATCGGTTAGCGGATTTGTTCGTGAAGTATCCCGACGACCTGATTTTCATCCAGGCCTATGAATTCAGCATCGGCCATCAGTCGCGCGATCGCGCCGGCCGGATCGACAAATTCCAAGTCCTCACCCAAGCGGCGGATTGGACTGACGAATGGGGAACGCGTTGGGGGCACGCTTTCGGCGGAGTCGGCGCCACACCCTTGGATTATCCGATTAAGGATTGGTCCCAACTCGATGATTATCTGGCCCATCGAATGCCCGATCCGCATGCGCAAGGGCGTCTCCAAGATGCCTTGCCCTTGATCCAGATGCACGGTGAGCGGAAATATTGCGTGGGGCAGATCCACCTGATGCTTTTCGAGCGGCTGCATAGCCTGCGAGGCATGGAGGCTACCTTCTCCGATCTGTACACGAACGAAAGGGAAGTGAACCGGCTCTTACAGGTCTTGGCGGACTATCTTGTCGAACTAATTCGTGAGTGGTGTGAAACGAATATCTCCGCCCTGTTCCTCACCGATGACTGGGGATCGCAGACCGGCCTGATGATCTCGCCCGCCATGTGGAAGAGGTATTTCAAGGCGCACTACCGGCGCATAGTCGACGAAGTCCACCATCAGGGCCGTGAAGTGTTCTTCCACAGTTGTGGCAACGTGAC
Source organism: uncultured Acidobacteriota bacterium (assembly GCA_963803295.1). Taxonomy (GTDB): domain Bacteria; phylum Acidobacteriota; class Terriglobia; order UBA7540; family UBA7540; genus CAWDMC01. The sequence continues at coordinate 161,169 of CAWDMC010000010.1, read as the reverse complement.
CGAGATCATCCCGGAGCTGATTGACTTGGGAGTGGATGTGCTTCACCCGATACAGCCATCGGCCATGGATCTGAACGATGTGGCGCAGCGGTTCGGGGGCAAGCTCTGTTTCCTGGGCGCGATCGATGATCACCGGTTGGAGATCAGTTCTCCCGAGGAAGTCTACGACCAGATTCGCCGAGCCAAGGAAGTCCTGGGCGCGCCCTACGGGAATGCCTACATCGTCTCTCCGGCGAACGCGCTACAGCCGGGGATACCGTTCGAAAATCTCGAGGCCATGTTCGAAGCCGCCCGGGGCATTTAGAGGTGTGGCGCACCTGGATGTGTCACGGGCTTTCAGTTTGTGATTGGAGTTTGTACACTTCTGCACCGACATGGCCGAGTGATCCCATTTCCACAGCTCGCTGGCGAATGCCGTTGCTGCCTCAACCGTCTGCTTGCCGACATTCTCCAGTTTGATCGTGCAGCCATGGCGGAAAGGCATCACCCACCAGGAGGTCCGAGTTCCGTCTTTCGCAACCTCGCGGCGCCAGTCGTGGAACGGGTTCAAACCCGGCTTCTGAACCGAAGAAATCTCCAGTTGGCGACCGCACTGTGGATTCGCCATCGAATTCGACCACCAGCACCGCCTCCCGCAGCGCCTGCGTCAGATCGTCAGCGGATAAACGCACTGATAGGCAACGTAAAGAGAAGCGATTCCAGGCTGATCGGGCTCGCTGGTTTCAGAGTCCGGCTGGATGTTCGCACAGAGAGGGCGCAGGCCACTGCTAAGAGAAGGTCGCGCCTTGTGCGCTGGTTTGTCATCAGTTTGCTAATCCGAGCACGGTCGCAAGATGGGACTCTTCACTCCCGGCGGCGGGGGTTAATCCTTCTCCGTGGTAATCGCGAAAATGGCGAGCGCGGGCTGCAGGCCCTCTAACTTGCAGTGCAGGCTCTCAACGTGGCCCCTCCCCAATTGGAGAGACCACAAAAGCACCTGGTACTGTTCTCTCACCACGTCTTTTTGGTACTCGATGGCCCTTTGTGCTGAGGTCGCAATGGGATCGATGCGGGTGGCATCGAGCACGAGGTTGGCTTGTGCGACCTCAATGCCGTGACGGACAGGGATCTTCTGGGTCTTGCCGCCTGCCAAATGGATCGTGTAGGTCGCGGCCTGCTCGCCCCTGCGGCCCACTGTGGGGAATCCCACGGGCAGCATCACCTGGCCCAGGATATGAAGCTGTGAGCAGTCATACCCGATTGGGATTGTGACCTCTGGGATTTCGGTTGTCAGAACCAAGGGGCGCACGTAGTTGTCAACCACTGCCAAGCGGAATGGAATTCCCGCAATGTCCAGTCTCGATCCTTGCCACAGGACAAATTTCTTCCCCGTCCGGTCCCACTGGTTTCCTGCCATCTGCGTCGTCGGCCAGAAATCGCGCATGGCAGCCTCAAGGGCGGCCCAAGACTTCTTCGAGTCCGGTAGTTCGACGACCTTCTGCAAGTCCACGGATTGGAGCGTGGCGCCGGGTTTGGTGGGCGCCCACTTAACTGGCAACACCGCCGGCTGCATATTCTCTGACCAAGGCTCCTCGTGATGACGCTGAAACAGTCTGGTCATTTCGAGATACCAATCGGGCCGAATCTCCCGCGCTTCCGTCACGATTCCCGACATCAAGACGCCGTTTTGGGTTGGCCAGTCGATTCGGCTGTACTGCCGCATGTCTTGCCACGACCAAAAACAGTGACCCGCCAGGCGCTTCGACTCGATCAGATTGAGCAAAAGGTCGGTATGGACTTCCGGGAAAATGGTTTCGCCGTGTCCCGTTTCCCAGCCCCACTCCGTGAATGTGAGCGGGCGGCTATCGCCATAGATCTCCGCTGTTCGTGCATACTCGCGCGGATCCGACGGGTAGGGGTGTGCGTCGAAAAAGTCCATGCCCGCCCCTTCAAAGATAGGTTTTGCTTCATTAGGTGGCATGGAATTGGCAAAAGACACCAGTCGTCCGATCGGGTCGAGCCGCCTGCATCTCTCCTTGCCTTCTTTCAGGTATTCGACGGTAAGGTTACATTCGTTCCCCAAGAACCAGGCGAATACCGAGGGAGAGTTCCAATCCCTCCGGATGACGTGTTCCATAATCGTATAACCTAGTTCGATCATGCTGGGTGACATCGTCTTGAAATCCATTCCCCAGTAGCCGGGTTCTTCGGACACCAACAGGCCCAGTTCGTCTGCAAGCTCGACGATGTATCGGTGATGCGGGTAATGAACAAGCCGGACGAAGTTGGCGCCCAGGGCTTTGATCATTCGCATGTCCTGCTGCATCTGGAGGCGCGACTGCGTAAAGCCCTGTTCTTTCCACATGTCGTGCCGGCACACACCGTTGAGAACGATCGGTTCGCCGTTCAGGAGGAACTCCGTGCCGCGGATGCTCACGTCCCGAAAACCGGTCCAGCAGCCCCAGGTGTCGCCGCCGCTTCCACTTTGTAGGGTCACTTTCAGTTCGTAAAGGTTCGGTTGGTCAGGTGACCAGAGCGACGGCTTGTCAACGTCGAGGGTCAATTGGACTTCGCTCAACCCTTTAGGTATTTCGACGGCCTTTGTGGCGCGCGCGACTTCTGCCTTTCGCTCGAGCAAGGCTACCTCCACTCGGCCCGAGGAGGCCGCGGCGGATGAAATGAACACTCGGATGCTGCCGACAGCCGTGGCGCCGTCGTTTTGCAATTTGTACGCAAATTGCGCATTCTCAACGTAAACGAGCGGGCGCAATTCGATGTAGCTATCGCGGATTATTCCTCCAGATCCCTCCCATCCTGCATTGACTCCCAGCGTGACTTCGTCTTTCCCGGCGCCACTCGGGTCTGGCACGAGGTCGGCAACAGCCACTTCGATTTGATTTACGCCCTCCCTGGCTTGCGAGGCAAAATTGAATTCGTGGGGAACGTAAAGAATCGTGGTCCCAAGTTCCGCTCCATTTACGAATACACGGCCGTGATAGTTAATGGCGTCAAAATGTATCACGGCCCTTTGTTGATCGGAGAGACGCGGCAGGTGCACGTCGCGCTTCAACCGGTAGTAACCGAAGGGATGGAGAGAGGAAGGAACTTCAACGGAGTCGAAGAATTTTCCCGCCACATGCCGTTCCCATGTACCGGAAAGATCAATGCGCGTACGGGTCGTGCCGGAAGGATCGGTCGAACCCGGCATGGGGCCTGACCAAACTCCTAGACTCGCAGTCAAGGCTCGCTCCGCTGCCTTTTGCTTCTGGCCCGGCGCGTCTCTTCTCGTGATCATCGCTCACACCTCTTCACGTGTGCTGATCTGGGTGAGAACCCTGCATTCACGCCTGTTCAGCGGTAACGGCAAATATCGCCAAGGCTGGCTGGTTTCGATTGAGCCTGCAACTGAGACTGGAGAGTTTTCCGCCTTCCAGCGGAATTGTGTAGAGCAGGACCTGATAGTGCTCGCGAGCCAGGTCTTTGACGAAGAGCAGCGCGCGCTGTGCCTCCGTCGGCTCACAATTGACGCGCGTCGCGACGTGGATCAGGTTGGCACGCGCCACCTCGTGGCCGTTGCGGATCGGAATCTCCGCGACTTTGCCTGACGAGTATCGCAGCGTATAAGTCGCAACGGACTGGCCCATTTCTCCCGTCGTTGGGTAACCTTCAGGCAATGTCACATGCCCCAGCACATGCAACCGTTGGCAATTGAGGCCGACCGGGATGGTGACTTCGGGCAATTCGGAATTCAAGACAAGCGGCCGTACGTGATTGTCCGCCACTGGAGAGTGGAAAGGAACGCCGGCGACATCCAACTTCTCATCTTGCCAGAGAAGGAATTTGCCCCCTGTCCGTTTCCATTGGTTGTGGGCATAAGACGCCGTAGACCAGTACTTCGACAAGCTCGCCTCAAGCGCTGCCCAAGCTCTGGCGCCATCCGGCGCATTGGCTAGGGGCTGGAGATCTAACGGCTGAAAATGGTTTCCTCGCGACCAGGTAATGCGCTTAAGCGGCAGAACTTGGGGGCGAACGCTAGGCTGCTCGCCGTCATGCCGGCGGCCTGCGAACAGCCGCGCGAGTTCCAGGTAAACCACGTCGCGCGGTTCACGACCTTCGGTAACTACGCCCGACTCCAGGACGCCGTTCCGCATTTCCCCGTCAATGCGGCTGTACTGGCGCATGTCCTGCCAGCTCCAGAAAACGTGTCCCGCCAGCTGATGTGCCTCGATGAGGTCAAGCATGCGATCAACGGTGTTCCGCATTACGATCGGTGACTGTCCAATGGCTTTGCCACCCCATTCTGTGAATGTAAGCGGCTTGCCGGGCCCGTTGTAGTCGGCCTCGGCGTTGAATTCATCGAGATTAAAGGTGTAGGGATGCTGGTCAAAGAAATCCAATTCTGCTTCTTCGAAGAGGGGTTTGGCCTTTTCTTTGCGCATGCTGTTCGCAGCTGAAACGAATCGGCCAATCGGATCGAGGCGGTTGCAAAGAGCCTTGCCTTCCCGCAGAGACTCTGCCGTTAAGGTGCACTCGTTCGAGAGAAGCCAGGCGAAGACCGAGGGCGAGTTCCAGTCGCGCCGGATAACCTTCTCCATAATCCGATAGCCGAGATCGATCATGGATTGGGGCATCTTACTAAAATCCATGTTCCAGTAGCCAGGTTCCTCGCTAACAAGTAAGCCTAGCTCGTCGGCTAAATCGATGACATAACGGTGATGGGGATAATGAACGAGCCGGACGAAGTTACAGCCCAGCGACTTGATCATCCGCATATCCTGTTCCATCTGTTGCCGGGTCAGCGTGAACCCTTGTTCCCGCCACATGTCGTGCCGACAGACACCGTTCAACATGAGCCGCTTGCCGTTCAGCAGGAACTCAGGGCCCCGGGCGACCGCGTGGCGAAACCCGATTCGGCAGGTCCAGACATCCTCGCCGTGCCCGGTGGTTAGAATCACCCGGAGTCCGTAGAGGTTCGGTTCCTCGGGAGACCATAAGCAGGGCGTGTTCAAGTCAAAAGCAAGATCGGCTTCGCTTGACCCTGCAGCCATGGTGAACGTCTTTTCAGCGCGTGCTATTTCCGATTTCCCTTGGAAGAGGGAAACGGTCAAGTCACTTTTCGATGCGACTGCGGAAGAGAGGTAAACACGGATCAGGCATGCGGCTTTCGAATAGTCAGGCGACAGGCTGTAGCCGAATCGCGCATTATCGATGAAAGCGTCGGATCGGACTTCAACGTAGGCCTCACGAATGATCCCACCGTAGGCCTCCCAGCCGGGATTCACGCCCAAGGCGATCTCGTCTCTGCCGCCACCGACAGGCGCGGGAGGGAGGTCCGCGATGGCTACTTCAACGATGTTTGTCCCTGCTTTGACTTGACGAGTGATTTCGAAATCGAAGGGCACGTAGGGGATCGTCGTTCCGATTTCTATCTCGTTGAAGGAGGCTCTTCCGAAGTAGGTGACGGCATCAAAGTGGATGAACGCTCGTTGCCGAGAGGAGGGCTTGGGAACAAGGATTTTGCGTTTCAGACTGTAGAAACCGGTTGGGTGAAGGGAAGAGGGCACCTGCACGGTGTCAAAAAGATCTTCACCGATGTATCGTTCCCATTCCCCTTCCAGGCTGATTCGCGAGCGGCCACGGTCGGAAGATTCTGAACTGCCGGCTGAAGTCTTCTCCGCTGCGGCATAGGCAGATGAAAGCAACGCTGAAGCAGTGGCTACAAACTTCCGTCGCGTAATCGTATGACACCTCCTCCTCTGTACTCGGTAAAGCGTCCAAATGGGAAGACGTCCAAAAAGTATGTAATACTTCGTTTGCACGAGGCCGCGACGCGCGCAGGCGGCAACGCCGCCCCCATCCTATACGTCATTTGAAATCACTAGTCAACCTGAATTGCGCTGCGGAACAAGTTCCGAGTCAACATCTTGACATGTTGACACTCCACCCCTTGCGATAAGACCCTTTCCCCGTCTTTCACTGGCACCTGTGATAGTCCCTTGCTCCATTCAACACCAGCCTGGAAGCAGCAGGAAATTTGTTACACTTAGTTTGCCAACAGTGGCGTAAGAAACCAAACCTTCGCATGACACACTGCTGACCCGAAGAAGTACGGGATCACGATCTGGCTTGGCTCGCGAGGAGAAGATCCGATGACTGCAGGCCGCCTGGCCGCTATTGCTCTTTTGCTGCCCCAAGTTCTTCTTGCCCAGATGCCGGTCAGCAGCCTTGCGCAACTCCAGGACTATGAATCGCAACGCTCCTCCAGCTACGATCGCAGCGGTGGGAATGGTGATTACGTCAGCTTGAGGTCGGGCGAAACCGTCACGATCTTCGACGAATTGGGGCCTGGTGAAATTCGCCACATCTGGACAACCATTCCCTCGTGGTCAGAGGCATATCACTTGAAGAAGGTCGTACTGCGCATGTATTGGGATGGGGAAGATCATCCCAGTGTCGAGACGCCGCTCGGCGACTTCTTTGGATTAGGTTTGGGCACGTACACAACATTCACCTCGGCGCTGGTTGCGGTGGCACCCGAGCAGGCGCTGAACTCTTATTTCCCTATGCCCTTTCGCACTCGCGGACGCATCACTGTTACCAATGAAGGCAGCAAAGAGATTTCCGACTACTACTGGAATATCGATTGGGTCAAGTTGCCGTCTCTGGCCGATTCAACGGCCTACTTCCATGCCGAGTATCGTCAATGCGCGCCATGTCAAGGCTGGTACAAAGGGAATTTCTACGGCAATAATTTCGAGCAAGCCAGGAAGGACAGTCGATGGTACAACAAGGCCGGCGAAGGGAACTACGTGCTGCTCCAGGCATCCGGTAACGGTCAGTTTGTGGGTGTCACATTTTCGGTCTTTCAAAACCAGTGGGGCGGGTGGAATGAAGGCGACGAAATGATCTGGATTGACGATGAAAAAGAGCCGCGGATTCACGGTACTGGAGGCGAGGATTATTTCAACGGGGCATGGGGCTTCACCCGACTCTATAACCTCCCCCTGGTGGGTCTAACGGAGTTTCATGGGTGGGAGCCGGGAGGGCGATTCTCACTCTATCGGTGGCACTTGGAGGCGCCCATCCGGTTTCGCAAGTCGATCAAAGTTACGATCGAGGATGGCCATGCCAACCTGAGGTCGGACAATCTCTACTCGGTCGCATACTGGTACCAAAAGGAACCACATGCGCCGCGCCCTCCCTTACCGCCCGTCGCACAGCGCATTCCCAAGTTTGTGGCGACCGGCGGGCCGGGCCAGGATCCCAGTATGCGATGAGTGGTGGTCGCAAGTGTCTTCAAACCATGGCCACTCTCGCGGCGGATTTCACCTTGGCCTGCCAACCTTGGCCATCTTCCTTGCTCCTAAGATTTAACGCCGGTTGCCGTCGTAAAGGCCAGGGATGATAGAGTGTCCATGTGTTGCTACACTTAGTCCCGCGCTTCGGATGAAAAGGGAGCCGGAATCCGCTGGAGAGATCCAAGATGCTGACTTCGCGTGAACGCGTGGAAACAGTTTTGCGCCACAAGGACGCTGATCGTATTCCTCTTGATCTTGGGGGAAGCGGCACGACGGGAATGCATGTGGACAGCGTCTATCTCCTTCGCCAGGCGTTGGGACTTGATCCGCCTGGGTCGCCCGTAAAGGTCACCGAACCGTTCCAAATGTTGGGGGAGATCTCGCCCGACTTGAGAGACGCGCTCGGAGTGGATGTGGTTCCTCTCGAAAAGCCAACAACCATGTTCGGGTTCAGAAACGAGGGATGGAAGCCTTGGACTACCTTCGCCGGCACGCCGGTACTGGTTCCTGAAGGCTTCAACACCGAACCCGATGCCAACGGGGATATTCTGCTTTATCCGGAAGGCGACCGAGCCGCCTCGCCCAGCGGCCGGATGCCAAAAGGTGGATACTACTTCGATGCCATCGTGCGGCAAGTCCCCATAGACGAAGCGGCTTTGACCGTCGAAGACAACCTGGAAGAGTTTGGCCCCATATCCGATCAGGATCTTGCATTTCTGAGAGACGAGGCGGAGCGGCTTTTTGCCATGACGGATAAGGCGATCCTGGCGAGCTTCGGAGGTACTTCTTTTGGCAGTTTCTCGGCCACGCCAGGACCATCGCTCAGGCAACCCAAAGGGATTCGCAGTGTGGAAGAGTGGCAGATGAGTACGATTACCCGGCCGGATCACCTATCGAGAATCTTCGAGCGGCAATGCGAAATCGGCTTGGCCAATCTCGAGAAAATTGCCAAAGTGGTCGGGAACCGGATTACCGCGGTGATTACAAGTTACACCGATTTCGGCATGCAAACAGGACCGTTTGTCTCTCCTCAAACCTATCGAACCCTGTATAAGCCTTTCAACAAGGCGGTAAACGACTGGGTCCATGAGCATACTTCGTGGAAGACGTTCACCCACTGCTGCGGCTCGGTGCGCGACTTGCTGCCTGACTTTGTCGAGGCTGGCTTTGACATCCTGAACCCAGTCCAGACCTCGGCCGCACGCATGGACCCGGTAGAACTAAAGACGACATTCGGTGATGCTTTGACGTTTTGGGGCGGAGGGGTTGATACCCAGAGCACGTTGCCCTTCGGGACGCCAGATCAGGTCCGCGAAGAAGTTCGGCAGCGGATCAAGGTATTTGGGACGGGAGGAGGTTTCGTTTACAATCCCGTTCACAATGTTCAGGCGCGCGCGCCGATTGAGAATATCTTGTCGATGTACGAGACCGTGCGCAAATATGGCCGCTTTCCGGCCGAATGATATACATACAGTTGGTTTCAGTCCCCAATACCAGGAGAAGATTGAAGTTGCGAACGTGCTGGCCCGTTGTATACTCAAGCCCTCCGGGAATCAAGAACCGACATGCCGGAATTGCAGTGCTCGAAGGAGCCAGTGAGCCATGTCTACCCGCCCCTTGCTGTCCCGTCGTCCATTCGTCGCAATTAAGCCATACCCGGTAAAACTGCCGCCACCAGGGCCACAGAGCAAGCTACCGCAGGTAGATCTCCGGCCGACGATTCAATCGTTGGGCCTCTCGGTCCGGGATCAGGGCGCCCGCGGCACCTGCTCCGTGTTCACCATGACGTTTGTTCTCGAGTACGCGTATGACACGCGGCTGAACAGCGGACTGAGCGACCTCTCTGAGGAGTACCTCAACTATGTGACCAACCTCGTCTCCGGCAACACCGGCGACGGCGACTATTTCGACAAACTTGATGCCGGCTATCAGGCCTGGGGGATTATCCCGGAGGCCAGCGAGCCCTATCAGGCGACGGAGGTGGCTTCCATCCCTCAGTCGCTGCTCGATGCGGGCCGTTTGTGGACCCGGTTCGAGGCGGACTTTGTGAAGCCGTGGGACAATACGCACGGCGCATCGCAGAACCAGCTTGATCGCGCGATTGCTTATCTTGACGCGAACGCACCCGTCGCCTTTGGGGGATGGTGGCCGACGAGTTCGGCATGGGGGACGACAACTGTCGGCGGCATCAATGTGATGAACGTACCGCCGCTCAGCCAGAAAGCCACCGCCGTGTTCGACGGGCACTCGGTGCCGCTCGTGGGATACCGCAAGGACAGCGCGTTTGCCGGTGGCGGCTACTTCGTATTTCGCAATAGCTGGGGCGCGGGTTGGGGTGATGGCGGCTACGGTTACATGCCTTTCGAATATGTCCTGGACTACGCCAACGACCTCGTCGCGTACAAAACACAATCGATCAATGCGGCTCGCATTGGCACGCAAGCGGTTGTGGCCCATCCGGATCGCCTCGACGTCTTCGTCACTGACTCGAGCGGCGTCGTGCATGGCGCCGCATGGCAGCAGGACGTGCTCTCCGGGAATTGGCGGGACTGGTGGTCGATTCTGGGAGGAAAGGGGACGAGCTCCACGCCAGTGGCGGCGGTAGCACGCGACGTTAACCAGCTGGATCTGTTTGTTGCCGGCACCGATGGCAAAACGTACAGTGCGGCTTGGGATCGTAACGTCACCAACGGCCAATGGCGCGGGTGGTGGAACATTCTTACCGGCGCCGTACCGGTAGGCGGGACCGTCAGTGCGGTCTCGCGCGATCCCAGCAAGCTGGACATCTTTCTCGTGAGCAACGACGGCGGTGTCTATACGGCTGCGTGGGATGCCAGCGTCGCGAGCGGACAATGGCGCGGCTGGTGGAAGATCCTCAATCTCAGTGCAGTGCCGGGATCATCGGTCGCGGCCGTGGCGCGTGACCCGAACAAGCTTGATATCTTCGTCGCAGGCACAGATGGAAAGACCTATTCCGCGGCCTGGGACGCCAACGTTGCAAGCGGGCAGTGGCGGGGCTGGTGGAACATTCTCACCGGTGCCATTCCGGCCGGAGGGACGATCACTGCGGTGTCACGAGATTCGGCTAAGCTTGACATCTTTCTCGTGAGCAATGACGGCGGCATCTATACTGCTGCATGGGATGCCAATGTGGCGAGTGGACAATGGCGGGGCTGGTGGAGGATTCTGAACGGCGTCGCTACGTCAGGCAGCGCCGTAGCGGCTGTAGCACGCGATCCAAACAAACTGGACGTGTTTGTAGTAGGTACGGACAACGGCATCTATACAGCGGCGTGGGACGCCAGCGTCGCGAACGGCCAGTGGCGGGGGTGGTGGAGGATTCTGAACGGAGTGGCCGCGGCCGGGAGCGGGGTCTCGGCCGTATCGCGCGATGCCAATAAGCTGGACGTCTTTGTTATTGGGACCGACGGAGCCGTCTGGACGGCTGCTTGGGATGCCAACGTCGCCTCGGGGCAGTGGCGAGGATGGTGGCGAATCGAGCCATGAGATACCTCAACCCAATTCCTACAATTCAGGACGATTCCCGCCAGCAATATCGTAGTAGCACGGCGGACTGAACCGCGTACCGGCGCGAACTTAATCACTTAGAAACGGTCTCTGAGGCGCGAACTGATGACGTTGATCACTCTGCATGGGGAGTGATCAACAGTTATTCCGAGCCTTGGACTATTCCAAGTCGATACTGGCAGCCTGCGAGTTAGCAGTCGCCTGCCTAGACCCCAAGAGTCTCTGGGAACATGCATTACGCGAAGATACTCGCCTCCATAGAGTTCGACTAAGAACATAGCATTGATTGGCACCCATTTCCTCCGGAGCGCTCCCGCGGCTTCATCCCATGCGCCTCAACCGTAAATGGAGGGGCGCTATGGTCTCGAATGGTCTTGTCCGTGGCTCCTGTGTTTTCAAATGCACTCGGATGGTCAGCGATCAAAAGTAACCCTCGTATCGTTTGGTGCGCTGGGGATCCTGCGCAGCTTGGAGACCGGGTGCTCTGGAGAATTATGCGAGGACTCTTTTGCTCAAAATTGTGATAGCGTAGAAAACAATTCAGTACGCGGTGTCCCTACCATGGCCCCGAGTTCTTCAGCAAGCGCAGCAACACAGATCCAACCGAGATCCGCAAGGCAAGAAATCCTGTTGGCGCAGATTCGACTCCTGTACGCTAATGCGAACCTCGCGGCTGGCATAGCGATACTCGCAGCCACAACCCTGGCCATCCTTCAATGGGGGATCGTTCCGAACGTTCGAGTCCTCGGCTGGTGGTCCTATATGGTTTTGGTTTCGGTGTCAAGGTGGGCTCTTGCGCAAGGCTATAGGCGTGCCTCGCCAGGGTGCATCAACGCTAGCGGGTGGCGTGCCGCCTTTACCCTCGGTGCCGGTTTAGCCGGGATCGGTTGGGGCGGAGCGGCTATCCTCTTATACTCGGAGGCCCACTTCACGAGCCAAGTTTTCCTTGTTTTCGTCCTGGGTGGAATGATGCTTGGCGCGGCATCCCTGCTCGCGCCCAGACCAGAGGCATTCCTGGCGTTTTTGATTCCGACGGGAGTCGTCCCTGCAGTCCGCTTCTTTGTCCAGGGCGATGGAATGCATTCTGCGATGGGGCTATTGGCCGCGGTCTTCACTCTTGCCACGCTGATCACGACTGGGCGGATCTTCCGCACGGTCGATTGGTCACTCAAACTGCAGTTTGAGAACCGCGATCTTGTGGAGAATCTGCAGATCGCAAAGAACCAGACCGAAGCTGTGAATCAGGTGCTGGAACTCAGGGTCCGGCAGCGTACGGCCGAACTGCACGAGAGCGAGGAGCGTTTTCGCAGCCTGTCCAACGCATCGCTCGAGGGGATCATGATCTATAAGCAAGGGCTAATCCTGGACGCCAATCTGGTATTTGCGCGACTCTTCGGTTATGAGCAGCCAGAGGAGCTTATTGGCAAGAAAGGTCTAGAAGGCCTGCTGACTCCCGAGTCTCTTGCGAGCATCCGTGACGGGATACAGCGGCAGGAAACACAACCGTTCGAAGTTACGGGTATCCGGAAAGACGGCACGACGTTTTCGGGGGAGATAGATTCGAGGTTCGTGAGGTACCTTGGTCATGAGGCGTTAATTATTTCTTGCCGTGACATCACTGAGCGCAAGCTAGCGCAAGAGGAGCGGCAGCATTCCGTCGAACAGTTGCGTGCGCTCGCTGCACGTTTACAGAGTGTCCGGGAAGAGGAAAGGAAGCGAGTAGCGCGCGAGATCCACGATCAACTGGGCCAGGCCCTGACCGCGATTAAGATCGACTTGACCGCTCTGATCCGCGAGTTGCCGGCAGATCTGAAATACCAGTCGAGGAGGACCTCGTCCGTCCTAAAATTGATGGACGAGACGATTCAGTCGGTGCGCCGAATTTCAACTGAACTGAGACCGGGAATCCTAGACGACCTCGGCCTCGTGGCCGCCGTTGAGTGGGCCGGGGAGGAATTCGAGGCTCGCACCGGGACCAAATGCCGCCTGGACCTTCCCGAGGATAGCATACCCATCGATCCGGAGCGTGCCACAGCGGTCTTCCGTATCTTTCAGGAGACATTGACCAACGTGGCGCGGCACGCGGACGCAAGTGAGATTGAGGTAAGATTGGCCAAGGAGGACGGCGATCTAACCCTCGAAGTTCACGATAACGGTAGGGGGATCAACGAGGACAGACTATCGAGGGGCGAGTCGCTCGGAATCCTGGGAATGCGAGAGCGGGCCCTCCTGCTCGGAGGGGAGTTTAGCATCAGTGGCACCCAGGGAAAGGGCACCACAGTGCGAGTCAGAATGCCTGAGCCCGCCACGCCAAACGAGGCAACCTTATGATCAAGGTTCTGATCGCCGACGATCATGCCATCTTGCGCAGAGGACTGATCGAAATCCTGACGCGCGAGCTCGGGAGCGCAGAGTGTGGCGAAGCCGAGAACGCGCAGCAGGTCCTTGCGCAGGTCAGGAGTCACGATTGGGATTTGGTGATTCTGGACGTCACCATGCCAGGGCGGAGCGGTATTGACGTTCTCGGGGACCTGAAACGGCTGCGTCCCAGACTTCCGGTGCTCGTCTTGAGTATGCATGCTGAAGATCAGTATGGTAAGCGGGTGCTTAGGGCAGGAGCGTCCGGCTACATGAACAAAGACACCGCACCCGAAGAATTGATCAAGGCGATTCAGAGAGTGCTTGCTGGAGGCCGCTATGTGAGCCCGGCGCTCGCAGAAAAGTTGGCGCTGGAGTTGAATAGATACTCAGAGCGGTCCCCGGACGAGACCCTTTCCGACCGCGAGTTCGAGGTTTTGAGGATGATCGCCTCAGGAAAAACAGTCAGTCAGATCGCCGACCAGCTTCACCTGAGTGTGACGACCATCAGCACCTATCGTGCGCGCATTCTTGAAAAGATGAACATGACGAACAGCGCGGAACTGATGCAATACGCTCTGCGGAATCACCTCGTGGATTGAAGTCAAAGCAGCCCGCGCCAGTTTTTCCAGAGGCATGCCTCACCTGCGCCCGCAACCCAACCTGTCGTCGAGTCCGGCCCGCCCGCTGTTTGATAAGTCTATGTAGAAGCAACCACGACATGATCTTTGAATTAATTCTACACGATATTCCGATTTGCACCTATAGCGCGCCGCTTCCAAATGCTGCAAGATGATGGCGGTGGTCAAATGAGAGTGCTGATCGCGGATGACTCGGAGGTCATCTTCCAGCGTCTGGTTATGACCCTGGCGAAAGTAGACGGAGTCGAAATCGTAGGTCATGCGGGAACCGTCGCAGAGGCTGCAGAAGGCATCCGCGCCTTACAGCCCGACTTGGTAATTCTCGACATTCGTATGCCGGGAGGAACCGGCCTCGATGTGTTGGAGGGCATGAAGCGGGATCGAGTGACTCCGATCGTAATTGTCCTTACCAACTACGGCTATCCGCAATATCGTAAGAAGTGCCTACAAAGCGGGGCGACGTTTTTCTTCGACAAGTCAGCCGAATTCGAAGAGGTCGCCCAGACGGTGCGCGGTTTGATTAGCGGCTCGTCAAGAAATTGAAAACTAGTGTAAGCCGACAGAGGGGTCGCGCCTCTTTGGACTGTTATTCTCCAACGACCATGATGGCTGGGTTCTAACTGGTCGAAATTGAGTAATGCGCTTGAGTGTCAGACGGCTCGTAGCGGGTTAATGGAGCAGCGGATCATCGCCGACCTGGAGGAGAGTCCAATTCCTAGGTAGTCCGGCTCCCCGCTGCATAAAGCCAAGTTGCCTCGTCTCCCGAAGACGGCTCATCATTGCTGCGTGATCTGTCCCACCAGAGCCGTTGGTATTACCCCGTACGTGCCTTGGATAGTACTGACGATTATGTCATAGTAAGATTTGACATGTCAAGGGAATTCTCGAAAAATTCGGGGTCCATTTCAGTTGCTATCAGGGCTCTTCGCTATCAGTTGGGCGAGACCCAGGCGGGTATGGCACAGCTGTTAGGAAGGTCGCTTCGTACTTACGACCGATGGGAGGCTGGCACCACAATGCCCCGGGGTGACATACTCGTGAAGCTTATTGCTCTCTGCCCTGACGACCACACACGGTCACTCTTCCATGCACTCGGCCAGCCGCAAGCGCAAGAAGACCAGCCGGTACCGCCGCCGCTCAGGCGAGGTAGTCCACATCACCGTCTGTGCATCCGATTCCGTAATAGTTGCCTTGAGGCGATCCAGATCATCTATGAAACCGCAATACTCGGATCATCGGCTGCAAATGAAAGGCTCCGAAGCCGCGCGGATGAACTCAACCGTGATGCCGTGACGCTGACGAAAGATCTCATGGAACTGTGATCTGACTAGTTGGTTATGTTAAGTCTATCCGATTCCTCGGTTTCTGTTTTCCATTGGGTGGCCTGCTTGCTTTATCGCGACAGGGGTGTAGGCCAGTGTTTAAATACCTCGGCCGGGAGATCTTTGCTCTGGTCGGAAAGGACCCAAGATGGCTCCAATGACACCACGAGAGCGAGTCCTCACCACCCTGAACCATCGGGAGCCCGATCGGGTACCGATTGACATTGGAGGGGGCGGAAGCACCAGTATCGTTGTCGAAGCCTACGAAAAGCTAAAGAAGTCATTGGGGATCCTCACGGAAAGGACCGAGATCCTCAGTGAGACTTTCCGCGTAGCACGTCTCGACGAGGCAGTTCTGCAGCGTCTCGGAAGTGACATCCGGCCATTAAGAGCCAGGGGCGCCTCTGGCTGGACTCCTCCACCCTCTCCGCCGGGAACCTCTGTCGACATCTGGGGAATCACCTGGAAGAAGGCTTATTACGCCGAGAACTGCTATTACTGGGAACTTGCGGGCAGCCCTCCGCTCGGAGAAGCAATCATCTCCGATCTGGATCGCTATCCGTGGCCTGATCCCGAGGATCCGGGTCTCACTCAAGGTCTGGCGGAGGAAGCCAGGGCTCTTTATGAAGGCACTCCCTACGCGGTGGCGGCAGATCCCGGGTACAAGAGCTTCTGGGAGCTCGCCGTTCGCCTGCGCGGTTTCGAACAATTACTGATGGACGTGGCCCTTGATCCGAATTTCGTGTCGGCCCTGATGTCCAAGCTGCTGGAAATCCACCTGGTGGCGACCGGGCGTTTCCTCGATGTCGCTGGGCCCTACATACAGATTGTCCGCGTAGGAGACGATCTGGCCACGCAAAACGGGCTGCTGATCTCCCTCGACTCCTACCGAAAGCTTGTGAAGCCGGCGCACAGGAAATACTTTGACTTGATCCGAGCCAAGACCGAGGCGAAGATTTACTACCACTCCTGCGGAAATGCTACCGATCTCATTGACGACCTGGCGGAGATCGGCGTCGACATCTTGAATCCGGTGCAGGTATCGGCCATGGGCGATACCGTCGCGTTGAAGGCCAGATTTGGCAACAAGGTCTCTTTTTGCGGCGCGATCGACACCCAGCAGGTCCTGCCCTACGGTTCAGTAAAAGAGGTTGAAACCGAAGTTCGCAAGCGCATTCGCGATCTTGGGCGAGGCGGCGGATTTGTCCTGTCTGCGGTGCACAACATCCAGCCGGATGTGCCCCCGGAAAACATCCTCGCCATGGCGGACGCAGCCCGGAAGTTCGGCGAGTATCCGCTCGAAAGTTAGCTATTTTACGTTTACGTTGGGCTCCACAGACATTCCCGGTCTCAGCAAGTGCTCTGGATCCTGTCCCTTTTCGATCATGATCTTGACGGGTATGCGCTGGACAACCTTCACATAATTCCCGGTGGCATTCTCTGGAGGTAGCAAGCTGTAGCGTGCTCCACTGGCACCGGCAATGCTGAGCACATGACCATCGTAGGTGCGGTCATAGGTGTCAACAGCAATCTTCACCGGCTGCCCGGACCGCATATGTTTCAATTGCGTTTCTTTGAAGTTCGCTGTCACCCAGATGTTCTGGCTATCCAAAGGCACGATGGTCATCAGTTGCTGGCCGGACGAGACGTTCTGGCCCGGCTGCACCGATCTTTGCCCAACGATCCCGCTGACCGGCGCCACGATGGTGGTATATTGCAGATTTAGTTGGGCTTGCTCGAAGGTCGCGGTGGCACGTTGAGTCTCCGCCTCCGCGGCTTGGGCGCGGGAGCGCTGTACGGAAATCTGCTGTGGCCGGGTCTGAGCGTACTGCAATTGGGCCTGAGCTTGCGCAACCCTGGCGCGGGCCTGGGAGACTACCTGTTCCGCGGCTGCAGCTGACGCTCTGGCAGCTTGCACGGCGGCCGCAGTAGCTTTCTGGGATTCCACGGCCTGTGTGTACTGATGCTGCGGGATCTCATCCTTCGCTGCCAGCGGCTTGTACCGGCTAACATCATCCTGCGCTTTCAGATCATTGGCCTCGGCCTGCCCCAGCGAAGCCTGGGCCCCGTCAAACTGCCGCTGCGCGGCAATCAAGCCTGCCTTGGCGTTTTCGACGTCGGCCTGAGCGCTGGAGAGTTGGCTGGACGTGTTTACAGAAGTGATGGGAACATTAGTGAGGAGAGCAGCAGCGCTGGCTTGGTCATTGGCCAAAGTTGCCTTGGCGTTCGCGAGCGCGACCTCGTAGTCTTTGGCGTCAAGTCGCACCAGCACCGTGCCAGCCTCGACGTATTGATTGTCATCGACCGTAACGCGGGTCACGTAGCCTGAAACGCGGGGACTGACTGGATAGATATAGCCGTCGATCTGGGCATCGTCGGTGGACTCCCAGGCAGCGAAATGGCGATACAGCAAAACCAACACTGCGACGACGGCGAGACCGACCATCGCTAACACGATTCTTACACGCGCCTTCCTCGATCTGCGCGCCGGGGCTCGCTCCAGGCTGACGCCCGTGCCGCTCGATTTCGGTTCGCCGAGCCTTCCCGATTCCGGGGTTTGTGTCGTTGTGTCTGCCATAGTTACCTTGCTCCCAGATATTCCAGGGCCGATTGTTCGGCAATACAAAACATGGCATGTCCCCATGGAAGCCGAGACTGTCGGTCAGGTCCGCTGTTTCGAACATCGCGCAACTGCGTCAAGAATGATCTCGACCGCAACTTCATCGCCAACTGCGGAATTCACCATCAGGTGGAAACAATGCCTCCCGGGCCAGTCGACGTTGAAATATTGTCTAATGAAGTCCGCGCGGTCACGATCTACGGTCTCCGCCAGTTCGACCGCTCTCTTCTCGCTTTTCCCTGTAGCTTGCAGGCGCCGGACGCGCTCTTGAAAGGGGGCGTAAATGAAAACGTGAAAGGCGTCATGGCGGCTGCAAAGATAGTACGCTGACCCTCTCCCCACGATCACGCAGTTGCCGGCCTTGGCAATCTCCGGCACGAGCTTCTGCACCACCTGACGCACGCAATCGGTATCCACCATCTTTAGCCGGGGGGCGTTCAAGCTCCCCTCGTGACTGCCTCTCATGAAGGCCTTGAGGAGCCGGTAGTACGCCGGATCCTTTCGCTCCTCATGCGCCTCCACGGCGCGGCAATCGCAATCCATACGCCGCGCAATCTCCTCGGTCAGCAACTGGTCCCAAAGCTTCCAACCCAAGCGCGTTGCCAGCATCTCCGCGATCACACCTCCGCCGCTGCCATACTCGCGCTCAATGGTAATGACTCGAATCATCGTGATTGCCTCGAACCTTTCGGGCGGTCGGCCATCCGGCAGCCTGACTCTCGCCCTACTGAGCATTACAAATCACAGTGACGCTCAACTATGTAGCGGCGCTGTCCTGGCGCCGCATACGCCGGTGGGGATACCGGCGCTACAGTCAATGGGCACCCGAATATAGCTCACCTAGCCGACTGCTACCTCCCCGCCCAAGCCCGGATCATTCTTCTTCAGCACGAAAGAAAGCATGAACATGATCGCCGCCCCGACGGCGAGAACCCAGAATGTATCGATGTACGCAAGTGTGGTCGCCTGGCCAATCAGAATTCGATACAGTCGGGCGTACGCCTGGCTCACCGCCCGCGGCCCCCCTCCACCGCCGCCCAATGTGGTCAAGTGGGCGAGGGCGCTAGCCGCCCTGGTAAAGGCTGGCTGGGCCGGGCTGACGTGCGCCACCAAATACACTTGGTGGAATTGAGCCCGGCGCGCAATGAGAGTGGTTACCAGCGACGTTCCAACACTGCTCCCCATGTTGCGCATAAAGTTGACCAGGCCAGCGACACTGCTGCTCTTCTCCACCGGCATCCCGACGTACGATGCCAGGTTGATGGGAACGAACAGGAAACCCAGGCCAAACACCTGTATCACGCGTAATAGGCTGGCCGACCGGAAACTGATCTCGAGATCGAGATGCTGGGTGGTGAAGTACATGGCGAGAGAGAGCGTCAGCCAGCCGAAAGCGATAATGTAGCGCGCCTGGACCTTGGACGCGAGCGTCCCTGCAATTGGCATCAGGAACAACAGCAGCAGGCCGCCTCCAGAGAGCACGAGGCCCGCTGACTCGGCCGTATAACCCATGAGAGTCTGAAGGAACTGGGGCATCATGACGAGGCTGGAGAATAGCATGATCCCCAGTATGAACATCATGGCGTTGGCGCCGAGGAAGTTCAAATTCTTAAACAGGCGCACTTCGACGATAGGGTTCTTGTAAAACCATTCCCAGATGACCAGTGAAACGAGGCCCGCGCCGGCTATGACGGCGAGCGTAAGGATGAAATGTGACCCGAACCAATCATCCTCCTGTCCCTTATCGAGCATCACTTGCAATGCGCCCACGCCGAGGGTGAGCAGAGCCACACCGATGTAGTCGATCTTCACTCCTCCGCCTGCGGCACGCTTGGCCCACGGCGGATCTTCGACGAGGCGAAAAACCAGGAACAACGCCAGAATGCCCACCGGCAGGTTGATGTAAAAGATCCAGCGCCAGCTGTAATTATCCGTGATCCATCCGCCCAGGGTAGGTCCGATTGTCGGCGCGATGATCGTTGTGATGCCATAGAGAGCGAATGCAAGGCCGCGCTTTTGAGGTGGAAACGTGTCCGCCAGGATTGACTGCGCCATGGGTTGCAAACCGCCTCCGCCCGCGCCTTGCAGCACCCGAAAGAGGATGATCGCGCCGAGACTGGGCGCGATGCCGCACAGCAGGGAGCTTAGGGTGAAGATCATCAGACACATCATGAAGAATCGCTTGCGGCCGAGCACCGAGGCGAACCATCCGCTAATAGGCAGCACGATCGCGTTCGAGACGAGATAGGAGGTGAGGACCCAGGTGCTCTCGTCATTGCTCGCCCCAAGCGTGCCCGCCATGTAGGGTAGCGCCACGTTGGCGATGCTCGTGTCGAGCACTTCCATGAAGGCCGCCATGGCGACCACCACAGCGATTACCCACGGGTTTACCTTGGGCCGCCAGGGTTCAGAGACAAGAGGAGCTGCCAAGCCTGTGCCCGCGAGATTATCGGGTCGCGAGTTGGTGGGGCCTCCGGAGTCGTCTGCCATAATCTCGAGGTCCATCCGGACAGGTGTCGATATTGACTCGCTTTGAAGAGAACCCAGGCGAACAAAACGTCGGCTCATTTGAGCGGCGACATTCTCTTCGCCATTTATCCTGTTGGCCGCTGAAGCAGCACGATTGTCTCGTCGTCCCGCTGGGACCCGTTTCCCCGGAAGCTTTTGAGTTTCTCTATCAGGGCGTGGCCAAAGGCGACAGGCTCCGCCAGCAAGTCCACCGGAAGATCGCGTACCAGGGCCAACAAACCTTCCTGGCCTAACTCCTCCCGGTTCTCGTTACGCGACTCGGTGATTCCGTCCGTATAAAGTAGGAGCACGTCACCGCGGCTGAGCTGAACCGCAGTCTGGACGTAAGCCGTTCCGCTGATGAGGCCTAGGGGAAGACCGGCCACATTCCTGGCATATGGGGTGCGGTCCTCAAGCCAGTCCCAAACCCCCGACTCAGCGTGATGCCACAGCAAGGGCATGTGGCCCGCATTGGTGAAGAGAAGCTCGCCTGTCCCGGAGTAGAAGCCGAGTACCACTGCTGTGGCGAATTGCACTCCCTTCGCGTCCCGTCCAAAAGCCTCATTCAGTTCTCGCATCAGCGCTGACTGGTCCCAGTTATCTGTATGCTGCTGCAAAACCCGGCGCAGACGTTCTGCCACCGAACTTGCCGATTCGCCGTGTCCGGCCACGTCGGCAAGAGCAATTCGCGAGACCTTTCCCTTGCTGCACACCGACAGATAGTGGACGTCGCCTCCCCCCAGAGCTTGCCCGAACGGGGTGCACGAAATCCAACCCTGCAGACCGGGAAGCTCGATCGGATGAACCGCCTTGCTGTTCCCACCCCACAACTCGAAACAGACAAGCCTCGCCACACCCAAGGTTTCACCCATTACGTCGTCACTCCTTTACCATGCTCCACCATGCTTCCGTCCCAGGTTGTGCCACCGCCGCTTAGCCCTTAAGTCCTTTCGCTTGGGAATATCAGTCCCTCCGTATGTTACCGCCGCAAAATCGGCTTGCCCATCGGCTGCTTCTTGCACTAGGTTCTTCCTTCTCGGTTGCACTCCCGTATGTATGGTGGGCAGTGGACGCCCCTGACCCCTTCTGCCTCACAGGTTCCCAGGAATCGAACCACTTCCACGTCTACTAGGCTCACGTCATCCAAGTCAAGGGCAATCCGCGACCCGCCGCCCTTGATTTGCATCTTCAATTGCTCGAGATGCTCCGATCGAATTCGGCCAGTCAGCCGGATCGTCGTGCATGGCCCGTGAGAGTCCATTTCAATCTTTAAGGTCATGTTCGGTTTGTCTTGGATTGCCCATTTCAGAATGGAGCAAAAATGGGACCATCGCAATCTCTTGAATCGCGGTGCTTCAAGCGCCGGAGGCAAGCCGAATTTTTGGCATCTGCCGAAAATTCGGCCTGGACGTCGAGGTCTGGGGTTATGGTTAATCCGGCTGTCAGGTGGAATAGGGAATGGTCCGGCTCGATCGCGTTCGAATTCTCACTCGAGGCTGAAATTGAGGTCAATACTGGTCAATACCTCCACTGCCTCGCCGTTCAGCAGGGTTGGTTGATAGCGCCACTGGCGCACAGCCTCAAGGGTCGGCCCCGACCAGCAGGGGGTGGCCCGACAACACCCGGAGACCCTGGATAGTTCCATCCGTTCCGATCACCGCCTCCAGGTGCACGGTTCCTTGAATGTGGGTCATCTTCGCCAATGGCGGATAAGCAGGCGTAGGGCGATAAACCAGTTTCGCTTCCTGTACGTTCCCTCCTATCCTGTAACGCTCCGGGTTGTGCTTAGTACTGGCCGCAGTGTGGGTAGATGGAGGAGGCGTCGCAGAAGACGGAGGCCCGAAGGAGAACGGCACACCATCGGCAACCCCGTTGGGCACATCGCCAAATGTGTCTATGGCAATCAATTCGCGCGTCTCGGCCGCATCCCCTACTTCAGGAATGTGCAGCGGTATATACCTCGGAATCACGACCACATTCTGCGCTCTCGTCCGAGCTGCCGCTCCGCTTGGCGGATGGGATCGTGCTGCGGCATGCCCCCTGGGAGCTCCGGGCGGTGGCAAGATACGGGTCCACGTCAGCCGGGGCAGTGCTTGCGTATGGATCAACGGAAGCATCACCAAAGTCCCAATGAGTGCGACCTCGACCACGTAGGCAAGGGGCAGCGAAATACGTTTCCAATTGCGAGTTCTGACCGTGGAATAGAACAGGTAAACCAGAAATCCGGCGAGACTGAACACAAGCGTTGCGCCCGTCCAGATCCACCAGGCGCCAGCACACAACTGCCGCGCGTCGGCGGCCACATAGAGAGCCATGAGCGCATAGAGGCTACAGGCAACTCCAGCGGTCGCCGCCACGGTTAACAGGCTTCCATGGGTCGCGTAGGGCACCAGAATAGGCAGCAAGAGCCAGGTCACGAGAGAGCCGAGGCCGCCGGCGACCAGGGCTACCAGCCTGTGAGCCGGCTTCAGAACAGAAGATCGTAGAGGCGAAGACTCAAGCAGGGTGCTATCAAACACGATACACCTCCGGCAGCAAGTGTGCTTTGCCACCCGGCGAATCCGCGCGGCCGCCAAGCGCCATACGAGCCGCGCCGGGTTACTGCGCACCAGGAGAAGTCCTGGCGCTCTCAACTTAGGTAAATTGCGCGCCTTGCGGGCCCTTTGTCTGAAAGAATAGACACCGGTTCAGATACGGGTGTTCCTTTTCTTTATCCGGGCTACGGATTATGTTGACGACACTTGCCGTCGCGCCGGCGCCCACAGGCGAATTCGGCGCTGGGGAGAAAGCCGCTACATAGTTGGATTGCCACTGATTTGTTACGATCGATGGAGTGTTGCGACGGCTTCCGGGCACAGGCGCCCGAAGCTTCTCATCGGCGGATAGGTGCCGTCTAATGGCAAAGGAGGCCAGCAATTCCTGTTATTATGTTCTCCAATCCTCGAACAATGATTAATGACCGTTAGCGGTGTTCGATATGAGAATCGCAGTCTCTGTTGCTGAAAAGGAAATCGCCAAGGGGCCGGATTCGCCCTATTTCCGGGCGCTGGTGGAGGCCGGAGCCAAACCGGAAGAGCTTGAACTGGTGAACGCCCGCGAGGCCCAAAGCATTGAGGCCGGTATACGTTCCGGGGTCTACGACGGCGTCCTCTTCACTGGCGGCGAGGATGTGGACCCCACGCTTTATCAAGAATCGGTGAAATACGACAACGTGAGGGTAAACCGCGAGCGCGACGACTTCGAGATGGCCCTGCTCGATCAGGCGATGAATCGCCGCCTGCCGATTCTCGGCATTTGCCGCGGGGTCCAGATGATCAACGTGAAATTTGGTGGCACGCTTTACCAGGACCTGGCCGGCGACAGGGGTCCTGAGTTCGTTCACAGACAACAAGGCAGCCGCAGTGAAACCACCCACGAAGTCACCCTGACGGATCCCGATTCGCGCCTGGGCGAAGCCGTCAGCGGCAGTTGCCGGGTGAACAGTCTTCACCACCAGGCCATCAAACGGCTGGGACGCGGGCTGAAAGTGACTGCGCATTCGGAAGACGGACTGGTGGAGGCTGTGGAGGCGGCCGGCAGCTATCCATTCCTGCTCGCGGTTCAGTGGCATCCTGAAGAGATTGTGGACCGTCCCGAGCAGCGTGAAATTCTGACGCGTTTTCTGAAGGCCTGCCGGGAGAAAGCGGAAGAGCAGGGGAAACAGCCCGAGTGAGAAGCGGCTTTCACGGTTGCGGCGCCGAGGGCGACCTCCGCCGTAATTCCGGGCAGGCGCGCCCGAAACGATGAAAACTGACAAGCGTAGAACCGTAACCCGGTCGCACCGGTCCCGCCGGACGTCAAGTTCGCGGTCTCGGCCGACAGCCGTTGTGGCACTGCAGTACGAACCCCGGCCTCACCTGCCCGACTATCTGCGTCCCGGCCTGAAACTGGTCTTGGTCGGATTCAATCCTGGTGACCTTTCCTCCCAACTGGGTCACTATTACGCGTGGCCAGGGAACCAGTTCTGGCGGCTTCTTCATGAGTCGGGTTTGACTCCGGAGCGGCTCGGCCCCCACAGCGATCACCGCCTGCTTGAATTTGGAATCGGGATCACTGACGTGGTGAAACGCTGGTCGCGATCAGCCGGCGATCTGCGGCATTCCGACTACCAGGAGGGAGTCCCAGCCTTCATCGAGAAGATCCGTCGCATCGTCCCAACTGTAGTAGCCTTCAACGGCAAGCTGGCCTACGAAAAGGTGGTTGGACGAGCGTCTCAACTCGGGCTGCAAGCCGAGATGCTCGCGGGAACACACGTTTTTGTGTTGCCGTCGAGCAGTGGCCGTAACGGAAGCCTCACCTGGGAAGGTAAGCTAGCCTGGTACCGGCAGCTCCGTGAATATATCGAGACTACGCTGCCTGGGGACGGTCCGACAAACGCAAAGGACGTCCTGAGCGAGAACGGGTTATTCTGGGGCGATCCGTGAATTTCTTATCGTTCATTAAGGTTTACGTGTCACGCGAGCCCGGGGGATTCTTCGCTCGCGAAGTGGACAGAACCGGCTGAAGCGGAGTCCGAGAAAGGGGGTCTACGATGTCCGATGAACCTGTACTACTCTCGCACGAAGGCGCCGTCGCCACCATCACTCTGAATCGGCCTGAACACCTGAACGCGCTCGATGACGGATTGCGACTGGCTCTTGAAGCCGCTCTCTCCACCGTGACCCGTGAATCCAATGTACGGGCTGTGGTCCTTACTGGCGCGGGTCGCGGCTTCTCCGCCGGCGGTGACGTTCACAAGATGATCGAGATGAAGAACAGCCACCACACGCTCAACTTTCGCGCCTTCTTGGAGGCGGGACACAGCCTCGTGCGCAAGATCCGCGGCATGCCCAAGCCGGTTCTGGCTTCAGTGAACGGCCCCGCGGCCGGAGCGGGCATGAGCTTGGCCTTAGCCTGCGATCTGAGGATCGCCTCTGATCAAGCGACCTTCAATCAAGGATTTCTCAAAGTGGGGCTGCATCCCGACTGGGGCGCCACTTTCTTTCTCCCGAGCCTGGCCGGCACCGGGCGCGCCATGCAGATGTATCTTTTAGGTGAGCCAGTTGACGCCCAGGAAGCTGCCCGCCTGGGGATCGTAAACTTCGTCGTGGGACACGACCAGTTAGCCGCGGAGACGCGTAAGCTCGCCGTGAGGCTGGCCGCGGCCGCGCCGATTCCGGTGGCACTGCTCAAGCAGGCACTCTATGAGAGGCTGGAAACGCGACTTGAACTCATGATGGACTATGAAGTCGAAGCCCAGATGAAATGCTTCAACTCGCAGGACGCCAGTGAGGGTCTGAAAGCCTTCGTCGAGAAGCGCCGACCGGAGTTCAAGGGAATCTAGCGACGACTGCAAAATAAAGCGGCGCTGCAAATCGGCAAAAACAGAATGCCCCAACTCCAACGGCACGCCCAAAAAAAAGGCGTGCCCTGACCGTAATCAGGGAGGCTCTCCAAACCATGGATCTCGAAATCGAACCCCAAGAACTTGCCCGGATGCAAGAAGCCAAAGAGGATTTCTTTCTGCTCGATGTGCGCGAGCCTCGGGAATACGAGACTGCTCGCATCGAGGGATCGGCCCTGATTCCGATGAGTCAGGTGCCACAACGTGTCGACGAGCTCCCGAGCGACAAGGCCATCGTGGTTCACTGTCATCACGGAGGACGTAGCATGCAGGTGGTTATGTGGCTACGGCGGCAAGGCATTCAAGCTTGTAACCTGAACGGCGGGATTGATCGCTGGTCGGTAGAAGTTGATCCTAGAGTGCCACGCTATTGAAGGCGGGCACGAGGAAATTCGGCCGCGAATGAGCACAGTTCATGAAGTGCGCTCTCCTTCGCCTGAATTGATGCCGATCGGCGAAGGCCGGGGAGCCCCGTCAGTCGGGGCTTTCGAAGAGGAGCCTGACGCCGATGACACGGGAGAGTACCTAGCTAACTGACCTGAGACGAAACAAGAATCGAAGCCCTTAGTTAGCTGCGCGAGCGGCCGCACCGTATAGACCGCGGGGCTACATTGAGCTGTAAGTGATTGCAAATAAGAAACGAAATAGGGAGATGGTGCGGAAGGGGGGACTCGAACCCCCACGCTCTTGACGAGCGTCAGCCCCTCAAGCTGGTGCGTCTGCCAATTCCGCCACTTCCGCATTGGGGACGTACGACGCGTTTGGAGACGCCGAAACGCGTAATCGAACCAACAACCGGGCCTGCGCCGATACTACTTCTTCGCCGGATTTGCCGGCGCCGTCTTGACAGGCGCATTCTTCTCAAGCACCGACCCTGAAGTCTGCCCGCTGGTGGCCCAGACGGCCAGGGTGATCGAGGTGACAGCGAAAATAACCGCCATCACCCAGGTCATCTTCTGCAAAGTGGTAACGGCGCCGCGAGGGCCGAAAGCCGCCTGGCTGACACCCCCGAAAGCTGCAGTTATATCCACGTTTTCACCGCCCTGGATGAGAATCACCAGGATCAAAAGAATACTCACCAGAATGTGCAGTGCTACAACGGCCGTGCTCACGGAATCTCACTCCTCAAAATACAATCCACCACGCCTCAGCCTGGTGCGTGATGCCACGACGTTCTCTAACCGCCACTCAGCCCCTCGGATAGTTGACGAGATCGGTGAAGGACTCGACATGCAGGCTTGCCCCTCCCACCAAAGCGCCGTCAATATCTTCCACCGCCATCAGCGCGCCAACATTATCGGGTTTCACGCTGCCGCCGTAAAGAATCCTCACACCCGAAGCGGCGTCCGGACCAAAGAGGTCGCCAGCCTGCTTACGAATGTACCGGTGACATTCAGAGGCAATCTCCGGAGTGGCAGTGCGACCGGTCCCAATTGCCCAAACCGGCTCGTAAGCAATCAGGATACGCGAAAATTCGATGGGGGTCAATCCAGCCAGTCCGAGCCCTATCTGCCGGGTCAAGACCGTCTCCACCTCGCCAGCCTCCCGCTCCTCCAGGGTTTCGCCGACACAGACGATCGGAGTAAGTCCGGCCACCAGCGCCGACTTCAGTTTCTTGTTCACCTCGGCGTCGGTTTCGCCGTGATCCTTGCGGCGTTCGGAGTGCCCCAGGATCACATGGGTGGCGCCGGCGTCAGCCACCATCGCGGGCGCAATGTCGCCGGTATGGGCTCCCTCTTTGTCCCAGTGCATGTCCTGCGCCGAAATCTTGACGGCGCTACCGCGAGCCGCCTCGGGGCAGCCCGCAACGCTGTAAACGGCGGAGCTACGATCACTTCACAATGACTGGCGCGATCGGCCACAGGTTTGATCTTGGCGATAAAGCTCACGGTCTGCTCGATAGTCTTGTACATCTTCCAATTTCCGGCAATTACAGGTTTTCTCATATGTCGGGCCATCCTTCACAATTAACTGTTAGGCAGAAGGCAGAAAGCGGAAGGCGGCAAGAGCCGCGTCACGCTGAGGCGAACCTCTCAGGTTCTGCCACCAGTCAGCTAAGCACCGCAGACTGCTTACTTGTCACTCAGCGCTTCCACTCCCGGCAGCTTCATTCCCGACAGGAACTCGAGTGACGCTCCGCCGCCCGTAGAAATGTGCGTAATCTTCTCGGCTACACCCGCTTGGGTCACGGCCGCCACCGAGTCGCCACCACCCACGATCGAGATTGCCGATGACTCGGCGACCGCCTTGGCGACGGCCAGGGTTCCCGCCGCAAACTGCGGAATCTCAAACACGCCCATAGGACCATTCCACACGATGGTCTTGGCCCGGGCGATCTCAGCCGCATACTTGGATCGGGTTTCGGGACCGATATCAAGGGCCAGGCGATCCGCGGGAATCGTGGTCACAACTTCCGCGTCAGCCGACGGATCAAATTTTTCTGCAACCACATGGTCGGCGGGCAATTCAAATTTGACGCCTTTTTCTGAGGCCCGTTTCAGGATCTCGCGCGCCAGGTCCAGCTTATCGTCTTCCACCTTCGACTTGCCGATCTCGATGCCCTTGGCCTTTAGAAAGGTATAGGCCATCGCGCCGCCGATCAACACCCCATCTGCCGACTTCAGCAGGTTCTCCAGGAACTCGATCTTATCGGACACTTTAGCGCCGCCGACAATCGCCACATACGGATGCTGCGGATTGTCGATCGCCTTACTGAGATATTCCAGCTCCTTCTGCATCAGCAGACCGGCGGCAGAAGGCGAGAGATAGTGGGTAATGCCTTCCGTGGAAGCGTGCGCCCTATGCGCCGAGCCAAAAGCGTCATTCACATAGACCTCGGCCGCGGCCGCGAGCTGCTTGGCGAAGTCCGGGTTGTTCTTCTCTTCCTCAGCATGGAAGCGCACATTCTCAAGCAGCAGGACGTCGCCGTCTTTGAGCGCCATCGCCTGTGCCTGCACAGCCGGGCCTATGCAATCGGAGGCGAAGGCCACCGGCTTCGAGAGCAGCTCGGAAAGCCGCTTCGCCACTGGAACCAGACTGTATTTGGGATTGACCTTGCCCTTGGGACGTCCCAGATGCGAGGCCAGGATCAGCCGTGCCCCGCGCTCGAGAGCGTACTGGATTGACGGCAGCGAGGCCCGCACCCGCGTGTCGTCAGTAATCTCGCCCGAATCATTGAGGGGAACGTTGAAATCCACGCGCATGAAGACACGCTTGCCTTTGAGTTCGATATCGCGAACTGAGAGTTTGGGCATAAAGTCTCCGTAGAGAATGTTGTCTCGGCAAAACGGAGTAGCGCAGACTTCGTGCTGGTCGAAGTCTGCGGCTTTTCCTTCGGCGTTCTCAAAAACTCAAAAGCCGCAGAGTTTGTGAAAAGCCAAACTCTGCGCTACCCGGCTGCCTTGTGCTTGCGCTTTCTGCCTTCAACCTACAACCGAGCGGCGAGGAACTTGATCAGATCGGCCACACGGCACGAATATCCCCACTCGTTGTCGTACCACGCGGTGATCTTCAGCAGGTTGCCATCGATCACTTTGTCAAAGCCGGAATCGACGATGCTTGACGCCGGATTGCCACGGTAGTCGATCGACACCAGTTCTTCCGTGCTGTAAGCGAGAATGCCCTTCAGCGGGCCTTCAGCAGCAGCCTTCAGAACGGAGTTCACTTCCTCCGTGGTGGTCGTTTTCTCGACCAGCGCCACCAGGTCAACCAGGGAGACATTGGGAGTAGGAACACGCATGGAGAAGCCGTCGAGCCTGCCCTTGAGTTCGGGGATCACCAGGCCGAGGGCCTTGGCCGCGCCCGTCGTGGTAGGGATGATCGAGAGCGCTCCGGCGCGCGCCCGCCGCAGATCCTTATGTGGCAGGTCAAGAATGCGCTGGTCGTTCGTGTAGGCGTGGATAGTTGTCATCGAGCCCTTCAGGATTTTGAAGTTCTCGTGGAGCACTTTGGCCACGGGGGCAAGACAGTTCGTTGTGCACGAGGCATTGGAAATCACGTTGTGCTTGGCCGGGTCATACTTGTCATGGTTCACACCCAGGACAATGGTGATGTCCTCGTTTTTAGCTGGGGCGGAAATGATGACTTTCTTGACGGAGCCCTGCAGGTGCTTCTTGGCCAGAGTAGCGTCGGTGAAGAGACCAGTAGATTCCAGCACAATCTTGGCGCTGAGCGAGCTCCAGGGGAGTTCGGCAGGGTCCTTCACTTTGAATACCTTAATCTTCTTGCCATTCACTTCCAGATAGTCTTCGCCGTAGCTCACCTGTGCATCGAGCGTGCCCATGACGGAATCGTGCTTCAATAAGTAAGCCAGAGTCTTGGGATCGGTGATGTCATTCACCGCTACGAAATCGATCTCAGGGTCGTTGACGGCAGCGCGCAGCACGTTCCTGCCGATGCGTCCGAAACCATTAATTCCGACTTTGACTGCCATGTTTTCTTATTCCTCCCATTAGTGCGTTATTGTACATAACCAAGAGCTACTCAAGAATCCGAACATCCTCCTGGCCCCGCGGCCAGTCCCTAAAGCAGCCGCTCTCGAGACTTAAATCTTGCTGAAGCCTTGCAGGCCTTTCGGCCACGGATCGATCTAGCCTTTGCCTGCCTCTTGAGGGGAGCCTGACGCGACCGCGAGCTTTGAGGGTTTACTATCGAAGCATGCTCCAATAGCTAGCCATCATCGTACGCTGCCCGTGCTATGGTGTCAAACAGAAGGTATTAGCCGCCGTGACCGCCGTCACAATTCTGGCGACTAGGGTAATCCCCGGAGAACCGCACGCTTCTTGCCTTCACGAACGAGTAGAGTCCGAAGATAACCAGCAAGACCGTGAAGCCGATCGACAGGATAATGAAATACTTGAGGAGGGACGAGGGGGTAAGACGATAGGTCTGCCATTCCGTGTAGCAGAACCAGCCGCTGGCCACGGCGAGGACGAGAAATGTAAGCCCAATGGCAGCGTGGAACAGACGTCGAGCCAGGAGGAGCGATCGGGTGACAACGCCCCTACCTACCTCGATCTGCGCCGGTTGGCGCGTTCTCACACTACCCTGCTCGACGATCACGAAATCTCCAAACCTCATCTTAAGGAGAATCACGACGCTCGTCAAATCAACGCCGGGCCAGTTCTGCGGCAGGTCCATTCGCAGTGGTCATGGGGCACACCGCGCCCGGGCATCTTACACCTGCCCCCAAGCGGCGCCCTGATTGCCGCCCCTAACAATGATGTGAACTCTTTACTCGGAGTCGTGACGCGTCTTCTTGCGAGCGCGTTTGCGGGCCAAGGCTTGCTTCACCCGCCGTTTTTCTCCGGGCTTCAGATAGAAGGAATGCTTCTTGATCTCTTTGATGATGTCTTCCTGCTGCACCTTGCGCTTGAAACGCCGTAAGGCGTTTTCCAGCGATTCTCCCTCTTGCAGTCGTACTTCCGCCAAAAGGCAAACACCTCCATTTCCGTGTGAGATTATGAGGACACACCCGAACTACGGAGTTCTATTGATTGTCCGTTAGCAGCTAGCACGAAGTCAAGGGTGATTCTGTCTCGTCTGATTCTTACTTGCTGCAAAGGAATCGAGGCTGGCATTAGCACGTTAGAGGCAGGTGGCAATATCGAAGCGGTAGTTTAAGTCGAGTGCTATTCTGTGCTAATTAACAACCTTTGGTTCGCAAGGATCTCGTTGGTCCCATCACGCTGCCACGCGCCAGGCTTGGTGCGCCCCGGAGAAAAGCTCCTCAGCGCGATGTTGTTTCCCTTGGACTTGCGGAACAGGAGTGAAATCAAAAACTCATGCGCAACTTAACTGTTCGTAACGCAGCGGTGGACAGCGATCCGGCGGAGACCCAGGAGTGGATTGACTCGCTCGATGCCGTGCTTCAACACAGTGGTCCCGAACGCGGTCGCGAGCTGCTGCTGAAGGTGAACCAGCACGCCCTGACCCGCGGCGTAAACCCGGGCATCCTGCTTAACACCCCTTATTGCAATACAATCCCGGCCTGCGACCAACCCCCTTATCCGGGAAATCTCGATCTTGAGCGGCAGATTACGGCCATTGTACGCTGGAATGCCATGGCCATGGTGCTTCAGGCAAATCGCCAGAGCCATGAACTCGGCGGTCACCTTTCCAGCTATGCCTCGGCCGCGGACCTGTTCGAGGTAGGGTTCAATCATTTCTTTCGCGGTGACGCCGGCGAACAGGCTTCCGAAAGGACAGCAGACCTCGTCTTTTTTCAACCTCATTCCGCCCCCGGCGTCTATGCGCGAGCTTACCTTGAGGGACGGCTAACGGAAGAGCAGCTGGCCAATTACCGGCGCGAGGTGGGCGGACGTGGTCTGTGCTCGTATCCGCATCCATGGCTGATGCCCGAGTTCTGGCAGTTCCCCACTGGGTCTATGGGACTGGGCCTCCTCACCGCCGTATACCAAGCGCGCTTTATGCGATATCTCGAGAATCGCGGCTTGATACACGCCAGTAACCGCCGGGTTTGGGCTTTCGTCGGGGACGGCGAAATGGACGAGCCCGAATCCATGGCAGGACTGACCATTGCCGCCCGCGAGAACCTCGACAATCTCACGGTAGTCGTCAATTGCAACCTGCAGCGGCTCGATGGTCCCGTGCGCGGCAACAGCTCGATTGTCCGAGAGCTTGAGCGCCTGTTTGCAGGCGCCGGCTGGAACGTGATCAAGCTGCTATGGGGATCGGATTGGGATGACATCTTCGCCCGTGACAAGAACAAGGTAGCCTTACGCCGCTTGGACGAGACTCTGGACGGCGAGCTTCAGAGTTACGCGGCCCACGATGCAGAGTTCAATCGCGAACATTTCTTCAACAAATACGAGGAGCTGCGGCGACTCGCATCGTCACTGTCCGACACCCAGATTGACAGGTTGCATCGGGGCGGACACGATTCCGTTAAGATCTACGCAGCCTTTCACGCGGCCACCAGGCATCGAGGTCTGCCTTCGGTGGTGTTGGCCCAAACCAAGAAGGGTTACGGCCTGGGCCGCTGGGCCGAAGGCCGGATGTCGGCACACCAACAGAAGCAGCTCAATGATGAGGCTCTGTGCTGGTTCCGCAACCGCTTCGCCCTGCCACTTTCGGATGAAGAGGCCCGGAATGCGCGTTTCTATCGCCCTCCTGCGGACAGCCCCGAAATGCGCTATCTGCATGAGTGCCGCAAACAACTCGGAGGCTACGTCCCGTTGCGCGCCAGGAAGGGTCCTCGACTCGAGACGCCAAAGCATCCGATGTTTGCGGAGCTCGCCTTCGAGACTGCGAATCGACCGATGTCGACTACCATCGCCTTCGTGCGGATGTTGACCGCGCTGCTGAAGGATGGCGCCTTAGGACGATGGATTGTTCCCGTGGTGGCCGACGAGGCACGTACCTTCGGCATGGAATCGCTGTTCCCCAAGATTGGTATCTACTCCCATTGTGGCCAGCTTTACGAGCCAGCCGACCAGGGCGATCTGCTGCACTACAAGGAATCGATCGACGGCCAGATCCTGGAGGAAGGCATCACCGAAGCCGGGGCTCTCTCGTCCTGGATCGCCGCGGGAACTGCCTACAGTAACCACAACATTCCCACGGTGCCTTTCTTCATCTACTACTCGATTTTTGGTTTTCAGCGCGAGGGCGACTTGATCTGGGCGGCGGCCGATTCGCGGGCTCGGGGGTTCCTGCTGGGAGCGACGGCAGGACGGACCACCCTGTCAGGCGAGGGATTGCAGCACCAGGACGGCACCAGCCATCTCATCGCCTCGACCATCCCCACCTGCCGTGCCTATGATCCGTGCTTTGCTTATGAGCTCGCCATTATCCTGGAAAACGGGTTGTCGGCGATACTCGAAAGACAGGAAGACGTCTTCTATTACCTCACTCTGATGAACGAGAATTACGTTCACCCAACTATGCCCGCGGGCGCGGAAGAGGGTATCGTGCGGGGAATGTACCTCGTTCAAGCCAGCCGTGATTGCAAGTCGCCGCGTGTCCAGTTGCTGGGATCGGGCGCCCTGTTGCGGGAAGCGCTGGCTGCTGCCGAGCTCCTCGACCGTGACTGGGGCATCGGCGCCGAGGTCTGGAGCGTCACCAGCTTCACCGAACTGCGTCGTTCCGCCCTTGAGGTTGAGCGCTGGAATCGTCTTAATCCGGCGGCGGATCGGCGGCTCTCGTGGGTCGAGCAGTGTCTCGCTCCCACCAGCGGCCCGGTAGTTGCAGTGACCGATTACGTCCGCGCCGTTCCGGACCTGATCCGAACCTGGGTTCCCCGGCGTTACGTCACCTTAGGGACAGATGGATTCGGCCGCAGTGACACACGCGCTGCGCTGCGCTGCTTCTTCGAAGTTGATCACAAGAGTATGGCGCTTGCCGCCATCAGCGCACTCGCGGATGGGGGTGTGGTCGACCGGTCCCTAGTGTCGGACTTTATGGCCCGTTACCAGTACACCCCAGCGCCACGTCCTTCCTGGGCGGACCACTCCCAGCCCAGCCTTGCTGATGACGACGACGCTCTCAACCCGGCCACGACATCGCAAGCGGACAAGGCAGAAAAGGCGGGCAAAGCCCGCCAGCGTGCTTGAACTATTGCGGGGCTTGTGCTACCGTCGTCCATCGTTAGTCGCCCGACAATATCCCTGGCGGTATCATGTCTGAAATCTTGAAAGTAGAAACCTCGCGCCTCGAATTCGTCCTGGAGTATGCCGTTCGACTCATCCTCGCTGGTAAGGTGGTTTCCTTCCCTACCGATACCTTCTATTGCCTGGCAGCCGATCCTTTCAACCTGGCGGCCGTCAGTGAAGTCTTTCGCATCAAGGGCCGCATTTCCGATCGCGCCTTGCCGCTACTGGTGGCATCTCTCGATCAAGCCGCAGATCTCGCTGCCGACCCGCCAGCGGCATTCTTCAAGCTGGCGGAACGCTTCTGGCCGGGGCCCCTGACCCTCGTCGTCTCCGCCTCAAGGCAGATTCCGCTCAAGGTCACTGGCAACACAGGCAAGATCGGTCTGCGCTGGCCCAAGGCGCCGCTGGCCGTGGCCTTGATCGCCGCGTCCAATCGGCCCCTCACCGGAACCAGCGCTAACTTAAGTGAGCATCCGGCCTGCACCACGGCCGAAGAGGTGGATCTCCAGATCGGACGCAAGCTCCCCTTGATCCTCGACGACGGGCCCTCTCCGGGCGAACTAGCATCGACTGTGGTTGAGGTGACCAAGGAGAGGTGCCGAGTCCTGCGGCAGGGCCCGGTTACGGAAGAGGTGTTGAAGGAGTATCTCGACTGACACCCTCGCTCCAGAGCCGTTTACTCTCGCTCGCCTTGTTCGTTGCTGCCATCGCGGTGTTCCTCGCTGAGTTGTCACTTTACCGAGCCATCCGGCGTCAGGCGCAACGCGATGAGGCGCGACCCTCCGATGCCATCGTGGTCTTTGGCGCAGCCCAGTACAATGGCACGCCGTCCCCCGTATTCAAAGCTCGCCTCGATCACGCTTTCACCCTCGAAGATCGCGGACTGGCGCCCCTGGTGATTACCACCGGAGGCAGCGGCGGCGATCCCCACTTTACCGAAGCCGGCGTCGCCCTGGACTATTTGGTCCAGAAGGGCCTGGACGCAAACAGCATCATCGCCGACGCTCAAAGCGAGACCACCTACGCGAGCGTACAGGCCGTGGTCAAGTTGCTGAAGGAGCGGCACACCTCTGCCTGCATCGTGGTGAGCGACGGCTTTCATCTCTTCCGTATCAAAAAGATGTTCTCCGCTCGCGGGATCACCGCCTACGGTTCCCCCGATCCTGAGAGTCCAATCGAGGCTGACGCTTTGGACCGTACCCTTTATTCCATCCGCGAACTGCTCGTGACCTCCTTGACCTTTCTCGGATACAAGGGATGATACGGAGGATTAAGTTAAGGAACCTCAAACGCCACTCCTAGAGCTCCGCAGCAGAGTGGTGCTCTCACTGTAGCTGGCGATCCTTCAGTGTCGTCCGTGTTGATCAGTGTTCAGCCGCAGGCGACCCTTGTAATGCGCCACTGACTTTTGGCCAGGCCTTGAGATCTTCCCCAGCACTACGGCCCTTCTTGCCCCGGTCACACTGGGCAAGTTGCCTGCCAGACCGTGCAACGTGTGATCGGCCAGAAGCGCGAACGCGATCGCTTCCTTGGCGTCGACGGGAAGTCCGAAATCGTCCGACCGATGGATCTCCATTTCCGGGAGCAGCTCGCAAATTCTGGTGATCAGCAGCAGGTTGTGAGCTCCCCCGCCGGAGACGACCAGGAGCGCCGGAGACCGGGGTGACCCTGAATCCGGTTTTCGCGCTGCTGTCTTGGGTAAGACGAAACGTCGGAGAGCCCCGGCAATGCTTCGGGCGGTTAGTTCTGTCGCCGTCCTGAGCAGATTCTCCAGACGGTTTCCAACCTTAAGGAAGTATTGGTCCAGGAACTCCTGTCCGAACTCCTCCCGCCCGGCGCTCTTGGGCGGGCGTTCGCCGAAGAAGGGCAGGCCGAGCGCTGCCTCGAGTAAGGGTTCGATCACACGGCCTCGTGCGGCGCCGCTCCCTTCGGCATCGTACTGTCGTCGGCCGCGGCTCGCATGGCGTACTAATCCGTCGATCACCATGTTGCCTGGGCCGGTGTCAAATCCGAAAACCTGCTCCCGGCTGGCACCGGCCGGGACTACGGTAACGTTAGCAATTCCCCCGATATTCAGAGCCACGGTGGCCCTTTCGGGCTCGGCAAGCAGGAGATAATCCAGCAGAGGTACCAAAGGAGCGCCTTGCCCTCGCGCGGCAAGATCAGCAGTGCGGAAATCGGAGACAACCGGAGCACCCGTCCACTCTGCAATCACCGCCGCTTCACCAATCTGCAAGGTGCTGCAAGTACCGCCTTTGGACTTGCCACGGTGAAAAATCGTCTGGCCGTGCGAGCCGATCGCTTGAAGTGACTCACTGCGAATTCCTCCCTTGCCGCATACTTCCAAAACGGCTCGGCCAAAGCACTCGCCTACCAGAAAGTTCAGCTCGCTGATCTCGCCACCCGGCATGGGTTGCCCGCCCGCGACCGCCAGCAGACGAGCCCGTATCTTTCGCGGGTAGGGCCAGGTGAGGAAAGCCATGAGCTGAACCTGAGGGGTGCGGGCATCGCCGCTAACGTGGACCAGGGCGGCATCCACTCCATCGAGTGAAGTCCCTGAGATCAGTCCCACGATTAATCTGTCGTCTGCTCTCACACGGTCTCCAATATCCGAAAATCGAATTTCGGTATGTCTGCTGACTACCAAAAATATCTCACCGAAAGATCAACAACGCCCAACTGCAAAATTCTTGCCATTCGACCCTCGACGGCAGGCCGGCACTCAGGAAGAGTTGGTCTGCATGCTTCCTTTCTGCTCAAGTCAGCCGAGAACCACAAGTGTCTAGTTATCGAACATCTCACTGCTTATCGGGGTCATTTTCCTACTCCAGATTCTCCGGATCCTCTTCAGACAGTGGTTTGGGCTCGATGCGGAGTTCGGGCAGTTTGGCGCGGCGGATCTGCTGATTGAGGGAGGCGAGATCCGTCGTCTTGATTTCATTCCAGCGCTTCATCACTGTGGCAAAATCACTTTCGGCCGTTTCGAGGGCTGCCAGCTGCGAGTTGGTTGGGGCCGCGTCAACGCTCTCTATGGCTCCGTAGAGTCCTCCCACCGCTCCGCTCACCGTATTGAGTGCCGGCGGGGCCGGTGCGCCGGTTGTGGGCGGGCTTTCCAGAATCGCAGCCAGTTTCTTCTTGAATTCGGCGACAGATGCGGCCAGCGGCACCACTGCTTGCTTCGAGAGCTTCTCCAGGCTGTCGCTGAGAGAGCGCGCTTCCGCAGTGGCTTCGTAGCTCGAGTTGACCATGGCAAGCAGGCGCATGGCCATGTCGAACTGCTGCTGGATCTCCGCTGCCGACACCTTCACCCGCGGATCCATCTTCACCCAAAGCAGCGCCGAGTAGCGCTGTCCGTTCGCGGTGAGGCGAACCGTGTACTCGCCGGGTAGAGCGCTCGGACCCAGCGGATATCGCGGTGTGTCGTGCGGGACGGCGGAAATGGGATAGCCGTGCTGGGCCGTTTCGGGCGGCGCGTAGTGCAGATCCCAGACAAAGCGATGCATTCCGGGGCCCCCTGAAAGGATCTGCGGCGGCCGTAGCCAATACAACGGAATTTGGAGGGTCTTCCGGAGCTTGGCTTCCGGCTCGCCCGGTTCATCGGTGCTTGAATAGCGGCGCACAAGCTTGCCATTGCGGTCGAGGATTTCGAGTGTGACTTGTCCTGCCGGCAAGATGCCGGCGGTGTTGTGCGATGGTGCCGCCGAGACGCCGGCGGTACTCGCGGCGGGTGAGCGAAGGTAGTAGTCAATAACCGCGCCATCGGGCGGATTCTTACCGGCCGGCTCATCGGGCGGCATCGGCGTATCTGTATTGGTATCTCGGCGGACGCGGTAGGCCGGGGCAGGTTCGAAGAGATAGGCGTCCGAGTTGGCCACGGCCGCGCTGATCTGGCGCAGGGGCGTGATGTCATCGAGGATCCAGAACGAGCGCCCGTGGGTGGCCACAATCAAGTCATGGTCGTGAATCCACAAGTCGCGCATCGAGGTGCGGGGAAGATTCAACTGCAGCGACTGCCAGTGGTCACCATCGTCAAACGATACCCAGACGGCGTTTTCGGTGCCGGCAAAGAGCAATCCTTGGCGAACCGGGTCCTCCCGCACGGTGTCGACCGGCGCATTAGCGGGCAGGCCGTCGACGAGAAGCTGCCAGGTCCTGCCGCCGTTACGCGTCCGATAAATGTAAGGATGGAGATCATCAATGCGGAAGCGGCTGACCGAAGCCCAGGCGGTATCTTTGTCAAAATGCGAGGCGCTGATCTGGGTGACCTTGCTCCAGGGCGTGAGCGAGGGCGGAGTAATGTCCTTCCAATTCATACCGCCATCGCGCGTGATCCAGATGAGGCCGTCGTCCGTTCCCGCCCAAATGGTGTTGAGGTCGTGGAAGGATGGCGCCAAAGCATAGATGGCGCCGCGCTGCATTTCAGCCTTCGGATCCTTGGCCGCGAGATCGCCGAGGCTGGCCGGAACACCATCGTGCGGACGCGCGAGATCCGGGCTGATAGACTGCCAGGAGTGCCCGCCGTCGATGGTTTTGAAGAGCACGTTGGCGGCGTAATAAAGCACGTGAGGATCCACTGGCGAGAAGAGGATGGGCTCGGTGCGCTCGGTGCGATACTTGTCGCTCGGCAGCAGATTGGGCGTCACACTCTGCACCTGTCCTGTGCTCCAGTGGAATTTCGTGACTGCGCTGCGACCCGCCCCATAGACGATGTCGGGATCAAGCGGATCAGGGGCCACGTAGCCATACTCAATGACGCCCACGGGGTGCCACTCGCGCATGGTGATCTCGCCGTCGTTACCCCGGCTCGCGACTCCTACCGAGCCGCTCTCCTGCTGTCCGCCGTAGACCCAATAGGGAAAACGATTGTCGGTGATCACATGGTACATCTGCGCTGTGGGCTGGTTGTACCATGAGCTCCAGGTGAGACCGCGATTGACGCTCACTAACGCGCCCTGGTCGCTGACCAACAGAATGATGTCGGGATTTACCGGGTTGATCCAGATGTTCTGGTAATCGTCACCGCCGGGGGCGCCACGAAGGCCAGTCCACGTCTTGCCGCCATCTTCCGATCGCCAGGTGACAATACTGGTGCTATAGAGCACGTCGGGATTTTTGGGATCGACCTTGGGCACAGGCAGATCGCCCCCGCCGATGCGCAGGGCGGGGCGCGGATCGGTGGTGATGCGCTGCCAGGTCTCTCCCGCATCGTCCGACCGGTAAACGCCAAGTCCGGCGCCCGAGGTGTAGCTGCCGGTTTCGTGACTGGTGGCGACGGTCGCATACACTCGGGTGGGCTGGCTCGCGGCGATGGCGACGTTGGCTTGCACGAGATCGTCGGGTAGTCCCTTGGTAAGCTGGCGCCAGGTCGAGCCACTATCGGTGGATTTGTAGACGCCGCCTCCAGCGCCACCATAGGAATTGCCATCCTCCCAAGGACCCTGGCGCGCTCTCCACAAGCAGGCGTAAAGCACGTCGGGATTGGAAGGGTCCATCTCGACATCGGATCCGCCGGTGTTCTCATCTTTCGCGAGCACCTTCTGCCAAGTTTCGCCACCGTCCGTCGATCGAAAGATGCCGCGCTCGGGGTTTGGCCCGTAGGGATGTCCCAAAACCGCCGCCCACAGCCGATTGGGATCGCGGGGATCGATAACCAGTGCGGGAATCTGTTGGCCATCGCGCAGGCCCAGGTGCCTCCAGGTTTTGCCGCCGTCGACCGACTTGTAGATCCCGTCACCGACCGAGAGGTCGGGGCGCTGCAAGCCTTCGCCGCTCGCCACGTAAATGATCTTCGGATCGGAGGCTGCCACGGCGATGGCTCCAATGGATTGCGTGGCCTGGCTGTCGAAGATGGGATTCCAGGTGCGGCCATAGTCATCCGACTTCCAGACGCCGCCATTCACCTGGCCCATGTAGAAGACGTTGGGCTGGCTCGGCACACCGGTGGCTGCGCGGGTGCGTCCGCCGCGGAAGGGTCCGATTAGACGCCAGCGCATTTCCTGGTACAGGCTCTCGGGATACTGTTCAGCGTTCAAGAGGGCAGCGAGCGAAACCATGAGAGCGCAGGCGAGCGCAAGGCGGCGGATTTCCATCAGAAAACCTCCTGTCGATTGACCAGTCTTAATTTAAATCAATCGGCGTCGACATGAAATCATTCCTGCTCGAGACTGTGCCTACCACTTTTCGCCTCTCGGTTCCGTGCCCGTGTCACAAGCCCTATCCCTGCCTGCGCCGAAGTGCTAGGCTCGTGCTGGAGTTATTTCAACCCGGAGGCTGGCAGCCATGGAGAAGCACAAGCCGCACCGCAAGAAAGAAGATTATCGGATGCGTACCCATCTGGTGCACGGCAATTATGAGAGCAAGAAATGGGACTACGACCACCAGGTGGTGCCGCCCGTCTCGCAATCCACGGCTTTCCGTTTGAGTTCACTGGAACGCGGCGCCAAGGGTTTCGTGAATTTTGCCTCAGCAGACGAAGCGCTGAGCCGTCATATGCCCATCTACATCTATGATCGCCTGGACGAACCCACACGCGGAATGCTCGAAGAGAACCTGGCCTTTGCCGAGGGCGGTGAGATCGCTGTGACCTTCGCCAGCGGCATGGCTGCGGTGAGCGGCGTTCTGGGTACCGTGCTTCACCACGGGCAGGAGGTCCTCTCCCATGAGATCCTGTATGGGTGCACCTACAGTCTGATAACCAACTGGCTGCCGCGTTTTGGCATCCAGGCGCGATTCACCAACTTCCTCAAGCCTGAGTTGCTCGCGCGGGAGATCGCACCGGTTACGCGAGTGCTTTACTTCGAGACACCGATTAATCCCACCATGGAGTTGATCGACATCGGCGCTATCCGCCGCATCGCGGATGACATTAATGCCCAGCGCGGCGACCATGAGAAGGTCCTGGTGATTGTGGATAACACCTTTGCGACCCCCTATTGCCAG
Source organism: uncultured Acidobacteriota bacterium (assembly GCA_963803295.1). Classification (GTDB taxonomy): domain Bacteria; phylum Acidobacteriota; class Terriglobia; order UBA7540; family UBA7540; genus CAWDMC01. Next base: position 119,942 of record CAWDMC010000010.1, on the reverse strand, counting down.
CGCCCGCTCGCCCTGGGAGCGGACATGGTGGTGGAAAGCCTCACCAAGGGGATCGGCGGATTCGGCACGGATATGGGCGGGGCCGTGATCGGCCCGGCCGAGTGGTACAACAACCTGATGCTTTTCCGCAAAGATTTCGGCGGCGTGCTCAATCCTCGCAGCGCCTGGACGATTCTGGTCTACGGACTGCCTACGCTCGGCACCCGCATGTCGAACATGCAGAAGACGGCGCTGAAGGTCGCCGATTTCCTGACGAAACATCCCAAGGTGGAAAGCGTCAGCTATCCCGGCGGCGAATGCTTCCACCAGAAAGAATTGGCGCGCCGGCAGATGATGAGTCCCGAAGGCAAGTTCGCGCCCGGAAGCATGTTGTACTTCGTGCTCAAGGGAGCGCCCTCCGGCAAGCAAAGCCGGGCCGAGCGCCTGGTTGACTACCTGGCTGAGAACGCCTATTCCGTGACCTTGGCGGTGAGCCTGGGGCAGATCAAAACCCTGATCGAGCACCCGTTTTCCATGACCCATTCGGCGCTGCCCGACGAACAGAAGCAGGCCTTTGGCATGCATCCCGAGGGCGTGCGCCTTTCGATCGGCCTTGAAGACTGGCACGATATCATCAAGGATCTGGAGATCGCCTTGGAAAAGGTGTGATCCGCCGGATGTGGGCGCGGCGTGTTATATCCGCATCCCCGCATCATGGTAGCGTCACGGCACGCCGTGCCCTACGATCACCCGATTGACGCATTCGTCCGGCGCGTGTTCCCGGTTCAACGTGGGGCACGGCACGTTGTTCCCTACTTCACAAACTCCCCCTGCCCGCCTGTCGACCAAGGATCATACGTTAAGCTGAACTGAATCCGCTCGGGCTCTGTCGGGTGCGAGTAGAACAGTAAAACATCCACGGGGTTGGGATCAGGATCGCCCAAGTCCACCTCGCCGAGGATCTGAAAGCCTTGGGCGGCCACCTGCCCGGAGTCGGGAATGAGACCGTGTATCACTTCCAGGCCGTACTGGTCGGCCTGATGCTCGTAGTGGCGGCTGATCGCGTTCAAAGCTGGATTCGTCAGAAAGACGAGAACCGTTATTAGAAACAGCAGCGCCGGCAGCGAAGCCCAATCGTCTAGTTGCCGCACCTTCCACTTTTCACCCCAGCGCAAAAGTACCCATCCGATCAGGCGATAACCGACATAGAAAAGCACCAGCAAGATCAGCGCAAACAAACAGAGCATCTTGGGGATGTGTTTCAGAACGTAGTGGCCCATTTCATGACCGGCAACGAACACGATCTGCGAAGTACTCATTTTGGCGATGGTGTTATCCCATACCACGATGCGCTTGGAAGGGCCGAATCCGGTAACGTACGCATTCAGTTCAGTAGTCTTTTCACCCGCTCCCATCCAAAACATGCGCTCGGGCGGGATACTCTCACTGGCATGCTGGACCATTCCCTCCAGACTTTGGGCCAGCGCGGGATCCTTTTGCGCGAGCGGCTCAAACTTGTGGAAAAGCGGGTCGATGATCAGGGGCGACAGGAAGAAGACAAGGAGAAGCACGGGAAGGGAGAACAGCCAGAAATAAAACCACCAGCGTCTCGCGCTGCGCCGGATTACGGTGTAGAGCAGCCAGATCAGAATAATTCCGATGACGCAGGTAATGAGCTCGGCTTTCGTCCAGTCCCACATCCACGAGCCCCATCCCTGCACGGAAAGACCATACTTTCGCCACAAAGATTGGTCATAGAGATCCGCGGGCAGTGTGAGAATGGCCATGGTCAGAATGAGCAGCGGTGAGAAGACGACGCTTTGCAGGAAACACCTGGTGGAAACCCTCTCAGCCCAGTCGCGATACTTCGGCGCAAGACGCCAGTGCAAAATCAGCAGTAGCACGATCAGGCTGTAAACAAAGCTGATCAGGTTAAAGCGAAAACGAATGCGGCGAAAGTCATGCGCTTTGCGGTAAAGATCGGGAGGCAGGGTGTAGGCTGTTACTTTGGAACCGCTCGACGGCTGGTTCGCTGTGGTTGATGGACTTGCGCCACTCGAAGTCGCCGGCGGCCCGGCCTGTGCCGAAGCTGGCGTGGGTGGATTTTGCGCGCCCAGGCTGGGAAGTACGACGAGCACGAACACTAGAGCAAGCCATGAGTTTCGCATTTGGACCTGTTTCCTCCTGAGCTTCGATCTCAAGTGCGGTCAAGTGTATGCGTTAGGCTGATGAAAGTATCGCAAGCACGGCGGCAAGTCAAAGCCTATCCCCACCAGGTTTCACCGGGCGCAAGGTGGGCGCGAATCGCGTCCTGGTTGAGCTCCACACCCAAGCCCGGCTTATCCAGGATGCGGACTTTCCCGTCTTTGATTACCGGCCCATCGTAGACAACGTACCTGGCCCAGGTTTCAGTATCGACGGGGGGATACGGACCGATAGAGAATTCCTGTGCCCTGAAATCCCGTATCGCAGCCGCGCAGTGCGCAGAGGCGATGGCACCGAGCGGGCTAGCGGCAAGATGAGCGCAGACCGGAATGTAGTAGAGGTCGGCCAGAGCGGCAATTCTCTTCGTCTCGATTAGCCCTCCGGACTTGGGAATGTCAACTTGCACCAGGTGCACGGCGTTATTCTGAATGAAAGGCTGGAAGCCCTGCACCCGGTAAAGATTTTCGCCGGTCAGGATGGGCACGGGAGAGGCCTGGGTGAGCTTGACCCACGAGTCCGAGTAGTCTGGCGGCATGGGATCTTCGAGCCACATGGGTTTCACCGGAGCCACGGCTCGGGCCAACTGCTGGGCATCAATCAAATCGAATTCCCAGTGGCAGTGCACGATCACATCGATGTCATCGCCAACCGCTTCGCGCAAATTGTGAAAACCCTGGCCAATACGCTCCAGATCCTTGCGAGTCAGGTTTCGGCTGTTGGGCTCGTGGCCAGGTTCCTTGAACTGGGGATCGTATTTTTGCGGGAAGGAATCCGCGTTCGACTTGACCGCAGTGATGCCGAAGGGGTGACCTTTCACATACGAGGCGAACTCTCGGCACGATGCCGGGTCAAGCATGTTTTTGGGATCGAGGGTCCAGTAGGCCCGCACTCCCTCGCGATACTGGCCTCCTAGCAACTTACAGACCGGAGCGCCAAGAATCTTGCCCGCCAGATCCCACAACGCGATTTCAACACCAGTGATGGCGGTAACCGTGACGCCCGCCTCCGACCCGGCCCCTCCGGTGGAGCGCGACATCTTGGTACACAGAGGCTCGATATCCAGCGGATCCTGCCCTATGACCAGGTCACGCAGATAGCCCAGAATTACGTCCTTGACCCCGCGCCCCCAATACGCTTCCCCGATTCCACTGACTCCGCTGTCGGTTTCGATCTTGACCAGATTCCAGGGGGCGACCCCCTGTACGATCATCACCTTCACGTCAGTGATCTTCACCTTCCTGCGATCGGGAGCGGCCATCGCCCGAAAGCTCGAAAGGGCTGCCGCGGCCGGCGCGGCCGCGAGCGCTTTCAGTAGGTTCCTTCGTCCCAAGCTGTTCATTGCCCATCCCTCCTGTTCATCCGCATTTGATACTTTACCGCGAAGTGCCTCTGCCGGGCTGCGCCGGGCTCTCCGTCAGCCGCTTTTGTGGTATATTCGCCGGGGATTTCAAGCTGAGGAACATCCATGGCCATTGTCGAACAAATCGATAAAGAACTGATCGCCGCCATGAAAGCGAAGGAAGAGCTGCGGCTCAGCACCCTGCGCATGATGAAAACCGCACTCAAGCTTAAGCAGACGGAGAGAGGTAAGCCGCTCGATGACCCGGCGGCATTGGCCATCTTCAAAACGCTGGTGAAGCAGAGACACGACTCAGCGGAACAGTTCCGCAAGGGCGGCCGAGATGCTATGGCCGACAAGGAAGAGGCCGAGATCAAAATCATCGAGAGCTACCTGCCAGCCTCAGCGACTGACGAGGAGATCGACGCCGCGGTGAGTGCCGCCATCGCCGAAACCGGCGCTGCGGGTCCGAAAGACGTCGGCAAGGCAATGAAAACCGCGATGGCGAAACTCGCGGGCAAGAATGCCGATGGCAAACGTGTCAGCGAGAAGGTCAGAGCGAGGCTGGGAGCGTAAGAAGAAACTCGAAAGTTGGAAATCGAAATCGCAAGGCGATGCTGCTGATTCGCTCGGGCCGCTCGTGAGGAGAAACAGACGATGGCTGATCCCTCAACCACAACCAAATTGCAGCCGCACCAGGAGTTCCGGCCCTACGTTCCATCAGAAAGCATCGTGCCGGAACTGACCCTGCGCGCCGTGATTCTAGGCGCCATCCTTGGCATCATCTTCGGAGCGGTCACGGTTTATCTCGCACTGACGGCGGGATTGACGGTAAGCGCCTCGATTCCGGTGGCCGTGCTGTCGATCAGTATTTTTAAGTGGATCGGCAAATCGACCATCCTCGAAAACAATATCGTGCAAACCACGGGATCGGCAGGGGAGTCCATTGCCGCGGGCGTGGTCTTCACCTTGCCAGCGCTGATCTTTCTGGGATATTCGCTTGACGTACCCGAGATCCCGCGGGTATTGCTGCTGGCGTTGGTGGGTGCGCTGCTGGGCGTCCTCTTTATGATCCCGCTGCGGCACCAGCTGAATGTGGTGGAACATGGCTCGCTGACCTATCCTGAGGGAACGGCCTGCGCCGATGTCCTGATCGCGGGCGAGCGAGGTGGCAGTTTTGCGGGCAAGGTCTTTGCGGGGTTCGGCCTTGGTCTCGTCTACAAGTTGTTGAATGAGGCGGCGCGATTCTGGCAGCCCCGACCGCTTTACCAGCCCGCCTGGTTCAACGGGGCGACCCTGGCCGCCTCGGTCACACCAGAATACCTGGGCGTCGGCTACATCATCGGACCGCGCACCGCCGGAATGATTTTCGCAGGCGGCGTGCTCTCCTGGCTGGTCGTCATTCCTATGATCAAGTTCTTCGGCAGCGGTTTGCCAAGCGCTATCTTCCCGGGCACGGTGCCGATCCGTGACATGGACGCTTTCGCACTGTGGGCCGCCTATATCAAACCGATCGGCGCCGGAGCCGTGGCTACGGCGGGGCTTTCCACGCTGGGTCGCACGATTCCGACTATTGTGAAGGCTCTGCGCTCCTCGCTCGGCCAGATGGGTAAGGGGAAAGGCGAGAAGCTGCCTGCGGCCCTGCGCACGGAAGAGGAGATGCCGGGCACCGTAATCTTCGGCGGCTCGATCCTGCTGGTCCTGCTTGTCTGGGGATTGATCGCGCTGCGCATCAACCCGGGTCACCTGGGTGGAAACTTTATTGCCGCAATCCTGGTGGTGGTCTTCGGGTTCCTCTTCGTTACCGTGTCGGCGCGCATCGTGGGCCTGATCGGCAGTTCGGCAAATCCCATCTCGGGCATGACTATTGCCACCCTGATGCTGACGGCGCTGATCTTCGTCGCCGTGGGCTGGACGTCGGGCGCCTATCCAGCGGTGGCGCTTTCGATTGGCGGCATCGTCTGCATCGCCTCCGCCGTGGGCGGCGCGACTTCGCAGTCTCTCAAAACAGGATTCCTCGTGGGCGCCACACCCCGGAAGGCCGAGATCTCCATGATTGTGGGGGCGCTCACTTCGGTCCTGGTGATTGGATTCACTCTCGTGCTGCTGAACCGCGCCTACACGCGCATCCAGCCGGTCACGGTGGAGAACGTCGAACTCACCCCGGAAATGAAAGTGGTGGATGACACTACTTACAACGGCAAGAGCTATCAAGTGATCAATGTAATTGGCTCGCACCGCATCCCGGATGGCCGCTACTTCTACGATCCGGCCGGGAAGAAGATCGAATATCAGAGGCGCGAGGGTGTTGGTTCCGAGCGCCTGCCCGCACCCCAGGCGTTGCTGATGAGCACCGTGATCAACGGCATTCTACGCCAGAGCCTTCCTTGGGGACTGGTGCTGCTCGGAGTATTTATTGTGGTGACGCTGGAACTCTGCGGGGTGCGATCGCTGGCCTTCGCCGTGGGTTCTTACCTGCCAATCTCGACGACGGCGCCGATCTTCGCGGGCGGAGTCGTGAGCTGGCTGCTCCAGACCATCTACAAGCGGCAAGAAGGTGAGGTCTCGAGCGGCGCGCTCTTCGCTGCCGGACTGATCGCCGGCGGTTCCATCGGCGGGCTGACGCTGGCGGCGCTGGTCGGATTCGCCGTGGATCAGAAAGTCGCGATTGGAATTAGGCTCTGGCCCACGCTCGCCAATTCCAGCGTTTTCGGCATGCTGATCTTCGTGCTGATGGCCTCGGTGTTGTTCATTGTGGGCAGGAAGAAACTCGATTAGGACAGGCCCCTGCCCCAGACCGAGAAGCAGGGGGCCGGTCTTCTCTGGGGAGCTGACAGACGGTTCAGGGAACCGGGGCCGGCTGGCGCGTCAGAATTCGCACAACTCCCGCAAGGTTTTCAGCAGAGCGCTCGGCCGAAAGGGTTTTTCCACGAAGGCTGCGCCGTGATGAAGTGGCGAATCGGCGCTCCGCGTGTCTCCAAACCCTGACATGAAGATGATCTTCAGTTCCTGATTCATGGTTCTGAGGTGCTCAGCCAGTTCCCAGCCACTCATTTGGGGCATCGTAATGTCGGTGATCAACACGTGAACCGGAGTCTCAAGCCGGCGGCAAGCCTCGATCGCTTCCTTCGGATCGCCGGCCTCATATACGGTATAACCGCCAATCTGCAGGGTTTTGGCCACAATTCCTCGTACTGAAGGCTCGTCCTCCACTAAAAGAGCAGTCAAGCGCGATTGCGGGGTCTCGCTTGAGGAGTGGTGGGGCCGCGACCCAGAACCGAGCCCTGAAGCTTGCGGTCGAGTCATGGTAACACTGTCTCTGGAAGCTCTTTCTGTTTTCGAGTTCTTACTCAGCCTGGGCGCTTCGCCAGCTCCGAATGTATGGCTTCGTACCTGAGGCAGAGAGTTTCCTACCGGCTTCCTCCGCCTCCAAAATGGAGTCGAACGGACCGACCAGGGCGCGAAACATCTTCTCCCCAGCCCGTGGAGGCTCCACGAAGGCGCGGAATCCCTGTCCCTCCAACAGCTTCACCTTCTTGATCACGTCTGCTTCGCTGGTTGATGCCAAAACCTGATCGACAACCTTGCCTCCACGACCATTCGCCGCTTGCTGAAACGTGGATTGCTGCGGTGATGGCGCCGGGCCTGAAGGAGGCTGGGTCCGGGGAGGGGCGGCCTGTGGTGGAGGAAGCGCACTCACGGCGGGCAGTTTGGGTTTCGGTGGCGGTGCGCTGCCAGTCGGACCTTCGGCCTCCGGGGCTTTCCGGCCTGATCTCGTGGGACCCTTCGGACTGGCGGTGCTGCTTAACAGACTCGAGGGCTGCCCGTCGCCGTTGCCGGGCGCCGGCGGAGACTCCGGGGCTCTTACAGTGGCCTCAGGAGCTGGAAAGACAAAAGGTTGGAAGCCTTCCAGTTCCAGCTTTTGCGCCGCCTTATCGGGAAGCTCCCGCGAAGCATAAGGGCCGACCTGAACTCTGTACGAATCCACGCCGGCGACCTTGTCAATAACAAAGGGGAGTAGGCTATAGCCCAGATTTCGCAAAATGCGGTCCAGTTGCGCCGTCTCGTCCTTAGTATGTCGCGATCCCACCTGTACCACGAAGCTCCCTGCTGGCGGGGACAGACTCTTCACTCCACTATCTTTCGCCTTCCCTCCCAAATTCGCTGCTGATCCAGAAGCCACTGTGGTTTCGCTTCGGGTGGTTCTGGAACCGCCCTGGCTGGCGGTCGCGCTTGGTGCCAAATTCTGAGTGGTGGTTGTGCTCGCGGAAGGGGAAACGGTCTCTTTAGGCTTAGCAGAGCCGCTGTCTGGGGCGGTGGAAGGCGCGGAATTGGCAGCGGTGGGCTCCGGGGACGACGGAATCAACGCGGACGAAGCGGGCTGCCCTCGAGTTAATCAGGGTTTGCGGGATCTCCATGGCGCCGCTCTTCGACGGTCGAGCGTTGTATCCCAGCAGGAAACCAATGACGATGCAGGCGCCGCTTACAACCACGCCAGACAGAAAAACGAATCCGAACTGTTTGGCAAGGCGCGTCGGAACACCCTCCGGTTCCGCGTTTCTCCGTGTCTCGCGATCCACCTCGGGATCACTGTCTCGCAGGAAGTCCAGCGGACTCTTCCCAGCAAGAACACCCTGTTTGTCCAAGCCTAACTCCGTAAGCCACCGCACTCCGTCGAATCAGTCCTGTTTACGGAAGCGTCGTTTGGCGGCTTTATCCGTGAGTTGAAGAACCGTGAGGCCGACTTCAGCTCGTGGATATGTACCATATAGTACATTATGGCATTGATAAATCCAAGTGATTTGTAAGGATTAGGCGAAGTTGACGGTTTCTCGAAACCCTATAGCCGTCCTCAATTTTTGAGCGGATGGGCGCTCGGGTGTTTGGGACCCGCTGTCCGTCAGCTCGGAAGGTGTGGGCCCTATTCTACGGTAACGCTTTTCGCCAGATTTCGAGGCTTATCCACATCGCAGCCGCGCAAGACTGCAGAGTGATAGGCAAACAGTTGCAAGGGTACTACGGTGAGCAGGGGTGCAAGGATTTCGCGTGTGCGTGGCACCTCGATAACGTCGTCCACCAGCGACCCAAGCCGGTTGTTACCTGCTGTGGTCACGGCGATAATCCGGCCGTCGCGGGCGCGGATCTCCTGGATATTCGAAATGACTTTCTCATGCGATGAGTCTTCCGGGACCAGCGCCATGGTCGGGAAACTCGGGTCGATGAGGGCAATAGGACCATGCTTCATTTCTCCCGCCGCATAGGCCTCAGCGTGAATATAGGCAATCTCCTTCAGTTTGAGGGCGCCTTCGAGCGCAATCGGGTACTGATACTTGCGGCCGATATAGAGGAAATGATCCGTCTGGCAGTACTTTGAAGCCAGATCGCGTATACGGTCGGATTGCTTCAGCACCTCCCGGATCTGGTCCGGAATGGCCTCGAGCGCGTTCAAAATAGAGGCTCCCTCATCATAGGAAAGATCGCGCCGGCGGCCAATCAGCAAGGCCATCAGCGTCAGAATGGTCAATTGTGAGGTGAAGGACTTCGTGCTGGCCACGCCGATCTCGATGCCCGCATGACTGTAAACTCCGGCATCGGTCTCGCGGGCAATGGAACTGCCGACCACATTCACCAGGCCCAGCACAATTGCGCCTTTGCGTTTGGCCTCCCTCAAGGCGGCCAGTGTGTCCGCCGTCTCGCCCGACTGACTGATTGCCAGGACCACGGTGTTATTGCGCATATTCAGCTTGCGATAGCGGAACTCGGAGGCCAACTCCGTTTCAACGGTAAGATCGGTGAGGGCCTCGAAGACGTAGCGCGCGAACAAACCGGCATAGTAGCTGGTGCCGCAGCTGATGATGATCAAATGGCGGGCCCGAAGGAGTCGTTCCAGCACCGATTCTAGACCGCCCAGCTTGGCAACACCCTCCGAGTGATTTATGCGGCCCCGGAAGGCGTTTTCTACAGCCTCGGGCTGCTCGAAAATTTCTTTCAGCATGAAATGAGGGAACCCGCAGCGATCGATCGCTTCGGCGCCCCCCTCAATCTGGGTGATGCTGCGGCTCACCGCGCGATTGTCCAAGGTGGTGATGCGGTACTGCCCAGCTTCGAGGCAGGCCACCTCGTTGTCTTCCAGGTAGACGACCTGGTCGGTGTGGTGAGCGAGAGCCGAGACGTCGGATGCAGCCAGCGACTCATCCTTGCCAACTCCGAGAACAAGCGGACTCCCCCGCCGGGCCACAATGATTGTATGGGGATGGTCAGCGTGGATCACCGCGATGCCATACGTCCCTTGCACGGCCTGTAGTGCCTTCTGCACGGCGGCTTCGAGATTGCCGGAGTACAGGCTCTCGACAAGATGAGCCAGGACCTCCGTATCGGTTTCGGTCACAAACGTGTGTCCCGCAGCGCATAATCTCTTCTTGAGCGCCATGTAGTTTTCGATGATTCCATTATGCACGAGAAAAATCCGGCCGCTGCAATCGACATGAGGATGAGCGTTGGTTTCTGTAGGCTTGCCATGCGTTGCCCAACGTGTGTGAGCAATACCGATCGAGCCTTCCGGACAATCTTCGAGTACTCGTTGTTCGAGCAGCGCCACTTTGCCGATTGACTTGGCGAGGTACGGCGAAGAATTCAGAATGGCCACTCCACTCGAGTCGTAGCCGCGATACTCAAGCCGCCGTAGTCCTTCGAGCAGAATTCCCCGCGCTGTCTGATTGCCCACGTAAGCGACAATGCCGCACATGCTCTCACTCCTGTTTCGAATTTGCCCGACGCGTGGACAGAGGCCCTCAACACGCAGGGATGTAAACTATGCTGTCGCCAGGCGCTGCCACGACCGCACCGTAGCCGGCGCTCAGGACTGCAAACGAGGGCAATTTTAAGTGGTGGGAAGCGGTCTCCGGTTCAGTTGCTTTAACCGGCGCCACTGGCGAAGCGAACCTGTTGCGGCGAACCGAACACTCTACGAGAACGGAAACACGGGACAACATCTGGATTAGCCGGTGCTGAGGTTTGAACCAAGAATCAGGTTCCCACTCGGCCGGCGGACCCTATCGACGCGTTCCAGCCAGTGCGCGTCCACCTCCGCTGCCACCGACTGTTGCAGCACCTCGATCGATACGACAACTCGAAACTGGTTCTTCTTGCGTACCAGGATACCCTGAAGTCCCTCGAGCGGCCCCGCGGTCACCCGGACCCGGTCTCCACAATTCAAGAATGGATGCGGCTCCACGCGTCCATGCTCCACCGTCTTGCGAATTGCCTCGATCTCGGTCCAGGGAATGGGCTCTGGCTTTCCGCCGGCCCCAACCAAGCTGTGTACCCCAGGAGTGCTAAACAGGTCAATTTTGCGGTTGCCGCACTCATGAATGAAAACATAGCAGGGGAAAAGCGGAAGGATGAGATGCTTCGTACGGTCCTTCCACTGTCGTGAGGATTTGTAAAGGGGCAGGAAGACCTCGAATCCCTTGGAGCCGAGGAGTTGGGCGACAGTTTTTTCGTGTTGATGCCGTGTGTAAACCGCGTACCAGGGATCGTGCGGGAGGTCGTCAATAGCCTGGACTCCATCGTCGATAAGGTGGCAATCGAGTGTACCCATGTACTTCTACCTCGCCCGCTAGTAGCCCTGCCCCTTGTGCCGCGATGGGCAACATCAGGATTCCAGAATTTGCCACGAACCCCCGACTTGGAATCAAGGATCGATTCTATAGAATTAAGCCCTGACAGAGAGTATGCCCTGCCCCGGGCCTGGTGTCAAGCAAACGAAGTCACGAGGTTACTAATTTACTAAGGGGAAGATAGACAACGCCTGTGTTGCATTATTTGCTTATTAATCCTTATGTTACAATTGCTTAGTGTTATAGGTCTTTGATGCCGTTCAGGTATATGGTAGGCCCGGAGAGATTCGAACTCCCGCCCCTTACAACCACATTCATGTACGTACCGACTTTGCCAATGCACCGGTGTCTCGGTGGAACGCCTCCATCTGCCGGCATCTCGGCATCGGAGGGATCATAAGGACCTCGCCGGGGAACAGGCGAGTCGTGAGGCTATGGCTAGTCTGCCCGAGACTCACCGATTAACTTCTCGTACACTTCGCGGGCGTGATCATACGCGGCTTGAGCTTCGGGCAACTCACGTGCCGAGACTTTTGTTGCCTTTTGCGTCCAGCACTGGTTGACTCCGGCCAAACACCATTCGGCGCTTCGACGCGAGGCGCGCACAGGCTTCCCGCCAACCAGCACAAAAACAGGATTCGAGTGCGAAGACGGAAGGATGCGCACTGCAACCCAGCTGCTCTGTCGGATCGGCACATCAAACTGTAGCCGGCGCACCGTCCCATCCGCGACGATTTCCTGTCGCGCCAGGGAGGCGCCGTTGACGACGACCTCCACGGGAACCTTCCGCGTATCGCCAATGCGGGCGCGTTCCAAATTCCAGTACGGCTTCTGGTCGTACGAAGGCGCGCGGTTGTCACCACTTGCCCCGGGTGGCACCGGATCAAGGTAGGCAGCGGCCGTCACCTCAACATGTGCTGTACCAGGTTCGGCCAGGCTCACTTCACTGCCGTGCGTTCCCACTTCGGTTCCATTCACGCTGAAGTTCATCAGATGGCTCTTGCCGTCGGACACATAGCTTTTCCCCGCGCCAATCGCCTCCATCCAGTTCGAATAAGTGAGTTGTCCGCTCACCTTGGCATAGAGCCGCCCTTGTCCTACGCGAGTGTCGTAGATGCAGGGAAAGTCTGTCTCGCCTGAAATTCGGGTGCGGAAACCAACATTCAGCGTGTGGTACCAGATGTTCAGTTCCCAAGGATACGGAGTGTCGCCGGCAGAGACAAAATCAACCGTGCCGGGATAGGTCACGTCGACGATGTATTCATTTGCCCCGATGCCGTCGAAGCCCGGAATCTCGTAGTTTGGCAAGGCGTCGCTCTTGAGTTGCAAGCCCCACCCGGAGTGCGCGAATCCGGTTGTGGCACCCTGCGATTTCCCCCAGCGCAGAATGGGCAAGTCCCAAGTAGGCCAATCTTCGATGTGCGTGGTGCCAGGATAGTCCTGCTCCTTCAAATTCAGGAGGACCAGATGTCCGCAATGGCTGGAGGGAAAGCCAGAGACTTCCAGGTCATAGTGAAGCAACGTGCCGGGCTTGGACCGAGGGTCGTCCTGCCGCCCACGGAAGAATCGCTTTTGGTAGTAGTAGCAAGGACCCCAGGTAAGAACGCATCCCATGTTTAAGTGCTCGCCGAGCACCTGGCGGTTCATATCCTGGGGCTCCACACCCTGGCTCGGATTCTCGTAGTGAGAACATCCGGCCGCATGGATGTGATGGTCACCAGAGAACCATTGATACTTCCCTGGATCAATCCAGCGCTTTAACTGGAAGGCAAGTTCGCTCGGTCCATCCGCATTCACAGTCAGTTTTCGTGTCTCGGTGACATATTCGGGTCCGCCGGTAAAGGTTGCTGTATAGGAACCCGCGGGCAAGCTGACCCACTCGTCGTTTGCCCGATAAATCTGGGGCTGAAAGAAGAAGTCCGGAGCCAGGCGCTTGGCCGGATTGGGGTAGATGCGACCCAGGGTGTCGCGAAAGACGAAAGAGGCCATCGTGGGCTGTCCCTTCTCGTCGAGCACTTTCAGCTTGAGGTCACGTGCGGGAGCGACATCGAAAAGGATATTCGTTTCGTTGAGGAACCCCACATCTTGGGTGCCCTGCCCTACGTTGAAGCTCAACTTGGCGGAGTGTTGGCCCGGGTCACGGCTGTAGATCAGCAGAACGCGGTATTCCAGTCCAAACCCAGAGAGCCGTGGCTCGAAAGGGTCCTTGTCGTAGAGCGAGATCTCGGCCCACCGCTCGCGAGCGCCTTCCGGGGTGAGGCGTGTGGTGGGAGAGGCGTTTCCTGAAGACGGAATATACACCGGGCCGCTGTTGGGACTATCCACCGCGAGGGGCGCAGTAACCCCGGCCTGGTTGATAACTTTCACCAGGAACAACCGGGTGCCGTTCTGGATCAGGCTGGCCGCCGCCGGACCGCGTTTAACCCCCACCCGGCTCTCCGGGTTGATGGTCACAACGACTAGCGCGTACTTGTCGAGGATGGCTTCCGCCTGCCTGACCGCGGTCTTCGGGCTCCGCTTGGGCAAATGCGGCGTTGATTTCGGCCTGATCCGCCGCTGTCAATGGTTGTCCCAAGAAGTTCAGCGTGGTCTCCAATTGACGGACCTGATCTGCGAAGGGCTGCACGGGGACAGACCGCCCGACTCCCCGCTCTGCCTGGGCTCTCACCATGAGAGCGAGGAGCACGGAAGTCATAACTGTCGTCACGCAGAGTGTTTTTCTGAATTCCATGGTGACCCCGCCTCACGCTACGCATACGGCCTTTCGCAACCGGCCGATTCCCAGTTTATATTGCTATCTGCTCGCACCGCTCGCTTCACTGCGAGCACACTGTGACACGTGGACTCCCACGCTCAAACCCGCCCGCAGTCGCGGCCCTGAAGCGACTCGGCACGCTAGCTGGCGCGAATATTCGCCCAGACGTGGACGTGAGGAGCGCCGCGGAAATACCACACCATGGTCGGGCTCTCCACTTGCCAAACATCCCACACGCCGTCGTTCCCAATGTCCAAATTCTTATAGAAGGACATATAGAGAGAATCGACATCTCCGTTGTCTCTAATGTCCTGCATGGCGCGGTTACGGTCCTCCTGCCGGAAGGGCAGAAGGAGATCATGCAACACCTGAGTTACCAGCTGCCGTTGATCCCGAGTCATGTCCGAAACGGGCAGACCTGCCAAACGCTCATCCCGTTTTTTCAGACCGACCGTTGCGGTTCCCTCTTCCTGACGCGGGTCACCCAGCAGCGCGATTTGGCGCTGCTTGCCGTCCAGGGCCTGAAAGACCTCGTTGGCCCGCTGGGCTTGATACCAGTAGACGTTCTTCGGGTGATCGGCCTTCTCATTGAAGCTCTGCGAGGCGTGGCCGTAGAAGATAGGTCCGCCGAATGCCGCCCCCTTCACCGTGTTGCCATCGCAACGCACAGTGCAGTGCCGGCCGGTCAGGACAAACTCGAAACCACCCTTGCCCGGCTCTCCAAATAGGGCGACAGAGTAATGCCCGAGGCCGCCGCCGTCTTCATCGATGTGGTAAAGAACTTTGTCCACGAATTCCGGACTATGCAAGCCTCGAAAGATTTCCCTGACCATAGCTTGCTGGTCGGGCGTAAATGTCTCGGCGATCGTCACCGGCGTAATGTGCCAGTTGTTGTCAACCTTCGCTTGGAGCGGATCGCCGAATGGGAAAGTCACCTGCTGCCGCTGAATCGGAGTAAGGCTCTTATAGAGGGTTCCGACCAGGGTCTCGGAAGCTCCCATCTGTGCCGTACCGCCTGAGGCAGATGCGGCGCTGCAAAGTCTCGATGCTGCGATCGTCGTCGCGAGCGTTGCGCTACCCAGCGCAACATTCCTGAAAAACTCCCGTCGGTTGATACCGTCGCAATCGGGGCACTGCATAACTACCTCCTTTGGTCTTCTGGGGTAGCTTCTTTATCTCACTGACCCTGTCGGGAATCAAGAGCGGCGTGACGGGCGGAAGTCAACCAGCTTTGCCGGGCGCCACACTATTGGGCGCGAATCTGAGAGCGGGAAAGAGTTTCGGGGCCCAATTTAGCTGAAGACAGAGACACCTTTGGGCTGACATCCCAAATTTCCGCCATTGGAACTGATCGTAACCCTCTTCAATTCGGTCTATGATGTCTCGTGGACCGCAGGCTTCTAATCCAAAGCTGGATTGATTACACTCTGTCATGATTGAAAGCCGTCCTGTCTTTGGTCTAAGAAACCCAGGGGGTACATGGATCAGAACGTATCGGGC
Source organism: uncultured Acidobacteriota bacterium (assembly GCA_963803295.1). Taxonomy (GTDB): domain Bacteria; phylum Acidobacteriota; class Terriglobia; order UBA7540; family UBA7540; genus CAWDMC01. The sequence goes on along the minus strand of CAWDMC010000010.1, from coordinate 104,545 downwards.
ATCCTCATCATCGACAAACCCGCAGGCATGACCTCGCACGATGTAGTGGCGGCTGCGCGCCGCATGCTCGGCATGCGACAGGTAGGCCATTTCGGTACCCTGGACCCGTTTGCTACCGGGGTCTTGCCGCTTTCTTTGGGAAAGGCGACTCGCTTCGCCCAGTTCTATCTGAAATCGCGAAAAGCCTATGAGGGGGTGATCCGCTTCGGGTTTGCCACCGACACTTACGATGCCACTGGCACGCCCCTCTCCGAACCCGTCCTCGTCAACATCGACCGTGTTGTCCTCCAGAGACTGTTCCACGACTTCACCGGGAGGATCCAACAGACGCCGCCTCCTTTTTCAGCCAAACACGTGGGAGGCGTGCGTGCTTACAAACTGGCGCGGGCGCACCAAGTCGTTGAGATCGCGCCGGTTAGCGTAGAGATCTACGCGCTCGAAATCCTTGAGATCCATGCCGAGACCGCACGCTTCGCCGTAGAATGCTCGGGCGGAACTTACGTACGTTCTCTGGCTCATGACATGGGTTCAAGGTTGGGCATCCCGGCTCATCTCGCCGGATTGCGGCGTACAGCAGTCGCCGAATTTGGGAGCCGTCAAGCGGTGACCCTCGATCGACTGCAGGCAGCCGCCAAGGCAGGACGCCTGGACGATGTCCTGGTTCCGCTCGAAGCCCTTCTGCCCGATTGCCCAGCCCTGGTGGTAAGGGGCCGCGACGAGCAGGGGGTGCGGCATGGCCGCCAATTCGAATTGGCTCTGGGCCTGGGGGGCGATCGCGGACGCGAGCATTCACCCCCAATCACTTTGCTGAAGGTCATGAATTCCGATCGGCGCCTCATCGCCGTAGCCAGGCAAGTCTCCGGCAGCCTCTATCACCCCGACCTCGTACTCGTCTGACCTCTCGCTTCCCTCGCCAGTCTCCAGTTATTGAGGATGGCGTATGCGGCTACTCTCGCCGCCTGCGGATGGGCGTGCACCCGGGTGTTGGCGCGCCACTCGTTCATGGCGGATGGATCGGAAAGCAGCCGTTCGATCAGGGGCGCGAGACCGGAGTGTCGGCGGACCCAGCATCCAACGCGCCAGCGCTCGATTAGTTCGCAATGGCGCCGCTCATTGCCGGGCAGCGGGTCGATAGCCAGGAACGGCAGTCCGCAGCTCATCGCCTCCATGATGGCGAGACCGGATGGCTTGTTCAAAACGAGATCGGCTGCCACCAGCCACTCATGCATGTTGTCGACCCAGCCCAACGCCCGAAAACGCGGATCGTTCTGACACAGTGTCTCTGTTTCCTTCTTCAATCGCGGGTTCCTGCCGGCGACGAAGACCGCCTGCAAAGGAGTTTTGATTTTGCGCAACTCGGGTATGACCCGGCGCGGCTTGGCAAATCCGGTGCCTCCGGCAAGCACCAGGAGGAGCGGTAAATCCGGATCGACCTTGAGTTTTTGGCGCGCCGTCTGGCGGTCCGGCAAGTTGCTGAAGGCGGGGTCGATCAGCATTCCGCAAGGCACGATCTTCGAGGTGGGTATGCCGGCAGCTTCGAGTTGTCCGGCTACCGGGTCGGGAGCAACGGTGTAGAGATCCACCTCCGGCTGGGCCCAGGCACGATCGGCGTCGATGCCATCCACACCCACGAGATAGAAGGGATCTGCATGCCGGCGTTTGATCATCGCCAGGATCTCGCAAATGCCGGTCTCCGTTGCTACGACAATATCGGGATTCTGCCGGGCAAGCAATTCTGCCAGAGGGCGCGCACCCTCGCGGTAAATCCAGCCTGGACCTGTGGAATTGCCTTCATGCTGCTGCCCCTCGATCCAGGCCCAAAGCGAGGGCCAATACTTCAGCGGAATTTCGTAGGAGTTGTAGTAAGCCCGGAACCAACCCGTCGTATACGCCAGCGTGTCGATGACTTCCACTGTTAGTCTCGAGTCGATGGCGAGAAGCGCCTGCCGAAGCGCGTGGGCGATGCGAGTGTGGGCGGCTCCGTGAGGAATGGTGAAAATCAGGACTCTGGGATTCATAGTGCGGGGAGATCTTCTCCAGCGAAACAGAAGTAACCAAAGTCGCTGGCGGGTCGCCTACAGGAACTCTTCGATGGGGACGAATTCGAAACCCGCCCTACGCGCACCTTCGATGATCGCGGGGAGAGAAGAGACTGTAATTGATGCGTCGACATCTTGTGGGGCTCGGGGTTCGCGGCCGTCATGCATGAGGATTACCGCGCCATTGCGCAGCCGATCGAGAGTGATCCGCACAACGTCCTGCGGTTGGTTCTTCCCAACCCAATCGAAGCTGGCCGCCGACCACTGGACGGCGCTCAATCCGTGTTGGCGCAAGACCTGAAAGAGTCCGAACCATCTAGCCCCATAAGGCGATCGGAAAAGCCGTGGCCGCGTGCCAGTCAGGCGCTCAATGGCGGCCTGGGTGCGATCGATTTCCTCAGCCATCTGTTTCCGGCTCTTGAAGTAGAGAAATGGATGGGTGAAGGTGTGATTGCCAATTGTGTGTTGCTCAGCCAGGATGCGCCGCCCAATCTCCGGATAACGCTCAACGTTCTTGCCACATACGAAAAAAGTAGCCGGAACGCCGTGGTGGCGAAGGATATCGAGAATCTGACGGGTATAAGGCTCGGCGGGTCCGTCGTCAAAGGTCAGAACCACACGCTTACTATGGGAAGGTCCCCGCACGAGAGCCGGTCCAAGAATCTGCGAACTGGGAACTGAGCAGGCGTAAAAAAGAACGGCAGAGACTGCGAGAACCAAGAGAATCGTTACTGCCAGAATGGAAATCATGAGAATCGTTTTTCGCGGGTCTGAGGCGTCATAAGCGCCAAGATAGCTGTGGGCCACATGATGTCGCCACTAACGTGGCTCTGACCCTGCCTGGCACCCTTGCCTTAGCGCTTGTGGGTCTGAGGCCTTAGCTTGATATGGCGTTCTTAGCAGGCCCGTTCAAGCCAGGGCGGTGCGATACCATTCGACGGTCCGTTCGAGTCCGTTCTGGAAATCCACCAGAGGCCGGTAGCCTAGGATTTCCCGTGCCACGGTGACATCGGCCAGGGATTCCCGTACATCGCCCGCACGCTCCGCACGAAAATCAGGGACTACTTGCTTCGCGAAAATCCTATTCAACTCGGTTACTGTCTGGTTCAGAGTGTAACTCATGCCTGTGCCCACATTGACGACGCGGCCTGGCGCCTGGGATGCCACACAGGCGCGGCGGACCGCATCCACAACGTTATCCACGTGGGTGAAATCGCGAGACTGCTCGCCGTCTCCGAAGATTACGGGTATGGTTCCCTGGATGTAGGCCGTGATGAATTTTGAGAGCACGCCGGTGTAAGGCGAGCGAGGATCCTGCCGGGCCCCGAAAATGTTGAAGAAGCGCAGGGCCACGGCCTCCAGCCCGAAGAGTCGTGTAAACAACTGGCAATAATATTCGCCCGCGAGCTTGGTAAGTGCGTAGGGTGAGAGCGGACGCGGTTCCTGAGACTCGCGGCGGGGCATCAACGGACTATCACCGTAGGCTGCCGCCGAGGCCGCAAAGACCAGACGCTTGGCGCCGGCGTCCCGCGCCGCCACCAGAACGTTGAGAGTTCCACTCAGATTGACGGCATTCGCGGTCACTGGATCTTCGAGAGACCTCACCACGGAAGAGAGTGCGGCCAGGTGAACCACGTAATCGACGCCGGAGAAACAGGGGCGGATTGCCTCGAGGTCGCGGATATCGGCCTCGTAGAATGTCAGGCTATGTCGGACGGCCTCGAGATTGCTGATCTTGCCGGTGGAAAGGTCGTCCAGAACGCGGACCTCTTCCCCTGTCTTTAGAAGACTCTCCACCAGATGGGAGCCGATGAAGCCCGCTCCACCTGTGACCAGATAGAGTGACATAGTGGTTTCCTGGACGTACGGGCTACTGTAACACGGGCGTGCGGCTCGGCCCAAATCGGCGTATCGCGCAAGCCCCGAGGGAGCCGCGGGGTGGCGCCATGCTAAACTGGGATTCTTTCGCCAGGTCCGCCGACGCGGCGGGAGATTGAAGACTCTGCCGGATTGACCCCGCCGGCTCGACTTCGGATACGGAAAAGCGATGGATCTCCTTCTGTTAGGGGCTGGCATGGGCTCAGTGGGCGGTGCCGTGCCGAGTGCGCTCCACATGATCGCCCTGGGCCAGGTCGCCTTGAAGCGCTGGATAGTGGCGCTCGGGGTGTTGGTGGGTGCGCCGCTAATCGTGGACGGCGCTCTGCTCATTGTCACCCTGTTCTTCTACCATTATGTTCCCGGTCATATCGCTCACTATATTGCTTACGTGGGCGGCGTGGTCCTCCTACTCTTTGCCACCTATTCGCTGTTTGAGGCAAAACGTGACGGCGGCCAAAAGGTGGCCCAATCGACGTCTTTAAGCATCGCCGGGGTTTCGGTGGCGGTTCTGGCGGAACTAGCCGCACCTGGAACCTGGATCTTTTGGCTAACGGTGGCCGGTCCAATCCTCAAGGAGGGGAAGTTGCACGGCTACTGGCACGTCGTCCCCTTTTTTGTGGGGAGTCTGGCTGGGTATTACGGCGCTGCCATTCTCACCCTCTGGCTGATGGCGTGGGGTGCAGGCCTTTATCAGAAGCTCAAACAACGTCTCTTTCTGGTAAGTAACATCCTGCTCCTGGTCCTGGCAGTATCCTACATTCTTCGTGCCTATTTGAACCGCTAGGGTGTCGGAGGGGCAATCGTCGGGGACGGAGAACGCCGTCGGCTCCGCGGACACCCGACGAACCCGCGGAGCCGATTTCGGCCAAGGCTTAGGAGGTTACGTATGAATCGTTGATCACCTCGATCCGCCCGCCGACGCTGTCTGGGTTCCGATCAATTCGCCAGTGACCACGAGATTAACGCGGCGGTTCATGCTCCTGCCTGTAGAGGTATCGTTCGAGGCTACCGGCTCTTGTTCGCCGAAGCCGCGAGAACTGATAGCGCTTGGTGAAACACCTTGCTGTACGAGAAAGTCCCGTACCGTATCGGCCCTTTTCTGAGACAGTCTCTCGTTGGTTTGTTCGCTTCCTACGCTGTCGGTGTAGCCATCCACTTCCAACGTCATTCCCGGATAAGCCAGCAACACACCGGCAATCTTGGCCAATGCCAGTTTGGCCTGGGGTTTGAGTTCGTACCGGCCGGTCGCAAACAGCACGTCGGACATGTTGACCACCAACCCCCTAGCCGTGTCGCGAGTCTGGAGGATCGTATTGAGCTGGTTCAGTAGGCGGGTTCGCATTTCGGCCCTTTCTCTCTCGGCCTGGTCAGCTCGCTGGGTAGCCTGCTGAGCGTGAGCTTGGGCCTCTTGGGCCTGAGATTGGGCCAGTTGCTGCTGCGCCATGGCAGCCTGACGTGCAGCCTCGGCCTGCGCCTGTTGTTGGGCTGCCTGCGCAGCCTGTTGCTGTGCCTCTTGAGCCTGTTGCTGCGACTGCTCGGCTTGCGCCTTTGCCTGCGCTTCCGCTTGCTGTTGCTCGAACCGTTCGTGGTCAGCGATCTTGTTCAAAGTAATCACGCGCGCATCCTCGGCGACCTGAGCCGCTTCACGAGCCAGCGTATCAATTTCGTGCTTGTTGCCGCGGCTCATGACGAGGTTCTGCGCGTTCTGAAAATCGAGTTGGGCCTTCGAGAGAGTGTCGCCCGCGTATTTGTCGGCGCCTGCCCACTGCGCAATGCGAATGGCGTTTTGTGCCTCCAATACCGACAACGGCGTCTTCGGTCCCATGGCGAGCGGGGTTATCTGTGAGCTGTCCACTCCCGTTGTATATTGGCCCCTCTTCAACAACTCGAACTTGGCGTTCACCTCTTCGATAGTGCCGTTGGTGTGCGAGGTGACTTCGTTCTGCATCACGACTTCGTCACTCGGACGGGTCACGGAGAAGTAGGGCTCAGCCGTCACCACCAGCCCAAAGGCCTGTAAGGGAGTAGTAACGTCGAGACGGGCGTTGCCATCGTCGTTAGGCGCAATCTCGCCCAGACTCACCGGACGGCCGTCAGGCGTGATCGCCCATAGCACATAGGTAAGGTATTCGGGTCCGAGACTGCTTGCCCGCGGCAGGTGTTTGAACGACGCCTCGACTTCGGTTGCCGCGGCTTCGCTTTTAACTTCCGCACCTCCCTCGGCCCGGGCCAGAAGACTGGTCCCCCGGAAGTTGAGCCGCGTCGTACCACTACGGTGCCGGTAATTAATCGCCGGAACCGTGCTGCCCACCACGGTTACCCGGTAAATCGGCACGGTCTGGCCTGGTCCCACATTGACGGGGGTTGTTTCTGACTGGTCGGGCGAAGTCTGGTCGCCAGTCTGAGCCAGCACGGGCGCGCAGGCTACACCCAGCGCCATAAGTCCAATGAAAACGAATCTGCTCATTTTGTTTCCTCCTTCACCTTAGAGGTTATCCCCCCCTGCTTCACCTCACTACTCCGATAGATTGATGACACTGCAGAATCCATGCCAGAGATTGGGGGTGTAGGCTAGATGCCGAAGATGGAACGAGTTAAGAGGAAAGCAGCCGAAGTAACGAGCGGGCAAAGCGCGGAAAAATTTCCGTCTGGCAGGCAGAAAAGGGATCAATCCTACATAGGCAATGTTGCGGCGCGGCTCGTGGTCTTAACCAACGTCGCCAGCGTCGACGCGCATCGTGTTCGCCCTCTTCAGCCAGTTTAAATGAGGACGGGCATTCCATACTCTTAAGCTTTTCACACCCTCCCGGTAACAAGGTGGACCGTGTATAATAAACCTCTCACTGTTTCCTTTTGGCACAGAATGCAGGGAAGTTGGCGGGCGTGACTGCCACTGCTACACCGACCGCCTCTGGTATCGCGATTACCGCCAGCGTGAGGTATGCTATGACACCGGAGATGAACTCGACCGATTGGTCGACCTCATACTCACAATATTTAGCACGATCGGCAGCGATCTCGGCACGAACCCTGAATCTCTACCAGTTGGCATTGGAGCGCGTGTCCCAAGGCAAGCTGCCGCCGACGATTTTCCAGGACCATTTTCCGGCTTTCGCGATTGCTCACGGAGCAGAATTCACGAATCGGTTCGCGGAGGTCAGCTCGCGCTTCTTGAGCGACCTCGTTCGGCTTGGTTCCAGCTTTTCCGAGCCGCCACCGGACGCCAGCGCGGCCACCACGGAACGTGAAAGCCTTCCGCCACAATTTGATGCTTCGAATCCGGCTCGCTGGTATGAGCAGATTGCCGAATACGCAGGACAGTTGAACGCGCGTGCGGTCAAGGCTTACCGGGCGCAACTCGATCGTGTTGCGGCGGGAGAAACGACGCCGAGTGAAGTTCAGCAGCATACCGCCGAACAGATGGCACAGCAACTGCCGGGATATCTGCAGCGGATGACGCAGCTCTACTTTGATCTCCTGAACGGATTGAACGACGTCCGTTCGGCGTACGAGGAGACGTATTTTCGCGGGCTGCTCGCTGCCAAACCCGACGACAGTGAGGCGAGGGTCACGCTCACGCTCGCAGGACCGGCCTGCGCCACCGCAGAAGCGCGGTTATCGGTAACGAACACGACCGGACAACGAACTCGGATAGTTCATCAGGTCGCCGAGGTGCGGAGGGTGGATGGCGTGGGTCCGAGTCTCGTTCCCGCAATAGCGCTTGTTCCCGAGACGCTCGAACTCGGACCGGACGAAGAAGGAACACTCACCGTCTCGCTGGGGCTCGATCCCGAGCAGTACGATACGGACACTTTGTATTCCGGCGCGCTCTATCTTACGGGCGGCTCTGACGTTCCGCTTGAAGTGGAACTGAGAATTCTTGCCACGGCCGTCGCGTCACAACACGCCAAGGGTCAAGTTCCGGCATGACACCTCGCAAGAGCACGCACGCGGCAGGGACGCTCCGGCCGGCGCACGCGCGGACGGAGCCGATCGCAATTGTCGGAATGTCCGGCAGATTTCCCGGCGCCAACGATGTGGATCAGCTCTGGACAAACTTGGCGCAGGGCATCGAATCCATTGCCATCCTGACGCAGGACGAGATGCGCGCAGCCGGAATTCCGGAAGCCATTTCGAAGCTTCCCGGATACGTGAACGCGTCCCCCGTACTGGACGACATCGACCAGTTCGATGCCCATTTTTTCGGCTACTCCGCCCGCGATGCGGCTCTCACCGATCCGCAACATCGCGTCTTTCTCGAGACCGCATGGCAGGCGTTGGAGGATGCGGGCTACGACCCGGATCGCTATCGGGGCGCGATCGGCGTGTTCGGAGGGTGTGAGCTGAGCAGTTATCTCGGTCACCTCTACCAGAACCTCGAATCCTTGAAGTACATCGATGGCATGCAGTTGATGGTGACGAATGACAAAGACCATCTCTGCACGCAGGTATCGTACCGGCTGAATCTGCGGGGGCCGAGTGTGGTGGTGCAGACCACTTGCTCCACCTCGCTGGTAGCGGTTGCGCTGACGTGCGAGAGTCTGCAGCATCGCCGGTGCGACATGGCGCTGGCAGGCGGCGTGACGGTGAAGGTGCCGCAGCGAGGCGGATACTACTATGTCGCCGGATCGATCCTGTCGCCCGATGGGCATTGCCGGCCTTTCGACGCGCAGGCGCAGGGAACGATTGTCGGCAGCGGCGTCGGGCTTGTGGTGCTCAAGCGACTCGTTGACGCCCTTGAAGCCGGAGATAACATCCGCGCCGTGATTCTCGGATTGGGGATCAATAACGACGGCAACGACAAGGTTGGATACACGGCGCCGAGCACGCGCGGACAGGCAGCCGCGATTCGTACGGCTCACCGGAGTGCGGGAATCGATGCCGAGTCGATCGGCTACGTGGAGGCGCACGGAACGGGCACGATTCTGGGCGACCCGATTGAGCTCGCGGCGCTGACGGAAGTTTTCCGGGAGTCGACGAGCCGGCGCGGGTTCTGCGGAATCGGATCGGCCAAATCGAACTTCGGACATCTATCGTGCGCGGCTGGCGTCACTGGGCTCATCAAGACCGTGCTCGCACTTGAGAACCAGGCGATTCCGCCGACCGTGCATTACACGGCTCCGAACCCGGCGATTGACCTGGCGTCGAGTCCGTTCTATGTGACGACCCATTTGCAGCGATGGGATCGGAATGGAACACCGCGGCGCGCTGGGATCAGCTCGTTCGGTGTGGGGGGGACCAACGCGCACGTAATTCTGGAGGAGGCGCCGCCGCCCGCGGCGCGAAGCGACAAGCGTCCCCACCACGTATTCACGATCAGTGCGCGGAGCGAGGCAGCTCTCAATGAAGCGTCGAAACGTCTGGCGGCGCATTTGCGAGCGCACCCGAAAATGAATCTCGCTGATGCGGCGTTCACGCTGCACCTCGGCCGGCGTTTTTTCAAACACCGTCGCGCGATAGTAGTGGGCAGTGAAGAACGCGACCGCCTGGCGGATGCTCTCGAGTCGCCCGACAGGCTGCCGGCGTTTACGGCGGCCGAGCGGCCGGCAGTGTTCCTGTTCCCGGGACAGGGTTCGCAGTATCCGGGTATGGCCGCGGGACTGTACAAGAGCGAACCCGTGCTCCGGCGCGCCATCGATCGCTGCACGCGGCTACTCAAACCCGCCTTAGGCGCGGATCTGAAGAAGTTGTTGTTTCCATCGGGCCGTGATCGCAACGGCGCGGCGGAAGCGCTGAAGAATACGAAGTGGGCCCAACCCGCGCTGTTCACGGTGGGGTACGCGCTCGCCGAGTTGTGGACCTCCTGGGGCGTGAAGCCTTCGGCCATGATTGGACACAGCGTGGGTGAGTACGTGGCGGCGACGCTCGCGGGCGTAATGAGTCTTGAGGACGCCCTGACGGTGATTGCCAGGCGCGGCCAGTTGATCGCGAAAATGCCCCGAGGCTCGATGTTGGCTGTAATGAGTCCGGCGGAGAGTCTCGAGCGTTTCGTGAACGGAGAGATTTCGATCGCGGCGGTAAATGCTCCAGGGTTCGCTGTGTTGTCGGGTCCGCAGGCCGCCATGGAACGTCTCGAAAAGGAGCTTCAGAAGGAAAACGTGCCGGCGCGTCCCCTGCACACATCGCATGCGTTCCACTCAAGCATGATGGATCCGATTCTCGAACCGTTCGAAGAAGCCGTGTCGCGGATCAAGTTGTCAGCTCCGGCCATGCCGTTCGTCTCGACTCTCACCGGCAACTGGGCGGGAGAGGACGTTACTAAGCCCGGCTATTGGAGCCGGCAGTTGCGCGGGGCGGTGCGCTTTGCGGATGGCATGCGGACAATGATGGGTTGCGGCGATCTGGCCGGGAAGAATCCGATTTATATCGAGGCCGGTCCGGGAAACACGCTTTCGACGTTCGCGCGCGAGATTGCAAACGGGAAAGCTTCGCTGTGCCTGCAATCGCTGCGGGGTCCGGAAGCCCGGCGTAGTGACACGGAGGAAACGCTGAACGCGCTCGCGCAGCTGTGGGGGAACGGCGCGGAGGTGGATTGGGAAGCCTTCCACCGCACAGAACAGCGGTCGCGGATCAGCTTGCCAACTTATCCTTTCGAGCGGAAGACCTACTGGGTGGGAACGAACGCTTCAGCGAACAGCAAGGAAGCGCGCGATCCGTTTAACTGGTTCTACCGGGCGGTGTGGCGTGAGGAGCCGCTCGCCGCGAGCCAAACCTCAACTCTCGCGGGCCGCCGGATTCTGGTGCTCGACCGCGAAACATCGCCGGGGGCGGCCATTGTCGAGAGCCTTCGGCTACTTGGTTGCGATGTCATCACCGCGCGGCCCGGCGGCGCCTACGCGCGCTTGAGCGAAGACGAGTGGGTTCTGAATCCCGACATGGAACAGGACTTCCGTGAACTGGCGGGCTCGGTTTGCCACAGTCAAACGCGCCTGTCCGGGGTGATCGATTGCTGGAGCGCCACGTCGCTGGCTTCACCGGAAGGAGTGGGTACGGGTCTCGATAGCGCCGCCGTGATGAGTCTGCTTGCGCCGATGCGGCTGGCCCACGCCCTAAGCGGGCAGCAAACAGTGCGTCCACTGCCGATGCTGCTTTTGGCCGCAGGGACGACCCGGGTGCTGGACACGGATAGGATGGATCCTCCGCGGGCGCTGGGCGCCGGCGTTGCGCGCGTCTTGCCGCAGGAGCATCCCGGCCTGCGCGTAGCCCACATTGATGCAGACGGCGGCGGCGCGGTGGCGGATATGGTGCTCGCGGAGTTGGCGTCGGGCGCCCCGCAGCCGGCCCTCGCGATCCGGAACGGAAAGCGGTTCGTGGAGACGTTTGAGCCCGTGCCGATCCGGACCGCGAAGCCGCCGGCCGATTTGCCCCCGAGTCCCGTTATTTTGATCACGGGCGGGCTGGGCCACATGGGTATAAATCTTGCGGAGGCTCTTTTTGCAAGGACGCGAGCGAAGTTGATCCTACTGGGCCGCTCGCCTCTGCCGGAGCCGATGGAATGGGCGGCGAAGAGCGAGGACCCGCAAACACCCCCGCACCAGAAAGCCCTGCTCGGGCGGCTCTCGAAAATGCGGGCTGTGCGCGATGAAGTGACCGTGGTTTCGGCAGACATGAATAACTGTGCCCAGGTGAGGGCGGCCGTGGACGCGGGACTCGCGCAGTTCGGGCAGGTTGATGTAGTTGTGCACGGAGCGGCTCGCATCGACCCTGCCGCCTTCGGTTCCGCAGCGGAGACGGGTTGGAGCATTGTTGATGCGCAGTTTTCGCCGAAACTGCGCGGGCTGCTATATCTGATGGATGCCTTTCGCGGTCGCGAGCCGCGCCGCTGGATTCTGCACTCCTCGATTTCCTCCGTGCTTGGCGGACTCGGGCTGGCCGCCTATGCGGGCGCCAATGCCATGCTCGATGCTCTCGCACTCGAGCATGGGCCGCACTGGCTCAGCATCGATTGGGACGCCTGGGACAACGCCGCCGAGGCGCAGAGCGCCAGCATGCCTCTGGCGATCAAGCCGGCCGAAGGAAACGAAGTGCTCCTCCGGCTGATCGGGCACTGGGAGGGTTCACGGGCGCTGGTCGTAATCAACCTGGCCGAACGTCTGAAGGCGTGGGTTCAGCATGGGGATGCCAAACCTGCGGAGAAGGGCGGTTTGGACAGGCATCCGCGGCCGAATCTCACCACAGCCTTTGTCGAGCCTCGCACCGAGACGGAGCGTCTGCTGGCGGAGATCTGGGCATCGCAACTCGGCCTGGAGGGCGTCGGCATTCACGACCGGTTCTTCGACCTGGGCGGACACTCGCTGCTGGCCGCGCAGATTGCCTCGGAGATTTGCGACCGTTTTCAGATCGAACTGCCGGTCCTGAAACTCTTCCAGGCGCCCACGGTGGGCGAACTCGCGGCGCTGGTGGACCAGGCCCGCGCCGGCAAGGCGGGCAACGAGCCCGCGCGAGTTTTCGCCGCCGGTGTCGCTGCGGAAACAGAGTTGCAAGGCAACGCACCCGAGGTGGCGGCGAAGGCAAGCTACAGGGAGTTCTACAACGACGTGACTCGGCGGCTCGAGCAGTCAGGCATGGGCGCCGCGTCGTTCTTCCTTAACTACGGATACGTAAGTCTGGGAGAAGGCGACGAAGCGCGGTTCGAGGTTCCGGCCGAGATGTTCAATCGCAACTCAGTCAGGCTGGCGTTCGAGTTGATTGGCGGCACGCAACTGAGCGATCGCAAGGTGCTGGATGTGGGCTGCGGCCGCGGTGGAACGGTGGCGTTGCTGGCTGAAACCTTCGGCGCGACGGCGACCGGCGTGGATCTTTCGCCCGAGGCAATCGCCTTCTGCCGGAAGACGCACGGTCAGGCAATGCAATTCGAGGTCGGCGATGCGGAGCACCTTCCGTTTGAGGACGGCAGCTTCGAGGTGGTGACGAACATGGAATCGTCGCACACATATCCCAATCTGCGGGCCTTCTTTACAGAGGTGTGGCGGGTGCTGGCGAAGGGCGGAATTTTCCTCTATACCGACCTGCTACCGGTCGAGCGATGGGCGGAGGTTCGTATGCTCCTCGGGTCGCTGGGCCTCGGCGCCGAGAGCGAGCGGGACATCACGGCCAACGTGCTTGAATCATGCGATGACGTGGCCGCGAATCGCACCAAGGCGTTCGGCGGCAGCAGCGAAATGATCGACAACTTTCTCGCGGTTCCGGGCTCGGCCGTGTATGAGCAGATGCACTCGGGCGCCTGGGAATACCGCATCGTACGAGCCCGGCGGGACTAAAGCCGCGACTATCCACATAGATTGGCACCATCCGGGCCTTTATAGGAGGGTACATGCCGGGCTCAAGCCCAATGCGCAATCACTTACGTCGCTGTGTCTAATTACAGCAGCAGCCGCGGCCGGCGTGATGTGCGCCGCAATGGTCCGGAAGTACAGCCACGGCAATTACGGTTGGGCGCATGGTGTAGCCGTCGGCACGAAGAGCCGCGTAGACTACTTTACAGCCGTCGATTGTGGCGGATTCTTGCTCGTTGCCCTGCGGCGACGGGACACCGAGCTTGCTGCAGTCCACATTCACAGACAGCAGTGCCGTGGTTTCACCGCAGGGCGGTAGTTTGAATGTGCCTGGGGAAAGAGACGCCTGCCAACCGACGTCCTGGCCGCTCTCAGTGGTAAAGTGTCCGAGTTGCAGGTTGACGTCAAGCTCGCGGCGAGTGTCATTATCGAAGGTGATCGGAATCCGCCGCACTTCACCGCAGCGCGCGTACTCGATGACATCAGCGCAGCGAATACAGCACAAGCATCCGCAGTCCTGCTCATGGCACCCGCAACCGCATCCATGCTTGTGATGTCTGTGATGTTTGTGATGCGTGGGCGCACTCGAGGAACTCGGGCTGGGCATCATGCCCGAAAGGGCGTCGATGATCAGCTGCATACCCGAAGCCGGGTTGCTATAGAGATTGGAATACCCGGTCTGCATGTTGCTCATGTAGTCCGTGTAATCCATCATTCTCATGCGATTGGTTTCGTGGCAATAGCCGTAAAATATTTCGGGTCCCCGGCTCTGCCCCCCACAGCCGTGATGCGAGTATTGCTGTTGTCCCGTCTGCATGTGTCCCTCTCCTTTTGAAACGAGGCGCACCACGCCTCGCCCGGTTTATTTCACGCGCACGCGCAAACCGCTGCGGGGCTGCGCGGGAGCGGCTTGTGATTTGTGCGCCGGTTCGCCGCAGCAGTCGCAAGCCTCCGATATCTGCACACTGTAATGCTGAGATTTCGGCGGGCTATGAAGAAAGGTCTCGGATTTTCCAGAGACGTTGAAGCCCCACAGCTCCATTCCCATAAAAGTGATGCCGAAATGCTGCGAGTATGGCTGCTCCACCTTGATGGGCGGAAGCGGCGCGAGCTTCAGCGTCTGGCACGAATCGATGGCCAGCGGTTTGACATCGATTTCCGAAGTAGAATCGCTTGATATCTTGAGCGGTTCGACTTTCAGGTCGACATTCGCCGTGGAGTCGCTCTTTGACGTCGACTGTGTGACAATCGGCTGTGTCACCGCTACGTTCGAGTTGATTGTGACTGGAGCGATCTCTTTAAGATGGATATTGTCGAGATCCGAATCGACGTGAATAGTCGAGCCGTCGCTGCCGAGCTTAATCGTATAGTCACTGGGAATGTTAACGCCGCCACCTTTACTCATTTAAGGAGGCCTCCTGTTCGCCTTGGTTTGCCTTAGTGAGGGATCCCGCTTTTGCCGTCGTATAAATGTCCACTGACAGAGTCGCGTTGTAAAGCTGCAGATTCGCGCGGTAATGGCGCAGCGGTTTCAGGTCGGCGGGAAGCTGAAACTCGATGTCCACCGCGAGTTTTTGACCCGGCGCGAGAACCATCGCCTTGCGCTTGGTGACGAGCATACCGGCCTTCAGATCAGCCCACTCGTTTAGAAAAGCCTTGGCCATCGACTCGGCGGATTGCCGGTCTCCTTTGTTTAGGCCGATCAGAAACGTGCTGAGCAGGTCGAAGGAGTCGAATATGGGTGCCTCGCATCGAGCGCCGGTCGGCAAAGAAACGTTGCCCGCGTTCTCGACTACCAACGTTCTGGTGTAGGAAGTCGACGAGCCCGCAAGAATTGTGATCTGAGCAGGATCCAGCCGCAGATCGACAACTTCAGAGACGTAAGCAGTGGCCGCCAATGTGCGCGCACCCACGGTGAGTTCGAGATCGTAGCTCCCTGGAGGAGTCTGGGGGTCGAGCGCGAGGGTAGCCGGAACACTCACCTGCTCGCCACCATACAGCCGCACGTAGAAAGGAATCTGGCGGAGCGGAAGCCTGGCGGCGCCCAGGAGTTGGTCAGAGTTGACGGCGACGCTCCTAATCTTCTGCTTCTCAGAGCCGCTGTTGACGAGCGGGATGGTCCCCGTGAGACCTTTGGGCGGACCCGAAAAACGCAGGCGCGTATCCTCAGGTCCCGCGAGATGCACGGTTGCCTGTTCGGAAGGTACGCGTGTTTCCGTTCATGCCCATAACGGTCCAACCCTCCTCGGATCTGAAAGTCGAGTTATCAATAGTACCCACGGGCCGGCGGCGCTGTCAAATTGATGGAGAGGGCTTCGCGTTGGCTGGCTATCTTGTCTATATCGAACTGCGAGTGTAGATCGCAGGCGTTGTCTGTTGGCCGCTTGTTTGGCTCGCGCCCTGTCGGAAAGTCGGCAGGCTCAAGACCATTGGAAGCGAAGGTGGGCCATTTCCAGCCCGCGCCAGCGATTTGCAGCCGGTTATTTCGCGGTCTTCGCTTTGACGGAGTTGCTCGCTGCTGACAAGAACTGCAAGGTACGCTCATACCCAGGCACACACTCGACATCGTAGTTCCGCAGTTCCTCCTCTTTTCAAGCGGATATCGTGTCGGCCAGCGCTCAGTTTTCAGCTAGCTAGATCCACCCATACCACACAACTGACTTCTTCTGAATGCAATCATCCGGTCGGGTTTTCGCAAACCGTGCGCCTCAGCGACCACGCAAGGCATCCGTTCTGCCTATCCGAAGGCTTCCGCTGAAAAACTATGGAGTCTGCTCTAGAGTTACTTTTCTGCTTCCCCGCCGATGAGGCCATTGAAGCCCGGAGTGTCGCTGCTGAGACGCAAACGGCGGAATCCGCTGGCCGTCTCCTTTCCATACAAGTCTACCCCAAAGTAACCGTGTAGAACCTGAAGGGTGCCTCGTCGGGCGCCGTCGTGGTGTTCTTGGCTCCTGCCAGGTGGCCGCTCACTTCGACGTAGTAATCTATTAGAGGACCGTCGGTCGCGTGGTGCTCAATTTCGCCGGCGAAAGTGCGCCTCCCCACGTGCTTCATGGAGGAAGACACCCACTTACCGGACCCAGCCGCGCGAGTGAAAAGGACGACCTCGCCGACTTCGCCAGATCCGGGAACAACCGCCTGGATTCGCACGCGCTCCCCTGGACGAAGTACGCTCGGACGCGTTGGCAGGAACACGCGCGCATAGGCACTGGCCTCAGGTTGCCGCACCTGCGAAAACAGTCGCTCGGTCTCGGGCGGAAGTTCTCCCAGGAACTCCTTCATCGACGCGCGCAGGCGGTATAGCGCCAGGCGCTCGTACTTGTTGTGCATGGAAGCCAGCTGCCCCAGATCGTTGCGGGTACTCACGACCCGCTGGTAAGTTAGGAACACTTCCCTAACCAGAGGCGCAAGCTTCAGCCACAAGGGTACGCATTCAGTTGAAACCAGACTTCGAGCCTGATCCGCCTTGCCGTTCTTCTTCAACTCGATGGCTTGCTGTAGCCTCGTGTTCAAGTGAAACGCTAAGGACCAGGACTCCGCATAAGGAACGGCGAGATCCACGAATCCCGTCAGATAGCCGAGCCGCTCGCGCTCGGCTGCGCTGGAGGCGGATTCGGTCAAAGTGCGCAGTTGCCGGGCTACCTCCGCCTGCGATTTCTTGACGCTGTCCTCGGGCTCGTAGCCGTTCCAGAATTGAAAGGCTTCGTCGTAGTCGCCTGTGTACTCATGCATTTCACTGTGGCCGTTGTTGACCTTGCCGCTCCAGGAGCACAGAATCAGCCGATCGCGATCGGTGTCGTCCAGCACCTTGGCCAGCGAGGCTGCCCGCGGTTCGCGCGCCTGCGCGCCTGCGTAGGATTGAAAGAACTTGGTCGGTGTCAAATCCTTCTGCCAGGAGTAACGAGACTGGAAGCCGGCATCGATGTCCATGATGCGATGCCGCCAGTGGATGCCTAGCAGGCCTTGGCACCCATATTTCTCAGCCAAGTCCATGTCGCGCACGAACCGGTTCACGTGGAACTGCGGCATCCACATGCCAGGATCATCCTCGAGCCAGGGAATCGGCCAGCGTTCACGGCCTTCCAGCTTGGCGTATTCTTCGCTGACAGGGTCCCATCCCAGATCGTCACTCAGCGAGGAGAAAACGATGTCGCCCGGGAGGTTCCGATGGAAGTGGGCAAAATGCCGCGCCACTCCACCCCAGCCCGAAATGACCAGGCGCTTTGAGGGGGCGTGACGCTTAAGGAAATTGTGTGCCTGTTTGAAAGGCGTGAGCGACAGCGGCACATTTGTCCTCTGGCTTTCCCAGCTCATTCCCTCGTCTTCCCACAGCCATACATAATCCAACATGGGGTAGGCTTCGAGCAGGCTTCCGAGCCGGGTTTCCAGAATATCTTTGGCGGTCACCGATTCGGGATCGATGCGAGGGCCCGGTAGCTTGGGGTCTGGCGACACGTAGCGTGCTTCGGGCGCAATGGCTCGGAAAATTTCATCCGGGATTTGGTAGGGCTCGAAGCCCACGCCGGTCCGGATGCCGAGGTCTCGGGCGTAGCGGAAGGCTTCGCCCCAGAGTTGCTGGGCGAGTTCCTGGTCTTCCCAGCAGTTCCGCGCCTTCGTGGTTGCCTCTGCTCCGAACACTTCGTCCGCATAGAAATTCGCCGCTCCCATGCCAAAGCGTGAAGTACGTTCCGGCAGATACCCCCAGCGGTTGGTTGCGGAGGTGTCGGTGTAGGCGAGATGACCTGCACCGGCGTATTCAAACGACAGAAACGACTCGGCCCATTGATTCGCGCCCGAGTAGACATGCACCCCCAAGGTATTGAAGCGCATGCGCATCATGGCTTCTAGGTAAGCCCGCCAATCCTCGCGGTTATACACGGTGACACAGTTCAGAAAGTCCGGCCACGGCACCAGCCCCCTGACACTGAACCTCGGCGAGCTCGGCCATGACGTTCCCGGAACCGGCAGGTGGAGTTGCCTGGCAGCGTCGAGTGGATAAACCTCGCCGTCCAACCCAAAGAAAGCGCCCTGCCTTTCCAGGAAATCGAATACTGCATAAAGCACCGCTTGTTGCGTGGATCCGGCCACACTGATCTTCGCCCCGTCGCGAGCGATCTCATATGCCTCCGGGTGAGAGAAGCGGTTCTTTTCTACGGTCAGCCGAAACGTCAGGTCTCCGGAAGAAGGCGTGCCCGTGTGAATCTCCGCCTCCACAGGGTTGTCCGCCGCACGCAAGTTTCTTAGTCCCCGCGCTAGTTCCAGCGAGGCGAACTTACCCGTAAATCCGGAATCAGGTTCTCGCAAGATCCAGATACGTTCGAAGGGCGTTAGCTTTGTTTTCATCTGCAAGGCCGACGCCTCGGCCCGCGTCTGCGGAGGAGGCGGTTCAGAGGACCGTGTGGCGGAATTCGTATTTGCTTCGGCAGCGCTTACCACTGAACTTGCCCCCAGACAGAAGGCGGAGTCACGCAAGAAGGTGCGGCGATCGATGGGTTTACGGGCGGTCATGGCAGATGGCTCTCCTCGTGAAATGAATTGGACCCGTCAAATGCCTGCCCGGATTGTTCGTAGGGGGATGGGATCCGGATACGTAGAGTCGATTCCTGAGGGCGGTCATTGACGCGGCGACCAGTCTTCGATGCGCCCTTGGATGGGGCTTGGCAAGGACGCATCATGGACCATGAAAGATATGGCGAAAACATCTGCAGGTCAAGCGGGAGCGGATTCGGCCGGGTCAAGCGGTAAGGGGATCGCTCGCAGCTCAGGTAGCTCGGGGCTCGGGTAGCGCCTAGGGGCGATCCTTGTGGTCGCCCAGGCCAAGCCCAAGGCCTGTCCTAACGCGAGATATCAAACGTCGTAGGCCTTGATTGGTCAGACCCGTTTGAAAGCCTTCTGAATCTCGCGCAGGGAATAGCGCAAGACAATGGGCCGGCCATGGGGACAGGTCATGGGACATTCGGTTTTGGCGAGTTCGGCCAGCAGCCATCGCATCTTGCTCGTTTCGAGCGGCATATTGATCTTGATGGCGGCATGGCAGGCGACAGAAGCAGCGATGCGGGCGCGCAGATCGTTAAGCGAAACTGCGCGAGCCTGCGGGCCAACGCCGTCGAGAATCTCCAGCAGCAGGCGGTCGGCATCGTCCACGGCAACGTCGGCGGGCGTGGTTTTGATGGCAACGGTGCGCTGTCCAAACGGTTCAACCTCGAAGCCGTTGGCCTCAAGTTCGCTCGAGATCTCGCCAAGGGTGGCTTGCTGCTCTGGCTTTAATTCCACTACACGTGGCAACAACAGCCGCTGGCCCTCCACCGCGCTTTGGCACGACAACTTGACTTGCCGCTCAAACAGAACCCTTTCGTGCGCCACATGCTGATCGATAATCCAGAGACCGTCGGCATTGGTAGCTACGATGAAGCTGTCCCGCACTTGCCCGAGCGGAATCAGGTTTTGCGGAAACTCGTCGATAGCCGATCTGGTTTTCTCCCCTTCAGAAGCCGCGACCGACTCCGCGTAAGCAGCATCGCAGGCAGCGATGAGTACCGCGGGGACTGGTAGGCCGGTCGAGGCGGAAGTCATCGCGACCGGCTGGGGTTCGGACCGCGAAACAAGGGCGGAAAGTGAGGTCACATCGAGGGCAAAGTTCGGACTTCCGCCTGCCCAATCCAGCGGCAGATCCCCGCTGCGCGGCGGGGGCGTCGGAGCGGTCAAACTGAATTCCGGTCTCTGAGACCAATTTCGTGCCCCGCGAGGGAAAGTCGGATCCTGGTCTCGCGGACCGGGTCCGGCATCCGATTTCCGAATCTCGAATTTCGAATCTTCGAATTTCTCCTGTCCGCCTGCAGCCTCTTCGTCCAGCCTTTCCCGAAATTCTGCGGCTTCGTTGACGTCGGGGGCGAGGACGCGCTTGGGCAAGGGAAACGCGGCCACCGGGCGCGCCGAGATCAACACCTGGCGGATGGAATCGCGTACAAAGTCGTGAATGAAACTGGAATGGCGGAAGCGGACCTCGGTTTTGGAAGGATGCACGTTTACGTCGACTTCCGCAGGCGGCAGCTCCAGGAAGATCAGCACCACGGGAAACACCCCCGCAGGCAGAATGTTACGATAAGCCTCGCTCACAGCATGCAGGATCAAGCGATCACGCACCAGGCGTCTGTTCACAAAAAAATAGATATTATTGCGATTCAGTTTCTCAACGTCCGGGCGCGAAACAAATCCTGAAACCTTGATGATCGCCGCCTCTTCGGCAGCGGTACTCTCGTCCGGCCTAGCGCCAAACTGCGCAGGCGCCAGGCCGGGCAGCATCGACCGCTCCAGGGGGCTCATCTCGATAAGTTGCTCGAGTAACTGTCCGCCCATCACTTGATATACCCTCTCGCGGTGGCTCGCGACGGGGGCCACGTTCAGAATCTCGTTCGTGAATGAGGAAAGTCGAAAACTCTTGTCAGGATGAGCCAGAGCGTAGTGGGTAAGCAGGGTGGCGGTGTGACCAAGTTCGGTCGATTCCGATTTGAGGAACTTGCGCCGGGCCGGTGTGTTGTAGAAGAGATCGCGAACCTCGATGCGCGTGCCGCCGGACCAGGCGATTTCCTTCACATCGACGAGTTTCGATCCCGCCCACTCGACGCGCGTGCCAGAGTTCGAGGAAGCGTGGCGGGTTTCGAGCACCAGGCGGGAGATCGAAGAGATAGAGGGCAGCGCCTCGCCCCGGAATCCCAGGGTGGAAATCTCGAACAAATCGTCGCTCGATCGGATCTTACTCGTGGCATGACGCTCGAAGGCCAGCAGCGCGTCGTCATGGCTCATGCCGCAGCCGTCGTCAGCCACACGGATCAGGCGCTTCCCACCCGCTTCCACATCCACTTCAATCTTATGGGCGCCGGCGTCAATCGAGTTCTCTGCCAGTTCCTTAACCACCGACGCCGGCCGCTCCACCACTTCGCCGGCGGCGATCCGGTTGGCAACGCCTTCGGAAAGGATGTAAATAACCGACATGCGACAAAAGGGTAAAGGATATAAGGGTAAAGTGTGAACCCAAGCGGTAAGGGATGAGTTATAAATTATGAGTTATGAGTTAAGCTAGAAATAGAATCATAACTTACAACTCATAACTTATAACTTAAAACTGACTAGTTAACCTTCACCTTTACCCTTCTCCCTTGACCCTTCTCCCTTTACACTTCAACCTTTACTCTTCACCCATGATTCCGTCTTGGACAGGAGCGGGAAGCGCTCCGGATGCTCGATCGACCCCACCGCCCAGTCAACATCCAGATCCGGCCAGTAAAGGTGGCCCGCATTCGGGCATTCAGCATTGAGGACGGCTGAGATCAGAGCATTCCGGAACCAGGGAAAGTCCTCAAAAGCTAAGAACATTTCGCGATCGTCGACAAGCAGCCAGAGACCATGGTTAGAAATATTGGTGACCTCAACCTCCAAAGTGTCGACTCCAGGCGTCTCGGATTTCCCAATCCATCGCTATATTTCTCGAGAGGCTAACGGCGGTGAGCTTGACCCCAGCGACGTTGCCCCTGGCGTCGACCTCCACCGCCGCCACTACGACTCCTTCGACACTAACGTACTGCCCCACAGATTTTCGGACGGAATCAGCCCGACGAACTTGCCTTCCCACGTTACTATTACCCGTTATCTCTTACACCTTGCCGTACCCGTAGCGAAAGACCCGCGGCACACAAGCCTTGCCGGGGCTGCCCGCGAGGGCCGCCCTTACTCAAACTCCTTCACTTTGAGCGCCAATTCCTCCAACTGCCCCAGATCTACGTGCGCCGGTGCTTCACACATCAGATCGATCGCGCTTGCGGTCTTGGGGAAAGCGATGACCTCACGGATGTTCGATTCGCCGGCCATCAGGGCGATCAGGCGATCGAAGCCGAGCGCGATGCCACCATGCGGCGGGGTGCCGTATTCGAGGGCATCGAGGAAGAATCCGAACCGCTCGCGGGCCTTTTCGGGCGTCAGTCCGAGCACCTGGAAGACGCGCTGCTGGATATCGTTCCGGTGGATTCTGATCGAGCCTCCGCCGATTTCGGAGCCATTCAGCACCAAGTCGTAGGCCCGCGCCTTCACGCTGCCGGGATCGCTCTCCAGTTTGTCGAGATCCTCCTCGCGCGGCGAGGTGAAGGGATGATGCATGGCGCCGTAGCGCTGCTCTTTGCCGTCATACTCGAACATGGGAAAATCCACAACCCAGAGAAAGCTCCACAAACCCGGCTTGATCAGGCCGAGTTTGCGAGCGAGTTCCAGGCGCAGATCGCCTGAGGCCGCGTCCAGGCGCGTGATCGCCGCAGGGCCCAGGCCGGAGGCTGTGCCGGTGCGCAGCCCCAGGAGAATCACGAGATCGCCGGGTTCAGCTTCCGCTTCGGCGGCGAGGCCGCGCACCACTTCTTCTCCCACCACCTTGACCAACGGCGACTGGAACTCCGGGCTGCCAATCTTGATGTAGGAAAACCAATCGGCGCCGCCGGACTTCGCCAGATTCTGAAGCTTGTCGAGTTGTGCCCGCGAGATCCCTGCATCGCCCGGAACGCGAAGCGCCTTGAAAGGCTCGGCCACGTGAATTTGTTCTGCCGCGCCCTCCGGCAGACGGACGCGTCTCCAGCCCAGTCCAAAGCCGGTATGAGGCTTATCGGAGCCGTACTTCTCCATAGCCTCGCCATAGGGCAGGCGGGCAAACGGCCGCTCGGCCTTGACGTTTACCAACGCAAATAGTTTCTCGATCAGACGCTCGATCATATCGAACAGCACCTCCCGCTGTGGAAAGGCCATCTCGATATCCACCTGGGTGAACTCCGGCTGGCGATCGGCGCGCAGGTCCTCATCACGAAAGCAGCGCACGATCTGGTAGTAGCGGTCAAAACTAGCAATCATCAGGATCTGCTTGAACAATTGCGGCGACTGCGGCAGGGCGTAGAACTTGCCGTGATGCACGCGGCTGGGCACCAGGTAATCACGCGCGCCCTCGGGAGTCGAGCGGGTCAAGAAGGGCGTTTCAATCTCGATAAAGCCGTTCTCGCTCATGTGCTCGCGCACCGTAAGCGAAGCCCGGTGGCGCAGACGAAGGTTGCGCTGCATACGGCCTCGGCGCAAATCAAGATAGCGATAGCGGAGGCGCGTCTCCTCAGCCGTGCGCGCCTCCTCATCGTTAATCGGAAAGGGAGGGGTCCTGGCCTCATTCAGGAGCAAGATCGTTCGTGCCTTTACCTCGATCTCGCCGGTAGAAAGCTGCGCATTCACTGTGCCGGGATCGCGCAGCACTACCTCACCCTCCACGCCCACCACGAACTCGGGGCGAATGTCTTCCGCCTTGTCGTGAGAGCTTTCGCTGATAGCGGGGTTGCACACCACCTGGGTGACCCCGCTGTGATCGCGCACATCAAGGAAGATCAGGTTGCCAAGGTCCCGACGGCGATCCACCCAGCCAGCCAGGAAAACTGTCTGTCCCGCGTGCTCCTTGCGCAGCTCACCGCAATAATGCGTGCGTTGCCGGTCACCTAAAGAATCCAGTTTCAATTTCGCTCCTCATTATCGAACCGCGATGAGGGAAAGGGCTAGCGGAATGCCTGCGGTCGTTATCCAGAGGGCTGTGTCATGCAACAGTGATAGGCTCGAACCACGCGAAAGCCACTGTATTGGCCACCCCTCTTGGTTTCACAGCGGAGACACAAGGCTAAGTCCGAAGGCCTGTCCGTAGTCATGCTAGCTGCGAGCCTTGTCTACGCGACGGATCAGTTCGCAAAATCTGTCAATGACCTCCTGGGGGTTTGTTTCGTACGGCAGAACGTCGCCGTAGGCAAGACGCTTGTTCGGATCCAGCCTGGACCCTCGGGTCTCGATTCCCTTCTCCTTCAGCCATTCCCTCGCGTGGTTCTGTTCACGCCCGCTCAAGTATTGCCTTAGCTCAAACACCTGAATTTCCCAGCCTTCGACGAGATAGAGCCGCGCTTCAATCACCAGGACGAACTGGGATGCTACGCGCAATCGAACACCGTACGACCAGAACATTAAGTATTTCCACTCCGGCTCTCGCTTTTTGGCCGCTTCTTTCCAATTCCAGGCGCACTTGTAAGTCGTCGGTATGTTGCTCTCGTGTAGAAAGCTATCACTCCTCTCCCTTACTAGGTCTATCTTATTTTCCATTTCCCCTTGCAATCGATCAACTTCCAATAATAGGGATCGTAGGTCGCCGGGGTGTGTTTTAACAAACTCGATGAATTTCGCGTCCACGTTGGCCTCCGCCGAGAAACGGTCCATAGTTTGCTGAAAATCACGCCAGTGGTTGAGGTAGGGTGAATTGGCATCGATATCCCTATCACTAATAAGTTGGTCGGGCAGCCTCGAAGAGCTGGTCGTACCCGACGCGCTTCACTCGATCATCCCGCCATTCCACCGCGCGAGCCGTCAACAGAATGAGAAGTTGCTTGCGGGTGCCGCGAGCTAGCTTTTCTACGTGACTCCGATACTCTTCAAAAGGGTTGGACAGTGGAGCAGTTATTTTGTTCTCGAGACAAATGACCAGCGCGTCCGACTCGATGATGAAGTCAGGGCGTTTTTGGTTCTCAGTTCTGTCCTCTCGAGTGATCTTGATGCTGTCCGTGTCCAGCGGGGTCCCCTTGTCAACTAGGGAGAGCAGGGCGTCCAAGACTAGCGTTCCCCAGTTGTGCTCGCACTCATGCGAAAGAAAAAATTCCAGAATATTGCTGGCAACTTCTTCCTTGTTCCTCCAGCCAGCAATTTCCAGCAGAGTTAAAGCGCGCGGCGCTAGGGGACGGATCGGTCGGAAATCCTCGAGCAGACTTTCGAGACGAAGTAGATCCATCCTGGTTAAACCTAAACTGTGCTTCAGCTCTCGACCCACCGGAAAATATTCTTAGACATTACTGTTGGGTCTGTGATCCAGGCTTTGACCTGAGGGGAAACAGTGTTTGTCCCTTCCCTCGGCTTCTCGTTTAAGTATCACAACCTGTGCTGCGTCCACCTCCTAGGGACTGGCTATCCCGTGTAGGGAAGGCCTTGTGCCTGACCTGGGCGAAGACAACCAGGGTCGCCCCCAACGACTCTATCCTCGGATAGCAGGGTGGCTGTAGCCCGTCGCCTCCCTCAGCTTTTCATTCAGATACCACGCTACCTGCGCTGCATCGACCTCTTCCTGTCTTGCCTCCGCCATGTCTTTCACCTGGTAGCGGCCCGTCTCCAGTTCGCCCTCGCCGATAATCACGGCAAAGCGGGCCCCGATTCTGTTGGCGACTCCCATCGATTTTTTGAGTTTGGCCGCCTCGTAGGTGATCTCAACACGGAAACCGTCATCCCGCAATTCGCGAGCCAGCTTGGATGCAGCCGAGAGAGCCGCGTCGCCTAGCCAGGCGATATAGGCGTCGACTTTGCCAACATGGGCATCCCGTACTTCGGAATTCGAACGCGGGCTGGATCCCGCATTTCCAGTTTCGATGTTCGGCCCTCGTTGCTCCGCCGCTGCGAGCACTAGTCGATCTTCGCCGATCGCAAACCCGAAGCCGGGAGTTGGCGGTCCGCCGATCATCTGCGAAAGCCCATCGTAGCGGCCCCCACCTAGCAGCGCGTTCTGCGCTCCCAGGGCTCCGCTGGTAAACTCAAACGTGGTGCGCGTGTAATAATCGAGTCCTCGCACCAGGCGAGGGGCGAGCTCAAACTCGATGTCGCGTTCCTTCAGCATTCCGGTGACGCTGGCAAAGTGCTGCTGGCATTCCGGATCCAGGTAGTCGATGATCTTGGGCAGGCCCTCAATAATCGGCTGATCGGCAGGTACTTTGCAATCCAGCACCCGCAGCGGATTGGTGCTGGCGCGGCGCTGGCAGTCAACACACATCTGGCTCCTCACGCTTTGGAGCGCCTGCCGCAGCACCTTGAGATAATCCTGCCTGCACCTGGGGCAACCCACCGAGTTGATCAGCAGGCGGAACTCGCCGACATCCACGCGCCGGAGAAATTCCACCAGCATCTCGAGAACTTCGGCATCGACACCAGGATGATCGGACCCCAGCACCTCCGCGCCGATCTGATAGAACTGGCGATAGCGACCCTTTTGCGGGCGCTCACGCCGGAACATGGGGCCCATGTAATAAAGCTTGTGTACGCCACCCTGGTTGAACAAGCTGTGTTCGACGTAGGCGCGAACCACACTCGCCGTAGCCTCGGGCCGCAGGGTGAGTGAATCGCCATCGCGATCCTCCCAGGTGTACATTTCCTTGCTGACAATGTCGGTGTCTTCGCCCACGCTGCGCGCAAACAGGGTCGTCGGCTCGAAAATAGGCGTGCGGATCTCGCCGAAGTTATAGGTGCCAAACACCGACCGCACCGCTTCTTCCACTGATTGCCAGAGGTAAGTCTCGGGCGGGAGCAGGTCGCGAGTTCCCTTGATGGAATGGATCAGGTTCATGAAGTCAATCTTAGGCAGTCCCGGGGTCATTCCAGACGATGATGCAACGTCTCAACTTCTCAACGTGCCCGGTCAGCGAGGTACTGGGCCTTGTACCCTAGGTAGTGCTGAGCGTGCGCGTCAATGAACTGGCGGTCCTTGTCCGTGAGTTGCCGCTGGAACCTGGCTGGAACGCCGAGGTACAGACAGTGCGGCGGGACTACCGTATTTTCGAGCACCAGCGCGCCGGCAGCGATTATCGAGCCCTCGCCCACGCGAGCGTTGTTTAACACAATGGCTCCCATGCCGATCAGGCAGTGGCTCTCCACCGTGCATCCGTGCAAAACCGCGCGATGGCCCACGGTGACCCAGTCGCCAACGGCGGTGGGCATTCCCATCATGGTGTGCAGCACCGAACCATCCTGGATATTGCTATTCGCGCCCACCCGGATCGGCTCGATATCGCCGCGCAGAACGGTGGTGAACCAAACGCTCGAATTCTCACCGATTTCGACGTCGCCGATGACGTCGGCGGTATCCGCAATATAGGCTGTGGGCGCGATGCGTGGCATACGGCCCGTATAGCTCAGAATCATCAACTCACCTGCTCTGGGTGGAACTGCCGCCGGAAAAGCAACCTTTGAAGTTAGCATAGCGCGGAGGGAGCGGCAAGTTTTGGACGCGTCGAATCTCACTGGGCCAATTGGGATTGCGCAAATTGCGCGATTAGAACCGTGTCCCGTCCGCACACCGCACGGCTCCCGATAGCAACATGGACCTGCTGGAAGAATTTGGCTTTCACTTGCGGGCTTTGACTGCGATTCCGGAGGCTAGGACGGCAGTCACAAACGGGACACTCCCAGGCTCGATAACACCTCTTAGGAAGGCTGAATTCGCGGTTCCGCTCCACCCCGGGGCTAGGCAAGTCATCTCCCGAATTGTGCAAAAGTCGGAATATGGGACTAAGAACAGGAGTAGTTAAGTTAATATGCGTGTAACACTGTTGTCGTAATCCGATCACAGACTAAGATGTTTAGGTTCAATGACTTGTCCTCACAAAAAACGCAAACCATGTGTTTTAAGGAATTCCGACGCGGGTTTCTGGATCGGCGTGGCTTGGCATATTTTCCACAGGGTTTTCCACAGGCGAAGGGACCCCGAAAGTGCTTCATTATGCTAGCGGAATCGGCCTGAGGTAAGCGCTTCCCCAGAAAGGAGGCGATCTCGCACTGATTCGGTCACCCTTGCCTGGATTCTCACCCGGTCGTTTTCGAAGTGGGTCGACAAGACTTGCCCCAGACGGTATAACATGGCTAGCCTTCGACCGTCAGCACTGGGCCAGTCGAACTGCGCCTCGATCATTGCTTCGCTCGCCAGGTTGTGGTCGATTCTTTCAACGAGATCCTGAAGCCCAAACCCAGTCCGCGCGGACACCGGCACTTCGGAGGAGTTATTGGGCAGCCGCTGGATCTGCGAACTATCCAGCTGATCGACCTTGTTCCACACCCGTAGGCGCCGGGTAGCGGTGAGGCCCAAGGATTCAATCTGGTCTTCTACGGCAGCATCCTGCTGTTCGCGCTCAGGATGTGAGGCGTCAGTGACGTGTAGCAACAGATCGGCTTGGTCGAGCTCCTCCAGCGTGGCGCGAAACGCCGCCACCAGATGCGGCGGTAGCTTCTGAATAAACCCAACAGTGTCCGAAAGCAGGGCTGGACGGCGGGAAGGCAGCTTCAAGGCTCTAACGGTCGGATCGAGTGTGGCAAATAGACGTGACGAAGCCGTAACATGAGCGCGGGAGAGTGCGTTGAACAAGGTCGATTTGCCCGCGTTCGTGTAGCCGATTAGGGCCACGATATGGAACTGGCGGGCGCGCCGGTGGGCTCGATGCAAGGCTCGCTGCTGGCGTACGCGTTCGATAGCCTCGCTGAGCCGCTGAATGCGCGCGCGAATGCGCCGCCGGTCAAATTCGAGCTGTTGCTCGCCGGGCCCACGAGTGCCAATACCGCCGCCCAATCGTGAAAGAAGCGTACCGCGTCCCCCCAGACGAGGCAGCAGGTAATTTAATTGGGCGAGCTCAACTTGCAGCTTGCCTTCCCGGCTTAACGCGCGGCGCGCGAAAATGTCGAGGATCAACTGGGTGCGATCGAGCACCTTCCGGTCGAGGGCCCGTTCGAGATTGCGCAGCTGAGTAGGCGTGAGATCCTGATCGAAAATAATGCAGTCGGCCCCGGCAGCACGGGCAGCGACGCGTAGCTCTTCCACCTTGCCGCGGCCGATTAGGGTGGCCGGATTGGGGGCGGGAGAGCGCTGCACGCTTTGGCCCACCACCTGCGCGCCAGCGCTGGACGCGAGTTCGGCGAGCTCGAACAACATTGCTTCTTCGAGCATGCCGGTCACGCTAGGCGAAGTGGGCGCGCTCGCGCCGTCGGTCTGGCCCGATACCAGGCTTGCGTGATGACCCTCGATTTCGTTCCAATCGTGGGTTTCTCCGGGTGTGGCTTTCGAGCGGCGACGGTGAGAGGTGGGTTCCCACGACACAAGGTACGCTTTTTCTATGTTCTTGGAGTGTTGAATAACTCATCCCTCCGGAGGTTGCTTGGCTCCGCTTTCGTTCAGGCGAGGTGGCCGTGGCGGTTCGCTTGGCGAGTTCGCGCCCACCGCCACGCCGACTGCCGGAGCCTGAGCCCTGGCGAAACTGGGCCGGGAGGCACTGATGGTCGAAATGGCGTGTTTGAAGACCAATTGCTCCTGGTTGTTACTCTCGACCACCACCGAATACTTATCGAAGCTGCGGATGCGTCCGGTCAGCTTCATGCCTCCCGTTAGATAGATTGTGAGCAGAGTTTTATCCCTACGGGCGGAGTTCAGGAAGGCATCCTGAATGTTCTGCTGTTTCTCGGGCATCTTCCTGTCGTCTCTACTTGTGCCTCTGTCGCTCAGTGGCCTGTTCGTTGGAGTGTCCGTCATAGGTTGCCTCGCCGCACTTCCCAGTTTCCCCCGTTCCCTTCTGATCGGATGCCGGGATGTGGAACCGAGTCTTCAAAAAAACTTCTTTCGCTTTGAAATCGCGGTCATCCTCGTACTCCGCCGTCGGCTCCGGCGCTATATTTATGCCCTTTCTGGAGCCGACTGGACAGGAAGTTAAGCACCAGCTCCTGAACCGCAGAATTATCCCCGAATCCGCTGAACCAGCACACGTCTTTCTCACGACGAAACCACGTCATCTGCCGCTTAGCGTAGCGGCGGGTGGCGGCCTGGGTTGCGTGTACAGCCTCGTCAAGACTCATCGCGCCTCCGAGATATGCAGCTGCCTGGGCATATCCAAGTGCTTTGAGAGCGCCAACCCGGTCAGCGTTAGCCTTAGCCATGGCAGCGCGCGTTTCTTCGAGGATGCCTACCTTGAACATCTCCTCGACCCGGTCGTTGATTCGGGAGCATAGTTCGGCGCGATCCGGGTTGAGGCCAACCTTCACCGGCTCGAATCCCTGAAGTCCGGTACGGCCTTTTTCGAGCATTCGGGACATAGGCTGGCGCGACAGCAGGCAGACCTCGATGGCGCGGATAATTTTCTGCTCATCGCGCGGATGAATTCGAGACGCCGCATCGGCGTCCAGGCGCGAGAGAAAGCGATGAAGAAAAGGCCGATTGCCGTTTAGATGCCGCCCAGCCATGGTCCGCAGCCGCTTGCGCAGATCTTCCGAGCGCGTCGGACCCTCGAACAAACCTTGCAATAGCGCTCGCAAGTAAAGGCCGGTACCGCCAACCAGAACCGGCAATCGGCCACGATCGCGAAGCTGTCCGATGATGGCGGTAGCCTCGCGACGGTAGTCTCCCGCGGTGAAGACCTCATCGGGGTCCGCCGAATCCAGCAGGTGGTGCCGAATGCCCCGGCGCTCATCGGGCGGCAGCTTGCCGCTCCCTATATCGACGCCCCGATAGATCTGAACGGAGTCGTAGTTGACGATCTCTCCCCCGAAGCGCAAGGCGACAGCCAGTCCCAGAGTCGATTTTCCAGAGGCGGTAGGGCCGACAATGACGATTATGGGCGTGCGGTGCGGCGTAGGTATAATTGAGCTCCTGGGCTCAGAACAACCCCCGGCGGTCACGGCGTCGGAAAACCGGCCCACCCGATCAGCCGCCAATAGCGGAACATGAGGAGACCGAGAATAATGGCCAGGAGCAAAAATGATCCCAGCAGCTGGATCCTTGAGAATCGTGGCATCAGGCAAAATCCCGGGCCCGCTGGCTGGTTCGGCTCCCGATGGACGTTTCGCGGCTTGGCGAGTGGGAGGACTCAAGCTTTCGCGGATCTCCTCCAGAGGGAATTCTAGCACACCTTTGCCGGCCGCGAAGACTGGGCGGAGTCCCCAGCCGGGACTGCGAGGGCCAGAGATGAGAGTCCCGAATTTCCGGAAGAAACATTGCAACTGGCCCGGTGCATTGTCCATCTACTAGTCCAAGGGGGATGGAATATGCAAGAAATGGAAAATGACAATCTCGATCATGCCAGGCTTGTCAGCCGCCGCGGTTTTCTGGAAGCGGGACTGGCATCCGCAGGTGTACTGGTGTTGGCGCGGGCTTGTCGCTTGTGGGGGGATCCCGCTCCCCGAGGGGGACCTGCCGGGTTGGTCAGCGTGGTCGAATTCAGTGAGACAGGTGAGAGGAAAGGGGTGGTGAAGGTGCAAAAAGTCGTCAAGAGCGAGGCTGAGTGGAAGCAGGTCCTTACTCCGCAACAGTTCGAAGTGACCCGCCGCAAGGGAACGGAACGCGCGTTCACGGGGCAATATTGGAACAATCATGAAAAGGGTCTCTACCGCTGCGTCTGCTGCGACAACGCGCTCTTCAGTTCGGACACCAAGTTCGAGTCCGGCACGGGATGGCCCAGTTTCTGGGCTCCGATTGCCGAGCAGAACATCAGAACCGGGGCGGACATCAGCTTGGGCATGGAGCGCACCGAGGTTACCTGCAAGGAGTGCGACGCCCATTTGGGACACGTGTTCGACGACGGGCCGCCGCCGACGCATTTGCGTTACTGCCTGAACTCCGCTGCGCTCAAGTTCGTCAAAGGATGAGTGTTGTTCGATTCAGACGGCAGCGAGCTCACTGCCGTTCTTTCAGGCGACCGCCTTTGCGGGTCGGTGTAGCCCGGGGGTCCTCTTCCCGGGAAGGGAACCGGGTGGCCTTCGGATATTTCGCGCCTGACCTTTGGTTTCTGTTATGATAGCGCCTGGACCAACTTGTGTGATAGTGAGGCCTGTGCCAGACCACTAGGTACTACTGGACGGAAGGCTTCTCGCGACACCCTCGATCGGAACCGAACTAGGTAGGCTGTGCCTTTCTTCGTAGATTCCGAATGGCCCGATCTAAAAGCCAAACATAACAATCGACTTCGATTCGAGGAGAGGACCCCTAATGAAAGCGTTGCTCGTCTATCCGGAATTTCCGGACACCTTTTGGAGTTTCAAGCATGCCCTGCCTTTTCAGGGCAAGAAGTCTGCTTACCCTCCCCTGGGGCTCCTAACCGTTTCCGCCATGCTGCCGAAGACCTGGGAGAAGCGGATCGTGGACCTGAATGTTCGCCGCTTGAAGGACTCCGACCTCGATTGGGCTGACGTCGTGATGTTCAGCGGCATGATGGTGCAGGGCCCCTCGATGAAAATGCATATCGCGCGGGCCAAAGCCCGAGGTCTGCGCACCGTCGTGGGTGGGCCGATTGCGAGCGCCGGCGATCCAAATATCGAAGCAGCGGACCACGTGGTGGAGGGCGAGGCGGAAGAGTTGGTTGCCGCCTTGGCTGCCCGATCTCGAGAGAGGGGAGGCGCGGCCTCACTACAAAGCTTCACTCCTGCCCGATCTCACCACCGTTCCCTTGCCCGAGCTTCGTCTTGCCAACCTGCGCAAATATAGCGCCATGGCCGTGCAGTACTCGCGCGGCTGTCCGTTCACCTGCGAATTCTGCGACATTATTGAAATCTACGGCCGCCGCCCGCGCACCAAGACGCCGGAACAGGTGCTGGCTGAGTTCGACCAGATCCACAGCCTTGGCTGGCGTGGTCCTGTGTTCTTGGTGGATGACAATTTTATTGGCAATAAGAAGAGCGTGAAGATTCTCCTGCCGTGGCTGGTAGAATGGATGCGCAACCATCACAATCCCTTCTCGCTTTTTACGGAAGCCTCACTTAACCTGGCGGAGGATAAGGATTTGCTTGGCCTGATGCAGCAGGCGAACTTTGGCCGGGTGTTCCTGGGCATCGAAACGCCCGTCGCTGAAAGCCTTAAGGAAACCACTAAGTTCCAGAATCTGCGCGGCAATCTGCTCGATAGCGTGAAGCGAATTCAGTCGTACGGGCTCGAGGTCATGGCGGGCTTCATCGTGGGATTCGACAATGATCCGCCTGACGTATTCGACCGTCAGATCCAGTTCATCCGGGAAGCAGCGATCCCACTCTCCATGGTGGGCCTGCTGAGCGCCTTGCCCAACACGCAGTTGTGGCGCCGCCTGAAAGCCGAAGGACGATTGATCAAGGAAAGTCTGGGCAGCAACACCTTGGCCGATCTCAACTTCATCCCCAAGATGGACATGCAGGAACTGCTCGACGGCTACCGCCGTATTCTGGAGACAATCTATAGCCCACGCGAATATTTCGAACGCGCCTCGGCGTTTCTCTCGCAATTGGGCGCTTCAGCGCGCAGTCCAATCGTCTTCTCGGATCTGATGGCTGTCGGCCGCTCTTTGTGGAAGCAGGGATTCCTCAGTAACTACCGTACGGAGTATTGGAAATTTATGGCTCAGGCAATCCATCGCCACCGCCAGCATCTCGACAAAGCGATCACCCTTGCCATCATGGGTCATCATTTCTTCGAACTCACTTGGGCGGCGGGCGAGTAAAGGCCCATAACCTGCAAATATTGCCCCCCCGAGGGAACCTCTGTAGGGGCACGGCGCGCCGTGCCCCTACACCGCGCATCCGGACCCTCCCTATAGCCGGCCCAACCCGGCTTCGGATCCCGCAGCAATCCCGCACCAATTCCGCACTTTTTCCGCACCCTTTTTGGGGTAGTAGTGACGAGACGACCAGGATCTGCGGTGCCGACTCTTCATCCAGGTTACGGTCTCCTACATCACAAACGCTTGGCTTGTAGATGTGGTCTCCGGAGGCGGGCCGAGCCGCCCTACACTCCAGGCGAAAAGCCGCTAGGGCCCTGTCCCTCGCCACAACTAAACCGCTCTCTCGTGAGATAGAAATGCATAGCGGGTGTAATGATCAATGACAACGCCATGGAGATCAGGATTCCGCCAATCACGGCGATGGCCAGGGGTTGGAGCATCTGCGATCCCGCTCCCCAGGCGAGCGCCAGCGGCAGCATGCCGGCGACTGCGGCCAGCGCAGTCATGACGATGGGTCGCAGACGGCGGCGTCCGGCCTGCACCATGGCTTCTTCGGCAGAGTATCCGAGGGCACGGAACTTCTGGTCGGCGTCAAGCAGCAGGATCCCATTCTTGGCCACGATGCCGACCACCATGATCAATCCCATAAACGAAGAGATATTGAAGGTGGTGCGGGTAAAGGCGAGTGCGAGAAAAACGCCTGAGGTAGAGAGAATGGCGGAGGTGAGAATCGCGGCCGGTGCGGCAAAGGTGCGGAACTCAAACAGCAAAACCAGGAACACCAGCACCAGCGCCAGCACCAGCACCAGCACCAGGTCGTGGAATGACTTCTGTTGTTCCTCGTAGAGGCCGCCGTATTCGACTCGGATCGATGGCGGCATTTGGAGCCCATCCACTGCTTTTCGCACCGCGGCGATCCCGCTTCCCAGGTCAAGTCCCTCCAGGCGGCCGGTGACGTAGACCACTCGCTGCAGGTTCTCCTCCATGATCTCCATCTGTCCCGGCAACTCCGTCACCGTGGCCAGTGAGCCTAGCGTTGCCGTCTGGCCGCTGGAGCTTACCAGTAATGTGTTGCTGATAGCTTGGAGCGAGGCGCGGTTGGCTTCGGGAAAGCGCACCCGCACTCCGTAAGGCCGATCACCGATGATGACGGGCGGCGGCGCGGGCTCGCCTTCGAGGATGGCGGAGGCGTCAACGGCGGCTTCGTCGGCAGTGAATCCGGCGCGCGCGGCCACCGTGGGGTTCACCTGAAACACGAAGGCCGGTCCGCTGATGGTGTTTTCGATTCCGTTCTTTACGTCCACAACCGGATTCTTTCCGCGCACCTGGATTTTGCCGATGGTGTCGGCAACCCGGGGCGCCCATTGCCGCAGAATATTGGGGTCCTGATTATAGAGATTGATGTGGACGGGCTCGGGCGCACTGGTGAGATCGCCAATCATATCCTGCAGCACCTGGGGGAAATCGAGGTCCACGGCAGGCTCTTTTTCGGAAATCTCTTCGCGAAGCTGCTCAATGATGTCGTAGACACTTCGGCTACGCCTCGGTTTCAGCTTGACGGAAATGTCACCCGTGTTGGCTTCTGTGACTGTGGCGAGTCCGAGTTGTAGCCCGGTGCGCCGCGAGGTGCTCTCGACTTCAGGAAGAGCGTGAACCATCTGGACGATGTGGCTGACCACGCGGTTCGTTTCTTCGAGCGAACTGCCCGCAGGCATGATGTAATCAATGATGAAGCCGCCCTCATCCATGGCCGGCAGCAGGTCCGAGCCCAGCGAGCGATAGCAGCCATAGGAAGTCACGACGAGGAGCGCGCAGATCACAGCCAGCCAGCCGGGACGCTCAAGCGCCCGGCGCACCCATCGCTCATAGAAGCGGATCACGCGCCCGAAAAAGCCAGTCATCGAGGCTTCTTCGGCTGCCATCAATCGCTTCATTTCCTCGGCTCTGTTGTCAGTGAAAGCCGGGAAGAGTTCATCTTTGCCTGTTGAAACTGACCCCTCACCCTGCCCTTTGGGCCGACCCTTTCCCTCCGCTCAGGGCAGGCTCTTTCCCCTCGGAGCGGGCTGGATCTGCGCGTTGTTTCGCATCAGAAAAAACAGGGCGCTCTCCGCCCTGTAAGAGACCAACGGATTTTCGAGTTTTGCCTGGTGGCTCCCATTTTCCCCTCCGATTCCGTAGCAGCAGGAGGCTGAGGTTAGGGGTCCAGACAAGGGCCAGAACGAGCGAGGTGAGCAACGAGGCGGACATGGTGACGGCCAAAGCGCGGAAGAATGTGCCGGTGACGCCGGCGATGGCGACGAGCGGCAAGAACACAACGATGGGAGTGATAGTGGACCCAACCAGGGGAGCGCTGATTTCCGCGAGTGCGCTGCGGACGGCTCGGGAACGATCCTCGCCAGCGTCGCGGTGCAGGACCACGTTTTCCACTACCACGATTGCGTCATCGATTACCAGTCCGACGGCGGCAGCCAGACCGCCCAGGGTCATCAGGTTGAAGCTCTCTCCCAGCAGCTTCAGCACGATAAAAGTGACGCATAGGGTTACTGGGATCACCATGCCGGCCACGAGCGACGTCCTCCAGTCGCGCAGAAAAAGGACCAGTACGATGGAGGCCAGGATCAGGCCGATCAGCACCGTGTCGCGGACGTCCTTAATGGACTCGCTGACGATGTCCGACTGGTCGTAGTAGCTCGCGATCTTGACGCCCGGAGGTAAGGTGTCCTTCAGTCGCTCCATTTCGGCGTGAACCTCGTCGGCGACCTGCACTGCGTTGCTGTCGGGCTGGCGGTTGATGCTCAGGAGGACGGCAGGCTTACCTTCGGCACTCACGACGGTGTAGACCGGCTCGACACTCGGGCTCACCCGAGCGATATCACCGATACGAACGGGCACATTCCCCTTCGTGTTCTTGAGGACAATATTGCCGATCTCACTCGCGGCATGCACCTGCGCGTCGATCAGGCTGAGGTACAGTTGGTGATTCTCGGCTAACAGCCCAGGGGAGTCGATCAGATTGGTGCGGCGCACACTGTCGAGGATCTGCGGTATGGTCACCTGGGCCACCAGTAAGTGCGCCGGATCCGGAGTGATTTCAAACTCCGGCACCTGACCGCCCTGCACAAGGACACTCGAGACACCGTTGAGCCGGTTCAGACGCGGCTTGAGCTGATAGGTGGCGAGTTCCCATAATTGCGTTTGTGGCACGGTGGAAGAGGTAAGGCTGTAGCCGAGGATGGGAAAGCTGGCAAAGGTCAGCCGGTGAGTCTGGACCCGCGCCGTCGGAGGCAGGACGCTCTGCGCACGTGCTATCGCCGCGTCCACCTGCTGCAGGGTCTGCAACATATCGACGTTCCAATTGAAGAACAGGTCGATTTCCGCAGAACCGCGACTGGTGATCGAGCGCACGTCTTCGAGTCCGGGCACAACGTTCACGGCTTCCTCAATGGGCCGCGTGATCGTCACCAGCATCTGGTTGATGGGCATGACACCGTTGTCCACGCCGATGAGGATGCGCGGGAAATTGGTGGAGGGGAAGACCGCGACCGGAATGGTGAGGGCGAAATAAATGCCGACCAGCGCCAGGGTGATGACAAGGAAGATGATCGATTTTGAGTGACGTGCAAGCCAGTAGGATTCGGCGACATCGGCCTCTCGCTGGACAACATCCGGAGTTTCAACCTGATCGCTCATGTGCAATTGCTTAGGCGGGATGATCGGCTCGAGGCGGATTAAGGCCAACCACCCCCTTGCCCCGCTAGGGGTGGTGCTGAATCCGGAAAAGGTGAATTGCTTACGACAACTTTCTCTGAGCTTCGCGATCTTTAGTCCTTGCCGGCACCGCCCTCCGCTGGTGTCAGCGTCTGGATCGCTACCTTGACACCGTCAGGCAGGCCGAAAGCTCCCGTAGTCACCACCTGCTCTCCCTCCTGCAATCCCTTGGTGATCTGAGCTTGGTCATCCGTCTGGATTCCCACCTCGACGCTGCGCTGGTGAGCGAGGCCAGCCGGATCCACCACCATCACGGTGGTCCCATGATCGCCCGTCAGCAATGCGGATTTCGGAATGGCGAGTGCGTTCCTGATGGTTTGGACGGCGACGGAAAACTGTACCGAAGTGCCAGGCTTCAGCGAGTTCGCGGTATTGGTAGTCTGGATCCACACCTCGACCGTCGTACTTCCGGGATCAAGCGCCGGGCTCACGACGGTCACTTTGCCGTTCACCGGAACGCTTGCGCCGGGAGCCGTGATTGTTGCGGGATCACCCACCTTCAGTAGTTGCGCTTCCGATTGCGGAATATGGGCGCGGGCAATGAGGCTGGAGATATTCATGACCGTGATCAAAGGCGTACCGGACGATGCCATCTCACCGGGATAGAGCGGCCGGTCGGTGACTACGCCGTCAATCGGGCTGCGGATCTCCGCATAATCAAGCTGGGCCACTGCACTTTCATATTTGCCTTTGGCTGCCTCGAGTTGGCCCCGTGCTGCCTTGCCCTGCTGGTGGCGATCCACCGCGACCAGCTGATCGTAGTGCTTCTGAGCCTCCTCGAAAGCGTTGCGCGCTTGGGTGAGCGAGACGGCGGCTGTATCGAGGTCCCTCTTAGCCAAGGCGCCTTGAGCGTAGAGCGACTTACGGCTGTCGTACACCTGCTGTGACTGCGTGAACTGCTCGCGCGCCGCCTTGAGATCGAGTTCGGCTTTCTGCAGATCCTGAGGAAGCGTGGTGCGCGTGGCGATATTGTAATTGGCCTCTGCTTCTTCGTAGCTGCCTCTGTTCTCAGCCAGCGCTGCGGATAGATCGCTATGTTCCAAAACCGCCAGTAGTTGGCCTTTACGCACGCGAGAGCCGCGGTTTACGAGAAAACGCTCGACCGGCGCGCTGATCTTGGGAACAATGGCAGCTTGGCCGAGGGGATAGAGCACGGCTTCGCCTTTCACTGTGCGCTCGATCGCTGCCCGTGTCGCGGCCGCCACCCGCACGTTGACCGTGGGTTTTCTTTCATCCTCCTTGGTACCTGCGCACGCCAGGAAAAGCAGAACTGATGCCAGTGCCGCGAATGCCGTAGCTGTCCGGCTCGGGCATATCGATGTTCGTTGCGACCGGCGCAGGATAACAAGAGCGTCTCGTGTTATCACATGATCCTTCGCCTGGCTCCAGATGACAGCTTTGGACGGTTCTTTCGCAGCCTGTTCCGTGTTCCCTCGATCTCCGGCCAAACTCAGAAATTGCCTGTGAACGTCTGCAGGTTCGCAACCGCCAGACGATAGCGTGCTTGGCCATCGTCGGAGGCGTTTCGCGCTTGTGCCAGTGTTCTGGCCGCGTCCACCAGCTCGAGCACGGTCGCCTCGCCAGCCTTGTAGCGGAGCGTGTTCAGACGCAGACTCTCGGCTGCCAGTTCTGCGGATTGCCGTAGGGTCTCCGTTTCCGATCTTGCCGTTTCGGCTTCGTTGTATGCTGCCAGAAGATTGCCCATCGCCTGACGTTCGGCCAGGTTCAGATCAGCCTCGGCTTGACGCCGATGGATCTCGGCCTGCTTCAGCTTACTGCGCATCGCGCCCCAGTTCCACACCGGCAGGGAAATGTTAGCCGTCATGAAATAGCCCAGATTGGGAAGCCGGCCCGCAGCCCGCTCGGCGCTCACACGGCTCATGAGGGCCAAGGCATTTGCTTCGATGCCATAATCGGTATCGATTGCCAGGGAGGGCAGGAAGGCCTGCCGCGCCGTCGACACATCCAACTGCGCTTCTCTCTGGGCGGCGAGGGCGGCGCGAATCTGCGGATTCTCACGCGCCGCCATGGCCTGAATATCCTCAAGCGGCGGCAGGCCGGGCGCGGAGCCCAGGTCGTCAACCACGGTGAAATTCTGGTTGAAATCGGAGAAAAGCATCACCGCCAAATTGAGCCGGGCATTCTCCATGGTGAGGGTGCCTTCGCGAAACGCCTCCTGCGCCTGGTTCGCCTGAAGCTGGAACTTGATCACGTCGCTGTGCGCTGCTTCGCCACCACTTTCCAGGTTCTGGCTGATTTTCAGGAAACGCTCTGCGTCCGCTTGACTCTGCTGCGCGGTCGCGTACTTGCGTTCGGCCACCACCAGATCGTAGTAGGCCTTGGCAACAGTGACCTGTAGACCGCGTCTAGAAATCTCTAGTTTAGCGCGTGTCAGGGCTTCGGCGGCAGCGGCGCGATGGTAGGAGGTCAGGGCCAGAGTGTTGGCCGAGAAATCCTGGTGGAACACACCCCATACGCGATAGACGTGGACACCGTCGTTGGTCACATAACGGCCGCTAGGCAATACCCCGTTTCCCTGCGTGAACAGATACTGGTTGCTTAAGGACATCGAGGGGAGCATGGCGGCTCGTGCCTGAACGCGGTCCTGGTGCGCCAGTTCAACCTCGGTAGTGGCCGAGAAAAGCTGGGGATCGAGGCGCCGGGCGCGATCCATCGCGTCCTGAAAGGTCAGGATCAAAGGAGCGCGCCCAGCATCGCTGGAGGGGGATACCCGCGGTCCCACGCTGGATTCCGCCTCGTTGAGTATGGGCGCCAATCCGGTTTGAGCACGAAGGCTAAATCCTGGTATCAAAGACAACACCCATACGAACCAGAGCACTGTCTGGCACCTGGCAGGCTGCAAGAGAATGTGCCATTTGCGTGCCATCCTCAGTGCAGCGAAGGATCTGTCGTTTTCGTCTTCACCCAAAAAAGCAGATGCTTCGCTTCGGCTAGCATGACATTCTCGCTTTTTCAGTAGCCCGCTGAAGCTGTTTTCGCAGCGAGGAACTTTGCCTGTCATGTACCCTCCTGAAGGAATAAGATGGTTTGGGAACCGAAAATAGACCCGCCGTGCCAGTGGCAAAATCGATTCTACACCGGCTGTTAGTTCATTGTATTTGGGGATGACGCTGGGACTCATCGGCGGGAATGAATTAGAGATGAGACGCAGTTTAGAGCGCCTCGGATGGAACGCGATTCCAGAGTTTGGGATGACTTCGAAAACTGGTTCCGTCGGACCACCAGGGTGCGGAAAAGAAGGAAGGAGCCGAGGCGCTTATGAGGAAGGATGATTGTCTCGGCTCTCCCTATATAGTGTGCGTTAACCCCTTTGAGGGGGGTGGGTAGCGGCTAATCCATAATGTGGTCTTTCTCTACGCGACATCATGTCACAAACCATCTTGATTTTGCAAAAAAAATTGCCTTAAGGCGATTGCCGTAGAAACCGAAAAAACAACACCTGCGAGGTAACTTCAGACTCGGCTATAATGCCAACCGGGACTAAGCGTGTTAGCTAGTGCTCGGCTCGAAGATTTTCAAATAAAGGGGCTTATCTGTGTCCTCCAGTGGATCGCTTCCTCGTCGTTTCTCGTCAGGCTCGAACTTCATCAAGAAAGCCCTTGTAATCCTCTCGACGAGTCTTGCCTTAGGAGGATTAACTACTTCAGTATTATCTGCTCAAATTAGAAAGAAGCCGCCCACTACTTATACTATTCGAACTCCAGGCAAACCCGATTTTAGCCGGTTGAGTTGGCTCGCGGGAATGTGGTCAGGAACGTTTATGGGGAAGAATTCACCTTCGGGCAAGGTCGGACTCACCGCCAGTTATGACCTGGATGACTCCTATTTCATCTTGCGCGAGAACACAGTCTTTGCGGCAACCAAGACGGCGCCGGCCACAACGGAATTGTGGATGGGCATTATTAGTGCGTGTCCGAGCGAATCCGACTACGTCATGCGCATGTACTCAAGCACCGGATTCATGACTCGTTACAACATCAGCGTGGCTCCGGACGGCTCTTCGATTCGCTTTGCCCCTGAAGGCGGCGACATGGTTCCATCGGGGTGGCTCTTCCGGCGCACTCTCGCGCGAGCCGGTGAGGGGCTGCTCGATGAGACGGTGGAAGTTGCGCCGCCCGGCAAGGACTTCTTTGTCCAGTACACGGCCAGACTGACGAAGAGCCCTCCCAAGGCATCAAGCAGCGAACCGGCGACTGAGCCTTCATCGCCGCTCCCGGCGCCAAGCTCTGGGTCAAGCACGCAGCCCACGTCACCCGCTGGCTCTGAGCCCGACAAGCACTGACCAACGTCCCGCCGCGAGGAAGAGGAGTCCTACGGACGACTGGTCCTGCTGCAGCGTCCTGATTCCTGGATTGCTTCCCGATCTTATTCAGTGTACCCATTCTGTGCAGCAAGAAACCATGATGCAATATCATTCTAATCGGTCTATTCTGATTTCGGATTTAAACTCGGTACCCTGGACTGAGGAAGGAGCAGAGCACCATGGCTCGCACTGGAAAGATGGCGATCGGTCTTCTGCTTCTGTTTCTGGTTGCGGTGGTGGTCCTCGTTATTGCTGTGCCTCTATTGGTCAACGTGGATCGCTATCGGCCCGAGGTGGTCAGCGAGATCGAGCAGAGGACGGGGCATCCCGCCCGCATCAATCACCTCGCGGTCACCTTCACTCCACTCGTTTCAATTCGCCTCGACGGCTTTGCCCTGGAAAATCCTCACGGTTTTCCCAAAGGCGATTTCGTCCGCGCCAAGTCCATTTATGCTGTGCTTGATCCCCACGCGCTTTGGCACCGCCAGGTGGTAATCACCTCGCTTGTCTTTACGAATCCGGTGATCAACCTTGTTTCGAACGGCCATGATCTTTGGAATTTTGACATGCCGCCAAGCGGACGCCCGCCCCCTGCGCCGGGCGAGCGCTCGCCGTCATCCTCTCCGTCGTTTTCTCTAGGATCGATTAACCAGAGTCAGATTAAGGACGGGGAGCTGACTATCGCCGCGCTCTTGCCCTCAGGCGCAGCCGAACCGCCCTCCCTGGTCGCGACCGGGATTTCGCTCGACCTCAACCATCTGGATCTCAACGCGTTCACCTCCCCGGAGGCAAGGGCTGCGAATCCGACCCAGGGCTCCCTACAGGCTACATCACTAGCTATCGGACGTCTCGAAGGCACGTCGGTGAAATCGAAGGTATCGCTGGTGTCCCGGCGGATCAGTTTTGCTAATCTTAGTTTCAAAGTGTACGGCGGAAAGGGTGCGGGAAGGCTCGGGATCGGATTCGTCCGCCAGCCGGCGACCTTCGATGCGACAGTGCACCTGTCGGGCGTAGATATGGCGTCTCTGCTCCAGGTTTTTCCTGGGGCGCAGGGCAAGATGAGCGGTCATCTGGATGGCAACCTCAAACTGAGGGGCGACTTTGCTCAGGCGGACGATCCCTTGGCGGGTAAATCGGGCAGTGGCGATGTGACCGTGCGAGACGGCCACCTGCCCACCCTGAAGCTGAACCAGAACCTGGCTCTGCTGGCCAACTTGGCGGAGATCGGACCTGCTTCGGGCGATCCATCGTCTTTCTCTTCGCTATCCGCTGATCTCGAGATCGGGAACGGCCGCATACATTCTAACCATTTCGCGTTGAACGGCAACGGTGTCGATGTGGAGATGGCAGGCGACGTCGCTTTCGCGGGCGCCGGCTCTCTGGATTACAATGGCACTGCGAAAATCCGCGCCGGTCAGAACGCCGTGTCGAATCTTGTCGCGGGTCTCGCCGGCGCCACTTTTTCGAATGGCACGTTGGCCTTTCCCTTCGAGTTGACTGGTACGTCCGAACACCCTCGATTCAAGCTGAGAAACTCGTTGGGTGGCCTAAATTCGATGAGCAAAGGGGCGGGACAGACTCCCCTAAATCAAGAGAACCCGGTCAACATGATCCAGGACCTGCAGGGCCTTTTCAAACGGAAGAAGCCCGCGCGGTGATTGTCCGAACAGGTCGGGTACGTATCCGAATTACGGGAGATGCGGCCGACCCGCCTCTCAATGTGATCGGGCTTTCCAGGTCCGCCAGAAAGACCCCGGTCGTCACTTCGCATGCGACTCCCCATCTAAGGTCTGTAGTCCGAACATTCTGAGCATGATCTCAACCTTCACTGCAACGTGGCGCCAAGCCTTCGCCCTCTCCTTCGGGGGATGGCGAGCCTCCCTTTTAGTGTTGATTCCTGCCGCCCTCCTGCTTCGCTCCGTCTTCCCCCATCCGCTGCTGGCTTTCGGGACCGCTGCCCTAGCGCTGATCCCGCTGGCCAGTCTCCTGGGCGACGCAACCGAGCAATTGGCAGGACACGCGGGCGCTGCCGCCGGCAGTCTTCTGAACGCCACACTCGGTAATATCACCGAGCTGATCTTCGGTCTGATCGGCTTGGCTGAGGGTCACAGCGAAGTGGTGAAAGCTTCGCTGACCGGCAGTATCATCGGCAATCTGTTACTGGTTTTTGGCTTGGCGGCATTCGTAGGAGGACTTCGCCACCCCACGATGCGCTTCAGCCAGGCTGCGGTTGGGGCCAACACCTCGATGCTGTTCCTGGCCGTCGTGGGATTGGTAATGCCAGCCCTATATCAGCTTTCGGTGCCAAGGGC
Organism: uncultured Acidobacteriota bacterium; assembly: GCA_963803295.1. GTDB lineage: Bacteria > Acidobacteriota > Terriglobia > UBA7540 > UBA7540 > CAWDMC01. The sequence goes on along the minus strand of CAWDMC010000010.1, from coordinate 60,652 downwards.
GACACAGGCCAGTGAGGTCGTCGTAAACCACCTCAGCTTGTGGACTGCGCTCGTGTTGCTGGCAAGCTATTTGTGCAGTTTCATCTTTATTTTTCGAACCCACCGTAGCCTCTTTCGCGGTCCCACTCCCGAACCACCACACCTCAGCCGTGCCGCCGCCATCATGGTGATGTTGGTGGCGACCACACTTATCGCTTTGGCAAGCGAAATTCTCATCAGCCAGATCGAGTCGGTGACCCGCTCCCTAGGTTGGACCGAGCTTTTCGTCGGGGTCGTCATCGTCGCCGCCGTAGGAAATGCGGCTGAGCATTCGACGGCTATTCTTCTGGCTCGGAAGAACGAGATGGACCTGGCACTGGGCATTTCGATAGGATCGAGCGCCCAGATCGCCCTGCTGATCGCGCCTTTGTTGGTCGTGGTTTCACACTCTCTGCGGATGCCCATGTCATTGGTGTTCAATCCGCTCGAAATCGCGGCTGTCATCATTTCCGTGGTGGTGGTTACGGTGGCTTCGGCAGATGGTGAGACGCACTGGTTCGAAGGCGCGCAACTCCTTGGTATATATGCTCTGATGGCTGTATTTTTCTACTACATTCCCGCCCCCTAACAGCGCTGGCGCATCTCCGGGCCAGTTGAAGAATCCAAGAAAGTGGGATAATTCCGCCAGGGTGGTTGCAGAATGATATCACCGGGTGGTATGATTCCGATATATAACGGGAGTTTGTTATGCCGAGCCTGACAGTCCGGAACATCCCCGATGAGGTGTATGCTGTCCTTCAAGAAGACGCCAAGCGGCACGGCCGAAGCCTCAATGCCGAGATTCTGACTATTCTTGCGGACAGTGCGGAAATGGCCCGACGGCGCACCGAAGCTGGGAAAGCCATGCAGAGGATTGACAAGTTGCGCGCTGAAATCGCCAAGAAATATCCAAACCAGCCCGATAGCGTGGACTTGATCCGGGAGGATCGAGATACGCGATGAAGCTCATAGCCGACGCCGGCGTCATCGCCAAAGCCCTGATCCCAGAGACGGATACCGACAAAGCACGGGCGCTTCTAGGGGGATGGCTGGACGGGCGAATCACCTTTCTCGCGCCCGACATCTTGCCGGCGGAAATCGCCAGCATACTTTGGAAACGGGTGCGTCGCAATGTGCTCCCGGTCCATGAGGCCGCCCGCCTTTACGCTGAATTTGCGCGCCTCGGCATTCCACTCGCTCCCCTTGAAGATTTGGTACCTGCAGCTCTCGAATTCGCACTTCGCAATCAGCAATCGGTCTATGACGGTCTCTATCTGGCGCTCGCTCACCAGGCTCACTCCATTCTGGTTACTGCGGACGCCCGCCTTTGGGAAGCGGCGCAGGGCAAGCTCGTTAAAGTTTTACTACTGAAGGACCTGTCGACTAAGTGGCTTGAATTGAGGTCACAGTCAGGCTGAGGCGCCGGGGGTCCCTGGTGCATCTAATCGAGGGTCCGGGGGTTCTCCCGGGCGAATAAGGAGGTTTATCCGCGCTTCGGCAGAATTCACTCATGCTGCCGAAAATGCCAACACACAATCATGTTCAACAATATGAAAACTGCTGTGCTTCTGGCGGCACTCACAGGGCTCTTTCTCGTCGCCGGCGACGCCCTCGGTGGCCAGAACGGCATGATGCTGGCCTTGATCTTGGCCGCCGTCCTGAATCTAGGCTCCTACTTTTTCTCCGACAAAATTGCTTTGGCGACCAGCGGAGCACAGCCGATCTCGCGGGACGAAGGTCCTCGCATCTATCAGATTGTCGAGCGTCTCGCGGCCAAGGCTAACGTTCCCGTGCCGAAGATCTACATGATTCCAACGGACTCGCCCAATGCCTTCGCTACAGGGCGCAACCCTAACCACGCGTCGGTCGCGGTCACCCGCGGCATCCTGGAAATCTGCGATGACGAGGAGATTGAAGGCGTCCTTGCCCACGAACTCGGCCACGTGCGCAATCGTGACATCCTGATCAGCGCTGTCGTCGCGACTCTGGCCGGCGCTATCACCATGCTGTCGCGAATGCTTTGGTACGCCGAAATGTTCGGATTTGGCGGGGGCGGAGACCGGGATCGCCGCGGCGGTGTGTTTTCGGGTCTGGCCATGCTGATCCTGGCGCCTATCGCGGCAATGCTGATTCAACTGGCGATCTCGCGGTCGCGTGAATACGAGGCGGATCACACGGGCGCCGAGATTACCGGTAATCCCAGGGGTCTGGCGCGTGCACTCGACAAGATCGACCAGTACTCGAAGCGTATTCCCCTTCAGGTCGCACCTTCGATGGCGCATCTTTATTGCGCGCAGCCCCTTACTGCAGGCGAGGTGTTCTCCGGCCTGTTTTCCACGCACCCGCCGATCCGCAAGCGCATCGAACGGCTAATCGGCCGGGATTTCGTATAACCCCGATAAGGTCAGCGCTGGATAGCGGTATCCGCTGCGGGCGCGGGCAGTCGCCCTTTTCCGCGAGGCGGTCCACTCATTCCGCTGGCTCCGCTCATCTCCATGTCGACGGCTTGCATCGCCCGCATTTCGTCCTGGAGTCTTCCCGCCGCAGCCATTTCAACCTGGGCCTTGTCTTGTTTTCCGGCCTTCAGATATGCCCGGCCGAGCTGATAATGCAGGTTGGCATCACGTGGTCCCAGCTCAAGAGCCCTTTCGAAGCAGCCAATCGCCGCGTCAGTTTTGCCCTGGTGAAGGTAGACCCTCCCTAATCCGCTGAGCGACTTCGTGAGCTTGGGATTAAGTGCGAGCGCTTTCGAGAACATCCCGGCGGCGCTATCAAAGTCACCTCGATCCAGAAAAACGCTTCCCCGGCTTTCGTAGGCCCAGGGTAGACGAGGGCTTAAAGCTATTTCCTGATCGAACTCGCTGGCTGCCTTATCTACCAACCCCAGCCGGAGGTTCGCCACTCCCAGGTTGTAATGAGCAAAAGGAAGCTTGGGGTTGCCCGCCACCGCTTGTTCAAGTTCCATCTTTGACTTGCTATCCTCGAACAGATCAAGATAGGCCTTGCCCAGAAGCAGATGAGATTGGGGAGTGTTCGCTCCCAACTTGGCCAGACGCGCAAACACGCGTGCGGAATCGTCGGATCGCCGGAGTCTGCCATAGCAGATCCCCAGCACGCCAAGATAATCGAGATTGTCTCGCTCCACCTGGAAGATGGGTTCGAGCGCCTGCGCCGCTGCAGTGTAGTCGTCCATCATGAATCGCGACATGCCCAGAAGGAAACGCGCCTCGATCCCGCTTGAAGCCGTAGCCGGCTCCGCCCCGACTGCTTGCTCAAGGTAAGGGACCGCCTTAGCGAAATCGTCTTGCCGGTAATATTCGAGGCCCAGTTGGAGGTCCGCTCCAACCGGATTGGTTATGGCTTTAGTGTGAGTGTCGATCGCCGCGACGCTCAAAGAGGACGTACCGACAAAACACCAAATCAAAGTGATAAAACTCACTATGTAGGGTCTGTGCAACCCTCGTGCTGATCCCATGGTGCCATGATACAGCTTTACTTCATCGGTGGCACCATGCCTCCCAATCTGTGCGTGCCCAATTGGCCAGGAGTATAAAGAAAAAACGGGAGCGGCGACGGCGGGACGGGCTTCCCCTAACTAAGGGAAGGACCTCCCAGGGCAGGGTGCGGTGCCTACGCGGCCGTTCAGGTTACCTGGGCGCGTGCCTCACCAGGAAGCAGTGCTTGAATAGAACTTGGAATACGAGCTGGCAAGTAAGTGCCGAATAGGGCGAACGTTCCGAAACATGGCACAAAGATAACCGTGTATCGTACTCAAGAGCTTGCTTGGCGGGCGTTACCATTTGGCCCACGGCGCGAGCCGCGGGAAAAACAGGAAAGTGAAAATGTATTTCAAGCTTAGGGACGACATCATCACGGGAGCCAGGCGGGCATCCTGATGTCGCCACTACCGTGGCTCACGTGCTGCTCTCGATTAAGCGCACGGCTTGCGCCGTGGGCTAAATGATTGCGCCACCAACGTGGCTTCGACCCTGCCTTGCACCCTTGCGTCAACAGCTATTGGACGTTCAGTCCAAAACCGTTGCTTATGCCAGTGCTTTCGTAACCACGTTGCCAGCCACGTCGGTCAATCGGAAATAGCGGCCCTGGAACTTATAAGTAAGCTTCGTATGTTCAATGCCCAGGCAGTTCAGGACTGTCGCTTGAATGTCGTGGATGTGTACCGGGTCCTCCAGGATGTTGTAGCAGTAATCGTCAGTCGTCCCGATGCTTTGTCCGGGTTTGATGCCGCCGCCCGCCATCCACATGGTAAAGCAGCGCGGATGATGGTCGCGCCCGTAGTTGGTAGCGGTGAGCGTTCCCTGGCTGTATACGGTGCGGCCGAACTCACCGCCCCAGACCACCAAGGTGTCGTCTAACATGCCCCGCTGCTTCAGATCCTGAACCAAGCCCGCCGAGGCTTGATCGGTACCCTTGGCTTGCAGCGCAATGTCTCGCGGCAGGTCGTTGTGCTGATCCCAGCCGCGGTGGTAGAGCTGAATAAAGCGCACCCCCCGCTCGGCGAGTCGTCGCGCCAGCAGGCAATTCGCGGAGTAGGTCCCGGGCTTGCGCGCATCCTCGCCGTAGAGGGCAAAGGTGGATTCCGGCTCCTTGGAAAGATCCGTCAACTCCGGAACCGAGGTTTGCATGCGATACGCCATTTCGTATTGGGCCACACGCGTTTCGATTTCGGGATCGCCATAGTCCGCCGCCAACATGTGATTGAGCTTGGCGATTCCATCCAGCATCCGGCGGCGCGTGGTTGGCTCGATGCCTGGGGGGTTCGAGAGATAGAGCACCGGGTCGCCGCTCGAGCGGAACTTAACTCCCTGGTACTTTGAGGGTAGAAACCCATTGCCCCAGAGGCGCGAAAATAGTGGCTGATCCGGGTTCAAGGCGTTGGCCTGCGAGATCAGTACCACGAAGGCGGGCAGATTCTGATTGTCACTCCCCAGCCCGTAGCTTACCCATGCGCCCATGCTGGGGCGTCCGGGTTGCTGGAATCCCGTTTGGATGAAAGTGATGGCCGGGTCGTGGTTAATCGCGTCGGTGTAAACGCTCTTGACGATGGTGATGTCGTCGACAATCTTCGCCGTGTGCGGCAGCAGTTCGCTAATCCAAGTGCCGTTCTTGCCCGCTTGCTGGAATTTGTAAATAGGCGCCGCCACCGGAAAGGAGGATTGGCCCGACGTCATCCCGGTAATGCGCTGACCGTTGCGTATGGAATCCGGAAGTTCCTTTTTGTGGAACTCCTTCAGCTTGGGTTTATAGTCGAAGAGCTCGATCTGGGACGGAGCGCCCGACTGGTGCAGGAAGATCACTCGCTTGGCTTTGGGAGCGAGATCGGGAAAGCCCACCAGCCCTCCGGTCTTGGGGTCACGAGCGGGCTCGGCTGCCAAGCCATCACGCTCCAGAAGTCCTGCCAGGGCGGGTACACCGATGGCGACTCCCGCCGTGCTGCGGCGGAAGAATTGACGGCGAGTCATGGCGAGATGAAGGGGATCGGGCATCATGGGTCACCTCTCGAATTTGCTTAACATTCTATCTAAGCGGGAGCCACGGTTAATTCGCAGTTTGAATCAACCGGGGGCTCCTCCGGCGGAGCGAAGTCCGCGCCTGGAGGACAACCAACCGTGATGTCTACCGCTGATGCCGGCAAGATGCCGGCGCTACTCTTTCGTAATCGTCTCATCGAGATTCAGGATCATGCTCGCCACGGTAGTCCAGGCGGCAAGTTGGGTCTTGTCGAGACGCGAATCGTACTTGGACTCACCCACCGAGAGCAGCTTGGCGGCGTCATCCTGCTGGCGGTGAAAATCCGCAAGTTGCTCATCGTAGGTCTGGACCAGTACAGCCTTTTCCTGCGGTGAGGGCGTGCGCGCGGTGGCCAGGCGGAAGGCGAAGTTCACCCGAGCATCGGGTGTCTTGCCTCCTTCCTTCATCATGCGTTGCGCCAGGGCGCGAGACGCTTCCACATAAGTCGGATCATTCAACAGCACCAGTGCCTGCAGAGGAGTATTGGTAACACTGCGGCGCGCGAGGCACTTCTCGCGATCGGGCGCGTCGAACGTGGTTAGCGAGGGCGGAGGCACGGTACGCTTCCACACCGTGTACATGCCGCGCCGGTAGAGATCGGGGCCGCTGCCGGGCGTGTAGCGTTGACCGGTGAAGCCTTCGCCAATTGCCATCTCTTCCCACAGGCCCTTGGGCTGGTAAGGATAAACACTTGGACCGCCGACCTTAGCGTTCAACAGACCGGCAATCGATAAGGCGTTATCGTGGACCTCCTCCGCCGGCAGACGGAAACGCGGTCCGCGCGCCAGCAGGCGATTCTCGGGATCGCGCTCGATCAGTTCGTGAGGTCCCTTGGAAGTCTGGCGGTAGGTGGCGGAAGTAGCGATCAGCCGCTCCATCGCCTTGACGTTCCAGCCCGTACCTATGAACTCGGTTGCCAGCCAATCCAGCAACTCCGGATTGCTAGGCGGCTCACCTTGCGACCCGAAATCCTCGGCGGTCTTGACCAGTCCCGTACCAAAGAAGGTCTGCCAATAGCGGTTGACCGTCACGCGTGCCGTAAGCGGATTCTTGGAATCGACGATCCATTTCGCCAGGGTCAGACGGTTGGGAGGCGCATTCGATGGTAGGGGCGGCAAGAACGAGGGCACCCCGGGTGTTACCTTCTCCTTGGGGTTATCATATTGCCCCCGGCCGAGAATAAAGGTGTCGCGGGGCTTCTTCAGTTCCGCCATGACCATGGCGTCCGGAATGGATGTTTCGAGCTTCTCCTTTTCCTTGCGCAGGTCATTGAGCTGGGCGTAGAGCTTTCGATCCTGCTCGGGAGCTTCGACGGTGAGGAAGTATTCGCTGAGCCGGGCCTGATGGCTCTTTAGTAGATCCGCTTCCTTCATCTCCTTGTTTTCGGCCTTCGCAGTGTCTCCAATTTCCGGCTCTTCAGCGGGCTTTTCGGGCTGAAGGGCTACAATCTCCTTCGCTGGTTTATCAGCCAGTTCCGCCAGCAGAGTACGAGCCGGCAGCTCCATCGCCAGATTCCAGGCTTCTGGGGCTGTAAGGGTTCGATCGTAAAGGCGCAGATCGTCGAGCTGGCCTTTATACGGCTTTCCGTCAGCCTTATTGCCGATAGTAAGCGGGGATGAAGTTCGGATGCTGCCCGTGAGACGATCACGTACCGCTTCTATCTCGACAGCCTTACCGTTGACATACACCTTAATTCCAGAGGCTTTCCCGGAACCATCGTAGTTAATTACCAGGTGATTGCTGGTGGTGCCCGCGAAGGTCGAAGTGGCCAGCACACGGTCCTTGGTGCGGACTTCGATGGCATCGTCGGGCCAGCGGTTTGCCAAACGTATCCACAGGCGAGTCTCGCGGGTCAGCGTCCCCGTGTAAACCGGATCGTTTACAGAAAACTCGTATCCACGCCAGTTTGGCGTGATCTCGTGCTTCTGCAGCAGATCGATGTCTCTTAAGCCGCCCGGATTCACCCACACGGCCAAGGCGAAAGGCTTATCCCGATCGAAATCTCCGGCGGTGCCGAAATCCACCTGAGTCTCTCCGCTAAGCTGGGCGGCCTTGCCTACCGATCCGTCTTCATAGATGACGTCGCCACGCACCGACTTTGCGTCAAAACCATGCCCCGAGGTATCGGCGAGACTGTCTTCGAATTCGTAGTGCGCCAGGAGGCCTTGATCGGGTGGCGCCGGAATGGCGGACCGGCGCTTCTCGCGCCACTGGTTTTCCGTGCTCACCATGTCCTTCTCCGGCATGGCGGCCAAGATTTTGGCGATCTGCGCCTTGAGATCGTCAAGCTGGCGGGTCTGTTCGGCCGAAGGCAGTTTCAGCACCGGGTCGGCGTTCCCCTTCATGCCGTCAAGACCGCGTTCGGGAACCGAGTTGAAGAAAGCGTAGAAACGATAAAAATCCTTCTGCTTGATAGGATCGTACTTGTGATCGTGGCAGCGGGCGCAGCCAATGGTGATGCCAAGCCATGCCATGCCGGTGGTGCTCACGCGGTCTACCACGTACTCGACTTGGTACTCCCTCGGGATCGCGCCGCCCTCATAGTTGATCATGTGATTGCGGTTGAAGCCGGTGGCAATCCTATCTTCGACGGTGGGGTTGGGCAGGAGGTCGCCGGCGAGCTGCTTCACCGTGAACTGATCGTAGGGCATGTTCTGGTTGAAGGCGTTGATCACCCAATCCCGCCAGTGCCACATCTGGCGCAGGCTGTCGATGTGGTAGCCGTGCGTATCAGAGTAGCGGGCCAGATCAAGCCAGTCCTGTGCCATCCGCTCCCCGTAATGGGGCGAGGCCAGAAGCTGATCCACGCGCTTTTCATAGGCATCGGGAGATTTGTCGGCCAGAAATGAGGCCATTTCGGCGGGCGTGGGCGGTAAGCCAGTGAGGTCAAATGAAACGCGGCGTAACAACGTGGCTTTGTCGGTTTCAGGCGACGGCTTCAGGCCTTCGCGCTCCAACCTGGCCAATACGAAATTGTCGATGGGATTCCGCACCCAGGATTTCTCTTGCACTTCGGGAACCGTCGGCCGCTTGGGGGCGCGCCAAGCCCAGTGCGTCTCCCACTTGGCTCCTTCGTCAATCCACTGCTTGATCAGCGCGATCTGCGCCGGGGTCAGCGTATGGATGGCGTAGGCGGGAGGCATGCGGAAAGCCGGGTCCGTCGAGCTGATCTTCTGATACAGCTTGCTGTGGGCGGAATCGCCGGCAACGATAATTTTGTAGCCGCCCCGATCGGAAAACAGGGTCTCGGTCTGATCCAGGCGCAACTTCGCCATGTTCTGTTTTTCATCCGGACCGTGACAGGCGAAACAGGTGTCCGAGAGAATAGGCCGGATCTCGCGGTCGAAATCGACCCGCTTGGCGGCGGTCTCGGGCGCGGCCAGGGTGGCCGATCGGGTGGGAATAAGCAACCACGCCAGCGTGGTCGAGAAAACGAGAGCCGAAAATAGCCGAAACTTCACGTCCTTCCCTCCAGGACAGAAGATTACTCGCACTGGTGCCCAGTGGCTCTAAATATATACCAGTCCCTTGTCGAAATCCAGAACATAATATTTAAACGTTTGACGGGGCCATTGGTGATTGAATGGTCGCTGCCGTCCACCGAGGCCGCTTCCAAGGTGAGAGTAAGCCCAGTCACGCCCGCTTCTACGGCGTTCGGTGAGTACGATGAGAATCGGCTTTGGGCTGGCAGGGTCGAAAGTTGCGATTCGCTTCTTACTCTCCATTCGGGCTTGATTACCGCTCCGTCACGAAGGTGGGCGCCGGACTTGGAAAATGAGCGCCCGGTAGGGAGCGAGGTTGGTCCACTTCAAGAGGAGGCGGCTTGACGCGCGGAAAAGGCCCGAGCCAGGCGTGGATTTTCGGAAACCATCGACTCCAGTTGCCTGGTGATCTCCGCGGAGGGCATTGACCGGAGAATGGCGTCCATGGCAGCCTCCGCACAGGAGGGCTCCGTCCGCACCAAGTGGAGCAGAAAATCAAATGCCGCCTGTTGCCGGGTTAGACCGATAGCGGAAAGCAGGACGGCCTGGAACCACGGGTCGTGCCTCTGAAGGAAGCTTTCCTGTAAGGCGGCGAACGCTTGAGGGGAGTGATCGGCAGCAATGGCCAACGCTGCTTCTGCCGCAGCGTCGTCGGCAGCAGCGAGGAAGCGACTGACCCAGGGAATCGCCGCCGTGCCTTCCAAGTGCAGGATGCCGTTGTAGCATCCGCCGAGCACTTCCGGTTCGTCGCCGGCAATCGTCGCCCGGAGGCGCAGCAGAAGCGCAGCGGAAGCTGAACCGACCTGCTCGACAGCGCGGACCGCTTCCACACGAACAGATTTCTCCTTGTCGGCAAAGAGTTCAATGAGACAGCTCAACAGATCTGTTTCCGGAAGACTGTGGCACGGTACGAGAGCCAGAGCGCACGTCGCTCGCAAGGTGGCGGCGGTATCGGAGTGCCCGCCCCAGACAGGCTCAAGTTGAATATGACGCATCCCGCGAAGGAAGACGGTAGCGTCCTGAAATTCCAGCGTGGCCAAGGCGCGGCTTAGCGCGTTCTTTGCCCAGCACTGTGGATCCGTCTTGACGGGGTTGGTGAAACACCGTTCGAAGGCGACTAGCATCTCGGGGATCAATTCGGGCAGGCGGAATTCTCGGACCAAATCCGCCGCCTTGGCGACAATGTAATTGCAGCGATGGGTGAGAGCCCGGCGTAGCGGTTCGATCGAGGCTTGCGGCGGCTGGTGACGGAGTTGCTCCAAAGCAGCGAGTTGCTCTTCAAAGCGGCGCTTGCCATTCATGAATGGCAGTTTAGCGCTTTAGGATGAGTTTGTCCCTGTTGGCGGATGGAGCCCCCGATGGAGCCCCGATTCCAGGTGTTTCACAATCCACCTCCCTGCGTGTTGAATCGCATTACGCTACCGGATTCGGGAGGCTCGTGAGCGTGGTGGTTTCGGTTACTCCCGCCGCTCTTCCGGCCAAGGTTAAGAAGATGGAAGCGCCAGCAGGTACGATGTGATGTTTTTCATTTCGTCCGCCGAGAACCGGAAGGGTGGCATCGTGCTGCCGGGAGAGAGAGCCTGGGGATTCTCGAAGTGTTTTTCCAGCCAGTCTCGCGTGTGTCGCTGGGCAACACCGTTAAGAGGTGGACCGAGGTTTGTTCCGACGCCGTTGACCGTGTGGCATAGCCCGCATCCCCGATCAACGAAGAGCTGCGCCCCTTGGACGGCCCACTGCGGCGTTGAGGCCAAAGCCTCGGCATTGGTCGGGGTCAACTTGAGCAGAAAGGCGGCCAGCGTATTCAATTGCGCGTCGCTGAGCTGGAGGGGTGGCATCGGGCTGCCGGGTATGACTCCCGAGGGATTCTTAAAGTGCGCGATCATCCAGGTGGCAGTCCGGTGTTGTCCAACGCCCGCGAGGTTAGGACCCACCTTGGGAGATCCCTCGATCAAATTGTGGCAGCCCGAGCAGCTCTCGGCTCGATAATATCCGATGCCCGCTAGCTCATCCGGTGAGAGCCCTACCCACTCCCTGGCAGGCGATGCGGCCGGGACCTCGGGCGATTTCGGCGTGGTCTTGATGGCAGCGACCGTGAGCGCCGTCCAGGCAACTGCCGCGAAAACGACAATCCCGAATGCGGTGACGCGTTGGGTTAATTTCATCACCTTCTTGCGGTCCACGAAGGGAATGAGGAACAGCAACAGGATCGCCAAGTTGGGCAACACGACGCTGCCGATGGGTTCCAGAGAGCCCTTGAAAAACTTCAGCAGCTGAAACAGAAACAGGAAATACCAGTCGGGCCGCGGAATGTAGGTGGTATCAGTGGGATCTGCCAATCGCTCGAGGGGCACCTGCGCAAACAGAGCCATGGCGTAGAGCAGAACGAACGCAATGAAGGTGGCGATGGCGTCCCGGAGAACTTGTTCCGGATAAAACCTCTTGGGGGGCAGGGTATCCCCGGGAGTTGGAGCCGCTCCGTGCTTTCGAACGAGATGGACGTGGAACACAACCAGGATTCCCATCAGGGGAGCGAGGATCAGCACGTGGAGTGCGAAAAAGCGAGCAAAAGTGACGACTCCTACGCCACCGCCGCTCTGCGTCCCCAGCAGCCGGTCCATGTATTGGCCTACCAGGGGGGCGTGGCCGGCAATCTGCGTGGTCACGACGGTTCCCCAATAGGCCCGATTGTCCCAGGGAAGCAGATAACCGGTCAGGCCAAAGGCGAGCGTCAGGAGCAGCAGAACTACCCCCACCATCCACGTCGCCTCTCGTGGTTTCTTGTAGGCGCCGTACACGAACACCTGAGCCATATGCACAACCACCACCACGATCATCAGCGTTGCGCCCCAATGGTGGAGGCCGTGAATGAGTTGCCCGGCAGCGGTCTGGGTGACGATGTAACGGACGCTGTAATAGGCATCGCCCGGGGTCGGCGCATAATTGAAGGCGAGGAGAATCCCAGTAAACGCTTGAACCAAAAACAGGAATATGGCGACGCTGCCGAAGACCTGATGCCAACTGCTCGATCCGGGTATCTCGTGATAGAGCAGGTCCTTTATTGCAGTCTCGAGCCCCGTCCGATGGTCCAGCCAATCGAACAACCTATCTTTTAATGCGCGCACTCGAGGTCACCTCACGATTGACGGATCTGGCCCAGCCAGAGCTCTTCGCCTTCCTGCTTCACTTCGTACCGGTCGAGGGGGCGGGGGGCGGGGCCGTAGACCACCGTTCCATCTATCGCAAATGCGGATCCGTGGCACGGGCACAGGAATTGGCTCTTCTGTTGATCCCAGTGATAGGCGCAGCCGAGGTGGGTGCACCAGGGAGAGTAGGCAACTACTTCTTTTTCTGAGAGCCTCACCACCCAGGTGGTGGCCTTTTCGCTTTTGATCTTCCATCCATCCACCTGGGAGCGGCGGAAGGTCAACTCCTCGGGTTGCCCAACTTTTAGGTCGCCGATGTTCCCGGCGTCAAGCCATGATGACGCCTTTGCCGATTTCGGCGGGAAGAACAAATAGACAATCGCAGGTATTCCCAGAGCGGCCGCAATCGTCCCCGCGATGGCAAAGATGGACAACAGAAAACTTCTGCGGTGTATGTTCTCCTCATTGGCCATTCGCCAGCTTCTCCTTACTGCAGGGCAACGAGTTCGGATTCTGTAGTGTTTGCTCTCGCCTCGCCCCATTCACGTCGCGCAGTTTACGTCAGGGCCCAGCTCGCCTCGGACTTATTAGTAAGCATACCGAGCGATTTCTTCGCTAGTCGCGATTCTCCAACGTCTGCCACTGCCCCCTTGTCATCGTGGTTTCGCTGAATTGCAAAAGTAATGTCAGCACGAAATGCGGCGCGAGTCTGTTTCGATTCTGCATTTGGGACGTCAACGGTCAGGTGCTAAGAAATCGGAGACCAATTCCGCCTGAACGGTAATATACCAACTTCCGTATATTGTCACGCTCTCGACAACTCAGGCAATGTCTCAATCGATAAATTATCAGCGTACAGATAAGGCGGCCGACGCCACCGCAGTCAAAGGCAGGCTGCGCCCGCGGGGCCACGCGGAACAGGGTTTTGCGTGAGCGCGCAGGCGCCTTGGAGTGCGGCGGCTCGACGCCGCCTTGGAAGGCAAAGGAAACGGGGGCCTGGCGGACTGGTACAGACCTGGGGACTATTTAATTTAATCGTACCTTGCCCGGCCTAGGATAGCGAGACCGACTACATAGGCATAGCCCGCCGCCGGGATCAGCATGGCCATCCGCATACCACTGTGGTCTCCGATCCACCCTTGCAAGGGGCACACCACCGCAGCAGCAATGTAGGACGTGCACAGCAGACCGGAAATCGTGCCATGATTTCCGGAGAAGCTGTTGATGGTGCCGCTGTAGATGAGAGGATAGAGGATCGAGGTAAACAGACCACAAGCCGCGAAGCCTGCTACTGACATGTTCTTGGAGCCGAAGGTCGCGAGCAGGAGACTGGCGAGCGCCAACACCGCGTAGATCCGCATGATCCGGCGAGCCCCGAACCGATGCAGTATCGAGCCCCCCACAAGCCTTCCCAGGCCTTGCATTCCGAGAAACGTGGCAAATACGAGGGCCGGCAGGCTGGGGAACACCCTCTGCATGAAGGTTGCGGCGTGCGGGTTCGAAACCGCTGCCGGCACGCCGTGTACGTCTTCGAAGAACTTAGGAATCCAGTAATAGGTGCCGATTTCGGCGGCGGTGTAGAGATAGCAACCCAAGCCGTAGGTCAGCAGGATCGGATTGCGCAGCAACTTGAGGATCACATCCCAGCGCACCGGCTCAGACGCCGCTCCTGCGGGGAAACGCGAGAAGCTCAGCAGTGCCAGTAAAACCAGGCAGACGACGGCGAAAAAAAGATAATACTTCTGCCATGGGTAGCCGGAACCCCGGATAGAGGCAAGAACGAAAATCGAGAGAAAGCCACCGACTGTGGCGAACCCGATAGTGTAGGTGAGATTGCGATGATACTTTTGGGGAGCATCAAGGTGTTGGACCAGCGGGCTACCGCTGGTCTGGAGCATGGTGATGCCGGTTCCGATGGCAAAGGTCATAGCGAGAATCAACACGTACGCATGCGACTGGGACACTATCAGGCATCCCAATGCCATCAGGGACACCCCCGCCAGAATCACCCGCCGTGCTCCGAAACGATCTGCGAGCAAGCCGCTCGGCAAAGCGAATAAGGCCACTGCCACAAAAAGCGCTGATCCTAATAGTGCCGCGGCGAAACGGCTGAAGTGATAGTCCGCAATAATATCGGGTGTGAGCGCGCCTAAAATGCCCGAGAGACCGAAGGTGAAATAGGCCAGGAACATGATCCAGAGCAGCGGCTCCGGACCTTTCCGGACGACAACAGGCGCAGTTGGTGGCTCTTCCGGGAGAATGGCGGAGGGATCCAAAACGAGCGGTAGGTCGAGCTCTTGGGTGGCAGCGTTCTTGGGCTGTGGCACTGTCGTATTCCCCCGTCATGTGGCGCGATGTATTAGGGGCACCACGTGGGTGCCCAAGGCCCAGTACGGGGCCCGCCCCGATAATGCGATATCAGGAGCGCAACACGCGAACCCCTCTTTCGCGCAGCCATTCGCTCCAATGCTCCAGCCGCTCGCGCGACAACGGCTCGATCGGCGTTCTTACAGCTGGGCTCAAGCCGAAACGATCGAGCTTGCTCTTGCCTAAGGGGTGATATCCCAGCAATTGAACGCCTGTGACATTGGGCAGCGAGCGGGCCAGAGCGGCAATGGCAGCAAAGTGATCTTCACGCTCATTGAAACCAGGAACAATCGGGCATTGAATCTGGATGTTCGCTCCCGCCTCGTGGAGAGCGCGGAGATTCTTCAGGATGATGTCATTCGCCTGTCCGGTGAACTCCCGATGACGTTTTGGATCTGTCTCTTTGAAGTCGAACAGGAACAAATCCACCAGACCGAGAAGCCGCTCAAGGCAGTTCCAGCTCGAAAAACCGGAGGTCTCCACACATCGGTGGATACCCTCTTCCCGCGCGGCCACGAGCAGCGCCGCCGTGAAGTCAATCTGGGAGAGAGGCTCTCCACCCGAAACCGTAAGGCCGCCACCCGAGGTCCGGTAGAAAGCCCTATCCTGGCAGACCTCGTTCATCACTTCCTGGACCGTCAGCTTACGTCCCACGAACTCCAGGGCATGGGTATCGCAGTGACGGGTGCAGGCGCCGCAAACTTCGCAACTCCCACGATCGTAGTGGTGGGCCGGTCCCCTGCCGTTGGTTCCTGGGGCCGCGAACGTGTGCGCGCCGTGCCAGCAGACGCGAACGCACTCGCCGCAGGCAATGCACTTTTCCGGCTGGAAGGAAATCAGAGGTGACCCGCTTATGCTTTCGGGGTTGTGACACCACAGGCAGCGCAGCGGACAGCCCTTGAGGAAGACCGTGGTGCGGATGCCAGGCCCGTCGTGGGTGGAGAACCGCTGGATGTCAAAGACGCGCCCCGTCGGCGCGGCGGCACTGGCGTCGCCCGGTCGCGGTTTAGTTGGCTCAATCATCGGCATTGACCATCCCGCTTCAGGCGAAATCAGTTATCACAAAGAATCCGGTCGACCACGAACTGCCGCATTTCCGGCGACAGGCTGGCGAAGTAGGCGCTGAATCCTGTTACTCGTACGATCAGGTCCGGGAATTTCCGGGGATCCTTATGAGCTTCCAGGATCTGCTCCTTGCTGAGAATGTTGATATTCACCTGGGTGCCGCCCAGGTCGCAGTGACCGCGAATCAGCCCCAGAATCTTGTCGACATCATCGGGCGTGTTCGAATGGCTGGGATCGAGGTCGATCTGCAGCGGAGAGGCATTCCCATAGCCTGGTTGCACGGCGGCCACTGCCACCGCCAGCGCCGTCGGCGCGCCATCCTTGCGGAAGCCGGGATCGGGATTGGCGCCATGAGAAATCGCGTCGCCCGCATGGCGCCCGTTGGGAGTGGCTCCGATATTGCGCCCCATTGAAAGGTTGAGCACCCAGGAGAAAAGGCCCGGGATCATCATGAACCCCTTGGGGGTGGGCTTCTTCTTTACCGTGTCGGAGAACGTCCGGGCGATGCGCACCGCCCACTCGTCGCCTAGCGAGCCGCCGCTTCCGAAGCGAGGCGAATTCTTCATCATCACCCGGGCGCGTTCACCCTCCGCACCCGCCCAATTCGATTCCAGGCACGTGCGCAGCTCCGTCCAGGTCAGGCGGTGTTGTTTGTCGATTTTGTCTTCGAGGGCTGCGAACGAGTCGGCCGCGGTGGCCAGCGCCGAACCATCGACGCCGAAAGTGTAGAACTCTACACCGCCATTGCTCGCATCGAGGCCCTTTTCAATAGTGCCCTGGCAAAGGAGATCGAGATACATCTCCGGAAATACCTCGTGCATGTGCTCGTACTGGAAGTCGTAGCCTTTGGCCACCGTATCCATGGCGGAACGCAGGTGCTCGCGGAAGCCCTGCCACAAATTCTCCATGCTGGGCTCGGTGGCCGTATTCGAGAGCATTTCACTCAGCGCGACTTCGAAGATCTTGGCGAAGTTAAGTTTGACGATGTCCATCAGGGCGTACTCTCGCCCGGGGATCGCCAGCCAATGGCAACCGGCGTACACGCGCTCGCGCGCCAATTCAAGTGGGAATCCGTTGGCGGCGAAACCGGCAACGGTGTTGTCGACGCCCAGGAACTTAGGCACTCCAATGCGGTCTTCGAGCAAGATCTCCACCCCTCGTCTCATCAGGCGGGGGTCAACGTCTTTGCCGACGCATACGCCGATGTTTGCCGGAATGCGCAGCCGGTGTGCCGCTTCGAGGATTAGGAAGGACAGGCGGTTGGTTGCCTCCTTGCCGCTGGTATCCGGCCCGCCAAGCTGGATGTAGGCGGTATCGCGCACCAGGTGGCAAGCGATATGGAAGATGGCCTCCTCGTCGGTCAGTTTGCCGGCCTTGCGGTCCGCTTCATAGTAAGGCAGCAGAATCTGGTCCAGGCGGCCCAGCGACCCGCTGCTGTTGTACATGCGGGCGGCGCTCTGATACCACAGGCTCCACTGGCAGGCTTCGCGGAAGGTTCGCGGCGGATTCGAAACCAGGTGTTCGTTGATCTCCGCCATTTCGAGGAGGTTCTCGCGCAGGTCCTCATCTTCCGCCGCCATCTGACGGGCCGCCTCGGCGTGGCGGCCAATCCAATTTTGCATGCCTAAGACAATGTGCTCAAGACCGGCGTAGAAATCTTCTGACGCCGGATTCACCGCCCTATAGCGGCGGATCTTCTCAAGGATGCCGCCCCAGCCGAGTCGCAGCCCCATTTCCATATCCTGGCACATGTGTTGCACGCCGCCGATGGCCGGAATGGTCTCGTACTTCGCGTGCTCGGCCAGGAGTTCGGTGCAGTCGATGTCCGGGTTCCAAGTAACCGTCCGGTATGACATGAAGTTCGCCATGTATCCGCCGGCCAGCGACGACATCGGGTCGATATACACCGGATGAGCTTCGAGCAATCCACGAAAGTTCTCGCCGCAGGAGCGCGGCCCGAAGAATCCGCCGCTGGGATGGTTCGGCGTGGGCTTCCAGCTTTTCAGGATGACGTCGGTGAAGCACACCCCTGAGCCACCGAGAGTCTGTACGGTCTCGCGAATCTCCTCCGGCGGTAGAATCACGGCGTGATCGTCGAAATCCATAGCGCCGCGTACGTGCTGTTTCTCCAGCGTTTGCCGCCGCTTGGCCTCG
Source organism: uncultured Acidobacteriota bacterium (assembly GCA_963803295.1). Lineage (GTDB taxonomy): Bacteria > Acidobacteriota > Terriglobia > UBA7540 > UBA7540 > CAWDMC01. The sequence goes on along the minus strand of CAWDMC010000010.1, from coordinate 42,891 downwards.
CGAAGGGCGGCGAGACGGTCGGCGTAAGAAAGTTGCATGACTGCGGTTGCGCTCATCGTGTGATCTCCAATGTGATCTTCAGGGCCATAGAAGTCGAAGGGCTTGGTGCGAGAAGTTTGGCTGACGTCTTGAGTACTGGCGTAATTGCTCGGTTCATCATCAGGGCGTCGCTTCGCTGCCTGTTACGCCATCAACATGACAAGAATGGGATTTCGCTGCAGTGACGGCCATCACAACCGAGCGGGATACTTCGTGTTGTCGTGCTGGGATTAGGACCAGAAATGACTGCGTGGCGAGGAGTCCCTGCCAGAGCTCGGACCGTTCTCTCTGCGGCACACGGCAGCCCGTGGAATTGACTTGATACGGTGCTTGAGCTACGCTTCGACCATTGGATGTCGCTCCCGGACGATCCAGATCGATAGCGGGAAAGGACCTGCTAGAGCCATCCCGTAAAGAACGATTTCGGAGATCGGCAGAGGTCTCAGGAGAGCTTCGTCCGGGCGCGCGAGGCCCGGTGAGCGCTGACAAGCTCCGGTGGCAAGCACAGGACCAGAAAAGGTGACGGCATGAGCAATCCGCTCGCCCGCGCGGGCAGATACCAGATAACTTCCGAGCTCGGGCGGGGCGCCATGGGCGTGGTTTACGAGGCTCGCGATCCGCTTATCGGCCGGACTGTGGCCATCAAGACGATGCTCGTCGAGGGCCTCTCTCCCAGCGAATACGATGCTTATCGCGCCCGTTTCCAGCGCGAAGCGCAATCGGCCGGAGTTCTCGCTCACCCCAACATTGTCACGATCTACGATTTCGGCGAAGACCAGGGAATCCTCTATCTAGCGATGGAGTTCCTGCAGGGCAAGTCGCTTGATCGCATCATGCAGGAACACAACTTCATCCCTCTTGAGAAGATCCTGCTGATCTACGAGCAAGTGTGTAACGCGCTCGATTTCGCACACTCCAAAGGCATCGTCCATCGCGATATCAAGCCCGCCAACGTTATGCTCCTGGACAAGTGGCAGGTGAAGATCACCGATTTCGGCATCGCCAAGATCGCGGAAATGGGCACCACTGGACTCACGCGCTCCGGCCAGATTCTGGGGACTCCCAACTACATGTCCCCGGAACAGGTCAAGGGCCGCAGCGTGGACGGGCGCTCTGACATCTTCTCGCTCGGTGTAATCCTCTACGAACTGATCACTGGGGAGAAGCCCTTCCATGGACAGAACATCACTACGGTGATCTACAAGATCATGCATGAGAGCCCTATCCCGCCGCGCGATCTTGACTCGTCCATTCACCCGGGGTTGAGCTACGTAATCTCGAAGGCTCTAGCCAAGAGTCCCGACGAGCGCTACGCGACCTGCAAGGAACTTTGTGCGGACCTGAAGAACTACAGGAACCTGGGCGAGACCCCAAGTGTGGTGGAACCAGTAGTGCCAAAGGGGGAGGCGCAGCCGGCGACGGTTGTGGTTTCGCGGTCGTCATCGCCGAAGTCGCTTGCCGGCTCTTCTGATCTCGCCACGGACTCCGGCGGATTTGGCCCGCCTACTCGCACTGCGAGCAATCAGGCGGCGAGCTCGATCCCAGCTTCACCCTCCGCCCGGATGGCGGTGCGCCCGGTGAGCCAGGCGTTCCCGGCAGCAGTTCCAGCCGCTTCCCCGGCACAGGTTCCGGGCGTACGAGCCCCTGAGTACCGGGAACCGGTGATTTCGGTTGACATCTCTAAGAAAACTGAGGCGACGCTCGAATTTGAGATCCCCCGTGAGGGGTCGCTTGTTCGTGAGTTCGGACCTGAGAGCGCGGCGCCGGAAGTGGCTGCGCCAGACCAGCGAAAAGTCCTGATCGCATGGTTGATCCTGGGCGGTCTGGTACTTGTCTCCTTGGCGATCGGTTATGTGTTGCTGCACCAGCGCAAACCCCGATCGATGGTGATCGCGAACGGCAGCATCGTGGTAAGCGACGGCCGCGCGAATACCACCACGCCTGCGGCCTCCCTGGCGCCGGCTTCGGTGGTGTCCGACAATCCCATGAAAACTTCTGGGTCAGCCAAAGACCGATCTCCGCGAGGGCAGGGCTCTGGCCGAGACCCAGGTGAAAGAGACTGACCTATCCTCAGCCTCCACCGGTGGAAGCGCCCGGTCTTCCCCGCAAGGTGCAGCACGGGCGACGGCTGGGGGGCGTCCGGCGGCAAGCAAACCACCTTCCGGCAAGGTTATGTCACCTCGAATATCGCCGACGCGCAGATAATCCTGGATGGCCAAGTCAACCCGGGGTGGACTACACCCTTTACCTTCAACCTGTCTCCTGGTAGCCATTTGCTGGCCGTCAGCAAGCAGGGATATAGACCGGCTAAGCAGGAAATCACTATCGCCGCGGGCTCCGAACAACAGGTGCGGATTGTTCTAGACTTATCGTCAGTGGCTTCCCCTCCGCCAGGTGAACCCGTGCACGTTTCGGGTTCCGGCGAGGGTGAGATCGACATCGTAACCGATCCGCCCGGTTTGGAGGTCCTGATCGATGGCAAATCGGCGGGAACGACTCCCCTGCAGTATTACACTTCGGCTGGGTCCCACACCTGCAAAGTGATGCCTCCTCCCGGCAAGAGTGTTTGGGATGGCACCTGTAACGTCAAAGCAGGGTCTATCTTAACGAAAAGATTAAAGTATTGAGAGACTTACGCTCCACCCCTAGCAGCTAACGATGCTGCCTGACACGCCAACGATCCTGGCACACCTCCAAATGCGGACCTTCAGACCCCCTGCTGAACATCGACGACCTGTCAGGTTGCGTCCTCCGCGGGCGCCGGAGATTCCGACGATTCCCGGACCGGTGACTTACCCAAAACCTCCCTCAATTTAGCGGCCAGCACGGCTCGAGTAAAAGGCTTCTGCAGAAAAGCAGCTCCCGGCTCGATCACGCCGTGATTTGCCACGGCATCATCAGCGTAGCCCGACATGAAGAGCACTTTGAGGCCAGGCGTCTCGGCCCGCAATAGCTCGGCAATCTGGGGACCGCTCATATGCGGCAGCACCACATCGGTCAGCAACAGGTCGATGGCTCCTTTGTGACCGCGGGCGATCGTCAAGGCTTCATCGCCATCAGCGGCCAAAAGCGTGGTGTAGCCACAGTGAGTGAGAAATTGACGCGCCACCTGCCGCAGTCCTTCTTCGTCCTCTACCACTAGGACGGTCTCGGAGCCGCGAAGGGGCTCCGGCTGGATGCGCGTAGCCGGCGCCGTCTCTGCCGGACTCGCCACGCGTGGCAAATAGACCTTGAAGGTTGAACCCTGGCCCGGCTCACTGTAGACCCAAATGTAGCCGCCACTCTGCTTTACGATTCCGTACACGGTAGCCAACCCCAATCCGGTTCCTTTGCCCTTTTCCTTGGTCGTGAAGAACGGCTCGAAAACCCGCTGTAACACTTCCCGAGACATGCCCACTCCGCTGTCGCTGACGGCCAGTTGAACGTAGGGCCCGGGTTTCTGACGCTGGGACTGGCCTGGATAAGTACCGTCCAGATCCAGATTCGCCGTGCTGATGGTGAGTTTCCCTCCCTGAGGCATCGCATCTCGCGCATTCACTGCTAGGTTCATGATCACCTGTTCGATCTGCCCCAGGTCGGCTTGGACATAGCCCAGGTTCCGATCGAGTCTGGCCGCGAGCTCGATATCCTCGCCGATTAGCCGGTGCAACAGCTTCTCCATGTCGCCGACAACCAGGTTCAGGTCCAGAATCTTAGGTTCCATGACTTGGCGGCGGCTGAAGGCCAGAAGCTGACGGGTCAGCGAGGCAGCCCGTTTGCCGGCTTTCAGGATCTCTTCAATGCTGTTGCGCAGGTCCACGGGGAGTTCCATGCCATCGAGCATCAACTCACCTCGCCCGATGATCACGCTCAGCATGTTGTTGAAGTCGTGAGCGATTCCGCCCGCCAACAGGCCCACAGCCTCCATTTTCTGGGCGGTACGCAACTGCTGCTCAAGCCTGCGGCGTTCGGTGACGTCGCGCCCAAGGCCCTGAACTCCTACGGGCCTGCCGTCCTGATAGATCAACCTTGTGTCAATCTCCAAGGAGACGCGATGTCCGTCTTTGGCGACAACATCGAGATCGTAAAAGGTGGATTCGCCGCCATCAAGCTTTCGCTTCAACATGTCGGCGGCAATGTTTAGATCTTCGGGCGCAACGATCTCGGATAGCGTTTTGGTCAAGATCTCCTCCCGGCTGTAGCCGGTAATCCTCTCGCCTGCCTTGTTGACTGAGGTGAAGTTGCCCTCCAGATCGGAGGTGTAAATCAGGTCGTTGGCGTTCTCGAAGAGTTCGCGGTACCGGCCTTCGCTGGCGCGCAAGGCGTCTTCCGTCCTTCTTCGCTCCGTAACGTCGCTGGCAGCTGCCAGTAGGCTCGCTCGTCCGCCGAAGTCCAACCGCGTCGCTACCATATGGACGTCGATCACCGTGCCGTCTTTCTTGCGATGCTTCCATACACCCGCATCGGTGAGCTTCGCGATAGGACCGATGGTCTTGCACCAGGAGGTCAGCTTAGGGACTTCTTCCTCCGGCCATATCTCGGCGGCGGTCATCGTCAGAAACTCCGCCCGTGAGTAACCATAGTGACGAATCATCCGCTCATTGACGGCCAGAAAACCCAAGTTCTCGAGGTCCACTACGTACATGGGGATGGGGGTGAGATCGAAAAGCAGCCGATAGCGCTCTTCCGATTCGCGCAGCGCTTTCTGGGAGTCAATGAGATCGGTGACATCGCGAGCGATGGCGGACGCGCCCTTGATCCGCCCTTCGGTGTCGTAGATAGGCGATATGGTAACCGAAACCGTGATGCGGTGACCGTCCTTGTGCAGCCGTTCGGTCACGAAACGCCGAACGGGCTCTCCCTGCGCCACTTTTTGGAGGGCCTGCGCCATCTCGCCCCGCCGCTCGGGCGGCTCAAGCAGCGTGACTGGGCGGCCAATCACCTCCTCGCCCGCGTAGCCAAAAAGCGCGGCCGCACCGGAATTCCAGCTCACGATGGCGCCGTCCTTGTCCTTGCCGATGATGGCGTCGTCCGACGATTCCACGATGGAAGAAAGCAGCGACCAGGTTTCACTGGCTTGCTTACGCGACGTGATATCCTGTGCCGCCATAACAACTAGCCTGGTTCCGTTCTCGACAAAATAGTGCCTGCTGATTTCAACGTCGACTGGCCGGCCGTCCTTCAGGACGTGCCTCCATTCCGTCGCGTTGGTGGTGTCGGCGCTGGGGTTCTCGAAGAAGCGATCCAGGCGCGGCCACTCGGTAGGATCGACGAGATCCCTGATCCCTATGCTCAGGAATTCGTGTTCGGAGTAACCATATCGGGAGAGGGCTGCCTTATTGACCTGTACAAATCGGAGAGAATCAACGTCAATAAGCCACATGGGCAGCGGGTTCTTCTGGAAACAACTGCGAAGAGCCCTTTCCATCCTGCCGGGCGTTTCGGCGGAGATTTCGCCTTGTTGGAGGAGCGCGAATTCCGCCCGACCGAGGCGAATTCCGATTCTTAACGCCATAAGCAGCTCGCGGTCGTTCGGAGGCGACTCGATCAGTTCCGTGGCGCCCGCCGCGAGCGCGTCGACGCGAGTCAGGTAAGGGCCCGTGCTTGAGTTACTTTGGGCGAGGATGATCACACATCTCGGAGCGGGGCCGGAGTTCAACCGCAAGCGACGGCAGACCTCAACCGCCTCCAGGTCGGGAAGAGGCGCCTCAATCACCACAGCCTCCGGGGCGCTCTCCTCAGCTAGGCGCAGGCACTCCCCACCGCTGCCGGCCGTGCTAACCTTGTATCCAGCCGCCGAGAACAAGCTCGTCAGACGTGTGCTCGCTTCGGGCGCTTCTGCGGCGATCAGCACCGTTTCGGTCGAGGCAGGCAAATTCTCGGCTCCAGTCAACGTCGGTTCATTCAGCAAAGGACAGGATGGCTCCTTCCGTGATTATTTCGATGTTATACTGCATTCAATTTACCTTATAGTCAATAATAATGCGGTGGGTACACACAGCCTCCCCGCTTCTGCACTGAGATAGACGCCATTCCCCTAAATTATAGATAAATTGACTCTTGTTAGAATTCTGGCTAGCGGCTGGCTAGACCGGACAAGCCGAAGATGCGGCAGATTTCGGCGTAAAGCTCCTGGTAGATGCGGTCTTTGGCCACAAATCCATGTGTCCCTAAGCTGGTACACGCCTGGCGCGCTTCGTGGCTGTCGTCACCGGAGATCATGATGATGCGCGTCTCGGGTTCAGCCTCGAGCAGGCGGGCGGCGGTCTGTAGCCCGTTCATTCCGGGCATCTGTACATCCATGACAACAAGGTCAGGCTTCAGACTGCGCACCTGCTGGATCGCCTCAAGTCCGTCGGCAGCCGTGCCCACCAGTTGAATGTTCTTTTTGCTCTCAAGGACAAGCTGGATCGTGCTGCGGGCGATTGCTACGTCATCCACCACCAGCGTCCGCACTCGAGCGATTTCCATTGTTCTCACCTGGGCAGATGCCTCCCTTTTCCGGGCGCCGCCTTGGCCCTGCCCTCATACTCTCATACTATGGGGATCTAGGAAGCAAATGTAATCGAACGAACACCTTACAGGTGTCCTCAAAATCACTGTATACGAACCCGGCAGCCACATGGGGTTGGAAGAGATGGTCGGCTAATCTGAAGCTGCGTCTTGACCGGGTGAATCGCCATTCAGGGCTCGATGATGCGATTCCGAATGGCGTAGCGCGTCAGATCGCCGATTGAGTGCAGGTTCAACTTGCGCATGATGTTCGAGCGATGGGTCTCGACCGTCTTTACACTGATGTTCAACGAAGCAGCGATTTCCTTGTTGCCCTTACCTTCCGCCAACAACTGGATGATCTCCCGCTCACGCGCCGAGAGGCGCCCTCGCGTTGACCGCGTGACTTCAGCGGAGGCAGGCTTGCCATCGAGAAAGCCCTGCAGCACGATCTGGGCTACCTTGGACGTGAAAAAAGGTGTGTGCTGCCCCAGAGCCTCAATGGCGGCCACCAGACTCCGGCCGGCGTCGGACTTGAGGACGTAGCCGCGCGCCCCGGCATCCAGGACCTCGCGGACCAGTTCTTCCGATTCATGCATGGTTAGGATGAGCACCTGCGTTTCAGGGTGGGCCTTTAAGATCTGACGGGCGGCCTCCAGGCCATTGAGCTGCGGCATGGCGATATCGAGCACCACCACATCGGGTTGGGTCTCCTTGGCTTTCTCTACCGCCTCTCGCCCCGTCGCCGCTTCCCCGCATACTTCCCAACCCTTATGATTCTGCATGAGGGCCCGCAGCCCCTGCCGGACAACTTCGTGATCGTCCGCAATGAGAATGCGCAAAGCTATCACCTCTTGCCATCCGGGTGACGATCCTTGAGTGTCATTTGCATGAGTTCAACTTGTATCCTTAGCCGCTCAATCTCGGTTACCAGTTGCTCGCGGATGAGCACGTGTTTCTGCTTGGCGGCTTCAATCAGGAGGGTGCCGTAAGACTCTGCCCTCTGATATGCGGCATCCGTCGTGGCCGGGGCTACTCTTCCAAGTCGCTCATCGGCCGGCAGGGTGGCGGTGACCTTGGTCCCTTGGGCACCCGACACCACGCGCAGTGTTCCACCGAATTGCCTTACTCTTTGCCGCATTCCCAGTATGCCGACACCCAGTTGATTCTCTTCGTGAGTGGGTCCTATTCTTTTCCCGGCAAGCGCATGCGAAGGCATGCCATGCCCCTGATCGGTTATAGCAAGCACTACCTGCCGGGGCTTCTGAACCAGGCTGATCTCCACGGTCGGGCTGCCCGAGTGCCGGTGCACGTTGGCGAGCCCTTCCTGTAAAATGCGATAGAGGGTGAGCTCGACCTCGGACGGAAGCCGCCCAAGTTGTGCCGGCAGATTCAGGTCTGCCTTGATTCCGCTGCGCTCGGCAAATCCGCGCACGTACCATCGAAATGCCGCCGCCAGACCCAGTTCATCGAGCATGGGAGGGTGGAGGAGGTAGGAGAACGTCCGGATCTCTCGCGTGCACGCTTCCACCAGTTCCACGCTCTGCTTCAAGGATATGCTGGCAGGAGTTTCCGGCTCTAAGTGTTCGCCGAGCACCCCGAGGTTGATCGCGAGAGCTGCCAGATTCTGGGAGGTGGAATCGTGCAAATCGCGGGCGATGCGGCGCCGCTCCTCGTCTTGAAGCCGCAACAAGCGTCCCGAGAGCTGCTGGAGCTCCTCCTCGGCATGCCTGCGTTCGGCGGCATGGGCAATCACGTTAGCTACAGCCTGCAGAAAGCTTACATCGTCCCGGCTGAACCTCCGCCGCTTACTCGCGTAGGCTCCCAGAATTCCGTAGGGTTTGGACTGGCTATGGATAATCACCGTTAAGCCGCTGACGGCGCCGCGTAAGGAAAACAACACGCAGTGCTGGAGACGATTGTCTGTAGCAATGTCCTCCACCACCACCGGTTCGGCCCGGGCGAACGTACATCCAGGCAGAGAATGCGCTTTCACCGCGATCATGCCTCCCTCAGCCTGTCCCGGGCCCACGGTTGCCCGCACCACCAGCTTGTCACCGCCGGGCAGGAGCTCCAGAACATCACAGCACTCCACCTCCAGAATGCGTGCAGCAAGAGCCACGGCTTCATCCATCAGGATGCGAAGATCGACGCCAGTGAGCGCGCGCTGTCCCAATTCGGCTACCGCAGCCTGCTGACGCGCCCGCGCCCGCACTCCTTCCGTTGTATTCCGCATTTCCGTGACGTCGACCACCACTGCGCCCACGCCGGGGGATTCCTCACCATCCCCCAGCGCCACCGGAAAATAGGATGCGATGAAGTGGCGGAGCACACCTGGCGATCCGACCTCGCCGCTCACTTCCATATTCAGAGCGGGCTTTCCTGTGTTCCGGACGGCTTCCATGATCGGTTCGACGGTTGGAGCCAGCCCCGGAACGACCTCGCCAATGCTCCTGCCCAGGTGATCATCCGCACTTGAGCTATCTGTCTTCGCGAGCGTTTCATTGATCCTCACGTAGCGAAGGTTGCCATCCAGGACGGCCATTCCCGCCGGTGCCGCAGAAAAGAAGACGTCCAGCAATTTGCGCTCAGAAGACAACTGGGCGTGCATTAGTTTACGGTCGGTGATGTCGCGAATCACACTCACAATTCTGGCGCCCCCGCCGTGCTCATCTGGAGCCCGTTGGGTGCGATCCCAGACCCAGCGTATGGTACCGTCAGGACGTAATACGCGATACTGCTCGTCAAAGGGCGCTCCTGTTTCGAGCTTTCGGAAGGAGCATAGCACCCGGTCGCGGTCCTCGGGATGTATGGCGTCCCTAAGCGCTCCCGGATTCGTATACAGGCTCTCACGGCTTCTCCCCCAAATCTGCTCGTAGACGTGGTTGGCGTAATAGCACCTCGCCTCCTCGTCGCAAAGGAGAAAGGCTTCACTGCTGTTTTCCACGATCAGACGAAAACGTTCTTCGCTCGCTCTCAGCGCCTCGGCCGCAGTTTTTATTTCGGTAACGTCACTTGAAGTGAGAACCAGAGCAACCACCCGGCCGTCCTGGGTAAGTGGTGCCAAGTCATTCCGGTACCACGAGGTTGTCCCTCCAGGACCCCGTCCGCGTGACTCATAAGTCGCCGGACGGCCAGTCTCGATGCAAGTTCGGATAACCCGCTTTATTTTTTCGTGGAATTCACCAGGAACATGATCGTACAGGCTGGAGCCAACGACCTGATCACGCTTGAGCCCGGGCAGCGCCTCTGTTGATGAACAGAATTGTCCCTTCAAGGTCGAGCATCGTCACGAACGCGGACGTGTTCTCGATGAGGGCGCGTAAGTCATGCTGCTTCGACGGCGCGAGCGCCCTCGATCGGCCCGAACCAGGGAAAAGGTGGCCGAGGACCTGCACCCCGATCCTCAACCGCCACCGGGGCGGAATGGCCCCCGGTATTCTGGCTGAGATGGGCTTTCTGCCTACGATTTGGTCGTGTTCGCCGGATATTTGAACTTCGCATTAGGAGAAGAAAGAAGCCTCCGCTCCGCCGAGCGGGCGCCCGCCCGGACTTCCAATTCGATTCCCGAGGCTAAACACGCAAAGTTCGCGGCTCAGAGTCGTAAATCGCCGCCTGTCGGTACTACTGAGTAACCTCCTCGCAGACTAACAACGGCGTTCCTTCGAACGAACCAGCCTCCGCAGCCAAGCAATTGGTTCGCAATGAAGTTGAGAAGGAGATGGAATTCGAATCAAATCGACGAGAGCTTCATGGTCAGTCACTTTTCTATAGCGCACATTCCTGACCTGGGCAAGCCCGACTTAGAGACCGTTGTACCTATAGTATATAGAATACGTTTAGCCGGTTAGACTGTCAAGCTGCCGACCCGCGGCCTACGAGGACCAGACCAGGCCCTGACCCCTCCTTATGCGGACAAGGCCGGGAGTTCTGCTGGCATGTTTGGAGGCCATTGCCTCGCGTTTTCTTTCCGCGCTTGCTTGTCTAACCTCTCACCAAACGACCACTGGCGGGGTGCCGGACGATTGCCGGTCTACGGATTCACTACCAGAAGCTTTCGTTCGGTCATCTCCTCGATAGCATAGCGGAGCCCCTCACGACCTTGGCCGGAATCCTTGACCCCTCCGTAGGGCATGTGGTCGATGCGGAACGTCGGAACGTCGCCTATGACGACTCCGCCGACCTGGAGATCGTCATAGGCCTTGAAGATCAGCCGGGAGTCGTGCGTGAAGACGCCTGCCTGCAGGCCGTAGCTTGAGTCGTTCACCTGGGCGACTGCTTGGTCAAAGTCGCTGTAGGGTTCCACGGTGACGACGGGCGCAAACACCTCTTGGCAATTGACGCGCATGTCAGGCCGCGTGGCGGTCAGGACCGCCGGCTCGACTACTGAGCCTTGTCTCCGTCCACCGCAAAGAAGCCGAGCCCCTGCCGCCACAGCTTCCGCAATCCACTGCTCGGCGCGCTCCGCGTCTCGAGGGCTGATCAGGGGACCGACATCGGTGGTCTCATCGAATGGGTCGCCTGTCTTCAGGTCCCGAACTCGAGGAACAAATGCAGCCAGAAAGGCGTCGAAAACGCCAGCCTGAACCATGATCCGCTGCACGGAAATACAGCTTTGCCCGGCGTAGGAGAAGCCTCCCGCCGTGCACCGCTCCGCTGCGTAATCAAGATCGGCGTCGGAGTGAATAATAACGCCGGCGTTGCCGCCCAGCTCCAGTGTAACTCGCTTCTTTCCGGCTTTTCGCTTGAGTTCCCAGCCTACGACGCTGCTGCCGGTGAAGGTGAGCTTCTTGAGTCGATCATCCGCAACCAGCCCGTCCGCGTCGGCGCCCGTAAGGGGCAGAACGTTCAGAGCCCCCGCCGGCCAACCCGCCTTCTCAACGATCTCCGCGAGGCGCAACGAACTAATGGGTGTCTGAGAAGCTGGCTTGTGTACGATAGTGCAGCCAGCAGCGATGGCAGGAGCCCATTTGTGCGCCACGAGGTTCAGTGGGAAATTGAAGGGGCTGATCGCAGCGATAGGTCCCAGAGGGTACCGCCGCACCATTCCCCAGCGGTTAAGAGTCGAGGGCAAAAGGTCGAGCGGCAGATACTCGCCATAGATCCGCGTACTCTCTTCCGCCGCCACTGTAAAGGTGAAGGCGGCCCGGTCGACTTCGCCTCGGGCCGTCTTGATCGGTTTGCCCGCTTCCAAGGCGATCAACCGGGCGAACTCTTCTTTCTCCTCGGCAATGTCCACGGCGACACTGCGCAGGATCGCCTGCCGCTCGTAAGCGGGCATTCTCCGCGTGATCTCGAATGACCGCTCGGCGGCCTGGATCGCCGCTTCCACGTGTTCCGGGGTGGGACGGAAGGTCACGGCCACAAGCGTGCCGTCGTAAGGCGAATGCACCTCCAGCGCGTTGCCTTCAGAAATCCAACGGCCGTCCACCAGGAATCCGCACGTGTTCGTAGAAACGGTTGGGATCAGACTCATGCGAAACCCTCCGGAAACGAGGTCGCCATGCGCGTTCAACACCACCCCCTGGCCCCCTCCTCATCTGAGGAGGGGAGTTCGTTGCCCTCGCATTCCCCTCCTTGGTCAAGGAGGGGCGAGGGGGTGGTTCGTCGCATTCCCCTCCTTGGTCAAGGAGGGGGCAAGGGGGTGGTTCGTATTTCGCATCGTTCCTAACTCCCAGTGCCGAAAACGCCGGTAGGGGACACCGGCGCTACAGTAAGGCTCAACGATTCAAGTCCCGCGAGGAATCGAGCATCTTCAAAGCCGCCAGCACGAAACCTATTGTGTGGGCCATGCCCGCGTGCCAGGGAGCGGCGCAGGACATCTGGGGAGTGTGGTCAGGAATAATTACTCCGTCAAAATTGTTCCGTTTCAGAATCGATAGGACGCGAATCATGTCCACCTGACCCTCGTCAATGAAGGTCTCGCGATAGTGCGGCACTTTCCCAACCGTGTTTCGCAGGTGAACGTAGGCAACTTTGCCCTGGCGGCTGTATTGATCGACGGCCTCGTAAACATCGCCTTCCGTCATCTCCGAAACGGTGCCAACGCACAGATCCAAAACGTTGCTCTTGCTGGGCACTAGGTCGAGCAGCTTCTGGAACAGGTGAGGCTGGAATACCAGCCGAGGCTGCTGGCGCACGGTTGGCATTGGAGGATCGTCGGGATGAGCTGCAAGCCGTACCCCAGACTGCTCCGCCACAGGAAGGACCTCCTTGAGGAAGCGCTCGAGTCTCTGCCAAAGCTCCTCGCGAGTAATCGGTCCCAGAACGCCCGAGGCGGCACTCTGGTCGTAAACCATGTTCCACACCGTGCCCTTTGGGATGGGTGCGTCCGCCGGTCCATCCATGCCGACTGAAACCGCTGCTCCCCGTCCGGACGCACTCGTCACCCGCCCGGAGACACCCGCCAGGCTGAAGTTGTATCCCAACACCGGAATGCCTGCCTCGCCCACATTTCGGATCAACGTCTTGACTTTCTCGATCTGCCGGGGGCGCTGCGGCCCATCCAGGAGAATGTCATGCCAGAACGCTGGGTCGATGTTTTCGAGCGCCGCCAGAACCAAGCCTGCCTCTTCGACCTCTTTGCGAATTCTCGCGAGTTCTTCGGCCGTCCACAATTTCTCCGGATCTCCGGCAACACCCCAAGGCTCGTATCTGCCGCCAGTAGGTTGATTGTGGCGAGGGTTGGCGGAGTTCTGTTTGAAGTAGTCGATCATGTGGATGATCACATGGGTGCATCCCGCTTGTCGCGCGAAATCGTAGTAATCCCGCGTCAGCATGTGGCGATAGAGACCTAGTCCGACTTTCATGAGTTCTCCTTAGGTCTTACTTCCGCCTGTCCCCGATTCCTGGAACGCCATACCCCCGGCGGGCACAAGCAGTCCCCCATCCACGGCGACGCCCGCTCCGGTCATAAACGAGGCGAGATCGCTTGCCAGAAAAACGATCACCCGCGCGACCTCTTCCGGGCGGCCCATCTTGCCACGGATGTGAAGCTGATCGCATCCGTCCAGCACTCTCTGCGGATTCTCGTCGAGAGAAGCGGCCCATCGCAGCATGGGAGTATCGATAGCCCCGGGCAGCACGCAGTTGACGCGTATGTTCTGCTTGCCGTAATCCAGGGCCAGACTCCGGGTGAGCCCCAGAACCGCATGCTTGCTGGTAACATAGGCGGCTGAATTGCGTTGGGCAGTCACGGCCTGCACCGAACCGGTATTGACAATCGCGCCGCCGCCGCGCTTGATCATCTCCGGAATCGTGTACTTCGACACCAGAAACACGGTCTTGACGTTCGCGTTCATAACCTCGTCCCATTGCTCTTCGGTAATGCTGGCGGCGTCGCCAAACCGTTGGATGCCCGCGTTGTTGATCAATACATCGATCCCGCCAAAACGGGAAACGATCTCCGGAATCAGCCGCTCGACTTCGGCATTCGAGCTGAGATCAGCCCTGAAATACTCGATCGCAGCCCCTTGCTGTTTCAGTTCCGCTAAAATCCGATCACCGCCGTCTGGCTTACGGTCGACCATCGCCACCGTTGCCTTGCGAGCGGCGAACTCGCGAACGCAGGCCTCCCCAATGCCGGAGCCCCCGCCGGTTACCACCACAACTTTGCCATCGAATCTTAAGTCGGCATTGTCCAAGAGCATTAAGTCTCCCCCCAGCCTTACTTCCGCGCTGCCTTTTTGAAAGCGGCGATCCGTCAAGAGTTGTCGCCACTCCGAGGATCTGAGTCGAGGATGCCGGTCCAGAGGACCACATCCGCCAGAGCAGAATTTGAAATTGCCAAGATTAAGTCTACATCACACGCAACTTCGGCCGCGTTATCTTAATTGAGGGCCTTTGGGCGTCGGACGCAGCCGCGTCCAGGTTCTTGTTCGATGAGTTGGTGGGGCGCAGCGGAAGAACTGGGTCGCGCCGGTCTGGAAGGTAAGGAGGCTATGAAAAATCGGGTCGTAGGGGTGGCCCTCGTGGCCGCCCTGGGGCAACCACAAGGGTTGCCCCTACGGAGCCGTAGCGCAATCTGATTCTTTCACCGCATCAAGGCCGTGCCACAGAGCAGGCGGCAGAGCCGATGCCGGACAAGACCTGTCCGTGCAACCCTTGCCGGCACCTCACGCTCGCCCGCTCAACGGGATAGCAGGTGCTGTTGCCTTGGTTGTTGGCTGGAGCCCCATCTTCCGCTGATACCAGCCGTAAGACCTGAACAACACCGCCGAAAAGAGCAGGCCGCTCAACACCGTGCTTCCGAAATAGGGCAGCGCCGCGAGATAGCACTCTCGTAGGCCCGGCAAGGTGCGAGCGTACACGCCATCAAGCAGCCAGACGCCGAAATTGCTGATCAGTACGAACCCGAGCGAACCGGCAAGTGAAGCGATGGCCACGGAGACCCACGAAACATGGCCGCGAATCCACCGTCCTACCAACACCAGTGAGGCATAAGCCAGCGCGAGCGACACTTCGCCCCAGGTGATTCGCGAGCGATAGACAAGCGTGGCGAGCGCAAAATCGCTCAAGACTGCCAGCCCCACGGGAAACCAAAGCATATCGCGCCGCTTGAGCCAGGCGCCCGCAAAAAGCAGCGCCGCATACACCGGTACAAAATTCGCCGGATGGGGAATGAAACGCGCCAGTATCGCCACCAAGACGATCCAATACGCCATGATGCCCTCCAACCTCCGCCAAACGACTTCTCACTCGGCAGGGAAATTAAACCGCACTCCGGCCAGGAAGTTCAAGTGCAAGGCCGGATAGCCAAAAGACTCCTCGTATTTCTGGTTCAGCAGGTTGTTCAGGCGGCCGTACACTTCAAGGTCGCGATGCACGCGATAGGAGAATCCGCCGTTTGCGAGCACATATCCCTTGTTGCGGAAGACGCCCGCCGTGGCCCCCAGGTTCGGTTCTACGTCAAGCACCGGGCCGCGGATGTACGAGTTCAGGTCGAGCATCAGACGCCCATGCCACCAGGTAACGTCTGTCGAGGCGGAGTTCCGCGGGCGGCGCAGGAGCGGCTGTCCCACCAGAAAAGGTGTCTGGGCGAGGGTCGTGCCGTCGAGCGCCAGAATCTCGGTCGAGAGCCGGGTGTAGCTGCCGGTCAACTGAATCGATCGCCAGGGCCGGACCCGGAAAGATGTCTCCACGCCTTGAGCCCGTGAATTCGACAGATTGTCGGATTCGAAACTGCTCAGGCTGGTGAGGGATCCGCCCAGGCTCACTATCTGATCTTTGAACCGGTTATAGAAATAGGTCACGTCCCAGGTGGCGCGATCGCCAAAGAAGCGCTGTTCAACTCCGGCATCGAAGCTGATGCTCTTTTCCGGCTTCAGGTGCGGATTATTAGTGAAGGCCAGCTCGAAGGCGTCCGGAGCGCGAATGCCGCTGCCGGCGCTCGCATGCAGACGCGTCAAGCCCAAGGCGCCGGAGCCACCTGAAGCCTCGCGCAGCAGGTACGCCATGGAGGCGCGCGGACTAAGCTTTGTCACCCGGGTCGCCTCAAGGAGCGGGCGCGAACCGAAGGCGTCCGGAGGCAAGCTGTCAGTGCGGATGTCATCCAGCCGCGCGCCGGTGGTAATGAAAAGACGATGCGCCGGATTCCAGCGGTTCTCGGCAAAGTAGGCCAGACTGGTGCGCGGCAACAGGAACGGCGTGCCATTCGCGCCGGCCACGTAAGTGTTACGCACCTGCTCGCGGTTGTACTCGAACCCCGCCACCAGGAAATCCTTGCTGGAGATTTCCACTTCGCTACGCGTGTTGAAAATGGCGCGCAGGTTGTTCGAAAAGGAGTCGCCGAAAATCGGATTGCCGTAATAGTAATCGCTGGTCGAGAGGCCGCCCGTGACCACCTGGCGGAAGCGCGAAGCGAACTGTTCGGAATAGGTGCCGGTGTAGCCGAACATATTCTGTTTGTCGCGCGAGACCCGGCCGATCTGCCGCGGCGTGGGTCCTCCGGGGTACTCGGGTTGATCGAACACTCCCAGCGGATCGGACCCGTAAGGGCCGGGGTCGCCGGCATCGTTGGCATTGCCGAAGAAATGAAAATTAAACTGGCGCCGGGGATTGCGTGAGTAGCCCAGGCTGACGAAGGCCGTCTGATCGCGAAAATTGTCGTTCTGGACCACGCCGCCCGAGTCGAGCCGCGAGACGTTGTAAGCCCAGCTCAGCCCGTGCGTCAGGCCGCTGCCGCCGGTCGCAAATCTCCTGGTAGTGTAGGCTGCCGCCTTCGGCCAGGGCGTCGAAGTGAGGCTTGCCCGTGCCCTGCTCGGTCACGATATTCAACACGCCGGTGACGGCGTTGGAGCCGTACAGGGCGCTTTCCGGTCCTCGCGTTACCTCGATGCGCTCCACGCCATCCGCGGGAAGGGTGGAGAAGTCGAAGGCGCCGCCAAACTGGTTCACCTGAAGACCATCGATCATCACCAGATTGTAATTCGAGCCGCCGCCGCGGATGAAGAGACCGGCCACGCCGCCGTGCCGCCCGGTCTGATTCAGCGTCACGCCGGGCGTCTGGCGCAGCGCCTCATAAACCGTTTGATCGCCCATGTTCCCGAGATCGCTCTTGGTGAGAACGCTAACGGAAGAACCGAGTTCCGGTGCGACCGCGTTCGCGAGCGAGGCCGACACCACCACTTGCTGCGGAGCGGCACTGATCTCAAGGTGCAGGTCCAGGGTGCGGCTTTCGTCGCTCTTAAGGTCGATGTCGGACTGCATCGCGCTGAAACCCGGACTATTCACCACCAGCTTGTAAGCGGCGGCGCCGAGATCAGCGAATTCATAGCGGCCCTGGCTGTCGGTGGTGCGTTCCTCCAGGGCTCCGAGAGGATTCAGTAAGCTCGCCCGCGCCCCCACGACGACGCCACCGCTCGGGTCATAGATCGTACCGCGCAACGTCGCCGCTTGGGCACGCCCCGGCGCGAGGGCGATGAACGCGAGGGTGATGAAAAGGAATTTCAGGAACGAAAAAAGGGAAACAACCGATGGACTCTGGAAATTGCGATCGGAGGATTTGGTCATGCAGAGCTCCTTTCCCGCTCTCTCGGCGGGATGTGCGGGCAGGCCCTTACAGGCCGCCCGCAAGGCCGGAACTCATCGACGAAAGGAGATTTTGGAGGAAAGGATGGTAGAGCACCCAAGCCGCACAGTGAGAGCGCGGCCGGCGTCGCGAAACCATCACTACTCTTTCCGTCGAAGAGCTGGGTCAGAGTTTCCGGGCAGGCTTCCTGGCTCTCGGGTCTTCGCCTGATCTCAGCCTTCCCACTCCGGTGGGGAGCAGTGGCTAAGCATCTAACTGCAGAGGTCAGGCTCGCCGATCACAGTGGCGGGACCACGGCCGATTCACACGGCCTTTCCTTTTGACCTTGGATCTGCCGCCGGTCGGCAGTCTGGGGCACCACGGAAACAAGTAACGTCAAAGAACGAACGCCACGAATCTACCATGCCGTGGCACAGTCGTCCAGTGAAATGCGGGCGGATGCTGGGGCAAGTTGAACGTACCCTGCCGGAACGGAAAGACCCCTAACCAGGCTCGCTGTGCTCGCCCTCTCCCCACGGGCTGATCATTACCCACATCTTTGGCTGGGCACCGGGCCGTCCCCTGGAATGTACGTGTTCAGCCCCAAAGGGGCGTGCCATCTCAGCCCAGGCCTGGGCTATGGTAGGTCGCCCCTTCGGGCCTCGTTTCGGCATAAGCGCGTCCGCACCCGGGATTCGGAACCAAACAACGCCTCAATTTACGAGTTCGGGGTCAATTTGGTGATAGGCGGCGTAAAGGAGATGCGTACGGCAGGGCCCCGCGACAATCCCACATGGCGGCTTCTTTACTTCACGCGTTCGAGGTAGGTCCCTTCTGAGGTATCCACACGGATCGTCTCGCCTTCAGTTATGAAGGGCGGTACACCCACGATCAGCCCGGTCTCGAGCTTGGCAGGCTTCAGAACGTTCGTGGCCGACGCGCCCTTGATGCCCGGTTCCGTCTCCACCACCTTCAGTTCCACCGTGGCCGGAAGCTGCACGTCAATGGGGCGGCCTTCGTAGTATTCGATCTTCAGCATCACCTCGGGCATCATGTAGGGCGCGCGGCCGCCGATCACGTCTTTGTGGAGCTGCATCTGCTCGTAGGTATCGGTGTTCATGAAGTGAAAGAAGTCGCCGTCGCGATAGAGGAACTGCATCTCCGTTTCGTCGATCATGGCCTTTTCCACCTCGTCGGTGGACCGAAAGCGGTAGTCCGAAATCGAACCCGTCCGCAGGTTGCGCATGCGCGCTTGCACAAAGGCTCGCAAGTTGCCGGGAGTGCGGTGCTCGGCCTTGTGGATGGACCATAGCTCACCGTTGTGCTTGATGACCATTCCTGGTCGCAGATCGTTCGCCTGCATGCCAACCTCTTCCTAGCTGTAAAGTGGGGCTTCGAAGCAGAAGGGGGAACTGTCGGAGTCCAGCCCGCCATGCCCAATCAGCAATTCTACCCTCCTGGCAGTGGAACCGTCAATCCATTGTGAAATAGCGGGTTGGACCGGCGCGGGCATCGACAAGCCAGTGCCGCTTCTGCCGGCCAAAAGCACCGAAGTCGTGCCGAGTGGCACTATCTTGCGGCGAACCATAGAGGTAATTCAAGCAGCCGTGATCTCGGCGATCAGTAAAGCACCCTCGTGAGCTTCGCAGAGTGCTGCCGGATTCCGAAGGGGCTTCCGCCAGGACTCTACCCGTGCTACGTTTGGACTTTCGCGGAATTTCTGTCTCGATCCGGACCGCGGCGTGGCCATGACCGGCTTTGCCCGCCCAATGCTATTTTGAAACTCCAAAACGGCCTAGACTCCTAACGCCATGGAACAGACAATCTCAAAGAAGCCAGCTTCAATGACCCTGAGTCGCAGGTCGCGGTTCATCACTCAGTCGGAGATCCGGGTGATGTCCGTGGAATGCGAGAGGGTAGGCGGCATTAACCTGGCGCAAGGCGTCTGCGACACGGAACTTCCGCTTCCCGTCGGGGCAGGCGCCAAACAGGCAATCGACCAGGGACGAAACAGTTATACACGCGCTGACGGTATCGCCGAACTGCGTCGGGCAATCAGCGTGAAATTGCGAGGCTATAACCACATCGAAGCCGATCCTGATACCCAGATCGTGGTCAGCGCGGGCGCCACGGGAGCGTTCTATTGTGCCTGCCTGGCGCTACTGAACCCTGGTGATGAGGTGATCCTCTTCGAGCCCTATTATGGCTATCATCTCAATACCCTGCTGGCAGCGGAAGCGTTGCCCGCTTACGTCACCATGAAGGCGCCGGATTGGACGTTCAGCCCCGAGGACTTGGAGCGGGCCGTCGGGCCGAATACCCGCGGGATCCTCGTCAATACGCCCGCCAATCCTTCTGGCAAGGTGTTCACGGCAGAGGAGACGCGGTGGATTGCCGACTTCGCCACACGCCACGATCTGATTGTCTTCACGGATGAGATTTACGAGTATTTCCTTTATGACGGCCGCCTTCACCTGAGCCCGGGATCGCTTCCGGGCATGGCGGAGCGCACAGTTACCATTTCCGGATTCTCGAAGACCTACAGCATTACCGGCTGGCGGATCGGCTACAGCGTCAGCAATCCGCTTTGGACGGAGATGATCGCCTATATGAATGACTTGGTTTACGTCTGCGCGCCTTCGCCGCTGCAGGCGGGAGTTGCCGCTGGCTTGAGCGAGCTCTCGGCTGGCTTTTACGAGCACCTGGGAATGGAGTACCGTGCCAAGCGCGATCTCATATCCGCTGCGCTCGAGCGGTCCGGCCTGACACCTTGTTCGCCTCAGGGAGCTTACTACATACTGGCCGACGCCTCACGGCTGCCAGGCGAAACAAGCAAGGAAAAGGCGATGTTCCTTTTGGAAAGAACCGGCGTAGCCACCGTGCCTGGCGGAGCTTTCTATCACAATCGAGAGGGCGAAAACCTTCTGCGGTTCTGTTATGCGAAAACGGATGCCGAGCTTTCCGAAGCGTGCCGCAGACTGCAACGTTTGTGACGAGCCGGATCTTTTCACACAGACCAGCCAGGCAGAGCATATAGTCGATATTGTCGATGTAGTAGATAACGTGGATGTCGATAACGTGGATTGACCGGTGGTTCGCACGGGCGTTATAATGCCTGCGAGATAATACCTGGGAGTATAGCCAGCGAGTTTATCGACAGACTGAAACGTTCAGCCGCAAGCGGTTTGAATCGCCCGCCACTTCTTGAACTTCGAGAGGCCTCTACCTGCGGGCCTCAATCTCACACACAGACAAGTGGGCACCGGCTTGTATCGCATCCCGGGCAAACGATCGGGTTGGCTCAGACGATGCTGTTGAGGTCACCAGCGTAGATTCGGGCCGTAGTCTTACGGCCGGTCTCAAGGAGCGGATGATGTTTAATCGCGGCGTCTTGAGGGTTTGGTCGGGAGAGTCGCTGACTTCGAAGGCCTTCTGCAGTGCGGCCGTTCCATTGATCTTCACCGTGCTCCTTTCCTCGGTCGCGTTTGCCGGGCAACAGAGCGTTGTTCCCCCGGCGGAAAGAATCGGTACCGCGAGAGAGCTTCGTGCTGAATCCGTCCAGACTCCGCCGTCCGCGCAAGACTACATCATCAGTCCCGACGACCACCTGGAAATTACGGTCATGGATGTGCCCGAACTCAGTCACGACTACCTAGTGAGCCCCGCGGGCCTGATTTCGGTTTCGCTGCTCAAGGACCCCATCCTGGCGGCTGGCTTACCGACACGGAAACTGGGCCAGGTAATCGAAAAGGAACTCCAGGACGCGGGCATGGTGACGAACCCGCACATCTCCATACAAGTGAAACAATCGAGGCTACATTCCATTGCCATTGTGGGGGCGGTCGCGAGACCCCAGATCTATCCGGTTATGGGCACGACCACCCTGCTTGATGCTCTATCCCAGGCTGAGGGAATATCGAAAGACGCCGGAAACACGGCGATGATCACCCGCGGTGAGCTGGGGCTCCGTGCGCTAAGCGCCAAATCCACGCCCGCGGCCGATGCTGCATCAGTCCCGCCCCGAACGATCACGGTCAACCTCACGAAACTCCTCGACGAAGGTGATCCTGACCTGAATTACGTGCTTTATCCGGGCGATCGCGTTACCGTGCAGCGGGCCGGAATTGTCTATGTTGTAGGAGCTGTCAACAAGCCTGGGGGCTTTGTTCTGACCGATGAGCACACCCAGGTCACAGTCCTGAAAGCTCTGGCCCTGGCCGCGAGTGTGAAGTCCACAGCCTCAGCGAAGAAGTCGATGATTATCCGGAAAGACGCCAAGGGGATTGAGCAGGATTTGCCGTTGGATGTCGGCAAGATACTCGCCGGTAAAGCTCCCGACCAGGTCATGTACGCCAATGACATCCTTTTCATCCCGGACAGTTCCGCCAGAAAGGCTTTGCACCGCGCAGGTGAAGCGGCGGCGCAGGGTGCAGCCTTGATGTTCTACCGGGTTCCTTAATCCTTATCATTTCCGTGAGCAGAGTAGATACCGGTGGGCGAGAGGCTCCTCTGTGAAACGTTCCAAAACCGTTCCTATTTCGGGACCGTTCCCAAAACTCGCCGGGCTTGTTATCATGCCGCGGTTGAGTGGCGACTGGACCAGGCCCAAGTTCGACATCGGTATGGGGCATTCCCACTGTGTTGACCCTTACGGTGCCCCTGTGCTATAAACAAGTTATTAGTTCTCTATTAACATACTAGGAGAAAATCAGAGCTTACGTTCTCGGTCGTCTTCAGGGCCTATGGTAGGCGCAACCATTTTGGTGCTGGCTCCGACTGAATTCACCGGTACGGCGATCTTGGTCCTCCAAGTGCTCACTCTGGTAGTTCAACTCGCCATGACCGTCACCGTCGTCATCTTCCGCGACAGCAGGGACGCTGGTAGCCCGGCGAAAGGCGAGACTTTGGGGCCGGGAGAACCCGTCAAAGAGCTATGGCGGCGGAGCGTGGATAAGAAAAGGCGGGTGCCTAGGTCTTCCATAAGTGGGATCCCATCCTGGCTCTTGAGGTATTCGCTGGCTCCCTTATCTGTTGCCGTGGCACTGATCATCTCCCTCCTGGTGAGACGCGCTTTCCATATATCGCACCCTCTTGCTTGGTATATCGCCGCTGTTGTGATCAGCGTGTGGTACGGCGGGCTGGGGCCCGGCCTCATCTCGGTGACTCTTTCCGTACTGGCCATTGATTACTTTATTTTGCCTCGGTCTCACTCGTTGGCTACAACTCCCTCTAACCTGCCGTATATCGTTCTTTTTGTCCTGTGGGGCCTGGTGAGCTGTTGGTTCAGCGTTAGACGGCGAGGCGCGGAAAAACCGCTCAAGCAAATAGGTGAAGAGTGGAAACGAAGGTGGCAGGGCGCCGCCGAACTCATCGAGACCAACACGCGATTGCAACAGGAGGTTACCGAGCTGCGGGAACGCATCGGCAAGCTGGAGGTGGCCGGTCTGGAGCGAGCGCGCCATGAGTGAGGGTTTAGACAGGGCGGAGGCTCACCCTGGGACAATTCAATGGACTGGACGGAGAGACGGCAGGGCGAGCCAACATTGAAAGCATCGAGCCAGAATATCCCCCAGAGTGCCCACAGGCTCAGCATGATGCGGGCGAGCGGTATCGTGCGCCATTGATCCTGTGCCGGCAAGGCCGCCTAGTGCCGAGCGGAGCCCTAACTAAGCTGCGAACAAACTCCCCCCGAGCTGAATTTGGGCAGGAAAGCTCC
Organism: uncultured Acidobacteriota bacterium; assembly: GCA_963803295.1. Taxonomy (GTDB): domain Bacteria; phylum Acidobacteriota; class Terriglobia; order UBA7540; family UBA7540; genus CAWDMC01. Next base: position 19,657 of record CAWDMC010000010.1, on the reverse strand, counting down.
TCGGCCTCGAACTCACGCGCGACTCAGGAGTCAGGGCAGCCAAGGTAGCGCGGACCTCCGCTGCGTGATGTCCGCGGCTTGCCAGCCTCACGGCGTGGGGCTTCTGATTGCCCCTCTCATCTGAGGAGGAGAGTCGCTAAATTCCTTAGATAGATGAGGAGGGAGCAAATTCCCTCACGTGGTTCGAGCAACTCCCCTCTCTCGGGTTGGATTGCAGGAATCTGAACTAGCGCCCGGCTACGGGCTCCCGGCCGGCGCGCGTCAAGTAGAGGACGAGCAGCCCGAATAGGGCAACCGCCAGTAGGAACTTGGCCCCGACAGCCAGAGAGGTAGGTGAAACAAAGGCTTCAATCACGCCCGCCACGAGGAGCAAAGGGATGATACCAAGGGCGAGACGCACTCCCTTGCCCCCGTAGAAGATCAGCGCCTCACGCCGCGGCAGCGATCCTGGAAACAACAGTCCTCGCGCCATCAGGAACCCTGCGCCTCCGGCAATGAAGATGGCAGGTAACTCGAGCACCCCGTGGGCGGCCACGAAGCCGGCCAGTTCGAGGCCCAGGCCGGCCTGCCAACAGGCGGCGGCGATGATTCCGAAGAGCAGCCCGTTGGTCGCCAGCATATAGGCGGTCCCCAAGCCCGCCGTGATCCCCATGGCAAAGGTCAGGAACGAGACGCTGAGGTTATTGGTCATGATGGCGCTCGAGGCCAGAGGCTTGATGGTGACGATCGAGTGGGTCCACATGTGCCGGCGCTCGATCGTGTCGCTCATCGCGGGACCCAGGAAGAATCGCTGAAACGCCGGATCTGCCAGGCAAGCGAGGAAGCCGATCACCGTGGTAAGAAGGAAAAGGGCGAAAGCGCACAGCACGTACTGGGAGTTTTCCCTGAAGACTCTTGGGAAATCCCGTTTGTAGAACAGGAAGATGCCTCCGCTCCGATTCTGCTGTCCCATGTAGATCAGGTTGTGGGCGCGGCCCATTAACTGGTTGAGATAGATAGCGAGACGCTGGCTTGTCGGGTCCTCGCGCACGGAGGAAAGATCAGCCGCCGCCTGGCGGTATAGCAGGCCGAGATCCCGCAGCTCGCGCCGGGAGAGACGGGTGACTCCGCCCGCTCCGGTGCGCCCCACAATGCTTTCGAGCTGATTCCAATAAGGCTTGCGTTTCTCGATCCAGCGGGAGCTGATCATGACTCTTCTTTTACCACAGCGGGAGTTGAGTCCGCCGGGGTTTTGACATTTAATGGTTTGGCCATCAGATGAGAGCCGCCAGGAGGAAGAATGCCCCGCGAGGAACCCAGGAATTTCCACATGACGTCCGACGAGTTCCGCCGCCAGGGCCGTGCGGTTATCGATTGGATCGCCGACTACTACGAGCATATCGAGCAGTTTCCCGTGCTCTCCCGCGCGAAGCCAGGCGAGATCAGGACCGCCTTGCCTGCAGACGCACCGGCGTGCGGCGAGCCGTTCGAATCAATGCTGGCTGATGTGGAGCGCCTTATCCTTCCTGGCATTACCCATTGGCAGTCGCCCAATTTCTTCGCCTACTTCCCTGGCAATGCCTCCGGACCGGCAATCCTTGGCGATCTGCTATCGAGCGGTCTGGGCGTTCAGGGGATGCTCTGGTCAACCAGCCCCGCCTGCACGGAGCTGGAAACGCACGTACTCGATTGGCTTGCCGGTATGCTGGATCTGCCCCCCAAATTCAAGTCATCGGGCACTGGCGGAGGCGTCATCCAGGATACTGCCTCGAGCGCTTCCCTCTGCGCGCTGCTTGCCGCCCGCGAGCGCGCCACGGCCTACGCCACCAACCAGCGCGGTTGCGACGGACGCCTCGTTGCCTACGCCTCGAGCCAGGCGCACTCGTCCATCGAGAAGGCCGTCAAGATTGCGGGCCTGGGGCAGCAGAATCTTCGACTGATCGAAGTCGATGAAAGGTTCGCCATGCGTCCGGCCGAGCTTGCCAGCCAGATTTCTGCAGATCGCGCGGCGGGCAAGACTCCCTGCTTTGTGTCAGCCACGGTTGGCACGACATCGTCGAATGCGCTCGATCCGATTCGCGAGATCGGAGGAATTTGCCGCGAGCAAGGCCTGTGGCTCCACGTCGACGCGGCCATGAGCGGTACGGCGGCCTTGTGTCCGGAGTTTCGCTATATCCAGGATGGTCTCGAACTGGCAGACAGCTACGCCTTCAATCCCCACAAATGGATGTTCACCAACTTCGATTGCGACTGCTTCTACGTGGGCGACCGCAATGCGCTCATCCAGACACTGAGCGTCCTCCCCGAGTATCTGCGTAATCAGGCCACTGAATCCGGCGCGGTGATCGATTATCGTGACTGGCAAATTCCGCTCGGACGGCGCTTCCGGGCGCTGAAGTTGTGGTTCGTGATTCGCTATTACGGAGTAGAAGGATTGCGCTATCATGTGCGGCGGCATGTGGCGCTGGCCCGGGAGTTTGCGCAGTGGGTAGAGGCCGATCCCCGCTTTGAGTTGGCGGCTCCGGCGCCGCTGAACCTTGTCTGCTTCCGGCACCGCGGCGGCGATGCAGTTAATCAGGCTTTGATGGACCGCCTGAACCAAAGCGGCGATCTCTTCCTAACCCACACGAGGTTGAACGATCGGCTGACGCTGCGATTCTGCGTGGGGCAATCGAGTACGGAGAGGCGCCACATCGAGAGGGCGTGGAAACGTATCCAGCAGGAAGCCGCGGCGTTCGATAGCGGAAACACAGCGGGAATCGAGCGGAAAACAAGCGGGAATTAGGCGGGATGAATCGAGATTTGTCCGATCACCTTACCATCGAAACTCCGGAGCAGATCCCTCTTGAGTTTCAGCTCGCCGGCATTGGCAGCCGCTTCCTGGCGCTGGCTCTCGACACGCTCATCCAAATCGCGGCGGGGATTGTGCTCGTGATGGTGGCCGCGGTGATCTCGGCTGAAATCGAGAAGCAAGCCCAGTCGTGGCTTTGGGCGCTCGTGGTTCTGGGTGGCTTCCTTATTCAGTTTGCCTATTTCGCGCTGTTTGAGGCACTTTGGAACGGACAGACCCCGGGGAAGCGCTCGGTTCATCTGCGGGTCATCAAGGAGTCAGGACGGGTGATCACGCCTTACGAAGCGATCGCCCGCAACCTGCTCCGCCTGGTGGACTCGCTACCTGGGATCTACGCCGTAGGCATCGTCTCCGCATTGCTATCGAGCCGAAGCAAGCGACTGGGCGATTACCTGGCGGGAACCGTGGTGGTGCATGAAAGACCGATCGAGCAGAAGCTTCGAGTTGGCTGGTCGCTGACTCCCGCCCCGGCGCCGAATCCGGCCAGGGCGACGACTGGCGCGGCCAGCGCTCTCGATCCGGGAATCGACCTTTCGCGGTTGTCCCCGGACGAATTCCAACTGGTGGAGAGCTTCCTGGAGCGCAGGCTTCAGCTCGGACCGGAGGTTCGGCGCGAGATGGCGCGGCGTATCAGCGATCGTATCGCGTCCAAGCTGGATCTGCCCCCGGACCGTCGGCCCTCCAATGAGAGACTGCTTGAGGCCCTGGCTGGGGCTTACCGCGACCGAGCCGGGTACCGGTAGTCAGGACAGTCACGTCGACGAACGGCCGATCGTGTGGCACCGCCCAGCTCTCCTGATTAATTTTCTCTTAGAAGGACCGTGTTCGAGCCCATTTACCAATTAATTATAGAATTCTAAGTTGTGTACCAGTACTTCCGGGTGATAATTCGAACAGATTCGGGTCACCCGGGGTATGAGATGGAAGAGCGCGAGCTAAGTCCGCCGCCCGACAACGAAGGTCGTACGATCAGATTGAGCTCCCGCGGCTCGGCATGGAGTTCGTTTTCCGGGTCGATGCTCTCCGAGGATTCGCCTACCGTACGGCTTCCGGGTGCTCACCGGCAGCCGGCTTCGCGCGAGGCAGATGACGGGATGATCGCGGTCGCGACAATCCCTCCCTATTCAGAGCCCTTCTCTGGGCCCGGAGAAGTAAGCTCTTCCGGGCACGGCCGTTCCCCAACCCTCACAGCATTTTTCCCAGGCGAGAACATTGCCGGACGCTTCAAGATAGTTCGATTCATCGGCCGCGGCGGAATGGGCGAGGTTTACGAAGCGGAGGACCTCGAACTTCGGGTACACGTCGCCATCAAGACCGTCCGGCCCGACATCGCCAGCGACAGCAACGCCATCGACCGGTTTAAGCGTGAGATCAACCTGGCACGCAAGGTGACGCATGCCAATGTCTGCCGCACCTTCGATTTGTTCCATCACCAGAGCCTCATCCCGGGAACTCCCGACTTGCAGTTCCTTAGCATGGAACTGCTAAATGGAGAGACGCTTGCCGCCCGGCTGCGGCGCCAAGGCCGTATGACGACTACGGAGGCCTTGCCCATCGTGCTGCAGCTGGCGGCCGGTCTGGATGCGGCCCATCGAGCCACGATCGTCCACCACGATTTCAAAAGCCAGAACGTCATTCTCGTGCCGCATGACGGTGATGACGGAGTCCGGGCCGCGATCACCGATTTCGGCCTGGCACACGTGGCCACAGCTGATCAGAGCATCGGCCGCCAGCAATCGACCACCGGCGACTTTGTGGGCAGCCCACCCTACATGGCGCCTGAGCAGGTAGAAGGGGGTAAGATCAGCCCTGCCTCCGACATTTACGCTCTGGGCGTAGTGATGTATGAGATGGTCTGTGGGACGCATCCCTTTGTGGGCGACACACCTCTATCGACTGCGATTAAGCGGCTGAAGGAAGCCCCGCCGTCGCCGCGCTTGATGGTACCGGATCTCGATCCGCGATGGGAAGCAACGATTCTACGTTGCCTTGAGCGCCGTCCGGAGGACCGCTTCACAAGCACAATTGAGATCGCCAACAGCTTAACCGGCCAGGCGATTCCACGGCGCCGATCCCGGCGGCGGCTTCAGGTGGGTATTACCGCCGGTGCGCTGGGGGCAATCGCCTTGCTCGTAGTCGGCCTGGCGTTCGAAAGAACACACAGGAGCTTGCCGGGCCAAAGCTCGCTTCATCCATCTAGCACTTCCACACTAATCACTCCCGCCGCCGCGCATCTTCGCCCCTCCGTGGCGGTGCTGGGCTTCAGAAATATTACCGGCCAGCGAGATGTGGCTTATGTTTCAACCGCACTTTCTGAGATTCTTACTTCCGAACTCGAAGCTGGGGGCAAGCTACAGGCCATCCCCCAGATGGACGTAGCTCGGACAAGACATGATCTGTCGCTCGGCGACCCCGATAATTTGCCCGCTCCAGTGCTCTCACGTCTAGGCTCCAACTTGGACGCGGACTACGTGGTCACGGGCTCATATGACGATACGGGAGCAAACCGAGCCGGCAAAATCAAACTGGAACTGCGTCTCGAAGATACTCGCACCGGGGTAGAGATCGCGCGGCTGCGCGAAACAGGTAGCGAGGCCCACATCCACGATTTGGGTGCGCTCGCCGGACGAGACTTACGGAAGAGTCTTCACACCGGCGATGCTCTGCCTGCTGAGCGCGAGGCCGCCGAGGCCATTCTACCCACCGATCCCAAAGCCGCGCGATTCTACTCTGAAGGTCTCGGAAAACTGCAGCTCTTTGAGAACCTCGCGGCGCGGGACCTCTTCGAGAAAGCTCTGGCAATCGAGCCCCGGCACGCGCTCACTCACTCCGCGCTAGCCTCCACTTACGAGGAGTTAGGAGACCACCAGAGGGCCGTTATTGAAGCCAAACAGGCTGTGGATCTCTCGACCAACCTGCCGGTGCAACAGCAGTTACAAGCCGAGGGAAAGTACGACGAGGCTGTGGGTGAATGGCGGGCGGCAGTGAAGGTGTACCAGAAACTGCACAGAGCTTCCCCTGACAATCTCGATTACGGCCTTTATCTGGCCAACGCGCAAGTGCAGGCGGGCAAGACCGGCGCCGCACTCTCTACGCTTGCCGAGCTCAAACAGCTGCCGGGACCGGCTGGCAGCGACCCGCGCATCGACTATCGCCAGGCGCTCGCGGCGGGTTCCCTAGCAGATTTCAACTTGGAGCTCCAGTCCGCGCGGCGTGCTATTGAGCGGTCCCGGAGCGCGGGTGCGCGACTTCTAGAGGCAAAGTCCCGCATGGCAGAAGGCTGGGCGCTTGAGAATCTGGGACGTCCGGCGGATGCCGCCGATGCCTTTGAGTCGGCCCGGAAGATTTTCCGAGAAGCCGGTGACACCAATAATGTCGCGGCGGCGCTGGGCGACATGGCCATCGTTAGCTCCCGACAGGGCAACCTGAAAGCGGCTCGCTTGGCGCTGGAAGAGTCGATTGCGGCCGGGCGCTCCGCCGGCAACGACCTTGCGGTGGGAAAACGGTTGAATAACCTGGCCCTAGTGCAGTGGCAGCAAGGGCAGCTCGAACAGGCAGAAAAATCTCTTGATCAAGCCCTGCCGCTGCTGCGATCCTTCGGCAACCAGAGCATGGTGGCCCGCGCCTTTAACGATCTCGCCATCGTGCGTTGTGAACAAGGCCGCCTCACTGAGGCCAAGACCGCGCAGGCTCGAGCGACTGCGATCTTCCGTGCGAACCGTGACAGGAGCGGTGAAGCCGAATCACTCGACACTCGGGCCGAGATCCTCCGCGAGCAAGGCCGGCTGGCGGATGCTCAGGCTGCCATTGAAAAAGCGCTGGGCTTATTCGCCCGGATCAAGGATCGGAGCGGCTCAAGCCAGGCCCAGAACGAGCTGGGCGCGATCCTGGTCGATCGCGGCAATCTCGAGAAGGCACGTGAGCTACTCATGCGAGCGCTCTCGACGCGGGACCAGCTGGGCGAGAGCGACAATGCCGCCGTCACCCGAATGGCACTCGCTAACCTCGCGATTGAGGAAGGACGGTTCCAGGAGGCGGAAACTCTCGCGCGGAAGGCGGGCGAAGTATTCCGAGGCCAGAGCGCCAAAGATAACGCTATTCTCGCTGACGTGGCGTTGGCCAAAGCTCTTCTGGCAGAAAAGCGCTTCAGTGCAGCCCTCGCCAGCCTGGAACGCAGCGCACCTCTGGCGGCGGCGACCACTAACCGGCGGGTGTTGCTCACATTTGGCGCGGCCGTGGCCTATACTCGAACAGCAGCGGCGGCTGATTCTGGAAGTCCAACCGCTCGAACCGTGGATATCGGTTCTGACAGCCTGAAATCGACCATTACCTCAGCCAGGAGCCTCGGCTTGATCGGCATCGAGTTCGAGGCACGCCTCATTTTGGGGGAACTTGAAACGCGATACGGTAATCCTCGCTCGGGCCGGAACCGGCTGGTGGCTCTCGAGAAACAAGCATCGGCGGTTGGATTCCGCTTGATCGCACGCAATGCCACAATCGTTCGAAAGCAGCGCGGGGGTAGCTGAAATCGCCCGTATGGAGACTGGCGTTACGGCAGGAGGATTTGCAATTCTCAGATGGGACCCCACCACCCAGTATCACTGTCGAATTAATCGCTCAAAATAGCACGGGCAGTGTCTTCAACATTCGGGAATTCGGCTTCTGCAAATCCCAATTAGGCTTGTTTTCGGCCAAACGCATGCCCGGCAGACGTTCCAAAATGGTCAGAAACACGATATTCCCTTCAGTGCGGGCAAGCGGTGCTCCGACACAGAAGTGAACACCCAGACCAAACGCGATGTGCCGATTCTTTTGCCGCCGGATATCAAAGCGGTCGGGATCCGTAAAGTACGCGGGATCCCGATTTGCCGCGTTTAGCATTTGAAAAACCATCTGTCCCTGGCGAAGCTTTTTGCCACCCATCTCGCTGTCCTGCTTCATCAGGCGCGGCTGGCGAGCCACCGGGCTTTCGTAGCGCAGGATCTCCTCGATTGCGGAAGTAACCAGCGTAGGATCTCTCTGCAAAAGCCGCCATTCATCGGGGTGTTTCAAAAGCGCGTAGACGCCGTTCCCGATCAGAGAGGTGGTCGTTTCGTGGCCCGCCACGAGCAGGGTAATGCAGGTATTGACCAATTCCGGTTCGGACAATTTGTCGCTCTCCGACTCGGCCGCCACCAGTTCGCTCAGAAGATCTGTGCAGGGCTGGCGCCGTCGCTCATTGATGAGCCCGGTAAGGTACGCGCGGACTTCGATTATGGCTCTTTGTGAGCGTTCCAGATTCTCCTCGGGAGGCTTGTTCAGTCCCTGGAAGGCCAGAATGTCGTCAGCCCAGCCCTTGAACAGGAGCCGGTCGGACACAGGCACGCCAAAGATCTCGGATATGACCGTAACGGGCAAAGGGATGGCAAGGTCCCTTATCACGTCCATCCGCCCTTCATGCTGCACGGAATCCAAGAGCTCATTGACGATCGCCTGGATGCGCGGGCGCATGGCTTCGACCATCTTGGGCGTGAACGCTTTGGTGATCAGCGCTCGCAGCCGGGTGTGATCGGGCGGATCGGAGTGAATGAGGCTCTTCTGGTGATAGTGGTCTTCGAAGGTCTTGAACTTCGCCCGCGATTCAGCAGGTAGATATTCGACCGCTCTGGCCAGGCGCTCTTCATTCGAGAAATGGCCCACATCCCTAAAGGTGGTCGCCACATCATCGTATCGGGTCAGGATCCAGCCACCGATGGAGTCGCTCCAATGAACCGGGTCCTCCTCCCGTAACCGGTGCAGGATCGGATACGGATCCTCTAGGAACTCTTTTGAAACCAGCGATTCATCGAGTGCCAGCGCGGAAACTGCAGTCATATCACCATCCTCGTCCGAAATGCTTTCCAGATTGAGGCAAACGCTGAACGGCAGTCCCACCTTTGGCAGATTGGAAGTCGCCGCTCAACTGCCCATTGGGGCTGTGCTCAAGAAACAGTTTGCCACTACTCTCAGCTAATTGCCCCTCCCTTTTTTCGCCTTCGCCGAATTAATGCCATTGATGGCCAAGGCAAGTCTATTCAAGTCTATCCGCGCTCTGGCGAATCGTGACACGCTGGTATATGCTTTTTCTCACGCCAAAATCCGACGCAAGGTACTGGATTAAGTCAGTTTGACGGAGGCGAGAATCATGGCAAACAAGAAGGCCAAAAAGGCCAAAACTACCCCACCAGCGAAGACAGCGAAGAAGCGGGCGCCCAGCCGGACCGGCGGCACGCAGCCAGCCGCGAGTATGACCTCCTTCGATGACCGCGCCTTACGCGAGCATCTGGTGAAGTTGCTGGACGGTGGACACGCTCACACCACAATTGAGGACGCTCTGGCTGATCTCCCTGCCGGCTTGCGATCCACGAAAACGCAGGGGCTACCGTACTCGGCTTGGCAACTGCTCGAGCATCTGCGGATCGCGCAATCGGACATCGTCCAGTTTAGCAAGGACCGAAACCACGTCTCACCGAAGTGGCCTGAGGGCTACTGGCCGGAAGGCGAGGCTCCTCCTAGTGACGAGGCATGGGAGAACAGCGTCGCCGCCGTAAAGAACGATCTCGCGGCGATGAAAACGCTGGTTTCCGACCGAGGTACGGATCTCTTCGGTCGTATCCCCCATGGCGATGGCCAGACGATCCTGCGGGAGGCTCTGCTGCTTGCCGATCACAACGCCTACCACATCGGCCAACTGGTAATGCTACGGAAGGTGCTTGGCGCTTGGCAAGGCTGAGGGTCAAATAGCAAGCGCAGAGCCCCTAGAGGTCCAGTCCGGTTGGATTCCTTTGGATCACGGGTGTGAGAGGAGTCGGTTCATGAGACGTGTCGCGTTAGCGCTGCTGTCCGTCGGACTCGTCGCTGGATTGGTCGACTGCGGGGGTGGAGGCGGGGGAGGAGGAGGCACACCGCCACCCGCGGCGGTTTCGGTTTCGATCTCGCCCACTACGGCTTCCGTCGATGCGGGTGGAAAGGCGCAGTTCACCGCCACCGTCCAGAACAGCACGAATACCTCTGTAACCTGGCAGGTCAACGGCACGACAGACGGGAACACCACCGTAGGCACCATTGACACCAGTGGAAACTATACCGCGCCTTCAACCGTTCCCAACCCGGCCATGGTAACGGTCACGGCGGTCTCACAGGCCGACAGCACCAAATCCGCCTCCGCCCAAGTCACCATAACGGCGGCTTTCGCGAACGCGACCCTCAACGGCCAGTACGCCTTTGTGGTGTCGAGTAGCACCCTCTTCAGCCAATCCTTCGCTTCCTTCGCCGCGGGAACTTTCACTGCGGACGGCAACGGAACTCTCACGGCGGCGGTGGTTGACGTCAACAACTCCATCGCAGTTTCGACCAATGTATCAGCCACAGGAACCTATGCACTGGGGGCAGACGGACGCGGCACCCTGACCCTTCGAGACCCGACGACAGGTGACACCCTTAAGTTCGCCTTGGCAATGGTGAATAACACTCAGGGTGCGATTATTGAGTTCGATGCCAACCAGAATGTGGGCGCAGGAGTTTTATACAAGCAAGACTCCAGTGCCTTCAACGGTTCGAGTATCAAAGGTGGTTACGCTTTCAGGCTGGCGGGGTGGAACACGGATGGCAGCGCGCTGTTGGACGCGGCAGGAGTCCTCAACGCAGATGGTCAAGGGACGCTGACCGGCGCGGAGGACATCAACGATAATTTCAATTTGTCGGTGCAGAACGCCAGCCTCACCGGAACCTATACTGTCGGCGCGAATGGGCGTGGGACGGCCACCTTCACAAACAGCGGCAGCAGCCCCTTGACGCTCAACCTTGCATTCTACGTTGTCTCGGCCAGCAAATTGTTGTGGCTTTCCACAGATCTGCTTCCAGCGCTCGCCGGGACCGCCGAGTTGCAGTCGGGGGCAAACTTCACCAACGCTTCCTTAAAGGGGGACTTTGTCTTCACCCAATTCGGCGAGAGTCTTAACGGCGACTTTGGCGCGGTGGGACGCTTCCATGCGGATGGGAACGGCGCCATCACAGGCGGAATCGTGGATTCGAACGACGAAGGCGTTCCTGACAACCAGTCGTTTACAGGCACGTACAACGTTTCCACCAACGGGCGGACCGACGTCACGTTCACAACCACTCCGGGGCTGACCGTGGAGATCTACCTGGTTTCGCCGTCAAGGGGCTTCCTCGTCGAAACAGACGCGATCGCCGCAACGGGCGGAGTGGTCGACCAGGAGACCGGTGGACCATTCGCCAATGGCAGTCTCAAGGGAGGCTTTGCGTTCGAGTTAAGCGGGGAGGGCACGGGCGGCGAGGCCGCCGCCTCGGGAGTGTTGACTGCCGACGGAGGCGGCAGATTGACGAAGGGTAGTGAGGATCTGAACGATGGCGGCTCTTTCGGCGCCGAACCGCCCGAGCCGAACCTCTCAGCCACGGGAACCTATTCGTTAACGGGCGACCATGGCACTTTGCAGATTTCCGCTCCAGGAAGCAGCATTGATAGCATTTTTGGAGGCCCCCAGAAGTTCGTCGTTTATGTCATCTCAAAGTCGTCTTACCAACTGCTGGAAGTTGACGACAGTGGGCTGGTGGCCGCCGGCAGCATTTGGCAGCAGTTCTAGGAGGCGAGGGATTTTCGGGGTACATGGCGCTCCTCTATTTCATCCGGCACGGAGAAACTCAATGGAATGCTGAAGGCCGCGTCTGCGGGCGCAGCGACGTCAACCTTTCCGAAGTTGGCCGCGAGCAAGCCCAGAGACTGGCGGATCGGTTGAAATCAGCAGCTATCGATGCGATCTACTCAAGCCCACTGAAGCGGGCCCGCCAGACGGCGGAGATTATTGCGCAGGCAACCGGCGTGGAACCGATCGTAGAGGAAGACCTGGTGGAGCTAGACTATGGTTCGTGGGAAGGGAGAACGTTCCGCGAGATCATCGAGAGCGAACGCGAAGGCTTCGCAGCCTGGGACACAGATCCTGGGAAGATGGCGCCTCCTGGTGGCGAAACCGGAATTGAAGGGCTCAGGCGCGTAGCTCATGTTATGGATGCTCTCGCCGGACGACACCCGCGCGGGAAGGTGGCGGTGGTGTGCCATAAAACAGTCGGCCGTCTGGCGGTGTGCCATGCGCTGGGGGTGCCCGCCACCGAGTACCGAAGGCGTCTGAGTATGGAGAATGCCGCAGTGAATATCATTGAGCGGTCGCAGCAAGGCTGGCGGCTCGTGCTGTTTAACGATACTTCCCACCTTTCCGGCGCCGGATCGAAGGACGATCACGAGGAGGAGTTCTGAATCTGCTCCCAGCTCGTACTTCGCGGGGTTGCGTTGCGTCCGGCAAATAGGATCACTTAACGATAGCGCCGGAGGGTCTAGCCCGGCACTGGAGCCCATCCACTTTCAGCGCGACAGCACAGCCAGGAGCGCCTGGTAGCCGTCCACTAGCAGACCCTCATAGCCGTGGGGCGTGCCATCCCAAGCCTTCCAATCGTACGTCATTCCGTTCGGACCCCTTCCCTGGAATCCGCCCTGCTCGAAGGCACCCAGCATGGGAAACAGAATCTCATCAGCGTCTTTGTGCCGTCCCAACTGGTACAAGGCCTCCAGGGTGAAATAAGCATAACAGGCGGTGGCGCCGCCGTTTTCATATACCTGGAAGCCATCCGAGCCATCCGCCTTCTCGGGCCCTCCGAAGCGCGGCCTGAGATCCACGTAATCCTCGCGCCGGATGGGGATCAAGTTGCCGGGCAACCCGTATTGAAAAGACCTGTAGCCTACCTCCTTCATCTTGGCAAGCAGGCGGTCCATAATTGGATTGGCCTTCCCGGGCGGAACCAAGCCATAGGTGATCGCCGCTCCGTTCACGAAAGTGAAGTAATAGTCATGGAGTCGTCCATCTGCGCTCTTCCAACCGGCCAGCACTCCGGTGGCCGGATTGTAAAAGGTAGCGAAATAGACGGAGCGAATCTTCTCGGCGCGGGATGCGTAGAATTGCGCATCGACGGGCTTCCCGGCCTGCCGGGCCATTTCTACCATCCCTTTCAAGGCGTGGTAAGCGAGGGGGTTGGAATACGCGTCCTGGTGGCCAAACCCAATCGTGTCCCACCAGTTGGCCGGCCGCAGAAGAATCTGCCCGTCCTTGGTCCAGGTGCCGGAGTTCCCGCTCGCGGGATACTCGAGCAAGCCGCTCCCATCGCGGTCCATGGCGATCATCCTGGCGGCCCAATCCTTCAATCCCGCATAGTTCTTTTCCAGCCACGCCCGATCTTTGCTACCGCGGACGTAATCCCAGGCGGCGATCAGCAGCGAGGGATAGGTGTCCAGATAATCGTAGCGCGTTGTCGCTTCGTTGGGCGTGTATCCCGCCATGCCATACGCCTTCATCCCGCTGAGATAGCGGCCGAGGGTCTGGCGGATCAGGTCGAGTGCCGTCAACCCGGATGCCAGAGGTGGCGTCTCGACCGCCATCGAGGAGTACTCGAAAACGGTGAAGGCGCACGGGTCGCTGGCAGCGTGGTTGGCGAGGACGCGCAACCGCGGATTCAGTTGGAAGATGTTCAGCCAGTTGCGGCGAAAACCGTCAAACCTCGGGTCACGGGTGAGTTCCGGCCGATCGGGGTGGATGGCCACCACTTCCAGCCTGTAGTCGACCTGTCTCTTAGCCTTCGAGGCGGCGGGGAACGTTACTCGCACATAATCATCCCCCTGCTGCGCTTCCGGATAACGCAGAGCGTCGTAGCCCAGAGACAGCCCTTCCGCCCTAGTGGATGTAACCCGGAAGCTCCCCAGGTCAGGCAAGTGCAGAACTGCAGGCAGGGGAACGCTTCCGTCATCGTTCATCCGACCTAGCAGAGTCGCATGGTTAACATGGGGATCGAAATCGAGTACTAGCGGCGGCAAAGGATTACCGCCCGAGTAGGAAGATCGCAGGTGGATGTCGCGGAGGGAGAAATCAAAAGCCCATACGGGAGGGTCGCTCGCAGGTCTACCCACGAGACGATATTCCAAGGTCTGCCCCGTCCGGCGTACTCGAAATGCTTCCGATGAGGGAGCCGGAGGCCGGAGCGGATTCACGGCCAGCTTCTTCTTGCCTAGAGAGTCCACCGACAGTCGAATAAAGGCCGGCCGATCCTTGGCAGCTTCGACGCGCATGAAGACAGACTCGTATTTGAGCCCGCTGGCCGGCTCCTTTGCTGCCGCCAACACCAGTAGAGAAAGCACGGATACGACGATCATCAGACTGTTGCGCATAGGTTGTTCCCGCCAAGAAAGAGGCATGGCGAGAACCCGATGCTATCACCAAGTCCAACCCCTGTCCAAGTGGCCCGATCGGATCGCAGCTGTTTCGGAACTTGAGCCGCCTGGTAGCAATCGGGCTACGGGGGAGGGACGCCTAATCAGCGTGTCGGAGCCATTGTATTGTGGACCGGGCAGCCCCATGTACCTCCTATTCAGGAGCAAGTCTCTGGCGGGTACGGCACACAGAAGGCCTAACTCTCAGACTCCTGAAAACTAATTTCACACGAGCGCAGATCACCAGAAAGGACATTTTGATGGATTCTTGACAATATATTGTCTGGGTGGTATAAGCCCACGACAGGACCTTTATATGTCCAAAGCTGTGGAGTTTCTTTCTTTTCAACACTGGCAGTAAATGAACGTCTATCGTCTGGTGTACAAGGTCGCAGCGCGTCACGAGCGGGGAAGCTAAGGAGTCTTCCCATAAGCTGTTGCTCGACTGCAAAAAAATCAGCCCCGAAGGAGGGAATGATGAACTCAGGTCGTATATCCAGACACCTTGTACTTGCAGGTTCTTTGGTTTTCCTTTTCTTCATTTGCGTTCAGCAGGCCCGCGGCCAGGCCGCGGCTACCGGCGCCATTCTGGGCACGGTGACAGACCCCAGCGGCGCGGTGATTCCTGACACCCAAGTCACAGTGGTTGACACGGCCACGAAGGTCAAACACGAGGGCCGGGCCGATGCGGCCGGTCGCTACGATCTTGAGGGTCTCCCCGCTAATGGCACGATTTACGATGTTACAGCCACCAAGGAAAGCTTCAAGACCTACGTTGCTCATGGAGTTGTTCTGAACGCTGGACAGCGAGTGGGGCTTAACATCGAACTGCAACTTGGCAGTGCCTCGACGGAGGTAACGGTCTCCGCGTCGCCGGTTCAGGTCGAGACGACTTCGGGCGCTTCCGCCGGCACCATCGGCGCAACCCAGATGGAGAATTTGCAATTGAATGGCCGTGATTTTCGCGGCCTGGCACTCCTAGTCCCGGGTGTCAACAGCGGAGCGATTACCGGCAGTATCGTCGGTGGAGGCGCGCTCAATGGCGGCGGTCTGACGGGAGAGACTCCCATCTCCGTCAATGGCCTTGGGCGGGAGATGAACAACTACACGACGGACGGCGCCTACAACATGAACACGGGCGCTATGATCAACCTCGATGTGACCCAGCCCGTCGAATCCGTCTCCGAATTTCGTCTTCTGAAAGACAACTACAGTGCGAAGTACGGCGTGGCAGGCGGGGCGACGGTGATGGTGGCCACCCGGTCTGGGACCAGCGATTTCCACGGAGTCGGCTATGACTTTCTCCGCAACGACGCCCTGGATTCCCGCAACTTTTTCGCGCCAACGACACCGGTCCTTAAACAGAACATCTTTGGCGGCAGCATTGGTGGTCCCGTTTATATTCCGGGACACTACAACACTAACAAGGAGAAGACCTTCTTCTTCGTGAACGTGGAGCTGCGCCGCCGCAATGTGGGTCTTACTCAGCAAGGAGCCACCATTCCGCAGGCCATGCGCGACGGCGACTTCTCGAGCAGTCCCACGTTGGCCACGGGTGGCTTGGCGCTGGACTCCACAGGCGCGAGCATTCTCAATCATTATCATCCAGGGGTTAATTGCCTGACGGATAGCACGCACATCAACCCGGCATGCTTCGACCCAAACTCTCTGTTGATGATGAACTACTTCTACCCCGCGCCGAACTACCCGGGGCACGGATTTAACAACTATCTGACCAGCGGTACGGAGTTTTTCCACGGAGAAGATTACACCTATCGTATCGACCACAATTTCAACGAGAGGGTCCGGCTGCTGGGCCGTGTGTCGCGCGAGAACATTCGCGACATACCTCCCGACAACTCTTGGGGGAGAAACCCGTTCCCGACCTCGTCGCAAGAGATCGGGACGCTAGGGTGGAACAACATCCTGCAACTTACTTATGACATCAATCCCACCACGATTAACCAAGTGAGTTGGACGCAAACCAACACCCACGTAAACCTGGACGTCTTCAAGGCCTTCTTGAGCGACATTCCCAACTTGGCGGTGAACATGCCTTTCGGATACGCCGATCCCGACCACCGCGTCCCGGGGGTTAGCCTAAGCGGTGGCTGGGCGGGCATCGGTACCGGCGGCCTGCCCCTAAGAAATGCGAGTGACGGTGAACAGGTGTTTTCGGAGGACTTCACCAAGGTGAAGGGCGGCCACACCATCCAGGCCGGGACCATGTTCATTTGGGGAATCAAGCGTCAGAGTAACTTCGCCAACTCCATGGGTGACTACAGCTTCTCCGGGGTGCACTCGGGTGACCCGGTTGGCGACTTCCTGCTCGGATTGGATTCCAACTTTGTCCAGAACAACACCCGGCTTCGCGGCTACTTCCGCTACCACGAGTCAGAATCTTACTTCCAGGATGACTGGCGAGCCACGAGCCACTTGACGCTGAACCTGGGTGTGAGAGCCGTGTACTACTCTTCCGACAAAATGCAAGGAAACGGTCTCGCTGACTTCGACCCCGGCAAGTACGATCCAGCGCAAGCCCCTGTGGTTCTGCCGAGCGGTCTGCTCCTGACGAACGCTGCTGGGCAGCCCGTGACAGCGACGGGGTCCGTCGCCAATCTATTGGACGGAGTTGTCCTGGCCGAAGGGTTTCAGGCCAAGGGCAACATTCCCGGCGGAACAGCTGGTGTACCCAATGGAATCTTCACCACCAGCGTACACTGGGCTCCTCGCCTCGGATTCGCCTGGGACGTTACGGGAGACGGCAAAACCTCGATACGCGGAGGTTACGGAATAGGCTACGGCCGAATCCCGTTCTCGAATTACGGCTCCTTCGGCAATTATCCGTTTGAGCAGGGCGTTACTCTTCTCAACGGAAGCTTTACGGATCCGGCGTTGGGCTCACCGGGTGCGTTGAGTACCAATAGTCTCACAGTGATTGGCGGTCCTCCCGGAAGGGAATACAAACCAACCATGATTCAGAGTTGGAGCCTTACGGCCGAGCGTCAGCTTAGTGCCAACAGTGTTTTAAACATCGCCTATGTCGGGAGCGGAGCCCGCTATGTGTCAGGCGGCTGGGACCTGAATTATCCTCTTCCAGTTGCAGGACCTTCGATTGGCGATCCCAACTGCCTCCAGCCTGGTCAGACGATTCCGTCGGGTGGTTTCAACTTTGACCCTTGCCTGAATAGAGGCCTTGTCTCGGGCGATTACACCCGGCCTATTCAAGGCTGGGGCGCGCTAAATGGTGCTGCCCAGAGTTCCGCCGGGTATTATGGGACTTCCAACTACCACTCACTACAGGCTGGATATAACTATCGCGCCTCGCATGGGCTGACGTTCAGTGCTGCGTACACCTACGGACACGCCCTGACGGACGTCGCCAACCGCGGCAACGATGGGAGAAACACCGGCAATGGCGCGCAAGACCCGAGGAACTTCAAGGCGGAATACGGCACGCCCGGATGGGACCGGACCCACATTTTCACTTCCGGTTACGTTTGGGACCTGCCTTTGCTGAAGGGCCGCCACGATCTGTTAGGCACGGCATTTGGCAACTGGACCTTTTCCGGACTGACCGTGATCGAAAGCGGATTTGACTTCGCGCCCGGAATTGCAACCGGAACCAACGGCCTGGCGACGCGGCCTAACTGCATTGGATCTACCTCGGGACCAAAGACGGTGCAGCAGTGGTTCAATACCGCCGCCTTTGCTGCTCCAACTTTCGGTTCCTTTGGGAACTGCGGCACGGGCATCATTCGGGGGCCCGGGGAGAATACATGGAACTGGTCGCTGTACAAGACGTTCCCGGTCAAAGAACGGCTCAAGATCCAGTTCCGGGCCGAGTTCTTCAATGTGTGGAATCATGCGAACTTCGCCAATGTATCGACAAATTACGGCTCTGGTTCCTTCGGGCAAGTCACCAGCGCCCTCGATCCCCGGCAGATCGAGTTCGCACTGCGTGTAAGCTTCTAAACCTGAATGCTTGGTTTACCTCGCCCGGAGTCTACGCTCGTGACTGGTTTTCCGAGCGCGGCCTCCGGGCCTCTTTTTGCTCGTTAATTGGTAGCTCAACGGAATTAACCGTAGTGACGTGGCACCGGGCCATTCTTTGACAGACGTCCTTGACTCACCACCCTCCGTTTCAAACCAACCACCCCTAACCCCTCCTTAACCAAGCAACGGAATTTCGCAGCGACAGATGAGCTCAGATGAGGAGGGGGCTAGGGCGTGGTGTTGACAACGCTCTGTTTCAAGTCGAATCGAGGGCGAGCCTCTGATGCAGGAATGTGCTAGTTTTGGTCTATGCTAGCGTTGACGGTAGGCCGGAGAGGGCGGCTTCTTGCGGCAGCCCTACTGGTATGGGCTTTCTCAACTGGATTTGCTTTTGAGGGCGGCGAAACTGCCGTGGAGCATTTCGGGCGCGCGAGTCTCCTCGCACAGCAAGGCAAACTGGATGACGCCGTGCGTGAATACCGGCTTGGCTTGAATATTGATTCGAGCTCAGCGGCCGCATTCAATAACCTGGGCGCAATCTACTTCCAGCAGCATGACTACCAACGGGCGGCAGATGCTTTTGGCCACGCCCACCACCTGCAGCCAAGCGATCCGGCGATCAGCTTCAACCTTGGCTTGGCGCTTTACAGCACCCGGAACCCGAAGGCTGCTATTCCACCCTTGACCGCCGGCATAGGAGATTCCCGTCACTCCGTCGACGCCCACTTTCTCCTGGGCGCCTGCTATCAGGACCTCAAGCAGTGGCGGCGGTCCATCGAGGAGCTTGAGGTGGCTCATAAGGCAAAGCCCGCGGATGACAAGATCCTCTTCATGTTGTTCAAGAGCTACCGCCTGGCTGACGATCCGAACCGAGCCTTGGAAGCCGCTGCGGACCTGCTGAAAACCAAGCCCGACTCGCCCTTCCTGCACCAAATGCTGGGTATGGCCTACGACTCCGCCAGCCAGCCGACCGAAGCCGAGCAGGAGTTCAAACAGGCGATCGCCGCCTCTCCTCACGCGCCACAGCTCCACTTCATCCTGGGATACATCGACTGGCGGTGGAAGCGGTACCAGGAGGCTGTCGCCCCGCTGCAGGAGGAGACGCGCATTTCGCCAAATTTCGCCCCACCGCACTACTATCTTGGCGACATTGCCTTGAAGCAAAGCCATTACGAGCAGGCGGCGAAGTACTTCCAGGAAGCGCTGCGGCTTGATCCGACTTACGGAGAAGCCAATCTCGGTATGGGGCGGGCCTACGTACAACTCGGGCACTACGAAGAGTCCCTCAAGTTTCTACGCCGGGCGGTCGACCGCTTGCCAGACCAGGTAGACTCCCATTATTGGCTGGGGAAGGCGCTAGTTCGGACGGGAAAATCGGAGGAGGGTCAGAGAGAGCTGGCCAAGGCCGACCAGATGAACCTGGCGCACGACCAACAAGCTTCGAGGAACATGGATCGCGTCATGAAGCCCTCTCAAACCCAAGAACCATCAGCGCCACGTTGATTGCGGAGCCGCGGAGCAGGCCGCCTGCCGAGGACCTC
>CAWDMC010000009.1:0-779792 GCA_963803295.1 uncultured Acidobacteriota bacterium | reverse complement strand
CAGCGCCCTCTCAGCTAAAAATCCTCTGCAGCATGCCGACTCCCGGATTATGCCGAATCCTTTTCAAAAACATCGGCTGGAGGGGATCGAGCTGTGTTTTGATTCGGCATAATCAGAGGCCTTCCAGGAAGGCCAACAGGTTGTCATCTGGCCGGTATCGTGTTGGCTTGACACCGAGGGGCTCGGTGCAGGAGAGCGCTTTCTCCTTCAAACGCATGTCCGCGTGGAGATACACGTTGGTTGTCTCCGGAGATTCGTGCCCCAGCCAGAGTGCGATGACAGAGAGATCTACACCGTGGCCAAGAAGGTCCATAGCTGTGGCGTGCCGACATACATGAGGGGTGACCTTCTTTCGTTTGAGTGACGGGCAATTGCGCCCCGCCAGGTGGTGTATTTGGCGAGGAGGTACTCGATCGCATCACGGCTGAGTCGGCTGCCGCGGATGCTGGGAAAGATTGGATCTTCAGGCCGACCGTGGCGTTCGCGTAGCCAGGCGCCGACCACCTTTGCCGTTTCTGGACGGAGAGGCGTGCAACGCAGTTTTCTCCCTTTCCCGAGACAGCGCACGTGGGCCCCTCTCCCCAGCACGACATGCTGGCAGTCCAGCCCCGTCAGTTCGGAAACCCGCAGACCGGTCTGGACCGCCACCAGAATAAGAGTTCGATCGCGACGCCCTATCCAGGTGGAAGGATTGGGAACCGCAAGCAGGGCATCGATCTCTTCTCGGTTGAGAAATTCGATCGGCTTTCGTACGTGGCGCTTATTGGGCACCGCTAGGATCCGCTGGCAATGCAGGGCATGCGCGGGCTCTTCCAAAGCCACGTAGCGGAAGAAAGAGTGGATGGCTCCCAAGCGAACGTTCCGCGTGCGAGCGCTGTTTTTGCGAGTGTTTTCCAGGTGAGCGAGGAAGAGACCAATGAAGGGAGCATCGAGGTCTTCAATGCGGAGCTGGGAGGGGCTTTTGTGGAGCCGTTCTTGGGCGAACTTCAGAAGCAGGCGAAAGCAATCGCGATAGCCGGCGACGGTATGTGGGCTCGCTTGCCGTTGGCGAAGCAACCGATCGGTGAAGAAAGATTGGAGGAGGGAAGGAAAGGTGGCGGTCATCATGGTTCCACCTCCCGCTGCATCAACCGCCGGGTGGCCAGCTGAAGGAGTTCAGGCACGGCCTGAAGGTACCAATAGGTGTCATTCACATGGACGTGCCCCAGGTAAGTGGACAGCTTGGGGAGTTCCCGTTCGATGTCGAGCCCGGAGCGATACCAGTGAATCAAAGTGCAGGAGGCGAATCGATGACGCATATCCTGCAGCCGGGGACCGCGGCCGTGACCCTTGGCTCCTGCGCGGAGGCCGATGCGTTGGGATACTTTGGCGAACGTGTATTGGGCTATCCATTCGGTAATGCGACGACCCTGCTCGGAGATGAAAAAGGCGGGAACGAGCGGTGCGGGGAAAAGGCGATCTCGGGTATGGGTGTACTTTTTCAGAGCCGCGACGGTAGAAGGATGAACCGGAACGTAACGCGATTTCCCGAACTTCGCCCGCCGGATGTGCAGGATGCCAAGTTTGAGGTCGACATCGGGTCGGTTCAGACCCAAGGCTTCGTTCACCCGCATTCCGGTCGCTACCAGTAACCCGAAAAGGGTCGTATAGGTGAGGGCGCGCAGCCCCTTGGGAGAGGGGAGTTCTTGAGTTCGGCGAAGGAGCTTTTCAATCTCTTCGTCGCTATAGATGTGAGGGGGGTTGCGGCGGTAACGATGCGGGAGAAGCCCTACGGGAGGAATCTCGGTGCGCGGGTCGATGGCGCTGTGCCAAATGGCGAAGCACCGGACCATGCCCAAACGCCAAACCCAGGTGGAAGGTTGAACCTTGGCGGGCTGTGTGGCCCAGCGAAGAGCCAGTTCCCTGGTGATGTAAGGTGCATCCTCGGCCTGTAGAAATGCCACAAAATTCCGCAACAAACTTCCCGGTTCTCGGAGCCGGAACCCAAGGCTGCGGCGGATGTGGAGGTAGTCCTTCAATGCCTGTTTTAATGATTTCACTGTGCACCTCCCATCGGCCAGGGGTGAGCCAGGGAGCGCAGGCCCTCGAAGTCGACCTTGGCATAGATTTCCGTCGTGTTGAGGGCTCGGTGGCGAAGGATCTCTGCGATTTCCCTCATGCTTGCCCCGGAGCGCAGCATGGAAGTGGCCAGGCTGTGACGAAGCAGGTGGGCTCCTTGGAGAGGAGGGTGTAAGTCTGCGCGAGCGAGTGCTCGGCGAACGATCGTCGACAGTGTGGAAGGGTGTGCAAAGCCGCGGCGTGGCGCCTTCGTGCAAATGAATACGCGACGGATTCGACAAGCGGGACGACCTCGACGCAGGTAGGACGCCACGGCCTGGCCCACATCGGGAGGCAAAGGCATCCGGTCATGAAGCAGCCCCTTGCCTCGAACCAGGATTTCGCCGGCTCTCCAGTTGATGTCCTCGAGTTGGAGACCGACCACTTCTCCGGCGCGAAGACCCAGCCGGGCGAGGAGGAGAAGGATGGCATAGTCGCGGCAACCGACCGCGGTGTGACGGTCACAGGCCTGGAGCACCCGTTTGACTTCCTGCGGAGTCAAGTACTTGGACACCGTGGCCAGTCGCCAATTCGCCACTGTGGGCACCGAGGCGGCCAAGTCGGTCTGCAGTTCTCCCTTCTGAAACAGGAACCGGAAGAAAGAGCGAAAAGCCGTCGTCATTAGTTGCGATCTTCGGACATCCATGCCAGGGGTGTACCGCAAGACAAAGTCTGAAATATCGGAAGCTCTCACGGCTTTCAGAAGAAGCGGTCGGCCGCGGAAGCGCACCAGGAGAAACTTACGAACGAAAGACTGGTATTCCTGGATCGTGTGGGTGACAAGCCCGCGCTCTGTGCGCAAATATGTTTCGTACCGGTTGAGAATGAGAGCCAACGGCGATCTGTCACAAGGCAGATTTCGAGCTGGAATAAGGTTCTGTCCGCGCAAGTGGTCGAGAAACTGCTGGAGCGTTCTTAAATCCCCCCTGCGCTCCCGCTGCTTGCGCTTGAGAAATGCCTCCATCCGCGACTCATCAAGGTCGGCAACTGCGAGCCTGCTTCGTTTCAGCCAGTGCACAAAATTGGTAACCAGCTTCACTTTCGATCGCATCGTCACATCTGCGTAGCCTTGCTCGATCAGTGAGGTTGTGAATCTCCCAAATTGGGCAACGAGTGGGTCAGGAATACGGTTCACTGCTTCCAGGTTTTGACAAGAACTTTCGCGCATGTATCTCCTCCTTACTGGCTTCACGCCAGCAAGGAGAAGATAGTCGGATTATGCCGATTTCAATTAGTCAGAAAAGTGCGGGAAGTAGCGCCAAACGGAGGGAACGGAAAAACCATCTCGCCAGATTCGGCATAATCCGGGAGTCGGCATGCTGCCGAAAATCGTGAATACGTGGCAACCTCCCTCTCGAGGTGACGATACCGCATCGCCGGAGGAGGGGCTGGATAGCGTGTCGCAGACTCGTGCCGCTATAAGCTCCTCCACCCCAAGCGTTGTTCCAGATGAGGGCCGTATCCGAGGAAAGCGGGAGCTTCCGCCGGGCTCGGACACACAGACAGCGATCCATCTCTTCAGCCATGGAGTTATGGATGGGCAGCAAGCGTGATTTATAGAACTTCGTCTCTCGAATGTGCAGTGTCGACTCCCGCCGCCTGTAATCACCGAGCCTCAGACCCAGCAGCTCGCCTCGACGGATTCCAGTGGTAAACAACAGAGCAATGGCCAGCCGAATCACCTCTGGACGCACTGGCGACGAAGGGTACCGCTGCAAGCTAGAAGCCGCGCGGAGGAGCTTCGCTACCTCGGCCTGGGAGAAGATATAGGGGTTGATCGGTTGATGATACGCAGGAAATGAGCTGGGGTCCGGAACGAAGCACCGTGGTTCGGTCCGGCGGCGATACAAGCAGAAGCTACAAACATGCAGCATGCGAGCCCGTCGCACCCCGGAAGTAACGTGTTCATGGGTGTGGCACCATGCCTCAAACGCACTGGCATTCAGGTCAGGATATTTTGCGCTATGGTCGCGTAGGAATCGGTCCAGCGATTGCAGCGTGCGAGAGGGGAGATCGAAACGGCGGCCCAAACTCCGCTTCAAATCGAGATACCGGGAGAAGATGGGCGCCAAGCGAGACGAGAGCACTGGAGTGAACACCGACTTGCCGCGTGTCATTGCCCCTCCTTTCGCTTGTCCCTACCCGGGATCTCAAGAGCTACTTCGCGCAAATCCTCCGTGGCCAATCGCAGGTACATGGACGTGCTCTCGGCCGTGCGATGCCCGAGGATGTCACCGATGGTCTTCAGAGGAGTTCCATTTTTCAGTAGCTGAAGGGCGTAGGAATGGCGCAGGCAATGCGGGCCTTGGTAAGGAATGCTGAGCCCGCTTTTGCGAACCAGGGCTTGAAAGGCTTCCGTGACGGCTGTGGGTTTCAACACACCTCTGGGTGCGCGCATACGCATGAAAACTCTGCGGTAGGGCAGGCGGTGGCGTCCGTTTCAGATGCTTCACCAGCGCGGATAGAACCTCGTTAGTGAGTGGCAGTTCCAGCGGCGAGGAGGTCTTGCGTTGGTGAATGCGCAGGATGCGTTGCCTCCAGCGGATGTCTTCAAGATTGATGGCCACGATCTCGCTAGCGCGCAATCCGTAGGTGGCGATCAACAGAAACATGGCGTAATCACGCAGGCCCATCGCCGACGTCCTGTCGATGGCCTGTAGTAGTGTGCGGATCGTTTCCCACGGTAAGGCGCGTGGAAGTTGCTCCAGGCGATAGAGGCGCGGCGTGTCGATCCAGCGATCCAGACCGGTGGGCGCCCTGCCATCCGTGCTGAGGAAGCGAAGGAATCCTCTCAGGGCGGCGATCTCGTGCTGGAGACTTGCCCGACTCAGCCGTTTACCGGCCTTGATGATGTAAGCTTCGGTGTTGCTGGTCCGGAATAGAGCTCACGGGGTACGACCTTTCTTCCAGGTGCTGAAGGAAGCATTGTCCGGTACGCCGGTGGCTGGAAACGGTGGATGCAGCGAATCCGCGCACTTCGCGGAGGTAACTCGTATACTCATCGCTCAAAGTGGGGGCCTGAGGTCTTGCGGTGGCTTCTCGGCCATCCATGATCAGACTGCTGACGACCAGATATCGCTCCAGGGTGTGCGCGGTTCCTGCACCGCCCGGATACCTCTTCATAAGCGCCTGACAGCAAGCGTCGAGGACCGCGTGGTTCAGGTTCGCAATGTTGTCGATGTGGCGGCGGCGCAGATTCCGGTCCACGTGGGGCAACATGCGAATCGAAAATTTGCGCGAGCCCCGAGTGAAGCCGCTGAAGGCAAGCCAATCGTCGAAGCTGTCGGCGATTGGTCCTAATAACGGCAGCGAAACAAACTTGGGATGAGCCTTCGGTAAAGGGGAACGTAGCATCGGCACCTCAATCAAAGTGGATTGGACCGCCGGACGGCGGTCGTTCCGATGCTACCGCTGAAATGTGGAGTTGGAATCACGGACGCCCCTCATTTCTGGGCTTCCCGTACGCTAACTCCACATTACTGACAACTTCACATTATGCAGAGGATTTTTAGCTGAGAGGGCGCTGCGGGGGGAATTTTGGGACTCCACTTCAACGTTGCCTGCGCCCTCTCAGCTAAAAATCGGTTGTACTAAACCGCGGGCCTGCAAGGAATGCTATGGGTATTGAATCAGTCGGGCAGGGCTGCAGGCTTTGGGTTGCGACCGGGATGGAAGGAGCAGATCGTTGCCTGTCGCTCAATGCGGATCTTCTTCGGGCGTGCGGTGCCTGGAGCGAAGAAATGGGGGTAGGGGTGGCGAGTCTGGCCGGCGCACGCGAAGTCGTGGTTTCTCTTTGGCACACGTGAGCGCAGCTGCGGCTTGAGAAAAGCAAGCCGAGAGAGCACAACGCGGATTGGCAACCAGCGATCTCATGAAGTGGTAAAGGGTGGCGCCCGATCTGAGGGAGGCAGGACGGCGATCGCTACCATATGCCCAGAGTGACAGACGGGACATTGGCGTAGAGACTTACCCGTCAGTTTTTCGTAGAGATCGCGGTAGTCGGGTTTGTCCTGCGGCGAGGTCGGGCCGGGTAAAGGCAAGATCAGGCCCAGCAATTTCCGACACAAAGCGAGCTTGGCTTGGCGATAGCGGTGGCCCAGGAAACCGTAGTGCCGGATGCGCTGGAAACCATCTGGCAGGACATGCAGCAGGAAGCGGCGAATGAATTCGTCGGCGTCCAGAGTCATGATCTTCTGCCGGTCGTGATCCCGATAATCTTTCCAGGAGAAGGTAACCTTGCCGTTGTCGATGTCGAGCAGACGGTTATTGGAGATGGCCACGCGATGGGTATAGCGGCCCAGGTAGTTGAGGACGTGTTCGGGGCCGCCGAAGGGTGGTTTGGAGTAAACCACCCAGTCGGCTTTTTTAAGTGGGGCCAAGTATCGGGCGAGAGCTCTCGGCTCTCGGAGTCGCTCCAGCGCGGCGAAGAACTGGAGCTGGCTGTGGTCAAAGGCAGTTTGGAGGTGTTCGAGAAACAAACGGCGGAACAGGCAGGAGAGCACGCGTACCGGCAGGAAGAATCTCGGACGGCAGGCGATCCAGCGTTGACGGTCCGGGCTGATGCCGCCGCCCGGCACCACACAATGCAGGTGCGGATGAAAGAGCAAGTTTTGTCCCCAACTGTGCAGGATGGCAAGAAAACCGATCTCGACACCCAGGTGTTTGGGATCAGCAGCGATGGTGCGTAAGGTCTCGGCGGCAGCGCGAAAGAGAATGCCGTAGACCACTTCCTTGTTCTGATAGGCGATCGCGGCAATCTCTTCCGGCATAGTGAACACGACATGAAAGTACTCGACGGGCAGCAGTTCGGCTTGGCGGTCTTCGAGCCACTTCGCGCGGGCGAGGGACTGGCATTTTGGACAGTGCCGATTTCGGCAGCTATGGTACGCGGGGCGTTGGTGGCCGCAGGAGTCACACTGCTCCAGGTGGCCGCCCAGAGCGGCAGTACGGCAGAGTTCGATGGCACTCATCACGCGCCGCTGCCCGCATGAGAGCGATCCAGCGTGGTCCTGCCGATACGCCGCACCGTAGCGGCGGAAGACGTCCGCGACCTCGAGCTGGGGACGCTCCACTGAGCCGGAGGCTCAGAAAAACAGAGGTGGAGCGGGCTTCGATTCAGCGGCCACCGGCTGCGGAAGTAAATCAAAGGGGCTGGTGGTGGAGCAAACTTGGCTAGTGGCGATCTTCAGGTACCGAGCCGTTGTGGCCAGGCTGCGATGCCCGAGCAGCAATTGGATGCGCCGTACATCGGTTCCTTGCTCGAGCAGATGCACAGAGAAGGCGTGCCTCAGAGAATGTGGGGTGACGGGTTTGCGGATACCGGAGGCTCGATAGGCTTCTCGGCACGCCAACTCCACAGCGTCGCTAGTGATGTGCCGACCTGGGATGTTTCCTGGGAAGAGCCAAGGCTTGGGCTTCTCCAGGCGCCACCACTCGCGCAGAATCTCCAGCAGCTTGGGAGAGAGCATGACATAGCGGTCCTTCTGCCCCTTGCCCTGCTCGACGCGGATGACCATACGCTGGCTATCGATGTCGGTAGGTGTCAGCTGGACGACCTCAGAGATTCGCAAGCCGGCGGCGTAGCAGGTCGTGAGGATCGTTCGGTGCTTGGAGCTGGCCACGCAGCTGAGAAAGCGCCGGACCTCTTCCGGGCTGAGAACGACGGGCAGTTTCTGGGGCTTCTTGGGGGCGGGAATGATGTCTTCCACGCTCCAATCCTTGTGCAGGGTGACTTTGTAGAGGAAGCGCAGGGCGGCCACTGCGATGAGGATGGAGCCGGGAGCCAGCTTCTTTCCATCGGTCAGGTACACTTGGTAGGAACGAATCTCTTCCGGACCCAGTAGGTCCGGTGGTTTGTGGAAATACCGGGCAAACAGAGAGACCTGCAGAACGTAGGTTGATTGCGTGTGCGGAGAAAAATTGCGCACCCGCATATCTTCCAGCATGCGTTGACGAAGAGACGTCATGGGAGGCTCCTTTGCGAAGTGAAATGTGCCGCGAACAGCACATCCATGATTTCGCAAAGGCGCTCAAGGAGGAATGGCGATGAAGTCAGACGGTCGGTTGGCAACACACCGCCGGCGCTACCCGGAAAGTAAGGTTGCAGCTACCGCGTAGCGGTTTAGTACTAGTCGCAAAATGTTGAGCTCAACATTTTGCGACGAACTCGGGTATCTCTCCCTTGACCGGCAGACTTCGAACCTTTTCTACCAGGTCATCTCCACCCGCCACAGCCAGCACAAGAGCACCGTGATTACCACCAACACCGCATTTTCAGAATGGGGCAACATCCTGTTCAACACCACGATCGCCACGGCCATTGCCGACCGGCTGGTGGAAAACTCGGAGATCTTTCTGCTGGGTGGGGAGAGCCTGCGCAAAGCTCAGAAGGGCCAGCCGCCGGCATCGGCTTGAACCGGCTGGCTCTTCTCAGGCGCCGCTCTGTGCGATAGCCCTGACCGGAGGAGTCCGGCGGGTGAACCCCTCAACGGCGCTGCCGATGAGGCGGGAGCGCTTCCTGCGCTCCCCCTCACATCTTCTCTCCATGTTCAACTTCAGCGCCAATCACGTCACCTTGCTTTCGCGGACGGAATACCGCTCGTGCGCGGTCTTCATGGTGCTCGACCATTCCACCCACCGCGTTTATCGGCTGCATGACTTCACCAAAGCCCACGCCATGGAGCCAGGCTCCTACTACTGCGTCTCGGGCAAGGTCAACAGTGCCGACAAACTGTATCTGGTGATCGAATCGGTCAAGCCGGATGCCAAACACAACCGGTCTTCTATGGTTCCTGTTCCTGTTGACGGCGCGGGAAGATAATCCTCATGGCGTGATTTAAGCGAGTTTAAGCGAGTTGGGAAAAAACTCGGCTGACGACGGCTGCCGCCAGCAACAGCAGCTCACACCGACGTGTGCGCGAGGACCAGCTCCGGTCCCTCCTGGCTCCCCTCAAACCGGTGAAAGTGGACCCCTTTTATCCCGGTGCTAACAAATAGGGGTAAGGGTCTCCATGCCAGGCCCTCTGCCAGCGTTTTCGCACCTATCTGAGCCGTCCGTGCCTTGTACGATCTGGAAATACCTTACCTTGGTACTGGTACTGCGGGGTTATTGCCTAATTATACCACGCGGGCATAATCGATGTGTAACTTGCGGCGGAAGAAAGCTGCGCTACAACCCTTAAGGAGGGGAACAGAAATGCCCACGATCGGCGTCCGGATTCGCCAGCTGCGCGAACAGAAAAAGCTTTCACAGGGAGACATCGAGGAAACCACCGGCTTGCTTCGATGCTACATCTCCCGGGTGGAAAATGGTCACACCGTGCCTTCACTTGAAACCCTGGAGCGGTTTGCCGCTTCCCTTGACGTGCCCTTGTACAGATTCTTCTATACGGGGGAGGACCCTCCTTCGCCCGTGAACCCGAACTCGCAAAAGACCTTGGAAGAGGTTGCGCAGGAAAACGGGAAGGACGGCGCCGATGCGCGCTTCCTTCTGAAGCTGAAATCCATTTCCACCCGTATGGTTGATTCGGATCGGGAAGTGCTGCTGGCCCTTGCCAAACGGCTCGCCACCCGCTAGGCCCCCGCTTGAACGTGTGAGAAGATAACGCGCTTAAGTAGGATATGCGAAAAAGCAGGGCCGCGGCGACGATCTGGGCACGTTCCTTGACTTAATACTTTCTTACCTGCTCTCTTGCTACGGCTATTTTGGGGCACGGCGACCGTCGTGCCCCAACCTCCCCTAGCTGGGATTTCGATCACTAGCGACCGGCTTTGCTTCCCGCCGTGCCCCACGCGGCAATAAGGGTCGTGGGAAGGGAAAGGCTACCCTACTTCGCTCTTCTCGTTGATCTATCTGGAATGCGTCCTTCCATCGTATTCTGAAAGGCTCTCTTCTAAACGGGAATCTTCGAGGAGACTCTAGGTGCAGGTGTCGGAAGCCAGATTTGGAGGCGCGGGTGAGAATCGAACTCACGCATAAAGGTTTTGCAGACCTTCTCTCCTCCTATCTAACCCTCTTGTTATCAGTTGGCCGCACGCATCGAGGCTAATGTTTGTCCGCTCCTTGTCCGCTTGGCGGAAGCGTGAAAGGGTTCCAGACGGCTCAGGGCTGCACATTTGCTGATGTCCCTGAAGATCAAGTGATTTCGAGAGGGGGAAAACAGACAATGGCGACTCCGATTCAGTCTTTGCCGATTAACTCGGGTATCGATCCGAAGGTGCTGATGACCGATGCTCTACGGCGGAAGCCCGCTGCTTCCGGATGTGACAAACTCTTCGGGTTCGGCCGGGATGCCGGCGGGCGGCGCTCCGAACGCGATACCCGCAGGCTCGGTTTTATCTGGTGGATCTTCACAGGATCTTGGCGGGGGAGCTGCTCCTGCGGCCGACAACCGTGGAGGGTTTTCTGCCTTGGCGCAAGGGAAGCCCAGCAGGGTTCAATCCAGTGCGGTACCGGCTGGGACCATTGCGGAAGGGATGTCCTCGCCTCCGATTGTCGGTCCGATGCCAGCATTCGGCGAGCCTTCGCTGGCGGTGAGTCCCGGGCCTCCTCGCAGGTGGGATTGGGATACTCTGCGCAACATGTTTCCAGAGACGGGCAATGCTCCGGTGTTGGGCGAGCCTCCGCCTCTGGTGCCTCGCACGAGGGGGCAGAAGATCGCACGGGGTATCACGCTGGGACTGGAAACGGTGATGAATCCCGCAGCGGGCGCTTATGGGATCTATCAAGCGTTAAACGAGCCTCGGGCGCATCAGCAGGCGGTGCTCGAGTATCAGCGGGGGTTTCCAGTAGCGCAAGAGGCGGCGAATCGGCAGGCTCTTGAAGCGCGCTTGCGCGAGGAGGCAACGCAGGCGGGAATCGGTGAGACGGGAGCGCAGACGGAAGAGCTGGGGGCGCAGACTAAGCGGATCGGGATCGAGACGGGACACGAGCAGCAGACAGGGAAGGTTAACTTCCTGCAAAGGGTAGCGGCGCAGGTCCAGGAAGGCAAACTGCCAAGGGAAGCTATTTTTACGCAGGCGGTCAATGAGGCGGCCAATTTTCCCTTTATCGGTGTTACGCGTGCCGATATCTTGCAGGCCATCAACGAGACTCCGACTGTGACGCCGGCATTCACGGCGAAGGTTGGACAAAGCGGAATTCCGGAGGGCGTGCAGGATCGGCAGGGGCGTTTCTATCCGATCGCGTTCGATAAGAACGGCAACGCGGATCTCTCGCAGGTGCCAAACGATCCGGCGGCTCGGGCGGTGATACAAGCGGCGGTCGGCGCGCATCAGCAAAGTATTGGGGAGACGGAAGCGAAAGAGAAGCGGAGCCTGGATCGGCAATTTGCGCTGCAAGACCAAGCGAATAAGAACGCGCAAGACCGGGCGGAAAAAGCCTACGAGCGTCAACTTGGGATGACGGCGACGGGGCATTACTACAAGGCGCAGCAAGCCATCAGTGACGCCGATTCGCAATTCGAGGAAGTGCGCCAACTTGCTGCGAATCCAAATTCAGCAAATGACAAGTTCCTAGTGTTTCGTGCGCTGGGCTCTGCTCTTCCAGAGGGCAAGTCTCGCATGACGCAGGCGGAGGTTAACACAATCAGTAGCCTGGGTGGCCTCGATCAACGGGCCAGGGCGGAGTTAGGCAACTGGACAGCGGGCACAGTCTTTACTCCGGAGACGCGGGCTCAGCTCGTCAACGCTGCAAAGATCCTGCACGATCAGAAGGTGGTCAAGGCGAAGAACGATATGGCCACGGCACAGCAGCTCTACGGGGCGGAGAATCGGCTGGCGCCTGGGGCGGCTGTGCCGGCAGCGCAGCAGGCGGCTGCAGGTACGATCTCGAACCCTGCGACACAGCAGGCCTCCAGGATGACCGATGAGGCGACCGTGCGGCAGTTTGCTATCGATCACGGTCTATCGTATGCACAAGCTCTTAAGCAAGTGGAAGCTGAGGGCTACACAGTGAAGAAAGGCGGTAAATAGCCATGGGATCCGAACCGATATTTGCCGACTGGCTGAAGAAGCAGGCGACTCAAGCTCCGCCTGCTCCTCAAGGTGCTTCGCAGGGTGCAATGCCTTCCCCTGCTCCGAGCTTCGACGCTTACTTGGCGAGTAAGTCGGCGGAGCAAGGAGCCGGCCCGGAAAATAAAGCGCCGCACGGCTCGGGCGATCAAGAGGACCAGAATCAGACGAGGCCGGGCGTCGTCTCGCGTTTCTTCTCCGAGGCTGCACAGAATTTTCTGCCATCCACAAATCTTGAAGATTATTACAAGGGACCGTGGTACGCACTGAGGCACCCGATTGTGTCGGGAGAGCTGCAGGCGGGAGCGATCTCCGATCAGCTCTCGCAGATGCAGGCGCTGCGAAATCGCAGCTATGAAGAGTCGGGGAAGATTTGGTCAGACCTGGGGAAGCTGCATCCGATCGATGCGGCCGAAAACGCGATGGGAGCGGTCACGGATTACGCCGCGGGCCGATTCCCTTTGTGGGGCCCGCTTTGCGGCGTGCCGGCGAACTTGCCAGTCATGGCGACTGGCCCGGCGGTCTGGGTGCAGCTACCGGAGTTATCTCGCAGTTTGCTGCGCCAGGGCTTTTCCCGGAAGCCAGGGGAAGAATTGCGGACACGATCAGTAATCCAGCCGGGCTCAGAGAACGGATGTACTCGGCGCCTCCGACTGCGGCTCCGGCGGAGAATCTGACGCGGGCTGAAATCTTCCAGGCTGCGCAACAGCATGGAATCGACCTCACAAACGCGCAGGCGATTGGGACGCGTCCGTTGCGAGCCGTCCAGGGGATCGGCGATCGCGCTCTCGTCGGCGGTAGCGGTCTTCTGGAACGTGCGGAAGCAAATCGGGCTGGCGTGCTGGACTGGCATGACAACCTGAAGCAGTCGGTCGATCCTCGCGGTATCGCACAGAGCACCGAAAGCGTCGGCAAGGATCTTCGGGCCCAAGCGGAATCTAAGTTTCAGGCGGAGAAGACGGCCGTCGACGCCGCTTATCAGCAGGAACTGCCTCCTCTGGCGGCGCGCATTGACGGCGTGGATGCCTCAAAGGTGCGCGAATATGCCAAGGGCGAGCTTTTCGAGACCAAGCCTGACGGGCAACTCCGCGCATTGTTTAACTCGCCCGAGGCGGCCCACGCTCTCAGAGAGGGCCTGAATCCCGGAGCCATGCCGATGCAGACGGCGCGAGGCCTCGGCGGCGATCGCGTCATTGCGGCTGAAGTGCTGCCGGCAACGGGCTCGCGGGCCGCGATGCAGGCGCCGCTGGCGAGTGCGACCCGTTTACCGGGACAGGATGGAGCCGCGGGTCTGTTGAAGACGCCGAATGGGGATCTTCCGTTTACCTATCGCGTTGTCGAGGCCGATCATCTCCTGACCTCACATGATCCGAATAGCTTCGCGATCAATCCAGATTATCCCGAGGGCGTCCAGGAGCGCGCTTACCACACGAGCAAAGAGGCGCAGACGCGGGTGATTCAACAGGCTCAACAATACGATCCGGCCTTCACCATCAACACCAATCCCGACGCGGTGAACGGGCCTCCGGTAATCTCACAGGACGGCACAGTCCTGGGCGGGAATAGCCGTTCCATGAGCACGGCGCGGCTCTACGCTGCTGGGGGTGGCGACATATACCGGGCCAAGCTCCTGCATGACGCTCCGGTGTTCGGAGTCGATTCCCAGACTATTGCCGGCATGAAACAGCCGGTGCTGGTGCGCGAGTTGACGGAGCCGCTCGAGAACTGTCGACGACGCACGGCGCCTGGCCTCGGACCTGAACCGGCCCTTTACCGGTGCACTTGGAATCAACGAGAAGGCGGTGAGCGCTGGCCGTTCGCTCACATATGGCAGTCTGCGCCAACTCGCCGGCCTGGCTCGATCAGATCGGACCGGATGCGACCATTCGCGATGTGCTCAACAGGGCTCCCGGGCAGGCGCTCTCCATCCTCGAACGTGACGGTGTGATCACTGATCGGGAACGGCCGCAATTTGTGGATCCGCAGACGGGCGCCCTGAGTGATGAGGGAAAGCGCTTCATGGAACGCGCGGTGCTTGGGTCCGTCGTGGATGATTCGGCCCTGCTCGATGTGACCCCGCCTTCGATTCTCAACAAGGTCGGCGGAAGTGTAGCGGACCTGGCGAAGCTGATGGGACGCGGAGACGAGTGGGATATCACGCCGCTAGTTCGTGAAGCTATGCGGCAGTATCACTCGATGACGGCGCGCGGGCTCGATCTCGACACGTTCCTGGGTCAGAGGGGAATGCTCGGAGCGGAGCGGAATCCTGCGGTGGACGCGATGATGAGACTGCTGGCGGAGCCGCCGAAAGCGGTCAAGGCGACACTGAGGCAGTTCGCGGCCGATGCTGCGCAAGATTTGCCCGGGCAGGCGAGCATGTTCGGGAAGCCCGAGCCCTGGAAGACATTCAACGAGCTCTTTGGAGCGAAGGTTCCAAAAGAAGACTACAATACTGCTGTACACGGAGGCGCTGAAAATGAGTACGGGAATCACAGTCGAGCAGGTGAGGGACGCGTTGCGGCGCAGGGATCTGCGGAAGGTGGAACAGCTGCAGCGCTGGCATATGCAGGGGGAGCAGTTCCGCCGGGACTTGAAGGAAGCGGCGGACCGGGCGGAGCGGGGCTTGCCTCCCGGCCCGGAACAGAAGGCCCTGCCTCCGGCCAACCGCTGAGCTGGCGGAGCGCGGTGAACCTGCGCTCTAAGTGGTTTGCGGATGCGAACGACTATTCGGGACGGCTCAAGCCTTTCGAGAATGCCATCTACGCGAGACAGACGGAACTGCTGGACAATGCGATGGAAGAAGCGGCGCGTCGGGCCGGTGATGACGTGTACGCGACTTGGCGCCGCGCGAATGCTGGGAACAAAGCGCTCCAGGAAGATTGGAACTCGGCGCGCTCTCCGCTGTCGGGCCTGGTTGAGCGCGGCCGGCCAACTCCTGATGTGAAGGTACCGGGCTCGCTCTTGGATACGGGAAACCTCGGCGGCAATCCTGCCAATATTCGGGCGCTGAAGACGAAGGGCTTCGACCTGGGACCGCTCCAGGCGGAGCTGCTCAACAGAATCCGAGATGCTGGCTTCAAAGTGAGCCGGGGCAAGCTGGCGGGCTACTCGGAGGACTTCCTGCGTGAGGTCCTACCTAGTCAGACAGTGGACGATCTTTATCGGCTTGGGGCTGCAGCTCGGGCCCTGAAGTTCGAAGTGAACCCCAGCGGGACCTCCGATGTACTGACTGGCCGAGAGCAGCTGCGGGCGGCGGCGGAGTTGCTTGCCTTGCCGCTTGCGGGGATCACCAGCGGTGGAGCGGTGACACATTCGCTCGCCGGGGCGGCCGAAGGGGCGGCCCTGGGTCTGGGAGTGCCGTACGTCGCGGCGAAGCTGGCGAATAGCTCACGCCTGGCACGGTTCCTCAGCGAGCCGCCGGGGCGTCCGGTACGCGGTGAGTTTGCCCGGATGGCAGGGCGAAGGCTCGAGGCCGGGCGTGTGGCGCCGTTCTTAGCTGCAGCTTCCGCCGAAAGCAATCGGCAGGGGCAGTGATCGCGGGGTGTTCGCCTAAAACGGCCAGCCGTGGGCCTGGCTGCCACGCCTATGCACGCGAAGCGGGTCAAAAGGTAAGGCCCTTCGTTGAGGCGGTTGGGGCGTACACCTGGACGGTGGGTTCGTTTGGGACTATGAACAGTGAGGAGTGGAGATTAACCTGCTAGGGGCGACCTGTCAATCAGGTGCTTCGCCAAAATCAAGCCCGCATCTCTAGCCTCTTCTTCTGTTTGGAATTCCTGTTCAGGAAAGGTATCGACATCCCTTGAGTCATGCTCGTCCAGCTGAAGTCTAGTCCGGTGCCCCCATTTGCCTTTCTTATTCTGCATGGTAACAATCTCGATCTTCTTTCCCTTGTGAGTTTGTTCATATTTCATGGCCTGATCATACCATCATGGCCTATTGCCAGACTCTGGGAATAGGGATCTGAGCTTAGTCTTCAATGAGAATCCTCTGACCGCTTCAGCTGTTTCAACTGTTCCCCGAAGTCCTTTGCCGTGGGTGCGCGGGATCCGCCGCGTGCGTCCCGCCAGCGCCGAAACTCCAGCAGGATCTCGGCCGCCTGGGGAAGCTGAAGACCTACCTTCGATTGCAGGAAGTGAATCAGGAAGGCGTCGGTCTCGGCCGCTTCCGCTGCCCCGTTCACCCTGCTGGCGTGCTGGCGTGCTTCACCTGGCGTCATCCGCGCGAGAGTCTTCTGGTCGATCTCGAGCTGGACGAAAGGTTCGTCCTTGGGGCTCACACCAGAAAGG
Organism: uncultured Acidobacteriota bacterium; assembly: GCA_963803295.1. Lineage (GTDB taxonomy): Bacteria > Acidobacteriota > Terriglobia > UBA7540 > UBA7540 > CAWDMC01. The sequence goes on along the minus strand of CAWDMC010000009.1, from coordinate 763,398 downwards.
GCCCGGATGGTCTGTTCTTCGTTCATTTGAGACACCTCCATGCTTACGGAATAGGACTCGATTAGATCGCGGTAGCACAGGCCCTCCCACAAGACCGGCATCGTGTCGACGTATCCTCCCAAGCATCCGTGGAACTCAAGCAGGAGCGCACGGCGATTGCGCGAAGCGAGTTTCACGATTCCTTCAACTTCCCTGTCCTTGTAGGTGATCTTCACCCGTGTACCAATCAAGAACGGCGGCGGTCCGCCTCCTTGTTGGTTTTGGCGATGCTTGTTGAGTCTCTTGCCGCACGCTTCGCAGAGATAAACGACTTTCATGGACTCACGCCTCCGTTTTGGTGAAGGGGCCGTCCACTCCGATTCCGTTGCTATCATGCAGGTGCTATCATTTTCGGTCGTATCACTTCAGTGGTATCACTTTAGTGGTATCATCGGTATGATAGTCTGCATAATGCGTATATGCTTATGTTGCCCTATTAGATTATACATAATACAAAATTGCGTGGGTAGGTCTAAGTTGGCATCGGGGGCCGGGGCAAAGCCGGTAGTGTGGAGGCAAAGTCTCGACTGGTGAGCTTTATGGGCTGGTTCGTTTGGCCAGCCCATGAAGGCGCTGTTCGAAGTACTTGCTCGGCGGAAACAAGCCTCGGATGCACAAGACGATCCCGACATTGTCGATAATCCGTCGCCGACTCCGCTGAAGACGGGCAGGCTTTAGTCCGGCCGTCTTGCAGAACTCTGGCGGCGCGATTTCCCGGAGGTAAAGAGCGCGGAACACTTCCGGGTCCTGGGGAGGGTTGAGCAGTTCGAGCGTCCGAAGCGACGCCCATTCAAAGTTGGCCCCGTAGTCGAGAAGCAGTGCATCCTGGCTTTGGCGGGAAGCGAGATACACCTGATGACAGACGCCGAAAATCTCATCGAGGGTTAGCTTTGTCATACGGGTCCACGTGAGTTTTCAGGGAACGGTCGTTTTTCGCTGCGCGGCCCGCGCGGCGATTGGCGGGCGGGCGCGTACACGGCTTGCGTTCAGGCTTCTTCCTGCAAACGATTACTCGAACTCGCCATCACTGCAAGTGGGGTTGGCGAATCCGGAGTGCGCTTTGTGTGCTTCGAGGCTGGTCGGTGCCTCTTACGGAAGCGCCGTGGATAGGCTAGTTCACTAAAGCTGCTCTTGATCTTCAAGAGTTGCTCCTGCAGGGCCTCGATGGTGATTTGCCTCCAGTCATCCGAGATATCACCGCCGACAGTTTTTAACAGGTCGAGGATGGCTCTTGCTGCAAGAAGAGCCTGCGGGATCATTTCATGGTCGCTGGGGTCGCGCGGCGCTTTGAGGATGAGCTTGTCTTTTGTTGGGGTGTGCCGCTCCAACTTCGCGAGTTGCTCGTGTACGACCATCATGATGACTTCCAAAGTGTTCTTCGCGAGGGCGTTCGTCGCGACGGCGTTCTGATTTTGATAGAGGTCCATTATCAGCTGGGTAAGAGCTGTGGCTTTGCGAAGACCGTCCTGGGGGGTGTCGAGTTCATAGATGCGCAAGGCACGATTGCCGGTGAGATAGTCCATTTCGTAAGCTGCTGCCTGCTCGACTTCCTCTGTTGGTTGGGGACGCTTGCTGATCATGGCTGGCGCTCTCCTTCCTATATTTTCGGTAAGCTTGAATCGAGAGTTGACGGAAGGCGGATTTTCAAGGGACAGGTAGCTTGACGAAAAACCGCGATTCGCGCGAGGTCAACACCCGTTCGTTCCCTAGACTCCAGGTGGAACTTCTGAGTTCCGCCGGGGTTCCTAATTTAGGTGAGTTTTTGGGATATTGTCAATTGAAAGATTAACCCCTAGTGTACGTTGGATGATGTTCATCAAACAAACAGGTACTGATAGTTGCCTCCGCTGGCGCGGTTCGACCTGGTCGCAGAAGTCGTCCAAAATGTCCCTGTCCAATCCGGGTGCTTTGCGACAAACGATCGAGGCTCGTTTAAGTTACGCTTGTCAAGGCATGGGGTTGCCAAGCGGTAAGAGTGCAATTGGGTCTTAACGCCGGTGCGGTGGAAGCCAGCCTGGAGGTCGGGACTATTGGTGCAGGATGTGCCAACAAGGGGCCGGATTTTCTAGGGTTCCGCTTGCCTTTCGCACTTCACCACGTGCCTCTAGGCGCTTGAGGCTGTCGGTTACAGCGTCGCGATCTAATGAGAGGGCCTAGGCTATCTCTGCCGATCGCACGAGGGGGTCCCCAGCGCCGGTCATTCCTCGCGGGGTACTCCACCACAATTCGCGATGTTGTAGGGCTTGAATGACTTGGAAATCGACCGCGCTGTGAGCCTTATGTCGCTGCGCTGCTTTCCATTCCTTTCGCCGAGCAAGAAACCACGCGCTCGCAGTAGCAGCACTCCCAACAATGGTTGGGATGCCCCAACTCTTCCAGTGATCTATAAACCAACGCAAGAGAATTCCGAAGCCTTCCAGTATGTTTGCGCTTTGCAAGGGGTGGGTCATTTTGGGCTTTGCTGACCGTCAACATGGGCGCGTAGCACGCTGTTAATCAAATCCTGGTAGTTGCCTCCGCCGGCGCGGTCGACCTGGTCGCAGAAGTAGTCCAAGATGTCTTTGTCCAGCCGGATGGTGATGCGCACCTTGCCGGGCGGCTGGGGCAGCACGGGGCCGCGTTTCCCTTGGCTGAAATCGTATTCGTCTTTCATGGTTGCCTTCCTGCTCTCACTGGCGGCGCTCCAAATGCAACATTACGTCCCTTGGGCGCTTCCTGATGAGAGCCTGCAAGTTGCTGAAAACGGCGGAGGGCAGGGAGCGAGAATGCAACAAAACGTGTATTCTGATGCATGGCCTCCGTCATGGCTCGGGCTCTCCTGCGGCCAGAATCTCCTGGAGTTCCAGCTTGAAACCGGGCAGGAAGGCCGGCTCTTCGATCACCGAACGGCGTTCCGCACCATCGCTGGGGGAATGCCGTTCGGCTTCCTGGGTCTGCGGATAGACTAGCCAGACGGCGGTCACTCCTGCTTCCAGGTACTGGGCTACTTTCAATCGCAGATCGGCGGCACGGTCGAAGTCGGACACGATTTCAATAACCAGATCGGGCACGAGTTCGAGCGGAGTCTGGCGCAGATCGGCGCCTCGGAGCTTCTGTGTCCGGATGAAGGCAACGTCGGGCCGTCGCACAATCGAGCCGCCCAGATGGAAGTCCTGCTCGGAAACAACTCTGCCCAAGCGCTTCCCCTCGAGAGAGACCTCCAGGCGGCGGTTCACAAAATCTCGCATGAGGTTGTGAAAGAAGTTCGGGCTGGGCGTCACGATCAGTTCTCCATTCGAGAGTTCGTAGCGAACGCCGGGCGGATCCTCGCCGAGCGCAGCGTACGCTTCAACTGTCAGCAGCGTTTTTGTCGACATGAAGCCTCCCTGGGTTGTCTTCTTTAAATCATACACTGCCGTTCCGATTTCTGGGTCTCTGGGTGCGCCGTGGATCTTCTCCGCTTGCAGTTGGCCTCAGATTGGGGAAGACGGCGCGCTCGGCTTTATCCCAATCAACGTAGTCCGTCGAATCGTGAGTTGCCCAGAACTCTCTTTCCTCATCCTCCGACTTAAAAACTGGAAGCGGCTTCAGTTTCCTCGTGTTTTTGCGTTTGACCTCGCCGGGTTGAATAGCCGTCCGTGCCATGGTTTCATGCTCCCCTTTCGCGTCCGAAGGTCTGCTGCCTCTGGTGGTCTGGCTCATGGGAACCTACATCTCTCGCCGGCAGACTCTCGCTCCGAAGTGAATTCATTTAAGAATCGGTCCGGAGCTGGCACTCTGTTTGAGTGGATCTCCCGTGTGCCAGCTCGCCGGCGGACTTCTAGTACATGGCCATCAAAGCGGAGGCCGCGGCCGTTGCGGCCTGAGTGTCGGAAACCCCTACGTAAACCATAGTGGAGCTGATCGCCTTGTGTCCGAGGCATTGTTTCACCAGGGCAAGGTTGACGTTCCGGGCGACCAGGTGCGAGGCCAGCGAGTGCTTCAGGCAGTGCGGGTGCCGTTTGTCGGCTGGCAGGCCTGCGGCCTCGGCGTGGGCCTGGAAGATCCGGAAGAACTGGGTGCGATCGAGACGGCCGCCTTTCTGGCTGGTGAAGAGATAGTCAGAACCGTCGCCTTGGCGATCGCGGAGCCAAGCGCGAAGGGCAACGAACTCGTCAAGCAGCGGCTGGCCTTTGTGCCGATAGAGTGGCTGGACAGTGCTGAGCGATCCCTTCAAGCGGTTATTGGAAACCGTCTCGGCTTTCAGGTCGATATCGGTAGTTCGGACGTCGCAGACCTCGGAAGCGCGTAACCCATGCCTGTAGCCCATGAGGATGGCAGCCCAATCGCGGGTGGAGTGTGCTTTGGCAACCTTTAACACTGCGAGGGTTTCTTCGGGAGTGAGTGCGATTCCTGCCCTTCTCCCGGGCTGGTGTTTCGGCGTCGCGTTCTGCTCTGCCTCTTGAGTCGCGGCGATCAATGCGGTAGGTTTCTCGATAGCCATGCTTGGGAGCCTCCAGTGCTCCTGGTGCGGTTAGCCGGTGGGCGATGTTGGTAGCATCGCTCATCGGCGCATCTTACTTGGAGCCGTTCAAGTCAGTCCTGCGGCCCTGCCCTTCGCGGCTCTCTTTCAGCTTCTTCATACGCTCAATGTCAGCCTTCGACCAGAGGCGGACGGCTCGGCCGTTCCGGATGATCGGGGCGGGCGCCTCCATCTTTCGGGTTCGAATCCAGCGCTGCAGAGTCACGCGGGTGATTCCGGCTTCCTCTGCAGCCTGGGTGGTTGGGATCTTGGACGCCATGCAATATATGTATCAGAAGTAGCTTGCCGTGTCAAGAGGAAAGTGCGTTTTCTGACTGTCGGTTGGCACCGAAAACGTTGCTAACTTTGCAAACACGCGCGTTTGCGGTCGCAAAGGCTTTTGTGTAGAATTCCGAGTTATGGTGAAGGATTCTCCTGGCTTGACATCCAAATTTCCTGAGCCTCCCCTTGGCCTATGGGTGGCAATGACGACACTTGGACTCGACCCCGAGAAGCTCGGCGGAATCGCGCGGATTGACCCGGCCGTGCTGAATCGGATTCGTACGGGGCGCTTAGTGCCCTCAACAGGACAGAGGGCGAAAATCTCGAAAGCATTCGGTCTATCTCCGCGCTTATTGTTTGGCCGAACGCTCGCTGAACGCAGGGATATGGATCGCCGCCGCGCCAGTTCCAGGCGTAGAAAAGCCGCCGCTCTGAAATATTGGTGCCAAGGGAAGATAGATTTGCATGCCTTCCTGCTCACTCACTGGACGCGGGCAGCCGTCCCGCATGTGTCCTACGAACAGATCAAGCATGTTCGTCCAGGTCCAGGAAGGCCTTTAGGAAGTGCCAAAAATAAGGCGCTCTACGAAAGGGCTTACGAGCTCAAGCTGTCAGGAAAATCGTGGACAAAGGTCGCGATGGCGGTTCTGCGTCAGCCCGATGCTTCCGTGCTGCTCTCGCCCGATGCTCCCGACAAGTTCGATGCTTCCAAGGTCGATCTCAAGAAATTTAGTGATAACCTTAGAGTCGGCGTGTGGTATCACTACAAACGAAAGTCCTAGCTGAGACGGTCGCAGTCGGAATTCCCACGCAAGTGACGTGCCAGGCCGGTTCCGCCCTAAGTAGATAGCGCGAGAAAAAAGATCGTCCTCCTTATTCTCGCAGAGAAAATCCATACCAATTATTCTCGCATGGCGAGCCGCTCTTCGTTGAGTGTAGGGTGTCTCTTGGAGCCGCTCTGAAGAATGGGCGAGTCACACTCCCGATTTGGGAAGGAGCGTCTATGCGGGTCAAGAAATTCTGGAGGGTCGGTCAAGTAGCTGAATTCTTGGGCGTGCATGAACGCACTGTGTACGACTGGGCTGCGGCGGGGCAGATTCCTTCAATTCGTCTCGGGCGTTCCCTATTCTTCGATCCTGAGGCGATCTGCAACCTGGGCAAAACCAATCGAAATGACACGAGCCAGACGGCTCAGGCAACAGCGCCAGAGCCTGCTAAGTTGGTAGAGGCAAGCGCCTGATCCTGAAACATGCGAGGCCGCGACGGCGAATCGCGGCCCCGTGGAGCTATTTCTTTTTCAAGCGGGAGTTGACAATATGGACAGTAGCACGGGCCCTTCGTCCAGCGCAAGCGCTTTTGCGAAGACCATTGATGAAGTCAATTCCCTTCTTTGCTCCTTACCTGACCACTCGCCGTATGCGCCTCGCCTGGGCGAGCTGAAAGTCCAACTCCAGAGGATAAATCACGGCCTGCCCTGCCGGCCGGATAGCGTGATGCGCGTGGTGGGTGTTCCTGAATTTAAGGGAATGCCGGTGGCACGCGTTCCTGAATTTAAGGGAATGCCGGTGGCACGCGTAGCTACAGCAACGGTGGGCCAGTTCCGGTTTACGCTGCGACCCTCTGTAAAACAAGATGGCATGGCTCCGGCGCGCCTTGCGGTTCGCGGCGGGGGAGAGCGGGAGCAAGTGGTGACGGTCGTAGATCCGCCGGGCGCGCAGACCCTCTCGATTGTATCCGCCAAAGAGTCAACCGAAGTGCCGCTCGAGGCGATGACTCTCGAATACCAGGAAGCGGCACTGCGGGCTGAGCATGACGAATTGAATCACAGTCGAGGGGAGTCGGGATGGTGGCTAGACTTTCTGAGCTAGTTAACAGCTAGGGTAATGGATAGCCATCGGCGGACAAGGGGGAACTAAATGGGGAGGTTTGGCTGGTATCGACGTCGCCGCGGGGTTCTGGAACACGTTCAATCTGGAGAAATCAATCTGCTCGAGTTGGGGATCCACGATTACCTTTGCCTCCGAGCCAATGACCAGGTGGATGGCGGAAGCGACTCGGTGCCAGTGGGGGTTTGCTTTGAGTCGGCGCGTTCCATTCACGGCCACTGTGGAAGGACCGTCTCGGAGCGGACGGTGCAACGGGCGTTGGATCATTTGGCGGCGCTGGGATGGATCAAGCGGTGGATGGAGCGCGGAAAACATGGCAACTATCCGATTCTGATCGCGCGCTACTCGGTGCAGGACGCTCGCGGCAACGAATATCGAATAAGTGCCTTAGAAACAGATGATTGGAGGCATCCGAGGCTCGATTTGGCTGTGTCGGCAGATTGTCGCCCGAGTGTCGCTCTAGTGTCGGTGAAGGATGAACAGTTACAGCTTGTGCCTTCAGTGGCTTCCGAGACCTCAGGAATTCCTGTGTCGGTGAACTGTCGCCCGAGTGTCGTCACATCGTCGACTTATAAAGGAAGAGATAGAGATAGAGATAGAGATAAGAAGAGTTCTGGTGCTGCGCACCAGCCAGACCCTCGCCATCAAGCCATCAAGACCGCTTACTTTGCCAGTACAACGAGAGCGGGAATTGCCAATCCCGATTGGAACGGCGCCGATGGGAAGGCGCTCAACGATCTCCTCAAGCACCATGCCGGGGTCGGCGCCGACACGATTGTCAGATGGCTGGAGAACGCCTTCGTCTCCGCTAGGGAGAGCAACGGACCGCTGCAGCCGAAGTTTCGCTTCACCGAGTTCTGCCGGCATTCGATGAAGTATCAGACTGGCCCGGCGGGTCCTCCCGCCTGGAAGAGCGGAAGCAACGGGCACCGGCGCGAGGATACACCTACTCAGGCGGACCTTGAGCGCATGTTGGCGGAGCGCGGCATTCCTGGCAGCCGGCCGGTTTAAGTGTCACCGAACGGTCGCTGAAGCGTCGGTGACGACAGAGGGGCAAGTGGTTGATGCTGTTTGCATTTTTGAATCCTGGCTCATTTTCTGTCGGCGATGCGTCGCCGTTGTGTCGGCGAGAAATTGGACGTTTTCAAGCCCTTTTTCAAGTTTTCTGATCTATGAGTGAGAGACTGCCTGCCAATCTCGAAGCGGAGCGGGCCCTGCTCGGGGGGATGCTGCTCAACGGATTCTTCGACGCGGAGATCTTGCTCGCGGCGGATGACTTCTACGCGGAATCTCACCGGCGGATCTACGTGGTGATGGCCCAGCTTGCAGACGTCGGAGAGCCGCTCGACGCTGTTACCGTGGGCAATGCCCTGCGCGAAACCGGGCAACTCGACAAAGCCGGCGGCCTGGGCTATCTCGCGGGACTCACGGACGGCGTGCCGATCGCGGTGAACCTGAGCGCCTATGAGCGGATCATCCATGAGGCAGCCGTCCGCCGGCGCGTTATCCGGCAGGCTGAGAATTTACAGAAGCTGGCCCATACCGAGAGTTTCGAGTGTCTCGGCCACCAGGTGGACGGCTTGAATCAGTTACTCGCCGATGGCACTGAGGAAGGACCTGCCGAATCACTCGAGGCGATCTCGGCTCGCTATGAACATTACGTGCGGCGCATGAGTGAGTTTGTTGTCTACTCCGGAATCAAACCGCTTGATGACCGGACGGACGGATTCCAGCTGGGCGAAGTCGTGACCCTGATTGCGCGAACCGGGGTGGGAAAGTCGGCGATTGCGCAGAACATGATCACGCACGTGCTGAACTGCCACGCGGACGCCGGGGTTGCGTTCTTCAGTCTCGAGATGCCCGGGCTTCAAGCCTTCGAGCGCCACCTCCAGATTTTTGCGGGCAAAGCACGCGAGGATGTGATCAAGGCCTACCGCGAAGGGCAGCGGAATTGGGTGAGGGCCGGGGAATTCGTGGAGAACTTCAACGATCGCTTGGCGATCATCGACAAGCCGATGCTGACTCTTCCGGAAGTGACTCGGCGGGTTCGTGCCCTTGTGAAGCTGGGGCGGCTGAAACCGGTGCGCCTGGTGGTCATTGATTACCTCGGCTATCTGGACACCGTGCAGAAAAAACTGAGCATCGTGGAACGAGTCTCCGAGCTGGCGCGAGGCGCAAAGCAAGTGGCGAAAGAGCTGAATACCGTGGTGTTGCTCCTGGCCCAGACCTCGCGAACGGCGGGAGACGGCTCGGAGGAAGTGACGGTTCTCGATGCCCGGGATTCTGGCGCGATCGAGGATTCGGCTGATTTTCTGCTTGGCGCTTGGCGCCCGGAAATGAAGGGCAAAATCAAGCCCGAAGAGTACGCGGAGCTACGCGGCAAGCTGTGGATTCGCATCCTCAAGGCGCGGAGGGGTCTGCTGGATAAATTCCTGCTGCGCTTCGAAGGCAAGACGCTTCGCATCCTGCCTCTCGAAGATAGGACACTTCCTATGCCTTTGCCTGGTATGAGGGTTGATGCCGAAGAGCCTGGAACTGTCCAGTGAATGAGCACGGAGGGTTGCCGATGGCAAGCGATGAAGAGCCGAAAGAGAGCGGGCCTGAGGCTCCGGAGCGGAAGCTGGTGCCTAGCGAGTCTCCGCTGGTACCTCCCTCTCCACCAGCGGGCTTTGTGCCACTGGCGGAAGCGGATCGGGCCGAGCTGGAGTTGGTCCGGGCCCTGATCGCAGAGCGCGAAATTCAGGGCTTCGCTGATCTTCGCGGTGTCGTGGCGGATGCCTGCGCGCTCTACGATGTGTGCGACGGGAAGATTAGCGGGTCGCGGTTCCTCTCCGCGCTCCTCGATCGGACGGCGCCTGCAGTGCGTCCGGCGATGCTCGCAGATCTGCGGCGCTACCTTGATGAACTGGCTTTGAGTGAACCGGCGGGTCCGATCGTGGACACGCCGGCGCGAGTGCAATAGGCGGCCATGTTACAGTGAGGTTTGGTTATGAAGTATTCGCCCGACAACTTGCTCTCGGTTGCGCAGGTAGCTGGCAATCTGGGACTATCGCCTGCCACGCTCGCCGATTGGCGGAGTTCGAAGAAGGGACCGCCCTACTTGCGCGTGGGACGCAAAATCTGGTATCCCATTGAACACTTGGACGCGTGGATGGACTCGCAGCTTCGAGGGAAGGTCAATGCCACTGAGGAACCGCAACGGGATATGGCACTACCGCTTCAAGGTCGACGGTCAGGAGTACAGCGCAAGCACTCGTTTGGCCGCCACCAAACCCAACGTGACCGCGGCGCGAAAACTGGAAGCGGACGAACTGCAGGCGCTGCTGGACGGCCGTCAGGGGGATGTTCGCCGGATCGTGGTCCGCACATTCAGTGACGCGGCGGCGCAGTTTCTGGAGTGGACGCGGTCAGAGTATCGCGCTCATCCCAACAGTTACCGGCGCATCGGCACGAGTTTTTCAACTTTGAAGACGTTCTTCGGGAAAGAAGCTGTGGGCATGGTTGGCGAGGGGAGAATCGAGTCTTACAAAGCTTGGCGCGTGAATGAGCACGAAGTCCGCGATATCACCTTGCGTCATGATCTTCACGCGCTTTCGAAGTTCTTTGGGTATGCGATCAAGCAGCGGTGGGCTCGACAGAACCCCGTGCGTAATGTTTCGATACCCTCAGACGCGGACGCCGTGCGGATCCACGTCATCAGCGCGACGGAAGAGCAGCTCTATTTTCACTTTGCCGCAGCGAACCGGGATTTGCACGACCTAGCGCGCCTTATGCTGAATCAAGGGATGCGACCTGACGAGGTTCTAGGGCTGCAGAAATCAGATCTGGATTTGGAAAATGGCCAACTCCACATTCAGAAGGGAAAGAGCAAGGCTGCACGGCGCATATTGGACCTTACGACCGAAAGCCGGGACATCCTGGCTCGGCGCCTGCCCGGGCCTTCGATCTGGCTATTTGCCTCGTCGCGTCGCCCTGGTGATGAGCGTCTCGTTAAGCTGAATACCGGTCACGATGGGGTTTGCGAGCGAGCCGAGCTCCATTTTGTGCTTTACGATTTCCGGCATACATTCGCAACCCGAATGGCCCAGGAGGGGATTGACCTCGCAACCCTTGCGGCAATTCTTGGGCACGAGTCAATCCGGATGGTTCAGAAGTACGTTCATCCGACTGCTGAACACAAGCGGCAAGCGATGATCCGATATGAAGCGTCTCAAAAGGCAGCCCAAAAGGACAGCCCGTGGGGTGTCCAATGACAGCTCGGAATCGTGTCCGCTTTTTGTCCGCTTTGGGGGGCGATTTCGGCCTATTCGGGCTTATTTGGCCCCATCGAGGCCAAAGGCCGAATCGATGCTAAGTCTATATGGTTCAGGTAACTGTGAGGGAGTGTTGGAGGCGCGGGTGAGAATCGAACTCACGCATAAAGGTTTTGCAGACCTCTCCCTTACCACTTGGGTACCGCGCCGGGCGTCTTCCGCGAACTGAATTACGTCGTTGGGCCTCGATGATGGTGATTCACCCAGAAATGGAGCGGGAAACGGGATTCGAACCCGCGACTTCGACCTTGGCAAGGTCGCACTCTACCACTGAGTTATTCCCGCTCGTTCCAGCGAGCGCTATTCAAACCACTTACATCTTCACAAAATTATAGAAATCACCCGTTGCCTTGTCAAGGTCGTCGGCGCAGCTTGCGAAGCCCCACGGGGCCCCTAGAGCAACTACGCTCGGATGGGAGCACCTTTGCCATTCAGGCTAGTATCCTCAAGGAAAGCGGCGGGGCGGGCGGCGGGGCGGCGACCACGGTCAGCGCGAAGTCATTCTGCTGCCGCCACCAACCCTGGAAAGCGCGACCTTCAGTATAGCGAACCTTAAGTGGATGCCAACCACTTGGCTCATGTGACGGCGGAAACGTAAGATCCGGAACTTCTTCGCCCACGCAAACTGGGACACAGCGGGTATCAAGCCGAAGACCCAAACCCAACGCCTTGAGCGTGCTTTCCTTGGCGCTCCAGAGCAGGGTCGCAACTCGATTACGTCCGGCCGGAGGCGTTCCCGAGATCAGCGCCTGCTCTTCAATTGTGAAGTAGTCCGAGATGAAAGCTTCACAGCGCGGCTCAATAAGTTCCAGATCGCAACCTAATGCTACCCCGGAACACGAAATGGCGCAGATGGCCCTGCCACTGCGATGGCTAATTGAAATAGCAATGGCGGCCGCCTGTTCGGCAATGAAGACTTCTGGTGCACCGGACGGAGCCGGCCGTATCTCGATGCGCGCAAGAGTCTCAGGATCGTCGGGCAGGTTCAGGTAGGCGGCTAAGGCCCGCTTTGCCGTCCAGCGGCCCAGCCTCCAGTCGGCACGGCGTTTGGAGAAGCGCAGTGTATTCAGGCGGTCCGCTTCGTTTGCGCTTAGCCACTCATTCTTCTGTGGGATATCCGCCTCGGTTTGTTCCAGCCAACGAACTTCGATCATACCCGATCAACTCGAGAGGCCCGGAGGAGGACGCAGCCGCCAGTGTCTTCAGTTTCGCAGTCTTGGCTGTTGGCTTATCGAATGTCGATTCTTCCTTTCGGATGCCGCGCTCCACCGCATCGATGAGATAGGGGCGCAGAGTTGCGGGAGGAATAATACGATGCAAGGCGCCCACCTGCAAAGCCCGATGCACGCTGTGGACACGGTCAAATTCGTCGGCCAGTTCGCCCAGCTTTTCGGAGTGCACCACCTTGAACAATTCGTTCCATTGAACGCGCAGGCGGCTTTTGTCCGCACCGTCAGCCTTGGCCATTGCTTGGCTCAACTCCTGCAGGCGCGGATCCTTACGGGCGCGGGCATCCACTTCGCGGGCGAAAACCACCGCCGCTGCGGGTGCGCCTCCAATTACCGAGGCGTAAGTCCCTTCCAAGGCCACCACTTCGAGATTCTCGTTTAGCGCCCGCGAAAAGACCACATAGGCGCCTCCGTGATAACGTGAGATCACGCAGAATACCATCGGACCCCTAAAGTTCACCACCGCCCGGCCGATCTCGGCGCCGTATTCAAGCTGTAGCTTTCGCATCGACTCTGGCGAGCCATCGAACCCGGAAAGGTTGGCCAAAACAACGACGGGCCGATTGTTAGCTGGCGCCATTGATCGCGCGGGCGACTTTCTTTGAAGAGAGCGGGAAGAGCGTTCCAGCAGTCCATTGATCCGGGCCGTCGGCCGGGACAAATCCCAGCCGAGGTACCGGCCGGGATTCGATGCCGATCAGGCAAACTGGGTATCCGCCGAGATGTGCATCCCAAACCACTGCCGTCTCCGCCGAGCGCATACCCGCCCATCTCTCAAGCGGGGAGTGGTCGTGGTCAACCACGGCCATCATCACTTTGCGAATATCAAATGATTTCTTGCGTCCGGGGTTTGTCTCGTCGGAGAAGATCTCGCCCACTCGCACAAACCCGTCTTCGTGGCCATTGCCGTGAGGGTAGAGTTGCACGTCGCGATCGATGGGGTCCGCAGTTGTAGCCCGTCGCGGAAACCGCTCACCGGAAGCCACATAGGTATGTTCGTAGTGGCGCAAGAGAATATGGCAGGCCTCGTCGATATCACGAGCCCGGTACTGCGCCTGACCGTTTATACCCATGATGCGGTCGTACCCGCCAATTCCCTGATTGTCCTCGGCAGAAACGCTGCCTGAGTAATCCAGGGCCTGCTTGCCGGTGAGCACCATTGCCGCCTTCGATGTCATGATTAGAACGCCTCGGGTGTGCATGAGCATGGTGGCCTCGGCATTCCAATAAGGCTGCGCGCCGACGTTGATTCCGTTAACGATGATATTCACTTCGCCGCCAGCCTGCGTAAACTCAATCAAGCGCCGGAGAACCTTAGCGATCCAATCCATGTTCTCCACCCCGCTATCCATGGAGATCTTAGCTCCTGCGGAGATGGCAAACCATTCCAGTGGTACACCTTCTTTCTCAGCTAAGTCCAGGGCCGCGAGGATGCGCCGGCATTCTGGTTCGGCGAGGGCGCCCAAATCCCGGCTGGGATCTCCGGCCAATAGAACTCGCGTCATGCCCTCAGGATGCTTCTTGGTAAAGTTGCGGATTACACCTGTGATCATATTGGCCGTATTTTGGCCGTGGGGACGATGCACAGGAATCAGGCGGCCCTCTGGGTCAAAATCGTGCTCGGCAAACTCCCCGGCGGGAAATTCGGCCCGCGTGTCTTCGGGCGCGGGTGTAAGCATTCGGATGATCTCGTACGGATAGGTGAATCCACGCTGGCGCATCCGGACGACCTTCTGATCGTATTCGCTGATCGGTTTTAGCGGTTGCAGCTCACCGGCTGGCCGGAAGGTCATGAGCAAACGGGTACCGGGACGAGAGATGCGAACCACCATGTCTCGTAACTCACCGGTCTGGGGATTGGGAATGCGGGCGCGTACGACCAACTGTTCCAGTCCCAGGCCATCTGTCGCCGGGCCGAGTCTATCCAACACGAGCTTCAATTCCTCCTGCTTGAACAGAAATGGAGGCCGGACGTAAAGGAGGATGCGGTTCCAGAAGAGTCGCTCGTGGGGAGCCCGCTTTAACTGAAAGCGCCGGATGCCCGCCACCGCCTCCGCGAACATGCGCTCCAGGTGGGGCAGTTGTACGATGCGGCCCGCCTCATCCCGAACCGGCGTCAGATCGCGCACTTCCACGACCGCAAAGAGCCGCTCATCTTTCGGATTATCATAGGCGGTGCCGTGGAAGAGGTAGACGTCTTCGACTGACGGCAGCCGCTCGATCTTGAAATTGCTGAATCGCCGCAGATGGACCCGTTTCGCCATCATGGGATGGAGTCCGCAATAGAGCTTTTCCTCCTGATAGGCATTCTGGCAAAAACGATAGACGAAATGCTGCATGCCGCCCATGCCCTGGCCGCGGCCGGGACCGGCGACGGCGACGACGATACGCCGGATGGGCCGGGGAAAGCCGGCCTGATTGAGCATGGTTTGAATTTCTTGCTGCGCGCCCTCGGAGTCGGGGGGACAGCCAGGTTGCCAGACGTAAAAGTCGATGACGATGTCATGGTCAGCCGGCACTTCAGTGATCAGCGGAAACATCGCGCGCGCCGCTTCGCTGAGCCGCGGGTACTCGGCGTGGGTAGTGAAAAGATGGACGTGCTTTCCTTCATGATCGTATTCGGCCGAAACACAAGACTGCGCGTCGAGGGGCAGGGCGCGGACGTTTGTCAATGTTCGAATGCGGTAGTACCGCCAGGTAAGCACTTCCAGCATCAGTTGGCGGGTGGCGGAGTCGGCCTCGGCGAACCGTCCGGAGAAAGGGCTGACCAGGGGTTGCGGACAGTCAACCAGGGCGCGCACTCTCTCGCTCCGGTCCAACGCGCCGGGTTTAGAGACGAGATAGACGAGGTGGTCTTCCACTTGGGCGTAGATCTGCTTCCGTGCCCGCTCCAGCAAGGGCTGATCGAAGTAGCGATAGCGCACTTCCCGTGCCATGTCGCTGACCGCGGGAAAGCGTCCCCGCGTCATCGAAATCATCCGGCTCAGGAGGCTTCGAAATGATTCGTCCGCATGCGGAACCAAGGCTTCATGGCGGGCCAGGCGCCGCTCCAGGACAGACAACACCGGCGCTATTTGCTGCTCCACCCGCTGGTGCGACTTATAGATCCAGAGCAGGCTCTCCGCCAACGCCGGCGATGGATCGAGCGTCTGCACGCCATAGTGAGCCAGCGCGCGCTGGACGGCGTCCACGAAGGCCTTGGGGAGTCCCTCGCCACGGGTCTCGAGCATACGAAGGTAGGAGAAAAGGTAAGCTTCGGCGCTGGGCTGTTCCCCGCCCGTGGACTCGTCGTTGTCTGGTTGCCGATGGAACAGAGAGCATATGTCCACAAAACTGTTGAGAATCTTGTCTTCGCCCTCTCTAATTTGGTCGCTGCTCTCGGGGAGGCCGCCCTTCGTCCAGGCGGAGAGGAGCCTCGCGGTGTGCGCAGGGTCTACGTCAAAGCCCAGCATCAGCTGTCGCAGTTCTTCCAGGTTCTGGCTCCACGGGGAGCTTGTGTCCGCGACCGCATCGGGTGTACGTGAAGCGCCAAAGATCACCCGTTCCGAGACGACGCTGGTATCCTCCGTACCTGAGGGCTCGATCTGCAAAAGCGGCGCTCCGGTATCGACTTGCACGTTGGGTATCGTCATCACCTGCCGGACTTTTCCCGAAAATGGGGCGACGACTTGCATCTCCATTTTCATGGCTTCAAGCACCGCCAGGCGGTCGCCCACGGCAACCGTGTCGCCCGGCTTCACGGCAATTGAAACGACTACGGCCGGCGCCGGCGCGTGTACCACGCCGCCGTCGTCCCTGTCGACGCTATGCGAAATCCCATCAACTTCAATCCGGCAATTCAATCCTTGCACCACGGAGACGACGTTGAAACGCCGTCCGAAGGCCGAAAGCCAGGATTCAAATTGACCGAGACGGTCGACGTGGACATCGATGCGCTGTCCATCCGCGTCCACACGATAGCACCAGGGGCCGAGCCGATAGGTGTTGAGCAGGTAGGACTGTCCTCGATAACGCAGCGCTGCCGTCCGGCCGACCTCGCGGCGGACCTGAGGCCGCCCGCGCACGGCCGACGCGTAGAACTGCGTCTTCTCCACGGCCAACTCGAGCCTCGTAGGCTTCGATCGCAGCCTGCAGGAGAGCTACATCGGCATAGCGGCGGGAGACATGATCCCCGTTCGCCGCCAGGCGGTCGAGCCATCCCACATCAACTTGTCCCCGCTGTACGTCTGGGCATTCAAGGAGTTCCAACAGAAATGGTTTGTTGCTGGCGCCGCCCTTGATCACGACAACGCTTTCGCGTAGCGCCCGCTGGAGCCGGGAGAGCGCCTCTTTGCGGGTTTCGCCGTAGGCGATGATTTTGGCGATCATGGAATCGAACTCTGCCGGCACCGCATCGCCTTCCGCCACTCCCGTGTCGATACGCACGCCCGGGCCGGTCACGATTCTGAACCGCTCAATAGTGCCGGGGGATGGAGCAAAACCATTGTCGGGATCTTCTGCGTTCAGGCGCACTTCGATGGCGTGACCCGTCGTCAGCGGCGGCTTCCCCTCCAGACGGCCGCCTCGGGCGATGTGGATCTGAAGCTTCACTAGATCGAGCCGGGTGGTACACTCCGTCACGGGATGTTCCACTTGCAGCCGGGTATTCATCTCCATGAAAGAGAAACGTCGGCTTAGGGGTTCGTAGAGGAATTCCACGGTACCGGCGTTATGATAGCCGGCTGCCTGGCTCAACCGTACTGCCGCCTCACGCAACTGCTCGTCCTGCTCGGGAGAGAGTGCTGGGGACGGCGCTTCTTCCAGGATTTTCTGGTGGCGACGCTGTATGGTGCAGTCGCGAACGCCGGCGGCCCAGGTCGTGCCGTAATGGTCGGCGATGATCTGAACTTCGATGTGCCGGGCGCCCTCAATGAGTCGCTCCAAGAAGACGGTCGGATCGCCGAAAGCCTTGAATGCTTCGGCCCGAGCTCTTTCAAAGGCTTGCACAAGCTGACCGGCTGACGCCACCCGCCTGATTCCATGGCCACCTCCGCCCGAGGTAGCCTTGATCAGGAGCGGGTAGCCCAAGCGCTCGGCGTGCCATTCGGCCTCTGCGGGCGTTTCCACCGGGCCGCCGCTCCAGGGCGCCACCGGAACTTGCGCTTGCTCAGCCAACAGCTTTGAGGAGATCTTGTCGCCCAGACGCCGCATCACATCCCCATCCGGACCGATGAACACGATCTTCATTTCACGGCAAAGATCGGCGAAGGCGGCGTGCTCGGCGACGAAGCCCCATCCTACCCACACCGCATCCGCATGCACTAGCAGCGAGGGTCTGTTCCAGACGTTTATAGTCGACGTAACTGCTCTTGGGTTGATTAGTGACGGATCGATGATCTGAGCAGCGCCGAGAGACACTGCCTCGTCCGCCTCGCGCACAAACATGGCATGGCGGTCGGGCTCGGTGAAGAGCGCGATCGCCCTTAGCGAAGTGCCGTGCTCCAGATTGAACTCACGCACCGCGTGAATGAAGCGCATGGCGGCTTCACCGCGATTCACGATAGCGACACGCCGAAATTCGCCCTGCATAATAAAAGCCCTCCAACCGAACCGCGGTCACTCGCAGTAAGTGAATCGACTATGCGGTGACGGCTTGCAGTACCTTCAACGGCTCAAAATCGATGGGATCGGGGAGTGCCACCGTTCGATAGCCCCTTAAATGCACGTATCGGTTTCCAATACTATCCACGACGTCGGCATCGAAGCTTCCTCGATCTACGTCGGGAGTGACGACGGCATACAAAACCCGGCCTTCGGCCAGATCCGGCGAGCGCCACAGGCACACTTGATCAATATGAAGCGGCAAGCCCATCCGGTTCTGCATGGACATTTCCCAGAGCCCAGCAGTTTGGAAGCAAAGCTCGATAAGCCTCGGCGCCATTGCGATTGGCCGCTCAGACGGGTGGTGATTGCTGGGCAGGTCTTCCCTCATCTCGCCGATAATCTGTTCTCCATCCCGCCAGGCCCGCCTCACAACCTGGTAAGCGGGTCCGTGGAAGTAGACCTGATAAATGTCGGACGCCTCGACGAGGGGTCCCGCCGGCGCACTCACGGCAGGCGCCGCTCCCACGTCGCGTAACTGTCTGGTCAGCCGCACCCGGCCAGCAAAGTGTGCGGTGATTTGCGGCTCCGTCTGATTCGGAAGCTGCCGGCGTCCGATCAATTTGCAATCCGCTACTAATGCGCCTTGATCCGGACGAATCACCGCCTCGACCGTTACCGTGCGTGGCTCATTCCGGTAGAACTTGAAGGGCGACATGTAGTTCACTTCTTCAACCGCCTCCATCTGCCATCCCGGAAGCATCGCCAGAGCGGCCTCGGCGAAGGCCTCAACCCCCATGACTCCTGGTAGCACCGGCGTGCCGTCGATTTGATGATCGTACAGGAAGGGCTGAATCTTGGGATCCAGCGTTGTCTCGATGGTGAGGCCACTCGAGAGGGTCATGCCGGCGATGGTGCCGATCATGGGGCCATACACCAGCGTGTCCTGTAGGGGCGCCCCTTGTGGGTGCCCTTGGGCGGGCACAAGGCCCGCCCCTACGTCCAACCCGCCGGTGGAATCGAATTCCTTCACCAGAATGCCGAGGCGTTTGGCGACTACCACCTCACCTCGCGTCGCCCCGGCAGTCAATTCGCGGCGGATCAAAGGAATACCCGCCTCGGGCGGCAACATGTCAATGCCCGCCATTTCCATCATCTTCGGGATGGAGCCGCGGCTGGCCATACCGATACCGCCCCACGCAGTCCAGTCGATCACGATGCCACGCGTTGCCGGATGGGTGGTGCGGAAGCTTGAGGTGATTTTGCACAACAGGTCGTTGGCGGAACTATAGTCCGTCTGTCCGCCGTTTCCGAACCGGCCGGCAATCGAGCTGAACGCTACCGTCGCGCCGAGCGGCATCTCGCCGATGGCGTGGAGGAGATTGAACCAGCCATCGCTCTTGACGTCAAAGACCAGATCGAATTCGCGCGGGTCCTTATCCGGCAGGAAGTGACTGCGCTCGATGCCGGCAGCGTGCAGTAACACGTCGATGCGGCCGCTCTCTTCCCGGATTTCGCCTATAATTTTAGCCACAGCGTCAGCATCGGTGAGGTTGACACTGTAGTAGTGCACCATGCCGCCAGCTGCCTTCACGGCTTCGATCGCGCTCAGGGCAGCCTGCAACCGCTCGAGTCCGGCCAGTTCCTTTTCAACCAGTGCGGGCGTAGCTCGCTCGCCACGCGCCTGTATGCGCGCGAACAGATCGCGCTTGAGCCCATCTTTGTCGCTCACGAAACGCCGGAGGTCGGCATTCCCCGGATCAGGTTCAGCCACGAGATCGAGTAAGTAGAACTTGCCACCAGATGCTGCCGCCAGATCAGCGGTGATGGCCGACACGATGCTCCCCGCGGCGCCCGTCACCAGAAATATCGTGTCCTTATCCAGGATCAGACCGGGCTGACCATCGGCCGCAGGCTGTTCCTCGAGACCTACCGTCCAGCGCAGCCCTTCCTTGTAGCCGATCTCAACCGCGCCAGGATCGCGCAGCGTTTCCTCAATGAGGATTTCGGCAATTTCTGAAGTACTGCGCTCCGCCTCGAAATCGACCGCTTTGATGAGAGCGTCCGGGCGCTCCCGCTTGTAGGCTTTCGTGAAACCTACCACGCCGCCACCCAGGGGCGTAGTTGCTCCCGTTTCGTTGTATCCGTGTTGGCCGCCCAGCCGGGTTGCCGAAATGAGGAAGCTGTTCGGTGAAGCAACCTGCTCGTACAGCCCGCGCATGGTGGTGAAGAGCGATTTGACGCGTACTCGCAGTGCTTCACGCCAAGCCCCGAGATCCATATCGTTTAGGCTTCCCTCGTTATCGAGGGCGGGCAGCCAGTAGACTCCCTGGATCGGGCCGGTAGCAAGCCAGTCCTTTAGGCGGTTAACCAGCGTTTCCACATCCGGTGTGTCCTCGACCATGAGGACTTCAGCCCCCGCCGTCCGAAGCCACTCGGCTAGCACCGCGGCGGTCCCATTCTTGTCGGACATGATGACTACGCGGCTGCCCGCGCCCAGCGCCACCCCGGTCGACTTACAAAGGCTGAGAGGCGGCCTGAGATTCGGAACCGGCACGCGCCGCGGAATGCTGTTTGCCGCATCCAGGCTGGCGAGGACCGGTCGTGAGAGCGGAGCCGGAGCCGCCGACGGCTTCTCGTCGGTTTCCTGCTGGGCCTCGGTCGCGGCCGGAGAAAGCTCGCTCGCGCCGTCTGCCTGTTTCTCACGCGCGAATCTGATCACGTGAGCCAGGGTCGGGAAATCGCGGAGATTGAGATTTTCGTCGCGAGGAATGTTATACGCCGCCCGAATGGCCGCGAACATCTCCGCTTGTTTCACCGTATCGATGCCGAGGTCCGCTTCCAAGTCCAGGTCCAGTTCCAGCATGTCTCTCGGATAGCCGGTCTTCTCGGCGGCAATCTCGAGGACCTTTACTTGAATGGGGTCTCCTGTCGTGAGTCCGGCCGCGACCGGTACCGGCGCAGACGGTTCGGCGACAGTCGGCGAGGGTGGGGCTGAGGAGGGGGCCAAATCGGGGCGCATTTCGTACACAAAACGGATCACCTGACCCAACGTGGGATAATCGCGCAATTTACGATTCTCGTCGCGCGGGATGTTGTAGCTTTCGCGGATGGCCGCGAACATTTCCGCCTGTTTGACGGTGTCAACCCCCAAGTCGGCTTCCAGATCCAGATCCAGTTCCAGCATTTCCCTGGGATAGCCGGTCTTGTCCACCGCCAAGTCCAGAATGCGCTCCTGAACGGGATCGGCGACGGTGATTCCCTCGGGAACTGCTGCCGCCCGTTGCATGACCGGTTTACCTTCTTCTTTGTCTTGTGTCTTCTCTGCCGCAACCGGCACTAGGGTTTCGACTGCGAGGTCGGGCCGCTGTTCGTAGACGAACCGAATGACGTGTCCCAGCGTGGGGTAATCGCGCAATTTGCGATTTTCGTCGCGAGGAATGTTGTAGATCTCGCGGATGGCCGCGAACATTTCTGCCTGCTTGACCGTATCGACCCCAAGATCCGCCTCGAGATCCAGGTCCAGTTCCAGCATTTCTCTCGGATAACCGGTCTTGTCCACCGCCAAGTCATGGATGCGTTCCTTCACGGGATCAGAAGTGTTGACCTCGTTAGGAACAGCCGCCACCGCAGCCGGTTTACTCTCTTCCTTCTTTTCCCATGGCTTCTCGGCCGCTACCGTAACCGGAGTTGGTGCTTCCACTGTAAGGTCCGGCCGCTGTTCATGGACGAACTGGATCACGTGGGCCAGCGTGGGGTAGTCGCGCAGTTTGCGGTTCTCGTCGCGAGGAATGTTGTAGATTTCGCGGATGGCCGCGAACATCTCAGCCTGCTTGACGGTGTCGACGCCGAGATCCGCTTCCAGATCCAGATCGAGTTCGAGCATGTCTTTCGGATAGCCGGTCTTCTCCACAGCAAGCGCCAGGACACGCTCCTTTACCGGGTCGGTGACGTCCTGCGCGGGCGTCACTGGCGCCGGAATCGTGGATCTGTCTTCTTCCTTTGCCGCCGTGGCCACTGGAACGGGACCTTCGATGGCCAGATCCGGCCGGTGATCGCGCACAAACTGAATGACGTGAGCCAACGTCGGGAAATCCCGCAGCTTCAGATTCTCCTCGCGCGGGATACGGTAGATTTCGCGGATGGCCGCGAACATTTCTGCCTGTTTGACAGTATCGACACCGAGATCGGCTTCGAGATCCAGGTCCAACTCAAGCATGTCCCTGGGATATCCGGTCTTCTCCACCGCCAGCGTCAGAATGCGTTCCTGCACCGGATCGGTAGCCTTTTGCACGGGTTTTGCCGCCGTTACCGGTATCGGCGATTCAAGTTCTTGCTTGGCCGCCACAGCCACCGGAACCGGCTTGACCTTAAGGTCGGGCCGCCGGTCGTAGACGAACTGTATTACATGAGTCAGGGTTGGGAATTCGCGCAGCTTTATTTTGTCGTCACGCTCGATACCGTACGCTTCGCGGATGGCAGCGAATACCTCAGCCTGCTTCACTGTATCGACGCCGAGATCCGCTTCGAGATCCAAATCCAGATCGAGCATATCGATGGGGTAACCGGTCTTCTCGGCCACCACCGCCAGCACGCGATCCTTCACGGGATCGCTTTGAGCTGCAGGCTTCGCCGCTACCGCCGGCTTGGGTGAAGCCACCGGGGCCGCGGCCTGAACCTTCACTTCAAGCTCGGCAACCTTCTTGAGCGCAGGCGCAGCCACCGATTTGACAACCGGGGTAGGCGTTGGCAGTTGGCGTTGTGGGGCAGGCGCCGCAGACGGCCGTGAGTCCTGAGCCGCTTTCGCTACTCGCGCCGTCGCCGCCACCTGGCCATGATCGCGGACGCGCAGGGTGTGCTTGACCACTTCCAGGTCAACCGTCGGATAGCCGGCCATTCGGCTTAGCCATGTGTTCCAGGCATCACGGTCGACGATGCGAGTGGCGTAGCCCAGCGCATCCGGACTGGGCCTGACACCGTCTTTCGTTCCTGCCCAGCGCATCAACGTCATGCTAATCTGCGACCCAAACCCCGCCCCCAGTCTCAGGGTGTACTCGACGGGGTAAACGCCACCCTTCGAGAGGTTCAACGGGCCGAGTTCGGGATCGACTTCCTTGAAGTTTGCGACAGGCGGCACCCAGCCTGTTTCGAGCGCTTTCACCGCAACGACATCTTCGATGCCAGCGCCCATAGCGTGTCCCGTAAAGCCCTTCGTATTGGTGATGACGATCTGGTCTGCGGAATCGCCGAAAACCTGACGAAGCGCATTTATCTCCGCCGAGGCGCTGCCGCCGCGCGCGGGAGTGTAGGTTTCATGGGAAACGAAAGCCATGTGTGGCGCGATCTGATGGCGTTCGATGCCGCCGCGCGTTTCCGCTTGCGAAACCAGTTTTTCCATGACGCCAGCGATATGCTCGACATCGAGACGGGTGCCATGGAACGCGCTGTTCGCGGTGATAGCGCCTAACACCTCGCAAATCGGACGGATTCCACGTTCGCGCGCAGCCTCGGCGCTCTCAACAACCAGGGCCGCGGCGCCCATACCCGTGACCATGCCATGACGGCGGCGGTCAAAAGGCAGCGCCGTCTCTTCCACCACCTCGGTAGTGGCTGCGGCTCCGCTGGCCAGGAAGCCCGAGCCCATCCATTCAAGCAAGTTGTCAGAGGTGATGTCGTCCGCCGAGACGATAATCACGCGCCGGCAACGGCCAGTGCGAATCCAGTCTTCCGCCATGGATACAGCTTGCGGAGTGCTCGCGCAGGCCGCGTTCACTTGTGTGTTGGGACCGCGCGCGCCAATGAATTCGGCAAATTGCGAATGCCCCATCGACAGCACTCTGAGAATAAAGCGCCGGTCGAACACGTAGGGATCTTTCTCGATGGCCGTGCGCAGATCATTAATCCGACGGTCGATTTCTTGTCCCAAGTTGGAGTGGCCATTGGCCGCGTCCAGCCGTGCGCGCAGGTCTTCCAGCACTGTCAACTGTTCACGGCGGGCGTGGTCGGCATAGTAGCGCGCCGCTTCCTGGGCAAAGGAATCATACCCAGGAAAGACAGACGCGAAGATCACGCCGGTATCGTCGCGCATCGCCTCGGGCAACGCCCAACGATCATGCAGTTGCGTACCCTTGGTTGTGGTCTTGTACCGTAGTACCAATGGGATGCCGGCGTCCCGCAGCGCGTCCAGGCCTACCGCCATCGCCAGGCGAGTAGCTCGATCGAGAGCCGTTACGCGATCGCCGGAGACACCATATTCATTCTCTAGATCGAAAGCGCCTCCGCGACCTGCCAGCTTGATGACATCGGCCACATTACTGATGGGCTCAAACGTGGCTCCGCTCTCGCTCTTCATCAGTCGTGTAATGCGTTTGTCGAGAATGGCACGGCGGAACCGCGTGGGGATTACGTCGATGAACTGATCGCCCACGCAGAATGCGGCCTAAGTTTGCGTCGTCGAAGATTTTCTCAGTGCCCGGCAGGCCCAGCGCCGCACCCGTGATAGCTACGGGCAAGCCAGTGGAGATATTGCCCTCGCCACGATAGATCTGCCAGCCGCGATCGAGAACACCGGCAAACAGGCGGCCGAGTTCCGCGTAGTGGTCGCCGTTCCCTTGTGCTGTGGCGCCGTTGTCCCGACGGCTCTGAATTACCGCCTCGGTCTCGGGAGCTGCGGCTGAAATTGGTTTGCGGTTCTCCGGGGTGGTAACCGCGGCCACGGACTTTGTGTCACCGAGGCGGTACGCGATTTCTCGGCTTCCCCGAGGCCTAAACCGGCTGCATAAAGCGCGCACAAGGCCTGGTTGAAGGCGGCCACATCGGTCAGTTTCGGATGGTTGGTGAAAATTGAAACCACTTCGCCCGAGCCGCCGAGCACATCCTCGGCAAATCCCTGCAGCGCCTTCTTCGGACCGACCTCAACAAACACGCGCGCACCGGCGTCGTATAGCGTGTGCAGACCCTTCACAAATTGCACAGGAGAAGCAACCTGCTTCGCGAGAATATCCAGCATCTGGGGCACGACCCCAGGCCCCGTAGGATAAAACTCGCCGGTTACGTTCGTGACGATCGGCAGGCGCGGTGATTCCAGATGCAGGCGCTCCAGCACGCCCCGTAGCGGCACGCTGGCCGCAGCCACAATCGACGTATGGAAAGCGTGGCTCACCGGCAAGGGCACCGCGTTGTATCCGGCTTTCAGGAAAACCTCAATGGCTTCGCCAACTGCCTCGCTCGCGCCGCCGATCACGGCCTGGTTATTACTGTTGATGTTGGCGATCACCACATATCCATTGATCGTCTTGAGTATCCGCTCGATTTCTTCAAGCGGCGCAAACACAGCCGCCATCCGGCCGTGGTCTCCCATTGACAGGACGCTCATGGCCTGGCCGCGGGCACTAACCGCCTCGACTGCCTCATCGAAGGGCATGCCGCCGACCGCAACCAGCGCTCCGTATTCGCCCAGGCTGTGTCCCATGGCCATGTCGGGATAGATTCCATAAGCGGCTAAAAGCCGGGTCAACGCCAGATCGACAGCGAGGACCGCAGGCTGGGTAATAGCTGTCTGACGCAGATCTTCCTCCGCCTTGGCAACGGCCTCGGCATCATCCTGATCCACGAAAATATACTTGCTGATCGGTTTGCCGAGCAGCGGGGTCATGACGCGATCCACTTCGGCAAAGGTCGTGGCCACGATGGGTTCGATCGCGAGGAGCGGCCGGAGCATGTTGACGTACTGCGAACCTTGGCCGGTGTACAGGAACGCGACCTTGGGTGCCGGACCCTGGCCGCGAAAAACGCCTTGGGCGCGCAAGGCTTTCCATATCGCCGGTTGGTTGGCTTTCAGCGCTTTGAGCGCCTTGGCGGATTTGTCCGCCAGATCGGCTGCGTCGACGTAGTCGATCACCAGGCGTTCGGCTGCGCGCAGATCCGACTCCGCGGGTGCTGCCGGCGCGGGTGCACGGCCTGCCTTAGCTTCCTTTTCCATGCCGCGCACGCGCTCGGCCAAAACGGCATTTGAAGCCCCGCCGATCACCAGGGCGCCGCGCAACGGCGCTTTATGCGAGACTTCAGCCCCGGAGCTGAGCGGACTGCTCTTGACATTCAGATTTGCGGTGCCCGCCACCACTGCGGGTATTTCAACCGAGATCGTTCGCTTGCCGTTGCCATTGAGTCTATGGGGAATGTATTCCTCGAGGACGACGTGGAAATTGGTGCCGCCAAACCCAAAGGCGCTCCCGCCAGCACGGCGCACACCATCGGCGGTGGCCGTCCACGGTTTCAGTTCGGTGTTTACGTAAAGGGGAGAGTGGGCAAAGTCAATATTCGGATTGGCGCACCAGTTCAAGCTGGGCGGCAGTACCTTATCCCGAAGCGCCAGGACGGCTTTCAGCAGTCCGGCTGCTCCGGCGGCACCTTTGAGATGCCCGATGTTCGATTTCACCGAGCCGAGTGCGATAGAGCCCGTGGGCAGATGGAAGCCGCTCAGCACGTCAAGCATGCTTTCGCATTCGACAGCATCACCGACGCGGGTCGAGGTGCCGTGGCCTTCAATCAGGGTCGCAGTAGCAGGCGACAAGCCGGCATTCTGCCAGGCGCGTTGGACTGCCATTTTTTGGCCGACTGGGTTGGGTGCGGTGATACCCTTTCCCTTGCCGTCACTCGCGCCTCCGATGCCCCGCAGCACAGCGTAGATCTTGTCCCCGTCGCGCTCGGCGTCGGCCAGACGCTTGAGCAAAAGGACAGCAGCGCCTTCACCCATAACGAAGCCGTCGGCCCCCTCCGCGTAAGGGCGAGTGCCGGTCGCCGAGAGCGCGCCGATCTTGCAGAACTTGATGAAGACCGGCGAGCCCATGTTGTGGTCAATACCGCCGGTGACAGCCAAGTCAAAATCGTGTCCGACTAGACCTTCCACCGCGGCGCTGATCGCCGCCATCGCCGACGCGCATGCGGCGTCCGTAGTGAAATTGGGACCGTGAAAGTTGAAAACGTTCGCGACCCGTCCGGCAATGCAGTTGGCCAACTCGCCGGGCATGGTGTCTTCCGTGACTTCGGGCAGGAGTTTGCCGATCCGGCTATGCAATTCGCGGGTGATATCGCGTCGCATCGACTCCGGCAGGGCGGCAAAACTGGCAGTCTCGGCCAGTTCTCGGGCGTACTCGGGAAAGTAAACGCGCAAGGTGGTAAAATAATGCTTTTCCCCGCCCATGGCGTTGCCGAGGATCACCGCAGTGCGATCGAGGTCCAACGGCCGCTCCGGGTAGCCGAAGTCTTCCAACGCCTCACGGGTGCAGGCAATAGCCCACTTTTGCTGGTCGTCCATGGCAGCGACCACTCGCGGCGGGATCGGCAGGCGCCATTTAGCTGGATCCCAGGGATACTCTCGCACCCAGCCTCCGATCTTGGAGTAGGTCTTATCCGGCGCGGAGTGATCCGGATCGTAATAAAGCGCCGGGTCCCAACGGTCGGGTGTAACCTCGCTGATGCTGTAGCGGCCCTTCTTTATGTTGTCCCAGAAGGTAGCGGCGTTCGGCGCATCCGGCAAAACGGCTCCCACCCCTACGATAGCGATCGCTCGATAAGCTGTGCTTTCCATGATGAAGCCCCTTTTATGAGTGGTAGAGTCCGGCCTGCCTCAGGCAGGCCGAACTATTCAGGTCTCGAACGAGATCAGGCCGACAACGCTACGGGTTTCGCCGCGCGACCATAAAGTACGTCGGCTATATAATCCATGTCTGCCAGCAAGCCCGACTGGGCGCGGTGAATCGCCCGGAGTTTAAGGGCGTCTTCGAACGCGCTTAACTCTGCATCGCTCACACCACCGCTTCCGCAGACCCACTGCAGACCCTCTTCGGCCACCTTGAGGGCCGCCTCGCGCGCAAAGATCCGGCCAAGAGCTGCCAGGGCGGTCGCATCGAAGCGAAGGCTAGCTTTCTCGTGGAGCCGATTCTCAGCCGCAAGCGCTGCCCTGCGGGACAAACAGCCCGCGCACTCGGCATAGGCGATCAACTCGCCCAGGCGCAGGAGCACGTGCTGGTAGCGGGTCAAGCGAGCGGACCGGGCTTTTTCCATGACTTCGGCTAAGCCATGGAGGGCCAGCGCCGCAAAGCCAGCGCCGACGCTCGGGTGCTTCGCGTGTACTGCTTCCAGCGTGCGCGCCTGGTCGTGATAGTACTGACCACGGGTTTTCAAGTGTGACTGCCACCGGTCGCGGCTAATGGTCATCTCCATAATTTCGGAGGTGCCTTCGTAAATGGTCGTGATGCGAACATCGCGCTTGATCTTTTCCACCATATACTCATGCGTATAGCCGTATCCGCCCAGCGCCTGAATACTCGCTTCAGCGGCCGCATTGCCCGCCTCGGTGGCCATGTACTTGGCAATCGCACCCTCGGTGTTCAAGCTTCCTTCGCCGGCGTCGATACGTTCGGCGGTCTCCTCGATATAGGCGCGCGCGGCTTCCAAACGGGCTACGTTGGGCACGATCAGCTTGTGCGTGTATCCCTGTTTTTCCGAGAGCGGCGCGCCGCCTTGCATCCGCTTGGCGGAATAGGGGATCGCCCGGTCGAGCGCGGACCAGCCGCCGCCCAGGCCGAACGCCGCCACCATCAGGCGCGTATAGCCGAACACGAGTTGTGCTTGATTTAGTCCCTGGCCTTCGACACCGCCGACGAGCCGGTCGGCGTCGACATAGACGTTGCTAAGCGAGAGGGCTGCCGTGTTACTGAGGCGGATACCATGCTTGTCTTCCGGTTTATCCTGGCTGAATCCCGGCGCGCCTTTCTCAACCACGAACCAACTTGGACCACTGGGCGTGCTCGCCAGGATCGTATAGGCATCGGCGATCCCGCCATTCGAAATCCACTGTTTGCTGGCGTTAATCTTGTAGCCGACGATGCGGTCACCTTCCATAACGCGATCGGCGGTGCTGAGAAGGGCGCCCAAATCGCTGCCGGCTTCCGGTTCGGTAGCGCCGTAGGCGAACAGGAGTCCCTCGTCCGCGATTCGCGTCAGCCAGTGTTTCTTCTGCTCGGGAGTAGCGCCGACGAAGATGGGATCGCTGCCGAGAAAGGTCGCCAGCACAGATGTGGCGATGCCGAGGTCGATCCGCGCCATCTCCTCGCAGACGCGATACACATCAAAGGCGCCTCCCCCGAGACCCCCGTACTCCTCGGGAATGAAGAGGAGCTGAATGCCTAGTTTGTCCGGGCTGCACATGTGGTGGACGATCTCGAGCGGACATTCGTCGCGCTCATCGAGCGCAATGAGTTCTTCGTCCGGCAGGCGCTTTTTGGCGAAATCCTTTAGTGATTTCAAACTCAGATTCAGTGTCTTTTTTGTAATCATCGACGGTGCCTCTCCTATAGTTATGCTTTACATTGCGCGGATTCGACTCGCCATTTCCGGCAAGAACTCCAGAATATCCGCAACGATTCCGACATCGGCCACTTGGAATATGGGGGCTTTAGGATTCTTGTTGATCGCTACAATGAAGGGATTACCCTTGATCCCGACCAGGTGCTGCGACGAACCACTGATGCCGCAGGCCATGTAGACCTTCGGTTTGACGGTTTGGCCGGATGAGCCTACCTGGCGCGATTTTTCCAGCCACTTGGCATCGACCACGGGTCGCGAGCAGCTCACTACCGCGCCCATAGCGTCGGCCAATTCCTGGGCGATGGCTTATGTTGTCTTTTTCCTGGATGCCGCGTCCGATGGAAACCAGGACGGGTTCCTTCTTGATATCGACATCACCCGCCTCGGCGACCACAGTTTCGAGATAGCGCCGCTTCGCTGCGAGAGTACCCACCGCAGACGACTTGTCGACGACAGTGCCGCCTTGAGGAGCGCTTTCGAGCGGTTTGAATGCGCCCGGACGCACGCTGATCACCGCGCCCGACGAAATATCGCAACGCACGTGGGCGCTTACCTGCCCGCCGAATTCCTGCCGCACAGCCTTTAGCCAGCCGCCTTCTACTCCATCAATTTCCAAAGCGTCGGGTAGATAAACGGAATCCATTTTGATCGAAAGACCCGGCCCCAGATCGATTCCAAAATGGGCGTGCGGGATAAGCACAACGCTGTCGTGCGGCAAAACGTCCACCAGAGCCTTGCGCACCACCTCGGCGTTGGGATAAGCCAGGGCTGGGTTTCCGATCTTCCAAATCTCATCGTAGGAACTGCGCAGGCCTTCCGAAACTGCGTCGAGCTCGGCACCCCAACCCGTAACGACGGCTGTCGGGGACGTGGCGGAATCGATCTTCCTGGCCGCGGCCGCGATTTCTGCTGCTGTGTCATCGGCTACGCCACCGCTGTGTTCAATGTAGGCAAAAACCCGTGCCATTATTTCAACCCTCCTTTTGCCTTTAACAATTCAATTAGCTTACCGATAACCTCTTCGTTGCTCCCCTCGAGGATCTCGGCTCCCCTACCTAGGGCTGGCACAAAATAGTCTACCTGCTTAACTTTGGCCGCAGCTTTTCCGATCGTGCCGGCGTCGATGCCCAATTCTGACGCGCCAGGGGTAGGAATTTCGCGAGAAGCCACCTGGCGGATGCCGCGCATCCCGACGTAACGTGGCTCGTTGATGCCGGTCTGGATCGAGAGCACGCAGGGTAGATCAATCTCATTCATTTCTCTGTTGCCGCCCGCAATCTCCCGGCTGATCTTGAGTTTTCCGCCGTCCAACACTTCAATGGAATCGACCAACGACGCGAACGGATAGTCAAGCATGGCGGCGAGCATTCCGCCGACCTGGGCGGCGCCGTCGTCAGCCTGAACGCCGGTCAAGATCAAATCGTAATGAGCCTTCTGGACAAACGCTTTCAGAATTGTGGCAATGCCTTTGCCATCCGATCCGCTGAAGGCGTCGTCCGAAATCAACACGCCGTTCTGGGCGCCCATTGCCATTTCGCGGCGCAGGATCTCCTCATCGTCTTCGCTGCCGACGGTCGCGACCGTCACATTGCCGCCGGTCTTCGCCACGATTTGGAGGGCCTCTTCCACGGCGTAGTTGTCGGGCTCGTTGATCGAGTAGACCAGATCGTCGGATTCGATATCGTTACCCGCACTATTCAGTTGAATCTCGTTTTCCGACGTATCGGGTACTCGCTTTGCGCAAACTAGAATCTCCACGTTTACTCTCCTTGACTGTTGTGTGGGGCGCGGTAACTGTTACGCCCTCTCCCCTCGCAAGAGAGAGTGGCGCTGCCGGCGCCTTTCAGTCGGAGCGGGCCGGGTGGCGGAGCAAGCCTTGAAGCCTGCGCCAGCGTTTGGAACCACGCTCTTGTTTTTACGTGCATTTGCCCGCCTCCACAAGCTGCGCTTCCTGCCGCAGCCCATCGCGCGTGATCTGTTTGTCAACCAGTTCGGCCAGATCGATAGCAGTCATCTTGCCCTCGAGGCCAGCAACCTTGATTGCGTCCTCGATATTCACCATGCAGAACGGGCAGGCCGTAACCATGACGGTGGCGCCGGCGTCCGCCGCCATCTTGACTCTCAGAACACCCATCCGCTGGTCCTCTTTCGGTTCGTAAAACAGCATGAGTCCGCCGCCGCCACAACAGAAGGAGCGGTCGCGGGACCGGCTCATCTCGACGCGTTTGAGGCCGGGAATGGCGTCGAGCACTTCGCGCGGATCGTCGTAAACCTGGTTATGCCGCCCGAGATAACAGGGATCGTGGTAGGTGTAGACGTCTTCCTTGTTTTCGACCTGATTAAGTCTGATCTTGCCGGTTTTCACTTCGCGGGCGATCACCTGGCTGATGTGCTCGACCGGCGGGACATCCTTGTAGTCGTGTTTCAGCGCATTATAGGCGTGCGGGTCAGCCGTAACAATCCGCTTCACTCCGGATGCTTTGATGGCCTCCACGTTGTGATCCCGCAGGGCCATGAAGAGTGTCTCTTCGCCGAACCGGCGGACTTCATGACCGCTGTCTTTCTCAGCAGCGCCCAGAATGCCGAAATCCTCGCCGACGTGGTTGAGAATCCTGGCGGTGGCGCGCCCAATCGACTGCATCCGGTCATCGTAGGAGGTAATGCTGTCGACAAAGTACAACGTGTCCGCGCCAAGGTTCCCGTTTTTCCCGTCCAGCACCTTCACCTTGCAGCTTTCCTGGAACTCTTTGGCCTTGGCCCAATCGGCCTTTTTCTTTTCCATTTTGCCGTAGGGGTTGCCGCGGCTCTCAAGCGCCTTCAAAGGCTTCTGCAGCGACTGCGGCACGTTGCCGTCGTCAATCATGCCCCGCCGCAAATCGATGATCTTGTCGATATACTCAATCAATAGCGGGCATTCCTCTTCACAGGCGCCACAGGTAGTGCAGGACCAGATCTCATCCTCCGAATAAAGGCTGCCCATCAAGGGCTTGCTGTTATTCGCGCTGCCCAGGACCGGATAATGCTGGAAACTGTAGTCCCTGGCCTTGATGGTGATGAAGCGCGGCGACAACGGCCTGCCTGCCGTGTTGGCCGGGCAGTTATCTGAGCACCGCCCGCAGTCGGCGCAGGAGTAGAAATCGAGCATGTGCTTCCAGGTGAAGTCTTCGAATGTCTTCACGCCCAGGTACTTCACCTGATCCAGGTGCTCGTCGCTAACACCCCACCTTACCGGCTTCAGCGTTCCCTTATCGAGTTTTGCGAAGTATACGTTGAATATAGAGGTGATCACATGGAACTGAATGCCGAAGGGCCGGTAGCACATCAGGAAGTAAAAGGCGACTTCATGTCCAAGACAGGATTCGAGGCGGAGCTTGCCAAGTGCCAGGAGCGGAGTGGAAATGAGAGCATTTTTCAAGATCCAGGGTAGTGATAGCACGGCCAGCGCCCCGGCGGTTTGGCCTTGCTGTGAGTGAATTGCCGCCTCACTCGCTTCCACCAGGCTGTCGGCCAGCATGAGCAGTCCGATTAGCCCTAAGAGAACAATCGCATCAACCGGATGACCATTGCCGTACCTGGACGGAACGGCGTATCGCGCCGGTTTAAAGACGATCCGCCGAATGGCAGCGATCACGACAGCCAGAAAAACGAATGTGGCGGCGTAATCCTTCAGAACGTCGTATACCTCACCAAGTTTTCCCAACAAGCCGGGCAGAACCACACTCTCAGAATTGAAAAAGATAAGCAGAGAGAAGGTGTGAATAGCCAGGACCAGGAAACCCGCAAAAATCGCAATGTGAATGATTCCGGCGGTCAGGTATCGCGGGTGCCTCCACTGCCCCAGCCAGATCTGCAGAACTCTTTGCAATCGCCGCCATGGCCGATCGAAACGGGAATCGCGCTCGGCTCGTACGAGCGGTACCAGGCGCCTAGCGACGATGTAGAAGAAACACGCGATGCCCAGAAGATGAATGGCTAAGAACAGGACTCGGGCAAGTGCCAGCCAATAGGTCGGGGGCGTAGACAAATGTACACCTTCCATAGCGCGTCGCATCTCCAGCTTCTGCGAGTCTGCAGACCCACTAAATCGTCAAGTTATGGTTGTACTGGTCGAACCCTGTCGTCGTGTCGCACACAGGCCCCGCGAGCGGCTCCTGGATACTTTTGGGATCGCACGCCCTATGAAGAGGTTGAGCGGAGAGTGCAGGAAGGGAGGGCGTAGAAAGACCGATGATCGAATCGCCGGAATCGAACCGAGGCACGAGATCGCTGCGGGCGGAAATCCCACTCCCGGTAGTTATTAGTCTATGAGCCGTGGGGCCAAATGCTGCCTGTCTCACAGAGACCTCGCTGACTTGTGTCGACGCATCAACATTAGTATCGGTTAGTATCTGTGTCAGTGACGCCGATCACACCAGTCGTTTATTTTAGGGGTAATTATGTGGGTACTATACTAAGAGCCATCATCTAGTATCGACTTGTCGAGAAAATACCCTTAAGCACGGAACTATGAAGAGCGACGATTGCCTTGAGGGAAACGCCGTGCGTGTAGAGGCACTATAGGGGGCACGACGTAGTGGATGAGACGTCTGGGCCGGCGGCTGAATGGATTCGATCAAGTGGTGCTAGACCGAGTACGAAACATCATCGTCCGTTGCCAGCGCGGACAGCGGATGAGTTACGGAAACCGCGCTGGCTGACTTGTTCCCGCGTCGCATGGCGACGATACCAGTGCGCACCATCTCCAGGACGCCATACGGACGAAGCACGTCGAGTAACCCGTCGATCTTGTCTTCGGCGCCCGTGATTTCGATCGTTAGTGATTCGGGCGCAACGTCAATCACGCGAGCGCGAAACACACTTGCCAAGCCCAGTACGTGTGAGCGGGTTTCGTGCGTGGCGGCTACCTTGATCATGGCCAGGTCGCGGACGATCGCCGGCTCCGCAGTGATGTTTTCCACCAGCAGAACGTTCACGAGCTTGTAGAGTGTAGCCTCGATGCGGCGGGCCTGATCGCTGTCGGCGTCTACGGTAATCGTCATCCGCGAGACGTCCGGCCTTTCCGTGCGTCCAACGGTGAGCGAGTCGATGTTAAAGGCGCGGCGGCGAAATAAAGATGCTACCCGGGTGAGCACTCCGGGCTTGTTTTCAACGTGAACTACGAATGTGTTCATCATAGGCTTGAAATCCAATAGTGAAACTCGAAAGTCGAAATTCGAAACGGGGAACTCGGAACTGGGCGTTCACCGTGTTGAATGTCGAATTTCCAGTTTCGATTTTCGATTTTCGATTCTCACGATTTACTCATCCTCGGCCGTTTCCACGATAGGGCCGGGCCGCCGGATCATCTCGCCCAAAGAAGCGCCCGCGGCAACCATGGGGTAGACCGTATCTTCCTGCTCGACCTGAAAATCGATCAGTACCGGACCATGGTGGCTGCGCGCGGATTGTACAGCGGGTATGACCTGTGCCCGTTCGGTGACGACGGTGGCACGGATCCCATAAGCTTCCGCCAATCTTGCAAAATTGGGGTTGACAAGGGGGGTTGCCTGGTAGTTACGTTCATAGAAGAACTCCTGCCATTGGCGTACCATTCCCAGGTAGCCGTTGTTGATGACGGCTATATGGATCTTCAACTCTTCCTGTACTATCGTGGCCAGTTCGCACAAGGTCATTTGGAACCCGCCGTCGCCTACCACTACCCACACCTCTGCCTCCGGGCGTGCGACCTTCACTCCGATTGCCGCTGGTAAGGCGAACCCCATGGTCCCGAGACCCCCTGAGGTTATCAGAGAACGTGGTTCTTCGTGTTTGTAGTATTGCGCCTCCCACATCTGGTGCTGGCCCACATCGGTCACCACGATCGTGTTGCCGCCCAGAGTTTCCCGCCACAGATCATTAATCACGTGTGCAGCGTATAGGTGCCCACTGTCGGGAAGATTCTGGATGTCTCGCACGGCAGAATCGCCTTTCAGCCCGTCAATGAAGTCCAGCCACTCGTTACGATCGATCCGCTCGACGTGAGGCAGCACCTCGCGGAGGACCCCGCGCAGGTCACCAACGAGAGCTACATCCACCTTGATGATCTTGTTGATTTCGGCAGGATCAATCTCGACGTGGATCTTCTTGGCGTTGGGGGCGTAGGTCTTCAAGTTGCCCGTTACCCGGTCGTCGAAGCGCATGCCCAGCGCCAGCAGTAAGTCGGCCTCCTGAATCGTGTGGTTAACCCAAGCTTCGCCATGCATCCCCATCATGCCAAGGTTCAGCGGATGCGAGGCGGGAAAGGCGCCAAGACCCAGCAAGGTGAGTGCTACTGGGATTCCGGCACGCTCGGCCAGCTCGCGAACTTCGTGCATTGCGCCTGAGACCAGGACGCCGTGGCCGGCGAGGATCAGAGGGCGCTTCGCCTTATGGATTAGGTCCAGTGCTTGTTCGTATTCCTTGGGAGCGGGTGACAGGTCAGGACGGTAGCCCGGTAACTGAGGTTTAGCGGCTTCCCAGTCGAACTCGCACGAGCCCTGCTGGGCGTCTTTCGTGATGTCAACCAGGACCGGGCCCGGACGTCCCGAGCGGGCGACGTAAAAAGCCTCGCGGAGGGTTCGAGCTACTTCGTCGGCCCGGGTCACCAGGCAATTGTGCTTCGTGATGGGAAGCGTGATACCGGTAATGTCCGTCTCCTGAAAGGCGTCAGAGCCGATCAGTTTACTGCCGACTTGGCCGGTAATGCAGACGACCGGAGAGGAATCCATCATGGCCGTGGCGATACCTGTGACCATGTTGGTGGCTCCCGGACCCGAGGTTGCGATGGCGACTCCCACCTCGCCGCTGGCGCGTGCATAGCCGTCGGCCATGTGAGTGGCGCCTTGTTCGTGACGCACCAACACGTGATGAATCTTGCTGTGCTTCAGGGCGTCATAAGCCGGCAGGATCGCGCCTCCGGGATAACCAAAGACGTGCTTCACGCCCTCGCGTTCCAGGCATTCCCAAAGAATTTGTGCTCCGGTTTTTGTCATAGGATTCCTGATTCCTCCCGGTTCTAGCTGTTGCCCTGGTCGTAACAAACTTGGAGCGCCGGGCAGGCGACGAGATACTTCCCCGGTGCCCTCTACGATGATAGCAAGGGTCGAACGTTGCATGGGAGAAGTGTATTCCTCTCGGGAGTAGACGACAACCGCGCCTACGATTCCTGCGAGAAGCAGTTATCCCTGATGACCGAGGATTTTAACTCCGTTAGGCTAGTTCGACTAGCTAGCTAGTCATCAATCCTAGTCCTCAATCCTAGGATTCACTATCGCCCTGACCGAGGACTCGAAATGCGACATGTTCCGGGTGACAAGGGTGAGACCTTGCATCTTGGCCGTTGTTGCAATGAATGTAAGGGCGCCGATAGTCCGGCCTTCGGCCTCACGGCGGGCCGCGATCTTGGCCTCAAGCATCAGCGACAGCGCTTGCAACCGTCAGGACCCGTCCCTCAAAACGCACGGGCGGTTCGTCACGTAACCACGCCTCGAGCCGGCGCCGGCGCTTACCTTCAGGTATCCAGTCAATGCCATAACGCAGCTCGGCCAGCGTAACGACACTCATGAACACGCGATCTTCGTCGACTTCCGCCAACCAGGTGACGGCTCCGAAATTGGGCCGCGATTTCACCCACTCCGAGACGACATCGGTATCGAGAAGGAAGCTCATAGGTCGGCCCTACGCGGACGATCCCTGACCCGCCTAAGCTAAGTCCGGACCCTCGCAGCGGGGACGCCGCGAAAAATTCGGCGAGGTTGCCCGTGCGCTTCGTTTTCCGCTCCCACTCCTCCGCCGCCACCATCACCACGGCCGTGCGGCCATGCCGGGTGATCGTCTGAGGTCCGCCGGACTGCACGCGAACGATCAGCTCGCTAAATTTCGCCTTCGCCTCGGCGACGGTCCAGGTGCGTGTTCGCAACTTGCCTCTTCCAAAAAGGTCATGGCAGTACGACTAGTCATTTTAACCGCCGGAAGCAAGCCTGATCTGCGAAATAGCTCAGGCCTTAAGAGCCGCCCACAGCTTTTTGAGATCGTCTGAGAAACGCGCCCGCTCCAGCCGGCGGGTCTCATCGTCAGGAGCCCGGAGAATGGACGATGGATGCACCGTCGCCATGACCAACGGCGCAAGCGGCGATTCGATGAACTCCCCGTGCTGCTTGCTCACCCGGAAGTCCTTACCCAAAAGCACCTGGGCGGCGGTAGCCCCCAAACAAACTATCGCCCGTGGCTTAACTATGGCGATCTCGCTATCCAGCCAAGGCTTGCAGGCTGCTATTTCCGACATTCTGGGTTTTTCGTGAATCCGGCGCTTCCCCTGTCGCACCCACCTGAAGTGCTTGACGACATTAGTCACGTACACATCCGCGCGATTGATATGCACTTCTTCCAGCACCTTGTCCAGGAGCTTGCCTGCGGGTCCGACGAAAGGTTTGCCCTGAAGGTCCTCATCATTACCGGGCTGTTCGCCGACAAACATGATCTTCGCGCCCGGTGGACCGTCGCCGAAAACAGTCTGCGTACCGCGCTTCCACAGATCGCATCCTTTACAGTCTGCCGCAGCCGCTCGAAGGCTCGGCAAGGAAGGATCTGGAGGAATGAATAGGACAGCCGACCTGGGCTCGTTCTTGCGCACTTCTCTACCCGCTATAATTATGCCTCACAAGGGCATAATTATCCGTCAATAAATGATTAACAATGAATAACTTACATGCTGAACAACGAATGACGGCGGAACTGGGGTCTTCGCGGGTACGAGCTGGCGTTTTTTCTGCAGCCGGCTTAACCTTCCTAGGCTAGGCGCTTGTTGTTTTGCGCTCAACGAGCTTTTGATGCGGAGGGGTGACCCGCCTCCCGAACCGGTATGATCGCCCTTACGGTAGTCCCGAGGTGCCCAGACTCAATCTCCAACCGGCCCCCTAGTTGCCGTAGCCGTTCCCGCATTCCAGCCACTCCCACTCCCACCCGGGCGACATTCTGACCGGCATTGGTCAGAACTCCAGGTGACGCTCCGTGACCCTGGTCCTTTACCTCCAGTACAATTTCCTCTTCGTGCCGAATCAGAGAAACTCTGGCAGCCGGGCTACCCGAGTGGCGCCTGACATTCTCCAGGCTTTCCTGGAGAATCCGGAACAGAGCGATCTCGATGTCCTCAGGGAGCCGTTTCAAGTCAACAGGCAGATCCAAGTTGATTTCAATTCCGCTCGCTTCCCTTACGCGCATGGAGTGCCACTCGATAGCGGCGATCAATCCTACCTGGTCCAAGAGGGGCGGATGTAATAGGTGAGACAAATTACGGATTTCCTCTGAGGCCCGCTCGGCCAAGGCCAAGCTCCTTGCCAGTAACTCCAGCGTGCGGGGATCTCCCTGCATGTCCTTTTGACTTTGGATGCTGGCAAGATTCAGCGCCAGGGCGCTGAGGGTCTGGGCGGTGCTGTCGTGCAGGTCTCGGGCGATACGTCGACGCTCCTCGTCCTGTAGGCTAAGAAGACGCCCCGAGAGCTGCCGAAGGGCACTCTCCACCCGTTCTCTTTCGGCAATCTCGGCCTTTAGGATGTCATTTATCTTCGCCAGCTCTTCTTGCCGGCTTTTTTGCTCGGTTAAATCGGTTGCGATCATGCAGATTCCCTGAAAATCGGCTCCCTCAAGCGGACTCAGGGAAAGGTACGCCGGAAAAGGTTTCCCTTCGGTGACCAGGAGGTAAAACTCTTCTTTTTGAGGAGCCTCTTGAGCACACTTTAACAGTTCATCCAGAGCGGTGTGTTGCGAGGTCTCTACAACGTCGTGCAGCCTCGAGCCAATCAATTGTTCGAGCGGGATGCTGACCATTTCACTAAAACGGCGGTTGGCGTAAAGGACTAATCCGTTTGATGTCAAACTGGCCGTGCCTTCATTGATGGTTTCGACCATCACGCGGTACGGGTGCTCAGCACCTTGAAGTGTAAAAACACGGTCGCCCTGGGGTCCGGACACAACTACCGCATCTACCTCCCCATGGTGGATAGCTCGGAGGATTTCTTCTAACTCCTCCAGGCGGGCCTGCATCTCGTGCATGCGCCGGGGGGCGATCACGGCAAACTCAGGTTGCGTGGCCATCCGTTCACCTGCGCTCAGGCTTTAGATCTAGGCCCACCAGCACGCGCTCCCGGTCAGAGAGGTCGCCCACCAGCTTGCGCAACGGTGCTGGGAGTCTCTTGATCAAGGTCGGGGCGGCAACGATCTGCTCCTCGCGGGCCAGCTCGGGTTGTTGATAGATGTCAACAACTTCGAGATTATACCGCCCGAGAAGCCGATCTTCGCAAAGGGCGCGAATGTTGAAGATCGAACGCGCGGAACGCGGCGTAGAACCAGTTACATACAGGCGCAGGACGTACGTGTCCTGCTGGCAGTCCGGTGGCGGTACTTGCTTCTTTTTCATGTTAACCTGCCTTCTACGATGCCTCTCCCGGTCGTAGGTCCAAACCCACCAGCACTCGTTCTGTGTTGGACAAGTCTCCGATAATCTTACGGATAGGCGTTGGAAGGTTCCTCACCAGCGTGGGAATGGCCAGGATCTGGTCACCCTGCGCCAGTTGTGGAGTCTTTAACAGATCGATGATTTCAATCTGGTACTCTCCGATTAGATGTGTCTCGCAGAGGCGCTTTAAGTTGCTCAAGGCCTTTAGCGACTTAGGCGTCTGCCCGGCAATATAGAGACGCAACTCCATACTTTTCCCGTTTGTCTGTTTGGAGGATGCGTTCCTCCCTGTTTGGGTAACTATTTTCTTTGCGGTTTTGGTGGCTCCGTCAGATCTTGGCTTCATTTTCCCCCTCCCCCGCCGTGTTGTCGAGTCCGAACCGGTCTGCCCCTTTTAGAAATAACCGCCTTGCGGCTGTGCGCCATGGTGACGCGGTCATCCGCCAGTTGTGCTTCGCGCCGCTTATCCTGATCAAATGTACCCGCGATCGCCTCCGCCTCCGCCGAGAATTCGGCGCGCAGAGCTGCGATCCGGGCTTCCATCGCCTTCCGCTTTCTATCCAGCTCCAACTGGCGCAGTTCCCGCTCCTGCTCCCTCGCCAAGGCCTCGTTCCTTTCGCGAGCCTCCTGCGCGACGCGCGCCGAGCCGGTCAGCACGCCCCCGGCACCAAGGTACACGGGCACCAGTCTAATGCCATGGCGTGTGAACACAAACTCGCGGACTTGGTTCGAGTGCGCCATTCCTCTCGATTTGATGATGTACAGGCCGCGGTTGCGCTCGCCGTTTACCTCCAGTTCGCGCAACAGAATCCAGGTGTCAATGAGGGAGGAAATCCCGACCTCCGACTGCTCCAGATTGGCTGCGTTCTTACCCGAGGTCAGGCTTGTGAAAAGCGTGGTAATCCGGCCAGCCTTTAAGAAGTCTATCAGCCGCACCAGCATCGATTGAATATCCCTCTCGCTCCCACCCTGCATCAGGTTGGTAATCGGGTCCAGAATGATCAGCCGGGGTCGGAACTCCTCCACAAGTTTCTGAATCCGGATCAGTTGCATCTCGAGGCCGTACTGAGTGGGCCGGCTAGCGTGGAACCGCAGCAACCCTTTCTGGATCCACGGCTTCAGGTCAATCCCGATGGAGCCCATGTTCCGGACGACCTGCTCCCGCGACTCCTCGAAGGCCAGGTATAGGCAGCGTTCACCTCGGCGGCAGCCGTCGCCGGCGAAGTGGCAGGCGATGCTTGTTTTCCCGCTGCCGGCTGCGCCCGAAACCAGCACCGTGCTCCCGCGGTAGAATCCCTTTCCTCCCAGCAACTCATCGAGGTCCGAGATACCGCTCGAGATTCGCTGCATCGAGGCCCGGTGA
The DNA here is from genome assembly GCA_963803295.1 of uncultured Acidobacteriota bacterium. Taxonomy (GTDB): domain Bacteria; phylum Acidobacteriota; class Terriglobia; order UBA7540; family UBA7540; genus CAWDMC01. The sequence continues at coordinate 722,385 of CAWDMC010000009.1, read as the reverse complement.
TCGAGCGAGAGCGAAGTTATAGGAAGGACGGAAAGTCCGCTTTCATCGATCAAGAAGGGATACTCGTTGGCGCCGTGCACCGTGCCGCGATACTTAACTACACGCAGCCGGCGAGTGGAAATCTGATCGGTGACACGATGATCCATGAGGATCACACAATCCGACACGTATTCTTCCAGACCATGCCGCGTAAGGGTTCCCTCGCCGCGTTCCGCCGTAACCACCGTCGTCATCCCTTTTCCTTTCAGCCAGCGGAACAGACGGCGGATCTCGGCGCGCAGGATAGCCATGTTCGAAAATCCAGAGAACAACGCCTCCAGCGTGTCAAGCGCCACGCGCTTCGCGCCTATAGAGTCAATGGCACTTTGCAGCCGGATAAACAAACCCTCAAGATCGTACTCGCCCGCTTCCTGAATCTCGCTGCGCTCGACATGTACATAATCGAGAAATAGCCTCTTTTTCGAAACGAGCTCCTTCAAGTCGTATCCCAGCGAAACCACGTTTTTCGCCAAGTCCTCTGGCGTTTCCTCAAAGGCCATAAAGACACCGGGTTCGCCGTATTGGAGCGCGCCATGAACGAGAAACTCGGTTGCCAGTAACGTCTTGCCACAACCTGGGCCGCCGCACAGAATGGTAGGGCGCCCTTGCGGCAGCCCGCCGTAAGTGATTTCATCCAACCCTTTGACCCCGGTAGGAGCCTTCCGAAGTTCAAAAGATGCTAAGTGCCCTTTTCGCTTGGAGTTATTCACTCCGAACCCCCAACGCCCGTGAGATCGAACCCCTGCGGCCTATCGAAAATAGCATCAAACCAAAACAACGCGATTTTGCCCCGAATGGCGCGTGGACGAACCGATGCGAATCATTCTTGACAAGGCGTTGTTCTGCCTAAAAACACCTGTGGACAGAACAAGACCTTTGGCACGGTCCCGCTCCGAGGGTGCAAAATCAATTCTTCAGTAGATCGTTAATTAGGTTAGTTCACTTTCAAGCAGCTGGCAAGTGCTTGATAGTGTTAGAGCACAAGTTTAGCGATGACCTAGGCTTCGGAGGGAGAGGGATTCGAACCCCCGAGCACCTTTCGGCGCTAACGGTTTTCAAGACCGCCGGTTTAAACCGCTCACCCATCCCTCCGCGGTTGACGTACAGCTAGTCTAGCACGAGCGCGTCGCACGAGCCCCCTTGTAGACAGGGAGAGAGGGTTGATGGTGCCGGAGGCTCGGGAGGGGCCTGCGGTCATGATCAATATGGCCGCCAGACTCCGTAGCGAAGCGCTCATTTGTCCCCGTGTTTGGGGATCGGCTTGCGCACTCGTGCGATGCAGTCGATTTCGACGCGCATGCGCGGTAAGTGCACGCCTATTGTGGTGCGCGCTGGCGGATCTTCGGGAAAGAACTCACGAAAAACTTCGTTCATCGCGGCAAAATCAGTCATATCCGTGAGAAAGACGCCGATCCGTACGACGTGGCGCAGCGAACTGCCTGCGGCTTCCAGGATGGCTGTGATATTCCTGAGCACTCTGCGTGTTTCACTTCGGATATCACCCAGCTCCATCTCATTGGTCTCAGGATTGATGGGACCTTGCCCAGAGACAAACACGAAGCCGTCGCTCACGATTGCCTGTGAGTAGACACCCATGGGCCTGGGGCCGTCCGCCGTCCGAATCGCTTTGCGCATGCGCATTTTCCCTCCCTCTCCTGCATGCCGCCATTGGTGGCTGTGGTTTATCGAGAAATGATGCTATTCCCGAGTGCTGCGCTACTCCTCCTGCAGAACCTGCGAACCCGGTTTAACTCTGAATCGAGACCGTCGCCTTTCAGATAGGCAGCCCACTCAGTATAATGAGCACCGGGGAGAGGGTAAAGGCGAAAGGGTGTAACGGTGAAAGGTGAAGGGCCAAAGCCAACACACTCGATTAATGTGACAGAGATGTGTTGAACGCAGTCATCGGCCAAATTTCCCAGCGGAGCCAAGTTGATGGATCCAGCCGCGCAGAAGTGGATGAACAACCTAGTGATCGTGCGCCATGGCGAATCCGAGCGCAACGTTCTGCGCGGTAAAGCCTACGCCGAAGGGCACCTTGAGTATGGGGGCGATGTCCGGGACATGGATGTCCCCCTTACCACAACGGGCGAGCAGCAGGCTATTGCGACCGGCCGCCATCTCGGCCTGACATTCAGCTTTGACCGGGTGTTTGTTTCGCCCTACCTGCGCACCGTGCAGACGGCGGAGCTGATCGCGAAGCAGTTTGTCTACCCGGTTTCCACGATCTATGACGAACGCATCCGCGAAAAAGAATTCGGCATCCTGGACGGCCTTACTACGGCAGGTATTCAGAAGAAGTACCCGGAGGAGGCGCGTCGCCGGAAGCTCGAGGGGAAGTACTACTACCGGCCTCCCGGCGGTGAAAGCTATCCGGACGTGTCCTTGCGCCTCCACAGTTTTCTCGGCACTCTATCCCGCGATTACCGGCGGAAATCAGTGCTCGTGGTCTGCCACTCGGTGGTTGTCCTGACTTTTCGCCGCTTGCTTGAGCGCCTCACCGAGAAAGAACTACTCGCCATCGATCTCGATCCCCAGCACGACGTCTGCAATTGCTCGGTGACCTGGTACGAGTTTGATCCCGGTGTAGGCGAGCAGGGCAAGCTCGTCTTGAGCGAATTCAATTCCGTGTACTACCCAGCAAGTTTGGCTTCCACGCCTGAGTGCCGCAATAAGGCGCGCAGAGGTAGGAAACCAGCGTAATGGTATGAAGCCGGCTCAAAGGAGACTCCACTTTGTCCCTCATTCATCGCGTTGCATTGGTGACCGGCGCCGCGCGCGGCATCGGCCGCGAGATCGCCCTGCACCTCGGCCGGTCCGGCTTGCGTATTGCCGTGAGCTACCGGACCAATCAAATGGGGGCCCAGAAAGTAGTTGAGCTACTGAAGCAGGCGGGGGCGAGCGGGCTCGCCGTTCGCACCGACGTTACGGACCCTGTACGGACGAAGGAACTCGTCGAAACCGTTTGCGGGCACTTTGGGCGACTCGATGTTCTGATCAACAATGTGGGCATGTTTGGCTGGAAAACGGTGAAGGACTCCACGCCCGAGGGATGGCACGAGGTGCTTGCCTCAAATCTCGACAGCGTCTTCTACGCTTGCCGTGCCGTGTTACCGGCGATGCGGAGACAGCGATGGGGACGCATTGTCAACATCGGCGCGGTCGGCGCGGAGCGAACCTTCGGCCAGGCGAAGATCGCGGCTTACTCGGCTGCCAAATCCGGCATGGTCGCTTTCAGCCGCTCGCTGGCGCTGGAGGAAGCGCGCTATGGCATCACGGTGAATGTGGTGAATCCGCCGGCGATGGATAATAAAGAGCTCACGGTGGAAGAAGCTGAGCGCATGAGAGACACTCGGTTTCCCGTTGGCCGGCCGCCAACACCGCAGGATGTGGCGGAGGCGGTGAAGTTCTTTGCCTCGGAGGGCGCGTCCTTTGTTACGGGGCAGGTCCTGAACGTCTGCGGGGGATGGATGCTTTGACGGTTCACCCTTAGTCGTCCGTTTCATAAATACGCTAACGTATTTCGGGCTATGCGGCCGGCGCTTTGGCCGGTCCAAGCTTGTTCATGAGTTCGGCCAGATCTTGACGCGTGAACTTCCATTCGAAGGGACGCGAGGCTGTTTCCCAGTAGTACTGAAAATCGAGCAATCGTTCGGCGAGGGTTTCCAGGTTTTCGAAGTCGTTGGGTTCAGGACCTTGCGTTGCACTATGGAGAAAGAGATCTCGACCTGATTGAGCCAACTGGCATGGAGGGGAGCGTGAACAAGCGCCAGTCGAGGGTAACGAGTCTGCAAGCGCTTGACGGCCTTGGACCCGCGATGTGCCGAACAGTTGTCGACAATCCAGAAAACACCACGAGCCTCATCGTAGGAGGTCGCGTCATCACTTGTTCCACCAGCCGGTCAAAGGGTGCAATCCCATTCTTGGTCTCACAGCGACCGAAGATGCGGGCGTGATGAACATCCAAGGCGGCCATGTACAGCCAGGCTCCGCCGCGTTTATATTCATGCTCCACCCGCATCGAAGGGCCGGGTCGGCAGGGCCGGTGGGATGTTTGCGGCGGTGAGCTTGAATGCTGGTCTTCTCATCGGCGGAAATCACGAACTCGTCGTCTTTGAGGGACTTGCCGCGCCAGCCGCGGGCATACAGGTCCAGCAAGCGACCGGCTTTTTCGGCAAGTCGGGATCACGCGGGAAAATCCAACTGCGGTGATACCAAGGGCGAATGGCATCCTGATGCAACCAACGCCAAAGGGTGCTGCCACTGATGGAAGCGACGAGACCACTCTGGCATGCCTCGGGTACCAGAGCGCTCGTACTCCAGCGCGACAAGGGTAGGTCATGATTGGCAGGCAGTTCACAGGCCGAGGCTTTGATCTGTACCACCAACTCAGGGGGAAAAAGTCCGGGGGCGACCCGGACGGGAGCGCTCCTCCAGGCCGGCGAGGCGTTCCGAGAAGAACCGTTTGCGCCACAGCCACACGACTTCGCGCCGGGTGTCCAAGCGGGTGGCGATCTCCTCATGGCTCAGCCCCTCGGCGGCCAGCAGCACGATTTTGGCACGCTGGACCTGAAAATACGGCAACGTATACTTGGCCGCTCGCCTTTGGAGCTCGGCGGCTTCCGCTGTCGTCAACCGGATCGCGTAAGGGCTCGTTCTCGGCATGGCGAGACCTCCTGGAATCACCATGCCATAACGAAGTCATTTTCGCGACCTAAAATATGCTAGCGTATTTATGAAACAATGTACTAAGCTAAGGGTCGGAGTGGGCCAGGCACCGCGATTGACTTTGCCCACGCCCGATTTGATAATGGTGCCTTGCGAAGTCGCACGTGATGTGGCCGGCCCGGGGGGAGCAGTTCGAGAGACGGCCGGACGAAATACGCTTGAATCGGCAGCCGAAACCGAAGATGCGGTTCGGCGTACTGACCGGTACTCTTGAGAGGGGACCGATGGCCACCGGCACTCAAATCCACAAATCGCAGAATTATGCCTCGCGTAACCAGACGATCTCGGGTGAGGTGCTTCTTCGAGCCTACCGGACAATGTACCTGTCGCGGCGCATCGACGACAAGGAAATCCAACTCAAGCGGCAGAACCGGATCTACTTCCAGGTTAGTGGTGCCGGTCATGAAGCTCTGAATGTGGCCGCGGCCATGCACCTGAGGCCCGGGTACGATTGGTTTTATCCCTATTATCGGGATCGCGCACTTTGCCTGGAACTCGGCCTGACCCCGCTCGAGATGTTCCTGCAAGGAGTTGGGGCTAAAGACGAGGCCATGTCCGGCGGCCGCCAGATGCCCTCGCACTGGTCGTCGAAGGCGCTGCACATCGTCTCGGCGTCCAGTCCTACAGGTTCGCAGGCGTTGCAGGCGGTGGGTGCGGCGGATGCCAGCTTGTACTTCTGCCAAGTGCGGGAAGCCGGCGAACTCGCACCGAGCTTGCACGCGGACGAAGTCATTTTTGTCTCGCTTGGCGACGGCGCCACGAGCGAAGGAGAGTTCTGGGAATCCCTGAACGGCGCTTGCGCGAGGAAATTACCGGTGTTCTTCCTTGTTGAAGACAACGGTTACGCGATCTCCGTGCCGGTTGAAGTTCAAACCGCGGGCGGAAGCATCAGCCGCCTGGTAAAGGATTTCCCGGCTCTCCTAACCCTCGAGTGCGAGGGTACGGACTTCGTCGAGACCTACAATGCAGCGGCGAGGGCCGTCGAATATGTGCGACAGCGCCAAGGGCCAGCGCTGCTGCACGGACACGTGATCCGGCCGTACTCGCACTCGCTTTCCGATGATGAGCGTTTCTACAAGTCTGAGGAGCGGCGGCACTCGGAGGCCAAACGCGATCCGCTGACTCGACTGGCCGGGTATCTTGTGGATCAGCTCGTGGCCACACCCAAGCAGATTGAGCAGATCGAGAATGCGGTCGACGAAGAAGTGCGGATCGCGGCCGATAAGGCGCTCCCTGCCGAAGCGCCTGATCCCGCTTCGGTGATGCTATACCTGTACTCGCCCAGCGTCGATCCCACTTCCGCGCAGTTTGACAGTCCGGCGAGGTCCCATGGCGATCCTAAGACTATGGTGGATCTCATCAACCTCTGTCTGCGCGATGAGATCACCCGCGATCCGCGGGTGGTAGTCTTCGGGGAAGATGTGGCTGACTGCAGCCATGAAGACGAGCTTCCCAGACTGAAAGGCAAAGGCGGAGTCTTTAAGGTCACCCACGGGCTGCAGCGGCGCTTCGGCAGCGCGCGCTGTTACAACTCCCAGCTGGCCGAAGCCGGCATTGTAGGCCGGGCCATGGGTATGGCCACGCGCGGTTTGAAGCCGGTGGTGGAGATCCAGTTCTTCGACTACATCTGGCCGGCCATGATGCAGATTCGAGACGAACTGCTGACGCTTCGCTGGCGATCGAACAACACCTGGTCATGCCCTATCGTAATTCGCGCGCCCATCGGAGGGTATCTTGCGGGTGGGGCCATCTACCACAGCCAATCGGGCGAGTCGATTTTTGCCCATCTGCCGGGATTACGCGTAATCATGCCTTCGACCGCTCTTGACGCCAATGGGCTGCTGCGAACGGCGATACGCTCGGACGATCCCGTCCTGTTCCTCGAGCCCAAGCACCTCTACCGCCAGACCCACAACCGTGCACCTTATCCCGGCCCTGACTACATGATTCCTTTCGGTAAGGCGCGGCTCGTGCGCCAGGGCGATGACATCACCATCATCACCTACGGCTCGCTAGTCCACCGCTCAGCACAAGCCGCCAAGGAACTCGAGAAATCTGGAATTCGAGCCGAGATCCTCGACTTGCGGTCGCTCCAACCTTACGATTGGGATCTCATCTCCGCTTCGGTGAAGAAGTCGAGCCGTGTTCTGGTGGTTTATGAGGACGCAATCTCCTTCGGCTACGGGGCCGAGATCGCAGCCCGCATCGCCGATGAGCTTTTCGAGTGGCTGGACGCGCCGGTCCGCCGCCTGGCTGGAAAAGACGTGTACGTTCCGTATCACCCTGTGCTTGAAGACGCCGTGCTGCCTCAACCTGCGGACATCGTAAGGGCTGCCAAGACCCTGGTGGAGTACTGAAATCTTAGGGTCCTTCGTAAAGGGGCACTCATCCTGCGCTATTCAGAAGATGGCCTGACGACTGCCGCGCTACAGGCCAGAGTCTGAACCGAATCTGGGGATGCTGTTGTGCGCCCCCAGACCCTCGCCGCGATCTTGCGGGTTCGCTACTAGTTCTTGACCACGCGTAGTTGGTTATCCACCGAGAAAACTCCAGGGACAGTGTTGGCGCGGATATTGGCGAGGTTCTTGTCGCCCTCGCTATCGACCACGCCGGTGAGCGTTACGTGACCATTGTCCACAATGATGTGGATCGAAGGATAAGCCTGGAATCCGTATTTGGTGAAGCTCGGATCGCTGTAGATGGCCCGATACTCAGCGCGGCGAATCCGCCAGTCCATATCGGAAAGCGGCAGCACCTTGATGTTGTTGGTGACGCTTTGTACGCCTTCAATGCGCTTTACGACGTTCCCAGCGTCGTTCTTCAGCGTGGGATTCGTAACGGCGCCTTCGAGAGTGACATTATCCCCGTTCACCCTGAAAGAAAGCTCGTCGAAAACGGTGTAGTAAGGCAACATGCGCAGCTCGTGGGCAACTTCCCTGACAATGCGAGCCGACGGGTTGCCAGGCACTTCTTGGGTTTGCGACTTTGATTTTGCCGTGACCGTGGACCACGTCACCGCAAGCGCCAACAGGAGCATTCCTGCCTTGGTTGAGCGGAAAGAATTGGCTGGCATAGGTCAAGTACCTCCCCATTCGCAATTTGATGTGCACCATCCCATGGCGGGCCGCCTCGGTCCCCCTGCCGCCGATGGCATGCACCGAGTCAAGGCCTGTCCGTTCAAGCAATTGGATGATGTGAGGCGCCAAAGCGATGCGGACGACGAAACCGCCTCCGACTCATACTTCATCAAGACAAGCTACGCCCGGAAGACCGCGCAACCGAGGCTACATGCCTGCCTTTAGTTCCCGGCCCCGGAAACCGGGCCTTTCCCCACGCTCCGCAGGATTCCCTCCACAAAGTGCTCCTCAGGCACGGATCCTTCGATTGCAGCCGACCCGTTGATTACGGTTCGCGGAACGCTATGCACGCGATACTTGCCCGAAAGCTCGGGAAACTCAGTGGCCTCGATGCCGTCGGCCCTGATGAGATCGCTTTCAATTGCCATTTGGTAGGCCAGGCGTACAGCCCGGGGACAATGAGGTCAGGTGGGGGTCACAAAGACTTCAAGGTGCAAAGGTACGGCCACCCTCTTGAGCTTCTCCCGGCTTTGTGGGCTCAGTCCGGAGTCGCGCTTCGACACGTCAATCATGGCATCCAGTAGAGCGGAGAATTCGTAGCCAGCGGGGAACCCATAGTACCGAATGCCATAATCCATGCCGACGTTAACGGCCCCCTGCGGTTCCCCGTCAGGGACACTCCTAATGACCGTTGCAGGCACTTTGTCGATTCCGTAGTCGGCCACCTTTTCCTTATCCAAAGTGAAATTGTAGGTTTCGAGTGAAAGGTTAGGGGATAGCGCCGTCACTTCCTCCAGTAGCTGCCTGGTTTCAGCGCCGTACTCGAGATTTAGTTCCTGGGTAAAGTGGACAAGCTTGACGGGGTTCACCATCTCCTTGAGCCGCTCGCGCACTTCCGCCGCGACATCGTCGTTAATTATCATTGGCTGCTCCAAGCTCGGTCTCGCGGAGGTCCTGTCCTCCGATTACAGGGACCCCGATACTATCTGGCTCTGCTTTCCCTGTTCGAGTCGGCGACCCCAATTCACCAGATTCACCAGCAACTTCCGGATGAGTTCCCGGGTCGTTGCATCGGTCAGGTTCCCCTGCTCGTCGAAGCGCTGTGCCGCATTGGCGATCATCACTTCCGGCTGGTTGATAGGATGCATGTTGAGGAACACAAAGGATTGGCGAAGGTGGTATTGAGCACGGGAAGTACCCTGGTTGCCGACGGAGGCGCCGATCACCGCCACCGGCTTTCCGTCCCAGGCGTTGTCGCCGTAGGGCCGCGACGCCCAGTCGATGGCGTTCTTGAGCACACCGGGCACCGAATAGTTGTACTCCGGGGTAACGAACAGGATCGCGTCAGCCGCCCGGATGCGTGCCTTGAAGAGTGTTACCCGCGCGGGCGGATGGGCGTCATTATCTTGATTGTAAGGAGGAATACCTTCGAGGTCGAAGGTTTCGATACGGACTCCCTCGGGTGTTAGTTGCTCAGCGGCGCGCAGAGCGGCTCGGTTGTATGAGGCCCGGCGCAAACTGCCGGGAATTCCCAATATCGTGAACGGCTCGGCCATGTTTACAGCTCCTTGGAGGATCACGCTTCGAGGCTTTCAACCAACAGATGTTTCCCGAACAAGATTGGTTTCCACTTCATAACCTGTAGCTTCATAACCTGTAGCGCCGACCTTCAGGTCCGCACTTTGCCGGTCTGAAGCCCGGCGCTACAACGAAGACAAACTTCTCTCTCGCGCGCACAACAACGCAATTTCTTTTCTTCCATCCCTAGAGCGCTTTCACGGCTTTTGAGATAGAATGCCCGCGGTGGTACATCGCCCGACCTCGATCTGGTCGTGTGCCGTCGTTGCGGTGGCAAGCCTTATTCAGATTACAGAGGTGTGAGCCGATTATGGCGAACCCCTTTCGTCCTGCTTTTGTGATCGTCCTGGCTCTTCTGGCAAGCCCGCTGGTTTTGGGCCGGCCCGGAAGACCGCAAACTTATCAACCAACCTGGGACTCGCTTGAGCAGCGACCCGTTCCCAAGTGGTTTGACGAGGCAAAAGTCGGCATCTTCATCCACTGGGGTGTCTATTCCGTACCCGCCTGGGGGCCGAAGGATAAATACGCTGAGTGGTACTGGCACGACATGCAGGATCGTAGCGGCGCCACTTGGCAGTTTCACCTGAGGACCTACGGCGAGAAATTCAAGTACCAGGATTTTGCGCCCATGTTCAAGGCTGAGTTATGGGACCCTGATCAATGGGCGAAGCTATTCGCCGACTCCGGGGCGAAGTACGTGGTCCTGACCTCAAAGCACCACGAGGGATTCACGCTGTGGCCTAACGCCCAGAGCTGGAACTGGAATGCCGTGGATATCGGACCGCACCGCGATCTGGCGGGCGACCTGGCGAATGCTGTCCGCGCCAAGGGCCTTAAGATGGGCTACTACTATTCGCTCTACGAATGGTTTAACCCCCTCTACTTGAACGATCTGCCGAAGTATGTGGACCAGCATATGCTCCCGCAGATGAAGGACCTAGTGGAGCGCTACAAACCGTCGTTGCTGTGGACCGATGGCGAGTGGGAGCAGCCCTCGACCGCGTGGCGCAGCGCGGAGTTTCTGGCGTGGTTGTTCAACGAATCGCCGGTGAAGGACGAGATTGTCGTCAATGACCGCTGGGGTAAGGAAACACGCTCCAGACATGGCGGGTTCTACACCAGCGAATATGCCAAGTATCGCGGCGAGGACTTCGAGAAGCTGCTGAGAGTGCACAAGTGGGAAGAAGACCAGGGCATCGGATCCTCCTTCGGCTACAACCGTAACGAGGACGAGCCGGACTACAAGACGCCAGCACAACTGATCGAGCTGCTAGTCAACGCGGTGAGCAAAGGCGGCAATCTGCTGCTCGACATCGGCCCGACGGCAGATGGACGCGTCCCTGTGATCATGCAACAGCGCCTGCTGGCGATAGGCGCCTGGCTGAAGGCTAACGGCGAGGCCACCTATGGGACGTCGCCCTGGCGGGTCTCGGCAGAGGGCGACAACGTTCGCTATACGGCGAAAGGAGACACCGTTTATGCGATCGCTCTTAAGTGGCCCGGGTCCGAACTGGTCCTTAAGTCGCCCAATGCTGAGACGAATACCACGGCCACGCTGCTGGGCTATGCGAAGCCGCTAGCCCTTAATCGTGCGAAGGACGGATTGCACATTCGGATGCCCGAGATTGGACCTGGAGAAATTGCTGCCCCGTACGCGTTTGTAGTGAGGCTGACGGGTGTGAAGTAAGCCGAGAACAGCCATTCCTTCACTGAGGACTCATAAATGATCCAAGTTACTCTTGAACAACCCGGACGCTTTGTTACCAGCGACGCCGCTCCGCCGGTTGCCGGACCTGGAGAAGCGTTAGTGCGCATCCATCGCGTTGGGGTCTGCGGGACGGACTTCCACGCCTTCCACGGACGTCAGCCTTATTTCACTTTTCCTCGCATCGTTGGACACGAGCTTGCCGCGACGGTTGTCGAGGCGCCGCCGAATGATCGCGGCATCGTGACGGGCGATCATTGCGCCGTTGAACCTTATCTGAACTGTCACAACTGCGGGCCTTGCCGGGCCAGCCGCTACAACTGCTGCGAAACTCTGAAGGTGCTTGGTGTTCACGTGGATGGCGGGATGCGCGAGTTTCTTGCCGTTCCGCTCGATCACCTGCACAAGTCAGTGAAGCTTGGCTTCGACCAGTTGGCGCTAGTTGAGCCCATGAGTATCGGAGCGCATGCGGTCGCTCGTTCCGGACTCGGCGAGGGCACACAGGTACTGATCGTGGGCGCCGGACCCATCGGACTCGCAGCGACTCAGTTTGCCCTGGCCGCTGGCGCTCGCGTGCGGGTCCTTGAAATCAGCGCCAGCCGGCGTGAATCGATCGCGCGACTGGGTGTGGAAACGCTCGCCGAACCCGATGACCGGCTTGCGGAAGTGGTGATCGAAGCAACCGGCAATGCTGAATCGATGGCAGCCAGCCTGAGCCGGCTGGCCTTTGGAGGACGCGTCGTTTGGGTGGGGTTGGTGACCTGCGCGGTCCCGGTAGACGATCCTTTGTTCAACCGTCGCGAGATCACCTTAATCGCCTCCAGGAATAGCGCCGGTGACTTTCCCCGGATTATCCAGATGATCGAGGAAGGCCGGATCGATACCTCACCCTGGATCACCGGGCGCCTCCGCCTTGAGGACATTCCGGCGCGCTTTGATGATCTCACCTGCGAACGCACAGGTGTCAAGACAATGATCGAGGTGGAGTGAAGCGAGTGGTCCTACCGGCATTCGCCCGCGCCTTACACCAGTGCCGAAGCCGCCACGGTGGCGAGACCCGCGAAGAGGACCGCGAGTCCCGATGTCATTCTCACGCGGAATCGATCGCCGGCGTTTTTCCACTCGCCGGTGGCAAGCCCCACCACGTTGCCTGCCAGGATCGCCGTGCTTTGAATGAGGGCCCAGCCGATCGAAGGGCCGAAGCGTCCCAGCTTGCTGACCGCCATGCCGTAGATGACCACCCCGGCCATCCAGGTTCCGCCCATGATCACGGATAAGGGCCAGTTCCGTCCCGACTGCTCCGAGGTGTAGAGCGCCCAGCCACGTTTCTTCGACAGGAGATAGCCGCAGTATCCGGCATTTATGACGAAACCACCCAACAGGGATACGCACCATAGGGCGTTGTTGGCGTAGACCGGCGGCGTTCCGGCTCGTTCGGCGAGGTTCCGTAGCGGATCGCCGAACACTACGGCGAAGTTGAACAACGTCCCCAACACGCCCGCAGAGATCGCGAGGAGCACACCCTTCCTAACTTGGGCGCTTGTCCGGGCACTGGCCGGGTTTCCGGCTTGCTCGAGAGACCCTTCTCTCGCGCTTCCCGCCCAGGCGCAGAGGGCGACGCCCGACACCATAAGGGCGACCCCGCTTACCAGCGTCAGTCCCAGGCGGCTGGCCAACTGCTCCCGGTGGAAGAGGAGAACCGGCACAAGTGCTCCGAGGGCATTGTTCATGCCGAGGACGATCGCTGTGGCGAGTGCCATTCCGCACTTGTCCAGCGCCAGGCCGAACAGCACGCATCCGGCACCCCATCCCGCTCCAAACAGGAATACCGGCGCCAGAGCTATGAGGGGCGCCCCCAATATTACTGATAGAAGACCGGGCACGCTAATAAGAGCAAAGATCCAGCAGAAGACGATCAGGCCCCAAAAACAGTAGGCGAGCCAGGTGTTTTCCCAGCGCCAATCCCTTATTTTCTTCATCGGCAGGGCGAAGCCTCCGAGGAGTACGCCGGCCGTCAGGGCCAGGAAGATTCCCAGGATGGCATTACCGCTTTGCATGGAGTTCCTTCTATGTTTGGCGCTGGGCTGTTTGACGTCCCTTCGATCTCAATCGCTCTCTCGGCAGGCTGACAGCGGGAATCAAGACTCAGGCCACATTCCAGTACTGCACATGACAAATGGCTTTCCGGCGGACCAGAGACCTCCGGGCAGACCATGGCCCTTGAAAGACCAGCCATGCTACCGTCCTGGCACACTCGCGTCAAGCGGATTCAGTGATGCCAACAGAGTTAATGAGGAACAAACCTCTGCTTACCAGCATAACGTCGTGGTATGTTGATGCGCTTATGATCGCCGAACTGTTTCCTCAGTTCTACGACTTTCACGACCGCAAGGTGTTTCGTCCGGGCAAGGAGCAGCGGCGCGCCGGGTTCCGTCCAGCCTTTCCGATGGGCCGGTATTTGACCCAACCACTTAAGCACACTTGCGCCGACCTTGAACAAATGCGCAAGTTCCTTGTCACCTGTCGGGCGCGCGACGTTTCTCGTCCAGCCGATTGCGATTATTGGCAACTGCCCGAAGACTTTGAGCGAGTCCGGATTGGGGATTGCGCGGACTTCTCCCTTTGGGCGTGGCGGCAACTTCTGGCAATGGGCTACACGGCGCGATTCACGGGTGGACGCATGGGCAAATTACAGGCAGGGCACGCCTGGGTCACGTTCGAGAAGAGCGGCCGATTTTACCTGCTCGAGTCCCCAGGCGCGGACGTTGGGTATACGGCTGCCTCGGGTGGCTACGCTTAGTTACCACCCGTTGACCTCAGTTGGCTGGGACGGGATGAAGATTTCCTATTACGTCCACGAAGACCTCAACACGAGTCCTCCTTTTCGCATGTTACCGGTGTTGGTCAGCGAATGGTTGTTCATATGGGGTCGCTTCTGGATTCGCGTCTTGCCAAGAATTCCTCGGGCTCTTTGTCGCCGGATTTTGTTTAAATGGTCCACGCGCCGGTGAAATCGAGGCATCCACGGAAAGTCTTCGTGCCCTCGTCGGTTACTGTGCTCCCGGCGCGTCAGGATTACCGAACGATGCCAATGGCTTCTCTCGTTTTCCTCGTTTTCCCCAGGTTGTTGACACGGCCGATCCCTCGTGGTAGGTTCCGCTGTCGCTCGGGGCTCGGGCGCCGAAATGAGGTCCTTCCGTAACTTGGTGAAGCGAATGCCGCCGGAAGGAGAGCCTGCTATCCGCCATGAATGCAAAGACTGAGACAGTTCACCCCATCACGATTGCAGAATCTAGATACAAGGACGTGCGAAGCCTTGTACTTGAGAGCGAGATTCTTCGGGTGACCATCCTTCCCCATCATGGCTCAAAGATGGCCTCGCTGATCCACAAGAGAACTGGATTCGAGCACCTGTACCAGTTGCCGGGTGAGAGCTTTCGCCCGGCGGCGTACGCGTCACCCTACGAATGCGGTGAGCCGGCCGGATTCGATGAGATGTTTCCGACAATCACCGAGTGCCTCTGCGATGTGTATCCGTGGTCCGGATCGCTGATGCCCGACCATGGTGAGGTCTGGAGCATTCCGTGGCAGACCGAGGTGTCAGGCTCTGTAGTTCGTCTCTCGGTCCATGGCGTCCGGTTTCCGTACGTGCTTTCTAAGGAGATTTCATTCGAGACCCCCAACACCGTATGTCTGCGGTACGAGGTCCAGAATCCCTCCGCCTATCCCTTTCCTGCCATGTGGGCAGCGCATCCCCTCTTCAACACCACTCCAGGATCGCGGATCATTCTTCCGGGTTCGGTGCGCAACATCATGAACACGGTTCCGGGGCCGGCGCTGGGCGGATATGGCGGCCGGTTTAGTTATCCTTTTGCCCGCACGCCTAACGGAAAAGAGTGGGATCTCTCTCGTGTCGGCCCCAATGAAGGCAAGTTCTACTTCAAGTATTTCAGCACGGACGATCTGGATGAAGGATTTGCCATTGTCCACGACCCGCAGTCGCGTGAAACCGTGGCGCTGACATGGCCGGCGGACCGGGTGCCATACCTCGGCATGTGGGTCAATGAAGGTGCGTGGGGAAGTCAGTTCAACGTGGCGCCAGAGCCTTGCACGGCTCCTTTTGACCGTTGGGACGTTGCGCGGCAATGGGGCAAGCTTCCAGTCGTCCCTCCGTTCGGACAGCTCGAATGGGAATTGCGGTTGACCGTGGATTTGGCGGATGACCCTCGCCGCGGGAGGCCTGATGGTTCAATCGCCTGATGATTCAATCGAATGACCCACGGCTGAAAACCGGTCGGCCACAGGATCGCAATTTCAGGAGAAAGCACGATCGCCGGGAGGTGCAAACGTCATGAAGCACAGGGATAGGGTCTTGATGGCTCTTAACCGCGAAGAGCCAGACAGGTGTCCCATGCAGATTGGGTTTACTCCGGAGTTCGCTTCGAGGCTTCGGACGGATTTGCATCAACTGGACGCTTCCTTTCACAACCCGCACGGTCGTGGTAATACCTATGGGCTCGAGCGCGCCCTGGACGAAGACATACTATTAACCTCCGTGGGATGGGCCAATTCCTACTATCTGGAAAAGGGTAATTACACGAACGAGTGGGGCATTGAGTGGAAGCAGTGCGAGTACACGACTCGATTTGGCAAGGGCAACTACACGGAGATCGCCAGGCGTCCTCTGGCGGATGACAAAGCCCTTGACAGCTACTGCCCTCCGGACCCCAACCGTCCGGAGCTTTACGAAGATGCTGCCCGCACTCTGCGCGATTTCAAGGATGAATACTGGATTGCCGGTGTGACGGTGACCACGATTCTTGAAACCGCTTATGGCTTGCGAGGGTTTGAGCGGCTGATGATGGACTTTATGCTTGATCCGGAAAGAGCGGAGAGGATTCTCGACATCCCGTATCGGTTCCACCTCGCAGCCGCCAAGAAACTGGTGGAGATGGGCGTCGATATGCTCTGGATCGGCGATGATGTGGGCGCGCAGAGCGCCATGATGATGTCGCCGCAGTGCTGGCGCAAGTTCCTCAAGCCTCGCATGGCTACTTTTGTCTCCAAAGTCAAGGCGATCAATCCCGATCTCAAGATGGCCTATCATTCCGACGGCGTGATCGATCCCATTGTGCCGGACCTAATTGAGATTGGCGTGGATATTCTTAATCCGATCCAACCCGCCTGTATGGATCCGGTCCGGCTGAAGCGGGAATACGGCGATAAGCTCTGTTTTTGGGGATCCCTGGACGAGCAGCATACGTTGCCGTTTGGGACGCCGGAGGACGTGCGGCGGGAGGTCCTGGAACGACTGCGCACAATCGGCAAAGGTGGCGGTCTGATTCTATCGCCTTCGCATCATGTCCAGTTAGACACCCCGTTGGAGAATTTCTGGGCGATGCAGAAGGCGATCACCGAGACCAAGTACGCCGATCTGGCGGCTTAGAAGGTCCGCGAAGGAAACACGCTTATGACGAATTTGGAGAGATTCACAAAGACGATCAATTGGGAACTCCCGGACCGCCTCATGACTTATGACTTGGTCGACAACCGCCAGCTTTTCGAGATCTACAGTGGCGCCGGGAGCCTCATCGAGCGAAATGCCCGAATGTCCCACGAGATTGGTTTGGATATCACGCGCTACGTCTTCGATCCCGAGCATCACTGGATGGGCGCTAAGATTCAGAACTGGATTCGCTTCTTTGGAGTTGATTGTTCCGCTTGGGAAGTTTCCGAAGCGGGCGGAACGGCGTGGATCTCGAAGCGGCCGTTTCACGATCTTAAGGGGCTCGAGAAGAACATGCCGAATATGCCCAAGAAGAGCGAGATCGAAGAGTGGTACAAGCCGCTGATCGCCTCGATCAAGGAAGTCTACAACGCCTTCGACGTTGTTTTCATTGGAGCCGTGGAAGGCCCGCTTACCGACGCCTACACCTACTCCGATATGACCCTCTTCTGCGAAGCCATCTACGAAGCTCCTGAGTTGGTCGACCGGCTGATAGAGGTCTGTGGGACCTTCTCGCAATATATCGCCGAGGTTTACGCGGAGAATCCCTCAGCTCCGCTGATGTTTATGGGAGAGGACGTGTCGGGCAGCGCGGGACTCATTTTCAGCCCTGATTTCGTTCGGCGGAAAGCCTTGCCGATGTGGAAGCGGATCGCCAAACCAATCAAGGACAAGGGGCTGAAGTTCCTATATCACACCGATGGCCAAGCGGAGAAAATCCTGCCCATTGTGGTGAACGAACTCGGGGCCGACGGCTTCAATCCCATCGAGCGAAACGGCTGTAACGACATTTTTCAGATTCGCAGGAACTACCCGCGTACTCTGCTGTTTGGCAATGTCTGCTGCGAAACGACTCTGCCCCATGGAACTCCGGAGGATGTTGAGCAGGAGACCCTCGAGATCATTGAGAAACTTGGACCGCAGGGAGGAATTCTGATCGGGTCTTCCAGCGAGGTTCATGATCTGGTTCCGGTTGAGAACGCCCTGCGGATGTATCAAACTGTCAAGCTGTACGGACGCTATCCCATCCGGGTCGAGGGTCTATCTGCCACGGGGGCTTGACTGATCCTTCGAACCGGAAATTCGCCGCGGCCCCCAGCTTCAGCCTGGCCTTGCTGGATGACCTGAAACAGACTCTTCGTGTGACTGGCCTCCTCGATGGCTGCCCTCCGGACGCGATTTGTCCTGGTGGCGGCTAGTGGAGAATTGAACGCCTTAGCCCTGAAACTCAATTTCGATCCATTCGAGCGGCTCCCGGTTTTCGCCCCGTTCTCGAAGGGGTACCTCTATTACTCCGTCGGCCACCGCGAGGCGGCTGGCCTTGGAATGTCCACCGAAAGAGTGTTCGGTAGCATCCGCAGCCACAGCGGCCTTCGAAGCGCGCCGGATCCTGAGCACGCCCTCTCCGTACGGCACTACTCCCAATTTTGTCGTCTGGGCTAATCCTGCTGGGGTTCTCGAAGCGATAACGACGGACGCTGTGGTACTCGCGAACCCACCGAACTCGTTGGTGCCCGGGCCTCCTTCCAGACCGCGCTGGCGGAGGGCCAGTAACACAACTTCGCCGTTCTCCAGGCGCGCCCAGGAGGATGCATGAGCTCCGCGGGTCGGAGCGTTATAGACTGCGTCAATCGGTTGAATCGTGAACTGGTTCCCCGGTCGCACGAGATGGGTCAAGCCGTTGTATTTGGCGATGCGTTCAGGGGTGGGCTGGCTGCCGGCTTCGTCGTTGCCGCCCAGGCTGCCAAGACAGCCGAGCGTGCCGATCGGTGCCGAGTCAAACCAGATCTCGGGTCCACTCACCCAGTCGTAGCCCGAGGAGCCGTAGGTTGGCATGCCGAACTCGCCACATAACCCACTGAAGAAGAAACGGCGGTTGGCCTCAATCTCGTACTCGCCCTTTGCCATAAATAGGTCGTCGGGACTGTGCAGATCAAAATAGTCGGTGAAAAGGGGGGAGAGTTCGTAGTACATCACGACGATATCAGGGTTCTCCTGGCGCATGGCCTTGACCACCACGTCCAGTCCTTTGGCCATCATCCGTTCACCCGCCCAGCGCATGTCGTGAGGGGCTGCGGTATCGAGCGCGGGAATCTCGTAACCAAAGTCGAATTTCACGAGATCGGGCTTATAGCGCCGGACGAACCTTCGAGCCAGTTCGGTCAGCACTTTTTCCACCTCGGGACGGGTGAAGTCGAGAATGTAGTATTTTGCCGGTGCACTGCCAACCAGGAAGGGCCTGCCATCCACTTGGTGCAGCATCTGGGCGGGCGTCAGGCCGAGCTCGGCCGGATCTTCCGAGCGCATGAACGCCGCCCAGAGCCCGATGCGGCGGCCATCGGCTCGAACGCCGTCCAGGAATTGCTCGAAGCGCGGCAAGCGTTCCGCCGAATGTTGGAGATTGCCGTACTTGCCCTCCCACTTATCGTCGATTGAGAACATGCCAGCGGCCAGGCCGGATAGTTTCACTTCTTCGTAGAATTTCTCGAGAGCCGTCTGATTTAGTTCGCTGCCTTCTTTGTGGAGAGCGACCTGCTCACCCCATGTGCACCACTGAGGCGTTAGGAGGACCTCGTTCTTCTTCGCCGAGTTCACTTTCCTCTGGATGATCCCTGTCGCCAGCAGCCCTTGATAGTATTTCCGGATCGCTTCGTAATAGTTGGGAGCGAAGGTCCAGAAGAGGCCTGCGCTCAGCGTGAACTTGCCCGGACCGCGCAAGTGACCCCACAGATCGCCGCGGTAGTCAAAAATCAAACTGCCACGGCCTCCACGCTGCTCCACGAATAAGTCGCTGTTTGGAAGCTCGGTCAGCCCGCAGCAGAAAGCACGCGTCACTCCGTCCTCCCCCGCAGGCTCAAGATCAGAAGTCCAACGGAAGCCGCAGAAGAAGTGAGCCGGCAAACCCCACTGTTGCGTCAAGCCTCCCGCAGCAGGGGATCCGCGTCCGATCCACGTGCGGGTGCTCCAGTTCATCCAGCTAGCGGTGATTGGACTTGCGGCTTCACTTTCGCAGATACCCGGAAGCACCAGGTTAGTGGTCTCAAGGGAAGGCTTGGCATTGTCCGCCGCCTCCGCAAAGAGGTTCAGGCTTACCACGTCCTCGGCCGCCGGAGTCTCATAGGTGACGGGCTCGGTCCAAACGCCGTGATCGTCGAAATGCCAGTAGAGCGAGAGCTTACCCCGGCCGTTCACGTGGCTGTAAGTCCAGAGGACACGGTTACCCTCGACGTGGTGGCTCTCCAGCTTGCCGGGCGCGGATCGCCGGTTGCCGCCTTTGCCGGCGTTTTGCACGACCACGGCAGGTTGCAGAGGGCCGCTCGTCAGTTGACGTCCGCGCTGATCGAGAATGCGGAAGCGATCAGTCTCCGCCGACCACTCCCAGACATAGTGTTGCCTCTCGATCCTGATAGATTTGCCCGAGTCCACGATGTCCCCTGGCTGTGCCGCAGTGTCAAACGCCATTGTTCCCATCAGGCACGACGCGGCACTGATCTCAAGGAATTGCCGTCTATCGAATTTGACCATATGCATACTCCTGCGCGTGTGAATTTGGTTTTAGGCATAGGTGATCCACCAAGTGCCGTCGCTTTCTCGAATGGAGGAGGAGCGTGTTGCGAAGTGCTCCGATCGAGCACGGACTCCGAGCGGCACTGTGAGTCACGCTTGACGTGTAGCTGGGCATAGTCCTCCATAATTGGCTGGATTTCAAGTCGCTTGTTCGGACCTCTTCGGACCTCTGGCTGCTTCTCCTTCTATCCACCAGCCGGCGGCACCCGGTCGTCCCAATCGCCTAGTCCCACGTGTCAGCAAATTGTTCTGGAACTTCTTGCCCGTTGCATGCGTTCTTTTGGATGAGCTTCGAGGAGGACACCATGAATTCAGAAGGTATTAGAGATAGGCAGTCGGCCGGACCGCGATGTGTGATCCGGATTGCATCGGTCGTGGCGGGGGCCGCGATGATGCTTACTTCCCTCATGCCAAGGTTAACAGCCGCGCCGCCAAGTTCTACGGGACGCTGGCTGCACGTCAAAGTGGAGGGCAAGTCAGCGGCTAATCCCGAACTAGTGCGGGTAAATGTACCGTTGGAGCTGGCGGAGAAGGTTCTGCCTGCGATCCACGCTGAGAACCTGCA
The DNA here is from genome assembly GCA_963803295.1 of uncultured Acidobacteriota bacterium. Classification (GTDB taxonomy): domain Bacteria; phylum Acidobacteriota; class Terriglobia; order UBA7540; family UBA7540; genus CAWDMC01. The sequence continues at coordinate 701,620 of CAWDMC010000009.1, read as the reverse complement.
ACATGGAAAGATCAAGCTCAACGGTCGTGTCGGAGAAATCGACCTGCCTGTACTGCTCGAAGCGGTGCGCAACGCCTCGGACGGCGAGTTTGTCACGGTTCACGACCGTCATGACCATGTGCGCGTGGCCAAATCGGAGGGCTTCCTGGTGGTGAAGGTGCAGGAAGATTCCGGCAAGCACGGGAAAGCTCAGCAGGTGGATATCCGAGTACCCTTCACGGTGGCGGAGGCGCTGCTCTCGGGAGGGAATCAGGAGCTCGATCTTGCCGCAGCCGTGCGGGCCCTTCAGGCTAGTGGCGATACCGAGTTGGTGAACGTCGAGGATCAGGACGAGACGGTACGGATCTGGGTGGATTCGCGCAGCGCCGCTGAGTAAGAGTCCCAGTGCCCTGAGTAATGTCGCCTCTCTGTGCGTTTAGCCGTGCTCTGCCCACCTTTGGGGGAAAATGGCTGCGGCGAGGGGAGCTTTCTAGTGATCGTGGGTCGAAAGCAGGCCGGCGCCAGCCAGAGGAGGTGCCCTGGCTGGAAGGGTGGTGCCAAGGGCGTTTTGGATCACAAAAGGGAGACGAGGTAGCGCGGACCTGATTTGTGGGTCCGTGGCTCGTTCGAGAATCTCCACCAAAGGCCGCAGACGTAAGGAACACGTCTGCGCTATGCTTGCTTCGCCTCAAAAGCGGATCTTGCGCAAGAGCGCGGACCTGAGAAGAAGGGTCTGCGCCAGCCAGGCTTCGGCCTATTGGGCGTGGCGGGCGCTCAATGAGCTCAATCGCGATCAAGTCCGAAAACCACCCGCAGTAAGGCTTCGAAAATCTGAGCCGGGAGGAGTCGCCGGAGTGTGATGAGAAGTGTTGCCTGGAAGGTTACACTGTTGTGCAATGGCGGCGAGTTCCGTTGGACGATTCTCGATACCACAGATGCCACCGCTTCGGGTCCGGGAGCTTTGGCTTCGAAGCCCTGAAAGGCCGCCAATGCCCGATCACGCCAGGGAGCATACGCCTGCATCGCGGAGGCGGCCGGCTGCGCGTAGAACGGTGTCTTGATCGTTCCCGGCTCCACCAGCGAAACGCCAATGCCAAGCGGCTTGAGCTCGATCCTCAGGGACTCGGTGAGACCTTCCACTGCCGCTTTGCTGGCGTTGTAGAATCCCCAGAACGGCATCGGAACCAACCCTGCCAGCGAGCTGACGTTTACGATTTGTCCGCATCCTTGTTTTCGCATGGTGGGAAGAACCGCCTGAACTACCCTTACCATACCGAAGAAGTTCGTCTCAAACTGGGCCTTTGCCTGATCGAGAGTCACCTCTTCGACCGCCCCGGCCAAGAGGTAACCGGCGTTGTTCACCACGGCATCGAGTCGGCCAGCACGACCGAGGATCTCTTCGACGCAGGCGACGACCGAATCGCCGGAGCGCACATCCAGCGGCATCAGCACTACGCCTTGCCGACTCGTCCCAGAAGTGCTGCGGCCCGTTCCAAAGACAACATGACCCTCCTGGGCAAGTCGCCCGGCAATCGCCGCGCCGATGCCGGAGGAAGCGCCTGTCACCAGGATGACTTTTTTTTGCGGCATTCAACTCGCTCCCAGACGGTGCAAGTGTAGAAAGACTGGAGTAGATGCGGTTCATGCGGTCGTGCCGCACAAGCTGATCGTGGATACAAACACCGCAACGGTGGACCTACTTCGCCGGAACGCGTGTCGGCGTGTTCACGTCGCCTCGCCGCGCTGCCTCGATGGCGGCGATGTCGATCTTCTTCATCGTCATCATCGCCTCGAAGGCGCGCTTTGCCTCACCGCCACCAGCCGCAAGCGCGTCGGTTAGGGTGCGCGGGGTGATCTGCCAGGAGAGGCCCCAGCGGTCCTTGCACCAACCGCACTGGCTTTCCGAGCCGCCATTGCCGACGATCGCGTTCCAGTAACGGTCCGTCTCTTCCTGATTCTCCGTCGCGATCTGGAAGGAAAAGGCCTCGCTGTGCCTGAACGCCGGTCCGCCGTTGAGACCGAGACAGGGAATGCCGAGGACGGTGAACTCCACCGTCAGCACATCGCCCTTCTTGCCGCTCGGATAGTCACCGGGAGCCTCGTGAACAGCGGTTACTTTACTATCCGGAAAAGTGACGGCGTAGAAGCGCGCCGCCTCATGTGCTTCTTTGTCGAACCAGAGGCAGATGGTGTTCTTTGGCTTCATGTTCGTGTGCTCCTTGTGCTCGATCAGGACGAACGCCGGCCTTTGCGTCGGTCCGGATTAGTGACCACCAGTTCATCTGCTGATCTGCCGCGCAGCCGACGTCTCGAATTGGTTGCCACCCGTCGTATCCCTGAATCATATCGCCGGCAGGGATTGACTTCAAGATCCGAAGCGAGGTAGTGCGGATTTGATTTGTAGGTCCGCGCCTCGTTCGAGAATCTACCAAAGGGCCGCAGACGTAAAGAACGCGTCTGCGCTACGTTTGTTACCGGCCGCCGGCGAGGTACCACTGCTTCATTACCAGAAGCGCCGGTTTTTCCCACATGCTGTGAGAGCCGTCGAGCGGACCGCCGGAGCCGTTGGTTTCAACCTTCCACCAGTACACGCCCTCGAACCAGGGTTTCTGGTAGAAAGCCTTGAACACGGCCTTGTAGCACTGGGCCTGCAGTTCCGGCGAAACCGGCTCCCGAGTTGAGTCGTCCCAAGGGGCGCGATTGGCGCCCTTCAAGCTTGCGAATCCCGCCTCCGTAAAGATCACGGACTTGTGGTACTTTTCCTCTACGGCTTCAATCCTGGCCACCGCGGTGCTGGTGGAAAGATCGTCAGGTAAAGGGTAATACTCCTGCAGGCCGATGTAGTCGAGCGCATCCCAAAAACTTACGTGCTCGAACTCGTCGCCGAAATTGGCCGCGTAAACCAGCGGGCCCGGGTACAGCTCGCGCGCACGGGAAATGAGCTTGCGCCACTCGGCGTCGTAAGCCGTCAAGTGAGTGAACTCGCCCCCAATCACCAGAAGATCGGCGTGGGTGCGGGTGGCCAGGCGCGCGTAGTGCTCCAGGAAAAGTTGATACTGGGCAAACCACTGAGCGCGATCCTGGGGTGAACTGTACTCCTGGTTGAAGGCGTCCCAGATGGCGGGCTTCAGCATCACTTTCATACCCAAATGGTGCGCGAGCCGCGTCATCTCGGCGATACCTTCATCGCTTTCCCAACCTTCATCCCCTTCCTGGATGTGCACGCGCGGTGGGGAGTGCTCGGTGTACCAGCCATAGGGCACGAGGGCGATGGCATTAATCCCGTATAGCGGCAGCTTGGCGAGCATCTGCTGCGCGCCCAGAGAAGCGTAGGGATCGGGCCACTCGGCGGTGAAGTTCACACCCTTCTGGAAGAACAGCTTTGGATAAGGCGCCTCGGGCGGGACTACCGGAACCGATGCTAGGGCAGCGCGGCTGCGCGCAATCCGCTCGCGAGCGGCAAAACGATTCACGGCGTGGCCGGCCCGAGGAGATCCGAAACCTAGCAATAGCGAGATGACCGCTCCAATAGCCGCGGGCCTCCAACCGAGGCGTGGCGTTGGAGAAGAATCCTTGGAGGGCAGAAAGCTCACCAGCAAAGCGGCGACAGTTCCGGGCAGGACGATATAGAGTCCGTAGTGGCGGAAGAAGAAGGTTCGCAGCAGAACCAGTGCGACGACCACCAGGGCGGGCAGAACGGCGAAGCCCGCAACTAGAAAACCTAACCGTCCGAGCCGCCCCAGCGCCGGTTGAGTTGAGGCCATCCAATGAAGTCCGAGGCAAAGGATGGCAAAGAAAACGGCGCTGCCCAGGTACATGGCGGCCGAACCATGGTGCTGAGTCAGAATCCGCCAGAACCAGGGAACTAGGGCGGAATCCGCCACTACGGCGAGGGCGAGGCCGCGCAACAGCTGGATCTGGCGTCCACTGATGTTGAGGACCAGCGCCACGACCACCACCACCGCGATCATGCCGGCCACCGCGGTTGTGCTCTCATCACTGAAAGGATGCCGACCGGTTCCGCCTGCGCTGGTCACGGCCAGCGTCATGCCAATCGGAAGTATCTGGAGATCGGCGACGCGCCCGCCCGCCAGCACCCGCGCGAGGCTCGGCAGGACCCAGAGCAACGAGTTCGCCAGCCATTCCAAGGGATAGTACAAGGCCAGGCAGGAGAGCAGGGCGTGGGCCACGTCTGCCCTCAGAGTTCTGCCGTCTGGTTGCTTCGGGCTACCGGCCCCCGATGCCTGAGAGGTGTCACCCGGACTGTCTCTCGTGCTTTTCATTTCTACCTGTATCCTTCATACTCAACGCTTAGTACGAAATTCTTCTGCCTTTCTAAGGAGTCCTAAATGCCCAAAGCCCAACTACAGTATCTCACCGATGAACTCAACCGATTGCGCGAGCAGAAGCTGTACCAGAAATTGCGGATCCTCGAAACCGAGCAGCTGCCGGTGGCGCGTTTTGACGGACAGGAAGTCATCAATCTTTCCTCCAACAATTATCTTGGCCTTACTACTCATCCCAAACTGAAGAGCGCCGCGCTCGAAGCCGTCGAGCGCTACGGCGTCGGATCGGGTGCGGTTCGGACCATCGCCGGTACCATGTCGATCCACATGGCCCTGGAAGAGAAGATTGCCAAATTCAAGCACGTCGAGGCATCGGTAGTATTCCAATCAGGTTTCGCCGCTAACGCCGGAACCGTTTCGGCGATCCTGGGCCGGGAGGACGTTATCATCTCGGACGAGCTGAATCATGCTTCCATTATCGATGGCTGCCGGCTGTCGCGGGCGGAGATCAGGGTTTTTCCGCACAAAGACGTGGATGCCTGCGAAGGAATTCTGAAAGATCTCGGAAGCCATAAAGGACACAAGCTGCTGATCACCGACGGCGTGTTCTCGATGGATGGCGATATCGCGCCACTGCCGACGCTGGTGGAGCTCGCCGAAAAATACGGCTGCATCATGATGATCGACGATGCGCATGCCTCGGGTGTGCTTGGCCGCAACGGCCGCGGTACTGTGGACCATTATAACCTGCACGGCCGGGTGGATATCCAGGTGGGCACTCTCTCGAAGGCGATCGGGGCATTGGGCGGCTACGTCGCGGCGACTCGCGACATGATTGACTTTCTCTATCAGCGCGCCCGGCCGTTTCTTTTCTCCACCTCGCACCCGCCTTCCGTAGCGGCTACCTGTCTCGCCGCCATCGAGGTACTGGAACAGGAGCCTTCACTGATCGAGAAACTGTGGTCGAACACGCGCCTCTTCAAAGCCGGCCTTACCCGGCTGGGATTCAATACCGGCATGAGCGAGTCTCCCATTACCCCGGTCATTGTGGGCGAGGCTGCATTGGCGCACGAGTTTTCCCGCCAACTGTTCGCGGAAGGCGTATTTGCGCAGAGCCTCGGATTTCCTACCGTTCCCAAAGGCAAGGCGCGCATCCGGACGATCGTTACTGCAACCCACACGGGGCCGGAGCTGACGCAGGCACTGCAAATTCTAGAGCGGGTGGGCAGAAAGCTGTCCATCATCTAGACAGAGCCACCGTAGAGATATTCGCCTCGTGGTTATTCAAAACCACCTCTAGCCTCTCCTCATCTGAGCTCAGATGAGGAAGGGTCAATGGGTCCATTCTGCAGATAAGGGGCGGAGTGAATGCCCTCCCTGGTTGGAGTAAATTGCCCTCCTTGGTTGCGACGCTGTCTCCGGCTCCGAAAGACCCCGGTGAGGACACCGGCGCTACAGAGGTGGTTCTCACTATAATTTGTAGGCTCAATGGAACGAGAAGAACTCCGCCGATTCGGCAGAGTTTGGGGCGGGCGTCTATCTGTTTCGCTGCCGCATCGTCAAGGCCCAGCATCTAATTTGCATTGCGCTATACGCGCAGCATTAGAGCCCGGCGGAGGATCCAAGCGGTAACACTCTCGTCTCAGGCTCCGCCGGAGGCTATCAGCCGTATGAAATTGGCTCGCAATGAGGATGCTGTGCTTCGCGCGCTTCGGAGTTGTGCAGGCGCGCCTTTGGTGTTGTTAATGTTAGCCTGCTCGCTTTCAGCTCAGGTGGCCGAAACCCGTGATTGGGCGCGGAAAATCGGCACCCTACCCCCGTTGATATCGTTGCGGCCAAAACTCGACCGTGCTGACCCCACCAGGGCTAACCTGCAGAGCGGTTCGCTCACACCTAAGGACCGGTTCGACTTCTATGCCAAGACGACTTTCGGTCCTATCTCGTTACCCGGAACACTCTTCGGCGCGTTCTGGGGGCACTGGCGCAACGATCCACCTGAATGGAAGCCCGATGCGTCCGGATTCGGGAGACGCTTCGCGTCAGGATACGGCCGCAACATCATCTCGAATACTATTCAGTTTGGCGTGGCGGCAGCTGTCAAGACGGATCCACGTTATCGGCCCTCTGGTGAGCACAGCATCTGGCGAAGGACAAAATACGCGGTTGCCTACAGCTTTGTGACGCACAAAGTTGATGGAGGCGTTACCTTTGATTTTGCCCGCGTCGCAGGATCTTATGGCGCGGCCTACGCCTCCAACCTCTGGTATCCAGAGTACGAGACGGACGTTGATGACACGCTCTATCGCGGCACCACGGCGTTCCTCTCCGGCGTGGCGGGCAATCTCTTGCGCGAATTTGTTCCTGATCTGACCAGGAGGGTGCTGCATCGTCACCACTGACGGCCTCATTTGTAGGCTAACGTGCAATGAGGAACTGACTTGTGCCTCAGAATGAGGTTGCGAGGTCGCGAACCCTGTTTAGGGGGAGGAGGGTCGGCTGCCAGGCTTCACGGCCGGGCTGCCGGACTTGCAAAGAGGGCACTGGGCAGGGTCATAATTCTCAACCGCGATCGTGACCAGCGACGTCTTGGGTACGCCCAGATCAGCCGTTCCACCGCTGCGATCGACTAGCGAACCAGCGGCAACCACCTTGCCGCCGGCCTGCCTTACGCATGCCATGGTCTCGCGCGTGGATCCTCCGGTGGTGATCACATCCTCAACCACCAGCGTGGGCTCCGACGGCTTCAGATTGAAGCCACGCCGCAGAGACATAATACCGGCTTGACGCTCCGTGAACAGCGCGCGCGTTTTGAGCGCCCGCGCCACTTCATGAGCCACGATGACCCCGCCCAAAGCTGGAGCTACTACGACTGCTGCGCCCGTCTCGCCGATCCGCGCAGCAAGCTCAGAGCACAATTGCTGAGCGATGGCAGGATGCTGCAGAACCAGGGCGCATTGAATGTAGCGATTACTATGCAGGCCCGAGGTGAGGATGAAATGTCCCTCGAGCAGAGCCCCACACTGGCGGAAGATGTCGAGGATCTGGTTTTCGGTCATGAGTATCTTTCGCCGAACTCACGGTTCGCCTCAAGAACCAAGGCAATAGCCTCTTCAAGGTTCTCTCTGGCCTCTTCCACGCTTGCGGGTTGGGTGTTTCCTCCGGGCAATCCCTCGACAACACACGTATCCTTCGGGGGCTGGTAGAAAAACCGGCGTGAGTCTGAGGTCCAAGGCCATGCATCCTTTCCGTACACCCCAACGCTATCCTGCAACTTGTCGCGATACCAGGGCTTTTTCCATCTCCTCCACGATGGCGTCGGCAGCTGCAGCGGGATTGGCCGCATCGATGATCGGCCGTCCTATCACGAGATAGTCGGCACCGCCACGGATGGCAGCCGCGGGCGTCGAGATTCGGGCCTGATCGTTTGAGGCTGACGCGGCCGGCCGGATCCCGGGAGTCAGAATCACGAATCGCGGACCACAGGCGCGTCGAATCGCTGCGATCTCGCGCGCCGATGCTACCACGCCATCGAGTCCGGCGCGCTGCGTGAGCTGGGCAAGACGTATGACTGAGTCTTCGGGACTGCCGCCCATGCCGATTTCCTCGAGATCGACGCCCGTGACGCTGGTCAATACCGTGACGCCCAGCACCAGCGGTTTTATGCCACTTCCGCCGGAGGCTGCTTCACGTACGCCCTCCAGTGCAGCCTCCATCATTTTGCGTCCGCCGGAGGCGTGCACGTTGAAAATCGCCACGCCCATCTGGGCGGCCTGCCGGGCTGCAGCGTGCACCGTGTTGGGGATATCATGAAACTTGAGGTCAAGAAACACCTGCTCGCCGGACGCCACCAGGTATCGGGCCAGCACTGGCCCTTCGGCGGTGAAGATCTCGGAGCCCACCTTGAACATCCCCACGTGGCCGTGCAGCTTTTCGACCAAACGCAAGGCTGCGTCGGAGGTCGGCAGATCGAGGGCGACAATAAGTCTGGCGCGCGCGGCAGTATCCAGCATGCTGTCATTGTATTGAATCGGAAGGACAAGTTGAACTGAAAAAGCAGTGAAAGTTAGAGGAAAACCATTAGCGAGACGGAGTGCTACGACGATGATCCGCCAGGTATGAGCGGTGGCCAGATATGGTCTTCCGGCTCAGAGGTCCTCTGTGTTTTGCTTACTATCTCCTTCGCTGCGGGCTTCCGGTCGCGCGTTGAACCGGGCCTGGAACTCGGATGTTCCTTTGCGTAATTCCAGCCACCCGAACAAGAGACCGGGCGATTGCAGCCAGATGCGAAACCAGTCGGAGATTTCCTGTTTCTCTTGGCGCTTGAACGCATTTACCCGCGGATTGCGAGCTATGCTGCCGGCCCGCTGCTTACCTTTGAGAGCCAGTGATCGCACCAATCGCATTCCAGTTTGGTCGGATTGCTGCCGGTACTCGCCATAGGCCGTGTCCAGCTGATGAAGGGATTCCTCGGCACTAGCAAGGTCGTGGAACTGGAGCAATCCTTCGAGCCGCATTGCGTAGGGTTCGGGCAGAGGCGGCTCAGCAAGGCGCTTCGACGGACCCGGTCTCACTCGTCTGGCGGTCGCTGGATCAGCCCTCGTTAAATGGCCAGGGTCGTTAGGGTTTGGCGGGAATGTGCCTTTGGTGTTCCCCATGGTGCCTGCCCTTCCGGCTTTTTGTCGAACCCAGGGAGCGGGATGGAGTCGCGACCATTGGGGTCAACGCTGTCTTGGTGGAGTCCCTTAGGATCTTGTCTCCGTTGACAGGAAGTTCAGCCGGAGTTTCAAGGGAGGCTCCCAATTCGGCGGCCTGCCGTTGCTCTTCCGCAAGCTCGCTCCGGTAGTGCGCCACGTTGCGCTGGTGCTCGTCCAAGGTCGCTGAAAAGACGTGCCCCCCGTGATTGTTACTGACGAAGTACAATGATCGGCCGGCCGCGGGGTTCAATGCTGCTGCAATCGACGCCGCTCCCGGCGAGCAGATTGGACCAGGCGGCAATCCCGCGTGCAAGTAAGTGTTGTACGCTGAATCCAGCTCAAGCTCGCCTCTGGTTATTGAGATGGCTCTTTCCCACCGCACACCCTGCGGCTTGTCGCGGAGCCGGACCGCATATACCACTGTAGGGTCGCATTGCAGCGGCATATGGGCGTCCAGCCGGCGCAGAAAGACTCCAGCAATCATGGGCCGCTCCCCGGGTTGTGGCGTCTCCTTCTCCACTAACGACGCCAAGGTGAGCACTTGGTGCAACTGCTCCGGAGACTGGTGAAGTTCGGGAGGGAATCTTATGTCAATTACCTGGCGAAAGCGCGCTAACATCCGGGCTACGACGCTGGCCGCGCTGGTACCTCGGGGGAATCGGTAGGTATCGGGGAACAGATATCCTTCAAGCGTGGGCGCCTGCGGATCCAGATCCTCAATGTGCTCGGTACGCAGCGTTGCCCGCAGGAAGTCATCGGGATCGATCCTCAGTTGTTCCTGGACCAAGTGGGCGATCTCGAAGCGGTCCGAGCCCTCGGGAATGACGAGGGTGTGCAGGTAGACGTCGCCATGAACTATCTTGCGATAGACGGCCAGAGGCGAGAGTGGCCGGTCAAACAGATACTCCCCGGCCTTCAAACTGCGATAGCCGAGTCTCCCCAGTTCCGCCAACACGACGAAAGCCGAGGGATAATGGATCACACCGCGCTCGGCCAGCAGGCGTGCGACTTCCGGCGTTCCGGTGCCGGGTTCGATTTCGATGACTACACTGCCCGTGTAACTCTTGACTTGTCCGGTGAGCTCCCATAACAGGGTTCCGCCAGCCACGAGTGCGATGACGAATAGCGATATGATGACCCACTTTAGCGCCTTCTTCATTCTTCCGTCTCGCCCCCGCCGGATCGGTCCTTTCGCGTACGTTCGTTCGAATGATAATCCAGATAGCTCTGTAGCAGTAAGGTGGCCGCAACCCGATCCACGGCACGCCGGCGTTTCTCCAACCCCATTCCTGACTCGCGCAGCACGCGGTTAGCGATGACGGTGGTAAGACGCTCATCCCACAGTTCCACAGGACATGGAAATCGACGGCGGAGTTTCTCGGCGAACTCCTGGGCCCGCAACGACATGCTCGTTTCATTACCCGCATGCCCGATTGGATTGCCAACGATCACTCGCTCGACGGAATATTCTTCCAAAAGGGTGCCGATGTGTTGGAGATCATCATCGATGCGCGAATGTATACGGGTGTGCAGTCCCTGGCCAGTGAGGCCTAGCGGGTCGGAAATCGCGAAACCGATACGCTTCGACCCGAAATCTATGGCGAGGATCCGGCCCACTACGGCATCCTCTGATTGCATCTCGTTTGACGTAGCAACCGCCCCCGGATTGTTAGGAGCCGTCTGAAGGCCTTTGGATAACAAGTTATCAACTCGTCACGGAATTCGTAAAAAAAAGCACGTAAGGAATAGTATAGACTATCGATGCACTTCCAGAACGATGGCGGAAAGTTCTTTTCTGTGCTTCCCCTTGCCTGCGTTATGAAATTTCGTGTTTCCGATAATGCCGCTCGCCACCGAAAATACGGAGAAACGCCGGAGAGAAATTGGCAGCTCTCATGGGAACGGATGCCGGAAGGCCGCGCGCATCGCCCGGTTGCGGCGCAGGCTCCACTTGAGAACGCCAAAGGCCTCTTCGGGGGTATCTACGAACCGGATTAGCTTCATGTCCTCGGCCGCAATCGTGCCCGATTCTACCAGCAGATCAAAGTTGATGACGCGTTTCCAGAAGTCGGAGCCGTAGAGCAGAATAATGGCGGCGTGGCCCAGCTTATGGGTTTGGGTAAGAGTAAGAAATTCGAACATCTCATCCATGGTGCCGAAGCCGCCCGGAAATACAATCAACCCCCGTGAGGGTTGAGCAAACCACAGCTTGCGCATGAAAAAGTACTTGAATAGGAAGCTGAGCTCGGGGGTGATATAGCGGTTAGGCCTTTGTTCAAACGGCAGCTTGATATTCAGACCTATCGAGGGACCGCCCGCTTCCGCTGCTCCCCTGTTTGCAGCTTCCATGATGCCAGGACCACCTCCTGAGCAGACCACCAGGAAGTACTCGCCTCGCTTTAGGCTGAGCGACCACTCGGTGATCAGCCTGGAGAGCCGGCGCGCATCCTCGTAGTAGCGAGACATTTCAACCGCGTTCTCGGCGGCGGCGGTCTCTACCGGGGTCGGGTCGGGACCACCGTTTTGGGCACGGGCCAGGAGTGCGTGCAGTTTCTCTTCGGCCGTTTCCCGCGAGACCAGGCGTGCCGATCCGAAGAAGACCACGGTGTTTTGGATATCGAAGCGGGCGAAACGAGCCTGCGGCTCGAGGTACTCGGCCCCGATTCTCAAAGTGCGCGCCTCGTGGCTTTCCATGAAACGCGGACTTCGATAGGCAAGCGGCGGCTGAACCGCTTCAGGCAACTTTTTCGGATCGGTGATGGCCGCCCTGCCCTCCACCGGCTTCTTCTTGTGGTTCGCTATCTTCCTCGGTTCGGGCATAGTCCTCCTCTTCAGATCGGCAAGTCCAGTGCTCACCGGGACAGGTGAAGGCTGCGGCCAATGAAGGCAGTCCTGCTATTTGATCACGCCCTCTTTGCCTGCCAATCGCCGCAGTAGTGCTACTTGTCCGCTGTGATAGCTTTCATGAAACTGCAGAAAGCCAAGCCTGTCGCCGAGAGTGGTGTCGTTTCGAAAAGGCTCTGCCAGATCGGCGCTCGTCAGGCGGCCGAGTCCCGCCACAAGGCGTTCCTGGGAAGTCTTGAGGCTGGAGACGAGCTGATCGAGTGACATCACACCGGAGCCATTTTGCTTGATTCCCCTCGAGCCTCGATTATAGAGCGCGGCTTGCTCCTCGGTCCAAACCGGTTGCTCGCCGAGTAGTCCCAAAACCTGGCCGCGCGTGGCCACAACGTGTCCCAGCACCCAATTCAGGCAATTCCCGGCTGGCGGCGGCTGAACGAGGGAATCGTCCTGTGTCAGACCCTCGACGTGCATCAGCAGAACGCGATAGCTCACATCAAACATCTTGGCGAGCGCTTCCGGGTTCATAGATTCCTCCCATTTGTGATCGGATTGGCGGGTAGGGGTACTTCCCCGGCAAGATTCGGCGTGGTGAGCCGGCTGGGATTCGAACCCAGAACCCCTGCCTTAAAAGGGCAGTGCTCTACCATTGAGCTACCGGCCCACGTCCTTTCACGTTACACTAACGAGCAGAGATCCGCAAACAACGAAATCTGTGCTTGGCTCGGCTTCAAGATTCTACTCAAGTCGTTGAGCAAAGGGGCCGGAACGTAGGGAACGGGCCTGGTGCCGCGCTTGCTTTTCTACGTCTTGGCAGCCGGCACTTGTGCTATTATGCCGCCAGAGGACCATTCTGCTGCGGCCTCAAGCTCTGGCCGATTGAGGCTGAATGCCTGGAAAAGACGCTTGAAAGGACTCGCGTTATGTCAGGCCACTCAAAGTGGGCGACGATTAAACACAAGAAAGGCGCGCTCGATGCTAAGCGCGGGAAGATCTTCACCAAGCTCATCAAGGAAATAAGCGTGGCTGCCCGTATGAGCGGGGGCGATGCCGACTCGAATCCGCGGCTGAGGACCGCCGTAGCGGCGGCCAAGGCCGAGAATATGCCGGCGGATAATATCAAACGTGCTATTCAGAAGGGCACCGGCGAGCTTCCGGGCGCAACCTACGAAGAGTCCACTTATGAGGGCTACGGTCCGGGCGGCACTGCCCTAATCGTGGAAGTCGCTACTGACAATAAGAACCGCACAGTTTCCGAGATCCGGCACATTTTCGCGAAGCACGGGGGAAACATGGGCGGCTCGGTGGCCTGGATGTTCCACCTCAAGGGTTACATCGTGGTAGAGAAGAGCAAGGCCGACGAAGGCAAGCTCCTCGAACTTATTACCGACGCTGGCGCCGAGGATATGAGCGAAGACGGCAATAATTGGGAGGTATTTAGCGAACCTTCTGCGTTCCAACACGTGGTGGACGCGCTTAAGGCTGAAGGAATCACTCCAGCCCACGCCGAAGTATCCAAAGTCCCCCAGAACTACACCAAACTCAGCGGTAAAGAAGCTAGCCAGATGCTGCGGCTGATGGAGGAGCTGGAAGACCACGACGACGTCCAGCATGTTTACTCGAACTTCGACATCGAAGAAGCGGAACTAAGCGCTCTGACGCAGGCAGGATAGCAAACCCCAGGTTTGCATTTCCCCCCACCCGCAGCCAAGGAGGGCAGGCCTATCCTGCGCGCCAAACCTCAGGCCCCTGCCGAGCATCGTACAATCGAGCCTATGAGAAAGCGCTTTTCGCTCATGGTGATGGTGGTGACCGGCACGGCGATGCTAATACTCGGCGGAGACGCAAAGTCCGCTGGACCACGAGCCTTCACGCCGGCGCAGAACCAGGACAGTCCTCGTCTTACTTACACCAAGGTTCTGAAAGGCAGCACGCCCGAGTATATTTCCATTTCCGTGGACGTCACTGGAGCGGGCAAATACGAGGGGCGCAAGCTTGATGATCCACCTCAGCCATATTCACTCAAACTCTCGCCTTCCACGACACGCAGATTGTTCGAGCTAGCAGAGGCGATGGGTAACTTCAAGTCCGGTGATCTTGAGAGTCACAAAAAAGTGGCGAATATGGGCTTGAAGACTTTCATCTATGAATCGGGTGGGGAGAAGCATCAGGCGCAATTCAACTACAGCCTCAACCGGACAGCCCAGGAATTGTGCGAGACTTTCGAGAAGATCGGCGCCGTTGAGCAACACCTCGCGGCCTTGCGGTATGAGGTGAAATACGATCACCTTGGTTTGCCCAAGGAGTTGCTGCAGATCCAAATCGATCTGGACAACAAAGCTCTCGCCGACCCGGAATTGCTGGTTCCCACACTCGACGAGATCGCCCGCAATCCCCGTTTCATGCACCTTGCGCAAGTCCGGGCCCAGAGTCTGCTGGAACGTCTGGGTCAAAGCCCCCCTGGCGCCGCTGACTAACCTCCTGCGTGACGGCAAATCACAACCACATATTATGATGTGGCACTGCCGCGGTCTCTCGGTGAACGCCGGGGGGTAACCGAGGGGGGTAACCGAGGTTGGCGAATCAGCGTCAAAGAGCGTAGGATAGGGCTGGAATAACAGGGGCTCTTGAAAACGGGCTATCACAGTGGTCGCCTGGAAGAGGCGACACGGGAGGGGGAAACCAGATGGTCCTTGCGTCGCCCAGGGAGGATCGAATGAACCGGATGACAGGGAGTGTCCAGTGCGCCCTCGCGACTGCCTGTTTTGTTTTGTTCCTTGCTTCCGCGACCCAGGCTCAAGAGAACACAAGAGTTCGTGTTGTCCGCCTGAGTTTCACTGAGGGCACCGTCACGATCCAGCGGCCGAATGCCGAAGAGTGGTCGCTAGCTCCGGTGAACACACCTATTCAAGAAGGTTTCAAGGTGGCGACGGCGAAAGACGGTTTCGCCGAAATCCAGTTTGAGAACGCCCTCTCCACGGTACGCCTGGGCGAGCTTTCGGAAGTCGAGTTCACCCAACTCCAGGTCTCGCCTGAAGGAACCCACCTCAACCGCTTGACGCTCGATCGAGGCTACGCGACCTTCCATGCAACGCCCTCATCGGGAGATGTTTATGAAGTGAGGGTTGCGGATGCCACTCTCATTCCCAACGGCAAGGCCGAATTTCGCCTGGATGTCGATCAGGGCGCGGTGCGGGCCGAAGTTTTTAAGGGCGAAGTTGAGTTCGGCGGATCCGAGGGTTCGGAGACGCTGAGCAAGAACATGGTGTTGGAGTTCACGCCTGTCTCAACCGACCCTTACCAAATTGGGCAGGGTATTGCGACGGACGATTGGGACGACTGGGTTAAACAGCGCGATGAGGTGATCGCTTCGGCGGCAGTCGCTCCCAGCGGAGAGTATGCATCCGACACCAGTACGTACGGCTGGAGTGATCTGAATGCTTACGGAACCTGGAACACTGTTCCTGGGTACGGCTGGGCGTGGTTTCCGAACGTGTCATCGGGCTGGTCACCCTACTGCACCGGACGTTGGACCTGGTATCCGAGCTTGGGCTACACCTGGATTGGAGGAGAGCCTTGGGGCTGGCTGCCATACCACACGGGCAAATGGTTTTTTGACGCTGGACCTGGCTGGTTCTGGATGCCGGGGGGCGGTTTTGCGATCTGGTCGCCCGCGTTGGTGAGCTGGTACCAGGGTCCTGGTTGGGTGGGCTGGACGCCACGGAATGTTCCTGTGCATGGATTCCCCAATTGGCACGCTGGCCGCACCGGCATAACTGTCGTAGCCACTGACGTCGTGCGCGAGGGCAAGCCAGTGACGCCACACAACCTCTATTCCGAAGACTTCAATCTCTCGCAGGGCCGCCTGGTAGAGAAGCCGGAAATAACTCCTGGGCATCTCGCGCTGTTGCCCGGAGACCCGGTTGCGCATCCTCCTTTTACAACCGGACACGTATTCCGCGGCTCACCGCAGCGGGCAACCAGACCAGCCGGCCAGCGCACCTCAATTGCGGGTTCAGCCCCGTCCCGTCCTGGTTTCAGCACGGCGCGGACTGCGCCGAGAACTACCGGGTTCGCACACGTTTCGGCAACGGGGCCGCAAGACGGGCGCATGACGCCCACATCCAGCCAGGGCTGGACTCGCGTACAACAAGGTGCTGCGGCGGGTTCGAGGTCAGCAGGCGGAATGTCGGGGACTTGGATCGGCCGTTCGAATGCTGGCGGGGTCTCGGGCTCCAACCACAATACTGGTGGGGCACCGGGAGGAGGCACTGGCGCCGGTCACGCCTCGAGTGGCGGCGCCTCAAGCGCGGCCCATCGTTGATCCGGCAATGCCGGTGAGAAGGAAGAACTCAGGGACGCAGGCAGAGCCGCCAATTGCGCCCAGGTAGCTTCGCTTCGGCAGATCAGCTTGCGATCACAATTCCGGCGTAACCGACCACCGTGTCGAAATCGCCGCTGGTCTCGGCCGAGGTAGCGTACTTGACCAGTTCCGCCCGGCAGGCTCCCAATTCCCGAGCCGCCGTGAGCATGGCCACAGTGGGTCCATAACCGCACATCGAAATATCCTCGCTGCGGATCACATCGTAGAGACCCTTCGGATCGAGAGCCAGTATCGCTTCGATTGCCTTCCCGTCCTTCAATCGTGTAACGGCATCGGCCTCGTAATGATTCATGTCACTCGAGGCGATGATCATCACCGGTCGTACCGATGCTTGGGCCCGCTTGACTGCCTTGACAATGCCCCCGCCTAGCGACTCTAGGGCAGCGTATCCTCCCAAACCCACGGCGATCGGCACAAACTGGAAGCTTCCCACCGTATGCTGGAGAAAGGGCAGGTGTACCTCAAGCGAATGCTCGCCGGCATGAGCTACCCTGTCTTCGCTAATCAGGTGGCAGGACTCGCTTAAGTCGTGAGCCATGGTGCTGTCGATGCGGGCTTCGCCGAGCGGGGTGAGCCAGGAGCCACTAGAAACTATGGCCAGAGGCGCACCGCGACCGAAATGGTTCGGCCCAAGAATGATGTAACACGGTCGCGGCGGTAGACGCCGGTAAACCGCTCCGGCGACATGCCCGGAGTAGATGTAACCGGCGTGCGGCACCACGCAACCGAGGGCGTTTACGAAGATGTCCGCATTCACAGGTCCGCCCGGGGATGGCGATGGCGTCCCTGTGTATCCCTTGAGATCACGGCTGAGCACCTCGGGATTCGAAGAATAGAACCGGCCTGCCACGGCCGGACGGCGGACCTCCGGGTACGACATGGGCAGATCGTATTCCAAGCCTGGGGCACAGTCAATGATGCAAAACCTAACCAAAATCGGAGGGCCAAGGCGAAGAGCGGTAGAGACATGGATAGAGGTGATAGAGGTGCATTCCAATGCGCTTCTGTCTTTGATTTCGTCTCGTTTGCAAGAACATGGACCCTCATTTGCCCTATTCGATCTAAGAAAAGGGGCATTTACGCTTGAGGAGGAATCGCGCCCGTGATGCATAGTTTCAGGTTCCGGCGCCACCGGATAGTTTCCGGCGGGCGCCACTCTCTTCCACCCGTCTTGCTTTTACTAGTCACGAGCCTGAGTGGATCTCTGCAAGCTCGTTCCACTCCCGGCCAAGCTTCGTCACCAACGGAGGAGGCTCTCCGCCAGCAGGCACTGCAGGGTATGTACATCTTGATGAACGGCAATCCTGACGGTGCCATCCAGGTCTTCCACCAAATTCAGCAGAAGGCCCCGGAGTCGCCCATTGGTTATCTCTTTGAGGCGGATGCCTTGTGGTGGAAGGTCTACCTAACCATCGGAAATCTGATAGATCCCGACGTCTTCGACGTGACCGGGGACCGCAGTTCACCTCTGGAAATCGGGTTCGCTACGGCCAACGACAAGGCTATTGCCAAGGCTGAAGCGCTTTTGAAAGCTCATCAGGACCAAGCGCGTAATTGTCTTTATGAAGGCATGGCGTATGCGCTGCGCGCTCGCCAAGCCGGCTTGCACGATGAAGACCTGGCGACGGCGCGTGCGGGCAAGCGAATGCGGGCCCTGCTGCTGAAAGCCGTCCAACTCGATCCGCACCTCACCGATGCCTATCTCGGCTTGGGTATCTACAACTACTTTGTGGATACGCTGCCCACACTCGTAAAAATGCTCAAGTTCCTGATCCTGCTACCAGGGGGTGATCGTGAGTTAGGGCTCAACCAGATCCGCACCGCAGCCACGCAGGGGCAGTTGGCGAAGGCGGAAGCGCAATTTTACCTTGCCAAGGACTTCTCCCGTTCGAGTGAGCAACAGTACGCGAAATCACTCGAGCTCTTCCAGCAACTCGAGCGTCAGTATCCGAACAACATGCTCTGGAAGCTGCTGGTGGGAAGCCTTGAGATCAGACATGGTCGGGCCGCGCAGGGAGAAGCGAAGTACCGCGAGGTCACGGATCGCACCGGCGGGGCACAATCCGAGGTGGACCAGGCGATCCATCGGGCCGCTCAAGAGGCGTTGAAAAGGCGCGGCAAATGAGCGAGCAGGCACCAGCCCATCGGGCAAATGAAATACGGAATCAGCCGATCACAGATGCGCTTTGCTCGTGTGCATGATAGGAACTGCGGACGAGGGGGCCTGACTGGACGTGGCGGATGCCGAGGAGTTCGCCTTCCCGCTTCAGGATTGTGAACTCGTCCGGAGTGTAGAAACGGGAAACCGGAAGGTGGTCGCGGGTGGGACGCAGGTATTGGCCAATGGTTGCTATGTCCAGCCCAACTTGGGAAAAGTCACGGAGAACGGCCAAGAGTTCGTCGAAGGTTTCACCGAGGCCCACCATCAAACCCGATTTGGTCGGGATGGCAGGAGCGAGCTCGCGCGAGCGGGCCAATAGCCGCAGACTTTGATCGTACTTGGCGCCGCGCCGCGCCACGCCATAAAGACGCGGCACGGTTTCTGTATTGTGATTGAGCACGTCGGGCCGCGCTTCCAGTATGATTTTCAGCGCCTCTTCCGAGCCGCGAAAGTCAGGAATTAGAACTTCCACCCGGCAACCCGGAATCCGGCGTCGCAGGGCCTCGATGGTACGTGCGAATATGGTGGAGCCGCCGTCCTTCAAGTCGTCGCGATCGACCGAAGTTACCACAATGTACCTTAACCCCATGGAGGCGGCGACGCCTGCCACCTTTTCGGGTTCGTCCCAGTCTACGGCCAGCGGTTTACCCTTGGGGACGGCGCAGAACGCGCATCGGCGGGTACACACATCGCCCAGGATCATGAAGGTGGCCGTCCGGTGATGCCAGCACTCACCGATGTTAGGGCAACGGGCGCTTTCGCAGACCGTGTGGAGCCCGTGCCCACGCATCATGTCCTTAATCTCAAGATAGTTCTCGCCCGCGGGCAGCCGCACCTTTAGCCACTCCGGGTGCCTCGACATTCGCGTCGGAGGAGACTGGATCTGGACGAGTTCTATGTTCACCTTATGAGTGTACCCTTTGGAGCGCGAAACGCGCAACGCCCAGTGAGTATCAAATAAGCATAAGATGCGGGAGACCATGATTCCGCGCTAAAATGAAAGGTCGCGATCCGTAGTCCTCATGGTGAGGATGAGCGCTTAGTGGGAAGGTTCATGAGTATTGGAGTCCCACAGTTTTCCGAGGACCCCCGAGGTCAGGAAGCCAAGTCATCTCAAGACCAGGCTTTGCTACCGGAACCACGCCTTCACCGGGCCTATTTGCGGAACTCCTGGTACCTCAACGATCGTACCAAACATTTCGAGTTCGAAACCCGGAATGACGATCTGTTTGACTACTTGCCCGGGCAGTATATCTCGATGGAAGTGGAGATCGAGGGTAGGCTATGCACCCGGTCATACTCGGTGGCATCTTCTCCGCATCACGACAACCGCTTTGACCTGTGCCTCAATATTATTCCAAGCGGGCTCGTATCGCCGTATCTTTTCCATCTGCAACCGGGTGACTTTATCGAGTTTACCGGTCCATTCGGAGACTTCGGTTTGCGCCAGCCGCTCGATCCGGTGTCGGTGTTTGTGGCCGTGGGCACCGGGATTTCGCCGATTCGCTCCATGCTGCAGTACATTTATCAGCAGCCTCCCCTGCAAGCCACAATCGGAAGTGCTGGAGAAGTGTGGCTGTTGTACGGCGTTCGTGATGGGCCGGACATTCTTTACCGCGATGAGTTTGAACACATGCAGCGGGATAATCCGGCATTGCGCTTCATTCCCACTCTGAGCCGCGCTCGCGCGGGCTGGACTGGACACACGGGTTACGTCGAGAAGCTGATTGCCCGCTATCTTAAGCGAAAGCAAGGTCTGCACGCCTATATCTGCGGATTGAAGCGAATGGTTAACGACGTGTGCGAACAGTTGCGGGACATGGGTCATCCAGAAGAGGCACTCAGTTACGAAAAATACGACTGAAGATTCATCGGCATCCGCTATTTATCACTGGCAACCGGTTTAATCATCACTTGTCCATCCATATACGGTCGCAGTGCTTCGGGTATCGTGACAGAGCCGTCGGCCTGCTGGTAATTCTCGATCACGGCCACCCAGGTTCTTCCCACCGCCAGTCCGCTGCCATTCAGTGTGTGCAGTAGCTCGGTCTTTCCTGACCTGCCGCGGCGAAAACGCAAATTTGCCCGGCGGGCCTGAAAATCCTCGAAATTCGAACAAGACGAGATTTCCCGATACGATAGACTGGAGGGCAGCCAAACCTCAAGGTCATAGGTTTTTGCCGAGCTGAAGCCGAGGTCTCCGGTGGAGAGGGCCACCACGCGATAAGGCAGATCCAGACGCTGCAAGACGGCTTCGGCATCTGCGGTCAGCTTTTCCAGCTCGTTGTAGGAGCGCTCCGGCAGAACAAATTTCACCAGCTCCACTTTCTGGAACTGGTGCTGCCGGATGATACCGCGCGTGTCCTTGCCGTAGGATCCCGCCTCGCTGCGAAAGCAGGCCGTCCAGGCACAGTGCTTGACAGGAAGTTGCTCGGCCTCCAGGACCTCACCGTCATACAAGTTCGTCACCGGCACCTCCGCGGTGGGAATGAGCCAATAGTCTGTCCCCTCCAGTTTGAACAAGTCCTGGGCGAACTTGGGAAGCTGGCCAGTGCCAAAAAGGCTGGCAGAGTTCACCACAAACGGCGGCAGGATCTCGGTGTAGCCGTGCTCCCGCGTGTGCAGGTCGAGCATAAAGTTGGCCAGGGCCCGCTCGAGTCTCGCGCCCACGCCACGATACACGGCGAAGCGAGCGCCGGTGATCTTGGCGGCGCGCTCGAAATCGAGAATACCCAGCTCAGGCCCAAGATCCCAATGGGCTTTAGGCTCGAATTCAAATCGCCGAGGTGTGCCCCAGCGGCGAATTTCCGCGTTGTCGGCCTCGGTGCGTCCCACGGGCACGGTCGAGTGCGGGATGTTTGGTACATTCAGTAGCAGTTCACGCAGGCGGTCGTCGTACCCCTTTGTCTTCTCGTCAAGCTCGCTGATGCGAGCGCCCGCCTGCCTCATTTCGGCAATCGGTGCTGATGCGTCCTGTTTGTTCTTCTTGAGTGTGGCGATCTCGTCGGTAACCTTGTTGCGTCTCGCTTTTAGGGCTTCCGCTTCCAAAAGATACTTGCGCCGCTCGCGGTCGAGTTCCTCGAAATCCGCCAGAATATCCGGCAAACTTCGATCGGCCAGCTTCTGCTTTACTAACTCTAGGTTTTCACGTACAAAGCGAAGATCCAGCATTGTGGTTACCAATCCTTTGTCATAGAAGCCAACTGACTGCGTGTATTCGCTGCGGCGCTAACACCGGGCAGCCGGAGATGTTCCAAGTTATCAGATTCCCGAAGGGTAGCGAAAGCAGAACCGGTCAGCCAACCCAGCCGACTTGTTTTCAACAACATCGTGGGTTGGTTTCTTCAATTCGGTGGTCAGCCCTGAACCAAACTGTGCACCTTCCGATCATTGCGATCTGCTTCAAGAGTCTCGATCGCACTCATGGAAACGAGGGTATCAGTCTTGCATTGTGCTGCGTGCCCGGTTACCGTAGACGGTCCGGAGGTCTTCATTTCATGCGCTACGTCATCCTGTGCACGCTCGCGACAACGGTCCTGTTCGGCGGTGCTTGCCACCGATCCGACTCCAAGGAAGGGATACGGCAAGCGATCCAAAAGCACCTCGACCAGCAACCTGGCCTGATGATGGGAAATATGAATATGGAGCTGGAAGAAGTGAAGTTCGGCGGCGACACGGCTGTCGCCGACGTCCGTTATGTGAGCAAGCAGGTGCAGAACACTTATGTCGTGGTCCGCTACCAACTCCGGCGCTCACAGGATACAGAAGGTGGTGCGGCTGGCTGGATAGTGCAGTCGAGCACCCTATTAGGCATGAGCGGAACGCCCGCCGGCACTGGTCCACACGACTCTGGAGGAGGTAGTCATACTGACGGGCCACAACCGAAGGACCAGCCCACAATCCCGGCCCCGCGACCAAGCCACTAGTATGAGTTATCGGGGCTAATCGGAGGACGGAAAGCCGCTGAGCGGAGTCTTTTCAGCGGCCCCGGACTATCAAGGACTCAACATCCAAGTCGCTTCTAAACCTCGGATCCAATAGCCATTCTAACCTGCACGTGCTTGTGGGTCCTGCTGCAATGAGTAACCATGAGTCGAACGATCAGCCATCGACTTCGGGGTCGTCCTGCCGGATTCACCGGCGCAGCAGCGTCATCCAGTTCTTCAGGGTTTTGTCGCTGTCTTTGAGTTGGGCTTGCACACTCTTGAGGCGCTTAGCCTTGGTTGGATCGGAGTCCGATCCCAGAGAGGTTGCGGCTATATTCATCGAGCCGCTGGCGATGTCAGCCAGCGTCTTGAATTTCGCTGGATCGTTGCCGTGCATCGGGTCGTACATGGCAGCCGCCGTGAGGACGGCGTTGGTCAGGTATAGAGCGAAATCACCTTTGTCGAGATTCACCGGACCCGCATTCATCTTGGCCTTTGCCTTATCCCGGTCAGTACGCAACGCCTCGGCGAGCGAGTCTGCAACTCCGACTCTGGGTGCATCGAGCTCCACCTGTTCTTCGTCATCCTGTCCGATCTTCAAACCGTCCCTCACCTTGTTGAGAACGGGCATTGAGACGGGCGCTTCTATGGTTGGGTAAGGAGCTTCCAGAACAAGCTCCTTGGGAAGCGCGCCGCCTTTGGTCAATTGCATGGTTACTTGCCCCAATCCGAGCGCCAGCTTCGAGCAGCGCAGGATATTGTCAGTTCGCTGGCGGCTGAACTCCACCTTGTCCTTGGGATCTTTAGTCTTCGCAGCGCCCTTGGCGTAAGAGTCAGTAACCGCTTTGTAGCCATTCACTTCACCGCTCAAGATGATAGCGCTCAGGATGCGAGCGCGGTCCGTATAAGCGTTGGGTGGATCGGCGTTGTTCAGATCATCCAAGATCTCCAGAGCCTTGTCATAGCGTCCCTTGGCGAAGGTCTCCTTGCCATTGTCGTAGATCGCGGCCGCACCTCGGGGCTTCTCCACGGGCGGAGAGCAACTTATCACTACGGCGATTACGATCAGCAAGGGGAAAATTGTGTAGGCCGTGTAACAGTGCTTTCGGGAAGTAACAGTCTTGCGGCGGACTAGCTGGCTTGCGCGGACGATACCGGCTGCGGCAGGCTCACCTGAAGGCGAAACAAGACGGGTTTTCATGACTACCCCCAATTCTATATGGGCTGGCGGGCCGTGCGAGGGGCCGGTCGGAGCAGGGTGACAATCGGCTGTACCCCGAACTGGTCGCCATTGACCCAGGTCGCCCACTCCGGCCTCTCGCCCTCATCGTCTGGAAACTCGTGAGAAGGAGGAGAATCCGGGGAGGGATCCATTTACGACGCGCGCACTATATCGAAAAGATGGACAAGTAGCAAGTGCTCGTATCGCGCAAGCTAAAATGTTACCAGTGGGCTATCGTCGCGCAATTTGAGAATGTTACCCGTCATGGATACGGGTAACCTCATGAGTCGACTTTCGAGAAGAGAATATTGGCAACAAGTTTATCCTCGTTACCAACGAGCTAGTCGGGCGGAAAGGCAGCGCATCCTGGACGAGTTTTGCGCCAACTGCCGTTATCATCGCAAGCACGCGATTCGTTTGCTGAATGGTTCGCCGCCTGCCGCCCGGCCGGTTTCCCAACGACGGCGCCGGGGGGTGACCTATGGCCCACGGCTGGTCTCGATCTTGAAGGCGGTCTGGGAGGCGGCCGATTATCCCTGGTCAGTACGGCTGAAAGCCCTGCTGCCGGAGTGGATGCCTTGGATTCGCCGCCGCTTCCGGCTGACGCCGGAGTTGGAAAAGCAGCTGCTTCAGATCAGCCCCCGCTCCATCGACTACCGGCTGGGTTCGGAGAAGCGGAAGCTGCGGCAAAGGATTTATGGCCGCACCAAGCCGGGGAGCTTATTGAAGCACCACATCCCCGTGAAGACGGATCAGTGGGACGTGAAGAGGCCGGGGTTCACGGAAATCGATCTGGTCTCCCACTCGGGCAATTCGGCGGCGGGCGACTACTGCTACTCGCTGAACGTGACTGACATTCACACGGGCTGGACGGAAAGCCGAGCGGTGCTGGGCAAGAGCCAGGAAGGCGTGCGAGCCGCCTGGAAGCGGTCCGCCAGGCTTTGCCTTTTCCCTTGCGGGGCATCGATTCCGACAACGGCTCGGAGTTCATCAATGCTCACCTCTGGGCTTACTGCCAGGCCCACGACATTCAATTCACCCGTGGGCGGCCCTATAAGAAAGACGACAACGCCCACATCGAGCAGAAGAACTGGACGCATGTACGGCGCTTGCTGGGCTACGTGCGTTACGAGACGGAAGCGGCACGGGCCGCCATGGACGAGCTTTACCGGGGTGAGCTGCGATTGTTTCAGAACCTCTTCCTGCCCTCGGTGAAACTGAGCCGCAAGGAGCGGATCGGCTCGCGCTTGCGGCGGCACTACGAAGCACCCCAGACCCCTTTTCAGCGAGTGGCGGCCTCGTCAGGGGTGGACCCAGAACGGGTGGCCGAACTTCGCCGGCTACGCCAGACGCTCGACCCCTTTCAACTCTCCCAGACGATTCAGAGCAAGCGGGAACGGATTTTCCAACGGAGCACCAGCGTGGTGGCAGAGAAGCCTGCGGTCTCGGCTGTTTCTCAGAAACTCGCGGCACCTTCAGAGAAAAACAAAATCACAGGCGCGCGCACAAGGCGCGCTGAGAAAAAGACAAGAACCAAGACAACTGCCAAGACAAGAAGAAAGGAAAAACCACGACGACGACGGGTAACATTTCGCGTTGCAGGACGAATCACCCGAAAGTAACATTTTTAAATTGCTTGACAGGTTGCTCGATTACTTCGGGCGATGCGGGCGCAATTTCTGGACGTCCTCCCGCGCGAGAACCAACAGGGTGGATGGGACTCCAACAGAATCCTAACGCGGTGCGTCTAAACTGTAAGTGCCCGTCGCTGCCGTCGCCCGGCTGGCCCGCTTGGTGTATCCTAGCTTATGTAAGGTCTCTGAGGAGACGAGGAGCTTGACCGCAATGAGAGTCCGTTGGGCGGCTCTGGCATGTTTGCTTGGCTGGACGACCGTGCTCACGGCCCAATCCCTACCTCTCCAAGGCACCGCTTCCGAGGGTGAGCCGGTTACGGCCGGCCAATGGGTGACGCGCGGCAACGATCTTTCGCGGCACGGAGAGTGGAAGCAAGCACAAGACGCCTACCGCAGGGCCATCCGCCTTCAACCGTCGGATGCTCAGGCGCATTTCGGATTGGCCAACACCTTTGCCGCTGCAGACCAAGTGGCACAAGCAGCAGACGAGTACCGACTGGTGTTGAAGCTCAGGCCTGATTTCCCCAATGCTCGTGCCAACCTGGCCGCACTCTATCAGTCGATGGGACAGACAGCTAAAGCGGTGGAAGAGTGCAGGGCAGGCATCCTCCTGCATCCTTCCAGTAGCCAAGCGCACCTTGCCTTGGCCGACGCGCTGAGCGCCGACCGTAAGTTTGGTGAGGCCGCCCAGGAATATCAACGCGCTCTCGCCGGCGATCCGCATAATTCAGGCATTCTGGTGGCCGCGGCCGCTTCACGGCTTCAGGCTGGGGATGATGCCGGCGCCATCGCCGCTTACGGCCAGGCCATCAAGCTCGACAAATCAAACGGCGAAGCCCATGCGGGCTTGGGAACAGCGCTCATCCAGGCAGGCAAAACCAAACAGGGGCTCAGCGAGTACCACGCTGCCACTGCCCTGAACTCGACAGACGCCGATCTCCGGGTGACCTATGCCAATGCCTTGATGGCGTCAGGCGAGTTGCTGAAGGCGATCCCGGAGTTTCGGCAGGCAGTAGGCCTTCAACCGCAACAAGCGGAATTCCGAATCGCGTTGGCTTTGGCGCTCCGTCAAGGCGGCGATTACAACGGAGCCGTCAACGAGCTCAGGCGAGTGATTCATTCGCACCCGACGGATCGGATCGCCCACAAGGAGCTGGCCGCGACCTATCTGGCCTCGGGAGATCATGCCGCAGCTGAGTCGGAGTTGCGCGAGTGCTTGGGAGTCACTCCGGATGATGCGGCGGTGCATGAACAACTCGGCTTGGTGCTGCGCAAAACCGGCGACATCAACCAGGCTGTGACGGAGCTCAGGAAAGCGGTCGCACTTGCTCCCAATGAAGCCGATTATCATCGCAATTTGGCTGAGTGCCTGGAGGCGCACGGTGACGTCCCTGGCTTCATTCAGGAATACACCGAAGAGGTACGGCTGCGGCCAAACGATTCTGATGCGCACTATCATCTGGCGAATGCCTATGAGAATGCGGGCCAGTTCGACAACGCCTTGGGCGAGTATCGCCAGGCCTTGAAAATGGATCCCTCGACCCCGGAGCTGCACTACCGTTTGGCGATGGTCCTGGAGACGCGGCCGGACAGCAAAAAGGAAGCAGCTAACGAACTCGAACGCGCCGTGCAGCTACGTCCCGACTATGCCGAAGCGCTGATCGCGCTGGGAGACCTCTACTCATCTGAGAAGAACTACACCATGGCTGTCCTCAACTATCGCGAGGCGGCGCGCTTGCATCCGAACGACGGCAGCCTGCACGAGCGTCTGGCCAAAGCCTTGAGCGATAATGGTAACGTGGACGAGGCCCTGGCTGAATCACAGCAAGCCACCGAACTGGCCCACAACACCGCCGAGTTGCAGCGCTCACTCGGTGATGCACTCTCCAAGCGCGGTGACGTCAAGGGCGCAGAGGCAGCTTACCAGGCGAGCCTGAAGCGTAGCCCCAATGATGCCGAAACTGAGTTCCGTCTGGGCCTGATCCAAGCGAGAGCCGGTGACTGGGCTCATGCCGAGCAGACATTCCGCGCCGTCGTTGCCTCGAAGCCCGGCTGGGCGCAGGCTCACGCCAACCTGGCAAGCGCGCTCATCGAGGAGAACAAGACGGCCGAAGCGGTCAACGAAGCAAAAGCGGCGCTGGCGATTTTGCCCAACCTGCCTGAAGCGCACTACGACCTCGGCACGGCTTTGCTTAAGACCGGTGAGACTCAGAAGGGACTGGAAGAGTTCCGGGAGGCCCTGCGCAACCGGCCCGATTTCGCGGACGCGCGCCTTTCCTTGGCCGACGGTCTGAAGGTTAGCGGGCAGTCCTATGAGGCGATCGGCGACTACAGGGAATACTTAAGGCTGCGTCCTCAGGATATTGACGCGCGCTTGACTTTGGCGGCGCTGCTCGCCGGCCGCAAGGACAACGAAGCAGCCCTGCACGAGTACGAAGAGGCCGTTCGCCTGGGCCCCCAGAATCCCCAGGCCCACCAAGGTCTTGCCGTAGCCTTGGAATCTGCGGGACAGCCCGCGCGCGCACGCCAGGAGTACGAAATCTACTTGCAGCTTTGGCCTAAGGCTCCCGATGCCGAGCAGATCCGCGGCCGGCTAAGGCGTCTTCGTGCCGCCAACTGAAATGTCGGCGAGACACGCTCAAACCCGAAAGGAACTTTCGCGGCAGCCCCAGGTAACAGCTTCGGACGGGTCGAACTTACTCAGGAATTCCTCGCTCGATCAACGACGGTTTCGTCTTTGCGGCTTAGCTGGCTCGGTCATCAGAATAGAGAAAGCTCTCGATCTCATCGATTTGTCTGTCGGCGTCATTGTAGCCAATATCAATGAGAGCGCTTGTGTACTTTGATGTAAACAGCAGGTAACTCATCAAATCCGCACATGAAGTCGCATCTCGTCCCAAACTGTTCACGAAGTATTGGATGAGATATGGCATGTCTCTCCGGTGTTCCTCAGCCAGTTCTGACAAATCGACCGAAGGTGCAATGAGAAATGGGGTCAAGCGCCGCATTTTTTCAGAGCCTGCAGTATCAGGCGGACTGATGCGGCCGCTGCCGACAACCTGATTCAACCGCTCGAGGTGCTCGATATCAGTAGAAAGGTGATCCAGGAAGATAGCATTGAGTAGAACTCCCATGACCTGGGCCAGCGAAGGATCCCTCTGATCCGCGGCTTCTTCTTGGTGTTCGAGAGTCTCGCAGCGGACGCCGATCACAAAAGCCTTTTGCGCCCCCAGGCGTATGATGGGGCTGAGAGGTTGTTGAAGGCGTACGCAACCATCGCCGAAAAAAGCCGTCCCTCGGGCCGTCTTGAGTTTTACAGGCTGGAAGACCAAAGGAATCGCAGCCGAAGCGCAAACATGGTCGACCGTAATCTTGGTTGCAAGTGTCACCCGGCGGCTTCTGTTCCACAACGGGTGGCCTTTCTTTCCCTGAATGAAAAGATAGCTTTTTCCTGAGTTATAGTTCGTTGCGGAAATAGCGATGGCGTAGATATATCCGCGCCTGATATTGTCCTGGATCCGGTCGAAGTCGAGGTGAGCACTAAGAAAGTGTCGCAAAGGAGCTGCGTCTAATAAGGATCGGGCATTGCCTCCTCCGAGAACTCCACCAAAGGAGAGATCCATTATCCAGGTCAGGGAATTACGGGTCTGAGATAAGACACCGCACCGGAAGATATCGGAAGGTTGGAGACGCGACCAAAGCCCCGCAATAACCTTTGTCGTGGACGCAAAATCGTCGCTACCCGCGGCTAAAGCAGTACCATTAATCGCTCCGGCGGAAGATCCCGTAATGATAGAAAAGGGATTACCGTGCGTTTGAACCCGTTTTATTTCGCCAATGCGCTTCAGAACACCCGCTTGATAGGCGCCCCGGGCACCCCCGCCGGTCACAACTAAACCGAGTCCGTTTTCCACCCTCCCCCCTTGTGGCTCGCCTCGCCAAGGATCTCGTTGAAATCCTGTGTTGAAGCATATTTTCCTCTTATTTCGGGCCTCTTCTAAGTATCGTGATGGTTATCAACCTAAGGACTAAAATAGCAGCTGAGCCCACTTACTTTTCGAGGACTCGGCGGATGGCAACTGCCCGACCTGTCTCGCGGTCTGACTCGATCAGCACCCCACAAAACCTGACGTCGTGGCGCGCCACCTCGAATCGGACCGGCAACTGGTTTAAGAACTTACGGATCACGACTTCCTTGTCCATCCCGATCACTGAATCGTAAGGACCGGTCATACCCAGATCGGTGATATACGCCGTGCCGCCCGGCATCACGGTTTCGTCAGCAGTGGGAACGTGCGTGTGGGTGCCAAGCACCGCCGTGGCCCTGCCATCAAGATACCACCCGAGCGCTATCTTTTCCGACGTCGCTTCAGCATGAAAGTCGAGAATACGGAGTTTCACCTCCGCGGGAATCTGGCTCAGCAAGGCATCGGCAACCCGGAACGGACACTCGATGGTGGGCATGAAGACGCGTCCCTGCAGGTTCATTACAGCGTAGCGAAGTCCCTGGCGTGTCTCGCCGACATAAAGACCCCGGCCGGGCGCGGTTTCGGGATGTTCGGAACGGGAGGTGAAGCGCGAGGACCCTGGAGGTTGCCCGCCCGCACGAGTTCCATTCGGATAATTCGCGGGCCGCAGCAAGCGCGCGTCTGCGTGCTGCGCCAGATAGGGAAGGATCTCTTTCTTGTCCCAGACGTGATTGCCGGAGGTCAATACCGCGATGCCCTGCGCGAGCAGCTCCTCCACCAAGAGCGGCGTAATACCAAATCCTCCCGCCGCATTCTCCCCGTTGGCCAGTATGAGATCGGGCTGGAGTTCTTCGACGACGCGCGGCAGCAAGTCCTTCACAATCTGCCGGCCAGGATGGCCAAAGATGTCGCCGATGAACAGGGTTTTGACGGAATATGACATAGCCCAGGTTCGAGTTGACAGGTTGCCGGTTACGGGTGAGTTTTTCCCTGTGGCCTGTCCCTCTGAACCTACAACAGCGCATCGGAAGAGAGGAAGGGGCAGCCCGCTCAGCCGTGTGACGCCTGGTAATTCGAACCTCGCTCGCGAGGTGGGCGTCTCTAGCTCCCCTTTAGGCCACAAGCTTCCGCAGAAGCCCGCGGGCGCACCAGGAAGACATCAGACTCCCGTTTTGACGGTGTTGGTTCAAAAAACCGTCGGGTCAGGCACCAACCTTGCAGAACACACCCCGAAGATCAAGTTAGCACGCGCCTGACAAACTCTCAAGAGGTCTTCGTGCTGCCAGTGCCGCCCGCCAAGAAGCCCAGCGAGCGTCACTACATCTGTTTGAGAACCTCGTCAAGGTGCAGGTTGAAGTCGATGACCCGTTGCTCCACTTCGCGGGACCGGGACTCCTGTTTAACCTCGAGCTGATGGACCTCGTCGGCGAGATTCAGCGCGGCTAACACCGCTACGCGCAGTGAGTCCACGACCTGGGTGCGTGAAGCGATTGACCGCATTTTGCCGTCAACGTATTCTGCCAGCTTGCGGATGTACTCCGGGTCGAGGTCACTCCGCATCTTGTATTCCTGGTCATAGATTACGACTCGGACGTCTCGTGGACCGGACACGTTGTCTCCTTTTCGGACTCCGTCCCGGGGCGTGACGCAGAACTTTCGCAGCTCTGCGTGGCGCAGTCAGCGCAGCTTAAGCTGTAGCGCCGGCGTTCGCACCGACGATATCGGCACCGGGGGCAGCGATGCTGGGAAATTGCGCATCATGATTTATGACGCTCAATTGTCCAACAATGCGCGGAACCCTGGGAGCGACATCCTGCGCCAGGTTAGGCGGAATCCGACGCGGCCCTTCGCCTATTCGGGCTTGGCCAATGATTCGATCTGCGCGATGAGCTTTTCTACGCGGCCCCGCACCTCCTGGCGCTCCTTGCGTAAACCGCCCAGTTCACGCTCAAGTTCCGCGCAGCGCTCGTTGCGCGATCGGTAGTCCTCACGCGACTTCGCCAGCTCCTGCTCCAGAGTGTGCTTCTCGGCCTGCGTTTTCTTGTAGACCTCAATTACCTTACCAAGCTTCTGTTCCAGTTCAAGGAATTTATCGTCCATATTTGAACCAATCCACAACAGAATTTGTACAATGTATGAATTTGCATGAGCCTTAGCTGCGGAGTCGCGCTGCGAGCGGCTCGAATGCTGCCAGCAGCCGGCGGCTCAATTGGTCCACCTCTTCGCTGGTCAGCGTACGTTCCGCGCTTTGGAAAACAACCCGCAACAGCAAACTGTAATGATCGGGTGGGATGCCGCGGGCCGATCCTGAAGGCAGCCGGTCTAAAGGCGCGAAGCTTTGGATCTCGCTGAGTCGTAGGGCCTCCACCGCCTGCTCCAGTTGCGC
Source organism: uncultured Acidobacteriota bacterium (assembly GCA_963803295.1). Lineage (GTDB taxonomy): Bacteria > Acidobacteriota > Terriglobia > UBA7540 > UBA7540 > CAWDMC01. The sequence goes on along the minus strand of CAWDMC010000009.1, from coordinate 670,139 downwards.
GTACTTGACGCTCGCGGGCAGCACCAGGGAGAAATCGCGATCGACCGCCGGGAACTTGGAAAAGGCCCGGAACGAGCGCGTTTTCAGCGGATACTGGAGCAACCCGTCCAGATCGATTTCGGCGATCCAGACTTGTTGGCGCAGCTTGTAATCGGGAGCCACGTCTTGCCCAAGCAACCCGAAAACAACCATCGAGCCCCGCTCCGCGACAAACCTGCCGGCCTGCACTCCATCATAGTATCGCACGCCTGCGATCCCGACCCCTGTCTCGAACTTGAGCCCGGAAATCTCAAAGACCTGAAAAAACGATTTCAGGTCGCCTTTCAGATCAAAGAAATCCAGTGGTCTCTCCTTGTCCTGCTCGTGAATCGAGGGACTCCGGCGGCGTCCGCTCAGGCCGAGTGTCAACAAGCGCCGTTCTTGGGGCAGGCTCGCAGCAGTCGCGCCCGCCGGCCGTGCTCGGTAAACCTTGCCGACCTCGAAGAGCCGCAGGTCGAGCTGATTGCGATCCAGATTCCAGCGCAGGGCGCGAAGCATGCCGGGAACGGCCGAAGCTCGCATCGCCGAGGCTTCCTGGCTCAGCGGGTTTTCAAGCATGACTGGGGCGCCCTCGGTGAATCGAGCGCTTTCGGCCGGATCGATCATGGAAGTAGCGATGATCTCACGGTAGCCCAGGCTGGTGAGTACACGCGTGATTTCCAGCTCTTTCTCGCGCCGCGTATCGCGCTCGACCCGCGGGGGAGCGGTTCGCACCCGTGATGGCAGACGATCGTACCCGTGGATTCGGGCGATTTCCTCCACCAAGTCGATTTCACACTTCACATCCACCCGGAACGACGGCACCTCGACGTGGCAATCCGTCCTGGAGGAGGCGTCGCCGCAGATGAATCCCAATGCCTGCAGAATACGCTCCACTTCGTCGGCGGGAATCTCCGCTCCCAGATGACGGCGGATTTCGCTGGCTCGAAACAGAATTTTGATGGGCTCACGCCGGCGCGGATACACGTCCAGGAGGCCCGGAAGGATCTCGCCGCCAGCCAGTTCCGCAATGAGTTCGGCCGTGCGATTGAGTGCCACGGGAGCCATCTCGATGTCGGCGCCCCGCTCAAAGCGATGCGAAGCCTCGGTATGCATACCTTGGGCCTTGGATGTGCGCCGCACGGAAAGCGGATCGAACCAGGCGCTCTCCAGCAAGATATCGCGCGTAGCCGCTGATATCTCCGACTCTTCGCCGCCCATGACTCCGGCGAGCGCCACCGGCGACTTGCCATCGGCGATAACCAGATTGTCCGGGGTGAGGGTATGGTCTACCCCATCGAGGGTGCGCAGACGCTCACCCGGGCGGGCGCGCCTCACGACGATCTTGTGCCCACCCAGCCGGGGAAGGTCGAAGGCGTGGAGCGGATGCCCCAGTTCCATTAAGACGTAGTTAGTAGCGTCGGCGACGTTGTTGATCGAGCGGACGCCGACGGCTTCAAGACGCTTCGACAGCCACTCGGGCGAGGGTTTAACCTGTACCCCGCGGACAACCCGGCCGCAGTAACGAGCGCATAAGTCGGGATCGGCAATCTCAATCGAGACGGCATCCGCGGCGGAGGCAGGCGGAGTGGACTCTTTGACGGTGATCGAAAGGGCTTTGAGTGGTTTGTGGTAGACCGTCGCGACTTCGCGAGCGATGCCGTAGTGGCTCAGGCAATCTGGACGGTTGGTAGTAACTTCGAGGTCAAATACAACATCACCGGCGAGATTAATGACAGTCTCAACGCCAATACCGGCGCCGATCAGGGCCGCACGCAGCTCCGAGGGATCGGCCGAGAAATCCACGAATTCGCGCAACCAATCGAGAGAAAGTCTCATGCGGAGTGGTTACAAGATGTCCGTCTGCAGTTCCCACTAAAACTGCTCAAGAAAGCGAACGTCACCCTGGAAGAACAGCTGAATATCGTTGATGTCGTACTTCACCATGGCGAAGCGGTCCACACCGAGGCCGAAAGCCCATCCCGTATAACGCTCGGGATCGATGCCGCCATGGCGCAGCACCTGGGGGTGTACCATACCGCAGCCTAGCAATTCGATCCAGCCGCTCTCCTTGCAGCGCCGGCATCCCCGGCCGTCACAGAACGGACAACTCGCTGACATCTCGCCGCTTGGCTCGGTGAAGGGGAAAAAGCTCGGATTGAATCGCGTGCGCACCCGCTCGCCGAAGAAGTTCTTGGCGAAAAAATCGAGCGTGCCCTTCAGATCGGCGAAAGTGATATCGGTATCCACCGCGAGGCCCTCGATCTGGTGGAACATAGGGGAATGCGTGGAATCCGGGTTATCGCGCCGATAGCACTTACCGGGAGCAATGATATAGAGCGGCGCCCCGTGCTTTTCCATGGCCCGCATCTGTACGGGCGAGGTGTGCGTGCGCAGGACCGTTTGTGGATCGACATAGATGGTATCCCAGTCGTCGCGGGCCGGATGGCTCTCGGGGATGTTCAAGGCGTCGAAGTTGTAGTAAACCGACTCGATTTCCGGACCCGTTTCGATGGAGAAACCGAGACCCAGAAAGATGTCTTCGATTTCGCGCTGGACGCGCATGACAGGATGAATTGATCCCAGCGGCCGCTGGTAGCCTGGAAGAGTGAGATCGAGCGGAGATTCTCTGAGGGTAACCGTCGCCGTGCCGAGGGAGGCTTCCATCCTGAGGCCTTTGGGCGTAACCGTCGAGTCCTTCTTCACGAGAACGTCTCGGCTTAGCTGTTCGACGTCCACCTTTGCAGCTGCGCGGCGCAGAGCGTTGAACTCGCGGCCGACAGCCGGCTTCAGATCCTTAGCCGCAGGCTTGAGCCAATTTTCGTCGATCTGAGTAAGGATGCCGTTCTTTCGGGCCAACCAGCGGTCGCGCAGAGTCTTGGCCAAACTGTCGCGTTGCGCCTCGTCCGCGGCGCCTTGCGCGATCAACTGCTGCCGCTCGCTTTCGATGGCCGAGGAAACCTCGGCGAAAAGGGAACGGACCCCATCTGAGCTGGTCACACCCAATTCGGCGAGAGTCTTGGCGGCTTTTTCGTGCATCGACATAGCGGACACAGATCGGAGACCCCGAGGTCTGAAATGGCATCGCCGACGGCGTGATCTACGCCGCGAGAAAACCGGACCTGCCATGCTGGGCGCAGATGGCAGCGAGGCATCTCGCCCTGATACGGAAAGATGAAAGCTTGCTCCTTCGCGTCGCTCCACATGAAATGCGCCGCTGATTTCTCGCCACTTCCCCAGCCGTGGGGCCTTGAATCAAGAACAGTGCCGGACCGGCCTAGCTGCTCGCTGGCGTTTGGACCGCCGGCTTGGCGCTTTCGAATGCAGCCTTGGCCTTCACGGCCAACTCCGCAAACGACGGGGCATCGCGAGCGGCCATATCGGAGAGCACCTTCCGATCGAGCTCGATCCCCAGAATCTTGAGTCCATGAATTAACTGGCTGTAGGTCAGGCCGTTCTGACGGGCGCCAGCGCTGATGCGGATGATCCACAGGCGACGGAAGTCGCGCTTGCGGCGGCGACGGTCGCGATAAGCGAACCGGCCGGCGCGGTCTGCAGCCTCTTTCATCGAACGGTAAAGCTTGCTTTTGGTTAGGAAAAAGCCTTTGGTAAGCTTGGAGAGTTTCTTGCGTTTGGCGCGGCGCACAGTTCCGCGCTTGACTCGAGGCATGGGTTTACTCCTTTTCTGGAAATCACGAGATCGGAGAATTGGAGTCTAGAGTAGGAGAACCGCCACAACTAGCCTCAATCTCGACTGTGTTTTTTGTCGGGGCTCGAAGGCACCCTGCCAGTTAGCCTTCTCGCACCCCAGGTCACAGGAAGCTCCCGCAACCTTAAGGCCTTCACCTGCCGTAGGGCAGCATGGCCCGGACGTGGTGAACGTCGGAAACGGCCACGAGCGTGGTCTGATCCAGCTTGCGTTTGCGCTTGCTGGGTTTCGACGTCAGGATATGGCGGGCGTAAGCATGCCCACGCACCACCTTGCCGGTGGCGGTGATCTTGAAACGCTTGGCCGCGCCCTTGTGGGTCTTAAGCTTCAGCTTAACTTTCGGCAAATTCTCCTCCGTTCGAAGCTCCAGAGTCAAGTTCCAGACCCGGAACCCGAAACCGGCTTTGCGAAATCATCCCTGCTTTGCACCCTGAGGTACGGCAGGTGCAGCCTCGGCTGTCGGCCTGAGCGGCGCACCGGCGCCCGGCACTTGGGCCTGCCGGGGTCCTGCGTGCGAGGCAGCGGGATTCGGTTTTGCAGCAACGGTCGGTGGCGACTTTTGTTTTCCGCCACCCGCCACCTTTTTGGGGGCCAGGATCGCAGTCAGGTTCGGACCTTCCTGCTTTGGGCGCGTTTCCACTAGCACCTGTTCGCCCAGATCCTCGATGAGGCGACTCATCATCTGCCAGCCGATCTCGCGATGGGCCATTTCGCGGCCCCGGAACATGATCGTAGCTTTGACCTTGTTGCCGGCTCCCAGAAACTCGAGAATATGATTCTTTTTTGTGGTGAAGTCGTGCTCCGAGGTCCGAGGGCGGAACTTGACTTCCTTCAGCTCAATCGACCTTTGATTCTTGCGGGCCTCATGCTGCCGCTTGCTGAGCTGGTAAAGATACTTCCCGTAGTTGATGACGCGGCAGACAGGGGGATTCGCCGTGGGTGAGACCTCCACCAGATCAAGGCCTCGCTCCTTGGCGAGCTTCACCCCCTCAAAGGGTGGCATGATCCCCAACTGCTTTCCCTCTTCGTCTACCACCCGGATTTCTTTGGCGCGGATCCTCTCGTTGATGCGTACGTATCGATCGGCGATAAATTAACCTCCCTGGCTCCAGGAGGAACCAATCTCCTAAGTATAAACGACTTGCCGCATCAGGTGGAAGCGCCAAATTACTGAGCTTCGGCAGATCCCGCCCTCCGCTCAGGACGAAAGCCCATGCTCGGGATCTGGGCGCCACCTCAGGATACAGTGGAGGTCCGGATTCCCTCCGCGGCGAGCCTAAGATTACCATTTTGTTGCGCGCGTGTCGATAAGTTGCCGGATCCAACGAATGAAGTCGGCCAGGGTCTGCGTGCCTGCGTCCCCGGTATCCCGGCGTCGGACCGCCACACTACGGGCGGCAGCCTCGCGATCGCCTAGAACCAACATGAATGGAACCTTCTGGATTTGCGCATCCCGAATTCGGGCGTTGAGTTTCTCGTTGCGGTCGTCAAGATGGATCCGGACACCGGAATTGCTCAGAGTGTCGGCGACCTCTTTGGCCCAAACCTGGTGTTTCTCGCTGATGGGGAGCACGACCGCCTGGATCGGGGCCAGCCAAACCGGGAAAGCGCCGGCATAATGCTCGATCAGCACCCCGAAGAAGCGCTCGATCGAGCCCAGCAGGGCGCGATGCACCATGATCGGAGTGTGAGTGCGGCCATCCGTGCCGACGTACTCCAGCCCGAAGCGGCCGGGGAGGTTGAAATCGAACTGCACGGTGGTGAGCTGCCACGGGCGGCCTATGGCGTCCACCATTTTCACATCGATCTTGGGACCATAGAAGACGGCCTCGCCAGGTATGTACTTAAACGGGATATCCATGCGCTTCAGTGTGTTCATCAGCGCACCCTCTGCGCGGTCCCAGTCCTCGAGGCTGCCGGCATACTGGTCAGCGTGTTGCGGATCGCGGGCGGAAAGTTCCACCTGATACCGATCGAAGCCAAACTGCTTCAGCACGGCGAAGGCGAACTCGATGCAAGCTTGCACCTCGCTTTCCACCTGCTCAGGCATGCAGAAGATGTGGGAATCATCTTGAGTAAAGCCACGCACCCGCAGAAGACCGTGCATGACGCCGGAACGCTCATAGCGGTACACTGTCCCGAATTCCGCCAAGCGCATGGGCAATTCCCGGTAGCTGCGCACCCGCGACTTGTAAATCAGAATGTGGCCGGGACAGTTCATGGGTTTGAGCTGGTACTGATCGTTCTCCACGTCCATCACGCCGAACATGTTTTCGCGGTACCAGTTCGCGTGGCCGCTGGTCTTCCATAGCTGCAGACGCATCGCGTGAGGAGTGAAAACCATGTCGTAACCGCGCGCCAGCAGCTCGGAGCGCAACCAGTCCTCGATCTCCTTGCGAATGATGCCGCCCCGAGGGTGCCAGAAAATCAATCCCGGTCCAGCTTCGTCCTGGATACTGAACAGGTCGAGATCCTTGCCGATGCGCCGGTGATCGCGTTTCTTGGCTTCCTCAACCTGGGTGAGATAGGCATCGAGGTCCTTCTTGCTGAAAAAGGACGTTCCGTAGATGCGCTGCAAGGGATGCGAATGCTCGTCTCCCTTCCAGTGGGCGCCGGCGACGCTCAGCAGCTTAAAGGCCTTAATCCGCCCGGTAGAAGGAATATGAGGGCCACGACAGAAATCCAAGAACTTGCCGGTCTTGTAAGCCGAGAAGACCGGGTCAGCCTTCTCCTCGATCAGTTCGCACTTGAGGAACTCGCCCATCTGCTCAAAGAGCTTCTTGCCCTCTTCCTTGTTATAGTAAACGCGCTCGTAAGGCAGGTCGGCCGCCACCAGTTCCTGCATCTTCCGCTCGAGCTTGGCAAGATCCTCTTCGGTGAAAGGCTTCTCACGATAGAAGTCGTAATAGAAGCCAGACTCGGTGGCAGGTCCCACGCCGGGATGAGCGTCGGGGAACAGCTCCAGCACGGCCGCAGCGAGCAAGTGGGCCGAAGAGTGCCGGTAAACCTGTAGTCCCTCAGGCGATGAGGGGGTGATGAACTGAATCCGCGCGTTCTCCTCCACCGGCGCTGACAGATCTAGCGGCTGCTCATCTACCTTGGCCACCAAGGCCTCTGCAGCTAGTCGCGATCCGACGGACTTCGCAATCTCCAGCGCTGTGATTCCCTTCGGGAACTCCTTCACGATTCCGTCCGGGAAAGTGATTTGAATATTCGACATTAAACTCCTGGCTTCCTTCGCTCCCACGAAAAGCGATGGGAGCAATTAAGTTAGCAAAGAAGGCGCATCCCGGTCAAACCTGGCTAGGAACGCAGATTCAAGAGAGAAGACGTGGCTCGAATTTCTGTTTTGGCCGCGGGCTCGGTTTGATCGAGAGTCCGAGGGCACAGCAGGAGGGCGCAGCCGTAGGTAAACGGTCGGAAACCTTCCGCGCTTCTGCTCACGGATTGTCCATAAACGTCGCGGATACGGAGAACGCGAAAGTGAATCTGGGTTCCGCGCTCGGGCCGAGGATCCGGATTCCGAGAATTCTTACTTCTCTGTCGAAAAATTCTAACAACGATCAACGAAAACGTCTCTTTTCTCTTGACTTTTTCCACAGCCAAACGTACATATGGAGTGTAGTTGGCGCAACTCAAAACGCGGAGAAATCATTTGGGAGCGTCAGAGAGGAGAATACGAATATGCCGATGAAGAAGAAGAAGAAGAAGGAACCAAAGAAGTAAGGATCTTACAACCTTACCGAGACCTTCGAGGCCCGCTTTCAAAGCGGGCCTTTCTTTTCTCCCCACTTGTTCTCAATCCTGGAATACGGCCGAATCCGGCTGAGGCCCGCCACGACAGAAGCGGGGAAAGTACAAAGACCTTGGTTGAACGCCATCACCTCGTCGTCGACGCGCGCGAGTTCCCGCGCGATTTGGCTGTCAAGATCTCCCAGCCGTTTCTGAATCTGGCGAAAGCTGGTGTTCGCCTTCAGCTCGGGATACCGCTCCGATTCTTTGAACAGAGCGCGAACCGCTTCGGACTCCGCGGTGGCGGCGCCGATCCTTTGTACGGAACTGCCCGCTCGGGTGTAGGCGGTGCGAGCTTCGCTGATCCACTGCAGAGGCTGCGAATCCCCGGCCAAGTAGCTCTTGGCCGTCGAGACGAGTTTGGGCAATTCATCGTGTCGCTGTTTCAGCATGAGATCGATTGCCGCATAAGCCTTATCAAGATCCTGGCGCCGCCGCCGAAGGACGCTCGCAAGTTTGCGGCCGTAGAGAAAGGCAACTAGTACAATAGCCACGAGCAACAGGGCGGGAATAACGATCAGTACGTGCGCAATCAGAAGTGCAACCTGAAAATGCATCGGCGACCCCTGGTTTAGAGTCTATTGAAACCGCGGAATATGGCTTCCTGGCGCGATCGACGGAGCACGGGGCTTCAGCCCAGCCGCTAGGAGAAGTGGAGTAGGCGGCTCCAGCCGCTGAAGCCAGTGTGGGAGCGCTGTAGGGGCATAAACGCCCCCCTAGCAGTAAACGGCTTGCGGCAAGGGTTGAAGCACCCCGTCCTCCCGCCATATCGTCACGATAGTACTACAATACACTCCCGCAAATCCGAGCCAAAAGCCAAAACCGGACCAATATGAAATCACCGTCTCTATGAAATCACCGTCTCCCAACCTCAGTTCACGAGTCAGCAAAGAACGGATGTTATAGTTCGCGTGGGCGATGAACTCCGAGTCGATTTCTCCTTGTCTCCCGGTGGGAGGACGGAAACGATTGAAGTCCATGAGTCAGTGCCGGAAACGGAGACGGAATCTGCTGCGGCGTCAACCCTGGTCAATGAAAAGGCGATTCAAGACCTTCCCCATGGATGGCCGTCAGTTGCAGAATCTCGCAATGCTGACTCCGGAAGTGGACGCCGGCTGGAACGTGTCGACGGCGGCGAACCGTTATGGAAAAGCCCGCGAAAACACCGAGGGGGCTTTTTCAGTCAACGGCGCGCGCAGGCCGCTCCAACGACTTCCTGTTCGATCGGATGCCGATGAACCTGCGCCAGTATAGCGTAATAAACTTTGAACCATCAAACGAAGCCGTTCAGGAATTCTCCGTGCTGGGCGCCGTGCCTCCGGCAGAATACGGTTGCACGCTGGGGACCCAAGTGGACATCGTTACCCGGCCCGGCACCAACCAGTTTCACAGGTCACTGTACGAATTTTCCCGAAACGACGCGCTCAATGCGAACGACACGTTTAGTAACCGGGCCGGCATCCCTCGCGCATTGGATTGGCTGGCATGGTGGCATGAAGACGTGCGCGTAGAAGGCTTCAATCCGTTTGACACGCTTGCCGTCGGTTATGTGACCTCGCCGGACTTATTGCAGTGCACGGAGGTAAAGGCGAGAATCGAAATCGCTCCAGATGACGCTGACCAGGAGGTAGCGTCCAAAAAGAAACCGTATTTGTTGGTTTCAGCGGACCTGAAGTCATTTCGCACGGTCACCTACTGCTCCGGAGTCCGTTCGCAGTTGAAGGAAGAACTGTTCGCGCGGTTGCTCAGCCAATCGTATCGCCCAGCTGCAACACCACTACCAGGGAAGTGAGTGCAAGAGGTTTCCCACAACCGAGCGGGCCTTTGGCGAATCGCACGTGGCGGACAAACAGAAAAGCCCGTATGCTGCAGCCTGGAGCGAAGCGTGGCAGGAAACGCGGTCATTGCCCGAGAGCATCAGAAAGCGCAGTAGCAAAAGGATGCCTTAGAAGTGATTTGGAGGATAGCTGAATCGTGATCAACAAACATTATGACGTCGTCATAGTTGGCTCGGGAGCTGGAGGTGGGACGCTCGCCTCTCATCTAGCTCGGCGCGGGGTCGATGTCGCTCTAGTGGAAGGCGGACCGCGCGTGGACACCCGCACTGATTTCAACACTCATGCTCTGCCGTTTGAGTTTCCTGGCCGCCAGATCCCTACCATGCGCCCCGGCAAGCCAGGTTTCGACTCCGAGCGCAGCCAAGGAGTTGGCGGGAAGACTATGCTTTGGAACGCGGTTGCGCTTCGCCTTAGCCAGCGTGACTTCAAAGGCCGCTCACACGACGGCGCTGGAGAAGATTGGCCAATCGATTACGCGGACATCGCGCCATACTATGACCGGGTTGAACGCGAAGTTGGTGTTTGCGGCAACCTCGATCACCTGGAAGACCTACCCGACGGAATCTTCCTTCCTCCGGTTCCGATGAAATGCAGCGATCTGATTGTTAAGCGCGGGGCGAACCAACTGGGCGTCAAAGTCATCCATGTCCGCAAGGCGACGCTGACCGTTCCTACCTCGGCTCGACCGGCCTGTCATTTCTGTGGAAACTGTATGGCGGGCTGCGACGTCGTTGCTAAATACAATTCGGCGGACACGCAGATCTTCCCTGCGATGACGAGCGGACACCTGGATCTTTTTAGTAGTTCCATCGTGCGTGAGGTGTTGGTTTCGAATGATAACCGCGCGACTGGGGTGCATTACTGGAACCGGGACCACAAAATGGACGGGGAGATTCGAGGGCGGTGCGTAGCCGTGGCCTGTGCGTGCGTGCAAAGCGTCGCCCTACTGTTAATGTCGAAATCGCGCCTGTATCCGACGGGTTTGGCCAATTCCAGCGGAGAACTCGGCCGCCACTACATTACCCACTTCACATCCGGGGTGGAATGCTTCTTGACCGATTTGGTGGGGACGCCGACAGTTAACGATGAAGGATTTCTCGACCATGCTTACATTCCCTCTTTTATGCATACGCAGAAGCGGGACTACGCCCGCAGCTTCGGGATTCAATTCAATTTTCAAAACCGGCGCGAGGTGGGTTGGGCGCGTTCGATCCCGGGAATTGGCAAAGCGTACAAGCAGGCGGTCCGCTCGCGTTATCCGGCGTTTCTGACCCTCACTCCTTTCGGGGAAAAGCTGCCGGACGATCAGAGTTTCATTGATCTCGATTACGGTTCGCTGGATCGCTTTGGTCTTCCGCGCGCGCGGCGTACTATGGTATGGAATGACAACGACCTCAAAATCTTTAGAGACACCCTTCGCTGGAGCCTGGATATCGCCAAGCATGCCGGCGCCGAAGTCCTCTCCGTCAGCGAGGCGCCAGCGGGCAACCACGAGCTGGGGGGATGCCGCATGGGGAGCGATCCGAGAAGATCAATAGTTAACCCGGACTGCCGGACCCACGATGTTCCGAATCTCTATGTTGTCGACGGGAGCGTTTTCCCTTCAGCAGCTGAAAAAAATCCAACCCTTACCATTATGGCCCTGGCTGCGCGTACTGCAGATCATATTGCCGAACGGCTAAGGAAAGGAGAGTTGTAAATGCCCGACCGTCGCGAGCTGCTTAAGATAATTGGCGCCGTCGGCACGACCTGTGCCTTCCCCTTCCCCGCCGCCCAGCTTTACGGACAGCATACCCACCCCGGTTCACCGCCTAAGCCGGCTTCTCCAGGGCCATATCGTCCCCGATTTTTCACTCAGGCCGAGTTTCGCACGCTGGCGGCTCTTACTGATTTGATCATCCCGCCGACCGGCACGCCTGGCGCGGTTGCGGCCAACGTACCTGAGTATATTGACGGGGTGGTCAGCGCCAATACAGAGCATCAGAACTCGTTGCGCGAAGGGATCAGGTGGCTTGATGAGCAGTCGATCTCGCGATTCTCAGCGGCCTTTGCGGATGTCAAGGAAGGACAGCAGATTGAATTGCTGACACCTTTGAGCGAGGCCGTCGACAGGTTCCAGGCGGGGCGCTTGCAGGTGGAGCTTTCCAAGGCCATGGGTACCGCGGTGAGTCCGGCTGCCCGGCTGGAGGTGAGAGAGCTTTTTTTTCAGACGCTGAAGGCAATGACTGCCGACGGTTACTATACCTCGCGCGCCGGGCTGATTGAGGAACTTGGATATACCGGTAACACGATGCTGGCGGAGTTCCCCGTGTGCTCATTGAAAAAGTGATCGCCGAGGGCTGGAGGGAGATCGGTCCAGCGGATCCTTGGCATCACTCACCAAAGGTCAACCGGGCAAGTTCCTGCTTCAACCGTCGCTGTTCTGCCGGATTGTGGCACGCGGCGAACTCGTCTGCCAGCGCGAGAAACCTCTCTTTCTCTGACTCTTTCGATTCGAGACCGTGCTCGATAAGATCAACCAGCACGCGGTTTGTGCTGGTTCTTTGACTCTTCGCCAAGGCTTTGACGCGCCTGGCCAGCCGTGGCGGCAGTGAGATGCTCTGGCGCACAATCTTTTGAACGGACATAAGGATAGTTCTACACCAAAACGCACCGATTTGCACCACTTCTTATCAAACAGAGTCCGTTTGCAGGTCGGCTACTCGGTTTGAGGACGTGCTCGCATGGGACGTGCTAACATACATGCAAATCCGAAATATTGAGGAGTCAGCTTGAATTTCAAAGTCGTGGTCCATGAAGCGGAAGAGGGCGGCTACTGGGCAGAAGTTCCGGCTATTCCCGGCTGCGCTACGCAAGGCGAAAACATGGAGGAATTGCTCGCGAACGTCCGCGAGGCGATCGAGGGATGCCTTTCAGTTGAAGTCGATCCTCCGGAGTCCACGGGCAGGGACCGAGTTGTGGAAGTTGCGGTATGAAGCCGGTCTCAGGCAAGGAGTTTGCTCGATATATCGAGCGGCACGGCTGGCGACTCCTCCGCGTCCATGGTAGTCACCACATCTATGGCAGGGCGGGCAGCGAAATTCGGCCTTCGTTCCCATCCATGGAAACAAACCCCTGAAAGTTGGACTATTGACCCACTTATTGAAGCAGGCGGGACTCAGTGTGGTAGACCTCGCTTGATGGCCGGGGAATGGTAACCGGCGTCGATACGGTGAAAGGTGGCGCCGACCTGAAGAAGGGTGAGATGAAGTTCGAGCGGGAGTTGGCGAAGGCGGCCAAACGGTGACAATGGTAGCCACGGTCAGCGTACCTTCTGACCGTGGGTTCTCGTAGTGCAACCGGCAGAGAACTGGCTACTGACGTCAAGCGAAGGTAGCGCGGACCTCCGCCCTTGAGGTCCGCGGTTCCTATCTGGTCGTCACGGTTTCTTCCGGCGTTGCACTCTAGCGCAGCGCCGCCCTAAAAATTGGCGGTGGTCTATAGATTAGTTTGAATGAATATCCGGTGTGGGTCCGGTAAAGGAAGACCGACGGCGCGGCTTGACTATTGACCAGGTGAGAGTGCCTTCCTATCCGAGAACGCCAATTTGACCGGCGTCGTTGACGGAACTACCCGGGGACCTCAAAGAACGGAGGTCCGCGCTACCTCGCTCATGGACCTTCAGCGCTATGTATCGCCTGACTTGACCCACTTCGTGGGCCGCAGGCACAGGACGCTTACTAAACAATACGCGGTTCTCAAGGCAATACTCAGGGAGGGCAGACTCCGCGCGCCCAAACCCAACGGTTTCGGGCGGGTACCGTATGTGCTTCATATCAATGCGTCTGCACGCCTTTCTGAAAACAGCGCTTATCGACCCTCGATGATCTGCTTCTGTGATATACCCCTGGCGACCTTAGCCTCCATATTCGGAATGCTGTTACTCTCGAGTCTTGCCAAGAAACAAGAGTGCGAATAGCTGTCATTGACAGTTCCTGTCTGATCAACCTCTCGCATTTAGGCCTTGCCGCGAAGCTCTCCCAATATTTCCAAGTGGTTTATGTCCCCCTGGTCGTGCAAGGGGAAGTCAACCGGAAATCGAGATTTCGCTACAAACTCCGGAAGCTTTACCAAACCGGCTTTTACCAACCATGCCGGACGGCGGACAAGTAAGCGTCAAACTGCTGATGCATGAACTTGACCCAGGTGAATCGGAGGCCCTCATCCAGGCACAAGAACGGCGGGCTGCTTACTTCATCGGCGACGAGAGGCGAGCAAGGCAAATAGGAAAGAACATGGGAATAAAGTCGGTCGGCACTGTGGGGCTTCTGGCGCGTCTTCACTTGGAAGGATTGGCGGATGAGACTCGGGGTTTGGTACGCAAACTTCGCAAGGATTTGAAATGCCGGATTGCCGATGAACTGGTGGAAGAGGCCATCGCCCGAGCCTCTGAGAGCATTTGAATCAAGGTTCAAACGGGCCGTGGAGCTTGGGCTTCAAAATCTTGCCTGACGTTCTGTCATTTGTACTCGAATGAGGGATCACTCGCCTGGTATCCCCCATGCAAACGTGCCGTCTAGAATAAAACCACTCTTGACGCCGAAATTGAGCGCCGAAGGCAGGAAGCAGAGAGCTTGGCAAAGCAGGCGTGTGATCCGGCGCTCCGTTAGAAACTCCTCGATCTCAAGAGCCGACGTTGAGCGTTCGCCTCTCCCGTAGTTGTGACAAACTTGCCCTTGACAGCGCCCTTCGCGGCGAACAGAATCTCACCTTCTGAATAATCCCATGCTACTCCAGGACCAACCTTATGAAGAAGATCCTGAACGAGCCTTTTGCTTATGTGGACGAAATGCTGGACGGACTCTGCGTAACGCATCCCGATTACTATCGCCGCCTCGGAACGGAAGGCCGGGTGATTGCCCGCGTCGACGGTCCTATCCAGGGCAAGGTGGGGATCGCGAGCGGTGGCGGGTCCGGGCACTTGCCGGTGTTCACAGGATACGTCGGCAAAGGACTGCTGGACGCCTGTGCCATCGGCGATGTGTTCTCTTCGCCCTCGGTCGATCAGATGGCCGACGCCATCCGCGCTGCGAACGGTGGGGCCGGAGTGTTGCGCCTGTATGGGAACTACGGCGGCGACAACATGAACTTCGACATGGCCGGGGAATTTGTGGAGCTGGAAGGGATTGAGACCACCACCGTGCGGGTTGCCGACGATGTGGCGAGCGCCAGCCTGACGGAGCGCGCGAAGCGCCGCGGCGTTGCCGGCCTGGTTTACGCTTATAAGATCGCGGGTGCGGCCGCCGAGGCTCGGGCAAGCCTGCGGGAGGTCACTAGGATCGCCCAGAAAGCCGCGGATGCCTGCCGGTCGGTGGGGGTCGCTCTTACTCCCTGCACCGTGCCCGCTGTGGGCAAACCCACGTTCCAGATCGGCGAAGACGAGATGGAAATCGGCATGGGCATTCACGGCGAGCCCGGCGTGCGCCGGGGATCGCTGAAGCCGGCGGATGTTATCGCCGAGGAGATGCTGGCGCTGTTGCTCGCAGATATGCCTCTCATGGCCGGCGATCGGATTTCGGTTTTGGCGAACAGCCTGGGTGCTACGCCTCTCGAGGAGCTTTACATCGTCTACCGCCAGGTGGCGAGGAGGTTGGCGGCAACCGGGGTAACCATCGTTTCGCCGCTCGTGGGCCGCTATGCGACCTCGATGGAAATGGCGGGCATGTCCCTGACTTTCTGCAAGCTCGACGATATACTAGAGCGCCTGCTCAAGGCGCCCTGTGACTGCCCGTTTCTACGGGTTGGAATATGACCACAGGTTTCACTACGGATTGCCTGCGCGAGGGCCTCAAGCGAGTTGTCCAGAAGCTGGAGGACTCTGCCGGCGAATTGAATGTGCTGGATGCGGCCTTGGGCGATGGCGATCTGGGTGTCACCATGGTGCGCGGAGGACGCAGCGTCCTGGCCGAATTGCCGAACCTGCCCGATGACGTCGGTCTGGCGCTGGCGAAGTGCGCCCAGGCGTTCACTAAGATCTCGGGATCGACCCTAGGGACGCTGCTCGCCACTGGCTTGATGAGCGCTGCCAAGGCCGCCAAGGGCCGTACGGAAGTTTCCTGGAGCGAGATCTCGTCATTGCTCGGGGGCGCGATGTCAGCCATGGCCGCCCGCGGCAAGGGACAGCTCGGCGATAAGACCATACTGGACGCGCTCGATCGGGCGACCACCGCCACCGCAGGGCTTTCAAACCCGCAGGAGATTATCACGGCCGCTGATTCTGCTGTCACCGCCGCCATCGAGGAGTTCCGCAACCGGCCGGCGAAGCAGGGACGCGCGCGAATCTTCGGCGAGAAGAGCATCGGACGAGATGACCCGGGAATGGTCGCGTTCAAGTGCATGATCGCCGGACTCGCGGAGCGCTAGCCGGAATCTCTCACAACGATTTGGGATGTTGTTCGCCATATCGTGAAAATGGACAAACTCGAAGGGGAGTAAAACCGGGCAAAATCCCGCCCTCCAACAGTTGGGTATGTTTCCCAATCACCCCAATTCACGCTTCATTCTTGCCTCCGGCTCTCCCCGGCGAGAGGAGCTGCTGCGCCATGCCGGATTCCATTTTGAGATAAGTCCGAGCAGAGTCGAGGAAAAGCGACGACGCGATGAGGCGGGCGAGGACTATGCACTGCGGCTGGCGCGAGAAAAGGCGGCTGAGGTGGCGCGGCGATCCGCACCCGGCGAGCTGGTGTTGGGCGCGGATACGGTGGTGATGGTGGGTCAGGAGGTGCTTGAGAAGCCGCAGGACCTGGAAGACGCGGCGCGGATGCTACGCGCCTTGGCGGGCCGTACGCATCGCGTTACTACGGCCGTGTGCCTGGTGCGCTCCCCCGATTGCTTGCTATCGCTTAAGTCGGATACCACCCTGGTCACTTTTCGGACTCTCTCGGAGGAGGAAATCCGCGACTACATCGCCAGCGGCGAGCCGTTCGATAAGGCGGGTGGCTATGGGATCCAGGGACTGGCGCGGCACTTCGTCACGCGACTCGAGGGTGCCTACTCGAACGTTATGGGGCTGCCCATGCCTCTAGTGCATGAGATGTTGAGCGATTCGCTCACAGGATGATTCGCGTGTCGCCCTGCCTTCGGGTTACGCGCTCGCGATCTAGATACTCGAGCAGCGGGATGGCGTATTTGCGGGTAAGGCCCGTCATCTCTTTGAACACGGCCACATCGATCTGATTGCTTTGCTTCTTACGCTCAGCCACCAAAGCGCGCAAACGTTGGAGCGCCGACGGGTGCAGAATCAGGTCGTCCGTCAGCTTCACCAGCACCTTCTCCCGCAACAGCAGGTGCAGGATCTTCTCAGCCCGGGCGCGATCGAGGCGAAGCGAGGCGAGCACGTCCTTAGCGCTGGGAACGGCCATGCCGGCCTTGTGGAAGGCCTTGCTGATTTGATCGCGCGCCGCCTGTTCATCCCCCGTCAATTGCACTTCCTGCCCACGAAGCCGCACCAATTCGCCATCCATTTCGATCTTGCCGGCTGCGGCAAGCGACTGTAACGCAGCGTTCAAAAGCGCAATCGAGGGCAGGCTTGCCTTCATCCTCTTGCCAGCGCCGGCACGGGCCCGCAAGTCGTCTTTAGGAAGTCCAGGGAGAAGAGGATTTGACCTATGGAAGGAGTCGAGTTCGGTGGTAAGCCGGCGCGTGAGATCCCCAAAACGCCCCGTTGATACCAGAAGGGTATCGGATTGGGGAAGAATGAGCAGGCGCTTTTGTACTTCGAGTTGCTTCGCCAGCCGCAGGACTTCATCCGGTTTTAAGCCGGTGCGTGCGACCATCGCCGACTGGGTGGCTTCACCAGCCTTTTCGACCAACAGTTCCAAGGACTTTTCGCTGTCCGCTTGTGCGAGCGCCGACAGGAAGTCGGATACGCTGCGGTCGCCAAGCCGATGCCAGGTGGGATGATTATCCAGGATCACACCGCCGCCAATGGTGGTGACCGGTGAGAACTGGCGCATGATAAAGCGGTCGCCGGGAAGATAAAGGCCCGGCTCCGCCAGGTGCAACTGAGCGTAAGCTTCTCCGCCCGGAGCGAGAGTTTTGCCATCGAGCAAGGCGACCTCGGCCAGGGTCTCTGCTGTCCCACTATGAAAATGAACTCTGGCGCGGTGTTTCAGCGCGGGAGCACGGGGTAGGAGGGAGACAGCGGCGTCGATCTGGGCCGTGGATTCAAACCAACCTGGAGTCGCGAGCGTCATGCCACGTGTGATCTCCCGAGCTTCTACGCCGGCGAGGTTCAGCGCGGTACGTTGGCCGGCCCCGGCCGTTTCAACTGCCTCATTGTGGACCTCGATGCCGCGGATGCGAGTGCGACGGCCAAGAGGATAAACTTCAACTTCCGCCTCTTTCGAAACCTTGCCGGCGATCAGCGTACCCGTGACCACAGCGCCAAAACCCTTCATCACGAAGGCGCGATCGATGGGCAGCCGGAAAGGCAACGCCTCCGGCTTGGGTGCGATCTCCCCGCCGAGGCGGCGCAGCTCGTCTTTGAGTGCGGCTAATCCCTCGCCTGTGCGCGCGCTCACGGCCAGGATCGGTCCACCGTCGAGGAACGATCCTGCCACAAACTCCTGCACCTCGAGCCGCACCAGATCGAGAAGCTCGCGGTCAACCAAATCCACTTTGGTGATCGCTACCAGCCCGCGTTTTACGCCAATCAAGCGGCAGATGTCGAAGTGCTCGCGTGTCTGCGGCTTGATGGACTCGTCGGCCGCCACTACCAACAACACCAAATCGATGCCACCCACCCCGGCCAGCATGTTCCTGACGAAGCGCTCATGCCCGGGAACATCTACGAAGCCGGCGCGCAAACCCTCGCCGAGATCTAGATGGGCAAATCCTAGGTCGATGGTAATGCCGCGGCGCTTCTCCTCCGCCAGCCGGTCAGGATCAGTTCCGGTAAGGGCTAAAACAAGGGCAGACTTGCCGTGATCGATGTGACCCGCCGTGCCAACAATAAGGTGTTTCATGGGGAGTCAGCTTTCGGAGGCTTTTTCCGTAGAGACTAGAAGTCTTCCCGCGTGATCCCGAGCTTGCGGAGCTTCGAGTTCAACGTCGTGCGCTTCAGTCCCAGGCGTGCTGCTGCTCCCTTGGCGCCTCCAATGACGCCGTGGGTTTCCTCGAGCACCCGCAGGATGTGCTCGCGTTCCGCCGATTCCAAGGTGCCAGTCTGTTCGTGTTCCGCCGTGGGCTGCGTGCCGAGATCCACTTGCTCCTCTCCCGGCTCAGCCGACGCTTGCAGCTCAGCCAGGGGTACCCGCAAGACAGGACCACGAGTCAGGATTACAGCGCGCTCGATCAAATTCTCCAGCTCGCGGATGTTACCGGGCCAGGGCCACCGGGTGAGTGCTTCCAGCGCGTCGGGCGGGATGCTTTCAATGCGCTTGTTCATCCGCTGGGCGTGGCGCTGGGCAAAGTAGCGCACCAGAATCGGGATGTCTTCGCGTCGTTCCCGGAGTGGCGGCACGGTTATGGGGAAGACCTTTAGGCGATAGTAGAGATCGCTCCGGAAGCGGTGTTCCTTTACCATCTTGCCGAGATCCTGGTTGGTTGCTGCAACCAAGCGCACATCCACGGGAATAGTGCGAGTGCCACCCAGGCGTTCAATCTCTTTTTCCTGCAACGCACGCAGGAGCTTGGGCTGGAGGTCCAGAGGAAGATCGCCCACTTCATCGAGAAAAAGGGTGCCTTCGTGGGCCAGTTCCATGCGTCCCACCTTTTGGGCAATGGCGCCGGTGAAAGCTCCTCGTTCGTGTCCAAATAACTCGCTTTCCAGCAAGCCTCCAGGGATCGCCGCGCAGTTCAACTTCACAAAGGTGCGCTTGCCACGCGGGCTCAGGTTGTGGACGGCCCGCGCGATCAGTTCCTTTCCCGTGCCCGTCTCGCCCAGGATCAGCACGGTGGCGTCCGTAGAAGCCACGGTCTCCGCCTGCTTCAGCACGCGCTTCAGCGAAGAGCTTTCACCCACGATCTCATCGAAGTTGTATTCCGTACGCAGCTCGTCTTCGAGGTAAAGCTTTTCTTCCGCCAACCGGTCCTTGAGCTCGTCAAGCTGTCTGAACGCCTGAGCGTTGTCGATGGCGATGGCCACCTGATTAGCCATCTGGCTCAGCAGGTTCAGCTCGCGTTCCTCGAAAGCGTTCTCTTTGGTCCTGCCGATGTTCAAGGTACCGAGCACGCGTCCGTGGCTGATCAGCGGCAGCCAGCAACCCGACTTTACACCTGCCTGCAGCAGATGCTGTATCATCTCAGGCTTGAAACCGCCCCGTTCAATGCCATTGAGCACGACAGGCTGCCGCTGGCGGAAAGCCAAGCCCGATGGCGTGCCCTCCAGCGGCACCAGTAAGTCACCCTCGCCCAGATCCTTGCCGAACGTGGAATCAAGCACCTGAAGCCGCAGCTGCCGGGTCTCTGGATCGTAGAGCGACAAACTCGAATACTCGTGAGGAGTAACCTGGCGGATTCCGGCCGAGATCGCGGAAAGCAGTCTGCGGATGTCGAGATTCGACACCAGGACATTGGTGATCTCGAGGTAGCAGAGCCTCTTCAGCGCGCTTACGCTCGGTGACATCGCGCGTGACCTTGGCAAAACCCCGCAACTCGCCCTGTGACCCCTTAAGTGCGGTCAGCACGATATTGGCCCAGAACCGCGTACCATTCTTGCGGAGGCGCCAGCCTTCGACCTCGACGCGTCCGAGTTCAGCCGCGCGCTGCAGGTGCTCCTCTGGCCGGCGCCTCTCGCGATCCTCGGGCGAATAGAAAACCGACAGGTGCTGACCAAGGATCTCCTCCGCCTTGTACCCTTTGGTACGTTCCGCTCCCTGGTTCCAACTCATTACGCGGCCCGTGGGGTCCAGCATGAAAATCGCGTAGTCTCTGACGCCTTCAACCAGCAGCCGGAAGCGCTCCTCGTTCTCGCGCAAGGCTTCTTCAGCTTGTTTCCGCTCGGTAATGTCGCGTATGACGCTGAGGATCAGTGAACCGTCGTCAAGCTGGATAGGGCTCAGCGAGATATCCACCGGAAATTCACTGCCGTCTTTTCGCCTCGCGTAAAGGTCTATCTTCGCGCCCATGGGCCGCACCTGAGGGGACGCGTTGTAGACCTGCCGGTCGTCGACATGCGAAAGGCGGAATCGCTCCGGCACCAGGATCTCCACTGGCTGACCCACTAACTCCTCGCGGTCGTAGCCAAATGCTTTCTCCGCCTGAAGGTTGACCCTGGCAATGCGACCTTGCTGATCGGAGGCGACAATGGCGTCCGGAGACCCCTCGAACAGCCGCTCGAACATGGCTTGGCTCTTACGAACCGACACCTCGGCCTGCCGCCGCTCGGTGATATCGCGGACGACGCCAAGCACGACCAGACCTTCGTTGGCCGGGAGCGGGCTCAACATAATGTCGACGGGGAATTCGGTTCCGTCTTTACGCCTGGCGTAGAGCTCCAGGCCGGCGCCCATGGGACGCAGGCGGGGCTCCTCCTCGTAGTGCTGACGGTGACCCGGATGTACGTTGCGGAATCGTTCCGGGACCAGAATCTCCACCGGTTCACCAAGCAGCTCCTGGCGTGAGTACCCGAACATCCGCTCGGTCTGGGCGTTAAGCCGGGTGATACGCCCCTTGGAGTCCGTAGTCAAAACGGCATCCGGCGCGGCCTCAAATAGTTGTTCGAAGGTGATGGCGCTTTTTTCCAGGCTGGAAACAGAATTGCCGTCTTGCACTCAAGTACTCCATTGATCTGACTTATGCTAACAAGGGGATATCACAGCGGTCAATCCTCTGACAAACTCAGCAAATAGTCAACCACCGGAGTACCAGCAGCTCTTTTAGTGCTCTTATGCGAGACTTGGGCTAGACTGGGATAGAAGCCAACAGAGCTGAAAGTTGCCAGATCCTGCGTGTGGGAGTCTGCTATGGCCCAGGCCATGATACCAGCCCGCCACGACGCACCACCCGCTCAGCGTGGTTCTCGACGACCGGGCGGGCGCGGACAGGACGGGAACGATTTCGAGGGCGGCGGTTTCGGCAGCTGGGATCCACTCAGTTCACGAGGATGGTCGATTCCGCCTTCCGCCTATCAACTAGGGATGTGGCTCGGCCTTGGCGCCGTGACTGTTTTCTTCGCCTCACTCAGTACCGTGTTGGCGTTCTTACACGCGGAGATGTCCAGAGTCTGGATGCACACGCCCGTGCCCAGAATCCTCTACCTGGATACCTCCGTTTTGCTCGCTAGCAGCGTTACCCTGGAACTGGCGCGCCGCTCGCTTTCGGCCGGACGTGGCGTGAGGTTTTCTCGCTGGCTCAAGGTGACCCTAATGCTCGGACTCACTTTTGTCGGTGGCCAGGTGACGGCTTGGCGACAGCTGGCATCCACAGGCGTCTACCTGCACCGCAATCCTAGCAGCGCCTTCCTCTATGCGGTCACCTTCATGCATGGGATGCACCTTGCAGGAGGCGCCATCGCTCTTATTTACCTCGTTTGGAAGGCTCCGAGCATCAGTCTGGGGTTGAAAAAGCGGACCGCTTTGGACGTCACCACTCTTTACTGGCATTTCATGGATGGTCTCTGGATCTACCTGCTCGGACTGATCCTCTTCGCCGTCGCCTAGGCTGGACCCGATTGAGGTCTCGGGCGGACCGGGGCTCGCCGGCAAAAGTCTGTGCGAAAACCATCGAGTATCGCTGTAGCGCCGCTCTATGAGCGGCGAAGACGGGCTTCCAGCCCGTGTAGGGGAGCCCCCTTTACCCCCCTTTACGGTGCTCCAGTTTCGCCGGTCATAGAGTGGCGCTACAGTTACAGTTTTCACTAGTTGATGAGAAACCGCCGCCTCTCTCATTTGAGAAGCCGCAGGCGGTCCAATCCGGCTAGACTCTTCGGTCCCGCCGGGGTCATTTTGTTGCTAACGGGCTTGAAAGCTGGAATGCTTCACCACAGGGTATGAATTGCACGGCGCACGACGTCGCTTTCATCTTTATCGAGCTAGGTGCAGCCGTTGTCGGGCTCGCAGTGCTAGCGCGGGTCGCGAGCCGCTGGGGCTTCTCTGCGATCCCACTCTACCTGCTCGCCGGCCTGGCGTTTGGCAATGGTGGACTTGCGCCCCTGAACCTCAGCAAAGGCTTCATCGGAGTGGGGGCCGAGATCGGCGTGTTGCTGCTCCTGTTCATGCTGGGGCTTGAGTATACCGGAGAAGAGCTGAAGGAGAATCTTCGAAAGGGTTTCCCTGCAGGCTCCGTGGATCTGGCGCTTAATTTCCCACCGGGCCTTATCGCCGGATTCCTCCTGGGATGGCGTCTGCTGCCTGCGGTCCTGCTCGGCGGGGTAACTTACATCTCTTCGTCCGGCGTCATCGCCAAGGTCCTGGCAGAACTCCGACGGCTGGAATGCCCGGAGACCCCGGCCGTTCTGTCGGTGTTGGTGCTGGAGGATCTGGCGATGGCCGTCTACCTGCCGCTGGTCGCTGTGCTGCTGGCCAGTGGAGGACCGGCCAAGATCGCTTTGTCCGTCGCCACGGCAGTCGGCACGGTCCTTCTGGTGCTGGTTATCGCCGTGAAATATGGACAGCGGCTGAGCCATTATGTCGCCCACGAGTCCGATGAGATCATTCTACTGAGCGTTTTCGGCGTTGTCCTGCTCGTGGCCGGCATTGCCCAGCGGCTCCAGGTTTCCGCGGGAATAGGTGCCTTTCTTGTCGGCATCGCGGTGTCGGGACCGATGGCGCAACAGACGCACCGCGTTCTTGCACCTTTACGCGATCTTTTCGCCGCCATCTTCTTCTTCTTCTTCGGACTTCAGATTGACCCCGTCACCTTGCCGTCAATGCTGCCGGTCGCTCTTCTGTTGGGGGCAGTCACAACCATGACGAAAGTAGTGACCGGCTACTGGACCGCTCGACGCGCTGGGGTTAGCGGCCGGGGACGGCTGCGAGCCGGGATGAGCTTGGTGGCGCGCGGAGAATTCTCGATCGTGATTGCAGGCTTGGGTGCGGGCCTTGAGCCTCGGCTCGAGCCTCTTTCGGCCGCTTATGTGCTCTTTCTGGCGGTGCTCGGTCCAATTCTGGCGCGTGTAGTCAAGTAAGGGTTTCCAAAAGCGCGGGCGTCAATCGTTTCTCGGCCTGGGTTCTTACTGACCACATTCCGCGGCGACCCCATGCTATATTCGATTCTTCGGGACACTTCCCGTGCCGCGGATGGTTACACAGTCTTCAGACTTAGCCCCTTACGCCATGCCTGTCGGGCAATCGGCCGGGCGGCGTTATCCCGAGCCCAGCCACCCTTACCGCAACGACTACGAGCGTGATCGCGACCGCATTGTTCACTCGCGTGCTTTCCGCCGCCTGGAAAACAAGACCCAGGTTTTCGCGCGCCGCTATTCGGACCATTTCCGTACGCGCCTGACCCATACCATCGAGGTGGCTCAGATTAGCCGCACGGTGGCGCGCGCCCTTCGCCTGAACTCGGATCTGGTGGAGGCGCTGGCGCTGGTTCACGACGTCGGGCATCCTCCATTCGGGCATGCGGGTGAGGCGGTGCTGGGCCAGGTGATGGGGCGCTATGGCAGCCACTTCGATCACAATCTGCATGCCCTGCGGATCGTGGACAATTTCGAGCAGAAGTACGCGGAGTTCCCCGGCCTCAACCTGACTTTTGAAGTGCGTGAGGGCATCATCAAGCACTCGCGCGACTACGATGCGGCGTCGTATCCGGAGCTTGGCGAGTATCGTCTCGACGAAATGCCTCCGCTCGAAGCGCAACTCATCGATCATACCGACGAGATCACCTACAGCTCCGCCGATCTCGACGATGGCTATGAGTCAAAACTGCTTAGCATCAGCCTGATCCGCGAGGGTGTTCCGCTCTTTGACCGCTTCCACCGGGAAGTGGAACAGAAGTACCCTTTCGCGCCCGAGAAGATGAAGTTCAACGAGGCTCTGAAGCGCCTGCTCGATACTTTTGTGACCGGGCTGATTGAGGCGACTCGCGACCGGGCGGGGGCGCTCGACCCGCCCTCCGTCGAAAGCGTCCGCCGGAATCCCACCCGGCTCGCCGGCCTCGATCCGGAGCTGGCCGCCGAGAGAAGGCGGCTGAAAGCGTTCCTCTTCGCCAACCTTTACACGAACGAGAACATCCGCGCCGAGCGCAGCAGGGTGGTCCGACATCTGGAAGGACTCTTCGATTACTTCGTGGAACGTCCCGAGCGCCTGCCCGAACGTTACCTGCTCGAAACCCAGCGTGATGGCGTCCAGCGCGTGGTCTGCGACTACATTGCCGGCATGACCGACAACTACCTGGAGTTCCAATACCAGCGGCTGGTGAAGGGAGTCCGCAACCCACGCAACGCCGACACTAAGTAATCAAATCCGTGCTCCACGGCCAAACCGCCGTTCCCCACTCACTTCCTTATGCTCTTAGCTCCCCGGAGCAGATCCCTCGCGAACATCACCATGAGCCCGGGGCCAGTGGCGATCACGTTACGATTGAAGGCGAGAGCCTGGCCGATATGACCGTGAAAGATCGCCGCCAGGGCACGGGTGGTTCCGCACGCAGGGCAGGCCTGCAGATGAAATAGGTGGCGCCAAAGGCATAGATCCGGACAGCCGCTTAGGGCCCCGGGCGAGATCAGGCAAAAGAACGCAATCGCCGCACCCAGCGCTACGACTCGTGGGATGCCGGAGGAAAAAGGAGCGATCCGCACGGCCCTCAACCGAGCCAGGAGGAGGCGCGACGGCGTCATTGCTTCAGTGGCCGGCCCTGGGCGTCGGGAATCCGGTTCAGGGCAATGAGAATGACATCGATCAGCCACCAGACGCCGCATCCTCCCAGGGTCACGAGCTTCAGAATGCCGAGGCCGACATAACCGAGATAGAAGCGGTCAACGCCCAGGGTTCCCAAGACAATCGAGAAGATCAAAGCAAGGATCCACTCCTTCTGGCCTTGCACGCTGCCGCCCATGAGCCGGACTCCACATTTAACGCAGACTTCCGCTTGGGGAAGGCCTTCGGCTCCGCACGACCAGCAGTAGCGGGCGCCCTGAAGCGGACGCATACCACACGCCGTGCAGAATTCGGCAACATCAGCAAGTTGGTGAGCGCAATTTCGGCAGTACATCGGTTTTACTCCATGGTGAGGACGCAGGGTCGAAGGTCTGGCACAATCGCAGAGAGGGCGGACTGGCCCGCGAACTGGCTATCTTCTGCCAGCAGAATACGAAAGTCAAACGGATTCGTTTCGGCTCGATTTCAATTAGGGCGGGACGCCGAAAGTGAGTAGCGCGGACCTCGTCAAGAAGAATAAGGGCCTGGACCGTAGGGGCAGGGCTTGCCCTACCCTTGTTCATGGGTGACAATTTGTATAAGGGGACGGCGAGCCGCTCCCTACGTTGCCTGGCGCCGTTTCCGCAAGGGAAATCTGCGACGGGTCCGCTCACGGGGACGGCAAGCCGCCCCCCTACGTTGCACGGTGCGGTTCCCGGGGGTATGGTATCGGGCGGCGAGTAAATGAAAACGTAGATTTCAGGTAAGGATGTACATGCCACGACTGACGGAACAGGAACAACAGGAAATCATCCGCTACATCGAGGCGGACAAGCCGCTGCCGGACAAGTATCGCTTTCTGCTGTTCGACGACAAGCGCGAAGTCGAACTGGTTTGGAACGGCAAGACCAACGAAGTCTCGAACGTCGTGCTGCCGTTTCAGACGATCGAGCAGGTCGATGAGCCGCGTGCCGAAGGCAACGGCCGACACCGCACTGCCAGCAGGCTATTTGACACGCGGGGCCGGCAGCTTAAAGGCTGGACCAACAAGCTCATCTGGGGCGACAACAAGCTCATCCTCTCCAGCCTCAAGAACGGCCCGCTGCGCGATGAGATCGAGAAACAGGGCGGCCTCAAGCTCATCTACATCGACCCGCCCTTCGACGTCGGGCGCCGACTTCTCCATGGACATCGAAGATCGGCGACGCCACACGTTCACAAAGCCCCAACATCCTCGAAGAAATCGCCTACCGCGACACCTGGGGCAAAGGCGCCGACTCCTTCATCTCCATGATCTACGAACGACTCATCCTCATGCGCGACCTCCTCGCGGAGGATGGGAGTATCTATGTGCATTGCGATTGGCGGGTGACAGCCATCACATCCTTGGCTTGAGGAGGTGTTCGGCACGAGCAACTTTCGGAACGCAAATCATTTGGAAAAGTGACAGCGCAAGAAGCGGAACCGTCGGATTTAACATCATTGATGACTCGATATTGTTTTTCTCTTGGACCGACTAGTCCTTTGGAATACGCAGTATGTCCCTTATTCCAAGGAATATCTCGACGACTTCTTTCGGTACCGAGATGCCGCTGGTCGCCAGATCGCCTTATATCTTAACGGCCCAGAAGCGCACCGATTCATCTGGTGATGCTTGGCATGGACACATCCGACTCAGAAGGGTCGGCACTGGGCATTCCCGCATACATGCGGCAAAGCTCAGAAGCCGAAGGAAAACTTACAGGAGACGCTACGATGAATTGGACCTGATGGGCAGTCCATCGGCCAGAGAAAGCGGATGGCGTCCCATCATTTATACTATTCGAGGATGAAATGGTGAGGTCGATTGCAGAGTATTTGGGAGGACATTCCGCCAATGGATCGCAAGCACTGGAGCGAATTGACTATCCGACGCAGAAGCCTGAGGCCCTTCTCGAACGCATTATCAATGCCTCGTCGAACGAGGGCGACCTCGTCGCGGACTTCTTTTGCCGGCTCCGGCACCACGGCGGCAGTGGCGGAAAAACTAGGGCGGAAGTGGATCGTCACCGACCTGGGCAAGTTCGCCATTCATACGACCCGCAAGCGTCTGATCGGCGTGCAGCGCGCGCTCAAGGCCGAAGGCAAGAACTACCGCGCTTTTGAAATCCTCAACCTGGGCAAGTACGAGCGCCAGCACTATATTGGCGTCAACCCCAACCTGCGCGAGGCGGAGCAGCAGAAGCAATTGGAAGAAAAAGAGACCGCCTTCGTCGATCTGATCCTGCGCGCCTACCGCGCCGAAAGGACCGATGGCTTCAACACCTTCAACGGCAAGAAGGCGGGGCGGTTGGTGGCGGTGGGGCCGGTGAACCTGCCGGTCACGCGCCTGTTTGTGGAAGAGGTCATTCTGGAATGCCGCCAAAAGCACATCACCAGCGTGGACATTCTAGGCTTCGAGTTCGAAATGGGCCTGTTCCCCAACGTGCTGGATGAAGCCCGCGCCAAGGGCATCGACATTGCCCCCAAATACATCCCCGCCGAGGTATTTGACAAGCGCGCCGTGGAGAAGAATCAGGTGGTCTTCCACGATGTGGCGGCCATCGAAGTGAAGCCGCACGTGAAGAAAAACACCGTGGCGGTGGAGCTAACCGACTTTTCGGTATTCTACTCCCAGGCAGCATGCCCAGGAAGGAGGTTTGCAACACCTTAGCTGGCGGAGGACCTCGATATCCTCAGGGAACTCACGGCGAGAGGTTCCCCATCCTTAAGGCTCCGGCAGCGACCGTTGAGGGTTTGGAAGAGTTGCGCGGCTCGTTCTTCGAGTTGCTAGAGCTGGTTCGCGTGTATCACCAAAGCCCCCCGGCGAAAAGTTCAACTTCTGCCGCCCCTACGTGCTGAAGCGCGGCTCTCGCTTGCTGGCCTCGCCGCCCTGATCCACAACAACTTCGTTACCCAGCTTAAGTTCGCGCGTGTCAGAGGACACGGTAAGTTCGAGGGTCAGATGGTAAACCGGGACTACCTCCTCGGCGACAAAGACGTGGTCGAACTCCACCGCGGAAATCTGTGTGCACGCTGCGAGGGATTCGCAAACTCGGACGCGAGCAAGGCGTCAGCCGCCGCGATTCGTCCGCGGCCAGTCAATTCGCCAACACCCGCCTCGGGTTCGTATCCAGAATAGCCGCTTGGCCGGAGTTCCGCGGGCGTAGTGGTAGAGCGCGGCGGCTCGCTCGTAGAACCCACGGGTATGGGGTGTGGCGCCAAACCCGAAACGGCGGCAGTCGAGGTGATGACAAAACTCGTGGCAAAGGGTGCTGAGGAACGTGCCGAAGGAAGTGACCTGC
The DNA here is from genome assembly GCA_963803295.1 of uncultured Acidobacteriota bacterium. Taxonomy (GTDB): domain Bacteria; phylum Acidobacteriota; class Terriglobia; order UBA7540; family UBA7540; genus CAWDMC01. The sequence continues at coordinate 641,677 of CAWDMC010000009.1, read as the reverse complement.
TTGCGGACCGCGGTTCGCATCCAGACGCGGATACTCCCCGTTGTCAGGTTGTAGTCGCCGAACAGCTCGGTCGCGCCGCCCTCGCGCACTCGGAGAGGGCGGGCCGCCAGCACGCTGATCCGCGGCTTTGGCAGGCCGTAAAAGTCTGAGGCCAGGCTGAGAAACTCCTCGCAAGCCTCCTTGACGGCCGCCCTCTTCTCGGCTTTCATGCCTGCATTAAGCAACTGGGCCGCGACGCGAAACCGGTCATCAGGCGGCAAGGCGAGAGTCCCGAGCCGGTCGCTTTCCAGGAATTGTGCCAGAAGAGCCTTGTTACGCGGCGGACGGTCCGTCAACATTTGAAGTCAAACCCGAGTCTGCGGCATTCTTTTCGTGTGCCGAACAATTCGCTCAGACCTTCACTTTTCTCCCTACGCGCCGTTCAATCGACCTTCGCTTCCCGTCGGTAACTGCCTCTTCCAGCCGCCATTTTTCTCCCCACTGCTCGAATCGCCCACGGCATAAATCTTTCCAGCGCGACCAAAATCTTGCCGTGCCCCGTAATGATCGCCTCACGCTTACCCAGCGCCACCGCCCGTAGAATCCGCCGTGCCGCCTTCTCCGTGCTCATCTGAAGCCACGCCGGAATCCGATCCTTCGCCTCAATATGCAGCTTTCCCCGATTGTCCACACGCCGGATGTTGCTTACCACGAATCCCGGGCTAATCAGCGTCACCTTAACCCCCGCCGCCTGCAACTCCGGCGTGATCGAGTTCGCCAGCGCGCGCACCGCGAATTTACTCATGGCGTAGGCGACGCCCCCGGCGCCGCCGCCCATCCCGAAACGCTGCCGATCATCACCACGTTCCCCTTCGTCTTCTCGATCTCCGGCAGCGCCGCATAAATCGTGCGCAGCACACCAAAGACATTCGTCTCGAACTGCCGCCGATAATCCTCCACCGAAAGATCTTTCAGCGCCCCAACGACGCCAAATCCCGCGTTCGCAATGACCACGTCCAGCTTTCCCCACTGCCGCACCGTCTCCGACACCGCGCGTTCCAGGTCTCCCTCCCGCGTGACGTCACACTGCACCACCAGCGGTCTCAGCTGGCCGCTCCCTAGGATTCTGTGCGCGAGACTCTCTAACAATTCCGTGCGCCGGGCCGCCAAAGTCACCTTGGCCCCCGCTTGGCCCAATTGCCATGCCAACTCCTTCCCAATCCCTGAAGAAGCTCCGGTAATGAGCACCGCTCTGTCCCGAAAATACGCCTCCGTCTTCTTCATGCGGATATCTTACGCTAATAGTGGGAGTCGGGGCTTTGTGCGGATGACGGCGGACTCAAAGCTATGCGCCAGACTGATCGTAATCTCCGATCCCCGACCGTTCGTCCGAACCTTCACTTTCAGTTAGCAGCACGTTGTTTGTGAACCGCGATCGACTTGTCCGCTTGGCTGGCTATGCTCCGCCGTCCGAGTCGGTACTTGTCTCTTTTCCAATTTTTGCAACACATCCGTCCGTAACGGAAGGTGATTGCCGGCACGGAATCACGGCTAAAATTCAAACACCGCCCTTGTACAATAAGGAGAGGCGCACCAGAATAACCCCATGCGGGGGCACCTGGGCGGAGAATTCACCGGGCACGGCGCCTATCTCTTTCTGGCGCCAAAGATCGCGAGCCTTCCAATTGCCCTTCAAGCCTAGGTCCGTCAGGCTCGCGGTGATCTTCCGGGAGCTTTCGCTAAGGTTGAAGAGTCCCACGGCAATGGAACCGTCCTCGAGCGGCTTCTCCAAAATGAATTCGTCCGCGGAGTGGCGAAGCACTCGCGCCTGCCATCCCAGCGTATCCTGATCGATCTCGATTACTTCGCTGTTGCATATGATTCCCAGAGTGAAATCGTCAAGAGCGGCCATATCTCCCCCGAAGAACAATGGTGCGGCCATCAGGGACCACATTGACATGTAGCTGTACTGCTCATCGGGCGTAAGTGAGGTCAGCATCGGCGTCTGGGGCTGGTCCCATTTGTTCGCGTCGCCGATTGTTCCGATCAACACATAGTCAGGGTCATTCCAGTGGCCGGGGCCTGCGTAGCTCGAATGGCTGGCATTCGCAAATGCAATGCTGTAGAGACCCGGCAGCCGCGAGTCCTTTTCCATGCCCAGATCGCCAGTGGTCCGCCAGGAGTTCCCGCCCGTATCCGCACCCCACGTCCAGACGTCGCCCATGCCGTACTGGCAGAGGTTGAGGACGATGTCGCGATCCAATTCCTTCAGGATTCCGCCGATCAGGTCGTACGGCTTGCGGTAGTCAGTCAACGTCGGCTTCGGCGGCGCAATGTTGCCGTACGAGCACCAGTCATACTTCAGAAAGTCGAATCCCCACGCGGCGAACGTTAGTGCATCGAGTTTTTCGTGCTGATACGAGCCTTCGAAATCCGCGCAGTCGAGTGGACCGGGTGACGAGTAGAGACCCGCTTTGAGACCCTTGCTGTGGATGTAAGCGGTCAGCGCGGCCATGTCCGGGAAACGCCGGTTGGGACGTATGGCGCCCTGTTGATCGCGAGGTTCCCCACCCAATTCGGGGTCCTTAGAGCCCGGTTTCACCGACCAGCCGGAGTCGACATTCACGTACTGATAGCCGAAGTCGGCCATTCCGGAAGTAATCATCGCTTCGGCCGACTGCCGCAATGTTTTGTCGGTCACTCGTCCGTAGAACGTGTACCAGGAGTTCCAACCCATGGGGGGAGTGAGTGCCAGCGTCTCGCCCACGACAATCCGGAAGGGCTTCGAAGCCTTGCCTCTTGAGTTCGCCGCCCAAAGGGTAACCGCATAAATCCCGGGCTTTTCAGGTGTTGACCCAGTGAGGATCCCGGTATCGGGGTCAAGATGCAGCGACACCGGCAGTCCCTCCGCCGCGAATCGAACGGGCCGCACGCCAGTGCACGGTATGCGGTAAAGGAACGGATGGCCCGGCCGCGCGCCGTATACACCAGGGCCGTTGATTCTGGCCTCCGCTGGTGGTTTCGGAGTGAGGATCGGGCGCGCATCATCGGCGGGCCAGAGTGGGGATACTGTTAGCAAGCCGAGAAGAATGGAGATGAAATAAAGACGACTCATAAGGGGACTCCCATTTTCCGATTGGCGACGATTGTCTACGACGCTATCGTGGGCACTCCAGTGCTCAAATCTTGCCCGACTCACCCTAAGCGGCCGATGAGCGTATGTTCGAAAAACTGAGGGTTTTACATACATTGTGGGCAATCACTGATACATGAGTGTGTATAAGTTGGAAGCACCACGGCGGCAGGTGATCGAGTCTGAAAGAATCCGTTTTCACCAAAATTCCAAGTGGGGAACCTCAAGGCTGCGCCCATTCAATCCGAAGGGTGGCCAATTCATGCGGACGCAATTCCAACTCGATCTGGCTGTTCAACAGGATCGCCGGTCCGAGGTCTTCTTCCACCAGGTTGAGTCTGCGCACATTCGCGGCGCGGCGGCCGACAATCTGAATACGGGCCAGGGTGTTGGCTTGTCCGCCGCATTCCCAAACGCGAAGCACTAGCCCGTCACCAGCTTCCGGCCTCTTCACTACCGAAATGATGGCGTTTTGCGGCTCGATTTCGAAACGGAAAGGCCCGGTAAGCTGTTGCTTGTCAGTGTCGCTGACCCAGTGTGCGACGAGCGGCGACACGGCGTCCCACCCGAAATGCGCCGACTCGGAAAGCGGAAGAGCCGCCTCGTGACTCATGAACGCATAATCGAACTCCGTCACTCCACCCTGCCAGAGCGGATAGTTGCAATTCCAGATATTGCTCATCACATAGGAGTAGATGTGCGCGTTCGTGGGCACATAACTGTCGTGCCACTTGGGATCCCAATGGTTGCTGTTGATCCCGCCTAAGCAAACAATGGGAGCGTCAAGCGAGGCCCATGTCACGCCCCTCGCTGCGCCGTCCGCGCGCACATAATTTCGCACTCCATTGAAGCCACGCCAGGTGCCCGGCATCGAATCGCGGGGCCACTCCATAACCATGTACGCCAATTCCAAACGGAACCGCACATCGCCGTCCACCGCGAAGGGGAACCCAATGTAGATTTGCTCCTTCTCCATGGCAGCCCGCTTTTCTATACGGTTATTCATCTCGATACGATTTAGGTCACGCGGGAGAATCACGCGCCGGTCGATGCGGGCGGGCGCCGGACCACTGTCGAGCCGAGACTTCATGGTAATGGCGGAGAATACGGGGCCCGCCTCAACTACAGGATCGCCGGCCGCAACCGGAACAAGTCTCTGTCCTGCTCCGTACGCGTACCCCGCCTTGCCCATCCCTCCTTCGCCGAAACCCACATATGACTCATTCACGTTGTCGTGAATATACTGACCCATGCCGTAAGCGCCGGGATCCACCAACTCGGATTTCAGTGAGCGATCGACTATCGATCGAACCAGCGCCGTCTCCGGCTCGACAAAAACCGAATAATAGCGACTCTCGATGCTGATGGATTTGACATTCTGAGCCTGCTCCGGCGCGCCTTCGACCGGTTCATAAGCACAAAAGCCGAAGGGCGGAACATTGGAGGCGATGAACACCCAGGAGGCGCCATCCTGCTGCACCGGTATGACTGCGCCCGAGCGCCGTTCGCGCAGCGCCCTGAAGGGAGGAGTGGAAGCCGGCACCTCGAAACGAACCACGGAGGTGCGCGGCCAACTCATGGTGTTCCAAACCACCAGGCCGGAACCCGCCGCGCGGGGGCTTACCCGGCTGAGCGCGCTGCTCATCACTCGATCGGCGATTCGCCCGGCCTCGATTGCATACTCGCGCTTGGCGTCCCAGGATACTTCATAGGGCTTCATCGATGGGGATCCGGGGCCCAGCTTCTCTCCGTGAGGAACTTCGAAGCGGGCCGACTTCCCGTTGGCTACGTCACGGGTGAAGGAGGTGATCTTGCCAGGCCGGTTGTCGGGGTCGAAATCATAGCCCCAGGTGTGATCGGAATAGAGATGGAGGTTGCGGTAGGCGTTGGCTACCTGCTCACGCACTTCAGTGTCGCCCAGCGCCGCCATGATTTCAGCAGCCATAAGCTTGGACTGCGTGCGCCGGTGCAACGCCGTTTCGCGCGCGAGCGAAATCAGGCCGTCCGCCCATGAGTCCGCCACATCGCCATGATAGGGAGGGATTTCGGCGGCGTATTTCTCCTCCAACGCTGCAAAAAAATCCTGCACCGTAGAAAGCTTAATGTCGGCCTCGGGACAGTCTTTCCGATAGCTGCCAATCAACTCCAGCATTTCGGGATCGGGCCCACTGATATCACCCTTCCCGACGTGGCGAAACATGACGTCATACGGATAGTCCGGAAGGCGGTCGAACTGCTGCAGCGTGGAAGCGCCCCTGAATTCCGCCTCGCTCCCCCGGGCATACGTCCATAGACCGGGAGTCCAGGCCGAAAGCACGCGGCTTCCATCCGGCGAGTCCCAATAAAAGATCCTTGGGGCCTTATTGACAATGCCCTTGAAAATCGCTTTGCCGCCCGGCCCCGTGCAAAACCACCTCACCCCGCTGCGCGCGAGGACCTGGGCCAGGCTCATGCAGTAGCTCTCCCCGACATCGTCAAGGATTGCCATGCGCACGGGGATATCGAAGCGGCGCCGGATGCTCGCGGCATAATAGGTGGACCGAGCCAGCTCCTCATGTCCGCACAGATCGGTGTGGATAGGGAGATAGATCGCGCCGAACTCCATCTGGCCGCGGCGGAAGCAGTCGATCAACTGGCGAAACTGGCCGGCCGTGCGGTGTTGCTCGTAGTAGTCGACGGCCCAACTGCTTTCCAGCGTGAAAATGTACCGGTTTCCGGGTGCCAGGTCCTTTGTGGCGTTGCATAGGTGCACGGCGTCGTCCACGAAGCCGGCAATTCTTTCCTTGATGACCGATGGCACGTCATGCCAACCGATATCAAGATGAGACAGATTGATCACGTAAACATGCCAGTGCCGGGTGTCGGCCGGGTCCAGAGCAAACAGTCCTGGGACGTTTAACACCGGGGCCAAGGCTAGCATTTCCAGAAAATCTCGGCGGGTCGGAGTCATAAGTAGTATCCCCTCTACAGCGAAACCAACGGTAGTATCCAAAACCGCGCTGACCGCTGGATCCTGCGCCATCATTTTATCCCCAGTGACTTGGTCTCGGCGTTCCATGCCCCTAATGTCAACACGGCGTTTGAACGAGTATCCCGATGCCGCCAGTACATGGATGTCAAGCAGTCGCTGTTCCCGCGGCGGCAGCCAGAAGCCGTTGTCGGATGCGTAAAACGTCCGCTCGGTGCCCTCGATATTAGCTCTGCATAATGATTGAAATATAACTGCCGCTTTGCGCTCCGTCGGCAGCGCGGAGCAGCTTAACTTGAAGCGTCAGACTTCGGCCAAGATCGTGCTCTTCGGTACCGGGACTCGTGGCGGGGTCGTTTGTAGCGCCGCCTCAAGCCTCGCCATAAAACAGTTGGTGCTAGCGAGAACGAGAAGACCGGTCGAGGGGACTTCTGTACATTCCACATAACTGGTCTATCGGTTCGTCGATTCATTGCCTGCATGGGGTCCCCTCTTTGCGACCAATAGTGAATTTCTCACGTTCCAACGGCGATTCGATTCACCCGCTAATATCCCGATCGCCAGTTTGCGACCCCTGTAACAGCCGTTAAGTCTGCGCATGCTGCAAGAACAAACGAGCTACCGCGCGATAGGACCTTTTCAGGAACGGTAGCATGCTCTCTCAACGATCTATGAGACGAAATTTCACTAATTCTGAGAAACCTCAAACAACTTGACGACGACGACCCTTGTGCTTCCACCCACTTTCAGATCGATAGGAGGTCCCATGTTCGGAGATTTGAACGTAGTGCCCATTCTTAATCTTAAGCAAGCCGCCGGAGGAGAGAGCCTGGATGTCGCCGTATCGCGACTCCTGGATCTGACGGACCACCCGGAAATTGTTCGCTGGGTTCAGTTCCCGAGCGCGGTGCTGCTGTTTGTAGCCGTGCCCGGCGACGCGGAATCCGGCGCCTTCTATGTGTTTGACCGCAAAGCAAGAACCTGGCTCTGGCTGGACTTCGACGACCAGAGTTATGGGGGATACCGCCTGGAGGATTTCGAGCGGCTGGTCTGGGAGGGACGGCTCCTCCGCCTGATCGAGCAGCCGTGGCTTCTCGAGTGTGGCGGGCAGTGGTTTGTCCAGCCCGGAAGCCCCCTCCGCTGCCGCTTCGGGGCCATTTGACAGATTTTTTTTCTTCAAGTATTCACTACCTAGGGATTCTCGCCGGAACTTCTGCACACCAAGATGCGGCTGAGTGTGGCGCGCCAACGCCTCGCCGCACCAGCCAACCGCTCAATTCGTGGTTATAAGAGAAGGTAAACAGGAGGAAAAAGTGTCTCGAATCCAGGCCAGCCCGGAGATCGTGAGGGATTACTCCCGCCTCTTCGTGAACCGGCGGGCCTATACCCTCCAGTCCCTACACCCGCACCCGGAAAGCGGTCGCCACTACTACTTCCGTCCGCAGGGACGGGACGGTGGGCCTGCCAGCCTGACGAAGGACACCCTCTGTCAGCACCTGGAGGGTGAGGTCACGGTCGGGCTCTATGCCATCAATCCTTCCACCCAGGGGTGCAAATGGGTGGCGATCGATGCCGATTACAAAGGCGCCATGGAGGACCTGGTCAAACTTCAGTACCACTTGAGTGAAGACCACGTCCAGGCGGCTCTCGAAATGAGCCGGCGCGGTGGGCACCTCTGGATCTTCTTCGAGACGCCGCTGCTTGCCCGGGAGTGCCGGACCTACATTTTCCACCTCGCCTTGCGGCTGGGCGTGCCCATCAAGGGGGCTGGCCTGGCGGAGGGGATCGAAGTGTTTCCGAAACACGATGAACTTGGTCCAGGCGGGTTCGGGAACGCCATCCGGGGGCCGCTCGGGGTTCATCGGGGAGCTAATCGTCGCTACTGGTTCTACGGCGCCGATTACACCCTGGAAGAACAGATGGAATACCTGAAGCGGCTGCGGAAGGTGAGCGAGGAGGAGATGCACCGCTTCATCGCGGGCAAGTCGATACCACCTGAATTCCGTGAGAAAAGCGAAAAACCTGTGGCAGCCGCGCCTTACTCCGGCCCACGTCCAGGGGAGTTTCGGATCCTCGAACACGTCGGGCGGGTGCGAAAGGTAGGGCGGAATTACGTGGCGCGCTGCCCGTCCTGCGCACGGGATGACCGGGACCGCAGTGGCGACAACCTCGCCATTCGCATCGACGATCCCCGCTTCTACAAGTGCTGGGCGGGATGCACCAAGGAGATGATTCGTGAGGCGGTGGGCTGCCCGATCCGAGTTCGGCAACCGGTCTGAGGAGTGAGTCACAAGATCTCGATCAGGAGGAAATGGAATGCAAGGAGTGAACTCGATGATGACGCATCGCGGTCTCAAGTTACCCGGACCGGTGCGGCGGCGGTTACGGGATGTGGGGATTGTTGCTCGTCCGGAGGTAAGCCTCGAACATCAGCAACTGGCACGCCGCTATGTGTTGCGGGGAGTAGAGTCTGGCGGGGCGGTTCGCGAGGCAGGCCATTACGTGACCTTTGCGGGCGAAGGCGGGGAGCCGCTGGTCTACCTCCATCCCATCGACGCCATCGGGGTGAACGGTCTTCATGCCGTGGTTGTCGCTCCGGCGCTTATCCGGGCGGAGATGTTGCGAACCGGGCGAACGTACGAGTTGCTCATCACCGGCCACCGAGTGGGCGAAGCCGAGAAAGGCCGTCGCCCCGTGATCGAAAGCAAGGTGCTGTTCCAGGGGGTGCATGGGTACCTTGATGCCGAGTTGTGGCGAAAGGACAAGGAGCAGGCCTCAGCGGTGATGCCGAGTTTCTATTCGCTCGGAGGCGAGCCTGTCAAGGTGCCGAAGCAATTTGAGGCAGCGACACGAGCCGTGGTCAGGGCGACGAACTGTTGGGGGTGTTCACATTCGCACTACCTGATTGCCGGTCCCTGCTGCTGCGGCAGCGACGATTGTGGTCGAGAGCGTGCCGGTCGCATTGCCACGTCCGGCCATTGAAAACGTGGATTTCGGTATGGCCGCCGCTCAACCCACTAAGTGTGGAAGCGACCAGAGCGCCGTGAAACGAGACAGAGCGCAGGTGTCCGAACTGATTGCAGGAGGTTGAAATGTCCCAGGGTAACCCTGGAAGTGCAGTCGTCAACGGCCAGGAGGCGAAATCCCCTGGCGAGCCGCCCAAACGCGGCCTGCGGTTCAAGCGCCTCTTTACCAGGGCAGGCGTGAATCCCTTCGACGAGATCGAGTGGGAATCTCGGACTGCCTCGATTCAGAACGAGAAGGGCGAGACGATCTTCGAGCAGCCCAACGTGGAGGTTCCCAAGGACTGGTCAATGACCGCCACGAACATCGTGGCCTCGAAGTACTTTCATGGGAACCTCGGAACCGCCGAGCGCGAATCCAGCGTCGGGCAACTCGTGAGCCGCGTGGCCGAGACCGTCGCGTTAGTGGGGCTCAGGACGGCGGGTATTTCGTCGCTCGGCAAGACAGCGAAGACTTTCGCGATGAACTCACTCACCTTCTGGTTCACCAGAAAGCAGCTTTCAATTTACCCGTCTGGTTCAATTGCGGCCTGAGGCAGAAGTACGGGCTTCATTCCGAAGGCAGCGGCTGGTACTGGGATCCCGCCACAGGCAGCGTCAAACAGGAAACCGAGGCCTACCGCCATCCGCAGTGCTCCGCCTGCTTCATCAACTCCGTTCAGGATAACCTCCCCAGCATCCTCGATCTGGCCAAGACCGAGGGGATGCTCTTCAAGTATGGTTCGGGCACCGGCACGAACCTCTCGCCTCTTCGCTCCTCCCTCGAAGCACTTTCGGGTGGAGGCACGGCCTCGGGTCCTCTGTCTTTCATGAAGGGATATGACGCCTTCGCCGGGGTCATCAAGTCCGGCGGCAAAACCCGGCGGGCCGCCAAGATGGTGATCCTCAACATCGACCATCCGGACATCGTGGAATTCATCGAGTGTAAAGCCAAGGAGGAAGAGAAGGCCTGGGCGCTGGTCAAGGCAGGTTACGACCGGTCCATCGACGGCGAGGCCTACCGTTCGGTCTTCTTCCAGAACGCCAACCACAGCGTGCGGGTCACGGACGAGTTCATGCAGGCGGTGGTTGATGACCGCGACTGGACGACGCGAAAGATAACCACGGGCGAGCCCGCTCGAACCTATCGCGCCCGGGACCTCATGCGGAAGATTGCCGAAGCTGCCTGGCAGTGTGGCGACCCGGGGATGCAATTCGATACGACCATCAACCGGTGGCATACCTGCAAGGCGACCGCACCCATCCATGCTTCGAACCCTTGCAGCGAGTATATGTTCCTGGATGACTCCGCCTGCAACCTCGCGTCACTGAACCTATTGAAGTTCCTCGGACCGGACGGGAGATTCGAGGTGGGGGCATTCCGTCACGCCGTGGACGTGATGATCACGGCGCAGGAAATCATCGTAGATAACGCCAGCTATCCGACGGAGAAGATCGCACAGAATTCCCACGATTTCCGGCCGCTCGGTCTAGGATACGCCAACCTGGGCGCACTGCTCATGGCGAGGGGTCTGCCCTACGACTCGGACGCTGGCCGCGCCTACGCGGCCGGTATCACCGCCCTCCTGCAGGCCGAAGCGTACTTGATGTCCTCGCGAATCGCGGAAGTCATGGGGGCCTTTGCCGGCTTACAGGGAGAACCGCGAGGTTTTCCTTGAAGTGGTCGATATGCACGGCAAGGCGGCAGAGGACGTGACGGGACGCGTGCCCCCGAGTCTCTCCTACGGCTTTCAGGAGGCGTGGAAGGAGTGTCTGGCAAGCGGCAGACAATACGGCTATCGCAATGCCCAGGTCACCTTGCTCGCACCCACCGGCACGATCGCTTTCATGATGGACTGCGACACGACCGGCATTGAGCCCGACCTGGCGCTGGTGAAGTACAAGAAACTGGTGGGCGGGGGAGTCATCAGGATGGTCAACAATGTCGTCCGCGCTGCGCTGGGAAGGCTTGGATATGGTGAGCAGCAGTCCAGCGACATCGTGGATTACGTCGAGCGAAACGGAACGATTGAAGGCGCGCCCCACCTGAAGCCGGAGCATCTCCCGGTTTTCGATTGTTCTCTCAAGCCCGCAAACGGCCAGCGTTCGATTCAGCCCATGGCTCACGTGGGGATGATGGCAGCGGTCCAGCCTTTCCTGTCCGGTGCGATCTCGAAAACCGTAAATCTACCGAGCGACGCGACCGTCGAGGAGATCGCGGACGTCTATCTGGAATCCTGGCGGAAGGGGCTCAAGGCCATCGCTGTCTACCGGGACGCCTCGAAACAGGCGCAGCCTTTGAACACAGGGCAGGTTAAGAAGAGGAAGGAGGTAGAAGTGAGCGCAGAAACAACCAAGGCACCCAGGCAGGAAGAAGGTGAGGCCAAGGTACCGACAACACAACCGATGCGCCGGCGGCTGCCGGATGAACGCCAGGCCCTGACGCACCACTTCTCGGTGGGCGGCTATGAGGGCTACCTGATGGTCGGCTTTTACGAAGACGGCCAGCCAGGCGAGCTTTTCATCCGCATGGCCAAGGCCGGCTCCACGATTGCCGGCCTGATGGATTCGTTTGGCATTGCGGTATCGCTCGCGCTTCAGTTTGGGGTACCACTCCAGGCTATGTGCTCCAAGTTCAGCCACACCCGCTTCGAGCCCAGCGGCTGGTCGGGAGTGAAAGAGATCGGCTACGCCCAGTCGCTCATGGATTATATCTTCCGCTGGCTGGCAATGAAGTTCCTGCCTGCAGCTGAGGATGAAGGCGTGGCGGAGAGCGTGACTTCTAAGCCCGTCCCAGATCAGGGCCAGCCGAAACCCTTTGAGTTCGTTCAAGCGGGCCCAAATGGGGACGGGCCGGCCTGCTGCGAATGTGGCGCGATCATGGTGCGGAACGGTTCCTGCTACCGCTGCCTGAATTGTGGAGGCACCAGCGGCTGTTCGTAGTTCAAGCAGCAGTCTCCTTCGGGGCCGCTGTGGGTGAACGCATAACGTGCGACTGAGCCCCCATAACGGCGACTGAGCCCCCATAAGGTGCGACTGGAGCCCCCGTAAAATGCGACTGGGATTGATATGGGCGGGTCATGTCTTGCGGCCATTGCGGATGCACAATCACCGGCGACGCGGCGGTATTCGCACCTTATGCATAAATTTGTGGCGGCAGTCACACGTTATGAGGGCTTCGAGTCACACGTTATGGGGTCTCACGCAACGTAAGTTCTTAATTCTTCAGTGCGTCGAGTCCCATCTTATGCGTCAACGCACAGCCGCCGCCACCGCCAAGCCGTGGATGAGTTCTAGTGCAAGCGCGAGGAGGTGGTCGCGGAATGAAAGTAGCGTTGAGGATCGCTTTAGGTGTGGTGTTGTTTGGGGCCGTTGTCACAACTGGCCTCGGCATCAAGCGGTACAGGGCCCAAGCAGAGATTCGTACTGTAACAAGCGAATTCAGTGGAGAGCGAGCATTTAACGACTTAAAAGACATTGTGAAACTGGGTCCGCGACCGCCAGGCTCCCAAGCCTTGGAGGGGGCGCGTCAGTACATTACGCGCAGCTTGGCCGCCGCTGGCGCGCTGGTTCGGATGGACTCGTTTGTGGCTAGGACGCCCATCGGCGAGATTCCAATGAGCAACGTGATCGGAGCATTCCCCGGGAACAGCCCTGGCATTGTCATGATCGCGGGTCACTACGATACCGCGAAGCTCGTTGGGGCACCTTTCGTGGGAGCAAACGACGGGGGATCGAGCACTGCGTTTCTGCTGGAGTTGGCGCGGGTACTGGGCCGTCGCAGGAACAAGCTGACCTATTGGGTTGTCTTTTTCGATGGCGAGGAAGCTCTCCAGCGGTGGTCGGCCAGCGATAGCCTTTATGGAAGCCGGCATCTGGCGGAGAAGCTGGCTGCGGAGGGAGCACTGGGCCGGATCAAGGCGCTCATCCTAGTCGACATGGTCGCGGATCGGCACCTCAATATTCTCCGGGAGTTGAATTCCACTCCGAGGCTGGCCGATCTGGTGCAGGACAGCGCCCGACAGTTGGGCTACGCGCGATTGTTCAGTGGCGGGGCGTTTGCGGTCGAAGACGATCATTTGGCCTTCTTGCGTCACGGCGTGCCAGCGGTCGATATCATTGATTTGACCCCTTTCGGGAGCTATCACCATACCAGCGAGGACACGATCGACAAGTGCAGCCCGGAAAGCCTCGAAGTTGTCGGTCGGGTGGTGCTGATCTGGCTCGGCCAACTCGAAGAAATCAAGTAGCTTGTGATCGGTCGGTCCCGCGTCGCAGATCATGCTCTTGGGATAGTGGCTTTACCGTATTCCCTGCAGGCAGACAGCACGACTCCGTAAGGCGACTGTTCCGATTCGCGACGAAGGCGTCTCGGCTGCCTTTTGCCACTCGTAATCTCATTGGAACGGTTTCCCGCCAAGCCGAGTGTCGCAGGCACGTCGTGTGCCAACTTTTTTTGGCCGGTCGACAAATGTGAGGACCGCTCGGGCCTACCGGGGAGACTCCTTTTGTTTTAACGGCGGAGGTCCCTGGCGGGAGGGTGCTTTGCGATGTAGGTTCGAGCTCACTGTTGATAGCGTGAGGCGATTTGGACATCCTCTCTGTTTTAGGCACGTCGACTGCCAGCTTTTTTTGGCCGGTCGACAAATGTCAGGACCGCCTCAGGTCTCATCGGGTACCAGCGGAAACCGTGCGGTGCCTGACCTGCCGCGCAGCTCGAGGAGGCGAACGATGCCACCGCTTTTAGTACAGGTGCTTACCTAAGGCCGACCTCCGAGAGGGCACCGATGAGCGTTGTTCGAACGGATAACCATTGCGGGGGCTTATGTCCCAGATTCGTCACCGCTGATAGAGAGTCGGCCCGGCAAAATCCCAAGTCTCTCAATGTAAACGCACTCTGCGGTGAGTTGATTAATTCCGCCGGTTTGCCAAACGCCCGCGCCGCCCTGGCACTCACCGCCCAGCGGCTTATCGCGTCCATCTCAGATCTGAACGTGCTGTGTTATGGCCGGAGATTTCAGCGGTCGAGCGGTGGCTTATGCTCAAAATGCGGAATCGGACGGGGGAGGGAGTGTCAGTACCCACCGGCTCATTCACATCAACCTTCCGTAAGTGCTGCTGCATTTCCCATACGCTCGCTTCAAACCCCGTTTGACAGAAGAAATAATCTGCCTTAGATAAGAACTCAGGGGATTCCGCAATCGAAGCCTTTTCAGACCAGCGTCAGAGGCATATCCAAGGCGAGTATTTGTTGGACAGGTGAACACATGCACGGTGGATCTGGTCGACATCGGCGTGAGGTACTCATCGTGTGCACTCGGCCCAAACGTTGGTAGGGTCTCAACGGATTTCTAAAGTCTGGATGGGGTAAGCGCCGGGTAAGAATGATCGGCCTGCCTCGCAACGGTCATGTGTTGGAGATCAACATAGGAGAGGTGATCATGAGCCAGTTGCTCACAGTTGAGGAGCGCACGCGTCCTCGTTTTGTTGCCGAGATCGTCGATGCCAAAGAACTTGCCAGCCGTTGGCAGGTGCCGGTATCTTGGATCAGAGAGTATACCCGCCCGGATAGAACCGACGACCCCATCCCGCATGTTCGTCTCGGGAAGTACGTGCGCTTCGAGTGGGGAAGTCCGGCCCTTGAGCAGGGTTCGCCCGCAGGCGAACGGCCGCCTAGTAGACTGCCCGTGTAGCGCGGCTTGGGAGGTCATGCTAACATGCGCCGTATGAGTCGACCCAGAGGACAGAGGGGGTGGGTATACAGAAAGGGCAGTATCTACATGCTGCGCTGGCGCGAGGAGAAGGCGCAGTCTGATGGCAGCTTCAGGATCGTTCAGCCCTCGAAGTCCCTCGGCTACTTTCGTACGAAGTCTGAAGCTCGCGCCGCGGCGGACCTGGAGATGCGAAAAATCATCGCTGCGATGCAGAATCCGGAGAGCTGCATGCCCCTGGCTGATTTCGTCGAGCACCATTACTTCCCGCATATTGAGAAGAGGCTGAGGCCATCGACAGTACACAGTTACAAGCGACTGTGGGATGACTACCGGCAGTTCTGGCCGGAGCTCGAATTGCGAGAGTTCCGCACGTTGCACGGAAACCGGACACTCGAACGCATTCACGCCGCCAAGGACGTCGCTAAGAACACCCTCAAGAATATCAAGTCATTTCTCAGTGCCGTTTTCAAGCACGCGCGGCGAACGGGGATTCTGGACTCGCCGAACCCGATGATTGACGTTTCACTGCCAAGCGCGAGAGAGGCCGAAGACACGTACGCGTACACGCTAGAAGAAGTGACAGCAATGTTGATCAGGCTTCCGCTTCGCTCCGCTGCAGTTGTGTCCGTAGCCGCGCTTACCGGGCTGCGCAAGGGAGAAATCTCGGCACTGAGGTGGGATCAATATCGAGAAGGCTTGCTCTACGTCGAGAAGTCGAAATGGCGAACGCACCTGAGCGGTCCGAAAACAAGGAAGTCCAAGTCGCCGGTTCCGGTTATTGCTCCCTTGGCGAAAGTCCTCGAGCGCTGGCGCGGTACCATGGGAAATCCTGATTCGGGCTGGATGTTTGGCTCAGGCCCCCTGGACGTGGAGAACTTCGATGACCGACACATAAAGCCTTTCGTTGAGCATTGGCACGGATGGCATGCGTTTCGCCGCGGCCTTTCGACGACCTTGCACCGACTCGGTGTTCCCGACAAGGACATTCAACAGATCTTGCGGCATGCCAACGTCAATGTTACGCAGGAGTCCTACATTAAGACAGCGACGCCGGATGCCCTCAGCGCGATGCGACTGCTCGAGCGAATTGTGAGTCTGCCCGACATATCCGAGGAGGGTAAGCGAGACTAGTTCCGGGAACGGAAGCTCTGACCCTCTGAACGGTTATTTGAGCAATCGGTACTGGCGAGCCTCTCGCATTCGGTTACAGTTAACCAGGCTTGCCAATTGTCTGGGGAGGGACCACATTACACTTCGAGAAAACGCCAACCGCTCCCCTCCAAGCAGGAGTTCTGCTCACCTTTGCTCACCTTCGGCCTTCTCCGAAATTGCTACCCTATTGAAAAGATGGAGCCGGCGAAGGGAATCGAACCCCCGACCTACGGTTTACGAAACCGTTGCTCTACCGACTGAGCTACGCCGGCTGATGGACATAAAAATGCTCACCCGACAGCCAAAGCGTCTCCGCCAAACCGTGGGTGAGCATTTTGAGAGGAGAATAGAATGGCGGACGCGCCCCGCCACCTAAACTCGTTTGGAGTCTATAAAGTCGAGCGCGCGATGTCAAGGAATTTTTCAGGAAAATTTAGTCTAACTAAGCCTTTATTTTTCTTTAGGTTGGGCCTATACCGCCACAGGAATACGATGAACTCTTGCCGGCCTCAAGTAGTTGACCTCTAGACTTGTAAGATCCCAGTAACATCTTTCAATATCAGAGATTTAGCCACTATTTCAGGTTCAGAGTGATAAGCGCCCCGGCTTCCTCGCGCGCCCACTCAAACTGTGGGAAGAACTTCCTGCTCAATCGCTTGGAAAGGACAATCGCCGCTCCGCCTCCGATCGCCAGGCTGATCAGCAGCAGAACCAGCAGCAGGTTGGAAATGATTAACCGGAGCATCTGTGCAGCCACCGGCTTGTCCCCAAAGTATCGCTCGTTCCAGCTCACGTATCGGGCAACCGAAAACTCGCCTAGAAACCTGTCAGCCGACGCTCTGGAACTTGCATCGACGGCCAGAAACACGTACGAACCACTCCGCTTCCCGTAGACCGACCGAACATCACGATCCTGGTTCAGCGACAGGCCGCTCTCGAGTCCCTTGAACCTCTGGCGGGAGATTTGTGGATTGGGATAACTGATGGCCAGCACTCGCGCCCGGTTCTCCGGCCCCGCTTGGTAGGACGCCACCTGGACCTCCGCTCCTTGTTCGAAGCCGAGCAGATCAAGCGGTATTCCGGGCAAGATGTGACTCGCCGCCTCCTTGCCCAGCAGGTATCTTTCGGAACCGGGCACCAAACCGGACGTTGGCAGTGACGCCGGTAATGCTGCGAGAGAGTTGGCGGATGGGCGGCTCCCCGTTACAAGGATGAGTAAAGCCCGGAAGTCGTTTTCGGACAAGGCGGGTGAAGCCTGCGCCGCCATCACCCGTCCTCCCTTGCGGGATTGCCGTGACGGACCCTTTGCTGGCGACGGGACTACCGGTTGCGGGCGGGGCACGCGGATAAAGTATCGTCCGCGGGCGATCAATGCCTCGTGGGAGTCCGCGACCGCTAGCTGCATTGACGGTACCGGTGTCATCGAGTCCGCCTGGTAATAGGTGTAAAGACCGTAGGCAGCCGAAGCATCGGGAGACTCTGCAATTACAACATCTGCCTGGGTGTTGGAGCCCTGCAGTTCATAGACACGATGGTCCACCGATTGAACCCGGTACTCGCCTTCTATGAGCGGATCGCCACCCCAGCGCGAGACGGAGTTGCGATCGAGCTTCTCTTGGCTGATCATGCGCCAAGGCGCCGCCGGAACCAGGGTTACCACCCCCGGTTTCTGCTGGCCTGTACCAGTTAGCGGTAGACTTAAAAGGAAGCACAGCAGTAAAAAGAAGCAACGGATGGATGATCTAAACATGACGTTTCTATACCCTCAGCATAACAGACGATCACTAGCCGCGCCAGCGTCATCCTCATCTGCCATTCCGTGACTAACTGCTCACCCGCGAGAATAGATCTTCCCTCATTCTCTTAGAAACCACAGATGTCACGATTGTTCCAGAAAGGCAGAGCCGAGCCGGTTGTTACCGTCCGAATCGCGACTCCAGGTAGGCCATGGGGGTATCCACCAATGTCGCTTTCTTCGAATGCCTCAGGCTGTCATGGATAAAGCAGACGTGGGTACACCAGCATTGATCGCGCTCAATGGCTTCCATTTCCCGCCGCCGCGTTTCAGTTTCCCAAAAAAGGCTGAAATCGCAATCGAAGTCGCGCAGATTGGCGATCTGGCTTCGCAGTTCGCAGGCGCGGACCCGGCCGTCGTAGTCGATGACGATCGAGGTGCCACCTGCCGTGCAAGGCATCGGCCAAGGATGGGGCGATTCGATATTCTCTAGCTGGATCCGGTTGTGGAGCGCCAGCGTGCCTTCGTACCAGGCCTCTCCGAAAGTGCGGTGGAGAGCGGACGCGCCGTCGAGACGCTTCCGCATGGTCGGCGCGTAGTGGTGGTACACCTTGGTCAGCGAGCGATAAAGCGCCGGCAGCCGGTCGATGGGAATCCGCCTAAGGGAAGGGTCCTTAGAGTCTCCCCTGATGATGTTAAAGTAATGGCCGTCCACGCCGCAATTTCCCTTCACAAAATCAGCGATCGCCTTTATCTCGTCGAAATTCTCAGCGCAGATCACCGTGTTGACGTGGAGACGGAAGCGAGGATGCTTTGCCCGGCAGGGTTGCAGGGCCTCCAGCGTGCGCAGGGTCTTAGTGAAATTTCCAGGTACGGCGCGGATCGAGTCCTGCCTCTCATCCAGACCATCGAGAGCAACGTTAAGGTCGAGATCGAGTTCCGGATTTTCCACCAGGATGCGGTCCGCCCATTCGGCTGTCCGCTCCGGGAAAAGCCCGTTAGTGGGGAGATTCACCCAGCGGATGCCGTTATTGACGTAGAAGAGGTGCAGGATGTCCGTGAGCTCGCCACGTAACAATGGCTCTCCGCCCGAAAGCCACAGGTCGGTGAATCGTGGCATCGTCTGTGAGAGCTTGGCAATTTCATCCCAGGCGAGATCTCCTCGCTGATTGAGGTCCTGCCAGTAGAAGCAGGTGCGACACTTCGCGTTGCAGGTTGAGGTTACGAACAAGATTACCAGCTTGAGATCGGGAGGCCGGAAAAGAGGGAATTCCGAGCTGAGGTTAAGCGTCACGCCATTCACGACCTGTGTATCTACAGGTAGAGTGTAGCAGAATGTGCCGGACGGTTCGATTGGAATAGTCGAGACGGAAGAATCATAAGCCGCAGGACTTCAGCTCCGAAGCCCGAAAGTGCAGGCTTACACAGCCCGGTCCGTGTCCCCCAGCACGGAGAAAGCTGCTAGAGCCGATGGGAAATACTGGCTAGAACACGATGTCGATGTAGGCGTCGTAGAACCGGTGCTGGAATCCCAGAAACTGGCCAAAGTTGGAGGAGGCCATGTTGTAGTTCACGTCGCGCGGATTGGAGTGATTCGTCAGGTTATAGACGATTACGGAGCCGCGAAAGGTGTGGTTTTGGAACCAGGGAAGATACGGAATACGAAAGTCCTTGCTCAGTTTCAGGTCCAAGGAGGCAAAAGTGGGAAGGCGACGGCCGTTCGGCGTTCCCACGTAGTTCTGGTAGACGTCCAGGGCAGACCAGGGAAATCCGGTGTGGACGTCCAGCAGGGGGCTGGTGGTGACCTTCCAGGGCAGGCTCAAGGTGCTCCAGGCGACCACACGGTCGGGAATATTCGACGCCAGGGTCGAGAAATAGTTAGGCCTGATAACAGGCTGCTCGAAGGGCACGAAAATGTCAGCCATGGTGTTGAGATCGCCTCGCGACAGACTATGAACATAGGAGAAATTAAGATCGACCTTCGGACGCGGCCGATAACGAAAGGTGACCTCGGTTTCGTGGTATCGCGATCCGCCGTTGTTCGTCAGCAACAGCGTTGGTCCTGACTGGGGCAAGTTCAGCGGACTGGCCACGAACTGACGATAGGTACGGCTCGAGAGATAGCTCACGCGCACCAGCATGTTAGGCCGGATTTCCTGGTCCACTTCCAGATTCCAGGTGGTGTTGAACGGGGTGGAATCGAGACGGTTTCGGGATGGGACAACGAGCTGTCCATTCTCTTCGACTTTGATATAGGCATTCGGGTAGACGACAGGGGCGCCGAGCGGTTGTCCCGCGGTGTCGAAACTGGTGATCGAGCGCGTAGGATTCTCCGTGAAATCGCCGGCAAGCAAAGGGACGCGGTCGTAAAACACGCCAAAACCCGCCCTGAGAATTGTGCGGCCGGACTTGCTGGGTGAGTACACTAAGCTGGTCCGCGGAGCGAAGGCTGCCGGCTCGCCGATGCTTTGGGTAGTGAAACGAACGCCGTAGCTCAGCGCCAGTTTGTCATTGAAGGCCCACTGATCCTGCCCGAAAACGGAAACCTCGGTGTCTTTGCCAGTCAATTTGCCTGGCCCCTGGAAATCGATCTGCTGGGCCAGCGAGCCGTCGGGGCGCAGCAATTTAACCGGCCGCGAGACGCTGCTACCCTCATAGAAGCGGTGAAGAAAATCTCCGCCCACTTTGAAGTTGTGCCGCCCGTTCCATTGCCGCGGAGCAAGTTCGAGGTTCTGTAGAAACTCTGTCTGATGTCCGTACCTCGAGTAAGCATTGAAATAGTTGCCGCCCCAGCCGTCGGGCGTAATCAGCATGTCTCCGATGCCTTGCCCGTGCGCATAGCTGTCGAATTTCATGTACTGGAACAGGGTAGTGAGAATACTGCCAGAAGGGAACAGGTAGCGATCGACGGCGTTGGCGGAGAATCCGTGCTGGCCGTAATTCTCGGAGGCGGGCCGGGGTATCAGCGAGTTGATGTTGGCGAATTCCCGACGCAGCGGAAACAGATCGACGTGGAACGACATCAGGTTCTGGGGGGAGATAATGTACTGAAAGGTAGTGAAGGAATTGAAGCCTTGGGTCTTGATCTCGTTGTCGGGATAAGAAAGGCCGCGCACCGGCTGCTTGATCAGGTTGTATTCAAGAGACTCCGAGACATTCAAGCGGCTCCGCCACACCGGACCGGTAATATAGAGGCGCGGCTCATCATCAGCTATCCCGACGATGTGGCCAGACTTGACGCGAGGAGACGGAACAAAATCGTTCAGCTCCCAGTGGAACTGGTCAGACGGAGGCTTCGATTCAACCGTGGTGAGTCCGCCCGAGAACCTTCCGTACTCAGTTTGATAGGTGCTTTTGTAGACGTGCAGCGATTCAACGGCATCGAGCGGGATCTGTATAGAAAAGGCGCCCGTCACCGGGTCCACCAGTTCGGCCGAGTCAACCATCAAGAGGCCCTGACTTTCAACGACACCCTTGATGTTGATTTTGCCGTCCGGAGTACGGACGACCCCCGGCGTCAACGGCAGCGCTGCCAGGAACTTCTGCTGAATAAGCGGTAGTGCCATCAGTTGAGGCGCGCTCAAGGTCGAGGTCTGATTTCCACTTTGCTGAGCAACGGTGGGGGCCTTTTCCTTTACTTCCACGGTTTGTCGCACCATGATCTCGCGAGGCAACGTGATCTCGATCTCCGGAGACGCTTCCGCCGTGATCTCAAGGGAATTCTTGAACACCGGCTGATATCCGAGAGCCGCGCAGGAGAGCGAGTAGATGCCTGGCGCCAATCCCTGGAACTCAAACTCTCCTTTACCAGCGCTCGTTACCGTCACTCCCCGGTCGGATAAGGTAGGACCGTTCAAAGTGCACGAAGCGGACACAATCGGCGAGCCCTTGTCGTCCAACACCTGGCCCTTCAGGTCGTGCGTCTCGGCAAGACAGGAGGACGCGGTGGAGAACCCGAGAATCGTGATGGTCAAGCCGAGCAGCAGCAGTTTTCTGATGGGAACATGCATAAGAACAGTAGGATGCCGCGACCACGGTTGTGGTTCGGTTGCGCGGCCGATACTCAGGTTCTGATCGATCTTGAAATAGACTGCTAGGCAGAGCTCTGGTCAGGTGGTTTCCTGGCTACGTTCTTGGGAACGCGCCCAAAAGGTTAGGAGTCGAGGCTACGAAGTCTTGTCGAGGCCGGGCGTTAAAGGGCTTTGCCACAAGGCCTTGCCCACAAAAAATGGTCCCATGCGCTCGATGAACCGGGAGGTCTGGACGGTCTTGCGCATGGCCTGAACGCAGGCGGAAAGAGGGTAAAGTTCACGTCCGATTAATCCGATGACGAAGTCGTTATCATTTTTATCGAGACCAAAAGAGGCGAGCCGCACATCGCGCGCCAAGCCAGCCTCCCCAAAAGCGTGGCCGACGCGCCCGTGCTCTCCTAAGATGGGGGACTGCTCCGCCGCCGGCAGGGCCGAGAACGCGCCGGACCGCCTTAAGGGATACCAGACTGCCCATCGCCACTCGGGATCGAGCAACGTGCGGCGAGGCTTCTCGAAGAGCCAATCGTCAAGATTGGGTTCGTGGCCGATGGCGTATGTCCGCCCCAGCATCGAGTATTCAAGTTTTGGCGTCAGCGAGACGAACGGCGGTTTCAGCAGAAAAGGCCGTACTGCCGTTATGAAAAAGTCGGGATCGCGGCTCCAGGTGAGCAGGGCGACACCCCGAGGGTCGCTCACGTCCTGATAGAGTACGCTCTCAAATCCAGCATCTGCCAGTGCCAGAGCCACTGCCGGAGCGTCCAGGCAATCGCCAAAAGCCAGGAGTTGCACAAACAGCCGCTGGTCTGAAACCAGCCGCTCATCACCGCGGACCGCACCCTTCTCCCGGATATCGAGTGCTCCCTCTGTTCCTATTCCCATAGAACTAATATTATGGCAGAAACCAGCCCGCCTGGTGAAGGGGTTGGATTCAATCAGTAGTGTTGCGAGTTACGGCCGCTCTCGAGTAGAATGAGAAGCAAATTCTAGCTTGTTCCTGTGCGAACGGAACGGGATCTCCCGGGTCCAGTCTTGCAGACTGCTGAAAAGTAGCCGTCCACGCGTCATCCAGAGCGGAGGATCTGTTTCTTTATTTTCAACTTTTTCAAAACAAAACCAGATGTGCTCGATCGGCACGACATTCTGGTCTTAGGAGCCCGCGCCCGAGAAACAGCAAACTGCAGGCACAGGGATGTTTCGAGAAAAGTTTCCAGCTGATCCTTCGGGACAGAGCCTTCCCGGTGAAAATGGAGCGTTGCAGCGCTGACCGCGGTGCAACAGGCGCGAATGCCAGGGCATCTAAACATCGCGAGGAGAATACGAATGAAGAAGCTTGTTGCATTCGGGATGGCAGGTCTGGCAGTAGCACTGTTTTTGCCTTCATGTCTGACCGCAGCCGCCGATACCGCCGAGGTCGCAGACACCTTCACCATTCCCGCCGGCACTCAAATCGAGGCGAGGCTGACCACCACTCTGAGCAGCAAGACCAATCAGGAGGGGGATCCGTTCATGGCCCAGATGGAGGATCCGATCTTCTTTAAGGGCGAGCAAGTCATCCCGGCCGGAAGCATGATTGAAGGCCGGATCGGCTTCGTGAGGCCTCCAGGTCGCGTCAAGGGAGTCGCCGAGATACGTTTGGTTCCTGAGAAGATCACTACCAAAGATGGCGTGAGCTACGCTGTTTCTGCCAACTTGCAGGAAGCACAGGGTGGACCTAACGTCACGCTGAAGGACAATGAGGGTACGCTCCAAGGCAAAAGCGGCAAGAGCGTCAAGACCACGGCTAAAGACGCGGGCATCGGCGCGGGCGTCGGGGCGGCGGGCGGGGTTTTGCTGGACGGCGGCACCGGAGCGCTTTATGGCATGGCGATTGGAGCCGTGGCCGGCACGGCGCGGGCCATTCTCAAACACAACAAGGACATCGTCGTGCCGAGTGGAACCGATCTGACCTTCATGATCAATCGCCCAGCGACTGCCAAACGAGTGGCAAACGCTGGCAGCGCTCCGCTTGTCGTCCCCAACGCAAACTAAAGAGTCGACGCTGACGGGAAGGACAACCTTCGTGCGAGACCGCATCGGATCCCTTGATGAGGTGTACCCCGCCCGCGCTCATTGTGAATTCCGGATCTTTCAGCACCGGCCTGAAGTCGATGTCATCAGCAAAAAAGGGACCGGGGTCTGGTAGCCGCAGCAGCGGAGATGCGGTAGGAAACTCTGAGCGCCGGGATAAACCGGCACGAAGTAGAGAATGAAAGAGTCTTACGAGAAAGGATTAGCGATCCGCTCGGCCTCGAGTCTGGCCCTGAGCTACCGCAAGGGAGTCAGGGAAGCATAGACAGAGGTATAGGTGGGCTGGGTATGGAGCTGCGAAAATACCAACATCAGGACGCCGACGCTCTAGAGTTGGCGGAAGGCAAAATGACCAACGGCGTTAGCGCGAGCCGGGGGCCAGTCCTGCGTAGTCTTAGACCCCAGACACGCCTAGAAACTTCGTGCACGAGAACCGGGAGACCTCGGGAACACCGGCAGCCAAAGCAGGCTGCGGGACGGCGGGTGAAGGCTAAGGCCACACGGCCCGCCTGTATGTCCCCGAGGAGTCGGACAGCGGTATAGTACCTGTGAATCACTCGAACAAAAACGGGAAACCGTTGGCGGAGAATGAGGAGGGAAGGCCGCTGATCAAGGAGAACGCTCGTCAACTTAACACGCGCTCGACACAGAGCGAGAAACGCGTGTCCCAAGGGCTGGCGGGCGTGCGGAAAGCAGCAAGGGAAAACAAGGAGATGAAGTTCACTGCCTTGCTCCACCATCTGACAGCCGATCTGCTGCGGGAAAGCTTTTACGCGCTGAAGCGAAAAGCCGCACCCGGAGTAGACGGCGTTACTTGGCAGGAGTATGAGACCGGGCTGAAGGATCGACTGGTCGATCTGCACGGCCGGGTACATCGTGGAGCGTACCGAGCGCAGCCCTCGAGAAGAGTGTATATAGAGAAAGAAGATGGACGACAACGTCCATTGGGAATTGCGGCTCTGGAAGACAAAATAGTCCAACAGGCTGTGGTCACCATCCTCCATCAGATTTACGAGGAGGACTTTCTCGGCTTCTCCTACGGCTTTCGCCCGGGGCGCAGCCAGCATAATGCGCTGGATGCGTTGTCGTATGCGCTTCTGAAGAAGAAGGTGAACTACGTGCTTGACGCCGATATCAAGGGTTTCTTCGATAACCTTGATAAAACCTGGCTGATCAAGTTCGTGGAGCATCGCGTTGCCGATCCCCGAATCCTACGGCTGATCCAGAAATGGCTTAAGGCCGGGGTGATGGAAGACGGCAAATGGTCGGAAACGAAGACAGGTACTCCGCAAGGGTCGGTGATTTCGCCGACACTCGCGAATATCTATCTGCACTATGCTTTCGATCTCTGGGTTAATACCTGGCGCAAGAAATGGGCGCAAGGCGAGGTGGTGGTCATCCGGTATGCGGATGATACCGTCTTAGGTTTCCAGCATCAGGCGGAAGCAGACCGTTTTCTAGAAAGCTTAAGGAAACGGCTGGAGAAGTTTGGGCTGGAGCTCCATCCAGAAAAAACGCGCCGGATCGAGTTCGGGCGGTTTGCCGAACCAAACCGGAAACGAAGAGGAGAAGGCAAGCCAGAGACGTTCGATTTCTTGGGCTTCACGCACATCAGCGGGAAGAACAGCAAAGGGCACTTCACGGTGAAGCGCAGGACGATTCGCAAGCGCATGCGGAGCAAGCTGCGACAGATCAAGCAGCAACTCCGCGAGCGCATGCACGATCCTGTGCCCCAAACCGGTGAATGGCTGAAGTCGGTCGTTCAAGGCTACTTCAACTACCACGCGGTGCCAGGCAATATGGAGAGCCTTAACGTATTTCGCCACAGGGTGACGAGACTCTGGCGGCGAGTACTTCTCCGCCGCGGTGGGAAACGCCGGCCCAACTGGGCCCGCCTCCACCGTTTGGTGGCGCACTGGCTCCCCACACCGTGTGTGCTCCATCCCTATCCCGAAGTTCGCTTCGCCAGCCATCCAAGATAAGAGCCGTATGCGCTAAGGAGCGCCCGTACGGATCCGTGCGGGGGGTATCAGGTAACTGGTATCCCTACCGCGACACTTGGAGTTTCTATAGGTGTTCGGCAGCCGCCACCGGACTGTCACCTCAATTCCACGGCTGGTTCGCTGTGGGCTCAATTACGCCGTGGCTTCCTTCAGTCCAGCGTCGGGTATCCCCCTTTTGAAAACCGTAGCAGCCATAACCTACCGCATTACGGCGTGCCCATCCCGCTCAAGGGTACTTGGACGCTGGCCGCCCCTTGGCGAACCACGAAATAGCCTGTTTTCGTCCCGCTCGCCAAGGGTTGGAAGAACACGCTCACTTGACAGCTGGCTTTGGGCGCCAAACTGGTTCCGCAGTTCGATTGCTGGTGAAAAGTGCGCCAATTCGTTCCCTGGATGGCGAAGAAGCCAAAAGGACAAAGGAATTTCGCCGCCACCGTACCGGTGTTGGTCAGCGTCACCGTCTGCGGGCTGCTGCTAGCACCCACCACCAAGCTGCCGAAACTGAGCGAGGCCGGGGAGAGCGTCAAGATGATGCTGCCAGTACCCGTAGCCGTGCCGCTCAGCGCCAGCTTGTGGGGACTGCCCGGCGCGTTGTCACAAATGGTCACGGTGCCCGACCTTGTCCCTGGCGAGGTGGGAGTGAACCATACGGTTACCCTGCAGGAGGCGCCTGCTGGCAAGGTGGAAGGGCAATCGTTGCCCTGGTAAAAGTCGCCCGAGCGACTGATACCGTTGATCTTCAAGGCTGTACCGCCGGTGTTCTTCAGCGTCGCGAGGTGGGCGGCGCTGGTGGTCCCGACCGCCTGAGCCGCAAAAGTCAAGCTCGCCGGCATCAGACTTACCGCTCCCAGGCCGGTGCCCGTAAGCAAGACCTTGTGCGGACTCCCTGCCCCGTCGTCGTTAATAGTAACGGCGCCGGCCCGCGTCCCTATGGCCGTGGGTTTGAAAGTTACGTTGAGGGTGCACGACGCGCCTGGATTTACCTTGCTGCCGCAGTTGTTGGTCTGGGCAAAGTCGCCGGAGACGGCAATACTGATGATGCTCAAGGGTCCGCTGCCGGTGTTCTTCAGCGTCGTTGGTTGGGCCGGGCTGGTAGTTCCCACCGCCTGAGCAGCGAAGGTCAAACTCGCCGATGTCAGAGTGACTACAGGGATGCCTCCGCTGCCAGTCAACGCGAGCTTATGAGGACTGCCCGCCGCATTGTCGGTAATCATGATGGCGCCGGTACGTGTCCCTGCGGCCATGGGAGTGAAAGTCACACTGAGGGTACAGAAGCCGGCCGGCGCGACGGTGGCTGGGCAGTCGTTGGTCTGAGCGAAGTCACCGCCGGCGGCAATGCTGGTGATGTCGAGGGCTTTTGTGCCATTGTTGCTCAGCCGCACCTTCTGCACGTCGCTGGTGGTCCCCACGGCCTGCGGAGCGAAGGTTAAACTCGACGGGGTCAGTGCGAGAACAGGCGCAGCGGCAAAGCTTATCTTCGCCAGGAAGGCGTCAAAATTGCCGAGAGTGGTCTGGTAGGCGCCCGCGGTCGTGGGGAAATTCGTGGAACCGGTCTCGCCCGTGACATAAGCGTTGCCCGAGGCATCGACCGCTATGGCACTGCCAACGTCCAAGTTACTTCCGCCCAAGTAGGTGGAGTACACCAAGGCCGAGCCGCTAGCGCTCAGCTTGCTCACAAAGGCATCGGGCTGGCCCCCGCCGAAAGTGGTCTGTAAGGCCCCCGCGGTGGTGGGGAAATCGGAGGATCCGGTACCGCCTGTAACATAGGTGTTGCCCGAAGCATCGACAGCTATGCCAGAGCCCCCATCGCCGCCACTTCCACCCAGGTAGGTGGAATAGACCAGCGCCGAGCCAACGGCGTTCAGCTTGCTGACAAAGGCTTGGTCCCTGCAAGGAGAATAACTGCAATTGCTCCCGCCGAAAGTGGTCTGGAAGGCGCCCGAGGTGGTGGGGAAATCGGAGGAAAAGGTGTCACCAGTGATGTAGGCGTTGCCAGAGGCATCGACCGCAATGCCACTGCCGCTGTCCCCCGCCCTACCGTTACTTCCGCCGAGGTAGGTGGAGTAGAGCAGGGCTGAGCCGACGGCGTTCAGCTTGCTGACAAAAGCATCTGTGAAGCCGCTTTGAGCGGTCTGGAAGGCGCCCGGGGTGGTGGGGAAATCGAAGGAAAAGGTATAGCCCGTGACATAGGCGTTGCCCGAGGAGTCGACCGCTATGCCGGAGCCGCGGTCCTCGCCACTTCCGTGCAAGTAGCTGGAGTAGACCAGAGTGGAGCCGGCGGCGTTCAGCTTGCTAATAAAGGCAGCATAATCCGGGCCTCTAGTGGTCTGGAAGGCGCCCAAAGTGGTGGGGAAATTGGAGGAAAGGGTCCAGCCTGTCACATAGGCGTTGCCCGAGGAGTCGACCGCTATGCCACGGCTACTTTCCTCTCCGCCTCCCAGGTAGGTTGAGTACAGCAAGGCCGAGCCGGCGGCGTTCAGCCTGCTGACAAAGGCATAGCCGTAGGGCCCCAAAGCGGTCTGGAAGGCGCCCGGCGTGGCGGGAAAATCGGAGGAATCGGTGTCACCAGTGACGTAGGCGTCGCCCGAAGCACCGACGGCTATGCCAAAGCCACGGTCGCTGCCACTTCCGCCCAGGTAGGTGGAGTAGAGCAGAGCAGAGCCAGCAGCGTTCAGCTTGCTGACAAAGACATCGTCGTCCCCGCCGCCGTAAGTGGTCTGGAAGGCGCCCGGGGTGGTGGGGAAATCGGCGGGGAGAACGATAATACTGCCCCCAGGGGAAGAGGCAGTGCCTACGACATAGGCGTTGCCCGAGGCATCGACGACTATACCAGAGCCGCGGGCGAAGCTTCCGCCCAGGTAAGTGGAATAGACCAGCACGGGGTCAATTACCAAGGGCTTGCTGTGGTCGTAAGGACCGACTTCGAACCGGATGTGGTTGTTACCCTCAAGGCGGTATCGGCCTTGGACTAGTGACGAGTGACGAGTGACAAGTGACGAGTGACAAGTGACGAGCCTGCGACCGAAGACAGGCCCGGTTGGTAGACGACTGGCTTGTGAAAGACCACTTCGCCGCCTTCGGTGCCCACCACCAAGTTACCGCTGGGATCGATGTGTAGGGGCGAGCGGCGCTCGCCCTCCGCTCGGCGCTCGCCCCCAGGTGGGCGGACGCCGTCCGCCCCTACGTCGAGCGCGATCTGGTTGGGGTCTGCGCCCGGCTTGACGACAAAGTCGTATTCTAGTTGCCCCTGGTTGCCGTAATACACCAAGTCTACGCCCGGATAGACGTCCTTGTATTTCACCTTGGCGTAGTTCGCTACATTGGTGCGCCACTTCCTAGGATCATTGCCGATGAAGTAGTTCGATTTGCCCGGCAATTGGTCCAGTCCATCGACTTTCGCCTGCGGGTTGGCGCCGACCAGTTTCATGCGCAGCATGGCTGAGGCTCGCGATTCGGGGTTTGGGACCGGCTCCTGTAGCGCAGACCCCGGCTTTGGGTCTGCGGTTCTTGAATTGATTTCTACGGGTGATCGCAACAACCCCGGAAAAGCCGCAGACCTAAAAGCGAGTCTGCCTTACCCAGATGTGCCGCCCTGAAGAGTGGCGCTACTGACTTCTGGCTACTGACTTCTGGCTTCTTCAAGGCCAGCACCGCCTCGTTCCCGGTGAGGAACAGGCTGTACCCGCTGCCCCGCGACAGGAATTTTACCTGCGGATCGGTTTGTCCCCGATTGATCTCAAAGCTCAGCGGCAACTTGCCGTAGGCCGTTGCCAGCCGGGGCTGCGCGGCTTGCGGTGTGCGCCCTGTTACCGAATCATCCACAACCGCCGCGGACCTCAACAACAGGTTCGCGCTACCCGCTTTGCCTGCAGGCACGCGCAGCGGCGTTTCAATGATCAGAATGGAGATGAAGACGAAACAGGCGGCGATCACGGTCCCCCCTAGGATCATCCGATGCCGGATAGGCCGGATAGGAATGAAGCCTTGCTTCTTCATGATTAACCTCCTGAAATGTCGGAGCGGGATGGGCGCGCTGAGCTTGAAGGTGGTCTGTGGGTCGCCAGTGGCTGGCGCTGGCGTAGCGCTCCCTCACGTTTTTCCGTTACTGCTATTAACTGCCTGGTTTAGAAAGTCGCAGTGACGCCGGTCACTTATTGGAGTGCTTCACATCACCGGGCTATATGCTATGGGACCGATGGCCCCGTTACATTTCCAGATCGCGCAAGAACCCGCAGAAATCCCGCAGCAATCCCGCAGCAATCCCGCCATGTTCCCGCTGCTTTTCCGCACGTCCGGCCCAGGTGTCTTTCGCCCGAAATCGCGGTTCGCAGGTCTGTCAAGAGGACAAGATGAGTCCTAAAGGTCTCGTCGTGGGGATGGCCATCCTCCGCTGGGAGTTTTGGCAGAGACACCTGTCCTTGGACCGGTAGTTGCGCCGGCGACCCTTGTTGTCCCCAGGACGCAATACGTTGGGGCTGGGGCTCTGGTACTCAGTACTGATGGACTTTTTGAGCCAGCATAACCAGAGATCCGGCCGGCACGTCGATGCCGTTAATGACCGTTGCCTGGACCTGGCGGAACAGCAGGCCCCTCACGAGCAGTGAACGCTGACGGTTGAGCCCGGTCAAGCCGCTGGCATTGATGAATTGCGTTTGGGTCACGTGGGACAGCACAGTGGTAGAGGTCACGTCGTTGTCTGGGTTCGGTGGGGGTGCTGTTTGAATGTTATTGATAATTGCATCCTGAGAATTAGTCAGGACGATAACACTCTGGCCACCGAAGACATCACAGCAGGGGGTGAAGAGGAAAGCTCCCGTTTTGTCGTCGGCGGACGCCTGGATAACCGACGCAAAATTACCGAAGTGCGCCTGCGACTTAAGATAGATGCTGTCGGGTGCAACGGTTACGGGCAGGCCCGTGGTTCCGCTCGGGGGGGCCGTGAAGACACCATGCACAACCAGTTCCTGACCGGGCGCAAGGGTTGAAGGTCCAAAGATCGGCGCAGGATCGAGGCACGTCAGATCGGCGCAAGAACCGAAATTCCCGGCAAAGTTTAGCGCCCGCGGCACGTATTGATAGATCGTCGTGGGTTGGAGGTTTACGGTGACCACGGAATCAAGCGCAACACCGCTTTCAAAGTCAGGCTGCTCTGAACGGACGTAGAAATTGAAGCCCGTCAGGTTACCAGTCGTATCGGTAATCAGCGAGACAACTCTCCCTATGAGGCCGAGCTTGTTTCCAATATCAATATCCTCCATATCCTCAATATCCACAGAATTCGCAATTAAGCCGCCGGTCGTATCAATGTAGGCGTTCGCTTCCGCATAGCTGGGAAGCACAATCTGCGCCAGGCAGGGCTGCGGCGGGTACGATCCGATCGAAGATGGTGAGCACGGACTGCTCAAAGACGGGTTATTACCAGGCGGCGTAGTATTGAAAGGTACGCAGGCTTGGTTTGAACTTGTAGGAGGACCGCAGACCAGCGAATTCTGGTTCAGGTTGATAAGCGGCGCCGGCCCTGCGCCCACGCCGCTCACGTTCGTCAGCAGTTGGAGCGCCAGGTCGCCTGCGAAGGTCGTGCTGGAACTGAAGGTGTCGACTCGCGAGAGGAAACCGATCATGTTATCAAGCAGGCCGTAACCAAAGCCGTTGATTGAGACCGGGGTATTCACCGGCTCTCCTATTGTGACTGTGCCGTCCGAATGGGTCGTGGCCGTGCTCGTAGCGACTCCGACCACAGCGGTAGTAGCCGCTAAGGGAGTGACAGTAAACGTCGGTTCGAGAACCCCGGTTGGATTACCCTGTGCATCCAGTTTGATTGTCTGCCGCAGATCCATATCGATCTGGATTGTGGTTACTTGGTTTGCCTGGACCGTCAGGCTGGGCTTTATGTCCACCACCGGCCTGGTGTCGGCCAAGTTACCATTCACAGTCCTGACCAGGGTGCCTTGCGTGGAATCATAAACCGCTATGAGGCCCTGCGAAAAGGTGATTTGCGCCTGAGCATAGTCACCAGGAGGGACGTTTGCGGTGACATTCGCAATGGTCGAACTGTCTACCAAATCGCCGAAATTGATCGGAAGCACTGGCTGGCCGATAAGAGGGTAAAGAGAGTGAAAGACACCATCGGGCGAGATCAGTTCGATGTCCGTGATCGTCATGCGCAGATTGAGCACGTTGCAGGAGCCTGCTGAGTCCCGAACAAGAGTCACAAGTGTTCCCGTTGCCCCGGACGATATCGTTGGAGTGCTATTTCCACAACTCAACGCCGCTGCCGCCAGGCCCAAGCCCAGGCACACAGCTAACAATCGTTTCCACATCCAGCTTCTCCCTGACTCGCGAGATCTTGGTTTGGCCAGTCCCGACGGCGGCGATACGCGAGCGTGTCCGGTCACTTTTCCTGCTTACGTCAGATGGCGAACGGTCCGGTGGGGTTATCCGCCAGCAAAGCTAACAGGATAGCAGTCCTGTGTCTTGAGGTAAATACGGATGCACCTCGGCGGGGCGGCCTTGTGGCCGTTGCGAGCTGGGCCGACGAGATTCAGTGCTTTCGATCTGAAATAGGGCCTTGACGTTGTTTGACATCCCTCTGAGGCATTCGACCGTCGATCTAGCCCAGGGAGTCTTTGAATGGTAATGGGTGTGGTAGATGGAGGCGGAGCAGTTTCTTTCAGACCGTGCTCACGGAGGAAATGCGCGATGCCGGCGCCGGACGCCGCAAAGAGGCTCGCCTCTTAGCCTGAAAAAGTTGTATAAGTGAACTTCACGTCTGATGACCCAATCCTCCACGCCGAACTCGCACGCTGCTCACCAACAACACTTGGCGTGCACTGCCACCGTGGTAATCCTTTGCCTCTCCGCCTGCAAGCTTCTGGTCCACCTGTACGCCGGACGGCATTACGGCTATTTCGTCGACGAGTTGTATTACCTGGCCTGCAGCCGGCATTTGGATTGGGGTTACGTGGACCAGCCGCCGCTGATTGCGTTGATCACCTGGATCGTGCGGTCGCTCTTGGGCGACTCGCTTCCGGCGATCCGTTTCTTGCCCGCCGTGGCCGGAGCGGGCGAGGTGGCCCTCACCGCCCTGATCGCCCGCGAACTCGGCGGCAAGCGATTTGCCCAGGGCTTCGCCGCCCTCGCGACCCTGGTGGCGCCGGGTATTCTCGCTGTCGATAACCTGCTCACCATGAACGCCTTCGAGCCGCTGTTCTGGATGGGCTGCGCCTGGCTGGTGATCCGCATCGTGAAAACCGGCAACCAGAGGCTCTGGATCTGGTTCGGCATCCTGGCGGGATTCGGCCTCGAAAACAAATACTCCATGCTCGATCTTCGGAGCCGGCATCGTTGTCGGCCTGCTGCTGACTCCGCAGCGCCGCG
Organism: uncultured Acidobacteriota bacterium; assembly: GCA_963803295.1. Classification (GTDB taxonomy): domain Bacteria; phylum Acidobacteriota; class Terriglobia; order UBA7540; family UBA7540; genus CAWDMC01. Next base: position 608,516 of record CAWDMC010000009.1, on the reverse strand, counting down.
TGCTGGCGAGCCCCTGGCTCTGGATCGCCGGCGCCATCGCGTTCCTGATCTTCCTGCCGAATCTGCTGTGGAATATCCAGCATCATTTCCCGTTCCTCGAATTGCAGGCCAACATCCGCCGCAGCGGGCGCGACGTCCCTCTCACGCCACTGGCATTCTTCGGCCAGGAAATTCTGACCATGCATCCCCTTACGTCTCCCCCTATGGCTGGCCGGCCTCTGGTTCTATTTCTCTCGACATCGGGAAAGCCGTTTCGCGCGCTGGGCTGGGCCTGGGTCTTCACCGCGGCCGTGATCGTGACTGTCAGTCCCGCGCGTCTACTATCTCTATCCCGCTTTCCCGATTCTGTTCGCCGCCGGCGCCGTCGCCTGGGAGGCTCGGCTCCGACGGCCGGAGTCCTTATGGCGGAAACTCGCCTGGCCGGCCTTGCTGGTCTTGACCGGCGCCGTCCTCGCGCCCGCTTGCGATTCCGATCCTGCCGCCGGAAACTTACATCCGGTATACGAAGGCGCTGCATCTCGCCCCGCCGCGGTCGAAACGCACAGGCTCGGGCCGCTGCCGCAAATCTTCGCCGACCAATTCGGCTGGGAGGAAATGACGGCCACCGTGGCGCGCGTTTACAACAATCTTCCGCCGGAAATCCGTGCCAAAACCGCGATTTTCGGCCAGAATTACGGGCAAGCCGGCGCCATCGACCTGTTCGGTCCGAAATACGGCTTACCGCCCGCCATCAGTGGGCATCAGAGCTACTTCCTTTGGGGACCACGTGGCCACACCGGCGAAAGTGTCATCGTCATGGCGGGGCGACAGCAGGACCTTGAGTCGCGTTTCGCTGAGGTGCAGAAAGTCGCCAGCGTTTATCACCCCTACTCCATGCCCTATGAGCATTTCGACGTTTTCTATTGCCGCGGCCTCAAGCGGCCCTTGAAGGACATTTGGCCGCAGGTGAAGAAGTGGGAGTGACCTGGGTGTGCGGAGTTGAAACACAGGCAGCGGAATCCAGCGAGCGGCACACCGGATCCTTGGCTGACCGTTTCTCTACAAGCGGACGAATCCGCGCTGGCGCTCTGAACCCCGCGTCCCTCAACCGGCATCATAGAGGAGAGCCTGTCATGTAGTTGTCGGGCAGCGGTCATTAACTCTGATCCGTTGGCCGAACATCTATTTGTGTTCAGGGTCCCTAAAACAAATTGAGAAGAGCCCCATGAAGGTGATAGCCGGTTGAACCCTATGGAATGTCACTGTGTCCCGTATGCCCACGTTCCCAAATCGAGCGCCCTCCTTCTTGACTATCTTTACCATCACGACCGCTTGGCATCGTACTACTCGGGCTCGCCTTTCGATCTCGAAAGCTACCAGGCGGCTGCCACAAGCGTACAGGCTTTGAAGGCGGCCGACCGCAGAGTCCTGACCGAGATCCTGGAGCGGCAGAACCGTTCATTGGGCGCGGGTGATCAGGCGCTCGCCAACATCCGCCGCTTGCGCGAGCCGGGCACCTTCGCCGTGATTACGGGCCAGCAAGCCGGCCTGTTCTCGGGCCCGGCATTCACCCTGTACAAGGCTCTCACCACGGTGCGCCTGGCGCAGCATTTATCGAGGCAAGGCATCGATGCCGTCCCCGTCTTTTGGCTTGCCACCGAGGATCACGATCTCGAGGAAGTGGCCAGCGTCGCCATCCTGGATGGCGAAGGGAATCGCGTGGAGCTCACGGATGCGGGTGAACGGCCGGCGCCGCGTTCCTCTGTGGGCTATGTGAAGCTTACCCAGGCGGTCACGGCGGCGCTGGATCAGACGGAATCCACCCTGGCCCAAGCGCCTGCTTCTGGTCCTGGCGAAGAAGATTTCCGGCAACATTTGCTTAGAGACTTGCGGGACACTTATCAACCTGGCGTCACTTGGGCCCGAGCTTTTGGCACCTTTCTAACGCGTTTGTTTAGCCGCTGGGGCGTGGTGATGATCGACCCGCTCGATGATGCCGTCCATCGACTGGCGGCGCCGATATACGAGCGAGCGCTCGTCCAAGCGGCGAACCTTAGGGATAAGCTGCGGGCCCGCTCGGAGGATCTGGTCAAGGCGGGCTATCACGCCCAGGTCCACGTGAGTGACGATGCCACTTTGCTGTTCATCGAAGAGGAAGGGAACCGCGTGCCGGTTCACGAGCGTGCCGGCTCGTTCTCACTTGGCGGGAGCCTGGAAACCGGCTTGGAGCAACTCATCTCGGTGGCCCGCGAGCAGCCCCTTCGTTACTCGCCCAACGCCTTGCTGCGTCCTATCGTACAGGACTTTCTTTTCCCTACTGTAGCCTACATAGCTGGTCCCTCGGAATTGGCTTACTGGGCGCAGTCGCAGGCCATCTACCCCGAGTTTGGACGCCCCATGCCGGTGGTGTTCCCGCGGGCCGCTTTTACCTTGGTCGACCACCGTTCCCATAAGTTGCAGGAGAAATATCAGATCAAACTGGAGGACGTTTGGCAGGGCGAAGAGCACCTGGGAAGGCGAATTGCGGCTGCTGGCTTCGCCCAAGGCTGGGCCGAGCGGCTCGATCAGAGCGAACAGGATCTGGCCGCATTACTCGGGCGCTTGCGCGCCGACGTCGAGACGCTCGATCCCACCTTGCTTGATACGCTGAAGCATGCGGAAGAAAAAATGAAGTTCCAGATGGAGAAACTGCGCGGCAAGATCACCCGCGCGGCCTTCGAGCGTTCAGAACTGCTGGAGCGGCATAAGCAAGCCCTGCTCAGGTTTCTCTTGCCCGGAAAGGATCTGCAGGAGCGTACCGTGGGCGGCAGTTATTTTCTGGCCCGCGCGGGATATGGGTTGCTCGACCGGCTACTTGAACGCATCCAGACCAACTCTTCCGACCACCAGCTTTTTGAGTACTGACGAAGATGAACCAAGTCCACTCATTTAGCTTTGGACCTCCGGGGTAGGGAACTCGGCGCTACCTTAGGTCCGAGACTTCGCCAGTTCCCTAGCCCGTTCGCCCTGAGCGATTATCGCAGGCTGTGTCCGCGGACATTGTATGTCGCCGACACAGTCAGGCTGAATGTCTGCATTTTTTTCACACCCCCGCCCGTAGCGCTCAGGGTGAGGGTGGCTGGGCCCACCGCCGCCCCCGGGGCCGCCAGCAGGGTTAATGTACTGGTGCCGCTGCCCGGTGAAGCGATAGCGGCAGGTGCAAATTTCACCGTAACTCCCTTCGGCAGCCCGCTTACAGAGAATGCTATTGCCGACTTAAATCCATTCAGTCCTTTGGTTGACAGCTTGGTCACGGCCGAGCCGCCTCGGTTCACACTCGCTCTCGTGGCGCTCGGCGTCAGCGTGAAACTAGGCACTGCCAACACCGTCAGGCTGAGAGCCTGAGTTTTTGTTACTCCTCCGCCCCTACCCGTTACGGTCAGGGTGGCGCCGCCCGCCGCCGTCCCCGAGGCCGCCGTCAGCCTTAATATGCTGTTGCCATTGCCAGGCGAGGCGATGCTGGTGGGCGCGAAGCGCGCCGTGACCCCCTTGGGCAGCCCCGTGACCGAAAATGCTATCGCCGACTTGAATCCATTCACCGCAGCGGTGGAGAACGTTATGGGTATCGAGTCGCCTCGATTCACACTCGCTCTCGTGGCGCTCGGCGTCAGCCTGAAACTAGGCGCCGCCAGTACGGTCAGCCTGAGCGGCTGAGTTTTCGTTACTCTTCCGCCTGTCGCGGTGATGGTCAAGGTGGAGATCCCGGCACCCGTCCCGGAGGCCACTCTCAAAGTCAGTTTGCTGGTGCCCTTGCCGGGCGAGGCGATGCTGGTAGGTGCCAAGCTCGCCGTGACTCCTTTCGGCAGCCCGCTCACCGACAACGTTACGGCCGACTTGAATCCATTCACGACCGCAGTGGACAGCGTGATCGCTGCCGAGCCGCCAGGGGCCACACTCGCATTCGTAGCGCTAGGTGTCAGTGTGAAAGTGGACGCCACCACAGTTAGCGTGAGCGGCAGAGTCCGGGTCAAGCCCCCGCCGGTTCCTCTGATCGTTACGTGCGTAATTGCCAGGCACCGTGTTTGCGGTCGCGCTAACCGTCGTCTTCACCGGCACTGTGGCGGTGAGGATTGGGGAAACGAAAGTCACGGTCACGCCGTTAGGTGCACCGCTGGCGGACAAGGTTACGGGGAGTTGAACCCTCCCTGCGCAGCCATAGTCACGGTTACGGCGTTTGAGCCACCTGGCCCGACGGATACGGTGGAAGAACTGAGCGAAAGCGTGAATCCCGAGGCGCTGGCATCGCTCCAGTGATTTACCAGCAGGCTGCCGTCGACGGAACCAAGTCCAGTGGCCAGATCGTAGCCGGTCCCGGCGTTATAGCCGGTGACACCGGGAACGCTATTGTTGCCGCCGCCTATGTCGTGGAAAATCGGCGTACCGCCTCCGGAGAGTTGCCGCTTTGCCAGCGAATACAGAACGGGATTGATGTTTCCTTGCGATGCTCCAGTGTTTTGGAGTACGAGGGCCACCAGGCTCGCCAGAGATGGGGCCGCCGCCGAGGTGCCGGCTACATAAAAAGGTTTACCTTGGACTTGAATGACGTAGGCATCGTGAATCGCACCTGTTATCGAAACGTCCGGAACGTCGCGTTTTTGGTCGGCAGGAACCCCGGGTGCGGACTGCCAAACAGGCTTGCCGTAAATAGTGCTCACGCCGCCTCCGGATGACCATAAGCCCCCACTCCACCCACTTTCGTTCCAGGCTAGCTCAGGGATATAGCTAAGCGCCGAGCCCTGGACTGAGTCATTCGTCGCCAACCAATAAAGGCCGGGATTACTGTTGTCATCGAATTCCGTGCCTCCCACGCAAGTGCTGTAGGGGGTGGAACACATGCCGTTAACGCCCTTACCGTGAGTTGCGGAGTGCGAGTTCGGGTCGTCGCAGCCCGCGGCGCCGGCGTCGCCGGAGGCAACAAAGACCGACTGTCCCTGGGATGCCGCCTGTGCCCAAAGACTGTTCCAGAAGGCGTTGCCGGAACTGCCGAGCGACGCCTCACAAAGGAGGTAACTCACGGATACGATCGGTGCCGTCTTGTGAGTAACGGCGTACTGCGCCGATAAAGCGATCCCATCGGTGGCGCCCGACTTCGAGGTGACGAACTTGACCGCGGCTTTCTTGGCGATCGCGCCGGCCCACTCGACGTCAAGAGCGGACTCGGCCTCGTCGTTGCAGTTAGGTATGCCAGGGTCGGCGCCATTTACGATGAACTGCGGATCATTGGGCGGAAGGCCCGCAGAGCTGCGGAAGGTCCTTACATCTTTAATGTCAATGTCCGTCCGCCCCAGTACGGCGATGCTCTGTCCGGTGCCATCAAGTCCCTGACTGTAGAGCGGCGTTACATCGTAAATTGTGTTCCAGTCTTCCGGCATCAGGAGGTGGACTCCGTTCGAAAGCGTAAAGGTGGGCGCGGCCTCCACATGCGTCGGGACGCTGCGGAAATCGTGAAGCGAGACCACTCCGCGGACCACTTGGGCTAAGGCATGGGGAATCTCGGGGTCCCTGGCATTGGCATAGTGGGTTTGCCCCGCGGCGAGGTATTTCCGCATCGGCGTATGGAATGCCGACTCAACCTGGGCGGCTGTTCCGCTAAAAACGATGGTACGGCGCGATGACGGAATCTCTTCCACCTGCATGCCGGTCATCTCGAGCCATTCCAGCACCTGATCGAGATCGTTCTGAGAAATCCCAAAATGCTCGCCGAAAACCTCCGGAGTGAGCCATTGATGGTAGAGGGGCGAACCTGGGTCCTGTTGGGCGCGGATCAGGTCGTCGAGGGCCTCTTGCTGAGCGGGGTCCGGATTTAAGACGAGCACCATCCTCTCCATTCGCTGTTCGGGCGAGGCTGTTCCAACCTCGAACTGCGGCTGTGCCAGCGGATGGCGGTTGCCGCCGAGCACGACGCGCTCGCGATTATCGATACGCTCCATCACCCGGTCGTGAGGTCGGGCCGCGCGCAGGCTGCGAACATCACTTTGCGCGCTCAGTGGTGGGCTTAACAGAAGAAAGGACGCGATCCCAAGAAGCATGGAGTGGGTAGCATTGCGCAAGAAGGCCTCCCGTAGAGTTAGCATTGGAAGGGGTATCGACCTAACGTGGAAGAAACTTGAGTTCGAAAAGCGAGAGCAAAAAGCATGCGTAAATTAGGCTATAATCAGGATTTAGGACGCGGGAAAGACGGGAGGATGGTTTATGGCGGTAGGAGAATCGCGAGCGCGTATAGCCGAAAAAGAAGGTTCCTTGCACACCCTGCAAGTTGAGACTCACGCCCGCGTCGAATTCCTGGACATCACCGATTCAATCCAGACGCTGATCGCGAAGACGGGTACGAAGAGCGGCATCTGCCATGTGTTCATTCCGCACACTTCGGCGGCGGTCCTGGTGCAGGAAAACGATGATCCGGCGCTACAAAAGGATCTTAGTGAATTCCTGAAGCAACTGGCTCCGCAGGAAAAGCCTTATCATCACAACGATGGCAATTGCGATGCCCACCTCAAGGCAGCTTTAATTGGATCTTCCAAGACCCTCTTCATTGAGAACGGACGTTTGGTTCTGGGGCGCTGGCAGGGCGTGTTTCTCTGCGAATTCGACGGCCCGCGGCCTCGCCAAGCCAAGGTGAAGATCGTTCCCGACTAGCGCGGGCGCGCTCGATGGCCATTTATTGCGATGGATTCTCTCGGCATTTACGTTCAGGTCCCTTTCTGCGCCTCCAAGTGCAGCTTCTGCAACTTCAGCTCTCGCGTCTCGGGAGCGAGTGTCCTCGATCCTTACACGAGCGCGCTCGAAACTGAAATCCGCCGTCTGCCGGAGATCCACGCCCGTGCCGGGATCGACGCGAGTCTGCTCGACCTGCCGGTGGACACGCTCTACTTCGGCGGTGGAACTCCGTCGCTCCTCGGCACGGAGCGGCTCAGCCGGGTGATCGCGGCGCTTCGTGAACGGTTCCGCTTCATGGACAAGGTCGAGTTCACGCTCGAACTGACGCCCGGTTCAGCGGACGATGACTTTCTGCGGAGCGCCTCCGGTCTGGGGATTGACCGCCTGAGCATCGGAGCGCAGTCCTTCAACGATCGCGAGCTCAGTTCCGTCGGACGGCTGCATTCCGCCGCCGACACTATCGATCTGGTGGCGAGGGCGCGCAAGGCGAGCTTTGCTAATCTCAGCCTGGACCTGATTGGTGGCCTTCCCTTCCAGACCGAAGCCTCCTGGCGGCACAGCCTGGAGACCGTTGCGGGTCTCGGCCCTGAGCACGTGTCCGTCTATCTTTTCGAAGTAGATGAAAAGAGCCGCCTGGGTGGGGAGGTCCTGCGTCACGGTACGCGCTACCATGCCGAAGGCGTCCCCGGCGAGGAGTTCCAGGCCTGGGCCTATGAGACCGCGCGCAACTTCCTGGCCGGGGCGGGATACGATCAGTACGAGATCTCAAATTTCGCTCGAGGGGGCCGCGAATCAAGGCACAACCAGAAGTACTGGCGGCTGGACGCCTACCTCGGCCTGGGCGCGGGGGCCCACTCCTTCGACGGCGCCCGCCGCTGGTCGAACCTGGACCCTCCCCAGGAATACAGAGCGAGGCTAGCAGCAGGGAAGCTGGCGCTCGCCGAGCTACGGCAGGTTTCTCCCGAAGAGCAGCTGGAAGAGTTTTTCTTTCTCGGCTTGCGGCAGTCGGCCGGCGTGGATCTCGACCATGCCCGTCGCCGCTGGGGAACGCGGCGAGTGAGGGACTGGGAGCCTGTACTGGCGGCGGTCGAAGGGGACGGATTGATCGAGCGGAGCGGTGCGAAAGTCCGCTTGGCCGAGCGCGCTTACCTGGTTTCAAACGAAGTTTTCGCCCATTTTGTGGCGGAGTGACAATGGACAAGGCAAATGCTGACGCTCTGGTTGACCTCCGTAGTGACACGGTGACTCGTCCGACGCCGGAGATGCGCCGTGCCATGGCGGGAGCCGACGTAGGCGATGACGTTTACCGCGAAGACCCTACTGTAAACCGGCTTGAGGAGCGTGCGGCTGAGATTTTCGGTCGCGAGGCCGGCCTTTTCGTGCCCTCGGGAACGATGGGCAACCAGGCTGCCATCAAGGTCCACACCCGTCCGGGGCAGGAGGTCATCTGCGAGGCGCGCGCCCACATTCTGAACTATGAGATGAGCATGATGTCAGCCTTCTCAGGTGTGTTACCGCGGGCGGTCTGGGCCGCTGACGGCATCCTCTCCTGGGATATGATCGCGCCCGAGGTACGCCAGCGCAGCGACCATCACGCCTGCACCGGACTGGTAGAGCTTGAAAACACGTCGAATCTGGCGGGGGGCTCCGTCTATTCCGTTGAGCAATTGGATGAGATCTGCGTGCGAAGTCATGCCGCGGGCTTGCCGGTGCATCTCGACGGCGCGCGCATTTTCAACGCCGCGGTGGCCCTAGGCCGGCCCGTGGCGGAGATTACGCGCCGGTTCGATTCCGTAATGTTTTGCCTTTCGAAAGGATTGGGAGCCCCAGTGGGTTCAATGCTGGTGGGCAGCAGGGAATTCATCGAGGAGGCGCGGTTGATGCGTAAAATGCTTGGCGGCGGCATGCGCCAGGCGGGAATCCTGGCCGCGGCTGGACTGATCGCCCTGGAAGAGACGCCCAAACGGCTTCACCTCGATCACGATAACGCGAGATTCCTGGCCTTGGAACTGGCGCAGATTCCCGGCATTAAGCTAGAGCCGGCCAAGGTGGTTACCAACATCCTGATCTTCGACGTCTCGGGTACCGGTTTCGCTTCGAGTGAGATCGCCGATCGTCTTCGCGCGCGAGGAATCCTGGCTAATGGTGTTACCACTGCGACCATGCGCATGGTGACGCACTACGATGTGGATCGCCAGGGATGTGAGAAAGCTGTGCGCGTCCTGCGCGAGATTGCCGGTGTGTCTGTCAAGAGTGCATCTTTGAGGTAGCGCAGACTCGTTGTTGAAGTCTGCGGTTCGTTCTGCCTTTACTCACGTCCTGACTGTGTGTTTTTCAATCTTCGCGTGCTCAGCGGTAAACTACTTCTTCTTCGCAGCGGCCTGTTCTGCCGAAAGTCTGCCCAGGGCGCCGATGTAGTGCTCGCGGTAACTCGGGTCGTCGGGCTCGAGGTGAGTGGCGGTACGGTATTCCTGCAGGGCCGATTCGGTGCGGCCTAGTTTCTCGAGCGCATAACCCAAGCCGTTGTGGGCATCGGCATCGCTCGGGTTGTGCCGGATCGCCTCGATCATCTCCACCCGGGCGCGTTTCCAGTCCTTGCTTAGCAGGAAGGTGATGCCCAGCTCACGGTGCAAGTCCGAGTTCTCCGGATCGAGATGCGTTGCCTCGCGTAAATCGCTGACGGCCTCGGTGAGACTCCCGTGGTTGCGCAGCTGGATGGCCTCCTGAAGCAATTGGCGGAGTTTCATTTTGGCTTCGACGATGTCGAGCGCGGGATCGGAGGAATCATCCGGCGATGTTTCGAGTGAGGGGCCCGCGGCGCCCAGACCACCTGCCGATCCAGAGGGCGGGTGAAGGGCGGGCAAATGTTCGACTTTCGCGATCCCCCCAGAACCAGGGGAAACCAGATAGCTGCTCTCCTGCGGCTCATCGGGGCACCGCAGGTGAACGTAGTGGTCGGTGGGTTCCACCTGGTCGAGCGTCAAGTGGCCCTGGGCGTCGGTCTTTCCCATCGCGGTAGCGTCAAGCTCGACGCTACAACCGGCGCGCCCCGTGGAAATGACGATTTGCGAGTCGGCTGAATTTGTGCGGGTGCTGCCATCGAGAGAAGTAGGCAATGCCAGGAGGCTGGCTGATATCAGGACAGCACACTTCAGCCCGAAGGCAAGCGGGTTGGGACTAGCTGATTTCATGCGGGCACTGCCCCCAAAGACGGTGCTATGTTATCACAACACTCTGACGGGTTTCGGCTTCCGGCGGTTACACCGGATGTCTGTCAGGCCCACCGCTGGGCGCGGGCACTCTCGCTGGTATGCTATAGTTTTAACGAGGTTCCAGTGCAGCGGGCGTCACCCGGCGCGGCCTGTCAAGAGGAGCGGAGTGTCATCCCTTCTTTACATGTCATCGTTAGTGAAGCCAAGGATCCGCTTTCAAATCGCTCGGACGGCAAGAGGTTGAGCACGACAGGCCCGGATGAACCAGCTGACTGGACAAATCGTCCAGTATCGCGAGCGAGTCCTGAGGTGCACCATGGAATTCGAGCTGACGGACGATCAGAAAGCAATCCAGCGCGCCATCCGTGAATTTGCCGAAACCGAGATACGGCCGCATGTCCTTGAGTGGGATGAAGCGCAGCACTTCCCCCGGGAGATTCTGAAGCGCCTGGCGGATCTCGGCGTCATGGGCGTCGCATTTTCACCCGAATACGGCGGAGCAGGACTGGGATACACCGAGTACGTGACAATCATCGAGGAACTTGCCCGCGTGGACGGCTCCGTAGGATTGATCGTCGCTGCTCACAACTCCCTTTGTTGCGGGCACCTCGCGATTGCCGGTAGTGAAGAGCAAAAACGCAAGTACCTCGTGCCTCTGGCGCACGGCGAGAAGCTCGGCTGCTGGAGTCTTACTGAGCCGCAAGCCGGAAGCGACGCCGGAGGAACGCGGACCACCGCCTCGCGGGCGGAGGGGGGCTGGGTACTGAACGGCGCCAAGACCTTTACCACCAACGGCAGCTACGCCGATATCTGCGTGGCCATGGCGGTCACCGACAAAGGCGCCGGCAAGCACGGCATCTCGGCTTTCATCGTCGAGAAAGGTACGCCCGGATTTCGTCCCGGGAAGAAAGAAAACAAGATGGGAATGCGGGCCAGCGACACCTCCGAAGTGATTTTTGAGGATTGCCGGGTTCCCGCCTGCAATCTTCTGGGCAAGGAAGGCGACGGCTTCGTCGACAGCCTGAAGGTCCTCGATAAAGGCCGGATCTCCATTGCCGCTCTGGCCGTGGGCATGGCCCATGGAGCCTACGAAGCTAGCCTCCAGTACGCGCAGCGGCGGCAGCAGTTCGGACAGCCGATCTCGCGCTTCCAGGCGATCCAGTTCAAGCTGGCCGACATGGCTACGGGCATCGAGGCAGCCCGCCTGCTCACCTACCGCGCAGACCGCCCTGGCCGATCGCGGCGCCAAGGTAACGCGCGAGGGCGCCATGGCTAAGCTGATGGCGGGCGAAATCGCAGTGAGAGTGGCGGACGAAGCCGTACAGATCCACGGTGGCTATGGTCTCATCAAGGATTATCCCGTCGAGAAGTTTTACCGCGACGTGAAGCTGTGCACGATCGGCGAGGGCACCAGCGAAATCCAGCGCTCGGTGATCGCCCGTGAAATCCTGCGAGACTGACGCATGACCACCCCGGCCTGCGGCCACCCCTCCCTTCGCTCGGCTCAGGGCAGGCTCTGAAGCAGGAGGGGAATTCGCCGGTCTACGGCAGCGTGATTCTCAACAGGAATCCTAATTTCGGAGCCAGAAATCACCGATAGCCAAACGTCAACCGAGAGCCTTGAAGCCGGAGTTCTATCGGGCGATCGCCGCTCGGTGGCACGAGCCATTTCGGCTGTGGAGAGCGGCGAACCGGAAGGCGTGGACTTGCTGCGCCGGCTGTTCGCCCACGCCGGCGATTCACAGGTTATCGGCATTACCGGATCACCCGGCACCGGCAAGAGTACCCTTGTAGAAAAGCTGGCGCAGGAATACCGGCGGCGGAGCGACCGCGTAGGAATCATCGCCGTGGATCCCACTAGCCCGCTTTCGGGTGGCGCGATTCTCGGCGATCGCATCCGCATGCAGGCCCTCTGGCAGGATGATGGCGTCTACCTCCGCAGCATGGCGACGCGCGCCCATCTGGGTGGACTGGCGCCTGCCACTCACGACGCGGTCACGGTGCTCGCCGCTGCGGGCTGCCGCATTGTCCTGGTCGAGACCGTGGGTGTGGGTCAGGATGAAGTGGAGATCGCGCGCCTGGCAGACGCAACAGTAGTGCTGCTGGTGCCCGGACTGGGAGACGACATCCAGACTTTCAAGGCGGGCGTGATGGAGATTGCCGACGTATTCGTGATCAACAAGTCGGATCTTGCTGGCGCCGAGCGGGTCGGGCAGGAAGTCTCCGCTATGCTGAGTATCGCGACTCGCGGGGATGGTTGGCGTCCGCCAGTTGTGCACACGACGGCGACAACCGGCGAGGGGATTACTGCCTTGATGGACTCGCTCGAACGGTTCCGCACCTTCGGTAAGCAGAGCGGGACGCACACTACGCGGGAAAACGAGAAGTGGAAAGCTAGGCTGCTGGAAATGCTGCGGCAGGCATTTTTCGATCGGATCGTGGCGCGGCATCTCGACGAGCAGGCGCTAGCCCGCTACGCTCAGGAAGTGGCAGGGCGCAAACGCGATCCACATTCAGTAGTGGATGAAATCGTGGCCAAAGCAGAAGCTAGATCCAACCGGGAGTGCTGATGAAGATCGGTGATCTTGAGGTGATTCTACTTTCCGACGGCACGTTCAAACTGGACGGCGGCCAGATGTTCGGGGTCGTACCGAAGACCCTATGGGAGAGAAAAATTCAGGCCGACGAACGCAATCGGATCCTCATGGGTTTGAATTGCCTGCTCGTCCGGACAGGCGATGAGCTGGTGCTGATCGAGACCGGGATTGGCGACAAATTCGACGCCAAGCACAATAACATTTACGCGGTAGATAAGTGCGGCGGCACCCTGCTCGACGGCTTGAAGCGGCAAGGCGTCTCGCCCGAGGATATTCAGATTGTGATCAACAGTCACCTGCATTTTGACCATTGCGGGTGGAACGTGCGGCGCGAAGGCGATCGCCTGATTCCCACTTTTCCACGCGCCCGCTACGTCGTGCAAAGAGGCGAGTGGGAGCACGGTCTTTCGCCTTCGGAGCGCGACCGGGGCAGCTACGTGGAGGAATTCTTCCGCGCCGCCGAACCGCGAACTCACCTGGTTGAAGGCAACACGGAGATCCTGCCGGGGATCCGCCTCGAAGTGATCCCGGGGCATAATCGCCATATCCAGTGCGTGTGGATCGAGTCGGGCGCGGACAAGGTCTGTTTCATTTCCGACCTGGCGCCGACGCGCTTCCACCTTCCACTCGCCTGGAACATGTCCTTCGACCTTTATCCCATGGAGACGCTGGCCAACAAGAAGCGACTCTTGCCGCTGCTGGCGCGCGAACAGGCTATCGTGATTTTTCCCCACGACGCTGAAGTTCCCGCGGCACGACTGGCGGAAGATGACGGGAAGTACGAAGCGGTTCCGGTGAAATTCAATTCCTGAGATTGGAGCGCGAACGGTGACAAGAGCGGAAATCGGGATCATCGGTGGCAGCGGGCTCTACGATATGCCCGGCCTCAAAAAGACACGGGAAGTACGGGTAACCACACCATTCGGCAAGCCTTCGGACAGCTATGTGATTGGCGAGATCGAAGGCCGCAAGGTGGCATTCTTGGCCCGTCACGGCCGGGGACATCTGCTGCTGCCTTCCGAGATTAACTTCCGGGCGAACATCTACGGTATGAAGAAGCTGGGCGTCGAACGGATCCTCTCCTTGAGCGCGGTAGGATCGCTGCGCGAGGATTACCGCCCTACGGATATGGTGATCGTCTCGCAGTTCTTCGACCGGACGAAAGGCCGCATCTCCACGTTCTTTGGCGGCGGCCTGGTGGCGCACGTCACCTTTGCGGATCCCATGTGCCCGATGCTTAAAGCTACGCTCAGTCAAGGCTGCGCGGAAGCCGGAGTGAATTACCACGACGGTGGGACCTATGTTTGTATGGAGGGTCCGGCCTTCTCCACCCTGGCGGAGTCAAACGCCTATCGGGCCTGGGGAATGGATCTGATCGGCATGACCAATCTGCCGGAAGCCAAGCTGGCGCGCGAGGCGGAAATCTGCTACGCCACCCTGGCCATGGTCACCGACTATGACTGCTGGCATCCCGACCACGACGCCGTCACGGTGAACCAGGTGATTGCATACCTCCACAAGAACGTCGAGAATGCGCAGAAGATCCTGCGGGCAGCGATCAAGTCTGTGCCACAGCAGCGCTCCTGTAAGTGCGGATCGGCCCTAGCTCACGCCATTCTCACGGATCGGCGGAAGGTTCCCGTCACGGCCAAAAAGAGGTTGAGCCTGTTAGTGGGAAAGTACCTGTGAGGAATCAGGAGTCAGAAGCCAGGAGCCGGGTAGCCATGGCACGGTTTATGCGGTTTATGTGCCGTGGGTCCTATCATCACCCCAGAGCGGGCAGGGCGGATTTTGTGCCTTTCAAAGTCTTCGGCTTTAGTCTGTCACCCGCGGGAGGGCCGCAGAGATGGCCTCGTTCCGCTAAGTTCACGCAAAAGAAGCGCCTGCCGAGTACGACCACCCCGGCCTTCGGCCACCCCTCCTGAACCAGGAGGGGAATTTACCCTTTTACCCTTCACGCTCTATTGACCTCTTCCAGTTGCTGCACTACAATGTAGTGCATGAAAACCGAAGTCTATAGCTGGCGCCTTTCGAGCGAAGCCAAGTCCGACCTGGAACGCGAGGCACGGCTCCGCAGAGTGCCCGTTTCGTACATTCTCGACTTGGCAGTGCGGGAGTGGCTGAAGAAAAACGACGTGGATGCCGGGGATCAAGAGGCACAACGCAGACTGCATGCTGCCGCCGCCCATTCCCTGGGAGTTCTGGCCGGTGGCGACGCTCGTCGTGCCGAGACGGTGCGGACGGCAGTTCGCCAGCGTCTGAGGCGGCGCAATGCCCGCTAATGCGCTCATCGACACTGGCGCGATTCTGGCTCTCCTGGACGGTACGGATCGCTGGCATGATTCCTGTGTTAACGCTTTCCGTCAGCTGCGTCTTCCTCTGCTAACCTCCGAGGCTGTTCTGACCGAATTATTTCACCTTCTTGGTGACAGCCGCATGGAGATCGAGGTCGGCTGGAAGTTCGTCCGCTCGGGCGCCCTGGTTATCGGCACCATCGAGAACGCGGAACTGCTCCACCTTCACGCGTTGATGTCGCGCTACTGGGACCGGCCCATGGATTTTGCCTGTGCCACGCTGGTCTATCTTGCGAAACGGGAAAACCTCTCAGTAATTCTGACGGTCGACCATGCCGACTTTGCGACCTACCGCATTGAGGGAAAGCGCCGGTTCCAAATCCTGCCGCAGAATCCATCGTAACCGTTGAATTCAATGCCGACAACGCGCACTGTACTCAGGAATTATGCATTGATTTTTGCAGTATCAATGGGATTTGCGGCGTGGCTCTGGCTCCCTTCGGCTGGCACTCAGATAGGCAAGCTTCCCTTCCATTTACGATTGATCAGCCTTGCCCTTGTTGTGCCGGGCCCTTTGTCCGAATCCTATTGGGAGTTGCGTCACAACGGGTTGTTGACGCGCTTCCCTGGCTGGGCCTTCTCGCAGGAGATAGTTTTGGACTAGCAGTTGGCCTATATTTGCCACGTTCCCGCGTGGCTCGCTTGGTTGGATACCTGGCGGCCTTCACTTGGGTGTTGACAGGGGTGGTCTTCTCAGTTGCCGGACTTTAAGAGTGGGTTCTTCGAAGGCTTCAACAGCGGCCAAATTTGGAGGAACGCTAATTGTGGCCCCCCCACATAGCTGTGTTTAGAAAGGGGATAGCCATGGACAGTGCTTCTCTCAATGGGCTATTCGATGCGAAACGAACGATGGTCCCTCAAAACACGTTGACGGGGCGTATTCGCGATTGATTGAGACCCGCCTGAGTCTTTTGGGCTGCCCTCCTCGTATATCAGGATAGAATGAGCAGCGCGACTTATCTTTACTCGCTCACGATGGAACCAGAGACCCGAGCGGTGGCGCGGGGCCTGCGCCGGCGCGATCCCGACTTGCTCGACCGCCTGATCGCGCAATACGAGTACCGGCTCTATCGCTACTTGCTCTTCCTTACTGGCAGTCCCGAGACGGCTCAAGAACTCTTCCAGGAGACGTGGCTGCGTGTGCTGGCGCGTGGGCATCAGTACGACGGAGAGTCTCGCTTCGAGACCTGGCTCTTTGCGATTGCCCGTCACTTGGTGATTGATTCCAGCCGCCGCCGGCGCGTGGAGAGCCTCGACGAGCTGGTCGACTCTGCCGAGTCGGGGCGAGGCTGGGAACCGCCCGCGCCAGAGGCAAGTTCGCCCGTCGAGATACTGGCGAGCCGCGAGGAGGCCAAGCGACTGGGCGCGGCGCTCACCCGCCTGCCGGCGGTCTACCGCGAGGTTCTGCTGCTGCGCTTTCAAGAAGATTTGTCGCTGGAAGAGATCGCTAGGGTCGTAAAGACTCCACTTTCCACGGTGAAATCGCGGCTTTATCGCGGGCTGAGCGCGGCCCGGGAGATGCTTGAGGAGGATAAAGCATGAAGGAAGATCTGCATGAGCGCGCACGGCGCCTGATCGACCGGGAACGAGTGGAGGGTCTTTCGACGGAGGATCGGATTTGGCTCGAAAGGCATCTTGGTGAATGTGACGACTGTGCCGGATGGGCCTCACGGGCTGATGCAGCGCTTCGCGCCTTGCTTAATTTTTCGGTGGTGCTGCCCGCAGGTCTCGCGGCATCCACAAGCTTCCGCGTTCGCGACGAAGCCGAGGCTTTCCAGCAGAGGCGAGTTCGGAACATCGGTTTGGCCGTGGCTTGTGCCTTCTCCTGGCTGGTTGGGGTGGCGAGCGCGCCTCTGGTTTGGAAGGTCTGCGCCTGGGTGGGCGCCGCGTTTGACCTGCCGCGTGTGGTTTGGATGCTCGGGTTTGCAGCCTGGTGGTTGGTGCCGGCCGCGGCCGCGGCTGGGCTGGTGCTGTGGCAACGCGACCGGCTCGATCGCGAGTCCGTAAGCTCGGAAGGCAGGTAGCGGGGAGCCTTCAGGCGGGCACCCCAAAAGTGAGGGTAGAAATATGGCAGGGAATGACTTCATGGGCAGCGTTCGGAATAATTGGCGGCAAAGGGCTACCGAGAAGACCACCTTGAAGGACGAACTGCGCGTGGTGCCACGCTGGCTGTTCCGGGCGGTGGTGGCACTCTACGTCGTCGCCCTAGCCAGCACCGAGGCGGTTAACTTTGCTGGCGTCAAAACCCCGTTTTCCGACTTTGGGCCCATACTCTCCGGTCTCGCGCTAGCCGGCATGGTGACGCTGTGCTCCGCAGTTGTCGCTCCGCTCATTTTTCTATTTGGATACATTTACGCCGATGCGAGGCGGCGCGGTATGAACGGCGGGCTGTGGCTGATCCTGTCTATTTTTGTGCCTTACCTGATCGGCGTGATCATCTATTTCGTCGTGCGTGAGCCGTTGCCGTTCAACTGTCCGCAGTGCGGCGCCAAGGTGACCGCACATTTCAATTACTGCCCACGGTGCCAGTACAACCTCCGTCCGAACTGCCCGCAGTGCCGCCGCGAGGTGCGGCCCGGAGACCGGTTCTGCCCGCACTGTGGGGCGGCCATCGAGCCGGCGGCCTCGATCCAGCCGGTTCAAGCGGCTGGGACGCCTCAACTCTAGCCTTTACTCTAGCCTGGCTCGCGCACATCCCCGGCGAAGATTTGAGGTACCATCGCTTTATGTCGCCGCCCCCAGAAACTCCTCAAGCGGCACCTCGGCCGCTATTCCGCCCTGGTCAGCAGATAGTAAAGGCCAACCCACTGCGTCTCGAGGGGCGTGGCGCTCAGGCTAGGTGAGGGATTGGCTGTATGTCGGCGTATCTTCGTCGGCATCCTGATAATACGAAACCTGTCCCGACGCGCCGTCGAGCTTAATGATGGCGTATCCGTGGTTGTACAGGCCGCCCGTGGTACCCACCTCGAAGAACTTTCCGTCGTCGCCTTTGATCACCGGCACGTCGGGGAACTTCGGGTTCGTGGCGAGCTCGTCGAGGCTTACTGGGAAGGCGCCGTGCCCAAGGCAGCAGCTGCGCGCCAGACCCTGGTAGGAGTCGTACACCACGAAATTGTGCTCGTGGCCCCAGATCCACAAGTTCACCTGCGGCAGGACCGGGGCTACCTGAGGATAAAGGCGCAGGTTGATCTCATGGCCGTCGATCGAGTCGAAGGCAGTGAAAAGCTGGTGGTGTGAAAGCAGAATTGTGTGGCGGCCACCGGCGTTCTTCACCTTGTCTGCCAGCCATGTCACTTCTGTATCCTGGAGATAGGTGGCGCCCTCGCCGCTACTCGTAGGATTGTGATCGTGATAGCCGGTATCGAGGGCCACGAATTGCCAGCTGGCATTCCGCAGGCAGAAGTAGCTGGCGGGTTGCCCGAGCTGCTTAATTAGCTGGTAGTAAGGGCCACCGCCCGAGTACATGTCGTGATTACCGGCCAGCGTGAAGGTGGGTATCCGATCGAGCTTCTGGCCGAGGTTCAGAATTTCCTGCCAGATCCGCAGGAAGTAATGGGTGACCTCGAACTGAGTTCCCGCGTAGTAGATGTCGCCCAGGTGGATCACCACGTCGGGCTTCTTGTTGGCAATTTGCCTCAAGACCAGCTTAGCCGCGTTCTGGCCCGTGCCCCAATCGCCGACGACGGCGATGGTGGCCTTGGCGGGGAGCTTGGAGGGATCGTCGATAACGAAATCACCCAGCTCCTCATAGACGATATAAGGGATCTGCTTCTGCTGGGCGACGAAGTACTCGGCGTACTTGGCGGCGGCCTCCGCATACAAGGGGTCACAGGCTCCGAACTTGGTCAGCTCTGCTTTGTAGCGCTGCTTGTCGCCCTCATTGCCCAAGATGGTCGCCTTGGCCAGCTTAAGCGCTGTCAAGGAGCAAAATCCAGCCGTCTGGGCCAACCCCTCGGTGGCGGGCTGCACGGCGGTGGCAGCCGGCATCGGCAAGCCGACGGTCATCTGGTTGCCGTAGGCGATGGCCTCCGCCGACATGGGATCCGGCATGTCGGCTCGCCCGGTGATGTCGAGCACACCCCCCAGCGCCTCCGCCTGCCTGCCGGCAGCACGCTGGGCCGCCACCTCGTCCACCGCAGATTGCCAGATCGAAAGCTCGGGATCGTGAAATTGCTTGAAGCGTCCCATGGGTTCGACTCCTCCTTCTACACCGACGTCATCGCTCGAAACAGATCCACCAGACCCGCTCCCTGATATGCACGGTCGCGGCCGAGGTCCGTGGCTGTCTTCAGGAAGATCCGCTTCACGCTTTCCGGGTCGCCGCGAAACTCCGGATGAGCGGACAGAAACGCAGCGATGGCGCCCGAGACGTGTGGCGCCGCGGCGCTGGTGCCGCTCATTTCCTCGTATTCGTAACCTCGATCGAGATGAATCGAGCACGAAATCACCTTCTCGCCGGGCGCCACCAAGTCGGGTTTCATGCGGCCGTCGCCGGTAGGTCCCTTGGAGGAAAAATAGGAGATGCCGTAGCGATGGGGCGCACTCTTGTGCACCGACCCCACCACGATTGCAGCCTCGGTGTTGGCGGGATCGGTAATGGAGGAGCCGACCGAGACCGCCACCTGCTGACCGCTGTCTAGGGTGATGCGGCCGTAACCCCAATTGCCGCACGAAATAACGACGATTAGCCCGGAGTCGACCGCGCGCGTCACCTCCTCGCACAAGGGACTGTAACCGCAGCCATAGCTCTGCGGATCATAAGGATAGCCCAGACTCATATTCACCCCGTCAACGTGGGTCGCCACGCTCGCCCCGTTTACCTTGCGCAAGTACTCGAGGGCGCGGATCGCGGTGGAAGACGAGCCCGTACCGTCGTCGTTCAGTACCTTGACGTTCACCAGCCTGGCGAGCGGCGCCACGCCCGGCGGGCCGACGGCCAACTCCGTCACCTGAGGGGCAGCCTCCTCTTCGAGAAACTTCGCAGCATGGCACGGCTTTCCCTCCGGGGCCCGCCCGGCGATGATTCCAGCCACGTGCGTGCCGTGTCCGTTCAGGTCGTCGAGCGTATTCGAGATCGAAAAGTTGCGGCTGAGGGCCGCGTCTACCGTGCCGTAGGTTGCGAAGTGAGGATGGTCCGCATGAATGCCGGTGTCCATTACGGCCCAGGTAATCCCTTGCCCTCGCGCGTCGAAAGTGCGCCAGCAGGGCGCGGCCTTGATCGTCTCGGTGGACTGGATGAGGTGACCGTAAATGGCCTCGTCCTTCCAGATCTGGTAGACCCAGGTCGCCAGCTTTGCGAGCTCTTCGATCTGCTCTGGGAGGAGCGCGGCGAAGATGTAAAAGTCGCTCTCGGTAAACGCGAGGCTCTGGGCGGCGAGGAACGCCTTGATTTTTTCCTTGGCCGGTCCAACGCCCAGTTCGGGCTGATCCTTCGAGTCGCGCAGGCTAATGATAACGGATATGGGCTGGGGCTTCCCCGACTGCACCTCCATTTCGCGTCGGACCGGGGCCGAGATGATGAAGCTCTTGAAGCCCGGAACATGTGGTTGGTCAGCCATATAGAGTCTCCGTTACGTGCCACTCGTGCCGCCTACGATTGATCTGTCCAGACGCGTGGGAGGCAGTTTATCAGCGAATCAGTGCTTTTTGTCAAATGGTATCGGTCGCCTTATCCAGATCCGGCTCCGAACTGGCGTTTCCGTAATCCACACCGGGAAGTAATCCCCTCTCGCAGCTGGACTTGTACTCTCGTGCGCTGGGCAGACGGCCCGGCGGAAGCGCTAGGCCAGGGCGGCACCCTGGAGGCCCCTCGGGCGGGGCCAAACTAGGAGCAGTTGGACAGACCGAATCGCGAGGCGCCGTATGGTTGGCGTCTTTGCGCTCCGACGCGCTCGATGATCATCGAATGATCGAATCCTGAGTCGCGCAGGCTGCCACCAAACAACCTACCGACCGGTTGGACTTTCATGCGCGACCTGTGTTATGGTGTGCGAAACCCATGGTTGGCGTGGTCAACTTAGGAGAAGGATGTAGGAGCTATGCCTGACAAAATACAGGTTTTTGACACGACATTGCGCGATGGGGAGCAGTCGCCCGGATGCAGCATGAATCTGGCGGAGAAGCTCCAAATGGCCCGGCAACTCGAGCGCTTGGGCGCCGATATCCTGGAGGCGGGCTTTCCCATTGCCTCTCAGGGTGACTTCGAAGCCGTTCAGTCGATTGCCGCTGAAATCCGCCGGCCCATTGTTGCCGCTCTGGCCCGCGCCGCCCAACTCGATATCGATCGCGCCTGGGCTGCGGTGAAAGGCGCGGCCCGGCCGCGGATTCACACCTTTCTCGCCACCTCCGACATTCACCTCCAATACAAGCTGCGCAAGACCCGCGAGGAAATCCTCAAGCAAATCTCCTGGGCGGTAGGCTACGCTAAGTCACTTTGTCAGGACATCGAGTTCTCGCCTGAGGATGCGGGTCGCACGGATCGCTCCTACCTTGTGGAGGTTTGTCACGCTGCCGTGGAGGCGGGCGCCACGGTTCTGAACCTGCCCGACACGGTCGGCTACTGCCTGGAGCCCGAATACGAGCAAATGTTCGCCGACATCAAGGCCCGCGTCCCCGGCATGGACAAGGTCGTGCTCAGCACTCACACCCATGACGATTTGGGATTGGCCACTGCCAACACGCTGGCCGGGATCCGCGGCGGTGCGCGCCAGGTGGAGTGCACTGTCAATGGCATTGGCGAGCGGGCAGGGAATGGCGCCCTCGAAGAAATCGTGATGGCGATCCGCCTGCGCGGCGAGACACTCGGCATCTACAGCGACGTTTGTACCGAGGAGCTTTACGCTTCAAGCCAGTTGTTGACCAAGATGACGGGGATGGCCGTGCAGCGCAACAAGGCGATTGTAGGGCGCAACGCGTTTGCCCACGAGGCGGGCATCCACCAGGATGGCGTCCTCAAAAACGCCATCACGTACGAAATCATAACGCCGCAGACCGTGGGGATGCCCTCAAATTCCATCGTACTCGGCAAGCATTCCGGACGGCACGCCCTGGCGAAGCGGTATGAAGAGTTGGGGTATCAGCTCGCCAAACCCGAGATCGAGCGCGCTTACCAGCTCTTCTGTAGTCTTGCTGATCGCAAGAAGTTGGTGTACGACGAGGACCTGCTTGGCATCGTGCAAGAAGGTTTCGACCATATCCCGGATACTTTTACGCTGAAGATGCTGCAAAGTGTGTCCTCCACCGAAGGGCGCTCCACCGCCACCCTGGAGTTGGAGAAGGATGGCGAAGTCTTTCACGATTCCGCCACCGCCGATGGGCCCTGCGATGCCGCCTTCCGCGCTGTCGATCGCATCACCGGAACGCCGGGCACGATTGTGGATTTTGGCGTCCACACCGTGGGTCCGGGCACCGACGGGCTTGCCGAGGTGACCATTCGGGCGCGCTTCGAGGGCCGCGAATTCACAGGGAAGTCGAGCAGTCATAGCGTAGTGGAAGCCGCGGGACGCGCCTACTTGCAGGCTGCCAACAAGGCGATCTACGAGCTGAAGCGGCTGGCCGAGAAGGTGCCGTCGACAAGCCAGTCGGTCCACACGACCGAACTTGTGGATCAACTATTCCCCGCAGGCTATTAGATTAGCGCCAACGCGCGAACCAGTCTCCCCATGGACTTTGCTAGGATGGGGAAAGCCCTTGCATTCTCTGCTATTTCGTTGTAGATTATAGCTTAGGAAAGCTATGCAGACACTGCACACAGTAGCCGTCCTTCCGGGCGATGGCATCGGTCCGGAAGTTACCGAACAGGCAGTCAAGACTCTCAAGGCCATCGAGGAAGTGCGTGGGCCTACTTTTCGCCTCCAGACCGGCTTGATCGGCGGTAGCGCTCTCGACGCGACGGCGGTTTCACTACCGGCTGAGACTATTGCCCTTTGCAATAATGCGGCGGCAGTGCTGTTGGGCGCGGTGGGTGGTCCTAAGTGGGATTCCAACCGGCCCGAAGAGCGTCCCGAACAAGGACTCCTGCAGTTGCGCCAGCGGCTGGGGGTATACGTTAATTTGCGTCCCGCCAAGGTGCTGGATGCCCTGGTCGAGATGTCGGCGCTCAAGCCCAGAGTGGTGAAGGGCACCGATCTTGTGATTGTGCGCGAGTTGATGGGCGGCATCTACTTTGGCAAACCCCGCGGCATCTTCGACAAGAACGGCGAACGCATGGGGATCAACACGGAGATTTATCGTGAGTCGGAGATTGAGCGTGTGGCCCATCGCGCTTTTCTGCTGGCGCGCCTCCGCCGCCGCAAAGTCACTTCGGTTGACAAGGCCAACGTGCTCGAAGTCTCGCGGCTTTGGCGGGAGGTGGTCACTCGCATCGGCAAGTTATATCCCGACGTCGAACTCGATCACCTCTACGTGGATGCCTGCGCCATGCATCTGATCAGCCGGCCCAAGAGTTTCGACGTCGTGCTCACAAACAATATGTTCGGTGACATCTTGAGCGACGAGGCCGCCATGCTCACAGGCTCCATTGGCATGTTGCCCTCGGCCAGCCTGGGCGAGCGCGCCGGACTTTATGAGCCCATCCACGGTTCGGCGCCCGACATTGCCGGCACCGGCAAAGCCAATCCGCTGGGCGCCATCGCCTCAGCGGCGCTGCTTCTGCGCTACTCCCTCCGGATGGAAGAGGCGGCCGGCGCCATCGACGCCGCCATCGAGCGAGTGCTCAAGGCGGGCGTGCGCACTCCGGACCTGCCTGGTTCGAAGCGCCCGGTCTCAACCGCGCGGGTGGGCGATCTAGTAGCTGAGGAAGTGAAGAAGGCTCTCGCCAAAACCAGCCGGTCGCAGACCACTAAGCCGCCCCAAGCGGCACTCCGCCGGCACGCCTGAGGCGGTCGACCCGGAGAGACCAGCCTTGGTGCGCGTAGAACTAATCGTTCCTATCATCCCTCCGTCGTGGACCTTTTGCCTGACATTATTCCTCCTGTCGGTACTCTCCACGCCGGTGTGTCCTTTCCGCGGGCGGAGGCTCGCTATCCCATGAAAGGCGTTGATCTCATATTGCTTCATGGCAAGATCTGGACGGGCGAACCTTACGCGGGACCGGGCCAGAAGCCTTCGCCGACACTCTGGGCGGAAGCCCTCGCCGTCGCCCATGGACGAGTCCTGGCGGTGGGCAGCGATGACGAGGTCGAAGCTTATGCTGGACCGAATACCAAGGTGGTGGACCTCGCAGGCCGTATGGCGATGCCCGGTTTCATTGACGATCACGTCCACTTCATGGATGGCAGTTTCCAATTGCTCAAAGTGGACTTGAAGAACACGCGAAGCGAGCTAGAGTTTATCGAGCGCCTCGCCGCCAAGGCGAAGTCGATGCCGAAAGGCCGCTGGCTCCTGGGTGGCAACTGGGATGAAGAAGCCTGGCCCGATGCCCAACTCCCCACGCGCTGGATGATCGACGCGGCCACGTCCGCGAATCCTGTCTATATCGATCGCTACGACAGACACGCCGGTCTCGCCAATTCACTGGCACTCAAACTGGCCGGGGTGACCAAAAATACGCCAGACCCGACCGGCGGCACGATCGTTCGCGACGCGGCGACTGGCGAACCCACTGGCGTTCTAAAAGATGCCGCTCAGGACCTGGTCTTACGGATCATTCCTTATCCGAGCGAGGCGGAATCGGAAGAGGCCTTGAAAGCGGGTCTCGGCGAGGCGGCCCGTCTGGGTGTGACCTCCGTAGAAGACATGAATCTAGGCGGAAGCATGCCGGGAGGGACCTTCACCGGCGAGATCCAATTATTGGCGCGCGCTGAACGCGAAGGCTGGCTCACTTGTCGATTCTATGAGGTGATTCCCATCGAGGCATGGCAGAAGCTGGCGGATCTCGGCCTGGCCCGAAACATGGGCAGCGATCTGATTCAGTTCGGCGCGGTGAAGGGATTCGCTGACGGCTCGATCGGCTCGCGCACAGCCTGGATGGACGAGCCCTATACGGACGATGTCAGCAATTACGGCCTGCCGTTGCCCCTGATGTCTCCCACAGCGAAAATGGAGGCTGCTGTCGATGGCGCCGACAAAGCCGGGATCCAGGTTTGCGTACACGCCATCGGTAGTCGCGCCGTAGCCGAAATGCTCGACATCTTTGCTCGCGCCGGGGGTTCCGATCCCGCCTCTCATCGCTTCCGCATCGAGCACGCGCAGCACGTCCGCCCGGCGGATTTTGAGCGTTTTGGCAAATTAGGCGTGATCGCCAGCATGCAACCCTATCACGCCATCGATGATGGCCGCTGGGTGGAGAAGCGTATTGGCTACGAGCGCGCGCTCTCAAGCTACGCCTGGCGGTCCATGCTTAAGGCCGGAGCGGCGCTGGCCTTTGGGACTGACTGGCCTGTAGCGCCGCTTGATCCACTCCTGGGGGTCTATGCCGCCGTCGCTCGCGAGACGCTCGACGGCAAACATCCCGGCGGTTGGTTCCCGGAACAGAGCCTGAGCGTGGATGAGGCTCTGCGTGCTTACACTCAGGGCAGCGCTTATGCGGCCTTCCAGGAGAAGGAGAAGGGAACTCTTGCTCCCGGCAAACTGGCTGATATTATCGTGCTCTCCCAGAATCTCTTTACCATCTCACCCGCGGAGATCCCCCACCAGGTCAAAGGAGCAAAAGTGGTGATGACGTTTGTCGGCGGCACGCTGGTTTATCAAGCCCCGTGAGACTCCGGCAAGAGTCAGAACTCAAAGAGCGTGGAAGACACTGATACTGGACCACGTCAGCCTGCCTTGGCCCACTTCTTTATGCTTTTCGCCAGGTTCTCGATCCTCTCAGCTTCTTAACCACGAGGAGTGATGCCACAACATTTTCGTTCCCTTGATCAATCTCGCTCTTGAGCGACTGCGCAAGTTCTAACTTGGATCTTCCCTCGCGACCCCGACTTTGCTCTTAAAGCGGGCCGGATTCTGGTTCTGTACGAGCGCCGTTGGAACGGCCAGGCCCTGCAGGACGACGAGTTCGTGATCTTGGCGGACGAGAAGACCAGTATCCAAGCCCGGCGCCGCAAGCATCCGACTCGGGTTTGCCAGCCCGGCCGGCCGATGCGGGTCGAGCATGAGTACCAGCGCCGAGGAGCTTGGGCTTACCTCGCCGCGCTCGATGTCCATCAGGCTCGAGTTTTCGGTCGCTACGAAGCCCAGAACGGGATTGCTCCTTTTGATCGGCTCGTGGACCAAGTCATGACGAGGTCCCCTTACGATCAAGCCCGGCGCGTCTTCTGGATCGTGGATAATGGCTCGGCTCATCGTGGCTCCCGTGCCCCGGCACGACTGCAGCAGCGGTATCCCAGCTTGGTGCTGGTCCACGGACCCCTTCATGCCAGTTGGCTAAATCAAATCGAGATCTATTTCTTCATTATTCAGCGCAAGGTTCTCACCCCCAATGATTTCCCGGACCTTGCCGCTCGTCGCCGACCGACTGCTGAAATTCCAGAGCTATTACGAATCGATCACCAAACCGTTCGAGTGGAAGGTTCACTCGCCAGGACCTTCAACAACTCCTAAACAAGGTGGAACCGGCTGCCGCATAAACCAGAAAAATACGTGACCGAACTTATGAAACGACCGACTTAGTTGCCCTTTGGCTTTGTGTTCGGCACGGCCTTCCTGCATTATTTCCTCCTGGGAGGAGTCACCCATTGTCGCCCGGCGGCGAGGCTTCCAGCTTCACAATACTTTCGGCGGAGGACAGGGCATTTCGGTTGAGTTCATCGGCAAAGCTTCGGAGTTTCTCATCTGCGGCCTTTGATCCGAGCACCGCAGTTTCGTAGATAATCTCGATCGCTTCCACGCAACTATTGCGGAAGTGAGTGCGCAGGCGGTCCCGAGGACTGCCACCTCTTGGCCCCACTCGTTTTGTGGGTGGGCGCTTAGCCGAAGGCTGCGACCCGCCAGGTACCTGGAAAAGCGACCTTGTGTCGTCATCGGGACACAGCGCTATCATCTTCACCAGGATGTCGCCTCTGGGAATGGTGTGCGCGGCTTCCCATCGATCATAGCTACGGAGAGAAGCGCCCAGCAGCCGCGCCATACCCGCCTGGGTCTGGCCAAGCTTTTCACGGAGAGTCCGGATAGCCGCCGAAATGACGCCTGCCTGTTCTATGATTTGACTTGACATGTCACATCCTGATATGTCATACTTGGCATTTTTATGCCATTCAGTAACTAACTAAATAGAAGTAGTAGCCCAACCATACGAGCGAGCTTCGATGACAATCAGGAGCCGGACGACGAAAGGGCGACCTTGTGCAGCGGGGAGCCGGACTACCTAAGGAACTAGACTCTCCTCCAGGTCGGCGATGATCCGCTGCGCCAATTCCCCAGCAACCGCCTTTGAGTGTAGCCGCAGGCGACTGATGGCCGGTGGTGCCCCGGCTCGTTCAACCTTGGCCACTAGCTTGGATCACCTCCCGAATACACCTGCCTCAACTCATTGCGACGCGAAAGCCGATAGCGCCTCGTAGAGGTCAATTCGTCCATGACCGACCTCGGGCGAAATCCAGTGCGCGAAGCTCATCGCATTTGCGGCCTGACTCTGACTCACGTCGTGACTCAGGCTCACCAGCAGGGCAATGCCTCCGGAGACCAAGGGAGTGCTGAATGAAGTACCCCAACCTGCTGCATAGGTGCCGTGTGGATATGTGGTGATAATAGCTTCACCTGGTGCAGCGACCCACACATCTTCGCCATAGTTGGAAAATGAGGAGAGGATGTCACTATCCGAGGTAGAGGCTACACCCATGACGAGCTTCGTATAACCCGCCGGGTAGACTGTTACGTCTTCCCCATCGTTCCCAGCGGCGGCCGCACAAATCACCCCCCGTGTTCCTGCATACTGGATGGATTTCTGCATCTCTGGCGAGGCAGCCTGGAAGCTAAAGCTCATATTAATTACTTTGGCGTTGTTTTTTACCGCGTAGTACATGGCGCGAAGCACGTCAGATAGATATCCAAGCCCATTGGCATTAAAGGCTTTGAGAGACATGATTCGCGCACCCGGCGCGACGAGATGAATAATTCCCGAGACCATCGTCCCATGACCAAACGCGACGTAGTTCGAACCGCCTAGGGTCGTGGCATTGTATGGGTCTACGACTGCCATAGTTGATTGGGTAACCTGCCCGGGAGTGGGTTGGCCGCTTGTATCCCATTGCTGCACGTCGTTAAGCTCGGAACCACCCGCAACGTTGCGGGTGAAGTCGTAGCCCGAAACCAGCACATTCGCAAAGGCTGGGTGGCTGGGGTCGATGCCCGTGTCGATGACCGCAACGGTCCCGGCTCCGGTCACGTTGAATATGTCCTGCGCATCTGCTAATCGAACGATCCGAGCGGCTGGCTGATTGACATATCCGTCCCAGACAGTGGAGCCGAAATATGTGACGGGTGCGGAGTCATACAAGCCTGGGGGGATACTTGTTCCCGAACATTGACGAACGCGGACCAACTGGTCAATCTCTGCATCCACCACGCCGAACAGGCTGATCGAGGGTAAGGATGAAGAGGTTTGGGTCGATAATACTAGGAGCTGTGACAAGGAAAAGCTGGCCAAGAGCGCCATCAAGTCCTTCCACCACGTTACAACCTAAAAGCAAGCATGTGTTTTGCAGCGAGACTAAGCCGAGGCTGTCGCGAACTATGAACCGATTGTCAGCGACCGCTGTCCTGGGCGAGAGCAAACAAAACGCCAATAACACCACAACAATGCAGTACTTCACGGCTGCCCCCTTCACTGACCAGATCGCAAAATCGACACAACTCGCGTTTTCGTCCTTCCCAATATCGTTTCGCTTTGGCTTTCTTGCATATCTTTATCTGCAACGAGTCACGTGCCTACGAGATTAAACCGCTCTCCTGACATGGTCGAACACCACGAAGAGGTATCGTTACAACTGATTTTCGTGCCTTGAGAAGGACCGAGAATCGCTCACTTTTCTTAGATTGCAGCTCAAGCTGGAATTCTCCAAATCGATTGCATCTCGTCTGCGCCACGATTTTGGCTCCCTTTTGAACAATCACGTCGAGGCCGGCCACTCCTGGCCCTCTGGCGACGCGACGTTGGGCTTGACCCACCAGACGAGTGCGACCTAATTTGTGCTCAAGGCGCAAATCGATCAAGAGATTGCCTGCAGAATAGGCCAATTGCCGGGGCGTAGACTGGGAGGACCGAATACCCGCGGGTATCGGCTCAAGGTAGCTGTCAAACAGCAACCGAGCCATCATCGCCACCTTGGATTCCTCTTTCCGGGACTTCAAAACGCGGTAAGACTCCAATGCGGAGCGTAACGCCCGCTCAGGCGGGCGGTACAATCCCTCCCTAGACCCGAAATCACACAGGTCCTGCCACATCCGCACTACTCTCGAGCACTGCTCACAGCCTTCGTCCAGATGCCGTTGCATCTGTGCGGTCACCGAACGATTCTTTAGTCGCCGAACAAAATCGGTCCAATCCGCAAGCGTGAAATGACTCATGTTTCAAAAACCTCGTGCTCGGAGCGCCTGGGCCGGCCAGTCATCGTGCCAGGGTTTCCTCTGCTCCGAGACTGACCGGTCCACGAGCGCTAGGCTCTCCTCTAATCCATAAGGTAAAGAGAAGCGCCAAAAAATACAGCCCAGCCAAGATTTTTTCCTCCTCGGGTCGCGAAGCTTCGCTGCCGTTACAGCACCGGATCCGAGTGATCCGTTCCCTCAGGACAAACTCTTCCCCACCAGCAAAAACGGCGCCCAGTAGTAGGGGTGAGGGAAGGATTCGCGTAGTTCCACCATCGCACTCTGCAGCGCGAGCGCGCGATCTTGGCGGTGTCTGAGTCGGCCATAGAATGATTTCATGAAGAGTGTTGTCGTCTCGTCGTGGACATCCCACAGAGTCAGGAGCAATGATTCCGATCCGGCAGACAGGAAGCCGCGAACGAGCCCCAGTAGTTCATCGCCTCCGGCGACGACGCTCATTCCAGTAGCACATCCGCTCAAGGTTATGAGCCGAGCTGGAAGATTCAACCGATAGACATCCAGCAGGGTCAGGTACGAGGTGCCCAATCGAATTGCTGAGAACAGCGGATTGTCCTGCCGAAAATAGGCATGAGTTGCAATGTGAATGAAAGGGCTCGAAGGTCCCCTCTCGCGCAGTTTCTCCTCGCTGGCGCTCTCCCCCACAAAGAGCTCCGAATCGGCAAGGATGGCCGAGATCGCCTGTACTTCTTCGTGGATATTGGGAGCACGGGGATCGGGAACACCCAGAACCAGGGACGGGCCGCCCGCCTTGCTCGATCTTCGCGAGCACAGGACAAAAACACTGGCGCTGGGTGCATAGGATATCGGATAGGAATCAATCAGATGCCGCCTGCCATCAAACAGCGCGTGGAACGGCAGGTAATGTAGGGCATCGTGAGGCACAAAGATCAATTGGCGGCCTCGCAATAGATGACGTATCGGTGCTAGGACTTGCTGATATAACTCACGAAGATGAGCTTGGACGACGCGCAGTAGTTGTCCGCCAAGAAAACTCCTGTATTGTGGTCCCAGGCGGAACTTGGAAAGTTGAAACTGGAGCAGCGCCATCAACTCGCTCACCCGGGACACATCCGCCACAGGCATGATCTCACACTGGTCACGCGTGATCACGGCTGCCAGGAACCGGGAGTGTACACGAAAGAATTCCACCAGAATGGCACCTGGCGCCAAGGCAGCACGTATTTCTGTCAGGGTTGCGCTCATCGGCCGATAGAACTCCATCAGCCTCGCATCGGAATCCGGGATTTCCCGAAGCAGCGCCAGCAACTCTCGCTCTTTCCTTCGCGCTTCGGCCTCAAGGTCCTTGCGACGTTCGAGTGAGTGCGTGTCACTACTAAGCTGCTCGAGTTCAATACGGTGATAGTACCAGTTCAACGTCTCTCGCAAATCGCTGATCCGGCAAAGAAGTTCGTTCCGCTCAGACTCAAGGCCCGACGGCAATCGACCGTGTCGGCCGACCACCTCTCTGAGGCTTCGAGACTTAGCTTCCTCGATGCACTGAAAAGCCTCCTCAATTGCGCTACCTGAGTGTCGGCTCAGGCAGATGTCGACAAGTCTTTCGTAGACCTCCAGCCTGTCCTGTACAAACGCGATCTTAAGGTCTTCCCGGTGGAGGTTGCTTCGGAGTGCCTCCAGCACCTCGCGGGACCGTTGGTAGGCCTCGTACGCCGCGTCGCGACTCTGATTGGCCTCGTGGACCTGTCCCATGAGAAACTGCGCTTGGTGAGCGAGCAAGGGCGCTTCGACCCCTACCGCTTCCGTCAGAGCGCGAAGGCACTCGTCCCTTGCCGACTCGACATTCCCCATGCCAAGATGGGACCGGACCAGCAGCAAGCGGCACGATATCACCCGGTTTGGCAACTGTGAAGTCTCGAACGATTTGAGAGCCTTCAGGCACAGGTTGTGAGAGCGCTGATACTCCTTTTCCTTCACGAGAATGGTGGCGCGACATAAGTCGATGAAGGAGCGCCAGACGCTATTGCCCTCTTCACGGAACATGGCACCCGCGCGGCTCAAGAGCTTTAGAGCCTGCCGCGTCTCTCCCAGTCGGCCCATCGCGCAGGCAACATTGGTCAGAGACTTAGCCGCTTCATATCGCATGTTCAAGTGCTGAAATCGCCGGAATGCCTCTTGCGCTGTCTCGGCCGCTTCGTCATTCAGATTGAGTTCCAGATAGACATCAGCCAGATCCAGGCGGCATAGGGCCGCGTGGTAGGCATCGGAAACTCCGTCCGCTAGGTCCCGGGTTGCAGTCAGTGTGTGGATCGCCAGGCTGTATTCACCGCATAAGTAGTGGAGGTAGGCGATGTTGTAATCAGCCTGCACAATTGCGAGAGGCATGTGGTGCTCTTTGCAGAATGCACGCGCGCGTCCATAGATCGCGGTCGCCTTACGAAAATCGTTCAGGCTGATCAGGCAGACGGCGATATTGTGCAGGGAAGACGCAATACCCTCGGTATCATCGAGTGGAAGAAGTTGGGCATAGGCTCGCTCGTAGCAGGCAAGAGCTTCGGCGAAACGGTCTTGACGATGGAAAATATTGCCGATATTGATCTGCAGTCGGGCCAGCCGAAGCGTATCACCACAGCGAGCGAAGGTCTCTTGCGCACGGCGTGCGGCCGCCTGGGCGCGATCGTACTCGCCTAGGAGGATCAACGGCTGAATCGACCCGCTGAGAGTTCGTCCCGTTTCCGTAAGGTCACCCTCCGCGACGAAAAGAGCAACTGCCTGCCGGTGGAGATCAGCTGCCGCCTTGTTCTGGCCGAGGAAATGAAGCGCGTTTGCTTTGGCGCGGAGACCGCGAGCCAAGGGGCCGGATTGTCCAAGTCGCTCCGCAATCTGCACGGCGGCTTCTGCCAGGCGCAGGGCGTGGTCGAGATTCACCCTGACCTGTTCCCGCACGCTCTCGGCGAGCCTCTCGACGACGCTGGGCTGGAGCAGCCGACGGTGACGACGAAGGAAGTCCTCCCGGCTGCTCACATCGGAGAGTTCAGCCAGTTTTCTAATGGCGCTCTCGGTATAAGAGGCCGATTTTGCGTCCCCTTTCATCCGAGCCCTGCCATTTCCAGAAGTTTGCGGACACGCTCCAGGCAACGTTCGCGGATTGGTCCAATTGAGCTCGCGGCCAGGTCCAAACTCTGGGCCACTTCGCGATAAGGCCGTGCTGGGCTCTCGAAAAACAGCGCCTCGATAAGCTGGCGACATCGAGGTTCCAACTCAGAGAGCACTTGTCGTATCTTCTGTGAGCGCTCCGCTTCGTACAGTAGTTCGTCGGGAGGCGGCTCTATGTCAGCGCCGGGCTCCGTCTCCTCATCTTTCGGAGGACCGTCCGAATAATGGCTTCGATCGGTTTTCCACCGAAGGCACTTGTGGTAGGCCACCTGAACAAGCCAGCGCGGCAGAGCCTTCGGATGCCTCAGCTTGGGAAGTTCACATACGAGATCCAGGCAGACGGCTTGAAAGATATCGCTGGCGTCATCTTGAGGAATGCCTGTTCTTATCGGGATAGAAAAGATCAGGTTCTTGTAGCGGCCGATCAGAATGGACCAGGCCTGTTCGTTTCCCTTGAGACATTCCCGGACCAGTTGAGCGTCGGTCGATCGCCTGCTACCCCCTCGGACATTCACGTTGAAGTTGGTCATTTGGTGTTCAGCTTCTCGTGTCGCCAAAACAGCTGGTCCGCGTTCCAAAGCGTATGGTCACCGAGAATCGTCGGGTTGAAATTGCCGAGCCCATTTTTGCATCCCACGAGAACATCGGGGCTCACGATGCAAATGAGGGGCAAATCTTCTTCCACCAGCTCTTGTACCTGATCGTAGAGGCGCTTTCGCTTCTGGAAATTGAGCGTAGTGGACTGTTGGCGCATCAGCCGATCGATTTCGGCCTCCCAGGGCTCCGGCTGATGCTTGGTAAGATTCCAAAGATGCATGCTGCCGCCCACAAGCCAGACGTTCATCTCCGGATTGGGATCGGCGTCCCCGCTGACCAGACCCAACATACACGCGTCATAATCGTGCGTCTTGAAAACGCGATCCACCAGGGAACGAGACTCAAGTGGTACCAGATTAACGTTTATCCCAAGCTGAGTCAGGTCACCCTGCAGAATTGTGGCAATTTGTGCGCGCGGTGCGTTTCCCGCGCTGACGATCAGGGAGAACTCCACGCGCGCACCGTTCGGATCGGTCAAAATTCCCTTGCTGTCCCGACGAAAGCCCTGGGCTTCGAGCAAGCTGCGAGCTCGATTAGGAGAATAATCGGGTCTAAAAAGGGACGAATTTATCCAGAGCTTATTGCCTGGCGTGACTTGCGACCAAAGCGCAGTGGCGTGGCCGCGATAGACAATCTGGACGATGGCGGCGCGGTCGATCGCCGCTGAAACTGCCTGCCGAAACTTAACCCCTCGGAACCATGCCTGCCTGCGGACGGCTGCCAGCGGTGCTCGATCCGGCAGATCATTAAGGTTGAAAAACAGGAAATCGTACTCCAGGCCTGGACCAAGATCATACAAGCGATAACCCCGGGCATGTTGCTGTGCCTCCAGAGCGGAAAAGTTCGCGGGAGTCAGCCCGCTGACAATGTCCGTTTCACCCGCCTCGAAACGCATAGCCTGGGCATCCTGGTTAGACGCAAATAAGAAGTCAATTTCGTCGAGGTAGGGGAGCCGGTTTCCCTTTCGATCGATCTTCCAGTAGTAGGGATTCCGCTCGAGCACCAGGCGCTGGCCCGGGACGTATACTTTCAGACGAAACGGTCCCAGGCCGGCAATCTGGCTGGCAGGGGTCTGAAGGCTCCATGCCGTGTTTAGCCTTCCCTCCTGATAGGCTCTCTCCATCAGGTGCCGGGGCAGAATGGAGACGCTGTCGAAAACACGCTCGGCGGCAGCGTAGGGCTGGGCAAGCTCAAAGTCCAGGGTGTAAGGGCCCATTTTTTTGACCCGGATGGGCTCGTTGCCCACAGTCAGAAGGTCACGTTGAGGCGCGTGAACGTTCGTGTCGAGATACACTCCGAAGCTGAAGAGTACATCGTCGGCGTCAAAGGGATAGCCATCAGAGAACTTGAGCCCATGGCGCAATTCCAGAGTATATCGGCGCCCGTCTGCGGAAACCTTCCACGCCTTGGCCAGTGACGGTTCCGTCTGTTGAGTGCGGCAATTGATATGAATCAGATCGGCGTTCATGCGCCGGATGACATCGCGGGAGGCCAAATCAAGCTGAGTAACAGGGTTCAGCGTCTTGGGCTCAGTACCTTCGGCTACGACCAGTCGCCCGCCAGGTCGGCCCACTTCGGCTTCGGTCACCAGAAGGTCCTCGGCGGAGCGGGCGGACGCCGCCCGAGGCGTCGGAAGCGTGTAAGAAGAACGAAGCGAGGCTAGTACACCTGTGATGTAGCCGGCCAAAACCAGAACATGTCTCCATCGGGACAGCGCTGCAAGATGGGACTGAAAGCCTTCAAAATTGCTCATGCTAACCAAGCGGTGTCAAACCTGAACGATGCCTGCCCACTCGTGGAGCGCGTCAGTCAAACTGTGGTATCCCAGCAGCAGAGGGATTAAAGCCACGCCGGGCAAGAGCATCCACCAGTGCGAAGATGTGATGTTTGGCACCTGAACCTCCGCCAACATGTTGCCCAGACTTGGTACAGGCTCCGCCGTTCCCAGACCGAGATACGAAAGCGCAACCTCAGCCAGAATGTAAGTGGGGACTAGCAGTCCGGCCTGCGTGAGGACGATTCCTAAGATTTGGGGCAGCACGTGGCGACGAAAGAGGTAGAAGTCAGACGCGCCGAATCCGCGCGCCGCGACAACGTAGTTTCGCGCCTTGGCGCTGAGCACAGCCCCGCGAATCAGCCGGGCTGGCCGGGCCCAGCCGATGATACCGATCACGATGATTATCAGCAACAACGATTCTCGGGGCGGTGT
Organism: uncultured Acidobacteriota bacterium; assembly: GCA_963803295.1. Classification (GTDB taxonomy): domain Bacteria; phylum Acidobacteriota; class Terriglobia; order UBA7540; family UBA7540; genus CAWDMC01. The sequence goes on along the minus strand of CAWDMC010000009.1, from coordinate 573,220 downwards.
ATGCAACGGCAGAAAGGCTCTGAGGGCGAAGAGCGAGTAGAGCCAGGGAAGGGCCAGGAACAGCTCGGTCAACCGCATCAGCGCGTCATCAATCATGCCCCCGTAGAAGCCTGCCACGGAGCCGAGGAACAAGCCCAACCCCACGGATAGCGCAGCGGCTGTAAATCCCGCGAGCAGCGAGACTTGTCCGCCGTAGAGCAGTCGCGACAACTGGTCCCTTCCAAATTCATCGGCACCCAGCAGGAAGATCGGTGCGCCGCCCTGAGGAGTCCCAAACAGGCGCCAGCGGGCATGAAAGGTTCCGGTGGCCGTACGCTCAGGGCTGTGAACCAGAAAGTGCACAGGCATCGGATGTCGCAGATCGGGTCGGTATGTTGCGAACCGTTCTTCCGGGACACTTACCCAAGGATAAATAAACGGACGGAGGTGCATCTTGCCGCGGGCATCCATCCAGTGAAGACACGTAGGGGGAGCATAGGGAAGGTCACGGTTTTGGACATCGGGATCATACGGCGAGAAGAAGCGAGCGCTCAATACCGCCAGGTGTATTGGCAGCAGGAAACCCAAAGCGAGGCGGAGCCGACTTACGTTCGCCATGTTCTACTCAGTTCGAATCCTCGGGTCCAGCAGATACAGGAGTCCGTCTGCGACGAGATTCCCGGCAAAAGTGACTGCCGTGGAGAACATCACGACTCCAATCACGACGTAAAGGTCGCGAGCCAGGATCGCCTCTAGCAGCAGTGGACCGACACCGGGCCAGCCCACGATAATCTCGACAAGCAGGGAGCCACTCAACAGTGTAGCCAGGGACAACCCAAAGAGTGACACGAGAGGATTAGCTGCTGCCCGTAGGGCGTAGCGGAAGAGCAAGGGCCGACGTGGAATCCCGCGAGCGCGAGCCGCACGCATAAAGGGCGAGGTCAGCACCTCAACTATGCTCGCTCGCACATGCCGCACTAAGATCGGGATGCTGCCCAACACCAAGGCGACGACCGGCAGGAAAAAATGAGCGGCGGTGTCCTTCACCTTGCCCCACCAAGCAAGCTCATCGAATCCGATCGAGACCATGCCGCCCACTGGGAACCAGCCAATCCGCACTGCCCAGAACACCAGTCCGAGCGCGATCAGGATTTCCGGAATTGCGAGCAGCCCGGAAGTTGTTCCCATGCAGAGCCGGTCTCCCCAACGGCCTCGGCCCGCTGCGCTCCACACCCCGAGAGGAACGGCAATGGACCAGCCAAGCAAAGTGGCAATTCCTGTAAGAAGCAGCGTATTGAGCGCCCGCGGCCAGAGCAAGGGAAGCACGGGACTGTTGTAAGCGAACGAGAAGCCAAGGTCGCCTTTCCGGACAGAATTCAACCACTCGAGATAGCGCACCGGAAGAGACCGATCGAGCCTGTATTGTGTCCGCAAGGCTGCCACGGTCTCCAGCGACACCTGTGGGTTCAAACGCACTTCATCCACGAAGTCGCCGGGCGCGAGATCCAAGAATAGGAATGAAAGTATCGAAGCCCCGAACAAGAGCAAGATTCCGTGGACAACTCGGCGGACAAGAAATCGCATTACGGCCCCGCCTGAGACCCGGACAATCGAGGCTCTAACGTCAAGCTAGCTGCCGCTAAAGCGCGAGTGTGGGGATGTTCTGGAGCCCACAACACCTGCTTGGCACTTCCTCGCTCCACGACCTGCCCTTGGTACAGCACAGCAATCTCGGTCGCCAGGCCGTACACCAGCCCAAGATCGTGTGAAATGAATACGTAAGTCAACATCCAGCGCTCCTTGATCTCCGCCAATAGATTTGCAATCTGAGCCTGAAGAGGAAGGTCAAGCCCCGACAAAGCCTCGTCCAGAATGAGAACTCTGGGTTGAACTGCAAGGGCGCGAGCCAGCGCAAGACGTTGCCGTTGACCGCCGCTGAGTTCAAGCGGTACTCTGTTTGCCAACTGGGCCGGCAGGCCGACTTCATTCATCAGTTGCAGGGCCCGGTCGCGCCGCTCCCGCCTTGTGCCCTGCCGTTGGACTTCAAGTGGCTCGGCGACGATCTCGGCAGCCTTGAGGTGAGGGTTGAGAGCCGTCGACGGGTCCTGAAAAATCAGCTGTATCTGCTGACGGACACGTCGTGCGTGACGCTTCGGTAATCCTATTGCGCTCCGCCCTTCAAACCAGATCTCGCCCGCGCTGGGTTCTTCGAGCAACGCAAGACACCGCGCCAACGTTGACTTCCCGGAACCCGACTCCCCTACCAAACCCAGCGTCGCACCCTCATTGATGGCTAGGCTTACGTGATTGAGCGCCTTGGCCGAATACTTCTGTTGCGGCCACCAGCGGCTCTGCTCGTAGGTTTTGCTCACACCTTTCGCGGCAAGCAGCGGCGATACTCTCGCTAGTCCCGTCACTTCATTACTCTTCACCTCTTACCGTTCGGCGGTTACCTAAGCTGAGGTCGACCAGGGAGTTCCTAAGTAAGACGATTCAAATTATCTCGCACGTGGTTGTAGCAGCATCCTCTAGTCGCCGACCGGTGCTCGTAGAGCGCCGCTCTTTCGTTCAAAGCATGCGGAATGCCCTTGGACCAACGCTCGTGTATAGCCGTGAGTCGGTTTGTTCAAAATCTCGTGCGGGGAGCCCTGTTCGAGGATGCGTCCCAAGCAGATTACCAGCAACCGATCAACCAATCTGGCCAGAATTGCGGGACTGTGACTGATAAGAAGAATAGCAATCCCCAAGCGCTCATTGAGATCCTGCAGGAGGGTCAAAATTTCAGCTTGTACCGTGGAATCGAGCGACGCAGTAGGTTCATCGGCGAGCAGTAAAGAGGGTCTACTGGCGACAGCCAAGGCGATCGCCACACGCTCGCGTTCGCCCCCACTCAACTCATGCGGATAGGCAGCATAAATACGATGCACTTCCCGCAAACGAACCTGTGCCAAGGCGTACTCCGCCTCTATGCGACAACTTTGCCTGTTACGTGCCGAGTGGGTCCGGATGACGTCTGCCACCTGCTCTCCTACGCGCAGGCAAGGGTGAAGCGCAAGCCCGGGCTCCTGAAAAATCATGGAAACTTCTGCTCCTCTGATCCTCTCGAGCTTACTTTCATCGAGGGCGCCCAACTCAAGGCCGCGAAACCGTATAGAACCGGACACAAGAGCGTTTCGCGGCAGCAATCCCATCAGGGAGTGGCACAGCGTAGTCTTACCGGAACCCGATTCACCCAGAATCCCGACCACTTCCCCGGCGGCGACTTCAAAGGAAACTCCGTCCAGAGCCATTACTGATGGCCCGTTCCAAGGACAGTACACGACTCTGAGGCCCTCAACCTGTAGTAAACCTTTCGCGACATCGTCTGGCGCCGTAGAAATCTGTGCCATTTGTGTCCCTTGGTTAAAGTAACTTAAAGTAGTTAGAGAATAAATTATCACCCTAGCAGTTAATAAACTCAAGGGAAAAAGCAGGAAATGCGAGAGAAAAGGTCGTGAGTCCGGCAAAACAGAAATCCATATTTTAATCAATAAGATAGCGGTCAATCACCTCGCGGAAGTTAAGCGAGAATCTCCAGACTTTCGAGTAATGGCGGATGGTCGCGTCGGTCGGCAGGTCTGGTTCTCATCGGCGCACCGGGGCGAGATAGCTAAGGTACTGCCATCCTATCCCGCTGAAGGAGACAAAATCTCGCCCCTGGCGATGAGTTTATGCTCGATATACACGGCAGGAGGAACCGGTTGCCCATTCAGAGACTGAAGGACAATAGGCAGAATCTTGGATCCATATTTCTCCGGGAAATAGGCGACGGCTCCGATTAGAGGACTGTCAGCTTTGCGGAGCTCATCATCCAGGGCTTCATCCGGCCCCCAGCCTTGCGCCATGATTGCAGCGAACTCTTCTCTGCCAGCTTCCCGGACCGCACGAATAGCACCGAAGGCGCAGCAGTCATTTGCGGCTGCGACAAGCAACCGTTCGCGCTCCGCCAGGGAACTAACTACGCGCCGAGTGGCCAAATAGCCCCCCACCTCAGTTCCTCTGCCATTTCTGTGGAGCACGCACCCCTCATTCAACTTTGGCAAAGACACTCTTCATTCCATCGATGGTGCCGATAACGCGCGCGTGAGGAACGGGTCCCGCCTCACCAAGCTCCAAGAGAAGAACTCGGTCCACGCGCCCGTACCAATTGTCCTTGGCGAATCCTGCCAGCGCCTTGCCACCTAAACTTCCGGCTGCATAGTTATCGACGCCGAAATAGATCGCATTGGGCATGGGAATATCGATTGCCAGAGTAGGGATTCCCGCCTTGTGAAGCATGTCGGCAAGCAGGGGGCCGACCCTATGGTGGAATTGATACTCAATGACGAAATCCACCCTCTGCGCAATGAGCCAGGTTGCATTTTTCACAGCTTCCTCAGGCAGGCCATGGTTATCCGTGACCAGGAACTCCACCCTGGCTTTCTCCGCAGCGTGTAACAAGCCTTGAGTTAGTTTCTGGGAAAAAGGCTGGTCGCTGGAGAGCTGGGCATACCCAATGCGATAGGTGCGGTAACCCAGGCAGTGTTTAAACCTCTTGGTCTTGTTATCGCGCAGGACGTAGCCCCTCTCCTCAAGGGTGCGAAGCAGTCGAAATGTTGTGCTGACGTCGACATCGGCTTTTTCAGCGATGTCCGTCAGTCGCAACTCCGTTCGTGAGCTTCTGAGGACGTCAAGCACATCGAGAGCCTTGCCGAGTGCGTCAACATAGTAGCGACCCGGCCTCTGCCGAGGATGGGTCTCCGTTCCTTCAGGTCGTTTCACTTGGGGCTGGTCTCCTCTGGCATTTTTGTCGCGACTGCGTGAGAACTCTCTGCATTGTCCTTCTTCAATCCTCTATAAACTGATCAGATAAGCCCTGGATGTGCTACCAAACAGGCCAAATTGATAGCATCGCCTGGAGGTGTCGTCAAGCCTTTTTTATCAGATGAAAACGGTTTTTCCTTGACAAATAAAGTATTAACAACTATAAGTGCACTGTTCTACTGCCTTTCTTTGATAGGGTTCGCCCGAAACATGGGGCACCTATAATTGCTCGGGTGTGGGGTCTTCATAGCTGTAGAGGGAGGGATGCTAATGGGCCCACACAGACCATTCGTGAAACTCTGCGTGATTCTCTCAGGTTTGCTGGGAATCGCATTTTTTAACGCGGCGCTGCTCACTGGCCAGGTCGCCGGCAGCGGCGTAATTCAGGGCACCGTTTTGGACTCCTCGGGCGCCGTCATCCCTGGAGCAACGGTGACAGGCACCAACGCGGGAACGGGCGTGGAGACAACCCGTACGACGACAGACGCGGGGTTCTACGTTCTGTCGCCGCTACCGCCCGGGGAGTACAAGGTCAGTGTCTCGGCAAAGGGCTTTCAGAAGACCGTGCAGGAACACGTTGTCGTTAACGCCTTGAGCGTTGTGGGGCTCAACCTTACTTTGACCGTTGGCTCCACAACTCAGGAAGTGACCGTCACTGCCGCCCCACCCGCGCTCGAGACGTCCAACGGCCAGTTGGGCATCACTATTCCCAATGACGCCTATACGAATCTTCCGCTAGCGATGAGTGGAGGGCCGAAGAACCCCGAGGGTTTCATTTACCTGCTGCCTGGTGTTGCGAATGGCAGTGGCTTCGTGGGAAATGTCAACGGCGGGGAGGCCTTCTCCAAAGAGATCTACATTAACGGGCTTCCCTTGACCACTTCGGAACTTCAAGGCGACTATCGCAATCTGAGTGGCGGAACTTCTGTGGAAGTCGTCGACCAATTTCAGATGATCACGAGCGGATCTCCTGCCTACTACGATGGCCAGGGCATGGAAAACTACGTATTTAAGTCGGGCACGAACAAGATCCATGGAGACGGTTACTGGTTTGGACGCAATACGTCTCTTGACTCGCGGGGCTTCTATTCCGCCACTACGCCGATAGAAAAGCAAAATGAGTATGGGGCGTCGGCAGGCGGTCCGATCATCAAGAACCGCATTTTCATCTTTGGAAATTACGATCGGTACACCATCCGCAGCGGTTCTTCCCCTGGGCTTTACAGCTTGCCCACTGCCGCCGAGAGGAACGGCGATTTCAGCGCGCTGCCAACAACGATCTACGATCCAGCCACCACCGTCTGCACGGGGGGGAACTGTACGCGACAGCCGTTCACAGGAAACATCATTCCAGGCGACAGGTTTTCCAGCGTTTCAAAGAATTTGGCAGCAGCCCTGCCAGCCACTATCAACGACAATCTCCAAAATAACTTCCTGGGCTCCCTGACTGGGGGAACAAATCAATATGACTATACGATCAAAGGCGATGTTAACCTGAGTGACAAGTTCAGGTTCTATCTCTTGACTCAGCACGGGCTCCAGACCCAGCCGAGCCTTGGTCCGAATGGCGGTCCCCAGTTACCGTTGCCCTACACGAGTTCGCGATTGTCTTCCCAGGGGATATGGTTGGATCAAGGAAACTTTTCCTATACGGTTAGCCCTACCATGGTGAACGTCCTCGCCGTCAGCTTCAACCGGTTCTATACGCCATTTACGGATCCCACAACAGGCGGGGGGTGGGCGGCGAAGGTGGGATTGACGGGTTTGCCGGCCGGTCAAGCATCAGATACCTTCCCTTCGATTCTCTTTGGTGGGCCTAACGCTCCAACGATGTGGCACAACATCGGGTTCGTGGAAAGCTTTTTCGACAACGCTATGACTTACACCGCTCAAGACAATCTGCAATGGGTTCACGGTAAGCACAGCGTGACCGTCGGAGCTCAGTTCATGTTCCAGCAAGAGAACACGGCGCAGCCCTCGGGTGGAAGTGACGTGAACGGACTTAACTTCAGTAACTCTGGAAACTGGCAACATCCTCCCTACGGGCGCAGTTGACGCCAGCACGGGGAACGCTTATGCCAGCTATCTCCTGGGAGCCGTCGATAATGGCAGCGTTAACCAGAATGCCGCCGGAGTATTGGGTGCGCGCTATCGCAACTATGCTTTTTACGTGCAAGACGATATCAAGTGGACACCGCGCCTGACCATCAACCTGGGGGTTCGATACGTGATTCCCAAGCCTTTCGTCGAGGCTTTCAATCGCAACTCATTCCTCAATCCCACCCTGCCGAATCCGGCAGTGAATGGCTACCCGGGTGCGCTCATGTTTACCGGTTTTGGCCCTGACAGTTGTTTGTGCCGAACGGTGGTACAAACTCACTATAAAGATATCGCTCCGCGCATCGGATTTGCCTATCAGCTCAACAACAAGACTGTTCTCCGGGGTTCCTACGGAACCTTCTTTTACAATGCGGGCGCCTTGGGCGGCAACGCGCAGAGCACGGGAGTTAACACTCTGGGATACTCGGCCAATCCAAATTTTCCAACCCTGGATGGCGGTATTACGCCCGGCTTCTACTGGGATAATGGGTTCCCGGCCTTTGCACATGCACCCTTCTTTGATTCCACAATCAATACGGGCTACAACACCACAACCCCTTCGGGCGGTGGAATCGGCTATGGTGACCCCCTGCTCGGCGGTCAAGCGCCCCGTACGCAAAACTGGAATCTGACGGTCGAGCGCGAGTTGTCGCCGTCAACCGTAATCAAAGTGTCGTACGCCGCCAGCAATAGCCATTTCCTGCCCACGAACATCGGCCGGGGAATGTGGTCGGGTCAGATTATTCCTCAATACATGGCGCTTGGGGCGTTACTCACGGCGTCGGCCAACGATCCCGCCAAGCTCGCGGCGGCGCAGGCCATCTTTCCTGGAATCGGCTTGCCCTATGCGAATTTTCAGGGAACCATCGGCCAGATGCTTCGTCCCTTCCCCCAATATTCCGGTATTGGTGATAACTTTCAAAACTTCGGAAACGGTAACTACAACTCCTTGCAAGTCGCAGCCCAAAGGCATTTTTCCAGAGGGCTTCAATTCCTGATTTCCTACACCCTCAGCAAGGAAATCGACGATGCCGGTTCCAATTTGGGTGGCTTCTTTGGCGCCAACGGCCGCACCGCCTACAATAACAGACTGGAGAAAGCGGTTGGCGTGCAGGACATTCCCAATCAGCTGGTAATCAGCTACGTCTATCAATTACCGTTTGGAGCTGGCCATCGACTGGGCAGCAGCAACAAGGTTGCGAGTGCCCTGCTCAGTGGATGGCAATTCTCCGGGATTCAAAGCTATACCCAGGGAACGCCCATAGGCGCTAACGGTGGAACATCGATCGCTGCCAATTGCACCGTTCCCTATGCAGGTGGATGTTACGCTGACTACAACCCCAACTTCTCAGGTCCAATCAAGATCAATGGCAGTTACGGAACCGGCGACCTCTTGGGACCCGACAATCCACACTACCTGGACAAGAATGGCTTTCAGGACCCGGCGCCATACACGTTCGGTAATACGCCCAGAACCAACGCCTACAGATTGAGAAACACGACAGTACTTAGCGAGAACTTTTCACTGATGCGGGACATCAAGCTCCACGAAAACTTCACTCTTCACATTGCGGTGGACGCATTCAACGCCTTCAACCGTACTCAGTTCAGCGCTCCCTCAACCAATACTACCTCCTCGGGCTTCGGCCAAATCACGGGCCAGGCGAATGCACCTCGCCAGGTCCAAGGTAACGTTAAACTGATTTTCTGACGAGACCGCGAAATCGCCGTGAGACATTCGGGGCACGCTAGGAAGTGCCCCGATGAACTTTTGTAAAGCGAATTGGAGTCCAGAGAGACCGTTCCAGCCTTCCCGTGTCCGCGCGCATCAAGGCGCTGCCAAGCCCACGCCACCCAGGTCGCAGAACCGTAGGAATCTCCTTGAAACAGGAAGAGCCATGAAGCGAAGAGACTTTATCAGAGCGGGAATTGCTGCTGCCGCTGCAAGCCTTCGCGAAGGAGGCATGGCCGTCGCTGCCTCGCCACGAATGACGGACGATACTCCCCAGCTTTTCCCCGCCCCCCAAAATTTGACCACCGATGTTCCTGCGGATTTTCCCCGTTTCTTTTTTCCGCAGCACGACACGGAGGCAGAGTTACTGAGCCGTTATCTCTGGAGTCACTTCAGCAACCGCGGCGGCTACGGCAAAGTCGTATTCAATAAAGAGTACCTCACCACCTCGGACATGTGGATGGGAGGAGGTATCCACCCCGGCTGGCCTGAGTCCATTCAGCAGATCCATCGCGATGAGCTTCTTTCCATCCAGCAAGACAGGGAAGGATATATCTGGACCCATCAGCATTTCTCTCATGCCCACGAGCAAGGATGGCCCTTCCCGATGTGGACTCAAGCGCCATCCGGGCCCGATGGGTATACTGCAGGCTGGCATTTCCAGGATGACGGGCCAGGCTGGGTTTGGGATAGACTTCGGCGCGAGCCAAACTCTCCTTTCTGCCGGGCCAAAGCCATGGAAGGTTGGGAGTTGACCAACGTCCGCTCGCTGGGCATTCAGGATAAGAAGTGGCAACTTGAAGCAACCGGCCCTTCGCCGGCGATTATCACACCTCGCAGTGTAACCATTGATGCCTTCAATGCACCTTTCTTGCAGTTGCGATGGGTGCGAACACCACCTCCCCGGGACAACGCGTTGCCCTACGTGGAATGGCTGCACGAAGAGGATTCCGATTTCAGTGCCGAACGCCGTGTGTATTTCGGCTTTGACACTGGAGACCCTGACCACGAAAAGGTGTCGCGCGTCACCCACTGCATGATCGAGATGCACCGGCATCCCTCGTGGAAGGGACGCATAAAGGCCATTCGCATTGCCCTGGCGCCGGGTGAGTCGACCGTGAGCTTTTCCCTTGATTCCTTCTTCACCGTTTACGATACCCGCCACACCATCAATAATCCCATCTACATTCTTTCCTGTTGGGACTACTACCGTTGGACAGGCGACGTTGAATTTCTTCGAGCCGTCGTCGACAAGATGCGGATGGCCCTGCGGTATCAGCAAACCGTAATGGGAGGACTCAGGTACAACCGCATCCGTGATGCTTGGCCGGGTCACGACGGCCTGCCCGGTTACATAACGGAATCCGGCGGCAAGAAGAAAATGCAGTATGGCCATGGCATCGGGAGCAATTACTGGGACCTGCTGCCCATTGGCTGGGATGATATGTACGCAACCTCCCAGTACTATGCCTCGCTCCAGACCATGGCCACGGTTGAGGAGGCCATTGCCGCTCATCCCGGATGGGACGTCCCCGTGGGCGCCCTGGCGTTGGACCCGGGTGATCTGCGAGGTCATGCCGTTGCGGTCAAGAAAACAGCAAACGAATTATTCTGGAATGACAAGACAGGAAGATTCGCGGCGTGCATCGACCGCGCCGACAAGGCTCACGACTACGGTTTCACTTTTCTCAACCTCGATGCCATTTGGTACGGGATTGCTTCTGACGCCCACGCCAGATCGATCATGGATTGGATGACCGGCAGCCGGATTGTCGAAGGCGACACTTCAACAGGAGCAGACATTTATCATTGGCGCTTTGGACCGCGAGCGACAACGAAGCGCAATCTGGATTGGTACGGGCAAGGCTGGACGGCACCCGAGAGCATCCCCTGGGGAGGCCAGGTCCAAGATGGCGGCGCCGTACTGGGCTTTGCCTTTTACGATTTCTGGGCTTATCTCGGCGTGCTTGGTCCAGAGAGAGCATGGCAGCGTTTGACTCAGATGCTGAATTGGGAGAAGGAGGTCTGGGCCGAGGGTGGATATCGCAAGTACTACGAGAACGGAAAGCATGGCTCGACTCTGCAAGGATGCGGGACGGCAGGTGGCATCGGAGTCGACTGTGAATTCTGGGAGAGCAGCCTTATTCCTGCAATTGTCATTTATGGCTTCCTCGGCCTCAATCCCGGGGCAACGAACTTAAGCGTACGCCCCCGGCTTCCTGACTCCTGCCCTGAAATGGGAGTCAGCAATATTCTTTACCGCGGCGTGCGGCTCGATGTTAGGGTTTTTGACAAAGCCATCGACATAGCAGTCAAAGATCAGCCCAGAGATCCGCTGATTCTCCACCTGGAAGGCCGGTGGAGGAGGAAGGATACGGGAGAAGTAGGGAAGGAATTTGCGATCAAGGCTCCTGGGACTTACGAATTTCGGATTTAGTTTAGTGGGGATTACAAAATATAGTGACGACCATTGCTGTAGCGCCGGTGTCCCCACCGGCGTCTTTCGGCACTGAGGACGGCGGGCGCTATAGAAGCAGTTCGGCGGATGAGGGGTTTTGAACTGTGAAATATAGGTCGTAACGCTTTGCCAATGAGAGGACTCGCCATGCGCAACCAAGGGTTGCATGTTTGTCTCTTCTGTTCTGTCGTTCTTTTGCTGAGCTTGAATCTATATTCCCAACAATCTGCGCCAACTCCAGACAAAGAGGCGGTCCGGGTAGGTTGCCAGGTGACGGACTACACCATGGAACCCGGACAAGTGGATCAAGCTGCCATCCTCAAGGACCCGGCGGGAGAACAGACCGTACTCTTCGATATCACCGAAGGCGGGGCAATTGTTTCCCTGAAGTATCAGGGGATTGAACACATTTGGGGATACAACGGCGGAGGCTTGCTGCAAATGGCCTTTCACCATAGCGCCAAAGCCGGGAAACTAACCGGCGATTACAATCCTACGCAGGCTGGAGATGGATCAGCGATGTCTCCTGTCGTAGGCGTGGCCTGCCACGGGACCGAATCGATCGATCTCATGACGATGATGCTTGACTTCAATCATAACAATGCGTTCTACGAAAAACCGCTCATCGCTGTTTGGGCAGGGCGGGTCAATAACGATGTCCCGCTGAGTTACTTCAGCCCCTATACTCTCGAAACCAAAGCGCATTGGGTCAGTAATCCTGCTGGCGAGCCAAAATATTATCTGCGGTTAGACGAACGATTCACGCACATTGCCGATGAAAAGGTGGGGTCCTTCGGATACGACTTTGCAGACTACGAACCGTGGGAATTCGACGTTCGCGCCATTAGTCCTGAGAATTGCCCTTGCGATCCGTCCGTAACGAAATACATGGCCGGCGGATGGTACCAGGGAGAAAGTCGAACTGTTGGGCTAGCCGTTGCGATGCCGAGCAGTAACTTTCCGCACGGCAAGGTTAGTGGCGGGTTCAACAGCGACTATGCCTGGCGAAACAGGAATTTCCACCTTGGATCGCAGGAGGCCTTGGATGGGATCGCGTCAAAGGCGTTCGTTTGGTATGTGATGGTGGGTCCGTGGCGTGATGCCTTGGAATTTGCTCGCCACCTTCCAGGGGAGGGAGGCCAGCAATGAGGGACGAGGATGAAACCGCATTTAAGGGGCGAGCGAGGGTTCTCGCTCTCTTGGGTTATATGGCTTTCACTGCCGGTTCGCTTCCTGTGAGCGCCGTACCTTTATGGGGGCAGAAGATTCCTGACGTACAATGCCGGGTTGAGGACTATCCGCTTACAGCCAAGAGCAAAGTGCAGGTTGTAGTTTTGCACGATCCCGCTGGCGAGCAGGAGGCACGATTCGATTTGAAGCACGGCGCCACCCTGGTTTCCCTGCGGTACCGGGGAGACGAACTGCTCTACGGGCACGGGGCGGGAGCCAATATTCAAATGTACGCCCTTCGTCCAGGGCACGAGAAGGAACTGGAGGGCCTGAGCCCGTACTGGTCGGCTTTCAATCCTTCGCAGGGCGGAGAAAGTTTCCTCGTTCCTGCGACGACCGCGGGCGTTGCCTGCAAGAGCGGGCTTTCATTGCGGGCGTTCGCCATGATGGTAGATAAAGCAGATAACAGCTCGTTTCAATCTGAACCGTTGATCGGCGTCTGGGCCGGACATATTAGTGACAATTTCCCACCGGGATACTCCACTTCCTACGCAATCGAGACGGTCGCCACCTGGATCACGAATCCCGGCAAATCGCCGCACTATTACTTGCGGCTCGACCAGAGTGTCATAAATGTTCGCCCCGGGCCCCCCAGACCGCTGGAGTGGTTCCTCACGGGGGCTGCTCGCTGGGAGTATGAGTACGGGAAGGGACATCCTCAGAATTGTAGCCAGAAGGCTCCGTGTACCAGCACTGGCACCTCTGCATTTGTCGCTGGCCGTTATCGCGATCAAGAGGGAACAGAGGGAGTTGCTGCCGTGGTTCCGAGTTCGGATTGGGCTACAAGCCGCGGCTACGTGGTATGGGATGTGAACTATGACACGATGCTCTATCCGGGCTATTCCTCGGTTGTTCGAAATCGGACGTTCGCAACTGTACTCGATCACCCGCTGGCGGGTCTCAGCGGGTTCCACTTTGCCTGGTATATTTGCTCGGGAAGCTGGAAACAAACCAAAACGTTTGCCGATGGCTTAGGTCACTAACGCCATTAACCCGGGCGAGGACGTGGTCATACCCGACCTGGTGATTTGGGCCGGAGCCCGAATCACTTCTTGAGCATTGTGAAGCGCTGTTGACAAAAGAGTGCCGCCATGAAGATGTATTTTCTTCGAGCTATTCTGATCATGGCTGCTTTACTTGCCTTCAGCAAACTATGGTTGGGAGCGGGGCCTGCCGCGCAGGAGGCTTCTCAGAATCGCATAACTTCTCACCCGCACGGAATCCTGGAAGCCACAAAATTTCACGGAAGCCTGATTGGCATGCAATATGAGACGTGGTTTACCCGCGGAAACGTAAACTGGGATACCGCCGAGGCCGTCCCCATCTTTGGTAAATACAGTTCCTACGACGCAAGTATTCTTCGGAAACACGCTGAGTGGTTCGACGGGCTCGGGATTGATTGGCTACTCGTCGATTGGAGCAACATGCTATGGATGAAGCCGGATTGGGAGCAGCATGCTGGCGCCACCCATGAGTTGGAGGAGACCACGGAGTTGTTGCTTAAAACCTACAGCCAAATGAATAGGGAGGGGAAGTCCACGCCGAAAATCGTGCTGCTGCTCGGCCTTGAAAACGGCCCCCGTGTGCCCGATGGGGTGAAAAGACTCAATGGAATCTTCGCCTGGCTGACGAAGAACTACCTCTCGAAAGCGGAGTACAAGGACTTGTGGCTCTATTACAACGGCAAGCCCCTGGTTATGGTTCTCTTCAACCCGGCCGATCCCTGCAAGTATCTCAAGGATCGTGAGAATCCCGTGCCCTTGGATGCACCGCAGTGGACCGTGCGGTGGATGGCGTCGCAGCTTCAGATTAATCACGCGGAGAACTGCGGAATGTGGTCCTGGATGGACGGGTCGATCCGGCAGTTGGTCACCTATCATGATCAGTCTCCCGAGGAGACGGTGGTAACACCTTCGTGTTTTGCGGCCGGAGGTTGGCTCGCGACGACGGCGACAGGCCGGGATCACGGAGCTCCTTATCTCGAGAGCTGGAAAGTCGCCTTTGAGACCCGGCCCAAATTCATTCAGATCCACCAGTGGAATGAGTTTGCCGGGCAGAAGGAGGGCGAAGGCTACGGACCGGACCATCACGGTTACGTTGATGAGTACAATCTCGAGTTCAGCGACGATATCGAGCCGACACAACTGCGAGCCTGCGCCTACCGCGGATGCGGCGGCTGGGGCTACTACTATATGAATCTCACCAAGGCGTTAGTTTCTCTCTACCGGGGCGAAACACCTGGGATTACCGTACTGGCTCTCTCGGGCCCCTTTCAGTGTTCGGTGGTAAAGCAGAACCGCCTTCCCTTGACCTGGCAGTCGCTCGGAGCTTCCCCCAGGAGTTACGATCTTCAACTCGATGGCGTCACGATTGCCAAAGCAGCCCAGGGGAACCAGTACTCGCTGGACCTGTCGCGCCTGCACCCTGGAAAACATCAAGTTACTCTTCTGGCTAATGGGGTCCATACTCTCTTTGACCTGAACCTCGAAAAACTAGCGGTGAAATCAGCCTCAACCCTGCCTGTCACGTCCACAATCGAGTTCACCTATTCGCCGGACTCGAAATAAGGGGTTCCGAACGCTTTGTCGCAAGGTAGGAGCTTAAAGGGTGCTTACCAAATACGCAATGGTGTTGTGTCGTGCAGCAGTCCGAGCCGATTGGCTGATTTATTGCTGGTTTCCCGCCGTCTTCCTCCTCCTAACAGCCGCGTGTGCATTTGCTCTGTGGACTGGTGAGGATCTCCCGTCTTCCCCTGGGACTTCAAACATTCTGGAGGCCACCCGATATCCTGGCAGCTTGATTGGTATGCAGTACGAGACTTGGTTCACTCCTGGGAACGCGGGTAGTTGGGAGACCGCAGAAGCCGTGCCGGTTTTAGGCAAATACTCCTCCTTCGATGCGGTCGTAGTGCGGAAACACGAAGAGTGGTTTGAGGATCTGGAAATCAACTGGCTGCTGCTCGATTGGAGCAACATGCTGTGGATGAAGCCGGCGTGGGAAAAACATCAGGGCGCTTCCCATGAATTGGAAGAAAGCACGTTGCTTCTATTTAAGACTTATCGGCAATTGGAGAAGGAGGGCAAGCATCCACCCAAACTTGTTCTCATGATCGGCTTGCAGAACGGCCCTTTGGTTCCTCACGCGGTGGAAAGATTGAATGCGATTTTCGCCTGGACCAAGAAGAATTTCTTAGATAACCGGGAATTCAAGGATCTTTGGCTCTACTATCACGGAAAGCCGCTTGTCACGATTTTACTTTTTACGCCCGATCCTTGTGGGGATTCGAGCAAACTCACCAGGGACACTCCGCTTAAAGCCCCGGATTGGACCGTGCGGTGGATGGGATCACAGCTTCAAGACAACCACGCCGAGCGGTGCGGAATGTGGTCTTGGATGGACGGGCCGATACGCCAGGTCGTAACTCACCACAGAGGAATTCCTGAAGAAACCGTTGTAACCCCTGCGAGTTTCTTCTTTCCTGGAAAGGGGTGGCTCCACCCGACCGCAACAGGTCGTGATCACGGATCGCCCTACCTTCAAAGCTGGAAAGTGGCCTTCGAATCAAAGCCGAAGTTCATTCAGATCCACCAGTGGAACGAGTTTGCCGGGGCAAAGGAAGGACAAGGCTTCCCGGCCGACTATTGGGGAGCGTCCTCAGAAACGAGTGCCGGTGGGCAGGGCGCTTCGAGTGTTTACGGCGATGAATACAACCTTGAGCTTAGCGATGATATCGAGCCTGTGCAAATGGATAGGTGTGCCTACAGAGGCTGCGGGGGCTGGGGATACTACTACATGAACCTGACCAAAGCCATCATTTCACTCTATCGCGGAAGAACGCCCGACACAACGATCATGGCGCTTTCGGGGCCCAACCAACCTGGGATTGTGAAAGAGGGGGCCCTTCGTTTGAGTTGGGAGATACTGGGCAAGCCGCCGGAAAGCTTTACGCTTCAGTTGGACAGGAAAGTAGTGGCTGACCACATCCGGGGACAAAGTTATCCGTTGAACCTTACCGGAATTTCAGAAGGGAAGCATTCGATTACGATAATTGCTAACGGCGCGCATACTTACTTCGCGTTGTCTCCGGCTCAGCTAGCGAGTCGATCAAGAACACCGCTGCTCGTGACTTCGACGATCGAGTTCACCTATGCGCCCGATATTCCGAAGAGGTGACAAACCAAAGGTGGTCTCATGGACCAATTGTTGAGCCAAATGTTCCTTCCAAACAGGCTGTTTCTCCGTTGGAGGTTATCGATGTGTATGCGTTATCGCAGGAGGGAATGCAGATCTGAAGCAGAAGCCACCGTTGGTCGGAAATTTTCTCTACTTCTCCTGGTGGCACTCACGATTGGGTCAAAAGCGATTGCGCAGAAGATTCCCGACGTGCGCTGCCACACAGAAGATTACCCGGTCAATGTCGTGAAGTACTGGCAGTCGCCAGACGTAATCAAGTCAGTCCAGATTGTCGTCCTGAAGGACCCGGCGAGAGAACAGGAGGCGCGTTTCGACCTCACTCACGGCGCCACCTTGATCTCACTTCGGTATCAAGGCCGAGAGGTCCTGTTCGGGAAGACCGCGGGCGCGAACGTCACAATGTACATCTTCCGGCATGGCAGTGAAGACACGCTGAAAGGATTAAGTCCGTACTGGTCAACCTTGCACATGGACCAAGGTGGATCAAGCATGGGTATTCCTTCTTCGGTCGCGGGGGTGGCGTGCAGCGGGGAACAGAGCATGCGCGCCTTCGCCATGATGGTTGATGCGGGTGTGGACGGCTCGTTTCAGCGTGAACCGCTGCTGGGTGTTTGGGCAGGACGGATCACTGATAATTTCCCACCTGGATATTCGACTCCCTTCACGATTGAGACTCTTGCGAAATGGGTAAGGAATCCTGGTGGTTCGCCCTCCTACTACCTGCAGCTAGAGCAGAGCGTAATTAATGTCCGTCCGTCACCCCCGCAGCCAATCGAGTGGTCTTTGGAGGGTGTTGCACCCTGGGAATATGAGTACTCATCATCTTATCCGGAACGTTGCACGGAAAAGACCCCGTGCGCGAGTTCGGAGGCCCCAGCCATTGCCACAGGGCGGTACCAGGATGCAGCGCATAGCGTGGGATTTGCCACGGTCGTCCCGAGTTCAGACTGGGGAACAAGCAAAGTTTTCGTTCGGGAGAATGCTGAGTATGTCGTTCTGATGTATGGCGCGGTCTGGGCGGCACCGCGGCGGGTTTTTGGTACCGTCTTTTCGCGCGATCTGGAAGGTATGAGGCGTTTTCATTTCACATGGTTTATTTGCGCTGGAGCTTGGGAGCAAGCACAGAAGTACGCCCGCGGTATTGCATCCACAAAGCCATAGCCTCGCGGGTCGAGTTCAAATTGCGAATCGGACACAGTTTCAAGGAGTGTTCCCGGGTCACCTTGGCTGTGGGCCGTGTTTATGCGGCATTGAGGGCAATCGGAAATCATCCCAACCTCCCTGATTTGGTTTCGGCTGCTTAAATGAGTGCTCCCGTTCGAAACTTCGGTAACGTGTTCGACCATGAGGTGCGACTCGCTTAACCGGCCTTGCGGCCGCCCTCATGGGGCCGAGGGTCGTACTCCCGTGCTGTCCGGTCGCAATTCACCTGATTGTGCCTGAGGTCAATCCGATGAATAACTCGTCAAACAAAAGTTCAAACTCCCCCAGTCAGCCCGTGGTCGGCCGCAGGACCTTCCTGGAAACGACAGCCAGTCTATTAGCTGCTTATCCAGGTCTGCGGGGTCTGAGGGTTCAGACTGCGGTGGCTCCAGCCGCAGGTATGGCGAGCCACGCGCACCGTCTTGCGGAAGGCTTTCACACGCCGCCAAATTCGGCGAAGCCGTGGGTTTTCTGGTTATGGTCGGAGTACGACAATACCGACGGCATCACGAAGGACCTGGAGGCGCTCAAAAGGCTGGGGATTGGTGGGATCTCGTTCGGTGACGGTGGGGTGGGTCAGTTGAGTCAGCCATGGAGTGAGGGTTTCAGCTACCTGGTTCGCGCGACCGCCCGGCTTGGCCTGGAATTCAACGCGAACATTGCCAACGGGTTCGGAACGGGAGGCACGTGGGCTACGGAAGACATCGCGGCGAAGAAATTGGTGTATTCGGAGATTCAGGTAGACGGACCACGCATGACCGAAATGGTTCTGCCGGTGCCGCTCCTGGTGGATGGCTACTATCGGGACGTGGCGGTACTGGCTTTTCGGGAGCGCGATAGGCGCCCGGTCACTCCTCTCTCTGTCTCTGCCAGTTCTACTCTGGGCGGATACGTCGGCGAGTGGAATTGGCCCGTGCAGTTTGTCAGCGACCGTGATCCTGACACGTTCTGGAGGGCAGACCCTGCCCTTGCACCTACGAAAGAAAAGCCCGCTTGGCTGCAGTTTCAGTTCGGCGAGCCGTTGCTGACGTCCGGACTCTACGTGGCCCCGGCGGCGGAGGCTGGACCTCAGGAGTGTGAACTGCAGGCTCAAGAGGATGACGGGAGTTTTCGCAGCGTACTGAGCTTCGTCATGGAGAAAGGTCGGGCGAAGCGCCTGCGTTTTTCCTCGACCTGCGCCAGCTGTTATCGATTGCTCATCAAGTCAGCCTACGTGCCGGACCTACAAATCTCTGAGGTATGGTTCCTGCGCGAAGGTGACGAGCCATATCTTCGTCGTGGGCTAAAATGGTGGCCCTTTAAGTCGGGGAACCGGAGCTTCTGGGATTATCCCGAACAGGGTCCGGCCGTATTGCAGGAGGAATACCCGGGGGAGGACTTTGATGTGCGCGCTGCCGAGGTCATTAATCTGACGGCAAGCATGGACGGGCATGGGCGTGTGGTGTGGCAAGCTCCTTCCGGACGGTGGACAATTCTGCGCTTCGGTTACACCCTACAGGGGACACCTCCTCGCAGTACTTGTGAGTCCGGATTCACCTGCGGTTACGAACTTGACCTGTTCAAGACGGCTTCGGCCGACGCCAATTTTGAGACCGTGGTCAGACCGATGATTGAGGATGCGGGCCCTCTTGCGGGAAAGACGTTCTCGAGCGTACATATTGACAGCTACGAATACGGTGTCTCTGAGCACGGACAGTTACCTACCTGGACCGATGAGTTTCGGGAGCAATTCCGCAAGCACAGGGGATATGATCTACTGCCGTACTTGCCCGCGCTGGCTAAAAGGGTTGTCGACAGCCGCGAGGTGTCGAACCGCTTTCTTTGGGACTACAGGCGGACGATGGGCGATTTGTACACGGCGTTCTACGCCCGGCTTGGTGAGCTTGCCCATCAGCACCAACTGAAGACGAACCACGAAAACGGTTACGGGACATACCCGTTTCCGCACATCGACGGCCTTGAGGCGTTTGGCCAGGCGGACGTACCACAGGGCGAGTTCTGGACGGCCACGCCCATTATGTCGCAGTTCTATCATTTCTGCGATTCGGTCCGGACTGCGGCCTCGGCGGCCCATATTTACGGCAAGCCCCTGATTCAGTCGGAGGCGTTCAGCACTTGGCTGCGGCCGTACCAGTGCTACCCCGGCGTGATGAAGCGATTCGGTGACCAGGCCTTCAGCGATGGCTTGCAGCAATGTGTGATCTTTTGCTCAACGAATCAGACCAACGAAATACCCGGGGCGGATACCGCGGGTTATGAAATCATCAACCGGCACATCACCTGGCAAAGGCAGGGTAAGGCCTTCTTTGATTACCTGGGACGCTGCCAGTACCTGTTGCAGCAAGGGCAATTCACCGCCGATGCCATCTATTTCTACGGAGAAGGAACGACCAAGTTCGTACCGGGGAAGGAGCTTCTGAAGCCAGCCCTTCCGTCCGGGTATGACTTCGACGGCCTCAATGCCGAGGTTCTGCTCAACCGCCTCTCGGCCCGGCCGGGCCGACTGTTTCTTCCGGATGGAATGAGCTACCGGATGCTGGTGCTGCCGGAAGATCATGGGATGTCACTTCCGGTGCTGGACAAGATCAGAGAATTGATCGAAGCCGGCGCGACGGTGCTCGGAAGCCGGCCCTGTCGGGCAATGGGCATGACCGGCTATCCGCAATCTGACGAGGATGTAAAAAGGCTTGCCGACGAGATGTGGGGGCCAGGAGATACGGCGGCCGGCGATCGGCGGCTCGGGCAAGGCCGTCTTGTATGGGGCAAAGATCCGGCCACCCTACTACTGGGAATGAACGTCTTACCGGATTTCGAGGTTAAGGGTGCGACGCCAGCGTCGAAATTCAACTTCACCCATCGAAGGCTGGACGACACGGAGATCTACTTCGTTGCCAATCGGCAGGATGCCGTGTTGGAGGTGCAGTGCGTATTCAGGATCAGCGGCAAGCAGCCCGAGATCTGGGAACCTGTGAACGGCCGAAACTGGGACGCAACTGATTTCCGGTATGAGAACGGACGAACCGTCGTGCCGATGACATTCGCGCCGTACCAGTCGTTCTTTGTTATCTTCCACCGTTCTTCTTCGGAGCCAAAGGCGAGGCGGCCGAATTTCCCTGCGACCTTGGCCTCAGTTGAACTAAAGGGTCCCTGGACCGTCCACTTTGACCCGAAATGGGGTGGCCCGGAATCGGTGGTATTCGAGAACCTGGACGATTGGACGAAGCGGCCGGAGGAGGGAATCAAGTACTACTCTGGAGTCGCGACCTACCGAAAGACGTTCGAGCTGCCTCGGCCACTCGAGCAAGCCGGGGCCAGGATACTTCTCGATTTGGGAGAGATGAGGAACCTCGCGGAAGTACGCTTGAACGGCAAGGACCTGGGAGTGCTCTGGACCAAGCCATTCCGCTTGGATATCACGGAGGCGCTGCGGGCTACCGGCAACCTTTTGGAGATTGACGTCGTAAATCTCTGGGCGAATCGGCTGATCGGGGATGCTTCCTTGCCGCCCGGGAGGCGCTTCACCCAAAGTGACGCCAGCCATCTTGTCAAGAAAGGCGATCCGCTTCCGGAGTCCGGCTTGCTTGGGCCGGTGAGGCTGCAAGCTGTTTGACGAGCCCCAAATGTCAGTCACGATCGGACTTCCAAACGTTTTCGCGAGCCATTCCAGCAACCAGAGCCTTTTTGACTGAGGTCGTGCCATGAAACTCGCGCACCTTTCATTTCTCGTCGGATTGCTTCTTGCGGCAGCCATGGGGCACGCCCAGGCGCATCTGAAATCGGAGGTGGTGCCTCTTTCTGGCAAAGCGCCCCTCGGGTATGTGGAGATTCGGGGCGTGGCGGCCAGATCCTTTGATCCTGTCTTGCGGAAAAAGGGCAAGGGTGGGGCTCAATTCGGCTTGGGGTTAATTGCTGGATCTGCAGGCGGCTCCCCAGAAGTGAGTGGCGAGGAGTTTGACTCGCCCGAGGTTTTTTCCTGAGAGAGGGCGACCTCGGCATTAAAGAGCTCCTTGTTGGCGTGCGCTTTCTTTAGCTCCCTAAATCTTGCCAGACTGGCTGCTGCTTCCTTAGCATTTTGCAGTCGCGAATAGTCGCGGAAAAGCAGGTAGTTTACCGAACCGTCCGAATCGTGGTCCGCCACTTTCTTCAGCGCGCGGACAGACTCCGCATAGTCACCTTGGTCATAGTAGATCTTTCCAAGGTCTTTGAAGGCAGCGTCCAGAGTGGGATCCAGGCGAACTGCGTCTTCCAAAAAGGGCAGAGCTTTCTTGGCTTCCGCCATATTCACATAACAATCTCCCAGCTGATAGTAGGCGGGAGCGTTGTAAGGATCTAGGTTGATGCCGTTTTGAAGGGCCACGATAGCTTTATCAAATTTTCCTTTCTGCCAGAGGTAATCCCCCAATTTGAGATGGGTTGTGGGATCGTTGGGAGCTGCCTGAACCGCCTCTTGATACTCGCTTATGGCTATCGCGGTTTGATGACGGGCATCCTCAACTTGCGCACGAAGCAGATGGGCAAAAGTGCTTGCAGGGGAGATCCTCAAGACTTCGGCCATGGCCTGCTTTCCAACTTCTTGCAGCAGTGTTGATATCGTGAGGCAATTCTCGGGTGTCTGCTTGCCTCCCAGTAACGGCAGCACTCCCTCCGCAGCATCGAGCGGTTTTTCTCTAGTCACCGCAAGTTTCGCCTCTAGGATCGAACGAAGGTCCCGGTCACTTTGTGCCGATGGGGGCAGCTTGCGAACTAGGTCCGAGGCGCCGGCGACATCGCCCTCCTCCAGAAGGCCCGCGGCCAGACTCAACTGAACCTTGGCGGGTACGCCGGTTCGAAGTGCCGCTTCTACCTTCTTCTCATTCTCTCGATGGTGCTCCTCGCATGCCGAGTGCAATGTGGCGAGGAAACGGCGCGACTGCGCCGCGTCCGCATTGGCGGTTGAGGTGGCTAGCCTTTCGATAAAGGCATCCACGAGAGGATTTCCACTACCTTTACGTTCCGGGACGAGTTCGACATGCGACGACACAGTCTGCTGAATTGATTCCGGGTGCGAGAACAGCCAGGGATTCCGGCGCGCCGCGGCAACGAGTTCCGGAATGGCAGGCACCTGCCTTCCTTGCATGAGCCAACCTACGCCCAGTCCGAAATGCGCCTCCGCTGATTCCGGGTCGGAGGCAAGAGCCTGTTGAAACTCGTCGACTGCCGGAGCCGCGTTGGCCTGCCGAAGGTAAACTTGTCCCAGGTGAAGCTTCGCCCAAGTGCGCCAGGCCGGTTGACTCTTAAGCATTTCGAGCCGCGAGGCTGCCAAGCCCCATTCTTCCAGTTGCTCGTACACGGAACTGAGGAAGCGAAGCCGGTAAGGGTTGGAAGGGGGAACATCCCCCAGTTGGCCCGAGACTTCACGGCTGAGCGAGATTGCGGTTTCTCCGAAGCCGAACCAACTCAAGACGTCATTTTGTCTTCCTTCCATACGGAGAAAACGAATATAGTCGGCACAAGCCGCTCGGTAATCTCCTGCAAGGTATTCAGCGCTGGCCAAGTTGTGGTTTGCAAATTCGTCCGTTGATCGCACTCGTACCGCCCGCTTCAAGTAAGGAACTGCTTGGCCCGGGTGCCCGAGCTTAAGGAAGTTAGCTCCCGCCAGAAGCAGGGCAGGGAACAGGTCTGGCTGTCTCTCCACGGCCTTCAGTATGTAGGTGTTTGATTGATCGTATTTTCGCTCCAGATAAAAGGTCGCTCCAAGGCCAAATTGAGCAGGGAACAAATCAGGATCATTTTCTAAGAGTCTGAGGTAAATTTCTTCTGCTGTCTTATAATCGCCTTGCTGCTGAGCAGCCTGTGCGCGACTGATCTCGGCAGCGACGTCCTGACTTTTCTGGAAGGCACGAGCGACTATGCCGGGGAAAAGCACCAGGCAGCAGCAAGCTACTATTTGTGCTGATCTTCTTGTCACGGTTCCACGCTTCATCGTTCCACACTCACAGGGAGAGTTCTCGAGGCCATTTGGGTTCGATCCGATTGCTCGAGAAGGCCGGCAGCTCTTTTGTAGACGATTCCTGCGTCACCTTGCATGGCTCGCCCTAAGCGCTTCCGCGCTGGCTGCATTTATCCGGCACGGGAATAGGCAATTCCAAGTCTAAGATAAATGATGGTAGATGGGATCCAAATTTTCGGCCAGGAATAATTTACACCCCCTGAGCGGCCTGTCTTCCGAGAGACATTCAATGAAGCCTTCTTCCCTACGGCACGCATCGTCTAGAGCTAAAGCGAGGCGAACTTCTGAGAGTGATGGGAAACTCTGCAGCTTGTTCAGGTTAAAGTCCATATTCCGCTCAATTCTATTTATCCTGAGCCTCGTAACTGCCGTTCTGACGATTGGCCAAGCACAAACGCGGGATCCGTCTATGCAACTGGGACTGGGACACCCTTCTGCTCAACATACGCCTTGGGATAACGCGCAGATGGAGGAGGCCCAATCGCCCTTGTTGGCCGGCAAACTGCAAGAGGCCATTCGCGCCTTGACGCCGTTGGTGAGGGCTTATCCCGGCGATGCGCGGATACCGTATACCCTGGCGACGATTTACATCCGTCTGGAGGAGAACTACGAGCAGGGAATCCCCTATGCGCTGGAAGCCTGCCGCGATAAACCCCAGGATGTCCGGTATCGCTGGATGCTCCGAACTTTGACGCTGCTGGCCCGGCGACCTCTTGACGGCATACCGATAGACTGTCAATTAGTTACCCCTCCACTTCAACCCTCTCCGGTGCACTTTCAGGACGTAGCGGAGGCGGCAGGAGTCAGCATCGTTTCGATGGGACGGGGAGCGGCGTGGGGTGACTTTGATGGTGACGGACGCGATGATTTGCTCGTATGTTCCGAGCGCGGCCCCTTCACTTTGTTTCGAAATCTTGGTAACGGGAAGTTCACCGACGTTTCGCGGAAGCTCGGGTTAACTGATCCCATCGGGCTGGGTTGTTATGGAGCTAACTTCGTCGATTATGACAATGATAGTTTTCAAGATATTCTTTTAACTGGCAATGGTTGGGGGGGAGATAACCGCCTTTTCTTATATCACAACGAGCATGGACAACACTTTAAAGACGTCACCCAGAAAGCCGGCCTGGGTGGAGGACTGAATGCTTTCGGGGCATCCTGGTCCGACTATGACAACGATGGGAAACTCGATGTGGCGGTTGCCACTGGGCTTGTTCATGCCGGCGGTCAGCGCATCCTGCTCTACCATAACCTCGGTAACAACGACAGGTTCTCAGAGGTAGGAGCCAAAGCCGGGTTTACGAAGAGGGCACGGTGGATGAGCGTCACCTGGGGCGACTATGATGGAGACGGGCGTCAGGACTTGTTTGCCGTCAGCTTCGACTCCCAATGCACCTTGTACCACAACCTGGGTGAGGGCCTTTTCGAAGACGTCTCGGAACACGCAGGCTTCAAATGCCCAAGCGCCAACTATACCGCCAGCTTTCTGGATTACGACAATGACGGGAAGCCCGACATCTTTGTATCCACCTATCCGGGCGGCGAAGAAAATTTGATGTTGGCACACTACATATCGGGGGCTCCTGTTCCGCCGGAGAAACGCCAACTTCTGTTCCACAACAATGGAGACGGAACCTTTACAAGAGTGACGGAACAAGCAGGGATTACCGGTTGGCATGGAGCTATGGCCGCGGGAATCGGCGATGTGGATGATGACGGGTTCCCGGACATCATATTGGGCACAGGGAATCCTCAGTTAGATTGGGCGGAACCCAAACCCCTCTACCATAACGACGGCAAGGGCCATTTTGTTGATGTCGGTCTTTCCGCGGGAATCCTTGACTTCGGTATGCTTCACGGAACTGTCTTTTCAGACTACGACGACAGTGGCCGGCTGAGCTTTTATGGGGCGCGAGGTGGATTTTATATGGCATCCAGACTGCACTCCCGACTGTATCAAAACCTGGGAACGTCCAATCATGTGTTGGAGGTTCGACTGATTGGAACAGCTTCCAATCGCGACGCTATCGGTTCTCGCCTTATGGCTCTTTGCGGAGATAAGCGGGTATACCAACAAGTAGATGGGGGATCAGGGTTTGGTAGCATGAATAGTCGAATAGTTCATTTCGGTTTGGGAGCGCACCAAACGATCGATTCTCTGAACGTGGATTGGCCCAGCGGACGGCATCAGGTTTGGCAGAGTATTCCAATCGATGCGCGGATTGAAATAGTGGAGGGCAAAACAGGATTTCAAGTATTGAAACGTTTTGACCCGGCGTCGACTGCCGCAAGTAAATGTAAGCCAGTTTGCTGCGGTGATGTTCTGCAGTCTTCGGGTTCATCGGCGGCCTCCACAGTTGCTAAAAAGTCGGGGTCGCCGTCGAGCCAGCTTTCGGGCATATTGGCCAGGAGCACGTCGCCCAATTCCGGATCGCTCGGTACGTGGAAGCGAAAGTACCTTCGCTCATGGCGATGTTTTAGAGCGCCTCCCGACGGAGCAGCAGCTCGCCGTTGATCTCGCAGATGGCCTCCAAGATCTCGCGGGCTCGGTGGCATCAGCGCTGGCCGAAATGCCTACTTTGCGGAGCGCGGGTTGTTTTCCTTGGTTACAGCCCATGCTACTGCCTGTCAGTCCTCTCGGAATTAAGACTACCAACTGGAGAGCCGGATGCGGGAGAATCCGCCAGTAAGTTCGGAGGGAGGGGAGTGCTCAATCCACTTTCCCTACCCCTATCGACCGCATAGGAGTGAGTAGGGGAGGGCCTTTACGGCCCTCCCGTGTTGGGACGCATCTCAAATGTAGAGGCTCCAGAGCGGCGCTAAGGCGCCCTCTCCCTATCGCGTTGTGAGAAATCCGGATTTGCGCCGGGAAGTTCAAAACGGTCCATTTTGATTTGTATTCCAATTTGATTTGTATAATGGTGGAGGAGGAACAGGATGCTCTCAAACCGATCGATACCTCGTGCCACCGTAATTCCGGTGCTGGCGTATCCCGATGTGAATCAGGCTGCCGCCTGGCTGTGCGATGCATTCGGATTTAGCGTGCGTCTGCGCATCGGCAACCATCGCGTGCAGTTGAATGTAGGCGATGGCGCGGTGATCCTGAGGGAAATGCGCGCGAACGAGGTCAACGCGGCGCTGGGCATAGGGCACTCAGTCACTATTCGTGTCGAGGACGCCGATGCCCACTGCAAGCGGGCCAAGGACCATGGGGCGCGGATCACCCAAGAGCCGATGACGCATCCCTACGGCGAGCGGCAATACAACGCGGATGATTTGGCGGGACACTCGTGGACCTTTTCGCAGTCGGTGGCGGACGTGCATCCGGAGGAGTGGGGTGGGACGGCGCAGCAGCTGTAATCGGTGAAAGCGGGTAGCGCATCTATAACGTCGTCGGCTTTGTCAAGCAGAATTTAGCAACACTCCCACCCCCGCGTGACGGAGCCGGGGTCAAGGGCGGTCCGACGCTTTTGGTCGGACCGTTCATCGCAGACCCTTGACCCCGACTCCGGCACGCCCACCCTAGAAGAGGGACGAAGCGGAGCGCTGTACAGCGATGCTTCGTCCTGGAAGAATCTTTAAGGCTTGTCCCGACCAAGGCTCGCCTCTCGAATCCTGCGGTGGACTGTTCCACCAGCCATCTATTCGGTGAAGTTTTCACCCCACCATGATTCTCTATTCGATCTCCCCGCCTGTGCAGGGAGGCTTGGCGCCCAATCAGACTTGCGGTGGCGAACCGCCCACCATGCGCTACCTCGGGCTACCAGGCATGCGAACCGCCGGTTGGGCAGATCTCGCCTGGCGCAGCTTCCAATACAAGCGCACTGCCAGCTGACGAGCCATGGCCACCTTGGCCACGTTTCTGCCCCGCCGGAAAGCCAACCGTTTATACTTACGCCTCAGTTCCTCGTCCAGCAGAGACGCCCTCTGGCCGGCTTCCACCAGCAGCCAGCGCAACATCTGGTTGCCTTGCTTGCTGATGTGGCCCAGCCTTTGGTGACCCCCGCTGGAATCCTCACGTGGGTTGAGTCCCAGGTAACTGACCAGAGCGCGGCTGTGGGGGAAACGTTCCACCGGACCGACGGTCAGCACAAAGGCCAGAGCCGTTATCGGCCCCACCCCCGGCTGCTCCATCAACTGCACCGCCTCCGGGCAGCGCTCGGCCTCCGCCTGCACCGCCTCGTTAAGCTCGTCGATGCAGGGATTGAGCTGGTCCAGCATCTTCAGCAGTTCTTCCCGCCGCCGACTAGCCCACGCTCCTAGGCTCAGCCCTTCCAACTCGGCTCGACCGCGTGCGCTCCACAGCTTTTGCTTGCGGCACACCCCCTGGCTCATAGCCAGAAAGTGCAGCTGGTTCTTCAGCGCCGTCCGCATCCGCACCAGCTTGTCGCGATGCTTCAGCAGTTGCCGCAAATCCCGCTGTTCCACGCTGGGCACCCAGACGCGCGGGAAACGGCGGCTTACCAACAGGTCCAACAGGTGTTCGGCATCACGGGTGTCGGTCTTCTGCCGGCGCACCGCTCGGGCCCGGATCGCGGCCGGATCCCCCACCCATAACTCGTGCCCCAGTTCCGCCAGCAAGCGCTCGAACCACTGGGTGTAGCCCGTCGCCTCGATCCCCACCAGCGACCCCTTGGCCAGCCCTGCATAAAATGTCCTCGCTTCTCCGTTCTCATGTTCCAAGCGGCGCGTTGCTACCTCGCCGTCGTCCGTGTCTACCATCGCAACAACCTGGTAGCGGGAATGCAAATCACATCCGATAATTGACATGTCGGCTCCTTTCCCGGCAGCCTTGGTCGGACAGCAAACCAAGTTTACCGGTTCTAAGGAGCCGACGACGTTATGGAATCAGACCTTCGTTCTTAAGGTCTGCACTGGCCTGCGGCCCGCGACATTCCTGAAAACTATGCGTTGGTCAGTTCTCTAGGTATGTGCCTATAACGCGTTTGTTTTCAGCCACCGCTTGATTGGGTAAACAGGGTTTTCGACCCTGCGGCTTGCGACGGCGGATTGACAATCGACCGAGTAAATATGTCTATAGGCCCCTCGCCGCGAATCTGACGATCGCCCGCCGACTATCATCTTGAGTATCAAGAACCGCGATTGAGCATCAAAACCGCGGACCTCAAAGGCGAAGGTCCGCGCCACTTGCTCCCCTCCTTGGCCAAGGAGGGGGTGGTTGGTCTGAATAAGTGTGACGAAATCGATTGGACGTCTGGTTAACGATAGGCAATGCACAATTACTTATGCCGCCGCGTATATTGTAGCGGCGTGTCGCCACCGGCGTTTTCGGCTGAGTGCAGCGCCCTTTTCCGAATCGACTTTCCTCGCCACCGCGCAACTACCCAATGTGGCTTCACTTGCGCGTTAAATAGAGTGTAGCCGATTTCCGAGAAGTTGGGCTGGGCCGGAGAGCCCTCGACTCTAATCTGACCACCACCCGCCGATTTATCTATCGTGAGCATCAAGAGCAGCGGATCTCAAAGGTAAAGGTCCGCGCTACTTCTGCTGTTCCTAGCCTGCTGCGGCCGTGCCCAGGACGAACACCGTCTTACCCAGGGCGCGCCTGATCCGACGCCACAGTTCACTCCGCACCCCCCTTGCATCTGGACTCTAGTTCCTGACCGGTCACTTCGCGGTGCTCAAGCTCCGCAAGGGCGCTTGTGGAGCTGCGGCACACGCCTTGGAACCTGGATCCTGCCAATTTCTTGAGTCCCCTGATCGAATCTGGATCGGCAATCTCTTGGAGGGTCTGAACGGCCAATTGTTGCAGGTCTGGTTGGGAAGAGTCCGCCCAGCCCATTGCTTCCTGCAACCCAGCCTTACGCTCTCCAAGAATCACACGCCTGTACTTGAGCCTCGCGAACACGATTTGCGCTTCAATATAAGCATTCTGCGTCGAGCCACTCCCGAGGGGCGGAACGATCATACGTTCCAGTGTGCGTGACCACGAGAGAACCTCAGATGCATAGAACTCGCGAAACTGGCGGCTAGTATCATGAGGCAAGCCGTCTTGGAAACTGTAAATGCTGTACCAATAAAGAGGGGGTGTAAACGTGCCCTGATACCCTACCATAAATTTGGAAGAGATCACCTCAGCGAAACCGTCTCCATCAAGATCCACTAGGTCGGTAGCCAGTAGTCCCATTCTCTGGTCCATCAATTCAGTGAGATCGAACCCGTTGGGCCGGGGGCAAGCAACATTTAAGAACCACGGAAACCTATCTCCGGCTGTTACTACGAGGCAGAACTCACCCGGGCCCAGGGGCGCGAAACGAAAATGACCGACCGTTGGAAATCTCGTGGCGCCGCCAGACTCCGACTTCTGCTTCCAGATCTCATCAAGAAACGATTGAATTTGGCGCAGTGGCATTTCGTAGGCAACTACCATTTTCTCGTTCGCAGTTGGCCACGAAAAAGTGGGCTTAACTGTCGTATGCGTGGTTTTTTGAGCGAAGAGCGGTAATGCCTCAGCTAGGGAAAACAGTAAAAATACGCATCCCACCCGCGAGATCTGTTTAGCCACATGAGTTGATTTTATTGCGGACGTCGTTAACATAGCTATACCCCGGCGAGTTTGGATTTGCCACCCATCCTGTGAAGGCCGCATTTGGAATCCAGTAATAGGTCGAGTCACCCGACCACCAGCCGCAGTAGCGTATCAACTGATTATCTTCGTACTGGCTCCCAGTGAGATTAGGAAGGCTAGAGTGCTGCGCTCGAAGCCCGGACACGTAAGACTGTACGGCCGCAAGTTTGCTGCCAAATATGCTAAGGCCAGTGGAGGTGTTGGTGTACCAATCAAAGGCCGACGACATATTGTTCGGGACCTGCATCAATCCGACGAACTGGTCGAGCGTTCCTAGGTTGCTACCGTTAGGCCATAAGCCAGTTGCACCCATCATATAGGCCTGAACGAACTGATGGTAACTGCTTTCCCGGCAGGCCATGCCTTTCGGAAGACCTGGCGTGGCGCCCGAAGCGTAGAGCGAGACTAGCCGATTAGAGATGGTCGCGTTCGGAATCGCTGCGCCCAGGACGTAAAAGGTCACGGAGTGCGTGAAGTTCTCCCACAAGCGTAGCATTTGCTTGCGCCGTAAATCTGTCCGCCCAGCGCGACAGGGGTAGGGTAATTCGCTGTCTGGCCGATGCTACTCGAGGTCGAGGAGGAACCCGTGTACGTAGCCGGCTGGCGTGACGTGTAGCTGTAGCTGAGCGTCCAGTTCGCCGTGCCAGAACACGTTGAAGAAGTGGTCAGCGGAACGGTAGCAGAATTATAGGTAGCACCCCCCATGCTGAACACTTGACTAGCAACGGGATTCGTTATCGTGAAGCCGTTGCACACGTTACCTGGTGAACTGTCCTGACCCGGATGCTGCGATGGTGCGCAGTACGTCCCCAGATATACCAATCCTGTATACGCGCCAGTGAAGTTCTCGCTGCCTGCCCCCACCCCGTCCGCCTGCCATTGTCTGCCCGTGTGCGGCCGCACAACACCCGAGTTGCTCGAACTCCAGGCTGCCGATTGTGTAAGGTCATAGTAGTAGTTGTTGTAGTTGCAGTCGGCGTAGTGCCCAGTGCCCAAAAATGCCAAATTGCCGTTTAGCAGCAAAGTGAAATTGTCGGGCGCGTTTTGAAATTCAAGATAGTTCGCTGGACACGAGCAGATGCCGCACTCGTACGCTCGAAGCCATGGCTTTGTGCCGCTGCGCCATGACCACCCGGCCCGCCACCGGAACATTGTCGACCCGAATCCAGACTACGCTCTCCGTCGGTAGCACCGGCAGGAATTTTATTGCCCAGAAAGTCTGGTGTCTGGGCGTCGCGAAGCTTGCGCAGATCAATAGCTCGGGTTTCGTGAGGATTGAGTCTCTGAGCTGAGTCAGATGGTAGTCCACACCGCCAGCGTGCACCTGAAACGCGATGCGTGCAGGGTCATCGCCCATATCGGTGAGAAACAGAGTGATCGGTTTCGCTATCGCAGATGCCAGGGGTTCGCTCCGGAACCACGCCAGCCATCCAATTCGTTGGCCAGAGGGCCGTCGATTACCAGGTCACTCTTTGACTCGACGCTCGACACCTGCGCTAGAGCCGTCCCTGGCGCGCCGCTATACTGCACGCGAATCGAGCAATAGGGCAGCGGCAGAGGGAGTCCCACCCATTACAGAGCTCAGCGGGAAATCCATGGTGCTGTAGGGCTGGCAACGGTCAAAGGTCCAAAGACCGTCTTCCCGACAGCTGGTGATTTCGATCCATCCTGCGTAGAAATTGGGTCCTGAAGTGGAGTGGGTGTGCTTTGCGAGGAATCCGCATCGGCGCCAGTCTTGGGCGTCGGATATTCAACCGTGATGGTCACGCTCTGAGCGAGCCGAGCGGTTTCAGGACAATCTCACGTGGGGCGTAAAGTCGCCCTATTCCCGCAAAAGGTGAGTCATTAGTCGGAGTGCCGATGGGAAGCCCAACGGCATGCAACGCGTTGGCTAACTGCGCTTGAGGACTGGGGAAGTCTAGGTACTGGAGAAGCCGGTGACCGGATCGGTGATCTTGCCATTAGCGATCAGCGAAGGGCCGGGACCGCGCTGCACTATTGTAATGCCACCTTCCATCGCCCCTGCCGGGCTCACATCCACACTGAGAAGGAGATCTTGGAGTGAAAGCACCTTAGTCTCATGCGGTGCGAACGTCAGTGCTTCACCGCTGTGGCGCTTGCCAGTGACGTCCAAAAACACGTCAGCCGTTACCTGATTTCCCGCCATTGTTCGAAACCATAATCCTGGCGTCGCGGCCGCCTGCAAGTCCCCACCAGACGGCGTTCAGGGCGGCAGGGATGTCGCTGCGGCCCGGATCGTTTTCCACCATTTCAGACTCATGGATGAGCCGGAGGGCCGGATTGGTTGCCGTTAGCTGTCCGGCAACAGGCATTATTGTGCCAACGAAATACACGGCGATACTACCTTCGGCGAAAGTGCCGCTAGACTCGACGCCCGCCTGTGCCAGCAAGTTTCGCACGTCGATCGCCAGCTTGGACAGCGGCTGAAGGCTGACGGGAACCAGCGCGGTCTCGCCCGTGAGGCTGCGAACTGCAATCGTGAGGTCGGAAGCCCTAGGTGAGTCGCTCACCAGTTGTAACGTGGAGTTGAAGCCGCCGCGTAGGGAGTAATAAGGGAAATCAATTTCGCGGAGACCTTCGGTGTCGGTGACATTACAACAGTGAGGTTGCTGCGGGGCCGTGCCGGTCTAGGCTCGAGATAGTGGCCAACCAAGAAGAAACAAGGCGCACGAAACGGGAATGAGCAGTATGGAGAACTTCAGGGAGAGCTTCTGGCGTGTCATAGACGCCTCCAGGTCAAGATGCCCTCCCCAGGGTCTCGGGGAGAGTAGCTCCAGGAGGTAGACATGTCAAGCGAGAAATCACGCGGGTTTTGAGCGCCTGCCAATCACCGATCTGCGTAGCAAGTAGCAGACCTTATGTTTAAGGTCTGCGCCTTGGCGGGCTGATTGTGGATCGCTCTGCGCAGGGTTGCGGATGAAGAACTCGCTGTAGTGCTGGTGTCCCCAGCAGCGCTGTTGGCGCTGAGGACACCACCGAAAACTCGAGGGGGGTGGCGCAGACATTGCATTTGATGTCTGCGATCGCGCAGCGAGGCGTTGGGCGATCGCCGGATTCTGACGTTCAGGCAACCGGAATAATCTGAAAAGTGCACCGTCCCTCGACGACATCGCAGACATGCTGGGAAATCGCATGTCTGCGCCATCCACTGCCACGGCCCTTTCTTGAAATGAAGCCCCGGTAATGTATAAACTACAATGATGGGGGGAACCTTTGGGCTTTGCGAGGAAATAAGTGAAATCAAGTCGCTGGGCTATTGCCCAAATCGCTTTCTTGTTATTTGGAGGCCCTGCCCTATTCGCTTCCGTTGCGGGAGCGCCGCGGCCGTCTAGCGAGTCCAGCCTGAGTACGGCTTCGCTCGACCAGATTGTCAGGGGCGTCGAATCGCACTATCGCGATGTTCGCACGCTCAAGGGGCAATTCACGCAGACGTACTCGTGGGGCGACACCAAACGGACCGAGTCCGGTGTGGCCTATTTCAGTCGCGGCGGCCTCATGCGGTGGGTCTACCTGCAGCCGAAGGATAAGCTGGTGGTATCGGACGGCAAGACGGTGTGGCTCTATCTTCCCGATGATAAACAGGTCACGCGTTCCTCACCCAAGGTGAGTCCTGACGTCCGCATTCCTTTTCCGCTGCTGGTCTCACACTTCAACCTGCACCGGATCTTCTCGAAGATCGAGTTTGCGGATCAGACCCTGAAGGCTGAGCCTGGGGATCGGGTGATGCGGGGATATCCGAAGAAGGGTTTCGAAGATATCTACAGCGAGATCTTGCTCGAGGTTGCGCCGTCCTACGAGCTGAAGCGCATGGTGGTGTTCTATCCGGACCGCAGCGCCATGCAATTCGACTTTGACGGGATGGAGCGTAACATTCCTTTGCGATCGGAGCTCTTCAGGTTTACTCCTCCTCCAGGGACTCAGGTAATTGATGAGTAAAAAGTTAGGATGACTCTGACGACTACCGGCCGCAGAGAATACTACACCGTTGGCTTGCGCTATCTCGAGTTACGGGAAGACCTACTGGGCCTCGCCGCCTTCAGGCTCGGGCAAACGCCCCAGCGCTAAGTCGAATCTTTCGAGTTGCAGCTCCAGATCCGCTAAGGCGCTAACCAGCATGTCCTTGTAACGAGGGTTTCGGCACGCCTCGAGATCTCTCAATACTTTCGTACGAGAGAGCACAATACCCTGCTTCTTACGCTCCAGTTCGAGGCGATCCCCCGATGGCGGTTCCTTCATTGGAAAAACTGCTTCCGCTGATTCGATCTGTTCCTCAACTGCTTTGCTGTCCCAACCGCGAGCCATATGTTTAGTGACCGGCCGTGCCCGATGGCCGGATTTTCTCCCTTCCTCTAATTTTATGATAGCACGAGCCGTTGGATCGCCAGCGCCACCCCGTCATCGTCGTTGGAGGCGGTGCGTAGCCAGGGCCCCGGCTCGAGCCCAGGGCAATAGTTGCTCATCAGCACTGGATATCCGGCAAACTCCAGCATCTCGAAATCATTGTAATTGTCGCCACAAGCCATGGTTTCGCTTGAGTCGATGCCCAGGCGCTCGGTCCAAAATGCCAGGGCGCGCGCTTTGGAGCATCCCAGATTCATTACCTCAAGCAAGTTAACGTCGCGGAGGGGGTACCGGGTCCAGCCCAGTTGCATTTGGCTGCTGATGCCGGATTCACGTAGCAGCGATTCCGCCGGCGCAATCCGCTCAAATGGACCCCCAAACATCACCTGGACCGGATCGCTACCATTGGCTGGGAATGCGGTTTCAAAATCGTCTAGCTGGGCCAGGCAGTCGGGATCACTGCGCAGGTACCAAGCGACTGGACTGTCTGGCGCTGCCTGGGTGTGCATTACCACTTGGCCCCGCCCGGAGATGTCGAACATGACAACAGCGTAGGCGCGGAAGTCGTCGGCGATCTTAAGAGCTTGGCTGGCAATCATAGCCGGCAAGAAGTTGCGATAGAGCACTTTGCCATCGGGTGTGCCGATGCGTGCGCCGTTTGAAGAGATCACCGTGACGGGGCAGGGTATTTGCTTAACGAACTTGATGGCGGAATGAAATCGCCGGCCCGTAACAACTGCTATTTGGACGCCCAGCCCGTGGGCCCCCGCCAAAGCCTGCAGATTTGCCTCCGAAATTTGCGAACGGCTATTCAGAAGCGTGCCATCCAGATCCAGAGCAAGCAAGCGGACTCGTCGGCCGTTTCCGTTTTCGCTGGAACACTCTTGCACGTGACTAGGTTTGCGTTTGCCCTGTAATCCGGGTTTAATCGTTTTCCACGCCTGTGGCGAGCTCGGTTTTACTGTCAGATGGCGCTGAATACCCTCGTCCATGTTGTATCATAACCAGCAACGGCGGGCAACCCGCTGAACATTAAATTTCTCGACGAGGGTTTGTGTCGAACGTATGTCGCATTGAATGTGCACGTTGCGAAAAGCAACTGGAACCCGGTCGACCCTATCATCTCTGCCTATGCGGCTCCCCGCTGCTGGTGCGCTATCGACTTGACTCCTCCACCATGCCTCGTGCGTCCCTCTCAGGACGCACCGGGAACCTGTGGCGCTACCGGGAAGTTCTCCCCGTTGAGCGCATCGATTCCGTCGTTAGCATGGGTGAAGGATTCACGCCACTCCTGCACGCGCGAGGCCTCGGCGGGAAGCTTGGATTGCCGAATCTCTACCTCAAAGACGAAGGAGTGAATCCCACTGGTTCCTTCAAAGCGCGCGGCCTGGCTGTCGCCATCAGTATGGCGCGGGAGTTCGGCATTCAAAAGGTCTCGGTTCCCTCGGCGGGGAACGCGGGCGGAGCGCTGGCGGCCTACGCCGCCCGGGCTGGACTGAAAAGCGCTGGTTTATATGCCGGAAGGCACACCGGTCGTCAATCGCCTCGAATGTGCTCTGCTCGGCGCTGAGGTGAAGCTTATTCCTGGCAGTATCAGGGATTGCGGGCACGCGCTCGGGCAGCGCAACCTTGCGGAAGGATGGTTCGATGTCTCGACGCTCAAAGAGCCGTATCGACTCGAGGGCAAGAAGACCATGGCATACGAAGTCGTAGAGCAGATGAGTGGCCACGTTCCTGGGGTCATGATCTACCCGACCGGCGGGGGCACGGGTCTAATCGGAATGTGGAAAGCGTTCGACGAAATGGAGCAACTCGGCTGGATCGGCTCGGAGCGGCCTCGCATGTTTTCGGTGCAGGCGGCCGGATGTGCGCCGATCGTAACAGCCTTCGCGAAACAGGCGCGGCAAGCCGAAATATGGCGGAATCCCGAGACCATCGCCAGCGGCTTGCGTGTTCCCTCAGCGGTCGGTGATTTCCTGATGCTGCGCGCTCTTCGCGATAGCCACGGAGGCGCTGTAGCCGTGGAAGACAAAGAGATGCTGGCAGCAATGCGCGAGATCGCGCGCACTGAGGGAATCATCACTGCTCCCGAAGGAGGCGCGACCCTGGCGGGATTACTCCGCCTGCTGGAGGCTGGCACCTTGGCGCGCGATGAATCCGTGGTGCTGTTCTTGACGGGCAGCGGCTACAAGTATATTGAAGTGTTGGAGGCGGCGGCAGAGGTTACGGGCGACTGACAACAAAACGAGCCCGTGTTATATTGAGTGAGACAGGCCAACCCTTGTCGCGAAATTATCCGCTTGAGTGGGCGCGTAGCTCAGTTGGGAGAGCGCGGCGTTCGCAACGCTGAGGTCGGGGGTTCGAATCCCCCCGCGTCCACCAAATCATCCCGTTCCACTCCAAGAAAACCAATCCGGCCACTCATTTCGAGGGGTTTAAGGAGAATGCAGGGTTGGAAGGCCGGGGTGCTTTCTGCCCTACCAAAAGCACCCCTGAGGCGGTTGTCTTGCTTACTGCTCCTGATTTGCGGAACTCAACGGTGAAGGCGCTGGCTTGGAGCCCTTTTCGGCGACGTACCGTTTTGCCTTCGCCATCAGTTCCTGCGCCTGTGGGAAAGCCTGCAGGGCGCGCTTTACCACAAAATCGTTTTCCATCACGATCTTGTTGGCTTCGTCCTCTCCGTAGATGGATTCCACCAGCTTGTAGCGAACCTGATCCTTGACGTACTCGAGTCCCTGTTGCAGTTCCTGATCGGAAACCTGTATATCCTGCTGCTTGAGATAGGTTTTGAACGCCTGTAGGGTTTCCTCATTAGGCTCGAAATCGCGAGCGATCGTTTTGTGGACGCCAAGATAGTATTTAGCAAATCCGAAGTAGGCGTCATGCTGGACCAAGCGATCCTCCGCCGGAGTCAAAGCCGGTGGCTCCACTTTAAGATCGGGATTGATCCCGCCTCCGCCGAAAACTTCCCGGCCTCCGTCGGTGAGCCGGACCTCCGTATGGGGCAGGACCGCGTCCTTCGAGCGGTAGTAGTAGTCGTACAGGGACACGTTGTCATAGGTGCGCTGGATCAGACGCCCGCTGGGCGTGTAATAGTGAGCGGTGGTGAGCGCCAAACCCGTCTGCTCGCTCAAAGGATAAACGGTTTGGACCAGTCCCTTGCCGAAACTGGTCTCGCCCATCACCAGAGCGCGATCATGATCCTGCAGGGCGCCGCTGACAATCTCTGCGGCGCTAGCTGTAGCGCGATTCACCAGGACCACAATCGGATACTCGTTGCCGCTATCGCCGTGAGAGGCAAAGTAGCGCTTCATGGGAGCGTGCCTGCCGAAGTGATAGACGATAAGCTGATGCTTTTCCAGAAAATGATCGGAGACATCCACCGCTTCCTGTAGCAATCCGCCAGGATTATTCCGCAGGTCGAGAATCAAGCCCTTAAGTGATTTCTCGCCAAGCTGGTGGAGATCCTCGGTAAGCTCGTCATTGGTAGTCTCGTCAAACTTCTCAATATGGATGTAGGCAATACCGGGCTCAATCATGAAGGCGTTGTCCACGCTCTTGCGATTGATCTGGTCGCGGGTGATGACGAAATCTAGCGGCTGCTCGTATCCTTCACGGGTAACGCTGACATGGACTATGGTACCCTTAGGTCCCTTGAGCATCGCGGCGACATCATCGGTGTTAAGACCGTTCGTATTCTTGCCGTCGACCTTGACGATTACGTCGCCTGGCCGTAATCCCGCACGAAACGCGGGTGAACCGGGGATGGGCAGCAGCACAATGGTTTGCAGCATGCCCATTTTTCCGGGTCGCTGCTGAATGGTCATGCCCACTCCATAGTACTTACCTTGCTGATCTTCGCGAAGCCGGCCAAAAGCCTTGGGGTCAAAGAAATTCGAGTGCGGATCCAGAGTCCGCAGCATTCCCGGGATAGCGCCCAAGGTATTGCTTTCGGAGGGACCGAAGATCGCCCGGTCTGCATCCACCGGCTCGGCATAGTTCTTTTCGACCAAGCCATAGATCTGGGTGAACTCGCTTAAGCTGTTGTGAACGTCGGTCTCGTCTGGGTTTGTGGTGGCTTCAACGCGGCGGCCATATATTCCGCCAAGCAACGCGCAAACCAGAACTGTTGAAAATAGAAACCATAGGATGCGCCGCGTAGACTTCATTGATCCCAATCCTCCAGGCTCGAACTGCTTCCACCTTCGGGCAGTATAACACACTCGCCGCAGACTTTAGGAGCCACTCTCAGAACTTCGGTTCCGGGAGTCCCGGCATTCCAGGTGCGAAGCGCCAGTTCGCCCCTGGCGTTCAACCGGCTTGTCTCTGGTTGGGACGTTGGTCGGCCAAGGCGTCCGGGCTTATCGAGGAATTCACTTCATGACCCTCGAACAGACATTACTATCCGTATGGCAACAAATGCTGATTGAGGAGAAACGCGTCATTGAGATTGAGGAGGTCCGCTATCCGACTGCCAAGACGTCGACCAAGCGACTGCGGAATGTGGCTTTCGAATACGGCAATGGCGAATCAGCGGGATTGAACAGAATCCGCGTACCGGCTCTCGATGGGCCGATCTGGCCCGCCAAGGCCAGCGGATCATGCAGTTCAGCACAGGCGGTCGCTACATAGGGGTGGTCCACGAGGGTCACCTCACCCGGTATGGAGCATGGTCCAGCCTCGAACTTCCGGATTAATTAGTCAATTTCTGGCGAAGTGATCACTGCTGCGTCATCTGTTTTCGTATTTCGCGCATCGAATTGTAGCGCGACTTAAGAACCGCGCTCCTGCCATCGGACTGGCACTCTTCGGCACAGATTTGAAGGAATCCTAAGTACCACCAGGCGACGAGGACTATCAACAAGGCCACGCGTGTCGAGACGCCCGTCCAATTGCGGACACACGAACCCAAAACCGGACAGTCGCTTGACGGGCCGAATGGAGCCAGTATGATGGTATCCCGAAGGAATTGAAGGACATACGCTAAAAAGCGCGGCGGCGGGAAACGTGCCTGTGACGACACTGAGAGATACTGCCAGCGGCTTGATGACGACAAAGTACTTCGCAGAGGTGCTTATGCGGACTTTCATCCAAGATCTTCGCTATGGGCTGCGCATGCTGGCCAAGAACCCGGGCTTCACTGCGGTTGCGGTGATCACGTTGGCGCTGGGCATTGGGGCCAACACAGCCATTTTCTCCGTGGTGAACGGCGTCCTGCTCAATCCGCTGCCTTACTGGCAGCCCGACCGGCTGGTAGCGCTCTATTCGCGCAACGGCGACTTCGCCAGATCCTCCATTTCCTATCCCAACTTCCTCGATTGGGTGCGGGATAATCGTTCGTTTTCCGCCCTGGCTAGTTATCGGCAAGATGACCTGAGCCTCACCGGAATGGGGGAACCAGAACGTGTCCCAGGGGAAATGGTCTCCGCAAGTTTCTTCCCGGTGCTCGGGGTGAAACCGGTAATCGGTCGAGTGTTTCAGTCGGAAGAGGATCGGTTGGGTGGGGCGCCGGTGGCGCTGATCAGCGGCGGGTTGTGGAAACGGAAGTTTGGATCTTCGCCGGAGGTATTAGGTAAGTCGCTCACGCTCAACGCCACGGATTACACCATTATCGGTGTGATTCCGGCCAGTTTCTATTACGGCGGCTACAATTTCCAACGAAGCGACGTATATGTTCCGATCGGCCGTTGGAATGACCCCACCTTCCGCGACCGCCGAGCCGGCATGGGTATGGACGCAGTCGGGAGGCTCAAGCCCGGCGTGACTTTCGAGCAGGCCAAGGCTGACATGGACACGCTCGGCCGGCGCCTCGCTGAATCGTATCCCGAAGCCGACAAAGGTACGGGCATCACGCTGGTTCCACTGAAAGAAAACGTGGTGGGCGACATCCGGCCGTTTCTGTTGGTACTGCTGGCAGGAGTGGTTTTTGTTCTGCTCATCGCTTGCGTCAACGTGGCGAATCTATTGCTGGCGCGCTCAGCCTCCCGCACCCATGAGTTCGCCATCCGGTCTGCGCTGGGCGCGAGCCGCGTCCGCATCGTCAGGCAACTCCTGACCGAAAGCGTCCTGCTGGGGCTCGCCGGTGGCGGCTTGGGCTTGGCGATTGCCTCCTGGGGCATGCAGGGAGCACTCAAAATGCTGCCTGAAGCGCTGCCGCGGGCCGAGGAAGTCCATCTTGATGGACACGCACTAATGTTTATGCTGGTCATTTCGGTGCTGGCCGGAATTCTATTCGGATTGATGCCGGCGCTGAAAAACTCAAAACGTGATTTTCACGACACGCTTAAGGAAGGAGGACGCGGGCTGAGTGGCGTCCAGCACCGCGCCCAAAGCGTTTTCGTGATGGCGGAAATGGCGCTCGCGCTCGTCCTGCTGGCGGGCGCCGGGCTGATGATCCGCAGCCTGGCGCAGCTGTGGAGCGTCGATCCGGGGTTCGACCCTAACCACGTGTTGACCTTCAGGCTGTCGCTACCTCCTGCGGCAGTCTCCAATCCAGATGCCAGTCGCGCCACCTGGCGCCGGATTCAGAGCCAACTTGCCGCGCTCCCCGGCATTCAATCCGTGTCGCTCGAGTCGGGATCGATGCCGATGTCCGGTGATTCCGAGCTGCCCTTCTGGCTGGAAGGCCAACCCAAGCCGGCGACCCAGGCCGAAATGAAGGGTGCACTCTTCTACGGCGTGCAGCCCGATTATTTGAAGGCAATGGGGATTCCCCTGCAACGTGGCCGCTTCCTTGCGCCCGAGGATAACGAACATTCGCGATTCGTCACCGTCATTGATGAGCACTTTGCACAGCTGTACTTCAAGGGTCAGAATCCGCTGGGCAAGCACGTCAATTTCGACGTGTTCAATGTCACAGCTGAAGTTGTGGGCGTGGTCGGACACGTGAAGCAGTGGGGGCTCGACAGCGATGGGAGTTCCGCCGTTCAGGCCCAGTGCTACTTTCACTTGATGCAGATTCCCGACAAGTTTGTGCCCTTGACGGCCAACTACACGGGGGCCGTGCTCCGTACGGCCGCATTGCCGCTCGCCCAGGTCGGCCCGATTCGGCAGGCTCTCGACCAGTTCGATAGCCAGCAAGTGATGTACGACACCCAGAGCATGGACGGGATCATTGCGCGTTCGCTCGCCGCGCGGCGTTTCTCAATGATCGTTCTCGGGATTTTCGCGTCTCTCGCCCTCGTCATGTCGTGCGTGGGGATCTACGGCGTGATCTCCTATGTCGCCGGCCAGCGAACACAGGAGATCGGCATCCGCATGGCGCTTGGGGCCGAGCGGAGAGATGTGCTGCAGATGGTTCTCGGCGAAGGGGCGAAGATGGCGCTCCTGGGTGTCGCGATCGGCCTGGTGGCCACTTTTGGGCTGACTCGCCTCATGACGAGCATGCTCTTCGGCGTCAGTGCCCATGATCCGCTAACTTTGGTTGGGGTCGCGGCCCTGCTGACGCTGGTGGCTCTGGTTGCGTGCAGCATCCCGGCGCGGCGAGCGACGAAGGTGGATCCGATGGTGGCACTGCGGCATGAATAGGGCTCGTCCCCGGCGGCTGTCGTCGGCGAGGTGCCGGCGCTACTGGCCGCTTGCCGACGCCCGTGCTTGCGGATAGGCGGCAGCTATCGCTGCGGTGTAGACTCCCTCCTGGGTCTACTACGTAAAGAAGTTGCTGGATGGATTTCCACAGATAGCATAAAGGGCGGCTAGTCGCCACCCCGTCTTCGACCGTGGGTGAGCAGGCAGCCGATGTGTCAGAAGTGGGCTATCCGCTCCGCTGAGGGGACATCCGCCGCAGGCAAACGCGTGCGAAGCATATCCATGACGTCTTCGACCAGGAAGGGCTTTTGAATGATCCCGAAACCCTGTCTGTTGCAGCGTTCTTCGTCGTCGGAAGACAACTGCCCGCCGGTCATGATGACGATTTCGACGAACGGTTGCTCCGCCTTCAAACGGCTGCTCAGCTTCACACCATCAATATCCGGCAACATGTAATCGACCAGGGCGACATCAATCTGATTGTGCCGGGACATGCTGAGCGCCACCTCGGCGCTTTCAGCGGCCAGAACATCCCGGTCTGGCGCCCGCACCACGCCCGTCAAGAACTTCAACAATTGGAAGTTGTCGTCCACGATCAGCACCTTGCGTGTGGGGCTCGGGCTCGGATTTGCCACGACAGCCGCCTCCGACAGCACCTCGAGAGCAAGGTTCTCGCCGGACGCGTTGGTGTCGACGGCCACCGAAGTTCCGGGCTTGATTCGCCGCTCGGCAACCATCGTCGCCAAGGGTTGCGTGAGGAAGCGGTGAACGACACGCTTAAGTTCGCGCGCGCCGTATTCGGTGCTCGTGCCCCGCTCAATCAGGAAGGTCTTCGCCCGCGGCGTCAGCTCAATCGGAAAGGCGCGGGCGCCCAGCCGTGCATTTACGTGGCTTTGCAGCGCTTCAATCTGCTGTTCGAGAATCCTCGCCAACGATTCAGGAGTCAGAGGCTGATAAGTAACGACCGCATCGATCCGGTTTACGAACTCGGGGGAGAATTTCTTCCGAACCGAGGTCATGGCAATGCTCTCGAGCTTGTCAGAAATATCGGACGGGTCCCGTTCGACTCCGGCGCTAAAGCCAAACGAGGGATTCAATTCCCGCATCATTTCGCGGGCTCCGAGATTGCTGGTAAGAAAGATCAGACTCTTCTCGAAATTGACAACAGTGTTATCCCCAAGCTTTAGAATCGCCTTATCGAGCACGCCAAGCAGCAGTTGGGTCAAGGACGGAGCGGCTTTTTCGATCTCGTCAAACAGCACGAGAGAAATGTCACAGGCGGGACTGGTAGCCTCAGAGACCTTTTGCTCAGACAGGAGCGGCGTGGTCTGGCCATGACCGATGTAGCCTGGCGGCGCACCGATCAGTCTGGCAACTTCGTGATCGAGCTGGAACTCCCCGCAATCGATCCGCAGATACTGCTGGTGTTTCCCGTGCAGCAGTTCAGCCAAGACCTCGACCGTCCTGGTCTTGCCGGTCCCGGTCGGTCCCAGCAAGAGGAAGACTCCAATCGGACGCCCTTGAGGTGAGAGCCCTGCCTGGTGCATCTGGATGTAGGGGACAATATGCTGCAGCGCGTCCGGCTGCCCAACCACCTTTTCGCCGAGAGTCTCGATCAAGGCGCGTGAAGTTCGGGATGGCGGCGAATCCATTTAGTATGACCCCCAAAATTGGGTGCCCCCGCAGACGTCGAAGGTACCTACGACGATAGTAAGTGAGTGGTTATGAATCTTGCAAGTACAACTTTGAGGGAGGGCCCGAGGGAGGCCTCGGGCCGAGGCTGCTACTGCGTGGTGGAATCGGTCAACTTTGATTTGCTCTCCTTCGCCAGCTTTATGACACTCGGATGGCGGGCAGCAGCGATGGAATTCTCCACAGAGGCGCCGAAAAGCTCGGGGTGCAAGTAGAGTCCGCGTTCTTTTTCCGGTTTCAACTGCTCGACCGGAATGCGGTGCGCATTAGCCCACGCGTCCTGCCGAATGCCGGTCACCTGCCACGAGACTTCCACGTTGGGTTTGTTCGTCTGGATGGTGAAACTGTGTGGCTATTTCACTGGATACCATCGCTTCTGCAAACTGGCCTATGACGGTGAGTTGATAGCGGAAATCGCGATTGAGTGCCTCGAACCATTCCGGCATCTGAACCATAGCCTTGCCCTGCGCATCCGTGGTTATGTTGCCGTTGTAGACGTTCATCATGTCCGGTGATTCTACGAAGGAGTGGGAAAGGTATTTGTTGGCGGGGTCCAGCGGATGATCGATCTGGAATGAGCCGCCAGCCTTGGAAACGTTACCGTTAACCTGCACATTCCCAAGGAAGAAACCGGCGAAGCCTCCACTGCTCGCCTGTGCAAAGACACCGTCGCCTCCTGAGTTGTTGACCCCGGCCACACCGGACCCCGCACTGCTGTGCGAGATACCGTCCACGCCGTCGGGCCCGAATCCATTTGGCGAAACCTGCGTTCCGAAGCTCTCGCCGAACACGCCTTGGCCGGCGCTGCC
Source organism: uncultured Acidobacteriota bacterium (assembly GCA_963803295.1). GTDB lineage: Bacteria > Acidobacteriota > Terriglobia > UBA7540 > UBA7540 > CAWDMC01. Next base: position 528,514 of record CAWDMC010000009.1, on the reverse strand, counting down.
CTCGGCTATGCCCCTCACTCCATAACCGGTGAGGAAATTCCTTCCAATCACTCCAGATCCGCTGCCGCTTTGAGAGGTTCCCTCGATGCCATTCGCCTGGCCTGGACCCGTATTGCTATTGTCTCCCTGGATAGCCGTCGCTGAACTACTGCTAAGGCTGCTGATACTCCCGGACGCTAGGATGAAATTGTCGACGACGAGGTTATTTAACGCGATAGAGCCGTCAGCGTCCCGCTTGACGATCGAATTCGGCACAACGCTGGCACTAGGCGGAACGAGCCACTGCAAGTTCAGCGTGCCGCTGGTGGTGACGGGAGAGCCGCTCACGCTGAAGTCGGAAGCCGGAGCGCTCAAGCCCACGCTCTTCACCGTCCCGCTTCCCGCCCCTCCCGGAAAGGTCTGCCCCGCGGCGAAACTGATGATGCCCTTGTTCGAGATGGAGAGCCCGGTCTTTGCCGGCGCGCTTCCTGACCCGAACAGCAGGTTCAGTTTCCCCAAGGCAGTTGTCGTATTGTTCCCCACCGGCTCTGCTTGCCAGAGGAAGGTTTGATTCACAGCTTTCGAGGTGCCGCTGTTGAAGGCAGAGGCAGTGAAATTCAGAGGTTGAGAGTTTCTTTCCCGCGGTCGCCGTAGCCGCTCCGGTTGCTGGCAGATTCAGCGCCCCGCGGAAGATAGCGGCGCCGCTCACGTCCAGCTTGGCTCCCGGCGCAGTATTGCCGATGCCCACGTGGGTTCCATCGTCGAAGATCAGGGAATTGGCGATAGCGGCGGTGCCGGTGAACTTGGCCAGCGCCTGGGCTGTGCCTCCTGCAGTCGTGACCGCTGTTAGGGCAGCAGCCAGCGGCTGGGATAAGGCGGTTCCTGTGCTTGCCGCGCCCACCGTGCTCGGGGGTGTGGTGGCTAGCAGGAAGGCCGAGGGCGGAAGTCCGCCCAGGGTCTGCGCGTCCGCCGCTTCGAGCGCGTAAGGCACGCTCAGCAGCAGCACCCGCGACCGCTCGGTTCCTCCGTTCTCTCGCACTCCCAGCCAGCGCGCCTCGCCCGAACTAAACAGGTCCAGGGCAGACCGCTCGCTTCACTGGCGCCCAATTGCACTCGGTAGTGGCCCTCAGCGTCAGCCTGGACATTCTGGGTCTCCATCCACAAAGGCCTATCATCGAATTGACCCCGGTAGATCGCGAAACTGACCACGACGTTTCCCGCGATTGCCTTGCCGTGTTCGTCCCGAGTTCTTCCCGAAAAGTTCACCCGGCGTGGTACGACTGCTCCGTTTCCTAACTGCGGCCTTGACTCCTGTGCACTCAATGCGGAGCTAAGCAGCAAACTCACGATCAGGGCAAGGATAGACGGACCACCGTCACGAATTGCGTATCTCACAACTCCTCCTTTTGACAGACAAGAGCAGCGGGGCCCGTCATTATTTCCCTGCTGCCGAAACTTGAAGATGTTGGATAAGCTGCTGGGCCGGTACGTTAAACTGCCGGTCGCTTTTGGGCGGAGGATAGTAGAAGGTCATGCCCACGGGCTCCAGATGCAGGCCGCGGACAGTGGCCTTCTCACCCTGACGAACAACGATCAAGTGGCTGCCCTCTGAATGTTTGTCCTCTGACGCGCCGTACGAAGCCATGAGCATCACCGACTGTGCGCGTTCGTCACGCACGCTAAGCAAGAAGGAATTGGTTGCCGACTGGACAGTGAAGGAGTAGCTCCCGGCCGGCAGAACCGTCGTTCCCCAGCGAGTGTCGAGGGGTAGCGTGAAGCGCCCCCTGAACACTGATTGCGCGCGCAGCGAAACTGGAGTGAGACACGCGGCCAGGACGGCAACGGCGACCAATCCGAGCCGTTTGAAGCTTTGGGTCGAGTTCATGTTGATTCTCCTTTTGGTGAAATTGGCGACTAATACACCTGGCGCTAGGCGAGCTTTTCGCCATAACGCCCCCCGAACAAAGCGTCAGCTCCACATTCGTCGAACGCGGGCTGTAAGCTCTATTTGGGATATCGGAATTGGAAGGGCAAAGGCGACAAACCGCGAATAACAATATTGCGTTCGCCGTCGCCGTCGCGCGCTATTGCCTGGTGGAATCTGCCAGCTTGGCTTTGCTCCCCTTCGCCACCTTCATGAAGCCTGGATGGCGGGCGGCGGCGATGGATGTCTCCGCTGGCGCATCGAAAAGCTCGGGATGCAAATAGAGTCCGCGTTCCCTTTCCGGTTTCAACTGTTCAACCGGAATGCGATGCGCATTAGCCCATGCATCCTGCCGAATGCCGGTCACCTGCCACGAGACCCTGACGTTGGGTTTGTCGGTCCGGATGATGAAACTGCGGTTGGCCATTTTGCTGGCTACCATCGCGTGCGCGAACTGGCCAATGACTGTAAGCTGATAGCGGAAATCACGATTGAGTGCCTCAAACCATTCCGGCATCTGGACCACAGCCTTGCCCTGCGCATCGGTGGTTACCTTGCCGTTATAGATGTTCATCATGTCCGGTGATTCCACGAAGGAGTGGGAGAGATATTTGTTGGCGGGGTCCAGCGGATGGTCGATCTTGAAAGAGCCGCCGGCCTTGGAAAGGTTACCGTCAACACGCACATTACCGAGGAAGAAAGCGGCGAACCCTCCACTGCTCGCCTGTGCAAAGATACCGTCGCCTCCTGAGTCATTGATCCCAGCCACGCCGGACCCCGCACTGCTGTGCGAGATGCCGTCCACGCCGTCGGGTCCGAATCCGTTTGGCGAAATCTGCGTGCCGAGACTCTCGCCGAGCACGCCTTGGCCGTTGCTGCCTTCTGCCACGCCCCTCACTCCCAAACCACTGGCGAAACCTATTCCAATCACTCCCGCACCGCTTCCGCTTTGAGAGGATCCCGCGATGCCATCAGCCTCGGAGAACAAATCCGATTTGGTATTAGTATTATCTCCCCTGACAGCTCCGGAGCCTGCGCCACTGGCATCACTGCTGTGGCTCTGGATTGTCCCCAACGCTCGGATAAGATTGACGACGAAGAGACTATTTACGGCGGTATCGCCGTTGGAGTCTCGCTTGACGATCGTATTCGGTGAGTCGGTGAAACCAGGCGGAACGAGCCACTGCAACTTCAGCGTGCCGCTGGTGGTGACGGGGGGGCCGCTCACGCTGAAGTCGGAAGCCGGAGCGCTCAAGCCCACGCTCTTCACCGTCCCGCTTCCCGCCCCTCCCGGAAAGGTCTGCCCCGCGGCGAAACTGATGATGCCCTTGCTCGAGATGGAGAGCCCGGTCTCTGCCGGCGCGCTTCCTGACCCGAACAGCAGGTTCAGTTTCCCCAAGGGAGTTGCGGTGTTGTTCCCTATCGGCTCCGCTTGCCAGAGGAAGGTTTGACTCACAGCTTTCGAGCTGCCGCTGTTGAAGGCAGAGGCTGTGAAATTCAGAGGTTGAGAGTTCTTTCCCACGGTCGCCGTGGCCGCTCCGGTTGCTGGCAGATTCAGCGCCCCGCGGAAGATAGCGGCGCCGCTCACGTCCAGCTTGGCTCCCGGCGCAGTATTGCCGATGCCCACGTGGGTTCCATCGTCGAAGATCAGGGAATTGGCGATAGCGGCGGTGCCGGTAAACTTCGCCAGCGCCCGGGCTGTGCCTCCCGTAGTCGTGACCGCTGTTGCGGCAGCAGCTTGTGGCTGAGATGGACCGCCTCCTGCGGTTGCCGCGCCGGCCGCGCTTGCGGGTTTGGTGGCCAGCAGGAAGGCCGAGGGCGGAAGTCCGCCCAGGGTCTGCGCGTCCGCCGCTTCGAGCGCATAAGGCACGCTCAGCAGTAGCACCCGGGGCCGCTCGGCCCCTCCGGTCTCTCGCACTCCCAGCCAGCGCGCCTCGCCCGAACTAAACAGGTCCAGGGGCAGACCGCTCGCTTCACTGGCGCCCAATTGCACTCGGTAGTGGCCCTCAGCGTCAGCCTGGACATTCTGGGTCTCCATCCACAAGGGCATGTCATCGAATTGATCTCCGTAGATCGCGAAACTGACCACGACGTTTCCCGCGATTGCCTTACCTTGCTCGTCCAGCGTTTCGCCCGAAAAGCTCAGCAGACGTGGCACGACGGGTCCGCCCGCTGGCTCTGGCTTTGACTCCTGTGCATTCAAGGCGGAACAAACCAGCAAGCTTACGGTTAGGGCCAGGATAGATAGACCATCTTTACGAATTGCGTATCTCACAACTCCTCCTTTTGATGGGACGATGAGCCCCGAACATTTCAGGCCCTAACTGCCGCCTATTGGTAAATATCGAAACCGAGACAGAAAAGATGCCAGGTGGCTTGGAAAAAACTCGTCAGAAAAAATCGTGTTTACATTATGGCTCGGGCAAATCTGCCGAGTGAATGGTCCGAAGAGATGCTGTTGAGAAAAAAATTAACACACTGTAACCAGCATAGCGAAAGTAACTTTAGTATCCGACTTGCAAATGACGGCAAGCGTCTCCCACGGGGCTTCGGAACTTACAGAATTGTCGGCAAATCCTCCCAAGACTCGGCTTTATCGTGGAGACGAGGTTGACTACAGGCGACGGCATTGCATGACCCAAAAAGAATTGTTGAAACACGAAAGCTTTTTTAGTAATGTTCTGGTGTCCAAGCGACCGGGATCTTGGGTGGCCTTCACTAAGATGCCCTCGGGGTTGGCGAAAAATGATTTCAGTGTCGGCTCGTGGTTCCTGTTTGGCCCGTGTTCGGGCGGCAATTCAGCACGAGACCGGGGCCACCATTTCAATCGGTAAGTTTGTTCTCAAATCGCCTTTCCGCGCCCGGAGCATGTCGATCGGTGCGTTGGGACTTGCTTGCGGAGTGAGCGCGGCGAGTGTTTACCGATTTTGCCGGGATCTGGGGTACAACGGGTACAAGGAATTCCAGTTGGACCTGGCAGCGGCGGTGGCCCAGGAAGATGTCACCACTCTGGAAGATTTCGAGGAGGATGCGAGCCCCCGTACGATTGTGCGGCAGGTGTTCGAGTACGGCCGGCAAAGCCTTTCCGACACCGAGCGGATGCTGGACATTCGGGTTTTGACCCATGTGGCCAGAATGATCCTGCGCTGCCGCAGGGTACTCTTTCTTGGCATTGGGGCGTCTGGGTTGACGGCCCGGCTGGCGGCGCAGCGATTCCTGAGTTTGGGACTCACCGCCGTGGCAGTCGAGGACCCGGTTACCCAGATCTTTGCCACTGAAAATACGGGTTCAGGCGACGTGGTGGTGGGAATCAGTCACACTGGCCAAAGCTCCACTATTATTGAGGCGATACGGCGGGCGCGACGCAAGGGAGCGCGCACCGTGACGTTGACTAACTATCCCCAGTCACCCTTGGCACTCGCGGGGGCTTACCGTTTGATCACCGGTTCCCGCGAGCATCGAGTTAATGCTGCGATTTCGTCGTCCGTGATCGCCCAAATGACCGTCATCACTAGTCTCTATTTCATTTTGGGCAGTTGGGGCGGGCGGAGGGCGAAAAGACTGGCGGATGAAGCGGAGCGGCGAACCCAAAAATTAGTCCGGCCGCAGCAAGCTGAGAAGACCCCGGAAGTTCCCGAAGACACGGCATGAAGTTGAGGTTTCGGAGGTGCCTTGTTCGAGAGGCGGTGCGAGAGCCGGTTCGAGAGAATGTGACGCAGGCGGAGTGAGCAAGGTAACCAGTCAAAGGCCGATTCCAGGCACAGACCACGAAGGAGACCATGGAGGAGAGAATAGAGATGAGCATGAGATACTACGATCCAGACATATTTATCCACAGTTACGATGGTATCGACCGAGCAAACCACATCGTCGCCACCTATTACATGGACGATGTCATCCCTGGAGAGGATTTTATTGACCACTTTTCCCTAATCCAATCCATGACGATCGAGGGTTCGACGGGCAGTTGGCAGAGAGTGTCGGAGGAGACCGACGAAGTCCGCCGCAAGCTGAGCGGCAAAATGGTGGGCTATTACGAGATTCCTACCGACAATCCTTCCCGCCGCGCCGCCGTCGTGCAATTGGCTTTTCCGATCGACGCCTGGATCGACAACGTGAACATGATGCTGCTGAGCGTTGCCGGGAATTGCTTCGCCTTCAGCCCCAAGCTTCGTTTGCTGGATGTGTTCTATGGTGAGAACCTGCTAGCCAAGTTCAAAGGACCGAAATTCGGTGTGCCCGGCCTGCGCAAGCTGCTGAACGTTCCCCAGCGCCCGCTTTCGCTCCACATCATCAAGCCGAAGATGGGCATGGCGCCCAAGCAGGTCGCCGACCAATGTTATCAGACGGCCCTCGGCGGAGCCGACATGATGAAAGACGACGAGATGACCAGCGACGTCTATAACAGCAAATACGAGGACCGTCTGAAAGCTGTTTTGGAAGCGTTGGAAAAAGCAGAGGCGAAGACAGGAAGGCGGCCCATCTACTTCCTTAGCATCACCGACGAGCCCCGCCGTATTTTCGACCGGGCCGCGCGAGCGGTTGAAATCGGTGCCAGGGGATTGCTGGTGTGCTATTCGGCAGGTCCTGCGGTTCTCCGGCAGCTTGCTGAGGATCCGAACATCAACGTTCCCATTCTTCTGCACGGATCCCACATGATTGCCGCCCAGCCCAGAATTTCCTGGCCTGTGTTTGGTAAGCTGTGCCGGATCTGCGGTGCGGACCTGATGTTGACCCCGACCTACTGGTCGAGCATTCCCATGGTTAGTCTCGAAGAGGGTCTTCGTACGGCCCAGGTCAAGTTGGCGCCGCTCGGGCACATCAAACCCATGTGGCCAATGCCCTGTGCCGGTGTTTATCCCGGACTCACGCCGATCCTGATTGCGGAGTATGGTCCGGATATCACCATACCTTCAGGTGGCGGCATGCTGGGTCATCCGGACGGTTACACTGCTGGGGCCAAGGCCTGGCAGCAGGCGATTGCAGCGAGCATGGCCGGTGAGAATTTCCTGGAATTCGCCAAACGGCCGGAGAACCGCGAGCTACGCCGCGCGATTGAGAAGTGGGGGTATATCGAGCGTCCGAAGACTCCATGGCTTCGGATCTCACCGAAGTACCAACCTAAACCGATGGTGCTCGACTAAGTTTTGACCAGGGGGTTCAGGCCGCTGGTCCTGGGCCCCGATTACTGTAGAATCGGAAGCATTCTGAGGGGGTATTCATGATTGCGAACCATCTTTTCGGGGCGTGCCTTCCGACCTTTGGGAACTGCGCCGACCGGTACTGCCTGAGTGGTTACGGCGGAGGCGGCAACACCGTCGAGGAAATGCTCGATCTTTCCAAGAAAGTGGAGGGTCTCGACGGCCTGGAGCTCGTCGGCAATTGGCATGTTAATGATGAGAACATCCGCAATGTGGGCAAGATGTTCAAGGATCGGGGATTGAAGATTCCGATGATAGTGCCTGACCTCTGGACTCAGGCGAAGTGGGGAAGAGGAAGCCTGGCGGCGCCGGATGCCAAAACCCGGCAGGCGTCGATCGACGAGGTTAAGAAGGTCATGGATTGGGCGGCGGAGCTCGACTGTCCTTACGTCGACGTGTGGCCTGGCCAGGATGGGTTTGATTACTCGTTCCAGGCAGATTACCTGGAAGCTTGGAAATGGCTCCGTGAGGGACTCGCCGCTTGCTCGGAGCACAACGATAAGGTCCGCGTCCTGGTGGAGTACAAGATCAAAGAGCCCCGCACCCACTGCTTCGTGAACAGCGCGGCCAAGGTTCTTCTCCTGCTTCAGGGACTCGATAAGATAGGGGTGCTGATGGACGTCGGCCACTCCCTTGCAGCGGGCGAGAACGTCGCTGAGGCGGCAGCGCTGCTTGCCGACCACGGCAAACTCGACTATCTGCATTTGAATGATAATTACCGAAGCTGGGATGACGACATGATGGTGGGCGCCGTCCATCTCGTGGAATATCTGGAACTGGCCTACTGGCTGAAGCGCCTTGGCTACAAAGGTTGGTTCACTCTTGATATCTTCCCCTACCGCGAAGATGGCATAGCGGCCGCGACCCAATGCCGCAACTGGATGAGCGCCTTCTTCCGGGCTGTGGACCGCGTAGGAATGGACGAATTCGGGAAAGCGATTGCCAATGCTGATGCCTGCCGAGCGTCTGCCCTCGTGCTCCGTGCGATGAACCTGTAGTCTGGTATTATGTTTTGCGCGATTGTCGGCACGATCTGAGGAACCCGGCCTCCTGAGCCGGTCTCTCTTCTCTAGCAGGCTGAGGAAAGCGCTGGCTGTAGCGCCGGTCTATGACCGGCGGCCTTTGCTTTCGAGACATTCGGCGCTCATAGAGCGCCGCTACAGCGCTCCGAGCAGAATTCTTCAGCAGCCCGCTAAATAAAACGGCCGAAACCGCGGAGGAATTGCGGCGCCGTTCACCTTGCAATTGAACGGGGACCGGGAAGGGGCGGTATGGCTGTCGCTGTAAAACTGCCCGACTTGGGCACTAATGTTGAAGAATGTAAGCTTCTGACCTGGCGAGTGCAGGAGGGAGAAGCGGTCAAGCGCGGGCAGGCGCTGGCCGACATCGAGACGGACAAGGCCATCGTCGAGTTGGAGTCAACAGCAGAGGGCGTGCTCCTTCGCCATACGATCCAACCCAACGAGATGGCTCGCACGGGTGACGTCCTCGCCTATGTTGGTCAGGCAGGGGAAACGGCGCCGGTCGAAACAGCACCGACAAGGCCTCTGCCCCTGCCGCATCCGCAATCACCGACGACGCCCGCACCCTCCGCACCCAGGCAGCTCCCTCCCGGGTCTCGCCCATCGTGCGTAATCTGGCTACGAAACTCGGCGTGGATCTGGGCACGGTCCGAGGTACTGGCCAAGGGGGAATGATCACCAGGGACGACGTCCTGCTCGCCAGTAAGTCAACGACCGCAGCCTCAACCGCACCCGCGCAAACCGGCGAGGTAGTGTCGCGAGGTCAGCTTGCGGTTGCCAAGGCTGTGGCGAAGAGCTGGAGAGAGATTCCTCATTTCTACGTATCCGCGACGGTCGACATGCAGGCGGCCAGGCGAATCCGGGAGGAAAGCAAGTCGAGCGACGAGCCCCTGAGCTACGACGCTTTGCTTCTCAAAGCCATGGCCCGTGCCATCCAGGCTGTACCTCTGGTAGCGGCCAAACTCGAAGGCGAACGCGTGACTCGGCCGCAAGGAATTCACATCGCCCTGGCGATTGGTTCCGGAAACGACCTGTTCCTGCCAGTCATTCGCGATGTCGATCAAAAGGACCTGCGCACGCTACAGCAGGAAATCGCAGGCGTAGTGGCGAAGACGCGCGCGGGCGCGCTCAAACCCGAACAAATGACGGGCGCCTCGATCGCGCTAAGCAATTTGGGAATGTATCCCGTCTCGGCTTTTGAGGGAATCATCTTTCCCGAACACAGCGCGATACTCACGGTGGGGACGATCGAAGAAAAGCCGGCGGTGGTGGGAGGCCGAGTCGAAATCCGGCCGCTGCTTACGGCCACGGTCGGTGCGGATCACCGACTGATCAACGGGCGGGTGGCGGCGGAGTTCCTCACCAAGTTCAAACAGACGATCGAGTCAGGGGATTTTTCAGCAGCAGGCCTGATGAGATCGAGGAGTGGCTAATGGCTTACGATAGACAGTTCTTACTGTCGCTGTATCGAAAGATGACGCTTATACGGCAATTTGAGGAAAGGGTTAAATACCTTTTTCTCGAAGGCATCATGCCGGGTACGATTCACCAGTACCAGGGCCAGGAGGCGATCGCGGTGGGGGTGTGTAGTGCGCTTGAGGCGCACGATGTGATCACCAGTACTCACCGGCCTCACGGTCATGCACTGGCCCGGGGCCTGACTGTGGAATCGCTGCTGCACGAGCTCTTCGGCAAAACGACGGGTTGCTGCAAGGGCAAGGGCGGCTCGATGCACATCGGCGACCTGAGCAAGGGAATGGTGCCGGCTATTGCGATTGTGGCCGGCGGCGTGCCCATGGGGACGGGGATCGCCCTGGCCTTCAAGATGAAACAGGAGCCGCGCATTGCCGTTTCCTTTGTGGGCGACGGGGCCGTTAATGAAGGCGCGTTCCATGAAGCGGTAAACATGGGTGGGGTGTGGTCGCTGCCGATCCTTTATGTGATCGAGAACAATTATTACTCGGCTTCCACGCCCATTTTTGAGATGGTTCGAGTGAAGAAGCTCTCGGATCGGGCGGCGTGCTACGGCATGCCCGGCGTCACCATCGATGGCAATGACGTTGTGGGAGTCTATGAGACCACGCGTGCAGCCGCTGAGCGCGCCCGCCGCGGCGAGGGACCGACCCTGATCGAGTGCATGACCTATCGCATTACCGGGCACTCGCGTCGCGATCCTTGCAATTATCAGCCCGAGGAAGAGCGAAAGGCAGCGCTCGAAAAAGAGCCGATCCGCTCCTTCGCCGGCTCACTGCTTTCTCAAGGCATCGCGTCGGAGTCCGATCTCGAAGCTATCCGCCGCGAAATCGAGACTGAAATCGAGGAGGCCGTCAAGTCGGCCATGGCCGCGCCCGATCCGCTACCGGAACAGGCGCTGGAAGATCTTTACGTGTGAGACTCGCAAAAGATACTACTTACCGGTACTGGACTTTGGAGATGGAGAAACTGAAATGGCGCGATTGACGATCGCTGAGGTCCTGCGCGAGGGCATCCGCGAAGAAATGGCACGCGACGAGAGGGTTTTTTGTATTGGGGAAGATATCGGTATCCGCGGCGGCTGGGGCGGGGCGTTCACGGTCACCCTTGGTTTGGAGAAAGATTTTCGCAGCCGGATTATCGACACGCCCATGTCGGAAGCCGGGTTTTTCGGAGTGGCTTTAGGCGCCGCCATGATGGGCCTGCGGCCCATCGTCGACGTGCAGTACGGTGACTTCCTCTATTGTGCAATGGATCAGGTGGTGAACCAAATCGCCAAGATGAGGTATATGTCAGGCGGGAAAATCACCGTGCCGTTGGTCATGCGGGCTCCCGTAGGAGCCACCGGCCGTGGCGCCCAGCACGGGCAGAATCCGGAGGCCCTCTTGCTTAGTGTGCCTGGCATTAAGATCGCTTGTCCGGCCACGGCCTATGATGCCAAAGGAATTCTGAAGGCGGCAGTTCGAGACGACAATCCCGTATTAATGTTCGAGCATAAGCTCCTCTATGGCGCCAAAGGCGCCCGGGCCGAGTCTGGCACTGTGGATGCTTCGAGCGAGATTCCCACCGAGGACTATGTGGTTCCTCTCGGAAAAGGAATCGTGAGACGCGAGGGAACGGATGTCACGATTATCGGAACCCTGCTAATGATGCACCGTTCGCTTGCTGCTGCGGAACTGCTGGCGGCGGAGGGAATCAGTGCCGAGGTCATCGACCCGCGCAGTCTTGTTCCCTTTGATTGGGACTTGGTAAAAGCCTCGGTGATGAAGACGACACGCGCCGTGGTGGTTGAAGAAGGACCGCGCCGTGGTGGCTGGAGCGCTGACATCGCGGCCACCCTGGCAGAGTCCATGAGCGATTATCTGACTGCTCCGGTGCTGCGCGAAGCTTCGCCGGACATCCCTGTCCCGTTCTCCCCCCCCATGGAGAACTTTTACCGCCCCAGCGCCGACCGTATTGCGGCAGCGGTGCGAAGGATGATGGTAGCCGCGTGAGATGGTGGGTAGGTTGCGGAAAAACTCGTTATCACTGTCATTCTGAGGAGCCGCAGGCGACGAAGAATCTCGCATCGCATTGAGAACACACAGGGCGAGATCCTTCGCGCAGTTTACCCTGAGGCTCCCTTGCTGCCGCTCAGGACCGTTCGCAGCGGATGAGCGAACGGGCTCAGGATGACAGTCTTGGGCCGTTTTCCGCAACCTCTCGGCGTCTGACTTCGAAGCGGCTGTCGGATTGGAGTGACGAATGGACCGGAGAAAGTTCCTGCTGAACGCCGGGCTCGTGTCTGCCGGCCTGTCGGTTGCGTCGAATTCAAGCGCGCTGGACACTACCGAAGCGCAGTTGTATGGGTTTGAGGCGGATCCCGACAGCAGCTTTGTCCTGTCGAACGATCAGCTTTCATGGAAGATCGAGTGGCATGGTGGAAGGCTCAGCACCTCGGGTTTTGAGAACAAGCTCTCCGGCCACAGCTTTCCTTTATCCGCAGCCCACGAGATTGCACTCACCTTTCAGGCCTCCCGCCACCGGGTAGAGATCCCATGGTGGACCTTCACCTTCGGCCCGGATGAGACCCGGGTTTCCGCCGAGCAAGAGCAAGGATTGAAACTGGGCTATCACCGGCCCGAGTTTTCGGACGCAGATTGGGGAGCTACCGAGAACCTGCTGCTCCGAAGTCTGCAGGGCGTGAAGACTCACCGGGGCGGCATCACGTACGACGGTTACGGGTGGTTTCGCCGGTGGTTCGAGCTGCCAAGCGATGCCGGCGCCGAGGAAATCGTATTCATATTGGGTGGTTACGACCACCTTGACTGGAACGAGTACTGGATTTACCTCAATGGCATCGAAATCGGGCACCGTACCTCTTCCGGGCGATGGCGAACTCCCGGGCAGTATAGCGTCGCACCTGGCAGCCAGGGCCACACGGCGCTTCACCTGCGCTCGGGAGAGAAGAACCTTCTGGCCGTTCGCACGCTTGGGTACGATAAGCATTTTGGTGGGTTAAACGAGGAAGTGCTGAAGCATTACGTTTTTGAACCCATGCTGGTCGACCAGTTCGTTTCGGTGGGGAAGCCTTACGAAGTCGTTTCCGATTTTGAAGTTCGGGGCCTGAATCCGGCCGGCCGTGACAGAATCACATTCGACCTCCGCAGTGGCTCACAACCGATACGTGTTTCCGCCCATTACGAGTTGCAAGGTGCAATCCGGCGCAAGTGGCTGGAAATTATCAATGCCGGCGAGCGGGAAAGGCTGCTGCTCGACGCGCAAATCGACGATCTCACCACAGCGGCGTCGACGAGCGAAGGCGGCTGGGGAGAGCCGATCTTCATCGGCGACGAGGCTTTTTCAGCTATCGAACATCCGGCAGGGTTGAATCAGAGTGATCGGGGCAGAATCAAGCTGACGCATTTTCCTGCCCGGCGAATCGCGGCCGGCGGCAGCGTCAGGAGTCACGCCGCAGTGTTCGGCGTCGCGCCGCCAGGCAAGGCTCTTGAGCGCTTTGTTTCTTACATCCAGGAAGCCAGCCCGCGCAAGAAGCAAGGCGATCTCACTTTACACGCCTTATGGGATCAATAACCAGTGGGGCGGGTGCCCGGCGCTCGCCGATTTCGAAGTCGAGAACACTCTCGAGGTTCTGAAGAATCTTCAGAGCAAAGGGCTGAAGTTCGATTACTTCACTTTGGACCAGGGCTGGAATGATCCCGCCGCCAACCTCACCCGCTTCGCCCCTCAGTGTTATCCCTGACGGGCCCGCCAAATTCCTGCGAGCAGGTGGAAGCGCTGGGCATGAAATTTGGCTTGTGGTTTTCCGTCAGCGGGGCCGGCTGGTCCTGCGGGGAGTATCCGCCCGTCGCGCCCAGTTTCAGCCCGGAGCCGGGCGAATCAGACGGTTCGCATTCTGCCCCGGTGTTGTACCGGAATGGCTATGTTGCTAACGGCGGTGTGCCAGGACGGCTCTGTCCTGCCTCGGAACCGTATTTCAGCATCCTGCGAGACGCGGTTCTCTACCACATCGAGCATAACAATCTGAAGTTCTTCAAGCTGGACATTGGTAACTATTATTGTAACAGCACCCGGCACGATCACCTGCCGGGGAAGTATTCGGTGGAAGCGATCTACGAGCGGCTGATCGAGATTGCTGCGACTGCCCGTAAGGCCGAGCCGGACGTTTACGTGATGTGGTACTGGGGTCTGCGCTCTCCGTTCTTCGCCTTGCATGGAGATTCCATTTTCGAATCCGGGCTCTTCATGGAAGGCTCTGGGACTAGCTGGTTTCCGACGCTCTACTATCGCGACTCGGTCACCCTGAACCTCGACCAGAGTACGGTCTTCGCCAAGACCGTTCCACCCCTGCTCAAAGACAGTCTCGGGGTCTGGCTGGCTGATACCCGTTGGGGCAATTTCATGGGGAACCAGCGCTGGAAAGAGTCGCTGGTCATGGATCTGGGCCGGGGCAACCTGCTCTTTCCGCAGATCTGGAGTGACATCAACCTTCTCAACGACCGCGACGTCGAGTTTCTGACTAAGCTTGTGGCGCTGGTCAGAAAGAATGAATCGATATTCCTCGGCCCGAGGAAAGTCCTGGGAGATCCATGGAAAAACGAGGTCTATGGGTATTCCTACTTTAAGGGCGCCCATGGTCTCGTTTTTCTGAACAATTGCCACTTCACCTCTCGGGTGGTGAAACTGCCGCTGGATAACTCTGCCGGGATCAGCGCGGCCCCGGGCGCACCGGTGAATATCTTCTCTCATTTTCCCGAATCGAGGAGAGTCGTTCCGGAACATGGGGATGATTTTAGGACCGGTGATATTGCGGAAGTGTGGGTCCGTCCTTTTGAAGTCTTGATGCTGGAGGTAGCTCCAACACAGGGCGGCCCCACCCTTCCGCGTCGGGAGATTTTCGCCGCCCAGGCCGCGGATCTGGGAATCTCGTTAGCAATCGAGCCTACGACGCCTGCGGGTTGGATGAACGCTGGGTTTGCCGATGCCGCCCGTTTCGAGCAACAGGGATTTCAAAAGAAATCCTCTGCGTGGAGTTGCACCTTGCCGTCACTCGCGGGCGATCAACCCATTCTCGCCGTGGCAGTCCGGCTGAGGGAAGGGAACATCGAATGGCGTTATTCACCTGCCGTGGCTGAGATCGTGCACTTGGTTGTGCATATCGGCGATCAGAAAGTTCAGCTTATCCCGGTGCCGGATGCCAGGCAGTACGGCAACACGCAGAAGGCTGGATGCTCCTGGGTCGTCTACAGAATGCGATTGAATCCGCAGTGGTCCGGCCGCCGGTTGCAGTTTGCCGTGCACACCTACCTGCCCCAACGGATCGAGGCCCGAATCGACGCCTGGGTGGTGAGGCAGTGGTGGGAGGAAAACACCCGCCCACTGGGGGACGGATACTGGGGCGATGAGCCGTCGTGATCTGTGGGCGGGGGGTGCGAACCGCGCGAGATCTGGCCTGAATTTCATTTGAGCGGCCGGAACGGCTCGCTCTTGGGGGGAACCATGGATTCGATCAGTCGCCGCTCTTTTCTCGAGAGGGCGGGCGCCGCAAGCATGGGTATGAGCGCGGCCGGAGCGAAAGAGAAGTCCAAAGGGACGTCGAACAAGGTTGCCAAGGGCTCGCCATCTCAAGCTCCGGATCGATACGGCATCGCCCGCTGCGTTACCGAATGGAGCTACTCCTCAGGTAAGGTCTACACCGATCCTTTCAACGATGTAGAACTTGACGTCATCTTTACCGACCCGCAAGGCCACGAGCAGCGAGTACCCGCATTCTGGGCAGGCGAGCAGACCTGGCGGGTGCGATTTTCTCCCGCGGCACCCGGCCGTTATACCTATCGCACCGTGCCGAGCGATGCCGCCAATACCGACTTGCAACAAACTGGCGTGCTCGAAGTCTCGCCCTATACCGGCGATAATCCGCTGCGCAAACATGGTCCCGTGCGCGTAGCCAGCGATCGCCGCCATCTCGAACACGAAGATGGCGAGCCATTCTTCTGGCTGGGTGATACCTGGTGGATGGGATTGTGCCGGCGGCTGCGCTGGCCGGAAGACTTCGAAACGCTGGGAGCTGACCGCATCAAGAAGGGCTTCACCGTCATCCAGATCATCGCCGGGTTGTATCCGGACATGCCGGCTTTTGACCCGCGCGGGGCCAACGAGGTGGGATTCCCCTGGGAGCAGAGTTACACCCGCATCAATCCCCACTACTTCGATATGGCCGACGTCCGCATCCAGCATCTGGTGGATCACGGCCTGGTACCCTGCGTGGTCGGTTGCTGGGGGTATTTTCTGCCCTGGATGGGCGTCCCCAAACTGAAGCAGCACTGGCGGAACATCGTGGCTCGCTGGGGGGCTTATCCCACCGTCTGGTGCCTGGCCGGTGAAGTTGCCATGCCTTACTATCTTTCCAAGAACAAAGAGCAGGATGTGGCGGATCAAAAGCGAGGCTGGACGGAAATCGGCAAGTACGTCCGCAGTATCGATCCCTATCATCACCCGATCACTGCGCATCCCACCGATAGCGCCAAACTTAATCTGAATGACCCGACGGTCCTCGACTTCGACATGCTTCAGACCGGCCACAGCGGGTATAAGAGTTACGGCAGCACGGTGGACAGGGTAACGGGATCGCTCGAGCGTGATCCGCGTATGCCGGTTCTGGTGGGAGAAGTCAATTACGAAGGAATCCTGGGGTCAAGCTGGCAGGATGCCGAGAGGTTCGTATTTTGGGCCTCCATCCTGAGTGGTGCGGCCGGTCACACTTATGGTGCCAATGGAATCTGGCAGGTAAACACGCGTGAGCAGCCCTATGGGCCTTCGCCGCACGGAGGCAATTGGGGAAATACACCGTGGGATGTCGCTTATCAACTTCCAGGTTCCGGGCAGCTTGGCCTGGGCAAGCAGCTGCTGATGCGCTACCCCTGGCAGCGCTTCGAGCCCCACCCCGAGTGGGTTGATCCGCATTGGACGAAGGAGAATTACGAGCATCCTTACGCAGCCGGAATCCCTGGGGAGGTCCGGGTGATTTTTATCCCGGGGGCGTTTGATAAACCCAAGATTAAGAGCCTGGAGTCCAACGTAGCTTACAAGGCTTATTACTTCGACCCCGCATCCGCAGAACAGCGCGATCTTGGCAAGATTTCGCCGGACGCGTCCGGAACCTGGGAAGCGCCTCTTGCACCGACCTTCAAGGACTGGATACTGGTGCTCGAAAAGACAGTGTAGACGGCAGCGCAAACCTGCTTTGCAAGGTCTGCGCTTCTTCAAACCTGCTCCTCAAGGTCTACGGCTCTTAGGTGCTACGGCTTCGCGGGTCGGCTGGCGTAGAATGCATCCCTTCGGGATGAGCGAATGAAAAGGCCCACGGCACAACAAGCGTGCCGTCGCTACGTGGATGGCACGCGGACCCCGCTCTTTGAGATGCGTCCGCTCAAATCGCAGGGTCGAAAACTGCTTCTATGCGCCGCCCGCGACGGACCTGAAGAGCCGCAGCCCTTGGAAAACGAGTCAGCGCCACTTTCACGTCAACCCGCCAAGCGAGGAAATCCCATGTCTTCTTCCCATATGACAATCTTAGTGCGACTGCTTGTGACTTGCGCCCTGCTCCTGCCTGCCGCCGCAACAGCCCCAGCCTCCGGAACGAGTTCGGCGACGCCGATCGCGGTCGGGGGTAAGCCCCGCGCGGCGATCGTTCGTCCGGAAACAGCAGGCGATCTCACCAAGTACGCAGCCGGCGAATTAGCGAAATACCTCAAGATTTTGTCCGGAGCTGATGTTCCTATCATCGAGGAATCCAGCATAACCAGCCAGCCCGCGGGCGACACCCTCATTCTGATCGGCGGGCCGGGATCAAGCAAGATCATCGGGAAAGGTCAGGCCAAATGGGCGACCTTCGACGGCCTCAAGCCCGAGGGATTTGTTATCAAGACCGGGCGACTCGCCAACCATCCCACGGTTGTCGTGGGGGGCAATGACGACGCTGGCTGCATGTATGGCGTCTACGAGCTGATCGAGCGATTGGGTGTCACCTTCGAGTTGACTCAAGACATTATTCCTGGCGTCAGGCCGGATCTCGCCATTCCGTCGCTCGATCTGCGCCGGTCGCCGGCCTTTCCGCGGCGAGGTTTCCTGCTGCAGGCCGGCGGCTACGAAAATCTGACCATGTTCTCGCTCGACGACTACAAGAAGCTCATCGATCAGATGGCCAAGATGAAGTGCAATTACATCCAGTTCTGGTGGTTCTCTTACGAGCCCTGGCTGCGCTACTCGTACAAGGGCGAGACCATGTGGATGGGCGACGTTTCCACCAAAGAAAGCGGCTATTTCAACTGGGCTCATTCCGATGCCGGCTCGCGCACCACGGACGATGTGGTGATCGGCAAGGACAAGTTCAAGTACCACCGGGTGGCGCCGCCCGAAATGCAGCAGGTCGAGACGCCGGATCAGGCCTTTGACGTCGCCCAGGGCATGCTGCAGAACATCATCCGTTATGCCAAGAGCCGTGGCATCAAGGTATGGCCGGCGGTGGAACTTGCCGCCCTTCCTCCTAACCTGGCGCGCTACGCCGATCGGGTGGGCGAGTTGCCGTTTCACCCCATCTTTGGGACCTTCGTTCATCCTCTCGACCCGGTGAACCGCGAGATCCAGGTGAACCGCTTCAAAGCCCTGATCGATACCTATCCCGAGGCAGAGGGGTATTTCTTCGTCTATGCGGAGATGTATCCGGAGCTCAACACCGAGAAGTATCACGACTTCTTCGCGCAGCAGCGTCCGGCCTTCCACGAGTTGCGCAGTTTGCGCGCTCCCTGGGTCGATTGGGGAGGAGGCAACAGTAACGATAGGCTGGTGGACTCGAACATCGGCTTCACCGACCTTTTCAAATTCACGCTGGCGAAGCGGGATGAAATTGCACCCAAAGTGAAGATCGGAATGTTGGGCATCGGGCGCGGGTACGTCCTGCCGCTGCTTGACAAGATGCTGCCGAAGGACATCCCTTTTTCCGACATGGATTCAAGTGGAGTCTGGACGCCTGCCGGAGTCCCCATGAATTATTTCGGTGGCATGGGCGATCGCGAAAGAACCCTCGAGCCTCGCATCGACGATGACATGGACATGATCGGAATGCAGTTCAACGTGAAGCAATACGCCACCACGGATCGTATCTTTTCCGATGGCGCGAAGTACGGGCTCACGGGCTTCGCCGGACAATTGAACCGCGCCAGGGGCACGGAGACCAACAGCCGTTTTCTTGCCGAAGCATCGTGGTCGCCCGATCTGACACCCGAGGAGTTCTACAAATCTTTTTCGGCGCGCCTTTTCGGCGATCGTGCCGCACCCGACATGTATCAAGCCTATATGATCCTCGAGGAAAACGAGGCTTATCTTGGCTATTACAACTATGGCTATAGCCCGATGAACTGCTGCGGTGCGCTGCCCGAGGTAGGGAACGTCTACGAGTACTCGCGCCAGGACAATCCTTATGACGGTCCCACGACCGCCGGTTGGAAGTCCTTCATCGGAAAGTCGCCCGACGTCGTCAACCGGTACGAAGGGAACATGCGCCTGCTCAATAAGGCGCTCGACAAAATGCGCGCCGCTCTACCCAACGTCGCGTCCCAAGGTAAAAGCGAGCTGCTTTACATGATCAACCGGACCGAGTCGTACCGCGATTTTATTCAGTCGCTGGTGACGGTGCGCAAGGCCTTGGGGGACTTTGACCAGGCCTTCAAGCGAAAAGGCCAGCTTTCGCATGAGGCCTTCGTCGCAGCTCTCGACCAGAGTCTGACCGAATTCGACCTCGCCAACCAGCAGATCCAGGCATCCACCCGGCACTACGCGGAGATCGTTGACCATCCCTCCGACCTCGGTGTCCTCTATCACATGAACGCCCGCGGTGTTCTCGGTTTCGAACTCGCCAGGCAGTGGATGGGGAATGTCGTCAATTTCCAGAAGGGAAAGTCCTACTTGGATCACGTACCGTTCGAAAGGCTCTTTTCACCGGATCTTCGCATAGCCGTCGCGAAGCCATAGATTCCCGCAAGCGGAAGCAAAAATGCACCCCGGAGCGGACTGCCGGCTCCGCCCCTGGGCGCGCAAATTGTCAAAGAACAAGGCCGCAGACCTGCTGATGACAGGCGCGCAGCGAGACTTCCGCTAGTTACCGAGGCTCCTATTAGCCTAGCCCTAGCCTCCATAACTATACTCCGGAAGTTCATGCCCGTCAAGTGATATTTAATCCCTTTGCTGCTGGCGCCGGTTCCCTCACCGGCGATCTTCGGCCCAAAAAGACCACGGACACCAATGGTGCTGTGGCTAGAAGTGCGACGGCCGGACGCCAGAGGCCGCGCGGATGGCCCACGAGCCAGTGCCCTCGGAATTTTGGTGAGATGTCTTTTCAATAACATCGTGGGTCCGGTTTTGCGCTTTGCCACCGCCACAGAGCTTCTGCCTACGCCGAGCAGTTGCCCGCGCTCTCCCTGCCTGGGAGACAGTCATCTGCTCAGGACAAGCACTCTGGGTTCTGCGCTAATCGAACCCTAGCTAGAAGCCCAAACCGCCCTACGATCCCGCAAAATCCCGCACGAATCCCGCAGTTTTTCCGCATGTTTTCCTCAGCCCGAGAATCAGCCGATCGATCTTGCACTGGCAATTGCATCCATTAACAATTTTCGTTTCCGTGGCCCCAGTGCTTTCCCCCCGGTTATAGCATGGGTAGTATTTCCGTGTGACCCGATTGGCGATCTACTCTCATCTGTAAACCTGATGTTTGTCCGTAATGGTAGAAACATATATAGCTATATAGTTAATTGTGACCTGCATCACATCTTCTGCTGAGGCCGAGTGTTAGATTCTGAGCCTTCGGGACCGAGTGAGTTGTGGTTCGCGACCGCCCCCTAAACTCGAAGGTGAACCAGTGAAACTTCATCCGTCAATCCACGTGCGCCGCATGCGGTATTGAGTTTGCGACCGGCAATCCTCGGCCTCGGGCTCTTTTGCACGATGGCCAGACCTCAGAATTACTTGTTTAACCAAGCTGGTCTTGTAATTGGCGAAAACCCGCAATCGATCGCGGTTAATGATTTTCAACGATAACGGCAAGCCGGATCTCGCTGTGGCGAACAATGGCGGCTTTCCGGTCTCCATATTACTGGGGAAACCGGACGGTACATTTCAGAAGAGCGTGACTATTCGACTGGATACGCGAGGGGATCCAATTCGGTTGCGGGTCGGCGATCTGAATGGCGATCGCACTCAAGATCTCGCCGTTGGCAAGGAAATGCTGCCCCCATATTTCTGGGCAGGGGTGACGGAACTTTCCAATCTCCCGTGAACTATGATCTCGGCGAGAACGGTCAATTCGTCACCGTCGGTGATTTCAATGGCGACCAACAAAGGAGCCCCATGAATTCCATCACTCGACGCTTTGTTTGCATGCCGTTCTTTTGCATGCTTGTGGTTTTTCTGGGTTCAACGTCCGCTAGTGCAGCGCCCTCGTTCGGGCAAACTTATTCTTACAATCGTGCAGATTTTCCCACGGGCCAATACCCGACGGGAATCGCGATGGCCGACTTCAACAATGACGGACGTTTGGACGTCGCCGTTACTAACAGTACAGACCGTACTGTTTCAATTCTGTTAGGCAAAATGGATGGCACCTTAGGTCCAAGGACTGATATCGCGATCGGATTCTCGTCGAGTGCAATAACTGCCGGGGACTTCAATGGCGACGGCAATATAGACCTTGCCATAGCCAACCGCTACGGCGACGCAGTCTCAGTGCTGTTTGGGAATGGCGATGGAACTTTTCAGGCACACGTCGATTACGGCACGGGCCACGAACCCGTGAGCATTGCGGCAGCGGACCTTAATCATGACGGCAAACTCGATCTGGCCGTCGTGAATTGGAACTGCAGTGCCGTGACCTGCGGCAACGGGACAATTCCTGTTTTTCTCGGCAACGGTGACGGCACTCTTCAGGCTAAGAAGGATTACTCAACCTCTTCGGGCCCGGTTCAGGTTAGTGCCGCGGACTTAAATGGGGACGGCAATCTCGATTTGGCGGTGGCTAGTACTTCGTCCACGGACGGATCCTATCTCAATGCCAATTTCGTTTCCGTGTTGCTTGGCAATGGTGATGGCTCGTTCAAGCCGCACGAGGACTATTCGACCGGTTATGCCACAGAGTCTGTGGTCGCTGCGGATTTCAACGGCGATGGCGTGCCGGACTTGGTCGTAAGCGCTGGACTGCCCCAAGCCCTTCAGTTGCTAACAGGTAATGGTGATGGCACTTTTCAATCAGCAACCCAGATTTCCGCGAATAACGCTTATGAAGTGACGGCAGCGGATTTGAACCATGATGGAAAGATGGACCTGGTTTTCGGGACCAACTCTGTCGGTATGGGAGTGTCGGTCCGTCTGGGCAATGGCGACGGAACGTTTAGGCCCCAGATGGACTTCGTCGCGGGCGGAGCGCAAGGAGCCTTAGCGGTTGGCGACGTGAACGGCGATGGCGCGCTTGACGTCGCCTTAACGAGTTGGGCCGCGAACATGCTGACGGTGCTGCTCGGCAATGGCGATGGGACCTTCAGTCCCCGGACAGCGCTGCCCACTATACCTTCCCCCGGTTGGACGCCCTCGTTCCCAGGCGCCGCCGCCGTTGCTGATTTCAATGGCGACGGCAAACTCGACATGCTTGTTGCCGAGCAGAACTCGAACAGTCCAGGTGACAACGCCGTCGTCGTGTTTCCTGGCAACGCTAACGGTACGTTCGGGACACCCCTTATAAGCAATGAAGGCGCGATTTCGGCAATCCGAGTGGCGGATTTCAGCGGCGATGGCAAACCGGATCTTGCACTGGCAAACGGAGGTGGATTAGGTGTGGCCCTGGGCAATGGAGATGGGACCTTCGGCCCTCTCAATAACACGTACCCGGCCGCACCAAGGGATTTCGTCACCGGTGATTTTAACGGCGACGGCAAACAGGATATGGTCGTTCTAGGCGATGGATTCTCCATTCGCCAACCGATTTTCGTGTTTCTAGTGTCCCGTCCCACATAAATATTGACAATATGACGGGATCGTGATTTGATGCGGACATGTTCAAACGTGCAGGAGCATTGACTCTTAATGAAGACCAGAAACAGCAATTGCAGACCCTGGCGGGAGCCGGTCGCACCCCGCAACGGCTGGCCCGGAAATGTGAGGCCCTCTTGCTGGCCAGCCAAGGGATTTCCAACTACGCCATCGCCCGGCAGACGGGTTTGTCCCGTCCCTGCGTGCTGGCCACCCGGACCGCTTTCCGCCAGGGAGGCCTGGAAGCACTGCGCCGCCCCCAGAAACGCCAGCGTTCGCGCCCCAAGCTGACCCCGCCCCTGGAGCAGAAGATTGTGGACACCACCCTGAAAACGCGACCGCCGGACGCCACCCACTGGAGCGTGCGCGAATTGGCACGGCAGTTGAAGGTCTCGCGCATGATGGTGCATCGGGTCTGGCAACGTCATGAGATCCAACCCCACCGGGTGGAGCGCTTTAAGATCTCCAACGACCCGAAATTCGAAGAGAAGGTCCGGGATGTGGTGGGACTCTACCTTGATCCACCAGATCGCGCCTTGGTCCTTTGCCTGGATGAGAAGAGCCAAATTCAGGCGCTGGATCGCACCGCCCCCCTCCTGCCCTTGCGGCCGGGCTTGCCGGAACGTCAGGCCCACGACTACAAACGGCATGGGACCACCACCCTGTTCGCCGCCTTTAATATCCTGAACGGCAAAGTCATGGGGCAATGCCTGCCACGTCATCGCGGTCGGGAGTTTGTGAAGTTCCTCCGCCAAGTGGAAACGGAAGTGCCGCCCGATCTGGAGGTTCACCTGATCGTGGACAACTACCGGACGCACAAGAGCGCGGAGGTGCAGCGCTGGCTCAGTTCCCGCAAACGCCGCCGCTTCCACTTTGATTTCACCCCTACCAGCAGTTCCTGGCTGAATCAGGTGGAGCGCTGGTTCGGGCTGATTACCCAGCGCATGATTCGCCGCGGCACCTTCCGTAGCGTCCAAGAGTTGGAGGGTGCTATTTACCAGTGGTTGGCTCACTGGAACCACCAACCCAAACCTTTCATCTGGAGAGCCACGGCCGACGTCATTCTCGATAAGGTCCGGCGTTGTAAAGAATTATCTGGGACGCCACACTAGGTAATGGAGACGGGACATTCCAAAATCCAACGCAGTTCTGGAACAGTCAGCAGATACCTTGGCATATTGTTGCTGCTGACTTTGATCACGACGGAAAGCTGGATGTCGCAGTTACGCTGAATTCATCCGGCTTGGCGGTGATGCTAGGCAGAGGTGACGGTACGTTCGGAGCACCCATCCTCTATGTTACTGAAGAGCTGCCGGATGGTTTGATGGCCTCTGATCTCAACGCTGATGGCGTTCCCGATCTCGTAGCGACATCTTCCAAAGCGGGCGTGTATCTCGGTCGGGGTGACGGTGTCTTCGATAGCCCGGTTTTCTATGATGCTGGGGCTTTTCCTTTTCAGGTAGTCGCAGGTGACTTCAACGGTGATGGAAAAATTGACCTGGCGGTGGCGGACCAGAATTCCCTCGCTATTCTACCGGGTAACGGTGACGCCACTTTTCAGGCTCCGCTCGTCATGGCCGGCAAATCTGGTCCTCTCGCGGCAGGCGATCTAAATCGCGATGGAGTCACCGACCTTTTGCTGGGCGATGCCTCCGGGACGTTCTACTTGAGTCAGCCCATCCTGAGTCTCTTTCCCGGCGCACTCAATTTCGGCGCACAGGGGGTGAGCGGAACAAGCGGTGCCGAAACGGTTACGCTCACTAATGTTGGTGACAGTCCCCTTTTGTTGTCGAATGTGGCGACCAGCGGCGACTTCACTGGCAACAGTAGCTGCGGGCCGACGCTGGAACGCGATAGCGACTGCACAGTGAGCGTCACGTTTAGTCCCGGCGCCCTCGGGACGCGAACTGGTGTGCTGACTCTGACTGACAATACGATTAGCAGTCCACACGTTATAGCTCTGACCGGTGTCGGTGCCGCTGCCACTATAAGGCTCTCGCCGCTGAGTCTGACCTTTGGAAACCAGACGGTGGGGACAACCAGTGCCAAACAGATAATCACTCTCACTAACCGCGCCACCGTTTCGCTGAACATTGCGAGCATTGCTGCGAGCGGAGATTTTAGTGCGACCAATATGTGCGGAGCAGTGGTGCCGCCGGCAGAGAATTGCACCATCAGTGTGTCATTTACTCCCACACTGGCCGGGGCCCGGACCGGGGCCATTACGATCTCCGATGACGCACCAGGTAGTCCCCATAGAGTTACTTTAACGGGCACCGGCTTGGGGCCACAGGTGAGCTTGTCTGTGTATGGCCTGGGTTTCAACGTAACATCAGTGAATTCGACCAGTCCTACCCAAACGGTGACATTGAGCAACACTGGCACGGCCCCGCTGCTAATCAACAGCATAGTTGTGGTTGGCGATTTTGTTCAGACGAACGACTGCGGCACGACCGTGGCAATCGGGGCGAGTTGCACCCTATCAGTAACGTTCAAGCCGGCGGATATCGGCGGACGTGGTGGCTCTATCACCATCACCGATAATGACAACGGCCTATCAGGCAGTACTCAAGTCTTGTTGCTGAGCGGCTTCGCCAGTGGTCCCGTCGCCAGCCTATCTTCGGGAGGCCTCCAGTTCGGCACACAAGTGCTAGGGTCCACGAGTGCGTCCCAGACAGTGACGCTGAGCAGCACAGGCAGCGTGGCGCTGGCCATTAGCAGTATTGCAGCCATTGGTGATTTTGATCAGACAAACAACTGCCCAGCGAGCTTGGCAACGGGAACGAGTTGCACTATTACCGTGACGTTCAAACCTACTGCCACTGGAACGCGTTACGGCAACATCACCATCAATGACAATGCCAATGGGTATGCTAGTGTGCAATTCGTACCGCTCACGGGCACGGGGACTGCTCCGGTGGCGGTTTTCTCGGCCTCGTCGATCCACTTTGGTAATCAGAAGGTGGGCACGAGCGCGGCGCAATCTGTGGCCTTAAGCAACACGGGCACGGCACCGCTCACGATTAACGCGCTCGCCGCCACGGCGGACTTCGCCGTTGCTTCGGGAACAACGTGTGGGACGGCCTCGGCAGTTGCACCCGGAGGAAGCTGCACCGTCAACCTGACATTCACGCCTGCGCAGGAAGGAAATCGCACGGGATCACTGACAATCACCGATAACAGCAACGGTGTGGCGGGCAGCACGCAAACGGTCAACCTGGACGGGGTAGGATTGGCTCCGCTGGTTGCGTTCTCGGCAACCGGCGCCAATTTCTCCGGCCAGTTGGTGGGCAACACCAGCGCCGCTCAGAACCTGACTCTGACCAGCTCGGGCAACGAGGCGCTGGCCATCACGGCCATCGCCGCCAGTGGAGACTTTGTCGAAACGAACACTTGTGGAACGAGCGTGGCTGTGGGTGCCAACTGCACGATTAGTGTTACCTTCAAGCCGACAGTGGGAGGCGTTCGCACCGGCGCCGTGACCATCACTGATAACGCAGCGGGCAGTCCCCACCGCGTGGGCTTGACTGGGACCGGGCAGGATTTTAGCGTGGCGCCCCCTTCGGGATCGTCCACTTCGGCGACGGTTTCGAAGGGACAGACGGCCAGTTACAACTTGAGCGTGGCACCGGTTGGAGGTTTAAGCGGGACCCTCGCCTTCACCTGCACGGGTGCGCCCTCCGAAGCGACTTGCAGCGTCTCCCCTGCCAGTATGACGGCGAGCGGAACGTCAGCGAGCAATATTACGGTGAGCGTCTCAACCACCGCGGCCTCGTTTCTATTTCCGTCGCCGCGGCGCGATCTGCCGGGCGATCGCGGATGGAAGCCGTGGTGCTGGGTTCTGTTGCTTGGGCTCATCTTGATGGCGGCAGGGATCCTTTATGGCAAATCTGGCCAGCGGCGTCGTTGGGGTTACTGCCTGCCGCTTGCGATACGCCGGTGGGGATTTGTTTCAGCGACAGCTGTGGTCTTGCTGGCGACGCTCGCTGCTTCTTGCGGCGGTGGAGGCGGGAGCGGCGGCGGAGGTAACCACGATCCGGGGACACCAGCCGGGACTTATACTCTGACTGTGACCGCTACGCTGACTTCGGGCTCAAGCATCCTCGCGCACAACACGGCGCTGACCCTGAAAGTTCAATAGCAGCGAAGTGGGTGGCGACACCGGCGTTCATTGCTCGACCATCAACCCCTGCGAGGCCGAATGCGGTCTCATTCCGAGATTCTTGGGCTCCTCAGACCAGGCTGGCGCATCTATAAGGGCGCGAGTGGCGCCGGTTCGAACGAGAACTTTCGAAACCCTCCCCCAGCGGGCAGCCACCACACGCCTTTTGGATAAGAAAAGGAGTGGCGGACTGCCCCGTTCAGATCGACTATCTTCATCTGTCATCTGTCGGAAACCTATCGGGGATAAGAGCGAGCGTAGCGCAGAGTTTGTGCTCTTTCAAACTCTGCGGCTTTTCTCGGCGTCTTCATATCAGGATCTGGCACCTGTGACACAAGCCGCAGAGTTTCTGGGAATCGAAACTCTGCGCTACGGTTGCTACCACTGCTCAATCTAATTCCGTGGCGCGCACTTCCCGCTCCCCCTTCCCGACTCTCCACTTGTCAAACTAGGAAAGCGGCTGGTATACTCCTAGAAAACCTAGGAGACGAGTATCGTGGATAAAACCGCAGACCTGCTGCCAGGCACTCTCGACATGCTGATTCTGAAGGCAGTGTCGTTGAAACCTCTGCATGGATACGGAGTGTTGCTGCGCATACGCCAGATCTCGCGTGATGCTCTGCGGATTCCCCAGGGGTCTCTGTATCCAGCGCTATACCGGTTGGAGCACCAGGGTCTGATCGCCGCCGAATGGGGCGTAAGCGAGAATAATCGCCGAGCGAAATATTACACGCTAACCGCCGCCGGACGGCGCCGCCTGCGTGAGGAAACGGCCGGTTGGAATCGGTTAACGTCAGCGATCACCGCGGCACTAAACACAACGCCGGAGGAGGTCTAACGTGTTGAAACGTTTATGCTCTCTTTTCCGAGTGCTGAAGTCCCGTCGAGATTTCGAACAAGGTATGGCGGAGGAGCTGGGGTTTCACGTCGAGCAATATACCGACGACCTGGTGCGCTCAGGCATCTCACCGCAAGAAGCGGCGCGGCGGGCCCGTATCGATTTTGGTGGCCTAAACAGTGTCCAGGAGGACTGCCGCGAAGCGCGCGGGCTTCACCCGTTTGATGAGCTCGCGAGGGACCTCCGCTACGCCGCCCGCTTGTTGCGAAAGACACCCGGATTCACAGCCACGGCCCTTGTGACCGTCGCCGTTTGCCTCGGTGCGAATCTCACAATCTTCGCCGCGATCGACTCCATTCTACTTCGTCCGCTGCCGTTTCCCGACGCCGACCGCCTGGTGACCGTGTACAACACATACCCAAAGGCCGGCGTCGAGCGCGACGGTTCCTCGCTTACCAACTACTATGAACGCCGCGGTCGTATTTCCGCCTTCGCAGCGCTGGCCATTTACCGCCACGGTACGGCGGTCGTCGGCGAGGCCGGCTCGACCGAACGCGAACAGATCACGCGAGTATCCCCGGACTTTTTCGCAATGCTCGGTGCCGGCCCGGCAATGGGGCGCGCTTTCGTGGAGGAAGAAACCTCGTTTCAAAATGACACGGTAGTCATTCTGACCGACGAATATTGGCGGAAACACTTCAATGCCGACCCCCACGTTATAGGCAGGCAACTTCGTGTGGACGGAGTTCCGAACACCGTCGTCGGAATTCTGCCGCCCAGCTTTCGCTTCCTGTCGTCCGACGCACGACTTTATTTTCCTCTCTCTTCGCGCCCTGAAGATCGTAGTCCAGCGCGGCGGCATTCCGGCGGGAACGTCACGCAGATGATTGCCCGCCTCTACCCAGGCGCGACAGTTGCGCAGGCGCAGACTCAGATCGACGCGCAGAATGCCACGTTGGAAGCGGACGATCCCATGGCCAAAATGCTGGCCGATGCCGGTTTTCGCTCCGTTGTGGCGGCCCTTCACGCAGACCACGTTGCACGTGTGCGCCCGATTCTGGTGGGGATGCAGGCGGGCGCCCTTGCGCTCCTTCTAATCGGTACGGTCAACCTCTTGAGTCTGCTTCTGATCCGCGCCAACGGCCGGATCAAAGAAATGGCCATCCGGCAGGCCTTGGGCGCGAGCCGGACGCACGTCGTGAAGGAAGTGATCGTCGAAACCACACTGCTCACGGGGACTGGAGGAATCCTCGGACTTGCCGTTGGGGCGGCCGGAATCCATCTTCTGGCCGTGCTGGGCATAGATCGTTTGCCCTTGGGAACCAGCATCGCCTTCGATGCTCGGTTGGCATGGGTTGCGTTTCTTGGAGCTGTCGTCCTGGGACTGACACTCGCGGCGCCCATCGCTTGGTTCAAGCTCCGAAGCCACCTGGCGAACGCAATCCAATCGGAGACCCGCGGCGCAACGCCCACTCGTGCCGCTCAACGCCTGCGCCATAGCTTCGTCATCGCGCAGATTGCCTTGGCCATGGTCCTTTTGACCGTGGCGGGTTTGCTGGGCCGCAGTCTCGAGCGGGCGATGGCCGTCTCTCCGGGTTTCCGGCCAGACCATGTTCTCACCGGCCAAATCTCGTTACCAGGGAACAAGTATGCGGACTGGCCAGCTCGCCTCGCATTCAACCAAAGACTGTTGCACGAAATTGCTCATCAACCGGGAGTTCTGGCCGCTGGCCTGGTCAACAATGCTCCCTTTAGCGGTCACAGCGGCAAAAGCGCCGCCACGGTGAAAGGGCAACCCCGTCAGCCTGGCGAATCACCACGAGGGTACTACGCTTACGGAGTGGATGGTGATTATTTTGCCGCCATGGGCTTCACCTTATTGAAAGGACGATTCCTCACAGCCGAAGATTCACGCCGCGCAGAGCGGGTCTGCGTCGTAGACGAGGACTTCGCGAGATATTCCTGGCCACACGGCACCGCGCTTGGCCAGCGTCTATTCACGGGTCCCCAAGAGACAAGTGATGCCGATGCGTTCACCGTTGTCGGCGTCGTCGGCGCGGTGAAGCAAATGGGTCTCACCGAGGGTACAGCCCAAGGCGCGATTTACTATCCCTACGCCTTGCGTACGGACACGAACCTTTTCGTGGTAGTCCGCACCAGCCTTCCACCGGAATCGCTCGGGCTAGAGCTGCAAAAGGTCGTTCGGCAAACCGACCCCGATTCCGCCGTAAACGATATCCGATCCATGGAGACCCGCATCGCCGACAGCCTCGTCGTTCGCCGCTCACCCGCATTGATAGCCGGAATCTTTTCGGCCATCGCGTTACTGCTCACGGGTGTCGGCACCTATGGAGTGCTGGCCTACGCCGTGACGCAGCGCCGCCACGAAATTGGTGTGCGAATGGCATTGGGCGCTCGGCCTGAGCAGATACGCGGCCATTTCCTCGCTCTCGCGCTACGCCTGCTAGCGGCCGGTACGATACTCGGCGTCATCGGAGCATCGCTGGCTGGCCAAGCGATGCGGACGGTACTCTTTCAAGTGCCGCCTCTTTCCTTAGCGATCTTCGCAGCTGCCGCCGGGGTAATCGGCGTGGTAGCCCTCATCGCTTGTTTACTGCCATCTCGTAGCGCCGCTCGGATTTCCCCGATGGAAGCTTTCGCCGAACGTTGAACGGAATCGCTCTGCGGGTGGACTATTATAATGCCGGTGAACACGTGCAGGAACTGTCGTATGAATCAGACATTCGCATGGCGACGAGTTTCCACCTGGCGGGGTGCGCATCATCTGCTTGCTTTGCCGGTCCGCTGACCACTGTCTCGGACCTTCCCAATCCATTCCAGCTCAAGCCGCTCAGCACGGTGCCGAAGGTAGCGCCAGTAATCGTCTGAGACCTGCAGCGTTGCGACCTCTTCGATCGCGTTCTGAAAGTAGGCGAAGCTCGTGATCACGCCGTCGCCGCCGGCATTGCACAAGGCGACATACTTACGCGCACAGGCCAGCACGATGCCCCGCTCAATCTGACTGAACGGAACGCTCCGCTCAAAAAGAGCCGCAGCGAGCTTCTCATCGGCGGGCGACACTGAAACCTGCACGCATCGCCACGATTTCAGCAGCTGGCGTATCCGCTCAACATAACCTTCCCGGGTTACCCTGTCGGCTTCGCTTGGCGCTCGTTCATAAGGCCAGAATGGATCGCAGATCTCTATCTCGCCGGCAGCATGCTGGTTAACGGCACACTGGACCGCGCATACCTTTTCCCGCCGCAGTTCTTCGAGGTACGTGATCACTGATCTGCGGCTCTTTCCAACAGCCCTGACAAGATCGGCATGGCCGGCGGAAACGCGGCCGGTCGAGCGGTCAGCCGTCAAGCAGAGATGGATATACACCTTAAAGGCACCATCCGAAAGCATCCGAAGGGCACGCGCAACCTCTCTTCCGGCAGCGAACCAGCCAGTGGGATGTTTCAGCTTTGGGCCGCGCTCGTTCATGAAGTCGGACTCAGCCTCAGGATTTCTTCCCTGAGCAGGTTTTCAACTGTCCTCTGCTTCGCGACGGCTCTCTCGAGCGTGATGAGCCTTGTGATTAGTGCGTCTTTCGTCTCGCGGCGCAGCCGGGAGATCTTCGATCGAACTGCCTGGCGTCCTTGCTCCGGTGTACCGCGAAGAAGCTCTGTGAGTTGCAGGTTCCGGCGTTGTCCCATGGACTTCGGATGTGCCCGATTGGCCTCGTAAATCTCGTAGGCATGCTCGTTTCTTTTGATGGTGTTAGCCGAAATGGATATGCCGCACGCGGCCTTGATCTGGGTGCGAATGGCCTCATAGGTGATGGCTTGCTTGTGCTGGCGTAGCACCTGCACCGCCGTGCGGACCCTGGTGGCGGTATCGTTCTTCTTCTGCTCCCAGCTCTTGCGTAACCACTCTGGATTCGCTCGCTTCGCGGTGGCCATCATGATCCCTTCGATGGATGATTCACGTTTACCTGCTGTGCCCCGTCCGCGCGGGCGGCTTCAATCAACTCCATTTCCTCCATCACGAGCTTGCAGTCAGCGGGTAGCCACGGTCAGTGCTTTTCTGACCGCGGGCTTTCTCACGCCGGGCATGCGCATGGTGCCCCCTGGTAATCGTGGCGACAATTCACGATGGTTCTGACACCGAGAAAAGAACCCACGGTCACAAAGGCGGTGACCGTGGCTACTCGCTTTTCACTCTACACATTCAGATCGTAGAAGCGCCGTGTCCGACACGGTGGGGACCGGGCAGATGGACAGTGGGGGCAAGGTGAGGTCGGCCGGGATTCTCTCTGCTGCGATTGTAGGGCCAAACCGCGTTCGGCCGGCCGAGCGCCGCTCGGCCCTACCCTGCCAGCGATGGGCCTGAGGGTGTAGCCACGGCACATCACTGGTGTCGTGGGCTTGTCGATCTCCGGAACCCGTAGAAGCCCACAGCATCAAGAGCATGCTGTGGCTACCTGCTCCAACCCATAATAATGGTGCTGCCGAGGCATGCAGAGATTGTAGCCCGCAGCCGCACACATGCCAAAAAGACGGCATGTATGCGCCACCCCAGTAGCGCGTTCTTCCGCCAGCGGCTGCGGACATTCGGATCTGAAGAACCGCAGACCTTGCAAAGCAGGTCTGATTCCCCGCCACCCGCACCACTCATCCTTCGAGCAGCAAACTGGCCGGATCTTCCACGAGTTGCTTGATCCGCACCAGGAACTGCACCGCTTCAAGACCGTCAACCAGCCGATGATCGTAGCTGAGCGCAACGTACATCATAGGCCGCAGCACGATTTGGCCACTCACACCGACAGGGCGCTCCTGGATCTTGTGCAATCCCAGGATGCCAACCTGCGGCGGGTTCAGGATGGGCGTGGACATGAGCGATCCGAAGACTCCTCCATTGGTGATGGTGAAAGTTCCGCCGCGCAGGTCTTCGAGAGCCAGGGTACCTTCGGAGGCTTTTCGCGCAAAATCTTTGATGATCTGTTCGATCGAGGCGAACGACAGGCGGTCGGCGTCACGCAGCACCGGGACCACCAGTCCACCCGCCGCGCCTACCGCAATCCCGATATCGTAATAGTGGTACTGCACGATTTCGTCGCCTTGGATTTCGGCATTCAGGCGCGGGAAAGCGCGCAAGGCGCCAACCGCAGCCTTAACGAAGAAAGACGAAATGCCGAGGCTGACACCGTATTTCTGCTTAAAACTCTCCTTGTGGCGCTGGCGCAGCTCCATAACCGCCGACATATCGACCTCGTTAAAGGTCGTGAGCATGGCTGCGGCATGCTGGGCTTCTACCAGGCGGCGGGCGATGGTCTGCCGGCGGCGGGTCATGCGCAGGCGTTCCTCGCGCCGTTCGCCGGAGATCTCCCTATCCGGTGGAGGCGTGATTCGGATGGGTGACGGCACAGGCTCTAGATGTGTAGCCGCCGGGCTCGCGGCCTGAGGCGTGGATGGCGCGTCGGCCTGCGGTTCGTTCTGGGCGAGATAAGTTTCGACCGTCTCCCTGGTGATGCGGCCCGCATCGGGGGCAGGGATTTGGGCCAGATTGACGTCGTGTTCGCGGGCCAGGCGGCGTGCTGACGGAGTCGCAGCGAGATCCGATTCCGGCGCCCTGGGTTCGGGCCGCGGGGTCGCGTGAGCAGCCCCACGGCCATTATCGGCCTCTTGAACGGCCGGCTTGGCGGGTTGAGCGGATGGGGTGGGCTTGGCGGACTCTGCGGGCTTCGTGACCCCCGCCGTGCTGCCTGCCTCCTCGATCACGCCAAGGGTCTCGCCGATCCTTACGTCTTCGCCTTCCTGGCGCTCAATCCTCGCGAGCATGCCGCCCCGCTCGGCGCCCACTTCAAGGTCCACTTTCTCCGTTTCGAGAGCGACGATCGGTTCACCCACGGTGACGTGGTCTCCCTCTTTCTTCAGCCATCGCCCGACCGTGGCTTCGAGAATCGATTCGCCTAACTCAGGCACCACGATTTTAGTTGGCATAGTTAATATCCAATAGGAGCGAGCCTTATGCGTGCCCCTGCAGGCTACTCAGTTTGAACCGCCACCGGAGTAGGGACGTTATCAGAGTTGGCTCTCGCGTTTACCTTCGACTGTTTCAGGAGCACCGTGTCCTCGTCCGGAGCATGGCTAAGATCGTAGGCCTGGCGGACGAGCGTCTCCTGGATCAGGGCGTGCCAGGCTGAGGAGCCCTCGGCGGGGCTGGAGCTGCGTGGCCGCCCGATATAGCGGAGGGGCCAGCGTCCGTCGATCACGCGCGCCAGTTGCAGCCGCAGGAACTCCCACGCGCCCATGTTGCGTGGCTCTTCCTGAACCCAGACCACTTCTTCGAGACTTGGCCAGCCCTCGAACAGAGACGGAATGTCCTGTTCAGGGAAGGGGTAGAGCTGTTCCAGGCGGCAGATCGCCACGCGGGAGGAATCGATATCCAGGTCGCTCGTGACGAGATCCACATAGATCTTGCCGGAACACAGAATCAGGCGTCGCACCTGGCTGGCTCGCTCCCGAGCCGCCTCGTCGTCGAAGACCCGGTTCCAGCGGCCATCCGCCAGTTCGCGGAGCGAAGAGGCGATCCGGGCGTGTCGCAGCAGGCTTTTGGGGGTCAGTACGATAAGGGGCAGGGGATCGCTCTTGAGCAGCAGCGCCTGCCGCCGCAACAGGTGAAAATACTGCGCGGCCGTAGTGGGATAAGCGAGCCGCAGATTGATGGCCGCCCCCAGTTGCAGGAAACGTTCCGGCCGGGCGCTGGCATGATCGGGGCCTTGGCCTTCCAGGCCGTGGGGCAGCAGCATGACCAGTGAAGGCGCCAGGCCCCACTTGGCCCGCGCCGAAACGATGAACTCATCAATCACCGTCTGTGCGCCGTTCACAAAATCTCCGTATTGGGCTTCCCACAGGATGAGGCGACCGGGCTCCTGCACGTTATAGCCATACTCGAATCCGAGCACGGCGTTTTCTGAAAGCGGGCTGTTGTGGACCTCGAAGGCCGCCTTAGCCTGCGGCATCGACTGTAAAGGCACGTAGCGGGCATTAGTTTCGGCATCGAATAAGACGGCATGCCGCTGGTTGAAAGTTCCGCGTTCCACGTCCTGGCCGGTCAAGCGTATGGCCACACCGTCCTCAAGGATCGAAGCAAAGGCCAGTTCTTCGGCGGTCGCCCAGTCTATGGTGCGAGCGTTGGCGTCATCGAGGGCCCTCCGGCGGCGCTCGCGGGCTCGCTCGAGCTTGCGGTTTACAGCGAAGCCTTCCGGCACCGCTAGCAGAGCCTCATTTAGGCTGCGGAGCCGGTCGGGTTCCAGATCGGTTCGAATGTTGCGCGCAATACCCCGGGGCGCCGGCGTTGGTAGCGGTTCCAGGAGTTGCCGTTCGGGTTCCAGGGATTCGTAGATGGCCTGGATATCCATCTGGTGTTTGCGCACGAGCTCCTCAGCGAATCCTTCCTGGATCACGCCGCGCTCGCGCAGGGTCTTGGCCCATACCTGCCGCACGGTGGGGTGGTTCGCGATCTTGCGGTACATCGAGGGTTGGGTAACGCTGGGTTCATCGCCCTCGTTGTGGCCATATCTCCGGTAGCCGATGAGGTCGATCAGGAAATCGTGCTGGAAGCGAACCCGGTAGGCAATCGCCATGCGCGCCGCCTCCAGGCAGGCTTCAGGATCGTCGGCATTGACGTGAACGATGGGGATGCGGAAACCGCGCGCCACCCCGCTCGCATAGGGGGTGCTGCGGTCGTCAATGGGGTCAGTGGTGAATCCCACCTGGTTGTTGGCGATGATGTGGATGGTGCCACCTGTGTTGTAGCCCGGAAGGGTGTGGAGATTCAGGGTTTCCGCAACCACCCCTTGTCCGGGGAAGGAGGCGTCGCCGTGGATCAGAATCGGCAGCGTGTAGCGCGGATCGAATTGAGGCGCCCCAGCCTGATCGACACGGGTTCCGGCGGCGCGCGCCATGCCCTCTACCACCGGGTCCACAGCCTCCAGATGGCTGGGATTCGGCGCCATGCGTATCACCATGTCCACCGTTTCGCTGCCGCTCACAGCTCGTTGGGCGCCGGCGTGGTATTTCACATCGCCGGTCCAGCCGAGGTCGCGCCGGTACTTGCTATGCTTCACCGGGTCCTTGAATTCGGCCAGCAGATGGGCATAAGGCTTTTTCAGCACGTGTGCGAGCAGGTTCAAACGGGCGCGATGGGCCATGCCGATAAGCACATTGCGGAACTCGGCGCCGGCGGCGCGCGCGATTACTTCATCGATCACAGGAATAAGAATGCCCAGACCTTCAATTGAGAACCGCGTTTTGCCGGGGAAGGTGCGATGGAGAAAGTTCTCAAACGCGCCCTCCTGGGTGAGGCGGTCGAGGAGGGCAATCTCATCGATGGGATCCGCCGGCGGCCGGAATAGCCTTGACTCGGCCGCCACCTGGAGCCAGTGACGTTCCTCCGGATCCCGCAGGTGAGCGAAATCGAAGCCGATGGATGAGCAGTAGACCCGCTTCAGTTCCTGGATGACCTCCCAGGCGCTCGATTTGTCATGAGAAATCGGTCCCACGATCAGGCTGGCCGGGAGTTTTTTCAGATCTTCCTCGGCAACACCATGATTGTTCAGGTCGAGCGATGGATCACCGATGGGAGCGCTGCCGAGAGGATCCAGTTGGGCGTCCAAATGCCCGAATTTGCGAATCGACTCAGCCAGGTTCACGGCGCCGACGATCTTGGCGATGGGCAAGCCGGACAGTCCGCTGGGAACGTCACCCGCGGGGACGTGGGCGTCGAAGTAGGCGCGCGCAGCCGCGTCCACCGAAGTGGGATCGGAACGGTAGCGATCGTATAGTTCCGCCACATAGGCGGCGTTAAATCCCTTGAAGTCCTGCCACAGGCTCATTTATTCAATACTACCCGATCAGCCGCGGGATTGTCAGGGTGTTCGTCGGGTTTTCCTTGAGTGCAGTTTAGGACCGGGGAGGGGAAGCACATCCTCCTCGATTTCATTTTTCAGGCTCAT
Organism: uncultured Acidobacteriota bacterium; assembly: GCA_963803295.1. GTDB lineage: Bacteria > Acidobacteriota > Terriglobia > UBA7540 > UBA7540 > CAWDMC01. The sequence continues at coordinate 491,840 of CAWDMC010000009.1, read as the reverse complement.
TTTTCAGGCTTGCAGCCTGCGCCTTACCTGGGATACACTGGCAGCGATGTTCGCGGTCTACGCCAACTCGTTTTGGTATCACGGCTTTTGGAGCTTTACTCCAAAGGGATAGAGTGGCGTTGGCCTGAGCAAAGAGTAAACAGAAGAAATCCTAGGCCAGCCCACTCACTGCGAGTGGGCTTTTTTATTTTTGGGACAGGCTTGACGCCCGCCGCCCCAGGGTTCCACTCCTGCGTAGCGATCAGGCATCATGACAAAAGGTGAGGGGGACATGATTATTTCGATGCGACTTCATGCGAACCAGGCGGAGATCGACGCGGTGTGCGAGCGGATCGCCGAGTTCGGCTACAAGGTGCACTCGATCCAGGGTGAAGAGCGGGTGGTAATCGGCGTAGTTGGCGTAGGCGACGTCACGGCCTGCCTCGAATCGGTGGAGTCGATGCCGGCGGTGGAGAGCGCCATGCGGATTTCCGCTCCCTACAAGTTTGTCAGCCGTGAGTTCAAGAAGGAGCGCACCGTGATGGAAGTGGGCGGCGTCGAGATCGGCGGTGCTGACTTCGCGGTGATGGCGGGCCCGTGCTCGGTCGAAAGCGAGAAGCAGATCATGGAGACCGCCGAGGCCGTAGCCGCTGCCGGAGCCCGCATTCTGCGAGGCGGCGCTTTCAAGCCGAGAACTTCTCCCTATGATTTCCAAGGTCTGGAGCTTGAGGGCCTTAAGCTCCTGGCCAAGGCCCGGGCGGCGACGGGGTTGGCCATCATTACCGAGGTGATCAGCGAGTTTGACGTAGAGCGTGTCGCCGAGTACGCCGACATCATGCAGGTCGGAGCTCGCAATATGCAGAACTTCGCGCTGCTGAAGGCTCTCGGCCGCTGCAAGCGTCCGGTCATGTTGAAGCGCGGCATGAGCTCCACAGTGAAGGAGCTGTTGATGTCGGCCGAATACATAACTGCCCACGGAAACCATTGCGTGATGCTGTGCGAGCGGGGCATTCGTACCTTCGAGACCGCCACCCGCAACACCTGCGATATTTCGGCAGTTCCCGTGCTGAATGAGCTGACCCATCTGCCCGTGATCGTCGACCCAAGTCATGCTGCCGGAAAGCGCAGCCTGGTGCCTGCGCTCGCGCGAGCCATCGTGGCGGTCGGGGCTGACGGTCTGATCGTGGAGGTGCATCCGAATCCGGAACGCGCTATTAGCGACGGCGCCCAGTCGCTGACTACGGCGCAGTTCCGCGCGCTGATGGAGAGCCTTTGCCCCTACTTGGATTTATGGAAAGCGTCCCGGCCGCTGGCCTTGCGGGCCGCTACCGCCTCCTGATCATCGTTGAGAATTTCCGTAGCGCCGGTATCTTCTGGCATAGGGAGGGCCCCGGGACGGCGGCCCCGCAGCTACAAGTGATCGTCCTCGGCGGTGATGGTGACCGGGGCGGCGGGACCGCCCCAGGCGGTAGTCCGCCAATTGTCGATCACCGGCGAGGCACTCGACCAGGGCGGCAGCGAGAACAGTAGGCGCCGGCCGAGGGCATTCGCGTAAGGCTCGTACATGCTGCGCAAGCGCTGAACCTTTTCGTCGTGAGTATCGGGGCAATGGAGCGGAACTTCAGCTTGCTTGAAGAATGACTTCAGACTGCAAAGATCATCCGTTGACAGCCGGTCGGTGTCTGGGGCTTTGGGCGAGACATCCATCACTTGGCAAAGGTCAACCAGCGCGTGGCGGCAAATGGCGAAACTCATTTGCGCCTGCCAGCGCAACTCGCCTTCGGTGTAGGCCATCAGCAGCGAGCAGGCATCGAGGATCGTGGTGAGCGCCGATACCCACGATTGGTTGTTGTGCTGCGAGCGAAAATAGCAAAGCGCCGGGTAAGAGAGATGGCTCTCCATAAGCTCGGCCGCCCAGATTTCCCAACTGCGCAGGTAATCCGCCAGATCCTTTATGCTGCCGCCTTGAACGTGACGGCGCAGCAGTTCGGCGGCGGTGGGCGGGGACCCGGCTCGAGCGTCGAGCATGGAAATATTCACCTCGCGCCGCGAAAATGATTGGTAGAGGACCGGCAGATAGGAAACCACCACGGCCAGGAAGCCGAAACCCAGTCCCGCCTCCATCACGGTCAGAGCCCGGCTGAGCGGCGTTCGGGGGGTAATATCGCCCAATCCGAGAGTGAAAAAAGTCGACCCGCTCATATACAGGTCGGTGCGAAAGCTGGCGCGGGTGATGCCGTTGAACTGCGATCCGAGCGCCCATTGCAACGTGGCGAAGCCGAGCATCAAACCGCAGCCCCATACCATGAAGAGCACCAACAGCGACATCGGTCCGTAGATACTGAGCCAGCTCTCGCGGCGCTTCGCTTGACGAAGACGGCGGGCGATTGCGGAGTAGGGAATCCAGGTGTTCTTATAAAAGGCTCGCGCCAGGCGGAACTTGCGCGTAACCCGGCGGGGAAGAATGATCGTCTCAAAGGCGTCCCAAAAAACCACGACGAGCAGGCAGACTCCGGCGAGGCCCACCACAAAAGACATTCGCCCTCCTCGATAGCTGTTCGATGCGACGCTTCGCGGCCCCGATTCGCACCTGAAGAGTCATGATAAACTGACCGGTCGAGCGCCGGGGTGCCAGTAATTTTCTTCGCGCATTAGCGGAGAGCGAGAGACCACAGAGTTGGATTCTTCTCTCGGCCGCGGTGTCTGTGCGGTCAAAGCGGTTTCGGTGCTAACGGGAATCGGGCTTGAGCAAACGAACACTGGCGGAACTGCTTCTGGTGATTGCGACCTTTATCTGGGGCGCCACCTTCGTCGTGGTCAAGGGCGCGCTGAATGATGCAACACCGCTGGTCTTTGTGGCGTCGCGCTTCACTCTCGCGGCAGCGCTACTGTGGGTGGTGCTGGTCCGCGGGCATCTCGGGGCAAAATCCCTGGGGCCAGGCCTGGTGCTCGGTTGCTTTCTCTTTGCAGGCTTCGCCTTCCAGACCCGAGGGCTCCTTTACACCACGCCCTCGAAGTCCGCTTTCATCACCGGATTCAGTGTCGTGCTGGTTCCGGTCATCGTGCGTTTCTATGGAACCCGGATCCGGCCGGCAAGCGCGGTAGGAGCGCTGCTAGGCCTCGCCGGTCTGTACTTCCTGGTGGTCCCTGCGGGTCTGGCCGGTGTGAACCGAGGTGACGTCTTCACGCTGGTGGCGGCGACCTCGTTCGCCATCCATATTGTGCTGGTCGGCCGCTACGCGGAACGACACTCATTTGTCAATCTGGTGCCGGCCCAGATCCTGGCAGTCGCCGTTCTGGCGTTGGTGGCCTTGCCCTTTGAACCTCATCGCAGCCTGCACTGGACCGGGCGGCTGGCTCTCGCCCTGCTAATCACAGCAGTTCTCGCTACCGGATTCGCCTTCAGCGTGCAGAACTGGGCTCAGCGGTACACGCCGGCCACCCACACGGCTATCATTTTTGTTCTGGAGCCCGTGTTCGCGGCGATTACTTCCCGAGTGATGTTGGGCGAGCACTTCGGCGGCAAGGCAGCGTTGGGATCCCTGCTCATCCTGATGGGCATGGTGGTTTCCGAAGTGTGGGGCAGCCCGAACCCAACTCCACTGGAGGGCTGACCCGCAAACCAACACGCGCCGGATCAGGCTCGTTTCGTGCATGATGCGGCCTGCTGCGCCTCCTGGATCATGGGTTACCAGAAGCCACAATTAAGGGCGCTTTCTGCAGTATGTACGGTATAATAACTAGATGCGCCCGGATAGGTTGAGAGCCGCGCGCGAGGTGGAAATGGGTGGACGTCGTTTGCTCCCAGCGTTGGTTGTGCTTTTCACGCTGGGTGTTGGGATTCTGATCGGAACGCTGATCTCAAGGGGCGTGAGGGCGGCTAAACCTTTCGGGGGTGCGCCCGGCGCCACTGTGCTTCCGGCGCCTGCACCTGCCCAACTCTCCGATTCGTTCGCCAGAATTGCTGCCAGCGTCGAGCCCGCCGTAGTCAACATCAATAGCGAATCCACCGTGCGAGTCAGCCGGCGGCGCTTCGAGGGCAATCCTGAGGAGGCTCCTGAAGACTTGTTCGATCACTTTTTCCGGCCTGACAGTCGCGGGGGAGATGTCCGGCAGCAGAGCCTGGGGTCGGGTATTATCCTCGACAAAAACGGATACGTGATCACGAACTACCATGTCATCACCCGGGAAGCGGAAGACCGGCCCGTCGATCGCATACGCGTATTCCTTCACAGCGACAACAACCCCAAAGGCTATTTGGCACGCGTCATCGGTAAGGATAAGTCGACGGATCTCGCAGTGATCAAGATTGACGCGGGCAGGCCGCTCGCCAAGGCTGATTTCGGAGATTCCGAGGCGATGCGGGTGGGCGATTGGGTTTTGGCCGTAGGCAGCCCCTTTGGACTCGAAGCGACCGTCACCGCGGGCATCATCAGCGCCAAGGACCGCAATAGTCGTAGCGAAATAGAGGGCGGCAAGGACGGTCAATTCAAGCGTTTTCTGCAGACCGATGCTGCCATTAATCCTGGTAACAGCGGGGGGCCGCTGGTGAACCTGGCCGGGCAGGTAATCGGCATCAACACCGCGATCGCCACGCGGCATGGGACGTCCGATGGCGTGGGCTTTGCCATGCCGTCCAACATTGCCCGCAAGGTTTACAACTCCATCATCACCACCGGGTACGTGCAGCGGGGCGCCATCGGCATTGAGTTCCTCAACCAGACCAATCCGGCACTCCTTCGCAGTTTCGGCGCCGAAAACGGCGTGGTGGTGAATAGCGTTGAACCGGGCAGTCCGGCGGAGAAGGCCGGATTGCAACGGGGTGACGTGATTACCGCAATAGGAAACAAGCCGGTGGAGAACGGTGACGACCTCGTTGGAATCGTGTCCGAAACCGAGATCGGCAAGAAGGTGCACGTCGAGTATCTGCGGAACAACAAAAAGTCATCCGCTGATGTCGAAGTGGCAGATCGTAATAAAATCGTCAGTGCGGCGGCGGGAGCCGGACAGCCGGCAGGGAAAGATCACGATTCTGGAGAGCAAGCCAGTGGCGGGCGCCTGGGCCTTTCCGCCCACAGCCTTTCCAATCAGCAAGCCCAGAAGATCGCTGACAAGTTGCGCCTTTCGGGACCACAGGGTGTGGCTGTAACTGAGGTGAAACCCGACGGATTTGCCGAGGAACTTGGGCTGCAAACGGGGGATGTCGTCCTTAGCATCAATCGTCAGCCGGTAGCCTCCGTAGATGATTTCAACCGCCTGCAGGCGGCACTGAAACCAGGTCAGGATGTGCTTCTGCTAGTAGCGCGCCCCAGCCAAAGCACCTACGTGACAATGTTCCTTGCGGACCGCCTACCTTGATCCGCCGGACCATTTCTTCGTACACGTCCGATGCTAAGATCATTTACATACAGAGTGATAATCATATAGTAATCTGGAATGCAAGCTACTAATATGTTGACAAGCGCGCTCTCACAGGATAGAACTACTCTTGGACTTAACTCCCACGGCAAACCGCGGAGCGGGCCGTGGTTTTTGAAGGGGAAGCGAGGACCTTGAAAATAAAGAAAGCAACTCTCTGGCTGGTGGCAGCGTTGGTAGGAGTGCTACCGATCCTGTCGTCGCGGTTGTGGGCGGGCGACCTTACTCACGCCAAAACCACGAAACATTCTCATCGGCGCGGCGTTCAAAGCCGGAAAGTCGCTGCAATCAGTTCTCCCCGTGGAGCTTCGAAGAGCCGAACGACTGCCAGGTCCCGCCGCTCGGCCCGGCTGTCCAGCGTCAGTCATCGTAGCCGCCACAACAAGAAGACTCACGTGCCCGCTTGGAGAACCGTTAGTCTGCAAGGCACGCGAGTGGTTGAGATCCAGCAGGCTCTCGCGCAAACGGGATACCTCAAATCCGAGCCTACCGGAAGGTGGGATGAATCGACACGTGAAGCCATGCGCCGCTATCAAAGCGCGAACGGTTTTGCCGCTACGGGTTTGCCAGAGGCCAAAACCCTCATGAAGCTGGGCCTGGGACCCCACGCCCTCCCTTCCGAACTCGATCCGACCATTGCCGCCCAAGTTCGCTCGGATGCTTCGGTGGAATCATCCCGAAGCCTTCCTGACGGTGATCGTTCGCTCTCTTCCTCCCAGAACCAATAGCGGGATCTGCCCAATCCCGCATATAATCTCACCTGCGAGATCATGGGTCGTCCTCCGCCACGAAGCAAGCAGCGATGCGCCGACAGCGAAAATTGATCTATCTTGTAGGGTTCATGGGCAGTGGCAAATCCACTGTCGGCAAGCTCCTGGCGAAAGAACTGGGCTGGCCGTTCATCGATCTCGATGAGACGATTGAAGCTGCCGAGAAGCGTACGATCCGCCAGATCTTCGAGCAGGAAGGTGAGGCGCCGTTCCGCGCTATGGAGTACGCCGTGCTCACCGAGGCTTCCAAGACGGAACCGGCCGTCATCGCTTTAGGCGGCGGTACCTTCGCGCAAAAACCCAACCTCGACTTCATCCGCAGTTCGGGCGGAGTAACCGTCTGGCTCGACTGTTCGCTAACCGAGTTGCGACGACGCTGCCAGAAGGTCAGTAACCGTCCGCTGTTCCGTGATCCCGAGAGTTTCGCCCAACTGCTTAACGGTCGCCTGCCCTTTTATCAACTCGCCCAGCACAAAGTTTCCACTGACCGCCGTAGTCCCCGCGACGTCGTGGAGCAAATCCTTCGTCTGAAAATCCTGTAAGACATCGAGAGTCGCGTCGGGAATTTCCGGTCCCAGCGAGCCCAAAAGCTGCAAACTCTTGCACAGAAGGGCTCGCGGCTCCTCGATGGCGATCCTTCCTCAGGCTGTTTACCTTCGGGTACATGAGTTTCAGGTTTTCTTTCAGCGCTCTCCCGCCTGTTTACAAAGAAGTGAACAGGGCGTCTTCATCCGTCTGCGTGGACACTAGCGTGCATCAACACCCTGGTTTGGTGAGCGGTGGAAGTGGATAGAACTATTGGCAGAATAGTTAATGACATTCCGGCGCGATATATCTTTACGCCGGGTAGGACTCTTATGAACGTGGAACTGAAAAAACTTAAAGCGCGCCATTCGCCGTTACCTGGCGATTGCCTATTCTGACGATCGCCTGGCCGGGCTGCTGACACACGCACGCAGCGGGCAGTTGTCGTACCAGTCCTGCTGCTGTCTGATCGGCGCAGCGACAGCGGATCACGTCTTGCGGGGCCATACACGCTGCCACGAAGCGAATACGCCGCACTATGTCATGGCTCGCCAATTCGTCGGAGCTCAGGAAGCCGAGGCCGCTCATTACCGCTTGGGCTTCATCGGCAAGCGCTGGCAATTGACATGCGATCAACTGCGCCGGCGCCGGGTCATTCCCATGATCTTGAGGGAAATACGCCGGCGCGAACAGCTTCTTAACAGTCAGCTCGGCCCCTTCATAAACAAGAGCGCGCAGTCGCATTCCGGCAATCAACCGCAGGAGGAAGACATCCACGTTTTGCGTATGACCGCACCTTAGTGAGACAGGCCAGTCACTCGCGGTCGGCCTAAAGGGTGAGTCCACATGACATTCAGGAAAGCGCAGCGGCGAAAGAATCTGGCAGGGCAGTTGAAAGCGGATCTCGCTTTCAAGTGCTACGTAATGGTGGCACTGCTTTCCACCTCCGGGCTGGACACACTTTTGTTTGTGACCCTCATTCTGCTTGCGGTGGCTGCCACTGCCTTACTTGTCCATGGCCTGTTCCAAACGGTTCTCGCCTTCAGCAGTTCTGCCGCGCAGTTTGAGGCCGACAGCGCCTGAGCAACACGCCCCCTAGGTAATCTGGACATCCTCTTTGTTGGCGATGGCAAATCGCATCTGACCTTCCGCCACTCGCTTACCCTCGCGGTACGCCGCACCCTTGAGTTCACCAAAATTCTCTTTCAGCCGCACCACCTCGGCCTCCACCCGCAAGGAGTCGCCCGGAAAGATTGGCTCGAACATCCGCGCCGAAGGGATCTGGAGAATCACGGCGATCTTGCCTGTCATTTGTGGCCGTTCGAGCACGAGGATCGCGCCCAACTGGGTGACCATCTCCAGCAGAATCGCGGATGGCACCAGGGGCGAGGCAGGGAAGTGCCCCTGACAGGATTCATCATCGATCGGAAACATCTTCACGCCGGCGATGCGCTCCCCTGGAACGAATTCGGTAACCCGGTCGACCAGCAGAAACGGATACCGATGCGGTAGGATGCGCTGGATGGCTTCTTGAAACATGGTTTGATTGTTTTCAGACATATTCTGGGTTGCCCATGCGATCGATCGTCAAAACACGCCATACTTCCGGTAAGCGTCAACCGGATGAACACCCTCGAGGATCGCTTTACGCACAACGTTCTCCTTGCTTACAAGTTCCTCCGATTTGAGCAGCACGTCGATCGTGATCTCCTGTGGAATCACCAGCACGCCATCTTTGTCGCCAACCATAAAATCGCCCCGGCGAATGTTCACGGCGCCGATCCGGATCGGCTGCCCATAGGAGACAAGCCTCCAACGTCCCACGATATCCGCCGCCGTTCGGTAGCGACAGAAAATCGGGAAACCCAATTTCAAGATGTAGTCAATGTCACGCGCACCACCATCGATCACCGCCCCGCGGGCGCCACGGTACATCGCCGATTCGCTCGATAGCTCGCCAATGTGCGCCGAGACATTATCGTGCGGTTGGCTCACAATAACGTCGCCTGGTTTCAGGTCACCCAACATCCGGAGGACGGGGATGAAGATCTCTTCCGGGTCCTGGCTCTGGGTTGCCTCACCTTCCACGGTCATGGCAACGCCGCTGACTCGCTGTTCCGGCGATAGCGCCTGGATTTCCGGCGGCAAGCAGTGGTCGCGAAATCCCATTCCATCGAGGATGTCCGAAATAGCACCGGTGTACAGCAGGGAAAAGCGCCGGCACAGATCCTGCACGTCCGGCGTCTCCCTTTCCCCACGCATGAAGGTCTCCTTCTTCACAAAAGGATCGGGCCTCAGAGCGAGATTCTTCGCCGCCTGCGGCTCCTCAGAATGACAGTCGCAACGAGTCTTCAGCGCAACCTGCCAAAACTGCTAAAAGCAGAATATTGCTAAGCGCCAGCTGATCAACTATGATTCGACACGCACATTCTAGCGGGTTACCAGTGAGTGTCAAGGTCGTTGTGCCGTAGTGACCTTACAAGATTCAATTCCACGCATTTCGCCCAACGGCAAAAGGAGCAACCCAATGAATGGACCTGGTCGGAGACGTTTTCTTCAAGTGCCCGTTGCCCTCGGAGCACTCGGCTTACTTGGCGCCCGTGACGGCCGCGCGGAAGCTGCTGCGGGCAGCGGTGCGGAAGCTGATTATCCTCAGCAGCTCTCATTGGCGATTCTTCGCGATTATCGGAACGCCAAAGCATCCAGTTACGATCGGACCGGCGGCAATGCGGATGCCGTAAAATTGGATGCGGGGCAGACTCTTACCTTGCTCAGCGCCCAGGGTCCAGGAATGGTCAGCCACATCTGGTTTACGCTCGCGGCAGACGATCCGCAGCACCTGAAGAAGATCGTACTACGGATGTTCTGGGACGGAGAGACCGAGCCTAGCGTAGAAACGCCTGTCGGTGATTTCTTTGGGCTCAACCTGGGAGAATATTTCCTGTATGAATCAGCGCTGCTGAGTGTCGCTCCAGTCAAGGCTCTGAACGCCTATTTCCCGATGCCATTTCGAAAATCGGCGTTAATCACGGCAACGAATGAGGGCGATTCGCCCATAGGGGCCTACTACTGGAACATCGACTATCAGGTCCTGCCAGGCCTCCCGGAGAATCTCGGATATTTTCACGCCCAGTATCGCCAGTCCGCACCTTGTCCAGGCTGGAAAACCGCAGAAAAGACTAATCTTAACGGACAGAATAATTACGTATTTATGGAAACGGCGGGCCGGGGTCATCTTGTGGGCGTGACGCAAGGAATCGTCCTGAACCAAGATGGCTGGTGGGGTGAAGGCGACGACATGCTCTTTGTCGATGGCGGCGCGGCCCCGATCACGACCGGAACCGGCTCAGAGGACTACTACAACGGCGCCTGGGGTTTCGAGGGCAAGGAGTTCCACTACCGGCACATTGGAGTACCCTTCGTCGCGAACCCGTTTTCTCTCGGCGGAAAATGGTGTTGTTATCGATGGCATCTCGATTCGCCGCTGGTCTTCAACAAATCCCTCCGCTTCACCATTGAGCATGGGGCGGGCAACGACCGCTCAGACGATTTCTATTCTGTCGCGTACTGGTACCAGACCGAACCCCACGCCAGATTTCCGGCCTTGCCTCGCCTCGCCGAGCGGTTGCCCAAGGTATTCGCGGTCGCGAATGGAGCTGTCCCAGTCAAGTGACTCTATGATCCGGCCGTCACCGAACGGCGACTGGACGGAGATACAATGGCTCTTACCGTAGTGCCTTTCGGCCCTGAAAGCAATTCCAGGCGTCCTCCGAGCTGCCGCAGCCGCTCGCGCAGACCGGCAATCCCGACACCGAGCCGCAGAATTTCCCGGTCTGCCATCTCAGGAATTCCGGGAGGCATGCCCTTACCCTTGTCCTCAACTTCAAGCACCAGCTCTTCGTCTCCACGTGCGATGCGAACCACCGCGCTGGGGCTCTCTGCGTGGCGCTGGATATTACTCAGGCCCTCCTGCACGACGCGTGTCAAGGCGGTAATGACGTCGGCGTCAATCAACCCCATGTCGCTGGGGGGATTGAAATCGACCAGAATTCCAGTGCGGCGATTGAATCTGGCGACCTCAGACCGGATCGCCCGGATCAGACTTGTTGAATCCAAGCCGGACGCATGCAGAAGATGCGAAAGGTCGCGGATCTCACGCGCCGCCTGCTCAACCAGTTCCTGGCTTTCCCCAAGCGCCTTGGCAGACCGGTCGTCACCCGCGATAGCCTTCCGTTGTTCGATCAAGGCAAGATTCATGGCGAGTGCGGAAAGCGACTGGGCCGTACTATTGTGAAGCTCACCGGCGATCCGGCGCCGCTCCTCATCCTGTGCTTGAATCAGCCTGGCGGAGAGCAGTCGGACAGCCTCTTCCGCCAGCCGGCGAGCCGCAATGTCCCGGTTGATCTCGAGGACGGCCGCCGGATGTCCGCCGCTGTCCCGCTGCAGGACTTGGCGGCTGGCCATGGCCACGCGGGTACCATCCCTTCTCGTCTGCACTACTTCGCCTTCCCATTCGCCGTGATCGAGCAGCTTCGCCTGCAGTTGCTCGACCGGTTCGGGCCACTCCGTCTTTAACAAAGCCGGAAGGGTCTTGCCAAATGCTTCCTCCGCTCCCCAACCGTAGACGTTTTCCGCGCCTCGATTCCAGAACTTAATGACGCCGTCCAGAGTTCGCACCACAATCGCATCATTGGCAAGATCGAGCAGTCGCGCCTGTTCCTCCAGCTTCTCACGTGCTTGTTTGCTTTCGGTGATGTCGTCAATGACCAATACGATCAAGTGGGAGGGGCCGTGGCCCTGTCGAATCTCGCGAGCACTGAGCAGCATGGTTCTGCGACCTAGTCCAGCGAACTCGTGCTCAACCTCAAAATCTCTAATTTCCTGCTGCTTGGGCAGAACCTCCCGGAGTGCCCGAATCAGGTCAGGGATATTCCATTGGCCATTGTCGAGATCAGGAAGAAGGCGCTCCTTCGTCTCCTCGGGAGGTAGCCGGAACATCTCCAGGAACAAGCGGTTTGTCGCCTTCACTCGCAGTTCTTCATCCAAAACCAGAAGGCACTCGCGCACCGTCTCCGCGACTGCCCCGGCGTATTCGCGCAATCCCGCCGATTCCGCTTTTAACTTGTCGATATCCACCAGAGTTAGAATGGCGCCCTCAGTGTGATCCTTGGCGGTCCGGTAGGGCCGAACGCGCAGGGAATACCATCGCCCTCGTGCATCCTTGACTTCGCGCTCTTTCAGGTTTGAGGTATCGATGGCCTCGCGCACCAGCCCTTCCAGGCCAGGGAAGTCGAGCGCGGAGCGAAGGTCGGTGATCGGCCGGCCTACATCGGCGGGGATCAGGTTCAGAACCTCTTGCGCATTGGGAGTGAAACGGCGGATTCGCAGGTCGCTTCCCAGGATCACCATAGGAACCGTGACGTTGCTGATGACGTTGTTGAGGTCGTTGTTCGTGAGCGTGAGTAGCTGGTTACGGTTCTGCAACTCATCGTTGAGCGTGGTGAGCTCTTCGTTGGTTGCCTGCAATTCCTCTTTTGCTGTTTCCAGCTCCTCGTTGCTGCTCTGAAGTTCTTCGTTGCTCGATTGGACCTCCTCGTTAGCCGTGAGCAGTTCGTTGTTGTTGGTGGCGAGCTGGTCGATCACATCTTCGAGTTGCGTCCGCGTTTCATCGAGCTCCCGGCGCATTTCCTGCGCAGCCTCCTCGGCTCCCTGCTCCGGCGACGGCGACACCGAGGCCGGTGCAGGCTGTTGCGGCCTTTCGTGAAGTAAGACCAGGAAGTATGTCTCCCGGCCGGAGGGTCCCTTGATTAGCCGCACTTCCAAGTCGATCTCTCGCGTGCCGCCGTTGGCCTTGACCGCGATTCCCTCTTTCACCAGTCTCGTTCCCTGATGCTGAGCCTGGAGAATGATCTTCCGTAACTCGAAAGGGAGTCCCTGGCGGGCCATCTTCAGAATCTGAAAGCTGGCGGGGCCCGGCATTGGATCCAGATAGCGGCCGGTTTGACCTAGGAACTGGACAATTTCCAGGTCGCCGTTTATTACGAAACCAGGCGGCATATACTCGGAGAGCATAATGCGACTGACTTCCTTCCCGAGGTCGAACTCGGCGCTGGTCCGTGCCGCCAGCGCTCTGCCAAGGCCTTTTAGGTGGCTGCTTAGACTCAGCGCATCGAGCTGCCCGGCGGGCTGTCGGCTTTTTCGCGTAGATCTTGGCTTTCTTATCAACCGCGCTAAAGAGGTCGGAAAACTCGCTCAAGCTTTCCGATCTGCCCAACGAGAGAAACCCGCCGGGCTGTAGCGCATAGTGGAAAATAGGGATCAGTTTGCGCTGCAGAGAGGCTTCCAGATAAATCAGCAGATTACGGCAACTGATCAAATCCAACCGCGAAAACGGTGGATCGCTTGCCACATTCTGACGCGCAAAGATACAAGTTTCCCGCAGCGACTCGCGGATCCGGTAGCCTTCGACGGTCTTGGTAAAGAAACGCTTCAGCCGCGAGGGCGAAACGTTGGCGAGTTCCTTTTCTGTGTATGCTCCGCTCCTGGCCTTTTGCAACAACGCCTCGTTGATGTCCGTGCCGAAAACCTGGAGACTGTTGGAACTCTGAATATCGGCCAGGTACTCGGCCGCGCAGATGGCCAGCGAATACACCTCTTCCCCGGTCGAACATCCTGGAACCCAGATGCGGACAGGCGCTTCGGCAGGCCTGTCTTTCATGAGCTCTGGAAACACCCGCTTCCTGAGCGCCTCAAAGGTCCCGATCTCGCGAAAGAAACTGGTGACATAGATCAGGACGTCCTGGTAGAGGGCGTCCATCTCCTTGCGGTTATCTTGTGCGTAGCGCACATAGTCAGCAAGACTATCAATATTGTTTACCACCATGCGCCGCCGGATGCGACGGCCAAAGGTGCTCTTTTTGTACTCGCTGAAATCGACTCCGGTTTCGTTTCGCAACAGAGTAAGAAGCTTGTTGAGTTCGCCGGCCGGGCCGCGGAGAAGATCCTCGGGCGCCGGCTCCTTCCCGATACTTCCGTTTAGGTGTTGTCCGATACGGCCTAGTTCACGAGCAATGCCCTCGGGGGGTAGAACGAAATCGACATGGCCGGCGTAAATGGCGCTATGCGGCATACCCCCGAATTTTGCCGACTGCTCTTCCTGGGCAAAGGTGATTCCCCCTTGAGCTTTTATGGCTTTCAGACCCAGGGTGCCGTCGGAGGCCGTACCCGAAAGGACTACTCCGAGTGCTTTATCTTTTCGGTCTTCCGCCAGTGAGGTGAAGAAACCGTCGATGGGCAAATGGAATGGGGGAGTGTCGTGGCGAGCTCTGAGACTGAGTACACCATTCCGGATGGTAATTTCGGCGTTGGGGGGAGTCACATAGACGTGATCGGGTTCGACCCTCATTCCTTCCTTGGCCTCAAGCACGGGAATCGTAGTTGCCCTCGAAAGCAACTCAGGGAGCATGCTCTGATGGTGAGGGCGCAGATGCTGGACGACTACGAAAGCCAAGCCAGTGTCCCGCGGCAGATTCGGCAGTAGCTGCCGGAGAGCTTCCAGTCCGCCGGCCGAGGCGCCTATGCCCACGATGGGAAACAGCGAGATCTCCGGCGGCGGCCGGACGCTCCCCTCCTCGATGTTGGCCGGTATGTCTTGTTTCCGTTTAGCTTCAGATCGCGGTGAGTCCATCTTCACCTCCGGACCCGTGAAAGGTGAACACTCCCTCCCATGATCGAGGCCTGGAGATTCGGCCTATTTCAGCTCGCGTGCCGGGCGCCGATGCTCTAAGCATCCGCGAAGCCCCCTGCATAACGCAGATCGATGCGGAGAGAGACTCCTAAACGAACTACCCTCCGGCGCAGCGGGCTGCCTAACGATGACTGTGTTGGTGTCTTCCCCTGTAGTAAGTATACACCGGAGTTAAGTGAATTTCAGTTGGAGCTTCGTTTCGCCCGAAGGCAGTCGATAACGGCGAAGCCCGTCGGCCGTGGGCTGCGCGGCTGCGGGCAATGTAAGCGACTCCTCTGGTCGCACGACGAGCTCGCCAGTACATCCCGCGGGCAACGATAGGCTGAGTTCGCGGTTTCCGGACTTCCCGCGGCTGCTAAAGCCAATCGGGCCTTGAACGGTCCAGAGAGTCAGTTCGAGCAGCCGGAGGTCAGCGGGCTGGGGACGAATCTCGCAGCGCTTGAAGCCCGGCTCGAGCGGACGAATTCCCGCCACGCTCATGTGAGTGACAAAGATCGGCGACAGCGGACAATGGCTCCACTCGAAGGTGGTGTCGGGAACGTCGTGCCAATCCTCCTGCAGCGTGTTGTTCAGCTTGACGGATTCCATAACTGCCCAGCGCTCACGGAAATCCTTAACGATCACGTCGGCTCGGCCTGCCTTTCCCAGCGCCCATAAGCGCCAGCCGGCGTTGCAGGGATAGGAGAATCCCATTTCCGGCGGGCAATCCACCAGGGCGTGAAGACCAGCTGCGATTTCTCCTCCCGGACACTGATCGTAGAGGATGGCGGTGGCCAGAGAACGGTCGCAGAGCCGGATCTTCTTATCCTCAGCGAGCCACGGAAGGTTGATGACGAATAGCTTACGTTCCGGACTCCAGAATCGTTTTACCGTGGCCGCCTGCAATTGCCGCCCCAGCGTTTTGGCGGATTGTTCATGGCTGCGATCTCCGAAGGCCGCGCATAAGGGAGCAAGCGCATGCTGCAGCATCGCGCCGGCATAAAGATTGAAGGCGCACTGCTTGTGGCGCTGCTGCTCGTAAGCGACATGGTCGATCCAGACAGAAGGTATTCCGAGGTTCTCCACCCCCAGAAGTCCGTCGCGGCCGACATGGTCGCCAAGATACTGGGCAAAGCGCAGAAGGCGCGGATAGGGCTCAGCCAGAGCTTTGAGATCACCCGTATATAGGTGATAGTAGAAGCAGTCGAAGTTGAAGCCGACGCTGTGATCGAGAATCGGCCCCCACTTGGTGAGTTGGAGTTGGCGTTCCCAGAGCCGCGCCAGCCGGTCATAGGCGGGCCAGCAATCCAGGAAATATCCATCCTGTGTCATACCTTGGCTGAAGGTGTTCACGAACCGCGCGGGCAAGCGTGTCTCGCCAAGAGCCAAGTAGATCGCATGAAGCTGGTGAGCACCGTCGCCGCTGTATTGCTGCCGCTCGCGCCCTGCTCCGTCCATCACGGTTTCCTGGGCAGAGTTGTTGAGCGTGTTGAGACTGGCATCGAACAGCCGTTGTAGCTCCGGCTCGTCCGAGTGGATATGGGGCGTGTTCGGCCAGGGGTAGACACGCCTGCGCATTCCCACGTCACGAATCACCACCTTCCCGTGGGCGCCATGGACGTGCAGTTGCACCCAGCGGCAACTCTCGTAGTCGAAGGTCTCAAATCGGTTTTCGCCTTCCCGGCAGATGAACCGTGTCCAACCGTCGAAGTGTGTGTTAAGCAATGCTGGCCCGCCCGGTTGGTGGGCCTCCTGCACCATGAGCTCAATGGTCGTGCCCGCTGGAGCTTCGATGGTGAAATATGGCCATCCCACCATCTGCTCCGTGAACTCGAAGGTGAGCGCCGCGCCTCGATGGCCATCGAGATCCACTTGCCACCCGCGCGGGCCAACAGGCTGTGCGGCATCCTGGCGGTCTGCCCGAAACGACTCCGGCGGTCGGCATTCGAAGTATTCTTCGGGCGGACGCACCCAGTCGATCCAGCACGACTCGGTCAGTTTCGCCGCCGGAACCAGCGTCTCCGCCAGGTGAGGAACGCTACGCCCGCGCAGTTGACACGATTCTTCATCGCCGGCCGTGTCATACATGTAGTCGGAGTAATTCGAGACGAGGGGTGGTTTGTCAGCCGGGCAGTCGAGGGTCATGGCATGAATCCAGTCCTGGGTAGTCTGGAACTGCGCCGTGGTCCAGCCGTAAGGATAAAGTCGCGCATTAAATTCTTCCTGTAACGCACGCAGATACCAGCGCTTGTAGTTTCCGGGCCTCCACGAGCGCGCCAGATGCGCCTGCCAGCCAGCATCGGAAACGATCGTCTGGCGCTGGCCGCTCGCCGTCTCGATTTCGAGCCAGAACAGGAATCCGGGTTTTCCAGCCGGCCAAGTGCCGTCGCCCTGCCCGAACCACACCACTTTAGCGCCAATAACATTCATACCCGCGTCGAGCGCGGCGGACAGATCCACCGGATCGGCTTCCGCCCAGCGCGGGTCGGACGGCGCCGGTCCCCACTGGATCCGCTGGCCATTCACTTCGAGGAGGTAGCGGCTATCGGCGGCGATCCAGCCGCGCGCCTTCACAACCTTGGAATCGAGTTCGACCTGGCGACGGAACAAGATGAAAGTATTCGGCAGGCAGCGCCCGGAGGGATACCAGATCCAGCGAGCCGGGCTTAGGTCAGGAAGCGGGTTCAGGGGCGCTTGAGCTTTGTCAGCCGTGTGTGGATGGAAACCCGCCACCGTCCGTTCTACCTGGCCTGCTACCGCTCGGGGCAGCAGCAACGCCCCTCCCGAGGTCAGGGATCCAGCAATAAACTGTCGTCGCTTCATGGTAGATCTCTCTCTTTTTCTCCCCCCTGGTCAGCCCTGGTCGGGAGAGGTTCGCCGGCGTAAGCCCGCCTTTGGAGTGCCGTGGTCTGAGCCACCGCCATTCTTGTTCTGCGCTTGAAGATTCCTTTGCTCACATTCCAAGGCGGCGTCACCCCGCCGCTTTCCATGGGCTGTCGCACTCTACAAGGGAAGGGAACCAGGGCTCTGCCAGCCAAATGCGAGCCGCATAGCTTATCACCGAATGGCTCTCATCCGTGGTTTCACTTGGTGCCGTTACGAGGTGGTGGTAGTATCGGGCGTCAATGGCTCAAGGCGATTAGTCATGTGAGGGCAGGGCTATCGAGCCTTGTGCTGTAAGTTCGTAAAGCAGCCCGCCTTTACCCGCCTTGCGAGCGGGTCGCCGCCGCCATGTTCCCGGTACCTTCGTTTCTGGTAGCGCGTCGTAGGGGTCCTTAGTAGTTGCTGGCAGGCACAAATCCTGTTCGTGCACCGGAGGCCAAAGCGTTGCGGTTAAGGCGGCAGCGGAGCTGCCGCACTTCAAGGCGCTTCGCGCGTCCTTGGTTCCGAATCTGATTCTGAAAGCCGGGCACAGTTTGGCGGAGGAAATTTGATACTCTCACTGACTTACCCTGAGTTACCTGCTTTCGAGATTCCCGACCGTAACCTCATGGCGGTGTTAGAGCCTCGCGTTCTGCCTGGAGCGCCCGATGTCGCCGAGCTGACGGCGCAGGCTCTGGATCATCCGCAAGGCTCGCCCCTGGAAGCCCTGGCATCGAGGGACGCTCGGGTGTTGCTGCTGGTTGACGACATCACGCGCCAGACACCGGCCTCGGTCGTATTGGCGCCGGTACTCGAACGCCTGCGGAGTGCTGGCGTCGATCCCGGTAACATCCGCATTCTTATTGCCGCCGGAACTCACTCACGCATGACCTCGGCCGAAGTCGAAACCAAGCTAGGTGCTGAGATTCCGCACCAGTATGAAGTCGCGCTACATCACTGGCAGGAGTTGGGAAACCTGCGCGAGATCGGCGCCACCGCCGATGGAACCCCGATTCAGGTGAACCGCCGGCTCGGGGAGGCCGACCTGGTGATCGGCGTCGGGCAGATCGTACCGCATCGGGTGATGGGATTCACGGGCGGCGCCACCATCGTGCAGCCCGGTGCAAGTGGTCCTGCCGTCACCGGCTACACCCACTGGATGAGCGCCCTGTTTTCGGGCCCTGAGATCCTCGGGATAGCTGCCAATCCGGTGCGGCTTGACGTGGAACGTATTGGGCGGTTGGCCGGCCTGCGCTTCATTGTTAATGTAGTGATGGATGGAGAGTCTCACGTTCAGCACGTGGTGGCAGGTGATCCGGTCGAGGCACACCGGAGGGGCGCCGCGCTCTCTCGCGCGATCTATGGAGTCTCCCAGCCGGACTTTGCGGACATCGTGATTGTCGAATCGTACCCCGCCGACTACGACCTGTGGCAGGCAGCCAAGGGTATCTATGCCGCGGAACTAGCGGTGCGACCGGGCGGCATCGTGATCCTTGTAACGCGCTGTCCTCATGGCGTAGCCGAGGAGCATCCGGAAGTGGAGCGTTTGGGCTATCGCGGAGTCGAGGAAGTGAAGGGGATGCTGGAGCGGCAGGAGCTCGCGGATAAAGTCGCGGCGGCTCATCTTGTGCACGTAGGCCGTGTGATTCGCGACAAGGCGCAGGGGATCATGGTATCGGCAGGCATCAGCGCTGAGGTCCAGAAACACTTAGGTTTCTCGACCGCGTCCGATCCGCAACAGGCGCTCACAACCGCCTTCGGACTGGCAGGCCGCGACGCCAAAGTGGTAGTCCTGCGGCATGGCGGAGACATCCTGCCACTGGTGAAGGGGCTGTAGCGCCGGTGTCCTCACCGGCGTTCTCTAGTGAAAGGCTGTAGCGCCGGTGTCCTCACCGGCGGTCTCGCTTGGCGGATAGCGCCGCTAAGTTCCCCGGCTGGGCATTGACGGCTCCGCCTTCCTGAGTTTCCATGTTCCGCCCGACATGGCCATGCCACGTCGAATGTAGCGCCGGCAACAGTTTATGGTCGGAAACAGCAAGCCACACTTCACCGTTCCTCACCTCCGCTGGATCATCTGCGGCCTCTTGTTTCTGGGCTCGATGGTGAATTATATCGATCGCGGCGCTATCGCCATTGTCGAGCCCGAACTGCAGCGGCTGTTTCATTGGACTGAGAGCGACTACGGCTGGATCATCTTCTCATTCCAGCTATCGTACGCGATCATGATGCTGATTTCAGGCGGAATGATCGACCGGCTGGGAACGCGTTTGGGCTACGGACTCGCCATGGCCTGGTGGTCGCTCGCCGCTATGGCTCACGCCCTGGCAAGGGGAGTGCTCTCCTTCTCGATGGCGCGGCTTCTGCTTGGCACCGGCGAGGCCGGTAACTTCCCGGCTTCGATCAAAGCCGTGGCCGAGTGGTTTCCGAAAAACGAGCGCGCCCTGGCAACGGGATTGTTCAACAGCGGGACTAACGCCGGCCAGGTGGTTGCCTATCCGCTAGTAGTGTGGCTGCTCGTGAAGTGGGGCTGGAAGTCCGCATTCTTGGGAACGGGAGCCCTCGGACTCGCCTGCGTGGCCCTATGGTCTGCGGTTTATCGCATTCCCGCCTTACACCCATGGATAAGACCTGAGGAGCTTGAGTACATCGGCAAAGAACGGAATGCCGACCATACAGTGAGTGCCAACCGGCTTCGCTGGAGCGCAATCCTCGGACGCCGGCAGGCATGGGGTTTCATTCTGGCGAAGTTCATGACGGACCCGATCTGGTGGTTCTACATTTTCTGGCTGCCGAAGTATTTCGTTCAGGCTCGTCACCTTTCTGTTACCTGGCTGGGATGGTTCGGCATGATCCCGTTCCTGGGCGCCATTCCCGGCAGCATCGCTGGCGGCTGGTTCTCCGGATTCCTGCTGAAGCGCGGCCACTCGGCCAACTTCTCGCGCAAGTGCGCCATGGCGGCCTGTGCGCTTATGATGCCGGCGGGAATACTGGCGGTGCTCTCCCCCAGTCCTTGGACGGCCCTGGTGTTCATCTCGCTGGCTACCTCGGCGCATCAAGGCTGGTCAGCCAACATCTACACCCTCGCTTCTGACCTCTTCCCGAAGAAGGACGTGGGATCAGTGGTGGGACTAGGGGGTGGGGCAGGCGCCGCCGGAGGAATGATTATCGCGCTGGTATCAGGGTATCAACTCCAGTATCTGCACACCTGGGTGCCCTTGTTCATCGTCGCCGGGCTCATGCATCCGCTGGCTTTGGGAGTGTTTCAGATACTGGTGCCTAAGATCGAACCGGTAAACGTCTGAGTTAGCGTCTCGCCTTTGTGACTTGGTGTCTTGGTGGTGGTAACTCGCGGGTCAGTTAGCCGATGTGAGAAGAGCTACGGCTCTCATAGGATGCGGGGCGAGGGGCGTCGGCGATCGTGGTAATCGCTTGGCTGCCCCTCGCTGTCTATGCGGTCTCGGGTAACCGCAGGTGAGCTTGTGGTTCCAAACCGTTCTTCCTGTCCTCGATTCAGACAACTCGTCCGCACCGAGCGCAGTGCGGAGATCCCCACCACTTTAGGCGGCACGGGCCGTTCCCGGCACACCCCTGTGCGGGGAGCCGGCGAACCCGAAAGCAGCCTTGCCGGGAGCTATTCCTTGTGAACTTGGAGTGAGGCCAAAACAGGGTCAAGCAAAGCGGAGCTTCTTGAAGGCGAGAGGAGTCTATGTTGGCGATCCATGGTCCAGCTAACGGGATTGCTGGATCGTCGAGCGCCCTTTGCCGGTGTCAATTTCGAGGTTGGGGACGATATGTAAACATGGAAGGTGACGACACCATCATTCGCGCTATCGTCCGTCAAGTTGCAGAGTTCTGGAGCCTCCCGCCAAGATACCGCCAAGCCAATGACGAGAATTGCAAACCATACGCAATTGATCCAGTGACTCCTCACGATTCGAATTTATGTTGTCCTGGGGGAGGAAGTCAAGTCCTTTGCCCCGCGCTCGACAATAAAACTACGACAGTGGCGAAGCCAGGCAGCCCCCAACATGAGCGGATATGACGCTCTTTATATCCGTTATCGTCCTTGAGCGGTCAAGGCATGCGGTACGCAAGGAGGCGCTAAACGAACCTTTGCTCTCTATATATGAGTACGGAAAAACTGCGGAAAGAGTGCGGGATTCTAGCGGGATTTTGCGCGATCGTGCCCCTTGCCGACCTCAACCCTTGGCTTTGGATTTGGCCGCTGGCCGATACAGGTGGGTGCTGAGACCGAAGAAGACCTCAGCGGATTCCATGATTGTCTCGGACAAGGTCGGATGCGGGTGAATGGTCAAGGCCAGGTCTGATGCAGTGGCGCCCATCTCGATAGCGAGAACACCCTCCGCGATCATTTCGCCCGCGCCGACGCCGGTGATCCCAACGCCTAGAACTCGCTCGGTACCCGGATCGATTACCAGTTTGGTAACACCCTCCGTCCGATCGAGCGTGACGGCGCGGCCCGAGGCCCCCCAAGGAAACCGGGCGACCTTGACCTCGCGGCCGTCTTTCTTGGCCTGCTCCTCCGTGAGGCCACACCAGGCAATCTCGGGGTCGGTGAAAACAACGGCAGGAATTGCCAGCGGCTCGAACACCACTTTGTGCCCGGCGATCACTTCGACCGCCGTGCGTCCCTCGTGCGATGCCTTGTGAGCGAGCATGGGCTCGCCCGCCACATCGCCGATGGCAAAGATGCTCGGCTCGGCGGTGCGGCGCTGGGGATCAACCTTGACGAATCCTTTAGGGTCAACTTCGACTCGGGTCTGGTCGAGCCCGGCGATCTGGGAGTTCGGCTTGCGGCCTACCGAGTAGAGGATCTTGTCGAATACCTGCTCCGACTTGTCCGGGGGAGCGCCCTCGAAGCGAACCCGCAATCCACCTTCATCTTCTGTGATTTCGGCGACTTTGGTGTTAAGCATTATGGCGTGGAACATCTTCTCGAGACGTTTGGCCAACGGGTTCACCAAGTCGCGGTCGGCGCCGGGCATGAGTCCAGGCAGCATCTCGACCACGGAAACCTTGGTTCCCAGCGACGTATAAACGGAACCAAGTTCCAGGCCGATATAACCTCCGCCGATAACCAGCAGCGATTTCGGCACGTCGGAGAGATCGAGGGCCGCGGTCGAATCCATAACTCGAGGACTGTTCGGCAAACCCGGAAGGACGGCCGGTCGCGAGCCGGTGGCGATAATGGCGTGGTCGAATCGTAATTTCTGCGAGTCTTTGCCTTGGGCCTGAATCTCGACGGTGTGGGCATCCACGAAGGACGCTGTCCCGCGGACGTAGTTTACCTTGCGCTGCTTCGCGAGAAGCCCCAGGCCGCCGGTGAGGCGGTTCACCACGCTATCCTTGAAGCCACGGAGCTTCTCGACGTCGACTTGGGGCTCGCCGAACTTTACTCCCCAATTGCTGGCTTCACGCGATTCGTTGATCACTCTGGCGACGTGCAACAGCGCCTTTGAGGGGATGCAGCCGCGATAGAGACACACGCCCCCAGGGTTAAGGTCAGGATCAATGAGGGCCACCTTCAGACCCAGGTCGGCCGCCAGGAACGCCGCCGCGTATCCGCCGGGTCCAGCGCCAATGACGGCGACTTGCGTCACATTCTGCTCTTCGCTCATCGGTTCACCTGTTGGATGTGTGTTTCTATCCCTCTAAAGAAAGCAGGAAGGGCTGCTCCAGGGCCTCAGCTACCCATCTTAGGAACCGTGCTGCGTCGGCACCGTCAATCAGGCGATGGTCGTAGGAAAGCGACAATGGCAGGATCAGGCGTGGAACGAATTGCCCGTCCCGGTATGCCGGCTGATAGACCGCGCGCGAGATCCCGAGAATCGCCGCTTCCGGATAGTTGACGATCGGCGTAAAGTGGCTTCCACCGATTCCGCCCAGGTTCGTGATGGTGAAGACGCCGCCTTCCATTTCTTCAGGGGTGAGCTTCTTACTGCGGGCCTTCTCCGAAAGCTGAGCCAGTTCCGTCGAGATGGCAATGATGTTCTTGTGATCGGCATCTCGGATGACTGGCACCAGGAGGCCGCGGTCGGTATCCACCGCAACTCCAATATGGACGTATCTCTTGAAGACGATCTCATTGCCAGCCATATCGATAGAGGCTCTAAATTTAGGAAATGCTTTAAGCGCAGCGGCTATCACTTTGACCGCGACTGCGGTGACCGTAAGCTTGCCGCCTGACGCCTCCGCCTTCTTGCCAAAACGCTTGCGCAATTCCTCCAGATCCGTGACATCCGCCTGATCGAACTGCGTCACTTGCGCGACCGTACTCGATGCCCGCGCCATGCGTTCTGCCGTTTTCCGCCGGATGTTCGACATGGGCTTGCGCTCCACTTGGCCCCAGCGAGTGAAATCCGGCAAGGGCGAAAGCGCAGGAGGCGGCGTGGCGAGTTGAAGGGCAGTCTTCGCTCCGGTGATGATCGACTTAGCAAAGGCGGTTATATCGTCCTCGGAAATACGTCCGCTCGGACCAGTCCCACGGACCTGATTAATGTCGATCCCGAGTTCACGGGCACGACGCCGGATCCCGGGTGAGGCAGGAGCCAGTTGGGCGGGTCTTTCCGGTTGTGGCGGCTCAGGCGCCGCTGCGGCACGGGCGTGGCTTATGTCAATCACCTCGCCTCGTCCCGAAGCGCTTACGTCAGGCGCGGGCTGGTTATCAGGTGGCGCTGTGGACTGGATCGCCTCTTCCGCCTCCTCCTGCTCGCGGGTGGTGGGGCCATAAGCTCCCGGACGCAGGTTGGAGACAGCCTTGGGCAGCGGCTTAGCCCTATCCCCCGGCAGCTCTATTTGAAGTTCCGCTTGTTCTTGATTACCTCCGGCGCCTTCCTCGTCAACCGTAAGTATGAGTTGCCCAACCGCGACCTTGTCGCCCTGCTTGACGTGGATCTGCTTCACTTTCCCGGCGACGCTTGAAGGAACTTCCAGTGTCGCTTTGTCGGTCTCGAGCTCGATCACGGCCTGGTCTTTGGCGACGCTGTCACCCACCGCGACCATGATCTTGACTAAGTCGCCTTTCTCGATGTTCTCGCCCAGCTCAGGAAGTCTGAATTCAGTTGCCATGGGGTTTCCTGTTGAGAAATCAGCGTTAGCCGCGGTGAACTGTGCGGCCTAAAACTGAACATAGGTTCGTCCGGCTGACTGAGAAAGCCCACGGTTGGAGAAGCATCAACCGTGGCTACCGTCGCTACGAAATGGCCGGATTGAGTTTTTCCGGATCGATTTCCAGATCCTTGATTACCTGCGAGGCCATTTCCGGCCCGACCTGCTTGTCACGCACCAGCGCGTGCACCGCCGCCAAGGCAATGAAGCGTGCATCAACCTCGAAGAAGTCGCGCAACGAGGCCCGTCCTTCACTGCGACCGAAGCCGTCGGTTCCGAGTGAAACCAGGGGGCGGGGCACCCAGCGGCAGATTGAATCAGGCAGCGCCTTGACGTAATCGCTGGCAGCAATAAAAGGTCCAGGTGCATCCTTCAGGCACCGGGTCACATAGGGCATCGTGGGCGGCTCACCAGGATGAAGCATGTTCGAGCGCTCGCAGTCGTGGCCGTCACGGTAAAGCTGCTTGTAGCTGGTGACGCTCCAGACGTCAGCGGCGATTCCGTAATGCTCCTCAAGGATATCCTGAGCCTTGACCGCCTCATTCAGGATGGTTCCGCTACCCAGCAATTGTACCCGAGCCTTCGCCTTCTTGGCAGTCGATGGCCGGAACAGGTACATGCCCTTCAGAATGCCTTCCTCTACCCCCTCGCGATCCGGCATGGGCGGCATGGCATAGGGCTCGTTCATCAGGGTGAGATAAAAGAACACGCTTTCCTGTTCTTCGTACATGCGGCGAATACCGTCGCGAATGATCACTGCGATCTCGTAAGCATAGGCCGGATCGTAGGCCACAAGATTGGGGATGGGATAAGCCAGCAGCTGACTATTGCCATCCTGATGCTGCAATCCCTCGCCCGCCAGTGTCGTACGGCCCGCCGTTGCGCCCAGCACAAAACCCCGGGCGCGGATGTCGCCAGCCGCCCAAAACAGGTCGCCCGCGCGTTGCAGTCCGAACATCGAGTAGTAGATAAAGAAAGGAATGGTGTTGATGCCGTGGTTCGAATAGGCGGTGCCGGCAGCAATAAACGATGACATGCTGCCCGCTTCGGTAATGCCCTCTTCCAAGATCTGACCATCGCGCGCTTCGTGATAGTAGAGCAGCGTGTCTTTGTCCACGGGCGTGTAAAGCTGTCCGACGTGGGAGTAGATTCCCACCTGGCGGAAGAGAGACTCCATGCCGAAGGTGCGCGCCTCATCCGGGACAATCGGCACCACCAGCTTGCCAAGCTCTTTGTCCTTGAGCAGATTGGCCAGCAAACGCACGAAGACCATGGTGCTCGATACCTCACGGCCGCTGGTCCCCGCGTAAAACTCCGAAAACAGATCCTCGGAAGGGGCGGGTATCGGCATCGAACGTACACGGCGCTCAGGCA
The DNA here is from genome assembly GCA_963803295.1 of uncultured Acidobacteriota bacterium. Taxonomy (GTDB): domain Bacteria; phylum Acidobacteriota; class Terriglobia; order UBA7540; family UBA7540; genus CAWDMC01. The sequence continues at coordinate 466,058 of CAWDMC010000009.1, read as the reverse complement.
CATATCCACCCAGGGTACGGCGGCGCTCCTGGAGATACTGCATCTCGGGTGAATTGTCGGGTGGACGGTAGAACGGCGCCATGGACACGTCGTCATCCGAAATAGGAATACCGAAGCGGGTGCGGAAGGCGCGCAACTCCTCCTCATTCAGCTTCTTCTGCTGATGAGTGATGTTTTTGCCTTCTCCAGCCTCGCCCAGCCCGTATCCCTTAATCGTCCGCGCCAGGATTACTGTGGGCTGCTCCGTGTGCTCGAACGCAGCCTTGTAGGCCGCGTAGACCTTCCGGGGATCGTGCCCGCCAAGACGCAGCTTCTGCAATTGCTCGTCCGACACGTGCTTCACCATGTCGATGAGCCTCGGGTACTTACCGAAGAAGTGCTCGCGCACATAAGATCCTGGCTCCACCGTGTATTTCTGGCGTTCGCCATCCACGACTTCGCCGCACCGCTGCGCCAGCAAGCCGTCGTGATCGCGGGCGAAAAGCAGATCCCAGTCCGTGCCCCACACCACTTTGATCACGTTCCAGCCCGCACCGCGGAATACCGCCTCAAGCTCATCGATGATGTTTCCGTTGCCGCGCACCGGACCATCCAAGCGCTGCAGGTTACAGCTGATCACCCAAATGAGATTGTCCAACTTCTCGCGTGCCGCCAACGAGATCGCCCCGAGCGATTCCGGCTCGTCTGTCTCGCCGTCGCCCAGAAAGGTCCACACTTTCTGCTGTGAGGTGTCCTTGAGTCCCCGGTCATGAAGGTAGCGGCTAAAACGGGCCTGATAGATCGACATGATGGGAGCGAGTCCCATCGACACGGTCGGAAATTCCCAGAAGTCGGGCATTAGCCAGGGATGAGGGTAGGATGAAAGACCGCCGTCCGGTTTTAGCTCGCGCCGGAAGTTCTCCAGGGTTTCCGCCGAAATCCGGCCCTCGAGAAAGGCACGGGCGTAAACGCCGGGGGCCGCGTGACCTTGGAAAAAAACGAGATCGCCGCCGCTGGGGTGACCCTTGCCGCGGAAGAAATGATTGAATCCTATCTCGAAGAGAGTGGCCTGCGAGGCATAAGTGGAAATATGGCCGCCGATGCCGTTTTCCTCCCGGTTGGCACGAACCACCATGGCCATAGCGTTCCAGCGGACCAGGCTTTTGATCCGACGCTCGATCTCAACGCTGCCGGGAAATCGTGCTTCTTCTTCCGGAGCAATCGTGTTGAGGAAGGGAGTCGTTGCCTTATAGGGTAGGCGGACGCCATCGCGCTCGGCGTGAATCCGAAGCTTACGCAGAAGATCCTCTACTCGCCTGGGTCCCTCGTGCTGAAGCACGTAGTCCAGGGAGTCAAGCCATTCCCGCATCTCGAGTTCATCTGCCTCGGCCGTAGCATAAGGTATCGGGGTGTAATGGGTTTCACTCATGTTTATTCCTCGGGTGGCGATCTGCTTGCCGTCAGGATCGATCATATATGGTCGCGAGAGTCCGGCGGATTTCCGCCGAAAGCGCCCCAGAGATTCTCTTCCAGAAGGTAGAAGCCGGCGACCGCAGGACGTGGACCCCGACCGGTCCGCAGCTCAAGGGTGAGCACTCAGCGTTTAGGAGATCTCAAGCTCTTATGATAGCACTGTTCTGGCCGGGCACAGCCCCACTGGCTGCAAGCCCCTGGAAGCCCCCTTCCGCGGAAGGAGGGAAGGAGAGGAGAAATGGCCTGTCAAGCAATTTAAAAATGTTACTTTCGGGTGATTCGTCCTGCAACGCGAAATGTTACCCGTCGTCGTCGTGGTTTTTCCTTTCTTCTTGTCTTGGCAGTTGTCTTGGTTCTTGTCTTTTTCTCAGCGCGCCTTGTGCGCGCGCCTGTGATTTTGTTTTTCTCTGAAGGTGCCGCGAGTTTCTGAGAAACAGCCGAGACCGCAGGCTTCTCTGCCACCACGCTGGTGCTCCGTTGGAAAATCCGTTCCCGCTTGCTCTGAATCGTCTGGGAGAGTTGAAAGGGGTCGAGCGTCTGGCGTAGCCGGCGAAGTTCGGCCACCCGTTCTGGGTCCACCCCTGACGAGGCCGCCACTCGCTGAAAAGGGGTCTGGGGTGCTTCGTAGTGCCGCCGCAAGCGCGAGCCGATCCGCTCCTTGCGGCTCAGTTTCACCGAGGGCAGGAAGAGGTTCTGAAACAATCGCAGCTCACCCCGGTAAAGCTCGTCCATGGCGGCCCGTGCCGCTTCCGTCTCGTAACGCACGTAGCCCAGCAAGCGCCGTACATGCGTCCAGTTCTTCTGCTCGATGTGGGCGTTGTCGTCTTTCTTATAGGGCCGCCCACGGGTGAATTGAATGTCGTGGGCCTGGCAGTAAGCCCAGAGGTGAGCATTGATGAACTCCGAGCCGTTGTCGGAATCGATGCCCCGCAAGGGAAAAGGCAAAGCCTGGCGGACCGCTTCCAGAGCGGCTCGCACCGCCTTCCTGGCTCTTGCCCAGCACCGCTCGGCTTTCCGTCCAGCCCGTGTGAATGTCAGTCACGTTCAGCGAGTAGCAGTAGTCGCCCGCCGCCGAATTGCCCGAGTGGGAGACCAGATCGATTTCCGTGAACCCCGGCCTCTTCACGTCCCACTGATCCGTCTTCACGGGGATGTGGTGCTTCAATAAGCTCCCCGGCTTGGTGCGGCCATAAATCCTTTGCCGCAGCTTCCGCTTCTCCGAACCCAGCCGGTAGTCGATGGAGCGGGGGCTGATCTGAAGCAGCTGCTTTTCCAACTCCGGCGTCAGCCGGAAGCGGCGGCGAATCCAAGGCATCCACTCCGGCAGCAGGGCTTTCAGCCGTACTGACCAGGGATAATCGGCCGCCTCCCAGACCGCCTTCAAGATCGAGACCAGCCGTGGGCCATAGGTCACCCCCCGGCGCCGTCGTTGGGAAACCGGCCGGGCGGCAGGCGGCGAACCATTCAGCAAACGAATCGCGTGCTTGCGATGATAACGGCAGTTGGCGCAAAACTCGTCCAGGATGCGCTGCCTTTCCGCCCGACTAGCTCGTTGGTAACGAGGATAAACTTGTTGCCAATATTCTCTTCTCGAAAGTCGACTCATGAGGTTACCCGTATCCATGACGGGTAACATTCTCAAATTGCGCGACGATAGCCCACTGGTAACATTTTAGCTTGCGCGATACGATGGCTTGACTATTTCACCCGACTATTGTAGGGTGTGAGCCTAGTCAAAGGTCTCTATTGGGAGGTGCCCAGTGTACAGCCCCTTGAGACGAAGGATTCTTGGTTGGCTAGCCGCCATTGCTTTCTCCGAAAAACTCTCAGTTGAAGCAGTACTTCCTCACAGCCACGGTGACGATCAGGAGGTCATTCCGACACTCGCGTCACCGAATGTGGCGTTGGGATTGGTGAGGATCATCAACACCTTGGAGGTGGAGTACAAGGTTCGTACCAGTTACTACGGTACGACGCGTGATTTAGATGAATCTGGTTTGCTCACTAAGGTTTTTGAGACGATTAGGACCCGCAATCAAGCCACACGGATGGACGCTTATCCCGAGGTAAACACCGAGGGGAAAGAAATCCTCCCTGGTTGGTCGCTTGACCTCTTCATGCCGCCCGAAAGAGACAAATATCTCCTGACGATCCGACCAAGGCCCGAGAGTGGTTACGACGCTTTCGGCACTGATCAACAGGGTGTCATATATAGGGGCAAGCCGCTTGCGACGGCGGTCTGGCCCGACACGTTTACCCCCGCTAGCGAATTGGCAGTTATTGACCTACAACCGCTTCAACCAAACCGTGGTCGACAGCAGACCACATGGTCCCGTCTCGGCTCCGTGGTTCGAGGTGTCGCCTTCTTTAGCGTCGCCACCGAGCAAACACCAGACATCTGCAGTTGTTGCTCCTGCCCCAGCAACTGTTGTCGCAGCTCCCCGGATATCGGTTGCTGTAACTCAGGCTTTGGGGGCGGCTGCGCTTGGTGCTGCTGCTCTTCGACCTGCTCAAATTGCAATCTCTCGTGCAATTATTGTTGCTGCGCCAGTTGCTACGGATGCTAGCAGCGAAATTCCAAGTACCGTCGGAGACCAGTATGAAGTGATCTGGTGTCGCGGAGCCAAGGTAAGGAAGAGAAGTACTTCTGAACGGAACGTTCAGACGATTTACGGGACGACTTTCCGATTCGTAGTAAGGCTAGCGAGGTTTTAGCCGGCTGTACTTCAAACACGGGCCTTGGACTAGGAGGGCATCATGAGGCTCATAGCTATCGCCGTTTCCGCTTCGCTGTGTGTTCTGGGCGCCTTGTCTTTGCTATGGCCCAGCACACCCGCGCGGGAAAGGGCAGAACAGCTGCCTCAATTCGAAGGTTACGGCATCGTGCGTAGAGTCAATACTGCGGAAGCTGAGTACCGAGCCAGCAACCAATCGTATGGCAATCTGGAGCAAATTCTCGGTCAGCGCATGTTTCAGAGTCCTGGCGCGAACACTGCTGTACCTACGGCTACTGACGAGACCTGCGGAACCTTGAAGGATTATAAGTTGTGTGTAATTTCCTCTCGAGATGGGAAGCACTACACTCTTTCGTTAGTGAGGACGGACACAAACTGTGGGCCCGCCTTTTTCAGTGACGAATCGGGCGTAATTTACCCGGGGGCAGCGCTTGGTTGTCCAGCGCCGACTGGTGACTCAAGCCAGCACCCCGCGCGTCAGAATCCCTAGTATCGCTAGGCGGGCTGCAACGAGGAGCCTGGTCTCACTTCGGGTAGCGCGTCCTAGGGGCGACCCTTGTCGTCGCCCGGAGCAGGCACGAGGCCCGACCGCCAGACGGGATATCCAGGCAAAGGCCGTGGCTAGTTCCTCCAGGCTAGGTGACACGTTTCTATAGCGGTCCAGGATAAGGGAGTGCAAGTGTGTAGCGTCGCTCTCGAATTGGTCCCCGCCGTCGGCGGGTTCCCGGCACTACCTTTCGCTCTTCTCTTGTCCCGTGACTTAGTGGGCTTTTTGTTGGGTCTCGGCGGTCTCGGCAAGCTAGCTAACCTCAAGGAATTCGCGAAGGTCTTGACAGCATATGACATCTTGCCTCGGCGGACGATAATGCCAGCCTCGTACGTGCTACCTCTCTCAGAGATCGTCATCGGAATCGGGCTCCTACTGAGGCTGCTCAGCCCGGTGGCTGAGCTTTCGGCTGCCGGGCTTTTTCTGATCTTTGGAGTAGGAATCAGCATAAATTTGCTACGGGGTCGCCGCACTTTTCCCTGTGGGTGCTTTGGGCGGAAATCAGAAGTACTGTCGTGGCATATTGCTTCGCGGACGCTCGCTATGGTCGGACTCAGCCTCTTTGCCTCTGGTAGGATGACGACCGTTTCGGTGTTCTTGCTGTGCCCATACGCCTCGAGCGCCTTACTACGAGCGTGGCACGCCGGACCGTCAACGATCTGGCACAAAGAGGTGATGAAACCTCCCACGTTAGACGAACGGACCCTGGCAGAACGATTCAAAAGCAACCTCACATAATAGCCCAACTCGAACTTGTCAAAGAGTCGCCCTGCAGAGCCTGAAAGCCGGTGCCACATCGAAGTGGCATGGCCATCCCTTCGCGTCGCTCAGGGCAGGTTTTGGCCATGTCGTGGAGAAAGGTGGAAACCCAGTGGGCGCACAGTAAAGGTGCTCCTCCTACGACCACCCGAGATTGAGTAGGGAGGGCAGTTTCTAATTTAACAGTCTGCGGAAAAACTCGTCGCTACTGTCATTCTGAGGCAGCCGCAGGCGACGAAAAATCTCGCACTGCGTTGAAAATACACAAAGCGAGATCCTTCGCCATGCTCAGGATGACAGCTTCGGAGCGTTTGTCCGCAGCCTGTCAGTTCTAGCGATGAAAACGTACAACTATCGGCTGGATTTCAGCTTGCCTTTTCGCACAGGGCAAGCACTTCCGTCTCGGTGAGCAAACGGTCGGACTCTTTGGCGCGGGCGAAGATCCGATCGACGAGTTCGTCGGAGACACCGATACCGCGCTTTTCGAGCCAATAGATCACGTTGGATTTCCCGCTCATCGGTCCGATCTCGATAATCTGCTCCAGGCCGAACCAGTGCGAAGGAACGCCAGAGTAGACTTGGTTGGCGAATTCGACGTCGTTCTTGCGAAATGCCTTGATGACCGCAGCCGCGTGAACCCCGGTTGCGGTGCGAAAGGCGTCGGAGCCGACGGCAGGATAGTTCGGCGGAATGGGCACGCCCACTGCCTCTGACACCGTCGTGCAGTACTCTTTCAGTTTGCGCAGGTCGCGGGCCGCCCAGCCGGGCGCGCCCATCAGCTTCAGGTTTACGAGCACCTGGTCCAGGGGAGTATTGCCAACTCTTTCGCCGATCCCCAGAGCCGCTCCATGCACCTGATCGGCGCCGGCCGCGAACGCGGCCAGAGAATTTGAGAGACCGAGGCCACGGTCCATGTGGCCGTGCCAGTCGACACGGACGGCCGCTCCCGAAGGTTCAACCACCTCCTTGCGCACGAAATGCAGCAGGGACGCCACGCCGTGCGGAGTCGAGTGCCCCACGGTGTCGCAGACGACAATGGCGGTAGCGCCGCACTCAATCGCCACGGTGTAGAGAGCTCGAACCACCTCCGGACGCGTGCGGCTGGTGTCCTCGGTAACGTACATTGGACGAAGCCCGAGGCTGCGGGTGAACTTCACCGCCTTCTCCGTTGTACGCAACAGAAAGTCGAGATCCCAACCCTCTGCATACTGCCGGATTGGGCTCGATCCCAGAAAAATTGCCGCTTCAATAGCCACGCCCTTCGCCTGGACTACTTCTGCGATCGGCCGGATATCCGACTCGACCGTGCGAGCGGCGCAATAGGGTTCGATTTTGAGCTTTGCCGCCGAGATCTCGCCGGCGAGGCTCTCCACATCCGCTTTTGCTCGCGGGCCAGCACCGGGCAGCCCCAGGTCAGCCGAATCGATGCCGAGGTCCTCCATCAGGTGCAAGATGCGGATCTTCTTCTCGATGGATGGGTCACGAACGGAGGGCGACTGCAGACCGTCGCGCAGGGTCTCGTCGGCCACCCGAGGTGGCTGGCCGAGCACAAGTTTCGGACCCTCGACGCGATTCCAGTCGTAGATGAGTTCCGGCTCTATGGCCATAAATACGGCAACGTTGGAGTCTTCCGACCATGTCGGGTCCAGATAAGGTAGGTCTACTTCTTCCGCATGAACAACCCTAGTAGATTCACCGTCTGCTCGCGATAATTTGATCCTGCACTTGAAGAATCGTCGGGCATGGGACGGTAAACGGCGTGGCAGCGTTCGCAGCGGTAGACGGGAATTTCTTTTCCTACCTGTCCCGAAATCTCCTCGCCATATTCATGCCAGAGTTTCAGGTGGCCGCAGCAGAGCTCGCCCTTGGCGTTCTTCTCGTCGCAAGCCCGCTGGCCGCTTTTCTTTTCTTTTATTGTGACTGTCAACGAGGCACCTCAACAACCGTTCCCTACTGCGCATTACAAATCATAGTTGACGTTCAATTCAGTAGCACGTGCTGCCCTCAGCCGAAAGCGCAGGTGGGGACACCGACGCTATAGTAAGGCCGATACAAGGCCGACACCATAAAATCATGATTCATAACTTTCTGTTCATACATACCGCTTCCCCAAGTTCGCGACCATCCGTCCGAGTCCCCTGGCCCGGCGGAGCAAAGCCGGCGCAACCAGGAAATCCAGGAAGCCCCGCATCATCTCCAGAGCGTTGCGGTCGTAGCCGTACCACCAGAGCTTCGGCAGCCGGGGCACAAAATCCACACCGATATATTTTACGCGAACCATTTCAAGAAGACCAAGTCGCGAGTGGACACGTCCCAGGCCGCTCGATTTCACTCCTCCGTGCGGAGCGTCGCTAGCGCCGAAATAGCTGATACAATCGTTGACCAGTACGGCACCGGCCTCAAGTTCCTGTGCGATCGCTTCACCGCGGCGCAAATCGCGGGTCCAGATGCTGGCCGCGAGACCAAAGTTCGAATCATTGGCCAGACAGACTGCCTCGGCATCGTTTTCAACGGTCATGATGGGGAGGACCGGTCCAAAGGTCTCTTCGCGCATCAGGCGCATGCCATGGTGGACCTTAGTGAGCACTGTGGGCAGATAAAAGAACCCGTTCATGTCGGCGCGCCGACCCCCGCAGAGCACCTCCGCACCCTGGGCCACAGCCTCGGACACCTGTGTTTCGACGATGCCCAATTGGCGCTCGCGAATCAAGGGGCCGACGTCTGAGTTTGGATCGTCTCCTGGTCCTATTCGTAAGCTTCTCGCCTTCTCCACACACAGGCGGATGAACTCCCCGGCTACTTCTTGCGCCACGTAGCAGCGCTCCACCGAAAGGCAGGCTTGGCCGGCATTGGTGAAAGCGCCCCAGACGGCGCCGCTCGATGCCTGATCGAGATTGGCGTCCGCCCTGACGATCATGGGGTCTTTGCCACCAAGTTCGAGCACCGTCGGTAAGAGGCGCTCGGCCGCAATCGCCTGAATCCGCTTTCCGGTCGGAACGCTGCCCGTAAAGATCAGCTTCTGGATCGGCGAGGCGACCAGGGCCCGTCCGGTCAAACCGTCACCCAACACCACGTTGGCTACTCCGGGCGGGAATCCGGCGGAGTCGAACAGGTCGCGAATGGCCACTCCGATCTGCGGTGTCAGTTCGGAAGGCTTGAGCACCACCGCGTTCCCAGCCACCAGTGCGGACAACAGCTCGGTCAAAGGAATGCTGAAAGGATAATTGGCCGGGGAGATGATGCCAATCACCCCGTGTGGCTCGTACTCAATCCGGGCGCGCTTGAACTTGAGCGCCGAATTATGGTGTCGGATTGGCTCCGGTCGTAGCATTGCCTGAGCGTGACGGGCCAGGTAGTCCGCAGTATCGAGGACTACCAACACCTCCCCAACGAGCGATTCGACAAGCGGTTTTCCTGCCTCGCGAGTGATCAGGGCAACCACTTCCTCGCGCCGTTCGTAGAGGACCTGCTTGAAACGAGCTAAACAGGAAGCCCACTTCTCCAGGCCAAGATTGCGCCATTGAACCGCTGCAACGGTGGCGTGCTCAACAATTCGGGCGACTTCGGCGTCACTCGCGGGCTCAAATTCCGCGAGAAGCTGGCCCGTAGAGGGATCGAGAGATTGCAGCTTCTGTCTCGCGGCGGAGGTCTGTGGAGCAGTTTCCGAGGGAGTGATTTGCGTAAAGGCGCTACTCATGGCGATCTCTCCACTTCGATTCGCGGCAGAGAGTAGGGGACTTTTCTTTTCGGACCGGCAACTCCGTGAACAAAGCTACCACTTCCGAAACTCCAAATCTACTTTAGATTCTCAGTACTCCACCTTTACCAAAAAGAGACCACTGGGCGGCGCCGTCGGTCCTGCCATTGTACGGTCTCGGGCCTGAAGGATCCGCCCCATATCCTCGGGCTGGAGATTCCCTCGTCCGACTTTGATCAGCGTTCCCAGGACGTTCCTCACCATGTGGTGCAGAAAACCGTTGCCGCGGACCTCATAGACGAGCAGTTGCTTTCTTGAGCTTACCAGCAGGCGCGAGGAGTCAATCCTCCGCACCATGGATCGCGACTGAGAGACCTCGCTCGCTTCACTGGGCAGCGGCGGCGGTTCCCCGCTTACCGCGGCAAACGAGGTGAAGTCGTGCTCGCCCTCGATCATCCGCGCAGCCCTGGACATCCGGCGATGGTCGAGTGGGTAGGGATAGTGATGGACAAATCGTGACAGGAAGGGAGGGCATACGGGTCCTTCGAGGAGTCGGTAGCGATACGTCTTCGAGCGGGCACAATAGCGGGCGTGGAAATCGGCATCCACCTCCTCTGCCGCCGTGATCCGGATCGTAGAGGGCAGGCCGTCATTCAGGGCACGGAGCAGATTCGGGCACGGGATAGGGCTGGCGGTCTTGAAATTCGCCACCTGGGCTAAGGCGTGGACGCCAGCGTCGGTGCGGCCCGAGCCGATAATTTTCACGCCAGCCCCGGCGAGGCGAGCAAGCGCGGATTCGACGCATTCCTGGATACTTGCCTTACCGGGCTGGCGTTGCCAGCCGTGAAAGTCGGTACCGTCGTAAGAGAGAGTCAGCCGGATGTTACGCATACGCCGGAAAAGCCGTGGATCGCATCGACCCAGGGCTGTTGATACCGGATTGTACCATTCTGTGAGCTACGTGGATCGACGCCGAAATAGCAGGCAATAGCAGTCGCGCAAACCGTTAGGCTTTCTTGGGTGATTGGGATCAGACCTAGAAGGCCTGCGCCAGCCGGACCTCCCGGACCAAGCCGGCTCACACTGAGTGGGAAATCGGGCATGGTCGGGCGGGATCATATGTTTTTTCCATCCAACACCATCATGACGAGTATCGAATCACAGGAGGACGGCGAGGTTCTGTTGGCTGTAGGAAGATCAACGCTGCTTTTCAGTCCTTCGGATCTTCGGATTAAGAATTGCAATTACAGGCAGCACAACCCCGACTCTGGATGCCACATCTCACCCATCAGGCCATGCCTAAAGTATTGCTCTGCTGGCGCCAGAATCTCCTCAGGTGAGTGGCAAAAGCAGAAGATTAGGGGGTCGTATTGTCCGTTAATGTTATTGAAAGTCCGCTTGAAGTAAACGAGAGAAGTATCTGCTATAAGGATAAGATATAGCAAGAATAGTAAATAATATGCTTGACATTCCCAGGGTCTGCCGCTAGACTGACTTTGTTTTAGTGCGGTAGGGAAAAAAGGAAGGTTCGCAGCCATGCACGTCCCGCCTCTGACCCTATCAAGCCGCCAACATTCAACCGCATTTGGCGCGATCCGCTGTCTCTGAGAGTCGCGTCTTCCGCAGCAACTTTGGAGGGATTTCCCATGGCGCGGGTAGGTCGGTCGTAGTCCCTCCCCTACGGTCGGAAAGGAGTTTGTTATGTCGACCCAGGCTCTTCTGATACATGACCAGGAACAGCCCCTCGCGAACCTTCAGCTGGCCCTGGAAAAGCAGTCCGTCGGAACCATTCGCGCACGAAGTTGCGCTGAGGCTCTGAGCATCCTCAACGAGGACAACTCGCCGATGGTTGTTTTCACTGACCTGACTGTTTCTGATGGCTCTTGGGCGGACGCTCTCCGCCTCGCACGCCAAAGCAAGCGACCTGTGGATCTGGTTATTGTGTCCCAACTCGTCGATGTCCCCTTGTACATCGCGGCCATGGAGAGTGGCGCGTTCGATTTCATGGTGCCCCCTTTTGGGGAAGACGATGTCGCTTATGTCGTCAGACGCGCGAGTGAGCACGTCGAGAGCCGAAACGGAAAGAAAACAAGGGTGGCGGGCGCAGGAACCGCGTAGGCGGATTCCAGTCTGAGGACGATCTCGTCTTCGACGCTTGGACCTCAAAGTTTCGGTATGATGTTCCGACTGATCGAAAGAGTTAACCTGAAGTGGATTCCGGGCTCCTGGGCCAGGAGAAATGGAGCCCGGAACACCTTTTCTCAACCTGCGACCTCCCCGCGGCCCCAAGGGCCCTTTTAAAGTACTTTCTAGCGAAGTCTTCGACCTCAAACCGACGAGGGTTGACAGCGTCAGGTTGAGGTGGTGTAGAACTTTTGATCATGGCCAACATTAACGAACTGCTCGAAGGTCACGTCACTTTGGAAGTCGAGTGTATCGACCGGCTGTACTTGAATGGCTACTTGCCCGCCTTGGCGACCGGCGGAGGCTTGATTCGTTTTCTCACCGAGCACTTGGGTAAGCCCATCCCTTCGCCGGTGCTGCTGGGACAGATCACCCAGAGCTGGGTGGCAGCGGTCAAAGCCATGGCTTCCCAGCAGGAGATTCCTCTGATTCATTTCCAACACGGGGAGCGTAAGGACGAGGTCGCCCAGCGACTGCGCCGTCAACGCGGGGTGCGCGATCAAGTAGTGTTCGTGGGAGTGGCCCAAGAGAAGGCGCAAACCTTTTCGGGCCGCAAAGAGGGCAGCAGCTTTCACTACGATCGCGAGAAGACGGTCTACGTTAACCACTATTACTTTTACATCGACGACGAGGACTTTGGGCCGATCTTCCTGAAGGTGTGCAGCTACGCTCCTTGGAGTTTGAAGCTTTGCCTGAATGGGCACGAGTGGGCGAAGCGCCAGATGGAGAAGCAGGGTATTGCCTTTGAGACCTTGGACAATGGCTTTCGTTCCTGTGCCGAGGCGAAGAAACTGCAAGAGACCTGTGATCGCCTGGGAGCGGAGGAGGTCGAGCGGCTGTTGCGCAAGTGGCTGGACCGGCTGCCCCTGCCCTTGAGCGGGAAGGATCGGGCCGCAGGCTACGATTGGCAGTTGTCGATCTGGCAGCTGGAGGTAAGCCTGACCCAGATCTTCGATCGGCCGCAGAAAGGGCGAGAGTTCTTCGAAGAGGTCATGCGCGACAACCTGGACCTGGGCCGGCCCGATCGCCTGCAACTGGTCTTTGAGCGGAGAGTGACCAAGGCTACCCCGGGGGTGTTTCGTACTCGGGTAATCCAGCAGGGGGTGCATCCCAGCCTGCACATTCAATACAAGAACTTCGACCTGAAACAATACTTCAAAGAAGGACGAGGCCTGCGCACGGAAGGCACCTTTCGTAACCCCAAGGATTTCGAGGTGAACAAAGGCTTGACCAACTTGGCTTATCTGCAACGCCTGGGGCGTCACATCAACCGGCGGCTGCTGGAAGTCGAACGGGTGAGCCACAACTGTGGTCTCTCCGGCGACAGCATCCAGAAAGTGGTGCAACCGACTGTGACCGAGGAAGGTCAGCGAGCGCCGGGGCTGAAGTTTGGCGATCCGCGGGTGATGGCTTTGTGGGTGGCGCTGAGCTTGTTCACGCACTTGATCCAGGGCTTCCGCAACCGCGATCTGCGGGCTCATGTGGCGGACCTGCTGGGAATCGAAGGCGGCTCTTACACGACGGCCAAGATGACCTACGATCTTCGGCGCTTGCGGTTGAAGGGATTGATTTACCGGCCGCCCCGAACCCATCGTCATTTTCTGACGCCGCACGGCTGGAAAGTAGCCCGGCTGATGACCCGCCTGGAAGCGCGCGTCTTTCGCCCTGCGCTGGCCGCTTTTGAGGATCATCCCGCGGCCCTGCCGCCCAAGCTGTCGCTGGCCTTGCAACGGGTTGACATGCAACTGGACACCCTTATCCATGAGGCCGTGCCCTTGAGAAAAGCGGGCTGAAAAATTCGTCACATTCGTAAAGAACATGATCAGATCAGACGACTAGTGCCCCGCCTTACTGGATACCTCCAAACCATAGACGTAAGCCCTTAGGAATTAAGAATTAGAAGCTAATGGAACTCCTCCCCGTCCGCTTCCGCCTGGTCGATCGTATTTTGCCATTCCGCTGTCTCATTCATTTCATTCTTGCAACTAGGTGGGCAGGTCGTCTTCGACTTAGGCGGCAGTCGGTCAGTTGGCAGTGTATACTGTAACTGCAGCTCTTACTCGGGGTCCTGAACAGATACTGGATAACTATGAGGATTAAGGTGCTGTTCTTCGGGTTTACCCGCGACTTGACGGGTTTCGAGCGAGAAAATCTCGACGTGTCTAAGGGCGAGACGCTCGAGACGTTGTGGGACCGCTACCAGAGCCGCTTTCCCAAACTTGCCGCGGCTAGGGAGTCCCTCCTGATCGCCATCAATGAGCAGGTGGCGGAGCGTTCCTGGGAGCTTCAGGAAGGCGATGAGGTGGCATTCCTACCGCCCGTCAGCGGAGGATCCTCGGAAGCCGAGAATCAAGAAGGCAAGAATCAGCCGTTTCGTATCACCCGAGAAGCGATCCGGACCCGAGAACTGACTGAGCAAATGAAATCACCGGAAGATGGCGCGGTAGTGTTATTCGAGGGTATTGTCCGTAACAATCTGGACGGCCGCCGGACCCTTTTCCTGGAATACGAGGGGTACGAGCCTATGGCCGTTCGCAAGATGGAAGAGATTGGACGCGAGGCCCACGAAAAGATCGGCATCGATCGCATTGCGATTGTGCATAGGCTGGGCCGTGTGGAAATTGGCGAGACTAGCGTGGCCATTGTGGTCACCGCGGCTCATCGAGAAAAGGCTTTCGAGGCCTGCCATTACGCGATCGACCGGCTGAAGCAGATCGTGCCTATCTGGAAGAAGGAGTATTTTGAGGATGGGTCAATTTGGGCGAAGGGTGAGCAGAAGCGAATCGTGAATCAAAAATCAGAGGTCACGATTGACAACGGATAAACGGCGCGGATAACCCGATATCGAAAATATGGACACCTATGTTAGTACGGCGGTAGACATCGCGCGCGAGGCAGGAGCCTTGCTGGCGCAGGCATTTGAGCGGCCCAAGGAGATCTCTTACAAGGGAAAAGCCAACCTGGTAACGGAGGCCGACAAGAGGTCGGAGGCGCTCATTCTCGAACGATTGCACACGTATTTCCCCAAACACGATATTGTGGCGGAAGAAGGGGGTGGCCACGATCGCGGGTCGGATTACACCTGGCATGTGGATCCTCTCGACGGCACCACCAACTTCGCTCATGGCTTTCCTGTGTTCGCGGTGAGCATGGGACTGACCTATCGGGGCGAGCCGATTGTGGGGGTAGTCTACGATCCCACTCGCGACGAGTTGTTCGCGGCGGAGCGAGGCGGGGGGGCCTATCTGAACAATAAGCGGCTCCATGTGTCTCAGATTGCTATCCTTTCCGACAGTCTCTTGGCCACTGGATTTCCGCCCTTCGCCAAAAACAACGAGTTGAATCTCGAACTTTTCTTCAACTTCTCACCGCTTTCGCACGGGGTGCGGCGGCCGGGTTCGGCGGCGCTGGACCTGTGCAATGTCGCGGCCGGGCGATATGAAGCCTTCTGGGAGCTGAAGCTCAACTCATGGGACAAGGCTGGGGGGGCGGTGATCGTGACGGAAGCGGGCGGCCGTGTTAGCGACACGGTGGGTCGTCCGTTCAGCCTCGCTTGCGACGAGATCCTGGCGACAAATGGCTTGGTGCACGACGAAATGTGCAGAATCTTCAAAGAGACATTTGCGGACAAGGACGGAAATGCTGCTTATCGTTTGTAATCTGAGGTGGTTGCCGCGTGATCGTTCAGCCGCGAGCGTTCGGCCTTGTGAGAGACACAACGGCATCGAAAGGAGACTGAGTCCCGGCTGGAGAGATGAATTTCATCGGGCGCGCCGTTGTGCCGTGCCTGTAGGGCGGCGAAGTCCGCGACCCCAGCGCGTGGAAGGCCCAGGGCGCGCCAGATCTCGAAACCGGGACGGATATGCCGAGCAATCGTCAACATCGGGCCTATCGTTCACCGCTTGTTTTTTCGCGGCAGGGGTTGACTACGCTCTCGCTGAGCGGTCATCCCGTGTCGCCGCCCCTTAGGCTGTTTCGCGACCCTGAGATTACCGTCACCG
The DNA here is from genome assembly GCA_963803295.1 of uncultured Acidobacteriota bacterium. GTDB lineage: Bacteria > Acidobacteriota > Terriglobia > UBA7540 > UBA7540 > CAWDMC01. The sequence goes on along the minus strand of CAWDMC010000009.1, from coordinate 450,683 downwards.
ATATCTGGCTTCGGCGTCTTACGGAAACGCTCGATAACCTCAGCGTGGTGCATCTTAGTGACATTCACCACAGCCTGTTTACGCCGCTCCGTCAGATCCAGCGGGTGGTGCAGCTCGCCAATCGACAGCAGCCCGATCTGGTGGCTCTCACCGGCGATTACGTCACAGCTTCAGCGAACTACATCTGGCCGGTGGCGGAGCAGCTCGGTCAGCTGCGGACGCGCCTTGGTGTCTTTGCTGTCCTCGGTAATCATGATTTTGCCGTGGATGCGGAAGAGATCACGCGAGCCCTCGAGACGCACGGCATCAGGGTTTTACGAAACTCGCGCGCAAGGCTGCACGCGCGCGGAGCACCGCTGTGGGTGCTGGGTGTGGATGACCTCTGGTATAACGCCGACGATCTCAGTGCCGCGGTGACCGGAGTGCCGTCGCGCGATATCAAATTGCTCCTCTGTCACAACCCACTCGGCATCCACCAGGCGGCCGCTTACGGGATCGACCTGGTGCTCGCTGGCCACACGCATGGCGGACAAGTGAAACTACCCTTGCTCGGTTCGGTTTACGGGCGTTCGAAGCTCGGTACGCGCTTTGTCGATGGTTGGAACCGGCTCGAATCCACACAGATTTATGTGAGCCGTGGCATCGGCAAAGTTGTGCTTCCGGTCCGGGTTGGGTGTCGTCCGGAGATCGCCTGCCTTCGTTTACGCAAGCCTCACGCTATGCCGGGTAGCGCCTCCAGCAAAGCGGCGTCGCGATGGGATTCCGCCGCTCGCCAGTGAAACGCGATCACCTAGACAACGCGCAGCAACACCCTTTGGAAACCGCCGGACGCCGCGTAACCGAATAGAATTCAGAGTCAGGCCTCATAACGCCAGGGGCTGCGCAGAGTCCGCTTCAGAAGCCGGTTGGCGTCGGGGTCATTGGGAAATATCTCCTTCTCCGGATCCCATTTGAGTTTGCGCTGCTGGAGCTTGAACGAAATCCAAGCTAGCTGGCAGACCGTATCCGACCGCACGGCCACCTCGACCGGGCAAATTGTGCGCGCGCGCGACTTAACACATTCAATAAAGTTTCGCTCGTGCAGATCGCTTACCGGCAAGTGCAGTTCATTCGGTCCTATCTTCGACTCCATTAGAGATTTGGGTTGGGTTTCAAGTACTCCCCGGTTGACGAACACCCAGCCATCCGGTCCCTCGAAAGTGATTCCGTGCTTGACACCCGCGAATCCCGGACCAGAACCCGTGTAGTGAATCTTCACGCCGTTGGCGTACTCGTAGTTGACGTCCCAACTCGTCGGGTTGTCGCACAAGCAGTCATCGTGCGGCCACACGGCTGTGCCCGAAAGCTCGATGGGGCCCGTTAAGTCCGTCCCGGCCCCCCATTGGGCGATATCAATATGGTGCACACCCCAACCGGAAACATAACCCAGAGAGTAGTCACTGATGTGGAACCAGTGAGGATAAGTCAGGCGGGCCGTAGTATAAGGAGAGGACGGAGCAGGTCCCAGCCACATCTCATAATCCAGCCAATTGGGGACAGGCTCGGGGTCGAACTTCGCGAGTCCCGTCCTTTCATCCGCCACCTCGCCTTCGTGGCGCGCCACGCCGTCCACAGGACGAATGGTCTTCGGACCTCGGTGGATTCCTGCCCCGGAATGCACGCCGACCTTGATGGTTTGCAGCTTGCCAATCCGGCCATTGCGTACCAGTTCGCAGGCGAACCGAAACTCCTGCGATGACCGCTGCTGGGTGCCGAACTGAAATACTCGACCTTGCCGGTTAACTTCTTCGCGCAGCAGCTTGATCTCATCGATACTCATCCCGAGGGGCTTTTGGACGTAGATGTCCTTGCCCGCCCGAACCGCGGCCAAAGCATGCAATACATGCCATGAATCCAAGGAGGCGATACAGACCGCATCAATGTCTGAGCGCGCTAGAAGTTCTCGGAAATCGACATACCCCGCACACGCCTGTTTGTCATATTCCCCATTCACGATATGTTGTGCCTGTTCTCGCCGCCACCGGTTCGGATCACACACGGCGACTACTTGCACATCGGGCTGGTAGATAAATGGACGCAACTGACCCTGACCCATGTTCCCCACACCGATGAAGCCCAGCGTCACGCGATTGCTCGGGGCGACGGCACCGTCCAGGCCCAGCGCCGAAGAAGGTACAATACAGGGAAATGCCGCTGCCGCGCCGGCGACCCCAGCCGCCTTTTTCAAAAACTGGCGTCGATTCGTTCCCGCTTTGTTTCTCATGATAAAAACCCCCTATCATTAGGTAAGCATTAGTCCTTGTGGAAGACAGTTGAAAGCGCGGCATGGCCCAACGGGTATGCCGCCGACGGTACGATGATATGGTTGGGCGGCGTGGTTTGACGTGACAATCCTAAGGCACGATTGGGTGTTTATAAAAGAAGATAAGGCACGAACTGCAGTGCCATCGGTGTCGTTTAGGCCCAAGGGAGCAGTAAGGCTCAGACTCTCTGCTTTCATGCCCAAGAAATCGCCTCGTCCTCTTTCCATTGGCATCTTCGCGCCTCCAAGAACAGAGCAGAGCCCAATCCTCTCGACGGAACAAAGAAACGAGGTATCATACTGGCCCGCATCGGGGGTGTCAATCGCGATTTCCCCTCGGCGGCTAAGGAACGGGTCCACATTTCCTGCTCTCGCGAAGCCTTGCTGCCATGAAAGCCAGCCGAGGGCTTGATAAAAGATGACGCGTCGGCTCCGACGACGATCACTTTCTCCGGCGATTGCGCTCCGCTCTGGCTGATCCCAGTGACACTATTGGTAAACGATTGCGAGGGACTTGCCGGAGAGGCTCGATTCTTTGATGGCGGCGATGATTACGGACGCGCGGTAACCGTCTTCGAAGGTTGCAAGGTGCGGATTCATCTCCGTACCCGTCGCAATGGCGAGCAGATAGTGGAATTTCTCGATGATGTGGGCATGTTCCCAGCCCAAAGTATGACCCGACGGCCACCATGCGGCCATGTAGGGGTGATCGCCGTCAGTGACGGAAATCTCTGTGAACCCTCCCAGCGAGCGGTCCCCGGCGCCTTTGAGGCTAGCCAGCAGGTTGTTCGGATATTCAAGGTCCCATCTCAGCGAGCCCTCCGAACCGTTGATTTCCCAGGAGAGCACATTCTTCCTTCCAGTGGCCAGCGCCGTCACTTCCATGGTCCCCATCGCGCCACCTTCGAACTCCAAGATCGCGGTTGCCGCCTCGTCGACAGGAACCGCCCCGGAATCTCCACCGGGGATGACTCTCGTCGGGTTGAAGTTACAAACCCGGGCTGTGACGCTAACCAACTCCCCAACCAGGTACCGGCATTGATCGATGGCGTGACAACCAATGCCCTGCAGCACACCCGAGAATGGCCAGGAGGAATACCACACTCGATCTGCGGGAACCGAGGGGTCGTGGCCGGCCATTTGGGCGTATTTCACTCGCATGTGGTAGATCCTGCCCAATCTGCCGCCATTGATGAGGTCTTTGGCCAGACGGACAGCAGGGAAGAAGCGGTAATTGAAAACGCACATCGCTTTACCGGGGCCCCTCCGGGCCGCATCGCGCATCCGCTGCGTGTCCCCGACTGACGCTGCCAGAGGCTTCTCACAGATCACATGTTTTCCGTTTTCCAGCGCAGCGATCGAAGATTCCGGATGCAGAGGATCAGGACCGCAGTTGTCGAACACATCGACTCGCGGATCGGCAACCAAGTCTCGCCAGTCCGTGCAATATTCGTCAAAATTGTAGCGCGAGGCTTCCCGCCGCACCCTCTCCTCATCCCTGCCGCAGAGCGTGAGAAGCTGAGGCAGGATGCCGGCCTCGGGATACATGTAGGGAATCACCTTGAAGGCATGGGAGTGGCATCGCCCCATGAAGCCATGTCCCAACACGCCAATGCGGATTGTCTTTCTGGGGGCTGCTTCGACCTTTTTTGTAGTCATTGAGCGATATCACTTATTTTGGAGTGCTCCAAGTTGTTCCGTCTGTCCCCTGGCTTGACTGAATTCGCTCCATACCGCGTCGATCTGTTCTTTCATTCCCCGTCCTGGATGCACGACGATGCGATAATTGGCGCCTAGACTCTTGCCTGCTTCGAGGTTGAAGGGCTCGGCCCAAAGCGGCGCCGGGCTGAAGTAGCCGAACGGGAACTTGTCGTCCATCACGTTGTGCCAGTGTGTTGGGAATCTGAAAGTCGAGGGGTGCTGGAGGATCGCAATGCCGCCAGTCTGGCCTGTGGCAGTATCAACCATCGAGAAGTCCATCCAGCGAGCCTTCTGCCCGTGGGTGTTCTTTGCCACCGGTCCCCCAGGCAAATCGGCGCGTCCTTCACTGTCGATCAATCGCCAGTCTTTGGTGGACTGCGAAATGCGTACGGACAGACCCGCGTATCCGCCTCCCGCAGTGCCACCCTGCAGCAGCACATTCTGGTTCCCGGCGGTAAACCTGCCGTCCCAGTCGATCCGATAAGCGCCGTCGCGATCGGGCGCGCTCACGGCAATCCTTCGCTTTTCCGTGAGTAGTGTCGGCCCATCGGGTGTGTGATAGGTCAGGGTTAACATGATTGTGGCCGAGTAGTCTTGATTGGGGACAATCTTCGCGTCAACCACCTCGGTACGGCCGTCAGGCAAACCCGTTTTGGGATCTTCCTCCCAGTAGTTGACTCCGTTAATCATCTTCCACGAAAACCACAGGGCCCGGTGCCAGGGGTGATCACGCGGACTCAGGCAAGTCAGAATAGTGCCATCGGCCAGGGCCAGCGGGTGGAAGTAAGGCTTGCGCGTGTCTTTGCCGTAGTTAAACTGCCAGACGATGCGATCGTGGTTCAGCAAAGCGAGGGAACTATCGCCCTGCTGCCACTTGTATTGTGGATGCTGAATGAGTTCCTGGGCGCTGGCATTGGCGCTTCCGAGAGCTTCCATCGCCTGGATAGCCGCTGCGCGCACAGGCTCGTTTTCACTCTTGGCGGCCTTCCGTACCGCGGGTAGCGCCGAGGTATCGCCGCGTTCGGCCAACGCGCCGAGCAGGTACACCTGTAACGCCGGAGCAGCTTTGTCGAGTTGCTCAGTGATTACGGTGGTGCCGGTGTTGCCGGGTAATCCTCTAATGAGCTGGAGCGCCACGCGCTGCACCCCAACTTCGGAGCTTCCAAGCGCTGCTAACGCCAGAGGTATTCCTTTCTGCGGATCCGCCAGAACCAGTCCGCGCAGCGCTCCTTCCCGCACTGGTAGTTCTTCAGAGGGGACGTCCAGGAGTGAATACATCGCGGTGGCAGGAACGAGTTCCCCCGCGCCCAAACGCCGCTCCGCACACTTCAAGTACGCTTGGGCTACGCGCACATGGAGGGGGCCCTGAGTAGTGTGGAGCGCGTCGCTCAACTTCCGCTCTGCCTCGGCGCCTCCGATTCTACCCAGGGCGGCCGTCGCCGAGCTGGCCAACGCACTATCGGAATCATGCAACAAGGGAGTGAGCGCTTCTACGGCCCCGCCCGCCCTACGCTGGCCAAGGGACTCGACAATGCCTACTTTCACGGACCCGCTGGTCCTACCGAGCGCATCCAACAACGCCGCATCGGCAGCACTTCCCGGAATCCCTTCAAGTGCGGCGCGAGCGGCATCCGCAACCTCGGCCTCGGGAGTGTCCGGCTGGGCCGCCAGCAGCGACGCCAGAACGGGCACTTGCTTCTCAGTGGCGAGGGTTGCAATCTGGCGGCAAAGGAATCTCTTCGCTGCCGGAGTGGCGTTCGAGCCGAGAGTGTCCGCTATTTTCGCGGCTAGTTTCTCGCGGACAGCAGCCGCATCGGGATCCGTACGGGTGTTCGCAGCCACAACGAGCAGTTCGATGTTATTGGTGAGTGTTGCATCCTGCCCGGGGCTGTAACTGGCGACTGCCTTGAATGCGGCGTCCGAGTCAACTGTTTCGGCCATGGCCATCGTGGCTGTCGTCGGCCAATCGTTAGGAACGGGAATGGTAACCTTGCCCGTCGCGGCCCACTCCGCACTGCGCAGCAGAAGAATGCGAAAGCCTTCCTGCATCGCCTTCACATCGTGGCCGAGGACCGTGTTGACTGCCCGTCCCTTGCCGATCTCGGTCCAGACCAGCACCGGTTCATATTTTTCTGTCCCGCCTTCGTCTTTGGCGGACCAGGCTCTGGCTGCGACATTCAGCTTTCCGCCACCCAGTTGGACCATGTTGTGGTATAGCTCGTCGGTGGTGTAAAAGTCCGGCATACCCTGAGCGATGGGATGATCCTTATCCTCAAGTTCGACTTTGAAGGTGTGATAAGTGCCATGGGCGGTGTAATTGGCCTTCCAGGTCATGGCCACGATCTGCTGAAACTCCGGCCACTCCTGGAAAGAGCAACTCGCTGCATGGAAAACGACGAAGCCTCCGCCATTCTTGAGGTAATCGAGAAAAGCCTTCTCGGTTTCCGGTGGCCATTGACGGGCCGTAGCTGGGTACGGAGTCCAATTGCTGACGATAACATCGTATTTCGCGAAGTCCTTGGCTGTCAGTTTTCCCGGCTCCTCGCTGAGGTTCACCACGGCAAAACGGCGGTTGGCTTTGAACATATCAACCAGCACGGGAGTGGTGGCACGCCACTCGTGGTTATTGAGTCCACTTAAGATGAGTAAACGAATGCCTTCGGTTTTCCTGGCTCCAATGGCCGAAGCCACGCTGACGAAAAGAATGCTGCACAGCGCCAAGCCGGCCAAGACCATCGTTCTAAGAAGCTTCCCTGTTGTTCCTGTCCACATAGTAGTCATTTGATTTCTCCTCGTGTGACCCTATCGGGTCACATCGGCTGCGCCTCGTTATGGGGCGCCGAAAACCCCGGGAGGACGGATAGCGGAGCCGGGTCCACCCCGCTATACCTCAAACATCTTCGGCGGTATTCGACACCATGAAGCCGCCGCTGCAGGTTCGCAATCCGCAAGACCGAGCTCGACCGGTCCGTTGCTTTTCCTGCCACCCTCTAATCTCCAGGCGCGATCGGTTAGCCTGGCTCTTAGGGCAGATCATCATAATGAGGAAGCGCGCGTTTTACAACTGGTAGGCAAGTTGGTCAAGTTGGTAGAGGCGGTCTCTCGACGGGATTTGCTTTTGAAAACAGGAGCCTCCCGGCCGCCTGGCCGAGACGCAACCGAGTCACCCTACAACATTTTGAGCAGCCAGCGCACCGCGTTCTTCTGTAGCTTCAAATATTCGGGCTGCCACAGTGCATGGATGTTGTGGCCGACGGCCGTGAAGACCACTCGCCCTTGGCCGTACTCGTGCGCCCATCCGCTAATCGATTGTGTGCCGTGCTCTGCGAAGGTGAGGCCGTCAATATTGTCTGAGCGCAACAAGATGTTCTTGGGATCCTTATCGTAAATCACGTAATGCTGTTCGTCATTGACCATGAAATCCTGAACGCCCTTGGTGATCGGGTGATCCTTATTGACCACCCTCACCTTAAAGGGCCGCAGCGCTGGATGACCGATGTAAGCCCCTCCCATTACTTCGCGATAGCTTTTCGATGAGAGCGAGACATGACTATTGTTGTGGAGGGAATAAAAGCCGTTTCCGGCAGCTACAAAATCCTTTACCGCCTCGCCCTGCTCTTCCGTAATCCAGTTCTTAGGTATTTCCTTAGGGAAATCTGAAGCGTTCTCGAGGTAGGTTTCATAGTAGTTGTATGCGTCCGACGGTCCAAGATATCCATCCGGCCAGATCATTCCGTCGCGTAGGCAGACGAAAAGCCGGTAGTTGCGAAGCAGGTCGCGGGACAGCCGGTCATAATCGATGGTGTAATCGACGGGAAGGTTCAGCTCCCCAAAGAGTCTGTTCAAGGCGACACGGATGTAATCGGAATTGTGAAACCGGTCTCCAATCAGGGCGAGAACACGAGATGTTCCGTTACTGCTCTCCCGGCTTGCGGTAGATACTGCCTGAGCCTCAGCCGCGCCAGGGCCACCCAGCAGTTCGCAAGCAGCAACGGCTCCCAGGTTTTGTAGCAGGTTTCTTCTCGACGTGATATTAAGGGGGCTCATCCCTGACCACCTCTGCCTACGCGATTTTGCCCAGGAGGCTTTGCCTACCCGGAAGGCCAGATTGTTCTCGATCGGGATTACTTTAAGTGTCCGACAAATTCACGCGTGTCATTCTATCACTGCCTATCACTGGGGCTGAGGTAAAAAGACTTCGACCTTCTCGTTCCTTCTTGGATCGTGCCACGCTTACGGCTGAGCATGAGAGAGTAGGAGCATCGATGTGCGTCCACGTATGCCTTGAAATGAAAATCCGAGATTAGGACCTCATAGCGGTCGCCTACCTTCAGTACGCTGCCAAGTAAAGGTCGGCGTCTCACCAGGCGTCATTGGCATTTCACCCGGCACCACCGCTAAAAGACGCGTCAATCCCAGTTAGTACGGTCCGAGATGGCCAGTTATTCCGTTATCTCGTAATTTATACTCAAGTTGACAAATACCGTATAATAACGGGGAGGGGTGGGGAGCCGGGCAACCTTAGGAATTAGACTCTCCTCCAGGTCGGCGACGATCCACCTCTCTCTCCCTACCAAACGAAATTACCCAACATTAATGTCTCCAGAATGTCTCCAGGGTAAATGACGCACTCTGCTCGCCTTCCCTGGTTGGGACGAACATAACTAGTTACCATGTAGATACGAAGATCGATCCTTCTTCGTCTCAACCGAACCCGGCTTTCAAAGGGTGCTAACTTTTGGCTCTCTCACCATTGTGGGGAGAGGGTGCGGCGAGGCCGCGGGGGGTGTTTCTTTGCCTAAGCCACTGAACCTCTCACCCAACGCTGCGCTGTCCCCCCTCTCCCGCGAGCGGGCCAGGGCTATTATCAACTATCATCTCTCCCGCAAGGGTCAGGGCCGTTATCAACTGTCTCGCTCTCAGCCCAAAATGTACAAACTTTAGGGCGGAGCTTTAGCTCCGTCCTTCCGCAATCCAAAACGCAGTACTCCCGGCGCTAAGCCGCGATCTCGGCCAGCGACTTGTCCATAATCGCGATGGCCTCGTCCACATCGCTAGTGCCGATGTTGAGCGGCGGGGACAAGCGGATGACGCTTCCCCACAGGCCACCCTTGCCGATCAGCAAGCCGTTCGCGCGGCAGCGATCGAGAAACTGATTGGCCTCCTGCGGGGCGGGCTCCTTAGTGGCGCGGTCTCGAACAAATTCGAGACCCTGCATCAGGCCCATGCCACGCACGTCGCCGATCAGGGGATGCTTCTCCTGCAATTCGCGCAGCCTCTCCTGGAAGTAGCCACCCACTTTCTCGACGTTCTCAAGCAGGTTGTCTTCCTCGATCACCTGGATGGTGGCCAGCGAGGCCGTGGCGGTCACCGGATTGCCCCCGAAGGTGGAGATGGTCAGACCCTTGTAGGAGTCCGCGATCTCCGGGGTAGCAATAGTTAATCCCACCGGGGTACCATTCGCCATACCCTTGGCGCCGGTGATGACGTCGGGCTCGACCCCGTAGTGCTGGATGCCGAACCAATGCTTGCCGCTACGGCCGAATCCGGTCTGGACCTCGTCCGAAATGAAGACCCCGCCGTACCTCTTCACGATTTCGAACGTCCTCTTGAAGTATTCCTTGGGCGGTACAATCACCCCGCCGGCGCCCTGGATGGTCTCGGCCAGGAAAGCCGCGACATTGCCCGAAGTCGCAGTGCGAATGGTGTCCTCAAGGTCATCGGCGCAAGCCACTCCGCAACTGGGATAGCTCAGGTGCAAGGGACAGCGGTAGCAATAGGGACTGGCGGCATGCGAAATCGCCACGTTGATCACGCCGCTCTTGCGCCAGTTGGACATGGCTGTGAGTGATTTGGCAAGGTGTGAGCTGCCACTGTAGCCATGGCGCAGGGCGACGACGTCAAAGTTCCCGGTGAACATGCGCGCCACCAGTATGGCCGTCTCATTGGCCTCAGTACCGCTGCTGGTAAAGAAACTCTTCTGCAGCCGGCCCGGAGTGATCTGGGCCAACTTCTCCGCCAGATCCACGGCAGCCTGGTTGGGATACACGGTCGAGCAGTGTACGAGGCGATCCATTTGCTGCTTGACCTTCGTGTTCACCCTGGGATTGCAGTGTCCCACGCCGACGGTCAAGATGCCGCCGAAGAAATCAAGGTAGCGGCGCCCTTCGCTGTCCCATAAGTACTGCATCTCGGCATGATCGGGAACCAGCGGCTCACTGTAGTAGTTTGTGACGCAGGGGAAAATGTATTCCTTCTGTTTGCGAATGACTTCGTCGCGGTCAAGAGCCGCTGAGGTTCGAGTCGCCTGCTGCGGCGATGGGGCCATGGAGTTTGATCCTCCCGAAAGGAGTGGCCGGAAGCACAAGCGAGTCGAAACACCCGCGAGTCAGCCAGGAATAGACATCATATAACGAAAAAGAGAAGGGGTTGAAGCAGGGGCGCCGGATGCCTGGGCGGTACCCTGAGGTGTCCTGACATGGATTCAACAGAACCCGGGAGAGGTAAGGCGCATACTTGGAGAGCTGCTTGACCTACTGAGCATTACAAATCACAGTGATGTTCAATTCTGTAGCGGCGCTCTCCCTTCGCTCTACTCAGGGCAGGCTCTCAGCACCGAAAACGCCGGTGGGGACACCGGCGCTACAGTCAGGCCGTCACTATGATCTGTACTGCTCAGTAGCTCCCGGCGATGTAGTTCTCCAGGTGCGTGATGGTCTGTTCCTGGGCCGACATGATCCACTTCACCAGGTCGCCGATGGAGATGATGCCGACCACCCTGTCACCGTCGACCACCGGGAGATGACGGACACGGTGATCGGTGATGAGCTGCATACAGTCATCCACCGTATGCTGGGAGGTGACGGTAATGGGCGGGCTCTCCATGATTTCCCCAACCGGGGTTTCCTTGGATGATCTCCCCTTGAGGATAATGTTGCGGGCATAGTCACGCTCGGAAAGCATTCCTACCAGCTTGCCTTCTGAAGTCACCAACACCGCACCGATTTGCTTGTCGGCCATCATTTCGATGGCATCATAAACCAGCGTGGAAGGGCTTACTGACCAAAGGGGGCCGCTTTTGCTTCTTAACACTGCGTTGATCGTGTCAACGATTCTCATGATTCTGGAGGCACCCTGAAGGCTGCCTTTCCCATCCTCTCTGCGTTACCACGACGCTAAGGTTTGTCAATTGGTCAGAATATACCACCGGACGCCTGGCGGAGCAACAGCCCTTCTGCGCTGGCTGCTCCCGGTATGTTCCTGCTGCGAGCGTCGATCAAACGGCGCGCCGCAGCGCCAGTTTTCGGCTCGGGAGTGGACATTCGGCTCCGTAAGTCCATTGACCCTGTGCCTTGATCGATGGAACACCACCACCCGCGGTACACGCCACTGGTCACGGTTCCGGACTCCGCGATCAAGGAAGCAGGGCTGAAGCGCTTTGGGCAGGGAAAGGCCGATGTAGCGTGGCTTGAGAAACCGAAGGACCAAAGCGCGCGAAGTCTGGCGGAGAGGTAACTTGGTAGCGCATGGCTTTGCTTTCTAGCCCTTCGGTCCACGGGCTGGAAGCCCGTGCCACCTCGATGTGGCATGGCCATCCTGGCCATGTCGCGCAGAAATGTACAAACTCCAGCGGGAGCACCGTAAAGGTGCTCTCCTACGACCGCACGGGATTGCATAGGGGAGGGCCCTTTACGGCCCTCCCGTTTTGGGGGCGCAGTCGCAAATCACAGCGAGCCCGGTGATTCACCGCGGCCCGAAGCGGATTACTAACAAGGTCAGATCGTCCGCCTGGGGTGCGCCTCCTACAAAGTCGTTTACGGCGGCGATCACATCATTAGAGATCACCTCGGCGCGCGATTGGGCGTGCTGCCGGAGTACTGCCAGCAGCCGCTCCTCACCAAAGAGTTCGTTGTTGATGTCCTGTGCCTCCGTTACGCCGTCCGAATAGATTACGAGCGCGTCGCTATTCTCAAGGCGTGTACTATCCACGGTAAATGACACGCCAGGCAGCAAGCCAATCGGAAAATTGGCGGACTCCAGCCGTTCAATCGCGCCGCTGGAGTGGATCAAGATCGGCGGCGGATGTCCGGCCGTGACGAAGTTGAGCCGCCCGGCGCGGTTCAGCACTCCGTAGAACATCGTGGCGTACATCTCCGAGGGGGTGCGCTCGCAGAGAAACTCATTAATACGGCGGAACAACTCTTCATGATCCGGCGCGCCGGCGGCGGCAACGGAAAACGCGCCTTGAAGGGTTGAAGCCATCATAGCCGCGGCTAAACCTTTGCCGGAGACGTCGGCCACGGTCAGCCCGAAGCGGTCGCCGGGCACAGTAATGACGTCGTAATAATCGCCTCCGACGGTGCGTGTCTGCACGGTAACGGCGTGCACTTCAAAGAAATTGCTTTCGGGCAATTTGCGCGGCAGCAGTCCTCGCTGGATATTGCTGGCCAGTTCCAGTTCGTGCTGGATTCGCTCCTGCTCGCGGGTCAGCCGGAACAAACGCGCGTTCTCGATAACCGTGGCGCCTTCAAGTGCCAGCGTCTGCAGGACCTGCCGGTCGAGACCGGTAATCGAGGTTGGCCGCGACCGGCTGTCGAGGTAGAGGACACCCATCAGTTCCGGCGCCGTGCGGATCATGGTGGCGTCGCCCGTCTCCATCATGGGATGCTTTTGCAGGGGCACGGCTACCACACCACGCATTCCCATGCCAATGATCCCTGTCTCCGTGGCGGAGTGGCCCGTCTTTTCATCCTCAATGCTCACCTCTTCGCGACCTGAGGCAGCGACACGGGCTAGAACCTGTTGCGAATAGTCGGTCAACTTGGAGCCGAGGTGTACCCCACCGCGCCCCCGAGCTAGCTTCAGGTTCAATTCGCCTGAATCCTCACGCATAAACAGGAGTCCGCGATCGCCATCGGTGAGCTGTAAAGCCGAATCAACCAAGGTTGTCAGAACCTCCTCGAGGGCGGCCGCCTTGTGGAGGAGTTGTGCCATTTGCAGCAGTAAGCCGAGATGCTGAAGCTGTTGGGCGGGAGCTCTGGCCGCCGTGTCGGCCGTCTTGCCAAACTTCTCGAGCAGGGTCGGAAGCTTCGAATCTTCGGCGTTGAAGATAATCTGATAACTGTCCACCACGCCGAGGCTGATCTGATCGCCTCCTTTGAGCACGGTCGATTCGACGCGGTCGCCGTTGATGAAGGTCCCGTGGCGGCTACCCAGATCCTCGATGGTGAAGCCACGTTCGTCCTTGATGATGCGGGCGTGCCGCCTCGAAATGCGATTGTCGAGGAGGACCAAATCATTATCGCTCTGCCGCCCCAGATTGAAAGGAAGGTGGGCGATCTCCACTTCCCGCTCATTACCCGATGCGTCGCGGACCATTAAGCGCGGCAAGTTGGAAACAGTTGGCATTTTCTCCGGCCCTTTGTAGTGATGAAAGGAAGAGAGTATACCAGATCGTCCACAGGCTTGCGTAGCGGTCGTATCGGCCAATCTAGTGGATGCAGACTTAAAGAGGATTGCAGAAGCACGCCCGCTTGCTTATGGTCTTGAGAACTCTTTCGGCCCGTGGAGAGAATGGCGTCTGCCTAGCCTGGCAGCGAATCGTGTCGTTTCCGGGAATCGTGTTGTTTCCGGTAAGGGCTGACCGGGCACCGATGAAGGGCGGGCGCAAGCAGCTCTTCAAGACTCTTCGCACCAGCCGCGCCGAGATGCCGCGCACGCATCCGACTGTCCCCCTCTAAGGCGACGGTTGTAGTTTACTACTCTATCGAAGGTATATTCCGCGCTCTCCAGCCTCAATCCTCATTTAGAGTGGAAAGAAATGCGAAAAACGACCGAAAAGTTGAATTTCTATTGAAACATTGACTAACAGCTGATAGGGTAGCCACGTTCGATGACTTGAAGAAGTTGATCGCTGTGGCAGGGTGGCAGGTCCCCTTGGCCTGTCGCCCGAATCAACGATCAAAGAGCCGGGGAAGTGAGCAATAGTGAACAAACAAGGCGTTAGAAGTCGATTAACTAAGAGGTTGTTACCGCTTTCAACTCTAAATAAGGGCGAAGTAAGAAAGAAGAAAACAGTCACGCAAGAATTTATTATTTCGTCAGTGGGACACGAACTCGCCCGCGTGCGGGCTAAGGACGCCCACAGTGCGCTTGATTGGTTTCTCAGCACCCGCGAAAGCTACGAACTGGACGAACCCCAGTCAGTCGTGGCGATCTTGCCCCAGAAGCCTCGAAGAGCTCGTAAGTCTGCTGCCTAGGCTTTAATCCAATCAGCCCCAACAGGAGTTGGGTTGCACACCCGCGTGCCTCGAACCAAAACTCCCTTTTTGTCATGATAGAAGGGGACGATCTTGCCTACATCCTCTTAATCTACATCCCTCTAAGCGACCCGTACTGCCATCCTATTTCGGAATTGATCCACCAGGATCTCGTCGGTGGGCCGTTATCTGGCTGTTTGAGGAAGACTGAAGACGGGTTACTCCGGGTGCCCGACGGGCGTGCCTATCGAGCCGACGTATCCTGGAGGGGTCCTGTGGCAACTGCGCTTTCGTCTTTTCACACCTTCTGGGCCAGCTTTCGTACCTAAAGTTTCCTGGTTATTTGCCGATGTCATAGGTGTACAGGGCTACAGCTGCCGACACGGCCGGGTCGTATTAGCGAAAGTTAATGGTGAGTAGAGCGCATCAAGTGGACAATAGCAGCGTGGTGATGTTAAGTGCCAATAACCCAGCTGGAGTGACGGCGCAATACGCGCTCCATCGAACGATCTAGTTGGAAGAGAAACTACCTTACAGGCTGATCATGTCAGATTTCAGAGAAGTTATGAATATCCGCGAGGCGTCTCAATATCTTGGTATCTCGCGCGAGACGCTCTACAAGTATGTGCTCCAGGAAGAGATCCCGGCATTCAAGTTAGGCAACCGGTGGAAGTTCAAAAAGACGCTGCTCGATTCGTGGATGGAAGAGAAGAGCACTAGCCGTCTCGATCGGACTATCCATAAGAAACATGTAGAAAAATCCTCTTAAGTCCGGACGTTCTTCTGCCGAAAGATGATGAGGAAGGTTGAGAGAATGTATTCATTGGGACGAAAGAAGGCTCTGGTTGGCCTCGATATCGGATCCAGCTCGGTCAAGGCGGTGGAGCTTAGCCGCAAGGGCAATCGTTACGAGTTGACCAATCTTGGGTTCGAGGATCTCAGTCCCGATGCGGTTACGGATGGCCAGATCGTCGACAACCAGGGGGTGGCCCTCGCCATCGGCAAGATCTTCTCCGAGAATGGAATCCGCACCAAACGTGTGGCTACCTCGGTTTCCGGACACTCGGTGATCGTCAAGAAGATTACGGTCGAGGTGGAGAATCCAGACGATCTGACTGACGCCATCCTGCACGAGGCGCGGCAGAACCTGCAAGTTAACTTGAACGAAGTGAAGTGGGATTATCAAGTCCTCGGGCAGGCTCCTGGCCGCAACGCCTATGATGTGCTGCTGGTGGCGGTTCGCCAGGAGAAGATCTCGAACTATACGGATGTACTCAACCAGGCCGGCAAACAGCCGGTGGTGATGGACATCGATGCCTTCGCGCTGCAAAACGCTTTCGAGGTCAACTACGATCCGGGCCCCGAGGAGGTCGTTGCTCTGCTTAACATCGGGGCCACCACGATGAACATCAACATCGTGCGAGGCGGCGTCTCGGCGTTCACACGCGACGTCTCTGTGGGTGGGAACCAATACACGGATGCCCTGCAGAAGGAACTCGATCTGAGTTTCGCCGATGCCGAGAGTTTCAAACAAGGTCATGACGTGGCAAATGTCCGGCCCGAGTTACGGCTGTCGCATCTTCGCTCGGTATCGGAAATCTTGCTGCTCGAAATCGATAAGACCTTCGAGTTCTTTCGCCAGACGACCTCGAACGAGAGCGTGCAGAAGATCTATCTGGCGGGCGGTTCTGCCAAAGTGGATGGCTTGCTCGACATTCTGAAGGACGACTTCAAGATTCCGGTCGAGATTATGGACCCCTTCCGTGAGGTGAACATCAAGGCTTCGAAATTCGACGTGACTCTGATCCGGGAAATCGCTCCCCGGATGAGCGTGGCGATGGGGCTGGCGCTCAGGAGCTTTGACGAATCATGATCAGAATTAACCTTTTGCGTGAGGAAAGTGGCCACGTCGCCCACAAACCAGCTAGAGGGCCGGCTCTCAACTTCTCAAATCCCGGCCTCACGTTCGGGATGGCTGCGGCGGTGTGCGCGGCAGTACTGGGGTTCCTCTGGTGGAATTGGAGTCACCAGATCGACAAGCTGAATCAGGACATGGCCAAGGCCCGGGCCGAGCAGACCCGTTTGGCCGCCATCCAGGCGGAGAATCAGCGTTATCAGCAGCAGGTCCGGGCCCTGGAAGACCGGATTCGTACCATTGAGAGTCTTGAGGCCAGCCGCACCGGGCCAGTGCCCTTCATGAGTGGCCTGGGGCTGATGGCGGGTCGAACCGACGGGCTCTATCTGCTTTCTGTCGCTCCCGATGGCGATCGCATACTCCTGAAGGGTATCGCTGACTCGGTGCCTGCCATAGCCGGGTTCATCGCCGCCCTAAAACAATCAGGCAGTTTCGCCGACGTGCACTTGCGGCAGTACTACCAGGACGATCAGCCTGACAGGGTGTCGTTCAAGTTTGACCTGGATTGCCAATATCGGCGACTGGCCGCACAGGATTCTTTGCCCTCTCCGGTCCAGTTTGCACCCAGCCCGTCGGGTCGCGCTTTTCCTAACCGGGCGGCGCAGCTTCCGGCGCCAGTGCCGGCGGTTCGCGGCCGAACGGGCGGCTAGAAGCACGTTCAAAGCCGCCTCAGGGCGGCCGATCCGGTGCCAGGAGTTAATGCCCGTGTCTCTTGAGGAAGGTAACGATGGCGAGTTTTGAGGATCTCTCTCCTTCCACGCAGACGGTGGTGGTAGTGCTACTGCCGGTGGTGATGGCCGGCGCGATCTACTACTACCTTTTGGCTCCCTTGAGCCAGCAGCGCGACCAATTGGCGGTACAGGTACAGACGCTGGAATCGCAAAACATGCGCAACCGGGCCTTCGAATCGCAGCGGGGAGCATATTTGAAGCGGATCGCTGAGTTGGGTGTGCAACTGAAGGCGCTGCAGGCAACCGTTCCTGATGAAGTCGACGCGGACGCTTTCATCAACAGCGTTACTGCTTCGGCCAAATCGGCAGGGGTTCATATCCGCAGCTTGGTAGCCATGCCGCCCCTACCGCGGGAGTCTTACGTCGAGGTCCCGTTCAAGCTGCGGATCGATGGAACCTATTACGACATGCTTGGCTTCTTCGATCGTCTTGCCGGGCTACAGCGTATCGCCAGTGTCGGCGGACTGGCTTTGGGCAGTCCCGGCGGCGGGGGCTTGGGTAAGTATGAAGTGATGTCTAGCGAGACCGTGGGCGCGAACTTTGTCCTCACAACCTACTACAACCGCCAGCCACTACCACCGGCTGCGCCAAAACGGTGAGCTGCTATGAACGCGAAACGGCTTAGAGGATCAAATCGAACTGGGAACGCCATCCTTGCCCGCTGCGTGGGCGCGTGTCCGCTTATTCTGGTGTTGGCTGCCAATCTTGCACTGCTGGCCCAATCTAAGCCGGAGTTCCCCGGCACTACCGGCCAACCGCTAGCAGCCACGCCGCTGCCGGGAGGAACCAAAACAACCACGGACAAAACAGGCAGGACAGGCTCAGCCGTCCGACTTCGCGATCCCTTCAAGCTGCCTGTTCCTCTCTCTGCCGAAGCCCGGAACGCCCACATGCTTTTCAAGGGGCCGCGGCCTCCCGGAAAACGGGGCCTCATTGTTGGGGAACTGAAGATCCGGGGTGTCGTGCGCGGGGGATCGGATTCCCAGGCCTCGGAGCAGGACTCCCGTGGCACTCCACCACAGATGATCGCGGTGGTCACGGGCACGACGAATCTCGCCTATTTTCTGCACGTGAACGACGTTATTTACGACGGCGTGGTCAGCCGGATTACGGCCGACGCGGTGTTCTTCCGGGAGGACTACCTTGATTCTGAGGGTCAGTTCCAATCCCGCGAAGTCGTAAAGCGGCTGGGTTCAGTGCCCGCAGAGGCAAAATGAGACACCAAATTCTTCTATTTGTCACGAGCATAGCATTTCTCGCCGGAACCTCAGGACCAGGCGCGGCCCTGCCGCAGTCCGGGACTGGCGAGCACCCGAAGACGTCTGTGAAGACCGGACCGGCCAACGATTCCTCTGTTTTGCTTCCTGTTACCATTATGCCCTCTCAAGTTCAGGTAGTGCAGGACGCCGGTCAGACGATGATCCAGGTGAGTTCTAAGCATCCGCTGCACTATCACACTGTTCGCATGGACAATTCACGGTGCCTGGTGGTGGACATTGAGAATGCGAAGTTTCCTACCGCTCCGAAGTCGTATTCCGGAGATTCAACCCTGATCAGCGAAGTGCGAGTGGCACAGCGCTCGGACGACGCCGGCAGCGTGGTAAGGGTCGTGGCTCAACTGGTGGGAAATCCGAAATTTGAGATCGAGTCAGTCGCAACCGGACTGCGGATCCTCCTGAATTCTCGCAATACAATCACAGCGGCAGGAGCAAAAGAAGGGACGAAATCTCCTGAGACACCTGCAAAGGCCGTTGCAAAAGGCGTTGGCTCGGGACCGAGTACGGTTCAGCGTAAGCCCGGCGCTATGCTCTCCGGACCGGCGTCTTCTTCATACCAGAATGTGGGCTCCGCGGCGGCACCGCCGTCCTCGCCAGACCCTCCTGCAAGCAGCAAACAGCATTATCTGCACGGCACTCCGGGCCTCCTGCGATCGCAGACACTGGCTCAGGAGGCCAATTTGCCAAAGGCGAATTCCGCTTCCAAGGCTGTTCCGCCGGCCGCTCAGACTTCGGCGCAGACTTCAAAGTCGGAAGCAGTTCGCGCGGTTTCTAGATCGGCGCCCGTCAGATCTTCATTTGCCCTTTCGAGCTCCGCCACTCAGGGTGATTCAACGTCTGCCAAAGCCAGAAGGCCGGTTTCGGTTGGGCAGACGCCTGGGACAAGCCATCCTTCGACTGAGAATGCCGGCCAGTCCAAGGACAAGACTGCGCGGAAAGCCCCTGCTCCGGCCCTGACAACGGCGAACCTTAGGCCTCGACCGAGCCAGTCCAGAGATCGTTTCGCCGGCTTGCGAGCAGATGCGTCCGCCGTCCCCGCGGGAACGCCAGAGGTGCGGAAGGCTGAGGAAGCTGCCAAAACCCTTGCGAGCAAAATCAGCCCTGACGCCGGCGGGGTGCTGCCCGTGGGCACGGCCTCAGCGCCGCACGCCTGGGAGCCAGCCCCTTCTGATTACAGTGGCGAGAAAATCTCAGTTAACTTGAAGGACGTGGACCTGAAGGATTTCTTCCGCCTCATCCACGAAGTGAGTGGTCTAAACATTGTAGTGGATCCCGACGTGGCCGGAAGCGTTACGTTGGTGCTTGATGATGTACCTTGGGATCAGGCACTCGAAATCGTTCTGAAAAACAACGGGCTGGGTAAGACCCTGGAAGGCAACGTTCTGCGCATCGCTAAGGTCTCCACGTTGACGGCCGAACAGGAAGGCACCGCTAAGCTCGCGGAAGCTCGTTCTCAGGCAACTCCCCTGGTTACGGTGTTCCGATCTCTAAAATATGCGCATGCTGAGGACCGGCAATTGGGCTCAAATTCAGGCATAAGCCAGCAGGGACCGCAGACCGTACCCATACCCGGAATCGCCACGCTGCTGCAAAAGCTTCCAGGTGTACTCAGCAAACGGGGAAGCGTGATGGCGGATGTGCGAGACAACGCGGTGATTGTTACCGACGCGGCCTCACAGATCCCCATTATCGACGGCGTGATCGCTAAGCTGGATAACAAGACCAAGCAGATCAGCATTCAAGCCAGGATCGTTCAGGCCAGTTCCAACTTCACCAAGACTCTCTCTTCAGCGTTGTCAGGAGCTCTCACCAACCCCTCCGGTAGCACCAAAGGTGGCGGGGCCAGCGGGTCCCCTGGGGTTAACGCCGGATCCCCTACTCCGTCAGGCTCGGGGTCGTCATCGGTGTGGATACCGAACAATATCCGTGGGATCGCGGGCACAGCGTCCGCGATCACCCCTGGCATAGCCTCGGGTTTCGGAGTGCTGGCCATCACCAACGCCAGCAAGAACTATTTCATCAACGCTGCCATCGGGGCCGCGGAACAACGCCAGCAGGCTAAGACGATATCGGCGCCCTCTCTGGTCACGCAGGATAACATGCCGGGAGAGGTCATTCAGGGAGCTCAGATTCCCATTCAGACCACCATCAACAACACGATCAGCGTGCAATACATCAACGCCAGTCTGCAGCTTGACGTAACTCCGCAGGTTACCGGCGACGGCAGCGTATTCCTGACCATCAAAGTAGTCAACGCCACTCCGGGAGCAGTGATAGGTACCAGCGGGAATCCCCAGATCAACACCCAGCAAGTCACAACCCAGGTACTGGTGCCCGACGGTGGGACCGTGGTTTTTGGCGGCGTGAAGGTGACCAGCCGGAAGCGCTCGAACAACCAGGTACCGGGAATCGGCAATGTCCCCATACTAGGCGACCTGTTCAAAGCGAAGGACGATGAGGATCAAGATCAGGAATTGCTGTTCTTCGTCACGCCTCAGGTTGTCTCTTAAGTCGATTGCTCCGCACGTGGCGCAAGTTATCGAGGTGGAAGGCCCCTTTGCCTCCTCCACCTCGATAGCAGTCTCGATTTCCTCTGTCCCGAGGCAAGAATCCCGAAACACCTTCATTGCGAGAAGACGAACTATTCTCCTTCGTCTCTTTCCCAGTTCTGTATTCCTCGGTTCTTGCGGCCGACACTCGTTTGTACCCGCGGCCGGCCCGACCCTCGGTAAGATCGCAAGGTTCCTGCAATGATAGAATGTTCGAGTGGCTCGAGCGGCGAATTCCAATCCAAGTGAAGCGGGGCTCTCAATCAGGCGGCGACAGGAGCGTCTGCGAGATCTTCTTCGGACACGCAACCTGCCATTTCTGATCGTGACCAAGCCGGCCAATATCTTCTACCTCACGAATTTCAGGGGAAGCGCGGGCATGGCGGTGTTCGGACCTACTCGCCAAGTGCTTTTTGTCGATCCGCGCTACACCCTCCAGGCTGGTGAGACGGGGTTGGAGGTCGAAGTTAAAGAAGAGAAAGGGCCGCTCGCCAGGGGCGTTGCCCGATGGCTAGGACGGCGCAGAGCCAAAAGGGTGGCGTTTGAGGATTTCCATATCACCGCGGCAGGATTGCGATCGCTCCAATCCGAAACCGGAACCAGAGTAGGGTTTGTGCCGGCGGGTCCACTGGTCGAGGAGCTAAGGGTTAGCAAGGAACCGGCTGAGGTCGAACTGATTGCTGCGGCCGGCCGCTTGACCTCGGCGGTCCTGGAGGGAGTCCGTCCGATGCTGCGGCCGGGCGTCCGTGAATGCGACGTGGCCGCTGAGATTGAATATCGGATGAAGCTCGCAGGCGGCGACGGACCGGCCTTTGAGACCATCGTGGCCTCCGGACCTCGCACTGCTTTGCCTCACGCCCGCGCTTCGGCCAAAGCAATGTCCAAAGGCGAGTTGGTGATTCTGGATCTTGGTGCTATACTCGGCGGCTACGCGGCGGACATGACGAGGACCTACTACCTGGGTCGGCCGGGGCGGCGCATCCGGCAGCTGTACGGTGCGGTCCGGGAGAGCCAGGAGAGAGCCGCCGAGGCCCTGCGGCAGGGAGTCAAGGCTTCCCACGTCGATGCTGTAGCGCGCCATTCTCTGGAGCGGCAAAACTTAGATCGATTTTTCACCCACAGCACAGGTCATGGGGTTGGCCTGGAAGTGCATGAGGCTCCCCGCCTGGCGCGCGGGGAGAGGGCTCTTCTTGTAACAGGGTCGGTGGTTACGGTAGAGCCCGGCATCTATCTGGAAGGTTTTGGCGGCATCCGTATCGAGGATACGCTTGAGGTTACGATGAACGGGGCAAACACTCTCACACCGCTCACAAAGCACGATTGGTTCATCGAATAATCAGCGAAGGGATGGACCGGCAACAGAACCCTCGCTAGCCTTGTCAAGCAGGCGACAGCTTCTTCATGGCTTAAACGGCCGTGCGGCACGTTGGTGGAGCAGGAGTCAACCAGAATGGCGGCTAGAAGTTCGAGGAAGGGAAACGTCGCCGATCGCTCGTGGGATATCGACGAAATCCGGGCCCTGATCGATGTACTTACCGAGAGGGATGTGGCCGAGTTCGAGATGGAGAAGAACGGCCTGCGCATTCATATCAAGCGCGGTCGAATCGTGCCGGAGCAGGCGGCGGTAACTCCGGTAACACCTCCGGTTCCTGGGGTCGCGGCCAACCCAGTTGCTCCGATTGCGGCAGGCACACCGGCGGCTTCGCCGGAGCTGGTACCGGGCGGCAGCGGGGCTGAACCGACTGCCTCTGAGTTAACCGAAGACCTGTACGTCATCAAATCTCCCATCGTGGGCACATTCTATTCTGCTTCGGCCCCCAGTGCTCCGTCCTTCGTCAATGTGGGCGATGTCGTCGAGATCGGGCAGGTCTTGTGCATCATCGAGGCCATGAAACTGATGAACGAGATCGAGTCGGAAATCGCCGGTGAGATCGCGCGAGCGTACGTGGAAAATGGGCAACCGGTGGAGTACGGGCAGCCCTTGTTCGCCATTAGGCCATCGCACAAGAGATAGCTTTCAGTCCTCAGCCCTAAACCGAGAGAGGTTTGCTGACCGCTGACGCCGGATTTCTGACCCGATGTTCCAGAAGATCCTCATTGCGAACCGCGGCGAGATTGCCTTGCGTGTTATTTGCGCTTGCAAGGAACTCGGCATCTCCAGTGTTGCCGTGTATTCCGAGGCCGACCTTTATGCCCTTCATGTGCGGTTCGCCGACGAGGCCGTGTGCATCGGTCCGCCGCGGAGTACCGAAAGCTATCTGAATGTGGCGAGCATCATTTCGGCGGCGGAGATCACCAACGCTGAGGCAATCCATCCCGGTTACGGCTTTCTGTCCGAGAACGCCCACTTTGCAGAAGTGTGCGAGACTTCCAAAATCACTTTCATCGGTCCGAGGCCCGAGGTCATTCGGCTGATGGGCGACAAGGACAGGGCGCGGCAGGCCATGAAAGACCGCGGACTGCCCATTCTGCCTGGCTCGGGCGTTCTCCAGAGTCTTAGCGAGGCCCAGCGCGAGGCCGAGACGATCGGCTATCCCCTCATGATCAAGGCGTCTGCCGGAGGTGGCGGCCGCGGCATGCGCGTCGTCAAATCGGCCGATGAACTGGTGCGTGCTTTCGAGACCGCGCAGAATGAGTCGATGGCAGCGTTCGGATCGCCGGAAGTGTATCTGGAGAAGTACATCAGCTCGCCTCGTCATATCGAGTTTCAGGTAATGGGCGACCAGCATGGCAAAGTGGTTCACTTTGGCGAGCGCGAGTGCACCATCCAGCGGCGCCATCAAAAATTGGTAGAGGAGTCTCCCTCGACGCAGGTTGATGCCGAAACCCGCTGCCGGCTTGGCCGCCAGGTAATCGAGGCCCTGGTTGATATTGGCTATAGCAGTGCGGGCACCGTCGAGTTCCTGATGGATGAAAACCGCAAGCTCCACTTCCTCGAGATGAACGCGCGAATTCAGGTGGAGCACCCAGTAACCGAAATGGTCACCGGCGTCGACTTAGTAAAAACCCAGATCCAGGTGGCGGCTGGACTGCCACTCCCGATCGAAGGCGAGAGCGTCCCCTTGAGCGGTCATTCGATTGAGTGCCGGATTGTGGCAGAGGATCCGGAAACTTTCGCCCCTTCAGCCGGAAAGATTACCGGGCTGCATTTTCCGGGTGGGCCTGGTGTGCGGGTGGACCGCGCCGTCTACACCGGATCCGACATCCCGCCCTACTACGACTCGCTGATCGCCAAACTGGTGACGCATGGGCACGACCGCTTCGAGGCGATCCAGCGTATGAAACGATCGCTGGGGATGACGATCGTGGAAGGCATCTCCACCTCGATTCCTATCCACCAGAAGATCATGCAGGATCCCGATTTCCAGTCAGGCCAATTCGACACCCATTTCCTTTCGCGATTCACCCGTAATGGGCGCGGAGGCGATCAGTAGCGATCTGCTAACGCAGAAGTCCTGGGGGAACTCCCCGGCATCCGAATCAATGAATCTTCCCATCTCTCGACTATATGCGATAGTAGACGCGCCGCACACGGACGGGCGGACGACCATCGAGATAGCGGAAGTTCTGCTGCAAGCGGGCGCCAGATTGATCCAGTATCGTGATAAAAGCGCCTCGTCACGGCTTCTCTTTGAGAACTCCCAGAGGCTGGCAAAGATCGTTCACGCTGCCGGTGGAACCCTGGTTGTGAACGATCGTGCGGACGTAGCGCTGGCAGCGGGAGCCGATGGGGTCCATCTGGGGCAGGCCGATTTGCCGGTGGAGTTGGGCCGCCGGGTGGTGGGCGAACGCTTGTTTATCGGCCTTTCCACTCATAATATCGGGCAGGTGCGCGAGGCGGATCGGTCGCCAGCAGACTATCTGGCGTTCGGTCCCATTTTCGCGACAGCAAGCAAAGACAACCCCGATCCCGTCGTTGGACTCGAAGGATTGAGAGCAGCCCGGCAAGCGACTTCGAAGCCGCTGGTGGCAATTGGCGGGATCACTTTGGAGCGGGCTCGGCTGGTGATCGAGGCTGGGGCCGATTCTGTGGCGGTCATTGGGGATCTGCTCCAGGCTGAGGATGTCGCCTGGCGAGCCAGGGAGTTCCTGCGCACGCTCCGAATGTCGGATTGAGATCTGTCCTTTTTTCAGCACCGCAACTACCGAGCATTACAGACCACAGTGAAGCCTACCCGACGATTCTATGGGATCGCCGCTGCCCAATTCGCCTGAGAGTACCACCGAGCTCGTGCCCGGACTGCGCCTGTTTGACGCGACCACCATCGTCATGGGCTCGATGATTGGCTCCGGCATTTTCATCGTAGCCGCAGAAATGGCGCGAGAACTGCAATCGCCCTCCCTTTTGCTGCTCACCTGGATTATCAGCGGATTAATGACCATCGCTGCTGCCGTGACCTATGGCGAGTTGGCCGCCATGATGCCGCACGCCGGCGGCCAATACGTCTACCTGCGCGAAGCCTTCGGCCCGTTATACGGCTTCCTCTACGGCTGGACGCTCTTCCTGGTGATCCAGACCGGCACCATCGCCGCCGTGGCCGTAGCTTTTGGCAAGTTCCTCGGTGTGTTCTTTCCTTGGATCTCGGCCCGGAATGTCCTGTTGAACCTCGGCAGCGTGAATTTGTTCGGCCATTTCACAGCCTTGACGGTATCTTCGCAGCAGCTTGTCGCCATTCTTGGATTGTTTTCGCTTGCTGTCATTAATGTGTTCGGACTGCGCGCCGGCGCCTGGGTACAAAACGTCTTCACGGTGCTCAAGGTTGCGGCTTTGCTTGGGATCATTGTGATGGGCATCTGGTGGGTCGCAACTTCTCATCCGAACTTTAATGTCGCGCTTCCTTCGACCGGACAGGGAGTCCCTTGGGGATTTGCGACGTTGACTTTGATTGCGGTGGCTCTGGTCGGCCCCCTGTTTTCCTCCGATGCCTGGAACAACGTCACCTTCACGGGCGCCGAAGTGGTGAATCCCAGGCGTAACCTGCCCCTGGCCCTCTTCCTGGGAACGCTGGTGATCGCCTGCCTGTACACGGCCTGCAACTGGGTTTACCTCAAAATCCTGCCGTTCTACGGAACGCCCAATGGGGTCTCGATCCTGCAACGTGGAATCCAGTATGCTGCTGAAGACCGCGTGGCCACAGCAGCGGCGCAACTGGTTTTTGGCTCTAAGGGCGCCCGGCTGATCGCGGCCGCGATCGTGGTTTCGACTTTCGGCTGCATCAACGGACTGACCCTGGCCGGTGCGCGCGTCTACTATGCCATGGCGAAAGATAGTCTCTTCTTCCGCGCCGTCGGCACCGTAAACCCGCGCTACCACACGCCGGTAGTCTCGTTGCTGGTGCAGGCGATCTGGGCAAGTCTGCTGACACTCAGCGGAACCTATAGCGAGTTGCTCGATTACGTGATCTTCGCCGCTGTCCTGTTCTATGTCCTCACCATCCTTGGCCTGTTTCGCTTGCGGCGAACGCGCCCTGAAGCTCCACGGCCGTACCGGGCTTGGGGATATCCAGTGTTGCCGGCGCTCTACGTTCTGGTAGCGGCTTTCGTTGAATGGGCGCTGCTTACCCACAAGACGTTGCAGAGCATTGCGGGCTTGTGCATTGTGGCGCTCGGCGTCCCGGTTTATTATTTGTGGCATCGAGGCGCGCGCAAACCAGCGTAGCGCTCGCCTGCGTTTCTCAGGAAGTCTGCGGCTGGTTTCCACGAACTGCGAAGCGCCGCAGATTCTGAGAAGAGAGGGTCTGCGCGACCTGACTTCCCGTTGCTGCCTCTCTCAGAAGGGGGAACCTGAATGTCGAATGTGTTCACGACCAAGCCGCTTGACAAGATTATGCTGGAAGCCGGGGAGCACGGCGAGCATAGCCTGAAGCGAGCGCTTGGGCCCATTAACCTTATCACGCTCGGTATAGGAGCCATCATTGGCACCGGTATTTTTGTCCTCACCGGCCAGGCGGCTGCTACTCATGCCGGGCCTTCGATTGTCTTATCGTTTATCCTTGCGGGCATTGGATGCACGTTTGCTGGCCTTTGCTATACCGAGTTTGCCGCCCTGATCCCCGTTGCGGGCTCCGCTTATACCTACGGGTACGCCACCCTGGGCGAGATCTTTGCCTGGATTATCGGCTGGGACCTGGTGCTCGAATACGCGTTCGGAGCGGCTACGGTAGCTTCTGGCTGGAGCGGTTATTTCGTCAGTCTTCTCCGCGATTTTGGCATTCAGCTCCCCCCTCAATGGACGGCAACACCGGGAACTGAGATGGTGTTCTATGCGGGCAGGTGGTCGGCTCTAAGCACCGTCCGTCCGGTGCTCGAAGCTGCCGGCATCAATCCAGCAACGCTGCCCCATGTCCTGGCCCATTTTAATCTCCTGGCCTTTCTCGCCATCTCGGTGGTTACGGTGGTCCTCGTCATCGGCGTGCGTGAATCAGCCAACGTCAACTCCGCCATGGTGATGGTCAAGTTGGTGGTGGTTCTCGTCTTTATCGGGTTGGCCACGATGTTCGTGCTGAAGCATCCTGATGTGGCGTCCGCGAACTGGCACCCCTTTATTCCGCCCAACCTGGGACACTTTGGAGCCTTCGGTTGGTCGGGAATTGCACGCGGTGCGGCGGTGATCTTCTTTGCCTACATCGGTTTCGATGCTGTCTCCACCTCCGCCCAGGAAGCCAGGAATCCACAGAAGGATATGCCACTTGGCATCATCGGATCGCTGATCATCTGCACCATCCTCTACATTGTGGTGGCGGGACTACTCACCGCTATCGTGCCTTATAAGACTCTGAACGTGGCGGATCCGGTGGCCGTCGGAGTGGAGGCTATCGGAGTCCACTGGGGTAGCATCCTGGTAGACGCAGGCGTGGTCGCCGGACTCGCCAGCGTCATGTTAGTAATGCTGTTTGGACAGTCACGCGTCCTGTATTCAATGTCGAGTGACGGCCTGTTCTTCAAGTGGGCCAGCGCCGTGCACTCGCGCTTCCGCACCCCGTGGATCACGTCAATTGTGGTGGGCCTTTTCGCGGCCTTCTTTGCTTCAGTGCTCACCATCCAGGACCTCTCGGCCCTGGTGAATATCGGCACCCTGCTGGCATTCGTGATTGTGTGCATGGGCGTGTGGGTGCTGCGGGTGCGGCGGCCTGAGCTACCTCGCCCCTTCAAAACGCCGTGGGTCCCGGCCGTACCAATTCTCGGGGCATTGATCTCCTTTGGCATGATGGCGAGTCTGCCGCTCGCCACGTGGATACGCCTGATCGCCTGGTTGATCATCGGTATGGCCGTTTATTTCGGATACGGGCGTCGTCACAGTAAAGTGCAGGCAGCAGCCGCAGCCCAGGAGGTTGTGGCAAAGGAATAGATTTCGGTTCCAAATACTTGCTGGGAGATCGATTCTGAAATAGCACGGCAAGAAGGGTTGCGCCGACCTTTAGGTCTGCGTTCCACGGGCTGGAAGCCCGTGCCACATCGAGGTGGCATGGCCATCTTGGCCATGTTGTGCAGAAATGTACAAACTCCAGCCGCAGACCCAAAAGGTCTGCGCCAGCCGGACAGCCGGACTCTATTGGGTCCACCCGCAACGCCGTGAGAAATTCCAACGGGGAATTCGGCATTGTTGAGGGAGGAGACAGCCCGGGCCGCGATAGATGCGGTCGCGGTGGCTGCTACTGCTATTGCTGCTGCTGGGGTTGTTGCTGGCGTTGTTGCTGGCGTTGCTCGGTTTCGTCGGGCTCGACGGGTCTCGCTGCAGTTCTCTGCAATTGTTCGTGTCCCTCGTCGTCAAGCGCAGGCCGGACCCGTACATCCACCGAGAGACGCTGTCCCGCGTGGCCCTTATAGACGCCGCGCACGGGAGGAACATCCCCGTAGTCGCGCCCGTAAGCTACGCGGACGTGTCGCAGTCCTACCGGTGCGCCGAGGGTCGGATCGAGCCCTATCCAACCGCAATTCGGGATATAGGCTTCTGTCCAGGCGTGCGATGCCTGACCGCCGATGACCTGCTCGATGCTGGCGCCCGGCTCAGATGCTGGCTTGGGAATCAGGTAGCCTGATACATAGCGTCCAGGCACGCCGCGCATACGCACGACTCCCAGCAGCATGTGAGCGAAATCCTGACACACCCCCGCACCCAGCGCCAACGAGTCCTCGATCGACGAGTGGACGTGGGTCGCGCCTTTCACGTACTGGAATCGTTGGTGAATCAGCTCCGACGCCGCATGGACAAATCCCGTTATAGTGTCACTGCTCTCACGCTTCGCCATCTCGACAAAGTCACGAAGTGCGGGCAGATGTGGCACGTATCCCGACGGAGCCACAAAATCGAAAAATTCTTCGTAGAGATCCCCGGCGACCGCGTCGAACTCGCTCAGGGACATGGCGATTTTCCCGTTACGGGGTGGGTCGTGTGCCAGCACGACGGATTCCGCCTCGACGCCCAGCCGCCGGTGCTCCTGCAGCACGTTGAACTGGTGCACCCAGTTTCCGAAGGAGTCACGATGCGTGGTACTGTGGGAGCCCGGGGAGGTGCTGAGCCGAAACGATAGGCAGCTCTGGCGCTCGTCGTCGATAGGTCTTAACCTGACTTCGTTGTAACTGTCGGAAACCGAACCGTCGTAGTGAAACTCGGTCACATGCACCAGATGGTATCGATTCATGCCACCACCGCGTAATAGAAGTAGGTTCTGGCAATGTCCTCCCCGATGAAACGCAGGGTTCGCAGTAACTCCGTGAGATAGGAGTGCAAGCCCCTGCCAAGGATCTCTTCAATGGTGTCGTAGCGCAGGCTTTCGAGAATCTTGCCGGCGAGCCGCTCGGCCTCATTGGCATAGGAACCGGGCTCCGTGCCGCTGATGGCTCTCAGCCCGGCTTGCACTTCTGTCGCGCTAAAGCGTATGGACCGCGGATGCTGCGGCTGCAGAATCAGCATTTCGGCGACTTTCTCCGGCAGAATAGGAGCGTGGTACCGCCGGTGATAAGCCTCGTAGGCGCCCACTGAGCGCAGCACTGCCATCCACTGATGATGGGCGGGAGTCAAAGCCAATTCCTCTGCTTCGACCAGACTGTGATACTGCACATCGACGAAGCGCGTCGTCGCCTCCGCGCGCTCCAGCGCGCCGCCGATTCTCAGGAAGTCCCAGCCCTCATCGTGGGGCAGAGTTGCATCGGTCACACCGTGGAAACGATGACAGGCGAATTTCACAGCGTCACAAAAGCGATGTGGCCCGGCGGCAATCTCCTCTTGGGGGCTGAACTCGTTGATGTGGTGATAGGCGCGATTGATGTCTTCCCACATCTCCCGCGAGATGCGATCGCGGATGGTGCGAGCGTTTTCCCGGGCCTTGCCGATGCATTGGACGATCGAGCTCGGATTATCGCGCCGGAAGGCCAGAAACTCGAATACCGTCTGGGCATCGGCTTCCTTGTAGAGCTGCTGAAAGGCCTTCTCCTCACCGGCCATGGCGATCAACGGATCCCACCGCAGGCCAGACGGTTGGTGCGACTGCTCCAGCATCATGTGATAGTTCACGTCGAGGATGCGGGCGGTATCCTCAGCGCGCTCGATGTAACGCGCCATCCAAAACAGAGAGTCCGCGATGCGCGACAGCATTTCCGGCATTTCAGGCCTCTCCATTCAAGACCCAAGTGTCCTTGCTGCCGCCCCCCTGGGAGGAGTTCACGACGAGCGAGCCGTGCTGAAGGGCAACGCGGGTAAGGCCCCCAGGCACCACGATCACTTTTTCTCCGTTGAAAAGGCAGTAGGGACGCAGGTCGACGTGACATCCCGCGAACCGGCGGGTCGCAACATCGTAGGCCGGAACCCGGGAGAGGGCGACCACCGGCTGGGCAATATAGTTGCGCGGATTGGCGATGATCCGGACCCTAAATTCCTCAATCTTAGAGCGTGAGGCAGCCGGCCCGATCAGCATGCCGTAGCCCCCGGATTCACCCACCGCCTTGACCACGAGCTCCGGCAAATGGTCGAGCACGTAAGTCATCTCTTTGGGGTCCGAACAAAGGTGGGTCGGAACGTTAGGCAAGATGGGATCTTCACCCAGGTAATATCGAATGAAGGCCGGGACGTAACTGTAGATCGCCTTGTCGTCCGCCACCCCATTGCCGATGGCATTGGCCAAGGCGATATTTCCGGCCCGGTAGGCCCCCATCAGCCCCGGTACTCCCAGCAGCGAATCTCGACGGAAGCTGAGAGGATCGATGAACTCATCGTCGATGCGCCGGTACATGACGTCGACACGCTTCAGGCCGCGGATGGTCTTCATGTAGACCACGCCGCCATCCACGATGAGGTCACGTCCTTCTACCAGCTCAATGCCCATCTGCTGGGCCAAGAAGCTATGCTCGAAGTAGGCGCTATTGTAAATGCCCGGTGAGAGTAACACCATCTGCGGCTCGTCCCCGCCGTTCGCCGAGAGGCTGCGCAGGATCTTGCTAAGTTCATCCGGATAGTGATTTATGGGAAGAACTTCGCACGACTGAAAGGCGTCAGGGAATGTGCGCGTCATCACCAGCCGGTTCTCCAGAACGTAGGAGACGCCGCTAGGCGTGCGCACATTATCTTCAAGCACCAGGAAGTCACCGCTTTTGGAGTCGCGGACTAAGTCGATGCCGGCGATGTGAATGTGGATGCCCTGGGGAACGTCGAGGCCAATCATATCCCGCTGGAAATGCTGGCAGGAATACACCAGACGGCGTGGAATACAGCGATCCTTCAGAATTCGCTGCGGACCGTAAATGTCTCGCAGGAAGAGATTTAAGGCAATAACTCGTTGGCCCAGGCCGCGTTCGATGCGGTCCCATTCCGAGCGTGGCAAGATGCGGGGGAGAAGGTCGAACGGAAACAGGCGTTCAGTACCCCTGCCGTCACTGTAAACGGTAAAGGTAATACCTTGCATCAAGAAGGAAAGATCGGCTAGCTTGCGGCGCTCCTCGAATTGCGCGGACGCCATCGAAGCGATCCGCTGGAACATTTTTTCGTAGTGAAGGCGCGGCGTGCCGGGGCGCGAGAACATCTCGTCGTAAAACTCCCCTGGTTGATAACTCTCGAAAAGCGAGGATTTCACAGCCTCCGCGTGCGCTGACGCCATGCCGGTACTATAACACTGAAGAGTTACGCTCCAAATAAAGGAAGATTTTATGGGTACGATCAGCGGCAACCATGATAGCAGCCTGGCCCTTCCGGGCTGCCCTCAAAGGTCCTAGCGCGCGAGTAGGATCCTGGCACCATTGCTTATCGCCTACTGCTCACTGCCTGCCGGCCCTGCCAACTGCTACAATACGTTCTCAACATGCTGCGCAGAGTCTCTCGTTCACTTCGTCGCGAGATCCGTACTCACCGGATGGCACGGTTCGCCGTCTGGGTGCTGGCCTACGGGCTTGCGGTTTGGGTGGTGGATCGCTTCGGGCGTGGCGCTCCAGGCCTCCTGTGGTTTTTGTTCTGGGCGACGGCTCTACCTACGGCCGGCTATTATCTCTTTCGTTTGCAGGATTATATCCGGCGCCGTCTAATGTGGAGGCTGAGACGGCGTCTAGTGGCGGCGTACATTTTCATTGGCTTGGTGCCGATCGCGTTGATCCTGGTGCTGGTCTGGTTGGGGGTTACAGTTATGGGGGGCCAGTTTGCAGCATTCATCGTAGCCAACCGGCTTCGGCTACGTTCTGAGAAACTAAGTGAGATGAACCGGGCGGTCGCTCACCTGGCACAGGCTGACCCCGAGTCCTCGCCGGGCAAACTCGCCGACCACTTGCAGGCCTTCTATCTTGGCGGACTCCGGCAGCATGCCGTGAGCTATCCCGGTCTCGAGATCACGTTACAGGTGGGGCCTGAGGTTCGTGCTTTTTCGTTGGACGGCAAGGTCCTAGCCCGCCCGGTGACGATTCCAGCCTGGCTCAAAGACGAGGAGTACTCCGCGCTTATCGCCGACCGAGGCCGGATTGAGCTGCGCGCCATCGATCTGGGACGGACCGCGGCCGGACCCCTGAAACTGGCACTCTCGCAACCCATTACCCCGTTGCTGCTGGATCAGGTCGGCCAGGGTGTCGGTCCGGTGGGAACGGTGGTTGGGAAATCCACTGGAAACGCGATCTCGTTTGGATCCGGCACCCGAGGGGCGAAGGATTCAAGCGAGGGAAAACGGGCCAAAGGTGATTCAGGCAGCAGTCTCGAGTTCGCTGTGCATTCCCAACATCTGTCGGTTCCTCCGGCAGCGAACCCTCTTGATTTTGCGGTGTACGGAACTTCGACGCTCGTCCCGGTCCCCTGGACCGGCGAACGGCAGAACTCAGACGAGGTGCTTTTCGTGTATGTCACCTCACGCGTATTTGCGTTGAGCCGGCAGCTGCTTTCGACGTTGGGCGAGCTTTCGGGCGTTTACGTTACGGCTTTCTATATCCTCGCGGCGATCCTTCTCGGGATTGAGCTGTTCTCTATGGTTGTGGGTATCCGTCTGAACCGCTCGATCACGACGACGGTTGACCGTTTGTATGAGGCCACCGAGCGCGTCAAACGCGGAGACTTCTCGCACCGCATTGGGCTGAAGGCCACAGACCAGCTCAGCGCTCTTGGCGCCGCCTTCGACAGCATGACCGCCTCCGTCGAACGCCTGTTGCAGGAATCGATTGAGAAGTCGCGTCTAG
The DNA here is from genome assembly GCA_963803295.1 of uncultured Acidobacteriota bacterium. Lineage (GTDB taxonomy): Bacteria > Acidobacteriota > Terriglobia > UBA7540 > UBA7540 > CAWDMC01. Next base: position 417,310 of record CAWDMC010000009.1, on the reverse strand, counting down.
AGGGCGAGCTCGAGTTCGCCCACGAAGTACAGCGAAGGCTTTTTCCCCAGGTGATGCCTGAGGTCCGCGGCCTCGCCCTGTATGGCGTGTGCCAGCCCGCCCGCGTGGTCAGCGGCGATTACTATGATTGCCTGCTTACCGGGGAAGACCGCCTGGCGCTGGTGCTCGGTGACATCAGTGGCAAGGGGATTTCCGCCGCTCTGTTGATGGCTTCCATTCAATCGGCGCTACACGCGCAGTTTTACGAATTGAAGGGCGACGGCGATCTCCTTCGTGCCGGCCTGACACCCGACGAGGTGGTTCGTCGCCTCAACAACCAGCTCTACGAGTCGACGCCACAGGAGAAATACGCGACCTTCTTTTATGGTGTCTACGATGGCCACACTCACAAACTGGCTTATACGAACGCGGGACATCCGCCGCCGGCGCTGTTCCGGCGCGGCCGGGTCGAGCGGCTCAGTGTGGGAGGTACAGTGGTCGGCCTGTTTCCCTCCGTCCTCTATGAGGCAGGCGCAATCTCGCTCGAACCGGGCGACGTGCTATTGGCCTACACCGATGGCATGACTGAACCCGAAAACAGCTTCGGCGAGGAATTCGGGGAAGAACGGCTGTTCCAGGTGGCAAAGCGCTGCCTCGGTTCGCCGCCGAAGCTGATCGCCGATGAGTTGTATCGCGCCGTCAGCGATTGGACTGGCAGCCCTGAACTGCAGGACGACATGACCCTGCTGATCGCCACGGCCAGGTGAGAGAACGGGCGCTTACGCTCGTGGCTTTTGTAGCCGCAGGATTCTTGTTCCCAAATCGAAACTCGATACTCGAATATAATACGTCCTAGAGCTTCAGCATGGACAATTCCGGGTCCGATCGTGGGTGCGGTAAGGGGTGCGGGCCCCTGCCGATTTGTCTTTCAAAGAGTGCACGTATTCCAACGTGACACGATGCGGGTTCTTGAGAGGATTACCACCGATGACCAAACGAAAACTGATTTTGGTGGGGGGGTTTCTGGGCACAGGAAAAACTACCCTGCTCTGGCAGGCGGCGAAGCAACTCACTCAGCAAGGCCATCGGGTGGCTTTGATCACCAATGACCAGACGGCAGAGCTGGTGGATACCGGCATCTTGAAACAGGCCGGATGGTCCGTGGGTGAGATTGCTGGAGGATGTTTCTGCTGCAAGTTCGATGATCTGGTTGGCACTGCCAATAATCTGATCGAAGCGGGAGATCCCGACGTGATCATTGGCGAACCTGTCGGCAGTTGCACGGACATCTCGGCAACGGTCCTGCAACCCTTGAAAGATACACTCCCCGACCAGTTCGATTTGGCGCCCTTTACCGTGCTCATCGATCCCAATCGCCTGCGTGATGCCCTGGAGCCCAACCCCCTCAACCTGCTTCACCCGAGTGCGCGTTATATCATCCGAAAGCAACTGGAGGAGGCGGATATCATCGTCCTGAACAAGGTCGACCAAGTCTCCGCAGAGGACCTTCAGAAGCTGCAGAAGGAACTGCAGAATCAGTTTCCCGGACGTCCATTACTCTCCATGTCAGCCTTGCATAGCCAAGGGATTCCGGCATGGCTCGAACGGGTGCAGCAGCAAACTCCTGCGGGTCAGAAGATCGCAGATGTCGATTACGACACTTACGCGGAAGGGGAGGCGGTATTGGGTTGGCTTAACGCCACCGCGTCTCTTTCCCCGAGCGAGCCCGTTGATTGGGGGGCGTGGGGCTTAAGACTCCTGGAGGGTCTACAACGCAGTTTCTCGATCAATTCTGCGGAAATCGCCCACATTAAGATGCTGATAGTTTCAAGCGATCAATCTATAAGTGCCAACTTGACCAGTTCACAGGGTAAGGCGACCTTGTGCGGCCAGATGTACGGTGATTCTCCAATCACCTTGACTTTCAATGCCCGCGTACAGATGTGCCCGGGGGAACTGCATGCCGCAATTGAGAACCACCTCAAGGCCGCATGTGGAGAAATTATTCAGCTTCAAGTCAATGCAATTCAGAGTCTCAGTCCCGGGAGGCCGGAACCGCTTCACCGGTACGCAGCGGTTGTTTAGACAGTAGCGCCGCGGCCCTGGTGGGCATATTCGGGAGAGACGAATGCCGGCTGGAAGCCGGCGCTCCAATGACCAACCTCCAGACCACGAGACCAGGATCAAAAATCGAATCGCTGCCCCGTGTGGTGGGGACGCTCGGATCCACCGCAATTGTCATCGGCACGATCATCGGCTCGGGCGTTTTCCTCGTACCACACAACGTCGCCCTTAAAGTTGGCTCATCGGCCAGCCTCTTTCTGGTATGGATCGTGGGCGGGCTTTTGGCCCTGGCCGGATCGCTCTCCTTGGCCGAGCTGGGAGCTGCCATGCCCGAGGCCGGTGGCGTCTACGTGTACTTGCGCGAGGCTTATGGGCGGTTGTTTGCGTTCCTTTACGGTTGGGGGTCACTGCTGGTTATCGACTCAGGATCCGCTGCCACGCTGGCCGTTGCCTTCGGGATCTACAGCGGCCGCTTCATTCCTCTGACTCCTTTGGGTCAAAAGCTGGTGGCAATCGGCGTGATCGCCGTGCTCACTGGTATCAATGTGCTCGGCGCCCGCGAGAGCGCGGCCGTGCAGACGGTGTTTACGGTGGCCAAGCTGGGCGGCCTTGCCATTATCATGTTGTTGGCTGTGTTTACACACGTACACCCCCTGTCGGCCGGCTCGGCGTCGCTGCCGACTCCCCACACTACCTTGAGTTCGTTTGGCGTCGCGCTGATCGGCGTCCTTTGGGCTTACCAGGGTTGGCACCAGCTCTCGTATTCGGCCGGCGAGGTGCGTAATCCTTCACGGGTACTGCCGGTGAGCTACCTCGCGGGCACGCTGATCGTGGCCGGGGCCTACCTGGGCGCCAATTGGGCATATCTTCACGTGCTCTCCTTCCGGGCGCTGGTAGCGAATGAGCGCGTCGCTGCGGTCGCTATGGAGGCCATGACCGGTCCCGCCGGAGCGCTCTTCCTTTCAGCGCTGATCCTGTGTTCAATGTTTGGCGCGCTCAACGGGACGGTGCTCACCAGTCCGCGCGTGTACTTCGCTATGGGACAGGATCGCGTGTTTTTCCAGGCCCTTGGACGTGTCCATCGGCGCTTCCAGACGCCGTCGGTGGCGGTGATTGTCCTGGGCGCCTGGGCCGCGGTCCTCGCCGCCAGCGGCACTTACGAGCAGCTCTACACTTACGTGATCTTTGCCGGATGGGTCTTCTACGGTGCCGCGATCCTGGCGGTCATTGTCCTGCGAAGGCGTCAGCCTGATCTGTCTCGGCCCTATCGTGTTATTGGCTATCCCTTGCTGCCCATACTCTTTGCTGTTGCCGCGCTTGCCGTGGTGGCGAATACATTGGCCACCCGGCCGCGCGAGTCGCTAATCGGGACTCTTCTGGTTCTCCTTGGGGTTCCCGTTTATTTCATCTGGCGATACTTTGATCGAGCCCGAACGCCGTAGTGTTTACTTTGCGCCTGAGCTTTTGTGATCTGCTCTCGACGCCTCAACAAGATGGACCGGTCGCATTGGAAGCGAGGGGGGCGACAAGGAAACGAAAGGAGTATGCAAATGAACCTCGGATTCATTGGTCTGGGCAACATGGGCTCGGCCATCGCGCGTAACTTGATCAAAGCTGGTCATACCGTCAGCGTGTGGAACAGGACGCGCGGACGTGCTGAGGAACTCGCCGCGGCAGGGGCGCAGGTGGCTGGATCGATTGCCGAGGCTTGCCAAGGCGAGGCTGTAATGACCATGGTAAGTGACGACCCTGCCGTCGAGTCCGTCGTCCTTGGCGAAGGCGGAATACTGACAAGCCTTTCCCGGGCCAAAATCCACGTCTCCATGAGTACCATCAGTGTCGCGTTGTCGGCTCGATTGACTCAGGCCCACGCCGGCCGCGGGCAGGGCTACGTGGCGGCGCCGGTGCTGGGACGTCCGGAGGCCGCGGCCGCAGCCAAACTTTTCGTGTTGGCCTCGGGATCCCGAGAGGCGGTGGAGCGGTGCCGGCCGATTTTTGAGGCGATCGGTCAGGCGACGTTCGATATGGGCGAGGATCCGGTGGCCGCCAACGTAGCGAAGCTCAGTATCAACTTGATGATCGCCTCCGTTATTGAGTCCTTGGCAGAGGCTATGGCCCTGGTCAGAAAGCACGGCATTGAGCCCGCGAAATACCTGGAGGTGTTGACGAGCACTTTGTTCGCGGCACCGGTGTATAAGACCTATGGCGCCTTAATCGCGGAGAAGAAATACCAACCCGCTGGATTCAAGGTGAGGCTAGGTCTGAAAGACGTGCGTCTGGCAATTGCCGCGGGGGAAGGCGCGGACGTTCCCCTGCCGCTGGCCAGCCTCATCCACGATCACTATGTTTCCGCCTTGGCGCGGGGTTACGCCGATTACGACTGGTCTGCCCTGGGCTTGATAGCGGCCGAAGATGCGGGACTGGGGCTGGGGAAGGGAAGTAAGCAGAAAGCAGAAAGCGGTAAGCAGTAGATGGAAGGCAGGTCGCTCGGTCTTTCACAATCGCGATCTGCCAAAACGGACCCACGATGTTATTGCAAACACGATGTTATCTAAGAAGAGGGGTATTTGACTAAAATCGGAGGTAACTAGAATGAACACGATGAGAATGCCGAACTTTTCGGCAGAGGCTTCTTTGTATGGAAGTAGTACGCGTTACCGAGTCGGCATGGTGGCGGCCGGTCCCAGGCAAGGGGGAGAGGTAGTACCCTCCATCTGGCCCAGAGTTGGCTGCAATTGCAGAGATGGCGATTGTACGTGCGTTTGGGAAGTCGGTGGATTCCGCGGTTTCACGACCTGTACTACTGGTGGAGGTTGCGCAACGCAGATGTGGGAGAAGTGAAAATGAACATTCCAGGATTTACTGCAGAACTGTCGCTTTCCAAAACCCGCGTCCAACACCGAATGATTACCATTCCAGTAACCTCGTTAGGGCGGAAGCGAATATTAGAGCATCATAATTCATAACTCATAACTTTCACAGCCGATTGAGGTCCACGATGCCCGCCAAAGCCACGACAGAAACCGTCGCCCAGAGGACGAGTGGAGCCACGTCGCGGACGGTTCCCGCCAGACGAGGCGCAAAACCAAAGCGTCCTAAGGGCTGGTATACGTCGCCCGAGCGCTTAAAGCAGATCTTCACCGGGCTCGATAGCCTGTTTCCCAAAGCCGAGTGCGCTTTGGTTCACCATAACGCTTTCGAGCTGCTGGTGGCCACGATCCTCTCCGCCCAGTGTACCGACGAGCGGGTCAATATGGTTACACCAGGGCTCTTCGAGAGACACCCGACGCCTCGGGACTTCGCAGCCCTGCGGCCTGAAGCACTCGAGCCTGAAATCCGCTCGACCGGTTTCTTTCGCAATAAGTCGAAAAGCTTGGTGGGCGCGGCTAAGAAGATCGTGGAGGATTACGGCGGTAAGGTTCCCCGGAACATGGAGGATCTGTTAACGCTGCCGGGAGTGGCGCGCAAGACGGCTAACGTGGTGTTGGGTACGGCGTACGGAATCGCGACCGGTGTTGTGGTTGACACGCACGTTCTGCGCATCACTGGGAGGCTGAAGTTGGTGAACTCACCAGCACCGGAGAAAGTCGAGCAGGAGTTGATGAAGATCGTTCCCAAAGATCGCTGGATCAGCTTCAGTCACCAGGTGATCTGGTTTGGCCGGAAGGTCTGCCAGGCTCGCAAACCGCTGTGCGCCACCTGCCCGATCGAGGCGATCTGCGATGCTCCAGACAAAACTGTGTAGGCACTGTTGTAGCGCCGGTGTCCCCACCGGTGCTTTCGGCGCTACGGACAGTGCCGCCACACTATCGATCGTCACTATGTTTTGTAACGCTCAGGTAGAACGATAAGATCGAGCCATGATTCTCTCACAGAACATCGCTTGACGCGGTCCCCAACCCGCGAAGAAATGGCCGCAGCTTGCTTGGATTCAGACGCTGAAGACGCGCGAAAGCCGAGGAATACAACGAAGAAAGGCTATTGTCTTATCAGCGACGGTCCGTGTTCATCCGCGGCCGATATCCGCAGGACTACGTGGTCCAAACCCCAGGAATGACTTCGTGGCAGTATTCGCACTTGCCTTTATGCAGTCGGTTCTGGCCGATGGTGAAGCCGGAACGTTCGATGAGCAAGCGGCGGCATTTGGGGCAGTAGGTATTCTCTGCGGAGTGGCCGGGCACATTGCCGATGTAGGCGTAGTGCAAGCCTTCGGCGTCGGCGATAGCCTTGGCGCGCTCCAGCGTTTCGAGCGGCGTCGGCGGAAGGTTGGTGAGTAGATACTCCGGATGGAAGCGCGTGAAGTGCACCGGGACGTCCGGGCCCAGATTCGATTTCACCCAGCGGGCGAGAGCCTTGAACTCCGCATCGCTGTCGTTCAGCGTGGGGATCACCAGCGCGACAATTTCTGTCCACATGCCCCATTTGCGCAGCGCGACCAGCGCCTCGAGCACCGGCTTGAGTTCTCCGTTCACCACTTCCTTGTAGAACTTCTCGGAGAAGCCTTTGAGGTCGATCTTGACGGCGTCCACGGTACGGCACCACTGCTCAAGTGGCTTCTGCTGGATGTAGCCGCCGCTGATCACCACGCTCTTGATGCCGGCGGAGCGTCCAGCGTCAGCCACATCGGTGACATACTCGTGGAAGATCACCGGCTCGCTGTAAGTGTAAGCGATAGACGGGCATTGATACTGTTTTGCCAGGGCCACCAGTTCTCGAGGCGGCATATAGGTGCTGCGGACCTGCTCCGGACGCACCTGCGAAATCTCCCAGTTCTGGCACATTTTGCAGTTGACGTTGCAGCCCGCCGTGGCAATCGAGAAAGCTGTGGTGCCGGGCAAAAAGTGAAAGAGCGGTTTTTTCTCGATGGGGTCGATATGCGCGATAGCGACGCGCGAATGGACCAGGGTGTAATACGTGCCGCCGCGATTCTCGCGCGCTCCGCAGTAGCCGCGCTCGCGATCGTCGATCGTGCATTCGCGCGGGCAGAGCCTGCACTTAATTTTCCTGTAAGGCAGTTTGTCGTAGAATTTGGCTTCGACGGCATAGCGCGAATCGTCTTCGGGTCGAGGTGCCAGTCCGAACCCAGCGGGCGAAACCAAGGCGCAGGTCGCGAGGCCAGGAAGCATCGTTGATTTGAGAAACGTCCGGCGGTCGAGCTCGGAAGAAACCAGAATCGCGCGCGCGGTTTCGGACGCGACGCGGCCCGCGGGAAGGGAATCGCAACAAGATCCCGCGCCATTGGAGACTATTCTCGACATCGGCCTACACCTCCACGCGCTCGATCAGTTCTGGATCGTTCGTACCGAGCCGGTGCTGCGGATCGGCGGCGGTGGCAATGTAGCTCGGAGCGCGGCTGAGCGCCTCGAGCGACTTCAGTCCGTGCTCGGATCGTTTCTGTTCGATCAAGCGCCATCCGGTATAATCGAGCGCCACCGGATCGCGGCCAACGAGGAGACCGTTGAACGGCCACGTCCACTGGGGCATCAACGATGGTCCTCCCTCGTATTGTGCGGTGGTGGCATCACAGATGGTTAGCCGGACCTTCTGCCGGATGGAGGGCAGCATGTTAACGTCGGCCACGTAAGGATCGCCAACCGTGAGGTGATATTTGTTGGGATTGTGAATGGCGCCGAAGAAGTTCTTGAGTGCCAGGGTCACGCCCGTGATCCCATGGTCCTTCAGCACCGGCAAGCTGATCACGGAATCGCACGTCCGGGTCAGCGTTTTCGAAAGGAGAGAGCCGACGCTTCCGTAGATCGACAGATTCTCCTCATATCCGGCGCTGTCGTTGCCGGCATAACGGACGCCCCGCTTCGATCCAACTGGAAACCCGGCGCGTTCGAGATCGCTATTCAAACGATCCCACACGATAATCTCTTTGACTCCGATTTCGCGCAGACGTTCGACGATAACCTCGACCAGCTTCACGTTAGTGGAAATACCCCGCCCCGCCAGGCAATTGACTTTGAGTCCCACGACCTCACCAGGACGCGCCACCCGCTTCCAAGCGTCGGCTGCCGAATCACAGCTGTAGAAGGATTCGAGCGACCGGTCCAGCAGTTTCAGCAGGCGTCCGGAGTCTACGGCAGAGCCAGCCTCGCGCAGCATGGGGTCGCAGGCAATCACCACCTTGGACTTGGACTTGGGCACTAAGAAGCCGTCATCACACTGTGCGGCACCGGTAGAGGCCGAACGAGGAAGGGCGTTACCAGCTGCGAAGGCGCCGAGGGCGCATTTTCGCAGGAAATCGCGGCGTCCCGATGCAGTTCTGGTTTGCGGCAAGCCTTTCTTTTTGTGTAACATCGCTCGACGGCCCGCGCTTCGACGAAAATCTGCGCACTCCTACCCGTAGATTAATCGTAGCGCTCGGCTGGATCAGCCTCAGTAACAAGGGTCACGCCTGCTTGTGACTTGCATCACAGGCCCCAACCCCAGCAATGGGTTAGTTTAGAGACTCACGCCCTACGGGAAGGCGTATCCTGGGACGAGGGTTGGCGCACGACTGTCGGCGTGTCCGAAAGCGCCGCTCGGAGCATGGAGGGTTTAAGTATGCGTTCTCTTGAACGTATCCGCAATCTGGTTGCTGGAAGGCCGGTAGATCATCTGCCGGTACAGCCGATGATCATGATGTTCGCTGCCAAACATGCAGGGATGCCCTATATCGAGTACACCAAACACGGAAGCAAGATGGCCGAAGCCCAAAGCAAGATGGTGGACGACTTCGGCGTCGATTGCCTGATGACCTGCTCCGATCCGGCGCGCGAGGTATTTGACATTGCGGGAGAAGGCAGCCTCAACTGGTACGAGGATCAGGGGCCAGCGATCTGCGAAGAGCGGGCGGCCTTGCTCGACAAAGCGCGGCTCAAGACGTTCCGCATTCCCGACCCTATGGGTGGCGGACGAATGCACGACCGGATCAAGGGTATCGAAGTGATGTATCAGAGGTACAAGGGCGACGTTTCCATTGTCGGTTGGGTGGAAGGTCCCCTGGCGCTGGGGGCTGAACTGCGGGGTTTAACGCACATCATGACTGACTTCGTGGACGATCCTCCCTTTGTCGACGATCTGCTGGATTTTACGGCCGACGTGGCCATTGCTTATGCGCCGGCGCAGATCCAGGCAGGAGCGGATACGATCGGGATGAGTGATGCCGCCGCCAGCATGATGGGACCCCACTACTACGGCCGTTTCCTGCTGCCGCGGCAAATGCGAGTGGTGGAGTCCATCCGCAAGTCACATCCGGAAGTCATCGTCCGGCTTCACATGTGCGGAAACACAGATGCCTTGATTCCGCAGATGCGGCAGTTGCCGGTCCACATCTTCGAGCTCGACTCGCCGACCAATTTGGAGAAGGCCCGCGCCGGCCTGGGGCCGGATCGGGTGATCCTGGGAAATGTCTCCACGATTACGGAAATGCTGGAGGGAACCCCGGAAGTGGTGTACGCGGCGTCAGGCCGATGTCACAGAACCTGCGGGCCTGCTCACGTTGTCGGTACGGGCTGTGAGACGTCACCGATGACCGACCCTGAGAATTTGCGGGCGATGGTCCGCTACGCGAGGGATCACAAGCCGGAGGATTTGGCCGTGCCCGTGGCCGCAGCCTGATTTCGCAGGCATCTCGTCACCACCAAGGCACAAAGGCACGACGGAAAAGTCCAAAAACCTTTCGAATAGACTCTTTTTTGCGTCTGGGCGGGCGGGAAGGGTAGCGCGGAGTTTCGCTTTCCGGAAAAACTCTGTGGTTCTTTCCGGCACAAGGAACAGCGGAGCAGGGACACGTGGCATTACAGGCCAGTAAAAGCCGCAGACTTTGAAAGGCGCAAAGTCTACGCTACCCAGCTACCCACTTCGCAAAGATGGGGCAAGCCCGAAATCAATCCTTGTCGTTTAGCGACGATGCCTGTCCCCACAGCGATTCGAACTCGGGCCGGTAGGTGCGAACCACTTCCGGGTCGCGCAAAATCAGCAGGTTCTCGTAGTTCTCCTCTTCCGAGGCGAAGGTCCAGTTGTAGCTGCCGGTAATCACGATTTTCTCATCGAGCAGCGCAAATTTGTGGTGCATCTTGGAGCCGTCGCCGCCGCGGCCACGAGTCAGACGGAAGCTGAAGCGGTGATCCTCCAGGATCGCCCGGGTGGCTTGGCTCTCATTGTACTTGTTGTGGTCCACAACCAGGCGAATGCGCACTCCGCGATGCTTGGCGTCATCCAGGGCAGAGGCCAAACGACGGCTGTTGAAGCGATAGAGGGCCGCGTCAAACGTGTTCTTGGTCTGCCGGATCAACCGCTCAATGGTCTCGGCGGCGGACTTTTCTCGGGTAAAGACAACTTCGGTTAGAGCCACAGCCCATTCTACAAGGAGCGGCCGGAATCGAGAAGAGGCAGATGCCTTCCAACGAGCTTCCTTCCTCACAGTCCTCTGTGACCGCCGTCACTGCGCAGGCTCAGGCCGACATCCTACGATGAAGTTGTCGTGAAACATTCCTGTTACGGACACCCGTGACCGAGCCCGGACTAACAGAGAGGTTCTATGAGTAGACCCAAGGTGACGATCGATGGCAACGAAGCAGCAGCCTCAGTTGCCTACCGAACCAACGAGGTCATTGCCATCTATCCGATCACTCCATCATCCCCGATGGGTGAGTGGGCAGACCAATGGGCTTCGGAAAACAAGCCCAACCTGTGGAACACTGTACCCAAAGTCGTCGAGATGCAGAGCGAAGGCGGCGCCGCGGGCGCCTTGCATGGGGCCTTGCAGGCCGGATCCCTCGGCACTACGTTCACGGCCTCGCAGGGCCTGCTACTGATGATCCCCAACATGTACAAGATTGCGGGCGAGTTGACGGCGGCGGTGATCCATGTGGCGGCCCGCACCCTGGCCACGCACGCGCTGTCAATATTTGGCGATCACAGTGATGTCATGGCCACGCGAGCCACAGGATGGGCGCTCCTGGCGTCGAATTCGGTACAGGAAGTCATGGATACGGCGTTGATCGCACAGGCGGCGACGCTCGAATCGCGGATACCGTTTGTACATTTCTTCGACGGATTCCGCACCTCGCATGAAGTCGCGCGCTTGGAATATCTTCCTGACGGAGACCTGCGCGCCATGATCGATGACGACCTGGTTCATGCCCATCGGGCGCGGGCGCTGTCACCCGACCGCCCGGTGCTGCGCGGCACGGCGCAGAATCCCGACGTCTTTTTCCAGGCCCGCGAAGCCGTGAATCCGTTCTATCTTGCCTGCCCAACCCTGGTGGCCAACGTCATGGAGAAGTTCGGCCGGCTAACCGGGCGTCAATACCACCTGTTCGACTACGTGGGTGCACCTGATGCCGAGCGCGTCATCGTGATGATGGGGTCGGGGGCGGAAGCGGCGCAGGAGACTGTAGAGTATCTGGCGGCTCGCGGCCAGCGGGTGGGCCTGCTGAAAGTGCGTCTCTATCGGCCGTTTTCGGTCGAACATTTCATCGCCGCGCTGCCTTCGACGGTGAAGAACATCGCTGTGCTTGACCGCACTAAAGAGCCCGGTAGTATCGGCGAGCCCCTCTACCTGGACGTGGTCGCGGCGCTGCATGAGGCATTCTGCGAAGAACGCGAAGCCCAGCGCCTTAAGGCTCTGCCCCGTGTTATTGGGGGCCGCTACGGGCTTTCCTCCAAAGAATTCACGCCGGCCATGGTTAAAGGCGTGTTTGACGAAATGTTTGGAGCCCAGCCTCAGAAGCGGTTCACTGTGGGCATCCGCGACGACGTCACCCACACCAGTCTGGGCTACGATTCCAGTTTTTCCACCGAGGATCCTGATACGGTCCGCGCGGTCTTCTACGGTCTGGGCGCGGATGGGACGGTGGGCGCCAACAAGAATTCCATCAAAATCATCGGCGAGGATACCGACAATTACGCCCAGGGCTATTTTGTGTACGACTCGAAGAAGTCGGGGGCCTACACGATTTCGCATCTTCGCTTCGGCCCGCGTCCTATTCGCTCGACCTATCTCATCAGCCAGGCCAACTTTGTCGCCTGCCACCAGTTCTCGATGCTGGAACGGATCGATGTCCTCGAAGTCGCCCAAGCCGGCGCCACTTTCCTGCTGAACAGTCCGTTTGCTCCGGATGAGGTTTGGGGCAATCTGCCGCGCACCGTGCAGCAGCACATCATAGAGAAGAAGCTGCGCTTCTGGGTAATCGATGCCACCAAGGTGGCCCGTGCGGCTGGAATGGGCGGCCGTATTAATACCATCATGCAGACCTGTTTCTTCGCGATCTCGGGAGTTTTGCCGCGCGAAGAAGCGATCGCCGCCATCAAGCACTCGATCGAGAAGACCTACGGAAAACGCGGCGAGGCGGTAGTCCAGAAGAATTTCGCTGCCGTCGATGCGGCGCTCGACCACCTGCACGAGGTCAAGGTGACAGCGCCGGTCTACAGTAGTTTCGATCTCCGTCCGCCCGTCCCGCCGCAAGCACCCGAATTCGTGCGCAAGACCACGGCGCGGATCATCGCCAATCAAGGGGACAGCCTGCCGGTGAGCGCCTTCCCGCCTGACGGCACTTTCCCGACGGGTACGGCGATGTGGGAAAAACGTAACATCGCCCTCGATATTCCGGTGTGGGACGAGTCGTTGTGCATCCAGTGCGGCAAATGCGTGCTGGTCTGCCCACACGCCGTGATTCGCGCCAAGGTTTATTCTTCTGACAAACTGATGGGAGCCCCCTCCACCTTCAAGTCGGTTCCGGCTCGCTGGAAAGATCTGAGCAGCATGAAATACACGCTGCAGGTGGCTCCGGAGGATTGCACCGGTTGCACCTTGTGCGTGGAAGTCTGCCCGGTGAAGAGCAAGAGCGAAGCGAAACACAAAGCAGTGAACATGGCCCCCCAGCCGCCGTTGCGTGAAGCGGAGCGCGACAACTGGGAGTTCTTCCTGACCCTGCCGGAAATCGATCAGAGCAAGATTAGCCCCGGTCAGGTGAAAGATGTGCAATTGCTGCAGCCTCTGTTCGAGTTCTCGGGCGCTTGCAGCGGGTGTGGCGAAACACCGTACATCAAGCTGATGACGCAACTGTTCGGCGATCGGGCGCTGATCGGCAACGCCACCGGTTGCTCCTCGATTTACGGCGGCAACCTGCCGACTACTCCTTATACCGTCAACAATGAAGGCCGCGGACCCACCTGGTCGAACTCGCTCTTTGAGGACAACGCCGAATTCGGGTTGGGTATGCGCCTGGCGCTGGATAAGCAGTCCGGCTACGCGAAAGAGCTGGTACGGACACTGGCCGGAGTCATCGGCGAAGATCTGGCCGCGGGGCTCCTCGCGGCTGACCAATCGACGGAGGCGGGCGTCCAGGCGCAGCGCGAGCGAGTCAAGCAGTTGCAGCAGAAACTGACGGGTGAGAAATCGCCCGGAGCGCGCGATCTTGCCAAGCTGGCTGACACCTTGGTAAAGAAGACCGTTTGGATTCTCGGCGGCGACGGCTGGGCCTACGATATCGGCTACGGCGGCCTCGATCATGTGCTGGCCTCGGGCGCCAACGTCAACATCCTCGTGCTCGATACCGAGGTCTACTCGAACACTGGTGGTCAAATGTCAAAATCGACTCCGCGCGGCGCCGTTGCCAAGTTCGCCGCCGGTGGCAAGTCCAAACCCAAGAAAGACCTGGCCATGATGGCCATGACTTACGGCAACGTCTACGTGGCGCGCGTAGCCATGGGCGCCGGTGACATGCAGACGCTCAAGGCCTTCCGCGAGGCCGAAGCTTACGATGGCCCCTCCATCATCATCGCTTACAGCCACTGCATCGCCCATGGATACGATCTATCCTTTGGGTTGGAACAGCAGAAAGCTGCGGTGCAATCCGGCTACTGGCCGATGTTCCGCTACAACCCCGATCTCACGAAGGAAGGGAAGAACCCATTGCAGCTCGATTCGCGCGCGCCGGCGCTGCCGCTTGAAAAATACGTCTACAACGAGACGCGCTATACCATGCTGAAGCTTAGCGATCCGGAAGCGGCGAAGGAATTGCTGGAGCTTGCCAAAGAGGATGTCAATACCCGGTGGCGTTTATACGAGAATTGGGCGGCGATGCCCGTAAATGGTAATGCCAAGACACCGGCCAACGGGTCGAAATCCGAAGCCAAGCCCGCTCCTGAAACCAAGCCTCAACCCCTAGCAGAACCTGCCGGACAGGAGGTGAAGCGATGATCGATCTCTCCACAACTTACCTGGGATTCAGTCTAGCCAACCCGCTGGTGGCTTCGTCCTCGCCGCTTTCGGAGGACATCGGCAACATCCGCCGCATGGAAGACGCAGGTGCGGCGGCGGTGGTGCTGCACTCGCTCTTTGAGGAGCAGATCCAACTCGAAAGCTTTGAGCTCGACCGGCATCTGGGCGCTGGCACGGAGAGTTTCGCCGAGTCGCTCTCATATCTGCCCGAGATGGGCCACTACAATCGCGGTCCGGAAGGTTATCTTGAGCACCTTCGCCAAGCCAAGAAGGCCGTCGGCATTCCGGTGATCGGCAGCCTTAACGGCTCTTCGACCGGTGGTTGGGTGCGCTACGCACGCGAGATCGAGCAGGCCGGTGCCGATGCCCTGGAGCTGAACATCTACTACGTGCCCACAGATCCTGCGATCAGCAGCGCCGAGGTGGAGCGCACCTATGCCGATCTCGTAGCTGAGGTGAAGGCGCGGGTGAGGATTCCCGTGGCGGTCAAGCTCGGTCCCTACTTCAGCTCCCCGGCCAACCTGGCGCGGCGACTGGATCAAGCCGGCGCCGATGCCCTGGTGCTCTTCAACCGCTTTTATCAGCCGGACTTCGATCTCCTGAAACTGGAAGTCACGCCATCGCTGCATCTGAGCGACTCCCAGGAGCTCCTGCTGCGAATTCACTGGGTGGCGATCCTCTACGGACAGATTCGGGCCAGCTTGGCGGTAACAGGCGGCGTCCACACTGTGGAAGACGTGCTGAAGGTCATGATGGCCGGAGCACGTGTCGCCATGATGACTTCCGCTGTGCTTCGGCACGGGATTGATCATTTCACCAAGCTGCGGCAGGGATTACTTGCGTGGATGGAAGAACACGAGTACGAGTCGATCCGGCAGATGCAGGGATCGATGGCGTTGCGCAACGTTCCTAATCCTGACGCCTATCAACGGTCGAACTACATGCGAGTGCTGAGCTCCTACGCCCTGCGCATGTCGGGGATCTGACAAGGTTCGACCCGGAGGGCCACTCGCCCGGTGGCTCTCCGGGATACCGTCCCGTCCGGGCTCCCGATTCCTTGACGCCTACCCCTCCCCGGCGTAAGGTTTCGGGATCCGGATGGGACGGGTTTAGGTCATCCGAGGCTGGAAATCGCCTGATTCCCGCAAAATCCCGCTAAAATCCCGCACTTTTTCCGCCATTTTTCCGCAACTTTATCTCCGGCATATAGCGGCCGTAGGCGCAGGGCTTACCACTCAAACCCTGCGGCTTTTTCATTCGACAGGCCTGACTCTGTTTTGGGAACTGAACTGGCGTTGAGGGCCGTGAGGCCGAAGAGCGGGCCTTGCCCTACTGTTTTTGCATAGAGTGACCTTTCTGGACCTCAGGCCTATAATAAAGATTTACGTTTTGACGGTTGCACCGGCTATAGGGCACCTGGAAGGGATTGGTGTCCCGGAGGCCAGAAGGAACGGAGATTGGCAGACAGTCCTATCAAGGTACGGGCAGCCGCGAGAACGTCGCTCGATCCTCTAGAACAGACAAATCGTGACTCCCACGGCTCCGGCGCGCGTTCCGCCCAGGCCCCTGGGCAGGAGAGCATTGTGGTGCGCGGGGCGCGGGTCCATAATCTCAAGAACATCTCGGTCGAGATCCCCCACAACCAACTGACTGTTGTCACGGGCGTCTCCGGCTCGGGTAAGTCGAGCTTGGCGTTCGATACGGTTTACGCCGAAGGGCAGCGGCGCTACATCGAGTCGCTCTCAGCGTATGCGCGGCAATTCCTCGAACGCATGGAGAAGCCGGATGTAGATCAAGTGGACGGAATCGCACCGGCCGTGGCCATTCGCCAAAAGAACGCAACTCGTAATCCGCGTTCTACTGTGGCCACCGCCACCGAGATCCACGATTACCTCCGACTGCTCTTCGCGCGAGTCGGCAGGACATACTGTGCCACCTGCGGAGACCAGGTCCGGCGTGACTCCGTGGATGAGATCGCCGATCGCGTCCTGAGCCTCGAACCGGGGCGGCGGTTCTACGTGCTGTTTCAGTTGACGGCGGAGGCGAGCGAGCATTCCTCGGCCGCGGCGGAGGCAAAGGCGGCGGCCAAGAAAAAGACGCCGCGGCGCTCGCCCAAAGCGAAGGGCAGAGTATCCGTTGAGGAGCAGGCTCCGGCGCCGCCCACTGAATCCCTCAAGCCGCGGCTTTTTTCCCTGCGGCAAAGCGGATTCAATCGTCTCTACCAGGACAGCAGGATCTTTGAGTTCTCGACGCCCGAGTCTCTGCTGGAAGTGGATTTTGCCAGACCGGTGTACGTGTTGGTAGACCGGCTTTCGATCGGCAGTGACATTCGCCAGCGGCTAATCGATTCGATTGAGCTGTGCTACCGCGAGACCGGCGAGGCGATCCTGGAGTTTGCCTCGTCCCCCGATGGGGAGGGCCTTCACGGCCCTCCCGTCTCCGGTCGCAGTCCAGAAACGGGAGGACCGCAAGGGTCCATCCCTATGGGCCCTACGAACGCGTACACCGCCGCTACAGTGGAGCGGTTGGTCTTCAACGAGCGCTTTGAATGTAAACGCTGCCGCGTTACTTATCTTGAGCCGGAACCGGGATTGTTCTCCTTCAACAATCCTTATGGCGCCTGTCCGCGCTGCCAGGGATTCGGCAACACCATTGATTTCGATCTGGATCTGGTGGTTCCGGACAAGAGCAGAACGCTGGCGGCCGGGGCGGTCGAGCCCTGGACCAAGCCGCGCTACCGAATGCCGTTCAATGAGATGAAGCGCCTCGCGAAGACGCGTGGCGTTCCGCTTGACGTTCCTTATTACCAGCTGACGCCGGAGCAACGGCGCTGGGTCATCGAGGGCGATGACGATTTTGTGGGCGTGCAAGGATTTTTCGAGTACCTGGAGCGCAAGAAATACAAGTTGCACGTACGTGTTTTCCTCAGCCGCTATCGAGGCTACGCGCTGTGTCCCAAATGCAAAGGCGGGCGGCTGCGTCCCGAGGCGTTGAATGTCCGGGTGGCGGGAAAGAGCATTGCCGAGGTCTCGCGCCTGTCGATTCAGGAGGCTTATCGCTTCTTCAATGAACTGGAGATGACGCCGGCCGAGAGGGTGGTGGCAGAGAAGGTCCTTGAGGAAGTACAGTCGCGTCTTAAGTTCTTGTATGAGGTGGGTCTCGAGTACCTCACCCTTGACCGGCTGGCATCTACGCTTTCCGGGGGCGAATCGCAGCGCATCCAGCTTGCGACCTCACTCGGGTCGAACCTGGTAGGAGCTCTCTATGTGCTGGACGAACCCTCGATCGGGCTGCATGCTCGCGATACTGGCCGCCTGATTGAGATTTTGAAGAGTCTGCGCGATATCGGCAACACAATTCTGGTTGTGGAGCACGACCCGGAGATGATGCGCCACGCCGATCGTATTCTGGATCTGGGTCCCGGGGCCGGCGAAAACGGCGGGCGTCTGCTTTACCAGGGCTCGCTCGAGGGCTTGAGGGCCGATCCGCGATCTCTGACAGGGCGCTATCTGACCGGTGAGATCGAGATTCCGGTGCCGCCGGAGCGGCGTAAGCCCAGGCGCAAATGGCTGCGACTGCGTGGCGTCCGCCAGCACAACTTGAAGAATATCGACGTGGAGATCCCACTTGGCGTCATGGTGTGCGTCAGCGGCGTCTCAGGCTCCGGCAAATCCACCCTGGTGCATGATGTCCTCTATAACGCCTTGCTGGCCCACCGCGGAATGCCGGCGCAGCGGGCGGAATACACCAATCTGGAGGGCGCGGACGCTGTGGGCGAAGTGGTGCTGGTGGATCAGTCGCCCCTTGGACGTACCCCGCGCTCCAATCCCATCACTTACATCAAGGCTTTTGACGCCATCCGCGATGTTTTTGCCTCCACCCCCGAAGCCCAGAAGCGAGGCTATAAGGCAGGCTCCTTCTCCTTCAATATTCCCGGCGGACGTTGCGAGACTTGCCAGGGTGACGGCACGGTAACTGTGGAAATGCAGTTTCTGGCCGATGTGGAGCTGGTGTGCGAGGAGTGCCAGGGGCGGCGTTACAAGGCCACTCTGCTTGAAGTCCGCTACAAAGGCAAAAACATCCACGAGGTCCTGCAGATGACCGTGAAAGAAGCACTAAGCTTCTTCGCCGGCGTGCCCCGGATCATCGGCAAGCTCAGGGTCCTCGACGAAGTGGGTCTGGGCTATCTGCGCCTCGGCCAATCGGCGACGACTCTTTCTGGAGGCGAAGCGCAGCGCGTGCGCCTGGCCGCCCATCTGGCGGAGAAGTCACATGAAGGGTCCGACGCGGGTGACGCGGCGTCTCGCAACACGCTCTTCATTTTTGACGAGCCCACCACCGGATTGCATTTCGACGATATCGCGAAATTACTGGGCGCATTTCGCCGCCTACTCGAGGCGGGCAACAGCGTTTTGATCATCGAGCACAATCTCGATGTGCTGAAGACCGCCGACTGGATTCTTGACCTGGGACCGGAAGGCGGTAATGCCGGAGGTTATGTGGTAGCCGCTGGGCCGCCCGAGGAAATCGTGCGCGATCCGCTGTCGCACACCGGACGGTTTCTGCTGCCCCTGCTTGGCCACAGCCATTGAGTGTGTCGAGGCTCCATTTCCTCTGTAGCAGCGGTGTCCCCGGCGTCGGGTTTTTCTGCCTTGAGGTAGGGATGCTTAAGCGCTCGCCAAAAATGACCCGCCTTTGCTCGCCAGATTTGACCCAGCCTAAGAAACGGTGTTTTGTCTGACAGATTGGGCGGCCCCATCCCCGCGGCAGTTCTTCTTTTAGTCGGTTTTGAGGTAAGGTAACTGGATTGAGCTCTACCTGTAAACAGAGGGTACCCCGAAGGGGAAGAGGTATCCCCTTCGAGGCTTGAGCTTCTGGGAGCGGCCACTCCCATGGGCCCTGATAAAGATTCTTCATCTCCTGCGAAAAATCAAGCTACCCGAGAAACTCCCGGGACCAAGCGGGGTGGGCGGCGGGCCCGCCGACCCCGCCGTCGGGTTTGTTTGCTGAAGGGTTGCGAGCAGGTCTTCCGGCCCCAGCAGCCGCTGGCGCGCTATTGCAGTGAGGCGTGCCGCGAGCAAGCCCGCCGCTGGAGGCAGTGGAAGGCGCGGCGGCGATACCGCCAATCCCCGAACGGCCAGCAAAAGCGGCAGGCTCAGAGTCGCCACTACCGGGAGCGCCGGAAGGACCGGCAAGCGCGAGAAGCCGCTGCCGTAACCGCCGCGAGGGTCATCCCTACCAAGTTTTTTTTCGGACTCCCTTCACTCCACTCCGGGCAAGCTTTGTGACCGCCCGGGGTGCTATGCGGAGTTCAAGCTCCAGCGGCGGTCGCCCCTGCAGCGGTTTTGTGGCCCGGCCTGTCGCCACGCTCTGGAGCGGGTTCTGGAGCGGGAGAGGCGCTGGCGCGAACGGCGCCCCGGCCCGGAGTGGACCGGAATCCCTCGGGAGAACATCCGGCCCCTGCGGCGATAAAGCCTGCCGATATCGTCCTGACATATTGCGCTCAGCCCAGCCGTCTCGCTAGCTTCAGGGTGCGGAGCAGGAGAGGAAGAGGGAGCGAGGCCCGCCCCGTGTCGGCGCCGCTTCGTTCTCTCTTCTTCTTCATTGAAGGCGAAAGAGTGGAACTGGAGTTTCATCAACTCGAACTTCGCTACGAGCGACTGAAAGTAGTCCGCCCCGAACCCGAGCGGCGGCTCCTGGCCTCCTTAGCCGAAGTCGGCCAGCAGGTTCCCGTCGTGGTAGTCAACGAGGCAGTCGACCGCTTTGTGGTTATCGACGGTTACAAACGGATTCGCGCCCTGCGCCGCCTGGGTCGCGACATGGTGGCAGCCGGCTGCTGGCCCGGCGCAGAAGCCGAGGCTTTGATCGTCACCCGCCTGATGCAAACCGGCGAGCCGGAAACCGCCCTGGAACAAAGCTGGTTATTGGCCGAGCTGCACCAGCGCTTCGGCTTCTCGCTGGAGGATTTAGCTCGGCGCTTTGGCCATTCGGTGAGTTGGGTAAGCCGGCGGCTGGCACTGGTGCAGGAACTCCCCGAGGCAATTCAACAGCAAGTGCGCCGGGGTGAAATGGGAGCGCATGGAGCCGCCAAGTATCTGGTGCCCTTGGCGCGCGCCAACCGGCAGGCCTGTCTGGAACTGGTGGAAGCCATTGGTACGACCCGGCTCTCGAGCCGCGACCTAGGCATCCTCTACACGGCTTACCAAACGGGCAACTGGATCACACGCCGGCGACTGCTCGAAGCGCCCTTGCTCTTCCTGAAGACTTACAAGGAGACCCAAGTCGCTCCTGCCCTCCCGCCCGGTCCCGGTGACAGCCTGCTGAGCGATCTGGAGATCCTCAGTGCTACGGCGCGCCGGGCCGACCGGCGAGTGCGGGCGGGCGTCTTGCGCCATCTCCCGGAAAAAGACCGCCAGGACTTGGCCCGCTTGCTCGACCAAAGCCAGCGTGAGTTCGAACGCCTTACCGAACATTTTCACCAGGAGAGGGGCGATGCTGGATCAGAGCACCCGAGCTGCAATTCTGAAGCTGCACCAACAAGGACATAGCATTCGCGCCACCGCCCGCGCCCTGAGGTGCTCCCGGGGCGCCGTGCGCGAAGTGCTGCGCTCAGACAGTGAGATCGTGCCCACCCTGGTGCGCGAGGAAAAGGCCACGCCTTATCGTGACCAGATCCTGGAACTGTATGCGCGCTGTAAAGGAAATTTGGTCCGCGTCCATGAAGAACTCATGGCCACCGGCGCTCAGTTCTCTTATCAGGCGCTCACCGCCTTTTGCCGGCGTCAGGGAATTGGCCATGAGCCCCCGCGACCTGTGGGTGAGTATCACTTCGCTCCGGGACAAGAAATGCAGCATGATACTTCCCCGCATCGCATTGAGCTCGGCGGCCAACTGCGGTCCGTGCAAACCGCCTCCCTGGTCTGCTGCTATTCCCGCCTGCTCTTTTTTCAGTTCTCTCCCACTTTCACCCGTTTCGATTGCAAGCTCTTTTTCACGGACGCTCTCCAGTACTTACAAGGAGCCTGCGCCACTTGCCTGATCGACAACACCCATGTGGTGGTGGTGAAGGGGAGCGGCCGCGAGATGGTGCCGGTGCCGGAGATGGCGGCTTTCGCCGAGCGCTATGGCTTTCGCTTCCAAGCGCATGAGAAAGGCGACGCCAACCGCTCGGCCCGCGTCGAACGAGCCTTCCGCTACATCGAAACCAACTTCTTGGCGGGTCGTAGCTTTCGCGACTGGGCCGAGGCCAACCGCCAGGCGCGCGAGTGGTGCGATAAGGTCAACGCCCGCTTCCGCGACGATCTCAAGGCCAGCCCGCGCGAGTTATTCGCCGTCGAGCAGCCCCATTTAAAGCCTCTTCCCCTCTGGGTGCCCCCGGTCTATCTTCTCCACCAACGGCTGGTGGATGTGGAAGGCTACGTGTCGGTCGAGAGCAACCGCTATTCCGTACCCGATGACCTGATTGGGCGTCAGGTGGAAGTGCGCCAAACCAAACAGCACCTAGAGATCTACCGGGGGCCGCGGCTGGTGGCCACGCATGCGCGCCTGATCGAGCCCACCGGTCGCAAGTACCGCTTGCCAGAACATCGCCGGGTGCGCGGGCAAGGTCCCCAGCCCTCTGCTTCAGCCCCCGAAGAAAAAATTTTGCTGGAGAGACTTCCCGAAATTGGCGAGTACCTCCAAGCCCTCAAAAAGCGCCATGCCGGACGGGCCACCGTGCCCGTGCGCCACTTGCTCCGGCTGGTGAACGACTATCCGCCTGTGCCCTTGCTGGAAGCCCTTCAGGCCGCCCTGCACTATGGCCTGTTCGATCTTGAGCGGGTGGAGACTATGATCCTGCGCCAACTGGCCCGCGATTATTTCCAGATCAAGCCTGGCCGTGACGGAGATGAGGATGAGTGAGGAAATTCAGCAGCTCTTAAAGAACCTGCGCCTGCGCAAGATGGCCCAGATGATGGAGGGTGAACTTGCCGCCGCCCGCAAGACCTCGCCTTCTTACACCGATCTGTTGGCCCGACTGCTCCGCGCGGAATGGCTTGATCAGCAGGAAAGGCGACTGCGCGCGCGCATCAAACAGGCCCACCTGCCGGAACAGTGGACTTTGGAGTCGTTCCCCTTCCCGCGCCAACCTGGCGTTTCGCGCCGCCAGGTCCGCGAACTGGCCGAGTTGGAGTTCATCCCCAAAGCCGTTAACGTCGTGTTCATCGGCCCAACCGGCGTCGGTAAAACCGGCTTGGCCTCGGGACTCCTGCTAAAAGCTCTGCAGAACGGCTATCGCGGCCTTTTCATCAAAGCCCAGGATCTGTTCGATGAGATGTACGCCTCCATCGCCGATCGCGCCTCGCGCAAGCTCATCCGGCGCCTGGCTCGTCTGGACATCCTGTTGATCGACGAGGTCGGTTACCTGAATCTCCGTCCCGAGCAAACCAACATTTTTTTCAAACTGATGGAAGAGCGCTACCGCCGCAAGGCAACGCTCATTACAACGAACCTTGACTACGACCAATGGCATGTGCTGCTCGGACATAAAGACTTAACGGCGGCCCTGCTCAGCCGCTTGCGACACCAGTGCCAAACGATTTACATCAAGGGACCCTCCTTACGCGAGCCACAAGGCTGAGGCTGACCTCACCCCAAACGCCGACCTCCTGCCGCGAGTGCCAACTCTAGCCTTCGTCCACAACTTCAATTACAAATCTAATTCTAAGTGCCGTTCTCGAAGTGGGCCATTTTAGGCAAGCACAGGTGGGTCACTTCTGACGAGCACCGAAGGGGATGTGGCACGGGCTTCCAGCCCGTGTCTTGATTTGGGCATTTGGGCTAACAGCCGGCCTGTAATTGACAACAGCCCTCCCGCGGGAAAGGGGAGACCCTAGAGCGAGCCGTAGGTAAGAGGTTCGGTGAGCGTGGGGGCCGACAAGTACCCCTCACCCGCGGCTTCGCCGTACCATCTCTCCACCAGGGGGCGAGGGATGTCATCAACTGGGTTTCACTAACAGGGCAAATATAGAACGTCTAATAGGGGGTGTACAAACTCCGGACACGGGCGAAACCCTGTTCAAGATGCTGTGAACGAATCCGGTTGTAGGGGGCCCTTGTGGGCGCCCACGGGCAACAACAAGAGCTGCCATTACAGCCACGTGACACAATCTGATTTTTCGGTAGTGGTGCCGTTTGGCATCCACAGGTAGCTATTTGGAGCTATTTGTGCTTTCTCTTCCATCCAGCTACGTCATACATTGGATTAGGGCCTACCAAAAAGGCTACTGATGTCGGGTTTTTGGCAGCCAATTCCCATGGCGAACCTTGTCCAAAAAATCTGGTCACGAATGTATCGGCGCCAATATCGCCCGGCTTCACGTCAACTGCATTAATTGTGCTCACTCCGATTCTGTTGAGTGTGTCAAATAGCGCTTTAGCCGACCCTTTAGTAGCGCCAGTCGCAACTGAGGAAATAACTATAAGATTCCCGCCAGAAGGGTTGAATGGGATTGCTCCGCAAGAAACCCATTCTGCAGGTTTAACATCCCATCCGGCTCCTGCGGGGCCTTTCCCTAAGAACTCCTGTAAATCCATCGCCAATCTAAATGCTTCCGGAGGTGCATTCAGAGGAATCCCGCAATACACGATGAAGACTTTTTGTTTGCGAATGGCTTAAGCTCTTTAACGAAGTCACCTTTGTGTCCCTCCAGCAGTTTCCATCTTGGCCCTTGGGTAAGAACATCGTGTTCGAGAATTCCAAGTTGTTTGGACGCGGCTTTAATACGCAAATCAAGTGCGTCAGCTTCCCGCTTCACGGCATCGGCCTCCTCGTGGGCGGTCTTGGCAGAATCTGCGGCATCGCCAGCCTTTTTGTCTGCTGCCACTAACTTCGCTACGTCGTATTTGTGGATGGCATTGTGTGCATCCTCCAACTTAGCGCCGTACCACCCCTCCCCGACCACTCCAATCACGACAAGTAATAAGCCAGACCTCAACGCCCACTTAACCCATTTAGGTTCTGGATGTGATCCTGCTTCTCCCCTCACGTCGGTGATTGGGAAAACCTCACCGAGTTCCTCCAGTTCAGCCTTTTCGCGTCTATGGCGACTTTTCCGCCTTTTCCACGCGACAATGTCTTGGAAAAATTCCACCGCCTCAAACACGACGCCTATAATAACGACTATCGTTGCCCATGTGACTAAGTTGGAAAAGTGGTCCGCGTTTGCCTGTAAAGCATCCCTAAGGGGTCTTTGACCGGGGAAAAGGGAAAGCGCGAGCGACAGGCTTGATAGCTGCCTTCGGGTTGTCGCTATTGGAGCAATCATTTTCCACGCTCTCTGCGTTTGGGAGTTTAGCATGGGCATTATGAAAAGAGGGACACCGCGCCACAGTAAGCGCGCCGCCTCGGAACTCTGACCGCGATTTCCTCATCCAATCGTCACAGACGATTTGCAACATCGCTGCATAGATTGGAGGAATTCCCTTTGAACGATTATCTTGAGTGGATCTCAAATAGCGGGGAGACGTCTGATCGGACCGGGGTGCTGGCAGCAACTCCCGCTGACGAGCAGTTGCTGGACGCCTATTCCCAGGCGGTGATTGCAGCGGCGGAAAAGGTAAGCCCCTCGGTGGCCCACATCGTGGTGGAGCAGCGGACCAGGGCGCGTCGCGACGCCCGCATGCCGCAGGAGGGGCGCGGTTCTGGATCGGGTTTCGTGCTCACCCCCGACGGTTTTGTTTTGACCAACAGCCACGTGGTTCATGGGGCAGCGAAGATCGAGGTTACTTTCGCTGACGGCAACCGTTACCAGGCACAGTTGCTTGGTGACGATCCCGATACGGACCTGGCGCTGATCCGTATGGATGCACCCAATGCCGTACCCGTGTCGCTGGGCGATTCGCAAACGGTGCGGGTGGGCCAACTGGCGATTGCCCTCGGGAATCCTTACGGCTTTCAACATAGCGTGACCGCGGGAGTGGTGAGCGGTCTGGGCCGGTCGCTGCGATCGAGTTCCGGCCGCTTGATCGACAATATTATCCAGACGGATGCGGCCTTGAATCCCGGCAACTCGGGTGGACCTCTGGTAAACTCGCGCGGCGAAGTCATCGGTGTGAACACGGCGATGATTCTGCCGGCCCAGGGAATCTGCTTCGCCATCGCCATCAACACGGCGAAGTTCGTGGCGGCCCGACTCCTCAAAGATGGCCGGATCACGCGTGCCTATCTCGGTATCGCCGGTCAGGATGTCCAGCTTCATCGCCGCCTGGTACGCTACTACAATCTTCCGTTAGAGACGGGAGTTCTGGTTGCGTCGGTTGAGCCGGCAAGCCCGGCGGAGAAGGCGGGATTGCGCGAGGGCGACCTCATCATCGCCTTCGGCACGCATCCCACACCAGGAATCGACTGGCTGCATCGTCTGCTGGCCGACACGCCCGTGGGTGAACGCCTACAATTAGTGGTGATTCGCAACACGGAGAAGATCGATCTTTACGTGGCCCCGGTGGAATCTAAAACTAATGCGGAGAGGTGATTATGAAAGCGATTCGGGTGCATGAGTACGGCGATCCGGAAGTGATGCGTCTCGAGAGCATGCCTGATCCTCTACCCGGCCAAGGGCAGGTCGTGGTGCAGATTCGTGCCGCTGGCGTCAATCCGGTGGAGGCTTACCAGCGGCAGGGCCGCCAGGGATATACTCCCGCGCTTCCTTTCACTCCAGGCACCGATGCGGGCGGAGTGGTAGAAGCCGTGGGGCAAGGCGTGACCCGGGTGAAAGCGGGCGATCGCGTTTACATCGCCGGCTCGCTCACCGGCACTTACGCTGAACTGGCGTTGTGCCTTGAGAGCTCGCTTCATCCGCTCCCTGAACGAGTGAGCTTTGCCGAAGGGGCCGCGGTCTACGTACCCTACTACACCGCTTATCGAGGACTGTTCCAGCGCGCTCAGGCACGGCCTGGCGAGACGGTGCTGGTGCACGGGGCTACGGGAGGAGTGGGACTCGCAGCAGTGCAACTGGCTCGTGCCGCCGGCCTCACTGTGATCGCCACTGGCGGCACCGAACAAGGCAGGCAACTTGTCGCGAAGCAGGGTGCGCATCATGTACTGGACCATCGAGCGCCGGATTATCTCGGTGAGATCCCTAAGCTCACCGAGGGCCGTGGCGTCGATGTGATCATCGAATTGGCCTCGCACATCAATCTCGGTAAGGACCTGCCCATTCTGGCCGAATCGGGACGGGTAGTGGTGATCGGAGCGCGCGGCCCGATCGAGATCAATCCGCGCGATACTATGGGACGCAACGCCGCCATCCTGGGCATGTCCCTGCCCAAAACGCCCCCGCGCGAGCTCGCTTCGATTGCCCCGGCTATCAACGCCGCTCTTGAGAATGGAACCGCGAGGCCGGTGATCGACAAAGAAATTCCCCTGGGCGAGGCTCCTCGCGCCCATCGCGCGGTAATGGAAGATTCCAATCACCTGGGCAAGATCGTTTTGATTCCTTGACAGCCTTCGGAAGCGAGGTAGTAGCGGTAGCCACGGTTAATTCGCAGTTTGAATTAACCGTGGGCTTGCCCGGCGCACTCAGAATAGCCCACGGTTGGAAGAGCACCAACCGTGGCTACCGCTGTTCGATTGGAAGAGCATCAACCGTGGTTACAGCCTAGTTCGGGACATTCATCCCAGCCTTTTTCATATCGTCGACATCGAGCCCGCCGGGCCGCGACTCCCACCAGTCGATGATCTTGTCGTAGGCGCTGAATCCATTGGGGCGGTCCAGCCACAAGCTCAACTTTAGCGATTTGGTGGTTGGCGCCTGCCAGGTGATCTCGATCGTCTGCGGCGGACCGATATCCGGCAGCACCTTATCGCCTCCACCGATCTTGACTCCCTTGTCGTCGCGCAGCTCCCATCGAAAGCGGTAACCGCGCAATTCATAGGATGGAATCTCGTCTCGGGCGCGGCGCGCGATGGTGGCCTTGAAACCCAGGGGAGCCGCCATACGCGTGGACGGGAAGGTCCAGGCGAGTTCCACCCGTGCCGGTGCGTTCAGTTCGCGCCAGACTGCGTACGAGGGCCGCCTTTGCCGGTTTTCGTCGACCACGCCGTGGTCCACATAACCCGCCGTGTAACCGGGCCACAGGTTGCGATGTGACTTGTAGTCCTGATAGCACCACATCAGCGCTCCTGAGATCCAGTCCTGCTTGCCGAACATGGCCATCTGCTCGCGGTAGATTCTGGCGCGAAGCTTGTCGCCTTCCTCACTGTTAGGTGCAAACAGCCCCGGCGTGCCGAACTCAGAGACAATGACCATTTTGCCGGGATAGCCTTTGCGGATGCGCTCGAAGACCGCGGGCAGCATGCTGGTGGGACCGTGCCAGGCGCCGAAGTACTCGTTCCACATGATGAAATCGGCCTGACCGGCGGAGTTGTCCCGCGGGTTATCGGTAAAGGCGATGCGGTCATCGGCGTAGCTCACATAGCGGTCAGGATCGAGCGATTTGATGAAATCGTACATCATCTTGAAATAGGCACGCCCGCCGGGTGTATCGGTGGAGCTCTCGTTGCAGGTGCTCCAGGCCCAGATGCTCGGGTGATTGCCGGCCTGCTCGATCATCTCCTGCATCATTTGGCGGGCAAGGGTCTCCACCTTGGCACTTTCGAGTTGCTCGCCGGTGAAGTGCCAGATGGGGATTTCGGGAATCAGCATGATGCCGTGCCGGTCGGCGTAGTCGAGGATCAGCGGGTGCTGAGGATAGTGTACCGGCCGGGCCAGCGTCATCTCGAGGTTCTTCATATCGTCCCAGTCGTGCAGAATGGTGCCGCGTGTCTCCGCGAGTCCTTCCCAAGGCGATTCCTCATGGCGTGCCATGCCGCTGAGCCGCACCGCTTCGCCATTCAGCCAAAGCTTGCTGTCGCGCAGCTCGACCGTGCGAACTCCGAAGTTATCCGTAATCGAATCGAGCGTGTTGCCCTTTGCGTCGACAAGGTCCACTTCCATGAGGTAGACGTTGGGATGATCGAAATCCCACAGCTTGGCGGAATCGATCTTCAAGGTGAGGGCGAAATCCTGCTTGCCGGGAGTGAGTTTGACGTTTTGTTGGGCGGTCGCAGCCGGGGTCGAGCCACCCTCGGGAGACCACGCCTTGAGGATCATCTTGGCATCCAGCGGCCGGTGCGAGTAGTTCTCGAGATAGACGAGATTGGTGATGTTCGCCGCCTTGCCATCCACTTTGGTGCGGATGAATTGACGGCGAATGAGCGTCGCGTCACTTACTGCTAGCCATACGTCGCGGACGATGCCGCCATAATGCCACCAGTCGTACCAGATATTGCCGCCCTCTTTAAGGTCCATGGCCCAGCCGGGAATGGTGTCGACGCCGGGCTGGTTGTTGATCTCCAAAGGCCAGGTAGTTCGTGTCCGAGAGTTGTAGGGTGACATCGAACCAATACTCGGTATGGCCGCCCTCATGACTGCCCACTTCTGCGCCGTTCAGCCACACGTGCGCCTTATAGAAGGTCGCGCCGAAGTGCAGTTCCACGTGTTTTGCGCGTGCGTCTGCGGGCAGCGTGAAAGTGCGGAAATACCACGCCGTCCCTTCGTAATCGTCGTACTTACCGACGTTCCAGGTATGCGGGACGTTCACGGTTTCCGTATCGGAAGGCGCGCGCGAAGTCCAGCCCAGTTGCTCACCCTGGTTCTGCGGGTCAAGACGGAACTGCCACGGTCCATGCAAACTGATCTTCGATGAAGCTATGAGCATCGGCGCCGCCATGGGGACGAGCAAGGTTAGCGTTACTGCACGCCGGAGGATTCGACTCAGGTTGTCCAGACAGGCAGCGAAACCGGCTCGAAAGCTGGAGATCATGAAGTCACCTCGGAGGTTGGCCACTCGACGATGCAAGCGGCCATTGTAGCCGAGGGGGCAGGGAAGTGAAAGCACGATGCCCGTCACCAGTAGATAGCTTTCGGACCCTACTCCGAGCTCGCTTGAATCTCGGAGGGGATATTGCTGTCAGTGGTTCATTTCTGCAGCGAAGATGCCGATGCCCAGCGCGATCCCGCCCGCTACCCCCAACAGGATATAGAGCGACGCCCTTCCCGAATGACTCTCAAGCTGTGTAACCTCCTCGTAGGCAATCGATCTCGGCGTACCACTAGCCGTCACCAAAGTAAAATGCTCCTGCTCCACCGCCTGGAGGACGCCATGTACTTTGTCGCCTCCAGTCACCCTCACGTTGACGTGCTTACCGGCAAGGCTAAGGGCCGTTCTCCTGGCCTCTGCTGGATCGGGTTGGGACTTGGCCTGATAGGAAAGCGACTTGGCTGCGAGGCGCAGCGTAGTAACCTGATCGTAGGCGATGTTTGTGAGATTACCTGAGGGGGTGATCAGTTCGAATGCCGTATCCTCAATTGATTGTACCGTTCCTTGCAATTTCGTACCGTCGGCGAGCCGGAGCTTCACCTGCGCGCGCACTCCGAATAGTTGCACCTGCTGCTTGACGGCAGCCGCGTCAGACGCACCTTTTTCCACGGACCAGGCGACATTTACCAGACAAAGATGAAACAGGCAAACCATCAGACCTAACGAAATACCTTTTCGCAATGTGCTCATGACTTTCTCCTCTCTTCCGACCCGTCTACTACTGCCTTACTGTAGCGCCGGTGTTCCCACCGGCGTTTTCGGCGCTGATGACAGCGCCGCTAGAGAATTGAAGGTCACGATAATTTGTAATGCTCAGTAGTTGCCTTGCTTAGCTTATTGACCCGACGCTCCGCCCTTCACCTTTTCGGCGCGGTAGACCGTCCGATTGCCGGGGATGGCACCCAGGCCGAGTCCCGCCCCGCCGAGGACGGCCGCCGCAGCGGCTACTCCGGCAGCGTTGCCCGTGCCTTCGTTGCTGGCAATGGCGTTGGCCGGCAAACCGATCGCCAAGCCTGCGCCCACGCCCGCCGCCGCGCCGATCAGCATGTTGCGAGTGCGCTTTGAGGTGTCCCGCACCGTCACGCGCATTACATTTGCACGTTCGACCGTAACGTTATCGCCCTTGACCTCGAATACGATCGCCTCGTCCGAGACACTGACGAGCGCGCCCTTGGTAGCCTTGAGGCTCATTTCCACAACTTCGATCTTCTGTCCGGCCCGTAGTTGCTTCAGGTTCTCCCAGGAACCTTCTGAACCTTTGGAGAATCCGAGATCAGCGGTCAGAGCAAGGATCAGGACTGCAAAAATTGTTCTGTTCATGACCGACCTCCTCAATGGAATTCCGTTTCAGGTTTGTGTGCGCTCGCCCGCACTGGCCCTGATGCCTGGAGAGGTTAGGCTGCGACGGCAACAATGATCACAACGACCAAAATCGCGGTTCCGATGGCCACCCCTGCGGCAAGGGCCGAGTAGCCGACGACCTTCAATGCCTTGTTGCCTTCAAACTTCTTCATTGACTTGACGTCTTTGAAGGCTATCTGCCTGTCTTGGAGCGTGTCCCCAGAGGCCACTTTCACCGTGAAAGCCTCGTTGCTAATTTCCCCCAAGCGGCCCCTGATCTTTTCTTTATCCTTGAGCGTCACCTCGAC
Organism: uncultured Acidobacteriota bacterium; assembly: GCA_963803295.1. Lineage (GTDB taxonomy): Bacteria > Acidobacteriota > Terriglobia > UBA7540 > UBA7540 > CAWDMC01. The sequence goes on along the minus strand of CAWDMC010000009.1, from coordinate 386,503 downwards.
AATTGTCTGCGGCGGAATCTCGATCACCTTCTCTTTGAGCGTCGGTTTGTGCGATGACGCATCCTGCGCACCTCCGCGCGCCATACCGATCCCTGCCTGCGGTCCGGCTTGCACTAGGATGATCGACCCAACTAACAGAAGAAAGGTCATTCGTTTCATGACAGCACCCCCTAATCTAGATTTCGTCTCATCGCCGGAGACGCAGTCGGGCGAACAGCTTTTCCATGCCGTGCACTCCTGCCTCTGCCGGCCCCATCAGGCTTCCCCAGCTTTTCGGGGATCTCCCGTTGTCGAAGAAAGGGTGTGGCTGGTTCTATTCGTTGCTGGTCAGAACCGCAACTATAGCGAGCACCGCGATTGCCGCACCTGCCAGCACGCCCACAAGAATCCAGGTGGTGGCACGAGAACCACTGCCCTTTTCCTCCTTGATTGATTTCACATCGGTGAAGGCGACCTGTCGGTCCTGAATGGTGTCGCCCGATGCGATCTTGAGCGCGAAACCTTCGTCCGACACTTTGCCCAACCGTCCTCGCAGCTGCTCCTTGTCTCGCATGCGCACTCTCACCATCACGTTGGGCGCAATTGCGAGAACCTTTTGTTGAACTGCCAACTCGTTGGGTGGACGTGGCCCTTTCGGACCTGCGGCCCCCGAGGCCAGCGCCCGGGCATTCGAACATGCTTGCAGGGTAAAGATTGACGCCAGCAATATAGAGAGCAATTCGCGTATCATAGGAAGCACCTCCGGCGGTAAGTGTGATCATCCGGTGCCAAAGACGATCCCGGCCCGAAAGCCGACCAGGTGTACCGCTTCTCCGGACTCGGGTGACCAGATGTGGTCGCGGAACTCGAAGCGGAGGCCGATGCGGCGGCGTAGCCAGTAGTTCATTCCGCCACCGTAGTGGAACGCGATCCCTCCGCCTCTCGCAAAAAGCAGAGATAATCCTCCGTCCACGAAAGGATCGAATCTACTCTTCGAATTCTTGGGGAGGAAATGGAAGGCAGGTGTTACCGACGCTAAGCCTGTCGTAAGCGCGTACTGATTTGTGACCGGCTTGAGAACGCCGATTTCGCCGCCCAAGGCGAAGCGCTCGGTGAGTCGACGCTCGCCCCCTCCTCCCACATGAACGAAGTTCCCATTCCAGCGAGTGAAGGCGCTCTTGGGCACGACCAATGGTCCACCAAACACGTAACCATAGCTGCTCGACGACTGAGCCGAGGCCGGCAAAGAAGCGAGCAGCACGGTTAGCATTCCATGTAGTGCCTTGGCCATTGGATTCACCTTTCAGCCCCGACTCATGATCCGGGCCTGGTCACAGCGCGATCCGTGCGTGCATTTACCACTCGGTCCCGCGGCCAACCTGCGCCGCTGGTCGCGTTGGGTGACTCTGTCGAAAAGTAATGTCGGCGTTGGATCCGAGGACGGGGAGAGGGTAGGTCTGGAGTCTGATTTCGGCTAAATTACCGATTTCAACCGGGGTGAAAGCGCTCTGGATCGAGATGCGCCTCAAGCCCAGGCGGGCACTCTAGCTGCCGGACTTATGGACCCGCCAGCTTTGTTCATGGCTCCTCCTGCAGCCTGCTTAAGAAGGCTGCCCCCGTTCCGGGTCCTTGTCAGTGACTCAGATCACATTCAGGGCCAAACCAACCAAACCGGAAACATCCTCGATCCAGCTATTGACCAATCAGAAAGCCCTGCCGGTTTGGAGCCTCTTTAGTGCACCGCAGGACAAATCTGGCAGGCGAACCGAGCGCGGCGTTCGGAGCGAGGCTTGTGGGGATTGACAGGAGTACGCGCGGCCGCGCGGGAATACGGTGTCATTGCAGGCGATCTCCTGGTCCAGACAGTTTAACCAACACTTGTGGTCCCGGTCCTTACCCAGACCGGGGAGGCCAGCGGGGTAGCCCTTACAGGTTTGTCCGTACCGGGTGCCACAGGGTGGTCCGGCAACCTGCGGTTGGGGATTTCTCCTTCCGCTTCGCGATGGGGAGGTGCGCTATAATCATGGATGCTAGCTGTATTTTCGCGACCCTCGATGCTGAGCATTTTCCACGCCCTCCACGCCCGGAGAGGATTGCCGTGTCTTGCGCTAGCCCTCATACTCGCCGCCGGTCACGAGAGCTTTGGGCAGGACCGTCGCGCCGATCCCTCCGAACCAGCGGCTGCCCCTGAGACCCCACAGGCGCATCTCGGAGCGGGTTACCAGGATCTCCGGAACAGTCGTTATGAAGCCGCCGCGCGCGAGTTCCGGGCGGCGCTCGCCCTTGATCCGAAGCTCGCTATGCAGGCGAGATTTCCTCTGGCTGTATGCTTTTTCGAGATGCACCAGGCGCCGGAAGCCCGCCGCGAGTTTGAGGCCGTTCAGCGAGACGCCGGGGATCATCCCAATATCGACTACTATCTGGGTCGGCTGGACTTGGCGGAGGGCAAACTGGAGTCCGCAACTTTGGAGTTGAACAAGGCCGCCGCCAATCCGCCGTTTCCCGACACGGCGGCTTATCTCGGTCTTGCTTACCTCAAAAATCGCAAACTGGCTTTGGCCGAGAAGTGGCTGCTGAAAGCCGCCGGCATCACTCCGAACGATGCTGTTGTCCAATATCAACTGGGCCAACTCTATTCCCAGTCCGGACGTAAGCGGGAGGCCCAACAGGCCTTTGCGCGATCGGAACAGTTGCGCCGGCATCGTGCTGATGTGGACCGGCTGCGGACGGAGTGCAGCAAAAAGCTGGGACAGTCTTCGGTGAGCGATGCCCGTCTCGTCTGCGATCAGCTTTTTGATCCTGGCGACATCGAGAAACTCACTATTCTTGGTACACTCTATGGTAATCATGGCGATTTTGAGGAAGCCCTGAAGCCGTTGCAACGAGCCGCCGAGATCAGTCCAAATTCACCGCAGACACAGTACAATCTGGCGTTCGACCTGTTCCAACTCAAGCGCTTCCAGGAAGCACGAGAAAGTATCGCGAAGGCCGTAAGCCTCTGGCCCGACCTGTTTCCACTGAACGCACTCCTCGGCGCGGTCCTGTATAATTTAGGCGAGAAGCTACCGTCCTATCAGGTGCTGCATCATGCCCACGAACTCGACCCACAGGATCAGGAAACGTCCGTCTACCTGTACGAAGTCGCGCTCGATTTGGCGGAGCAGAGCAAGGCCGGCAAACAATACCGCGAGGCGCTGGGTTACCTCAGTGAGGCCGCCAATCTTCGTCCTCAGGAACCCGAACCGCATCGTTTGCGGGCTGAAGTCTATGAATCGACAGGGCGGTCAGCCGAAGCCGCTGAGCAGCGCCGCAAGGCGCAGCGCTTGAGTCCGGCTACGAGCGCGAAACCAGACTAAGGGAATCTAGGTGGTGTAACGATTCGCTATTTCACTTTGAGAGCGTCTGTTCGATTTTGAGTCAGGTGCGGTTTTCAGTTATATCTAACTGCGAGCAAAACGGCTTGACACCATGGGTTGCACTCGGGTAAAACGACCTCATCACTCTTTGAGTTGCACGGCGAATTCCTAAGCACCGGCTCGCAGGCCTACACACGGCCCTAACTTCCAGCGGAGGTTCAAGATGCATTGTAGAACCGCTATACTCTTCGTACTCTTCTATCTTGCGGCAGCCTTTACAGCCCTGCCCCTTCTGGGCCAGGCGACAGGGAGCCTTACGGGTACGGTCCAGGATCCTTCCAGTGCAGTCGTACCAAGCGCAACTGTCACCGTCACCTCACAGGGCACGGGCGCTACCCGTGAAACCAAGACGGATGACACCGGGCATTACCTGCTGCCCCTTTTGCCCATCGGGACCTACACAATCAAGGTGAGCGCTCAGGGATTCCAAACCGTCGAACAGAAAGACATCAGGTTGCAGGTGGATCAGAGCCGCGAAATCGACTTCTCCCTTTCGACCGCAAAACTCCAGGAAACCGTTGAGATTTCGGCTACGGCGGTTGCGGTGGAGACGTCGAACGCCTCGCTCGGCCAGGTCATCACAGCTCAGCAGGTATCCGAGCTACCGCTGAACGGCCGCAACTTCGTGCAACTTGCAACCCTTACGCCGGGAACCACCCAGGAAACTAACCCCAACAGCTTCTTCGCAGGTGGCGGATCGAGCGAAGTGGGGATTCGCGGCTCCTACTCGCTTTCCGTCGCGGGCTCCAGGGCGAACACCACGGATTGGCTTCTCGACGGCGTCGACAATAACGAATTGACCGCAGGTGGAATCGCGATTCTCCCCGACATTGACGCCTTGCAGGAATTCAAGGTTCTCACTTACACTTACTCGGCCGAATACGGCACCCGCGGCGGCCCCACGGTGTTGCTGACCACAAAGTCGGGGACAAACCGCTTTCACGGCAGCTTGTTCGATTTTGTCCGCAACACTTCGCTCGATGCCCGGAGTTTTTTCGCGCCCAACCGCGAAGAGTTTAAGCAGAATCAATTCGGCGGATCGCTCGGCGGACCGATCAAGCGGGACAGGACATTTCTTTTTCTCGACTATCAAGGAAAGCGAACACTCCAGGGCAGGAACTTCCTGGGCCAAGTGCCGACCGATAAGATGCTGAATGGGGATTTTACCGAGCAGTTTCCGGATGTCTCGCCGTTCCAGCTCGCGAACCCTTACACCGCGGGCGGCTTCCCGGGCGGCACGCCTTTTCTCTGTGACGGCAGCGGCACTCCTTTGCCCGCCAACGCTGCCGGCCTGCAACCGGGAACGGGTAGTCCTTGCAACAAGATTCCGCAGAGTATGATCAATCCGGTCGCCAGCAGCCTGGTGCACCTCTACCCGGCTGCTAACAACCTCGGGGCGGGGCTGCTTTCGGAGGACTTTGTCAGTACCCCCACAAAGCAGTTCAAGGAGGGCGAGGGCGACATCCGCCTGGATCACAATTTCTCCGGAAACGACTCGCTCTACGCCCGCTTCAGCTACGATCAGGCGACGGAGTATCTGCCGGGTGGTTCCCCGGGGTTCGCTGAAGCGAATGCCTTCTCCAGCACCCAAAGTCTCACCGACCACGGACGCAATGCGGCGATTTCCGAGACCCACGTGTTCTCGCCCACCAGCGTCAATAAGGTGACGGCAGGCTACAATCGCATCTTCAACCACATTCTGTCTTACGGCAGCGGTTCCTGCGAGGCCGAGAAACTGGGAATTCCGGGTGCCAACCTCGGTGGCGTCAGTTGCGGGTTGACCTCGATTATCGCCGGCGGCGGCTTCTGGTCCCTGGGTGACCGGGGATTTGCTCCTTTCCAGGGCGGGACCAACGTGTTCCAAATCGCCGATTCCTTCGACATGATCCGCGGCAGTCACGATATGAATATGGGCGGGGAGGTTCGGGTCAATCAGATGAACGTTCTCGCCAGCGGGTTCCAGGATGGATTCCTGGTGTTCGCTCCCGTTTTTACCGGCAACAGCATGGCGGATCTTCTGCTGGGCTTGCCGGTCTTTGGCCAGCACGATCAGACGTTTCAAGGTCCGGTCACCGGCCGCCGCTGGAAGATGTATCGGCCGTTCTTCGAGGACAACTGGCGCGTGCGCTCGAATATCACGATCAATGCCGGCCTGGCTTATGCGTTGGTGACTCCGATCTCGGAAGCGTTTAACCGCCAGTCGAATTTCAACTTCCAAACCGGGCAGTGGTTGGTGGCAGGGCATGGCGCCAGTAACACGGTCGGCCTCTCCATGGATACCACCGCTCTCGAGCCTCGTTTTGGCATTGCCTGGAGCCCGCACGGTGATCGTAAGACGTCGATCCGCGCCGGATACTCGATCTATCACGACTCCTCTTGGAACCAGGGTGCCCAGGGCCTATGGGAGAATCCACCCTATTTCGGATCGTCCCTAATTCCCTTCGGAGGAACGTATACGATCGCGCAGGGTTTTCCCACTCTCACCCAACCTACCGATTCCTCCCAGTTCGGGGGAAACATCCAGATGCAGAACTTCAATTTCAAGCTGGGCCGGATTCAACAATTCAACCTGAACGTGGAACGCCAGCTTCCCGGTGAGGTTTTGCTGACCGTAGGATATGCCGGCGCCCGCAGTAGCCATCTTCTCGAGGGCGGCCAAAACGTGAACCTTGTTTCCCCGGCCGGTTGCGGCAAGATCTTAGGATACACGCTGGGCTGCGGGCAACCCAACCTGCCATGGCCCACTCTGGGCACAATCCTAAACATTTACGACAATGGTTTTGCGCGCTATGATTCCTTGCAGGTGAAAGCCGAAACCAAGAGCAGTCATGGGCTGTATGCCCTCATTGGCTACACCTATTCAAAGGCTCTTGACAACGCACTCTCTGACGGCTTGGGAAGCAACATCGGTGCTATGTATTACGGGCTGCCGAACCTGGGGCGGGCCGACTGGGGCTACTCCCAAATTCAACTGACTCATAACTTCACGGCCAACGTTGTTTACGATCTGCCCTTCGGCAAGGGCAAGCGGTTCGGTAACTCCTGGAGCGGCGCCGCAAACGCCATCCTCGGAGGATGGGAGGTCACCGCTTACGAACATGCCATTTCCGGATTCCCGATGTTCATGGTCGCCAGTAACGATCAATCTGGCGTGAATTTTTCCAATAACGGCAACAACTGGAACCGCCCCGATCGCGTCTGCAACGGCCGGCTCAGCAACTGGACTGTGCAGCGGTACTTCGATCCAAGCTGCTTTGTGGATCCGCCGGTGGGTGAACTCGGCAACTCTTCCCGCACGCCCCTGTTTGGTCCCGGCCTCATCAACACCGATTTCTCGGCAATCAAGAATATCCCGCTCTCCTTCCACGAGGGTGCGGAGCTGCAATTCCGGGCTGAATTCTTCAATCTGTGGAATCATCCACAGTTCTTTCAACCGAACGCCGATATCGATGGGGCCGGCCTCGGAGTGATCACCTCGACCGTCAACAATCCGAGGCTAATTCAGTTCGCACTCAAGCTCCAGTTCTAGAGACGCCGAAGCGCCGGGTTACCTGGACCTCCCCTTTTGAGGAGGTCAGCGTTTCCCTGCAGAGCATAATGAGACGAGGATCATCCATCTCTATTTTGTTCCTGACGCTGTTGCGCCTTCCCGCATTCGGACTAGCGTGCCGCAAAGTCATCATCGATCAGGATGCCGCCGGACCCGGCGGTAGCAACCTGCAAGCGATCATGGCCCTGGTCGAGTCCCGCGCGATCGAGACCCTGGGTATTACCGTGGTCACCGGTGACCAATGGCGCGACGAAGAGGTCTCCCACACTCTGCGTCTGCTGGAAATCGTTGGCCGCACGGATATTCCAGTGCTGCCCGGAGCCGTGTTCCCGCTGGTTCACACCCGCCAGGAAGCGCTTTTCGCCGAACAACTCTACGGCAAGATCAATTACATGGGCGCGTGGGACCCGCGGTGGTGGCACGAACCTTTTGCTGTGCCAGCGGGGGCTGTACCCGAAGGGATGCCGGCTGCCAAGCCCTCCTCTGAAGACGCTGCCCACTTTCTGGTACGGATGGTCCGCCAATACCCGCATCAGGTCGCGATTGTCGCTGACGGTCCGATGACCAATCTAGCCCTGGCGGTCCGGCTCGATCCTGAGTTTCCTTCACTCGTTCGAGAATTGCTATTCATGGGTGGAAGCCTCAATCCCGTGTCGGATGAACCGGAGTGGGAAGTGGACCCACGGCACGAATTCAACTTCTGGTTTGATCCCGAGGCCGCCCACATCGTCCTAACGGCGCCGTGGACGAGAGTGACGGCGTTTACCGTAGACGTTTCCATCAAGACCCATTTCACCAAAGCCATGGCGGAGCAAATTGCCAATCGCGGAACACCGCTCGGAGCCTATCTCCTCAAGTATTTCTACACCGAGGTTGACTTTATGTGGGATGAGCTTCCAGCCGTTGCCGCCGTCGATCCCACCTTTATCACTAAAGAAAAAGACTATTACCTCGACGTCAACCTTGAGCACGGTCCCAATTACGGAGATACGCTGAGTTGGCCCGAGCGCGACAAGCCGAGCCTAACGGGACCGCCCATCCACGTGGTGACGGACGTGAACCAGGAGAAGTTCAATCGGCTATTCATCGACCTGATGTCCTCGCCTCTACCTGGATCGTAGCTATCGCCTTCTAACCCGGACAATCAGCAGGCAACGGACGGGAAACGTGCATCCTAAGGGAGTTGAAAACACCTTGCTTGGGACGAGAGCTGGCCATACAATCCCATGTGGAATGCATCCTAAGGGGATAGGCGACCGTATTTCGAGTTTTCGGTAAGAATTGCAGAATTGCGACATCATTTTCGGCGGTGCCGCACTACTAATAGCGAGGTTTTGAAGGTATGAACACAAAGATGCATTGGAGGATCGGTGGCGCACTACTGGCCCTGACGCTCGTTCCCCCGGCATTCGCCAAGCGAGTCATCTCGGACCGCATCGTAGCGCGCATCAACAGCGACATAATCACCCAAATCCAGTTCGATCGCGAGGTCGCCAAGCTCCGGGCGCAGCTCTCGGAGCGCTATCAAGGGCCGGAGCTTGATGCCCAACTGCGCGATCAAGGCAAGAACCTGCTCCGCGATCTGGTCGACCAGGATTTGATGGTGCAAAAGGCTAAAGACGATAACATTAACGTGGAGACCGACGTCGTCAAGCAACTCGACGACATCCGCGCCGACCATAAGCTGGGTAGCCAGGAGGAACTGCAGAAGGCCGTCGAGTCACAGGGCCTCATATGGGAGGACTTCGTCGACAACATCCGGCGGAGTATCCTGATGCGAGAAGTGATCGGACGCGAAGTCGGCTCGCGGATTGCAGTCGGCCCCAGTGATGCCCGCAAGTACTTTGACGCCCACAAGCAGGAGTTTGCTACCACTGCCCCTCAGGTGCATCTGGCGGAAATCGTCATTTCTAAGGAAAAGCACAAGCCGGAAGAGGTGAAGGAGCGTTCCGAGGCGGCTTTAGCCGAACTCAAGGCGGGCGAGCGCTGGGAGACCGTTGCCAAGAAGTACTCAGACGGGGACACCGCTCAGCAAGGTGGCGATATTGGCGGGTTCAAAGAGGGGACACTGTCCCCGGCCATCGAGACCGCCATCAAGACTCTGGACCCCAACGAAACCACCAGCTTGCTCGATTCGAAAGCCGGGCCCATGATTCTCAAGATGCTTGAACGCCGCAGCGCCGGCATTCCGAAGTTCGAAGAAGTCCAGCAACAGGTTATCAATCACCTTTATGACATGCAGATTCAAAGCAATCTGCGCAAATATCTGGCGACCCTGCGCAAGCAGAGCTACATCTTCATCGCTCCCGGCTACACGGATACCGGCGGCGAGCACCTGATCGACGCGGTGTTGAGCCAGAACGAGCCTGAGAGTGGTAAACCTGAAGACAGCAGCGGCTCAACCAAATGAAGCAGCACTTCGCGGCCACGCTCGCCCCGGAAGCGACCGTCACCACCACGTTCCTGGTGCAGTTCAAAGAGCAACGCCTGACGGCGAATGGCCGCGCCTACCTGGCGCTCGAGCTTCAGGACGCTACGGGGTCCCTGCGGGCCCGGCTTTGGGAGATTGAGGGACGACAGCTCGACTTTGCTGTGGATGACGTGGTCGAAGTCACCGGCACTATCGAGGAGCACCAGGGCGTTCGCCAGCTTCGCTTGACCGACATCAATCGCCTGCCCGAGCAGGAGATCGATCTGCTCGATTACCTGCCGCGCAGCCGGTTTAATCCCGAGATTCTCTATGCGTCACTGGTGGAGCGCGTCCTCCAGATAAGCGAGGGCCCGCTTCGTTCGTTGCTGCTTGCCATTCTGGAAGATGCTTCGATCGCGGCGAAATACAAACTGTGTCCTGCCGCCACTGCTTATCATCACGCCCGGCTTGGTGGTTTGATCGAGCACGTCACTTCACTGGTCGCGCTCTCGGAGCGCGTGTGCGATCACTACAGTTGGCTCGATCGCGAGCTGGTACTCGCCGGCATCATCCTGCACGACATTGGCAAGATCGAGGAGCTGAGCTACGAGCGCAGCTTTTACTACTCGACTCGCGGCCAATTGCTGGGCCATATTTCTCTGGGCCTCGAAATCGTGCAGCAGAAGATCCGCTGTATTCCTGATTTTCCGGCGGGATTGAAGACTCGCCTGGAACATATGATCCTCGCGCACCATGGCCGGCTGGAATGGGGATCGCCCAAAGAACCACGGTTTCCTGAGGCGCTCGTGGTTCATTATCTGGATGACCTGGACTCGAAGCTTGAAAGCATGCAAGCCCAGTATGCCCTCGACGAGAATCAGCCGGGTGAGTGGACGTCAAGAAGCAGATCGCTCGGGAGAGAGCTACTTAAGAGATAAGGCCGTCAATGGAAACTCGCGATCCCAAGCTTGATCTGCCTCCGCTCGAGCTCGAGTGCATGAAAGCCGTGTGGTCGCTGGGATGTGCAACCGTCGATGACGTGCGCTCGCGTCTCGCGCTCGAGCGCCCGCTCGCCTACACCACCGTAATGACGATGCTGAACCGACTCGCCCGTAAGGGCGTGGTGGGGCGCGAAAAGCAAAACAAGGCGCATCTCTACCGACCCTTGATCACCGAGGCAGAAGCGCGCGATCGGGCGATCGAACGTCTGGTCGCGACTTTCTTCGCGGGATCACGCCTCAGGCTCGTTCAGTACCTGCAAGAGGGAGCGCGAAACCTGATTCGGGAGGGGCCGGAAGCCGAACCGCGAGTTTTGCGCCCACAGCGAAAGGAGGATCTCGATCCCAGCCTGTTATAGAGACACGCGCCGGCCTTGTTCTTCCTTCCATTCGGTCAGTTTGGAAGGCTAATCGTTTTCGAGCCTTGTCTGAACTCGTGAGTCGCCCAAACAGCCTCCAATCCAGGAACGCTTACCGATCGTCACCCCCGCCGTAAGGATTTCCTGACGCCAATCGTAGTAACAAGTGATCGGCGGTCTTGCAGCGCTTTGGAAGGAGAGAGCACTTCTCTAAGGGCTCAACAGCAACCAGGATGGTAGAAGGCTCGGCCCCGGAAGAGGCCGAAGCCCGCTTGTGGTGAGGCTCCTCCGGGGGGACCCGAACGCGGTCAAACTTCACAGCCCCGGCGCCGGGGTGATAGACTGGTGGTCTTTGGCAGGATGTACGGAAAACCGGAAGGCCGCGGAGAGTACAAACTAACCGATCGGGTTGGCCTCCTCGATCCGCCTTCATTCGGGGCCGGGATTCAATTCATTCGCATAGCCTCGGGCCTTTGGATCTCGCATGTTAATTTGCTACACGCGTCCGAGTTACCAAAAAACGCGCTTCCCACATGACTTTCTTTGAAACTTGACGTCTAAAGATTCCGTACCTATAACTTGCGTTGATTTTTTTGATCCGCGAGCCAGCGGAATAATGAGTAAGGAAAAGGACACGCAATGAAACCGAGAAGCTCACGACGATTCCACAGACAGTACCTGGTGCTGACCCTGATCTTCGGCATGTTGATTGGTTCCTATGGCCTGAACGCTCAGCAGGGCGCCTCCACGCCGGGTCCCGCGCAGACGGCCGCGCAAACCACGCAGGAGACTCCGACCAGCCCCGATTACTCAATTGGCGGCTCTTGGCTATCGGGTTTTTCTTACGAGCCTCGTTTCGTTCCCGAGCCGCGGATGAACAACTCGGAGCTTATTCACACTCTGATCCGCGACGGCAAGCTGTACTTGTCGCTTGACGACGCTGTGGCCTTGGCCATTCAGAACAATCTCGATATCGATGTGGCGCGTTACACCCCGGCCTTTGCCCAGACGGACATTCTGCGCGCCAAGTCCGGCGCCGCCAACCGAGGCGTGGCCGGCATGTTTCAATCGACCGCTCTGTTTGCCGGTGCGACGGGCGTCGGTCTGAGCAGCGGCGCGGGGGTCAGCACCGGCAGCGCCGGTGGTTTCTCGGGTTCGAATGGCGCCATCAATCCGGGCCAGAATGCGTGCTGCGATCCGTTCGTCTTCGCCTCAGCAGGCTGGGATTACGCCACCACTCCGCTTAACATCTCGCAACTCGTGGGCGTCCGGAACATCACTAACCAAACCACCAATGCTGGAGTATTCTTCGGGCAGGGGTTTCTCACTGGAACCAGCTACACCATCGGAATGCAGGGCCTCCGGCAGTCGACGAATTCATCGACCGTACTCTTCAATCCGTACGCGTCGAACGGCGCGATCGTGGGCATCAGCCAGCAGTTCCTGAATGGCTTTGGCTACCGTGCCAATGCCAAATTCATCCGTCTCACCCAGCGCGAAACCAAGTTTGCTGACAGCCAGTTTCGTCAGCAGGTCATCACCTCCATCGCCGCCGTGGAGACACAATACTGGAGCCTGGCGGCGGCACAGGAGAGCGTCCGTGTAGCCGAAAAGGCGCTAGCGCTGTCCCAAAGGCTGCTTTCCGACAACAAGAAGCAGGTGGAGATCGGAACCCTGGCGCCGCTCGAAGTAGTCCGGGCGGAATCGGAAGTAGCAGCCGACCAACAGACGCTCATCGTCAACCAGACCAACGCCCGGCAGCAGGGCGAAGTGCTGAAGACCCAGATCGCCAAGAGGGTCGATGCCGAACTGGCGGCGGCGGAGGTCGTTCCCAGTGACAAGCTGCCTGAGCCTAGGAACGATGACATTCCGCCCCTTGAAAAGGCACTCGAAATGGCCCAAAAGAACCGGCCGGAGGTCGAACAGGCAGACCTCAACCTTTCCATGTCATCCATTACTATTGCGGCGGTCCGCAACTCCATGCTTCCCACGCTGCAGGGCTTTGCGAGTTGGGCGCCGTCGGGACTGGGAGGAAGGCAACTTGTTCGGGATGCCAACGGCAGGGTCGTCGACTATCTCCCTGGTGGTTTTGGCGACGCACTGTCTCAAACCTTTCGCGGTGTATACCCGAACTACTCGTTCGGAATCAACCTGAGCATACCCATCCGCAACCGGCAGGCGCAAGCCGACGCCGCCAAAGCCCTGCTCGAGGAACGCCAGCTAAAGGTTGAGAAACAACGATCGCTCAATAACATCGGACAGGATGTCCGCAACGCCGAAATCGCCGTGATTCAAGCCAAAGCACAGATCAACGCCGCCGCCAAAGCCGTTGACCTGGCCCAACAGACTTTGGATGCCGATCAGAAAAAGTTCAACCTGGGCGAGACCACCGTGTTCCAATTGATCCAGGATCAGCGGGATCTTACCACGCAACAGGGCAACCGGGTGACTGCTTACGCAAACTACGCCAAAGCCATCACCCAATTCGGTCAGGCTACCGGAACGACTCTCGATCAGGCGCAAGTGCAGCTTTCCGACGCCAAGTCCGGCAAGATTACCAAGGCGCCAAACATCCCTGGTACACCGAACCAGTAGTGGGCTCTGTCTAACCGCAGAGCATGCAGAGAAGCGCCTTGAGTTTTCTGCATCAACTCCTCAGTCACTATCTCCGCCTCTGCGTGCTCCGCAGTAAGACAAAAACCCGCTTGACCTTGGTGTGGACTGCGATATGCTTCCGAAGTTCATCTCAACTTTGGAGAACGCAATCTCATGTCCGGGTTCGACCCACCTCCCGCCGTATCTGACTGGTGCGCCCCCTCCGACTCGGATTCCAGCCGGCGCTGGTGGATCATCGGCCTGCTGTTTCTCGCCTCCGTCATCAACTATTTCGATCGCGGCACCATCTCGGTGGCTCTTCCGCTGATCGCGCACGACCTCCACTTCGACCCGGAGATGAAGGGCTGGCTGCTGTCCTCCTTCTTTATCTCTTATGCCTTGATGCAGTTGCCAATGGGGTGGATGGCGGATCGCTACAATCTGCGCTGGGTGTACACCGGGGCCTTCCTACTATGGTCGCTCTCCCAGGGACTCACAGGTCTGGCCGCCGGACTCAGTACGCTGGTCCTCTTTCGCCTTCTGCTGGGGATTGGCGAAGCGATCTATCTTCCCGGCGGCACCAAGATTGTGAGCCTGCTCTTCCCGCCACCGGACCGGGGACTACCCTCCGGCATTTTCGACTGCGGAACACGCGCCGGCCTTGCCCTCGGCGCGCCCCTGACGGCGCTCCTCATTGTCCATTTCGGTTGGCGCCGGATGTTTCTGATCGTCGGTTTCGCCGCAATGCTTTGGGTGATCCCGTGGATCGCAACCTTCCCCAGTACCCTCGCCGCCCGTTCGCATCACCACCAGACGGCACCCATGTCCTGGCGTTCTGTTACCCTGAACAGGAATCTGCTTGGGATCTGCCTAGGCTTTTTTTGCTTCGATTACTACTGGTACCTTGAGATGACCTGGCTGCCGGACTACCTGATGAGCGCCCGCCATTTCACCGTGCTCAAGGCCGGACTTGGAGTAGTGCTGCCTTACGTGGTGTGGGGCCTCGCAGAGCCTTTGGGCGGCTGGATTGCAGACCGCCTCATCCACCACGGCTGGAATCAAACTCGTACCCGCAAGGGCGTTGTCACGGTGGCGTTTCTCTTCGGATTGCTGCTTATTCCCGTCGCCCGCGTGCCAAGCTCCAGCCAGGCGCTGTGGCTGATCACGGGGACGGCGCTGGTGGGACTGGCCAGTGGCAATCTGTTTGCGATTCTTCAATCCTGCGCGCCTGAGCGCGAAATCGGCATTTGGACGGGTTTCGAGAATCTCGCGGGTAATATTGGCGGAGTCCTGGCGCCGCTCCTCACCGGATTCCTGATCAAGTCGACGGGATCGTATTATCCGGGTTTTTTCCTGGCGGCGGTGGTGCTGGTAGCGGGGCTGCTGGCCTATTGGTTTGTTGTCGGTGATCTTCACCCGCCCCTCGATAGCGATCGAAAAGGGCCTATCCAGACCTAAGGAGATCACAGGGTGGATCCATCGCACGACTCTTATCGACATCTTACAGCAGGAGATCACGGTGGCATCATTGCATTCACCCACCGGCAGATATCTCGACCTGGTGCACAAAGCCATGGAGCATTTCATGCCCTGGTATGGGACACCGCCCAGTCTCGCTGACGCGATGCGAATCAATATCGGCGAAATCAATTCAAGGCTGGACGTTGCGTGAAACATCGGATCATTGAGACATTGGGTCATTGAGTCATTGAAGGCAAGTCGGTCGTCTTCAAATGACCGAATGGCCCGACGGCTCAATGCCCCTATCCTCGGATTGCACGACGGCTCAATACCGGAGGTCCCGTGATTCTTCCCCTCACTCCCGTGCGCTTCAAACTTCATGCCGCCCGCATTTTCGGAAACAAGACCGGCGTCGTCTGCGAGGATCTACGCTTTACTTACCGCGAATTCAACGAGCGCGCCGACCGGCTCTCCGACGCGCTCGCCAAGCTCGGTGTCACCCCGGGCGATCGCGTAGCCTACTTGAGCTTCAACTGCCACCGCCTGCTCGAGGCGTACTATGGTGTGCCGCAGATCAAGGCGATCCTGCTGCCGCTCAACATCCGCCTGGGCCCTGAGGAGCTCGGCTACGTTATCGAGGACTCCCAACCTCGGGTGCTCATGTTCGACCCCGAATTCATCCCTCTGGTCGAATCGTTACGCGACCGCGTGAATTCCATCGAACACTACATCTCCCTGCGCGGATCGAAGCCAGGTTGGGCAAGTCCCAAGTCATATGACGAGCTGGTCGCTGCGGCCTGCCCAAATCCGGTCGACTATCGCGGCATCGACGAAAACTCCGTAGCCGAGATCTTCTATACCAGTGGCACCACGGCGAATCCCAAAGGCGTCATGCTGACTCATCGCAACCTCTACCTGCACGCCCTCACCACCGCCATCGGGATGGGCGGGCGCGATAGCGAAGTGCACATCTACACCGTGCCCCTTTTTCACGTGAATAGCTGGGGAGCGCCGCATATCATGTGCCTCACCGGCGGTCGCAACGTGATGACACGCAAGTTCGATCCCCTGAGCCTGCTGGAATTGATCCAGCATGAGCGCGTGACGCGGCTACACCTCGTCCCCACCATGGTAATCGCCCTGCTCAATCACCCGGATTTTGCCAAGTACGATCTCAGCAGTGTGCGAGAGATGATGATGGGCGGCGCGCCTACCAGCACGGCGTTGATCCGGGAGGTGGAGCAGAAGTTGCCCGGCTGCAAGGCTCACGGTGGCTATGGATTAACCGAAACTTCTCCTGTAATTACCATCGCTCATCTCAAGGATCACTTGAAGGGCGATTCCGAAGACGTAAACCTACGTCGCAAGGCAACTGCAGGTTGGGCGCTCCCAGCGTCGGAGATCCGCGTCGTCGATCCCGCTGGCCGCGACGTCGCCGCCGACGGAGAGACGGTAGGCGAGGTCGTCGTGCGCAGCGACAACGTCATGGCGGGATACTGGAAGCATCCCGAAGAGACGGCGCGCGCCATCCGCGACGACTGGTTCTATACCGGAGACCTCGGCACCATCGACGAAGAAGGCTACGTGTTGATCGTTGACCGGGTCAAAGACATGATCCTGAGCGGCGGCGAGAATGTTGGCACTGCAGAGATCGAGCGAGTGCTCTACCAGCATTCGGCCGTGCTGGAGTGCGCCGTGATCGCGGTACCCGATGAAACCTGGGGTGAGGTTCCCAAGGCCCTGGTAGTAGTCCGGGAAGGAACCGAAGCCTGCCCCGCGCTCACTGACGATATTTTGGCCCATTGCCGTCGGCACCTGGCTGCCTTCAAAGTGCCGAAATCGGTTGAGTTCATGGAAGCCCTGCCCAAAGGCGGCACGGGAAAGATCCTGAAGAAAGCCCTACGGGAGAAGTACTGGGCAGGACGCGAGCGGCGCGTACACTAGCGGTAGCCACGGTCAATGCTGTTCTGACCGTGGGCTTTCCCATGTTGGCTCACAAGGTCCACTCATCTGAGGAGGGGGCCGGGGGGTGGTGTTGAATGCATACGATCACCTACGCACTTATGCGGGGCCGGAGGGCAGGCTGTACGCTACAATGCATTCCTTATGGCTTCTCCATCGCTTCAGACCACCCCCGACGTATTGCTCAAGCCCTACACCACGTTTAAAATCGGCGGACCGGCGCGCTTCTTCGCCGAAGTCCGCAATCCGACCGAGGCACGCGAGGCGATGGCTTTTGCCAAAGCCACCAGCCTCTCCGTTTTCATCCTCGGCGACGGCTCGAACATTCTGGTGAGCGATCGCGGCTTCGATGGCCTGGTAATCCACCCTACCCTGAAGGGTCTCGAGGTCCTGCACGAAGACGACGATACGGTCTCGCTTCATGCCAATGCCGCCGAGACTTGGGATGACACTGTAGCCTACACGGTCGAGCAGGGGTGGTGGGGTATTGAGAACCTCTCGCACATCCCCGGACAGGCCGGCGCTGCGCTGGTCCAGAACATTGGCGCTTATGGCGAGCAGCTCAGCGACGTGCTCGAAAGCGCGGAGGTTATGGCGCTTGACACGGGCGAGGTAAGAACGAAGGCCAGCGACGCCTGCGGCCTCGCCTATCGAACCAGCATTTTCAACTCCGAGCCACAAGGGCCTCTATCTGATTCTGGGCATCACCCTTAGGCTCTCGAAGCGCGCGCAACCCAATCTGGGATATGCCGACTTGCGAAAGTATTTCGAGGGCCGCCCGGAACCCAGCCAGCGTGAGATCCGCCAGGCCATCGTCACCATTCGTGATGCCAAGTTTCCCTTCCCCCGTGAGGAGCGCGGCGGGAATGCGGGTTCCTTTTTCAAGAACCTCGTGCTCAGTCCGGCGGAATACCGGCTGCTGGAATCACGCTTCCGCGCCCATTTCGGCGCTTCCGAAGCGGGGAGGCTCGGGGCCCTGCGCGATCGCTTCACCGCCGGCGCTTCGATCAAGATTCCCACGGCTTTCCTGGTCGAGGCGTGCGGGCTGAAGGCGTATCGGACCGGCGGTGCGCGGGTGAACTCATCCCAGCCCCTGGTGCTTCTAAATCAGGGGGGCGCAACGTCTCACGACGTCCTTACTCTGGCCGGGCAGATTCGCCGGGTGATCTACCAGAAGACGGGCGTCAAAATCGCGCTCGAGCCTGAGCTGGTAGGATTCAGTCCGGGCGAGGTCGAGCGTTATCTTCACTTAGGCTAGGTTGTGGCACGAGCATCTTGCCGCTGGCTGGAAGCCCGGGCCACAGCGTGGACATAGTACTATTTGATAACCCCAGGGTTTTGGCTTAACCTGGAATGCGCGCGCTTGGCCGGAAGCCCGGCCGCCGGAACCGAACTCGCAATGGCTGCCGATCCTTCAACCTTGACCGCGACCCTACGAGCGCAAACCGCCACCGCCGGTGCTTTCATCGAAGCGCTCCGCCCAGGGCAGTGGGCGAAAAACGGTTTCGTATTTGCAGCCTTGATTTTCTCGCGCAGTCTGGGCGACTGGCGCGCTGACGTTCTGGTAGCGCTGGCGGCGTACGTTTTCTGCGAGGTGGCGAGCGCCGTCTATCTCGTGAACGACGTCCTTGACGCCGATGAGGATCGCCAGCATCCCACCAAATGCCTGCGCCCGATCGCCTCGGGACGCATTCTGCCCTCGACTGCCGTGTTCGCGGCGTTGATTCTCGGTGCAGCTGGCCTTACCACCGCTTGGGTGCTTAGCCGCCCCTTTTTCCTGGTGATGTGCCTCTACGCCGGCATCAACCTGCTCTATTCGTGGTGGCTGAAACACATCGTGCTTGTCGACGTGTTTGCGATCGCCGCCGGCTTTGTGTTGCGCGTGCTCGGCGGTGCGCTCGCGATCCACGTGGAGGTCTCACCCTGGCTAATCGTGTGCACCACCCTATTGGCATTGTTTCTGGCGCTAAGCAAACGGCGCCACGAACTGGTGCTGCTGGGTGAGAAAGCGCCCGGGCACCGCGCCAACCTGACGCATTACAGCCCCTATTTCCTGGACCAGTTGATCTCGATCGTCACGGCCTCAACGCTGATGTCCTATGCCCTTTACACCCTCTCGGACGACGCGCGGATCAAATTCCCCGGTAAGCGCCTGGAACTGACCGTACCCTTCGTGTTGTTTGGCATATTCCGCTACCTCTACCTGGTCCATCAACGCGAGGGAGGGGGCAATCCGACGCGTTTGCTGTTCAGCGACCCGGTGTTGCTCACGGTGGTGGTGATGTGGGCAGCCTCGGTGATTGCAATTATCTACGGGTAGGGCTTAAGAAGCTTGAGTTGAATGAATGTCCTCTACCATATTGCTTGGCCCAAGCCCTCATCGCACTTAGCACCCCATTTACCACCCCCTGGCCCCCTCCTAAAATAGGAGGGGAGTTCAAAGAAACCCCCCTGATAAGAGGGATGTCCGGAGGCCAGGGTGGTCAGGCTCAAACGAAGGTGGCTGACACTTGGAACAAGCGGAAACTCCTGCATCGGCAAGACCTGGTGTAAACGACTCCGGGCTATCCATCTCACACGATGCCAGCTTCGCTCGATTCAAGCTGGAGCGCGCCGACCTGATGGCGATGGGCGTGATCGCCGCCGCCCTCGTCGCCATCTTCTGGCGTGTGATCTTCACCTCCGACATGTTTTTTTATCGCGACGTCTACAACTTCAGCTACCCCCACGCCAAGTTCATTCACGACATGGTGCGGCAGGGCCACCTGCCCTACTGGAATCCTTACCTCCATTATGGCGAGCCCGTGCTGGCCGACCCGAACTTCCTCTTCTTTTATCCCGACACCCTGTTCCTGGTTCTCCTGCCCGTTTCTCTAGCCTACAAGCTGCATTACCTGCTCCATTTTCTCATCGCCGGCTTGGGCGCCTACTGGCTGGCGCGCCGTTTCAGCCAAAGCTCGCTCGCCGCCCTTTTCGCGGCACTCAGCTTCGGCCTCTCCGGACCCGTGCTTTCGCTCGGCAATTTCTATAACGAGTCAGCCTGTGCGGCGTGGATTCCGTGGGCTCTCTTGCTCACCGACCGGGTCGTGAAAAAGCGCACTCGCCGCTCCTGGATCCTGCTCACGCTGGTGTTCGCGTTACAGTTCCTGGCGGCTGAACACTTCACCTTGATGGCGACTTTTGCGCTGTGTTTTGCCTATGCAATCTGGCGATCCCTGCGGGAGCACCGGCAGAACGATTCAGAGCCGCTGCCGGCGCCTGCCGGCGTCCGCAGCCTGGCAAGGCGCCTGGACTGGCGACTAATCGGAGGGTTTATCCTCGCTGGCGTAATGGTGCTGGCAATCTCCGCTGCGTCCTTACTACCATCCCTTGACCTGCTCGCGCACTCGCAACGGGGCGTTGCTGGCATGCCTTATCGCGAGACCACCTTTTGGTCACTTCATCCTCTCTATCTTCTGGAGCTAGTGCTTCCCGGATTTTTCGGCTCCGTCGCGACCGCCACCTCGCTCTGGTCGAGTGTACTCAGCGCACGGCAGCGAACCGTATTTTCCTTCTTCCTTCGTGGGTTTCGTTCCGCTGCTCTTCGCCCTGGCCGGGTGGGCGCTCGGTCGCGATCCGCGTCGCCGTTTTGTGACCTGGTCGGGATGGATTCTCCTCGCGCTCTCCTTCGGCTCGCTGACACCGCTGTTTGCCCTAGTTTACCTCGCGTTTCCTCCGCTCTCGCTCGTGCGGTTTCCGGTCAAGCTACTGACGCTGGTGGTGCTCATGATTGCCTTGCTGGCAGGCTGGGGAGTGGATGCGCTCAAGGACCTGTGCGGTGCAAAGACCACCAAGGCAAACCCTGGAGACACTGCAGATTGCCTGGCTCAGCGCGCCCGCCGATCTCTCTTGTACCCTCTCCTGACAATAGTCGCAGCGGTACTGGCGATCTGGGTGATCTCGCTAGTTGGGCCAAGTCTCGTCGCCGCCTGCGGTAGTTGGATTCTCGTCCACACCAACGCCTTCTTGCGGCCGGGCGAGGCCTACCGGCTGACGCCCTCAGAAGTGGGGGATGCCGCGCGCTATCTCGTCGTGCATGTTCGCCTGGAATTCACCGTCCTAATTGGGCTCGGCTTCGGCGCCGCGGTTTGGATCGGCGTGTTGCTCCTGGGGCGTTCCTCGCGGCGGCTAGGCAAAGCTTCGTTAGCGATAATTGCGATCCTGGGACTTTGTCAAGTAGCGCTTGAGAATTATTATACTAACCCTACGGTTCCTAATACCTTCTACACCTATCGACCTCCTCTTCTCGATCGAGTGTCAGCTGCCAGTCAACCCTATCGTTTCTGCCATGTCCTGCACAAAAAAAACGTGGTATCGGCGGGATACTCCGATGTCAGGGAGTTCCTGAATTTCGACTCGATTCCTGGCGCGGAGCGTTTTTCAGCAGAGTCCCGGGGATCCTTTCGCAATCGCCTAACGTTGCGAGGCGGATCGCTTCTGACCGACACCGACACGGTCTTGAACAATGATGTGGACCTCTCCTTTCCGCCCTACCTTTTCGAATTCTGGTACTTCGCAATTCGGCAGGCGCCGACCCAAGCTCAGGCGGACTGCCTTATAGGGCGCACGAACGTCAGGTACCTGATCTCTACCGAATCTGAACCGAATGCCTCGACGCGGCTGATCGGCCCCGTCTTCGACGGCTCGGCCAAGCCGGCTTCTCTTTATCAAAACCTTTGCTTTCTGCCTCGGGCTTTCGTCGCGCGCTCGGCTCTGAACGGAGAAAACTCGTTCGATACCCTGTCGCGCCTCTCCGCACCCGATTTTGACCCTTACGACCAGGTGATCTTGGCTCAGGATCCAGGCGGCCAAGCCACCCCAGAGGCCGGCCTAGGCCGTTCGGCGGTGTCCGGGGTTTCGGAACCAGTCGCTGGAATCGGCGAAATCAGAGCGCTAGAGGAGCAGCCGAACCGGGTGTCCTTGAACGCCCGCTTGGCGAGACCCGGATATGTGGTCCTATTGGACCGTTTCGATCCCAATTGGCACGCTACCGTAGACGGGCGGGAAGTGCCGATCTATCGCGCCAACCAATTATTCCGCGCCGTCCGGGTCGAAACCGGCGAGCACGTGGTGCGGTTTGAGTATCGTCAGAAAGGCTTGCTGGCCGGACTGGTGATTTCAGTGACGGCGCTCATGAGCATAGTCGTAATCTGGTTCCGGGAGTCGTCGCTTAGGCGCCGAGTCACCTGATAACGTTGGGCTGGGCGCGTGTTGGGCCGGTCACGTCGCTTGCCAACAGAAACCAACCGTAATAGAGGTCCGGACTCGCCAGGCCCGATCGCAAGCTGCGGCTGATCTGAGTATCGCGCCAATCCCACACACGGCGTGGGTTGAGATCCACGCTGACCGGGCTCGAGTCCCAGCTGCCCAACCGGTCACGATAGCAGAAGGCACCGATCGTTTGGACCCCAAGCGAAGCCGCTACGGCCAAGGAGAATGTTGCCAGCATCAGTCGCCGCCGGAGGCGCGGCCAGATCGGTACCAGGAAGAAGGCAAGCAGCGGCATAAGATCTGTAAGGTACCGGGGACCGAAGCACCACCCAGCCCACCAACTGGAGTACTTAACGTAGCCCAGCAGCATGGTTGCCATTCCAACGATGATGTACCGGCCCCACCCGTAGGTGTTGTCTTTCCATATCCGTGCGGCTCCCCAGAGGGCGAATACCACCCAAGGCGTGTAAACGATTAAACCGCGATTGGGGCTCACGAGCAATCCAGCCAAGCTAATCCACGGCGCGTCATGCGGTACTGGGGACTGCGGGTCCGGAGTACGCAGCATCCCGAGCGTGGTACCCAGTGGGTTGCCAAAGAAATAGAGGTTGTAGGCCAGTGTAACGGATCCGAGCACGACGAGCGGCGACAGAAAGGCATGCAGCCGCCTCCATCCTCGTTCCCGACCCTGCTTGAAGAAATAGACCAGGAAGGGCAACGCAATCACCGCATCGGGATACTTGGCCGCGGCGGCCATCCCCAGTGCCAGACCCGCGGCCACCGGCTGCCATCGCCACTCGGGACCTCGAAGTAGCGCCCAGAGGAGCGTTGCCAGGCAAAGTTCGGTGAAGCCATGTTTCCACAGTGCCTGGCTCGAGATGGTCCAGGTGCTCGACGCGAGACCGTAGATCAGCGCCAAAGCCAAGCTTGCCTCGACCGAAAGGGCCCTCTTAAGCCCTGCAAAAAGCACTAGCGCGGAGAGCGTGGCAATCAGCGAGGCGCACAACTTCTCCCAGGTGTCGACGATAACACCGAAGACAGGATCACCTGGATCCAGCGGTGGCTGTTGGTGTGCCACCCACCAGGCGGGTGCGCCGTAAATCGGTGTAAGCAAAACCGGCATCACTACCGGGTAAAACGAGATGAGATGGCCGCGCCAAGGAACCACAAAGTAAGCTTTATAGGGCCCTTTGGCAGCTGCTAAATAGGGGCCCACCCAGCGGTCCAGGTAGAAGCTGTGATCGATGAGAAGGCTAAAGGGCAGGAGGCGCGCGGGAACGCTATCGTCAATGTGAATCGTGCGAAGGTTCGAGTTGTAAACGAGAAAAAGCAAGAGCCCCAGAAGCAGTACGTGGCGCCGGCTTGGTACGGGTCGAGCGAACGGGGCCGACGAGCCCCTCAGCGCAGGCTCGTTGCCATCTCTACCTTCACTGGCAACTGCTGAGGCTTGCTGCTTGCTCATCTTTAGAAGTGATCGGCTGAACACAAGAATAGCTTTACGCGGGAGGCAGGGGGCCGACGGAGTAGACACGGATTTCAGCCTCCTGGCTGCCACGATGCGGCACCGCTAGAAAGAACCTGCCAAGTGCGAGGGAAAAAAACGAAGTACGGGCGCCAGCAACGGTGCTGATGCGGTCGAGGCGGCGGTAGTGGTCCGGATCGGTGCGTTCGAAGATGTCCACAAACCCTTCGCCACCAGAGACGTAGGCGCGGTGCTTGTCAATATCATAGAAGAGATCGTCGGCGTCGCCCACACATGGCTCACTTGATCTGACCTTGCCGGTACCCGTGTCGATCACCAGCAATCGGGCAGGACGCCGGGCCACAACAAGCAGCCGATGGTCCTCCTCGTTGAGTGCCATCGGGAAGTTCGCCTGAGCTTCCGTAAGCGGCCAAGTGGCAATCACGGCTCGCTTAGCCCGATCAACGACGGCGATTTGCTGCGCAGTGGGGACATTGACGAAAATCCGCGCTCCGCCGGGTTCAAGTTGGAACGATTCGGGATGACCTTCGAGCGCAATGTCGCCGAGCCTACGGCCGGTCGTCGCGTCGACAATGCCCATGGCTCCCTGACCATAGCCGACCCACACCTGCCGCGTGGCCGGGTCATAGCGAAGATTGTCGGCGTCGCTGCCGAAGTGGATCGTGCCTAGCAGCCGGTAAGAAGCGCCGTCGAAACTCATGACGCTGCCATCGGCGCCATTCGCCACGAAGATGCGATTGACGTCGGGTACAAACAGCACACCCTGTGGCTCATGAACACTGGCGATCTCGTGAATGCGCCTTCCAGCCTTGAGATCGAGAACCTCGACGGTGTTGTTGCCGAGGGCCGAGACAAAGAGCCGTCCGCCCTTGAGGTCGACGCTGAGGTGATCGATCCGGCCTTGGACGCCGGGGACAGCAATCACCTGCGCTTGTCGAAGGTTCTGCTGCGTCAAAGCTGGGATAGCAAAAGCAAATGAGGCGACGATTGAGAGGGCGAGGAGTCTCATGCTGTGCAACGAAGACTTTACCGCAAAACGCCGAGGACGCAGAAGAAAAAGTCGCCTAGACTAATCCCCTCCTCTTCCTCTTAACGTCTTTGCGGCAACACGAGGAGAGGACCTTCCGGTGAGACTGCGGCTACGCGGCGGCCTCTTCAAACCGCACGGAGACCATTTTGGAAACACCGGGCTCTTCCATGGTGACGCCGTACAGCAGCTTGGCGATTTCCATGGTCCGCCGGTTGTGCGTGATCAGAATGAATTGCGTGTGCTTGCTCATCTGCTCGATGAGGCGCGTGAACCGCTCCACGTTGCTCTCATCGAGCGGTGCATCAACTTCGTCGAGCACACAAAACGGACTCGGGGTGTAACGAAACATCGAGATCAACAAGGCCAAGGCCGTGAGCGCCTTTTCGCCGCCGGAAAGCAGCAGGACGTTCTGCAGTCGTTTGCCCGGCGGTTGCGCCACCATCTCGATGCCGCTCTCCGGATCGTTCTCGTCGCTCAGGCGCATCTGGCCGGTGCCGCCGCCGAACAAAGTCTTGAAGGTCTCGGCGAAGTACAGATTGATGGCCCGGAAGGCTTCCAGGAATTGCTCGCGTGAGACCATGTCGATCTCGCGGATTACCTGCATGGTATCCTCCACCGACGCCGTCAGATCCTGGCGTTGGGTGTCGAGGAAGGCGAAGCGCTCCTCCGATTCCTGCAGTTCTTCGAGCGCCATCATATTTACCGGGCCCAGATCCTCGATACGCCGCTTGAGTTCATCCAATTGCTGTTCGGCGATGACCAGTGCCTCACCCATCGGCAGAGTCTCTTTATTTTCTCCTTCGGGCTCCCTGACCAGCGATTGAGCTTTCATTAGAAGCGCTTCCGGCTCAACCTTCAATTCTTCGCGGCACTGCTCGGCCCCATGTTCGAGCCCGGATTCTGCACGTGCCAGCGCGACTTCCACATCTGAACGCGCCTGCCGCCGGGATTCGAATCCGGCGCGCGCCCCATCGATCAACGGGAAGAGTTCGTGAAGCCGCGCTCTGACGACGCCAAGTTCGCGCTCGAGTTGTGCAACCTCGGCCTTCGCGGTTTCCTGTTCTTTCTCCACTTCCGACAAGCGGAGCTCGGCCTGCTGCCGTTCTTCGGCGAGGCGAACTTGCTCTTCGCGCCAGGCGATGCATTGTTGGCCGAGCCTCTCGGCACGGCTTCGCAATTCCAGGCTGCGCGTTTCGATTCTCCGCAGCTCGGCTTCGAGCGACCGGGTCCGCTCCTCAAGCGTGCTTGAATGTCCCCGAGCCTCGATCAGATCTGTTTTCACCTCGTCCAGCCGAACTCGCAATTCACGGAGTTGCCCGCTCCTCCGGTCGACCTCGACCTCGCACTCCCGTTTCTTGGCGATGGCCAGTTCCATCTGCTCCCGAGCCGACGATTGCTGGAGGCGAATCGACTGCCGCTCCTCGCCGAGATTCGTTATCTCGGTTTCCAGCGCTTGGCGTCGTCGGGCAGCACGTTCCACAGCCTCGCGCAATTGCCTCAGCTTCTCTTCCCCCAGCACACTCTTCTTTTCTGCTTCCCGCCGGGACTCTGTCAGGGCATGCAACTCTTTTTCCAGGTGGGACACGCGCTCCGCTGTCACCGTCAGGCCTGACTCAAGGCCGCGCAGCCGTTCTTCGAGCTCAGCGCTGCGCGTCTGCATGGTCCGGAAATCACGCCGCAGCGCTAACGGTCCGGCGCTCTTGCCACGTCCGCCGGCGACGAGCCGGTGATGATAGTGTTCGCCGCTTTTGGTAAGAAAATGCGCCTCCGGATACGCTGAGGCCAACCGCTCTGCCGCCGCGCCATCTTCCACCAGGTAGGCGTGCTCAAGCGCCGGCAGCACCATATCGCCATTCAGACCGAGGCGCGTTTCAAAACGCACCAAATCGCGGACCGGAGACACCACGCCCTCTGACATCGCCGGTGACATGGCCGGCGGGTCCAACTCGATTGTGACGCCGGTTGCCTGCCCTGCCTGGCTGCTCCCGCCCGAAACATGCTCTGTCCCGCCCAGCCTGTTTTCATTTGCCCCATCATGACCATTCCCGCTGTGCGAATCCGAGTGTCCGCCGGTAGGCAGGCGCGTGACAAAGAACGTGGAACGCCCGGAGCCCTCGCTGCGCAGCAAGGCAATGCCCGATCGAGCTTCTTCGTGACCCTCCACAACCACATAGTCGAGTTCATCCTTCAGGAACTCTTCCACCACCTCTTCATACCCAGGCGTGACCTCGACGAAATCAGCCAACACTCCCATGGGCCGGAAATGATGGCTATTGATCGGAATTGGGTTTGTCAACAAACGCCGCACCGTTTCGGTGGTGTAGGCGTGCCGCTCAAGCGATTCTTCCAGCGCCAGTTTGCGGGCATTGACACTCGAGAACTCATTGCGTAATCGCTCAAGATCCGCGCGCACGCGCGACTCTTCCGCGCGAGACTGGTTGAGCGACTCCGTGGTCTCAGACACGACCTCGGAAAGGCGGCCCAGCGCGACTTCATCGAGCTGGTGCTCGCCTTCAAAAGCCTCGAGATCAAGCGCCAAGCGCTGGTGCTCCTGCTCCACCATGGCCTGGTCGGAAGCGAGTCGGGACAACTGGCGATCGACAGCCAGCCCCATCTCTTCGGCTTTCACTAACCGATTCTCCAGTTCCGCCGCCTTACTAACCATCGCCAGCAGTTGTCGACGGCAGCCCTCGAGATCGGCTTCGCCGCTGAAGACCTGCTTGGCCAGGTCGCTCTCCTTTCCCTGTAACTCGCGCGTCACCTCGCGAGACTCGCCCCATTGGGTGCGGACGGCGGCGGCTTGGGCTGCCTGCTCCCGGGCCTCCTGCTCGGTCCGTTCTATCTCCCCCTGGATCTGGCTGGCTTCGGCGGTGGCCTCTCCCGTTCGCGTCTCAAGATCCGCGCGCTGCCGATCCACCTGCCCAACGCGCGAGTTCAACCTTTCATGCTCGACTTCTGTCTGTGCGATCGACTGGCGGAGACCAGTCAACCGTCCATCCAACTGCTCCTGCGAGGAGCGGACGTCGCGCTCTTCATGTTCGAGAGTTTCCAATTCCCGCGATGCGCCCGCGCAGGCCACGACGGCTGCTTCCAGATCGCCTCTCAGACGGCGGCATTCGGAGTCCAGCGATAGCAGCCGTGAGGTCAGCACGAGACGCAGACGCTTGCGCAACTCCTCGTGCATTTCCCGGTATCGCCGGGCCTTTCCTGCCTGTCGGCGGAGTGAGTTGATCTGCTTCGTGACTTCCTGGAGGATGTCGTTAATCCGCGCGAGATTCTGCCGAGAGGCTTCCAGTTTCGCTTCGGCCAGCCGTTTCCGCGTTTTGAACTTCGAGATACCGGCCGCCTCTTCTAGAATCGCCCGTCGGTCGGAAGGCTTCGAGCTTAGGATCTGCCCGATACGCCCCTGCTCAATGATGGCGTAAGACTCAGGACCGAGGCCGGTGCCCATAAAGAGGTCCTGAATATCGCGGAGCCGGCACGCCTCGCCATTGATCAGGTATTCGCTTTCCCCCGAACGGAACAACCGCCGCGTCACCGTGATCTCACCTGCCCGTCGCTTCAGCGCGCGATGACGCACCGTGCCGGGCCTGGCAGTCTCGGCTGTCTCACCAGTCTCTGCTTCGCCTGGCGTGGTCCCCGACACTTCTGAGGATTTCCCTTCGTCTGGACTGTCGTGCGCTTCAGAGGCTGCGCCGGCCTGTGCGTATTCGGGATCGATTAAAGTGAGGCTTGCCTCTGCCATCGAGGTCGGGGAACGCCGGCTAGTGCCATTGAAGATCACGTCAGCCATGCGTTCGCCGCGCAGGCTCTTGGCGCTCTGTTCACCCAGCACCCAGGTAATGGCGTCGGAGAGATTCGACTTTCCGCATCCATTGGGGCCGACCACGGCAGCCGTGCCGTCAGCAAAATCAAGACGCGTGCGGTCAGCGAAGCTCTTGAACCCAAGTAGCTC
This sequence comes from uncultured Acidobacteriota bacterium, assembly GCA_963803295.1. Taxonomy (GTDB): domain Bacteria; phylum Acidobacteriota; class Terriglobia; order UBA7540; family UBA7540; genus CAWDMC01. The sequence goes on along the minus strand of CAWDMC010000009.1, from coordinate 358,055 downwards.
TATTCTCTTCAACTTAAACAAATTAAACTCCTCCTGCGTGCTGGCTGTGGCGTTTCTGGCGATTTGATTCGTGCGACGTGGCGGCTTACGAGGCGCGACACACCGGAGTCTGGCCATGGCAGAGCAAGTCCCTGCCCGGCGAGTCCTCATGACCCGTTTGTGTCGTCTTCAAGCCGCTCACTCGTGCTGGCGCACCGTGTACGACGGCGAGATTTCCCCTCTCTCACCTTCGAGCCATGAATAACATGAAAGGTTGCCCATGTAAAGAGGAAACCACAACAGAGAGGGCCTCTTCTCGAAGTCGCCCCTAAATCTAGTGCCTAGTGAGGCAGACCCCGGACTTGGACATGGTCAAGGTCGGAGAGGTTTCGACAAATTCCACGCTTGCTTCAGGAAATATTCGCCGTGTGCCATCCAACACCCAGAAACCAGCGTTGTGGCCGTGGGTAAAGGTACTTACTGTCTTGTCCGATAATACAGTTGAGGGCGACTGGAACTGCGGGTCGGCTCCAAAAGAGAGATTTGACATGGCCGAACACAAGTTGGACTGCAAACATCTCCGCTGTCCCATGCCTATCGTCAGGATCAGCCAAACCGTCAAGGCGATGGCCGTGGGGGACACATTGCGGATTGAGGCGAGCGACCCAGCTTTCAGAGCCGATCTGGAAGCATGGACCCGCCGCCTGGGGCATCTGATCGTTGAGTTTCAGGCGGGAGCTGTGCAGCAGGCAGTCATTGAGAAGAGGTGAGCGAGAATGAATAGCGTCGATGGGGGCGCGTCGGTTACGAAACAGAACGAAGCCACCGAGGTCCGGCTGCGCGCACTGGAAGCCCACGTAGCAGCCCTCACGCGAGCACAAAGGCAGCAGCAGCCCGCCGGGCTCTACGATCATCGCCTTCAGCAACGACATGGACAAACTTCTAGCCGCCTTCATGCTCGCTACCGGGGCCGCTGCGCTGGGAATGCCCGTCTCCATGTTCTTTACGTTTTGGGCTCTCTCCGCACTAAAGAGAAGGACCATCTTTAGAGGTAAGAAAGCCGTCGATAAACTTCTGAGCGCAATGTTGCCAGCCGGCACGCTGCGGCTCGCCGTTTCCAAGTGGAACATGCTCGGCCTGGGCCGGGTTTTCCTTGAAGCTCGGATGCGGAGCCGCCACGTCGAGAATCTACAAAGCATGCTCACTCTGGCGCGTGAACTGAATATTCGTATGGTGGCCTGCCATACCGCTATGGACGTGATGGCGGTGACGAAAGAGGAACTGATCGAAGGAGTCGAGTGTGGTGGTGTGGCCACGTGCCTCGACGCAGCCCTTAGCGGGGCCGTGACATTGTTCATCTGAGGAGAAGGAAATGGTTCTCGCGCCGCAATTACAGATCATCATCAGTTCCGGACCGGAAGACCCCCGGGCGACATTGGGCTTCGCTGCCGCAATGGCCGCCAGTGCGTGCGATACACCGGTTGTCATCTTTCTGGTGATGAACGGGGTGCGGTGGGCTCTTAAGTCGGCCGGGAATGAGGCCCAACGTCCGGGCTTTCAGCCCATTGCGCAAATGTTGGATCTGATTCAGGCCTCCAATGGAAGAATCGAGGTTTGCTCAAACTGTCTCAACGAAGCCTGTTCGACCTGCACGGACGAAGTCTGCTCAGCAACTTCCGATCAAATGAAGCCAGGGGACATTCGAGAAGGCATCCACCCCGGAGGCCTGACAGCGGTTGCTGTGCGGATGAGCCAGATCCCAACGGTGACATTCTAAGTGCCTAGTCCTGTTGACAGTTCGCTATCCTGCACAACAGCGCCAGGGAGTGTTGACTTTCTCAAGGCCGAAAATCTGCGTCTCAAGACGGAGAACGCGGAACTGCGGGCGCTGGCCGAAGGGGTGGCAGATGCTAACGCCTACGCCGCCGAAGTCGTTGCAGAGCTGGAAATGGCCCGCGCTGAGCTTCAGGAAAAAGAGTCGTGCCTTGCACGGGACGTCACCGAACTGAAGAGAGCACAACAGTCTCTTAAACGCCTCCACCGGCAGAACCAATTGATTCTGGACTCTGTTGGAGAAGGCATCTGCGGCCTCGACCTGGAAGGCAAGATCATTCTTGCCAATCCCGCCGCCGGACTGATGCTCGACTGGAAGATCGAGGACCTGCTGGGCCAGTCTTTACACGACGTCTCGCACCACACCAGGCACGACGGAACGCCATACCCCGCCGAACAATGTCCGATCTATGCTGCCTATAAGGAAGGAGTCGTGCATCGAGGGCACAACGAAATCTTCTGGAGGAAGGATGGCACCTCATTTCCCGTCGGCTACATCAGCACGCCGATCTTGGATGACGCTGGCTCGCCACTAGGCGCGGTCGTTGCCTTTCTCGACATCACCGAGCGCGAGCGGGCGGAGGCCGAACTGCTGCACGCCAAGGAAGTTGCAGAAGCCGCCAATTGTGCCAAAAGTGAGTTTCTTGCCAACATGAGTCACGAGATCCGCACTCCCATGAACGGCATTTTAGGCATGGCGGAGCTCGTGCTTGATACCGATCTCACTCCGGAGCAACGGGAGTATCTTGGAATGGTCAAGAGCTGCGCCGACTCCCTGCTGATGATCATCAATGACATTCTGGACTTCTCCAAGATCGAGGCCGGAAAGCTCGACCTCGAAAGAATAGAATTCGGCTTGCGTGCCAGCTTGAATCCAATCATCAAGCCCCTGGCTATCCGGGCCCATCAGAAGGGTCTGGATCTTCACTGCCACGTACGCTCTGAGGTGCCCGACACCCTGCTGGGTGATCCGAACCGGCTACAGCAGGTTCTCATCAACTTGGTGGGTAACGCCGTCAAGTTCACGGAACGCGGTTCGGTGGCGATCGAGGTTGCCTCCGAGGCGGCCCAGGAGCGAGATTCCCTTATGCTGCGATGCAGCATTCGCGATACCGGCATCGGGATTCCCCCCGCCGAGCAGGCTGCCATCTTCGAGGCGTTCAGGCAGGTGGACGGCACGATCGCGCGACGGTTTGGAGGTACCGGGCTGGGACTCGCCATCTCCAGGCAAATTGTCAGTAGCATGGGCGGAACGATATGGCTGGAAAGCCAGCCCGGCGTCGGAACCACGTTCTATTTCACGGCGCGGTTTGGCTTCGACTCAACGGAGCCCTGCGGCACGCCCTCCACCACTGACTCGGTACCTGAGCTCCGACGCTACTCTGCCAAGTCGCTTGTTCCTAACGGCCATGGCAGATCTCTTCAAATATTGCTGGCCGAAGACAATCGGGTCAACCAGCGACTCGTCGTCCACTTGCTCGAGAAGGCCGGCCATGTAGTCACTGTCACAGCCAATGGCCGCGAGGCGCTAGCTGCGATCGAAACGCAAGAGTTTGATGTCGTCCTACTGGATGCCCAAATGCCGGAGATTGATGGCTTCGAGGCAACGAGGCTTATTCGAGCGAGAGAGAAAAACACTGGGGGTCACATTCCGATCATAGCGCTTACTGCGCACGCGATGAAGGGTGACCGGGAGAAGTGCCTGGAGCTGGGCATGGACGGCTATCTGTCAAAGCCCGTGAACTGCAGGGAGCTGCTCGAAACCGTCATCACGATTTCGGCGCCGAGAACAAAGGCGACCGAAAGCGTAGACGGAAAGTGAGCCTGAGCGAACCCAAAAACGGGAACGACGAGTCTGCGATGACGCGCTTAAAGAGGACCAGCCTTCTATTGCCAGTTCCATGCAAGGCCTGATCAGAGCTCGATGTTTTCGATTTATCACAACTCAAAAATCGCAATTTCGTCGAGACGTCAAGCGCCCTGACCGACGAAAAGCGGCACCCGTGGCCAAGTTGCGCCTCGACGCAGAACCCGCGGCCACATTGTCTTTTGAGGGTTCGCCGTTTGTCGTTTGTCAGAGGAGTTGCGCCATAAGAGAGCCCCTTTCACACTATCCATGGTCGTCGGATCCGTGAATTTGCGGCCGTTGTGACAAATCGACCGCCCGCCGTCGACGAAAGGGGCGGACGAAAAAGCTACGTCGCGTATACCGCCTCGGGCTTCCACCGCAATATTGGTTTCCGCGCAGCAGAGGCCTCATCGAGACGGCTGATCCGCGTCGAGTGCGGAGCCTGTAGCACAATCTCGGGATTCTCTTCCACTTCCTGCGCAATCGATCTCATGGCGTCGATGAACGCCTCCATCTCAGATTTGCCGGCGCTTTCGGTAGGCTCAATCATCATGGCGCCGGAAACGATCAGCGGAAACGAGACCGTGTACGGATGGAACCCGTAGTCGATCAGCCGCTTGGCTATGTCGCCCGTGCGCACACCCTTCGCGGCCTGATGCCGGTCCGAGAAGACGCATTCGTGCATGCAGGGCAGATCGTAGGGCAAATCGAAGCTGTCACGGAGCCTGGTGCGCAGGTAGTTAGCGTTCAGCACCGCGTCTTCGGTAGCCTGCCGCAGGCCAGCGGGCCCGTAGGCGAGGATGTAGGCGAGAGCGCGAACGCTCATACCGAAGTTTCCGTAAAAAGCGCGGACCCGTCCTACTGACTGAGGGCGATCGTGGTTCAGGCGATAGCTGCCATCGTCCGCACATTCAATTACGGGCGCGGGCAGATACGGTTCGAGCACCTCGCGAACCGCTACCGGTCCCGAGCCCGGACCGCCGCCGCCGTGAGGGGTCGAGAAGGTCTTGTGCAGGTTCAGGTGCATGACGTCAACACCAAAGTCGCCGGGCCTGGCGACGCCAATCAGCGCGTTCATGTTGGCGCCGTCCATGTACACGAGTCCGCCCTTGGCATGCACGATGCTGCATACTTCCCTAATCTCGGTTTCAAAGATGCCGAGCGTGTTGGGATTGGTCAGCATCAGGCCGGCCACCTCTTCATCCATGGCCTGCACCAACCCGCCCAAATCCACGCAACCCTTTTCGTTCGACTTGATGTTCCGAACCTCGTAGCCTGCGATCACGACGCTCGCCGGATTGGTGCCGTGCGCCGAGTCAGGGATCAAGATGTACCGGCGGCGATTGCCGCGCTCAGTGAGGCAGGCGCGGATCATCAGCAGGCCGGTGAGCTCGCCCTGGGCGCCGGCTGCCGGCTGCAGCGACACCGCATCAAGCCCGGTAATCTCTTCCAGGCACTGCCCAGTTTCATGCAAGATTCGAAGGCAGCCCTGCGCCAGCAGTTCGGGCGCATAGGGATGATCCGTACCCAGACCCTCGAAGCGCGAGACAAATTCGTTCACTCGCGGGTTGTACTTCATGGTGCAGGATCCGAGCGGGTACATGCCCGTATCGATGCCGTAGTTCCAGGTGGAGAGACGCGTGAAATGACGGATCACGTCGAGTTCCGACACTTCCGGAAAGCCCTCGATGTCGGCGCGATACTGGTCCCCGAATACGTCTTTGGCCGAAATCGCGGGAACGTCAAGCGGCGGCAGCTCCATCCCCGATTTACCAGGCGAGGTCCGCTCGAAGATCAGATCCTCGTCGCGAGTCATGTGGCTCCGGGCGTGTTTGATTCGGTTCTCCATCGACTCCTTCATCGAGAAGTACAAATTCTATAATTGCTAGCGACCCCGTTTTACTGAGAACGAGCTCTCATCGAATGCCGCTCCTGCCACAACCGGACTGCCCGCTACACGCCTGTACACCTGCAGCATGCGATCAAGGGCGTCGCGATTCACGATTTCCGTGACGCAGACCAGCAGATGATTGTGAAGTTCAGGGTAGAATTTGCCCAGGTGCAAGCCGCCAATGATTTTCTCACGCAGGAGCTCGGCCAGCAGTTCTTCGGCGTCTCCGGGCACCTTGATCACGAATTCGTTGAAGTGCGGCGCGTGGAACGGAGTCGAGGCACCAACCACGGCCCGCAGTTGTCGAGAAGCGTAGTGCGCTTTCGCCAGGTTCTGCTCGGCGACCGCCCTCAATCCTCTCTTGCCCAGCAGGCATAGATAAATCGCGACATTCAGGGCAAACAACGACTGGCTAGTGCAGATGTTGGACGTAGCTTTTTCGCGCCTGATGAACTGCTCGCGCGTCACCAGGGTCAGCACGAAACCGCGCCGGCCTTCGCCATCGTAAGCGACGCCCACCAGCCGTCCCGGCATCTGCCTCACGTACTTAAGGCGTGTGGCCATGAACCCGCAGTAGGGACCCCCGAAAGCCACCGGCACGCCGAACGACTGGGCTTCGCCGCAAACGATATCAGCCTCCGCGGGAGGTCTTAGCAAAGCCAGCGAGAGCGGCTCGGTGACACACACAATGGCGAGCGCTCCGTGCTGGTGGGCGATCGCAGCAGCGTCCGCCGCGTTCTCAACAACCCCAAAGAAATTCGGCGACTGAATAACCACCGCAGCTGTTTTGTCAGTGATCTCGGCTTCGAGCCTTTCCAAATCGATCCGGCCAGTCGCCGTGTAAGGCGCTTCGTGCAACCGCACGCCCTGGTGCTGCAAATAGGTCTCGACCACCTGCCGGTACTCGGGATGAACGCTGCGCGCCATCAGCACTTGGTCGCGACGGGTGAGCCGCATGGCCATCAGCACGGCTTCATTCGTGGCCGTCGAGCCGTCGTAAAGTGAGGCGTTGGCGACTTCCATACCCGTAAGCTGCGCGATCAGCGTCTGGAACTCAAACTGCGCCTGGAGATTGCCCTGACTGATTTCCGCCTGGTAGGGCGTATAGGAGGTCAAAAACTCGCCGCGGCTCAGGACGGTGTCAATTACCACCGGACGGTAATGAGAGTAGGCGCCCGCGCCTAACAGCGAAATATAGTCCTTGCTGCTTTGGGCGGAGGCTTCGCGAAAGAAGTCGAGGATCTCGGGTTCGGAAAGGGGACCCGGCAGGTTCAACGTTCGCCGGAGCCGGAGGTCTTCCGGGATCTGCGCAAAAAGCTCCTCAATTCGCTCGTGCCCCGACGCCTGCAACATCTCGGCGCGGTCGGAGTCCGAATTCGGCAGATAACGCATTCCTAGCTGGCTCCCTTGCCCACAAAAGCTTCATATTGATCGGACGTCATCAAACTATCGATTTCGCGATGATCTTCCAGCCGGACCTTCACCATCCAAGCCTCGCCGTGTGGATCGGCGTTCACCTTCTCCGGAGAGTCGTTGAGCGTCCGGTTCACCGCTATAACTTCGCCGGTGACGGGCGCAAAGAGATCGGAAACTGCTTTCACGGATTCGACCGATCCGAAGGACTCGCCTGCAGCCAGGTGCTCTCCGATTTTGGGCAGCTCTACAAAGACAATGTCGCCCAGCTCCTTCTGAGCATGATCGGTGATCCCGATCGTGCCGATGTTCTCATCCACGCGTACCCACTCGTGTTCTTTCGTGTAAAGAAGTTCTTGCGGATACATGTCAGCCTCTCGTTTGACGATTTGCCCGAAGCGATTTTCCAGTTCGGCTTGTCGGGCGATGCAAAGTCAGGCAGCCTTGGTTCGCTTATAAAATGGTAACCTCACCAACTTCGCTGCGACCGGACGACGACGGATTTCAATCTGGACCTCGCGGCCCGCATCGGCGTATTCGGGGGTAAGGTAAGCTAGGGCAATATTCTTCTTCAGAAACGGGGCGTAGGAGCCGCTGGTCACCTGGCCGCGCATTTGACCGTCAACCAGCACCGGATACCCCTCACGGGCGATACCGCGATCGAGCATCTCAAGACCCACCAAGCGGCGCGGCGCCCCCTGCTGCTTCTGCCCGGCAAGCACGGCTCGGCCCAGAAACTCGCCCTTGTCGAGCTTAACAATCCAGCCCAGACCCGCCTCAAGCAGCGTCGTGTGATCGTCAAGTTCGTGCCCGTACAGCGGAAAAGCTGCCTCCAGGCGTAAGGTGTTGCGCGCTCCCAATCCCGCCGGCACCAGCCCGTCCCTTTCACCGGCGTCGAGCAGGCCCTTCCACACTCGTTCGGACTCTGAAGGCGGGAAATAGAATTCGAATCCATCTTCCCCGCTGTAACCGGTCCGCGCCACGAGACCCGTGATGCCGCAGCACTCGCCGAAGCTGAACCTATAGTATTTCAGAAGGTCAAGGTCAATATTGGTAACTCCGCTCAGGATTGCCGCCGCCGCGGGTCCTTGCAGAGCCACTTGCGAGTAATCAGCTGAGGCATTACGAACTTCTGCGCCCACGGTGTTGTGACGCGTGATCCACTCGAAATCTTTGTCGATATTGGCGGCGTTGACACAGAGGAAGAAATGGTCGGCCGCTAGCCGATGCACTACGCAGTCATCGACAGCGCTACCCTCCGGCCACATCAGGGCCGAATACTGGGCCTGCCCGACGGCGAGCTTACTGACGTCGTTTGAGGTGACATATTGGAGGAGCGGTAGTGCGGAGGGTCCGCGGACGTCGATCTCGCCCATGTGGCTTACATCAAATAACCCAGCTCGGGTGCGGACCGCCAAGTGCTCCTCAATGATGCCGGAATACTCCACCGGCATCTCCCAGCCTCCGAACTCCACCATCTTCGCGCCGGCGTTTTTGTGTACTGAATTGAGCGCAGTCCGCCTCAGGACGGTGCCTGTTTGTGTCGCCAAATCCACTCTCCCGCGTTTGTGCCGGGTGGAAGGAACCTGCATGACGAACGTAACATAGCAGGCTCGGAAGGGTCAAGGAACGCTCCCCCTGTGGCAATGGCAGCGTTGATTTCAATGGGCAAGAATGGATAAAAAGCGGATAGAACAAGCCTGAAGGCCGTCAATAAAATAACGTGAGTGAAAAGACTATTTAGAACGTAGTCGCCCGTCTCTTCGAGGACGCTCCTCGGTTGAACCGATCGAGGAATTATGGAGTGTCTAGCTTGTTGGGCGACGAACCCTGGGACGATGGCGAGGAGAAAAACCAAGATTCCAGTCAGGTCAAACGCCATCTTTGATCTACTTCTTATTAGGAATTTCGATCCTTGGCATCACCGCTGGGGGCTGACTGTTTCTCGTCCTGGTTAGAGCCCTGGTTTTGGGCTTGAACGAAAGGGTTGGGGGGCAGCGCTCTTCGGGTCCGATGTAGGCAGGACATTTCCGCCTTTTCTCAATTCAATTCCAGAGGAAGGGAGCCGAACCTGCTGTTTAGTCAGATGGTTTATTGTGCTACTAGTTTCTTTTGTTTTACTCATGAGTGCCCCCCACAGACATTATACCAGCCTACCGTTCAATTCCCTCGCAGCGACCTTGGCCTTCTTGGCCTCCCCGTTTTCACAGAGGGTACCTCCGAGTCTAACATTTCACTCGACCGGGATCGTGCTTTTCGGTTGACAACGTCGGCTGTTGTTCTACAATACCCTCGGCTCCATCGCCATGTGAATCCATTGAGCAACCACAACATCATTCGAGAGACTCGATTTGCGGGGCTGCGGCTTTTATCGCGGGGAAAAGTACGCGACATCTACGAGAGCGGCAATGACAGCCTGTTGATTGTTGCCACTGACCGGCTGTCGGCGTTTGACGTCGTGATGTCGGAAGGCATTCCGGGCAAAGGAACCGTGTTGACTCAGCTTTCCCATTTTTGGTTCGACTTTTTCCGTGGCGTCGTGCCGCATCATTTTCTGACCGCCGACGTCGCTGAGTATCCCGAAGAACTGCGCCCATTCGCAGACGATCTCCGGGGACGTTCAATGCTGGTCAAGCGAGCCAAGCCCTTTCCCATTGAGTGCGTCGTGCGCGGATATCTGGCCGGCTCCGGCTGGAAGGACTACCAGCGGACGGGCGCAGTCTGCGGGATCAAACTAGGCGCTGGACTCAAGGAATCGTCGCGGCTTGAAGAGCCTATTTTCACTCCCTCCACCAAAGCTCAGGAAGGCCACGACGAGAACATCTCGTGGGATCAAGCAGTGGCCCGGGTGGGAGCGAACGTTGCCGCCAAATTGAGAGATTACACCCTACTGCTCTACCAGCGTGGCCGCGAATACGCAGAAGCACGTGGCATTATTATTGCCGACACCAAGTTCGAGTTCGGCGAACTCGATGGCGAGATCATCCTCATCGACGAAGTGCTGACACCCGATTCATCGAGGTTCTGGCCCGAGGAAGGATACCAACCCGGCCGGGCTCAGCCCTCTTTCGATAAGCAATACGTGAGAGATTACCTGGAGTCAACCCATTGGAACAAGCGCCCGCCACCTCCACCGCTTCCGCCTGAAGTTGTGGAAGGCACGAGCGCGAAGTATCATGATGCATTCCGGCTCTTGACGGGTCGCACTCTTGTGAATGCTGATCCGTTCCTGGAAAAACCATGAGTGCCTGGAACTGGCTGGACTGGACCTTCGTAGCGATCATGCTCATTTCGGTTGTGACTGCAGCCAGGATGGGGCTGGTGCGCGAGCTGATCTCGCTTTCCTCTACAGTGGCAGGACTGATTATTGCGGCTCTCGACTACCATCAGACGGCCACCTGGTTCGAGGATCTCACCAAGTCGCACGAGATCGCGCTCGGACTGGGATTTCTCGTAATCTTCCTGGGGGCGAAACTGGCCGGGCTGGTAGTCCTGGCGCTGGCTAGCCAATTGGTGAAAAAGTCGGGCGTCCAGGGGGTCGATCGCTTGATGGGAGGTGGATTTGGCCTGGTGCGCGGCGTAATCGAAACCGCCGTCCTTCTGATGATCATGCTCGCCTTCTCCATCAAGCCCGTCGCGATCCAAGAGTCTGCTTTGGCCCCCTGGGTAAGTGACGTGGCCAGCTACCTCGCCAAAGCGATGCCAGAGGAGCTCAAGACACACTTTGACAAGTTCCGGGAGGAGTTGGTCCAAAAGGTCCACATGCCTACTCCGACGCCTGCTGGCACGGTTGGCCAGCCGGTCTCGGCCCGGGATGAAACTGCACGGTAAACTAGCGGCTCCGCCCGAATGCGTGGGGAATCCCTGTGAATGATCAACTGGAATCGCTTGTCGCCGAAATGATTGAGAAAGGTGTCGTGTTCGAAGACGCAGTCGGTGAGTTCGAAAAGAGATACATCAAACTGGTTTTGGCCAAGGTCCACGGTAACCAGTCGAAGGCCGCCGAAATGCTAGGGATACACCGCAATACCCTGGGACGTAAGCTCGGACAGCTTGGCCTGGACGAAAAGCATTTCCACCGCCGCAAACCAGCGCTGCGGAGTCACGGGATTACGCTCCCGCGGCGTGGATCGCGAACATCTCCTCGTCGCTGATGCTGATCCCTCTAGCAGGCAAAGCCAATCAGACCCTTGGCTAGGAACCTGCCCGGCTTCCGGGTCCGTAACGGCGCTACTCTTCCAGGAAGCTTGTCTACGAGAAACTGCAGCCGTTCTTTATTTGTGCGTAGGACGACGGCGTGGCGGAGCAGGCTTTTTGGTCGCGCCGCTCTTGGCGTCCTCAGCCGCTGCCTTGAGCACGTCCGGGTCAGTGATGGTGCCTTCACTAAGCGTAAGGTAGAAACTGGGCGTGGTCTCAAAGGCTGAGATATTCCCCTTAAAAGGTACGGGCGCACCCTTCTTGAGATACTTCGCGTCGGGTTGGGTGGTATCGTCAAGTTCGACGTCGTATACGCCATCCTTTGCCTGTGAATCCGGAGTTGCCGCTATCTTCACCGCGACGCCACCACCCGGAAGGGGGTCCACACTCACCACCCTGCCCGGCATCTGCAGCGTCTGCCCCTTCAGTTGTTGGAAATTCTGTTGCGCCTGATCGCCACCGAGCCGTAGAACGTCCTCAATGTCGTAAAATGCGTCCACCGCAGCATTCCCGGTCTTAGCGTGCTTCTCAGGCAGTGATACCTTGAAACCTTCGGGCGGATTCACATTTGCCGCCGCTTGGCTCAGGACATCTTGCTCTCCCTGGTCGGACCCGTGGCGTCCCTGGTAAACCTGCTCGAAAAATTTCTGCAAGGCGGGCGCATTCCCGGTTTTCGCCGCTTTGGCCAAGGCGACGGAACGCGCCAGATACCAGATCGCCTTGTCGAAGTCGGGCGGTTTAGCCTGCAGTTCCGCCTGACCCAGGAGCGAGAAGGTCAAGCTGTCGCTGGGATTATCGGGTATCGCCTGCTGCAGATAGGTTACGGCGTTCGCTGCGTCCTTGCGTTGCAGGTAAACAAAGCCCAGCGTGGTGTTGAATACGCTGCGTAGCGCCTTCACCGCCGTTTGAAACTGCTCCTCGGTGGCGTTGGCGGGTTTCTGCAGGGCCTGCAGCGCTTGCAAACCCTGCTTGGCATCCTGTTCCGCTTGCGCCAATTGGGATTCGTTGCCTGTCTTGGTATCGTAGACGTAGGGGAAAGCGAAGCTCAGATAGCGCAGGGCTTCCAGATTATTGGGATTAGCGCCGATCGCCTTCCGCGCCGCGTCAATTGCCTTCGCGCTGTTTCCGAGCTTCTGGTAATCACTCATCTCGACCTGGTAGGCCTGATCTTTGAAGTCCGAGGTGGAGTACTTCTGGATGAAAGCTTCAGCGGCGCTGATCTGCTGATTGGGGTCAGTCGCTTTGGTCATCGCCGTGAACGCATCGTACTCTTCCCGGCTCTTCCACGCCGGCGCTTTCGCCGCCCCCGCCTGGCTCGCGTCCTGGGCGGTCAGCATGCTAAGGCCCAGCAGCACCGCCAAAACCGCCAGGACAATCTGTACAGCCGTTTTTGTCTTCATTGTAGACCTACCTCGGATATTTGAGATCTGACTTGCGAGTCGGAAGGAAACCGCACTCGTCGCAAGGGCTGAATCAAACAGAAGTGCGCTCATCCAAATATCAGGACTCGGAGAACTTTTCAAGTGAAATCTACGATATCGTCTAAATAGCCGCTCATCGGACGGACGCCGACCAGACCGGACGCTTGACCCGCTGCCTCGTTGGATGCGCCCAGAAATCCGCAAAGGTGCCGCGACCGCCCAGTTCCCCAGCCGCCCCAGATCCCTTGTTACCTGGAAAGCTCCCTTGAAAAACCAAGGAAGAGTATAAGGTATAACCGGTACATGGAAAAGTCTTCGTTTCGTAACATTTGCTTTAAAGCCGGGCCGCACGAGAATCCAAATCGATCTTCCCAGCCCTTAGCCCTGCGCCTTATACTCGGACACCGGTTCTCGCCGCATCATTGGCCAATGAGGGCCGTATCAGGGAGCGCACGTGGCCTTTAGCTGGATCGATCTCACCGTCGTCGTTGCTTACCTCGTCGCTATTACCACGTTTGGATTACATTTCCGCTCCAGCCAGCGCACTCTTCGCGATTACTTTCTCGGCGGACGACGCCTTCCTTGGTGGGCAATCGCCCTTTCCGTGGTCTCGGCCGAGACCAGCATTCTCACGATCATCTCCACGCCCGGGATCGCCTATCAGTCGAACCTGGCGTTCCTGCAACTGGTGGGAGGATATCTGGTGGCTCGAGTCGTGGTGAGTCTGCTGCTTATCCCACGCTATTTCGCCGGTGAATTGTATACGGCTTACCAGCTGATCGAAAAGCGTTTCGGAGCTCGGTTGAAAGTCTTCGCCGCTTTACTATTCCTCTCTAGCCGGGCGCTCGCCGAAGGGGTTCGCGTCTTCGCCATCTCCATTGTATTGAGCGTTGTCCTCCGGACGGGAGTTCTCACATCGGTAATAATCATCACCTTACTGACGTTGCTCTATACCTTCGAGGGAGGTATCACCGCCGTCGTCTGGACCGACGTGGTCCAGTTGGCGATCTATCTCTCGGGAACGGTGCTAGCGCTGCATGCTGGCCTTGCACGCCATTCCGGGCGGCTGGGGTGAAGTTGTCCGCCTGGCTCATGCCGCCGGCGGCAAATTCACCGTATTCAACTTCCGGTTCAATTGGCACGAGCCTTACCTGTTCTGGTCTGGTGTGATCGGCGGAACCTTCCTCACCTGCGCGAGCCACGGCACCGATCAGCTTATCGTGCAACGGCTGCTGGCCGCCCGCAACCGTCGCCAGAGCCAGATCGCGCTGCTCTCGAGCGGCCTGGTGATCCTCTTCCAATTCGCTCTCTTCCTGGTGGTGGGCGTGACTCTCTACGCCTACTACCAGCACTTCCCCGCCGCAAGCGTCGACGGGCGGCCTGATCGCATCTTCCCCACGTTCGTGGTAACCCGGCTTCCCCGCGGGCTCGCCGGACTTCTGATTGCCGCCATCCTCGCCGCCGCCATGTCGAATCTGAGCGCGGCGCTGAATTCGCTCGCTTCCAGTTCAGTGGTGGACTTCTACAGACCTTATCTGCGGCCTCACGCTGAAGAGCGCCATTACCTGCGCGTCTCGCGAGGCCTGACGCTGGCGTGGGGCGCCATTCTCATCCTGATCGCACTCTCCGCCCAAGCCATGCACGAGAGCGTCCTGGTGCTCGCGCTCACCATCGCCTCCGTGCCCTATGGCAGCATGCTTGGGATCTTCCTGCTAGGAGTGCTGACCAAACGCGCGACTGCGGGCGGGACGTTCGCGGGCGCGATCCTCGGTCTTACTGCTCTCTCCGTAGTGATTCTGGGTAATTCGATGCACTGGTTTGCCATTGCCTGGACGTGGTACGTGGTGATCGGCACGACGGTGACGTTCGGGAGCGGACTGTTGGCCAGCGTACTAACAACCGACTGATTACGAAAACTTCACCCACACGCACGTCAGGCTTGACAATCTCCGCGCCCCAGTTGTACTGTTTAACAGTCAAACTGGAGATGTGCACTCATGGAAATCGTCACCGTAAAAACTAAGTTCCAAATCGTGATTCCGCAGCACATCCGCGAGCAGGTACATGTGAAGATCGGCGATATTCTAGAAGCGCGTGTGCAGGACGGGAAAATCACCTTTACGCCCAAAAGCCTTATTGACCGGCATCTTGCAGAAGGCCTGGAAGACATCAGGAAAGGCAGAACCCACGGCCCCTACGACAGCGCCGCGGCCGCGATTAACGCACTCGACGCCCGCGCCAAACGCCTCGTAAAGAAGAAACCCCGCGGATGAGGCTTCGCTTCACCGAAAGAGCCGACAAAGACTTTGCGGACCTCCCTGTGAACATCCGCAAGGCTTTCGCAAAACAGCTTCGTTTCCTGCTTGCCGACCTTCGACATCCTTCCTTGCATGCCAAAAAATACAGTGAGGGCAAGGACATATGGCAGGGTCGAGTCACACGAGGGTGGCGGTTCTATTTCAAGATCGATGGTGCCGAATACATTATCCTTTCCATCATCCCCCACCCGTGAGCCGCACACCCGGCTACAAGTTCCCCGCTGTCTTCAAAAGTGGCGAGTTCGGATCAGCAGCAGGAGGCCTCGTCAACCAGTAGTCTTAACGTGTTTCAAATGTCCGATTTCACAATGTCCGCGTAAAATATGGGATTATTCGACTCTGCTACAAATAATCCCAAATAGAACCCATCATGCATTAACGACCGTTGCTATCGTCATGGCGAAACCCTTGTGAAAAGGCGTTGGGTCATTGTGGAGACAAGGTCGACTTTCGGAATTGGATCTGAAGATGTCCACGCAGAATGAGTCGATCTCCAAGGCGCTATATGTGAGTAACAAAGAGGAATGGCGAGCATGGCTCGACGAGAACTCCAAGAGCGCCCCGGAGGTCTGGCTTCTCTATTACAAAAAGGGTTCCGGAAAGCCGCGGATGGCTTATATAGACGCCGTGGAAGAAGCGCTGTGCTTTGGCTGGATCGACGGGCGGATCAGGAAGCTCGACGAGGAGCGCTACGTCCAGAGGTTCACACCGCGACGAGCCGGCAGCCGCTGGTCCGCGCTGAATATCGAGCGGGCAACGAGAATGATCGCAGAAGGCAGGATGACGGCGGCGGGCTTGGAAGCATTCAAGAAGGTCGAATCTGACCCCGCACGCAAAGTGCCGCAATTACCTGCCGCCTTGCCCTCAGAACTCGCGAAGGAATTCAGGGGGAATGCCGCAGCCTGGCGGAACTTCAGCCGATTTCCGCCAGCCTACCAGCGAATGACCATCGGTTGGGTTGCGAGCGCCAAGAAAGAGGAAACCCAGCGCCGCCGTCTCAAACAACTGATGGAATTCTCCGCTGCGAACAAGCGGATCAAATTCATTTAACACACTTGTGAGGCTCTGTTTAGCCTACCCGCCCCAGCACGATTCCGGCGATCAGACCTGCCAACACGTAGGCAGTCAACAGAACGTAAATACGATCTCCTTGTTTCATAAACAGGATCAAGCAGAACGCCACCCGTGCCAGCGGTACCAGCGTGAGCATAAACAGTCCCAGCGTCAGCACGGCGTGGGGCCGGCCGCGAAGCACATTGGTCCAGATCCTGGCGAATTTCTCGCTTCCCAGCAGATGGCCCAGACGAACCTGATGGTAGCGACCGACGAAGTAGCCGGGCTCGTGAGTTGCGGTGAGCACGAGGCCCGCCAAGAGCACTAACATGGCAGCGGCCAATATGGTCCGCAGGAGGACCGGAGTCCAGTGGCGCAGGATCCGGTCCTCTTCGGACTTGTCCGGCTTCGATTCAATCTTGGCCGCGCCAGTCATGTTCAAATTCCGTTCACCGCCCGCCACGCCATCTCGCCGGCTATCAGGAGCAGGAGAATAACAAACACCACGCGCAGCGATTTCACTTCGAGATGGGGAAGCAGGCGGCTGCCGGCCAGCGCTCCGGCGGTTACGCCCAACGCCACCGGACCGGCGATTGTAGTTGACACGTCGCCGCGCGCCAGAAAAACCAGTGCGCCCGCGCCCGCCGTTACCCCGATCATGAAATTGCTGGTCGCACTTGAAACCTTAAGGGGCACATGCATGATGGCGTCCATGGCAATCACCTTAAGCGCACCTGCACCGATTCCGAGCATGCCCGACGTCACTCCAGCAACTACCATCAGGGCCGCGCCTCCGGGAATATTCGTCACGCCATAGCGAACCCGCTCGCCCCCGTCTCTCGCGAACTCTCCGCCGAGATCAAGCCGCTCGGCCAGCGGATCACCTTGCGGCAGGACGTCATCGGCGCCCTTGCGCAAGGTGAAATAAGCGGAGAGCAGCATCATGGCGGCGAAGACGAACTCCAAGACAATGGTTGGGACATGGCCGGCCAGAAAGGCACCCGTAACCGCGCCGCTGACGGTGGCGCATTCAAGCAGCATCGCCAAGCGTAGGTTGGTGAATCCGTCACGCACGAAGGCAACGCTTGCACCCGCGCTCGTCGCCACCACCGAGATCATGCTCGCGCCCACGGCAACGCGCATGGGCATTTTGGCAAAAAGCACCAGCGCCGGCACGATGAACACTCCCCCGCCCAGTCCCGAGATGGCGCCAATGAAGCCTGCCGCGATTGCCAGCGCAAGCAGGCTACCAACAATAATCACCACAGGTCATCACCCCAGCCGCGTCTTCGGCCGCACACGACGCCCTTCTGTCTTCATTGGCTGAGCCGCGCGATCCTCGCTGTACAGGTATCCACCGGAACTGCACCGAGTCTCCCGCAAAGCCCCGCCGAAATCCCGCACTTTTCCCGCTGTTTTTCCGCATTCTTTCTCCAGCGTTTGGGAGGCGCCAGCCTAACCTTATTGAGCACACACAAAAATAACACGACAGACAATGTCGGGGCTTCTGAGGGTAACGATTCGCCCCCCTGGCGAACGCCACACAAACCACGCTAGAGCGGTGAGAGAAGACATCAGGCCCTCTCCTCTGTCACTTTGCTGCCGGCAGATCCGGCCAATCATCGGTCCGGAAGGGCGACGCCGGCAAGCCCGATTGGTTGTAAAGATTGCACACCGGGAAATTCCGCCAGGCGTAGCGCACGGCCGCCGGGTGCTCCACCTGCTCGCTGTGCACCACCACGGTGTCCCCCTCGATCGTCGCCACTGCCCCGTGGAATTTGCGGTCCGCGCCGGCGATCTCGAACCCCTGCAAGAAAGCGTTGGCTGCGCCAAAGGTCAGACCGGCTCCAACTTGCTTGAAATGCAGGCGGATCTTGTCTCCTTCCTGGTTCATTGATTCGTATATAGGCCCGGAATAGGTAATGTCCTGGCCATAAGCGATTGCCCTCGCGGCCAGGGCCAGACGGCGCCCCACCTCCTGCTTGTTTCGCGGGTGAATGTCGGTAGCGTCTCCGAGGTCCGTCGTCACTGCCATTCCCGTCTTCGGCAGCGAGAGGGTCATCAGTTGCGCCTCACGCACTAACGGGAAGGAAGCAGTGGACGGCATCGGGGCGAAGGACGCGAGTTGGACAAACAGGAACGGGAAATCACCTTCGCCCCAGGCACCCCGCCAGTCGCGGATCATGGCCGGAAACAACTTGCGGTACTCGATCCCATGTTCGCCATTGGACTCTCCCTGATACCAGATTGCACCCTTGATTCCGTAGGGGGTAAGTGGCACGATCATGGCGTTGAACAGGCCGGAAGGCCGCCACGGGCTGATCCTCGGGTCATCCGGAATTTTAGGGGCCGCCGGCACCACTGTTCCTGCGCTCTCGGCTTTCTGCGCGGCTTTTCGCCACTCGTCGAACTTGTTCCGAAAATCATCCAATTGCGCCGGATACTTCTCATTGAGCTTCCTCCAGTTTGCAGCCACAAAGTCGAAGTCGGGATCGGACCCCAGCGTCGCCGCAGTAGTCCACGACTCCGCAGGAGTACCGCCCCAGGAAGTGTGGATCAGGCCAACCGGTTCATGGAGCGACTCAAAAAGGTTCAGGCCAAAGAAATAGCCCACCGCGGAAAAGTGTCCAACAGTTGCGGGGCTCGTTATCTCCCATTTGCCCACAACGTCCTTCTGGGGACTTCCGGCGACCGTCTTCTGCGCCGTGAACATGCGGATTTGGGGATAGTGGGCTGAGGCGACCTCCTGTTCGTAGTTGATCACTCCTGTTTTCCAGCCGTCCGGACCTGTGCCCACGTGAAATTCCATGTTGGACTGCCCTGAACAGATCCAGACCTCACCCGCTACCACGTTGTGAACCACGATCGTGTTCTTCCCCTCGACGGTCATCTCGAAAGGACCGCCCGGTTGGAGCGGTCCTATTGCGACCTTCCAGGTGCCGTCGCCGACGGCCGTGGTAGACGCTCTTGCGCCCGCGACCGTCACGCTGACCTCCTCGCCGGGATCGGCAAGGCCCCAAATCGCCACTTTAGCGCCACTCTGTAACACCATGTTGTCGCTGATGACCGCAGGCAAGGTGACCAGGCCCGACCCAGAGGAAACGCCGACCGATACCAGCGTAACGACAATCAGTGAGGCCCTTGAAAGTGATATGCGCATTTTGAGTCTCCCTCATTAGCAGCTTTCGAGTCTTTGTGGTTAGTCCGCTAGGCATCGCTTGACAAGTAACGTTGATTTCTGACAGTTTATTTATCAGCTGTCAAGCGGGAGTTTTTCGCCGCAGGCAGAACTAAGCCATCCGGCCCCCTGCCAGAACCCCGAACCGCCCGGCAGGACGGATGTTCCTAAATATTCAAGGGGCATGCCGCGGCCTCCCCATGCCGCGAAAGGTAGCACCATGCGATCAGAAGATTTTGAGCGTGAACTCAGCGAGTTTTCGCGCAAGCTCGACGCGCGCGCCACCGTCGTCGATGACGTCGAGCACTTTCTTCGTGAGATGATCACATCCGGCAACCTGAAGTCGGGCGAGCGGGTGGTAGAGACCAGGATCGCTCGCCAGTTGGGCATCGGCCAGCCTGCTGTACGCGAGGCGTTGAAGACGCTCGAAGCGGAAGGCCTGATTGTCCGCCAGCCCAATCGTGGTTGCTCCGTGGTCAAGCTGTCGCCCACCGAGGTGGACCAGATTTTCGTTCTTCGCCAGGCCTGGGAGACCATGGCGGTCGAAATGGCGATGGACAAGGGAGTCGAAGGCAAGACCGGCGATCTCACCAAGGCGTTGGAAAATCTCCTTCGCGCAGCGGAAGGCGGTGATCCCGCCAAGTTCTATGCCTGTGATCTGCAGTTTCACAAAGCCATTTGGCGGCTGGCGCAGAATCCGTTTTTGGAAAAGGCGCTATCCCAGATTACGGTTCCCTTGTTCTCGTTTGTGATGATCAAAGTGGCAACGGAGCACGAATTCGATCTGAAGCGCTCTGCCGCTGAGCATGAAAGAATCACACGGGCCATTCTCTCCGGCAACAAGCAGAATGCAGTGAACACCGTGCGCGAGGCGATGACGGAGTTCTGGAAGTCGGGAGACCGGATTATGGAACAGCAGAATAGGCCCTAATCTAACATCCTCAAGGGCTTCATTGCCGCGAACGCCTTGGAGGCACTGCCGCCGTTCCATCCCCGACCGGCAAATCTGAACCTGGGAGCACGGACTGAATTTCCAGGTGAGCAAGGCTGGCGTCGGCGCCATTCCTTACCCCCAACCTTAGCGCCGGCAATTTGACCCCGATTGCGGCCCAGGCCACACAACTCACCCGCAGCCGAACGCTTCCAATCTCCGACAGCAGTCACACTGAAGACCTTCGAGGGAGTTCCCTATGGCGAGATACCGGCACTCGCACTGGCTCAAGCTCATCGCCGCCATGGTTTTGATGTTGATCCTGATGTTGGCCGCAGGAGACTCGCCGGGCCCTCGACCGCCGCGTGCGGATGCCCGCGCTTCTCCCTTCTCCGCGCTCTCACCTCTAACAGCCTGGGCAGCGTCTACCGCTAAACTCACGCCTCATCCTCGCCTGGTAACGCAATTGAACGATCTCGCTGGCGCGGTCGAGCAGGCGAGCGGCGCCGTCATGCCGATCGAGCGCAAGAAGGCCTTTTCTGCTTTGCTCGCGAGTCTGCCGCCATCCGTGCAGGATGCCCTGAGCAGCCGCTTGCTGAGAATCGATTCCACGGGCGGCGTGCAGGTCTACATGCGCCTGGAAGATGTTAGCGATTCGAATCTGAGGGCGCTTCAAAATGAGAGCGTAAGTATCGAGATGGTGGATCGGGCCCACCATCTCGTTCAAGCGCGGGTTCCGATGGCACGTCTGATCGCCGTGGCAAACCTGCCCTTCGTCCACCTGGTGCGACTGCCCAGTTACGCCTTCCATAACACCGGATCGGTTGAGACGGAGGGCGATGCCATCCTCAAGTCCGACCAGGTACGCTCCCAGTTTGGTGTTACCGGTAAAGGGGTCCGCGTCGGCGTGCTCTCGGATGGAATCCGGGGGGTGTTTGCCGCCGGATGCACGACCTGTCAGGGAGCGGCTGGAGGGCCAATCTCAACGGGCGACCTGCCTGGCGCCACAGGCACGCGCGATGCTCGAGGCTTCCTGATTTCGGTCAGCGGCGGGATCACGGCGAAGTCCTTCGCCATTGACATTGACCCCAACGGCGACCTCGAGAACGGGACACCGGGTTGCTCCTTCGCCGGCGCGGGCGCAGAAGGCACGGCTTTGTCGGAGGTGGTTCACGACATCGCGCCGGGCGCTTCCTTGTCTTTTTCCAACGCCAACACCAGCCTGGAGTTCAATCAGGCGGTGGACTTCCTGGCCGCGAACAATGCCGTGGTGGTAGACGACCTCGGTTTCTATGGCGAGCCCTATGACGGCACCAGCGACGTTTCCACCAACACCGCTAGCGCCCTGAATAGTTCCAGCAACCCCATCCGCACCTACATCACGGCCGTTGGCAATGCGGCGCGCGACCACTATCAAGAGACCTATGCCGACTCCGGCGTAGACGGCAACTCGATCACCGGTGAGGCGGGCGACTTGCATCGGTTCGTGTCCACCGCCAACACTTCCGATATTCTCCTTCAGGGCCCTCAGAACTACGACGTGATCGACCTACCGGCCAACGCGCAGGTGGTGATCTTCCTCACCTGGAACGATCGCTTTGGCGCCTCCTCCAACGATTACGACCTGTTCCTGGTACGGGCCAGCAGCCGAGCGGTGGCGAGTTCGAGCACGAATCGGCAGACCGGCACTCAGGATCCCTTAGAAATCGTCCAGTACACGAACAATACGGGCAGCGAAGATCGCTTTCACATAGTTATTCAGAACGTCAACAACCGTGCAACGGCGAAGAGCCTCCAGATGTTCATTCTTACCCCGGAATGCGCCACGGCGGGGCCGGTGCGCCTGAGTCCGCCCCTTCATGAAATTCACAACTACAACACGGTGGGCCACAGCGTCGCCGCCCAGTCGGACGCGGGCGGCAGTCCCGTGAGCGTGATTTCCGTGGGTGCCATCTGCTCCGGCTCAACCGCTTCACAGACTGCACGCCCAACTTATGAATCGTGCCAGGACCCCTCGCACACGACCCTCGAGTTTTACAGCAGCAACGGACCTACGGCCGACGGCCGCCTGAAGCCCGATGTAACTGCGATCGACGGGGTATCGGTGACCGGCGCGTCCAGTTTCGATAATCCCTTCTACGGCACGTCTGCTGCGGCTCCGCATGCGGCCGGGGTGGCGGCTCTGCTTTTGCAGGCGGCGCCTTGCCTGCTGAATGGAGCTTCCGGCGCACGATCCGCCGATGACGCGCGGACCGCAGTTCGCAGCCTTCTCCTTGGTAGCGCCTTCGGCATGGGCGCAAGTCCTCCTAATAATGTTTTCGGATACGGCCTCATCGACGCCCTGGCATCGGTCCAGCAAACCATCCCAATCGCCGGCAGCGTGCCCCCGGACCAGACCGTCGCCGGCAATGCGAGCTCCGGTGCAGTCGTCCAGTTCTCAGGTCTCGGATTCACCGACCCCCATCAGTGCCCGCTCACCTTTAACTACTACGGCGGTTGCGGTTCCGGCTCAGGAACGAGTGCCGTTTGCCCCTTTGGCACCAACAATCTCACGGTGGCGGCGACGAACGGCGGCGCGACCTCGGCGGCGGTGACGATCGGAGTCACGGTTACCAATTTTGGGGTCACCACATCGCCGTCGAGCGCCACGGTGACAAGGGGCCAAGCCGTCACCTACGCCGTGAGCGTTGCGCCCCAGTCGGGCGCGTATCCGGCAGCGGTAACGCTATCGGCTACCAACCTGCCCTCCGAGGCTTCGTATTCCTTTTCTCCGGCGTCGCTGACGCCAGGATCAGCCGCGGCAACCTCCACCCTAACTGTTTCCACCATGGCGGCGTCTAGTCTCGGCCTGTTCCGCGGGCCCTTCCAGGGATTGCCCCGGCCCGGTAGATGGCTCACGTTCTTCCTGGCGTCCTTGACCCTCTGGTTCACCATGATGCGATTGCACGTCTTTCGTGGTGTTCGACTGCCGGCCCTGGGCCTATTTGCGTGTGCCCGAAGCCTTCTCGTCGCTATTGCCGTAACCGCCTCCCTGGGGCTGCTCGTCGTTGGCCTGTCCTGCGGCGGGAGCAGGCAACCCGGTCACGCCTCCGCCCTCGAATTCCGGGACCCCGGTGGGTACGTATACGCTGACTATCACTGGAACCAACGGCGCGCTTTTGCACTCTACTGCTGTGAGTCTGAAGGTTCAGTAGCGGCAAACGCCCGGGATCGCGAATTCCCCAGTCCATTATCTTGTATCTTGACGAGCACGTTCGAGTTTGACAGAATCCGGCCCGATCTTTCCCAGAAGAGCTGGACCAGCAAGCGGAATCCTATTACCAAGGAAAGGAGGTACCCTGTGCCAACATCAATCACACCTCTGGTGCCCATCACCGTCGCCTCGATTTACAACAACCAGTCGCTGCCATCGCGGATGGCAAAGTGTACCCCGGACACCTCGGCGGCAATACAGGCGGTCGTGGATGATCTGCGCGGCCTAGGACACGATTTGAAGCTCAGCGATCTGTTTCGGAGTTACGACATGCAGCGCCAGTCATACCTGGATTACAAGGAAGGCAGAAAGAAAGCTTTCAGCCCGCCACCTGGCGGGAGCATGCATGAGGCCGGCAGGGCAATGGATATCGACCTCTCGTCGATTGGAGTTCCGTTGAGCCAATTCTGGGAGATCGCCGCCGCTCACGGCTTTTCACCGATTATCGACTCGCCAGACCCCTCGCGCAGTGAGTCGTGGCATTTTGACTGTCGGGGCAGCCACAACGCCGTCTACCGATACGTGAAACAAGGGAAGGCAGGACCCAGCGTCACACCATATACCCAGATGGCAATCAGCTCTATCCGCGCAGTGGGTATCCAGGTCGATGCGCTTCCCGACCAGAACGCCGCTTTCTTGCAGGCCTCGCTGATCCGGCTGGGATTCGATCCCGGTCCCATCGATGGTGTGAGTGGCCCGCGGACGCTAGGAGCAATGCGGGACGCCAACGTTGATGCCGATGACCTAACCGGCTCTGTATCGCAACAACTTAAGCAACGGTTCCCTGGCGAGTTTTGACCAGGCAATGACGAAGTCGGATGTTTTGCAAAGACCCTGCAGGGGAGGAGAAACGCAATGCTTGGCCGATCGGCCTCACGACCTGAATCTCACCGCCCCTGTCCTATTGAAAGCCGTTTGTTGTTATCTCTTTGATCTTTGCAACGAATCCAAATCGGTTCACCCTGTTGGGCTACTCCCCAACGGATAGCAACCCTTATCTGCGACGGGACCGCGGGAGGAGGGAGTCGAAGTGAGCGACTTCACGAATGGTAAGACGGTTGACGGCCTTAGCGTGAAGCTCTGGCGCGGAGAGCGAATGGCTTTGATTGGCATGGATGTCGACGACCCAGAGCCTGACCTGGTCGGATTCTCGATCGAGGTCCAGAGTCCCAGTAGCAATAAGTTCTTGCCTTTGCGGAACCGCCTCAACTTCTCGTATGGCGGGAGGCCGCCTGTCGACGCAGTGAATGGCTTTCGCAATTATCCGTCAGTCGAAGCTCCCTTCCAGATGTTTCGCTGGATCCACTTTCCCTACGATCCGAAGGGAGGCCGCTACACCTATCGGGTCACAAAGAAACACATGAAGGCCGATGGATCCCTTGTCAACGGCACTTCCATTTCGCTTGAGATCCCGCTCGATATCGCGGTCTACGATGGATTCCTTGACGTCGGCTTTACCAGGAACTTCGCCTCGTCCCAGGCCTACGCCGACAAATACAAGAATAACAAAAACATCATCCCCGGGAACGCCGGCGGCGGGTTGCAGTTCAACAAGACTCCGGGCGATGTCTACCAGTGGCTGGGATTCGAGGCCTATCAGCTCATCTTTGATTTCTTGAACGAGGTGGCAGACGATGAAACGCTCCAACTCGACTGCTTTGCCTACGATCTCGATGAGCCCGACATCGTCGGATTGCTCGAAAAGATCGGACCGCGGCTGCGGGCGATCATCGATGACTCAGGCAATCATAAACCGAGCACCAGCGACGAGTCCCAGGCCGCCGATCGCCTGACCAAATCCGCTGGTCCGAGCCGCGTCGCGCGCATGCATTTCTCGGGATTGCAGCATAACAAGGTGCTGATCGCCAAGCGCAACGGCGAGGCCGTGAAGGTTCTGTTTGGATCCACCAATTTCAGCTTCCGCGGACTCTACATCCAAGCGAACAATAGCTTGGTATTCCGCTCACCGGAGGCGGCCGCCGTCTTCGAACAAGCCTTTGATCTGGCATTCGCGGGCGCCAAAGGCTTTGCCGCTAACCCAATTGCCAAACAGTGGCATCTGCTTCAAGCTGAGGGTAAGCCTCCAGTTCAATTCTGCTTTTCTCCTCACCACGGTTCGGCTCTCTCACTCACTCCGGTGAGTGACGCCATCGACCGGGCCACTTCCTCGGTGCTGTTCTGCATTGCCTTCCTCAATCAAGCAAAGACCGGGGCTCTACGGGAAGCAATTAACAGGCTGCAGGCGAGAAGCGTTTTCAGCTACGGCATCTCCAACGAGGCCGGCGGGCTTGATGTGACCAAGCCCGATGGCTCAATTAGCATCGTGGATTTCGAGTTTCTGGCAAAAAAGGCGCCGGAGCCGTTCAAGACCGAGTGGTCGGGCGGGAGTGGAATTCACGAGCATCATAAGTTTGTCGTCACCGATTTCAGTCTTCCCACGGCGAAAGTATTCACGGGCTCTTCGAACCTCTCGGTGAGTGGCGAAGAAGAGAATGGCGACAACATGGTGATGATCCAAGACCCCAGGGTTGCAACCTCGTATGCCATTGAGGCCCTGCGGACGTTCGACCATTTGCTTTTCCGCTCGAAAATGCAGCATGCAGCCGTCAACGTGATTGCAGCGCCTCTTACTTTGAAAAAACCGACCGCACTCAGCGGCAAACCCGCCTGGTTTGAAGGATTTTACGTGCACGGCAGCCAACTCGAAAAGGATCGAAAGCTGTTCTCCCACTGAGCGACGCTGTTCACAATTCCCGTGGAGTATTCTCTAAATGACCGATATTGACCGCCTGGCCCGCCTGTCGCACCGGCTTACCGGGAATCAGTTTCACCGGTTTGCAGTGAAGCATTCAGAGGAACATTTTGCTTTTGCGGACTCCAGAATTACCCATCCTTCCGATGTAGTAATATATGCAGGTCGCGCAGATCCTCGGGACGATCGGTGAGGTGTAAGGCCCCGACTAATCGCTCCCCCGAAGGTCGAAGCACAGATCGGCGTGGGGGAGCGGCCGCTGCGGTGTATCCAGTGGCGGCCCGCTCAGTTCAAGGGACATTAGGTAAGTTGGTTCGCCCATTCGGCTCAGGAGGTATCCTATCCTGCTCGCCGTCAAATTTGACTTGATGTGACCCTCCACGATAGTCGCGTCACCCACTTGCCCCTGAAAAGCACCATTCGACAAAACGGTGATGTCGAGGTCGATCTTCCTGTCGTGAACGAGCGCGTCAGAGACGTGGCTGGTCCCGACCCATCGCCCGGCGAGATTCGGCAGATTGCGGACCCGCGCCTCCATCGATCGTGCGCCGAAACCGAGTAAGAGCCATGTGATCAGTAGCGCTCCGACAAAGGCCATCGCCGCGATTCCCAGGCGCCTTGGTCCGCCACGATCGCGCCATTCAGATCGGTCAGATATCCACCAAGCCAACAAGTAAAGACACCCGGCGACGCCCCCGGCCATGAACGGCGAAACTATTAGCCGCGGTCTGGGGACACCACACAGGAGATAGCCCGACAGTGCAAGGGCGCCTCCAATTCCCTCACGTCTCCACGCCAGAATCAGTCCCAGCAGCATCGCGACCAACGGAGCAAATATCAGCTTTTCAGACTCCGTCAGTGTCGAGGGCTTGGGCACGCCCTCTCCGATCGCGAATACTACCACCAGCAACACAAGCAGGGTCCCCAGCACCCGCGCTGTCCAGCGGAGGATTTGCGCGGTCAAATGATGTGGTTTGGAAGTATTCATGTTTTCCTCCCTTCTGGTGAAATCGCAATTGCCGCACAGTTTATCGCGGACCGGGGAGACAGGCTATAGGTGTCATGACAGTCTACAAACTGTCACGTGGGAGATAGATTGAATTGGGTTCGCTTCACCGGTAGAAATTCGTGGAGAATCTTCTGCCGCGTCCCCTCCGGAGGGGCCGAGGTCGGATCTTTTATTTCCCGGTGCTAACACTGGCGGCCTCGGGCGGGGGTAGAAGTCTTCAGTGTCACGCTTTGGGCTCGGACGCCGGTGATTGGAGCCCCCCACAACGCCGGCCCATGCCTTGACGGAACTTCTCCTGTTCCTCAGGAGTCATGTGCGCGAGGCGCTCGTCCAGACGACGCCAGCGCATGGAAGGGCCGCGCCCCATCGGGAAACCTCGCCAGCCGCCGAAAAGGATCCAGCTCAGGGACAGGAGTCCCACGGCCTGCCAGAAGGTGATCGGGTGTAATCCGAAAAGGCTAGGCATCAGCCAATTCCAGAGCTGAAGTACTCCTTCGCCGAAACCAGCGATGGCAATCGTCAGAAAGAGTGCAACCTTGAATCCCATTTCGCCCCAATGTCGCTTCATGTTTCTCACCTATCCTTTCGTAAACTCTTCATAGACGGCTTGCAGCCGCTGGCGGAGGTGTAGCACCGCATAGTGCTTGCGTGAGAGCAGGGTGTTCACGCTCAGCCCCGTCTTGGCCGCAAGCTCTTTGAAACTGCGACCCTCCAGCTCGTGGGCAACGAATACATCGCGCTGTTCCTCCGGAAGCTCTTCCAAAGCCTCGTCCAGCTCTTCCAGGAGCACGCTTCGGGCGTACGCAGCCTCCTGCCCCGCTTCCGGCGACGGAAGGAGGTCTTCCCATTGGAGATCCTCTCCGTCTTCGGCAACGGCGATTGGCGCGTCGACCGGCTCCGATTTCTTCCTACGGAAAATGTCGGTGATGCGATTCCGGGCCACACTGAACAGCCAAGCGCCAACCCTTTCGATCGGCTGCATCAGCCGGTAGGCCACAACGAGTTCGTAGAAGACATCCTGTAGAATGTCCTCTGCCTCGCCGGCGTCTGCCACCCGGTTCCGTATGAATCGTCGGAGTCGAGCCTGCTCCCGCTCCATGACTTCGGAGATCCGTTGGTCTTGCCCGCTAATCCGATCGATGCTCAATGGTTCTTCCATCTATCCTTGTAGACGAGTGAACTACCCATATATTTTATGAAAAATTCCCCTCCAGTTTGAGGAGGGGTGGCCGAAGGCCGGGGTGGTCAGCATTGCTCCACCCATGGCTGGATGGCCTCCGATTTGTACCTAGGCCGTTCCGAGAGTATGCTGTCACCGGGCGTTGCGCAGGTCCGTGGGGTTCCCGTGGAGATTGCTTTCACTCTATCGCCTCTGGTTGCCGCCAAGCTGATCGTCTACACTTTTGGCGCCCTCGTAAACCTGTTTCTGATGGTCCTCATCCTGGGCCAAGCCGGAACGGCAACTTACGGCCGGCGTCGCCTCGAATGGCTTCTGTTCGCGCTTTTCTCCGCCGCCTTTGTTTGGAACTCCGGCAACCTGCTTTCGCTGAATGTCGCTTTCACTTACGGTTCGAGTTCGCGCGTCCTGTGGCAACTTGGCCGGCTGATACCATTCGCCGGATTCGTGGCAGCGCCGCCCCTGCTGGTGCATGTGCACCGGGAATACCTGGCGCTCTGGCGTCCCTGGAACCCGCTCGCCAAGCTCACGGTGATCCTGTTTTATTTGCCGCTCCTGGCCGCGCCCTGGGCGATCGAGCGGCTGGTCGGCAACTCCCGCATGATGCCGCTTCTGGCGCTGCGGCCCTTCCTGCTTCCGCTCACTCTCTGGATGCTGGCAGCCTTGACCTACAGCGCGGCCTTGGACTTCTGGCTGGGCTTGCAGACCATTGACACGCCCTCAGCATCCTGCCATTTACGCCTCGCCGGTCTCCAGGTAGCGTTGGCCACGATGGGAGCGCTCGCCTGGATCATCGGTCTTCCGCCCAGCATGACCCTGGGCTCCATGGCAACCCTGGTCATGTTCCTGGCGGTTCTGCCGGGCGCCTTTGTAGGCTACGCGATTTATCGCTACAATTTCCTCAATCTGCGCCTGGAACGTAACGTGCTCTACTCGGTTGTGGCCATTTTCCTGCTGCTGATCTATATCGACTTCATCAGGCGATTGAGCGGCTTTCTCGAAGGCCACCACCTGCTGCCGGCAGCAGTCACCGAAGGCGTCATGATTTTCCTG
The DNA here is from genome assembly GCA_963803295.1 of uncultured Acidobacteriota bacterium. Taxonomy (GTDB): domain Bacteria; phylum Acidobacteriota; class Terriglobia; order UBA7540; family UBA7540; genus CAWDMC01. Next base: position 328,748 of record CAWDMC010000009.1, on the reverse strand, counting down.
ATGGTCGTGTTCCTGGAACCCGCAAAGAAACGCATCGGACGAGCCTTGGAGTGGGCTTTGCTTCCGAGTTCGAACGAGCGCAGCACGTTGCCGCGGCAATCCAGGAATTTGCCAAGTCCTCCGGCGACGCGCAGGCGCTTAAGCGCTTTGTCGAGGAAAATGCACCCCGCGAACTGGGATTGCGTCGAGTCAGTCTCCGCCTGGTGGAGGCGGGCACACCACTACCGGATGACAGCGCCAGGCTCGAGAGCACGCCGTTATCACCGTCGTTCGGCGAAGACAAACGCGGCAGCGCCGATTCTTTCCCGATCCGGCGCGGTAGCAAGGTGTTGGGTTACCTCGATGCGACCGCAACTTCAGGCGCTCTGGGCGCCGATCAATATAGCGCTCTGCAAGTGTTGGCGGACCAATTGGCGGCGGCCTTTGAGCTTTGCCAGCTCATCGCCGACAAAGTAAAGTTGGAGCGCGAACTGGCCGAAAAAGCGAAGATGGCCTTCCTAGGTGAGATGGCGGCCCGCATTGCTCACAACGTGAAAAATCCGCTAAGCTCGATGAAGACGATCGTGCAGTTGCTGGAAGAGGATTCCAGCGTCCCTTTGCCGGCGCGCGCGGATCTTGCCTTGGTGGTCGCGGAGATCGACCGGCTGAATGCCAATGTCTCGCAGGTGCTGCGCTATGCCAAGCCGGCGCGCGACACCGACCGGCCGGCCGATCTTGTCGCCGTGGTCAGCCGCGCCGTTACTCTGGCTCGCCCTGAAGCGGACCGGCGGCAGGTCCGGCTGGACTACGCGCCTCCGGGCAGCCCGTGCCTGGCGGTGGGCGGAGAAGACGCAGCCAACGACATTGTCTCGAATCTGCTGGTAAATGCGCTGGAGGCCAGTCCTAGCGGCGGCAGTGTCTACATCCGGCTGGTTACCGCGGCTTGCCACGTCTCCCAGGTTGGGCTCGGCATTGAGGATGAAGGCCCTGGCATCCCTGCAGAGCTGCAGGGAAAAGTCTTCGAGCCCTTCTTCACCACTCGCCCCGGAGGCACCGGGTTGGGTCTGGCCATTGTTGCGAGGCGGGCCGAGGAAATAGGCGGCACCGTGGAGTGTCGCAGTCCAGTTGATGGAGGCAAAGGAACTCGGTTCACAGTACGCTTCCAGGCATACGATGTATAGGTGTACATCGTCTTCGACGACGGTTTAACCTCCATGACGAATGAAGCGAAAATTCTAATTCCAAATTCCAAAACTATCCTAATTGTTGACGACGACAGGACTGCCCGCTACGGAATGCGGCGCGTGCTGGCCGATTGCTACAAGGTGCTCGAAGCCGAGAGCGCCGCTGCCGCTCGCCTGGTGATGCAATCGGAGCATCCTGACCTCCTGCTACTCGACATCGAGATGCCCAAGGAGAATGGTCTCGATTTCCTGCGCGACCTCAAGAGCCACCCGGAGTCGCCATCAGTGATCATGATTACCGCCTATGGCTCGGAAAAAGTCGCAGTCGAGGCGATGAAGGCTGGGGCTTATGACTATCTGCCCAAGCCATTTGAGGTTGATGAGTTACGGCTGATAGTTCAGAAGGCGCTTGAACATCTGAGCCTCCAGGCTGAGAACCAACAACTCAAGCAACGGCTGGTGGCCGAGGGCCAGTTTGGAGCCATGATCGGAATGGCGGCACCCATGCGCAAACTCTTCGAGCTGGCGGATCGGGTCGCCCAGGCCGAGGTCACCGTGCTGATTGAGGGCGAAAGCGGGACGGGCAAGGAGCTGCTGGCGCGAGAAATCCATCAGCGCAGCAATCGTGGTCCCAGGCCTTTTGTGGCCCTGAACTGTGCCGCTCTCCCCGAGCATTTGATTGAGAGTGAGTTGTTTGGCTACGAGAAAGGCGCCTTTACCGGAGCCACTTCACTGAAGCGCGGCAAGTTCGAAATGGCGCAGGGCGGCACGCTGTTCCTTGATGAGGTCGGCGATATGTCGCTGGCCACGCAAGCAAAGCTGCTGCGCGTGCTCGAGAGCCGTAAGGTGGAGCGGCTGGGCGCCACGGCCTCGATCGATGTGGACGTGCGCATCCTCAGCGCCACCAACAAGGACCTCGCCGCGGAGACCGCGAAGCAGACGTTCCGCGAGGACCTTTACTATCGCCTGCGGGTCGTCCTGCTTCAACTTCCAGCATTACGTGAGCATAAGCAGGATATCCCGTTGCTGGCAGAGGCTTTTTGCCATATGCTCGCAAGCAAGCATGGAAGACTTGGGTTAAAGGTGTCGCGGGCCGGACTCGACCTGCTGATGGCGGCGGACTGGAAAGGCAACGTCCGCGAACTGAAGAACGTACTCGAGAGCGCCACCGTGATGAGCGACAACACCGTGCTTGAACCAGGCGATTTGCCCGGCTACTTTGCCGGTGCCGGACCTTCTGGCGTTCGGGCGATCCAAACACCGCCGACGCAAGATTCAGAACTGCCCGCATTCCTGCGGTTGGATGACTATCGCGAGGCCAGACGGCAGTTTGAGACCGCGTATATCAGGTCCAAACTGCGGGAGCACGGCGGAAACATTACGCGTACGGCGGGGGTGATCGGCCTGCATCGACAGAGCTTGCAGGAGAAGCTAAAGGAATTGGGAATCCAAGCGGAGAAAGAGTGAGCAACGAACTTTCAGGAAAAATTACACTTGTGACCGGCGGCGATCGTGGTATCGGCCGAGCCATAGCGGAGGTCTTTGCCGGGGCTGGCGCCGACGTCGCCGTGAATTACTATAGCCAGGCGGAGGCCGCCGCCGAAGTTTGTCGCGAGATTGAGTGGCACGGATGCCGCGCCCTGGCCGTACAAGCCAACGTCTCAAAATCCGCGGAAGTACACCGGATGATCGAAGCGGTCGAGAAATCGGTGGGATCAATCGACATCCTGGTGAACAATGCCGGCATTTCACGGCCCCAAAAACTGGAAGACATCAGCGAAGAGGACTGGGACGAGATCCTCGCCGTAAATCTCAAATCGGCTTTCCTGGTGACTCAGGCCGTGATTCCCGGCATGCGGGCGCGCCGCTGGGGACGGATCATCAACATCTCCTCGGTGGCAGCGCAAACGGGAGGCGTGGTGGGACCGCACTACGCGGCGTCCAAGGCGGGGATGCACGGCATCACCCATTCCTATGCCAACCTGCTGGCAAAGGAGGGGATTACCGCCAATGCCATCGCCCCGGCGCTGATCGAGACGGACATGGTCAGGGCCAATCCTCTCGTCACGCCGGCCCTGATTCCGATGGGCCGCTTTGGCACGGTCGCGGAAGTGGCGTCGGTGGCTCTGATGCTAGCCTCCAATGGCTATATCACCGGCCAGACGATCAGCCTCAACGGCGGATGGTATATGAGCTAACTTCGCCGGAGAGTGGCTTTTCCGATACGCCCGGTTATTCGGTTCTGAGAATTTCCACGATGTCGAGCCGAGCAATGGGCCGCGTGGCCATCCAGATGCTTAGGGTTGCAATGAACGCGATGAAGAGAACAGAGGCCGCGTATGCGGTGGAGCTCAGGGACTTCGCGCCCTCGACCAGGCTCTCGAGGAGCCGTCCGCTAAGGGCGGCTCCGGCGATTCCAAGAATGGCCCCTCCGGCAATCGGGATTAAACCTTGCCGCAGAAGAGTTACCCGGAGCCGTACCGGCGTAGTGCCAAGCGCCATACGTATGCCCATCTCGTGGGTTCTCTGAGCGACGGCATAGGACACGATTCCATAGATGCCGATGACGGCAAGTAGTAACGCGAATGCGGCGAAGCAGAGGACCGCGGTCTTATAGAATTGTGGTCGGGCGAGGGCGTCAGCGAGCCGCTGGTCCATGGTTTTTACACCGAAGACCGGAACCTCCCGGTCCACCGACTGGATCGTGTCGCGGACCATGGGAAGGCTGTCCTCGGCGCGGCCGTTGACCCCGAACCACGAAAGTCGAGAAAAAGCTACCCCCAGGTGAATTGTCGGGAATAAAGATCTGATTGCCGTTTGCTCCTTCCGTCATGTAGTCCATCGTCTTGACCACGCCCACGATTCTCCAGGGAGGATTGTTGCCGATCGCAATTTCGCCGCCCATCGCGTCGGCTGGCGCCCCGAATTCGCCAGCAAACCGGTCATTGACGATAGCCACTCTGGTGTTGTCTCGCACTTCCGAGTCGGTGAATTCGCGTCCCCACAGAATACGTCCACCCATCGTTCCGAAATAATCCGGCAATACCGGAACAAGCATGGAACTCTCCGCTGCTGGACGGCCGTTCATCCGAAACCGTCCTCCGATGAAGCCGGTGGCATATAGGGGGAGGAACTCCGTGGCGCTAGCGCTGCGAACTGCCGGGAGCCGCCGGACCCGAGCCAGCGCTTCCTGGAAATAGCTCAGGCGGCTCGGATCGGTTTGGTGCGTCGTCCCTGCCAGCGATACGTTCACAGTAGCCAGGCCGGTACAGTCAAACCCGCGATCGATGTGCATGAGATGGGCAAATGCCCGGCCTACGGAAATCGACGAAGCCAGAAGAACGATCGTGAGCATCACCTGCGCCGCCACCAACGTTTCGCGAACGAGGCGCGAGCCCCGGGTATCGCTGGAGCCGCGAGTTCCGAACAAGTGGATGCGACTGGCGTACAACGACGGCATGATCGCCGAAAAACAACCCACTGACAACTGACGCGATGACGGCAAACCCCAGCACGCGGCCATCCAGAATGGAGTATGCCTGGGAAGCCAGCGCCGCGGGTTGAAATGCCGCAGCAACAGACGCAGTCCAGCAGCGCGATGAAAAGCCCCGCGAGTACACGCCGCCAGCGAAAGAAGCACACATTCGGTTAGCAACTGTTGCGTACATCCGCGCCCGGCTTGCTCCCAGTGCGGACCGTATGGAGAGCTCGGTGGCACGATCGGCCGTGCGCGCCATCAAGAGGTTCGCGACGTTCGTGCAGGCGATCAGCAGGATCAGCACCACGCACGCCATCAGCACCAGCGAGCCCTTTCTTGCAGGCCCGGCGAGTTCGTCTTGGAGCCCGGTTATCGTCGAAGGGTACTTGATCCTCTGAGCAGAGGTGCGGTCGGGCCAGAGCCGATCAGCTTCGACGGCGAAGGCAGCGCGGGCCTGTGGCCACGTGATGCCAGGCTTCAGACGCGCGACGGTTTCCCAGCCATTATTGCCGGGGGCGAAGGCTGCGGGCTTCCAGACAACGGTCTTGCCGGGATAATCGAACCCCGGCGGCGCGACACCAATGATGGTAAGAGGGTTGCCGTCTAACCGGATTGTGGCGCCCACGGCTTTCACATCGCCTGCGAAAAGCGTTTGCCAGAGTCCGTAACTAATCACCGCCACGGCGTTGCGTCCGGGGAGGCCCCAGCCCTCCCGTCCACATCTTCCCCAGGGACGAAACCACGCCCCAGCACCGGCTGCGTTCCCAGCACCGAGAAAAAATTCGAGGATGCCTGGACGATATGCGCACGGCGCCACTCGCCAGCTCCACCCAGATTGACGTCTAACTGCTCGAAGACTGCGGTATCGGCAAGATAGGTGCTCTGCTGGCGCCATTCGTGAAATTGCTTCGCGCTGTCGTGGGGCTCAAAAAACCAGCGCAGGTACGCCAGGCGTTCGGGATCGTGAAAAGGGAGCGAGCGCAGAAGCAGCGCATTGACCACGCTGAAGACACCCGTGTTCGCTCCGATACCGATGGCGAGGGCGAGAATGGCGAAGCCAGTATGCCAGGGACGACGGGCCCAAAGGCGAAAGGTGTGCCCTGCATCCTGCGTCACTTCGCGAGAAAACTGTAAAGGGACGGATATCGCCAAATCCGCAATGAGGCGAATCCACAGGATGCCCAGGGCAGCAGCGCCGGTCGATTCACTGAGTTCGTCTCGAAATTCACGCTCCAAAAGCCCTGCATAGTTTTCGCGAAACCCGGCCGGGTAGAGCTTTAGCAGCCAGCGGTACAGCCTCAGTGATAAGGGTTCGTCAGGCATGCTTGAACACTCCGAACCTTGCCGTGGCCAACTGCACCAAATCGCGCATGCGAGCCGCTTCCGCTTGCGCGACCTTTCGGCCATAGGGCGTAATTCGGTAGTAACGACGCCGGGCGTCGTCCAGGTGCGGGTCGGGCCGGGCGTCGGACTCTTCGATCAGTCCTAGCTCCAGCATTTTGTTGATAGATCCGTAAAGCATGCCGGGGCCAAGTTTAAGCTTGCCCCCGGTGCGCAGAGAGATCTCGCGCTTCAGGGCGTACCCGTGGCGTTCCCCCTCGCCGAGCGACAGCAGGATATGGAAGACGGCAGGTGAAAGCGGCGTAAGGTCTCCCGCGACGGTTTGGTCTTTAAGGGACATACTAGTACAAATAAGGATATAGTATTACCTAAACCAACTGGAATTATCAAGGGTTGCCAAAAACGTGAAGTTGAGTATCTTTCCCATTTCCAAGTGCACACAGCACAGTTCCTTCCTGACGCCCGGCGTCTAGGTATTCATATGGCTGGTCACCCTATCGGAAACAGTGCGCCTCCGTTGGGTACAGGATTTTGGGGCAGGATTGGTCCTGCCTTGATCGGCTAAAGTAAGCGCTTATGGACACCGGGCCCGCCCTAGCTCCCGCCTAGGCTCGCGCCGTCAGGCGACGGAGATGGGCGCGGGGGGCCATCGCCTCAAGTACCATCCTGGTGACGGCCAGTTGGCTGATGGGCGCATCCTCGAGCTCGACCAGCACGGCCTCGGTGATTTGATCCGGTTGTTCACCTGCCATGATCGTGCTGACCAGGGCAACCTGCAGGGGCGAGAGGCTGGGGTTGAAGGCGACATTCTCAATGTACGCGCCCTTGTAGATAACCCCGGCGGCGGTGACGACGGCCACGCCCGCGAGGGAGTTGCTATAGGGCGAATAGGCTTTGCGCGCGGCTTCCAGGGCGGCGGTTGCCAGGTGATCGCCAATACCGGCAGGCAACTTGAGGTCCGCCTTCTTGCCGCTGAACAGCCGCGCGGTGATGCCGAGATTGTTCGGACCGAAGGCTTCCGGCAACAGCGCCGCCAGCTTGGCCGGCCTGTTACCCTTTACGAAGATGTCGAGATCGGCGCCGTTGGCCGATTCATTCAGGAACTGCCGGCAGTGTCCGCAGGGCGCGGCAGTCACGGCCAGGGAAGTGATACCTGTTTCCTCGTGCATGAAGGAATTGGCGAGGGCCGATTGTTCGCCGTGAACGCTGAATCCCAGCATTTGCCCGGGCACTTCCAGGTTGGCGCCGAGGTAGAGACTGCCACTGGCGCCTTGCGCCAGGACCCCGACGCGATAATGCGAAATCGGCGGGCGGGACCGTAGTTGCGCGACCGGCAGCAGGTCGACCATCAGATCGCTCGCCGATTTGCGCTCAGAAGCCAGGACGGCATCGACCTCTGGCCTGGGGATGCAGCCACGCAGACTGCGGTCATTCAGCACCGGTAATAACAAGTCTCGCGACTGTTGGCTGAGCAAAGGAAGCAGGCAGGCGAAAGCCTGGGGCGTTAGTACATTACCCTCTGGCGGGATGGAAGCGTGCCCGATGGACTTGGTCATGGGATACCCCAAGGCGAGAATTGAGAGCGCCCGCCGCCGGCCGAAAAGACGCCCGGAACCAGCTTGGCCGCCTGAACCAGTTGGTGTCTTCTGTGCATTCTTCACTTTCTTCACTTTTTTCAGTTCGTGTGACGGCCGACACAGACTTGGCAACAGTGAAATCTGTATGATAGCCCTCCGCTGGATATTAGCAAGGAGAACAAGAGCGTATGACTTCACGAGAAAGGGGTCGGGCTGGCCAGCAACCATCGTAAGTTCGGCAGCGCTCAGGTGGCGGGCATCCTATCACTTTCGGAGACAGGAGCGTTGGCTGGAGTACGAGAGTAGTAGCTCGTCGAATAGGGTAATGTCGTGGAAAGTCCAGACGCAGTTCCGACAAATACTATGACGTTCCTTTGCTTTTGTTTTATTATGTCAAGTCGTTTTGCCCGTCACCCGTGTGAAAACCGCGCTTCTTAGATTCAATGCCACTTGCAAAAGAAGGGTAGCCATGAGTATCAGCCAACTGGCGAAATCCATTAAAGAATCTCCCACCCTGAAGCTGAATGCAATCGCGGCGCGATTGCGGGACAAGGGAGAGCCCGTTATTCATCTCGGTGGAGGTGAACCGAAGAGCAAGGCGCCCCTTGATGCGGTGGTGAACTGTGCCACCCAGCTCCAGAGCGGTGACATCAAGTATGCACCCGCCGATGGCTTGCCGGCGTTGAAGAAGTCGATCATCCGCTACACCGAAGATCACTACGGCAGGCTGGTAGGACCGGAGAATATCGTAGTATCGAGCGGCGCCAAGCAATCCATCATGGTGCTGCTTTATGCCATCCTGGAGCCGAAGGACGAGGTGGTTTTCCCGGTGCCCTACTGGGTGAGCTATCCCGAAATGGTGAGACTGGCTGGCGGTGTTCCAAAGCCAGTCGCGGCCGAAGACGGAATGTTTGAACCCAAGATCGAGGAGATGGCCGCCGTCATCACCCCGTACACGAAGGTTGTCATCCTGAACAGTCCGAATAATCCGTGCGGTGTGATGTATTCGAAGGACTTCATTGCCGCGGTGGTGGAACTCTGCGAGAAGCATAATCTCTACCTCATCATGGACGACCTTTACAATCGTCTCGTCTTTGACGGCAAGGTTGCTCCCAATTGTTACGACTTCTCGACGAAGCAAAATGATTACTCGAAGCTCGTGGTCGTGCAGGGTGTCTCCAAAATGTACGCCATGACGGGCTTCCGCATTGGCTGGGCAATTGCGAACCCGGAGGTGGCCACGGCGATGACGAACATCCAGTCGCACCAGACCTCCGGCCCGGCGACGCCCTCGCAGTGGGCGAGCATCGGCGCGCTGAACGGCGTGCAATCCAGCATCGAGAGTCTGCGGCTGACGCTCGAGAACAATCGCAACATCATGGTGGAAAGGCTGCGAACCGTCGAGGGCATTCAGGTAACCAAGCCCGATGGTACGTTCTTTTGCTTCCCCAATTTCAGCGCCTACATGAAGGATTCTCAGAAGCTCGCCGAGTTCCTTTTGGAGAAAGTCCGTGTGGTGGCGGTGCCGGGAAAAGAATTCGGCATGGAAGGCCATCTGCGGCTGAGTTTCTGCGGCACCATCAAGGATATTTCGGACGGTGTCGACCGCATCAAGTGGGCTCTCGACGCCAATTCGCCGAACGAACTTTACCTGGGCGAAAGGATGCTTGTGAGGGACTGGCTATGAATATCTATATGGACTTCCAATCGCCGGCAGTGGAACAGGCGGCTGCCACGGCCAGCGTTTATGGGTTGGAGAACCACGGCCTGTCAAATCTCCGCCGGGTGTACTGGAACCTGCCGACTCCGGCGCTCTATGAGGAGATCATCCACCGTTCCGAAGGGAGGATCACCGATAGCGGTCCGCTGTGGGTCTCCACCGGTAAACACACGGCACGGGCCGCCGCCGACAAATTCGTGGTCCGCGAGCAGACCACTGAGGATCACGTGTGGTGGGGTCAATACAACCGTCCGTTCAATCCCGAGAGCTTCAGCATGTTGCAGACACGCCTGGCCGGCTACCTGCAGGGGCGCGACGCCTTCGTACAAGACTGCTTTGCCGGGGCCGATCCCGACCACCGGATGCCTATCCGCATTATCACGCAAAGGGCCTGGCATAGCCTTTTCGCGCGTACCATGTTTCTGAGGGCCGCACACACCGATGACTTGAAGCGGCACGTTCCGGAGTTCACGATCATCGACGTGCCCTCTTTTCTGGCTTCTCCACTGGTTGACAACACCCGCACGGAAACTTTTATCATCATCAACTTTCGGGAAAAACTAGCCCTGATCGGCGGGTCAAGCTACGGCGGCGAAATCAAGAAGACTATTTTCACGGTGCTGAACTTTCTACTGCCGTTTGAAGGCGTGCTGCCCATGCATTGCTCGGCCAATGTCGGCCGGGACGGCGATGTGACCATTTTCTTTGGCCTTTCCGGTACCGGGAAAACCACGCTATCGGCCGAACCCACTCGTCACCTGATTGGCGATGACGAACATGGCTGGAGCGACAATGGTGTTTTCAATTTTGAGAACGGTTGCTACGCCAAGGTCATCCGGCTCTCGCCCAAAGCTGAGCCGCAGATCTACGAATGCACGCGGCGTTTCGGCACGATTCTGGAGAATGTGGTGTTCGATCCCATTTCCCGCCACCTTGATCTCGACGATGCTTCGATTACGGAGAACACTCGCGCCGCTTATCCCCTCGACTACATTTCGAATTCGGTGCCACAGAAGATGGCCGGTCATCCTCGTAATGTCGTTTTTCTGACGTGCGATGCCTCAGGCGTGATGCCGCCCATCTCCAAGCTGACACCGGAGCAGGCGATCTATCACTTCATCTCCGGTTATACCAGCAAGATCGCCGGCACTGAAATCGGCTTGGGTACCGAACCGCAGGTCACCTTCAGCACCTGTTTCGGCGGTCCGTTCATGGTGCATCATCCCTATCACTACGCGGAACTGCTCAAGAAAAGGATTGTAAAACACCAGGCGAATTGTTGGCTGGTCAATACCGGGTGGACGGGCGGCCCATTCGGCATCGGCAAGCGCATCAGCATTCACCACACGCGGCAGCTACTTAACTCTGCCTTGAACGGCTCACTCCTGAACGTGGCGTATAAACAAGACCCCGTATTCGGGTTTGAGGTTCCCAGGAGCTGCGAGGGCGTACCCAGTGAGATCCTTGACCCCGCCAATACGTGGGGAAGCCGCGACGACTATTTCCACAAATACGATGCGTTGGCGGCGCGATTCATTGAGAATTTCAAGCTGATGATGGCCGAGTGCCCGGACCATCTGGTGGAAGCCGGGCCGAAGCGCCTAGAGGTGCTTACCAGATAGAGCCGCGCCCTCGTGTCCGTCCTTCTTGCCTGGCATGGGGCGCGAGCGCCCCTACCAAGTTTGTTTGCGGATCTCGGCTGCCAGTTCCGGCAGCGCTTCGAGAGTCTTCGCGACAAGAGCGGCGAGCGCAGGCTTATCTGGACCTTCAATCCTCATGGTGAGGGCGGGCTCGGTTACCGATTCTCTTACGAGAATGAAACCGTGCGGCGTTTCAACCCTCACGCCGTCGAGGATCCATTCGCTCAGCACGGTAAAGTGGCGATGAAGCCGCGCCGCAACATCCTCGAGCGTCAGAACTTCTGCGGGCAGACGAAGGTCGGGAGTGGCGAAAACCGGCGGGAGAGAGCGCCTCATTCTGCCGAGCGAGCCCTTGCGGCCAACCAGGCTTGCCACCAGCAGCGCCGTAAAGAGCCCATCGTCGCCGCCATGCAACTCCCTCAGGAAATAGTGTCCGCTCACTTCACAGCCAAAAAGGCCATTCTCCTGGATCATTCTTCGCTTGATGAAGGTATGCCCGCTTCTTTCCATAAGGGGCACGCCGCCCGATTCGAGCGTCAGGCGCCGGATCAGGTCCGACAGCTTCATGTCGTAGACGACCTTGGCCCCATTTTCCGCTGGAACAAGGGCGCGGACTAACAGGGCTGAGATCTCATCCGTGGAAACGAACTGGCCGGACTCGTCGACAAAGGCGACGCGGTCGCCATCACCATCCCAGGCGATGCCGAGCATCGCGCCTTTCTTGCGGACTTCACTCTCTAGGGCTCGCAGATTCGAAGCTCGCGAGCAATCAGGGGGGCGGTCGGGAAAGCTGCCATCAATCCGGCAGGAAAGGCGATCGACTTCAAAGCCCAGTTGCAGAAAGAGGCTTGGCGCCAATTCCGACCACGCTCCGTTACCCGCATCCAGGACGACTCGCATGCCTTTGATGCTCTCAGTTCTGCCCCAGCGGTCGAGAATCCGCTCCCGATAGGGAGGAACGGGATCGATTGGCTGGATAGCACCTGTGGCCCGCCGGAATACGCCTTTTTCGACGCACTCCCGAATTGCCGTAAGGTCTCCGATGGTCGGAGGCAGGCCGCCGATCATCAGCTTCAGACCATTGTGATCTTTGGGATTATGGGAGGCTGTGACGATGAGTACAGCATCGGTGTTCCAGTGGCGATGCGCGAAGTAGGCGATAGGAGTCGGCAAATGCCCAGCGTCGAGAACGTTTCCTCCCGATCCGATCAGACCCTGAGTCAAAGCATCCTTCAAAACAGGACTGCTGACGCGAAAATCTCCCGCCACCAGGAAGCGCGATCCGGCGCGCAGCAAACTGGCAATGCCCGCTCCAGCCCGTCGCAGTAGGTCCGGAGAGACTTCGCTCGGGTAAACGCCTCTGATATCGCAGGCCTTCCAGGGATCCATCAGGCGTACCCTCGTTCGGAGCAGGCCATCCGGAACTTGGTGTAGATCTCTTCGTATCGCGCGGCCGCATCTGAGGGATCATGGGTCTCGGCCGGCGACGTCATGGAGTGAATGGCGGCAGCGGCGTTCCCTTCGAAGAGGGTGCCGGCGGCTGCCAGAATCGCGGCTCCGAACGCCGAGGTCGGATAGCGGCTGCGGATAACGGTGCGTCGTAGCACATTGGCCCGCAATTGTGAAAAGACCGGACTCGCGGCGGCCCCGCCGGTGGAATAGACCTGCCCCTTGACCTCGACCCCCGCTCTCTCCAGGACTTCGTAACCCCAGCGTTCCGCAAAGGCGATGGATTGCAGTTGGGCGGCGTACCACTCGACGTCATCGCCCCGAGGTCCTTCAACAAATGTGGTGGCTTGGTTGTTGGAGAAGGGAAATCGCTCCCCTTGGCCTGGGAGCAGATAACAGACCAGGGAGGTGGGCAAAACGGTTGCAGCTTGTCGATCCATCTCAGCTCTGTCCCCATTTCCCTCGACGCGCAGACAGCCCGGGCCTGTGTTGCTCGCTGCTCCAGGCGCCCACAAGCCAGTCGGATGTAGATGGGAGTAGATGCCCCCGACGGCGGCTGGCTTGCACGGGCTCAAGGCTTTCCACACCAGAGTCGTGCCCAGAGTGGTATTGGCGTCGCCGGCCGCCGTGGCTCCTGACGCCACGAGACTCGCGATTCCATCGGTTGCGCCCGCCACCACGGGAATTCCCACCGCGAGGCCGGTTTCACGCGCGGCCACGCTCGAGACGACTCCCATTCGCTGTCCGGGCGAGTGGACGTTCGGCAGCATCTCGGTGGGTATCCCGGCCAACGCCACCGCGTCACTCCAGCGCTTGGCTTCCGGATCGTAACCGAGCTTCAAAGCGTCCGAATAGTCTGAGTGACCGAACTCGCCAGTCAGCTTGCCGGCAAGCCAATCGGCAGGATGCAATAGGTAACGCGTCGTTTCCCAGAGCAACGGTTCCTGTTCGCGTATCCAGAGGGCCCTCGCCAGCGAGTAGGAAGCATCGACGATTTTGGCGGCGGCTTTGCGGTTTAGCTCCTCGGCGACGGCGACGGTGCGGCGATCGTCATAGAGAATTGCCTGTCTCAGCGGACGGCCGGATTCGTCAGCGATGATCAGCGACCCGGAGGTCGAAGTGACAGCGATTCCCTTAATCTCTGGTGAGGAGCCGCTCTGGCTGAGCTCGGCAGTTAACTGCCGCAGAGCCGAACAAGTCTCACGCCACCACTCATTGGGATCTTGCTCATGGAGAGTGGGTGCGGGCCGCGTGTCGCTCAAGATGGGGCGTTCGTTACTCGAAATCAGGTTCCCAGCGATATCAGCAGCGACGGCACGGAGGCCACTGGTGCCGACGTCCACGCCGATCACGACGGCCAACGTCCCAGAGCGGTTAGGTTGAGTGTCCATAGAGAGCCTGGCAGCACGGTAATGCGGGCTTAGGGTGCAGTTCGATATCCAAGGCAATCTATCGTAGACCGAGCCCTATGCTTCGTCAACAAAGGCGTGCGCCCGGAGCGCCCGAAAGATAGCCGACTTCGCCGGGAATGTATTCCTATCACGATCCGACGCTTTTGGCAGACCGCCGCATTCAACATCAATTATAATGACGCGCTGAGTTGTTGGACGATCTGCTCGTGCTATTTTGGACCTCCCGGCTTCGTCACTCGCCCGACCTCTCCGAAGGAGATATCATGTTTAGGTACGGTATCCTATCCTTTTGCGTAATCATCCTTGGCGGTCTAGGTCCGATCGCCTTGGGTACGGACGCGCTGCTAAGGCCTGCGAATCTGCGCTGCGAATACCTTCACAATCCCCTCGGCATCGATATCGTGGATCCGCGCTTGAGCTGGATACTGGAGTCCACCGATCCCGGAGCTCGAGGTCAGGTGCAGAAGGCTTACCAGATTCTCGTGGCCAGCAGCGAAGCTCGGCTACTCTCGAACGAGGGTGATCTGTGGGATACGGGGAAGGTCGAATCCGACCAGTCCATCCAACTGGCGTACCGAGGCAAACCGCTCATTTCGCGAGAGCGAGTGTGGTGGAAAGTCCGGGTCTGGGATGATGCAGGCCGAGTATCGGCCTGGAGTGATCCCGCTTTCTGGTCGATGGGACTGCTCAAAGCTGGTGACTGGCAGGGCAAATGGATCGGTCTTGACGGCGGAGAAGGGAAGTCAGAAGCCTTGAAGGATGCACGGTGGCTGTGGTCCGCCGAAACCGGTCCTGGCACCCGCTATTTTCGCAAAAACATCGACGTGGCTCAGGGAGACTCGGTTTCGGATGCCCTGCTGTTCTTAGTCCCGTCCGGGAGTTCCGCGCTCTACATAAACGGGAAAAGCATCGGCAGATCGAAGGGGATCAAAGACCCAATCTCGGAAGACGTCACGCAATCGCTGCACGCCGGCAGCAACGTCCTGGCGGTGGCCGTGACCGCCAAGGGCGACGCCCCTCCGGGACTAATTGGCGCGGTTGAGCTGGAATTCGCTCAGCGCGATCCTGTGACTATCCGCACGGACGGACAGTGGCGGGTCTCAGGGGCGGAAGTCCAGGGATGGAGTGATGCCGGATTTGATGATTCCGGGTGGGCAGCCGCCAAAGTCATTGGCGATTACGGGAAGGCGCCCTGGGGTGAGGTTGGTTGGGCGGAGCGCCGTGTCCTGCCTGCCCGCATGCTTCGCAAGGAGTTTCAATCGCCAGGAGACGTGCGGCGAGCCACGCTCTACATGTCGGGTCTAGGCCTTTCGGAAGCTTATCTGAACGGTCATAAAGTCGGCCGGGACGTGATGGGTCCCGCTTTGAGCGATTACGACAAGCGCGTCTTTTACCGTACTTATGACGTGACCCAGGATTTGAAGCCGGGCTCCAACGCTTTGGGTGTAATCCTGGGTAACGGCCGTTATTTTGCGCCTCGACTGAAGGTCCCTACGCTGACCCGCAGCTTCGGCTACCCCAAACTGCTGCTCCAACTTGAGATCGAATATGCCGACGGCAGCGTGCATCGCGTGGTCAGCGACGAAAGCTGGAGGCTGACTACTGAAGGGCCGATCCGCGCCAACAACGAATACGACGGCGAAATCTTCGACGCCCGCCGGGAGATGCAAGGCTGGAACCAACCCGGCTTCGATGAGTCCGTCTGGCAGCAGGCGAGCGTGGTTAAGGGGCCCGCCGGCGTTCTCGCAGCTCAGATGATTGAGCCCATCCAGGTCACCGAGAACATCAAGCCGGTTAAGGTCACTGAGCCGAAGCCCGGCGTCTACATTATCGACATGGGCCAGAACATGGTCGGTTGGTGTCGCCTGACGGTTCAGGGACCAGGCGGAACGCAAGTGTCACTTCGCCATGCCGAGCGACTCCGGGATGACGGCACGCTATACCTCGATAATCTTCGATCGGCTGAGGCCAGGGATGTCTACACGCTCAGCGGACAGGGCACCGAAATCTACGAGCCGCGCTTTACCTATCACGGTTTCCGCTACGTTGAATTGAAAGGATTCCCAGGCAGGCCAAATTTGGCTTCGATCGAGGGACGTGAGGTCCACGATGCGGTCCAGCAGCACGCGGACTTCACTACTTCCAACCCCCTCCTCAACCAGATCTATAAAGCTATCGTCTGGGGAACCCAAGACAACTACCGCAGCATGCCGACAGATTGTCCTCAGCGCGACGAGCGACAAGGCTGGCTGGGCGATCGCTCGGAAGAGAGCCGGGGAGAGCCCTACATGTTCGATGTATCCGCCTTCTACGCTAAGTGGGTGGGTGACATCGCGGATTCCCAGCATCCGAACGGAAGCGTCAGCGACGTTTCGCCGAATTACTGGCCGTTCTACTTCGACAACGTCACTTGGCCGTCCAGCTTCATCATTATTCCGGGTCACGTCTACGATCAGTACGCCGATCTGCGGCTGATTGAGAGGCATTACGACGGAATGAAGCAGTGGATCTCACACATGCGGAGCTTCCTCAAGGACGATCTCATGCCGCGCGACACTTATGGCGACTGGTGTGTTCCTCCGGAGTCGCCCGAGCTGATTCATTCGAACGATCCCGCACGTAAGACGGACGCGACGGTGCTCGGAACCACTTACTTCTATCACTTGCTGCGTTTAATGGGCCGCTATGCGACGCTGCTCAACAAACCCGATGATGCAAAAGACTTCAATGATCTCGCCGCCCGGCTGCAAACCGCGTTCAACCAGAAGTTCTTCAGTGCATCCGACAGCAAGTATAGTAATGGCTCGCAGACTTCGAGCGTTCTTCCCGTGGCGTTCGGCATGGTTCAGGAGGGGCATCGACAGGCCGTCGTTGATGCCCTGGTGGCGAAGATCAACCAGCAGAATAAGGGGCACACCGGAACGGGTCTGATCGGCGGTCAATGGCTGATGCAGGTGCTTTCCGACAACGGCCACGCTGATGTTGCCTACGAGATTGCCTCCGAGGAGTCGTATCCAAGTTGGGGATACATGGTCACCCACGGCGCCACCACCATCTGGGAATTGTGGAATGGCGACACTGCCAATCCCGCGATGAACTCGGGCAATCACTTGATGCTGGTGGGTGACCTTGTAACCTGGTTTTACGAGAATCTTGCGGGCATCCGGCCCGATCCAGCGGCGCCGGGTTTCAAGCACATCATCATGCGTCCGACGCCGGTCGGCGACCTGACCTCGGTCGAGGCGACCCATGAATCACCCTACGGGGTTATCGCGAGCCATTGGAAGCGCGAGGGTGATCATTTCATCTGGGATTTGACCGTGCCTGTCAACACGACTGCCACCGTGTACCTACCTGCGAGCGATGCTGCTTCAGTCCAGGAAAGCGGGCGTACGCCTGACGTTGCGGGCGGCATTCGCTATGTCCGGTCGGAGGCGGGCGCGGCCGTCTACGAGCTTGGATCAGGGAGCTATCACTTCGTGGCAATTCTGAAAAGGGCCTGACGCTGGACTGGAAGCGCGGATGGGCGCCCCGGGGCTGTTTTGGGTTTGCGGCGTGATGATAGGCGATATAATGGCGGACCGGAGTCGGTAAATTATGGCAAACGATAGAAGAAACGGTATTGCCTGCGGCGGCGTTTGGATCGTGGATATTGTGAAAGTCATTGATTTCTACCCCAGTGAGAACTCCTTGGCCAACATTTTGTCCGAGTCGATGGGCGGAGGAGGATGCGGCTACAATGTCTCCATCGACCTGGCGAAGTTTGACCCCACGCTGCAACTTTACGCCTCGGGACTGATCGGTAATGATCCTTACGGCGATTTTCTGGTGGAGCAGTGCCGCAAGTTTCCTAATATCAATCTTAGCCAGCTTAGGCGAACAGATCGGGTAAGAACCTCATACACCGATGTCTTCAACGTCAAAAATACGGCGCGCAGAACCTATTTCCACTATCAGGGGGCAAACCGCCTGTTTGGGCCCGAGTATCTCAACCCGGACGATCTGCCGGTCGAATTGTTCCATCTGGGATACCTTTTGCTGATGGATCACATGGATGAATCTGACTCTCAGTATGGAACCGTAGCCGCACGCTTTCTGGCCAATCTTCAGAAAAAGGGAATTACCACCTCCATCGACCTGGTCTCAGAAGATAGCCATCGTTTCAGCCGGATCGTTCCACCAGCGCTGAAGTATACGGACTATTGCATCATTAACGATTTCGAAGCGGAGAGGCTCTGCGGGATTCCCTTTCGCGCGGAAGGTAAGGTCATCGAGTCAAATCTCAGGAGTATTGCCGCGGCGATCTTTAAGCTGGGGGTGAGCAAGTTGGTGGTGATCCACTTCCCCGAAGGCGCTTACCTTCTGACCAAGGACGGGAGTGAGATGATCCAGCCCTCACTCTCGCTTCCGGAGGAGTTCATCGTTGGAAGCGCAGGAGCGGGCGATTCGTTCTGTGCGGGAGTGCTCTACGGTTTGTACAAAGGTTGGGACTACGC
The DNA here is from genome assembly GCA_963803295.1 of uncultured Acidobacteriota bacterium. Taxonomy (GTDB): domain Bacteria; phylum Acidobacteriota; class Terriglobia; order UBA7540; family UBA7540; genus CAWDMC01. The sequence continues at coordinate 310,472 of CAWDMC010000009.1, read as the reverse complement.
GAAGATCCTGCAATTCGCCGTCTGCGCCGGAGGCATGAACTTGAGCGATCTGACCACCACGGGGAGTATCGGACCTTGCGCAGAAGTAGTGAAGATGCAGGAGAGATTCTCGTTCAGGGAAGCCATTGCTTAACGCCGGAGTGGTTAAGCTCTTTTTATCGTAGCGTCTCGGGTCAAACTTTTATTGAGAAATACAAATCATAGTGGCGGCGTACTGTAGCGCCGGTGTCCTCACCGGCGTTTTCGATGTCGAGGAGAGGCCGCGACAGAGTTGAGCGACACTGTGATTTGTAATGTTGAGGTAAATAGCGTCGCACTCGTTTGCCGCGCGTCCGGCTAGGAAGTTCAGGAGGCTTGTGTAATGACTGCTGATGAAGTATCGGACAATATCGAGTAAGGGCAGCAGTGAGAAGAACGACAGCAGCCTTCGCGGAGTGCCGCCGGAGATGCGGGCCCTGGTGCTGGACGGCGTGGGCTTCGACCACTTGCAGATTCGTTGCGTTCCGGTACCGCGGCCCGGTCCTGATCAAATGCTAGCCCGCGTGGACGCCGCCGGGATCTGCACGTCACTGATCAAGCTGGTGGAGCAGGGCCCTAAGCACAACTTTGTCTACGGCTGGGATCTCGCGCGTTACCCCTTGATCCTCGGAGACGAGGGTTCGGTGACGCTGGTGGAAGTAGGCGCGAACCTCAAGGATCGCTACCGTCCAGGTGAGCGCTTTGTAGTGCAGCCCGCGGTTGATACTGCTCCCGTGAACCACCGCGAACGGTATCGTGACTGGCGCGCGAGGCATTGAGAAGGTCGCGGTCGGTTATACGCTGGCGGGGCATCTGGCGGAGTTCATCCTGATCGCGGAAGAGATCCTGGCGGCAGACTGCCTTCTCCCGATCCCCGATTCTCACCTTGCTTATGCCCACGCAGCCTTGAGTGAACCGCTGTCGTGCTGCATCTCGGCACAGGATCATCATGTGCACCTGTTTCAACGGGCCCGGCGGGGTGCGCGGGAGGTCACAAAGGGCCTGAAGGCGGGCGGCGTCGTGGTGGTGATCGGCGCCGGCGCCATGGGTCGAATGCATGTCGATTTGGCCCTGAGCTACCGGCCCCGGGCTATCGTCGTGGCCGATGTGGCCGGCCCCCGGCTCGAGATCGTAAGTGCGCTGTTCGGTCCACGCGCGGCAACAATGGGGATCGGCCTCTGCGCCGTCAATCCTCGGGAGACCGATTTGAAAAAGTTGGTGGACGAGCTGACCGCTTACCGCGGGGCTGATGATGTAATCGTGGCGGTGGGATCGAAAGCGGCCATCGAAAGCTCGCAGGCTCTCGTGGGCAGGGGCGCCGTTCTGAATCTTTTTGGCGGCCTCAAGAAGGGCGAAGACGTTGTCGGGCTCGACACCGGAATCGTTCACTATAAGGAGATCAACGTCACTGGAAACAGCGGCGGTTCTCCCTGGGATATCGCGCGCACGCTGGAGTTGATGGCTGCGGGTGAAGTTGACGCAGGTTCGCACGTTACCCGGATCGGCGACCTGGAGCATGCGGTGGAGTTCCTCAAAATGATCATGGCCCAGCAGATCGATGGAAAGGCGGTGGTCTACCCGCACCGGCGCACGCCCGAGATTCGGGCCGTGAAATACTGGAGCGCCGACGACGAACAGGAATATCTTCAAGGAATCGCTCTGTAGCGCGGGTGTCCTCACCCGCGTCTCTGACGTAGGGAAAACGTGCCGAAATATCTGTAGGGAAGCGACTCTGTAGCGCGGGTGTCCCCACCCGCGTCTCTGACATAGGGAAAACGGGCCGAAATATCTGTAGGGAAGCGACTCTGTAGCGCGGGTGTCCTCACCCGCGTCTCTGACGTTGGCAAAACGTGCCGAAATATCTGTAGGCAAGCGACTCTGTGGCGCGGGTGTCCCCACCCGCGTCTCTGACATAGGGAAAACGTGCCGAAATATCTGTAGGGAAGCGACTCTGTAGCGCGGGTGTCCTCACCCGCGCCTCTGACATAGGGAAAACGTGCCGAAAGATCTGTAGGGAAGCGACTCTGTAGCGCGGGTGTCCCCACCCGCGCCTCTGACATTGGCAGAACGGGCCGAAAATCTGCAGGGAAGCGAGAGGTAGCTGGTGGCGCTGAAGGGATCACGTATTTTTGTTGGATTTGGTTTCGGAGCCATTCAGGCTGGACTGTTTCTGTACGAAGGGTTCCGGTCAGAGGGCTTCCGTCGCCTCGTAGTGGCTGAAGTTGTGCCGGAAGTCGTCGACGCCGTTCGCAAGAATGGCGGCGATTTCACCGTTAACATCGCGCACTCCGATGGCATTGAGAAGGCGGAGGTCGGTCCCGTCGAGATCGAAAACCCGGCTTCCATTCACGATCGGATTCGGCTGATCGAAGCTGTGGCGCAAGCGGAGGAAATCGCCACCGCGGTGCCCAGCGTGCAGATGTACGTCTCGGAAGCTCCCGGCAGCATTCACCGTATCCTGGCGGAGGGGCTGCGGCGAAAGGCGGCACAGCGCGGCCCGCGAGCTGTTGTTTACGCAGCCGAGAACCACAACCACGCCGCGGAGATCCTGGAATCCGCGGTGCTGGGCGAAGTTCCCGAAGCTGAACGAGACTCTGTGCTCGCGCAGGTCCGCTTTCTGAATACGGTAATCGGGAAGATGAGCGGTGTTCTCACCGATCCCGAAGAGATCAGATCGCAGGGATTGGCCACCATAAACTCGGGGCTTGCGCGGGCCTTTCTGGTCGAGTCGTTCAACCGGATTCTCATATCGAAGATCCATTTCCACGACGCCAGCGGCGGGAAGGCGACATTCCGGCGCGGGATATCGGTCTTCGAGGAAAAGGAAGATCTTCTTCCCTTTGAGGAGGCGAAACTGCACGGTCACAATGCAACCCATGCCCTGGCTGCCTACGTCGGCGCCATCAAAGGCGTGGAGCGGATCGCGGATCTGAGCAAGGATCGGGGGATTCTCGCCTTCTTACGGGCCGCCTTTCTTTCCGAATCTGGAGAAGCGCTGATCAGGAAGTATCGAGCCACGGACAACCTTTTTACTCCGGAGGGCTACCGGGCATATGCAGACGATCTTCTGGCCCGGATGGTGAATCCTTTCCTTCGCGACAGTGTGGACCGCGTGGGCCGGGACCCGGAACGGAAGCTTGGCTGGGACGATCGCCTGGTCGGAACCATCCGCGTCGCATGGGCCCAGAGGGTACGGGCCAGGCGATACGCCTTGGGTGCTGCCGCTGCCCTGGCGAGAATGGATCGCAAGTTCATGGGTGATGATGCACCGGTTGCAGGAATTCTTGAAGCGCTCTGGGCCAGGAGTTCAACGGAACATTCGGAGAAGGAAGCAGTGCTGAAACTTATCGGAGAAGGCCGCACCCAATTGCGCCGTTGGTGTGAATCTGGCTTTCAGGACTTGGAGGGCATGTTCGCGTCCGATTTGGCATGGCAGAGCGATCGTGGTTAAGTTTCAATAGCAGGGAAACACGTAAACTCTTCCTCCGCCACCTGGTAGTAAGGCATGTAAGTGATTTGAGGGTTTCGCTCGACATCGAAACGCAGCGGTGCGCCAGGGTGGGCCTTCAAACGACCCACGAGATCTTCTGCACGCGAGCCAGAAGGAAGGCGCAGCTTCGCGTCTTTCGAACCCACAGCGGCGTAGAGCAATGGACCATAGGTTAGTGCGTAGCGCTTGTGACCGGGTATTTGATCGGCTCCCGTGTATTCCTCGAGTTTGAACCCGATCGGCAGCGAGAAGGTCACGACGTCGCCCTCGCGCCAGCTGCGATCCAGGGTGATGTAGGTGCCTGGCCGTCCCGAGGCTTGGGCTTCTCCATTTACAGCCAGAGTCATATCCTTGACGGACCACGATGGAACCCGCACTCGCAGTTTCATGGGCGCTAAGCGGTCGACGGAAATCGTCAACTTGACTTCGCGCTCGAGCGGAAATCGGCTGTCCATACGCACTTGCATTTGGTTCTGTCCGTGCTTCCAGGTAACTGTCGAGGGCTCGAACAAGTTGACGAACAGACCCTCGTTTCCAAAGGAGTAGATGTGTTCAGGCAATGAACCCAGCAGCCTTGTTCCCTGTCCTTCGCAACAACTGTTGATCCGGGTTGCTTTCTCTTTGTTCCCGACGAGTATGGTGTGATAGCGGAGCCCGTTTTTGCCGTCCTGATTCGCGATAGCGACGTTGTAGATGGACTTCTCGATCTCGGCTGCGTAGCGCTCTTCTTCCGGCGCGAGCAATTGAAATCGCTGACTCAAAAACGTCCAAAACGCGCTACCACATAGCTCACCCAGCTTCTTAGTCAGGTAGTTCGACCCGGGCGGGTCATAGGAATACTCGATGATAGAAATTGAGCCGCCGGGCTGTTCCCAGTATCTTCGATACATTTCCCAGGCTGCCTTAACCCCGTCGAACCATCGTTTGTCGCCCGTCGCACGGTAGAGATCAAGGTAGGCCTCGAGATTCGTCAGCAGATAGCAATGGGGCCGGTCATAAGGGTACTGCCAAATGGCGTCTTTATCGCTACTGGCCAGATCGTCCAGCCAGGCGCTCTCAAGAAAATAGCGTTGAATCACCTGGATGTCGGCGGGCTTTCCTACCGGTGTGAAGTAGAGGCGCGTGTTCGCGATCATGCCTTGGCCTCCCTGTACTGCGCCCCGCAAGAGTTCCGGCAGATATTTGCACCGGTTGAACCAGTCGTAATTCGCCCGCAACAGCTCAAAGGCCTTTTGATTGCCCGCGTATCCGGCCTCAATCAGCCCATGGGTTAGCCAAGCCCGGGTGTAGGCGCCACGCTCCGAAAAGAAAATCGTGTCTTCCGGGTAGGCCATCACGTAGCCATCTTCCTGTTGGCACTCCGCTATTCCAGCAACCACAGCCTCAAAGCGATTCCGCAGGTCCCCATCATCGATCCACCGTAGCGTGTTTCCGGCACCCATCAGAAACCGGCCGGCATTCGAACCGGCCAGGTCCTGCTCCCAAAACTGATCGGGCTTTCGCGAGCTCGGGGGTAGGGGTTTGCCGGCGCGCTGCCTGAACTGCAGCAGCAAATCGTCAAGGGTATATGATTCGAGCAAGTATCCGATGTTATTCCGCATGGCGGTCTCAAATGGTCCGCCATGGAGGGTCACACCCGCCGTCGGCACCTGAACCGGTCCCGTGCTTCTACGCCAGGATGACGGATCTGTGACCAATTCGGGATGATCCCGATGAACGTACTCCGTATCGATTCGACTGGCCCTTGTCAGTTGACTGGCGTCCTCACCATTTCCCAGAACCGGGTCCGCAGTGACGGGCTGACCAAGGGCAACATCCTTTCCCGCGGAAATTATCCGGATCTTTGAGAGGGCGAACCAGTAGTCGAGTCCGGCCGAGCACGTCGGCCACGCCTCCGGAGGATCCACCGGCGGCGGTGCACAGTCGAGCTTGGGAAACTTCGTAACGATAAGGCGAATGTATCGCGCACGAAGACCTGCCACCGGCAAGCGCACGACGTGGTCTTCAGGGTTATCGAAGTCCGAGCTCGTGTGATCTGCAATAAGAGACGGCCGTGTGAGGTTCACATCAGAAGAAGCCTCGACCTTAAAGCGGACGGGGAAGCCCTCTCCTGCGTAGTACTGGTCTTTTCCGGGCCGGAGCCTTTGATTGGCTGGATGTAACTCGACAGCCTCAATGGCCTGCGTCCGCCCGAGATCGACTTGGACCCATGACACTGAGTCTGCCGCTGCCGTGGGCTTTGAGCGATAGGGCCGGTAGCGAAGGGTAGGAGTGGCCGCGATCCGAGCCTTGGCGACCAGGCTTGTGCTTTCGGATTCGTTGGACGCGGCCTTTAGGGTCCGCGGCGCAAGAGCCCCAGAGACGAGGCTGGCCGCAGCAGATCCCGCGGTGGCGATGAATTCGCGACGGTCAATATCACGCTTAGACATTTCCAGAGCCCATTCCTTTCAACGAGTCATTTGCCGAACGCGCCATGATAGTCCAGATTGTGCTTCAGGAATAGGGACACGACAGGGTTTCAACGACGCCAAGAATCGTCACGGTCTGGAGCTAACCCTTAGCGCTCCCTTTACACCCTTGCCGGGCGGGTGAGTGGGAGTTGTGAGCACTTGGAGCTACAGCAGCAAATGGCGAACAAGATTGCGGAACAGGCAGAGTCCGTCCTGCGAATAGTGGGCTGGCAGTGATGCGCGTTCCGGATGAGGCATCAGGCCGAGGATCAGTCCTGTGGAGTCGGTCATTCCGGCAATGGCGCATGGCGCGCCATTGGGATTCTCGGGATAATGATCCGTGGGCCGGCAGGACGAATCAACGTAACGAAAAACGACATGAGATGCGTTCGTGTGAGTGTCAGGCATGAGGGGTCTGCCTTCTCCGTGTGCGACCGGAAGCTCAAGGACACGACCGTCGAGACCCTGGGTCCAGATGCATCGCGAGCCCGTCACCGAGAGGCGAACCTTGCGATCCTCAAAGCGTGCGGATTCGTTCTCGAGCAGCGCCATCTTGCGGTCGCCAGGAGTGCGGCCGGGCAGTAGTCCGGCATCGGCCAGCACCTGGAAACCGTTGCAGACACCCAGCAGCGGCTTGCCATCGTTCAGGAACTCGTTCAGTTGATCGTGCAACCGGGCGACAAGCACCGTGGCGAAGATCCGTCCGGCGCCCAGGTGGTCGCCGTAGGAGAATCCACCTGGAATAACCGCCGCCTGGAAGGCGCCAAGTCGGGCACGGCCATGCAACAGGTCGCTGAGCAACACGAGTTGGGACTTTCCGCCGGCAGCTTCGATGGCAGCGGCGGTTTCCTCGTGGCAGTTGATGCCTGGCGCGTAGAGGATGGCCGTGGTGGCGGCGCTCATTCAACTGCCTCCCGGAAAGGTTTGCTCCAGATGTGGGCAAGCGCCGCGATGTCATCTTCCCAAAGAGTCTTGCCGGAGTTGGCGAGCACCAGCTTGGGTTCGCTCAAGACCTCGCCGACAACCTGGTAGGGAATGCCAATCCCAGGGTTCACGTTGGCTACCGTAGCAGCGACTTCTAAAATGGCAGAGCCAATGAATTCGCCGAACAGATAGCCATCACGCCGGCCACTTTGCTTAAGAGCACGGGCGTCCCGCCCATTGTCGAGAACGTGATCAACCTGGTCGAAATCCAGCCTGGCGCCGAGTCCCGAGCCGAAGGACGCTTCAAACAGGCGAAGTCCCATGCCGCCCTCGCCGATGGCGGATCCCGAAAGATAACGGCCGGCGTTGCACATCTCGATCAGTGCATTCCATACAGCAAGAATCGAGGCCGCGTCGCCAGGGTCGAACAGCTGTCCGCCCGTTTGGCTATAGGTATCAGCGTAAACGCTGCCGCCAAGGGCTGAGGGGTCCATGCCTCCGACGATAACGAGCTTGTTTCCCGGATGCTTCAGCTCTTTGGTCACGACCTTTTTGACGTCAGGCAGTCTACCCAGGGTGGCAACAACCAGGGTTGGCGGAACGTCGATGCGGCGCTCCTCGCCCTCGGGACCCACGCATTGGAACGTGCCCGAGCTTGAGTCCTTACCGGAGATGAACGGCACGCCGATCTGCTCCGAGAATTCGGCGATGGAGTCGACCATGCGTTCAAGGTCCCAGGCAGTCTCAGGACGCACCCGCGGCGTGTAGAAGTTGTCGCACAGAACCATCTCGCGATAGTCGGCGCCCGCCACCACCGCCTTGGTGATGGCCTCCACGATCATCAGCTTGGCCATCCGAGCCGGATCAGTCTCACCGTAGAACGGATTGAAGGCCACGGTCGAAATCGCTCCGTAAGCCCTGCCACGCAGCGGGGCCGACACGTGAACGTTCGTCGGCATGCGGTGATTCCTGCCGCCGTAGGGTCCCACGGCCGTCCGGCCCTGGACGGTGGTATCGAAACGCGATCCGGCGGCGCTTTGATCGGCACAGTGATAATGCCCGAGCACGCGACGGAAGGCGGCTGACCACTCGTCCCGGGTCTTGGGCTCGGGAATTTCAAGCCCTTTGAGTTGGCGCTGCGGTGGCTTGACCTCGACCGGGTCGATGGGGCAGGCGCCCCAGAGGAAATCCATTTCGAGGTCCACCGCTCGGTGGCCTCGCCAGCTAGCCTCCAGTCGCTTGGTTGCCGTGAAGCGGCCGATCAGGGCGTATTCCACCTCGTAACGCTCCAGGATCGACTGCGCCTCGTTCAAGTGCTCCGGCGGGAGAGCGACCAGCATACGTTCCTGGGATTCCGACAGCAGGATTTCCCAGGCAGTCAGGCTCGAGTCTTTTAGCGGCACCGCATCCAGATCGAGGCTTACGCCGGTTTCCGCCCCCATCTCGCCGGCCCCACAGGAGATGCCGCCCGCGCCCAGATCCGTAATCGACCGAATCAGGCCGGCGTCGCGCAGGGCGGGGATGGCGGAAGTAAACTTACGTTCCGTGATGGGGTGTCCGATCTGCACCGCCGCCGATTCCTTGTGCAGAGTCTCCCCGGTCATACCGGTGGAACTGGCGGTGGCTCCGTGGATGCCATCGCGGCCCGTTGCGCCGCCCAGGAGCAGCACGAGGTCCCCCGGCTGCGGATCGTCTTTGATGGCGTACTGGCTGGGAATCAGGCCAATCGAGTGACCGAGCGCTAAGCACTTGGCGTATCCCGGATGAATGCGGTAGACCGGGTGCATCATGGGAATGCCCATGGGATTGCAGTAGTAGCTGGTTGCCCGGATCGACTCACTCACGATCAACTGCGGGTGCAGGGCCCCTGGAGGAACGTCGGCGTCAGAGAGGCGCGGGTCCAAAGTTCCCATGATGGTCGTGCCGCCGATCGGATAGGCTCCCTTGCCAAATCCGAGGGTATCGCGGATCACACCGCCGTGCTTGGTGGCCACGCCACCGAACGGGGCAATCGAGCTGGGAAAGTTGTGGGTTTCGCCCTTGATCGTGACCACCCAACCTTCGTAAAACTCCATACCTCCGGCGTTGTCTTTGAAGACCGAGACCACCAGAGGATGAGCGATCCTTTGGGTGGCCGCCGCCAACTTCTTGAGCAGTCCAAGACTCTTCCAGGTGGTGTGATAGCAATGGTCGCTCCAGCTCTGGGCCAGGATCTCGACCTCGGCATCCGTATGTGGGCGTCCGATCGCATGCTCGTGCGTTTGGATCGCCTTCATCTGAGAAAGCGGCGCATACCACGACCGTGCACGAGAGAGTTTCGTGAGGTCTTCCTCGCTGAGATCTGAAAGCGGAACGGCGCCGATCGGATCGGGATTCCCCGTTGGCCGCAGCGTCGTGACCACCTCTCCCGGTTCTCGGATGCGTTCTACCACGCTGTTGTATAGAAAACGGGCAGCGATTTGGCGGGCTTCGGCTTCCTCTAGCCCCTCAAACTGGTACCGCCGCGAAACCCGTGCGAAAGTCAGGCCTTTTTCGCCCAAAGCGTGGGATCCAGCCAGAATCGAGGGCGTTTCGGGATCGGTCACGGCGGGTCGATACGCAATCTCGACAATCGGACCTCGCACCGGGTCAAGCTGTGAGCGATCTGAGCGTGACTGATAGAGCGGATTAACCAGCAGCGACATCAGGTTCTCCACCCGGATGTCACCCTCAAGCCAGAAGGCGCGCTCGATCAATAAGTTACCTAGGGTTGAGTGGCCGTGACGGCGGAGGAATCCGAGCCAATTGCGGGCTTCAGGATCGTCCGCGGACAAGGTATAAACGGTGTGGATCGGCATGACTCAGATGATGGCTCGATTGGACGTATGGGATTGTGTGGCAGACCGGTACAGCCGCGCTTGGTCTGCCGGGCCTCTAGTGCCTCTAAGGCCTTGAGGCCGTTGCCTCAAGATAGGATTAGGACCGGGTTCCACAGAACATCTTAGCATGACCCGGAGCCGGACGGACGGGCTTCTCGACAGCGGTCGAAGCATCCTCGGGGGAAGCGACTAATCTCGATTAATCTTATCGGTGATTACTGCCGATATAACAGAGACGAAGCGCACCGGATCGCTCGGACGGGAGGCGGCTTGCTGTAGAAGTGACGGACCCGCTTGATTTCAAGCCGGGAAGGGCGTAGGTTCTGGCTGTGGGTGCCTGCCCAGGAAAATCGCGTCTGATTCAGCTTTTGCGAGCCAGCAACATGACGAAGGTTGAGGTGAAAATGAGATCCCTGTTTTGGAGAACCCTCCTGATTTCAGTCGGCCTGATCTTATGGGCTGCATGTGCCTGGCCCCAAGCCGCGAACTCGAGCAACGGGCAAGCTTCCGACGTCATCTCGTCCCAAGAGCCTTCCCTGGGAGACATGGCTCGCAAGGCCCGGGCGGAACGCGCCAATCAGAAACCTGCCGCGCGAGTCTTCACCAATACGAATCTCCCAACCGAAGGGGGACTGAGCATCGTCGGGCCCCCGGCGAACACGCCGGCAAGTGGAGCGGAGGGCGTAACTTCGCCTGACGCGAAGTGGTTTACCGACCAGACGGCCGAACTCCAAGGCCGCCTGAACATGCACCAGCGTGAGCTGAGCGTCTTACAGCAGAAGCTAAACCTCGCTCAGACACTCTATTATTCCGATCCTCAGAAACAGCTCGATCAACAGTACAGCATGGCGGATGTTAAGGACTTGCAGCACGCCATTGAAGAGAAGAAGCAGCAGATCGAAGAGGACGAGAAGGCTATTGAGGAATTGCGTGTAGAACTTCAACGGCGCGGGGGCAATCCGGGATGGATACGTGCCGGCATGGCCACGGCCGGAAATGCTCCCCCGCTGCCGCCCCCGCCGGACGCGACTCCCGGCAAACATGACCAAGCGTATTGGCGGGAACGGTTCAGTCAGGCGCGGGAGCGAGTGGCGATGGCGAAGGAAGCCAGGGATCTCGCCGAGCAAGAACTCGAATTACTGAAGAGACGCCAGGCGACCGAGCTCTCGCAGAGTGAAATCTCAGCTAAATTGATCGACGCAGAAAAGAACGCAGCCTCGAGCCAAGCGGCGCTCGCGAAAGCCGAGGCGGATCTCGCCGTTCTCCAGCAGCAATTCGATCAAAGCGGCGCTCCAGCCGAGTGGTCAGATCCACAGTAAGCGTGGACCGTAGGCGCCTTACGGTTCGAGCGGGCTTCAAGGGTAGCGATGCGGTCTTGGTTTAGACTTCACTGGTCGGAAGCGATTTCCGGATATCTTCCATCAACTCCGCCAGTACCGGCGTCAACCGCTCAACTGCAGACTCGAGTTGGCCGTAAGCCTCAAGCGCCAAGGCGAACTCGCCACGGTGTGCACGGCCCTCCAAGCGACAGGCGGCGTCAAAAGTCGGCGTGGCGGAGAGGTTTCGCGCTGAGCCTTTCAAGACATGCGCTGCTTCCTCAACGCGTCCGAGATCGTCCGAATCGAGAGCCGATCGCATCTCGGCAAGCAAGGTCGGGCACGCTGCCAGGAACAGGCCTGCAATCTCCCGCAAGAAGTTCAGATCCCCACCTACACTCCAGAGCATGGCATCCCGGTCGAGAATTTTATCTAGCTTACTAAGAATAGCCATGCCTGTTTTATAAGGCCCTGAAGCTGTAGTTTCAATCGGGATAAGAGGAAATTCGTCGGCGACGAGGACCCTAAGGTTCCCTTAGATAGATTAATGTATAACGAAAGTAGTATATCGGTAAGTAATCTTCCTATTAATATATCGCTGCGAAATCCCGACCCGCCCTTTCCTTGGTGGATGGCCGCTTCTCCGGACTGCCGCGCGTGCAGTTAACAGATCGGACGCAGGAGGTCAGCCTTCTTCACCCATCTCTCGTGTGTCGCTCGACCTGCCGCCGGCGGCTGGAATGTAACACTTCCGGGTATAGTCCATCACCATGCGGTCGGCGTTGAATCGCCAGCCGAGTGTTCGGATGGTTCGTTTCATGCGCTTGATCCAACCTCGTGGCAACCCGTCGTGATCCCGCTGGTAGTAGAGTGGGATCACCTCCTCGTGGAGAGTGCGTTTCAGGTCTTCGGCGTCCCGGCCATCGTGAATCGTAATGTTCGAATGGGTTCTACCCGTTCCAATGGCGAAGCCATTGAACCCGTCGTATGCCTCCGCCCACCATCCGTCCAGAATCGAGAGATTGAGGCCTCCGTTCAAGACCACCTTTTGACCGCTGGTGCCGGAAGCCTCCAAGGGCCGGCGAGGATTGTTCAGCCAGACATCAACACCCTGCACGAAATGCCGTCCGACGTTGATATCGTAGTCTTCCACGAAGACGAATCGATCTGCAAATTTGCGGTCACGCGCCAGCGTCGCAATCTGCTGCAGCACGCGCTTGCCAGGTTCGTCGCGTGGGTGCGCCTTGCCGGCGAAGACAAACTGCACCGGTCGCTTAGGGTCATTCACCATCGAGGCGAGGTCTTCGATGTCCGAGAGGATGAGGTTAGCTCGTTTGTAGGTTGCAAACCGGCGTGCAAAGCCAATGGTAAGCGCATCGGGGCTTAGCACCCGGGCGAGCCTCTGCAAAGCCTCCGGCGGCTCGCCCCGGCGTCTGGCCTGCTCGACGGCGCGGCGGCGCACAAAATCCAGGAGTTGCGACTTCAGGCTGAGATGCGTTTCCCAAAGCTCGCCATCGTTAACGCTCTCGATCCCTTCCCAAACGCGCGCCTCGCCACTATGCTCCCGCCAACCCGTTCCCAAGTGGCGATCGTAAAGCCGGGACATTTGTGGCGCCAACCAGGAGGGCACATGCACGCCATTGGTAATGTGGCCGACGGGGACCGCAACCTCTGGCTTACCCGGGTACAGACCTGTCCACATAGCCCGAGACACCACGCCATGCAGGGCCGATACCGCATTGGCGTGGCGCGAGAGCCTCAGGCCGAGTACTGTCATGCAGAACTCCTCGTAGTGGTTGCCTGGGTTCTCCCGCCCCAGCGCCATTAACCTATCGTGGGAAAGACCCAACTCCTCTCGCAGTGGTCCGAGATGTTCCTCGATGACATCTGCCCCAAACCGGTCATGGCCCGCGGGGACGGGCGTGTGGGTGGTGAAGACCACTTCCCTCGCCACCCGGGGCACAGCCTCGTCAAAACCCAGGCCCTCTTCCTGCATGCGAGCGTGGATCGCTTCGAGCACGGCAAATCCGCTGTGGCCCTCGTTCAGGTGCAGGACACCGGGCGTGATGCCCATCGCTTTCAAGGCACGATAACCGCCGACTCCAAGCAGTAACTCCTGCCGGATCCGAATGCGGCCGTCGCCTCCGTACAAGCGCGAAGTCAGCTCACGGTCTTCGGGGGCATTTCCCTCCACATTCGAATCCAGCAGCAGTAGATCGCACCGCCCCACTTTGAGGCGCCAGACTTTTGCTCGAATGCGGCCGCTGCGGGTTTCGATCTGAACCAGCACGGCCTCCCCGTTCGTTCCGATGGCCGGGTCCATGGGGAGCTGGTTGATGTCGGTCCTGAGATACTCCTCCTGCTGCCAGCCGTCCCGGTCGAGCCGCTGCCGGAAATAACCCTGGCCGTAAAACAGACCTATACCAATGAGTGGAATATCGAGATCGGAGGCGCTTTTGATATGATCGCCGGCAAGGACGCCTAGCCCTCCGGAATACACCGGAATCGACTCATGCAATCCAAACTCGGCGGAAAAGTAGGCCACAGGACGAGGCCTCAGAACGCCCGCGTGTCTCGCACCCCAGGTGCGATCCGCCTCGAGATACTCCCGGAGCCGGCGGTAGGCGTAGTTGATGCGGCTGTGCAGAACCAGTTCGCCGGCGCGGCGATCGATCTGCGCCAGGGGGATATCCGCCAGCAGTGAGACAGGATTGTGATTGACCTGGTTCCAACGTACCGGATCGAGGTCGAGAAAGAGGCCGCTCGAATCGTGGTCCCAACTCCACCAGAGGTTGTGGGCCAGTGACCAGAGCCGCTCTTGAATAGGGGCGATGAAACGGTCAAGGGTGCGAGCCTCACTTACCACGGGCGCGACTTGCGCCGCGGCATCCACCAGCATTCGAACTTCGTCCTCCCGGAACGAGCGGGCTTGGACGGTTTGAACCACAAGTACGCCTTGCAGCACCCCGCGATCAACCAGCGGGACCCCCAAGAACGATTGGTAGATGTCTTCGCCCGCTTCACTGAAATACTTAAAGCGTGGATGGTTCTTTACATACTCCACCGCGACAGGGCGCACTTGCTCGGCGACCAGGCCGGTGAGACCTTCGTCGAGTCCCATCCGCAGGGTTCCAATACATTGCCGGCGGAGTCCGACCGTGGCGGCTAAGACCAGGTTAGCGCGATCCGGTTCCAGCAGGTAAGCGGAACAGACATCGGTCCCGAATCGTTTGGCAATCAAAGCCGCCACGTTCATGAGCGTCTCGGCCGGCTTGCCCCCTTCCTTGGCGAGACTCGCGATCTCCTCGAGCGTCAGGACAAAGTTGGCCTCGCGCTCGTGCGGGGTTCGCGCCGTGTCCTCGATTCCATCATCGTTTTGACTTACGCTCAGGTTGGATGTCGCCATTTCGAGCACCTCGGCCAGAAAGTAGTCGTGTCACGAGCGGTATGCGACGGCAGAGCACCGAAGCTCGACGGTCACCGCTAACAGGCCGCGGAAAACCTCGTCGCTGCTGTCATTCTGAGGAACCGCAGGCGACGAAGAATCTCGAATTGCTCGGCTGTCTCCCCGATCCTGAGAAGAACTCTATGCTCCGGCAGGATGGCAGTCCAATTGAAATTCCTTATCGTAGATATACGAGCTTGGTGATCCTTATTTTCAAGCATTCTGCAATTAGATGATTGTCCGTCGTGTTAGAGTCTTGTGGCGAGCGGCTGTGCCGCCCGCTGTGGTAATCTCTTGGCTTGGCATTCGGACCGTGCAGATGGTCCGGCTCGTCATGCTGGAGTTGGATCTTCTTGGTTACCCTGACTGATATCGAAACTGCTTTACAACGGATTCGCGACTCCATCGCACTGACTCCCTGCACTTATTCTGACGCCTTTTCGCGCCTCAGCGGCAATTCTGTCTATCTCAAATTCGAGAATTTTCAGCAGACCGGCTCCTACAAGGAACGTGGGGCACTCAACAAGATCCTTGCCCTGACCCCAGAAGAGCGGGCCTTGGGCGTGATCGCTGCCTCAGCCGGTAACCACGCTCAGGCGGTCGCCTATCATGCCGCCAGGCGCGGCATTCGCGCCGTGATCGCAATGCCACTGGCAACGCCTTTGGTGAAGGTATCAGCCACGCGGACGTACGGGGCTGAGGTGATTCTGGAAGGGGCGAACTACGAGGAGGCCTACGCGGAAGCGCTGCGTCGATCGCAGGAGGAGAGGCTCACCTTTCTGCATCCCTTCGATGACGACGCGGTGATCGCGGGGCAGGGCACCCTGGGACTCGAGTTGCTCGCACAGCTTCCCTCGATCGAGGTGATTGTAGTGCCGATCGGCGGCGGGGGCCTCGCGAGCGGACTGGCCTGCGCAGTGAAGGAAGCGAATCCGCGAGTCCGCATTGTCGGCGTCGAAACGGCCCGGCTCCCTTCGATGAAAGTAGCGCTGGCCGAAGGGAAGCCCGTAACTCTGAACCACGCTGTGACCATTGCCGACGGGATTGCCGTGCGGCGGGCGGGCGACCGTACGCTGCCGATGGTGGCGAAATATGTCGACGATATTGTGACCGTCGAGGAAGAGGAGATCGCCAATGCTATCTTGCTGTTACTGGAACGTGAGAAGACTCTGGCGGAAGGGGCAGGAGCCGCCGCCGTCGCCGCCGTGCTGAATAACAAGCTGGTCGAACGTGGCAAGCGGATCGTGTGTCTGGTGGGTGGAGGCAACATCGATGTCACCTTGCTGGCTCGCATCATTGAGCGCGGCTTGGTGAAGGACGGCCGTCTGGTGCGGCTGCGGATCCAGTTGGTGGACTATCCCGGGGCGCTGCACAAGCTCACCGGCCTGCTGGCGCAATACCGCGCCAACATCGTCGAGACTGCCTACGATCGCGCTTACCACGGCGTGAATCTCGGCGACACCGTGATTGACCTCACTATGGAGACGCGCGGACCCGATCACATCGCCGAGATTGTCTCAGGACTGGCTGCCGCGGGCTATTCCTACGAACGTGTCCGGTAATCGCCTTACCACCGCGGCGGTATTTGTCAGGGCTCGGTATTTAGAGCCAGTGTAAGAGATTGGCAAGGAGAGACGCGCGAAGCGCCTTGGAGTGCGGCAGCGTCGGCTGCCGCCTTAACGAGATGGTCCCGATAACGGCTGCCTTAGACACGCTCGAAATGAACAAGCAAGGCGGCAGCTCCCGCTGCCGCACTCCAAGGCGGGCGATGCCCGCACGCTCAGGCTACCAGCGAAGCTAGTCTTCCGAGCTTTGTATTCAGGAGGGGCCGCGACTGGGCCGACGCGCCAAGGAGAACGCATTAGCGACCCTCGCCAGGAGAAAGGATCTCCTACCATGCATCGCAACCTCAAATTCCTAACTCAAGGCGCGTTTGTTTGTTTATTTATCGGCGGCTTAGCGGCGGGCCAGGCCCAGCTTCCGCTCGAAGGTAAGCAAGAAGATCTGGGGCCGGGCGAGACAGCAACCTCGTTAACATCTGAGCTGCTCGGAATGCCGCGCGCCAAAATCGCGTTCGGCGATCGCATGCTGCGCTTATTCAATGGGCGCGGAGCGATATCCGTACGCGACAAGAGCGTGACGGGATTGCAGACACTCCAATTTCCGCCGATCGATACTCGTGACTATCGCTTTTCGCTGGCCTTTCGGGAAACGAAAGCCAACGTACTTATCCAGGACGTCGTACCTGACGTTTACGACTACATGGTCGAAACCGGAAAGGGCCAACACCCTCTCGGATTGAACTTTTCCGCCGGCGCGCCCCTGGTCATGCTTCTGCAGCAGGCCTACTGGGAGCCCAATACCTTTTTCCGCACCGGCACTTTTCACAAGCAGTTTGGCGATCGCTGGATTTCTTTCGGCATCTCTACCAAATCCAGTGTTTCGGCTGACACCGACCAAGTCTACATGGCGGTGGAAATCGAGAACCGCGAAACCGATCCGCTGGTGTTCACCGTAAGTCCGGATCAACGCGCGCCGGAGTTGGCTCTCTCCATACCCAACGAACCAGGAAAGCCAGCGGGCCCCGTGACGCATCCCGATGCGTTCACTCTGGCCAGCAGCCAGATCAGGATCACTGTGGTCAGCGACCTGGCGACACACGTAAAGGAAGGCTGGCGGTGGGAGATCCCGGGCCGTTCCAAGACCACGGCGCGTTTCGCCATCGTCCTTCAGCAAAGCTCGCTTCAACAAAGCCCGGCGCCGGCGCCGAACCTTGCCGGTGCGGATCTCGCCGCGCGTATGGAAGGTGCCGATCGTGCTCTTCGCCAACGCCTTCAATGGGCGGGGGAGACACTCCCGCAGGTAAGTACCAATGACCACTCCTTCGACGATCTCTATCGCCGCTGCATTTTGAGCGTTTTGGAGGCACGGTGGGAACGCGAGAACTTTATTGTCAAGCCGTTTTATGCGGTAGGAACGTGGATCTTTACTATTCCCTGGGACACATCCTATGCCTCGGAAATGCTCAGCATTCTCGATCCCCAGGGACTACGCGACGCTTTCCTAACCTACATTCGCGCCGGCCTGCTGAAGAGCAGTTACGTGCCTTGGAACGGGAAGGCCAACGAATATTGGTACGCCCAAAATCCCTTTGCCGAAATTCGTATCCTTCAGGATTACCTCACGCAAACCGGCGACATGGCTTTCCTCAATCGCGTTGAAGAGGGCGCCTCGGTTCTCGAATGGATGAAGCGAATGGGCAAGGAACTCATAAAACGCTACGGCCGTCCCGACGGCTTGCTTGATTTTGGAGCCGGCTCCGAGAAGATGCTCGAGATTCGCACTGACGGTTATCAGCACATCGTGGCCGCCACCAACGGCATGGCGGCCGGCTATTTTCGGCAAGTCGCTGAATGGTGCCGCTCGCGAAACGATCCCGAGGCGGCCCAATTTGAGGATTGGGCAAAGAAACTGCAAGGCTCCATGAACCAGAAACTCTGGGATGAACAGAACGGTTGGTTTGTAAACCTCTACCCCGATGGAAGCAAACACCTGGTCCTGAGTTATCACCAATTCGACCTGCTTGATTCCGATTTACTCTCCGAAAAGCAGAAAGAAGCCATGATCGGGCACCTCAGGGAGGGCGAATTCCTGGGTCCTTTGGGGATGTATTCCATTTCGAAGGCCGACCGTGTTCACTGGGATTTGGAAGACGTGGACTGGGGTGGCGGGGGACAATACACGGGCGAACCCCTGCGCCTGGCTGAGTCCCTGTACAGATTGGGATACCCAGGATTGGCCTGGGATATCCTGGACCGCTGTACAGGGTGGACTGAGCATTTTCCTTATATCCCTCAGGAGATCTTTGCGGACTACCCGCGCTCACCCGAAGTCGAAATGCCCTTGGAGGTCGCTGCCGGCAGCGGCGTGCAGGCCGTCATATTTGGAGTATTTGGGCTGCGGCCTCGCGTTAATGGGACTTTGCTGGTTTCTCCTTCCTATCGGCGGGAGTTGGGCCAAGCGAAACTGAGGGGCTACAGGTTTCGCGGCCACAGTTATGACATCGTTCTTGACCCGTGGGAGTATGAGGTTTACCGCGATGGCAAAATTGCCACTCGGAGGGATTACGCGACCACGACCGAGTTTTCTCCTGACGGTGTCGTGAAGAACTAGCCGTGGATCGCTCGTATCGGGTATCTCAACACCAGCCCCTGACCCCCTCCTCATCTGAGGCTCATCCGAGGAGGGGAGTTGCTGAATCATCATTGTCGCGGAGGAGAAGGATCGATCTGCATTTGGACAAGGATGAGTAGGAAGGGCTGGAAACTCCCCTCCTTGGTTAAGGCTTGGTTAAGGAGGGGTAAGGGGTGGTTGTTTTCATGTCATCTCCATTCCATTGGGGAAACGTCGCTCCCCAGAGATTGTTATAAGGATTCACGGATGCCTTCGCTCATCTCCAGTGGGTCGTTGTTGACCAGAGATTTTGCAGGCGAATGCCGCCGTGTTGTACTCGCTGTCATAGCGCGCGAAATCAGCGCTGGTAAAGGTCTGGTAATGTAATGGAAGCCCGCAAGCAGATGCTCGGGCGACGCCCCACTCGCGACCGGTCTTCCGATCCTGCAGGCAAGTGATCAAAGGGATTCTTCGAGCAGTTTCACCAAGGCGTGGAGCGTCTGATTGACCGGGGTGGAAATACCAAAGGCTGCTCCACGCCGGACCACGTACCCGTTTAAGGAATCGATCTCAGTGCGTTTACCGCGCTCCAGATCCTGGGCCATCGAGGAGGTCGCGTCCGCCATAGTTTCGGTGATCTTCATTCCCTCCTCCACCATATTGCTCCCCGGCAAACGGACGCCACTGGCGGTGGCTACAGCAATCGCCTCTTCGAGGAGTTGAACCATTACAGCGCGTGCATGAGGATCATTGCCAAGTTGGCGGTAGCGGGCGTGGCCGACAGCCGAAATGGCGTTGTAGGCGCAGTTGATGATCATCTTGGTCCAGAGCTCGCCTTCGACATTGGCAGAAATGCGGCACGGTACACCGGCGCGCTCAAACAGCGCGGCCAGATGCTCGATACGGTCGTGGCGAGGTGCGGTCCCGGTCGGACGTCCAGGGAGATCGCCGATCACCAAGTCCCCTCGCCCATTATGCTTTAGCCGGCCTGGTGCCGTCATAGCAGCGGCGACGTAGACCACGGTGGCGATGGCGTCGATGCCGGCGGCGCGAAGGCGATCCACGTTGTCGACGCCGTTCTGCAGGCTGAGCACGGCGGCGCCCGGCGCGAGCCATGGAGCCAGAGAACGAGAAGCCGTCTCGGTGTCGAGTGTCTTTACGCAGAAAAGCACAAGGTCGGCATCGCTCGCCGCACTCACCTCGGTCGATGCTTGAAGCCTGATTTGATCCTGAAAATGCAGGCCGTCAAAGGCGAGACCGTCGCGATGAATGGCCTCAACATGCCGCGAGCGGCCGATGAGAGTAACCGGTGCACCGGCGCGCGCAAGCATCCCCCCAAAATAAGAGCCCACCGCGCCTGCGCCCAACACCGCCACTCGCGGCCAAGCGAACGTCGACATGCAGCCTCCTTCGCTCCTTGGGCGAACACAACATTGTAGCGTGCCGCCGTTGGGCCTCGAAGATGAAAGAACTGTAGCGAGGCAACTTGTCCAGTGCGTGCAGCGACGTAAGGGCGAAGGGAGGATGATACCGACGCAGGGAATGAGACGGGTCTTGGTTTCAGACTAACACCTTTTTCTATACAAATTAGGCCAAAGAACTTGCGTTCTTATGACGACAAGGTCCATCGCTTGGAGCGACAGGTAGTGTTGGAAGGAGTACGTTTAAAAGGGGTTAGACCCTCTGTTCTCGAGAAGTCGAGAGCGGAAAGTACTTGACATAAGGATGCCATCATCAGTTACAATGCCGGAAATTCAGGGAACATAAGAACACAGACTCGGGTTGTTTTGCTGGTCGAGTGTAACCGAAATCGCACAGATTTCCGATCAGCCGGCAAGACGCGATTGAACACTGACCAAGGAGGATATGTGAGAATCTGGAAGATCCTGCTCGTTTGTGCTTGTCTAATAGGATTTAGCCATCCCGCCTGGAGCCAAAGTAAAGCTTCTGGGAGCGGCATTCTTGGCTATCTCGACCCCAACACCGGCGCTTTCAAGCCCGTACCCCCGGCTCCAATGTCGATCGGGGAACTGGAGCCTGCAACCACTCCCCCGGCCACAGGCACGCTTGTTTTCAAGTTTACTTTAACCGTGAAGTCAACAGGCCTGACCACGTTTGCGTGCAGTGCCAACGCTAGTGTCTTTGAGGCGACAACTGCCCGTTCGGTAACGGATTCAGGCTCGGTGGCAGCCACTGGTACCGGGACCACCAGGACATGTACGGTGAACATACCGTACTCTTGGCCTCTAACGACCCAAACCACTGACATGATTACCATGAGCATTGAAGTCACGGGAGCTGGCGGCACAACGACGGTTCCGTTGCCCAATCGCTTCCACACTCGTACCCTGGGTAGCATCAAGGTTCCAGCGGACGGAACGACTACAACCCAAACTATCGCCGTCACACTGTGAAATTGCTGATCTGAACCACTCGGACGGCGCGACTTTGCCGTCCCTCATATAGCGTGACGGGCGACGATGACCCGACCTCACGTTCCGGCGTGATCGTCGCCCGCAACGCGAATCAGTCTTTCCTGCAATCGCAATCGAAAACCTTCGACTTTAATGTGCGGCTCTTCGGAGTCACAGTCTCATGTGTACCCTCCGTTTCCTTATGCTGCCTGCTCCACCTGAGCATTACAAATCACAGTGACGCTCGATTCTGTAGCGGCGCCGTCCCTTCGCCCACTCAGGGCAGGCTCTCAGCGCCGAAAACGCCGCTGGGGACACCGACGCTACAGTAAGAAAAGTTAAGAAGGTAGATTATTCATTCCGGTAGAATCCCATGATATTCTTCGCCGTTGAACTTTCGTCCCTGTGCCCACCAGGGCCAGGAGCCGATTCATTGCTAATGCCAATTCTCGACAAAGGCG
This sequence comes from uncultured Acidobacteriota bacterium, assembly GCA_963803295.1. Taxonomy (GTDB): domain Bacteria; phylum Acidobacteriota; class Terriglobia; order UBA7540; family UBA7540; genus CAWDMC01. Next base: position 288,923 of record CAWDMC010000009.1, on the reverse strand, counting down.
GTCTCATGACACTTAACCGTTACATGTTATCCGAACGCGATATCCCCAAGTCGTGGTACAACGTTGTGCCTGACTTGCCCTCTCCGCTGCCCCCGCCCCTGCATCCCGGAACCGGGCAACCGGCAGGTCCGCAGGATCTGGCGGCGATCTTCCCTATGGCACTGATCGAGCAGGAAGTTTCCCAGGCCCGGACGGTACCGATCCCCGAGCCGGTTCTCGACGTGCTTCGGCTGTGGCGTCCCACGCCGCTCTGCCGGGCCACGCGGCTTGAGCAGGCGCTCGCGACTCCCGCCCGCATCTTTTACAAGTACGAGGGCGTTTCCCCAGCCGGTAGCCACAAGACCAATACCTCGGTAGCCCAGGCCTACTACAACAAGACGGCGGGTATCAAACGGATATCCACCGAGACCGGGGCGGGGCAGTGGGGCAGCGCCCTTGCCTACGCCTGCACTGTATTTGATATGGAGTGCATGGTCTACATGGTGAAGTGCAGCTACTTCCAGAAACCTCACCGCCGCACCATGATGCAGTGCTGGAGCGCCAACTGTATCCCGTCGCCTAGCGACCAGACTGCCGCCGGGCGCGCGGTCCTCAGTGAAGATCCCGAGTGTCCGGGCAGCCTGGGAATCGCTATCAGCGAAGCCGTGGAGGATGCTTCGAGCCGCCAGGACACCAACTACTCCTTGGGCAGCGTGCTTAACCACGTGCTACTCCACCAAACTGTAATCGGCCAGGAAGCAATCGAGCAGTTGAAGCTGGCCGAGGCCTTCCCCGACGTCGTGATCGGCTGTTGCGGCGGCGGCAGCAACTTCGCAGGACTGGCGTTTCCCTTCATTCCCTACAAGGCGCTGGGAAAGCAGATCCGCCTGGTTGCGGTCGAACCGGCAGCTTGCCCCACCATGACCAAGGGGGTTTACGCTTACGATTTCGGCGATAAAAGCGGTATGACGCCCTTGCTGAAAATGGATACCCTGGGACACGATTTCATACCTGCTGGCATCCACGCCGGAGGCCTGCGGTACCACGGTATGGCTCCCTTGGTGAGCCTTCTGCATCGCGAGGGGGTGGTGGAAGCCGTCAGCTACAAGCAGCTGAAGTGTTTTGAAGCCGCGATTACCTTTGCCCAAACCGAGGGGATCATCGTGGCTCCCGAGACGTCGCACGCGATCTGCTGCACCATCGATGAGGCGCTAAAAGCCAAGGAGGAAGGGAAGGAGAAGACGATCCTTTTCAATCTAAGCGGCCACGGCTTTTTTGATATGGCGTCCTATGACAAGTATTTCTCCGGCGAGCTCGTGGACTACGAGTATCCAGAAGAGAAGATCCACGAGGCGCTGGAGCACTTGCCAAAGATCCCGGCAGGCGCGCCAGCGTGAGGTTGGTGAGTGGTACGCGTCTTATGAAAAGCGCCTCCCGGTGACGTGCATGCGCTCGAAGGTGGAAAGGAGTAATATGCACAAATACGAGATCATCATCTATTGGAGTAATGAGGACCAGGTATTCGTTGCCGAGATTCCGGAGTTGCCGGGTTGCATGGCTCAACGGGGGCTCTCAGGAAGCGGCCCTCGCGCATGCCAATGACGCCATCAGATTGTGGATCGACACGGCGAAGGAGTTTGGGGACGCCATTCCTGAGCCAAAAGGCGAACGTCTTATGCTGGCCTAAGATGTAGTGACCACGGAGGGGCTCCGCAGCCGGGTCGCACCTGAACGAGCACCCGATCTGTGGATCGCGCAGTCGTTATCGAACTCCAAAAGACTTGAGAGACATTGTTTACCGAGCAAGTCCGGCCCTTGCGGGAAGGGTGCGGAAAAGCTGCGGGATTTGAGCGGGATTTTGCGGAGATTTGGGCCGATTTCTGGCCCATTCGCCCCTCCTCTGGCATTCAACTCGCCAACCTCGAGGCTATCTGGTAGGCTACACCCATGCCAAAGTGATTCACAGAAGGGTGCAACGCGTGGGTCGTAGGGTACCCGAGTTTCAGCCACGCTAGAGTCTTCCGTCAGCGCTTAGTACGGCCAAAGCGCTTTGGGGAAATTGCTCTTGATGTTCCGCTCCAGTTGTCTGTTAGAATGGTGGCTAGCTTGTCAAGCTATTCCTCGAGGAGGACGCATGAAAGGATACCCTTGCAGCCGTCGTGAAGCGATCCGCGCCGTGGGTGCCACGGCCGCCGGTCTTTGGCTTTCGAAGTCTGGATTTGCCTTCAACGTTAAGGCGCCGACCGCGCCCGTGGCCATTGGTACCTGCCGGACCTACGGTTCGGACGTCCTGCCGACGCTCCAGACCGTGTTCGATCAGCTTGGCGGCTTGGATCGCTTGGTGAAAGGCAAGACTGTCGCCATCAAGCTGAATCTGACCGGGGGTGCTGACACCAGAATCGATAGCATGCCCCTGGAGTTGACCCACTGGGTTCATCCCGAGGTTATCGGCGCGACTGTCGTCCTGCTGGACCGGGCGGGGGCCCGGCGCATCCGCCTACTCGAGAGTCCGTGGTCCACCACCGACCCGGTAGAGGAATTCATGCGGCAAGCGCATTGGCAGCCGCGCGACTTCTCGAGCATTACGCCGAAGGTCGAGTTCGAGAATACGAATTATTTAGGAAATGGAAAGAAGTATTCGCGTCTGATGGTGCCCGGCGGCGGCCTGCTGTTTAAGGGCTACGACATGAACCACTCCTACGAGGACTGCGACGTGTTCGTTTCGCTGGCCAAACTCAAGGAGCACTCGGCGGCCGGCGTGACCCTGTCCATGAAAAATAGCTTCGGCATTATCCCGGTCACGATCTACGGTCAGGGTGCTGGCGTTGATGAGCCGAGTCTCCGTCCCAAGGGCGCGCGCGCAATGCTTCATGATGGAAGCCGGCTGCCTTCGAAGAGCGCTCCCCCCGCGGTAAGTGCCAAGCAATCCACAGACACGGGCTACCTCGTGCCTCGGGTAACGGCTGATCTAGCGGCCGCACGGCCCATCCACCTTGCTGTGATCGACGGCATCCAAGCGATGACCAAGGGCGAAGGTCCGTGGGTGCCTGGATCGGGCAAAGTCGTGAAGCCGGGCCTGCTGATCGCGGGAACCAATTGCGTTACCACAGATGCTGTTTGTACGGCGGTGATGGGATTTGACCCCATGGCGGATCGCGGCACGGCGCCATTTGAGAAGTGCGACAGTCATTTGCGGCTGGCGGAAGAACTCGGGCTGGGTACTCGGGATTTGAGGCGCATCGAGGTGCGGGGAGCGTCGATCTCCAAAGTTCGCCTCAGCTATCGCAACGCGTAGCGGTATCCCTGCAGGCGCCGAGGTAATGGCGGGAGTAAGGCCCTGGCACGTCGCAGGCTTACGGCCTGACTGGCGGTTGGTCGGGGTCAAACTCCTCGGGAGGAACGTCGTCCGTCGGAAGCTGCTTGGTGGTGACCTCGGCTTGGTCGGGGTCCAGCGCATCCTCTACTGCCCGCACCGCCTCCGCTTCATATGTCTGTCCCTCTTCGAGTAGCTCTTTGACGCTTTCCGAATCTGCGTAAGCAACGCCCTCCAACGCCTGCATATCCCCGGATTGAACAATCGTCTTCCGCTCTTCCTCAGGCTCGTTAGCTGGCAGGGGAATTGCCTTCGTATTGCCTTTTCGCTTCTTACTTGCCATGCCTACAATATACCAACGGAGTGGATTGCCCACAAGGACTCACACCTCTTTGGGCCGAACCACTTGCGCAGGATCACTACGATCAACTTTAGGAACCCCGTCGCGGCTCTACGAGCATCTAACGACCGGGCTGTTATCTGAAACAGACTGATTGATGGGGTTATCAAGGAGGTATCTAGGATGGCCACACCGCCGCAACTACACTCAGCCATCGCTCCGCTCCGCCAGCTTCCAGCATGGAAAGCACTCGAGGATCACTATGCCAGAATTCGCAGCACGCACCTGCGCCAGCTCTTTGCGGACGATCCGAGCCGCGCCGAGCGTCTGCATGTAGAAGATCTCGGCTTCTACTTCGATTACTCGAAAAACCGCCTCACGGATGAGACAGTGCGCCTCCTGCTCGATCTTGCCCATGCATCCGGCCTTCGAAGCCGCATCGACGCTATGTTCAGGGGCGAGAGGATCAACGTTACCGAGAACCGCGCCGTTCTGCACGTAGCATTGCGCGCGCCCAAAGGAACCCAGATCTTCGTGGATGGCGTCGACGTTGTACCCGAAGTCCACGAAGTGTTAGAGAAAATGGCGGCATTTGTGGATCGCTTGCGCCGGGGCGAATGGCAAGGCTACACCGGCAAACGCATTCGCAACGTGATCAACATCGGGATTGGCGGCTCGGACCTTGGCCCCGTTATGGCGTACGAGGCCCTGAAATACTATAGCGCCCGCGATATGAACTTCCGCTTCGTCTCGAATGTGGACGGAACGGATTTCGCGGAGGCCACCCAGGATCTACAGGCCGATGAAACGCTGTTCATCGTCTCTTCCAAGACCTTCACCACCCTCGAGACGATGACTAATGCCCGCAGCGCGCGCAACTGGGCGCTGCTGAGCCTCAAGGATGATGCTGCGATCGCGCGTCATTTCGTCGCCGTTTCGACGAACGCCGCCGAAGTCGCCAAGTTCGGTATCGACACCGCCAACATGTTCGGATTCTGGGACTGGGTGGGCGGCCGTTATTCAATGGATTCCGCCATTGGCCTCTCCACCATGATCGCTATCGGGTCCGAGGGCTTCCGAGAGATGCTGGCGGGATTCCACGCCATGGACGAACACTTCCGCACCGCGCCCTTTGAGCGCAATCTTCCGGTGCTGATGGCCCTGATCGGCCTCTGGTACAACTGCTTCTTTGATACTCAGACGGTAGCGGTTCTGCCCTACGAACAGTATTTGAAGCGCTTCCCCGCTTATCTGGAGCAATTAACGATGGAGAGCAACGGCAAGAGTGTGACCCTCGATGGCGCTCACGTGGACTATCAAACCGGACCGATCTACTGGGGCGAGCCAGGCACCAACGGCCAGCATTCGTTCTATCAGCTCATCCATCAGGGAACCAAGCTGATTTCCTGCGATTTCATAGCCTTTCGCCAAACCCTTAACCCGCTTGGCCAACATCATGATTTATTAATGGCCAATGTGTTTGCGCAGGCTGAGGCATTGGCTTTTGGCAAGATGCCGGACGAGGTAAAAGCTGAAGGCACACCGGACTGGCTCGTGCCGCACCGCACGTTTGAGGGCAATCGCCCGTCGAACGTGATTCTGGCGGACCGGCTGACGCCACAGACGCTGGGCAAGCTGGTGGCGCTTTATGAGCACAGCGTCTTCACCCAGGGCGCCATCTGGCGAATCGACTCCTTTGATCAGTGGGGTGTCGAACTCGGCAAGGTGCTGGCCAAACGGATTGTCCCCGAACTCGAAAGTGCAAGCGAGCCCGATTTGAAGCACGACAGCTCAACCAACGCGCTGATCCGGCACTACCGCAGGTCAAAGATGCTGACCTAACCGTAGACGATTCCTCGACAGCTTAGAAAGTCCACTAGAGCTTCGATCAAGCGCCCATTGGACATACAACCCGGCATTACAAATCATACTGACGCTCAATCCTGTATCGGGGCTGCCCTTCGCTCCACTCAAGGCAGGCTCTCAGCGCCGAACACGCCGGTCGGGACACCGGCGCTACAGTAAGGTCATCACTTTGGTTTGTAACGTCAAATCTCCTCGATCATCCGCCGCAGTTCCGCGACCGAAACCATCGACTGGCCGTAGCGCAGATCGTTGTAAAGCCGCGTGAACTCCAGTACCTTTGGCGCCTTCTCGTGCAGCGAAAGGGCGAACTCCCGCGGGGTCTGAGTGACGCCTTTGTGAAAGCCTCGGACTGCCATGGCCTTCAGGAATTCGCGATAGGTGAGGGTGGCCGCGATGCTACCTGCCACTGCTTGGTTGCGGCGCACGAGCCAGGCCCATCTGAAGCGCAACTCTTCCCTAAGCGGAAGACCAGCGCCGGTGAAACGGTCCGCAATCAAGATGGCAGCCAGGATGAGGAGCGCCAGGGCCGAGAGCAATAGCTTGTGGGTTCCGAAATAGAGCTGTGCGGCTCGCGCCAGTTCGAGGCCGCGTCCCCGAAAGCGATCGAAGCGGAATTGCACCTTTCGCTGGAAGCGTCGCGAACGCTGCTCGACGTCACTGGCCAGCTGTTCCTGGTGGCTGAAGTCATAGTTGATTACCCATTCGTTCCAGAAGAGACCGAGGGCATCCAGGTAATCGTCGAGCGCGCCCGATGCCTCGGCAGCATTTGGGTCTGCAGGTGTCGGGTCAAAGGGAATCCAACCGTACTCGGGGAAGTACGCCTCCACCCAGCTGTGAGCATCCTGGGCGCGCACTATGTAATCGTGACCGAAGCGGTTGTAGGTGCCGGTCTGGAAGCCGTTCACAAGGCGTGAGGGGATACCGACCGTGCGCAGCATCAGCGCCATGGTGGTGGCGAAGTACTCACAGTAGCCCTGCCGGGACTTGAAGAGAAAACTGCCGATGGGATCACCCGGCTCGATCGAAGTCGGGTTGAGAGTATAGGTGAAGTTGTGGCGCAGGTAGGACTCGAGACTGGAGGCACGATCGTAATTGGACTGATCCCTCGCCGTAATCTCGCGGGCCAATTCGGGAATATGCGGATCAAGCGGCGGCAGATTCAGGTACACCAGTCGGATGGCCTGGGGATACGACGTAGAGGCGTGCCGCAAATCGCTGGCCGGAGGTAGACCGCTCTCCGACACCGCATCGTAGTCGAAGGTATTTTCCGCGTGCAGCGGATTATGCAGTGAGTCCGTCTGGTCAACCGCCACCACACGGAGCCGGGCGCCAACCTCTCGGGTTACGGCAGCCGCAAAGAGCACGTCGGTTGAGAGTGCCGCCAACTGCACACGATAGCGCAGCGTATGGCGGGGCCGTCGCTGCCAGCCTTCCGCCAACGGCAGCATGAAATGCTGCGGAACGGCGGCGGTAATGGCCGTCTGGGCGGTATTATCCTGGTACCAGTGCCTGCCATCAAAGCTGGTCAGCCCCACGCCGCGCCATTTCACTCCCTCGAAGTTGCGCGGATTGCCTTCGACCACCACTCGCATGACCACCAGGCGAGAGCGTTTCATGTTTCGCAGATCGCCCAGACTGACGCTTTCGGAGAATCCCGTGACGTTCTCCGAGTGGGTGGAAATGGCAGTGAAGTAGCTCGTGTGGTAGCGAGGAATCACGTAGAACAGGATGGCTGCCAGCACCGCATTCGCGACGGTAAGCCCTAGTGTCGTTCCCAGCAGCGCCTTTTCGATTCCTGTCCCCCGGCTGGATCCGCGATCGGTGCCCCGGGTCTCCCGGTCATCGTGCAGCTTTCCCGGTTCACCCTCCGGCTTCGGCGGCGGGAAGGAGGCCTCTTCGGCCGAGCGTTTCACTTCATAACTGACGAAGGTGGAGGTGGCGAAGAGGAGGTAAACGAGCAGTCCCACCAAGTAGTTCGTGCTCACGGTAAGGATGGCAGCGGCCAGCATCATCAGAAAGGAGAGTGTTGCCAGATAGCCGTAATCACGATAAGTCCGCGCTGAAAAGATCTTGATAACCGCAGTGAACAGAATCAGGTGGACCGTAGCGCTGAGCATGCGGTCAACCAGGGCGGCCCCGGAAGAGAGCACCAGCAGGTCCAATGCATAGAATGGAATGTAAGCTGCGGCTAGCAGCGTCACTGTACGGTGAGAAAGTAAGATATCACGCCGCCACAACCGTGCCAGCAACCCTCCGGAGAGCACAATGATCGACGGCAGATCGAGCTTGCCCGTGGTGGCGAGTGTCGCGAAGGCGATTCCCAGCATCAGCAGCAGAGAAATCTCGAAATAACGTTGGACGCCGCTCGCCATTCGTCGACTATCTGTCTCCGGTCCGCCCGATTGATTCACGTGATTCACGTCAATCACTCACGTCCGTCGCAGTCTCCACGCCGCCCAACTCATTGAGGATTACAAATCGTAGTGACGCTCAATCCTGTGGCGGCGCTGTCCTCAGCGCCGAAAACGCCGGTGGGGACACGGGCGCTACAGTAGAGCCGTCACTACGGTCTGTAATGCTCACTAAGTGATCTGGCTGATCTTTGCCGCCATGATGAAGTCGCCTTCGCTCAATCCGTCAATCTTGTGGGTCCAGAGGGTCACTTCCGCCTTGCCCCAGGCGAGAAAAATATCGGGGTGATGGCCCTGCTCTTCCGCAAGTGCGCCTACCTTGTTTACGAATTCAAGCGCTTGGCGGAAGTCCGGAAACTTAAACAGCCTGTGAAGATGGTGGCCTTCGATCACCTCCCATTTGGGCACTTGTCCGGCGTAAGACTGGAGTTCCTCGCCTTTGAGGGGCGGTGTTCCGCCCCGGCAGGGCACACAAGTTTTAGCTGCCAGCTCAGACATGATTTCCTCCTCGAGTGCAATCAACCGTGGACCCGTCATTTTCTCAGGTACGCGTCAGTCTTATCGATCCAATCCTGACGCGGTGGATTGAAAATATCAAGGTCCACTGTGTCTTCGAGCGCCTCAGCCGAATGCGGCACGCTGGGCGGAATGGTGAGGACCTCTCCGGCGTGTACCGTGATCTCCTGGCCGTTGAGGGTGAACTTTAGCGCGCCTTCAAGAATATATGAGATCTGTTCGTTGATATGGCTGTGTAGGGGCACGATATATCCCTTCTTAATCAGGACCCTCGAAAGCATCACGTTCTCGCCCACCACGAACTGCCGTCTAAAGAGCGGGTTCAGTTGTTCGATTTCCATTTCCTCCCAGCGGATGTGTTTCAGCATCCTTATTCCTCCTCTTGTTGATCCCACGGGTGGAAGTTGCGGGGTTTCCGAGCCGCCAATGCCATACGACGCTCTTTTTCCTCGGGGTGCATCTCCGATGACCGATTGGCCCTATGATTTGCATCGGCCAACAATCAAGGTGATGTCGTCGTGCTGCTCATGAGGGCTGAACCGCTGTACGTCATCGACAATTGACCGAAGCAAGGCCCGCGGGGGCAATTCGTGATTTCTCCGCAAGGCGTCGATCAGGCGGTCGACTCCGAACTCCTCTTCTTGCTCGCTGAACGATTCTGTGATGCCATCGGTGTAGAGTACGATCGTATCCCCGTCGAACAACTGGCACTCCTGTATGGCGCAATCCCAGTCAGAAAAGAGTCCGAGCACAGTGCTTGTGGAATCGAGGCGCTCCAGACGTATTATCGGTCCGCAGCAGAAGCGCATCCAAGTGCCCACAATTCACGTAGCGTAATCGCCGGGCTCTTTCATCATATTCGGCAAACAGCAGCGTGGCGTAGGCTGCGCCCGCAGTGTTGGCGCAAAAAAGCTGGTTCACCGATCGCAAAAGATGTTCCAGCTGATTCAAGCTCAGCGCACACTGGCTGCGCAAATTCGCCTGTAGATTGGCCATCAGAAGGGCGGCTGCGATTCCTTTGCCGGCAATATCGCCGATCACGAGGCCGAGCCTCTCCGGGCCGAGATCAAGGAAGTCATAGAAATCGCCACCAACCTCGCGCGCCTGGATGCAGAGGCCGGCGTAATCGAGCGTCCGCAGGGGTGGCAGACGTTTGCGGGAAGAGTCTCGCCTGTACTTCTCTGGCAATCTCCATTTCCTGGGCCGCGCGTCGCTCGGCTTCAAGCCTCCTGGCCACCTGGTGGCGTTGCGCCTCGATCGCCTGGGTTACCTCGTCGAAGCCAACAAGCTCAAAAGAATTTCCGTCAATGTCCTTGAACCGGGTGAATATTCCTCCCCAAACGGGCAACTGGTCCGGGATTGGTGTCAAGGCGGCCGCTGAGTTTGGATTTTCCCGCCATTCGTACTTTATGCGTTTCAGTCGTGGTGTATGACTGAAGCGAACCCCGCGCTGGCGCCATTCGCGGAATTTGGCGGTGACATCCTCGGTCACAAAAACGACGTCCGTCGGCCTCCCGATCAGCTTGCACGATACCGAACCGAGCTTGGGCGCGACCAAGTTGAGCACTGCGGTGCCATCGGGAGGAGCGACCGAAACCCAGCGCTCGCCGGATTGCAGCTTCGCGTCAAAAGCCAGATTGAATCCGAGCTGGTCAAGGTAGAAGCGCAGGCTCCGGTCCTGGTCGCGAACAAAGACGGTGACACTCTGAATGCACAGGTACGGATCCCGTCGATCCGGGCGTGGAGAGATTGAAGAAGGATTGCCCATCGCCGTGATTATAAGTGGCACGCCCAAGCTTGGCCATGAGGAATTGAGAAGCCTCAGTCACCGAATCGTAGGGCCGCAGGAAACCCTGGCGTACTATAACGTTATCTCCTATACTTTCAAGTCAGCGATTAGGTTGGCAAGCTAATGAAAACGGGCCAGCAAATAGGCTTACCCGTATTTCCGCCGACGGGCGTGTTGTAGCGCCGGGCTTCAGCTTGGCACGCGCCGACCTGAAGGACTGGCGCCATATCGTCTTTAGCAGCCGGTGGGACTAAGTTTACTTGCAGCGGCGCTCGTGAAAAGATAAGCCATCGTGCCGGAACTGCCGGACATTGTCGTGTATCTCGAAGCCTTGGAGCCGCGCATCCTTGGGCAAAAGCTCGAGCGAGTGCGCATTGCGAGCCCCTTTCTGCTTCGCACGGCGAGCCCGCCTGTCCAGGCGGTGGAGGGAAAGGTCGTGCGGAGCCTGCGACGTCTCGGAAAACGGATCGTCATAGGGCTCGAGGGCGGCTACTGCCTTGTTCTGCACTTGATGATTGCCGGGCGGCTCCACTGGCGTGAGCGGGGCGCAAGAGTCGAACCTCGAAGGACTCTGGCCGCGTTTGATTTCGTCCATGGCAGCCTCGTGCTGACCGAGGCAGGGACGCGCAAGCGTGCGTCACTCCATGTGGTCGAAGGCGGGACGGGACTCGCGTCGCTTGACCCGGGCGGGCTCGAAACCCTTGAGTCAGGCCTTGAGGCGTTTACTGCGCGTCTCACCTCCGAGAACCACACACTCAAGCGGGCGCTCACTGACCCGCGGCTGTTTAGTGGAATCGGAAACGCTTATTCCGACGAAATCCTGCACGCTGCCCGGCTCTCGCCCGCTGCGTTGACTCAGCGCTTGGATGGCGAGGAGGTCCGGCGCTTGTGTGAGGCCACCCAGACGACCTTGCAGGAATGGACGAAAAGATTGAGGCGCGAGGCGAAAGGCCACTTTCCGGAACGCGTGACCGCCTTTCGTGAAGGGATGGCGGTCCATGGCAGGTACGGAAAGCCTTGCCCGCGTTGCGGCGCTAAAGTGGTGCGTATCCGCTACGCCGACAACGAAACGAATTATTGCGCACCCTGCCAGACTGACGGCAAGCTGCTCCGGGACCGCTCGCTCTCCCGACTACTGAAGCAGGATTGGCCGCGAACTATGGAGGAACTTGAAGCCCTGGGAAGAAAATAGCGGAACAGAACATTGAGTATTACAAATCATGTGACGGTCCTTACTGTAGCGCCGGTGCCCCCACCGGCGTTTTCGTCACTTACAGCCTGTCCTGGGTGGAGATCTCATGAGCTTCGCTCACCACAATTTTTGAAAACGACCACCCCGCCTTTCGGCATCCCTCCTTGGCAGGAGGGGAATTTCCAACTCCCCTCCTGCCAAGGAGGGGGCCCGGGGGTGGTTGGCCCAGCGCCGAGGACCGCGTTTTCATGGCAGCGAAGGGAAGGTACCGCTCCAGAGTTGAGCGTCACTGTGATCTGTAGTGCTCAATAGGAGAGGGGAAGCCCCGGGACAGTCGAACCTCAATATGTAGCTGCGGCCCGACCCAGCAAGATCCCCGTGCCCGAACCCATCGATTCGTAATAGTTAACGAAGCGGCGAGGCTCAGCGGCGTCGTAGTGCTCCAGGTTATGCGCCCAGCGAAAGGCGATCGGCTGATACCAGATCTCGGCTTCGATGTGAAATGGGCCTCGCGCATCACCCACCGGTACGGAGTAGCGCACGAGGTCTCCCGCATCGGTGAAGTTGGGATCCTCCATAGCGTTGCCGATGACCGCAATGTCCCTTTCGGCGGTCTGCTTCTGGAAACCGCGAGGCAGCAATCGGTTGTCCTTAACGTATGCGACAGCCGCCAGCAGTCCGGTAGTTACAAGGCCGTCCTGGTCTTGCATAATGCTTTCGTAGATTTCAACTTGATCGCTGCTGTTGATCTCGCTGTAATGTGGTTCAAAACGCTTTGGATCGGCGTCGTTGTCATTCCCCTGGATCGAACCATCCTTGTTCAGGGCACCCGACTCGAAGATCTGCCGTCCATTGGCATCTCGCACCAACACGTGAAGCCATGCGCGCCGCGACGGATAGGCAGTGGGAAACTTGTGGCCACTCAGGTTTTCGACAAACACTCCTAAATCGAGACGACCGGAAGCCACCTCAATGTTACGAATGGAGAGGCGAGCCGCCTCCGCCTGAAGAAAGGCAATCGTCTTTTCAGATGCGGCTGTCAGTTCCTGCGGCAGCGCCGCCACGCTCAGCTCCTGGCGGTAGAGGTTCAGCATGCGCAGCATGAAGAAATTGGCGGCGACGAAGGTATGCAGCCGGACCCCCTGCCGCAGCACCCCCAGCACGGCAGTCACAGGTGCATCCTCGTGAATTTGCGGCATATGGCAAGACTGACAGCTATTCTTGTTCCGATAGTCGCTATGCAGCCATTCGAGATAAGGCATCTGTTCCGGAAGCGAACCGGTCTCTTGGCCGCCGTTTCCGAGGGCCTTGGTGGAGAGCGTGTGGCACGTCGCACAGAGATCGGATTCCCGGATGTGCGGAGCTTCCGTTGGATGGAATCCTCCGGATGAAGTGTCCATGACGTGCGTCTGTCCCTTTTCAATCTTGAAGGGACCATATTCGGGCCGCTCAGTATTGGATGGCGGCGTGTCGATGATGAATCCTCCATTGAAACTCTCCCGCGTCCCCAGTTTTTGCGTCCCAATCTGGTGGCACACCGAACAAGTCACGCCGTCTTCAGCCTGGGCACTTTCCTTGTCGTTGAGGTCGAAGGGCAGATGCGAGAACACTTCACCGGTGCGGCCCCGCAGCCTCGCTTCGTACCGGGTAATGGGCATGTGACACACGGAGCACTCATCCTCGATGGCGGGCTGAGATTCCGGATGGTCGATCGATTCACGGCGGACGCTCGCCTGCCAATACGGGTCGCGGGATGAATTGGCCATCATACCGGAGCGCCAAGCGAAACCGATGGAGACGTCCTGGCCGGACGGAGTTGTGAGGCCGTTGTGACAAGCCAGGCAGCGGTCCGAAGTCTGGAACCTCGGGCCCAATGCGGTATGCTGGCGGCCCGCACACATCGACTGGGGCGATGAGAACAGCAACGTCAGCACAGCCAGTGGACACCAGAGCCTGTTTCGCATTACCAACCTTCGTTCAGCCTTCCATCTCCCCAGTCCCAGAGTAGATAGAACAGCACCTGGATCGCTCGTCCCGAGGTGTTATTGGCCGGTATCCGCACCCCCAGGTTAGCGCGGATGTGCTGTCTCTTGCTAATGGTGACCTGCATCTGCGGCAGCACGTCCCAGTTTGTTCTGGCTCCGGTGGCTAAATCCCGGCCAGCCAAAAACTCGACCATGGGTGACCAAACACGACCCAGGCCGTGATCCTGCGTCAAGCTTTGGCCCAAGGCGGTGTTCCAGAATATCGCCCGGGGCGCATTCTGGGTGTGGATGGGTAGCTCCGCTCCGCCCTGGAACTGCAGGAAGGTGTTAGTTCGAAAAAGCTGTCCGAAAGCCACGAAGGTCTCGAATGTCGTTGTGCCTGACCCGAAGCCCCGGGCGCTGTTGCCGCTGGGCACAACGGCTGAACCTTGCAGGCTTAAAATGGATCCCGTGCGGAGGCTGGAAAAGATCTCCCGCTTCAGGCCAAATGTGGCATCGCCCACGCCGCCGTACCAAGTGTGGTTTTGATCCTCAAACGTCAGGGGGAGATCCACCTCGATCTGGTTTTTCACTCCGAAACGCTGCTCGTGAATAATATGGTTCGCCACACCTGGAGCGCCTCGGGCATTGACCGCGGCCGAGATGACCACCTCATTTTCAGGGTACGCCTTCTCGGTGACCAGGGCTCGGGGTAGATTCAATTCCCCGCGCGGCCAGTGCGAATTGCGGCAGAAGCTACGCAGGTATTCGATTACGTGGTCGATTTGGGAGTCAGTGAGCGCCTCTCCGAACGAGGGCATGATTTGCGAGAACCCACGATAGGGGCCGCCATGGACGATGATCGACCTCCAGGCCACATTGGGCTCCGCTGTGGTTTGATCGCATTGGGTGAAGTCTGGAAAAGTCCGAGGCCGTTCAAATCCGCTTATGGAGTGGGGCGTTCCCTTACCATCGGAACCGTGGCACGCCCGGCACGCGGACTTGTAGATGTGCTCGCCGGTGTCGAGCTGCAAAGTGGAATGATTCCCAGTCTGCGCGAACAGGAAGACCGTTGGGGTCCATAAGCACAGAACGAGATGTCCTATGGCAGTTCGAGCATAGGTTCCCCTTCCACCGTGACAATCTCGTCCGATCACGGTGAACGCAGCCGCTATGGAACCGGGGGTCATGTTATCGAGGTTCGCAAGATACCTTCCCAGCCGCTACTTTGGCAGGGCTCAGGGCTCTACTTGCTCGCGGCTGCATGCAGCCACGCCAACACGAAAGGAAGGTCATTATACTGCGAATCTCACTAGTGCGTTCAGCCGAGGTAGAAGAGTCTTGTACCCGCACTGATCGTAACGGCTTGGATCCTAGGCTTTGGCGCCGGCCTCTTTCCTCTGAAACCGGGGGAGGAAGACCTCGGTCACAAAGGTCTCGATAGACGTCGGAGTGGTGTTTCCGGAAAAGCGTGGTTCAAGCGCCACCATATACCCGGAATTAAGCGCCTCCGCCATTTCGAGAAGCAGATCGACCATATTGGGTGACATACCCATCTTGGCGAGCGCCGGCTTCAATTGCTCGGCCGGGAGTTGCACATAGGCAAGGTCCGGCTTTGCAATGGCTTTGCCGATCACCCCTGCCGCTTCCCTATAGTCCAAATCGCGCTGGCCCAGCAGCTCGCGGGCCTCCTTCCCGGAAAAGTCACGTTTCCGCAGGATCTCAGCAGCAGCCGCGCCGATGTCGCGGGTGGCGATCAAGGGCAGGCGCAGGTCGGGTCGAACCGGCCCCCCCATCATCCCGAAACCCCGGATTACATCCGCTTGCGGAAGCAGATTCTCCATGAAGTAGCCCGCCCGGAGATAGACGGCGTTGAGCGTGGCGATGCCTTTTAGTTTTTCTTCCAGATTATGCAGCCCCACCACGGGCCCCGTACCTGTGGCCTTATCGGCGCCGATGCTGCTTAGGACCACTACGTGCGTAACGGAAGACTTGGCCAAGGCCGAAGCCAGCGCTCCGCTGACGGCTTCCTGATAACCCCTTGGGTCCGGCGCAGCGATGTTGGGCGGCACCATCGCGTAGACGGCGCTAATTCCTTCGAAGGCCCTGGTGAGTGCGGACGCGTCGGTGAGATCGGCAGCGAAAGCTTCCGCGCCATTCTGCACAAACCGGGCCAGCCGGCTGGGATCTCTGCCGATGACGCGAACCCTTTCTCCCTCCGCCAGCAGTTTCTCGGCCACTACACCGCCGGTGTTTCCCGTGGCACCTGTAATCGCAAACATAGTTATTTGCCTCCTTTCGATTCAACTTGGATGCACCGGCGAGCCCGGCGGTGCAAGGTGTCGGATGCTCGTACAAATCCCCTGTTTTCCGATGATACAATCACGCCGCAAGCCGATCATCCTCAGGGGGCAACATGGGCCGACTTATTCGAATTCTGGCGATTGACGGTGGCGGGATCCGGGGGATTCTTCCCGCCATGGTGATGGCTGAGATCGAGCGGCGTACCGGTAAACGCGTTGCCGAACTCTTTGATTTTATGGCTGGGACCTCCACGGGTGGAATCCTCGCGTTGGCGGCTTCGATCCCGGCGCCGGCTAGCGCTCCGGCGCCCAGCCCTTCTCCAGTGCCTCCACGTCCCTTGCGAACCGCGATCGACCTGATCGGGCTTTATGAAAAGGAGGGGCCACAAATCTTCGCTTGTTCGCTCGTGCACAAGATTGCCGCGCTGGGAAACCTGAGGCTGGCGAAATTCGATCCCATTGGCATCGAGGAAGTTCTACAGCGCTATTTCGGTGAAACCCGCCTGAAGGATGCCCTGGTAGATGTGATGGTTACCGCCTATGATATCGAGGCTCGCCAGCCCTTCTTCTTCAAGAGCTGGCGTGCCAAGGTGCGGGCCGACTACGATTTTCCCGCGTGTATGGTGGCTCGCGCCACCTCGGCCGCGCCCACTTATTTTCCGCCAGCGCGCCTGCCCAGTGCCGGACCGGCCTCAGGTCCAAACGATTATTTTGCGCTGGTGGATGGCGGCGTGGCGGTGAACAATCCGTCGCTTTCCGCCTATGCCGAGGCGCGTATCCTGCATGGTGAGGCAGATGATTTCCTGGTGGTCTCGCTGGGTACCGGTGACCACGCCGCGCCGATCCCTTACCAACACGCCTCCCGCTGGGGCTTGGCGGCCTGGGCTCAGCCGCTGTTTGGCATCACGCTGGATGCCCCGGCGGTCGTCGTGGACTACCAAATGAGGGAATTGCTACCTTCGCGTAGCGGCGTGCCGAGATTCTTTCGCTTTCAGGCCAACCTGGGGCAGATCTCCGACGAGATAGATAATCCTGGTTCGGAGATGATTCATAGCCTCAAGGTCGTGGGTGGCGAGATGATCGCGAGTAATGACGCCCTGCTGGACACAGTCTGCGCCCTGCTCACGGCATGAGGTGGCGGTTAACGGGCGCCATGCCTTGTCGGCGGGTCGACCATGCCTTCCGCCAGCTTACGCTCCGGCAGGAAATAGAGTACGGGAATGAGAACGACGATGAGGAACGAGAAGTAGATCGAAACATAGGCCAGAGGTGCGGAGAGTGCATAAAGCGAGGCAGAAAGGGCGCTCTTGCGGACCTGGCGCTGGTTGTATTCCGTCAATTCCTCGTCGTCGAGGTGGTGCTGATTTACCTCGTAGCGAAACCACGTGAAAGCGAACGCGCTGAGCGCCAGTATTGATCCATAGAGAGCCACGGCGAAGGGGGCGCGCGCATTCAGGCCCACGTAGCGGGTGACGAAAGGGATCAGTGACATCCAGAAGAGGAGCATGTTATTCGACCATAGCAGGCGGGCATCGGCGTGACGGGCCGCGTGCAGCACGTGATGGTGATTCACCCACATGATGGCCACCACCAGGAAACTCAAGGCATAGGCCAGGAATACCGGTGCCACCTTGACCAACGCCGCCAACCTGGCCTCATGCGGTGCCTGGAGTTCCAGCACCATGATGGTGATAATGATGGCGATCACGCCGTCGCTGAAGGCTTCCATACGGCCTGTGCCCATTTATCCCTCCCGTATTGCGAGCTTGAACAAGAAGTATATATCCGCAAGTCCGAGGAGCCGGCTGCCAATTCAGCTTCATTTCGGCGGTGGGTTCGGACGGTTGGCGAGGCTGTGGCCCCCTGATTTTCAGACAGAAGCCTTGGGCGCACTCATTCCGGAGTAAGGTGCGGCCCTTGAACTTTCGGTTTCAGTCGCGCTACGATCTGTTCACGGGTGCAGTACCGAACCGTGCAGGATCAAACCGGGAATCTCCAGGCCCCAGAGGAGACAGCGAGTGTGAGCAATGATATCTTCCCCGGCTTCACCACTGAGTCATTTGCCTTCTTTCGCTCGCTCGCCCGCAACAATCACAAGGAGTGGTTCGAAGAGAATCGCGAGCGCTACGACCGTAATGTGGTAGGGGTATTTCGTGGACTGTTGCGATCGCTCGCGCCCACTCTGCTGGCGCTCAATCCGCATTTTGAAGTCGGCGGCAAAACCAATGGAAACTTCTCGCGCATCAATCGCGACATCCGCTTCAGTAAGGACAAGACGCCCTACGCGCTGAATTACTACCTCTACGTGTACGACGGCCGCCAGGCTCGCCAATCGAACGGGCGGCTGTACGTCGGGCTGAACCCCGATTGTGTGACCGTCGGCTTTGCCACCTACGCCGCCTGGAAAGCAGGCGAAAGCAGTCCGCTCGAAAACGTGTTCCGCCGGCGCTTCGTGTCACATCGCGCGATTTTTGACGATCTGCTCGATCGCGTCGTGCGGCATGGCCGTTACGAGACTTACTGGCATCGTAACGAGAAAGTCGCTTCGAAGAAGGGCGAGACGAAGAAGATGGAATGGGCTCAACACCCGGGCCTACCCTGTCGTAGTGAAGATTGGCTGACGCTCCAGGCATGGATCGTGCGCCGAGTGTTTGAGCCGAATGCCCGCGGCCTCGGAACTCCGGCCTTTGCGAGCAAGGTGGAGGCTATCTTCCGGGAGCTCTATCCGCTTTATCTCTATACGACGTCGGCAAGAAGCTGGCTGGGTGAGGTGAAAGCTTCGCTGAAACCGGTGTCGGTGGTCTGAATTTCTATGAAATACAGCATCAGGACCGTGTTGATCTCGGGTTCTGCGGCAATGCTCCTTTGGACTTCGAGTGGACTTCCGCGCGCCTTCGCACAATTCGGCAATACGAATCCAGCGGCACTGAGACGGCAGCAGAAGCAGGAGCAGCGCGTACTCAGGGAGCAGCAGAGGGCAGAGAAGCGATCGATGAAGTCTGCCCGAATGTCGCGCTCCCAACGAAGGGCCCTAAACCGCCGCATGAAACGCGATCGCCGCTTGCTGGCTCGAGCGCAGAGGGACGAAAGGCAGAACGTCATTAGCCGACGGGCATACCAGAGGCGAACTGGACGCCGATCCAATCGATAGCCGGTTGGCGCAAATCCCGCTCAAATCCCGCAAGTTTTCCGCCGTTTTTCCGCTCGGTGCGGATCACGACATTCCGGCTTTGAACGTGAGTGGGAATCATTATTCGATTGCCGGATTTCCAGGATTCGCGATAAAGGAGTACTGGATCTTAAAAGCGGAGATGACATGCAGAGCAGTTTGTCGTGCGAGCAACTGCCTAACTATTCGGACCTCCCGAGAGGAATGTCTATGTTAGCGGCCCAGATTTGCGATCACTAGTCCTTACTTGTGTAAGTCAGCGTACCTATGTTTGAGTGCGGCTTGCTTCACATTTCGTTTCGTCCATTCAAAAGGCGTGGCGGTCTGATTGTAACTCGCCACAAAGTCATTAATGGCTTTTCTCAGCTGTTCGACCGAGGTGAAACTCGCCCCTTGCAAGGCTTGGCGGCTCAGGATGCTGAACCAGCATTCGATTTGATTGAGCCACGAGGCATGGGTAGGGGTGTAGTGAAAACTGACGTGCGGATAGCGTGCCAGCCAACGGTCGTGCTTCGGCTTGTGAGTACTGAGGTTATCGAGGATGACGTGCAATTCCAGATCGGGATAAGCAGCCACCAAGCCATTCATAAACTCGAGAAATTCGCGCCGCCGGCGCCGCTGAGAGTGGACGGTGAAGACCTGGCCGCTCAAGACCTCCAGGGCCGCAAAAAGAGTAGTGGTGCCGTGTCGTTTATATTCATGACTGAAACCCTTGAGCGCCTCCCCATTGGGCAAGCGCAACCACCCTTGGGCCCGTTCCAGCACCTGGATGGCCGGCTTTTCGTCCACACTCAAGACCACCGCCCCCAGTGGCGGGTCGAGATACAGTCCCACAATATCGGCCGCCTT
This sequence comes from uncultured Acidobacteriota bacterium, assembly GCA_963803295.1. Lineage (GTDB taxonomy): Bacteria > Acidobacteriota > Terriglobia > UBA7540 > UBA7540 > CAWDMC01. Next base: position 269,232 of record CAWDMC010000009.1, on the reverse strand, counting down.
GCGAGCAAACTCGGGGTCGGTGGAAACGCACCAACTCCGCCGCCGTTGCAGTTGTATCCCGTGCTGACGCAGCACCGCCCAAACCTGGCCCGCGCTCACATCGCCCAGGGCTGCCGCCAAGAGTCGCCCGTTCCAGCGGCCCCGGCCGGGCGGCGGCGACTCGTCCAGCTTGGCCAGAATACGCCGCTCGGTTTCAGGGGTGTAGCGGCGGGGTGGCCCGCACCGCGCGGCATCCTGCAAACCCGCCAAGCGTCGCTGGCTAAAGCGCTGCCTCCACTTCAGCACGGTGGGCCGCCGCAAGCCCAAGCGGGAAGCGATCTGTCGGGAACTAAGCCCTTGGGCTGCCAATTCCACAATCTGAATTCGGGGCACCATTCGTTTCTCGGTCTTACCGGCTCGACGCCAGCTGGCCAATTGTTGGCGTTCGGTTTCGGACAATTGGATTGCAAGCGTAGGTCGTGGCATGCACCGACGATATCATAGATACGCTAACTTAACAAACTAAGGACTAGTCCGCTACGGGATCTCAAGTTCGGCCAAGCGCCGCAGGGGGTCGCCTTCCACTCTCATCGTCAGCCATTCTTTCATATGCTGGGCGCCCAGCGATTCGTAAAACCGTATGGACGGGGTGTTCCAATCGAGCACTTGCCACTGGAACCGCCCGCAATTCTCCTGAACCGCTATGCGGGCGAGATAAATCAACAGACCCTTCCCAATGCCCCGGCCGCGGAACCTTGGGCGCACAAACAAGTCTTCCAGATACAATCCAGGGCGACCTACCCAGGTTGAGTAGTTGTAGAAGTAGAGCGCGAACCCGGCGGGTTCGCTCTGCCACTCGGCGACTACGGCGCGGAACTTCGGGTCGGGGCCGAAGCCGTGGCGGCGAATGTCATCCTCAGTGGCGATCACTGCCTCAGGATCGCGCTCGTATTCGGCGAGCTCGCGAATAAAGGCAAGAATCAGCGCTGCGTCAAATTCGGTCGCTGGGCGTATGTTCAGCATAGTTCAATGCATTATACGTGGCCGGGAACTGGACTTGAAATCGCCGGGGAAGAGGCACATCGGCGATACCCGGACCGTCGACACGGGGCGTCAGCAATCCGGGATAACCGCTCCCAAGAAAACATCGGGTACCCTAAGAAGAACGAGAGTTTATCGCAGCGTGGACAGCAGGGTTCGAGATACCGGAGAGGCGAGGTCATGCGTATCGACGCGGCTGAGATCGAGATTTTCAAGAACCTCTTTCACTCCGTGGCGGAGGAGATGGGTGCGGGACTAAGGCGATCGGCGTTTTCGCCCAACATTAAGGAGCGGCGCGACTACTCCTGCGCCGTTTTTGACGGGCGGGGCCGCGTGGTGGCGATGGGCGATCACATGCCGGTTCATCTCGGCTCCATGCCAATGTCGGTCGAGGCCGCGATCGCCGCCCTGCCAATCGGTCCCGGTGACATCGTCATGCTGAACGACCCCTACGCCGGCGGCACCCACCTCCCGGATATTACCCTGGTGATGCCGGTATTTGAGCGCGGCGGCAAGCGTGGCAGGAAGCAGAATCGGCCCTTCTTCTACGTCGCCAATCGCGCCCACCATTCCGACATCGGTGGAGCCCAGCCGGCCTCAATGGGTCTCAGCGAGGAAATCTATCAGGAGGGCTTGCGGATCCCGCCAGTCGCCCTGGCGCGCCGCGGTCGCATCCAGCATGATGTGATGGCACTGCTGTTGGCGAATGTGCGCACGCCCGCCGAGCGTGAGGGTGACCTGATGGGGCAAGTGGCAGCGTGCCGCCTGGGTGAACGCCGTCTGCTTGAGATCATGGCGAAGTATGGTAGATCCAAAACGGGGTTTTATTTGACTGCCATTGAGCGGTACGCCGCCCAGATGATGCGCGCCGCGCTCGGGAGCATTCCTGACGGCGTCTACGCGGCCGAAGATTTTCTGGATGACGATGGCTTCAGCAAGACACCTGTTCCTCTGCGCGTCGCAATCACCATCGCCGGCGGCAGGGCCACAGTGGATTTCTCCGGCTCCGCGCCTTCCTGCCGCGGCAGCGTCAACGCCGTTCTGGCAATCACCGTCTCGGCGGTGTTCTACGTCTTTCGCTGCCTGCTCAGCGAGGAGGTTCCCGCGAGCGCCGGTTTGCTCGATCCCATTAAAGTTTGCGCCCCCGAGGGTAGCGTGGTGAATGCGCGACCACCGGCGGCCGTGGCGGCGGGCAACGTTGAAACTTCCCAGCGGATTGTGGACGTGCTGTTCAAGGCGCTGGCAGAGGCCCTGCCCGATCGCATCCCCGCGGCCAGCCAGGGTACGATGAACAATCTTTCTTTCGGTGGCCGATTCCCGGCCGAATGGGCGCACGCGGGCAAACCGTTTGCCTATTATGAGACCATCGCGGGAGGGATGGGCGCTCGCCCCACGGCCAATGGCTTGAGCGGCGTCCATACCCATATGACCAACTCTCTCAATACGCCGGTCGAGGCCCTGGAATCTGCCTATCCCGTCAGGGTGCGGCAATATGCCTTGCGCCGAGGCTCAGGTGGCCAAGGACGCTTCCGCGGAGGCGACGGCATCGTGCGTGAAATCGAGTTTCTGACAGAAGTGCGAGGCGCGATCCTCTCGGACCGGCGCCGATTCAAGCCTTACGGACTGCAAGGGGGGCGGCCGGGCAAGTCCGCAAAGAACGAACTCCGTCTGCCCTCGGGCCGCGTTCTGCACCTGCGCGCGAAGACGGGTTTCAGCGCACCCGCAGGCTGCGTGCTGCGGATCGAGACGCCAGGTGGCGGCGGCTGGGGCACCGAGTAGCGTGGCTTGGTCTCCTTTGTTCCGATGTGCTCATAACCCTTCTAACTACACTGGCGCTTTCCTGGGCAATAGCATCCAGCCCAAGACGAGCGCTGAGAGCACCAGCAGGATCACTCCGTTCCAGTGGAAATACGGCGGTCTGGCGTCGAAGAATTCCAGCACCGTTGCGGCGGCTCCAAGCGCGAAGAACGAACCCACATAGGCGAGCATATTGTGGCGGAAGAAGAAGTACGCCAGGAGCGTTGCGACTGCGAGCGGTAGTACATCCAGGAACCAGCCCGCCAGGTATTCCCCTATCGAATGGGCACGCCAGGGGCCGAACGGACCCCAGGCCGTGATCGCCAGGCATCCCACGGCACTCCAGAACCACCAGCGGCGAGCGATCCAGCCCTCCCGCACAATAGAGATGACGATCCCGGCCCCCGCTGCAAATAGGACCGCGTCAATCAGTGCGGTCAACCAGGGTCCAACTCCAGGCAGCCAGGCGTTGAAGATCGTCGGCACCAGGTCGATGCTCATAGGAGCGACCGCATGAAATTTGTTGGCAAGAAGCGTGTTGAGATTGGCGATGGCCGCGCCCGCCGCAAGAGTCAACGCTATCGCTACGGCCGCATCGCGCCGCCACAGACGGCGCGCGGAGGCGTTCAGCAACTGCCATGCCTCGGGATAAACGCTGGTCGCTATCCCTGCCAATAGCCAGGCAAAGAGGCCGCCGATCAGTGCGAGCACCAGGAGCGAGATCACGGCAAACAAGTGGAACGTCGATAGCGGGATTTCCGTGCGATAGCCCGCTTCCACCACATTCAAGTTGTTCGTTTCCGACGCCAGCATCAAGACGGCGACCACCGCGCCCAGCTTGGCCGCCGCCCGCCAGGGAACGGTTCCGGCACGCACGCCCTTCACCAGGAGAAGCAATCCCTGGGCCATCAGAATCACGATCAGGGCAATGCCCATGACTAGCAGAACAATGTTGGCTAAACCGGTGGCAGCACGTTGACGGACCCAGTCCTCGGGTAGCTTGAACAGGCGGGATAACCCGACCACCTCGTTCCCGGCGATCACTACCTGGAGGCGATAGTGGGCGTCGCCCACATTGCGCGGATCTCCCGCTCGGGCTTGCCACACAAAAACATAGTCCTCTCGCGCCTTGCGCTGTTCGGCGTCATGTTCCACCAGATCAAAGTCGGCCGGCTTATAGCCGTTTTCAACCAACGCTGACTCGGCTAGCTTCTGAGCCTGATCTTCCGGCAAGGAAGCCCCCGGGGCCTCGTCCGGAATCAGGTGCGCGAACGCGAAGACCTTGCCGGCGTCCATATCGACGAACACCTGGTATTCATCTTTCTCCAGCGGGCGGAAATAGCGCACCTGCCACAGCTCAGGACGCGTCGAACTGCGATAGATCTGGTCAGCCTGCTTGATCGTGACCCTCTCCAGCATGTAGCGCAGCGCTTGCCGATCAACATTGTCATGCAGAAAGGCCACGCGCCGAAAGGAGGAAGGAGCCACGTGGCGGCGGCCGGCGAGATAGGCATCCGCCGCCTGAACTGCCTGGGTCCGGGTGATTCCGAGGGTCACATCGTGGCCGAAGCGATACGCGGGTATCAGCGCTAGGACGATGGCGGCAACAATGACAAGCGCCGCAATCCGAAGCCGTCTACTACTGAGCGGCGAATAGCTGATCGGAGCCTGGGGAACCTCCTCGACCGCGTCAGCGCGCGACATGCCCTCCGCCGCGTTGGTCAGGGGCTCCTCGTCGGCAAAGGTGCCGGTCCTCAAATAGGCGACCAGCGCCACAATCAGTGGGATAAGCATGATCCCCGCCGTTAACGCACCCGAAAACTGCAGGTAGTGATTGGGCGAGCGCAACAACAGGAAGGCCGTGTAAAGAGCATCCACCGAGTAATGCCAAATCATGGTGGCGAGCACGCCGTAGCGCAACATGAGAAATCCGATGATGATTCCGCCCACTCCGACTTCCACACCGCGAATGTAGAACGGCTGGTTGGGATAGGCGGCATGCAGGAATCCCCAATTGAAAGCGGCCAGCACCACGGCCAGGGGCATGTAGCGGATATATTTGCGCAGGAAGGGAATAGCGAAGGCGCGGAACTGGATCTCTTCCGAAACGGCCGGAAAGAATCCGCCGAAAAGCACCGCCACCCAGGGAATGGCGGTGTTCAAATCATTGGTAAAGGGGACGTCCGACGGCGCCCAAGCCCCCAGCTTATTGGCGAGTAAATAAAAGCCCGTCTGGTAAGCGAAGAAGAAGAAGGTCAGCCCAATACCCACAACATTGGCGATGAAGAACGAGCGAGTGCGCAATCCCGTCCAGCTGAAATAGCGGCGCAGGGAGATCAGGGCAGGGAAGCCCTCGCGATACATGGGTTCGGCGCTCGCCACCAGCAGGAAAATCATGGCGCCGAAACCAAGTGCACCCAGGATGCTCTGCATCAGCGAACCGGCCAAAAAGCTCGAATAAGTGTCGGTGGTCGGGAACCCAAACTTCGATTGGGAGAACTCGTTCATGGACGAGAGAAAGGAAAGTACTGCCGCTACCGCGCCGAATAGCAGGGCAAAGCGCAGGGGCACGTCGCGGTCGCGCAGGCGCATGATGAGGAAGATCAGCATGCCGACCGACAGCAGAACCCAGAAGACCTCGTCTACAACCTGAGCCGAGTCGTTGCGCGAGCGCACCCTCTGGTAATCACGGCTCCATTGCTCGGGCACCTTGATGAAGTCACGAAAGCCGGAGACCTGATCTCCCGCCACCTCAACTTCGAGGCGCAGGCTGCCGTCGCCCAGGTCCACGTCTTTCTGTTTCCAGGTGAAAGTGTGATCGGTGCGCTTGGGCCGCTTCTGGCTCTCGCCCTCGACAAATTCGAGATGGCCCAAATCGCGCTTCATCACCAAAGTCAGGAACTGTTCTGCGATTGAGCGGGCCGCCGGATCGCCGAGGTCTGCGCCAGGAGCGGCCTCGGCGAGATCATGATCGAAACCTACCACTTCACCTTTTGGCGTGACGTCAACGCGGAACTCTTCCTTTTCAAGCGGCCGAAACCAGCGGTTCGACCAGCGCCACATGTGGATCGGCCCCGCCGTCAACTGATTCAAGCGGGTTAGCCCCTGCGTGCGTTCGAGGTATAGCTTCCCTTCATCGTCGTAACTGAAGACCTCGGCGTGCTCGTAACCCCTCACCTTGAGATCACGCTTGGCCAGGAAGGCCTCGGCGATCGACTGGGCCTGGGCGCGGGTGATGCGCAGGTCCAGCGTCGCCTCGGGGAAAGCGCGAGTAAAGTACTTGAGCGCGAATCCGAGCGACACCGCCGCCACCAGAAGGAAGATACCGATCGTTTTGTACTCGCGCGAGCCAAGCTTTATGGGCGGTGCGGGCGTGATGGGCTCGATAGGCATGTGGACCTCAAGAGACTCACAGAATCAGAACTTAACTCTTGCGCCGGGACGCTTTCGGGGGCGTTTTCGAGACTGGCTTCGAATTAAGCCACTTTACCATTACCCAGGCTGCAGTGCCATTGTCGTAGTAGCGCTCGATGACGCGATGCTTCTCGTACCCGAGCTTAAGGTAGAACTTCTGTGCAGCCTCATTGTCCGCCGCCGTCTCAAGGTAAATGAGCCGCAGATTCTGGCGGCACGACCATTCCTCGGCCGCCTCCATCAGCGCGTTTCCAACGCCCCGACGGCGGCAGTCGGCCGTTACGTCTACAGTGATGATATGGCCGACACGGTAGGGCTCGCGGCCCGCCACCAGGAAGCCCACGGTCCGGCGCTCGCCGGCTTCCGCCACCCAGGTGCGTGAACGCGGATGCTCGATGAAACGGGCCAGATCGTTCCGCGAATAGGCAACGCCAGGGGGAAAACACTCCTGATCGATGTGGTACAGGTGATCGAGATCCGATGGGTGATAAGGCCGAAGGCGAACCTGACCGCGCGCGAGGTGCATGAAGTAACCGCCGATGCTAAGGAGGCCGGTAGACACCCCGTTTTACGCCCCGGCGCCGGGCGGATCTCTGGTATCGGTGCGCGACCGGGGACCTGAGTGACCTAGCGGTTCCGCTCCCAAGCACCTTAGCACTAGAAGCACAAGATTTTTCAGACTTACCTAGCCGAGCATTCGCCGTAGGAAAGGCTTTCGTGGCTGGCTAGCAGCTTGAACCGGCAGGGCCGGTAACAAAGCTTCCGCCTGAGCACTGGAAAGCGGTCTCGTTTCCCGACGCCAGTGGATGATCTCGCGCATTGCGATCCACCGCTCCAGGCAGGGCAGGCACCCAGTGAGGTGTTTTTCCGCCGGCTCTTTCTCGCTCCAGTTCACCTGACCGTCGACGATGCGCACGAACTGCCGCAACGGCGGGCACGATTCCGTTTGCGTCCCGCGTAGCTCACGAACGAGTTTGCGCCATGCCGCCGGCCACGGGGAACGGTCCTCCCGTTTCTCCAGAGCCTCGCCATAATCAGCTCGAAGGGGTTCGAGGCCTTTGTCGGCGACGGCTCGGGAGATAGTAAGGATCTTCTCCAGGGTAGCATCCGAGTAGCCCGCGAGTTTCAGCAACACGATCTCCTGATGAGCAAGCGGCAGTCCCTTGAGCAGCGCGCTTACGGTTGCTCCCGTTATCCGGAGAGGACCGCTAAGATCGAGGCTGGAATCAAGCCTATCGGCGGTGTCGAGTAGATCATAACGCAGGCCCACCAGGAACTCGCGTTCGGCTTGCTGGTCGAGCGAGCGAAGCCGAGCGCATTCCTGGGCAGAAAGAGCGCGCAACAAGTCCCGCCAGACGCTCTGGCTATCGACACCGGGCAGGTAGACTGCCGCCAGCGCCATAATGACGGGTGTGTAGCCGGAGAGGAAAGCCAGCCATGACTCCCGGTCACCAGCTTTCGCGCCCTCCAAAATTTTGTGGAAAGTCATCAGCTTGGGCATATTGGTACAGCCGCTTGGGTCTTTGTTCGCCCCCCTAATTGGTTATGGGCGGTTAATGACGTTCCGCCTCACGGATGCTGTCCACCAGATGCCGCAGCAGAGTAGCCACGGTGTCGTCGACCGCCTTATTGAGGGGCGGGGGAGCATAACGGAGTCGCACCACGTCCTGCCAAATTGAATTGCCAGTGGCACGCTCGTTAAGAAACACCTCGGAGTGCACCTGTTTGAGGCGGCGCGAGTCGAAACAGGTTCCGGTCACCACCGCGTCGGCCTGCTTGCGCTCCGCGACAATGCGGAAGCGGCCCATGCGCGCGAGACCGTCGGCCAGCTTCAGCCCGAGCGAGTTGTCAATTGGATCCACATAGACGGACTTTATTGACAATAACTTCTGGGGATTGGTCGTGGTGGAGGCGCGCGGCGCGATCTCCCCATTTTGTCCCTTGCCGAGCGTGGGCCGCTGCTGCTGTTGTTGCCCTGCGTCCCCACCTGGGGATGGACGATCCTGCGGTTGGTCTGATCCCTGATCGGGTTGCTGCGGAGCCGGCTTCGGCGAATGCTGCGCCAAGGCCAAGACGACGCTCAAGAGCACCACGATCATGACCGCTACTACGTGGCCGACTCTCTTCTGCTGCCAGCCGGGCATTTGGTCCATGGCGCGCCTCCTCGATAGCGGTAGTGTATCAAAAAAAGGCTGACGCCCTGTTTTTCTGCTCGGTACTGAGTATCTTTCCCTATCGGCATTGCCTAATCATACTGACGGCACGGCGAAATGCCAGGGCGTTCCAGCGCCAAAGGAACCGGCTTCAGGGTAGAATTTGGCGGCTGATTTTGGCAAACGCGTCGCGAGACCATGGCTGCGCATTGAAAACATAATAGCGGCGCTCGCCTAGCGCTGGCAGGGGATCGTCCGTCGAAACGCCCGCGCTCTCCTGACATGGGGGGGAAGGGAAGTTCTCTCCGTGCTCGGACCAGCTCCTATCAGCGGGGCGATCCGGATCCGGACGGAAAAGCATCGGTACCGCTTCGTCTACCGGGAGCCCTTCGGTCCAGTCGCCACCCGTGCACCAGGAGGGGCGCGCGGTCATCGAAAGTCCGAGGCGGTCGGGCATTTGGCGCCGTAATTCAGTTAGGAGCTCGCGGTAGAACTCGCGCTGCGAGACGGAGGCGTCAAAGTCCACCTGAATGCCCACCACGCCGGGCTGTTCGGCGAGCGTGGCCAGGGCGGCGATCTCGCTCACGGCCTGCTGCTGCACGACAGCGCTGAATCCCGGCGAATAACTGCGGAAGCCGCTGCCGACCGGGCTCTCTGTTTGGATCCGCAATACGGCCAAAAGGGTGGTGCCCGGCGGAGCCTCGAGCGGTTGCTTACGCGGCTCTACCTCAGCGCTGGCGCTCTTTAGGGTTACGGTCTGGGCAAGGTAAGCAATTCCTACCCGCCTGGGATCGATGAAACGCAGATCCTCGGGGTTCTCGGAAGCCCATAGCATCAGCCGGGGAAGCCGGGTCAAGCGATTCGAAGAGGGCGGCGGAGCGACGGAAAGACTCTGGGACGAAATCGTCTCCGGGACGGGCGCGGGTGAGGCCTCTGCCTGCTGGCGGGTCCGCAGATAAAAGACGACCTCGGTCGCGAAACAGAGGGCCAGAGCAACCAATATCCATTGCGTACGTGTCATACCTATTTCATCGGATGAAATCCAAAATTCCTGAGAAGAGATAGTCGAGGCCGGCCGCCGTAGTTGCTCTTTCTGTCGCCAGAACGGCGCTTTTCTGAAACGGCGCGGCCGGTGCTAAACAAAGCCTCAATCAATCTGTTCGCATCGTGGGCATTCAGCAGCACCACCCCGCGGCCCCCTTCACGTCTGAGGAGGAGAGTTGCTATGTACCGTCTAAGGTCAACTTGTTCTTGTTCCGCATTCCCCGTTTCTAGCCTTCATTCCGCCCCCTTCTCAATACCAGATCGCCGTACTCGTCCACCGTGCATACGAATTCCGGAGGCACGACGGTGGTCGAACTGTATTCGACGACGATGGCGGCACCCGCGAAGCGCATTCCCGGGAGCAGACGGTCGCGATCGTACAGGGGCGTCGGCCGGGAGCTGCTGCCGAACCAGACAAGCTTTCTCTTCACGATCGCCGAGGCGGGCGGCTGGGCGCGGATCGGCTTGGTGCTTTCGGGTTGCGGGCCGAGACCGGGCTTGCGGATCGGCAGGATCAAGCGCACGCGCAGACTGACGACTTCGATAGGACGCCCGGTGTGGGCGTAGCCGTAAGCCCGCTCGTGCCCCTGGTGGAAATGGCGAGCGAAATCCCGGCCGAAAGGCACCTGAATTTCGTAAGCCTGGCCGGCATAGCGCACGTCGAGACGACGCTCGATCATCAGGCGAGCCCGGGAGACGTTGTGCTCACGCCGGAGTTCCTCACCGGCTTCTCTCGAGAGTGCGGCAAACCGACGCTCAAGCTCGCTGAGGAAGCTTGCGATTTTTGCTGGTGGGACCGGCAGCAGCACGGAGCGGGAGACATCCTTGACGATGTCGGAAAGCAAAATACCCAAAGCGGAGAACGCACCTGGATTTTGTGGTACCACCACCCGTTCGAGACCGAGGGCAACGGCCAGACTGGCAGCGTGCAATCCTCCTGCACCCCCAAAGGTGATCAGGGCAAAATCACGCGGATCGTGCCCGCGCTCCACCGAGATCACCCGCAAGGCACGCTCCATCGTGGCATTCGAGACGGCGATGATGCCCTTGGCCAGATCCACCGCGCTCTTAAAAGTCGCGGCGCGACGATGACGGCGAAGAAACGCGGTGAAGCTCGCCTGCGCGGCAGCTTCATCAAGGCGGTAGGTACCGCCCAGAAAGTAGTCAGGATCGAGCCGTCCGAGGATGAGGTTCGCATCGGTGACCGTGGGCCCGGCGGGCCCAGCAAGCTCGCCTCCACCGCGTCCGTAGCAGGCGGGACCCGGCACCGAGCCTGCGCTCTCCGGGCCCACGCGCAGGGCGCCGCCCGAATCGACGCGGGCAAGAGATCCGCCGCCCGCCCCCACCGAATGAATGTCAAGCACCGGCACCGCCACCGGCAATCCGCCGAGCGACGACTCATGCGTGGTTCGTGCGCTGCCTTCGAACAGACATACGTCAGTGGAAGTTCCGCCCATATCGAAGCTGATGGCTCGCCGCAGTCCGATCCTGGTTGCCAGCCAAGAAGCTGCAACCACGCCGCCTGCGGGCCCTGAGAGAATGGTCCGCACCGGCTCGCGCGCGCCAGGGCTGCGGTGGTGATCCCTCCGCTCGATTGCATTACAAAGACACGGCCAGCCTCGCGCCTCGGGGCTCGAGAATCGGATTCTGGCTTGGGAATCGCTAAAGCGGCGGCGCCGTCATTGAGGCGCATCAAGTATCGGCCCATGCGGGGAGCGAGGTAGGCGTTGATGGCCACCGTAGAGAGGCGCTCGTACTCGCGAAATTCCGGCAGAATTTCGTGCGAAATCGAGCAGGGCAGTCCCAAGGACGCGAGGCCCTGGGCAACTGCAACCTCGTTCTCAGGGTTGGCGTAAGAGAAAAGCAGGCAAATCGCAAGAGATTCCACTCGCGCCCGCCGCAAACGTCCAGCCAGCCGCTCGAGATGGCTCACCGTGGGCCTGCGCAACACCTCACCACGGGCGCCGGTCCGCTCCTCAACGCCAAAGCGTAACTCGCGGGGAACCAGGGGCGGTTGCCGCTCCACGTTGAGATCGTAGAGCTTTGGCCGTGCCTGGCGCCCGATCTCGATAATGTCCTCGAAGCCTTCGGTGGTAACTAAAGCCACTCGCGCGCCTCGCCGCTCGAGAAGAGTATTGGTTCCGACCGTGGTTCCATGAATGATATGCAGGGATCCAAGCTGAGGAGTGGTTTGAGCGATCTGGCGGACGCCGTCCAGGATCGCACGGGCCGCGTCATCCGGAGTGGAAAATACCTTCAGTGTTCTGATTTCTGAGCCATCGACGAGCACGCAATCCGTGAAGGTGCCGCCGGTGTCAACCGCAATGCGCATTAGTTACCGTTACCGCATAGCAGGCGGAGAACGCAGAGAAGGGCAACGCCGAAGCCTTATTTTCAGTGCCTCTCTCTGCGATCTTAGCGCTCTCGGGGTTAACTGCCTGATCGACTTTCGCGTACCGGATGAAGGTGCCCGAAACGCGAGAAATCATAGCTGGAATCGAGCTCGACAACCCGAAGCCAGGCGCGAACGGCATCCCCCGATTCACCCAGCTCAATGAAGGCGAAGGCCAGGCTGTGATGGACAAAAGCATCCTGGACACGATAGCCGAGAGCCTCATCATAGGCAGCTCGGACACCCGGCCAGTTGCCGAATTCCAGGCATTGATAGCCACGTTCGCAAGCCCGCGCCCAGGGTTCGAGATCCTGAGGAAGGGGGAAGGGAATGCGCAGTTCGCGCTTTAGAGCGAACAGCTTGCGGGCGCACTCCAATAGGTTATCCCGTGCGGGCGACTCTTCAAAAATCGCGGCTGACTGGACTAGTTCGCGCATGGCCCGATTCAGATCTTCGACGGTGGGTTCCGCCGAATAGAGCAGCTTGAGTCCGTTGCGGTAATGGTCGCGGCTCTCCAGTAGCGACTCAGTCTTGATCAGCAACTCTTCCGCTTTGCTATGCTGCGGGTCGATTTCTAGCGCCCGCCGGTAGCAGGCTGCGGCCTTTTCCAGTTGTGCTGTAGCGCCGCAAGCGTTCCCCAGCAGGTAATGGGCGGTGACATGCCGGGGTTCGGCCTTTAGCGCGCGCGCCAAGGCCTCCAGCGCGTTCTCGTGCTGCCCGGTTTCGAGGTAGCAGAGGCCGAGATTCGACCAAGCGTCCGCATTACCGGGGTCTTCCACTACTACCTCGCTCAGAAGTTCAGTGGCGGCAGGAAAGTCCGCCCGGTTTAGGGCATCGAGCCCGCGCTGGTACATTGCCTTGAGGTCTTGATCGATCACCTTTGCTGATCCATCGCACGCAATTCTTTCGCCATGCACCCCATCGAAACCTTAGACGTCAAATCATAGCTTTCGTCACTGAGCAAAGAGGGCTCGGAAGCCCTCCACGGAGAGGGGGGGGACTCGCGCCGTCTCGACATTCTGTTCCACGTGTTCGTGCCGGCTCATGCCGACCAGGGCCGAGGTTATGCCCGGAGTCGAGCGCACGAACTGGATGGCGCGCTGGGCATCGGTTGAGAGCCGCGGGAACATCCGCGCAATCTCGTCCGGAATGCCATTCGTCAATTGCCCCTGGAGTAGCGTGGCGCTGGAGAACACCATCAAGCGCCAAAGCGTCGTCAAGCGTAGAGGGGGAACCGTATCACCCTCCACCTGCTGCGTCCGTGCGGCGACAGCCTCGGGCATGGCAAGACTATAGGGCAGCTGCACGGCGCGGAAATGATGACCGGCACCGCCGGCTTCTTCGGCCAGCCGGAGCACCCGCTCAAGCGAAATGGCGTCGCGTGCGGTGGGATCCACGCGGTAGGCGTTCCAGGTGGCGGTTCCATAGAAACGAATCTTGCCTTTTGCGGCCGCCTCTTCGAGCTCGACAAAAGCGGCTTTCAAGCGGGCGTAAAAGTCCTCATCGGAACGCTCTCCGCGCTGGGTTTCGGGGTTATGAACGTAGTAAAGGTCGATGGTCTCGAGACCCAGGTTCTTGCGGCTCAAATCAATCTGATGTCGCAGGTAAGCGGGCGACATCACGTGGCACCCGGCAGCAACATCATCCGACTTGACCAGTCCCGTGCGAAGTAGAGTCTCTTCGAAGTAGGTCGAAGGATCTGCGGGTTCCGCGCCATCGAAGCTGAGGAAGCCGCCCTTGGTGGCGACGAAGACTTCGTCACGGCGCAGCTTGCCAGCGGAGATCAGGATCCCCAACGCGCAGCCGATGGCGCGCTCGCTGCGCTGATGGCGATAGTTCACGGCGGAATCGATGACGTTGATTCCACACATGAGCGCCCGGGTAATCGCTTCGCGATAATGCGCGTCAGTGGCCTCGTCGGGCTCACCCAGGTAAGTCCCCAATCCAATGGACGATAGCCAAAGCCCCTGAGCCTCGCGGAAGTGGCCGGGGAACTGCGTCGTAAAGCGGTCGCGATATCGCACCGTGCCCGCCGCCGTGGCGAAGCCTGAAATCATGCGAGAATTCTCACTCATAGCGATGACTGATGATACTGCGATCCTCAGAGGATGTCCACGCACGAGCGCGAGAAACCGGCCAGCCCAGCCCGATAAAGCCGGCAATCGATGCTCAAAATCAGGGCTCTCTTCAGTGCGAGCGCCAAATCTCGATTTTGGAATGGCGCCCTATTGCCGAGGAGCTCTGACCAAGAAAAGTGGGATTTCAGACTCGTGGCGCACCGGCTCGATAGTCTCGCCATAGATCAGGTCGTGAAGGAGTCGATGCCCGTGAGTAGTCATGGCAATCAGGTCGCAGCCCTCGGCCCGGGCGTACTCGAGAATCTGGCGGGAGGGCTTGCCTGCAGCATGGCGAGTCGCTACCCGGAATCCTTCCGTTTCCAACATCCGGCCAATCCCATCCAGGTAGGCGCGATCCTCCTGGATCTCGAGTGAATCGGAGAGGTTCAAGTTCTTCTGCCACTGTGCCGCCCATCCGGTGGATACGTGCAACAGCAGAATCTCAGCGCCCGCCAGGCGAGCCAGTTCCTTGACGCGGGGAAGAAGCGCGTCGTCAGCCTTGCTGTGATCGAGCGCGACAAGAATTTTGTTGAACATGAGAGCAGCTAGCCCTTGAATATCATGATCAGTAGCCAGACGTTTAGTCCCAGAATCAGCCAGGCTACCGACCAGGATAGCGCCTTAAGCCAACCCGGATTTACGAACGCGCCCATTTTAGCCGGATCGCTGGTAAATTTCACCAGCGGAAAAACGGCGAACGAAAGCTGCAGGCTCAGGACCACCTGGCTCATGATTAGGAGCTTGGCCGTGCCGGCCTCTCCATAAAAGGCCACAGTGATAATAGCTGGAATAATCGCGAGAAGACGCGTGATAAGGCGGCGCAGCCAAGGCGCGAGGCGGATGCTGAGAAATCCTTCCATGACGATCTGCCCGGCCAGCGTGCCGGTCAGCGTCGAGTTCTGGCCGGAGCAGAGAAGAGCGACGGCGAAAAGCACGCTCGCTATCGACGCTCCGAGCAGGGGCGTCAGCGTGTTGTAGGCCGTCTGGATCTCGGCGACCTGGTGGAGCCCGTGCCGGTAAAAAGTGGCGGCGGCCATGATGAGGATGGCGGCATTGATCAGGAAGGCCAAATTCAAGGCGAGCGCAGAATCGATGAAATTAAAACGTAGCGCCGTCGTCAGTCCCTTCTGGGTGCGCTCAATGGCGCGCGTCTGCACCAGCGAGGAGTGCAAGTAGAGATTGTGGGGCATCACCGTGGCGCCAAGCATGCCAATCGCAATATAGAGCATCTCGCGATTGGTGAGTATCTCCCGTGCCGGCGTGAACCCGCGCAGAATCCCCGCGAAATCGGGCCGGGAAAGAATAATTTCAGCGAGGTAACAGATGCCGATCGTACCGATCAGCGCCACCACCACGGCCTCGAGATAGCGGAAGCCTCGATGCTGCAGGTAGAGAATGGCCAGTACATCGAGCGCGGTCAGGCACACGCCGATGAGCAGGGGGATGTGGAATAGCAGGTTCAAGGCGATGGCCGATCCGATGACCTCGGCGAGGTCGCAGGCGGCAATGGCAATTTCGGCAAGAACCCAGAGAGCCAAGCTCGTCCGGCGAGAGTAGTGTTCGCGACAGGCTTGGGCCAGATCATGCTGTGTGACGATTCCAAGCCGGGCAGCCAGCGTCTGCAACAGCACGGCCATCAAGTTGGAAAGGAAAAGGACGAAAATCAGGCGATAGGCAAAAGCCGATCCGCCCGCAATGTCGGTGGCCCAGTTTCCGGGGTCCATGTAACCGACGGCCACCAGAAACCCAGGACCGGAGAAGGCGAGGAGCTTGCGCCAGAAGTTGGCGCCATTCGGAATGGCGATAGAGCGATGAACATCCTCAAGCGAAGGAATCGCGGGCGCATTGTTGTACAGCGTCTGCCCGGGCTCGGACGATTCCCTAGTCATTGCGGGTTCGGGATGTGGTGATGTGTTCATGATGGCGTGCGCGCTTTAATCAGTATTAAGCTGCTTAGTTTACACCGATTAAGGCAAAATCGCCGCAATATTTTCCTCTTGGGCACATAGCACCTTGCTAGAGAACCCCCGCAAAGTGTCATTCTGTGATGGACTACTTAGACAGTTCTGCCAGCTTGCGTTCGATTCCTGCCACCCACTCTTTGTCCTGGATTGCCGAAAGATTGGTGTGAACGTTCTCTTCGCCGCCTCGCCTGGCTACCTGTGCCAGGAGCAGGCTCACTTTGAGGTCCGACGCAGCCTGGGGGATGGTGATCTCACGCAGGGATTCGAGGAGAATGGTGGTCCGGATGGCGAGTTCGGCGGTCTCGAAAGGCACCAGGGTTGCCGTCTTGCTTGCCGACTCGACCTGGAGGGCGCGCGTTTCCTCCTCGTTCGGGTTTGATTTGGGCAAACGATAGGCAGCTATGACGCCCTGATAACTTCGGGCATCGCGATCCACCAGATCGAGGAGACTCTGGCGAGACGAGGCGAGGCGAGCTTTCGTTTCGGTCAGTACTGGGTAATGGGGGGCAAATGATTTTCGCCTCAAAGTTACGCCACAGACCATCTCTCCCAGCGCAGCCGCCAGCGCCCCCGCCAAAGCCGAGACACTGCCGCCGCCGGGCGTCGGCGTATCTGCCGCGACTGTCGACACAAATGCCTCGACCAACGAACGTAGCGGCGCCGGCGTTGAGATATCGTCCACAGGTGCCGGACTAAAATCCGGCCCTACGTGTTCCGCCAGAACTTTCGCCAGACGATTCTCGATCACCAAGTCGGGTTTGTAGTTCTCGATTTTCAAATAATGCACGGCGGCATTCTGCAAAGCGCGTTGCGGAATCAGGCCCACGATCTCGCTGCCCACTACCTCCACGCCATGAGCGGCAGCTTCCTGGCAGACAGCATCGAAGACTACGCCTATCGGGGTAGTCTCGAAGTCGGTGAGGTTCATGGAAACCTGGGCCAGATGGCGCGCCTTCAGATCCACACCCATCGCTTTCACGCAGGGGAATCCTCCACCCGAAGCGCGGATTTTACGTGCGATGGCCTTCGCCAGCGTAACGTCAGCCGTAGCCAGATTGATGTTATAGGCAATCAGGAGCTTGCGTGCTCCTACTACCGTAGCGCCGGCGCTCGGATGCAAGCCGCCCTTACCGAACTCGGGTCCGAAGTCCGGCAGGCGGTCGGGATCGGTGAGCACCTGCTCCCGCACTCCTTCGAACTGGCCACGCCGGATGTTTTCGAGTTTCTGGCGCTCCAGCCGGCGCGCCGCTGCTTCATAAAGGTAGGTCGGAATCGCGAAGCGCCTCCAAGCCTGCTCGGCCACCCATTCGGCGATCCGCACGCAATCATTCAGAGTGACTCCGGAAATCGGCACGAAAGGCACCACGTCAGTCGCACCTAGTCTCGGGTGCGCGCCCCGGTGGCGACGAAGGTCGATCAGTTCCGCCGCCCGGCCTATGCCCCGTAACGCCGCCTCGCCTACGCTCTCTCTGGTTCCAGCAAAGGTGACAACGGACCGGTTATGATCGGCGTCCATCTCTTGGTCAAGCAGATAGACGCCCGGGCCAGCCAGGATAGCGCGTACGATCTCAGCAACTTTAGCCGCGTCGCGCCCTTCACTGAAATTCGGTACGCATTCGATGAGGGTCTGCATCCGATCAATTTATCATGCGTGAACGCGATAGGAAGTGGAAGGCGAATCGGATCGAAGGGCGTCTAAGCCGGTCGAGCGAGCGTACTCCGAGAAAGGACCAGGTCGTGCTGGTAAACGATCTGCGCGCCTTTCACGGTCGCGAGGCAGTGATTCACGCCGAAGTAGTAGGGAATCTTGCGGTAGTCATCCACATCCATCACCACCAGATCCGCCTGCTTGCCGGGCTCAAGAGAACCCATGCGGTCAGCGCGACGAATTGCGGCGGCCCCGTTTATGGTAGCCGCGGCGATGGCTTCGGCTGGTGTGAATCCCATGGCTGTACACGCCATACTGAGCACGAGTTGCATGTTCGGCGTCGGGCACGAGCCCGGATTGAAATCCGTCGCCAGGGCCACCGCTGCTCCGCACTCAATCAGCCGTCGCGCCGGTGGATAGTGCTTGATACCCAAGAAGAAGTTCACCCCCGGCAAAAGCACCGCCAGGGTTTCGGATGCTGCCAGGGTCTCTATTCCGGCATCGGTCACGTGGTCGAGATGATCGGCCGAAGCAGCCCCCACCTCGACCGCCATCGTCGTGGCGCCGCTGTGCGCGAACTGCTCCGCATGGACCCGTGGAATAAGCCCGTGCCTCCGGCCGGCTTCGAGCAGCCGTCGGCAGTCATCCACGCCAAGAGCGCCGCGATCGCAGAAACAGTCGATGAACTCCGCCAAACCGTCGGAAGCGGCAGCAGGTACGAGTTCCTTTGCCATGAGATCGATGTACTCGGAAGATCGGCCGTGGTATTCGGGCGGCAGGGCGTGGGCGGCGAGCAGAGTAGGAACGATCTCTACCGGCGAAGATCCCGGCCGGCTCAAGCGGCGCATCACCTTCAGGAGCTTGAGTTCACCTGCAGGATCGAGGCCATAGCCTGTCTTCGCCTCGATCGTGGTAGTGCCATGGGTGGCGAACCTCCCCAGGGCACAGGCCGCCTGGCGCTCCAGATCTGCTTCTGAGGCTTCGCGCACCAAGCGCGCAGTGCGACGAATGCCACCTCCGCTGGAGGCGATCTCTTCGTAGGTGCGGCCGCGCAGACGTTGCTCGAAATCGTCGACGCGGTCGCCAGAGAATACCAGGTGAGTGTGGGAGTCGACGAATCCGGGCATCACCACAAGGCCTTGACAGTCCACAATGCGAATCGCCTGCGCTGAACCGATTTCGCGCGCCGTAGGTTCCAGGTCAGCCGTCCGTCCTACGGCCAGGATCCTGCCGCCGGCGGAAGAAGACTCGGCCAATACTGGCGCCGTCTTCGATGCACCCGATCTCCGCGAGAGCCTTTCCTCGTCGCGGCACCGGCGGACCAGCCAACGTCAGCAACTGCGCTGCGTGCCGCAAGAAAAGAAATTGATCCACATGGCCATCAGGGACCGCGGGCTTTGGCGCGGGCAGAGAGACCTTCCTTCCCTGTTTCATCAACAAAGACTCGAGTTCACTTCAACGCACCGCCTTTCAACTCTTTTTGGAACCTACGGCAAAGAAGGCTGCAGGTTTCTGATCGACGTTCTTGCTTTGGCACTTCGGGCACACGGGATGAGCCTTATCATGCGCGGCCAAGGTCATCACGAGAGAGAAGGTCTTCTTGCAATCCTTGCAGCGGTAATCGTAAGTAGGCATGGCAAACCTCCCGGAATACTGTCTGGGCCTATTCTAGCAGAACCGCCGTTCTTGAGTTATTTGCAGACCTCAACCCGATGCCAGCCCCAACTAGTGCTGCGTTAAAGGCCAAAAAACAGAATTCGGCAACCCCCCTGCAGATCAGACGAGTCCCTCGCAGACAGGGGAGATCCTATCACACCACCAGACTCGAAGGTCTGCAAAGAAAGGTAAAGAACTCCCCTTTTGTTCCTCTCTCGGCTTTGGCCTAAATGTGACTAGCGTCACCGAGATCGGTGATCAGCGTCACTTTAATCCCTCCCCGGCGAAGCATAATCGGCGCCCTTATCATTTCACCTCCCAGGAGGCGGCCAATGCCTCACAATTCAGAACCCAAGCTCGTACACTCTTCCCACCTGTATCTTGAAAAAAGGCAATGCGAACCACGCACGGCTTCTACCAACTCTGTTGCTCACATTCATAGTCGCATTAGCTCTGGCGGGCCTGATTGCTCCCCTCGCGAGTCGTGATTGGCGCTTGGCGCCAAGCATGATCGCGTGCCCGGTTCCTGCTCCGGGGCTTGGGGGACCGCCCCAATCAGCCGTTCCCGCTGCCGATCCTCCCGGCCTGATCGATGGAGCCAAAAACCCTGAGCTAATACCCGACGTGAACGCTTACCGGCTGGTGTTCCTGGCTGTTGCCGAACCGGAGAATCCCACTCTGCAGCAGGTGAACCGCTTTCGAGCCAAGCTCGCCTCTGCGGGTCTTTCCGATGAGGACCTGGAAGCGCTGCGCCAGATCCTCGCAAATTTCCAGGGCCAAGTCGACGACGAGAATACCCAGGCAGGCGCAATTCTGGCTCGAAACCCAGCCCCTTATCCGGGTTCGGTTGACTACCAGGCGTTGCTCGCGTTAAGCGAGCAGCGTCAGCAGGCGTTTACGACAGCCCTGAGCGCCGTCCCCGCCCGGCTCAGCACCGACGGTGCAGCCAAGTTGGATGCGCACGTTCAAAACGCCAAGCGCGGGATGAAATACCTCCCCAGTAACCCAGTATCCAAGCCTTGATTTTGCCTGCGCTTGTCTGCTGCCACTATGGAGGAAGTCTTAGCCTGAAAGGAGCAGTTATCATGGAGTCCTGGAAAACCGAGCAACAACGGCACGGCTTCCGGTCGTTTCCGGCGCGCCTCCAACTTGCCTTTGTGGCGGCCGTTACCGTTCTCATCCCGCTCCCATCATATGCCCAATATGCCTGGTACTCCGCCGCGTCCGTGGGCAGCGACGGGACCGTCTATGGGTGGGGTGTAACGGACGTCACCACATCCACCATGTACCACATGGCTTACGTCACCACGTCGCTGACCAGCCCAAAGGGACGCAAATGGGGTCCCATGCAGAGAAGCGCCCAAAACTCGGTCCGTGTAGACGCGTCACTGCCCTTCGATCCCAGTGATATCGGGACTTACTTTGTTCAAAGCACGAACCAGGGTTTCTGCTACGCGATTTATGCTTGGATCGTTTACACTTCGAGTCAGGCGTCAACAACGTTGCCGTACGTACTCCTGTCGTTGGTGACCACCGGGACCATTTCTAGTGACAACGCGGGCCTGGGGAGTTTTAGGGCTGATCTGGGGACCAGCAGTCTTGGAACTAGATATTACGCGAATACCTATTGGGGCACGGGCGTGCAGGTCGTCGGTGCTGTCTTTCCGACCAACT
Organism: uncultured Acidobacteriota bacterium; assembly: GCA_963803295.1. Lineage (GTDB taxonomy): Bacteria > Acidobacteriota > Terriglobia > UBA7540 > UBA7540 > CAWDMC01. The sequence goes on along the minus strand of CAWDMC010000009.1, from coordinate 248,353 downwards.
TTACGGGCTCGATAACCATCCATAGGGAAGTCCGCGAGGACAAGATTTTCACGGTACTTCCCTTTTATCAACAAACCGCACCACCCATTTACGACGACACATCACTGGCGAAGTACCGTGATGATAATCCTCAGTCGGGTGGATCGGCCGGGAAGATCGACGACCTAGATGCGCCGGGCATCGGCGGTGTACCAGTCGGCGCGATTTATCGAATTCGGACCAATTACCGTGAATGGGCAGTGCTGAACTCGCCAGCCCTGGTCGTTTCACCGGATCTTTACTGGTTCTCACGCGTATCTGTCGTTGGCACAAGTACTGGTGACCAACTCAAGAGCGACGTATCGGGCGACAATATCGCGGGCGCAGGACAGACTCAGACCACGTGGAATCTTCAGTGAGAGTGCGAGCGACCTGCGATCTCCGAAAGGGAAGGTCGAATATGTTAGGTATCATCGGAATCATGACGCTTTGTGCGGTCTGGGCCTGCGGGCCCTCGGTAAACCCCAACAATTTCGAGAGATCTTCGGCCGAAACGATTGAAGATCCGCTAAAACTCTTGCGGGAACCAGGGCTGGTCCAGAAGGACCCAGATGGGGCAGTTCTGGCCATCCGAAGGCTTGGAGAGCTTCGAGCAGTAGAGGCAATTCCTGATCTCATCAACCTTTTGGGTTTCCGCTATGCATACCGATGGGAGAGGGAAGGTGGTCCTCGGGTGGTGCAACCCACGAGCACTTCCCACTATCCGGCGCGGGAGGCCCTGGTAGAAATCGGAAAGCCGAGCTCTTCCGGCGCTTGTCAAAGTGGTTGAGGCGCACGAATTCAGCTCGATCGAGAGCAGGAACGCAAGATATGCGATTAGGCTTATCTTTCGTGACGACCCGGGCGGGGCCGACAACTGTCTGAAGGAAAGTGCACGAGAGGCTCCATCGTCCAAGGCGGCCGAGCGGTTACGGAAGGCTGTCGAGGCTGCCGATGAGGATATGAAACTGAGCATTGGAGATCTGTAGAGGTCGCGTCATAACCTCACAGCTTTCTCAAAGCATTGAGTCGTCGAGGACTAGGTTCGTTGTCTTTCTTCTTTCTCCCTTCAACGGCTGGTGAATCGGTCCCACGGCAAGGATTCGAGAGTGCAAGCATTGGCTGGGACAAGCCCAAAGGTCCTTACGAAGCTCCCTTCGCGGGGCTCCGATTCGTCCCTCGATGATTCATCCCTCTTCGATATTGCACGGGCCGGACGCGGCGTTAAGGGTCCGCGATGAAGGTCCGACGAAAAGCGTCGGACCGCGCGTCCGGCACCCGGGAATGGCGGTGTCTTTAGGTTCTGCTCGACAAGGCCGACGCTGTGATAGATGCGCTAACTCTCTCCGGGCGATTGCTTATCGCTCATCGGGATTCTTAAGCCAGTCTCCCGCGCAAACGCCTTCGCTTCCTCGTATCCCGCATCGGCGTGCCGGGCAACCCCAATTCCTGGATCGTTGGTGAGCACTCGATTGATCCTTTTCGCCATCTCCGGAGTGCCGTCGGCGACCGTGACTTGTCCCGCGTGCATGGAGTATCCGATCCCCACGCCGCCGCCATTATGGAATGACACCCAGCTTGCGCCGGAGGCTGTGTTTAGCAGGGCATTGAGAATCGGCCAGTCAGCGATGGCATCGCTCCCGTCCTTCATGCTCTCCGTTTCGCGGAAGGGCGAGGCGACGGAGCCGCAGTCGAGGTGATCACGCCCGATGACGATCGGAGCCTTAACCTCGCCGGTGGCAACCAGGTGGTTTATTCGTTCGCCGAAACGTGCACGCTCGCCATAGCCGAGCCAACAAATGCGCGAAGGCAGCCCTTGAAACTGGACGTATTTGCGCGCGAGGCGAATCCAACGGCTCAGGATTTCGTTCTCGGGAAAGAGTTCCAGCACCAGATCGTCGGTGCGGTGGATATCGGCCGGATCGCCCGACAGCGCCACCCATCGGTATGGGCCTCGTCCCTCACAAAAAAGTGGCCGAATGTAGGCGGGCACGAATCCAGGAAAGTCATAGGCGTTTTTCACGCCGCCATGCTCGAAGGCCATGGTGCGGATATTGTTGCCGTAGTCGAACGTGGCAGCTCCCATCTTCTGAAGGTCCAGCATGCCCTGAACGTGGCAGGCGATTGACTCGTACGATCGCTTCAGATAATCTGCCGGGCTCCGCCTGCGCAGTTCGGCGGCTTCGGCGAAACTCAATTTGGCCGGAATGTACCCGTTCAGCGGATCATGGGCGCTGGTCTGGTCCGTAAGCAGATCGGGGACTACTCCTCGGCGGGCAAGTTCCGGGATGATTTCAGCGCAATTGCCTACCAGTCCTACGGAAGTTCCTTGCTTCTGGCGGACGGCGTTCTTCAGGATGCGCAGAGCCTCATCCAGACTGTTCACCATAACGTCGAGGTAGCCGGTGCGGATGCGGCGCTTGATGCGCTCGGGATCCACTTCAATGCCCAGAAAGGCGGCGCCGTTAAGGGTAGCGGCGAGAGGTTGCGCTCCGCCCATCCCACCCATCCCGCCGGTAACCACGAGCTTTCCTGCCAAGTCGCCGGCAAAGTGCTTGCGGCCGGCGGCGGCAAAGGTCTCGTAAGTGCCCTGCAAAATGCCCTGGGTGCCGATGTAGATCCAGCTCCCTGCAGTCATTTGGCCGTACATGATCAGGCCGAGGCGCTCCAGCTCATGAAACTTCTCCCAATTAGACCAGTGTCCAACCAGGTTCGAGTTGGCGATTAAGACGCGTGGGGCGCCTTCATGGGTCTCGAAAACACCCACCGGCTTACCGGACTGCACGAGCAGGGTTTCATCGTCGTCAAGACCCTTCAAGGACTCGATAATTGCGTGGTAACATGGCCAATTACGCGCTGCTTTACCCGTTCCACCATAGACCACCCGGTCTTGGGGACGTTCGGCCACCTCGGGGTCAAGATTGTTCATGAGCATGCGCATTGCGGCTTCCTGCTGCCAACCCTTGCAGACGAGTGAATTCCCGCGGGGCGCCCGGATCGGTTTAGGTGGCCGGGCCTTCTCGGGCGAGGCCGGCGTCGTTACAGTCTCTGCCATCTCAGAGTCTCCTTGACAGCATCTTAGCTCAGGCAGGGTTTGCGAGACCGAATTTCGGGCGAGGCACAGCAGGTTGCGCGCGGAGATGTTTTGCTAAGGCTTGCAACTGGAGAAAGGAGATTGCCAGATTAACGCTTGTCGTTTGAACCGCAGGCAGTCGGACTTCGGGCGTTGCGGGTATCGATCGACCCATCGAAGCCCGGGCTTGTCCCGCTCGCTGCCGGCATCTTTCCCCCGACGGGCCAAGGGAGAAATCGGGCACGCCTTGATCTGGGGTGTTGTCCTGATCGCTTCCGCTTGTACGGCTTTGGCCCGCGAGGGCATCGCGCCAATGGCCAGTGCCACAACCACCGGCGCCACAAGCAGGCCGGCGCTTTCGAATTCTTATCTCATCAAAGCCGATGACTACTTTCTCGGTCGGCAGAATCCGAGTAACATAACTACCGGACTGATCTTCCTGCGGCAGATGGCGGGGGCACACCCCCAGGACTATGAATGCTGGTGGCGGATCGCGAAGTTCGACAATTACCTGGCCCGTCACACCGAAGACAAGCAGAGAGTGACGGATCTGCGCGACGCTATCGAGGCAGGGAAGAAGGCGGTATACCTGCAGCCGAACCGGGTGGAGGGACACTTCTGGCTGGGCGCGAGCTATGGGCTGCTGGCCGAGGAAAGCAACCTGATTGAGGGCTTTCGCCTGATCGATTCGATTCGCACGGAAATGGAGAAGGTGGTCCGTCTCGACGCCAGTTACGAAGACGGATCTGGAATGCGCACCCTCGGCCGCCTTTATTTTCGCGCTCCTTTCTTTAAGGGCGGTGACAAGCAGAAGTCCGTCGAGGTGCTGGAAGAGTGCCTCAAGCGCTGGCCCCACGACTCGATGGCCATGGTCTATCTGGCGGAGAGCTATGAGTCAACCGGACGCCGTGAAGATACCCGGCGGCTGCTGGAGCGCGTTTTGCAGATGTGCCCCGATCCGGATTACGGTCCGGAGGTGGCCGACAATCAGCAGGCGGCCCGGGACCTGCTAGCAAGACTGCACTAGGGACCAAAATGTTTATCGGCCACAGCGGACTGGCTCTCGCGGCAAAGAAACCCGTGCCGCGTGTCTCGCTCGGCACGTTGCTGCTGGCCGCTAATTTTCCTGACCTCCTCTGGCCGGTCTTCCTTGCCTTCGGCGTCGAACAGGTGGCGATCCGTCCGGGAATGACGGCCGTGAATCCACTCGATTTTCTTTCTTACCCGATCTCCCACAGTCTGCTTGCTGACGTTGGTTGGGCGAGTCTGGCAGCGGCATTCTATTGGTTCCGTACCCGCGACCGGCAAGCGTCTGCCTGGATAGGGGCCCTGGTTATCAGTCATTGGTTTCTGGATGCGCTCTCGCATATTCCAGATATGCCGATTTATCCGGGGGGACCCAAGGTAGGATTGGGGTTGTGGAATTCGCCGCTCTTGACGGTCGTCGTGGAGGGAATGATCTTCGGCTTGGGTGTAGGACTCTACGCACGCAACACCCGCGCACGCGACCGCACCGGCGTGTTCGCCTTTTGGTCGCTGGTCCTGGTTTTGATTCTGCTCTATCTGGGGGCTTTGGTTGGGCCGCCTCCTGACAGTGTGAAAACGCTGGAGATCAGCGGTTTTTCGCTCTGGCTGCTGGTACTCTGGGGCTATTGGATCGACCGTCACCGAGAAGGCCGGGCGATGGCAGAGATCGTCATCGCACCGGAATCCGTTTGGATCCAGGACAGCGGGAACCCTCCCTCATTGCCACCCGGGTGAGGTCGCCCTTGAAAGACAACCGGCGCAGCGGAGCTTCTGGCCGCTGCCAGAGATTCACAAAGCTGCCACCACCGAGGAGTTCCTGGCCGGAGTGCCGGCCATCTGCGTGATCTTATCCGCCATGGCGCCAATCGCGCTCTTGGCAATATCAAACAGCCGCAGAGCCTCCTTCATAGTGACAAATACTTCCGGACTGACTGAGTTGTTAAGGTGCAGGCTGCGAATGTGCTCCAGAATATCCAGCACCCGGGCGTCCTGACCGTGGGACCGCAGTTCGGTAATACACTGCCCCAGCTCCGGCGTTCGCGCCCCGGCCGGAAGCTTCACGACCAGTGAATGATAGAGTCGCAGAACACCTTCCACCGAGCGCATAGTGTGAAAGGCGGCGGCGGTGGGCAACTCGAACGCCAAACACCGGCCGGCTTGGTTGAGCTCGGAGAGAGCATCTTTCGGCAGGATGTCGCGTGCTTCACTTTCCAGCGCCCGTTCGGCCCGCTCGATGAGATCGGGCGTGGAGTAAATCAGCTTCTGGCGAACCGAGTACACGTCGAGCCGCGGTAGTTCATTCGCGAGCAGCGTCTCAAACTCCTTAACCGCGCTGACAATCCTCGAAGCGGTGGTGGCATCGAGTTCTCTACCCAGATATTCCTCGCGCTCGGGCTGGGTCACGTTGGCCGGGGCCACTTCCGCCAGCAAAGCCGCCAGGCGAACCGCGGCCTCCTTAGAAGCACGCAGGTCCAGCGCGTGGTTGTCCAGCAGATCGCGGATCGCTCGGCTGGCGAAGATCGCCTGCAGGTAGATGTCACCCACAGTTTTACCCTCGCCGCCCGTGATCTCGCTAAGTGGATGGAGATGCATCCCCAGCGTGTAGAAGCCAAAAACGTTGAGCCGATCCATGGTCATCCTCCGAAGACTTTTTCTAATGTCCCTTCGGTGCGCACATTCGCTCGCAGCCGTTTAGATTAGATACAACACCGCATTTGCCTTCGCCGGACCGCGTTCAGCTGTGTTAGCTTGAAGTGCTATATCGATTCCCTCTGATCCGGTTCCACTAGCGGTATGAGGTGCGAGTTCTGATAGAATCTGGGTCTTTGCGCGCGCTGAGATGCTATGAAGAAGGATAACACAAGTTTCAGTACTCTGACCGAGATGTTCCTGAAGGCCGTAGAACTGCACCATAAACCCGACGCCTTTCTGTATAAGCAAGGCGGCCGCTATCGTGAACTCTCCTCACAGGATGCCCTAACCCAAGCTGCCCTTGCTGGCCCGCGAACTGCATCGTGTGGGAATCGAGCGCGGCGACCGGGTGGCGATTCTAGCGGAGAACCGGGTCGAGTGGGCGCTGACTGACCATGCTTTGCTGGGACTCGGCGCCGTCATTGTTCCGATCTATCCCACTTTGCTGGGCCCCGACGTCGAATGGATCCTCGAGGACTCGGAAGCCAAGGCAGTGGTGGTGTCTACCGAGGCGCAACTCCGCAAAGTCTTGAGCGTGCGCGATCATCTTCCTGAGCTCAGGCTCATCCTGGCGATGGATGGGGTCTGCGAGTGGGAAGAGGGCGTGGAATGCTGGCACCAACTGGTCGATCCCGATGCTGCCGATAAGGCCGGAGCCATCGACTTCTTTCGATCGCGCGCGCTCGAAGCGCGTGCCGGGGACGTTGCAACCCTTATTTACACTTCTGGAACGATGGGCCGGTTCAAGGGTGTGATCCTCACCCACGCCAATATCGGTTCCAACGTCTTGTCTACGCTTAGCACGTATCCTTTAGGTATCGACGACGTGACGATCTCTTTTCTGCCGCTCTCCCACATATTGGAGCGGATGATTGAATTCACCTGTTTCTGGGCGGGCGTCAGTATCGCTTACGCGGAGAACCTCGAGAGTCTGCCTGAAAATATTCTTGAGGTGCGCCCTACCATGATTCCCGTGGTGCCGCGCGTCCTCGAGAAGATTCACTCCAAGGTCATGGAGACCGTCGCCGGGAGTTCTGCTGCCGTCCAGAAACTCTTCAAGTGGGGCATTGGCGTGGGGCGGGAATACACTCCGTACGGAGCCTGGAACGCCAATCGCGCAAAACCGCCGATCGGCTTACGCCTGAGGCATGCGATCGCCGATCGCCTGGTCGGCGCCAAAATCCGGGCCCGGCTGGGCGGACGGGTCTGGGCGCTGATATCGGGTTCAGCTCCCTTGTCGCGCGAAACCGCGGAGTTCTTTTGCGCGGTTGGACTGCCTGTATACGAAGGATATGGACTCACCGAGACGTCTCCCGTAGTCGCCTTGAACTATCCAGGTTCGGTCAAAGTCGGCACGGTCGGTCGCGCCGTGAAAGGGGTAGAGATCAAGCTGGGCGAAGAGAACTCGGACAGTTTTGGGCACGCTGGCCGAGAAATCCTGGTGCGCGGTCCGAACGTCTCGCCGGGCTATTATCGTCCTACACCTGAATTGAGCGAGGCCTTTGTGGATGGCTGGTTCCACACCGGCGATCTTGGCGTCATGGACGAAGATGGCTTTCTCACCATCACCGGCCGCAAGAAGAATCTGTTCAAAACCTCTGGCGGCAAGTTTGTCTCACCCGAGAAGCTCGAAAACCTGTTCCAGGGACACCGCTACGTGGCTCAGATCGTGACCGTGGGGGACCGGCGCCGATTCATCAGCGCTCTCGTCGTTCCTGATTTCCCGCGGCTCGAAGCCTGGGCTCGGGAGCACAAGGTCGCCTTCGCTAATCGGGAAGATCTTGTGGGTAAGTCCGAAGTTCATGCCTTCATGCAACAGCAGGTTGACGAAGCGATGGCGCTGCTGCCACGGTATGAACGAATCCACCAGATCGGACTGCTGCCGCGTGAGTTCACCGTCGAAGCTGGCGAGCTCTCACCGACCCTCAAGATCAAGCGCGCCACGGTCGAACAGCGATACCGTGAAGTGATTGAGGAAATTTACGAACGGCCGGTGCCGCTGTCGCGAAACGCCTGACCGGCTGCCGCGTTGATCTTGACCAGGCCGTGTTTTCTCGCGCGCACACGGCTACGCCACATTGCGCATTCCGGGGACGGCCTTGCCCGAGTGCCCATTCGGATGCGGAGGCGGTCACAGTGCTCACTCCCTCTGCCCTTTTGCGCTGGTTATTTGACGCACGCTCGGGCCCTGGCGCGGGGCATTTGTGGCCACGATGGCTGTTCCTGCGCTCTCTCGGTCTCATCTTCTTCTCAGCTTTCTACTCGCTTCTCTTTCAGATCGAGGGTTTGATCGGACCGCGCGGCATTCTTCCGTCCGGCAAATATCTGCACTTTCTGTCGCAGCACTTCGGCCTCACCCGATACTGGTACGCCCCTACACTCTACTGGTTAAGTTCGGGCAGTGCGTTTCTGAAGCTCACGTGCTGGGCGGGCCTTTTCGCATCCATCGCTCTTGTTCTGAACCTCTGGCCCAGGCTGAGCATCGCCGTCGCTGAGATTTGCTATCTCTCCTTTGTCAGTGCCTCGCAAGACTTCTCCTCCTATCAGTCCGACGGGATGCTGCTGGCTGCCGGTTTTCTGAGCTTGTTCTTTGCGCCGCCGGGCCTTCGACCACGACTGGGCAACAGCCATCCGCCGTCGCGCGCCAGTCTCTTTCTGCTTCAGTGGTTGTGGTTCCGCATCTACTTTGAATCGGGGCTGGTAAAGTTGCTGAGTGGGGACCCCCCAATGGCGCCATCTCACCGCCCTGTTCGAGTATTACCAGAACGGTCCCCTGCCCAACTGGATCGGTTGGTACGTACAGCAACTCCCGCATGGTTTCCATAGCTTCATCGCGCTGGCGACGCTAATCCTGGAACTGGGCGCGGTCTGGATGCTCTTTCTGCCACGACGCTGGCGTATCGCGTGTTTTTGCGTGGTATCGCCATTTCAGCTGGGCATAATTCTCACCGCGAACCTGGCGTTCATCAATCATCTGGTCCTTATTTTAGGGGTCCTGCTTCTGGACGATCGCTGCTTGCAACCGGTCCGCGCCCGGGGCGGTCGAATATTCCGTCGAATCTCGACCTTCGATTTTCGAATCCTGCGCCGGCCATCTGCGGGTCAGCCGGTTGAAGCCTGTGACCCCGGACTGCCACTCCCCGAGCCTGGACTTCGAACTTCCGCCTCGCGAGTCTCTGCCGTGGCACTGGCTCTGAAAGCCATTCTTCTTACCTGGATCTTCTATAACACGACGGCATTGCTGACCTTAATGCTCGCCCCTTATTTGCCGCTTCCTGCCTCCCCGATTGCTGCACTTGAACCCTTTCGCATCTCGAACCAGTACGGTCTGTTTGCGACCATGACCCGGGCCCGCTATGAGATCGAGTTCCAGGGATCGAACGATGGCAAGCAGTGGACAGCCTACCCCTTCAAGTACAAGCCGCAGGACCCGAGCACGGCACCGCGCATCTACGCCCCTTATCAGCCGCGCTTTGACTGGAATCTCTGGTTCGCTTCGCTGGGAAGCTGGCGGGAGTATCCCTGGTACTGCGTGTCGAGGAGCTTTTGCTTCAAAACGACCAGAGCGTGTTCTCGCTCTTTGCCGGTGACCCCTTTGGAGGCAGGCCGCCTGAACGAGTGCGGGCCGTACTGTGGCAATACTGGTTTACCGATCGGGCTACGAAGCGCGCCACCGGACTCTGGTGGCGGCGAGAGCTTCGTGGCCTTTATGCTCCTGAGTTGGATCGTCAGCCGGATGGCAAGATCCTGATGCTCGGAGAACCGGAGATGCTTACCGCTCCGCCCTGAGGACCGACGTGCTTTGTGCCTTGATGGCACATCTCGGCGATTACCGCCAAGTCACCGCGGCGCCAGCACATGAAACAAGACAGCATGCGGTCGCAATTGGGGCTGCCATCGCGCCGCTCGCGCCGCGAAGCTGCGAGTTCAGTTCTTATGTTAAGATTTAACTCCCATATCTTGACCCGGGAATGCATCGGTTTTGAAGGCGTTTTTGAACATCGTCCACAAGCACGCCACCTCGCGACCTGATCGAGCCTCGTTCGTTAAGCACAAGAAAATACGAGAGATCGTGGGTCGGTTTTGGCAGTTTCTGGCTTGCGGAATGGTCTTGCTGCTATTGCCGTGGCCGGGCAGGGCCGTTCCGAGCAGAGTCAAATTGCCGCACACCGAGGTCGAGGAATACGACCTGGCCAATGGACTGCGGGCGCTCCTGGTTGAGAATCACCAGTCGCCGGTGGTTTGCGTCGAAGTGTGGTATCACGTCGGCTCCAAGGACGAGGCGACAGGACGTACCGGCTTTGCCCACCTTTTCGAACATTTGATGTTCCAAGGCACCAGGAATCTCGGACCGGATGAGTTCTCCAACTACATTGTCCGATCGGGAGGAGTGGATAACGCCTATACCACCGAGGATGCAACGGTGTTCTGGGAGAATATCCCGAGCTCGAATTTGCCGGTCGCCTTGTGGCTCGAAGCAGACCGCATGCGCGGCCTTCACATCACCGAGAAATCCTTCAAAACCGAAAGGGAAGTGGTGAAAGAGGAGCGGCGCCAGCGCTTCGACAATCAGCCTTACGGCAACGTTGTGGAAACCCTCTACCGGCAGGCCTTTTCAGTGCATCCGTATGGTCACATGACGATCGGGAGTATGGAGGATCTCGACAGCGCCAGCCTCGCCGATATTCAGGCTTTCTATGATACCTACTACCAGCCAGGCAACGCGGATTTGGTGATTGTAGGCGATTTCGACACCGCACAAACGAAAGCCCAGATCGACCAGTATTTCGGACCGTTGCCGGCCGCTGGTCCGATCGCGCGCAGCATTCCCAAGGAGCCACCGCAGGCCGCCCAGCGGGTGTTCAAAATCCGGCAAGGAGTGGCCCTGCCTGCCTTCGTCAAGGGCTATCACATGCCTGCAGACGGCACAGCGGACGCCTATCCGCTGCGGCTGGCTTCGCGAATTCTCTCGGAAGGCGAAAGCTCGCGCATCTACCAACGGCTGGTTTACGATGAACAGATTGCGCTGGAGGCTCAGGCCAACGGCAATTTCACGGAGGATCCCAACCTGTTTTTCGTCTTCGCAGTGATGAACCAGGGTCACGTACCGGCGGAGGGCGAAACCGCAGTCCAGACGGAGCTGGAACGGATGAAGAATGAGTTGGTGTCACCGGTCGAGATCGAGAAGGCCAAGAACGAAATCTTACGCGATTTCATTGTCAGCCGTGAAAGCAATCGCACGACCGCTGAGGAGCTGGGCTATGCGGGGGTGATTCTGAAGGATCCGCAACTGCTCGATCTCGAGTTGAACCGGTTCATGAGCGTTTCAGCAGAAGACATTCAGCGGGTGGCCAGAAAATACTTCGTGCCAGGCAATGCGACTCTTGTGGAAGTCTATCCTTTGAATGGACAGGAACAGAAGGGAAGTCCGGGCAAGTGAACTTCGAAATGCAGTTCTGTGGCAAGCCCGGAGCTTCGAAAATGGAAACCTGCGCCTCACGGACGAGGGTCCTGGGTCTCATTGTTGCGGCCCTGCTGGCCGGTAGCCTTTGGGGGCGGGATTTACCTCCCGCCGTGCAGTCTCCCAAACCTTACGTTCTGCCCGCGCCCGCCATCGAAACTCTGCCAAACGGATTGAGAGTCGTTGTCATCGAGCAGCATCGCCTGCCCGTGGTCTCCCTGCGCATGACCATTGAAACTGGCGCGGAGGCGGATCCCCAAGGTTTGGCAGGAACCGCCGAGTACGTCGCCGGACTGCTCAACGAGGGAACCGAGAGCCGTACCTCACGCCAGATTGCCGACGCCATCGACCAGGTCGGCGGCACCATTGACACGGGCGCCGACTGGGACAACTCCTTCGCCGCGATCAGCGTGCTGCATGACAACATCCCCCTGGGTTTCGACGTGCTCGCGGATGTCGTCATTCACGCCAATTTTCCTCCAGCGGAAGTGGAGCGCGGCAGGAAGCAGCTTCTTTCGTCGCTGGACGTGCTCGGCGGTGATCCGGCTTACCTTGCAGATACGGCTTTCAGCCAACTCGTATTTTGGGGGACCCCTTACAGCCATCCTGCCGAAGGGACCTCCGATGCTGTTCGGAGGATCAACCGGCGCGATCTTCAGGATTTCCACGCGCGCTACTACGTGCCTTCAAATGCTATTCTCGCCGTGGTCGGAGATATCACGCCGGGCGACGCCGCCCGCTTAGCCAAGAAATACTTTGGCGAATGGAAGGGCTCCGTCAACGCAATCCACAAGGGCAGCGTGACAGAATCCACGGAGGCGCCGCGGCAGATCCTGGTCATCGACAAGCCCGACGCGGTGCAAACGGAAATACGCGTTGGCGAATTGGGCGTGCCCCGATCAAGCCCGGACTACGAAGCCTTGAATATCGCCAACGAAGTTTTGGGGGGACCTGCAGTCAACTGGCTTTTCCGTGCATTGCGCGCCCAGCACGGGCTTACTTATGGCGCTTCGAGCGACTTGAACTGCTACCGGGGAGCGGGAAGCTGGGTGTCGAAGACTTCCACCCGGACCAGCGAAACGATTGAAAGCGTCAAGCTCATGCTGGACGAGATCCGCAAGCTCAGCGACCACAAGATCTCCCGCGATGAACTTGAGCAGTCGCGCGACTACCTGGTCGGCCACATGGCTCTTCAATTCGAAACACCCGACGCCATCGCCGCCCACGTTTTGGATTTGATGATCCATGGATTGCCGCTTGATTACTCGAACCGCGAGCCCTCGATGATCGGGCATCTTTCTACGGCCGACGTTTGGAACGCCGCGCACCGGCATTTGGATCCCGAGCATCTCGCCATAGTACTTGTGGGTAACGCCGTAGAGTTCAAGAAAGACTTGAATAAGCTAGGACCGGTTCGGATCATTCCTGTGAGTAGCGTCGATTTTGCCTCGCCGGGCCTCGAGGCTCCGTCTGCCGTTACTGCCATGCATTGATGATCGTGAGTGACTCGAAGGCCCCCTTTGTGGTATAAATAGTTGGTATCGCTTATCCAGCGCGAGTTGCGGCGTTCTCTGGGCCATCTGATTCACTGAGGCGCCGGGAAGCGAACCTCCCTAAGGAGGCCGGTCATGAAATCCCGCCTAGTGCTTCCGTATTCCTGGATCTTCATTCTCTCGTTGCTGTTAGCGTCGTCTCTCTGGGCGCAACAGGTGGAGATCGGCGCACCGGGGCTTTCGCATGTTCGCGCGGTGCGGTTGAGTTACGTCAGCGGCGAAGTGACCATCAAACGACCGGGCTCTGACGAATGGACAAAGGCGATCGCGAATACGCCCATTCAGGAAGGCTTTGCGCTTTCGACGTCATCTCAGAGTTTCGCGGAAGTACAATTCGAAAACGGTTCCACGGCGCGCCTGGGTGAAGCTTCCGAACTGGATTTCAGTCAACTCGCTCTCGATCAAGAAGGGAATAAGCTGAACCAGCTTGCATTCGCGGCGGGCTACGGGACCTTCCATTTCATGCCGGAGCGCGGAGACGTGTACACGGTCAAGGTTGCCGGGGTCACGCTTACTCCTGCCGGAAAGAGCGAGTTCAGGACGGACCTTGAGCAGGGTCGCCTTCGCGTCGAGGTGTTCAACGGCACGGTGCAGTTTGAGGCCGGAACCCAGACGATCAAGCTGGCGAAGGACCGTGTTTTGAATTACGACTCGAACACTTCCCAGGCGTCTGCCGTTCAGCGCGGGATTGAGGTCGACGACTGGGACCGATGGACTCAGGCGCGCGACACGCAGACAGAACTGGCGATGCGAGATCAGGCCGTGCGGCCGCAGCGGTCGTTGGCGGGATGGGATGATCTCAATACGTACGGCGAGTGGGCCAATATTCCTGGGTACGGCTATGGCTGGTCGCCTTACGAACCGATGGGATGGTCGCCCTATTCCATGGGTATGTGGAGCATGTATCCCGGTTGGGGGATGACTTGGATTGGCGGTGAACCTTGGGGCTGGATTCCTTATCATTACGGGTCGTGGAACTATGCTTCGGGGTTTGGGTGGTTCTGGATGGCCGGCGGTTCTCCTTATTGGTCGCCGGCATTGGTGAGTTGGTACTCCGGTCCAGGCTGGATCGGTTGGGCGCCCAACGGAGCCGGAGGGGGGCAGCAAATCACGGCCATTTCGGGAGGGGCCTTGCAGAATGGGCAGCCTGTTAGTCCGCACGGTATTGTGCACATTCGTCCGGGCCAGGGCACCAGGCTCTCCGCACCGCCGGTAGTTCCCGGCGATCGCGTCATGCATGCTGGGACGCCATTGGCCGGAAGCATGGCAACGCCTGGTAGGACGGCGGATGTTCGCGCGGCCGGTCCGGTAGGATCGCCAAAGCCCTCTGCGTTTCGACGCACAGGATCTTCGCCTGCGCCTCCCACAATCCTCATGGGATCCGATCCCGCCGCCGAGCGCCAAGCCCTCAGCCAGCATGGGAGCAGGTGGTCCCATATCCTCGGCGGATCGTCACCCCAACCGCTTCGGATCCAGTCGGGGACTACGTTGGGCGGACACCTGCCCATGACGAGTACGGCTGGCCAGCCGGGACCCGCAATATCCCGCGGGCAGGGTCCGATGAACCAGAGCGTCCGCGTTACTCGGGGAAGCCCCCCAATGTCGCGCAGTGCAGGTGGAAATACTGCTGGGGGAGCGATGATTGCGCCACATGCGAGCTCAGCCGGAGCCTCTCGCAGCGGTAGTGGGGGCTTCGGCGGCGCTTCTCAGGGCGGAGGCCACTCAGTCGGATCCATGGGTGGAGGCCACGGGTCCATGGGTGGAGGAGGAGCTTCAGCCGGTGGTCGCAGCATGGGCGGAGGCGGGCATCGCTGATCCATCGCTATCTTAGAGACTGTGAGGTCGCGTCAGGGTGATGAAAGGGAGTGTGAATGTACGCCGTTGCGGAATATGCGGTATTCTTTGCAATCGTGCTTGTGCTGGCAGCGCTTTTTTTTGGCGCGACCGTTGTGATCATGACAATCGATGAATTGGCGGGCCGCGTTTCCACCTCGTTACAGAAGGCCCTTGGCATCGCGGTTCTTTACGTTCGGGCGGCTAACGCGAAGCTGGCGCAGGCAACCAAGAATAGCTCCGACCCCGAACCCTAATTATAATGTCTGATAAGATATGTTATGTAAACTATGTGCGCCCGGCTTGGCCAATCCCGTGCCTTGTCCGTCGTACTCCGGCGGGTTACTGAGCCTTGACGCCGGTCGAATCGGAGTTCCTTTTCCCCTCCCAAGTGCCTTTTTCGTTCGCGGGAGTCTCGACCTGTCCATCGACCAACTGCCCTTTCTTGTGCGTCGCCCTCAAAACGTAGGTCCCCTGGGGCGAATCAATCCGGATCTCGAGCCCATCTTTCTTCAGGGTAACTGAACTGAGTTCGGTTGCCCCCATCGAAGAATCAACTGATCCTGTAATGCCGTCCTGTCCCTGCGTCAGGTACAGCGTGAAAGGCGTGTCGCCCTGCGAGAGGCCGTGCGCGACGCAGTCCCAGGTGCCGGTTAGCGAATCCTGCTTTGATTCTTTGGCCTGCACCAGACCCGCGGCGACGACCAGGAGAAACGAAACACTGAGCGCACGTGATACGAGCTTCATAGGAAGAACCTCCCTTGGCCAAATCCGTCAGCCGTTCCGTTTCTCAGCTGCCGGCAACGCCAGTGATTGTACAGTCAGCGGACTCTCAACCCTCAACCACGCTCAACCAGGCAGAGCTCCTAAAACCAGAAATGCCACATCGAATCCACCAGGGTGTGGGTTAATGCCGGGGCTGGCAGCCGTTTTCGGTTACGGTAAGCGTTCCCGTAGAGGACTCCGGCCACGGTGGCCATGATCGCGTATCTCCAGTTCGGGACGGGTGCGTGGTGAAGGTGCGAAATCCCGAAGACCACCGAGGCGATAAGCAGTCCCCATAGACCGCGCCGCGCTCCTGGCAGGCTTTTCACCAGCAGGTTTTGCAACACCCCGCGAAAGAGGAATTCTTCGGGTATAGCCACGGTGATGTAGATCGCCACGAATTGTCCGGCGAACCTCGTGACCAGAGTCAACCAGTCAAGCGTGTCGGTGCGATGAGGATGAATGAAGTGGAGGGCGAGCCCGAGCGGGATGCCTACAATGGCGAAAGCGACCCAGTTGGACAGGCCCTCGACGACATCACCCTTGCGAAAAACCAGCCGGTAACCGACACCCTCGAGATTGCGGACCACCAGAAAAGCATAAGCGCCGATGCAAACAGAATAGATCGGGCGAAAGAAATACAGCTCTTCCGGCCAAACCCAGATGCCGGTAAGCCAGCGTGCCGCGATGGGATAACCCAGCGCCAGCATGGCGGCGAAATCGCGCCAGCTTGCCCGCTCGCGATGGTGCAGGCGGTCCGGCAGCAGCAGCGCTACCGGCACCGCAATGTAGCCTACAAGCTTGCCTAGGGCGGCGAGGGTGAAGGTTCGCGTCGCCAGCGCGTAAAGAAGGTAAGGCAACACCAGGGCCAACGGCATGGCTAAGGCCACGGCCGGCGACCGGAGCGCTCGCTCGCGCAACTGCCGCACGAACGAGGCGCTGGTGAAAGCCACAAATACGCCCAGCACCAAAGAGAGGCAAGTCAGGAAGGCGGCCAGATCGAGCGGTGGGAGACGCACGCCCGTGCCCCGGGCTACGACCAGCACGATGGCCTCAGACAGTCCGGCCAGGATCAGGAGTCCGATGAGATAAAGGAGCGCCGTCCGCACCCCGGACTTCCCTGCTGTGATGCCGGCGTGGCCGGCGTCGGTTCGCCCTCGCGCGGTTGCGGCGGCTGGTCTTCTGTGAGGGTGATCGTGAATCAGGCGAGTTCTCATTGAGGGCCTGGCCCATACCGGCCACCTGTCGATGGAGCATATAACACACAGCGGGGCCCCACTCCGGCAGGTGTGCGTGCGTTCAGGCTGACCCGGGACGCGTTTTTGTGGCCTATGTCAGCCTGAACTACCCGAGGCGACGAAGAATCGCGCATCGCGTTATAATACACAGAGCGAGATTCTTCGCCACGTTTAGGATGACAGCTTTAGAGGGTTTTTCCGCCGCCTCCTAGTCTAGACTAGACTAGACTAGTCTAGGGGGCTAGATCGCAGGGGACGACCCGAGCAGCTCCGCGAGATTCCACCGGTCACGAAAGTGAGACGGGTCATGCATTGGCGGCGGCGATGCGCTTCATCAGGTCATTCTGTTCCGGGATGCTCTCTGCCCCAATCGTGAAGGCATCGAGCAGATCGAGTGACAGCGCATAATTTATGCCGTAGCTCGGACGGTCGCGCAGTTTGCCCTGGCCGAGGATTTTCATCCCGATAATACCCTTGCCGGAAGCCTTCATCTGACGCAGCACGGAAACCACGGTGTCGGGATCAGAATCCATAGCTTCACCGACCGGATTGATCCGTGCCAAGTCAACTTGCACCCAGTCAGACTGAGCCGCAGCCCGCAACGCTTCGATGGTGTGGCACGAGCAGCCGTGAGCCCTGATGATTCCCTTCTCCCGCGCTTCTTCGAGCGTATCCATCACAGCCCGATAGCGAGTCGTCCAGTCACCCTCGGTCAGGCAGTGCATCAGCAGCACGTCGATGTAATCGGTTCCAAGTTCGCGACGAAAACGGTCGAGGTCTGCGCGTACGCCGTCGGGAGTTCGATTCCACGATTTGGTCATCACCACGACCTTATCGCGTTGCACTTGCTTCAGGGCTTCCGCAACATGAGGATGGCTCCCGTAAGAATCGGCGGTGTCGAAGAAGCGCAGGCCCTGATCGTAGCCGTGCAGAAGGAGATCGGAAAGCCCTTTGACCCCCAGCGCCGTCTGGTGGGAATGATGGGCAGATCCCACGGTGCCGGTACCCATTGCCAGGCGGCTGGTCCGGATGCCGGTCTTGCCGAGAACCACCGTGTCAGTGGCGCTGAATTTGGTTCCGGCCGGAAATACCGGCGATGCTGCTGCGCCGGCGAACTTGCCTGCCCCGAACCAAGCTGCTCCCAGACCACATGCCGTACGACTGAGAAATTCCCTGCGTTTCATCGTGATCGCCTCCCGTCCGAATGGTCGAAACCCGATTATTGGACCGTTAACTTCGTAATTTAGCACGGGACCGGACAAACTGAAAGGCTGCTCGCTTTTGACCGCAGCACAACTCGGGATTCCTGCGGTACAAGACCCCTACAACCCGCGGTATTAGCAACATTGGTGTAATGGAAAGCTGAGGACTATTGGAATCACTAATCGGAACAGATTCTGACCCATGGCGGACTTTCCGCCGGCCGCTCGGCGCACTGTACAGCCTCTGCTCCTCAAAAGAACAAGAATGGCAGGCAAGTCGACTATTCCCTGCCCCCCTCGCTTGACGCTGGGAGATCAGCGCCGCTGAAAGACGCTACGGTTGCGTGTTCCACTAGGTCGTGAATGAAAAACTCGGCAGCCTCGTAATGTGCCGCGAGTTGCTTCATTCTGCTTTTGGCCGCACTCAAGTCGTTTTCGAAGCCCATCCAATACGGAGAGCTATCGGCCAGCCGTCGGAATATGGCGTATCGTTCGCCAGCCATGTAGGCACCTCCCCTTAGAAAATGCACCGATTCGACTTTTCTAGAGCCGCCTTACTGATTTGCAAAGAGGATTCCAGACTGGATGTCCTTAGGAAAGAAGGCATTACAGAGCACTGGGCGGGCTAGACGACGGTAAGTTTGCATCGGTTTGAGAAGATTTTTCTCGCTTTCGGGAACGATTAACTCATCCGTTATCATACGCGACAGGACTGGACTTTCCTGTGCATGAAAGGCGCCGTTGTCCGAGTTTGAGACGGAGACCGTTCGTCACGAAATCAGCGTTTGTCAACACAAGGCCTGTTCCTACCTGGTCTCGAAATAGGGATCGGGCTCAGGAACCGCAGCCCCGTCTTTGCGTGGATCGGATGCGCCGTAGTTTACGCCCGTCGAGGAATCATGCAGGACGGCCTGTCCGCCTCCCATCGCCTGGGAATAAGCTCCGCGCACCTGAAGCTTATGCCCTCGCTTGCTCAAGGACTCGCGGATCTCCACAGGCACGCGGTCTTCCACCAGGAACTCACACCCGTCAAAGCCCGGGTTGGTAAAACGCGGCGCTTCGAGCGCACTTTGGATGTTCATGCCGTAATCGACGACATCCGAGACGAACTGGGCATGCGCCTGCGCCTGGTTCAAGCCGCCCATGATGCCGAAGCCGATATGGATGCTCCCCTTTTCCATAAAGGCCGGGATAATGGTGTGGAACGGCCGCTTGTGCGGAGCCAGCACGTCAGGGTGATTGGGGTCGAGCACAAACAGAGCGCCGCGGTTCTGCAGGTGAAAACCGAAGTGGTCGACCACGATCCCTGAACCAAACCCCGAATAAAGGCTCTGGATCAGCGAGACGATGTTTCCCTCTTTGTCCACTGCCGACATATAGATGGTGTCGCCTCCGAAACGCCCCGGATCGCCTGGGGCAACCTCGCAGTGCGCCTTCTCGAGATCGATCGTAGCGCTGCGCTCGGCGGCATATGCTCTTGAGAGCATACCGGCCACTGGCACTTTGGAGAAGTTGGGATCGGCGACGTAGCGGTGCAAGTCAGCATAGGCCAACTTTTGCGCCTCCATTTTGACGTGAAAAGCGCCGGCGTTTGAGAATCCCCAATCCGGCAGCGGGTAGCGCTCGAAGATATTCAGCATTTCAAGCGCGGCCACGCCCTGGCTGTTGGGCGGCATCTCGTAGACCGTCCAACCGCGATAGCCGGTCGAGAGCGGCTGCACCCACTCGGGTTTGTAGTTAGCGAGGTCTCCAGGAGTCATCACCCCGCCCAAGCGATCCGAAGTGGCAAGCAGCGCCTTCGCAATCTCCCCGGTGTAAAAAGCATCCGCGCCTTGCTGGGCAATCAAATCGAGCGCACGCGCGTACTCCGGATTGCGAAACACCTGGCCCAGGCGCGGCGCCTTTCCGCTAATCAGGTAGATCCGCCGGGCGTTGTCGTCAGCTGCGAGTTTCGACTCCGCGATCTTCCACGCGGCGGCGATAAACTCGGTCACCGGGAAGCCGTTTCGGGCGTAGTAAATGGCCGGCTGGAAAAGGTCTGCCCAAGGCAGCTTTCCGAACTTCCGGTGCAGCTCGTACCATCCGCGCACGCAGCCTGGGACAGTGACCGTATAGATCCCGACCTCGGGCATAGTGCTGATGCCCTTCTGCCGCAGCAATTCCGGCGTAAGTTTGGATGGCGCCCAGCCGCTCGCATTCAAGCCGGCGAGCTTCCCGGTTTTCGAATCCCAAACCACGGCGAAGAGGTCTCCACCGGCCCCGTTGCTCATGGGCTCAACCACACCCAGCACCGCGTTGGCTGCGATGGCCGCGTCCACGGCCGATCCGCCACGCGCCAGGATTGCCGCTCCCGCCTGCGAGGCGAGCGTCTGGCTGGTAGCCACGATACCGCCGCGCGTGATCACCATGGATCGCGCCTGGAGCCGGTCGAGAGGATTCGGATATCCTTGTGCCGTACAGATCATCGGAAGAAGACTTACCGTCAATCCGAGCATCGACAACGTTGAAAGTCGCATCGCCAGCACCTCAAGCGTACCGCAGAACAGAGTGCTATTGGCTTCAGCCATACCGAAGCGGGTGCCAATTCATTGTTCACTGTGATCCTCAGTCTTCAGTAGTCTACGAGCGCCTCGCCTGGTCTGCAACCGCTTGGATCGTCTATACCCATTACCCCTATACGGTCAAATTCCACGGAGCACGGTATTCACGGCCAAGGAGTTTCTGTTCTGCAGGGCTGCCCTTCCGGAGGTCTGCGTTGCCACATCCCATTCCAGGTGTTCCTTCGTGCGAGGCGATGTTGCCCAGGAGGGCCTTTGCGTCGTCCCTCGACTCGCCCAACCACCCAGGTATTCTCGCTCGTTAGAGAGTGATAGGATACGGGAGCGCTGCTGGACCTAGCAGCAACACTCTGCTTTCGCGGGAGGGACCGGATCTATGTCACGATTGTGCTCGCTCGGGCTGGCCGCCATTTTCAGCATTGGATCGTCACTCGCACAGGCTCCGCCCAAAATAAAGGTCCTCATTCTAACCGGCATAAGCAATCATGAATGGGCCGCAACCACGCCGGTTCTGCGTCAAGTTCTCGAGCAGACTGGAAGATTTCAGGTTCGCGTGAACGAGGAAGTGCGTGGCAATGGGTCGGAGACCTTTTCCCCTTACGACGTTCTTCTGCTCAATTACACGGACCGCCAGCTAACCGAGGGGCCATGGTGGGATGACCGTGCACGCCAAGCCATGCTCGATTACGTACGGAACGGAAAGGCCTTGGTGTGCTATCACGCCTCGAACAACGCCTTCTGGGGCTGGGATGAATACGACAAGCTGGTGGGCGGCACCTGGCGCGAAACCGCCAACCACACTCCCTATCATCCTTATACCGTCAAGATCGTGGACGCAGAGCATCCGATAACCAAGGGCATGCGCCCGACCTTCGCCGAGACGGACGAACTCTATGCGGGGCTCACGCTCCAACCGAATATCCACGTGTTGGCCACAGCCTACGACGATCCCAAGAATTGCGGGGAGCAAAGCAAGCGCTGCGGCACAGGGAAAGATGAGCCGATGATGTGGACGCTCAAATACGGTTTAGGACGAGTATTCCAGACCACCCTCGGCCATGACGTAAGGGCCATGGAAAGCCCCGGCTTCCGACTGACGCTGGTGCGCGGTACAGAATGGGCAGCCACAGGAATGGTGACGATCCCAGTGCCTGCGGACCTAAAATAGAACTCCGACCCGCCGCCCCGGGCGCGTCAGTGTGCAAGCGGAGCTTGCCCTTGGAGTGCGGTGGCTTTAGCCACCGCCCTGGAATTTGTACATTTTCATTCATTACGAGATCATGGCCAGGATGGCCATGCCACATCGAGGTGGCACGGGCTTGTAGCCCGTGTATGCGGCGGCCTTAGCCACCGCCTTCTTGGTCGCTCCCACTCACCCGCCAAGCACGTAGCGGGGTTTTTCGCCGAGGTTACGTCTAAGGAGCGCGCTGAACACTCGGATCGGGAAGAAGGATTCGGATATGCCGATTGCAGTGTTGAGGCTCGGATCTCCGAGGAAACCCAATGAGGGCTTGCGACTTGGCACAGTTCGCAGGCCACCACGCGGAGTGCCGAAAGCGCAATTCGCAAAGCGTGATTTCTACGACGTCTGGCTGCCCATTCTGGCTCCGAGCCAGGAATTGGTTGCGTTCGCTCAACAATCACGAAACCAGAAACTGTGGAAGACATTCGAGCGCAGGTTCCGGGCCGAGATGAACAAGCCGGATGCGGCGAGAATCCTCGATTTGCTGGCGGCTTTTTCTCACGAGAGCAGCTTTTCGATAGGTTGCTATTGCGAGGATGAGAAACAGTGTCACCGTTCCATTCTTAAGAAGCTGCTTGCCGAACGCGGTGCAGAATTCTCCTGAAACGCTCCACCGCGCACTGGCGTAGGCCATCGCATTTTCCACTCGCAGACGAGTCAAATCACGGCGATACTGCCACTCAGCTTTCGACAAACGCCTTTAGCCTGGATAGTGCTCGATCCCACTGCTCGGATACAAGATCGAGGTATTCCCTGGATGCTTTGATCGGCTGCGGATCGAATTTGAACCAGGTCTCGCGGCCCGCACGGACGCTGTGCACGATACCTGCACCTTCCAATACCCGAAGGTGCTTGGTGATTGCCTGCCGGGTCAGATTCGAGCCTTCGGTGAGCTGAGAAATCGAACGGGGACGCCCGCGGCAGAGCTTCGCAAGCAGCGATAGCCGCGTCTCGTCACCCAGTGCAGCAAAGACTGGTGCACGACCCTGCCGCTTGGCGGCCACGCGCCTATGGTGTTTGCGCAACATGGTTCTCAATATTCTTCATCTGCTGTGCCCACCCGTTGTCATTCATACGGAATGCCTCGAGGCGACGGTCCTGGGGGATCTTGTCAAAACCGGACTCGGTAAGCAGAAGCAGCGTGCCGCTCGCGGTTTCCTCCAGCCTGAATTCGACGAGCGTGGGCGTCTCCTTCGAATAATCTATTTCTTGGTTGATGGCATAGGGATGCCAGGTGAAGGAAAATAGCCGCTCGGGTTCCATTTTCTGCACGACGGCCTCCCATTTGACGTTCTCGTAACCGGGATAGGTAATGTGCCCGCGCGAGACCTGACCCGGCACGAACGGGCCATCCAGTTTCACCCTAAACCACTCGCCAAATTCACGGTAATCCGTCAGCGCCCGCCACACCCGTGAAACGGACGCCTTGAGTTCGATGCGCTTTTCAATACGATCATTCATAATAAGCAACCTCCAGGTTGCATATTAACCCCGCTTGCCGGGAATTGCAACCTTTCGGTTGCTTCTCACATTCTACTGAGCTTTACAAATCATAGCGACGCGCAATTCTGTGGCGGCGCTGTCCCTTCGCTCCACTCAGGGCAGGCTCTCAGCGCCGAAAACGCCGGTGGGGACACCGGCGCTACAGTAAGGCCGTGACTGGTTGATATCGACGAGGAGGCGGAGCATTCCGGACGGAGGCGAGAAGGTCGACTGCCGGAGATCACGGAGGTCAGGTGGGCATGGTGAGGCATAGTCGAAGATAGAATAATTGTGGAATTGGTTCGTTGGAGCGAGAAATTCCACCACCTGGCCGGCGTGCTAGTGGCTACCGAGTTCCCTTCCCGGTGCCGCGCTTCTTGCGGCCTGGGACAATCGGAGCTTCGTCCTGGGTAGCCCATCGGCCCAGTCGGTACCGGCTGTTGAAGCTCGCATCGAGATCGGTGATGGTGACGGTCACGGCGCCAGAGGAATCGCAGGAATAGGTCTCTTCGATCCGAGGAGGCTGGCCGTTCGAGAGGTGCTCGACGGGGATCGACCTCAAGTCGCCGCTCGCGCGCAAGTGGCTATCGAAAGCAAAGCGGATATCGTCCCACAGGGTGATATCGCCCGTGGGACGACCGTCCGGAGTGAGATGACTGCATTCCAGGTAACGGAAATGCCCGACGTTGTGGATCGGAAAATAGCGGCGCGAGCGTTCAAGGGGCGGATCTCCGCGCGTGGGTAGGATTTCACCACGGGGAAAGAGTGGATCGAACACCACCTGCCGACCGCCCTCCGCCTCACGCCACACGCCGAAATAGCGCATGAATTTCTCGCGCAAGGTGTATCCCGCCTGAGCGTCAGCCTGAATGGCAAGTCCGATAGCGGTAGCCGAGCGCGTATAAGCGGATCGCTTCACGCGCCGGCCGAAAACCTCCCGCAGCATACGGGCAACGATAGGAAGTTCGCTTGCCCCGCCCGTAACGTAAAGTGCGTCGAGGCGTAGCGTGGATTCCGGGTTCGATCCGGCCAAGGCGGCTGAACCTTCCGCATAGCCGTGTTGGGCCAGCAAGTCTTCCGTAGCGTGGAGCGTCTCTTCAACCAGGGAGCGGCATCGGTCGTAGTATTCCTGTACCGGAAGCGAGACCTCACCCCACTCGCTTCGCACGATGCCGAGATCAATCGACACCTGGCGGGTGTTGGGGTGGATGGTCTCTTTCTTGTTGCGGCACTCTTCATGCAATCGAAAAAGTTCCGACTGCGAAAGGCTATCCCGTTCCTGGACAATCGACTTGCCAAGAGCCAGTTCGGCGAGGGCATCGTCAAAATCGTCCCCACCGAGCGTACCGATACCCTCCGACGCAATCACCCGGTGCTCCAACCCCTCGAGTTCAACCAGGGAAGCGTCAAAAGTGCCTCCTCCCAGGTCGTAGACCAGTATGTTCCGCTTTTCCTTGCTCTGGCGGCCGGCGCGCTCACGATGACCAAACTCAATCGAGGCGGCTGAAGGCTCATTCAGAAGCCCCAGGACTTCAAACCCGGCCTCGCGGAAAGCCTCAGTGGTGAGGAAGCGCTGGTTGGTGTTGGCATTGGCGGGAACGCCGAGCATCACTTCGAGGGCTTCTTCCCCGGCCCGGGGCGAGGGCAGGGTGGAATGCTCAAGCAGGTTAGCGCGAAGCGACGAGACCATTTCGGCGAGCAACTGACGCATGGGGACAACTTGTTCCCCCACCTGGACGCGTGTTTCCGGTCCAGCCGATTCGAGCGCGCGCTTCAGCGAGCGGACGATAGTCCATCCCGGCTGTTCCTGTGCCGCCCAAGCCTCCCAGCCGTACACACGGTCTGCTCCTCGGACCGCAACCAGAGGCGGAAGCCACTCCTCGGAGTTGCCGTCCGGCGTATCGAAGACTACCACCGGGTAATTACCCCGGTCGGCGTAGGCCACCACGATCCGGGTTGTGCCGAAGTCGATTCCCAGCTTCAATTGTCTGCTCGTTTCTCAACCGATTTCGAACTGAAAATCGATTATAGCAGGATCAGCCAATGGAGCCGACATGTCTCTCTAAGTGATTGCATTACTTGCCGCATTGTCCAAAACTCATGCCTCCCAAAAGCCGGATTTCTCGAAAACTGCAGCTGGCGAGGATCCAGGTAGCTCGACTCCGCCATTCTTCGTGCAGTCGATTTTGGGGGTGAAATCCCCAGATCGCGCCTAATTCGCTAAGTTTAGTGGCCAAAGTGCCGATCTTTAGTGACAGGGAGGCGCCGGTCAGTGGTCCTTGGCCTAATGCGAAAGGCGAAAGCGGCGTGCTCCGAAAAGGCGGCTGATTCAGTGTCACTTGGCTCACCCGATCGTAAAAAAAAGCGATGCCCTGTCGCCGCCTGGGCGTCCTGTATCTTGTGCCGGGGTTCGTCACCCTCACCGGCCCTCCCGGCGGGGCCCGATTTCCAGTGCCAGGGGCGTGGCAGTCCCTTCACGGGGCGCCGCTCGCTTATGCGATTCATGGCGTCAACTGGTTCACTTTCGATCCGGGCCTGGCAATTCTGATCACAATCCTGTGCTCCTTGATGCTGGTCGCTTCGATAGCCATGGTAGTCCTGCAGCGGCGTTTGACGTCCCAGAGGGAAACAATCCGTAAGAAAACCCAATGCGAGGCGGCTCTCGAGAGGCGCTATCAGACCGTGTTTGAGCGCAGTCTCGCCGGCTTCGTAATCAGCACGTTCGAGGGTAAGATCGTCGAATGTAATGACGCCTTCGCCCGGCTGTTCGGCTACGATTCGCCCACTGAACTGTGCAAAATCAGCGCCCAGGCATTGTACTTCGACCCTGTCGACCGTGAGAACAGGATGAAGAAGCTCCTCGCCACAGGCACGATAACCGGGCAAGAAACGTGCGTGCGCCGACGGGATGGGGAAGCGCTCTGGCTGCTGGAGACCGCAGGGATCGAGACGCTTCCGGACGGGACACGGCAGATCCTGTCCAGCGTCATCGATATCACCCAGCGAAAGCAAGCCGAAGCGGCGCTGGCCCGGCAGCACCATCTGCTTGAAGCCCTGATTAACCATATCCCCGACCTCGTCTACGTCAAGGACCTCGACAGCCGCTTTATTCTGGCGAATACGGCAGCGTCGCAACGGGTGGGCGCGCCGACGCCACAGGCACTGGTCGGGAAAACCGATTCTGACTTCTACTCACCGGAACTGGCCGGCCGATACCGCAACGACGAGCAGGAGATCCTGCGCAGCGGAGAGCCTTTGATCGACCGCGAAGAGCCTTGCCTTGGTGCCCACGGTGAAGACGCTTGGCTGCTCACCAGCAAGGTGCCCTTCCGCGACAGTGAAGGCCGTGTCGCCGGTCTGGTCGGCGTGGGACGGGATATTACCGATCGCAAGCGCGGCGAGGATGAACGGACGCGTCAACAGCAACTGTTGCAAATCCTGACAACGCACTTTCCGCACCTCTTCTACATCAAGGATACGGAGAGCCGCTTCGTTCTCAGCAGCGCCCGCCTGGCTCAAATTGTCGGCGCTGGCTCGGCCGAAGAAATGATCGGCAAAAGCGATCTCGACTATTTTCCGCCTGAGATGGCCAAGGAGTTCCGCGCGGTTGAACAGAAGATCATGAGCAGCGGAGAGCCCGTGATCGACCTGGAGCAACTTGGCTTCGATTCCCACGGAGTGAGCTTTTGGGTGCGCACGACGAAGGTCCCCTACCGCGATCGCGAAGGGCGAATTGCTCGGCCTCGTGGGCTTTGGCCTCGACACTACCGAACAGAAACGGGCTGAGGCCGCCGAGCGTGAACACGAGAAGCGCTTCCAGGTTCTATTTGCCAACAGCCCTCTCCCCATGGCAGTGTACGATCCCCAGGCCGAGCGCTACATTGAAGTGAATGAAGCCGCGCTACGCCAATACGGTTACCCGCGCCAGGAGTTCCTGGCCCTGAGAGTCCAAGATGTGCTGGCGCCGGAAGACCTGGGAAGGGCAAATGAAGGGCCTGAAAAACAACACGCCGCATCATGGAAGAATCGTGCCAAGGATGGGCGGATCTTCGAGGTAGAGGTCACCTCGACTCCGCTGGAGTTCGATGGGCGCCGGACGATACTGGTCCTCGCTCAGGATATCAGCGCGCGGAAGAGGGCCGAAGCCCTGGAACGCGAGCATCAGGCCCGGTTTCGCTTTCTCTTTACTAACAATCCCCTCCCCATGTGGGTGTATGACCTGGATACACTTGAATTCCTCGAGGTGAACGACGCGGCTGTCGATCGCTACGGCTACTCTCGCGAGGAGTTCCTTTCCAGGCAAATCACCGACATCCGGCCGGCTGAGGATATACCGGCGCTGCTGGAGAATGTTCGCAATGGGCGGGCTGTCCTCGAATCGACCAAAGGGTGGAGGCATTGCCTGAAGGATGGCCGCGTGATTGACGTGGAAATCGATTCCCACGTCATCGATTTTGCCGGCCACAGGGCAGCTCTGGTGGTAGCCCAGGATGTCACCGAGCGTCAGCGCACAGAATTGGCCCTGAGGGCGTCCGAGAGGCGCTATCGCGCGTTGTTTGAGCGCAACGTGGCGGGGGTATTCCGTCGCACCCTGGACGGGCACATCCAGGATTGCAATCTCGCCTTCGCGCAGATGTTCGGATTCAGGTCGCGTGAGGAATTGCTTCAGAATCCGTACTGGCTGTTTCCCCCTTCCGCCTCCGACCGCGAAGCCACCCTCACCGAGTTACGGCAGGGGAGACCCCTCACCAATTTCGAGCTTTCGGTTGAGCGCGTGAACGGCACCCGTGTATGGCTCCTGCTGAACGCCACCTTGCTCGATGACGGGACTGACGACCAGCCCGTGATCGAGGGGACGATCATCAACATCACTCCTCGCAAGCGCGCGGAGGCCGAACTGCGCGATGCCAAGATCGCCGCCGAGGCCGCCAATCGCGCCAAAAGCGAGTTCCTGGCCAACATGAGCCACGAAATCCGCACCCCCATGAACGGCATCATGGGCATGACTGAACTGGTGCTCGAAACCGAGGTCAACTTTGAGCAGCGTGAATATCTGGAACTGGTGAAATCTTCGGCCGACTCGCTGCTCACGGTGATCAACGACATCCTCGACTTCTCGAAGATCGAAGCCGGCAAGATGAGCCTTCGTCCGATCGAGTTCAACCTGAGCGACACTCTCGAAACTACAACCAAAGGCTTCGTCGTGCGCGCACATCAGAAGGGCCTGGACCTGCTCTGTCGAGTCGATCCCGCCATTCCTAAAGCGCTGCTCGGCGATCCTACCCGGTTGCGCCAGGTGGTGGTCAACTTACTGGGGAACGCCTTGAAATTCACCGAATGCGGTGAGGTGATCCTGGAGGTACGGCCGTATGCCGTGGGTTCCAGCGACCCGAATGTCCTAATGCTGGAGTTTATTGTAAGGGACACCGGAATCGGTATCCCGCCGGAGAAGCAGCAGTTGATTTTCGAGGCTTTTGCCCAGGTGGACAGCTCTGCCAGCCGTCGCTACGAAGGCACCGGCCTGGGTCTGGCCATCTGCTGGCGGCTGGTGGAGATGATGGGAGGCAAAATCTGGATCGAAAGCGAGGTCGGCTGCGGCAGCCGCTTCCATTTCACCGCGTCCTTTGGCACAGTGAAACCGCAGGCGGCGGAAAAGGCGCCAGTGGCTGCGACGGCCCCCGCGAGCTCTCTTCACCATTCACAGCCGGGCGGACTGGAAGGCGCCCGGGTGCTGGTGGTAGATAGCTGCACGAACCGCAGGATGGTCGAACTCCTCCTGGTTGATTGGTGTGCGGAGCCGGAGGCTGCCCCTAACGGTGCCGCGGTACTCGCTGCGCTCCGGGCGGCAAGCGATTCCGGCAGGCCCTTTCATCTCGTGCTCATCGATTCGGACCTGGTCGACATGGATGGTTTCGCGTTGGCTAGAATGATAAAGCAGGACGCCGCGCTGGCGCGCACGATGATCGTGATGCTGAGTGCCAACGGGCAGCGCGGCGATGGCGATCGCTGCCGGGAATTGGGTGTCGCTGCTTATCTCACCAAACCCATCCGTTCCGACGATCTGCGGCAGGCTATCCTCAAAGCGATCGAGCTTCAGAAAAACGGCTCACCAGGGGCCGGGCACTCTGCCGAACTCGTAACCCGCCACACGCTGCGCGAGGAACGCGGCCGGCGGCGCTTACTCGTAGTTGAAGACAATTTGATCAATCAGAAGCTGGTCTTGCGGCTGCTTGAAAAGCGCGGTTATAACACGGTCCTGGCCGCGAACGGACGAGAAGCTCTGGAACAGGCGAAACGCGAAACATTCGACCTGGTGTTGATGGATGTGCAGATGCCGGTCATGGACGGCATCGAAGCGATCCGTTCGATCCGTGCGATGGAAGTGGCTTCGGGCGCCCACCTACCGATCATTGCCATGACGGCTCATGCCATGAAGGGTGACGAAGAACGTTGCCTCGCCGCCGGTGCGGACGGCTACATCTCCAAACCCATCAGCCCCGATCTCCTGTTTCAGACCATCGATCACTTGCTCCGACCGTCCTTGAACGAGTCCCTCAACTGTAACCTCGATGAGTGTCAAGGACTTCCTTGTACTCTCACGCCTATCCCAGCTAATAATGTTGCCACCCGCAGTGGCCGGTTGTGATAGAAATATCTGTCCTGGCCCAGATCATACCCGTGCTTTGAAGCCAGAAAATTCATCGAGTAAGGGGTTGCCATGACCAGAGAACTCAATCGACGTGACTTCATCCTGCGCGCCGGAGCCGCCGGTGCTGGACTTGCAGCCGCTGGGCTCGGGTCCGCCGGTGCTGCCGGTGCGAATGACCGGATCAGGGTGGGGCTGATCGGCGCCGGCCAACAGGGTACCTCCGATCTGCTGGCTTTCGTCCGCAATGCCGACGTTGAAGCCGTGGCTATCTGCGACGTTTATCAACCGAACCTGGAGAAGGCTGTGCATAAGATCACCGCAGAGGTTCAGGCGCACGGCGGTTCCGTCAGCGCTCTTCAGACCTATACCGACTTTCGCCAGGTTCTCGATCGCAAGGACATCGATGTCGCAATCGTGGGTAGTCCCGATCACTGGCATGCTCTGCCCGCCGTGGAAGCCTGCAAGGCCGGCAAAGACGTCTACGTGGAGAAGCCGATTTCGACTGTCATCGACGAGGGCAAGCGCATGGTGGAGGCGGCGCGGAAATACAACCGCGTGATGCAGGTGGGAACGCAGCAGCGCTCCGGTATCCATTTCCAAAAAGCCGCCGCGATCGTGCAGGACGGTCTCATCGGCAAGGTCAGTTTCGTGCGCACCTGGAACTATGCCAACGAATATCCGCAGGGTATCGGCAATCCGCCTGACTCCGACCCACCGGCCGGGCTCGATTGGGACATGTGGCTGGGCCCGGCCCCCAAGGTTCCCTTCAATCTGAATCGCTTCGGCGTAGGCAACCGCTGGTCCACGTTCCGCTATTTCTGGGACTATGCCGGCGGTTTCATGACCGACTGGGGAGTCCATCTGATCGATATCGTGCATATGGCGATGAAGGTGGATGGTCCCTCCACGATTACGGCGGCAGGCGGCCGATACTACATTCAGGACAACGCCGATACGCCGGACACGTTGCAAGTGACCTACGAATACCCCGGCTTCGTGTGTGTCTACGAGAATCGCTGGGATAACGCCAACTCGATGTACAAACACGGGTACGGAATTGAGTTTCACGGAACGGACGGCACCCTGTTTCTGGATCGGGGAGGATTCCAAGTGTTTCCCGAGACGAGGGGTAATCGCGAGAACGAAACTGACCGGACGCCGGCAATGAACATGCAGTCTGTTAACAACGAGCACGCCGACCATGTTCGCAATTTTCTCGACTGCGTCAAGTCGCGGCAGCGTCCGGCCAGCGACATCGAGATCGGCCACCGCTCGACCAGCGCCTGCTTGCTGGGAAATGTGGCGTATCGCAGCAAAGAACGCCTGGTGTGGGATGTTCCGAATCAGCGTCTCACCCAGGGAAGCGCCGAAGCCCGCCGGCTGTTGAGCCGGGAGTACCGCGCTCCCTGGAAACTGGCGGTGTAGCAGTCCAAGACAGCTCGCACCTTTGACAGCCGCATCCTTGACGGCCGACCTGCGGCCGGCCGTCCTGGTTGTATAATCGAGTCACGTTCCCGGAGGAGCTCTCATGCAACGCCATATCAAGGCAGGCAAGCGTGCCGATGAGTCCTTTCAGCAGATTGTGGCCCCGGGCACGCTTCGCTTTCTCGACTTCGCGCGCTTGATGCTCCACCGGGGAGAGAGCTACTCAGGCACCGAGGCCGATCGCGAATACGTCTTCGATTTCTTTTCAGGTGAGGCCTCGGTCGAAATCACGGCGGCGGACGGCCGGCGCTGGGACTTCCCTAAGGCCGGCGGACGGCCAGACGTGTTTTCGGGTCCGCCGGTCGTGATCTATGTTCCGCCGCAGTCGCGCTACGAGATTACCGCAGCTTCAGACCGGTTGGATGTGGGCATATTCTCAGCGCCTTCCAGTGCCGCCACGGCAACTGCCACCCTCATCGACGGACCTGCGGTCGTCGCCAAAGAAGTCGGACGCGGCAACTGGCAGCGCACCGTCTACTCCGCCTTAGCCGAGAATGTCGCGGCCCAACGCCTGCTGGCAGGCGAAACTCTGAATCCGCCTGGCAACTGGTCGAGCTTCCCGCCTCACAAGCACGACCGGAAGAATCCGCCTAATGAAGCGGTGCTCGAAGAAGTGTATTTCTTCCGCTTCAAACCCGCTAACGGCTTCGGTCTGATGTGGACCTACACCGCCCCTGAAGATCCGGACGGATTCTCCGACGCCTTCGTGATTCAGGACGGCGACACGGTACTGCTGCCCAAGGGTTACCATCCGGTAGTGTCCGCGCCAGGCTACCAATGCCACTACACCTGGGTCCTGGCTGGAGAGGAGCGCCGCTACGGCGCCTGGGCCGACGATCCGGAATACGCCTGGGTTAAGAATCCATGAAATAAAAAATATCGATTCGACAGGAAGCATCTCGACTCGATACGCTAGATCATGGATACAGACACATCGGAGACCCAGGATCTGGCGTTCGATTTGCTCCACGAGCTCGGGAGCCAGATTGCCGCTGCCGATCCCTTTCACGAAGTTCTCGGGCGCGTGGTGCAGTTCGTCTCCGCCCTGGTCCGTTGCGATTCCTGTTTTGTCTACGTGCTGGACGGCGACGAACTCATCCTGCGCGCCTCCAAGAACCCTCATCCGGAGGTGGTTGACCGTCTGCGGCTCCCCATCGGACAGGGTATCACCGGGTGGGTCGCCGAGCACCGGCAGCCCGTCGCCGTTCCCTCGAACGCCTACAGCGACTCCCGTTTCCGCGCCTTCAACGAATTGCCCGAAGATCGCTTTGAAGCGTTCCTCTCGGTGCCCGTTCTCTGCCGCGGCCGAATTGTCGGCGTCATCAACGTGCAGCATCTTCGGCCGCACCATCACACCAAGGGTGAGATCAAGCTGATCTCCATGATCGGCTTTCTGGTGGGCGCTGAGATAGAAATGGCTCGGCTCGAAGGAGAAAACAACAAGCTTGCGGAGCAACTCGAGACTCGCAAGCTGGTCGAGCGGGCCAAGGGTATCCTGCAGCGAGACCGTGACCTTACCGAAGAACAGGCTTACCTGATGCTCCAGCGTCAAAGCCGGCAGCGCCGCAAGCCCATGAAGGACATTGCCGAGGCAATTCTGTTGGGCGACGATCTGAAACGCTCCTGATGATGAGTATGGCCCATTTTCGCCGTTGCATTTCTGCGGCTTGACCCAGAGTGGCCGGCAGGCGCCAAACGGATCCCAGACCCCGCGAAATCCCGCTTGAATTCCGCAGGTTTTCCTCAGTGTTTCCGCAGCCGTTTTGGAGGTTCCTTCCTCAGGCTGGCGCAGAGCGTAGGTCTGCGATTGAGCCGAGAGCGTAAGTTGAATTCAGTTATACGGCCTGGGCAGTAACGGGGAGCGCGTCAAAACGTAAAGCTGCGCTCTGCGCTGGCTCCACGGGCTGGAAGCCCGTGCCACCTCGATGTGGCATGGCCATCCTGGCCATGATGTCATGGCAGTGGGTTGGTCCAGACGGCGGATGTCGGTCTTGGCCGGTTCGGTCCAGACGATTCGCTTCACGCCGGTTCCGGGTAGTTGTCAATCTCTCCCTGCGTGATTCCGATCTCGGCCAGCACCTGCTCGTGCGGAATGGACTGGCTGTGTTTCCGCCACTCCTGGGCCTCAGCGAGCGCCCTTTCCCCTTCCGCGGTGACAAGTGCATCATCTACCGGGGCTTGAGCGATCGCACGGGACACGGGATCGAGCATGGCTTCGAGCAGGCCTACGACGGCCGCCAGTTGGATGGGGGGCAGGCGCTCAATCAGTTCGTGCGCGTGCTCTTTGGTAGTGGTTGTGGGCATGGTCCCTCTCTACTCATTCTCATCCGGCACGGCAGAAGGCTGTCAATCGTGGTGAGCAGGGCAAGCAGAGCACGCTGGGTTATAGGCCAATCTCCTGGGGGAAGAATCTATCTTTTTCGGCGCCGCAGCGTATCTCGCATCACCACTTCGCAGACATCAAAACCAGATGTCTGCGCCACACTGTGGTCGGCGCTTTTCGTTTGGGTCCAACACACAGGCCGCGGACCTTGTACAGTAGGTCCGCGCTACCTTCCTGGTCGATCGCTATCCTACCCCGGTAACGCCGCCTTTTCCGGGCGGCGCACCCTCGCCCAGGTAGTACTTGATGAAATCTTCGAGCTTGCCCTGGGCGTCAAGGATCAGGTCAACCACCTCACGCAGCGCTCCATGGCCGCCGGCCCGCCTGGTCCAGTAGTGGACGTACTTGCGCAGCACCGGCATGCCGCTTGAAACACCCACTGATAGCCCAACCCGCCGGAGGATCGGCAAGTCCACGATGTCATCACCCAGGTAAGCCACCTCCTCCTCGCGCACGCCGGCGGCGGCGACCACCCGCTCGTACGCCGGGATCTTTTCGAGAACATCCTCTTCCAGGAAATCGATATTGAGCTCTCTCGCCCGTTTGCGGACAGCGGGCGAGCGGCGGCCGGAGATGAACCCGAGTTTCAATCCGGCACGTGCCGCCAGGCGGAACCCGAGCCCATCCCGTGAATCGAAGCCCTTGGTTTCCGTCAGCCGGACGTCGCCACTCGAGCTGCGTGACGATGAGGGTGTGGGAATGTAGAACATCCGCCCATCGGTGAGAACTCCATCGACGTCGGTGAGGAGTAGTTTGATTCTTTTGGCACGAACCCGGACTTGAGCAATTGTGATAGCCATTTTTCCTTGAGTGACGCCTGACACACAGAAGGGCGGGGTTCAGTCAGTTTTCAGCCCCCCGCCCTTCCAGAACGCGCCGTAACCTTTTCCCCAGTCTGCTAAAACATCTGTGTACTCCACAAGTCATGCAGGTGGACCACGCCCTCCAGCCGATCCTGGGCGTCCACAACCAGCAAGGAAGTGATCTTGCGCGACTCCATCAGATTGAGAGCGCGGGTGGCCAGTTCTTTGCGGCCGATGGTGACCGGATGGCGGCTCATGCAATCGGCGGCCGTGAGCGAGAGGGCGCGATTCCCTTCCCGCTCGAAAAAGCGCCGCAGGTCGCCATCGGAGATCACACCGGCCAGATGCTTATCGCCGTCGATCACGGCGGCGTGGCCCAGGCCCTTGCGACTGATCTCGTAGATGACATCCTTCATGCCGGTCTCCAGTGCCACGGCCGGAATGGCGTCGCCTGTATGCATCACATTCTCGACCCGCCTCAAGCGGGTACCCAACCCGCCGCCAGGATGAAGAGCGGCATAGTCCTCTTCGCCAAATCCGCGTTTCTCCAGCAGAGCCATGGCGAGCGCGTCTCCCATAGCCAGCATCGCCGTGGTCGAAGCTGTGGGCGCCAGGCCCAACGGACAGGCCTCCCGGCTGATGCCCACGTCAATGGTAACGTCGCTGGCTTGGCCCAGGGCAGAGGCTGGATTACCAGTCAGCGTAATCAAGGGGATGTCCAAGCGCTCCACGGTATCGAGCAGCCGCAGTAACTCCTCGCTGTCACCGCTATACGACAGGGCCACGAGCACGTCGTTCCGCACCAGTCGTCCCAGGTCGCCGTGCAGAGCTTCAGCCGGATGCAGGAAAAACGAGGGAGTCCCGGTGCTCGATAACGTGGCGGAAATCTTCTGGGCGATGATGCCGGATTTACCCATGCCCGACACCACCACCCGGCCCCGGCAGGCGAGAATGATTTCGACCGCATCTACAAAGCTCTGATCAAGCCGGTCCACTAGCCCGGCCAATGCCTGGGCCTCCACCTGCAGAACTTTGCGCGCGGTATCAAGCGTCTCGGTCACGGCTGAAATCATAACACGGTGCCCCAGGCCTCAATCACGGCTGGAGTGGCGATTCTCAATCACCTGTCAATTTCCAGGTGACGGCGCCATCATCGGTGCTCCAGACCTCGCGGGAAGTTGTGGTGACGATCACACGCTGCGGATCCAGGACGGTGATACTCACAATCGAGCCGCTCAATGACCGTCCACCGCTCGCCGCCACAGCTACTCGCTGCCAGCTGGAGCCGGCATTCCTCGAGTGGTAGAGACCCCCGGCAGCGCCTCCAACCCACAAGTTACTTCCGTCACCGGCCACCACCCTCAAGCTGATCGAATCGTTCACCGGTAGCAACTGCCAAGTGCGTCCGTCGTCCGTCGAGCGCTGCAGGATTCCCATGGGCTTTCCCTCCCGGGGCTGAACCGCGATCCTCCATTCGGTCTTCCCGCCTGGCGGCATCAATGCCGCACGGTGGAGACCGGCGATGGCCCCAAAAGCATGGGTTGTTTTGGCCGCAGGTCCGCTCGCACGATCTGAAGGACTCGCCTGGATCTGCTTCTGGATCCGATCCTGGATCATGGGGGCCTGCATTGCGTCTGCTTTCGATTCTTCCGCACGGGGCCCGGGGAGGTCAGCCGCTGCCCCAAACCGACTCATATCCGCAGTAGTCTTGTCGGCGGTACTCCTCTCGGCAGGTAGAGACCGTATCAAGCCCTTCGGCTCCAGCGATTCGCCCTCTTGAGACGCCATACCCCCTGCAGCCGCCATATTGTTCCGTGCCAGATCGCCCGGCGAAGATGGCCTCTCCCCGGCAGCAGATTTGTTCATCCTCAACCGTGGACTCGGAACAACACCTGGCAGAGGACTCTTTGAAGCCGGCTCGGTTGCCGCGGGCAAGGTGTCCTTCTTGGCAGAACTCACTTCAGCCGATGCGTCCGGCAAAGCCAGATGAGCCGGAGGAGGGGCCATCGCTACTTCGGGACCAGCATTCATTCGTTTGTGATCCGAGTTGCGAAACCAGAGCGCCGCGATGACCAGGACCACGCCGGCGGCAACCGCTGCGATCCGCGGGGCAGTCCACCAACCAAAGCGATCCCGCCAGGCGACGCGGCCCCGCAAGGGAGCCGCCCCCGGGATCAATCTCCCCGTAGGCTCGACGTCCGGTATCGGCTTCGATGTCCCGACCTGTGGCTCACTTCGGGTCTGTGCCTGAGGTTCGAGACTGGAGAGAGTTCGAAGAAGATCCCGGCAGGCGGCACACTCACTAAAGTGTACCAGCATCGATTGGCGCAACTCCGGCGAAGTGGTCCGCTCGGCAAAGGCGGCCAGCTCATTCACATCCGGATGAGCCGAGGCTGCACCCGGCCTGCCGGGATCACCCGCCCGGGACGCCTGTTCAAGGCGCTGTCGCACGATTTTGGGTAGATCGGCCATAGTTGTTCCATCGCAAACTATCGTGGGAACGTTCAGGCGCCCTTATCTTGCGCTCCTGCCGGTTTCAGCCGGGCTCGCACGTCCACGGCGAGATCGCGAACGTCGCTGTGAAGGGCTTCGCGGGCCTCGCTCGGACTGAAGCCCTGCCGGCGAAGATCGGTGAGGATCAGCTCGCGCAATTCCGTCGTCGTCCGCTCGATACGGCGGCTGATGGTGGATTCGTGCACACCCAGAGCTTGGGCGATCTCGGCCAGGGTCCAGCCTTCGAGGAAGTAACAGGTAAGAATCAAACGTTGGCTGGGCCGTAACTGAGCGAGAGCGCCATCGACAGCGGCGACCAGCCGCGCATCCATCACGGGTGGAGGCTCGGGCGCGGGAAGACGTTCCCTCAACGAAGTGCCGCTGTCATCTTCCTCCTCCAGGCTTGTCTCGCGCTTTCGAAGCCTGCACTGGTTAGTATGCTCCTGCGCAAGCACTGCCTTCAGCCAGCCGTCGAGTGAACCCAGGCCGGCATAGTATTCCAGCTTCGAGACGCGCCGGCCATCGCCCTTGGGCAGGCCATAGAGTTCCGAGTAAACCGACCCCGCTAATTCCGAGGCGCTCGATTCCTCATGAGTAAGGGCCAGAGCCATTCGGTGAAGCTGCGGGCGAAAGCGCTCGATGAAGTCCTGCCACGCAGCCTCCGACCCGCGCGCGCAACCCCTCGCCAAAGCCAGATCCGGCAGGAAGCGCTGACGCTCCAGCCAGAAGTCCGCCACCTCGGAATCCGTCAACGAAGTGGGAGACGAACCAAGAGCTGGACCTCCGTAGTGACCGGCAACCTGCCGCAAGATCGCCGCAAACTCGCCGAGTGTGAGGCCATACCTTTCCGCTCGAGCGCGCCGGCACAGGTCCTCGATGGGAACGGCAGTCGGTTCGCCTTGAGCAATTCCGATTCCCATAGGAACCTGCTTCAGCGGCTGACAAGCCACGAGACGGACAAGAGAAACCAGAAGCGCCAGTACTGAGCCTGTCGGACGACAAACTTATTCGCGGTGTCGATGCAAGAAACAGCGCCAACGCCGTTCCTCTCTCGGGCGGAACGAAGGGCCTTCCGCCTGCCAGCTTGGCTGGAGCCCAAGTCCATTGGCTGCCCAAGGAGGATTCTATGATACATCGAAGCACAAAGAGCGCGTTGTTCGCAGCAGCCGGAGCGAGCTTGTTGTTCTTCGGCGCCGTAGGTATAGGCGTCCCCAAAGCCGGCACTTCGGAGACCGGCTACGAGGTACTTTCGCCCATCACCCAGGGTAATCTCACGATCTTTCCGGTAGTAGTCAGGGGCGATCGCACGCTGCCTGACACTCGCCATTTTCTCACTCTCGACGAGGGAGTGCGATCGGGGAAACTCGTCATTACTGAAGCCGACAAGATCCGAGGACTGGTCCGAGGCGCGACGCGGCTGCCACGCACCGGACCCGAGGTTAATCGACTCGTGCTGATTAACGACTCCAGCCAGCCTGTAATCCTGTTAGCTGGCGAGATCGTCACCGGAGGTAAACAGGATCGGGTCATCGGCAAGGATCGCATCGTGCCCCCACACAGCGATCCCGTAGACCTCGGTGTTTTCTGCGTGGAACCAGGCCGATGGGTCGAAGCCTCCAACAGCTTTGGCTCCGAGAACTTCATGATGGCCCAGCCGAGCGTTCGCAAGCACGCTATGGCTGATCGCAACCAACAGGAAGTGTGGTCGGAGGTGCGGAGGTCTTCCGGGGTGATGGCGATGGCAAGTCCCCCCATCGGACGAGTCGCCGGCGGCACGTCGTCCTATGCGCGGGTCATGGCCAGCGCCGGCGCCGTGAAGGAGGTGAACGCCGTGGCCAATCCGATCGAGCGCTCCTACGACATGGTGATCAAGGATCTGCGCAATCGCAAGGCGGTTGGCGTGGTCGCAGCCGTTAATGGCCGTGTCGTCTGGGCAGACATCTTCGCTGATACCTCCCTACTCGAGCGCTATTGGCCAAAGCTGGTCCGGTCCTACGCAGCGGAGGCGCTTACGCGGAACTCCGGTGGCAACAGCGATGCGGCCGGAGTGAAGGCGGCGCAGGAATTCCTCGACAAGCTCCAGGGCAGGCACGAAGTTGCCGACACCGAACCCGGAGTCTACAGGCATACCGAAGTGCGAGGAGATAACTTCACGGTCTTCGAACTGGTCTCGCTTCTGGCCGGAACAGGCTTCAGCGTCCATCTCGCCAAAATGGCGGGAACTGCCGAAATCCGGCCACAGCCGTGGGTCGATCGCGGCATCCTGCGAACGCCGGATATACTGGTCGTGCCCAGATAGCACGAGCGAAGAAACACGCCCATGAGTCCAATTGCCGGGGGCCGAGATGCTGGCTCCCCGGTTCGCAAGTCCCAATGTTTCAGCTGTGGCATCTAGTACTTTGAGGGCGACTACCGGGTTGCTTAATCTCAAGGTGTGCACAAGACAGCCCGGAATTTGGTGCGCCCGAGAAGAGTGCGGCATGCTCATGACAATCGCGGTTCTGTTGATCATCCTTTGGCTCCTGGGTATGGTCAGCACCTACACCTTAGGGGGCTTCATCCACATTCTGCTGGTCATTGCGATCATCGTTTTCCTGGTCCGGATTATCCAGGGGCGAAACCCGCTTTGAGGCAGTCCCGGCGGATATCCAGCTGGTTTCGGTCTGGAGTTCGGTGCTTAAAGGAGGCATGATGAAAGCAATCGTCGGCATTGTGCTGATCGTCGTTGGCGCCCTGGCGCTCATCTATCACAGCGTCACCTATACGAAGGAGAAGAAGGTTCTTGATGTGGGGCCAATTCAAGCGACGACCAAGACACACAAAACCGTTCCGATACCAACCATCGCGGGAGTTGTCGTAGTGGCGGCAGGAGTCATTCTGGTGGTAGTGGGCACTCGCCGCTAGCAGGCGTCACCGAACCAGAATAAAGATATCGCGTGGATTACCCAAATCGCGGGCGGAAGGGGTGAGGATGGTGCGGGGTCCAATGTAGATTTTCTCGCCCCTCTTGATCGCTTGCCTGACATCATCTTCGGCAACAAAATCCACTGGCTTGGGCGCAGGCGGAACGGGAGTGGCCGCGGGAACGACGGGGGGCCTGGGTTCGGGGACTGCCGAGCTGTAAACCGCGGTGGGGGTCGGCGCGTATGGCGAGGGAGGGGTTGCGGAAGTCCCCACAGGATTCGACATGGCGCGCGCAGGCACTGGATTGGAGTGGGTCGAAGCCGGGGCTATCGGAGCTGGACTGGCGGCACTCGCACCGCTCAGGCGACCTACCAGACCAGCGATCACGGCCGGGTCGGGCTGCGGAATTACACCGGACCTCACCGGAGCCGGCATCGGCCCTCCAGGGAGGGAAGCGGGCTGACGAGCTTCCGCGCCTTTCACCGATGATCGCCGTGGCATCTCTGATCCATCGGGGCGGTTCACCGGGCGTTGTTCGAAAGCCACCCGCTTGATGTTGATCAGATGCATGGGTGAGATGTTGTCGGAGGTGATGTTCCCACCTGGCGTACCGCATCCGAGAGACATTGAAGGGAAGAGCCGCGTGGTGTGACCGATCGCGCCTAAGGTGGAGGGGCTGTTGACCACAATTCGAAAAGCCGGAGCATGCAAACCAAATTCCCGGACCACACTCTCATCGGTTGCGTGCAAGGACATGGTGTGGCCGAGCCCGCCAAAGCGCAGAAGCTGAATGCACCAGTCAAGTCCCTCGTGCCAATCCTTGACGGCGCGGAACGTGAGTACCGGCGAGAGTTTTTCCGCTGAGAGCGGATGCTGCCGCCCGACGCCATCGAGCATGGCTACCAGCGCCCGGGTTCCCGACGGCACCTGAATACCAGCTTCCTTGGCGATCTTCTCCACCGATTGGCCCACCATCCGCGGATTCACCCGCAGATTCGGCAGGATCAGGGTGCGCGAAACAGCGGCGGCCTGCTGCGGATCGAGGAAGTAGCCACGCAGACGCTCAGTCTCGAACCGAGCCCGATCCGCCACTGCCTGATCCACAATCATGTGTTGTTCCGAAGAACAGATCGTGCCGTTGTCAAACGTCTTCCCGCTGAGAATGTCGGCCACTGCCTTCGTCACATTTGCCGAAGCGTGGATATAGGCGGGCACGTTACCAGGACCGACTCCAAGCGCCGGTTTTCCCGAGGCGTAAGCCGCCCGCACCATGCCTGAACCGCCCGTTGCCAGGATGATCGCCGTGGAGCGGTGCTTCATCAACTCGTCGGTGGACTGTTCGGTGGGATCGCTGAGACAGGCGAGACAACCTTCAGGCGCTCCCGCGCGCAACGCGGCCTCTTCCATGACGCGGATGGTCTCACGAATGCATTTGACGGCGTTCGGATGCGGGCTGAAAACCACCGCATTCGCCCCCTTGACGGCGATCAAAGCCTTGAAAATAGCGGTTGAGGTGGGATTGGTGGTGGGAATGATGGCACAGACGACGCCGGCCGGAACCGCGAATTCCAGCACACCGTTTTCGCGATCCTCGCGAATCAAGCCGACGGTTTTGAGGTCCTTGATAGCCGCGTAGATGTCGCGGGCGCTGAAGAGATTCTTTTCGGTTTTGTCGGCCACCACACCGTAGCTGGTTTCTTCAACGGCCAAGCGCGCCAGGGACTCAGCTTGCTGCTGGGCGGCTTCCGCCATCGCCGTGACGACGGCATCAAGCTGCTGCTGGGAAAAAGTCTGGAGAAGCTTCTGGGCCTCCGCCGCCTTCTCCACAAGGCGCCGCGCTTCTTGAATCGACTGAAGGTCTTTATCTAACATGGAGTCATCGGATCATTGAGGCATTTGCTTTCGCGCCGGCGAGCTATTGCGTGATCGTGCGGTTTGCCGTCAATTCGATCGCGCACTCGGAGTAAGCTTCTGGTTAGCACCAGCAATCACCAAACAGCTCGATCGTTCCCTGACCCGTGGCGTCAAAACGAGTCCCTAAACCGATGGCGCGACGATCGCGATTCGTTATCCGTTGGAGCTTTTCTTGCCCGACATCGATCCACCCGGCAGGATCTTCTCGACCTCGCCGTGCGGACGAGGGATCACGTGAACGCTGACTAGTTCACCCACGCGCCTGGCGGCAGCGGCGCCGGCATCGGTGGCGGCTTTCACGGCACCGACATCACCGCGCACCATCACGGTGACGTAACCGGCACCGATATATTCCTTGCCGATCAAGGTCACATTGGCGGCCTTCACCATGGCATCGGCGGCCTCAATCGAGCCTACCAACCCTTTGGTTTCGATCATTCCCAGCGCTTCAAGCGTCATTACGCCTCCCCATTAACGTCGAGCCAAACCGTAAAGAATTAAAGAAAGTAGCACGAGTCAAACTTCGGCGCAAGCGCGACGCAAAAACGCAGCAAGTGGTGCGCCAGTTCCTCACCCAAGAATAACGGGTAAATGATGGCCAAATCGGAGGAGCGAACTCAAGTATAAAGGTAGTGGATCCTTACACCAGACCTTCCTCTCCTGCCAGTGCGATGCCGTCACGCGAGGCGGTCTTCACCCGGTACATGGCCTCATCGGAAGCGCGCAACACATCTTGAGGCGTTGTGCCGTCAGCGGGGAAACACGCCACACCATAGCTCGCCGTTACCCGCAGACTTCCGCCCTCGCCTACGGGAAACTCGGTCGCGTTCAATCCTTCGCGCAAGCGACGAACCACGACGAGAGCGTTCTGTTTAGAGGTTTGTGG
This sequence comes from uncultured Acidobacteriota bacterium, assembly GCA_963803295.1. Taxonomy (GTDB): domain Bacteria; phylum Acidobacteriota; class Terriglobia; order UBA7540; family UBA7540; genus CAWDMC01. The sequence continues at coordinate 205,692 of CAWDMC010000009.1, read as the reverse complement.
CAAGAGCAGAATGAACTCATCCCCTCCATAACGGAAGGCGGAGTCGATCAGGCGCAGTTCTTTTTTTACGAGACGCGAGACGGCCGCCAGCAGCTTCGATCCGGTCACGTGCCCGAACCTGTCGTTCACTCGCTTGAAGAAATCGAGATCCATGAAAACGAGCGAGAATTCATAGGCGTAGCGGGCCGACCGGTAGATCTCCGATTCGAGCATCGATTTGAAGTGCCGGGCGTTAAAGAGACCCGTGGTATCGTCCGTAATCGTTAACGCGTGAACGGACTTTACCCGACGATCGTTCTCAAGGGCGACCGCGAGATAATCGGCAATGAGCGCAAGAACGGGGAGGTCTTCTTCGGTGAAGGGAGGGTTCCCTTCCCGCCGGGCGAGCGCCAGCACCGCGCGGACGTTTTCTCCGACGCAAACGGGAGTATAGACAAGCATTCCCTCCTGAACAGGGACTGGAGGGTCGGGGTTAGCAGCAAATTCCTCGCTGGGAGTCCAATCGGCGTTCGCCACAAACAACGGCTGTCGCCGCTCCTTCACCCATCGCGCCGCCGCCGAGAAAGCGTCGGATTGAGCTTCCAGACTGTCCACGGCACCGGATGATTTGACAACTGGGGGACCATCGGCGGCTTCATCAAAGAACGCGAGTGCTCCACCCTTCGCATCGAAGTAAGATGTGACTAGGCGAAAGGCTGGCTCGAGCATGCCGTCGAGATCGGGGGTTGATGCAAGCAACGAAGTAAGCTGGTGAAGGGTCAAAATCAATCTATCGTCGCTTTCGGGAATCGAGCTCATGCTAAGAGTTGTTGGGGGACAAAGCCCGGTCCCCCCTCCGCTCCTGTTTATAACCCACTATCATCGTGTTTTCAACACCTTCTGAGATATGCCGGAATGTACTATACTTGGAGGCCAGCAGGTGGCCTCCGCCAAAACCTGCACCTTGCATGGAAGAAATCGCACCTCCCCCTGGCTGACTGGTCCGCTATTGAGTGGTATCCTGAAGGTGCAGAGAAAGGGGGAAAGGCAGTGCCGGAGCGTGGTCGAGGGGAGCAACCCATGAGTTCCTTCGGAGAGAACTTGCGCCGGGAGCGCGAGATGCGCGGCATCTCCCTCGAAGAGATCTCTGCCACCACGAAGATCAGCGTTCGTTTTCTTGAAGCACTCGAGAATGATGACTTCGGCAATCTTCCGGGTGGTATTTTCACCCGCGGTTTCATTCGCTCTTATGCGAAATACCTCGGTATGGATGAAGAGCACGTAATTACCGAGTACCAGTTGCTGGTTCAACCGAAAGCCGACATAGAGATTCCTCGTGCTGCGCTGGGTCGCTTGGGAACTTCGCGGCCTACCAAACGAAATCCTACGCTACCACTGCTCATTGCTTTCGTGTTGCTGATAGGCGGCTATGCGCTCTTCCGTTATTCCCATCGCAGCACCGAACCCGGGGCGTTCTCGAATCCGATCAACACTATGACGAATTCAGCTTCGGCTAAAGCCGAGACCGGGTCATCATCGCCGGCCGCCGATCAGAGCGCCCCGCCGCCAGCAGGTGGCCTCACCGACAGCGGGTCTGCTTCGCCGGGAGCGGTGATGTCCGGTGAGTTGGGTGCTGACCACGGTCTTGAGGTAACCCCCGGTACCAATCAGGCCGCCGGGACCGCCGCCCCGAACCGAACCGCGGGAGGCAATGTAAACGGGTCGTCGGGGAATGCAGCGAGTGCAGGCCTCCCGGCTACCGGTGCCCCTTCTGCGGCGATCACCCAAGCCAATCCGGTCTTAGGACAAGGCAATCTCGTGCTCCAAGTTGCGGCCACGGAGCCGACCTGGATCAATGTTGAGGCTGACGGCAGGACCGAGTTTCAGCGGACGCTGAAGCCAAATGAAATCCGCACGATTCGCGCCAACGGCTACTTCGACGTGACCACGGGCAATGCTTCGGGCTTGGTCCTCACTCTGAATGGCGAGACCCTGCCACCTGTCGGTAAGCGCGGCGAGGTGAAGAAGGTTCATCTGAGCGCAAACGATCTCAAGCCGGCCGCTCCGCCGGGTTCCCAAGCCATCCCTCAAAATTGAACGTGGCCCCCTTTAGCGGGGCGCAAGGAGTTTCGAAGCAAGAGTGCGTAGTGCTGTGGGAACATCCCGATTGCTCTTCAGGTCACGGAGTTCGCGGGCTCTAAGACGTTTCACCAATGGCAGAGTGATGTCAATTGGCACGCGCGGGTTGTTGGCCAGGGCGCGAATGACAGCGTAGCTCTTCATCGCACTCACATTCTTCGAAATCAGCCGGTAGATCTCCTCCACCAAATCGGTCATCGCGGCGTAAAGCTCCATTTCGTCGTCAGACACCTTGGGTGACTCGATGACGGCGCGAGATACCGTTTTGTTCGCGTCCCGGATCAGCGCGATCCGCTCTTCGCGGGTCCCCGTCAGCGCCAGCCGGACTCGCTCCGGCACCGATAAGCGTCGCATCTTTTGCAGGACGTTCTCATGCGAGTGTTCGGCCGGTGCCGCCCCTTCTGAAACCTGATTTACAGATTGCTCCCGATGCAGCTCGGACTCGCCTGCAGCCGGCGGATGAGAATCAGAGTCCTGCTGGGTAAGAGCAGACCGTTCCGGCAGCGTGTCTTGCCCAGGGTCCCCTGACTCAGGTATTAGCTTGGTCTCTTCGGCCATAGAGAATATTGTCGATCGAGCGAAACTCGGAATGCAAGCTCGATCGCAATGGGCCCAGAGGGGTTCGCGCCTGCTGTCTAAATTGACTTCAGGATCTTGTCGAGCAGGCGGATCAGACCCTCTGACGACTTCTTACCAATCTTCAGCACCTCGTCATGCCCCAACCGGGTGCGGCTCAAGCCGGCGGCGCGATTCGTTATGGTGGCAATCCCCAGCACCCTCGTTCCCATTTGGCGAGCGGCGATAGCTTCCGGCACTGTCGACATGCCGACAGCGTCCGCGCCCAGGCGCCGCAAGGCCCGAATTTCTGCCGGTGTCTCGTAGGAAGGGCCTAGCAACGACACGTAAACGCCTTCCCGGCACTTGAGGCGCAGTGAACGCGCGGCCTGAATTGCCTTCAAGCGCAGATCACGATCATAGGCTTCACTCAAATCCACGAACCGCGCGCCCCAACGCTCGTCGTGCGGTCCTGCCAATTGATTCTGACCCTGGTAGTTCAGGTGATCGGAGAGAATCATAAAGCTGCCAGGAGTCGCGGCCTGGGCGATGCCGCCTGCGGCGCAGGTTACCACAAGAATCTCAATTCCCAACAAGCACAGAACCCGCGCCGGAAACACCACCTCGGATGGCGTGTAGCCTTCGTAGAGGTGCATCCGGCCAGCCAGAATCGAGACCGGCACGTCACCCCAGAAGCCTGCGTAAAGCTCTCCGGCGTGACCTGCCACAGTGGAGCGCGGGAAATGGGGAATCGAAGCGTAGGGAATCGTCTTCGCTTTGCTCACTTTGGCCGCGACAGCATCAAGCCCCGATCCCAGGATCATGCCCACCCGCGGCTTGACGCGAATCCTTCGCGTGAGGTACTCGACCGTTTTCCGGGCTTCGTCGTAACCCGGTTTCTGTCCCTTAGGCATTCCCTCTCCGCACTCTCTCTGGTTGTACTCTACGTCAAGAGCAAACCCGCAATAGCCGCGGCCATATAGTTGGCCATAGTTCCGGCCAGCACGGCGCGAAAACCAAGACGGGCCAAGTCATGCTTGCGCGAGGGCGCCAGCGCTCCGATGCCGCCGATCTGAATTCCTATCGACGAGAAGTTCGAAAATCCGCAGAGGGCATAGGTTGCGATCGCAAACGAGCGTGGATCGATGTGGCCCTTCAACGGCCCAAGCTGCGAAAAGGCCACAAACTCATTGAGTACCAGCTTCGTTCCCATCAGGTAGCCCACGGTGCGCGCATCATGCCAGGGCACGCCCAGCAACCAGGCGACCGGCGCCAGTAACCAGCCGAAGATGGTCTGAAGATCGAGAGAGTGCCCGTATAAGTGCACCGGTGAAAGTATGCCGTTGACCAGATAGATGACGGCGATAAAGGCGATCAACATCGCGCCCACATTCAGGCAGAGATAGAGCCCGTCCGTAACGCCGTGGGAAAGTGCGTCAAGCACATTCACGTCCTTCTGCTCCAGCACGATTTCCACTTTACCGGCCGTCTTGGGAATGCCCGTCTCAGGAATCAGTATTTTCGAGAGCAGGATTGTGCCCGGCGCCGTCATCACTACCGCTGTGAGCAGATGACGTGCATCGGCGCCGAACAGGATGTAGGCGCCCATCACCGAGCCCGCGATGTGCGCCATGCCTGCGGTCATGATCGTGAACAACTCTGATTCCGTGAGATCATCGAGATAGGGCCGGATGCAGAGCGGCGCTTCGGTCTGCCCCATAAAAATGCTGGCGGCGATGTCCAGCGATTCGGCCCCGCTGGTACCCATCAGTTTGAACATCAACTTGCCCACGGCCTGCACGATGGCCGGCAGGATGCCCAGGTAATAAAGCAAAGCAAAAATCGCGGCTACGTAAATAATCAGCGGCAGCGCCTGGAACGCGAAGATAACACCGAAATCTCCCTTGGGATTGCCGAGCCGATCGCCAAAGACGAACTTCGTGCCGTAGAAAACAAAATTAAGCACCCAGGTAACGCCTTTGGAAGCGCCGCTGATCAGCCAGTAACCCGGGTGCGTGCGCAGAACGAAGAGGGCCACCAGGAGTTGCAATCCAAGGCCCCACCCCACCGTGCGCAAGCGGATGGCCCGGCGGTTCGTCGAAAGCAGAAACGCCACACTCAGGATCGCCAGCATACCAAGGAGGGGGACCGCGTGGCTCATCAGGTTCTCGATTCCGACCAGCGAATATCCAGGATGCCGCCGGCTACAGCACGGCGTGAATCAGGGGAGGTAATGTGACCGGCTCGGGCGAAACTCGGATTGCCGGACGGATCATGGTGAGTGCCCGGCCCAACCGCGAGGGATCATTGTAGTGGAAAAAGCCAATCGCCTCGCCGGCCTGAACTCGCTCGCCGCTCTTCTTGGCCAGCACGATCCCTACCGCCGGATCGATTACCGAGTCCAGTGTTTCACGGCCACCACCCAGGGCCATCGCCGCGCGGCCAAAGGCTTCCGCTTCGAGAGCCGCGAGATAGCCCGTCGCCGGCGCCACCAGGGGTTCGCGGAAACGGGCGGACGCGAACAAGCCATAGTCCTCGATGACGCGTGCGTCTCCGCCCTGCAGGGAGATGCACTCGGCGAATTTTTCCGCGCCCTTGCCGCTTTCAAGGATGGCGTCGAACCGCGCCCGCGCTCGCTCGCCGGAAGTCTCTACCCTGCCCAGCAGGAACATATTCGCTGCCAGTTCGCGGCACACCTCGACAAGATCGGAGGGTCCGCGCCCTTTGAGCGTTTCGATGACTTCAATCACCTCGAGCGCGTTGCCCACGTGCCTGCCCAGCGGCTGATCCATATCGCTGATTACCGCGCACACTCTCTTACCATGCGCGGCGCCGATTTCAACCATGCGCGCAGCCAAGGCGCGCGATCCCTCCAGCGTCTTCATCATGGCGCCGCTGCCGGTTTTCACATCGAGCACCAAGGCGCTGGTGCCTTCAGCGAGCTTCTTGCTCATGATCGAGGCGGCGATGAGTGGAATCGATTCCACGGTTGCGGTCACATCGCGCAATGAGTAAAGCTTGCGATCGGCTGGCACCAGATCGTCGGTCTGACCGGCCAATACCATGCCGCACGAGGCGACGACGCGGCGGAAGTCGTCGACATTGAGGCGCGTGCGAAAACCAGGAATCGATTCCAGCTTGTCCAGGGTGCCGCCAGTGTGCCCCAGGCCGCGTCCGCTCATCTTGGGAACCATGAGCCCGCCGGCGGCCACCACCGGCACCACCACCATCGACGTCTTATCGCCGACTCCACCCGTGGAGTGCTTGCCGATCTTACGCTGGGGGAACTCGGAAAAGTCCAGCGTACGCCCCGAGTTGAGCATCGCCTCAGTAAGATCGGCGGTCTCGCGCGCGTCCAGCCCACGAAACCAGATCGCCATCAGGAGCGCCGAGCACTGGTAATCGGGAATCCGGCCGCGGGTGTATCCCTCGACGAACTCGTAGATTTCATAGCGAGAGAGATCCGCACCGTCGCGTTTCTTCTTGATTAGCTCAGGAATATTCATGGACGCCGTCACGACTGGTCATGATCCCTCTGTTGCCAAGCGGGCGTTGCCGCAACAGTTTGCCCGAGATCGAAAGAAAGGACAAGTGGCAGGACATGGCGTACATGGCGTCCCGTCCTCGCTCCAGGCCCGCCTGCTGGCTAGTAGATCGATTCCAAAACAAAGTTGCAACAAACCCGAAGTAGCGCGGACCTGCTCTTAAGGTCCGCGGCTTTTCTCCGGGCACGGTAGGAGCCGCAGACCCAAACAGCGGGTCTGTGCTACCCGGTATGCGCCAGCCACTCCGAGTTGCAACATCAATTTGGAATCAGGCTACTGGAGCAGAGGGAATGACGAATAGGTTTTTCCTTGCATTCTGGATTCCTCAGTTAGAATGCGGCTGAAGCGAAGATCGATTTTCCAAGCCAGGAGGAATCCTTGTTCACGCCGTGGCCTCAACCCGTCAATCCTCTGCACCTGATGGCTCTCTCTGCATTGGCTGCTTCCCTCCCCTTGGCCCTGCTGCTGGTGCTGATGGGCGTCCTGCGAAAATCGGGGCACGTCTCGGCGGGATGCGCCTTAGTTGCCGCCCTGGGTATGGCCTGCCTGGTGTGGAAAATGCCGGTCAACCTTGCTCTCTGGAGCGCGCTCGACGGCGTCGCCTACGCGTTGTGGCCGATCATGTGGCTGGTAGTGGGAGCCCTCTGGCTTTACAACCTGACCATGGAGACAGGAAAGTTCGAACTGCTGCGCCGCTGGATGGCAAATCACGCCTCGGGTGACGCCGGCATTCAGGCCATGTTGGTAGCCTTCTGTTTTGGCGCGCTACTCGAGGGCACAGCAGGATTCGGAGCGCCGGTAGCGGTGGCCGCGTTCCTGCTTGTAGGGCTCGGTTTCACCGCCCGGCGCGCCGTTACGGTGTCGCTCATCGCCAATACGGCTCCCGTGGCTTTTGGAGGCCTGGGAATTCCGATCGTGGCCCTAGCCGGGGTCACAGGCCTTGACCAGATGAAGTTATCGGCAATGGTCGGCCGCCAACTTCCCTTCCTCTCTTTTTATCTGCCCGCTTACCTTGTACTCGTGGTCGCCGGGGTGAAGGGCTTGCGGAGGATCTGGCCGGCCGCTCTGATCTGCGGTGCCAGCTTTGCGTTGACTCAATTCGCCGTCTCCAACTACTCTGGCCCCTACGCGGCGGATATCCTGGCATCACTGTGCTCGGTTGTCGCCCTGACTTTATTTTTGCGCATGTGGAACCCGCCGGGCGCCCAGCCTTCAGCCGAACCTGTTTTGGTCTTTCGCGAGATGGCGGAAGCCTGGATGCCCTGGGTGCTGCTGGCAGCAGTCATGGTTCTGTGGTCTTACTTTAAGTTATTCTCGCAAGGCCAAGTTTTAATTGCGGTTCCACGCCTGCACCGCTCGATCTTCATCACCCTCTACGGTCGACCTTACGATGCGATCTACCAGTTTCAGCCACTGGCCGCCGGGACCGCCGGCGTTGCTGCCACCCTGATCGCCGCCTTAATTCTCCGCGCTTCACCACGAGTCCTCGTACGGGCAGGCGCGAAGACGCTTCGGCAACTTCGAGTGCCGGTGATGACCGTGACCCTGATCGTGGCCCTTGCGTACGTCTATAACTATTCGGGCATGACATTCACCTTAGGTGCCGCGCTGGCGTCGCTCGGTTTGTTCTTCCCCCTGGCGAGCGGTTTTCTGGGCTGGATCGCCTGCTTCATGACCGGCAGCGACACCTCCAGCAATTTACTCTTTGGGAATCTGCAGGTGAGCGCGGCGCACCAGATCGGCGTCAGTCCCATCTTGATGGCCGCGACTAATTCCTCAGGAGCAGTAACCGGCAAAATGATCTCGCCACAAAACATCGCGGTGGGAGTCACCACGGTCGGTCTGACCGGACAGGAAGGTCATGTGCTGCGCACGACCTTCTGGCATAGCCTTCTGCTCGCCCTGGGTCTAAGCCTCTTCGCTTTTGTCCAGGCCTATTGGCTCAGGTGGATGATTCCGTAAACTGCAACGCTCACGACGACGCGCGGCCCACAATCCTAGGCGGCGATGCCGAGGTTCCATACGGCCATCGACGGGATCGTAGCGCGACTCACTTATGGTGTTTATCACAGAGGGCCTGGTAGTAGTCCCGGCCGCGTTCGTACCCATGGCGGAAGGGCTCTTCAACGTCAGCTTCGGGATAGTCCCTTTTGACGTCCTCCAACGCGCTTACCATTTCTGCCATAACCTGATCGTATTCTTTGCAGCGCATCCTGGCATGCAGGGCGGCTTCAAAGCCGAGGCGATAGAACTTCTCGTCCTGGCCGAAATTCCGGCCGTCCTGTAAATAACGCTCCTGTTCGGCGCTGCGCAGGCCGATCCACCATTGTTCACGCGCCTGATCGATAGTTTCTGCGCAATCCGCCTCCAGAACCTGGCGCAGGGATGCGGCCTTCGATTCATCCTCGGCAAAGGCAATAACCACACTACGTCCACGCCGGAGAGCGTCTTCGTAAACGAATACTTCATCCTCGGGTAGCCCCTCTGTCATCGCTTCGTCTAAGTTCTTGCCGACGGCGGCTCCTGCCAGTCCCAACAAGCCCGCGCCCATAAGTCCTAAGGCAATGACAGGCCCGACGCCGGGAACAAAGGCGCTGGCCACCGCGCCCAGTTCCAATCCACCGGCCAACCCTAGCGCCGCACCTACCGCCCCAGCCAGGGCCTTGCCGATCCCGGGCTGTTCAGCGGCGCTGACTGGAACAGACTTGATCTCCTTGTCGATATCTCCGGGAACCAGCAGGATGACATTTTCCTTTGGCACTCCCGTCGAAAGAATCTGCCGAGCGCTGTCTTCCGCGTCGGCTCGCGAAGCAAAAACGGCGGTCACGGGTATCATTTTGCAGCCTCCTGATTTGACTCCCACCTCTCATCGTGCTCATACAGTCCTTATAGAGTGGGTCAGACTCTTGGCGGATCCATTTCTGGTCACGCCGCCTCCTGGCCCTTTTCAGACCGCACCTTCATATAGTTAGAGACTGTCGCAGGTCGAAAGGATCAGGCAAAAAGTACTGGCTCCTTTCTAACCCTCGCCACGATGTTTTTATTAAGGAGTCTCTGGGCCAACTGCGACAGATCATCGTCGAGTTGAGAAACCACCCGGCCATTATCGTGTGAGCCGCATTCGCTGAAGCGCACGAGAAAGGCGGGAAGTGGGGGTTCGGGTCTCAAGATTTCGAAGACTATGGTTATGGCGCTTACTCTGACCAAATCGCCAAGCTTATTGCCGATCTTGCCCCCGGCACAATCTATCATCCCAGTCTGTGCGATCAGGGGGAGCAACACCCTTGGGAGAGGTACTGCCGGTGACGCTGCAGAATCGGAACGACCTGGTGTATGGTCCTCTCGACCCGAACTCGTGCTGCAGTCGGAGTTCGCCGGTGACTCATCATTATTGAGCGTCGAGTATGCTCCAGAGCCGGTGGCTCTCTCCTCCTCGCCGAGGCCGTCGGACCACTCTGACCTTCCCGGACGGTCCTTCTTCGCAGAAGATCAGCAGCGTTAGACTCGGACCCGGAAATGCCGAGGCAAACAGCTACTTGGACGTAGCTCAACCTAAGGCTGCCACGAGGGAATGACGAAGCAGTAGGCATCGTAACGGATTTCGCTCCAGGCCGTCTTCGCAGACTCGGCACCGGGGAACAACGGGATCAGGACAGGGGTGAAGCGAATTCGTATGCGGATCGCCGATCGGCCCCGGGTCAGGCTGACTGGAACCAAGAAATCGTCATCGCGAAAACGGCGATTGGATGCCTCGCGGAGGTGTTCGGTGGCGCCAAGTTCCTCCTTGGGGTTCGAATAAACGCAGGTGTTGGAGCCAGCCAAATACCAGACTCCGGCGCGCCGCCACTTAGGCTCGTGAGAGTTTGCACGGGCTGGACTCGGGTCAGCAACGTACACCTCAGCACGCTGGTTTGGAAACGAATAGTCCAGTGTACGGCGGAGCAGCACACCGACGTTGTTGGGGGTAAGCTTGAGCGTCAACTCGGAAGCGCCGGTTGTATAGCGGCCGCGTTCTTCATGAGCCGGATAGATTTCTTTGCCGTTCAGAGTATCGACACCCCACTCGTAACGAGACCTGATTTCGAGCGGTTGCGATGACTGGGGCGACACATAATGATGTGACCTTTCGCTCTCGCGATTTCCAACGTCCAACTCGTCTGTTTTGATAAGTGATGGGGCCGGGGCTCCATACCAATAAGTAACAGCTTCATAGTGCTCCGCAGAATCGTCCTCACCGCCGTGCTCCAGCCGGATGACCGCATTCTTGCCGAAAGGCATGAGGTCGCCCAACAAGAAGCGATAAGCAGATTCGATCTTATCTTCGTCGTTCAAGGCAGCCTTTCTCGCTCGGCGCGCCGACAGGGTGTCCCACAAATGGAAGGGTCATGTTGCGCTCGCCCCAGTAGTCGCCGCCGCCGCCCCATTCCTCCGTGCCTGTGCCCTGCGCCTGCGGCGTTTGGCTATCGTCGAAAAAAAAGCGCGGATCGCCCTCAAGTGTCGTAAATTCCGCGCGGTGCGAGAAGATCCAGGATGTACCGACCAGTTGCCCCGACCAGTCACTACCGCCCTCCTCCCCGCGCGTGTCGAGTAAGACCAGGTCCTTCCCGGGTTCGGGCTGAGGGTAATCGCGATAGGTCGCATGAAAATAGGCAACATCGGAGACTGCACCTTCATAAGGTTGATGGCGCAAACTCCACCGGATACCGGCGATAGCAATCGGTCCGTCCCCCTTTAGTTCAACGCGCGCGGAGCGGAAGAAGGGCATGGGAAAGTAGCAGGCAAGGTAGACGCGCTGGGCGTCGTACCTCACGCTGACGGGAAATGCCTTAACGAGATATTCCCGGCCGTCCCGGTTATAAAGCGTGCCGGCTCCAAAGAACAACGCTACCGGTGCATCGACAGAAGGCTTCCTCCGACCATCCCACGTGACGCGCAGCCAGGCCCGGCCGAGAGACACTGCGCTATCGCGCGGAGCCGACAGCGCGAGCACCCGTAACACCGAGGGCGCGCCAGCAAGGTTGGCCAGAGTCACTATGCCGTGCGAAGGCAGAGTAACCTCGCCGTGCTCTTCACGCATGCCCACTTTCTTGCCCGCTGGTTCATGCTCAGTCTGCACGATATCAGTTCCGGCGCGTTCGATAAGGTCTAGCAGATCACGACCGGGCGGACTGTCGTAGTCCCACGCCCGAAGGGGTTGTGAAAGCCGCGCGCCGGGCACGTACTGCTGGTAAATGTAGTAGCCCGTTCCATAGTGTGTGCGTGAATAGGCTATTTGGAACGAACGCTCGAAACCGACAGGTACCCAGCTCAGGTCGGCTCCTTGAGTGACTGACCATGTGAGCGCCAGCGGGCCGGGAAAGAGCCGTTGTGGCAGGAATACCGAGTTCGCCACCGGGCGGTTCGGGTCGGCCGTGCTGCTCTCCTGAATGACGTAGTCGGCACCATCAACCACGAAGTGCCAGGGGCTGCCGTGCCAATGGTTGTAACGCGCGAAGCACAGGACTCCCTGACCTTCCAGATCGAGCGCCACGTTGAAGTCATCGCGAACCTGGTAAAGGAAGTGGCTAGCGTCGGCCCCCTCATTGCCGCCCCTCCGGTCATAGGTGCTCCGCAAATAGGCGCGAGCACCAATACGCTGATAGGGCCAGCGGTCCCACATGCGGTACGCGTCTAGGCCTACGGGAATCACCGGTGGCTGCTGGGCGAAAATGCCTTTGGAAGTGAGCGCAAACAGGGTTGCGGCAAGCCAAATGTAACCGACTAAGCGTGGTTTGCACCTTTTCATAATTACAGTAACCGGGCGTCCGACTTGGATTCCTTTTTGACAACTCCGTTTCGGGCGGCAGATAACGCAAGAGTGCTGGTCCGACAATACAAGGTCGCTGGGTGTGACCCGGACTGTTATTATATCGCCCGGACACAAAAGCAGTTGAGCGTTTACTTGCTGGTCTGCGGATCTTGTCGCCCACGTAGGGCGAGATCGCATGTGGCTGGTTGAGCAAGAATGCATCAATGTCCTCGCGGTTCACTACCGTGCCAGCCGTCTCGCCAACGGGGTGAGGGCCGCGAACAGCTATGGAAAATCAGTTTGTCGCCAGCTATGGTAAACGCCAGCGACCTCGGGATCTATCGCGGCTAAGCAGTCGGGGTAAGTTTCCGAGCGGGTTGGCGGGTGGCAGGCGCTAAATCCTCGGGTTGGAGAACATCATGTCGAAATCGCGCCGTAAGTTCCTGGTGACGTCGTCTGCTGCACTCGTTGGCGTGGCGTTCGCACCGAAACTCGAAGCCCAGAGTCAAACGCCGCCTCCCGCGGGAACGCCGCCTGCCTTCGGTACGGCGCCAGCCGTCGGCCCGGATGTCTCGGTTGTAACTTTTGCGGAAGCCGAGAAGCTCGTGCGAGTTGAGCTCAACGGCCGCGATCGCGCGGAAGCCGCGCAGAACTGGCGGAATAGCATGGCGGGAGTCTATGAGCGTCGCGCCGGCCCACGCAAGGTGCAAATTCCTGACTCCGTGGCTCCCTATTCGCAGGTCAACCCGGTATTGCCGGGCCATCAGGCCCGTGCGCTGAGCGATCGGTTCGCTCGCAGCGACGCCGATCCCGGCCCGCTGCCGGCAGACGATGCTGACATTGCCTTCGCTCCGGTTTGGCAGCTTTCGCGCTGGATCGAGTCGCGCAAGCTGAGCTCTGAGAGGCTGACGAATATCTACTTAGAGCGCATCGCGCGCTTCGATTCCGTGTTGCGTTGTGTAATTACGCTGAGCCCGGAACTCGGGCTCAGGCAGGCGAGGAAAGCCGATCAGGAGATCGCCGCCGAGAAGTATCGTGGCCCCCTGCACGGTATACCTTTCGGCGTTAAGGATCTCCTCGATACCGCCGGGATCCCGACCACCTATGGGGCTGAACCCTACCACGACCGCGTGCCCAAGGAAAATGCAGTGGTGGTGGCACGCCTGGAGGAAGCGGGCGCCGTGCTGATCGCTAAACTAAGCCTCGGTGCGCTGGCACTGAACGATATTTGGTTCGGAGGCCAGACGATGAATCCCTGGTTAACCGAAGAGGGTTCCGGGGGATCCAGCGCCGGACCGGGCGCTGCCACGGGCGCCGGTCTCGTCGCCTTCGCCATTGGCAGCGAAACCGAGGGCAGCATCGTCGATCCCAGCGCGCGCTGCGGGGTAACCGGGCTGCGTCCGACCTACGGGCGAGTACCTCGTACTGGCGCTATGACGTTATGCTGGTCGCTGGATAAACTCGGTCCGATGGCACGCAGCGTCGAAGATACCATGCTGGTGCTGCAAGCAATATCCGGCCCCGATCCGGGCGACCTGGCCAGCGCGCCGAGCCGGCTCGACTTCGATACCCACGCTTCTGTGGGAGGCCTGCGCGTCGGCTACTTCTCGGGATGGATGAACGAGCCACCGGCGACCGAAGTGGATCGCAAGGTGCTGGACAGGATCGAGCAACTTGGCATGGTCCCAATCAAAGTGGCGCTTCCGGATTGGCCGTACGCTTCGCTCAATACGATCCTGTTCGCCGAAGCGGCAGCGGCCTTCGAAGACTTAACGCTCAGCCACAAGGTCGATGAACTGAAGGTGCAGACGCCCGACGCGTGGCCCAATACGTTCCGCCAGTCGCGCTTCCTATCCGCCGTGGATTTCGTGCAGGCCGATCGCCTTCGCCGGATGGTGGCGATAGAGATGCAAAAGCTACTGACGCAAGTCGATCTGCTTCTCGTTCCTTCGCTGCGCGACGAGATGCTGACGATTTCAAACTTCACCGGGCACCCGTCGCTAACGTTGCGAGCAGGGTTCGTCGAAGTCTCTCAGGCGCGCAGCGACTGGGCGCCCGACCCGAGCCGACCGCTGCGGAAATTCGATCCGCCTCGCCGCGTGCCGCAGTCGATAACGCTGGTGGGGAGGCTCTTCGACGAGGGCACCCTCGCTCTTGTCGGTATGGCGCTGGAACGTTCGTTGAACGTTGTCGGCGAGAGGCCTCCGGGATTCTAGCAATCGCTTCTCCTTGCTCCAGACGAAGACCAGCTCGGCAAGGAGCGAGTCGTAGTTCTCAGCCACAGAATCTGGGAAAGCCGGTTCGGAGCAGACCGCCGCATTATTGGCCGCACCATCAGTCTCGACAACAAGCCGCACACCGTAATTGGCGTAATGCCCGCAGGGAGCTCGTATGATCGGCGCTGGATGATGTGTGGACACCGCTCGCGTTCGAACCCAAGGACATGACGCGGAACTTCCACTGGATGATCTCAGGGGCCAGGCTGAAGCCGGGGGTGACACTCGATCAAGCACGGTCACAGATGAAGTCGGTGGCTGCGCGGATCGAGCGCGATTACCCGGATTCCAACAAAGGATGGAGCGTCACGGTCGACCGCTACCAGGACCGCGTGGTGGAGGATCACCTGCGGCGGCCACTCTACGTGCTGCTCGCGGCGGTCGTCGCGGTGCTGCTGATCGGCTGCGCCAATCTCGCCAACCTGCTGCTGGCGCGGGGAGCTGGGCGCGAGCGACTAGCGCCTGATCCGACAGGTTCCTACCGAAGCATCCTGCTGGCCGGCCTTGGGGGCGGCGCGGGCGCCCTGATTGGTTTCGGACTGATGACTGCCCTCAAAACCTGGATACCGCGTTACCGGTTGCCGTCGGAGGCGGACGTGCGGCTAGACGTGCGCGTGTTGCTGTTTACGGCAGGCGTCGTGATTTTGACCGGAATCCTGTTCGGCATTGCGCCGGCGCTCCACGCGGCCCAGAACTGACCTGGGCGGCTCGCTCAAGGTAGGAGGCAGGGGTGCAACTGTGGGCCGAGGTGGGAAACGTGTCCGTCACGCCCTGGTTATCGCTGAGGTTGCATTGGCGTTTGTGCTGCTTTTCGGTGCGACTCTGCTCATCCGCAGCTTTTACCGATACCCAAGGCGCATTGCCGGTAACTGTCATCGACGAAACCATGGCCAAGCGATACTTGAAAGGTCAGGACCCGATCGGCAAGCGCATTCTGATTCAGCAAATCATTCCGGCCAAACGCGAACTTGGGCCGGAGGTGCCTGGCGAGTGGTGGGAGTGGTGGCTGACGAAAAGGTGGACGGCCTCGACGATTCGAGCCCGGGGTCTAGGTCTCGTACAAGCAGAGTCCCACCCTGGGCACGGCTCAAAGCGAGGTCAAGAAGGCGGTTGAAGGGATGATTCCGTGATTCGCAGCAGCTAACTGCTAACGATGCGACAGGCGGGTTCTTCATTGATTCGGGCGTTCGCATGGCCTGGCCCGAGGTAGCGGTTGGATGTACAATAGACGGCGGCAAGAAGCCAAACAGGAAATCCTGGATTATCCATAAAACCGAGCAGACCATTCTCGATGACTCACCTTCGAGCGCGTGCCAAGCCTGTGCCGACAGTAACAGGAGCAACGCCTTTTGCTGGCGACGGTTTGCTGCAGCGCAAATGCGCGTGCGGCAAACGTGCCGGGCTCGCCGGGGATTGCGAAGAGTGTCAGCAGAGGAAGTTTCTCGGGCGCACTCCCCTGCAGAAGAAGCTCGATATCAACGAGCCGGGCGACCGATATGAACAAGAAGCCGATCGGATTGCGGAACAGATAACGAACGGTGAGGTTGCGCCCAGGACAGACAGGGCGATTAGCAATATTGCGCGCGTTCAGCGCTCGCCGCTCAGCCCGGCAGCCACATCCGACGTCCCGCCGATTGTGCATGAAGTACTGAGCTTACCGGGTCAACCGCTCGATCAAAATGCGCGCGGCTTCTTCGAGCCGCGCTTCGGACATGACTTCAGCCAGGTGCGCGTACACGCTGACAGCAAGGCTAGCGAATCCGCTGAGGCGGTTGACGCGCTTGCCTATACCGTGGCCCCTCACATCGTCTTTTCGCGAGACCATTTCTCCCCCAATTCACCCACAGGTCGGAGCCTCATCGCCCACGAACTCGCCCACATTGTCCAGCAAGGCTTCCCTGGGCACCGGTTGCAACGGCAGGAAGCGCCGCCAGCCCCCGAACTCAGTTCTTGGGAAGAGGGACTGATTGAAACTGCTGCAGCGGTCAGTACCTTAGGCATGGGCGAGACGACGCGCACCATGGTTAAGGCCGCGCTGCGAGGCTTTGCCCTGGAAGTGAAGGCTCAAGCACCCACCAAGGGTCCGCAGGTTTGGAACAAAGTCGAGGAGATGATTACCTCTCCCTCGGAAGCGGCATCATTTGTTCTTCACTATGACTGGGGCCTCGTCAAAGGGCTTTTCAGTCCTCTTACCGGCCTTATCGATCTGGCCGCCATGGGACTGGAGATGCCATTCATACAGCTTCAGATTCTGGCAACAACCTGGACTCGACGGGAGCAGTTGGCGAACGAGGCGCGAACTGTGGGGGAGGGTTTGCAATCTGTTGGCGGCAGATTACGGGATGCGGTTGCGGGATTTACCAGCAGCCCTATTGAAACCCTGAAGGCGCTGGAGCCGTGGTTCGCCTCGATGCAGAAGAACGCCGAGGCTACCGCAGAATCCGCCGGGCACAGCATCGGGAACGTGCTGATGTCCCAATTGGACAGGCCGTTGCCGGAGCTTGGTGAGATCGCCGGCGAAACTGCGGGCAGCGCCTTCATCAATCTGGTCCTGTTTATTTTCACGGACGGGATTGGGGATGCGATCTCGCTCGCCGCCGCCAAGCTTGGTGAGCTTGGCGCCGCCATCGGCAAGTTCGGCGAAACCGCGCAGATGCTGGGCGCCCTGGCCGGCGAAATTGGGGAGCTCCTGGGCACGATCGGTGCGTGGGTCACCAAGGCAGAGGCCGCCTTCGCTGCGGCGGCCGAAACAGTTCTGAAGCCGATCGCGCCGCTCCTCAAGGAAGTCGGGAAACTTCTTGAAGGCCTGCGATCATTTCTGCGCGACCTCCTCGGAGTCACGGAGGGGGCAGCGGGGAAGGCCGTCGAAAAGGCCGCGGCCACAACCGGCCGTACCCTCGAGACCCGCCCAAGCCCCCGGGCCGCGGAGCTTACGACGCCTCCAGCACCGAACCCTGTAAGCGAGCCTCGGCTGACGATTGAACCGGCGGCTGAGAAATCACTTCCACCTTCCCCTCCCGAACCGGCTCTCCCTGTCGGTTCAACGGCCGCAGGAGAGAAGATTGGCGGCCCGCCGACGGGAACGCGAGTCTCAACCGAACCGGAAGCTCCGCCGACCGTGACCACCATGCATTCCACGACGGATCCTAACTTGCCGTCCGCAGAAGATGTGAGTTCGAGCTTTGCGCCTTCCCCCACAACAAACAAGGCAGCGCCGGCGAAAGCAGCAGATGCAAAGACTACAGAGTCTCCAGCCTTGGCTGCAGGTATAGAAAAACGGGCAGGTGGAGAAGCCACGGAGGCGGTCCTTGCCACGGTAATCGGGTGTTTCGCAGCGGGCACCCAAGTTCACACTGATCAGGGTCTCAAATCGATTGAATTACTTAATGTGGGAGATAGGGTCGCATCTCTTGATCCGAAATCGGGAAAGCAGGCTACGCAGCCCATAGCGCGCGTATTCGTTCACATGGTCCCGGTTGTCTTAGACATACAGGTTGGCGAAACCTTGATTACTTGCAGCCCTGAACACCCATTTTGGGTACCGGGCTCAGGCTGGCAGAAGGCCTCGACCTTGGTGCCAACCACTCCCCTTCTTTCGAAAAAGCGCGAGGTCGTACGCGTAAATCTATCGCGCCACCGGGAAGGGACCTTTGAAGTCTTCAATATTGAGGTAGACGGGCTACACACCTACCATGTTTCCGATGCCGGCATTCTCGTTCATAACAAGGCAATGGACTTGAAACAACGCGCGATGTCTCTCACCCAAGAAGTCCTTCGACTACGTGAGGAGGCGACACAACTCGGCCAGGCAAATTTAACACGTGGCGTAGAATGGCTCGACGCGGAAGCTACGCCATTATCTGTTCTTGGGGAAAATGCAAAGTCTCCTTATGATCTAACGCCATATCTTGACGATATTGAACGGGTGGAAACGGGTATAGGTGATGTTGATGCCGCAATTGAGTTAGCGAGGCGGCGTGCAGTGGCGAGGTCGGAACGCTTGAAAAAAATGGACACACCGGTTCAACCTGAAGACATTAAAGGCGCTCCGCCACCGGGTCACAGCGCTACGCCCGGCCACGCTAGGTCAAAGCATGGATATACACAGGAAATGCAAGCGGAAATATTGAACAATCCCGAGCGAATTTTTAGTGGGGTGAATGAGAACGGCCGGGAAGTCGACATCTATTACAAAGAAGGGGACGTCGCAATCACCGTAGCGGGCCAGAAAGATTCAATGATAACAACCCACGGAATTAACGATCCAAGGGCGATAAGGGAGGGTAGAAAGACAAAGGCAGTTGACCCCGAGAAGTGGGCTAACGATCCAAGATACGTAGAAATTAGGCTTGGACAGCGTCGGGAAGTCATCTATCCGCCGGATCGCTTTGAACTTGCAGATTGGCCCGAGGTTGAGCCATGAGAGAGAGCCTGATTATCGACCACATGATTAGAAATCCTTCCGCAGAAGGTCCACGAACCTCAGAGGAATGGTCAAAGATCATCGACCACTTGGTTCACAGCTTGAGTACGCATCTGAAGCAGGCGGTGATTAGTCCGACGAAATCCGCCGATGAAGCCGTGATTGACAAAGAGGCGCTTTGTCTGCCTGTTCGAAGTGCAACCATTTCTTCTGATCCATTCGCTATTTCCTGGACTGGGACCTTAGGCCTAGAGATTATCGATGGTAAGCCTTATGTTAGCGCCTCCCTGTTTCTATTCAGCCAAGGAAGACGATTGTCGGTAGTTCGCGGTCACGGTAGTGTTCTCGAGCTGGTCTACGAGTTTGATAGCAACGGTGTAGGCGATTGGCGTGATCGAGGCTGGGAAGCTGATGAATTTGGAGAGTACGACGACTACGATACGTACCCATAACTGGCTCGGGCAATCGGCCAACGATTCAGGCTTCATTGAAGCGGTCCTGCCAGTTTAAGGAGCGAATGTTCACACACGTGGTTGGATCTGAAAGGTTGAAGTGGGCCGTTTCATCCGCCGTAACCCTCCGACATCCCGAGGATTCAAAAGCCCACGGTCAGAAAGGCGCTGACCGTGGCTACCACCTCTGCCGCAGGCGACGGCTCGTTCACGTCAATCCGGCTCTCGATGCCACGCTTTCAGCCCTGCATAAACCGCTGTGGCCCACCGATGGCAATTCCCCCAGTCCTTGCTGACATCGAGTAGCATTGCACCGGTCGTCACTTTCGAACCTCCACTCGTGGGTTGATTCCGGGCGCGCGAAATCGAGACGATGGCCAGGCACCACCCGTTGAAAATTTCTTCTATGTGATGTCGAGAAGTGAGCGTTTGCTCCGACTCCCCTATGAAAGCGCGGCGCATGCAGCGCACAATACATGAAAAGGAGCAAATGGAATGAAGTACATTCTGATGATGACGGGCACCAAAGCGGGAGTAGACACGTATCGAGCCTGGTCCCAGAGTGACATACAAGCACACTTCGCCTTCTTGAAGGCATTCAATAAAGAGCTCAGTGAATCCGGGGAGTTGGTGGCTAACGAGGCGTTAGCTGCGCCGGATCAAGCTAAGGTGGTGCGCGCCGGCAAGGACGGACTTCCCGTCACGGACGGCATTTTTCCGGAAGCCAAAGAATTTCTCTTGGGCTATTGGGTCGTGGACGTCGAAAGCGCGGAGCGAGCCTGTGAGATCGCCGGTAAATTATCGGGAGGGCCTGGCCCTGGCGGGACCCGGCTTAGTATGCCGATTGAAGTCCGGCAGATCATGGGCCGGAAAACTGATGAATTGCCATGACAGAGAGGTTACTCGATGCGCGTTCCGAGCATCTGCTGCGTGCACTCGCGCCGCAGGTGCTCGGAGCCGTGACGCGCCGCTACCATGACTTCGCTGCTGCCGAAGATGCCGTGCAAGAGGCCCTGCTTGCGGCAGCCTTGCAGTGGCCGCGGGAAGGAGTTCCCGATAATCCTCGCGGCTGGCTGATTCAGGTGGCTTCGCGCCGGATGATGGATAGCCTGCGTAGCGAGGTGGCCCGCAGGCACCGGGAATCTGAAGCAGTCATCGAAATCGGCTGGCTGAGCCCTGCCCCGGATGCCGAACCTGAAACCGATGCGGATGACACGCTGAGCCTGTTCTTTATGTGCTGTCATCCCTCGCTGACTTCGTCCTCAGCGATCGCCCTCACCTTAAGAGCAGTCGGCGGCTTGACCACGGCTGACATCGCCCGCGCCTTCCTGGTTCCCGAGGCGACCATGGCGCAGCGGATCAGCCGGGCCAAAGCTACTATCAAGGCTTCCGGCGTGCCCTTCCAATCGCCAACGACCGAAGATCGCGCGCAACGGCTCCGCGCCGTACTCCACGTGCTCTATCTGATCTTTAGTGAGGGCTACACCTCAAGTGCCGGCCAGCGTCTGCAGCGCCCCGAGCTGGCACAAGAGGCTATCCGCCTGGCGCGATCCGTTCATGGCTTGCTTTCGGACGATCCGGAGGTGACGGGCTTGCTGGCCCTCATGCTGCTGACCGATGCCCGCCGCCGAGCGCGGAGCGAGCCCGACGGGCAGTTGATCCCGCTCGCCCAGCAGGATCGCAGTCTGTGGGATCGAGAGGAGATTTCGGAAGGTGTCGCGCTGCTTACCGTGGCCCTCTCGAAAGGATCGGTTGGTCCGTATCAGCTGCAGGCCGCCATTGCTGCCGTTCATGACGAAGCGTCAGAAGCCCAAGACACGGACTGGCCGCAGATCCTGGCCCTTTACGACTTGCTCAAACGCATGTCGGACAATCCCATGGTCGCGCTGAATCACGCCATTGCCGCAGCCATGGTTCATGGTCCACTAAAAGGACTCGCATTGCTAAGAGCGCTCGACTCTGATGCGCGAATTGCCGGCCACTACCGCCTCGATGCGGTTCGGGGCTATCTGCTGGAAATAGCAGGCGATCTCGAGGCCGCCATTACGCACTATAGGCTTGCCGCCAGCCGGACAAGCAGCATCCCGGAACGTAATTACCTCATCATGCAGGCGGCCCGGCTCGGCGAGAGTACGCAGAGCTGACTTCCAGGACGGTGCTACTCACAGGTCAACCAGCAGGCGGAGATGCTGGAGAGGAAAGGCCGATCGCGTCGGTGATGTCCCGCTGCTGGCGTTTCTTTGTTCCGCCAGCGAGCAGGACTACGAGGGGTTCCAAGGGTTCGATATCTTCGATGTTAGGGCCTTCTCAGCCTGATTGAAGGGTACGACCCAGAGGGAGGATTAGAACACCGGCTAGCCAGGACATGGTTCGTTTATCTTGGGTTCTTTTGACAGTCGGTTAGAGGAACGTTGAATCCGGGCGTTCATCTGCGAATCAAGGTCGAAAGGTGGCGTTGAGGAACCCACGGCACGAAACCGGTGCCGTGGCTACCGGACGCCCTCGACTAATGCAGATAGCGGCCGCAATCGCGGACAGTTTCGTACATTGCCACTACATTCTCGATGGGTACCCGCGCCTGAACGTTATGGGTGGTGTTAAAAACGAATCCGCCGCCGCGGCCAAAAACGCGAAGACGCTCCGCCACTTCCTTGCGCACATCGTCAGGCGTACCGAACGGCAGCGTGCCTTGGGTATCGACACCACCGCCCCAGAAGGTGACCCGATCCCCGAACTCCGCCTTCAGTTCAGCCGGAGCCATGCCCGTGGCCGAGCACTGCACCGGGTTCAAGATCTCGAATCCCGCGTCGACAAAATCCGGAATAAGGGTTCGCACTGAGCCGCAGGAATGGATGAAAGATTTCCACGGCGTATGCAAGTGGATCCACTTGTTCACCTCGATGTGAAAAGGCTTGAAGAGATCGCGATATGCCTTAACGGAGATGAAAGGCCCGTGTTGGGCTCCGAAATCCGTTCCGGTGACGAATACTGCCGTCACCTTGTCCCTGACGACGGCATAGATCTTCTCCAAATTCTTGAGCGCGATTTCACACTGCCGCTCAAAAATCTTGTAAACATAGTCGCGGCGCAGCGAGGTGCTGACGTACCATTCCTCGACGTCGCGGATGCCCTTAGGATGTTTCAGCCAGGGCGCGGGGACCAGCGCGATATCGCCGAACCCCGCGCCTCCAAAACTTCCCAGGATAGCCTTATCGGTCTGGGTGTAGAGCCTTTCGGCCTCACTTCTCAAATACTCGAGATCCGCCTCCGAGATGGGACCAAACTCTTCGAGATTGTCCTCCACCTTCAGATTGTTCTCGTCGAGCGGCGGCTGGCGAGTGATGGAATCAAAGTAGTAGCCACCCTTCGGCATCCGTCCACTGGGCGGTACCGAGCGGTCACCTTCGGGATACATCAGGATGTCACCCTTATCGTCGGGTTCCGTATTGAAGGCTTCGGGAACGAGGACGGGCGTGCCGCCGAAGGTGGTCCAGGGCTTCCACCCCTCGTTCCTGAATCCGAACATCGTACGGGGTGAGGGCAGACCGATGACATCCACCCCGAGAGCTTCCATCAGGTCGGGCGCGATCTCACCCAGCATCTGATAAGGCTCCACAACCTTGACTGGCGTACCTGGCGGGTCCAAATGGAGAGCCTGCC
Organism: uncultured Acidobacteriota bacterium; assembly: GCA_963803295.1. Lineage (GTDB taxonomy): Bacteria > Acidobacteriota > Terriglobia > UBA7540 > UBA7540 > CAWDMC01. Next base: position 182,875 of record CAWDMC010000009.1, on the reverse strand, counting down.
GAAGCTTGGAGACGGTATCGACCTGCATACCGGTCACGGCGCTGGCACCCTGGTCGAGGGGCACGCGGTCGGCTTCTTTATGTTGCAAGGCGAGCTGCACACGTTCACGTGAAGTCATCATGGCCAAATCCTCCATGGACGAAGGCGGATCGATCGCGCCTTGCCGAGCCTGTAGTAACCGCTATTAGGCTGCCAGCAGGGCGAGTTCGCGCGCCACTTGCACGGCGGACGGGGCGTCTTTGCCATAGGCGTCGGCGCCAATGGATTTCGCCCAGGCTTCGGTAACCGGAGCGCCCCCCACCATGATTTTCACCTTGTCGCGCAAGCCCGCGGCGACCAGGGCCTCGACGGTGGTCTTCATATTCAGCATGGTGGTGGTGAGCAGGGCTGAGAGGGCCACGATCGTCGCCTGCTGCTCTTTCACAGCCTCGATGATCTTCTCGGGCGGGACATCCACGCCAAGATCGACGATGCGGAAGCCGGCGCTCTCGAGCATCATGGCGACAATGTTCTTGCCGATGTCGTGCAGGTCACCCTTGACGGTGCCACAGACGACTGTTCCGGCCGACTTGACCGCCTCATCTCCCACTAGCAACGGCCGCAACAGATCCGTGGCAGCGCGGGCAGCACGAGCGGCGATCAGCACTTCCGGAATGAAGAATTCGCAATCCCGCATCCGGCGACCGACCTCGTCCATCGACGGGATAATCGATTTAGGAAAAAACTCGGAAGGTTTGATGCCCTCGTCCAGGCCCTTCTGGGCCAGTTCCTTGGCACGGGGAGCCTGTCCGTTGATAATCGCTTGCTGTAACTCTGCAAATATATCCACAAGTCCTCCTTACGGTGTAGACCCCTAGTTAGGGGGAAATCTCATTTCTTCGACAAAAAGGTCCTGAAAATGTGCATCGGAACCGAGGCCGACGTGCTCAATCCGGCTGCGAAGATCGCTATAGGATCCATCTTCACCATCAAGCCGGAACAGGGCCAGCTTGGCGCCCAACAAGGCTGTATTCCCGGCGGGCTCGACCTTATCGGGTGGAAAGTCGATCAGACCGATACGGTGAGCGCTGGCTCGACTGACGTAATTTCCGAACGCCCCGGCCAGGTAGAGGCGCGTCAGCTCTGCCGGGGAACCCCAGCGTTCCCTTAGAATCCGCATTCCCGCCGCTATCGCGCCTTTGGCGAGCTGAAGCTCGCGGATGTCACTCTGAGTAAGCGTCACGGGAGGCCAAAAGGCCCAACTGTTGCCCCTGTCGGCCAGCCTTCCTGACGGTTCGATGACGCCGAGCGACAGCCCCGCCGCTACGGCATCCACCAGTCCGCTGCCACAAATACCGGTCGGGACCGCATTACCGAGCACGTGGCAATTGAGGTGCCCCGATTCTATCGCCACTTGCGAAATCGCGCCACTGGAAGCTCGCATGCCCATGGAGATTCGAGCGCCTTCAAAAGCCGGCCCGGCGGCGGTAGAAGCACACAGGATCTTTTCTCGATTGCCGATAACGATTTCACCGTTGGTGCCCAGGTCCACGAGCCCGATGAGTTCGTCCCCCTCGCTGAACCGCGTGGCCAGCACGCCGGCCAGGATATCACTGCCCACGAAGCCGCCCAGACAGGGCAGAAACCGAACCCAAGGATCACCCGCCAGCCTCCAATCGAGATCCCTCGCACGGAAGGTCTCCAGGCCCATCCGCAATGGTTCGAAAGGATAACGCGAAAGCGGCTCCGCGTCGATCCCGCAAAAGAGGTGATGCATCACCGTATTGCCGACCAGCACTACGTCCGCAACCAGAGAATCGGGGGCAATCCCAGCAGCCAGGAGCAACTGCTCAATCAAGCTTCCGATCTGCCTTCGGATCAAATCTTGGAGTTGGCGCTGGCCGCCTGACGCCAGGGCAAATTGGATCCGGCTCATGACGTCTCCGCCATGCCGTGCCTGAGCATTGAGTGCGGTCCGGACGGCGAGCACCCGGCCGCTGCCGAGATCGAGCAGTTGCGCCACCAGCGTCGTGGTCCCGACATCAATCGCGACGCCAAAACCCAAACGCGGCTCGAAAGTGAACGCCGTTTCGTCTCCAAGGATCGCGGCATCCCACTGCCGCAACTCGATCTCGAGGTCTCCTCTGACGACGCATTGGCAGGCAAGCCGCCAGCCGCTCGCGAGCTCGTCTGTCGACAGCCGCTGCTGCTGCGCCTCGTTGACCTCCGCCGTTCCCGCCAGCACGCGAACCCGGCAACCGCGGCAACGTCCTTGCCCCCCGCAAGGGAACTCCACCCCCTGCTCAAACAGGAGATCGCGAAGAGGCTCGCCATATGGCGCTTCCAGTCGAGCGCCCGTGGGCCGGAGGGTGATTCGATATGTATCGTCTTCAGTCACAATGACCTATAAGCGCAGCCGGTGTGACCATCAAGGGTAGCCGCGGTTAATTCGCAGTTTGAATTAACCGCGGGGTTTGCGTGCCGAAAGATCGCGCCTACACGTGTTCGTTCGCGTACCGCATCATGGCCGCAAAATTCTCAACCGGCGTATCACGCGTGACCTCGCATCCGGCGCCTACGATGTAGCGGTCCACTGCCTGCCGATGGCATTCGCAAATGGCCTTGTACACCGATTCCGGTGTTCCGTTCCTTAATACCCGTACCGGATCGATATTTCCCAACAACACTTGCCGCGCACCCATCTTCGATCTGGCTTCGTCCAAGGGCGCTTGCGAGTCGAGATCGACCATAGCACATCCCAGCCGTCCGAGCCCTTCGAGGAGATGGCGAGTGTCGCCGCAGATGTGCAATCGTACCCGCGCGCCCATGGCGCGGAGCCCGTCGATCAGCTTCTTCTCAAAAGGCCAGGTGAATTCGTGGTAGTGACGACTACTAATCAATGAGGCTGCCGCGTCTCCCAGGCCGATGATGTCGGCGCCCGCGTCGATTTGCGCCTTGGCGAAGCGCAGTTCCACCTCGACCGTAAGCTCCATGAGATCACGAACGAATTGAGGGTCGTCGTAGAAATCGAGCATCAGGCGGTTGATTCCCCGTAAGTCCGCAGACTGGGCACACGGCCCTTCGATCCAACCCTCTATAGCTTTCTCCCCTCCCGCACGTTCCTTCAACAGGGCCACGGCCTGGACCCGGTTGGTCATGCGACCGCCACCCAAGGGATCCGGAAGTTTGAGTCCGGCGAGCACCGTCTTGTCCTTCAGCAAGGCGTTCTCTTCGTCGATGGCGGGCGGCTGATCGGGGTAGAACTTTATGTGAGCGCCCAGATCGGCGGCTTCACAGGCAGGATCCGAGATCACGCTGACGTGATCGACGCCAAAGCCTGCGGCCACACGCATCTGCCCTTCCGCCTGAATGCGATAATTAGTGGCGTAATCGAGATATTTCGCGCCTGCCTGGTCAGCTGCGAACATCATGGTGATGGGCATGGCCGGCAGATGGTCCACTGGCTTGCCGTCCAACATGGCGAAGACGCGCTCGCGGCTAGTCATAGACCCCTTCCCGATGGGCGGTCTCGATGAAAGCGCGGATATTCTCGGAGGGGGTGTGGGCTGGAATCGCGCAGCCTGCGTTCAGAACAAATTGTCCGCCCGGCTTCCAGACAGACATCAGCTCACGAGTCTTCTGGCGTACCTGCTCGGTGGTTCCTTGCGCAATCACGGCGCTGGGATCGACATTGCCGAAAAGAACGTGACGCGCTCCCGCCGTCCTTTTGGCCTTTACGGCGTCGGTCTTATAGTCCAGCTCAAAGCCGCAAAAGGCGTACTCGGAAAGCGAGTCCAGGATTTTGGTGGTGTCGCCGCAGATGTGGATTGCCACGAAAATGCCGGCGGCGGCAAGGTCTCGCACCAGGCGCTCCTCGTAGGGCCGCGAAAAACGATCGAACATTCGAGGCGAGACCACGTCGGGTCCGGAAAAGCTGTCACCCATCGAGGTAAAGTGCGCGCCCGCGGCGATGAGGGCGCGATGAACGGCCAGGTGGCTCTGGTAGCACACCTCGAATAATTGTTGGAGGCACGGATTGTCAGGGTCGGTCGCCAGATCCGTCAGAAATTCCTCCGTGCCCCGCACCATGCAGGCGAGGTCAAACGCCGCCTGATCCGCATTTCCGCGGATGGCGATTTCATTGCCGACCTGCCGGGCCATGAGGCGCACGCCTTCCAGGATCGCGGGAACACGCCCATCGCGCTCGGGGTCGACGACGCTGAGCTTTTCCACCTCTTCGAGACGAGCGATCGCCGGCTTGACGATGCGGCCGGGTTCGTTGTGGGCGCACTCCGCGGTGGCTCCCATCGCCTCCGCCAGCATGGTGGTATCGGTATCGATGAAAAGGCAGTCGTACCCGTATTTCTCCACCGCGGTCAAGTGGGTGCGGGCGATCGCCTCCGGATTCCGCCGATACTCTTCCATGGGAATGCCGGCCTCGCGCGCCGCCACCATGAAGTTGTGAAGACACACCGGGACCCGGTCGGGGATTCCTCCCTTCAACACAGTCTTGACACGTTCGAGGGAATTCATGATTTTGCCGGACCTATACTGACGACCCCCGGGTCGTAGGAAGCCGCAATCTGCTTCCCCGGCGGCACAACGAGGAAGTCGTTTTCGTCCCAGGCGCCATTGACCAAGCGTTGGATCAAGCTGAGGTCGCCCTGCACCTTTTCGAATTTCCACCCGCGCGCCGCCGCCTTCTCCCGGCTGAGGCGCTCAAAAATCCCGTCGGGCTCGATGCCCATTTCAACGAAGGTGGCCTGGCCATAGTGACGGGTGAGATCACCAATGGTCTCCCAAAGATATTTGGCGTTATCTTCGCCGTACTTTTCGACCAGATCGGCGTAGGTCTGGGTAGTCCCCGCCTGCCGGCCCAGGGCCAGTTGGTCCGTATCGCCTCCGCCGCCGCGCTCGATCCAGCCCGTGGTATGAAAATAAGTTCCGGGATGCGAGTTGAAGTAGTCCAGGTAGCGCTGGCGGCTGCCGAGGAAGAGAGTGATACAGTCGTGGGCGCGGGGCAGAACCATGGGAATGCCGGGCGCGGTCAAACCAACCAAGCCATTGTTGCAGAGGCCATATCCAAGCAGAAGCGCCTCGTACTTCGAGGCGTCCACCCGGTCGACCGCTTCCTGCAGCCGCGCCAGCATCTTCTCGCTGCCGATGTCATGCAGGCCTTTGGGCAAGAACTCCACATCCACCGTGTGAGGCGAACGCGCCACGACAGCGCAGAACTCGCGATAGAATATTTCGCAACTCACCAGTTTCAAACGCATGTGAAGTTTCCCTTCCGGCGAACTCTTCCCCGACCAGGGTAGCGCGGAGTTTCGCTTTTCCAGAAACTCCGCGCTACCTTACTACCCGGCTACAGCGGTAACTTCGAAACAGCCCGGCACAGAGACTTAATGAACTCGGGCGTCGTGCCGCAGCAACCTCCCACAAAGACCGCTCCCGCACGCACGAGGTCAGGCGCCGCCTCCGCAAACTTGGCGGCCGAGGTCTTGTACACGGTGCACTCGCCTTCAAGCGAGGGCGAGCCGGCATTCGGCTTGATCCAGATAGGCCTATCTGTGGCGGCGGCCAGGCGCTGGGTGAGCGCAAGATAATGCTCGATTCCCTGCCCGCAGTTGGCGCCGATCACATCCGCTCCGGCAGCCGTCAGAGATTCTGCCGCCTGCTCCGGCGTTACTCCCATCATAGTGCGGTCCCGGTTCTTACCGGAATCGAACGCCATAGAGACGAGCACCGGCAGTCCCGTCTCGCGTGCACTGGCCACAGCGATTTTGGCCTCATCGAGGTCGCTCATGGTCTCGAATATGAGTGCATCAGGTTGGGCGGCAACGAGCGCCTGGGCCTGCTCGCGGAACACGTCCCGCAGTTCCTCCTTGCTGACTTCGCCGGTCATCAGAACTTTGCCGCTCGGACCCAGCGAGGCAAAGACGTAAGCGCGTCCCTCCGCAGCGCGGCGCGAGATCTCCACTCCTGACCGGTTGACTGCTTGAAGCTGATCCGCTAAGCCGTGACGCGCGAGCACGATTCGATTCGCCTGAAAGGTATTGGTTAGAATCACGCGACTGCCGGCCTCGACGTAGGAACGCGCGACCTGCTCCACCCGCTCGGGATGCCTGAGGTTCCACCCGTCGGGGGACTCGCCGGCCTCGAGGCCTCGTTGTTGTAATTGGGTTCCCCAGGCGCCGTCTGTAACAACGGGAGCCTCTCGCACAAGTTGCTGGATCAGCGCGTGCATTGAGCAGTCCTTCCTGAATCGGCCAAAGACTCGCCGCCCGCCCGGCGTTCGGACGCGAACTCGCCCCCCGGTCAAACCCAGTGTAGCCAGCGATGTAGGTTGATTTCTGTGTCGGCCGTCACACTTCCCAGGCGCACCCATGAATACTGGGTGACAAATGGTGATCGTCGCTCAGAGCCCTGCCGGAAGATGATGTAGGAACGCAATGCCTGCTTCGCCATCACGTGTGGGGTCCGGCTCGCTCACCCAGATCACCCGGCTTGGCACCGGCTGACCCTGACCGCTCGCAGGGATCACCGTGATCCGCTGGCCCGGTTCAAGTTTCACGCCGGTACGGATTCGCGCTCCAAGTTGGGAAAGGTCAACGGCAAAAGCGCCCTTGGTAATCTCGTCTCGGTCGGAATCGACCACAAAGGTCAGTGGCTTTGACGTGCGGCTACGTTCGGACTGGCGCCGGTTGGCAGGAGCCTGTGGCATAGATAACCTCCCGTAAACACGAGGAGTATACCACGCGACACATATCGCTAACGTTAGAACCCACTAAGGCAACGGGCCGTAGGATTCGCGCCTAGGTTCCAGAGGTGCGCGCACTGTCGTTCAAGCTTGGTCGGTCGTTTTGATCGCGCCCTTTCGGGGCTTGAGAACGCCCGCCTGGACTACATTGACCCAGGCCGTTTGCCCTTGGGCGTTAACTTAACGGTTAGTTTACGTCTGGGTGTACTATTTCAGGCGAGCTATTGCGTCGTCTGGCGCGTTGATGATCCCCAGCACTCGTCCGGTGTCGGCGACATGCCGAGTACACGACCAAATGAAAGTGTGAGAACATATCTTCGCAACCGCGTCACGTCTTAAGGCGGTGAACAATTAATCACACAGTGTACCCGCACGGCGGGGGAGGTGATCATGTCCGTTCGCATGTCGATTGTTTTGCTCGTCGCCCCTCTTCTGTTGGGTTCTTACGCTGGTGCAAAGCACAAGAAAAAGCAGCTATTACCGGACGACGTCCTAGGGGCGGAGACGATCCTGGTCGTGATCCATCCCGACGCGGGGGAACCGCTGAAGAGTCCGGCAGTAAATCAAACTGCCCGGGAAGACGTGGAAAAAGCGATTATGAAATGGGGCAGATTCAGGCTTGTGATGGAGTCGCAGACCGCCGATTTGGTCATTGCGGTTCGGAAAGGACACGCGCCCGGTCCGGTCATAAACGGGCCAGAGAATGAGCGACCGGTCATTTTTGAGCCGACTGATGTCGGGGGCCGCGTCGGCGTCCAGCAAGGTCGTCCGCCTGATGTCATTAATCCCGCAGAGCGCAGAAGGCCGGGCCTCAGCAACGAGGTGGGTCCTTCGGAGGACATGTTGGAAGTGTATCGCGGCGGAGTCCAGTATCCGCTCGATTCGGCGCCGGTCTGGCGGTATATGGCGAAGGATGCACTAAATAGACCGCAGGTGGACGCCGTGGAGCAGTTCCGGAAAGCGATCGCCGAGTCTGAAGAGCAACGTCGACAGAAACAGAAGCCCTGAGCTCGTCTTCATCATTCGATCGTGGACCGGATCAAGGCTGCCCAGGGCCGTGTGGTTGGAAGCTGGGAGGGAGTTTTCATTGTGCCCGCGCGAACCGGGCCGATTCAGCCAAGATCCCCTGTGACCAAATCAAAGTCGACTTTCACGTACAATCCTGAGCCGGGATCATAGCTCTCTCCCGAGGCTGAGGTGGCACTCCCTTTGGGGCCGCACTCCCGCCCCTGAGCCCGATTCGTGCTGCTATACTCTACGCGAGACTCCTACGCGAGGACATCATGGCAGACGACCTTCACGGCTCGGTACTGGTGTTCATCCTCTATGATGTTTGCGAGGAGATCAACCTCGAGAAGCTACGCCAGATTCTCGGATTGCAGCCCGCCGGGCGCGAGCCTGCTTTTAAGCATGCTGCGCCCGAGTATGTCCGGTTCGAGCGGCCGCCAGTCATGGAGACACTTCCCCCAACGATCCTGGACAGTGGTGAGTGCTTCCAGGTCCGGCTGAAGTACTACAATTACGGTGTCACCAGCGTGGAGTTCGAACTGCCCTTCAGGACCACCTGGGAAGGCCTGGTGAATCTCTCGGCACGATTCATCTCCAACCCCGATCTCGAGCGCCGGGCGCTCGAGGTGGTTCGGGAAAAGGTGAAGCGTGCAGCTCCGGCTCTCCAGAAGGCATATGAGAATTGGCTGGACGAAGACTACTCGATCTTTCACGTATGTGAAATGAGTGAACAGCAGACCGCGGCCGAGTTGCGGGAGCGTCATGGCAGCAGCATCGCGCAGATCGCGCGGGGCGAGACGCGGCCACTCTCAGATGCCGAAGTCCGTGAGATCCTGCAATCGAGCATGTCCTATTATCCGGAGGATCTGGCAGTCATCAGTTGGAACGCCGCTTTCGTCTATGACACTCCCTCGGGGGCTGAAACCACGATCCAGCTTCTCGAGTACGCCAATTCGCAGCTTCTCGAGTTTCGCCACTACGATGAAGCTCTGACCCGCAGGCTCGAGTTCGTCTACCAGTCGCTCGAGCGGGGCGCCGGATTCCTCTTCCGCTGGCGTTCAGCGCGAACCTCGGCGCATCTGCAGGCCCAGATGCTCGAGGTTAATGAGCTTGCCGAACGTGCCGATAACGCCATCAAGTTCCTGAGCGACATGTACTCGGCACGACTCTACCGGCTGGCTGCGGCCAAAGTGGGCGTGCCCGACTACAAGCGGCTGGTCCACGAGAAAATGCATGCCGCCGAGAACCTCTACGGGTTCCTGGTGGATCGCTACCATCAAGGGCGCGCGTTTGTGCTGGAACTAATGGTGGTGGTGATCCTGATTATCGAACTCGTGTTCCTTTTTAAAGGAATTTCTTAAGATAGCCGTGGCATCAGGTTGCTTTCTGGAATCTTCTGGATTAATGGCCAAGAAAAGAATATGAGGCCGCCCTTCGGTTCAAGTTTTTATGCCATTCTGCAATGATGAATTGGTAGCCACGACACGCGTTTGTGCCGTGGGCTTTTCGCAGGACCCGCGGCCGACAACGAGGAAAGGGCCCTACGGCCCGGGAAAGGCCCACGGCACAAGAAACCGTGCCGTGGCTACCGCCTACCTTAGGGTCACGACAGCTACACCGAATGGTCCTATCTTGAGGGTCTCATCCGCCAGGTGCATGGTGGCCGGCGGATTCGAACCTGTGCTCTTGTCGACAAATTCCAGCTTGGCTCCCGCTCCCTGAGGCAACTGAAACTCGAAGTCACGATCACGTCTGTTAACCAGCAGCAGCTTGCGTTCTCCGCTCCGGGTCACGAATCCCTGCATGGTCACGAATTCGGAACCACCAGGTGTCTCGACCAGTTTGTCGCCCGGAGCGAAGTTGTCGTGGATCAGTCGTAGAACGCGCCAACGCACATTCGGTTCACCCGAGTCCCAGTCGAGCATGGCGATGCTCGGGAACAGCCCCGGAAAGGCAGGCACCATCGAAGCGCCGGCGTCATCGATTCCCATCCGCGCGAGGCCAATGAATACGTAAGCATATACCGCAGCGGAACGGCTCCAATACGAGGGCTCAACCGGCTTGAAGACGTAGCCAGGTTTATCCTGCGACCAGTCATCCCCCATCATGGTGCCGATTTCATTGACCATGGTGCCGGTCTTGGGCGAGAGGTGCTTTCGGATTGATTCAATGTAGCCCACGATCTCCAGAAACCTGTCAGCCTGGTCAAAGAAGGTGAACTGCTGGATTTCCGGGGTGTGGTCCGTGCCCGGGACCGCATAGAAGTGGTAGGAGATCATGTCCAGGGGAACACCAGGCTTGTGGTTCTTATGATCGAGAAAGTACTGGAATACCTCGGGCTGGCCGGCGGGATAATTGGAAACAATTCCTACGAATTTGGTATTCGGCGAGGCTTTGTGAATCGCGGTCACGACGGCATCGTAAAGCCTGGCATAGGTCTGGATGTCGATATCACGCTCCAGCGCTGGCTCGTTCAACACTTCCCAGTAGTCGATCTTGTAGTGGTGCCCCGACTCGTGACGCTTTCCGAGCTCGTCGGCGAAGCCGCCGTTCGCATACCAGCTCACGATACGGGCAAAGTAGTCGGCAACCTCCCGGAAGCTGGGATCGCGGAAATCGCGGCCTTTCGCGTAATCCCAGGTTAGCTGATTGGGATCGGCGGGGTAGGGCGCGGGGCTGGGCGTCTTGAACATCCACTGAGGAATCGTGCTGAAGTTCAGTACGATGGAGTGGCCAGCAGCCGCCGCCATCACGTCCTCCATTACCGGATCAATCACGGAAAAGTCCCACGAGGTCTTGCCGGAAGTGGGAGGGTCCAGCTCCGGCACGCCCAGATGTGGATAGGCCTGCCACGGGTCGAAGCGCAAATAGTTGCTGCCCAGTTGTTTCATCTCTTCGAACGCGCGGTCGTGGAACGTGGATCCGCGCCGCAGATGCGGAGTTGCAAGCACTAGAAGCGTTGCCTCGGTGTTCGACACGCGAACGACTTTCTGCCAGTTAATCTGAACGGGGACAGGCTTACCTTCGAAACCAAAACTGCTCGATGCGCTGGCCAGTATCAGTGCGAACAGTAAGGCGGAGCATTTTGCACGAGTCATAGAAGATCTCCGGAATACGAGAATGAGTGGATGAGGCTGGGAAGTGAGGCTGGGAAGTGCGAATCTAAAGGAGGTGCCCTGCCCGGACGCGCAGCCCGCCGCTGCCACTTACGACTGAGAAGGGGTCTGGTTCTCAGGTGCTGCATTATAGCTCAAAAACCGCCTGGCCGAACCTCGCGTCTCGCTCGGATTATCAACTGCTTGGCGAACATTCCGTTTCCTCAGCCCGCTGGCAGCAATCGCGCGATTGCGTTCCCGCAGCCTTTCCAGAATCTTGAGCTTTTCGGAAAACGGAAGCGATGCCAGCCGCTTTCGCCTTTCCTTGTCCATGCTTACTCCTCCAGTCCGCTCGAACTTCTCCCACTTGGAAACCAGCCCGTGCCGCAAGAGGATTTTGTTCAGCATGTCGGCATCCACGGCATCCTGTTCGAAGAACTGCGCAATCCGGGCAAAATCCTTCGCTCGCCCAGTCTCCAAAGCAATGGCAACCAGGTGTTCTGCGCCCAGCACCCGCGTCCGAACGCCATCAACCTCCGTCTCGACCGCATCGGCCAATGCCTCCTGCTCCAGCGTACTGCGAGGCGGGAGGAACTGCACAGGCCAGTCACCGACGACAATGCGTTCGCCGTCCACGCGGCAGCCGTGTGCAGTCAAATACTCATCAATAGGTGCGAGGCTAAGGAGCGAACCTCCCGGAGGTGTGGGCAGCATCACGAAGATATCAATATCGGCGGTTGCCAATGGCTCCAAATAGAAGGTCGCCCCCACCGCGCCCCGATAGCATACTTGCCGATGATACCATCGCTTTCCATCCGGTTAATTTCCAGCGTGGTCTTCAACGTTTCCTCGCTCGGTTCGGCGCCGGTCCCGGTGCAGCAAATGCCATCTTACGACGGAGTAGGCAGCGGACGTAAATTCTTTGCTGCATCCATGCCGCCTGGCCGTTGCGACAATGGTTCCTGTGCCATTATTGGCCGCTACGACGGAGGGATAATTGCTCCTCCGTTATTCGACGACGCACTCGATGCAGAAGGGAATCTCAATCCCGACTATCCCAAGGAGGAGCGTCCGATGTCATTGAAGTGCGGGGTAGTTTCCGGCTACATAGGTACTAACGCCGAGCTAGCCCAGACGGTCTCGATGTCAGTTAGCCAGTACGGGTCCAATTTCTTTAACAGATGTCTCCCGCCGAATCCTCAGGTTTTAGGCATTCACAATTGTGTGGGTGGCGGCCAGTTGGGTAGGTAAATGTCGACGTTGGCTGCCCGGTCCTCGGTGAAGCGAGCCGCCCAATCCGTCAGCGGACATCGGTCTCGGTTCGCGGCCAGCACCGCACATCCGCAGAGAACCAGCGCCGTCAAGATGAGCGCCCAGCGGAAGTGCCCCGTGAAGGCCGCAACGGGCAGCGCCAGGATGGAGGTTCGTCCGTCTGGGGCCGGTCCCTGATTCCAAACTGCAGCTTCTTTCAGGCCGGCGGAAGAACCCACGGTTAACTCAAACTACGAGTTAACCGTGGCTACCCTTTTTCGTTAAATGTCGTAATACAGCGCGAACTCGTAGGGATGCGGCCGCTGTCCTACCGCCTGAACTTCGTTCTTCATCTTGTAGTCGATCCAGGTCTCGACGAGTTCCTCACTGAACACGTCGCCTTTAAGTAGGAACTCATGGTCCTTCTCGAGTGCGCGCAGCGATTCTTCCAAGCTGCCCGGCAGCGAAGGGACCTTTTTCATTTCTTCCGGCTCGAGATCGTAGATGTCCTTGTCGAGCGGCTCTCCAGGATCGATCTTATTTTCCACACCATCGAGTCCGGCCATAAGCATGGCGGCAAAGGCAAGATAGGGATTGCAGGAGGGGTCGGGAGGCCGAAATTCCACGCGCTTGGCCTTGGGGCTGGCCGAGTACATGGGGATACGACAAGCCGCGCTACGGTTGCGGCGCGAGTAGGCCAGGTTCACCGGAGCTTCAAAACCCGGCACCAGGCGTTTGTAGGAGTTAGTGGTCGGGGCCGCCATCAGCCACGATGGCGGGAGCGTGCTTCAGCAGTCCGCCGATGTACCACAGCGCGGTCTGACTGAGCCCAGCGTACTTGTCGCCCGCGAAGAGCGGCGTCTCGCCTTTCCAAAGGCTCTGATGGGTGTGCATACCCGAGCCGTTATCCTGGAAGATCGGCTTGGGCATGAAGGTTACGGTCTTTCCGTATTGATAAGCGGTGTTGCGAACCACATACTTGTAGATCAGCATCCAGTCGGCCGCAGTCACCAGAGGCTGGAAGCGCTGGTCGATCTCGCACTGGCCGCCGGTAGCCACCTCGTGGTGATGACACTCAATCTTAAGCCCCACTTTTTCCATGCTCAGGACCATTTCCGAGCGCAGGTCCTGGTAGTGGTCGGTAGGCGGCACCGGGAAGTAACCTTCTTTGTAGCGCGGGCGGTAACCCTGATTATCCTTCTCGCGGCCGGAATTCCAGCGGCCTTCCTCGGCGTCGATGAAGTAGAAGCCGTGCTGCTGGGCCTGATCGAAACGGACGTTGTCGAAAATGAAGAACTCGGATTCAGCCCCGAAATACGCGGTGTCGGCGAGACCGGTGTAAGCCAGATAGTTCACGGATTTCTTGGCAATGTAGCGAGGATCCTTGATGTAGTGTTGCTTGGTGATCGGGTCGATGATGTCGCCGATCATGACCAGCGTGGGTACGTCGGTAAAAGGGTCCAGCATGTACCAAGTCGGGTCCGGCACCAGGAGCATATCGCTCTCATGGATCGCTGCCCAGCCGCGGATGCTGGAACCGTCCATCCCGAACCCGTCTTCGAAAGAGCCCTCGTCGAGCTCATGTATTGGATACGATACGTGATGCCACAATCCGGGAAGATCGGTGAAGCGGATATCCACTATCTTCACGTTGTTATTGGCCGCAAATTCAAGGACGGTCTTGGCGTTCATGAAACCTCCGATTGGGGGAATTGGATTCGTGAGATAACGTGCATGGAGTCTTAAATTTCGGTGCAGGCCACAATATCGCCCGACGGGTCTTAAGTCAAGACTAACCGCTACAACCTTTTTTTATCCAACCGATAAGGTGCTTGGATACGTTGGTTCGTCGGGTTTGACGGGTGGCACAGAACGGGACATGCCGGCTGCGCTTGCATCCGAAGAACAAGCCTCAGGTTGCAGAAGGGGTTGGCGCCACACGATGCCTAAAAGGTACCGTCAGCCCGGGTCAGAAAAATCGGCAAACCCATCTTATGTGCATAGTGCGGACGGTAACGATCCGTGTTGTACATGGTCTCAAGGTCCACCTTGCGCGGACCTGCCTTGGGGTCGGGAATGGGCACAGCGGCGTAGCAGCCATGATTGATCGCCATCATCACCCCGTGCTCATCCTTTTGTACGCAGTCCATCGCCATGCCGGCGAAAGTCGAGGCCACCAGTTTGTCGACGAAATCCGGACTGCCGCTGCGCAGATCATAAGTGAGATCGCTCACGATGGTCTCTTCGTGCGTGGCTTTCTTGATCTCGTTTGCCAGATCCTCGCCCACATTGGCCTTGTGCCGGTGACCAAAGGCGTCAGCCTCGCCGTATTCGCGCACCTCATAACCCTGCCACTCGGCTCCCTCCGACACGATGACCAGCGCATAGTTGCTGGGATTAGAACGTTTGTCGGTCATAAGCAGATCGATGAGGTGCTTCAGGTCAACCTTGTATTCCGGAATACAGCAGCGGATAGAGGTGACGTAAGCGGTGTAGAGCGCCGTATAACCGGCGTCGCGTCCGAAGATGCGGAAAACGCCGATACGCTCGTGCGATCCCACCGTCGTGCGCTGCCGGTCGATGGCTTCCATGGCCCGCGTGATGGCCGTGGAAAAGCCGATGCAATACTCGGTGTTGCGTACGTCGTTATCCATGGTTTTGGGAATGGCGATAACTTTGAAGCCTTCGTTGTCGAGGCGGGCGGCATAGCTCAGCGTATCATCGCCGCCGATGGCGAATAGATAGTCGAGCTGCAAGGCCTCGACGTTCTTCAGTACCTGCGAGGTCACGTCGAAGACGCTGGAGGTGACGCCCTTTTTGGTGCTCTCCGACTTGGGGAAATCCTGGCCCTCAAGCACAGGTGGGAGTTTCTTCATCTTGGCCGGGTTGGTGCGCGAGCTGTGCAGATAGGTACCGCCCGTGCGGTCGATAGTGCGCGTGTTTTCGTGATTGAGAGGGAGAATGTAAAGCGCCCGGCTCGCCGGATCTTCCAGATTGACGTGAGTCAGACCTTCCCACCCACGGCGAATTCCCGTAACCTCGATGCCGAGCTCGCCTCCTCGATAAACCACGCTTTTGATGACCGAATTCAATCCAGGTACGTCGCCGCCCCCCGTCAAGATGCCTATTCGCTTAGCAGCCATGATTACTCCTTATGTAGGTAAGTTTGTGTCTCCAGCCGGGATCCGCCCCTCTTCCGGTTAGAGGCGAGTATACACCACGAACGACGCCACTGGCGGCTCGCTTTTCAGGCCGGGCCAGCCGCGTTCGAGATCCCGCCCGCCCTCGTGCTCCTCGCAGCCATGCAGTCCCATCCCTTCATATTTCTGTAACATTCTGCAGAAGAAAGCACTTCCCGTTCAGGAGAGATCGAATTGTGATTGACACTTTTCCTTCCTATTGTTACGTTTACTTTCTTCCCCAATTCACGCGGATAGCAGCCGCCGCCAGCGCTTTACAGGCTGTCTCGAACGGGCGAGAAAAATCCAAACAGCGAGCGAGACCACAGAATGTTCGTTCCAAAAAGAATGTTCCTGACTAAAGGTGTCGGCAAGCATCGCGAGAAATTGACCAGCTTTGAGCTGGCGCTGCGCTCGGCTGGCATCGCAGCCTGCAACCTGGTGCGGGTATCAAGCATTTTCCCGCCCCGGTGCAAGCTGATTCCCAAAGCCGAGGGCATGAAAGAGCTGCAGCTCGGGCAGGTCACTTTTGTGGTACTCAGTGAGAACTCCACGCGCGAGCCTCATCGTTTGATCGCCGCATCCGTAGGGGTCGCCCTGCCGGCGGATCGCAACACCTTTGGATACCTTTCCGAGCACCACTCGTTCGGCCAGACCGAAGAAGTGGCAGGCGAATACGCGGAAGAACTCGCCGCCGAAATGCTGGCCACGACGCTCGGCGTGGAATTCGACCCGGATCGGAGCTGGGACGAGAAGAAGGAAATTTATCGCATCTCCAACAAAATCGTACGGACGATGGAAGTCACCCAGTCGGCGATCGGCGACAAGAACGGCTTGTGGACCACGGTGCTGGCCGCCTCGATCCTGCTTGGGATCGATGAATAGTAGTTGGACCGGTTGTGAGAAGACAGCTGCCCCTGCCCGCGGCCGTGCTTGGTCCGATACGGCGCCTTGGTAGACGTCAAGTCCGCACTCCACACATTCCAGCTACCGCTAGCCGACAAGAACGGATTAACAACGGAAGACTGAACGCACAAAGAAGGGCCCTATGCCGAAGACCAAAAGCAGAATTACCAAGAAGGATATTCTTACCAGCCCGACGCGGCCGTTCGAGGTCGACCGGCGCAAGAATGCCGCGGCCCTTCTCGAGAAGTTGCAGGGAGTTTCCTTTCAAGGACGCACTCTGGGCGTCGCCTACGATATCTGGAAGCGTATGCTGGGCGATCGCCTCATGATCATGATGGGCATGTCAGGCGCCATGGTGCCGGGCGGGATGCGGCGCCTGGTCGTTTACATGATCAAGAATCGCCTGATCGATTGCCTGGTCTCGACCGGGGCCAATTTCTTTCATGATATCCACGAGACCTTGGGCCGCTATCATTTCCAGTGCACGCCCGAAACCAATGACGTGCTGCTGCAACAGAACCTCATCGATCGCATGTACGACACCCTGGCCGACGAGGAGCAGTTCCGCGAGGCTGACGCCATGATCGGCGCCTTTGCCGCCTCGCTCGATCAAACCCGTCCCTACACCACGCGCGAGTTCCTGAACCGGCTCGGCAGGCATCTCGCCAAATCCGCCACTGAAGATGGCATCGTCACTGCGGCAGCTAAGGCCGGCATTCCGCTCTACTGTCCGGCCATCGGCGATTCTTCCATCGGCATCGGCATTGCGGAGAATCGTTTTCTAGGCAAGAACTCCTTCACCTTCGACGTGGTCGGCGACGTACTGGAAACAGCCCACTTAGCCGCCGAGTCGCCCGCCACCGGGGTGGTCTATTTTGGCGGCGGCACGCCCAAGAACTTCGTCAATCAGACGGAGGTCACCGCTACCTTCATGCGTAATGCGGACAATGGTCACAAGTACGCCTTGCAGGTCATCACCGACTCGGTGCATTGGGGCGGACTCTCCGGCTGCACCTTCGCGGAGTCGCAAAGTTGGGGCAAAATTGCCCATGACGCCAGCTTCATCGACGTTCACTGCGACTCAACCATCGCCATGCCTCTGCTGGTCACGGCGCTCTCAGAGAACATCGCGCTGATCAAGAAGCGGAAGAAACCCATGTTCGAGATGGGGCCCGAGTTGAAGTTCACCTTTCCCAAATGACCGCGGCACCGAGAGCCGCTGCCGGCTGGCGAAACCCGAACCGGGTGAGGAGGATCTATGGTGTGGTGGAAACTGGCCGTGGTGATGGCGCTCGCTGGAGTCTTGGGCGGCTTGGTTAACTACTTCATGGTCGCACAAGACGAGAAAGCGAATTGGAGATGGAAACTTGCGCGAAGCCTGACTCTCGGGTTGGGAGCTTCCTTCATGGTTCCGGTATTCCTCAACACTATCTCGAGCGATCTCATCAAGCAGATTATCGCATCGGCCAGTGCTACCGAGGTGATCCCTGATACCTTCGTTCTCGCGGCGTTCTGTCTGATCGCTGCTGCTTCCGCCACCACCTTCATCAGGGCTGTGACCCAAGCGATGATCCGCAAGCTCGAAGAAAGAACGAAGCGGGCCGAGGAGCGGTCCGAACAGGCTGAACAGAAGGCAGAGCAAGCGGAGGAAGAAGCGGGGGTGGTGGCAAGAAGCATGAAGCTCGAGGAGCCGCCGGCGAAAGAGCATGCAGCCCATCCTCCCTCTCCCACAGTGCTTGGGGGTCTCTCCCTTGACCAGCGAGATGTCGAGATTCTCAAGGCGTTAGACGCGGACAAGTACTCCTACCGGACGGTGGACGGAATCGTCGAGGACAGTAAACTGGACGAAGACGACGCGCTGAAAAGACTCTTTCTCCTACGAGACAAGGCCCTGGTAGGCAGAAAGACAACTACGACGCGAGAGTTCTGGTTCCTGACCAGCAAGGGTCACGACTGGTTGGAGGTGAAAGGGCTGGCGAGAGAGCGCAGCGAAGAGCTACAAGATCATTCTTGACCACTATCATGCCTCTTAAGATCCGGCGCGAGAAAGCTTCATTGATGATCCGGGCAGTGCTTCTGGTGCCGGCGTTGACCGCCGCTCTTTCGTCGGGTTCCTGCCAAAGAGCTTCCGAACCACCCAAGCCTTACCTGGCCTTCGTAGCCAATACCCAATCCAACTCCATTGCGGTCGTGAATCTTGCCACCTTCCGTGTGGTGAAGAATATCCCTGTATCGCCTGGACCCCGGCAGTTGGCCTTGCGACCGCGAACTCACGAAATCTACGTCACCGGCAATTCAGGGAAGATCGACGTCATCGAGTACCCTGCCCTCGAGGTCACCCGCACCTTCAAGCCGATGAATGGCGGAGCCGCGCGAAGCCTCGTCTTCTCGCCGGACGGCGCTCAAGCCTACCTGCTGGAAAGGTCTGACGATATCGCGGGCAGCGACGGCATTTATTTCATTGAGTGCGGCGCCAATGACAGGATCTCTCGAGTGCATGTTCCGGGCCGTCTTACCGCCCTGGCTCTGACTCCTGATGGGAAGACGCTGATCGCAGCGGATCCCAATGCCCACAAACTGCTCTTTGTCGAGGCGCAGTCCGGCAGGTATTCAGGATCAGTCGAAACCGGCAAAAGGCCTGGGCCGCTCGCCGTTCTGCCAGACAGCTCGAAAGTCTTTGTCGCCGACTCAGGTGAGCAGAAGGTCTCCTCTATCGACGTTGGCTCACGTCAACTGCTGTCGAATCTCGAGGTCGGCGTGACGCCCACCGGTTTGCTGGTGAAACCGGACGGTGGCGAAATCTTTGTGTTGAGCGGAACAAACGCTACCCTCGTGATTGTCGATGCCTTCCACGATAACGTGGAGCAGAACCTCACCACTGGACGGAACCCCTTCGGGGCGGTGATCCGGCGTGACCAGAGCGTCCTCTATATTGCCAACTCCGGAGATGGCTCCATTTCTATGTTCGCCGTAGAGGATCGCACCTCGATGGGCTCCGTCCATATGGGCTCATCACCTCGTGCCATGTCCCTGACGCCCGACGAACGATTCCTGGCCGTTGTGGATGGCACCGCCTCAAGTCTCGCAATTCTGAGGGCCGACCCCCAAAGCCTTGCCGACAGTCGGGGTGTACTAATCACAACGATTCCGGTGGGGGAGGGTCCGAGTGACGTGAAGATTCCAGACTGGATTGTACAGAACTGATTTCCGGGATTACAATCCATTATCTTAGATAACATAATCTATCCTATTGTATTTACATTTCTTAATTGCAACTATCTCGAGTTCCTCCTCTGCCCTTTGGAACGAGCTACCTGCAATTCGACCGCTCCCTAAGGCACGTGGCGATACGCCTCACAAGCAGACGAGTTGCCTGGCTATAAATACATAACTTCTCAAGTAATACTTTATGTTTTTCGTGAATGCCAGCCACAGAGATCTACTGACGATTCAATCGTCCGAGATCAAAACAGTCGGCCCAACTCTCGCCATGTACTATTGTATCGGCAGAAGGCGAAAATCTTCCGCTCAGAATGCGGCAGAGGAACATCAGCAACTCACCAGACACTGTTACGTCCTCACCCGAACCACAAGATACATGCCACCCAGACCGAACAGAATGTCCGGTGACCAGGCGGCGACCACGGGTGGAAGTTGATGCAGATTACCCATCTGCTCGAACAGGCTGGAGATCGACCAGTAGACGATAGCGATAGCGATGCTCAAGGCAATGCCCGAGAGTGCTCCTTTACTGCCGCCAGAGAAGGAAAAAGGCACGCCGATGAGTGCGATCACGAAGGCAATCAGTGGGAAGGAGAACTTGCGATAGAACTGCACCGATAGTCGCACCACATCAAACCCGCTCTGGCTGAGTTCCTGAATGTAGCGGCGCAATTCGAACACGCTCATCTGCTCGCTCGTCTTCACCTCTTTCTTGAAGTATAGCGGCTCTTCCGTTAATTCCTTGAAGGTTGCGACGTTGAAAGGCGTGTAGTTCGTCACCCGATCACCATCGAGATCACGAACCCAGCCATTCTCCAGAACCCAGCCGTGAATGTGGTCTTCCCAAAACGCGCGCCCTGCATAAATCCGGCGGCTCATCGCAAAATGAGCGCCCTCAAACTCAAACACCGACATGTCGGCGAAAACGTTATGGTCGGGATCGAAGAAGCGATAATTGTAAATGTGCTTGCCCTGGCCGAAGATCCACTGGCGATCGGGCCGGTAATAGGTCTGCGGAGGCTTGCCCTTAATTTCATTCCGATAGGCATCCTGGCGCTGGTTCAGCGCGGGCAGATAGTTATCCGCCAGGATAAACATACCCCCGCTCATCAACGCGGCGGTGACAAAGATCGGTACGGCGGTGCGATACAGGCTGATCCCGGCGGATTTGATTGCGGTGATCTGGTTGGTCTTGGTAAGCAAGCCGAAGCTCGCTAGAGTCGCCACAAGGACAGCAACCGGCAGCATCAGGTAGACAACTTGGGGAATCAGGTAGCGGTAGTAATCGGCTACGACGCGCGCCTGGATGTGATTGCGTACAATATCGCCGAGGAGTTGGAAGAAGTCGAAGATGATGTAAATCCCAGTAAAGGTGACCAGCAGCAGGCCGAAGTAAAACCACCAGCTTCGCATGATGTATAGGTCGAGAATCTGCAGCAGGTGGGTACCGAGGCGACGCGGTCGTAGGAGAGCGCTGTCGGGATCGACCCGCCGGGGTCTGCGCCCCCGGCCCCAGGCCCGGACGAGATCGTCGCGAAGGCGCTCGGCCCCCTCTCTTGCCAGCGCCAGGAGCCACCGGAACTGGCGAATTCGAACGATCATGAGCATGCCCGCTATCGCGAAAACGCCGTTCGCCAGCCAGATTCCCAGGGTGGGGTTGACTCGGCCTTGCTTTGAAAAACTGAGGCCAAAAGCCATAAGGATGTAATACAGGAACACCAGGAAGACAGCGAGAATCGTGCCCAGGCCCTTACCGCCCTTGCGGGTGTAGACACCAATCGGGATCCCCACCAGCGCCAGAACCAGCGCGGCCACCGGCAGCGCCAGACGATAGTTTAACTCGACGAGCGCCGCTCGCCGCCGAGTCTCGAAGGTCTTCTGATCCTGGCGGGCCGCAGAGCTTGAATCGCGCACAGTGGCGAGGAGCTGCCTATTCGTCATGAGCTGGGGCAAAAAACGCGTTGAAGCTGGAGCGTTGCTCGACGACACCGGAATCGGGATATCCATGTCGGTGAAGGTCTGGACATTATACTGAGTAGGGTGCTCGGGATCGGCTTGGTGAGTGGCGCCCTGCTCGAGGTGAAGTGTGAGTCCAGAAGAATCCGGATTATTGACAAGGATTCCACTTTCCGCTAACGTCACTTTCGGTACGTCACGCTGCGTATTATCGGCGATAAAGACTCCGTGCCACCAAGAGCGCGCGCCCCTGACGTCTTCCAGGTACAGCAACAGGTTGGGAAATTGCTCGATGAATACGCGGGGCTGTATCTGATAGGGTACCTGACTGGTCCGAAGCTGGGCTTCAATCTGGTTGAAGTGGCGGGCGGCTCGGGGAGCGAGATCGAGGCTCATCCAACCGGTGAGCCCCCAACCGATCAGGGCATAGATCATCACCGGTCGGACGAACTGGGCGACTCCGATTCCGGAGGCACGCACCGCGATAACTTCGCCATCGGCCGACATCCGGCCAAGTCCCAGCAAGATGCCTACCAGCACTGCCATCGGTAGGGTGAGGGTAAGAATGGCTGGTGCTGGGAGCGTAAACAGCAGCATCATGCCGGGAAAGGAAAGTGCATGACGCGCGGCGAGTTCCAGGACGCTGCTGAGACGTGGAATGTAGACGACAAAGCTGAAGACGACCAAGCCCAACAGCGAGTGGGAGAATATTTCATGCAGGATATAGCGGGTGAGTATCCTCATCATTCCCGGCAGCATCCAGTGAAAGCCCGTTAGCGGCCCCAGCACCGCCAGGGCGCTAGACTAACCGGATAGGCACCTTTAAACTGAAGGCGCGTCACCTGAAATGTTAGCACAGCAGGTTTCAGAGGACACGAGGAACTATGAAATTGCAGAAGGGGTGTTGTGTCTCCGCTTTTGACGGCAACACGAGTGCCCGGAAGGGCTAGTCAATCATGAAACAGAACTATTTAATGCTTCTTTGGCACATGCATCAGCCTTTTTATAAAGACCTCGCCCAGGACCAGTACGTCATGCCTTGGGTTCGACTGCACGCCCTCAAGGATTATTACGGTATGGTCGCCATGCTGGAAGAATTCCCTTCTGTACACATCACCTTCAACATGGTGCCCTCCCTGGTCGCTCAGATTGAGGACTACGCCAATGAAAGTGCGAACGAAAAGGCCTACACACTCACCTTCAATCCGGTCGAGTTGATGACATCTGGAGACCGTGAGGACCTTCTGGCTTCCGCTTTTCAGATCAATCGCAACCTGCTGGACCGTTATCCGCGATTTCGCGAACTGGACGAACGGGTACGCCAGGCAGGTATGCGCTCGACGGCAGCCGCACAGATGAGCAATCAGGAAATCCGAGACCTACAGGTGATCTCTCAGCTTGCTTGGTTCGACGAGATTTACCTGGCCCAGGACGTCGAAATAAAGGGGCTCGTCGCCAAGCAGCGCGGATTCTCCGAAGCAGATAAACAGCTGGTCAGAAGCAAAGAAGTGGAAATATTTAAAGCAACACTTGAAGTTTGCCGACATGCCACAGACGGCGATCAGATCGAGATCTCAACCTCGCCCTTCTATCACCCGATCCTGCCGCTGTTATGCGATACACGTGTGGCCCTTGAATCCCATCCGGGATTTCCGCAGCCTAAGTACGTCTTCCGTCATCCCGAGGACGCGCGTGACCAGTTGCGCGCCGCCATCCAGTTGCATGAACGTGTTTTCGGAAAGCGCCCGAAAGGGTTATGGCCGAGCGAGGGGAGTGTCTCGAACGAGGTGCTGCACCTGGCGGCCTCCGAAGGCTTTCGGTGGGTAGCAACGGATGAAGGCGTGCTGGGCCGGTCCCGTCAGATCGGCTTCTATCGGCACCCCGACGGCACGGTTTCAAGCGGCAATGAACTCTATCGTCCTCATCGGTTTAAGTCGGGTGATCTAGGAATTCACATTTACTTTCGAGACCATGAGCTTTCAGATTTGATCGGCTTTGTGTACTCCCGACTTGATCCGGCTGCCGCTGCCGCCGATCTGCACAACAGGATTCGCGCGGTGGCTCGCAGTACCGGCGATCAACCCGCGGTAGTGTCAATCATCCTTGATGGCGAGAATTGCTGGGAGTTCTATTCCGGCAACGGACGTGAATTCTTACGCCAGTTCTATGGAAGGATTGCGGCTGATTCCGAACTTCGCGCCGTGACTGCCAGCGAGGCTATAAGTGTGGTTGAACCTGGCACACTTACCCATGTGGTGCCTGGCTCCTGGATCAATTCGAACTTTGACGTCTGGATCGGAGCAGAAGAAGATAACAAGGCGTGGGATCTGCTGTCCGGCGCACGTGACTTCTTCGCCAGCCGGGCTCACACCCGCGACGGCCTTTCACTCAGTCAGGTCGAGACGGCGGCTCAGGAACTTTGGATCGCCGAAGGCAGCGACTGGAATTGGTGGTACGGGCCTGAGCATTCAAGTGATCAGGATGAGGAATTCGACGTACTCTACCGCATTCATCTCAGCAATATCTATCGTTTGCTAGGCGGCGAGCCTCCGGACGATCTTGCGGTTCCCCTAAAGCGGCCTCGCGGCCAAGCCCAGAACATTCCGCCCATGACTGCCATTGCACCCGTCATAGACGGCAGGATAACAAACTACTTTGAATGGATGGGGGCCGGTATTTACAGCCCGGACTCACGGTCAGGGTCTATGCACGGCAGCACTCATCATGTGGAGGCGCTTTACTATGGTAGCGGTGACAATGGCCTGAACTTCCGACTTGACCTTTCGCCGTCGTTTGTGGAGCTGCACTCTGAATACGAGATCCGCGCCAGCGTGAATTGCGAGCCTCGTACCCGGCTCAACGTGAGCGTGAAGGACGGTCAGTTGGTTGACGTGGAATTCTGGAGGGCCGACCGCAAGGTCCGGGTACCCGAAAAGTTAGGGAGTCAGCTAAAGGTGGCTACAGGCCGTATATTTGAAACCCACCTCGACTACGCCCTTCTAGGGACTTGTGCGGATAACATCATTCGCTTCCAGGTTTCCCTTTGGGTAAACAAACTCCCCCTCCAGCTCGTACCACAAGAAGGTTGGATCAGCTTCGCGCCGGCGCTTGAGGTACTGGGGTGGTAGGGACATCACCGCCAGATCTGCCCATCCGGGCCATTTCCACTGGGCGAAACTCCTCCGAATGACAACCCGCCCACGGCACCGGTTTACTTGGGGTCAAGAATTTTTGCGCTCATTCAGCTGATTATTAACGAGCGCCGTGTTATTCACATCTCCACTTAAGACTCCACTTGCATTCGGCCTCGATTCCAAAGAAAAGAAAAGGCCACGAACTCTTTTCGAATCCGTGGCCTTTTAGCGCGAGGCGACAGGAGAAACAAGCGACCTTGAAGGCTGTGGAAAACCCTGTGCAAAAGTCCTACGCCGTGCTGTACGACTTCGCAGAACCTTGCTTCACCGCCGCCTGTGCCGCCGCCAGACGCGCGATCGGAACGCGGTAGGGAGAACAGCTCACGTAGTTGAGTCCGGCTTCGGCGCAGATCTCGATGGAAGACGGATCGCCCCCGTGTTCACCGCAGATACCCACTTTCAGCCTCTCGCGGGCCTCACGACCCTCTTTGGTCGCTAGCTTCAGAAGTCGGCCGACGCGCTTCGGATCGAGCTGGGCGAAAGGATCCGCCACCCATATCTTTTGCTCAACGTACGACTTGATGATCTTCCCACAATCGTCCCGCGAGAGGCCAAAGGTGGTTTGGGTGAGGTCATTAGTGCCAAAACTGAAGAACTCCGCCTCGCCGGCGATCTCGCCAGCTGATAATGCTGCCGCGGGTAACTCGATCATCGTCCCGACAAGGTATTGGACTTCCACTCCGCGTTTCTTGAACACGTCCTGTGCGGCCCGGTTCACGATCTCCTTTTGAAGAGATAGCTCCTTCACTTCGCCCACCAAGGGGATCATGATTTCGGGTTTCGCATCGATGCCCTTCTTCTTGCAGTCGCAGGCCGCCTCGAAGATAGCGCGTGCCTGCATCTCGGTGATCTCGGGATAGAGAATGCCCAGGCGGCAGCCACGCAGCCCCAACATGGGATTGAATTCGTGCAAGTTCTCGACTACGGCCAAAAGGTTCTTCAGCTCGTTCAACTTCTTGCCCTTCTTGTTCTGAGCCTGCAGGACAGCAATCTGGACCATCAACTCCTCTCGCTTGGGTAGAAATTCATGGAGGGGAGGATCGAGAGTGCGGATCGTCACCGGCAGGCCGTCCATTGCCTTGAAAAGTCCAGCAAAGTCCTTGCGTTGCATTGGAAGCAGTTTCGCGAGAGCAGCTCGCCGCGCCTTCTGGAAGCCCGCAGCCTCCTTGGGATCCGCCGTGTCCTTACAGGCCATGATCATCTGCTGCATGTGCGGCAAGCGATCCTGGGCAAAGAACATGTGCTCCGTACGGCAGAGGCCTATTCCTTCAGCACCAAACTTACGGGCCACCGTGGCATCACGGGGGATATCGGCGTTTGCTCGAACGCCCAGAGTCCGCTGCGTGTCCGCCCACTTCATAAACTCCGCAAAATCGCCGCTCGACGGGTCAGGTTCCATGGTGGGGACTTTGCCTTCAATCACGCGGCCGGTTGAACCATCAAGCGAGAGCCAGTCACCCTCTTTAAGCGTGATCTTACCGAATCGCAGTTCTTTCTTCTTTTCATCGACGTCGGCGGCGCTGCAGCCTGCAACGCAACACTTACCCATACCGCGCGTGACCACAGCAGCGTGCGATGTCATACCGCCACGTGACGTCAGAATCCCCACCGCCACTTCCATCCCATGGATATCGTCGGGGACTGTCTCAGCCCGAACCAGAATCACAGGGCTGTTCTTGCCCTGAATAACGGCTTCGTCGGCCGTGAAGACAATCTTACCCACGGCGGCACCGGGCGAAGCAGGGAGTCCGGTGGCGAGCACTTTGACGGGCTTGGATTCATCCAGAACGGGGTGCAGCAACTGATTGAGCTGTTCGGGTTCGACGCGCATCACCGCTTCGCCCGAGGTAATGATTCCTTCCTTCGCCATGTCCACCGCGATCTTTACGGCTGCGGGGCCAGTACGTTTGCCGTTCCGGGTTTGCAGCATGTAAAGCTTGCCTTCCTGAATAGTGAACTCAAAATCCTGGACATCCTTGTAGTGTTTCTCCAGGCGCGTGGTGATCTCACGCAGTTGGTTGTAAGCATCCGCATTGATCTTCTCGAGCCCAACGATCGGCACCGGCGTCCGAATACCCGCCACCACGTCCTCCCCTTGGGCATTCATCAGGAATTCGCCATAAAATTCTTTGTCGCCAGTCGCCGGGTTGCGGGTAAAGCCCACACCCGTTCCTGAAGTCTCACCCATGTTGCCGAACACCATGGTCTGGACGTTCACGGCCGTACCGAGATCGTCTGAGATCTTGTTAAGCCGGCGATAGGTCTTGGCTCGGGGGTTGTACCAAGAGCGGAAGACGGCTTCAACAGACATCTGAAGCTGCTGGCGCGGCTCAGTCGGAAAATCTTTGCCAGTCTCCTTTTTCACCAGCGCCTTGTACCCGCTAATGACGGCGCTGAGATCTTCGGCGGTCAGCTCCGTGTCCAGCTTCACCTTGCGCTTCTTCTTTTGACCGTCAAACACATGCTCGAACCTATCTTTGGGAATTTCGAGCACCACATTGCCGAACATCTGGATGAAGCGACGGTAACTATCATAGGCCCAGCGAGGATTTCCCGCCTTCTCGGCGAACGCCTCGGCGATCTCATCATTCATACCGAGGTTCAGGATCGTGTCCATCATTCCCGGCATGGAGAACTTGGCGCCAGAGCGCACCGAAACCAGTAAAGGCTTCTCCGGATCGCCCAGCCTCTGACTTTGCAGCTTCTCCAGTTTATCGAGTGCCTTTTCGTACTCGTCAATGATGCTTTGGGGGGTTTTGTTGCCGTTTTCAAAGTAAAGGCGGCATCCGGAAGTGGCGACCGTGAAGCCTGGTGGTACCGGCAGCCCTGCGTTAGTCATTTCGGCAAGGCCCGCGCCTTTGCCGCCCAGCACATCCTTCATAGTGCCGTTACCTTCCGCCTTGCCTCCACCAAAGGAATAAACGTATTTTTCCATACTGTACTCTCTCCTTTAACGATGATCTTCAAGATAAAATGTCCGCGGATCTCGCGACCCTATGGCCCCGAACTAGGGACGATCTGCTGACCTCAAATCGGGGTTGCTACTTAAAACTCCTCACCTGCCACTGGTCGCCGTCTCTAATGTCGGCGTGTCGACATCGCTCACCTGCGGTGCTTCAATCTCCGACAAATCGGCGTCTTCCCGGAAGAGCCTATCGAGTTCGAGCAGGAGCTGCAGCCGATTCCTGCGAATCTCCGGATCCTCCGCCATTACCAGTATCCTGTCGAAAAACAGGTCCACTTGCGGGCGCAGACTGGCGATAGATTCAAAGGCGCCATTATAGTCCCCGGCGGCGCGGCGATTATCCCATTGCTCTCTCACCCGTTTGTAAGCGTCGTATAGATCGAGCTCCGGTCCCGCTTCAAGCCGTTCTGTTTCAAGCTTTCCACCTTGCCAATCCGAGGCCTTGGCCGACTTCTGAAGGATGTTCCTGGTGCGGTTCGCCGACCGCGACAAGCTGAGGAAATCCCCGCTGAGCCGGATCTTCTCCAGGGCGACGGCGCACGCCATCTGCTTGACGGGCTCGAATAAGGCCCACTTCGCCTTGCGAACCGCTCGGACGGTGTCATGCCGCAGATTGAGTACGTTCTCCAAGTAGTGGCCTAGCCGGTCACGCATGAACCCTTCAAGATCGTCGGCGACATGTGGAGCGACACTGATGCCGTCACTCCTCAAAATCTCCACGGCGTCCTTGAGCGCAAGGTCAAGCCCGACCGGAAGTGGGTATTCCAAAATGATCTTTATGATTCCATTCCCTGCCCGCCGCAAGGCAAAGGGATCGCTTGAGCCTGTCGGTGCCAGTCCGGCGGCAAATCCGCCAGCCACCCCATCGATCTTTTCAGCGAGAGAAACCACAGCACCGACCATCCCGCGCGGGAGAGAATCCTCCATGTTCACGGGCTTGTATTGGTCGTAAATGGCGGCCGCGACTTCCTGAGGCTCGCCCTGGGCGGCAGCGTACAAGCCACCGACAATCCCTTGCAGTTCGGTAAACTCCTGGACCATCTGGGTGGTCAGATCGCACTTGGCGAGTTGAATCGCGCGCAGTACGTGATCGGTTTGCTCGCCAGCCAGATTGCTTTGGCCAGCGAGTCCAGCGAGGAAGAAGCAAATCTTCTCGGCGATCACTCCCATCCGCCGAACTTTATCGCCGTAGCTGCCAAGCTTGACTTGGTAGGTGACCTTTTCCAGCATCGGCCGCCGCTCCGCGAGCGGGATCTTCTGGTCGGCATTCCAGAAGAATTCTGCATCCGAAAAGCGCGCCGTGAGAACCCGCTCGTGTCCAGCGCGGATCAGGCCTTTGGGATCGCCGTCCACATTGAGGACAGCAATGAACCGCGGCTGTAATTTTCCATCGGAGCCTTCCACGGCAAAATATTTTTGGTGGTCGCGCATCACGGTGATGAGGATCTCCCGTGGGAGCCTAAGAAAGCGCTCCTCGAAGCTTCCGGGCAGGGCGTGAGGCCACTCAGTCGAGTTCACAAGCCATTCTTCTAGATCTCTATCTTCTATGGCGCTTGACGAACTATTATCAAGTAATACTTTAATATCGCGCCTAACCGATTGCCGCCGGGTCTCACGGTCGATCTCCACGCGGCGTCTGACCAGAACCGACCGGTACTGGGTGAAACTCCGTACTGCTGTTCCCTTTCGCCCATTCAAGCGATGGCCGTAGGTCACGTTCGACGATTGCACCCCCGCGATCTCGAAGGAAATCACCGCAGCCAACTTCCCCTGTCCAAACAGGGCGAGGATCCAGCGGATGGGCCGCACGAATCGTGGGCCCGACTTGGCAGTCCAGTACATGCTCTTGGGAAAGTTTATGCCTGTCACCACCTCCGCAAGAATCTGGGGCAACAGTTCAGACGCGGGGCGGCCTGGTACGATCCTTCTGATTGCCAGGTAATCGCCTTTGGCGGTAGTTACTCGCACGAGATCAGGCACGCCGGCATTGTTCTTGGCAGCAAAACTCTGCGCGACGCCAGTCGTATTGCCGTCCTGGTCGAAAGCGATCCGAGCGGGCGGGCCCAGCACTTCCTCTCTCCGATCCGGTTGGGTAGTTAGCAATGCCGGCACAAAGGCGGTAAGGCGTCTCGGCGTGGAAAAGGTTTGAGAATCGGTGATCGTGCCCAAACGTGCCTCCCGAAGCGCTGTGTTCAACCGCTCGCCAAGTTGCCTCTGTGCGTCCCAAAGGAAACGGGCGGGAATCTCCTCACAACCCACTTCGAGCAAAAGAGGAGATGTGGCTGGCTTCACAGGGCCACCTCCTCCGCTTTGATGTTGCTCACCGGCAGCACCGCGTCCGTGGGCTCGCTAGTTTCAAGGCGCGCCACGTAGATTCTTGCTACCTCGACGGCAATCTTGCGGATGCGCGCGATCAAGGTGACGCGTTCGGTAACACTGATCGCACCTCTGGCATCGAGAATATTGAAGAGGTGCGAACACTTCAGGCACAATTCGTAGATCTTCCGCAGGGGAAAGCGACGGCGCTGCTTCTCGGCGGCCTCCGGATCGTAAGTTGCCAATAGCCTCAGCGCCTCATCCTCATGTAGGTCAAACACGCCCCGCAATGTTTCACGTGAAGCACTCTCGAAATCATAGACTGAAAGCTCCAACTCTTCGGAAAGCCTCAAGTCTCCGTATGTCAGTAGCTTATTCCATCGAATCTCAAAAACATTGTTAACATTCTGAAGAAACGCGGCGATACGTTCCAGACCATACGTGATCTCAGCACTGATTGGTTCGAGCTCGATGCCCCCACACTGCTGGAAATAGGTGAATTGCGTAATTTCAAGGCCGTCCAGCATCACTTGCCATCCGATACCCCAAGCGCCCAGGGTGGGAGCTTCCCAGTTATCTTCCTCGAAACGTATGTCGTGATCGGCGACAGAAATGCCAATTTCACCCAGACTTTCGAGATACAGGTTCTGGATATCCGTTGGCGGGGGCTTGAGAATTACTTGCATCTGTGTGTGTTTGAGCAGCCGATTGGGATTCTCGCCGTAGCGACCGTCCGCAGGGCGCCGGGAGGGCTGGACGTAAGCGACGCTCCAGGGCTGCGGTCCCAGAACACGCAAAAAGGTCTCCGGAGCCATAGTTCCAGCGCCTACCTCAAGGTCATAAGGAAAAGCGAGAACGCAGCCTTTGTCAGCCCAGAACTTGCTAAGCCTCAGTATCATATCCTGAAAAGTTAATGTGATGAATGATTGTTTCTTCATGTCCGAGATCGAAATAGTTCAGTGGCTGTCAGTGGATGGGGTTAACGAGCCCAACTCTCAAAACTGATCGAGGACGGTTCTGGTGTTGAGTTTCTTCTCGGCGTGGGTCTCCACCAGTTCCTCGAAGAAACGGCGTGCCTCAATCGACCAAGGCAGGGCTATGAGGGCTTTGTCCATAAGCAATCGTTCTAGCGGTGATTGGCGCAATCGGCTGGCTAGGGCACGAGACTCAACCGACAGCGCTTTTCGCGTTCCAACCACGGTCGAACGACAGTTTGAACAAAACAAGCCTTCCGATCCCCTCCCGTAATGTGCTGCTTCTTCGCGTAGGTCCCGGCTGCAGGAAGCGCAACGCTCGAGATCGGGCAGAAAACCCTCCAAGCGAAGCATCCAATAGTTGAAATAGAGAAGGGGAAGCTCAACATTCTCCGAGGCTTTAAAGCCGCGGAGCACCGCCAAAAGCAATCGGAACGCGCGTTCGTCAAGCTGCCGCTCTGGCAGCAGACGCTCGCAAACCTCAGCAACGTACTGCGCCGCAACCTGCACCCGGTAATCCTTCTGCATCACGAAGAACGACTCGACGAGTTCGACCGAATTCAGCCGGACAAGGTCGCGGTTTTCGCGCTCAAAGAACCAAACCCGAAGGTAGGTGAGCGGCTCAAGCATTCCGCCATAACGGCTCTTGGAACGTCGGGCCCCTGCCGCGACTCCCCTCAAACGCCCAAGTTGGCGGGTAAAAAGCGAAACAATCTTGTCGGCTTCCCCCAGCTGGAATGTTCTGAGAACGATGGCTTCGGTTTCGCGCAGGGGCATCGGAGGTAGACGACCGCCTTAAGGTTAGCACAAGGCTAACAGCCGGAAAAGCAAAAAAGCAACCGGTGATCCGGCGGCGACGCCCCGATGTTGGCATTTTTGCATTTTTTAGCGACGCCTGTGGGAAATCAACTGTAGAATGTGAAAAACAGATTATGTAAACTTGTTTCCCGGTCCCAGAATATTATCAGACGTGCCTGTGAGGGAAATCGAGCCTCGCCCGGCCAGCGAAGCAAATTCGTGTTGCCACGGGGCCCGGTCGAGCGGTATCGTCTTCCCTTCCCTGCCGCCGCCGGAACTTCTAGAATCGCACCGGCCCAGATCGCAGGAGACTTCCTGGGGGGATGGCAAGTGAGAAAATCAGCAGCTGCCATGAAGCGAAGCAGCCGAGAAGTCGCGAGGACTGGAAGGCAAGAGGCGGATGTAGTTGGACTGGGCTTGAACGCTACCGATACGGTAATGGTTGTTCGCGAGTTCCCTCCCCTGGGTGGGAAAGAGCGGGTCACTTCAACCTCATACGAAGCAGGTGGGCAAATGGCCACCGCAATGGTAACCTGCCAACGACTCGGTCTCAAGGCGAGGTACATCGGAAAACTGGGGGACGACCCGGCGGGCCGGTTCCAGCTTGACAGCCTGCGGCGCGAGGGCATTGACCTCCGCCATACGCTCGTCGTCAAGGGCGCGACGACCCAGTTCGGTTCGATAATCGTCGACCAGAAGACGGGTGAGCGCACAGTATTCTGGGACCGCGATTCACGTCTTACGTTAGAGCCTGGCGAGGTCCGCCCTGAGGCAATTGACGGGGCGCGAGCAGTACATCTGGACGGGTGCGATGTCGAGGCGTCGGTCCAAGCGGCAAAATGGGCCGCTGAGGCTGGAATTCCCGTGGTAGCTGACCTTGACACTGTCTACAAGGAGGTTGAAAAACTATTCCCGTATATTGATTATCTGATTGCCTCTGCAAATTTCTTGCCGGCCGTGACGGGCGATCCCGACCCTTTCCGGGTCCTGGAGTATATGGCGCGGGAGTACGGCATTCGGGCACCCGGTATGACTCTGGGGCGGGACGGTGCACTGATGTATTCTGACGGACGCTTCCTTTATTCGCCCGGGTTTGTGGTGGAGACACTCGATACGACAGGCGCGGGCGATGTGTTCCACGGAGCCTTCCTCTATGGTCTGGTAAAGGATTGGCCCATGGAGAAAAGGCTGGAGTTCGCTAATGCCATGGCGGGCCTGAACTGCACGGCGCTAGGCGCCCGTGGGGGGATCCGTAGCCGGGCCGAGGCCGAGAAGCTGATATCCGTAGGCGAACGCCATGTCAACCGGGATTATCAGCGTCGCGCATCTCAGTAGCCAGCCTTGCCCAAATGCCGGCTAGCTGCAGCGGAGAGGTCTATGACATCCCTATCGTTCGCCCTGGTTACCGGAGCCTCCAGCGGCATTGGAGAAGCCTTTGCACGAGCGTTGTCGGCGCGTCGACACAATCTGGTTCTGGTCGCCCGGAACGAGGAGAGGCTCAAGAACCTGGTCTCCGAACTCGTCTCGCGCGACGGCATTCGGGCAGAAGTGCTGCGAGCTGATCTAAGTCTTCCCGGGGCCGCTGAAACCGTGGTGCGCACCCTGAAGGCCAAGCAGATCGAGATAGACTTACTAGTGAATGATGCCGGCTTCGGCGCTCAAGGGGAATTGCTATCAGTCCCACTTGAGCGATACCACCAGATGCTCCATCTCAATACCCTGGCGCTGATCGATCTTAGCTATTTGCTGCTCGAACCCATGCTGGCAAGACAGCGTGGCGCCATCGTCAACGTCTCCTCGACCGCCTGCTTTCAGCCAGTCCCCTACACCGCGGTCTACGCGGCGACTAAGGCCTTTGTGACAAATTTTTCCATGGCTCTGGCGGAGGAATTGCGAGGCACGGCCCTAGTGGTGGTGACCATTTGTCCGGGGGGTACGGCAACCAACTTCTTCGAGGCCGGCCAATACGGCCGCCGGTCGATGCCAGGAGGACTGCAGCCTGCTGGAGAGGTCGTCCGCGACGCCTTGCGCCAACTCGATCGGGGCAGCGGTCTCGTAGTGCCGCGCTTCCTCAATAAGGCTACGCTTTTTTTCCAACGCTTCCTGCCTCGCAGCGTGGTCCTGCGCGTCACAGCCCGTCTCTTCCGCCCAGAAAGGTGACAGTTCCCCCCTGTTCAGCATTGAAGGTCCGAGAGTTCTGACTTTTCCCTGTACTTTCGCGACCGGCTTGGTGAACCCTAGCGACCCTGAAGAGAACGCTTCTTGCCACCCTTATCGCCGCCGGCGTGAGCGGAAGCCGACGGACCGGCTGCGGCTTGTCTCGCGTGTTTTCTGGGCGACTTCCCGGTTACCGGCGACAGCGCGTTCTTGCTGGGTGTGGCCTTCCCGGCCTTGGCGGGCTTGCCGGCGCTACCTGGCTTGGCGGAGGTTACGGGCGGGGAGGGTTTCACGCCTGAGAGATCTATCAGGGCTTTGGTGATCTGCTGAGGAGTCTTCAGTTTGCCATCAAGTTCGTCCAGGAAGATCTTTTCCATCACTTTGTCGAATTTGGGACCGGGGGGCAGTCCCAAGGCCAGCAACTCCGACCGAGGCAGGGTCGCTCGGATCTGCGGAACCCGGGTGAGAAAGTCCTTCACTCGCTTTTGCACGTTTACCTGGGGAGCGTGCACGAGAAGATAGACGAGCATAGAAAGCGGCTTTCCGGAAAGAAGGGCGTAGGCCGTGCTCGGTTTGGAAGCCTTCGAACCCGAGACTGCCCGCGCGAGTGCCTGGGCGTCATGACTGAGGCTGAGCGCTAACTTCACCTCGTTACCATCGGAAAGCACGAGTCGAGCCAGACGCTTTCGGTCGGTGGTATCCAGTTTCTCCACAAGTGAGTGAAAGTGCAGTAACAACGGGTCAGCGTCCGGAACTGCCTTGATCGCATTCCTTATCTTGCCAAATTGGTCGTAGGCAATTTTCCCGGTGGCGAGCTTCTGATCCAGCCCCGCCAGCAATTTCTGGTCGGCAAGAGCCCTGAGCACTCGACCCGGATTCTCTTCATCGAGGATTGCCCGCAGTTCCAAGCCACGATACTCCGGCGCCATCTGCTCCCAGAGCCGGTTCTCCAGCGCCAAGTCGAAAGCCGCTCGAGTCCGTTCATCCGGCCTAAAATCGAGACGCAAACCAAGGCGCACCAGCCGGTAAAGGCGCGAGGGGTCTTCGACAAAGCTTCGCGAATGCAAGATGCGGAATTCGCGGCGGTCAATGTCAGCGGAGCCGTTGGTAGGATCCAGCAGCAATCCTCGCGAGTTGGGATGGAGTGAGACAGCCATGGCATTTACGGAGAAGTCTCGGCGCTTGAGATCGTCGAAAATCATGGCCGGGGATGTGTGGGCCAGACTGCCGGGCCTCGAAAAGACCTCGGCGCGAGCGGAAGCTATTTCGGCTCGCACCCCATTGCGGAAACGCATCCTGAGAGTTCCCAGGCGCGTGTCGGTCTTGATCTCTGCGATTTCGGGCGCTGGCGGCTGAGGAACGGTCGTCTCACCCGGCAGCCCATTCCGTGGCGTCTCGGGATTTTCAATCTGCCGCAACAGTCGCTGCGTGCTACCCTCAACGACAAAATCGAGCCCTCGGATAGTCTGTTGACCTTGGATCAGGTCGCGAACCGCTCCGCCCACCAGATAGAGATTCAGTCCCTGGCTGGCGGCGGTGCGGCTGAGGTAGTTCACCACCTGCATTTGTGCCTGGGACAAACGGCTTTCCATTAAGAAGTTGTAGTCACTCATGTTCTTACGGCACCAGCGTCAGTCCGGGCCGGTGAAGGTCCGGAAAGCAGCGCTATTTTCAGGCCCTGGGATGATGCGTTTGGTAAACCTGCTTGATTCGCTCTTTAACGACATGCGTGTACACCTGCGTCGTAGAGATGTCGCTGTGCCCGAGCATCAATTGTATCGAGCGCAGATCCGCCCCTCGTTCCAAGAGATGCGTGGCGAATGAGTGTCGCACCAGGTGCGGAGTGATAGGCCTCGAAATTCCTGCGGCCCTCCCGTAAGCCGACAGGATTTTCCAGAATCCCATTCGGGTAAGCGGTCGCCCACGCTGATTGAGAAAGAGGATGTCGATTGCGCCTTTTGCGAGTTGAGGACGGGCTTCCCGCAGATATGCAGCCGTAGCTTGCAATGCTGATCGCCCCATCGGAATCAGTCTCTCCTTATTTCCCTTGCCCAGACACCGCACCACGCCGAGGTCTGCCTCAAGATCTCCAAGGTGTAGGTTGATCAGTTCGGAAACCCGCATTCCGGTGGCATAGAGCACTTCGAGCATGGCCTTATCACGCAAGCCAGCGGCTGTGGACACGTCGGGTTTCGCCAGAATCGCCTCCACTTCCCCCGGTGCCAAGTATTTTGGAAGGCTACGTCCGATTTGAGGGACTTCGAGATCAGCGGTTGGCTCCTCGGAGGACTTCCCCTCGGCGAACAAGAAGTGGTGGAAGCTTCGCAGGGAGGCAACATGTCGTGCCACGGAACGAGCAGCGAGGCCCCGTGCATAAAGAGAAGCTAAGAAGCTACGGACATCGTCCCGCCTCGCTTGGCCTGGATCGCGATGTTTTAGATGAAGATATCGCACGTAGTCTACCAGATCGCGGCGATAGCTTGACAAGGTATTGGAAGACAACCCCTTATCGACCCTTAGATAATCCACAAAGGCGCGGAGGTCCGGTTGAAGCTCGTTCTTGGTACCGGCACTCATTCCGTTCACCATAACCGAAGTTTCGCCGGCCGGGTGGAATCTCCCTCCGCGTTTCCCGAGCCCGTTCGCAGCTGATACTAGCACAAGGCGTTAGATGAATCCAAGGGGAAAACCGATTGAGGCGGCCGTGAGAATGGCAAAATCAGGAAGGGGACAATTACGAGGTTCTTGTATCTTACCTGCATTCACTCCGCCCCGCCACGAGGTGGCGTTGAAATGCAATGCGGGGTTCTTCCTCCCCTGCGGCTTCTCAGAATGACAGTCGCGACGAGTTCTTTTTTCCCGCAGCCTGCCAGGGGGCAGACGCTTCGCTTCAGGTAGACTTCCCTATTAATTTAATCTATGGGATTATAAAATGATGGTATAAACCAAGAAAAAAAGGGACTTTCTACTTTTGACAGGTAGCACTAGTGATGCGCCTACTGGCGAAGTGAATCTCCAGTACTCTCGGACGTGGCCGAGAGATCTTTGCTTGGAGATAACGAGGATTTGGTCGTTTGCGGCGAGTGACCCGCGACCTCAGCCGGACCGGTCGGTGGTAATTCCAGCCGCTGATGAATCGCGTAAAGCACAAGCTCAAGGCGATCTGAGACACCCACCTTGTCGTAGATTGTTCTCAAGTGATTCTTTACAGTCTGTTCTGTAATCGACAGATGCTGAGCTATTTCTCTATTTCTCCATCCCTGCATCAGATAACTGATGACGGTCTTCTCACGGGCAGTCAGAGTATCGCGAGGCCGCCGCTCTTCTGGTCTCTCGAGCAAACGAGCCATCTTCGCCACCTGTTTTTTGGGGAGCCAGAGCTCGTTCTCCATGACCTTGCGGGCGCACTTGATGAACAGTCCGGGATCCACAGACTTTTGGATGACGCCGGCGACTCCCATTTTCACATATTCGAGGGCCTGCTCCTCGGAAAGAGCGGCAGACGAAGTAAGCACAATCTTGCTTGCCGGCGCCACTCGACGGATAAGTCCGAAAGTTCCCTCAGCGTCCTTCGCCACCAACGAGGCTTGGACAAACATCACATCCGGGTGAAACTCCTTAGCTAGGCTAACGACCTGCTCCGCGTTCTCTGCTTGAGCCACGACGCGCAGATCGTCTTCCACGCCGAAGAGCTTCTTAAGACCCAAGCGAAAGATGCCGCTGTCGTCGGCGATAAGTATTCGCACTCTGCTCCTCGGCTCGTGCTCACTTCCCTGGGATTTTGCCGGAATTACCACGTCTTCAAGCATGTTATTCACTCTTCATAGCCTCGCCGATGACCATGTGGCAGACTTTGCCCGCCGATCTCCGCGCTTACACCACCTAGGTTGCGGATCTGATCGGCACCAAGCGATAATCGTCGATGACGGCGGCTAATCCCTGATCTTCCCCGGCGAAATTTCCCCGGACGACACGCCCTTCAGCCAGTAACTCCATTGGCGTACTGCCTTGCCCTTGCGGAAGCGGGATTCTCAAACGCAACGGAGTCTGCGGCAGAATTTCGGCGGAAATCTTGAGAAAAAGCCCGTTCCCGCTTATATCGCGGGTCATCCCGTTTGCTTCGGAGCTAACGCCCTGCTCCCCTTCCCAGCGTACATGCACCGGCATCTCAAGCGGGAGACGGGCGCTCGATCGGTGGTCGTTACTCACTAGCGAATCCTCCGCTAACACCATCGGCAAAAGTGTACCCCTGCGCCAATACAATAGCAAGCAATATCCTTTTTGTCCTGAAACCAATGACCTTGAAGCGAGATTTCTGCGGCGCTTCCCATTGTTCCAGCTTGAATGCCCGTTGGAAAGCTGCCAAAATCCACGAGGGGACGGGAATGAGTTATCTCCCTCTTGTCAGGCCGGTCTCGGGAGTCGTTCGATTATTGATTACTGAGGGGAACGCAGATGAAGCTGGGTCGAATCGCTGAAATTATCGGATGCGCACTCGAGGGGCCGGCAGATCTGGAAATTACTGGTTTAGCGGGAATGGAGGACGCCAATGAAGAGCAGCTCACCTTCTTGTCGAATCCGAAGTATATCCCCAAGCTGAAACACTCAGCTGCCGGGGCCATCATCGTGAGCCGGGATACCCGAGTGCCGGACCGCCCCGTGTTGCGGGCCGACGATCCTTACCTCGCCTTCGCCAGGGCACTTGAGATATTTCACGCCGAGGTGCGTCCATCGGCGGGAGTCCATCCTACCGCAGTAATCGCCTTGAGCGCCAAGATAGGTCCTAACGCATCAATAGGATCCTATGTTGTAATTGAAGAAGATGTTGAAATCGGCTCGGACTGCGTGCTGAAGCCATTTGTCATGCTCTATCGTGGTGTGAAAATCGGCGACCGATTCACTGCTCATTCACACGCTGTAGTACGCGACGGCGTGCGGATCGGCCACGACGTCATCTTGCAGAATGGAGTTGTCTTAGGTGCGGATGGGTTCGGTTTCGCGAAGCAAGCGGATGGCTCGTGGTACAAGATTGTCCAGGCGGGGACCGTCGTGGTGGAGGATGGGGTGGAAATCCAGGCCAACACCTGTGTGGACCGGGGAACGATTGGAGAGACGCGCTTGGGCCGCGGCGTCAAGATTGATAACCTCGTTCAGGTGGCTCACGGTTGCACGGTTGGGGAAAACAGCCTGCTCTGTTCCCAGGTGGGCTTGGCCGGGAGCTCCAAAATCGGCCGGAATGTGATCCTCACCGGACAGGTGGGCGTGGCCGGACACCTCACCATCGGCGACAACACCATTGTCACGCCGCAGTCCGGCGTAGCTGCGGATGTGGAACCCAATCGCACCGTCTCGGGATCACCCACGATCGATCACTTCGCTTGGCTAAAATGGGCGGCGCTCTATTCAAAACTACCGGAAATGTATTCCACTTTTCTTAAGATGAAGAAGTTGCTGGAACCAAAGACGACGGACAACCGCTAGCCGCGGTCCTCGGAAGGACTGGAGTGACAGGTGTTAGAACCGAGCCGGATCCGCACAATCCCGCAGTGATTCCGCAGTTTTCCCGCACATTTTCCGCAACCTGCAGTGAAGCGCATTTGCGATAGTCCGAGGTCCCAAAGTTCCGAGCAGGCCTTTGGCGACCCGAGGCGACCGACTACGCTTCGCTCGCCTCAGGAATGCCCTGCCCGACGGCTCCGACCCACTTGCCAACTTTGTGTGACGCGGCAAAGATGTCGCCCACTGAAATCAATCCTCCGATCTGGTAGCGCGCGAACGAGGCCAGGCCGGCGGAAGCGATACACCCGCACTCGGTGCATACCGGATGTCCCCCGAATTGGCACGGGCTTATGCTGGTGGAGAGGTCCGCTGAGAGGCAGTTGGTTACGAGGGCGAACACACACTCATCAGGCTTACTCGGCGGCTTCCGGTAACCATCCAGCACGCTCTGCGGCATGTCCACTTTTGGAAACCGTGCGCGCAACTGGGGCAGCTCCGCGATAAGGTGAGCACGATCTTCAGCAGTCAGGCGTTCTTCACTCCGGTCGCCCTCCTGCGGTGTGTAGATGCTGAACCAGATCTTGCTCGCTTCGCGAATACCCGACCAAAACGCCGCGAACTCATCCAGGTAACCCGCACGCCCTATCATCTGCTTGGTGACCGTGCAATGCACGTTCACATGGTGACCAGCAATATGCTTCAGGATGCGTGCGTAGGTGGCGGGCGTGCGGCGCCGGTCGTGCTCAGGCTGAAGGCCGTCTACTGAAACCGTAAGGTGCACGTGATCGAGCTTGCTCCAGGCAGTCGGAATCGACCGCACCGCACTGGTAACGACTTGCACCTCAACGTCGAGGGCGCCCAGTTGGGGAAGCAGAACATCCAGTTCGCGATAGCGGACCAGCGGCTCACCTCCTATAATCGAGAGGTGGACAGGCCGCTCCTTGCGAACCAGATCGAGGACTCCGGCAACGAGATTGTCGCCCTTCAAGTCGCCCAGTTCAGCCAGGGGACCCGCGGCGCCTAGGTGATCGGGTTCGTAGGCGTAGCAGCCCGGACAGCGCAGAGGGCATTCACGCGTAATTTCGATAGAAAGGAACGGTCTGCGTCCTCGCAGGATGCCGGCCCAAACCCGGAACACGTCGGTTTTCCTCACTGTTGCCTCCTGAATGCTGGTCATCCTGCTTGGACTAAACTCAGGACAGTCCCACCGTGTACGGTTCTTGCTAACAATGCGGTAATACACTTTGATGCGAACAAAGCGTCTCGCGTCCCCTTTGGGCTTTGAGGGATCAACCCGTCAGCGGCTGTTCCGCTGAAGTGAGCCCCGAGCAGATCGCTCCGCGTACCCGTTCGATCAGCCCATCAGCGTCCTCACGGTCCAGTCCCGCCGTCGGAACGGGATTGTGGAAGGTGATGCGGATCTTCCCTGGATGTATCGCCAACCCTCCTTTTTGCATGATCTCGGTCGCGCCCGAAATAGAAACGGGCACGATCGGAATGCCCGCCTCCATGGCCATGATGAATACGCCGCGTTTGAACGGCTGCAAGCGCCCGTCGGAACTGCGAGTGCCTTCTGGATAAGCCACGAACGAGTTTCCTGCCTTCAACGCTTCCACCGCCTTACTCACGGCCTTCATTGCCCGCTCGTGGTCGGTGCGATCCACGGGAATAAACCCGCGCAACCGCATCCCCTTCCCCAATACCGGAACACTGAAAAACTCCTCCTTCACCAAGGCGCGGACAGGAGGCAGCACACTGAAAACTGCCGCCGGATCTGCGTTTGACTGATGGTTAGGCATGAAAACTGCGCCGTGGCCGCGAGGAATCTTTTCTATGCCACGCGCCTCGACGCGCACTCCTGAAATCCAGAGCGTCATACGTGCGCCGAGAATGGCAATCCGGTACAGCGGATCGGAGTCTCCGCCCAACATGGCGTAGATAACGAAAGGCGTGACAACCATCAGCAAATAAGCAAAAGCTGCGGCCGTGACAAATACAGCCCGTATTCTGCCCATCATGTTCTCAAGTCCGATGCAGACGGAAGAAGCGGCCCCAACCAGGGACCGCGAGAGATCGAACCAGGAAAATTGTGTTTGTCGGGTCTACGGGAACGCACGCGCTGTCTTGCCCGAGAGCCAGCCCTCCCTTATTGCCAATTGATCGGAATTGGGGTTTGCCGTCTCAAAAATGCGGTAAGTGTTCTCCTGAGCCCGTCCTGCCTGAAACTTAAGCTCGAAGGTTCGCCCTCCGCGGCGCACCTCCAGTTTGACCTTCGCGCCAACTCGTAGGCCGGACTCAATGTCGGCGGAGGGCGAAGCCGATTGCCCGTTGACCTTCAGCAGCACATCACCAGGTTTGAGTCCTGCGCGCTCGGCTTCGGATCCCAGAGCTACCGAGTCAACCGTGACAGGTCCCGTAAAGCTCTCCAGCGCGACAAAACCCAGTGCGCCACGGTTTCCTGAAACCTTCTCAAGTTGCAAGCCCGCGTACCCGAGGTAGCGGCTGTAGTCGAGATCAGTCGTTCCCTCAACGTAGTTCCGAAAGAACTCATCCACTCCGGTAAATTCCGGCGCCAGGCGGCGGATCTCAGCGCGCAGGTCGGCGTCGGTAAAGAAGCGGTGTTGCTTTGCAAAATCCTGATTGAGGGTCCGCATCAGATCATCGAGTCCGCGCGCGTTCGCGGTAGCCTGGCGTATCGCCAAGTCAAGCAGGTAGCCCAGCAGTTCGCCTTTGTTGTAGTAGGAGATGCTTCGCTCCGGCCGAGAGTAATCTGCATATTTTTCCAACCAGGCTTCGCGACCTGATTCGGCCACACTTTGGAATCGGCGTGCCGGCCGCGCTTCGAGCGCCTGAATTCCGCCGGCAATCCCAGCGTAGAAATCCTTACGGGTGACGAGGCCGGAGCGCAAAAGACTGAGCAGGCCATAGGTGCTCGTGACTCCTTCTGCAAACCAAAGAGAAGCAGTGTCGTTGCCGTGCACGTAGTCAATGGGTTCAAGTCCCTGCGAGCGTATGCGCTTTACGTTCCAAAGGTGAAAAAACTCATGGGCAGCCACGCCTTCAATGGCTGACTCGTTGTGACGGACGCTCGATGACGCTAGGCTGATGGCTGTGCCGTTGGCGTGCTCCATGCCACCGCCACCCTCGCCGTCCATAAAGTGAAAGATGAAGGTATAGTGGAGAAATGGAACATCCTGCATGAGTTGAGTCTCAGTGGCAGTGATGCGCCCAAGCAACTCGAGCAGCCGCTTCTGGGAATAAACGGACGCCTCGGCGTGGACGACTACACGGTAAGTCGCCCCGCCCTGCTGGAAGGAGTACTCAGCGAAGTTGCCCGCCTCTACCGGGCTGTCCACCAGCGCATCATAGTCCGGGGCGGCGAATTCCGCCGGCTCTGGAGTGTCATCAAGTAGCGTTGCCACCTTCCAACCGGGCGGGGTCAAGAACTGAACATGAATGGCGCGATGGCGCTCCT
Organism: uncultured Acidobacteriota bacterium; assembly: GCA_963803295.1. GTDB lineage: Bacteria > Acidobacteriota > Terriglobia > UBA7540 > UBA7540 > CAWDMC01. The sequence goes on along the minus strand of CAWDMC010000009.1, from coordinate 140,141 downwards.
GCGGCAGATAGAAGAGGAGCATCGCCAGATTCAGAAAGGCATGCTGGCCATTAAGGACGCTGCCGAACGGCGCCGTACCATTGGCGTACACCCTGTAGTTTACCGCGAGCCTGGTACATGGCACGAGCGGGCTCCGCCGGGTTTCAAGATCAATTTCGGTGAGCGGCGCGGGAAGGCCGTCGCACTCTCCACGCAGTTCCTGGACGTTGCGGATGAAGTCTCTAGTCTGGTAGAGAGCGTTCCAGGCGGGAAACTGGATCTCTGTGCCCGCCGCCGCATTAGGAATAGTCATGGTGACGCCAACCAGGTGCGAATCCGGTTCCCGCAAGTCGACGATATAGCTTAGGGGGCGATCTGATCTTTCGGCTGCCTGGGGAAATGCCGGAGAAGCGGCGGCAAAGAGGCGTAGACACGAAAGGCAAAGCGGAATGAGGACAGCGACAGCCGCGAATTGAAAAGATCTTGCGCGTTTCGGATCAGCAGGCATCAAGCTTTTCGGCTCATCTTGATCCAACGGTACGCGGAGATGGCACTGCCGCCCGCCGCCACCACGATCAGAGAGACGATCACATCGGCTATCCGGCGTGAATCGGCTAACTTCAGAATGCCGCGGCCAAGCCACACCGCCAACAGACCCTCAAGGGCAAAGCGCGTGAATCGACTCGCGCCGATCACGGCGAGTAGCCGCTTGCGAGGATACTTCAGGGCTGCCGCGGCTGCAACAAAGGGAGTAAAAGGAAAGGGAGGCGGTATCAGCGAAGCCAAAGCCAGAGTCAAATTGGCCTTTTTGCCGAATTGCCTCTTGATGTAGTCCAAACGATGGTGCGGTACATAACGCTCCAGCCCCGCTTCCCCGCCCTTGCGAAACACCAAGTCAGTAATCAGACACCCCAGCACCGAGCCTCCCGCCGCCATCAAGGCGTAGTAAGGCACCCTCTCGTGATGACGAGCGCTCATGCCAATCATCAGCAGGTCATTTCCAAAAGGAACGAAAAACATAAAGGAGGAGTCCAGCACGCCCAGCCCCAGCAACCCAAATCCGCCGAGGTGCGCCAGAATTTTGAAGATCGGAGTAATCAGAGTCTTCATGCTCGAGTTTCCCGCAGGGCAAGGCCGACTCGTTCTTACCGTCTCTTGCCAGGCCGGCCCCAGCCAATTGGATGCGCGAACGATATAGGCCTTCAGCAATCAGGGCCGCAGGGCCTGTGAGCAGCACCTCTCCGCCCTTGGCCCAGTAGACATCGAGAGAACCGGCGAGCGTCCTGACCCGCACCTTACGCCGAGTGAGCCCATTCAGGATTGAGGCCACTGTCGCTCCGCAGGAACCTGTTCCTGAAGATTGCGTCGGACCCACGCCGCGCTCCCAGAAGCGCACCTCAATCTGACTGCTCGAAATGATTCTGACAAATTCCACGTTGGTCCGGTTAGGAAACATCGGGTGGCGCTCGATCTTCCGGCCGAGAGCCTCCCAGTCGAGATCATCGAAACTCTGCGCCCGGAGATCTTCGAGAAACACGGTGCAATGCGGATTACCCATGGAGCTGACTGTAATAGGAAAGGTCTTGCCCTCGAGCTTGAGCGGAAATTTGACCATCGCCTCCGCGCCCTCACTTCCACTGAAGGGGATCCTGGAAGGCTCAAAAATCGGCGCACCCATAGCAACACGAAAAGCCCACGCGTTGGGGCCTGCTGTCAGGACTTCAAGCGTCTTCAGGCCCGCAGCGGTTTCAATCCTAAGCGTCCGGCTGGCCGGGGTGCCAACGGCGCGACGCCGCGGTCGAGCATTCTTACGAGACTTGTGGAGAAGATAGGCTCCGGCGCAGCGGATCCCGTTACCCGACATTTCCGCCTCACTGCCATCGGCATTAAAAAAACGGATTTCAGCCGGGCGTGCCTCAGCGCCAGAATTGAGAACCAGGATCAACCCGTCAGCGCCGACACCCATATGCCGCTCAAGGATGGCGCACGCAAAATGTGCCCACCGGCGTTCCGGCACGGATTTGCGTAATTCGGCGGCATCCACCACAATCCAGTCATTGCCAAGGCCGTGTAGTTTCGAGAAAGGTATTTCAAGGGTTGTGGACATCGTTTTCACCTGACAGCGCCCGCGATCCCAGGTTCTATGGCCAGGGTACGACGGTAGATCTCGACCGGTTCCTCGTCCGGAAATTGGTATTTCTCGGTCAACATAAAGCGGCTGAAGGCGCTCGGATAGGCGCGCATGATGGCGTCCACGGTGTCACCGTGGCCGCGAATGATCCAGCCCGCCAGGCGGTCCGCGCCCAGCCGCAACAATCTCCACTGCGGACGATTGCTCTCGCTGATTGTCTGCCGAATAGGGATATCCAGTTGTGGCAGGACACAAGGGTTTTTACCCGCGGCCATAAGGATCGGCTCGCCATCATAGCGGGCATGGAAGAAGCGAACAATAGCCTGCCCCGTTTGTGACCGGCAAGGGCTGTTGAGGATTCCCTCCTTGGCAACACCCAATTCGCGCGGGCCACGAGCCACCATCGCCAGAGCCTGGCAGGCAAGGATAAGCAGAATTGCGCTCGAAACAGTGGAAGCTATCTTGTTCGAACGCGAAACATCCCTCATCACCGGAGAGGCGGACGGCACGAGATAAGACACAAGGATTGCCACTCCAGGCAACATCTCCATACCATAGCGCAGATTGTAATAGGTGTTGGGAAAGAGTGTGGGAACGTAGAGCGGCACAGCGCTGTGGGCCATAGCCTGAATGTAGAACGGCAGCAGGACAAGCAGGAGCAGCCCGGCCGAACGTCGCGCTTGTCGTCTCCGCCCAATCAGGAACGCGATCAGACCTAGAATTGCCAGGGCCAGCGGCCAGAGACCAATCACCAGAACGAGGTCGGCCACATAGTAGCGCGCCGAGAGTAGCAGGCTGCCGTCAGTTGGATAGCGGAACCCGGTGGTACCGATCTGATGCGCGTAAATGGCCATGGCGGAGTAGGGACCGTTGTAGAACTCGATCGGATTGCCGTAGTGGTAAGTGTTGTGGGCAATCCAAAGCAGAGGTCCGAATCCTGCCATCGCACCGAACAACAGCGCCTGTCGAAGGCGGATTTGCCAGGGGCCAGGGCGCGAGAACAGCAGGTAAACGAAGGCGAACGGCAGGAGATACCAGATATCGTAGCGCGTCAGGGTTCCGAAAAAGGCCGACAAGCCCGCAGCCACCAGCGCACCGCGGCGGCCGCTCTCGCGGAAGCGGAAAAGCGCGTAGACCGTGGCCACCGACCAGAGCAGCGCGAGCGGCTCGGTAAGCGGCGTACTGGCAAGATACAGCATGTTGGGGCAGAAGAGGCAGGTGGCAAGGGCGACGAGACCCGCCGCCAGACTGCGATTTATCTCGAGCGCCAGGCGGAACAGCAACCAGCAGGTAAGCGCGAATGAGACGGTGGAGACAAGGCTGCCTGCAAGGCCCGTCCGCCAGAAGTAGTCGCTGGCGGTCAAGGGCGAAGTCAAGATGTGAAAGAGGGGAAGCCAGACGGTGCCGATTTCTGCGTAGCCTGGGGTGAGCGAATCCCAAAGGCGGCGCGCGCCTTCCATGTGAGCCAAGGCGTCGCCGTAAGTGTTGGTCAGATGACGGGAGAAGAAGTAGGCCAGTGAGGCCAAGGGTACGCCGGCAATCGCGATCCAAAGCTCTGCGACTCGCTGCGGGGAGAGCGGGGGAACTCCACTTGGTGCCGGCTCATCTGCCTCTCTCGCAATTTTGCTTGCCCCGGGCACCAGCTCATACATCAAAATGGGTCATCGCCTTGAATTCCCGGAAGCGGGCGTCGATTTCCTCTCGGGTCAGGCGAAGCAAGCGTCCGAGCCCGAATTCTTCCACCGCGAAGCTTGCCATAACCGAACCATAAATCAAGGCGCGGCGCAGACCAGCCTCGGAGAGATCGCCTGTGCTGGCCAGTTGCCCCATAAACCCGCCGGCAAAAGTGTCGCCAGCGCCGGTGGGGTCGTGCACCTGTTCGAGCGGATAGCCGGGAGCAAAGAAGATCGAACTGTCTTGAAAAAGGCAGGCTCCGTATTCCCCGCGCTTCACCACCACAATGCGTGGCCCCAGGGCGCGCACGGCCGCAGCGGCACGCTTGAGGTTCTCAATGCCGGAGAGCATGCGGGCCTCGATTTCGTTGATGACTAGCACGTCGACGGCCGCGATCGTCTTCTTCAGCTCTTCCGGCTTGCCCTTGATCCAGAAATTCATGGTGTCACAGGCCACCAGCCTCGTTTCGGGCAATTGCTGGCGGACGTGAAGCTGCAGGGGCGGATCGATGTTGCCCAGAAACAGATACTCGCTTCCGAGATAGGAACCGGGCAGTTTGGGAGCAAAGGTCTCGAACACATTGAGTTGCGTATCGAGTGTCCGGGCCTGGTTCATATCGCCAACGTACTCGCCCTTCCAAAAGAAGGTCTTACCCGGGGCCCGCTCCAGACCCTCAATATCGATGCCGCGATCGGTAAACACGCGCACGTATTCGCTCGTGAAATCATCGCCCACCACCGCCACCACCCGCACGGGCGTGAAGTAACTGGCAGTCACGGAAAAGTAGGTCGCGGCGCCTCCCAAAATGTGCTCCGTGGCGCCATATGGCGTCTTCAGAGAATCAAACGCTACTGAACCTACAACAAGCAGAGACATAGAGTGGTTTTGACCTCAACCGGGAATGTACTGAGTGTTGGAAAATCGAATCTCGGACCTGGGACCGCCGGGTTCCAGGTCCGATTCATCTCGCCAATTCGGCCATTCTGCAGAGCCCAGCCACGTAGCGCCCGTAGAGAGTGTAGACTGGAGCGAGCTATGGGTCAAGAAAACGGTAGGGGTCATTAGGGGTCATAGGGGTCACTTCGCGGAAAGTGGTGGCACGATTCGATGGGGGCACGATCAGTTCGGACGGAGGGGCGTTGTTGCTACGTGAGACCGACCAGCGCCTGAATCTTTTACCGCGCCTGGCGGAGTGTTTTCTGGACGGGCGGGAGGCGGCGCGGACGGAGCACTCGGTGGAGGAGATGCTTGCGCAAAGGATCTACGGGCTGGGGGCTGGGCTACGAAGACCTGAACGACCACGAGCAGTTGCGGCAAGATGCCCTGATGGGGGTGCTGGTGGGGCGGAAAGAAGTGGAGCGGCCGCTGGCCGGGAAGAGCACGTTGAACCGGCTGGAGCTGGGGACGGGCATGAAGGACCGCCACAAGAAGATTACCTTTTGGAAAGAGGCGATCGACGAAATTAGGTCTAAGGAGGCCGATTTCCCCCGCAGAGGGCAGGAGGAAAACATGACGGAGGTAGCCCTCACCCGTGTGGGGAGAGGGTCTGGAGTTTTGTACATTTCTGCACGACACGGCCAAGATGGCCATGCCACCTCGATGTGGCACGCGCTTCCAGCCCATGGGGGAGCACCTTACGGTGCTCCACTGTCGGACCTGAAGGTCCTCACAGCCAGACGCATCGCTTCAGCCCGCACTGGCCATGCTACAATTCCACTTGAGACACCATTCGGCCTCGAAGTATGGGAATTGAGAAGATTATTCCGCTCGACCGTGCTATCGAGATCGTCGATAAGCTCAAGCGTCAGGGCAAACGAGTTGTATTCACGAACGGCTGCTTCGACCTGTTGCATCCTGGCCACACGCACTATCTGGCGGAGGCGCGCGAACTCGGCGATCTGCTGATGGTCGCCATCAATAGCGACGCGAGCATCCGCGCCATCAAGGGCGAAAATCGTCCAGTCTGTCCCGAACACGAGCGCGCCGAAATCATGGCCGCTCTCGAGTGTGTCGATTACGTGACGATTTTTGACGAGCTCACCCCGAGGCGGCTCATCGCGCGGATGGCGCCACAAGTGCTGGTCAAAGGCGCAACCTGGGGACCGAACGAGATCGTCGGACGCGAGGAGGTAGAAGCGGCCGGCGGTACTGTCGTCCTGATCCCGGTTGTGCAGGGCCACTCGACGACCTCGATTGTCGAGGCGGCGCAAAAGATCGCGCGCTCCTGACGGCCTGCCGTTAAACAATGCCAGCCATCGAGCACTTGCTTGAGCCCATTTTCAGTCATTTTGCCGTGCGTGCGTTCCTTGGTGCTGCCCTTGAGCCGTCGCCTCCATCTCGATCTCACCGCCAGCAGACGATCACCCTCGCGGGGCTTACTGCTTCGGCCAAAGCCCTGGTTGTGGCCGGCGTAATCCGCGAACTCGACACGCACTCCCTCGACCGGCCGCTCCTGGTGATTACCGGCGACAATGAGGCCGCTGCGCGTCTCGCAGAAACCACAGGCACCTTCCTCAACTGGATCATACCCCGCCCCGGTGCGAAGGATTTACCCTCGCCCGAGCCACGCGATTCGCTCGGCGTCCTTCCCGGCTTCGATTGCTCGCCCTACGAGGGACGCTCGCCGCATGCCGAAATCCTGGAAGAACGCGCCGTCGCCCTCTGGAACCTGGCTCACGGGAGGACGCGGGCGCTCTTCGCGCCTTTGCCGGCCGCGCTCGGGCGCTTTCGGGACCGTTCTTTTTACGCCTCGCTCGCCTTGGAGATCAAGCTTAACGACGAGCTCAATCTCGATGACCTCATCGAACACCTCGTCTCCGTCGGTTATGAAAGCGCGGAACCGGTTTCGAACGCCGGACAATACTCGGTACGCGGCGGAATCGTGGACGTATTCCCTCCCGAAGCCGCGAACCCGGTCCGCATCGAGTTCTTTGGGGATAGCGTCGAATCGCTGCGCGAGTTTGACTCTGCCACCCAGCGTTCCCGCAAGTCCACAGCGTTAGTCCTATTGCTTCCTCTCGCCGCAACCACTCGCTCTCCCCAATTCTTCTCCAGGCTTGCCGGGCATCTCGCGCGCCGCGAAGCCGAACGACGGCACACCAAACAGCCAACAACGAGTCCACCTTTAGGGCCGGTATCCTCACCGGCGTTGCCGGCCTCGGAGTATTTGGAAACCGCATCTCAAGCTGACCCTGCCAACCCTTCCAGTGGTACCGATTCCCTGACCGGCCTTTCTGTTCCCTTCCCGGGATGGGAGTTCTTCGTTCCCGGCGTCGAGCCGCATCCGAACACTCTGCTATCGCTGCTCACCGCATCCCTAGCCCAGCCGCGGAATGGCCGCGACCCCAATGCCATGCTGCCACCACTCGTGATCTGGGATGAAAAGCCTCAACGGACTCGGCAGCTCCGCTTGACTGTCGAAGGATGGAAATCCGCCTATGAGGAGGTTCGCGACGCTACGCCCGCCCCCCCGCTTCCCGAGGAAGTCTTTCTCACTGAAGACGAGTTCTGGCGGTCGCTCGAGCCGGCGTCAGAAGTCTCTCTGAAGGAACTGCCCTTCTCCATGCCAGAAGAGTCGTCCTTCGTCACCGGTCCTTTGTCCCTTGCCGGCAGTTCACCGAACAGCGATCCGAAAGTACCGAATGCAGCGGAGACGGAGTCCACTCGCGGGGCCAATTTCAGATTCGGCCACGGCCGCAATCGTTCCCGACATGCAAGTGACTAAGGACCAGGGGCCAGGGACAAGGGACGAACTTCTGCTTCGAACCGAGCCGTCCCCGAAGTTTCATGGCGCCGCCAAAGCCATGATCGAAACGCTGCGAGAGCGTCTCGCCCTTGGCGAGCAGGTGGTCATAGTCGTACCGACCACGGGCAAGGCGGAGCGCCTGAGGGAGATCCTGCACGAGTATGAAGTCGGCTTTGAAAGCGAGACCGCTGCCGACGCCCTGCCCGCGCCACCCGATGCCGCCAAGCCCGTGTTGGTCGTGCGCGGCCGCATGCAGGAAGGCGTCGGCTTCCCCGAACAGACACTGCTGCTGGTGAGTGACAACGACCTCTTCGGCAGCTTCGATTGGGGAGCGCCAGGCCGTCGCGAGCGTTCATCCGTATCAAGCTTTATTTCCGACCTGAGCGATCTCAAGGTTGGCGACTACGTCGTGCATGTGGACCACGGCGTGGCCATTTACCAGGGGCTGCGCCAGCTGGGCGTCGAAGGCGCGCAACGCGACTTTATGCTGCTCACCTACCAGGATGAGGCGAAGCTCTATGTCCCCCTGGAGCGCCTGGACCTGGTGGAGAAGTACCGGTCGAGCGAAGGCGCCAAACCGGTGCTTGATCGCCTGGGTGGCGTGACTTGGGCGCGAACCAAGTCGCGGGTGAAGCGTGCTCTGCGGGACATGGCTCAGGAACTGCTTCGCCTCTATGCCGAGCGCAAGATGCACGGCGGAGTAGCTTACAGTCCGGATACGCCCTGGCAGCATGAGTTCGAAGAGGCTTTCGAGTTTGAAGAAACACCCGATCAGTTATCCGCCCTCAAAGACATCAAACGCGATCTTGAAAGTCCCCAGCCAATGGATCGCCTGCTTTGCGGCGACGTCGGTTACGGTAAGACGGAAGTAGCCATGCGCGCCGCCTTTAAGGTGGCGATCGATGGCAAGCAGGTGGCGGTGCTCGCCCCCACCACGGTCCTGGCTTTTCAGCACTACAACACCTTTACCCGCCGCATGTCCGGCTTTCCTTTGCGCATCGATGTTGTGAGCCGTTTCCGCTCCTCAGCCGAGATCAAGAAAGTGCTGGCCGCAACCGAATCGGGCGAGATCGACATTCTGATCGGCACCCATCGCCTGCTCTCGAAAGACGTAGCCTTCCGCAACCTGGGACTGCTGATCGTCGACGAGGAGCAGCGCTTTGGGGTTGGCGCTAAGGAAAAGCTCAAAAAGTTTCGCTCGAACGTTGACGTCCTGACTATGTCGGCCACGCCCATTCCGCGCACACTGAACATGTCGCTGGGCGGGCTGCGTGACCTCTCGGTGATCGAGACGCCGCCACGCGGGCGGCTGGCCATCCAAACAGTGGTGGCGCCATTCTCAAGCGGTCTGGCGCAAGCCGCCATCATTCAGGAACTGGAGCGGCACGGCCAGGTCTATTTCGTGCACAACCGCGTGGAGTCGATCTGGCAAATGGCGGCGCAGGTGCAAAAGCTCGTGTCCGCGGCGCGCATCGGCGTCGCTCATGGACAGATGGACGACAAGGAACTCGAGCGCGTCATGCTCAAGTTCGTGGAGGGCGAGTATGACGTGTTGGTTTCGACCGTCCTCATCGAGAATGGCCTCGATATTCCCCGTGCCAACACCCTGATCGTGAACCATGCCGAGCGCTTCGGCCTCGCCGACCTCTATCAGTTGCGCGGGCGAGTGGGCCGATCGAGTAAGCGCGCCTACGCCTACCTGCTGGTGCCGAGTGAGGATACGCTCACGCCCATTGCCAAGCGGCGGCTGGCCGCCTTGAAGGAGTTCTCTGACCTGGGAGCGGGATTCCGCCTGGCCGCGCTCGATCTGGAATTGCGCGGCGCGGGGAATCTCCTGGGCGCCGAGCAGCACGGTCACCTGAACTCGGTCGGGCTTGATCTCTACCTGAAGATGCTCGAGGAGACGGTGGAGGAACTCAAGGGCGCGGCGCCCAAAATGGAGGTCCGCACTACTCTCAATCTAGGCCTGGATATCAAGATTCCCAACGACTATATTGGCGACGAGCGTCAGCGCCTGCGGATGTACAAACGGATCTCGAGCCTCTCGAGCCTTGAAGGGCGCACCGACCTTGAGGCCGAACTCATCGATCGCTACGGACCTCTGCCGGGCGCCGTGGCCAATCTCTTTAGTTATGCCTTGCTCAAATCGTCGGCGGAGCGCCTGCTGGTGCAATCGATCGAGCTTAAGGATGGTGAGGTCGGGGTGCACTTCCACGCCCAAGCCCCGATTGAGGGCGACAAGCTCAAGCAATTTCTCAAGCGGCATCGTGGCGCCAACTTCCGGCCGGATGGCATTCTGCGCTTTCCGCTGGCGCTCGGTTCAGGCGATCTGGCCACCAGAATCCAAGAAGCTTTGGGGGAACTCGCGTCGTGACCACACGCTTTCCTTGCTCTGTAGCGCCGGCGTCCTCACCGGCGTCCGCTCCAAACCGTCGTGCCTCGGCTCCATCGACAGCCTGCCTCTTCAGTTTCTTTCGGGAATGACCATCGACCTAAACGCGGGTGAGGACACCCGCGCTACAAATCCTCCGGACTGTAGTCTGGCAGCAAGCACTCCGCGCCTTTTTTGATCACCACCGTTCCGCCTTTGTTCAGGGAATCGATTTCCCGCCATCCACCGCGATCACCTGACCTGTGATGAACTCAGGCCCAGTGGCCAGGAACAGCACGGTATCCGCGATTTCCGACGGCCGGCCGGTGCGGCGCAAAGGCGTCTGGCGCAGGATCGACTCGCCGTCGGGGCGGGCGGGTTCGCCCGAAAACATGATCCAGCCGGGTGCTACGCTGTTTACTTGGACATGCGGTGCAAGCGCCTTGGCAAGGCACCTGGTCAGCATGATCAAGGCGGCTTTGGACGCGCAATAATGCATGTGTTCGGGCCACGCCTGCAGTCCACCGAGGGAGGAAATGTTGATGATGCGGCCGCTCTTCCGTTGTTGCATCAGGCGCGCAGCCGCTTGGGCGCAGAAGAACGCGCCCTTGAGATTCACGCCCAGAACTCGGTCCCACTCGCGGTCGCTGAGGGCGTCCCAGCGACCGGGAAAAAAGACGCCGGCATTATTGACGAGGATGTCGAGCCTTCCGAAGCGCCGCTCGACCTTCTCGAACATCGCCGCGACCTGTTTGGAGCTCGAAACGTCCGCGCGCAGGGCGCTGGCTTCCCCGCCCCGGCTCTCGATTTCGCGAGTGGTCTCGATCGCCTCCGTCCGCGAACGATTGTAGTTTACGATCACGGTCGCGCCGGCGAGCCCCATGCGAAGCGCGATTTCGCGCCCTATACGAATGCCTCCGCCAGTCACCAGCGCGATCCTGCTTTCGAGAGGTCGATCCGAATCCCGATTTGGCATATCCCGCATCATACACCGCGGACTGCATTAGGCAGTAAGCAGAAGCAGGCGGCACGTAAGGGCTCGCTCCGATTCCCGCCATCTGCCTGCTGTTCTCTGTGTTCTCTGTTGGCGCCTTGACCTCTGTCGCTTCTTCCTCATAGAATCAGACTTGGCGACACCACCTGACATCGTTGTTTATTCCAAGCCCGGATGCCACCTCTGCAATGACCTGAAAGGGCAGCTACATCGCCTTCAGCGGACAATCCCTTTCGAGTGGCGCGAGGTTAACATCCTTGAGGATCCGGCGGCATTTCGTGAATTCCGGTACGATATACCGGTGGTCTTTATCAACAAGAGGAAGGTTTCGAAGTTTTACTTTGACGAGAAGCGATTTCTTCGGGCGCTGAAGGATTCTCAATAGTCGCTTGATGTTTGCACGCACCCTCTAGCGCGCGACTCAAGGGAAATGGTCGCGGCGGGGGTTTGAGACCGGCATCAGAAACTGTGCCGGCGCGAACGGCCCACAGCGGATTACAGATAGTGGACGGATTATGGAACTCGATCTCCTCTCCATCGCCGCTCATCGCGATGACACTGAACTGACCTGCGGCGGAACGATTATCAAAATGGTGGAAGCCGGCTACAAGGTCGGCATCCTCGATCTGACTGCCGGCGAGGCGGGAACTCGAGGCAGCGCCAAGCTGCGCGCCAAAGAGGCCGCCAAGGCTTCGGCCATCATGGGCATCGTGTATCGCGAGAATCTCGGGTTGCCGGACGCGGCCGTGGAGCCTTCCCGCGATTACAAACTTCAAATTGCCGAGAAGATCCGCGAATTGCGGCCACGCACAGTCATCCTGCCATATTGGGAGGGCCGCCACCCGGATCACTACAACACCGGAAGGCTGGGATATGAAGCTTGTTTTCTGGCAGGTCTCGCCAAACTGCCGCTCCAAGGACGTCCCTATCGCCCGCACAAAATTGTCTACGCTAGCATTTATGTTCCCTCTCTGCGGCCGACCTTTGTGGTGGACATCACCGCTCAACTCGACCAGAAGCTAAAGGCCATCGTGGCGTATTCCTCGCAGTTCTCGGCCAAGGCAGACCTCCAGAACCTCTTCCCTTCCCGAGGCGATCTGCGCGAGCGAGTGGCATCGCTCTCACGCCATTTTGGCTTGATGATCGGAGTTCGATACGGCGAACCGTTCGTAATGCGCGAGATGGTGCGCGTGGACGACGTGGTGACGATCCCGGTAAAGTCGGTGTAAGGTGACTGAGTCGGGGGAGAGCGGGGTGAAGTAAGCAGTAGGGTCACGCCGCCAACTGCACGCGATTTTTCCAGCGATTGTGGACGAACCAGGCCAGACCCAGAAGGATTACTACGACCAGTACGACGTCGAACTTATGAAAGTATCCGCGCAACAAGGACCAGCGTTCACCCAGTTTAACTCCCGCGAAAGCCAGAACACAGCACCAGGGCAGCGATCCCAGGAAAGTGTAAAGGTTAAACCGCCAGAAGTTCATGCGGGCGATGCCGGCGGGCAGAGCGATGAAAGTGCGCACCACCGGAAGCAGGCGGGAAAAAAAAACGGTGGATTCGCCGTGGCGTTCAAACCAGCGGTCGGCGAGTTCCAGGTCATGACGGCTTACGAGCACGTAGCGCCCGTATCTCTCGGCCAAGGGTCGTCCGCCGAGCGCCCCTACGTAGTAGGCAATGATTGAGCCCAGATTGCAGCCGAGCGCCCCTGCTAGCGAAACCCAGATCAGCCTGAAGCGTCCAGCATGAACCAGAAATCCGGAGAACGGCATGATAATCTCGGACGGTAGGGGAATACAGGCTGACTCGATCGCCATGAGGATAACAATGCCGGGATATCCGAGTGTGGAGATAGACGAAATGATGAGGCGACCGATCAGTTCAAGCACGCCAGATAGCATAAGTGGTTTTTCCTAAAGGAGTTAAGTTAAGATCGCTAGATGGGAACGGCAGCTCAAGGCCCTCTTTCATCATACCGGAAACCGACGTCATTTGGGAACGGCGTTGTCGGGAGAGGGGCTTGAGGTTTTCATCGGGCGAGTTGCGGGGCTAGTCGGGCCTCGAACCCACGGGATCATACAACCCAACGGCGCATTTGCCATCTAACCACTTGGGACAATGCACCTTCGATTGTCCGATTCGGATGCTTGCGGTTGTGCGCTATAATCCGTGTGACGAAGCCGGGAGGAATAGCCATGAAGAAAGCCCGCAGTAAGGCGGTTTTGGCGCTGGCTCTGATGTTTGCGCTGGCTCCTGCGGCGTGGAGCGCGGATCAGAAGGATGACGTGAACGATATCGGTAATCGCAAAGTGGCGCACAGGAGCATCATTTCCCAGGAAAAAGAGATCGGTATCGGCAAACAGTATTCCTCAGAGATCGACAAGAGCGCCAAGCTAATCACCGATCCTGTGGTTAATGAGTATGTGAACCGCATCGGCCAGAACTTGGCGCGCAATTCAGACCTTAAGGTCCCTCTTACCGTAAAAGTGATTGACGATCCGAGCATCAACGCCTTTGCTCTGCCGGGCGGGTTCCTCTACGTCAATACCGGCGTGCTCCAGGCGGCGACCGAAGAGAGCCAGTTGGCAGGAGTCATGGCCCACGAGATCGCGCACGTGGCAGCGCGGCACTGGGCCTCGCAAATGACCAAAATGACCCTGCTGCAGTACGCGACTATTCCGCTTATGCTGACGCCGATGTCCTACGGCGTCTACATGGCGGTGGCAGAGGGCATGAACTTTGGCATCCCGGTGGCGTTTCTTAAGTTCAACCGCGGCGCCGAGGCTGAAGCTGATTTTCTCGGAATTCAGTACATGTACAAGGCCGGGTACGATCCGAACTCATACGTCGCCTTCTTCGGCAAGGTGATGCAGGAAGAGCGGCGCTCCCCGGGCAGCGTGAATAAGGTGTTCGCCGACCATCCACCCACGCCGGACCGAATCATCAAGTCGGAAGAGGAAATCAAGTCGGTAATTCCGACTAAGGATCAGTACCTTGTTTCCACTTCGGAGTTTGACGACGTCAAGTCACGGCTGCAAACCGTCATCAGCCAGCGCAGACTCAACGCCAAGCCTGGGCCGACGCTTGAGAAGCGTCCCGCCAGTGACAGGACCTCGTCACCCGACCAGTCCAAGCCGACCACAACACAGGACAAAACAGGCCAGGGTGGCGATGATACACCTCCTGTCCTGAAGCGTCGTGACTGATGAATTCATGAGCTGAAAATAACTTAGCACATAAGGAGCAGCCCTTCAACCGGGCTGCTCTTTACATTTGTTACAGCACATTTGTAGCAGCGAATAAGCGTCCTCGCGAGGGCCGTGTACAGCCACGGTCCCGGCTAGCGGTTGGGACTGGCGGGTTGATGTTCGCCCAGAGTTATCCCCAGCTTGCGAAGCTCGTCCGAATAGTACTTTCTGAAGAGAATGTCCCACTCGGCGCTTCCTTCAGGAATCGTACGCTTCTGAGAGGTAATGTGCTGGCGTACGGTGGCTTCGATCTTCTTTTCTTCTCCCATCAGATCGTTAAGGAGTTTCACCACCTCCAGCCGAATGTTGTTGGGCTCGTCAAAGATCTCCACCTCGTCCAAGGCCAAGATGGCTGCTATAACGCGGTGGGAGAGTTCGGTAATTTTTTCGTGGGAAAGCTTCATAGTCAGTCTGTCCGTTATCGCAGGCCGCGAGACGCCCGCCCTTAAAGAACCACCTTTCGGTCTCGAACGAGTTGTTTCTTTACCTTACGGAACATCTCCTCATAGGAAGCCCCCATCTCTTTCATTTCCGAATCGTGCTCCTCAAGGATTTTACGAACCTCGTCGTCAAGACGTGCCTCAACAGTCAACTCGTCAAGCATCACCTGGTTCATCACCTCCGAAACGTAATCAGGCTGCTCGTATTCGATCAACTTCGCGGAGCTGAGACGCTTCAAGAGCTGCTTGGCCATATAAGCCACATATTCTCGGGGAAGGTGCATTTAATCGCCTATCTCCTTGACGTTCGAACCTATTATAGTCTATAGTTTCGGGTTTTAAGGTGTCAAGGTTGGCGTCCTTGTTCGCCACCGCGACGAGGTAATGAATGCTCTCCTTTGCGCTGTCGGACTTCAACTGTGCGCAGCAGCCGGGCGGTTAGCTCAGTCGGTTAGAGCGTCTGCCTTACAAGCAGAAGGTCATCCGTTCGAGCCGGATACCGCCCACCATTTGTTTCAAGAGCTTACGGTCGAAAGAGGTTTCCAGGCAAGTACAGTTTCGTACGACACGTAAGCAGACCGGCCCCTGTGCGACCGAAGAGCCTCGGATAAGCCCCAGTCTAACGGCAATGTGCTCTCCGAGGCTCTGTTTTGGTTTCATTAACCTCTCCCTCGAATGCTCCGCTGAATCCTGACGGTGAGGCTGTCAAAAATCGAGGTCGCCCCACTGTAGTGTAGCAGCCAGAAGTTCACACGCGCGCAGGCCCACGCAGGCCCACGGTTAGCACTATCGTCCGGTAAGGATCTTTGAGATTGGCGAGTAGCGCCTTGAATTCTGTCGGACTAAGGACGCGAGGAATTTTTCAGCCGCTTCCTCGACTGGCGTACCAGGTCAATCGGGTTGCGGTCTGTCATCTCCCCATCGAAGCGCCGCCTGATAGAGCGTTCGCATCAGGGTTTTCACGTGAGACTTCACCTGCCGGGAATGTGGGTAAGTTTTCAAGCCAGTCCTCGACAGCCATAGTCTTGACGTTCTGAACAAGCTCGGCAGCCGACTTAGGACGGATGTTATTCTCGAACAGGCTTCGGTAGTTCCGTTTCGTCTTCTCCCGGCAGTGCTTCGGCGTGTACTCTTTCATGAATCGGTCAATGAGCGTGCCGACTGTAACCGAGTGAGAGTCTTGTTGCGGATTCTCCGCGTTGATCCGTTGCCACCGGGGAATTTGGGCGCTCGCCGCGGCTTGGAGTCAGCACCTCCGGAAACATGAATAGCCCGGACGGCCGTGACCACTGGCCTTATTGCTACACGGCCCTTGTGGCCGGCGCCGGCATGCGAGCCGGAGAGGTCCACGGCAAGTCCGACGAGACGGACTCGTCTCCCAAAGAGAATCCCATCCATCCCGCCAAGCTCGTCGCGACCATATACTACGCATTGAGGGTCGACCCAGGCACAATCATGTACAATGCCTGAACCAGCCCCGCGAGTTGGTGCAAGCTCAGCCCGCGGTCAAGTTGTTTGCCTAGGTTGAGCTCAAAATATAGTGGGGCTCGGCGTATGAAGGGTCGAGCGCATGTATTAAGGTTGGACCTTGATCGTCCACAAGGATTCCTCGGTCCTGTGGATGTGTTCCTCCTTGACCTTGTCAAGTCGTTTTGCCTGAGCTTCGGCTCGCGGATCTTTGGTCCGCTGATACAACATCATTAAGTCGAGGTTAGCGGTATAGTGGCCGGGGTCTACCTTCAAAGCCCTTTGGAAAGCCTCCTCAGCCTGGCGATACTCCTTCTGCTTCAGGTGAAGAAGGCCCATTTCCGCGTAAGCATCGGCGTAGTTTGGAGAGGCCTGCAATGCCGATTGCAGCTCGCCGACCGCCGCGGAAAAGTCTCCTTTCTGATTGGCGATTCGTCCCAGGTAATAATGAGCAGTTGCCGCGGTTTCCGGATACTGGGCAGCGGTTGACATCACCTGTTGGGCCTTCTCGTTCTCGCCTGTGCTGAAATAAGCCACTCCCAGAGCCAGCCGGCCTCGTGGATCCTGGGGACGCAGCTCACAGTATTTTTGCAAGTAGGGGACGGATTCCCGAGCATTATCGGTTTGAATGGCTATGGCACCAAAAGCGTAGTTGAAGTAGGCATTCTCCGGTTCGAGGCTCACGGCCTTTTTCAGTGCCCCGTAAGCCTCTAGCGTTAGCTTTTGCTCGACGCAAATCACTCCCCAAAAGAAATGAATGTCGCCGTTTTGCGGGTCCAGGTCACGGGCGTGAGCGAGATACCCCAAAGCACCGTCATGGTCGTGCTGCTGATAGGCAATCTGTGCGAGGCTGATGAGGGCGGGAACTGAATTGGGCCGGAGTTCCGCCGCCTTCTCCAGGGTGGATCGAGCCACATCGAGTTTGCCCTCTTCCTTATAGGCCAGGCCAAGCGCCTGGAGAGAAGGGAAGCCCGCAAGTCCCCTAGCTTGCAATCCCTCTAACAAAGTAATCGTTAACACCCGGTTCTTCTTTGCCTTTGCCAATACGGGCAGGATGGAAAGAGCATCTGTTTCCGTGAGATCGGAACTCTGCAAGAGCCGATTCGCGGTTTCTTCCGCCCGGAGTTGATCTCCTTTTCCTGCGAGATCTCTGCAGAGGACCGATAGCACCGGAGCGCGCTGTTGGTCTGGCGCTGGGAGCCGCAGCAGATGATCGAGCGAACTCTGGAAGGCGCCTTTTTCAAGCAGCAAGACAGCGGCCTGATAGTTTGCTTGCGCGTTGCCGGGATCAAGCCTCAACAGGCTCGCATACGCGTCGAGCGCTTTGCTCCGAGTGAGAGGATCCGCCTTGGACGCCTCCTGGTAAAGGTGGCCGAGGTTGAGATAGATACTGTAGGAATGCGGATCGAGTCTGATTGCACTCTTGAAACTCTTCTCGGCTCCCGAGACATCCGCCTGCTGTGCTAACACAACTCCCTGGAGATTGTACAGGCTTGCATCGTTAGGAGCAGATTTGATTGCTTTCGCCACTTCCTCACGAGCAGTGTCGAGTTTCCCCTTTTGAACCAGTCCCTGGATCCGGCTAACTGTTTCATCGGATTTTTGTGCAGAGACGGCGCAGGCGGTGACTAGGTAAACGGTAACTAGCCAGACCGACAAATGCTTTCGCCTTCGCCATAGAAAACAACGGAGGAACTTCCATCTAGGGAAGTCAGTCGCAGATTGGAAACTCACCGAATTGTCCCCATGGCACCAGGTTGCCCAAGCCACATACGCCAGCCCTACCACCTATGGCACAGCGCCAGTGAGACGCGGCCCTACCGCCATATTCAGAACATGAATCTGGCACCAAATTGAATGTTCCGCGGAAATGTGGTTACCCCGGTGATATCGCCAAAGTTTGGGCTATTCACATCGGTGTAAAAGGGGCTCCCCGGTCCAATGATCGTTCCGGCAGTGAAGCTGTGCCAGTTCCACGCGTTGAAGAACTGTGCGTAGAATTTAAATTGGATCCGTTCCGTGACACTGGTCGTTTTTTCCAAGGTTATATCGTTGTTGCGATAGGCCCTCGTTCGCAAATGTCCTATGGGATCGCCTTGGCCCGTATAGAAATTGAAGCCCGTCGGCGATTCAAAGGCGGCTTTGTTGAAGAGTGGCTTGTTCGGATCAAATCCGCCGGTCTGGGCTAGTGGGTTAGCGCCTGGAATGACGCCGGGAAAACATGCCGCGCCGAACTGGCTAGGCACGTTGCAGAGGCTCGAGTAGATAGGAAGTGGGGCACCCGAGTTGATTCGAAATATGCTTGATGCCTGCCATCCCCCGAGCAACTTATTGACCACACCCCCGGTGTTCAGGAAACGCTGCCCTCTGCCGAATGGAATTTCGTAAGTGAACGCCACGGAAAGGGTTTGTGGAATGTCACTAAGCGCTATGGATTTCATGCGCTGCCTGGTGAAAGGTGAGACCGCTTTAGCGCCCCAGCCCTGGACGTCTTGGGTATTGGTAATCCATTTCTCATTCGTATAGGACGCCATGAACCACAGTCCACGGTTGAATCGCCTTTCCGCCTTTACCTGCAACGATTGATAGTTCGAGCTGCCTACCTGCTCATTCTCGCTCTGAAGACTACCGCAGTATTGGGGATAGGGGAGGAGCGCCTGCGCCACGCTGGCAGGACAACTCGTCATCTGTTCCACCCAGCCGGCGTACGGGATCTGCACGCCATCTAAACTCGTCTGTCCGGGCGTGAACTGGTCATAGAGTTTTGAACCCATAGACAGCAAGCTGGGATTCAGCGTGTTGGCCGCAGCAAGTCGCGAGAGCAGGTGGGTCCCCTTATTCGCCACGTAGGCAACATCTACGTAGGAGTTAGGAGTAAATTGGTGTGAGACCGTCAGGTTCCACATCATCGAATAAGGGAGCCGGCCGGAGGTGGGATCTCTGGTCGAGTTGTAACTCACTCCGGTGCCATTATCGACACCGGTGTCGATGTAGGGCGGCTGCTGATAATTCGTTGGCAAGCCGTTCTGCAGGAGAAAAGCCGGGGTTATGCCGCCATCGGTACTGCTAAACACTACGTTTCTGTTGAATCCGTCTTGGCCCGAAACGACTCCGCCGCTATACCCCCCATAGAAGAGCTTCGCCCTGACTATGGCGTAACCGGCGCGAACAACGGTCTTGTCAGTTGCGGCGTAGGCGATGCCGAGGCGTGGACCAAAACCCTTGTAATCGACACTTTCGGGATATTGCGTTCCGGCACTGGCAGCGCCCCACTTATTGCCTGAAAACACCAGCTGACCCGGCCTATTGCCGGCAGTGGGATTCGCGCCATCCCAGTCAAGGAACGAATAATTGTCATATTTCTCGTGAGGGGGCATATCAAGATCCCAGCGCAATCCGTAATCGATAGTCAGCTTGCGTGTGGCCTTGAATGTGTCTCCAAAGTGCAAGCCATAGTACTTGGCCCGAGCATAAACGTGTGTGACGGTAGTGAGCTGCGTGCTTCCAATGGAAACACCGCCCAGGAGAAAGCTGGCCATGGCATTGCCGCTTTGGATGCCCAGTAAGCCAGTATTCAGATCGCTGAAATTGAAAGTACCGGAGTGGTTGGGATAGCCCCAGTTGTTCAATCCCTGACCTCGCCATTCCGCGCCGAACTTGAAGGTGTGCTTGCCCTTTACCCACGACATCATGTCGTTCGCAACGTAGGTAGGACGTATGTCCCCGCCCCACGAGTTTGCCCCGTAGTTTGTATAGTGGTCAAAGTTCAGTACCGGCGGGTCTAGATGATCCATCACACCAGGGATTTGGGGCATAACGCTCGCAAAGCTATGGTCGTTGGAGTGCCAAAACGAGTGAAAATCGTTCCATCCCAAGTTGAAGTTGTTGAGCAGATTCGGGCGAAATGTGTGATCATAGTTGAAACGGTCATAAAAGCCGTCGTTGGGCTCCCGGTAACCCTGGTTGTCGATCTGCAATGGAAATAGCGTGCGCAATCCCCCGTAAGACCCAAAGTAATGAACGGTCACGGCAAAATGATCTTTATCGCCCACGTAGTGATCCACCCGGACGTCTATTAAAGTACTGTCCCTGGCAGCGAACTGGGAGATCGGCGTAGGAGAATTGTAGTTGTTCAATATCTGATTGTAGGTGGGCTTTGGCACAAACTGGAGCCATTTTGGGGCTAGAGAATTTGTTAGGCGCGGATCGGTTGGACAAATGACGTTCGGCGTAGTGCCATTGCATCCCATAAACTGGTCCCGAAGGTAGGGGAGGTTGGTGGGACCGACGGCCTGCCCGGGATTGTAATTCGGATTGGGCCGGGTGGTATTAGGATCGTAGATGGGAATCAGATTTCCACTTGTGTCCTTCCAGTCACTGAAATCGCCCAGCCTTTCCTGCATGGTGGGGACAGTCAAGATGTTAGCTTGGGTCCCTCCGGTACTTCGGTATCCTTCATAGTTGACAAAGAAGAACGTTTTCTTGCGGCCGTTCCACGTGAGGTGCCGCAATCCTGGAATGAAGTTGAGGGGCCCGCCAACGTTGCCGCCGAAATCATTCTGCTTGTTTACGGAACGGTCAACGTCGTGCCACGAACGGGCGTCCAGGGCGGTGTTGCGCAAATACTCAAACAACGAACCGTGAAATTGGTTTGTGCCTGATTTTGTGACGGCGACGAGGACGCCGGAAGTCGTCGTCCCATACTGGGGCTGATAGTTCGACGTGATTTCCTTGAACTCGGAGACCATCTCTGGAGTCATCGGATGGTCAGCGGTCGTCACCAATAACCCATCGGCGCTGTCCAAACCTTCTTGCATGGTAATTCCGTCAAGAATGGCTTCGTCTTGCTCCAACTGCCCGCCGTTAATCCGGGTATCGAACCCGCTCCGGTTGTCGCCTCCACTAGTGGTGACGCCGGGGAGAAGGACCACAAATGACGCGATGTTGCGATTAATTTGACCCAGAACAAGCGGAAGGCGCTGAAGGGTGTCGGGAGTCACACCACCTTCCTGGACGGCGTTTTCGAAATTCAAAGGAGAGGCGCTAGCACTTATTTCCACCGTTTGTACGGCCGTGCCCAGCTCAAGCTTCACATCAAGGTGCCCGGCTTCCATGATGCTGAGTTTTATGCCCGACTGCACGTAGTCGCGAAAACCTGGGGCAGAAGCTCTGAGTTCGTAAATTCCAGGAAGCAAGTTGGGGAAAGCATAGTTGCCATCGCCCCCAGCGGTGAATGTCATGGTCGCTCCGGTCGCAATGGCTCGCAACCGCATCGAAACATTCGGAACGACCGCGCCTGTGGGATCTGTCACAACTCCACTGAGAGATGCATTGGTCACCTGCGACCGAACTGCGGCGGGCAACAGAAACAGAAAGCCGATGACAACAACCACTTGCAAAACTGAGGTCCGCTTCATGGCTAGCCTCCCTTTTGGGCTCTTCCGTTTAGTTGTTGAGTTCAGAACAAATAGACCAGCAATGCAACCCCGCATGGTAGCTTCCACCCGACGCCTAGAGTAGCCGTGGACAGTTTATGAGACATGTGGCGGAGTCACGGATCTTAATATACCTTGAGGGCCATAATGTCAAGATAAAGTTTAGACATTTTTGACGTATCAAACTATTACAAGACCGAATGCGCCACCGGTCACGGCGACTTGACGGCTGGTCAACTTCGGCAGACCGATTGCCCAGTGCCCGCCGCGAGATTGCGCTCAATCTCGTATTCGCTGTTTGTTCGCTTCAGGGGCCAAAGGTTGACGGCTCGGGGTTGATGATCAGGTCGCCCAGAGCCTTCCCGGCCTGCACCTGTCGAACGGCATCGTTGTGGCCGCGTGGGCTGCCACGGAAGCGGCTGATAACCCCGCTCACAAGCGGGGACGTGATCCATGCCTTGAACGGCGCGCCAGTCATTTCACTCGACCGCATGCGCTCCTTGATGGAAGCCCTCAAGCCCGGCGATCCGATCGTCCTACAGATCGAACCAGGGCCAAATGATGTACGTGACCGCCGGGGCAACCCGCCCATGAAAACGAATACAGGAAGCTGCCGTGGATCATAGGCAGGTATCCATAGATCGCGGAACAATTTCCCGCTGGAAGTCCATACAACTCGGCTCCTCTAACAGGAATCTGAATGGATGTCTCCGAAAGTGGGTCCGAAGCGATTAGCGACTCGATTGTTGAGGCTTGACGCATCGAAGTTGCGGCGCCGAAAGCAGATTTCTCTCGAACCGCGGCTAAGCGGCCCATCGCTTGGTTCGGCGTAGAGTAGTCATGATGGTTTTTGGAAAACTCGGTCGGCAGCCAGTTTCGGCCTATGTCTACGTCAGACAATTCCGCAAGATCAAACGGAACCAAATCAGGGCTCGCCTCAGCGACAATACTCCTTCTCCTTGCCGGGCTCCTTACTGTATCGGCCCTGGCAAGAAGCTTTTCCCGTTTCTCCCCGGGCAACCTTGCCTTTCGCATCCTTAGACTAAATCGAATCGGCGAACCAAGTTCCGCAGATTTGTCCAACCACGTCGTGGTGGTGCGAACAAGAGGCTCGTCCCCGCAAGATTACATGCCAGCTACGGCGGCTCATTCTTCGCTTGGTACTGTCAGCTCTGCCCTTTTCCCGCTCGACACGGTTAGTCCACCCCTGAATGTTACGCAATCTTCACCCCGACTTCGTTCTCCCCCCTCATTGCAGTAGCCATTCGCTCGCGAGAGTCACACAGAGGGTGTTGGGCATATCCCAAGGCTCGGAGGGCGGCGTGCGCGCAGAATCAGCTCGGGCACGACTTTACGGCCAAGCCCAGCAGATTTGGTTTCTCGGGAGGAGAACAGCGTGCCCACCACAAATACTGAACAGCAGGCAACAAGGGGGAGCTGCCTTCAATCTGGCAGGGACCTAGGCGGTAGAGACCCGGATCGCCTGAGAGGCGACGGCCCGGCACGAAGTAATAATCCGCGCGCAGCAGGGAGGCGAGATTGCGCTCACAAGCTCATATCTTCATTCATTGCTTCCTGACCGCCCGAACCACTGAGGCGATCGGGAACGAGGGAGGGAACGCGATGTTGGCGAAACGTCTGGTAGAAATGATCGAAATGCATGCTGAGGAACTCACTGGGCAGGTGGTCAGCGAGATCGAAACCAATCCGCGAGCGGCAAGCTATCACAAGCTCGATCAGCAGGAGAAGCGCAGCCGGATACTCCACGTGATACGCAATCTGGGAGAGTGGCTGGACTCCAAGTCTGACGCGACCAACGAGAACTTGTACCGGAAGCTCGGACATAAACGGTTCCACGACGGGGTTCCGCTCGCCGAAGTGATTTATGCGCTGACACTCACCAAGCAGACCCTGCGCAGCTTCATCTACACCCAGGGGTGGGTAGACTCAGCCATGGAACTTTATCAGCAAATTGAGCTCTACCATATGCTCAGCCGTTTCTTCGATCGCGCCATCTACTTCACTGTTGCCGGCTATGAGGAGGCTCAAGTACACGCGTCTATTACGCGGCCCTTTCCTAAGCGACAGGCGCAGGCGCGCGCCTCGGCCTAAGAGAATCTGCAAAACTGATGCGGGCCAACCATATGGGCCGCAGAACCTCGCGGACGCGGCCAAGGCCTGACTAACGCCCTTATCGAAGCTGAGACCAGCAGCCTTTCGCTCGCATCTATTTAGGGACAAGTGTAAATCGCGAAAGCTACTGGTGGGGCTCTGTGGCCGGACTTCGCACAGGCGCAGTACGCCTTGCGCAACTGGCTCGACAGGGGCCGAACCTGCTCGTGTCCGGAAGTCAAGGTTGTGTACCTGGGCGAGAGACCCACGACTGGAGGATCAGATGTCCCTACGACCCGTCAAACGACTCATCAAAGCCAAGCCGACGCTGGAAGGCGCCGGCGTGCATTTGCGCCGCGCGTTTGGCTTCGGCAATACGTCGGATTTCGATCCGTTCCTTCTCCTTGACGACTTCCGCAATGATGTTCCGGAGGATTACCTGGCAGGCTTTCCATGGCATCCGCACCGGGGGATCGAGACCATAACATACGTCCTGGCAGGCAATGTCGAGCATGGGGATAGCATCGGAAACCGAGGCACCATCGCCGCCGGCGACGTCCAGTGGATGACTGCGGGAAGCGGCATCATCCATCAGGAAATGCCTAAAGGGGATGCCAACGGCAGCATGCACGGATTTCAGTTGTGGGCAAACCTGCCTTCGGCGCTGAAGATGACGCCGCCCCGCTACCAGGAAGTCAAGGCCCCTGATATCCCTGTGATCACGGATGACGACGGGACGCGGGTGCGAGTGGTGTGCGGAAGCTTCTGGGGTGCGAAGGGTCCGGTGGATGGGATCGCCTCGGACCCGATCTATCTCGACGTCTCCGTGCCTCCGGGCAGGAGGAAATCGCTCCCGGTCGAGACCACGCGCCACGCCTTCGCCTACGTTTTCGCGGGTAACGGGACATTCTGCAATGCCTCAGGACCGCTCGCCGTGCCAACCGAAGGAGTCGGCTGGGCGGATACCACACCTCCGGAGAAGGCGGATAACCGCTCGCTGGTACTCTTCGACCGCGGCGATGAAGTGATTGTGCAGGCCGGGGAAGATGGTATCCGTTTCCTCCTGGCTTCAGGAAAGCCGCTCGAGGAGCCGGTTGCATGGTACGGACCGATCGTGATGAATACCCAGGAACAACTACGGGAAGCCTACTTGGAGCTTCGCGAGGGAACCTTCCTCAAGACAGAAGCGGGGCGGTAGGATCAGCCGCTCAATTGATCGCACCGAATCAACAAGAGAGATTAACGTGGGCGTTCCGCACGAGCCGAGGGTCCACGTCATTCTGAGCGAAGCGAAGAATCTCGCATTGGTCTTGTCTCGTCTGGCCCCCATAGCCTGGATAGCCAAATCGGAAGCTGGCAGCCCATCGGCCGATTACGGACCGAAAGGCCAAACTAAATGGCGAAAAGTATGGGGGAAAAGGCGGCTAGCTTCAAAGCGAGATTCCTCGCTGTGCTCGGAGTGACGGGCCTCCGGAACGTCTTTCAGCAGCCCGCGGGTCCAGGCTTGCCTAGAACTTCGTGGTGGACGAGAGGTTGAAGCCCGAGATTTTCATGGCGGGGATCACCATCTCAAAGCTCTCCTCGCCGGCCGTGCGTTGGGGCGCTGACATCAACTCCACGTGATTGAGCAGATCCACCAAACTCTGGTTAAAGCGGAAGTTCTTTACCCCGTAGCGGACCTGGCCCCCCTCGATCCAAAAGGTGCCATCGCGGGTCATGCCAGTAAGGATCTTCTGGTAAGGATCGACCTCGCGGATGTACCACAATCGGGTTACCAACAGTCCACGTTCCGTCGAGCGGACCATCTCGTCAACGCTCGCGCGTCCGCCATCAAAGACAAGATTCATGGGCGCTTCGCCGTATTCGTTCGGCAGC
Source organism: uncultured Acidobacteriota bacterium (assembly GCA_963803295.1). Classification (GTDB taxonomy): domain Bacteria; phylum Acidobacteriota; class Terriglobia; order UBA7540; family UBA7540; genus CAWDMC01. Next base: position 114,672 of record CAWDMC010000009.1, on the reverse strand, counting down.
GGAAATCCATGACCGGTGGGCTTGGCGCCGAGCTTGTGTGCCGTCTGGCGGGCATAGACCAGGTGTGTCACTACGCCTTTCTCGACCAGCTTGACGCGATGCCGTGGGATGCCCTCCCCATCAAACGGGGCGCCCCCTTGCATGGGGTGGAACACGTCGTCGCGGATGTTGATGTTATCTCCAAACAACTTCGATCCTACGCGGCCTGTGAGGAAACTACGCTTCTCGTCCACCATGAGACCGCCGAAATCGATGAACATGAAGCCCATCAGGTCAAGCACAGCCGCAGGCTCCAGGATCACCGTATAGTGCCCGGGCGGAATGTCGCGCGGTTCGCGGCTATCGAGTGCTTTGCGCGCAGCCCGCTCGGCCAGGGATTCAGAATCGAGCTCCTCATGTTGGTGAGCCGTCTTCTTGGCCCAGCCGGAACTATTATCCCCCAGCATGGTCACCGAGAACTCCGCCATGGTCTCTTCATGATAGGCACGCAAGCCTCGGGAATTGAACATGGCCGAGACCACGGCCCCGCTAGAGTACACACCGGCCGCCGTTAGTTGATCTTTTTCAGCCCGGGCGATCACGCTCTTGACGGTCTCAGCGCGAACAAGGGGACTAAGATCAGCCGTGCCCTCAAAGAAGCGGTCGAGGGCGCGATAGGTCTGCGGACCGGGCATCGGCAGCAAATCGGGAATAGGCGGTTGCAGCCGTGCCAGGATCAGGGCGCGCTCACAAGCCTCGCGGATGGAGTCCTCATCGAACTTGTTGGTGCTGGCGCGAGCCATCCGCTGGTCCACGACGGCGCGCACCGAAAGATACGATCCTTCCTCGGCCACATTCTGGTGAATGATGTTGTTGGCGAAGCGCGTGAGCGAATAGGAGTTCGAGCCAATCATGGCCTCGGTTTCATCCGCCGTGGACCATTTGAGGACTTTCTTGAAAATTTCTTCTGCACGTTGGCGAGTTAACATTTTATAAGTGGCCAGTCGTCCGTTGTCGGCTTAGCCGGCAAACCGACAGTCATCAGTTTGATAGCAGCCTCTCCGAGAGCAGGGGGCGCGAAGCGTTCGGGTGAGGGTTCATTGACCTGACTGAATAGTGGCCTGGGGTCGAGTAAAAGGGGCCGACATCACCCTTACAAAGGGTGCCTTCTACCGCTGAACGACCGGGCCAACTTCCCCTTACCCCGAATACGCCACCCCGACCTTGACGTTCCTGAACCGCGCCGGGGAAGATCCGTGCCCTGTTCCCATCGTTTGCATGGGCTGGCCTTTGCCGCAGTTCGGCGTACCCCACAGCGTCCACTCTTCAGGACCACAGACGGCGTCGCAGGAATTCCAAAACTCCGTGGTGATACCGCCATAGCTGGGATTTTTCAGCACGCGGGTGACCTTGCCGTGCTTAATCTCCCAGCCGATCTCGGTGCCGAACTGAAAATTATAGCGCCGGTCGTCGATGGACCAACTGCGGTTGGTCTCCATGTAGATGCCGTCGTCGGTGTCGGCGATCAGGTCTGCCAGACTTCCCTTCCCCGGCAGCAGGCTGACATTGGTCATGCGAATCAGAGGCAGGCGGTTCCAACCGTCGGCGCGCATGGTGCCATTGGAGCGCTCCTGGCCGATCTGAGCCGCCGTTTCGCGCGAGGTCAGGTAGCCGACAAACAGGCCGTCTTTAATGATGGGCGTGGACTGCGCCCGAACACCCTCGTCGTCATAAGCAAAGGTTCCGAGGCCCGGACCGTGAGCCGGCGTGGCATCGGCCACCACGTTGACGATATCGGAGGCGTACTTGAGCGAGTTCAGTTTATCGAGGGTGAGAAAGCTCATTCCGGCAAAGTTGGCTTCCGTACCGAGGACGCGGTCAAGCTCAATGGGATGGCCAATCGATTCGTGAATCTGCAAGCCAGACTGGGAACTCCCCAGGATCACGTCGCGCACGTCGGCAGGACACTGCTCGGCGCGGAGAAGCGACACGCACTCTTCGGCCGTGCGGCGGGCGTTACCGAGCATATCAAGTTCCTCAACCATTTCATAACCGCGGATCTGATGCTGCCCCCCAAACGAATTCGGATAGGACCGCCGTTGGATCTCGTTGCCGGCAAAAGCGGTGGCAACAAAGCCAGCGCCGCTCTGGGTGCGGAACTGGTGAATCTCTGAGCCCGCACTTGACATGAACAACTGATCGAGCCGGCGGAAATCCAGGTTGCTCTCGGAAAGCGTCACGCCGACCACCTTCAGTACTTCCCGGTCGATATTGAGCAGCAGATCGAGGCAGCTGGCCACGGGAACGGTGAAGGGATCGATGCGGCAAGGACTTTCCCAGCGATCTACAACCTTCTCTTCTGGCACCAGCCGCACCTCCCCCTTCTTGCAAAGGGCGCTGGCCTTGGCAATGGCCACTGCGTCAGCAGCAGCTTTGTTGAGTGCCGCCTTACTCATGTCGTCGGTCGCCGCGAAACCCCAGGCGCCGTCCGCGATCACCCGGATCCCCAGCCCGTAAGACTGGGACTCGCGCACCTGGGAGGGTTTAGCACTCTTGGTGGAAATATAACGCTGGCGGGTATCCGTGACGCGAACATCGGCATAGCTCGCTCCACGCGCGATAGCCGTATCCAGCGCCGCCTTAGCAAATTCCTTCATGGGTTTCTTCCCGGGTAGACCTAGTCGATTCCGGCTGTTGTGAAAAATCGATCAGAAGGGCGTCAGCCCGGACACGGGTCTCCGCGACGTTATAGACCCCATAAGCACAAGAGCCATCGAGCAGCCCGGCCTCGCCACATCTCGCGAAGCCCGATACCCGATGGCCCAGATCGGAAAAGGTTATGTACCCTCGGACCAGGAGTTGAGATATTTCTCTTGCTCGTCGGTAAGCGTATCGATGGTGATCCCCATCGACGCGAGTTTCAACCGCGCCACTTCCTGGTCGATATCCTTCGGCACTGAGAAGACCGTCGCCGGAAGCGACTTGGCATTCTTGGTCAGGTATTCCACCGAGAGCGCCTGGTTGGCGAAGCTCATATCCATCACGGCGGCCGGATGCCCTTCGGCAGCGGCCAGGTTGATCAGGCGGCCCTCACCTAAAAGGTAGATTTTGCGCCCGTCGCGAAGCGTGTATTCATCCACCGACTCGCGGCTCTGGCGCTTGCCCGAGGAAAGCGCTTCGAGCGCCGGAATATCGATTTCCACATTGAAGTGGCCGGAATTGGCGACCACGGCGCCGCTCTTCATCAGCCTGAAGTGCTCGCCCGAGAGCACTGTTTTGTCGCCAGTGAGCGTAATAAACACGTCCCCGATTTTGGCGGCCTCCGCCATGCTCATCACCCGCAAGCCATCCATCACTGCTTCGAGAGCGCGGGTTGGATTCACCTCGGTTACGATGACATCCGCGCCTAACCCTTTGGCGCGTGAGGCTACGCCGCGACCGCACCAACCGTAACCGGCCACGACTACCTTGAGCCCGGCAAACAGGATGTTGGTGGCCCGCAGGATGCCGTCAAGAGTCGACTGCCCGGTCCCATAGCGGTTGTCAAACAGGTGCTTGGTATCGGCGTCGTTGATGGCGACCACAGGAAACTTGAGGACCCCTTCTTGGGCCATGCTGCGCAGCCGGATCACGCCTGTGGTCGTTTCTTCCGTACCAGCGATGATACTGGGGATTAACTCCTGGTGTTTGGTGAGGATGGTAGTCACAAGATCCGCGCCATCATCCATGGTCACCTGGGGCTTGTGGTCGAGAGCAGACTCAATGTGGTTATAGTAAGTGGTGTTGTCTTCACCCTTAATGGCGAAGGTCGGAATGTGATAATCCTGCACCAGGGAGGCCGCCACGTCGTCCTGGGTGCTCAGCGGGTTTGAGGCGCAAACGTAAACCTGGGCGCCGCCGTCACGCAAAGTGATAGCGAGATTCGCGGTCTCGGTGGTGACGTGCAGGCAGGCGGAAACGCGCAATCCTTCAAGCGGCCGTTCCTTCTGGAAGCGTTTCCGGATGAGCTGCAGCACAGGCATCCATTGGTTAGCCCACTCGATCCGGATTTTTCCTTTCGCCGCCAGGCCGAGATCTTTCACATCGCAAGCAAGTTTTTCAGTTGTCGGCATCTATCGGACTACCTCCTCTTTCAGTTTCAGATCCGCGGCTTTGGCTGTGTGCTCCCAGGTAAACTCGGGCTCCGAACGTCCAAAGTGCCCGTAAGCCGCGGTCTTCTTGTAAATCGGACGGAGGAGATCGAGCGACTTGATGATGCCGCGCGGGGTGAGATCGAAGTTTTCGCGGATCAGTTCGACCAGCTTCGATTCATCCACCTTGCCGGTTCCGAAAGTCTCCGTCATTACCGACACGGGCTCAGCCACACCGATGGCATAGGCCACCTGGACTTCAACCCTGCTGGCCAGATCCGCCGCCACGATGCACTTGGCAATGTGCCGCGCCATGTAAGCGGCCGAGCGGTCCACCTTGGTAGGATCCTTGCCTGAAAAAGCGCCGCCGCCGTGGTGTGCCGTACCGCCGTACGTATCCACGATGATCTTGCGACCCGTCAATCCGGAATCACCCACCGGACCTCCCGTGACAAAACGGCCGGTTGGATTGATGTGATACTTGGTGCGGCGATCGAGCATGTAGGAGGGAATCACTGGCTTGATGACGCACTCGAGAATGCCCTCACGCAGGGTCTCATTGCTAACCTCAGCCGAATGCTGCGTCGAAACCACGACGGCGTCAACCCGCTTAGGACGGCCATCCTCGTATTGCACAGTCACTTGGCTCTTGCCGTCGGGACGCACCCAAGGAAGGACACCGTTACGCCGCACCTCTGCCAAGCGCATGCAAAGCTTGTGCGCCGTCATGATCGGAAACGGCATCAGTTCTTCGGTCTCGTCGCAGGCGTAGCCGAACATCAGACCCTGATCGCCGGCGCCACCGGTGTCGACGCCCTGACCGATATCGCCGCTCTGCCGAGTCAGGTTGATGGTCAACTCGCACTGATTAGCGGTAAAACCACATTCGTCAAAGGTGTAGCCGATGCCCCGGACTGTGTCGCGCACCAGTTTTTCGATATCAGGCTGAGCCGAGGTGGTAATTTCTCCCATCACATAGACGGCACGATCCTTCACCATCGACTCACAGGCCACACGCCCCCGCGGGTCCTCCGCCAGGACCGCATCCAATACGGCATCGGAGATCTGGTCGCAAATCTTGTCAGGATGACCCTCCGTTACCGACTCTGACGTAAACAAAAACTCGCTATTGGCACTTCCCACTCCCGGCCTCCTTCATTGGCTTCACACTTGTCTCGGACTTGACCCGGACTTCAGGCAGAACGAGCCTCATAAGCGGGACAAACAACACACGCTAACATGGGGAGGCGCGAACCGTCAATGACACAATCGCCAGCGACCGATCGAGTAAGACGGTACAGCCGCTGAAAAGGGGACCCTCGGCGATAAGCCTACGAGGGCTTTAACCGATTGATGGTACGTTGCTTAGGCCTGAGAGCCCAGCTACAGTTTGGGGTGGAACCTGACCTCCGGCGCCTGCCTACGTAGCCCACAAGAGGCGAGAAGCCTTGACGTTTCGAATCCGACTTTCTGAGTCAAGTTTTGGGCACAGAGTGGGTACCAGGGAAGGCATTGGACCATCCCCGGGGACGAAGTCATCACCCTAACTCGGGTCACAGCCGAGGCGCGTTACAACGCAGGACACTAAGCTCAAAAAGGAGCTGTTTCTTCGATGACCTAAACGATAACGTGCTACAATGGGCTCTATTGAGGCGTCCGGGATTCTCATCATTCTGAGGAATTGCCGCTCAAGGCCGAACTAAGGCTGCACCGCATCCTAGCTGGTTCGCAAGCCCGGCAAGTCGATTCGCGCGCGATCTGGTCAACGGATGACAGAAAGGGCATTTTGGCGATGCCGGTCCGGATGAAAGACGTCGCGAAGGAACTGAACCTCTCTGTGGTCACGATTTCGAAAGTGCTGCGGGGTCACACAGACATAAGCCCGGCAACAAGAGATCGAGTCCTGCGACGAGTCCGGGAACTCGGGTATCGACCTAACCTTGCAGCCCGCAGCCTTGTGACGGGTCGAACTTACATGGTCGGTGTGGTCGTTCCCGATCTCAAACATCCCTTCTTTGCCGAGATTGCTGGTGGCGTCGGAAGCAGAATCCGCCGCAAGGGCTACCGCATGGTTATCGCCTCTTCCGAGGAAGACCCCAACCTCGAGATTGAAGCCATAGAGTCGTTCCTGGCCCACCAGGTTGACGGTCTAATCGTTGCCTCAACACTTACGGAGGCACACCGCGACGTCTTCCTGCGGATCGAAACGCAGAATGTTCCCTATATTCTCGTGGATCGTAAGATCGCTGGCTTACGGGCGGACTTTATTGGAGTTGATGACGAAGCGATTGGGGTCATGGCAACGGAGCATCTAATCAACAGTGGCCGGCGACGCATCGCACACATCCGAGGCCCTGAGAATAGCACCGGCACCGAGCGGTTCCGGGGTTACCTGAAGGCCATGGCTGGTCATGGGCTGACCGTGACTCACAATTATGTCATGACCGTGGACCATCCGGATATTAGTGGCGAAGAGGGCGGATTTCAAAGAATGCAACAACTGCTATCCGCCGATCCGCGACCGGATGCCGTTTTCTGCAACAACGATTTGATTGCCATCGGGGGATTACGTTCCATCCTCAATCATCGCCTGAGAGTGCCTGATGACATCGCTCTGATCGGCGTGTCGAACTTATCTCACCTGGACTTGCTTAAGCTTCCGCTTACGTCAATCGATCAAAGCGCCGGATTGATCGGAGACCGTGCTGCCAATATTCTATTGAGGCGCATGGAATCTGGACCCAAAGCCCGCCCCGCCCGTATTCTCCTGCCTCACAAGCTTGTAATCAGGGATTCCAGTACCGGTTCCGAGAGTGCGAAAGAACCGTGCACCGGGATTACTGCCTTGTAGAACCCTAAACCTGCCCCAGACGAACCGGAATGAGCCTTGGTCAAATCGCCTTTGTGAACTGCATCTTGCTCATTTGAAAGCCGAAGTTAAGGGCCCCCGCATTAGGGACTGCGAAGCCCGAAAAGACTCTTGACATGAATTTTGTACTAGGGTCTATCGATTCCGTTGCCGTTAGCTTTATCGTTACAGTGAAATCACTCCGCGTCTTGGTTCCGCGTGATTGCGCCCGCAAGTGCGAGTCCGAATCGCTCTTGTCGGTCGCTCACAACCTCCGGGCCTCTGAAACTTGATGGGTTGAGCGAAGTTCTGACGTAGCCTCTTTGACGGATCTAGCACCTCCGCTGAAGACCATGGCGAGAATCAGCAACCCGAAGAGGGCATCCTCCTTGAAGGGGGCAAGCCGATACTCGGCTCCGAGTCTCTTCCGAATCATTTCTCGGAGCGCTTCAAGCTTGAAGGAAACTCCTCCTGAAAGCACGATGCTCTTCCATGGTTTTTCAGGAAAGAGTCGCAGAGCACACGTTTGGTATCTCTCGGCCATATCAGTGAAAGCTGCCCGAAACAGATGTCCAACCTTGAGATTATCGGCTCGGACGTTCGATATCATTCCTCGATCTGCATCCTCGGAAAAGAACTTAAGTTCCACTTTAAGGTCCGTGGCGGCAACTTCCTGGGTTGCATGCACGATGAATTCCCAGGGATCCGGCAGGTTAGCGTTTCGAGCCCGCGCCAACTCGCTGATGAGGTCGACAAGAACGTCCAACGAACGACCTCCAGGAATGTCCGTGAAGGTGTTGAGAAATTCCCCATCGAAAAACGGCCGCGTCTGATATTTGCCCAGCGACAAATTCGCGGTCAAGCGGCTGATCTGAGACCCGGTGGAGACATTCAGGGAGAGTTCTTCGGCGTCCAGGAGGGCGCCCGCCAGACTGCACTGGTAGTCTCCCAACGGCGCATAACAGGGCACCCGGCGACCTCCGAGCCTCAGCTCGCCGATCACCTCGCCCTGTTTGCGGATAGTGGGCCACTTGAGATGGGCAAGACCGAGACTGTCGATCACTTCATGATGCCAATCCAAGGTTTCCAGATTTAATGCACCCGAACCTCCGGCGTGAGTTACTTCGATCCCGGGAGTCGAGTTGCACAACCGGCTGAGAACAAAATCGGGCATGGAAACCGGCGTGAGGCCGGATTGAAGTTGACCCTGTTCGGCGAGGCAGAATAAGACGGAGATTGGTCTTTCGGGCTGCAGTTCATTGCCTAACTGCCTGATTTGCTGCGGGCTCACTCGCCGGGTAATTTTATCGAAATAGGATCCCGGCGAGTAGTGCCGTGGCATCAGGGCGCGCCGGTCACGCCAAGTCACGCAATTTGACACTGCCTCGCCGCGCGCGTTTATCAACACCAGCCCATGCATCTGCGAAGACATGACAATGCCTTTACAGGCTGGCGCGTGGCGTGCCAGTTCATCGATCAGCGTCCGGACCACAGTCACAGTTTCGTTGGGATTACACTCCCACTCGAGAGGGCTTGCGGTTTCAAGCCGATCAGGAAAGGGCATCCGCCGGCTGTGCTCGAGCGTTCGCGCCTCAAGATTCAACACGGCGCCCTTAACGAACGTGGTGCCAAGGTCGATGCCTATGAATGACATTTCGGTTTGGTGCCGCCCGATCTCCAGCGCCGGTTACGGAACGGCCGTTCACGGATTGACGATCACCTTGTTACGCTCAGGTGAACCCATGGTCTCGACAGCACTCGAAATTTGGGAGAGCGGGAAGCGATGAGTGATCACTCTATCCGGATCGACCAACCCCCTGGCCATTAGCCGCATGGCATTCTCGATGGCCTCAGGATTGGTGCTGAAACTGGAATCCATCCTCGCCTCGAGGAAGTGCATGAGGCCACCGTCGAGCGAAAACTCCTCGTGGGTGGTGATACCGAAGATGTTCCAGCGGCTACCGCGGCGTAGGAGGCTGACCATCAGCTTTACCGCCTGAATCGGTCCGGCGGCTTCCACGACCAAATCGGGTCCATCCGGCATGATTTCGTAAATGGCTGCCTTCGCCTCACCTCGCGTGGGATTCACCGTGTGAGTTGCACCCAGTTGTTTCGCGGTTTTGAGAGCGTAATCACTGATGTCGACGGCCACCAGGCGGCCCGCTCCGGCGGCCTTCGCCACCATGAGGCAATACATCCCAATGCCGCCCGTACCGATCACCACGACATCGTCGCCGACACTCATTTCCGAGTAGTGGATTAAGCCCTTCCAGGCTCCGCTCACCGGTTCGGCCTGGCAGGCCGCATCGAAGCTGAGATTGGCGGGCTTGCGGAAAACAACATTCGATCCGGTCAAGGTGTATTCCGCGAAGCTACCCGGCCGCACTTCGCTGCCATCACCGCCAGTCGTGTAGGAGTGCTCGCAGTAGTGGGTTAAACCTAATCGGCAATTCCGGCATTGTCCGCAGAAGCCGCTAGGTGAAAGAATAACTTCGTCTCCCTCTTTCACATTCGTCACAAACGGACCTACCTCGGCAATGATTCCTGCTGGCTCATGGCCGGGAACGAGGGGAAAATCGACATTCCGCCGGATACCCTTGATCGCCTTGTAGTCGGTCGCACAGAATCCACATGACTTGATGCGCACCAGCACCTCGCCCGGGCCGGGTGTCGGCTTGGGAACTTCCTCCAGAACGAGATGGTTGAAATCCTTTAGAACTGCAGCCAGCATAGTGGACCTCCAGAAAGCGCCCCGTGCTCATGAGAAGTTGGGCGGGTTAATATGCGAGAAATATCCGGAAAGCAGGATTCCGGTCTCAGGCAACTCCGTGATCGTCCTTGAACAAACCCGACTACCCATTATCCACGAATCGCCCTCAGAAGAATTTGATATTAAGCGCAATGAAGAGGATCAGTACTATGGCCGCGTATAACTCCGGCCTGCTATACCACGCCCTGGGTGTCCGGTCTGTTGCAGCACGGGAATAGACCAGCCCCTTGAGCTTCTCTTCCGGCGGTGGTTTGGTAAGAAAACTGAGGATGCAAATAACCACAAGCCCCGCGGCGAGCCCCCACACGGCCGTCCAGATATTCGAGGCCATGGGAGACGTGAATCTCAGAATACCCAGACGGTATAGGACGTACTCCAGGGTCGCTCCGGAAAGGCCGGCCACCATGCCATAGAAGCCCGCCGTCGCTGAAGGGCGTTTCCAGAACATGCCTAATAGGAACACGATGAAGAAAGGGGAAATGAAGAGAATTCCGATCAGTTGCATATAGTCCATCAAGTTGTTAAAGAAGAGAACGATGTAAGACGACGCGCAGGCGATACAGGTTCCGGCGACTGTCGCGATCTTCCCGACTCTCAGGTAATGGAGATCGGAGCGGTTCTTTACAAAGTAGGTTTGATAAATATCGTAAGTGAAAACGGTATTGAAAGCGGTGATGTTCCCGGCCATGCCCGACATGAAACTGGCCAGAAGTGCAGTTAGCCCCAGGCCGAGCATGCCACTGTGGTAGTAACGGCCCATCAGGGTCGGTAAGGCCAGGTTGTAGTCGTTTTGGACGATAGCGGGGGCGATGGCGAGTGCAAGCATTCCCTGGATTGTGACAATAGCAGGAAAAAGCATTTTGGGGATGGCCGCAACCAAAGGCGTCTTTCTGGACGAAGGCAGATCCTTGGCGGCAAGGGCGCGTTGCACGAGGAGGAAATCAGTGCACCAGTAAGCCGGAGAAGCGCACAGGCCAAGGCCCACCACCATGACCCACCAAGGGACGCCGAGTGGATCGCCTGGGCCTCCCATCCCTTTCCAAGTATGAAGGTACTGTTCGGGCAGCCGCGCCACCAGCCCTCCCCATCCGCCGACCTCGTGCAGTCCGATAAAGGTCAGAGGAAGGAAGCCGATAACTATCAGGAAGAATTGCAGGAATTCGTTGTAAATCGAGGAAGAGAGCCCTCCCCAGAAAACAAAAACCAACACGACGCCGCTTGCCAGAAGAACGCTGCCTGTGAAAGGCCAACCCAGCATGCTTCGGAAAACCACGGCAAAGGCGAACATGTCGATTCCCGACATAAGAATGGTGACGATGGCGAAGCTAAACACAGCGTCTTAAGTAATTGCGCATAGTCGGCGCAGTGTGTTGTTGGGTTTTGCCCAATTGGTGAATTCGTTCTCAACGGCGACAGTGACTTCGTCCAATCTAGGGAAATAGCGATTATGCAGGCATCGTCGACGCGTGAGCTTCCACACACGCTCAATCGGATTCAACTCGGGACTGTAAGGGGGCAAGAAGTTCAGAGCGAAACGCTCCACGCTTTGCTCCCTCCATTCCCGGTGGAGTTGAGCGTGATGATATTTCGCATTGTCCGCAATCACCACCACCCGTCGTGCCGTGCGCGTGCTGGCTGCCCGCAAGTCTTTCAAGAATTGCCAACAAGTGACAGCGTTAAACTTGCCCCTCTCTTGCCGGAAGAAAAGGCGGCCATCACGCAAGCGGATGGCCCCGAAATAACCCATGCTCTTCCGGGTGGGATGAAGCAGCAGAACGGGATCCTTGGTTTCCGGCGGAACCCACATCCGGCAACGCGAGCCGTGTTGTTGAAAATGCACTTCATCCATAGCCCAGAGATCAACGGTGGGATCGAGGCTTAGCGCCTGGAGTTTTTTTATGCGTCTTCTGCTCTTCCGCATCGGCATGGGCCATCAGGGGGCGAGGCTTGCGCAACCGAAAACCCCGTTGCCGAAACAGACGCTGACATTGACGCACTCGCAAGCGGAGGTGGAAATGCTGTTCGATCCAGGCACTTAGGCTTTTCCCATCCCAGATCGTGCCGCTCAAGCCGAGGTCGCGCGGGGTGCGGCGCAACGCCTGGTCCACTTCCTGCAGCTGTGCCTCGCTCAGCCGTTGGGGACGCCCCGAGCGCTGGCCTTCGACCAGCCCCGCCAGACCTTTCTGCTCAAAGCGCCGAACCCAATATTCGACCGATCGAGGTGCATCCCCCAGCAAGCGGCTGACCTCCGGACAGGTCATGCCCTGAGCCACCAGCAGCACTCCATGCAAGCGATGAGAAATAATTTATACTTGTTTTAGGCGTTGAGAACATGGGCGCGCCGGTCATATCTCAGTCGAAGATATTCAGGAACGCTACGGACGCCATTCGCATAATAGTAGCGCACCATGAATATGCCCAGGAAAACCATGGCCGGCACCGCGCCGATCCAATACCAGTTATTCGTGCGCAACCCATACTTGGCACCGTTGGCCGTGTGCCCCATCACCTCCAGCGCGCCAAGGTTCGCAGACATAAAAGCGATGCCAGTCACCCAATGAGAAAAGGAACGATTCGAGAGCAGAAAGTCCGCAGAAGTTTTTATTTTGCCCTTCAACCAATAGCCCACGCCCAGGACAAGAACGAAATAAGCAGTAATGATCGCAAAATCCAGCGGACTCAAGCTCATCAGCATCTGAATTCCTTGTTGCTGCAGCCTCTAATGGAATCCTCCGGGGCCGGCCGGAGTGCCCGATCTCTCGAACCTACGCTCGAGAAATCGGGCCAAATGACTTCCGCTTGCCCGGACTGTGGTGCGTGGCTGTTTCCTGACGTGGAAATGAGCCCGGCTACCTGCTGAGTTCCAACTCGATTAACGTAAGCGTGAGCGGCGGAAACGTGAACTCAAACTCGGCTCCCGCAAATCTGGCCGGCCGGGCTGTTGACGCTATTCGCTTCGGTTCGTCGCGGCTGTTCATCACTTCGGAAGTCATCGCGTGTTCGTGGTCTTCGAGTGTGTACACCTTACTGGCTCCCAGCCTGGCGTTGAATCCCTCAAGATGAAATTTCGTGGGTATTACCTGGAGCGTGGAATTCACCCCGTAGATGAGCAATCTTGTGCCGTCGGAGCTGACACTGGCGCTCAGGTCTGGCTCGCGAAGGTGCCAGGCCAGCGATGAAGAGCGTTCGAGACGCACGGGATAAGTCCCGGCCGCGCGTCCGTACAATTTCTGAGCATAATAGGCCGGTGACTCGTAAATCCAGCCGGGGCCCGTCAGAACGAAACCTGACCCGAAACTATCGGCGAAGTTAGAGCGGTTGGCGATTTCGACCAAGTCGGCGTGCCGCTGAAGCAGGTTGAGGTAGCGCGAAACGCTCAGCGCGTTTCCCAGCGTCTGGAGTATGCCACGGGGCAGGCCGGGATCGCCCGCCGTAGTATTCCATTCGGTTACAGCCACCCGGACATTGCGGCCTCCGGCCTCGCGCGAAATCCAGTTCTGCAGCTCCTTGAAATTCCGGTCTTCGCCGGCCAGGTCTCCCACTTCGTAGTGGTGAGGGGCCAGGTAGTCGAAGGCCGTGCCTGCCGTTTCCAGCAGGTTCTTTGTCGGGAACGAGGAAATGAGTTTGATGTTCGGGTCCGCTCTCTTCATGGCCTCGGCGAACCCTCGAACTGAAGTGTTGTACTCCGGGGCGTCAACCTCGTTGCCGATCTGCCAGTATTTTACGCCGTAGGGCTCCGAGTGACCGTTCTGGGCGCGGAGCCTTCCCCAGCGTGTTTCCGGTCCGCCATTGCAATACTCTACTTCAGCGGCCGCATCTTCAGGCGTCTTGCCCTTCCATCGCACACACATCAGCGGTTCGGCACCAATGTATTTGCAGAGCCGAAGGAACTCGTCATCCCCGACGAAGTTCTCCTCCAGCCCACCCCATACGGTACTAAAGGGTTGCCGCCGGTCCCAAGGGCCGACGCCTTCTTTCCACTCGTAGGCTTCGACCGTGCTGCCGCCAAACCGAATGACCCCGGGATGCATAGCCTTGAGCGCCTCCACGACGTCAGGACGCCAGAGTCCTAGGACCGCGTCCGAGCCGATCATATACACGCGATCCAGCCACAATGTGCCCGGACCTTCGAAATCGATGCTCAGCGTCGCATTATCGGTAGTTCCGGTCGCGCGCAACTCAGCCTCGGCAGCGGTCCAGTCTCTGCCCGCGCGACCCAGTGAGAGGGGTCCCGCGATTACCCGTCCCCCACCGTGGAGCCACGCGCGAACGCCAACGTTGCCGTAGCTCCTCATGCTGAGATGCAATTTGTAGGACACTCCCTGCTTGACGTAGAAGCCGTCTTGGGAGATCCCAGCACGCGCCCGCTCCGCCGGCAGCTCGATCCTCTGAGAGCGGGCTCCATTGAAAGGGTTGGTCGTGTCCAAAGAGTATTGAGCCACTTCGACGGCGCCGTCCGGATACCATGGCCGGTAAGGTTCGTCGGTTTCCTTCTTGTAGACGAATTTGCAGGGTGGCGCTGCCTCGAAGCTGGTCGAGACTACTTGTTGCGCAATAATCGAGGGAATCAGGTTGCAGAGAATCTCGATGAATTGGCCCTGTTGCATAGCGTCAATCGGCTGCTTCGTCATGTGCTCAGCAAAGACGCGCACGTCCCCGGTTGTGGCTGTCGGTAACGGTTCAAGACGGACATCATCAAACCAGATTCTTCCTGTGCCGCGCTGGGTTCCGACGAGCGTCAGATTGATAAAGCCGGGAGATGGTACTCTGAACGTGGTCTCCTCTTCGTGCCAGGGAGTTGTGCCCACACAGCCGGCGCTTGTGCCCGCCTCACCAGCAAGCGTCTCAATGTTAATGAAGCCGCCGGCCGGAGGTTCGTCGCGGAAGAACTGACCTGCCCGGGTCTGGTCCCCGGCCTTCAGGTTCTCCGTCTTAACCCAGGCCTTGACGTGCCACAGCGAGCCCATGGGCAGGAAGATTTTCTGGGTGACTGCGGCCTGGCTGGGATCGAGGACGTCGATCGCGAGAGCCTCTCCGCCTTCCTTGGACATACTTCGGTCCCCGACAAAAGTGGGCGGACGGCCGTTCTCAGGTTCCGTGCGAACCCGAGTTTCCCATCCGGCCAGAAAAGAAGCCGACTCAAAACCGGGATTCTGAACCATGGATTTGCCGCTTCCGGTAACTGATAACATGAGGGCGAGGGTAATAGCAAACACGGATGCCTCTTTCCTGCCTCTACAGAATCAGTGAACACAGCTAATTCCCTGATGTTTCATCCTTACTTAATCGATAAAGCTAACGACTAAAAACCAATACGATAAACTTCACAACGATGTCAAGCGTTTTGTCCGGGAATGCTTTTCTAAGTCCGAGACGAAGCTAACAGGCAACTGCCCGGGATCTGTTGATCGGAAAGGGAAAATGGAAATCCTGGTTCGAGTTAAGTTGGAGACTTGTATCATACAGACCGACCTGGAACCAAGCCCGCCAGGCGTATGTTAACTCCTATGCCTTGACCGATGAGACCGAAATGAATGAATGGAAGCCTCTGATGACTGCACCGGGTTTCACGGCGGAACGATCCCTACTTCGGACAACGAGTCACTCCGCGGGAAAAGCCGATTGGTTTCGGTTCTCCCTCCCTCCGAGAGGATTGACAGGCGCTTTCAGACACACAGATCCCTCGCTTCGTGAAGGATGACGGTACCCGGATATGCGTTATTAGTCGCCGTCGATTTTGCTGTCTATTTTGCTAGCGATCTGTATTGGTGGCGGTGGAACCTGCAGACGGAGCCTTGTCGGGTGTGACGGATTTTTGCACTTCAGGACCCAGCCACACGCTCCCCAGCGCCCATTGGCCATATCTTTTGCCCAGCACCATGTCGTAGTAGGCGGTAGCCTGGGGACCCTCGAAAGCCACGTGCGCCAAGGCGCGCGTTTTGTCCGGCGAAAACACCAGGCTCAGAATATTAACCTTGATGCGGCTCTCTTCGAAAGAGTTGACAGCGTGCTTGGCGGGCACAGTTTGTCCGGAAGTCTTACTGGCCGCCGCGCCGCTTTGCTCGTGGGTGGCGGATGTTTTCGTACCGGTTGAGGTTGCCGGCTTGTTTCCGTTCGGTTCGGCGAGCGAATCCTTTGGACCCGGCCCCAGCGCAGGCAGGAAGTAGAGGCGCACGGCTGCAAAGAGCGAACCCGCCGACAAACTATCCGGACCTTTGGGTGCGCCTGGAGGTCCCGTGATCGCTCCTGCACCCGGTCCGGTTCCCCCACTTGCTGGCGCCGGCGCGCTGAGGTCGTGGGCGCGCTTTTGGATTACCTCGGCAACGTTGTCCAAATCATCGTGCAGCACCACATCCCGGATCTTACTCTCAGCCTCGCGAAGCTGTGGGATCACGGCAGGATCGGTCCGGGTGCTGAAGGCCAGGATGGCAGCTTCGGTGACTGTCCGGTCAGGCTCCGCGTCGGCGCGCGCGATGGCATCCAGCAGCGCCTTGGTGGCCTCAGGAGAGCGGTACTCGGAAAGAGCGCCATAAAAGAAACGCCGCAGGTTCAAATCCCTTTTGTCATTCATCAGCGCGGCGAGCAGCTTGATCGCGTCAGGGCCGCCAATATAGGCGAGAGCTTGCGCCGCGAACTCCGCCGTCCGATCATCGTCAAGGGCGCGCTTCAGCTTAGGGACCATTTCCGGACCGGCAGCAAAAGCGGCGTCGAGCATCCGATTGTAAGCTTCGGGATTAGGTGAGCTCAAAATAGAATCGACGAGTTCGGTACACCAATCGCCTGGAGGACCTTGGTCGAGCTCCGCGTTTGGCGGCGAGGTGCTCTCGCCCGCAGGCTCCGCGGGCTTGGCTGGAATTTCAGGCCCGGGAGGCTTCGGACGAACGATCGGCACGTCATGTGACGGCGGCTGCGCTTGCGAGGCGGCATTTTGGCCCTGGGAGGCCTGAAAAGCCCATGCGGGTAATGCCTGGGAAGCGACACAGAGAAGAAAAATCAGACGCAAACCGCGCCAGCGGGCCACTTGTCGGTGTTGAGGAAGCCGTTTGTTGGAAAAGCGCATGCTAGAGTTCTTTCGATGCCTCCGGCTTCCAGGGAGTTGGGTGGGGGTCTTGAGGTGCGCTCTTCCCGGCCTCAAGCAGTGGCGGCAAGTCGCGCAAGTCAGCGAGCAGAACATCCGGCGGAGTCACAACCAGGGTCTCAGGCGCAAGCCCGTAGGTAACGCCGCAGGTCCAGACATGGCCATTACGGCCGGTCAGGACGTCGGTATCGGAATCGCCCACCATCAGCGTCTGGCCGGGAGCGGAACCCGTATCCTTCATGATCTTCAGCAGACCCTCCGGATCGGGTTTCTTGCTTTCGAAGCTGTTGCCGCCATAAATGAACTCGAAGTGGCGCGCGATCCCCAAGCCCTCCAGAATGGCAGTGCTGAACCTCACCGGTTTGTTGGTAAGCACTGCCATCCGGCGCCTGTCGAGCTCCGCCAGGGCCTCAACCACACCAGGATAAGCCACCGTGCGGTCAAGCTTGTGCTCCCAGTAATAGTCGAGAAAAAGGCAGGTCCCCTGCTCAATCGCCTCCGCGCTCAACCCGCCGGAAGCGCCGTTGGCAAGAGCGCGCCGGACGAGGTTGGTGACGCCATGGCCCACGTACGAAGTGATGACGTCATACGCCAGAAGTCCAAGTCCCATCTGCTGCCGCATCGCGTTAACGCTGAGGGCAAGATCTTCGCGGCTGTCGATCAGAGTGCCATCGAGATCGAAGACGATAAGGCGGATGTCGCATAAGAAGTCATTCGAACTCACCATGGTTCTATTCTAGCAGGCCCTTCGAAGAACGGGGCGGCTCTGAAACCTTACATCAATGCGAACTCATTCGCGAGGATGCGCAATCCGGTACTGTCCTCTTAGGATACTACCGACGATCCCACTTACTCGACGCCCTTGGGTTGGGTGTGCTACGTTTGTGCATTAGGAGCCGCTTCGAGCGGACCTGTCATTCTCACAACTCAAAGCTATAACGCTGGGGGTGCGATCGATGGCTGAGATCCGTCCTTTTCGCGCCGTTCATTACGATGCCGGCGCGTTGTCAGGACTCGACAAGGTGGTGACGCAGCCCTACGACAAGATTTCTCCGGAGATGCAGTCTCGCTATTACGATCTGAGCCCTTACAATCTGGCGCGGATCATCCGTGGGCGGCAATCCCCCGGTGATGATTCGAGCGAAAACGTATACACTCGCGCAGCCCGGGATTTGCATGCCTGGATCGCCAAGGGCGTGCTTCGCCCTGAGGCCGAGCCTGCCATCTACCCTTATAGCCAGGAATACTCGCTACCCCGTGAGCTTACCGGCAACGCGGAAGGCAGCACGAAGGTACGCCGTGGTTTTATTGCCCTCCTGAAGCTTGCGGATTACGCAGCCCAGGTGGTGCATCGCCACGAGGAAACGCTGTCAGGCCCCAAAGCGGACCGGCTCGAACTGCTCAAAGCGACGCGCGCCCACTTCGGGCAGATCTTTCTGCTCTACAGCGATCCCGCAGGTGAGGTCGAAGCTCATCTGGATCCGGTCGAGCATACTAAACCCTGGGAGCAGGTCCAAGACGAATACCGGACGCTACACCGTGTGTGGCGGGCATCCGAACCTCGCGTTGTGCAAAGAGTGACTGAGGCGATGCGTAACCAGAAACTGGTGATCGCCGATGGGCATCATCGCTATGAAACCGCGATCGCCTACCGCGATTACGGCCGTTCTCAGGGACTCAAGGGCGGACGCTCTGAATACGTCATGGCAACCTTCGTACGCATGGAGACTCCCGGGCTTACCATTCTGCCCACGCATCGGGTGGTTCACAGCCTTGCAGGGTTTGATTGGGAGAGCTTTCTTGCTGCCGCTCAACCTGTCTTCGATTGTGAGATCCGCGGCGGCGAAGGCGCCAACCGCCTTCGCGAGCAACTGGCCGAGGCTGGGAGCGAGCGCCCGGCACTGGGGGCGTACGCCGGATCCGGACGGCTGGCCCTGCTCAGGTTACGCAAAGATGCGGATCTCCAGGCATTGCTCCCTGACCTTGCCCCCAGCCTGGCCCGCCTCGACGTGATGATCCTGCATCGAATTCTGCTCGAACGCGTGCTCAGGATTGACCGCCAGGCTGTAGCGGAAGAGCGTAACCTGCGGTACGTGCGGGAGTTTCACATTGCTTTCGATCAGGTGGACCGAGGAGAGGCGCAGCTTTCGCTGCTTATCAATCCCACTCCCATCGAAGCCGTACGCGACAATGCCTTCGCCGGGCTGGTGCTTCCGCAAAAATCCACGGACTTTTACCCCAAGTTGCTTTCAGGACTTACGATTTATTGGCTTGATAATCCCGCCGGCCTCTGAGGCGTGTGATTCGATCTGTCAAGGGTTCGGGTGACGACGGCGGCCCGAGATGCGACCCTAGCCATGCATTGAAAGGGCAGGCCTAACCCCGCTCTCTCCAGCCGATGAACAATCCGGATCGCCCAAGAGCAATTGCGGCTAGGAAGCGAAAGACTTTACCGCTTCTTCTACGTCGTCGTAAACGTCGAACACCGTGACCAGCTTAGTAATTGCGAGCTGCTCGCGAAGCCGCCGCGTCAGATTCGCCAGCTTCACCTTTCCACCTTGATTCGACACGGTCGAGTAAGCGCTGACCAGTGTTCCCAGACCCGCGCTATCGACGTAAGTAATGTCGCCCATATCGAGAACCAAATGCTTGTGACCCGCGCCCAACGCGCCCTTCACTTTATTCCGAAGCTGGGTGCTTTCCTCGCCGAGTGTCACCTGGCCTGCCAGAGTCATCACCAGGACGTCCCCCAACACTTGTTCCGCAATCTGCAGCGCCATGAATCCTCTCCTTTGCCGCTAGACTGCCATGTGCGAAATGAACCCGCCTCATGCAGCGCGCGACAGTAGTGCACAGTGCCCGGTTTCCGCCCAATTGAATTGCTTTACCTCGGAAGATAAGAAGATAAATTGTAGCGGGAGGCTGGGAGGAAAGCAAATGGTTGTGATTTGAGGATTTGAGACTGGGATTCCGGAGGACTATCTGTCCCGACAGTCACTCGAACTCCGAGCACGACATGAAATATCCGCAACGCGGGCACACCATCTTGCAGCGCCTGGACTCAAGCGGTGCAGAGCACACCGGGCAGAAATTCGCCGGCACATCGCTTGCTGGCGGCTGGTCCGGCGATGGCGGCGAGCTCTCGGGACCCTCGTTGTTCTCGTAGGCTGGATCTATCTGTTCCATTGTTGGAGGAAATCAGCCAATGCTTCATAAGCTCGGGCCAGTATCGCCTCGTCGGGGAGGAAAACGAGACGGAAATGGCGTGTACCTGGGGCCTGGCCGAAGCCGCTGCCGTGCACCACCATCACCTGCTTTTCGATGAGCAGTTGCTTCACAAAATCCTCGTCGCTGCCTTCGATGTGGAGCCGGGGAAAGGCATAGAAGGCGCCGCGCGGAGTGATGCAACTCAGTCCCGGTGTTGAATTACAGAACTTCATGGTGAAGTCACGGCGGGCACGCAATTTCCGGACCGCTTCTTCGAGATGATCATGGGGACCCTCAAGGGCCGGTTTGATCGCATACTGCTGAGGGTGATTGGCGCAGAGCCGGGAACGCAGCAGCTTGTTGATCCCCTCGAGATAGGCACGGAGCGCATGTTCTTCGCCACTCACCACCGCCCATCCCACCCGCCATCCTGGCGCGAGATAGGCTTTGGAAAGCCCCCCGAAACTCACGACGGGCACATCCGGGGCAAGGGCCGCCAGGGTGACGTGCGGTTCGCCATCAAGAATAAGCTCGTCGTAGATTTCGTCGGCGAAAACGACTAGGTTGTGCTGCCGGGCCAGATCGAGAATAGCCTCCAGCGTCGCTCGGGAGTAAACCGCCCCGGTAGGATTGTTCGGATTGATCACGACGATGGCCCGGGTGCGAGCGTTGACGCGCGCCCGCACGTCGTCTAAATCGGGTTCCCATCCGCGCTCTTCGTTAAGGGAATAAGCGTTTACCTCGGCGCCCAGTTTGGTCAAAACTGCCGAATAAAGCGGATACTCGGGCCGCGGGGTAAGCACGTTCTCGCCCGCATTCACCAGGGCGGTCAGGCAGATGTCCACCGCTTCGCTTACACCCAGGGTGATGAAGACATCCTGAATCTCGCGGATGCCTTTGCGTTCGGCCTTACCGCGGATCGCCTCGAGTGCTTCGGGGACGCCCGACGAAGGAGCGTAGCCATCTTTGCCGTCGCGCATAGCCTGGACAACCGCTTCGATGAGATGCGGAGGAGTGTGAAAGTCGAACCTGATCGGATCCCCGATGTTCAGCGGCAAGGTCTTCTTGCCCTGAGCGTTCAATTGATCGGCTAGGACAGCGATATCCCGGATAGCGTACCGAACCTCGGCAAGCCGTTCAGCAGCAGGAATATCGTGAACCCGTCCGGTTAAGGTCGATAGAGACATGTTCGTGTTTTAACAGAAAGATCCCGCCCGGTCAAACTGTGATTGGACCTGTGATTGGAATGGGCGCACGCCGCATTGAAGCAGGGGTCCGGCCAGGTTCTGGGCCGGTTCGGCCCCTCGCCCCGCTCCAGCCCATGAACAAACCCAGATCGACCTGAGGAATCCCGGAGACATGAGAAGCGAGAGCAGGCGGACGCCCGAAGAGAACTGACGACGCTTGGCCGATCGGTTTCGTGAGCCCGATGAGCCCGATCCCTCGATTGACTTCCCTTTTCCCGGAACGGTAGAATATGGCTTTCCAGGCTACGGTGCGTCGGGCTCGCGGATGAGGAAGGAGCAAGGGATGTTTTCAGTGGAAAATAATGGTCCCCCGGAAGCCGATAAGGCTCCGGTCGGAACGCCGGCGTCGGAAGCTCAGACGCCCGAAACGTCGCCACCCATCGTCTCGAGTCAGGCCGCGCCACAACTGAATAGCGCCGGAGCGGGTGAGAGCCTTCCGTTGATTGAACGGCCTCGAAGCGAAGCGCCGGGGAGTTTCGAAGACGGCTACCAAGCGGATTCCGAAGCGACTTTGCCCAGGGTGGCCGAGCAGGTATCCCCCGACACAGGCGAAATGGGCAATCTATTTGAGAGCATGGACCAGAGCATGGACCAGATCGCACCTCTGGCCCCTGGCGAAGTTTTGAGCGCAGAGGTTCTCAAGGTCACGGATACCGAGGTTATCCTGGACATCGGCCTGAAGAGTGAGGTCGCGGTCGCCCGCGAAGAGTTTCTCGGCGAGAATGGCGAACTGACGGTGAAACGCGGCGATAAGGTAACTGTCCTCATCGAGAGCTACGACGAAGAGGATGGCACGGTTTCGGTATCGCACCGCAAAGCAGCTCACCTCAAGGCTTGGGACGACATCGAATGGGCTTACCAAAACCAGGCCGCCGTCCGCGGTCGAGTTATCGATCGCACCAAGGGAGGACTTGAAGTTGACATCGGCGTGCGTGCCTTTCTGCCGGCTTCGCAGACGGACGTACGGCCTCTGCGCAACCTGGATTCACTCGTCGGCCAAGAGATTACCTGCAAAATCGCCAAGCTCGACCGCAAGCGCAACAACGTGGTAGTGAGCCGCAAGGCGGCCCTTGAGCAGGAACTCGCCGAGCGTAAGTCCAAGCTGCTGGAGAAGCTGGTGGAGGGAAGCGTCCTCACCGGACGGGTCAAAAACCTGGTGGACTACGGCGCCTTCGTCGATCTCGGCGGCATGGATGGCCTACTGCACATCACCGATCTTTCCTGGGGCCGTGTATCTCATCCCTCGGAAGCGGTGCAGGTGGGGCAGGAACTCCAGGTGAAGGTACTTAAGTATGTCCCCGAGAAAGAGCGGGTCTCGCTCGGCCTGAAGCAACTGACCCCCGACCCGTGGGAACAGGTGTCTTCGCTGTATCATCCCGGCGACCGCTTGCGCGGACGCGTCGTAAGCGTTACCGATTACGGTGCCTTTGTCGAGGTGATGCCAGGCGTCGAAGGTCTCGTTCACATTTCGGAAATGACCTGGAGCAAGCGGCTAAAGCATCCCTCAAAGGTAGTCAACGTCAATGACCAGGTCGAGGCGGTGGTGCTCGACGTCAATCCCGGCCAGCGGCGAATTTCCCTCAGTCTGAGGCAATCGCTGGGCGATCCCTGGTCCACTTTGGGCGAGCGCTTGGGAGTGGGGGCAGTGATTGAGGGCCACGTCCGCAATCTCACTGATTTCGGAGCCTTTGTCGAAGTTGAGGAGGGCGTAGATGGTCTCATCCACCTCTCCGATCTTTCCTGGACCCGACGCGTAAAGCATCCTTCCGAGGTGCTGAAAAAAGGCCAGAAAATTGAAGCAGTAGTGCTGGCGCTCGACCCTGAGCACCGCCGACTTTCGCTAGGTCTGAAGCAGATGCAGCCCGACGCCTGGGAGACATTTTTTGCCAAGACCCAAGTGGGTGACGTGTTGCATGGCAAAGTGGTACGAATCGCTCCTTTCGGGGCCTTCGTGGAATTGGAGGAGGGCATCGAAGGGCTTTGCCACATTTCCGAGATGGATGACCCTTATTCGCCGGCTCCTGCCCGGCCTCCAGCGGTGGGCAGTGAGAGGCTCTTTCGGGTGATCCGCCTTAGTCCAGAGGAGAAGCGTATCGGATTAAGCCTGAACGGCGTGGAGCAAGAGCCGGCGGCAGGTCCTGCCGGAAAAGCAGTTTCCAACACGAAGGAAGCTCCTCCAGTGGGGCACGAGAAGTTGGCCCCAGTACCGGAGGCGAAGGTCGAATCAAAGGCCGTATCCTAGAGTGGATGAGCGGCTCCTGGCCGCGTCTGAAGGGTATTCCTAAGCCGGCTGGTGGTCCCAGGTGTGCAAGAATACCTGGAGAGGAAGCTGGTGACCGCATCTCGTTGAAGGAGCGAATCATGACAAAGGCTGAGCTGATTGAAGATGTTTCGCGCGCGGTGGAGATGAGTCGCAAAGAATCGGAAGTGATAGTGGAGACGATTTTCGAAAGCATCGTCCGGTCATTGCGCGGCGGCGACAAGATCGAAATCCGAGGCTTTGGCAGCTTTCGCACCCGGCAGCGCGATGCCCGCGTGGGCCGCAACCCCAAGACTGGCGCCCGGGTGGAGGTCCCGCCTAAGAAGATCCCCTATTTCAAACCTAGCAAGGAACTGAAGGATCTGGTCAACGACCATTCGGCAGCGGAGCCCGCTGCAACGGCACCAGCGGACTCGCCGCCTGTCCCCGCCCCACCTTCACCGGAAATTCCAAGCTAACCGTCGCCACACCCAGGCCACCTTATGGAACAACTCTGGACGCCGTGGCGGTATCGCTACGTGACCCAAGGGGGAAAAGCCACGAGATGCGTTTTCTGCGAGATAGGCGCAGCCGGACCGTCCGGGGATCGGGAGAACCTGGTTCTCCGCCGAGGCTCTCATTCATTCACGATCCTGAACCTCTTTCCCTACACCACCGGACACTCCATGGTAGTCCCCTACGTGCACGTGGCAGCCCTTACCGATCTTGATGACGAGACGTTAGCGGAGATCATGCAATCCGCGCGCGATATGGTGCAGGCCCTCGGTTCCGTTTATCGTCCCGATGGATTTAACCTGGGTATGAACCTCGGAAGGGTAGCCGGCGCTGGCATCGCCGATCACCTGCATCTGCACGTTCTCCCCCGCTGGACTGGCGATACCAACTTCATGACCGTGGTCAGCGAAACGCGCCTCCAACCGGAGGATCTCCCCACCACCTACGACAAGCTCGCAGCATTTTTCCAGGGTTGACGTCGCACGGGCTTCGAGCCCGTGGCGGAGGCACGGAGGCCTTTGCGTCGTCTGAATTCTGCTCTGCATGGCCAAGATGGCCATGCCACGTCGGTGGGGCTCGGCTAATATCGTGCAACGATAGCATTACGCCACAGCTACTTTTTGGCCTTGCCTTGACTCGCGACCGCTTCTGCCGCTGCCTTGATCTTCTCTGGATCGCCCAGATAGTAGCTTTTGATAGGTTTCAAATCGTCGCCCAATTCGTAGACCAGGGGTATTCCTGTAGGTATGTTCAACTCCACAATTTTGCGCTCTGGGATGTTGTCGAGATACTTCACTAAAGCGCGCAAGCTGTTTCCGTGGGCTGTGATGAGAACCTGTTGACCCGAGCTCACCACAGGAGCGATCTGCTCGTGCCAGCAAGGGAGAAATCGCGCCACGGTATCCTTCAGGCACTCCGTCAAGGGGAGTTGCTCCTTGGTCAAATTCCTGTATCGCGGATCGCTGCCGGGGAACCGCGGATCGCCCTCTTCGAGAGCCGGCGGTTGGATATCGTAGCTGCGGCGCCAGACCTTCACCTGCTGATCGCCGTATTTGGCCGCGGTCTCTGCCTTGTTCAAGCCCTGCAGCGCCCCATAGTGTCGCTCATTCAGACGCCAGTCGCGCACCACTGGAATCCACATCAGGTCCATTTGGTCGAGCGCGATCCAGAGGGTGCGAATCGCACGTTTCAACACCGAGGTAAAAGCGATATCAAAAGTGTATCCCTGTTCCTTCAGAACACGGCCTGCCTCGCCGGCTTCTATCCTGCCTTTTTCCGACAGATCGACGTCGGTCCAGCCCGTGAACAGGTTCTCCTTATTCCAGACGCTTTCTCCATGTCGTAATAGAACAAGCTTGTGCATAGCGGCACCCCTTATAAGAATAGATGAGGCCGGGAGACCCAGCCCGAAGCGAAGCACTATTGTAGATCATCTGTAGGGTCAAAGCCCTCGGAAGAACTTGGATGGCAGTATCCTAGTCTGACTTTACTAAGCCTGGAAAACCGAAGACGTGCCATGTCAGGCTGCCGCCATGCTAAAGAAAACCATCGGCAACGGTGTCGCGAGATCCAGCCAGAAGACAACCAAACGAGAAAGGAGGACTCGAAGCAGAGCGCGTATCGGGTAGTGTAAGTCTTGCAAAGGACAAATAAAGCCAAGGCCGAAAAGCGCGCTCTGATAGCATACCATCCGGTGGTTACGATTCGCTGTGCCTGATTATCTCTTGCGTGACCTGGTAGGCAGCCTGATTGATGCGCGAAGTATCATCCTGAAGGATTATTCTTAGCTTGGATGAGCTTCTTGTTCGCGATAGTTATTTGGGGCGCTTCAGATAGGCTAAATAAGCAAGCTCCTGTCGCTCGCGCAAGACTGTTACTAATTCCCAACCTTCAGCACCAAGCTGATTGAGTTCAGGCGCGTCTCCTTGCCGCTTCCCGGCGGCTATGAAGTCCGGATCCTCCAAAACTACAACCTTGTACTCCCAACGTTGCCGCGTCAGCTTGGTCCCTTTTCCGACTACGTGTGTGTTCCGCACGGCCAGAAGAAGCAATCCAACGACAGCAAGCGAAAGGTAGAGTTTTCTTCTCATGGGAAGGTCTCCAGTTTTCGTCTTCACGATACCATCGGCGTCAAGGCGGGAAGCCACGAAAATGATTGAAGCTAGGACACTAATTTCAGGACCTTCGATTTGACAAGAATTTCTTCGATCTCCTACAATTGACCTTCGTATTCGCATAAAGCCGACTTCGCAGGAAAGAAGGTTCTGCTTCCCCGTGGGTTCTCCAGAGTGACCCGGAGGGAACGTTTGTAGTGTCCTTCCCATTTAACTCAAATCCAAAGGAATCAATCCCATGCCAGGAATCGTCAAGGAAAGACTTTTTACGCCCGGACCCACGCCTCTGCTGATGGAGGCACAGGCCAAGACCTTGACCGCCACCCTGCACCATCGCACTCAGGACTTCCGTCGTCTGATGCTCGAAACCTCCGAACTGCTGAAGTACTACTTCAACACCAAGAACGACGTGTTGATCTTCGCCAGTTCCGGCACGGGTGCTATGGAAGGCGCCATGACGAATCTGGTTTCGCCGGGTGAGAAGGTGCTGGTGGGAACCATCGGCAAGTTCGGCGAGCGCTGGGTGAACCTTGCTCAGACCTACAAAGCTGACCTGGTGAAAGTGGAATCGTCTTACGGCAAATGCCTGCCGCTTGAGCAGGTGGAAAAACACCTGCAGCAAGACGGGCCTTTCCGTGCCGTTTTCGTGCAGGCCACCGAAACCTCGACGGGCGTGCGCAACGACGTCGAGACGCTGGGCAAACTAGTAAGCCAGTATCCGGAGACGGCGCTGGTGGTTGACGCAATCACCGGCTTGGGCACGACTGAGATCCGGCCCGATGACTGGGGACTCGACGTGACTATCGGCGGATCGCAGAAAGCGACGATGATTCCGCCCGGTCTGGCCTTCGCCGCCATCAGCGAAAAGGCCTGGGGTCTGATGGCAAAATCCAAATCTCCTCGTTTCTACTTCGATTACGCCCGCGAGCGCAAGAACCAGGTGAATGGCGAGTCCGCCTGGACCCCCGCCACTACTCTGGTTGTGGCCTTGCACACGGCGCTCGTCTACATCAAGCAGCTCGGCCTGGAGAATCTGGTCAAGAACGCCGCCATGCTGGCTGAGGCCACGCGCGAAGCGGCCAAGGCGATGGGGCTCTCCCTGTTTGCGCAATGCTCGCCCGCCAATGCGGTTACGTCGATCTCCGCGCCTCCAGGCCTCGATTCTGGATTGATCGTGAAGGAAATGCGCACCCGGTTCGGCGCTATCGTGTCGAATGGGCAGGGCTCGATGAAGGGCCAGATCTTCCGGATGGCGCATATCGGCTACTACGATGCGCTTGACCTTTTCGCTTCAATCGCCGGCCTCGAAATCGCGCTCAACAAAGTTGGCCACACGGTGGAACTTGGTAGTGGGGTGCGCGCGGCCCAGGAAGTTTATCTGCGATACTTCGGCTAACGGCTGCAGGTTTCCCTCCTCGTTGATAACAGCCCTCGGCCTTTTGGGGGAGGAGGGCTGCCATCAAGTGCGGTCCCGCTGTAGGCCAGGTGGCAATCCCAATACTCTCCAAAGAGGCTGAATCATGAAAATCCTAATTTCCGACGACATTTCTGAAAGCGCTCTCGACGTTTTGCGTGCGGAGCCGTCTTTCGATGTGCTCTATCTGCCCGGCCTAAAAGCCTCCGCCTCCTCGGGTGGCGCGCCTGCGGCTGCGGCCCCGTCACTCACTGAGGCGATCCGGGATGCCGACGCTCTGATCATCCGCAGCGCCACCAAAGTGACTCCTGCCGTTCTCGAACACGCGACTAAGCTGCGCGTGATCGGCCGCGCAGGCGTGGGCGTGGACAACGTTGATCTCGAGGCCGCCACCCAGCACGGCGTGGTGGTGATGAACACTCCGGGCGGCAATGCCGTCAGTGTGGCCGAGCACGTGTTTGCTCTGATCCTGGCCATGGCCCGCCAACTGCCTTTCGCAGACAGTTCATTGAAGGGCGGCAAGTGGGAGAAAAAGAAGCTGGTTGGGCTCGAGGTGCGGGGCAAGACCCTGGGCCTGATCGGCTTCGGGAAAGTGGGTTTGGAGGTGGCCCGCCTCGGCGCTGCGTTTGGTTTGCAGGTGGTTGCTTACGATCCCTATGTCTCGACCCAGTTCGCCGTTGAGCACCACGTAAAGCTGGCCCCTTTGCGCGACCTGCTGGGGATGGCCGACTTTCTCAGCCTGCATACGTCTTTGACGCCGCAGACGGAGCACATCTTGAATGCTCAGACGCTGGCCCAGACCAAGCCAGGTGTGCGGATCATCAACTGCGCGCGAGGCGAGTTGGTTAATGAGGCCGATTTGCTGGCGGCGCTCGAAAGCGGACATGTGTCTGGAGCAGGGCTCGACGTATTCGAGCAGGAGCCGCCGAAGGACCTCCGTCTGGTTTCACACCCGCGCGTAATTGCCACTCCCCATATCGCCGGATCCACGGAGGAGGCCCAGGAGATTGTGGGGGTTCGCATCGCCGAGCAAGTGCGCGACTACTTGATCGAAGGCGTGGCTCGCCATGCTGTGAATATGCCTTCCCTTTCGCCCGAGGAGCAGAAGAAGATCCAGCCTTACCTGGAGCTGGGAGAGAAGCTCGGCACCTTCCTGGGCCAGACTACGGAGGAGCGCCTGGATGAAGTTCGCATCAGCTATGACGGCGGCCTGGCCCAATTGAATACGCACCTGGTGAAGAACGCTGTACTCAAAGGAATTCTTGCAAGCGTACTCTCAGAGGACGTGAACTTGATCAACGCCGCGGCCCTGGCCCAGGCGCGTGGAATTGAAGTGATCGAGATGCGCAGCGCCCGTCGCGCCGATTTCTCCAACTCACTGGGAATCTCGCTGCGTACTGAGAGGGACTGCAGTTCGCTGTTGGGCATGGTGGGACTACGCGGTTCGTTGCGTTTGCTGGGCGTTAACAATATTGACATCGAGGCGCCGCTGAAGGGGCTGATGCTCTTTATTCGCAACCGCGACGTGCCCGGCGTCATCGGCAGAGTGGGCACGCTACTTGGGGACCATAAGGTGAACATCGCTTGCTTCGCCCTGGGCCGCAATGCCGAGACTCACGAGGCCATCGGCTTAGTGAACGTGGATGATTCCGTACCGGCCGCCGTGCTTGACGAGATTCGCGCGATTCCGGCCATTCGGGACGCCAGGCTGGTGGACGTGGGGTGAAGAATTGATCGATCGAATCGTTGGGTCATTGAGCCATTTGAATGAATGCGCCCTCCTTGGAACGGCGCTTCGGCAGCATACCGCGAAGACAGGTCGATGCGTTCGCGAAGGCCTATTCAATGACCTGTTGACTGAATGACTCAATGAAATACTGGGTCTTCAAAATCAACACGAAGCGCGGCTGGGAGTTTGACAATTACTTCCGCTCACGCGTTCGCGGCGTCTATCAACTCGGCGACGAGGGCTGGATCAAGAGCGCCTCCAGCCTGCGCTACCTGCGCGAGGAGGTGAAGCGCGGGGATCTCTTCTTATGCTATGAGGCCGATCGCAAGCGAGTGGTGGGGCTTGCCCGCGCCGCCTCGGACGGTCGCGATACGGGTCCGGCAAATGGAGGCTCGCTGCTGGACTTCTGCCCGCCCCGCGAAGCCGTCCGCTTTCAGAATGTCCTCACCCGTCACCCCGATCTCGATCACATTCTGGCGTTCAGCCCCCAACGCGGGCGCGGAACCGTTCAACGCATCGAATCCGACGAGTTTGCTCGACTGCGCCGCGTCATGCTGCGTAAGAATCCCGCCCAGAAAGAGCAGTTGCAGCGTCTGCTGGGAAACGCTTAGTATAGTCGGGCTAGTTCTCCGCAGGGCTAAGACCTGGGATTGATGCCAGCGTTGATGCGGGCATTGATGCGTCACGAATTGACTGATAATGCCTTGCGGATCCTGGAGATGCTCCATGCCCGACCCTTTAACTTCAGACTCGACGGTTCCCGCTCGGCGTGGTTTTGGGGTGTTCAAGGCCTTTCTCAGCGGCCTTTTGCTGGGTGTGATCGTCGCAGGCGTGGGCGCCGTGATATGGATGCATCGCGGCGGCGGCCAGACGATCGAGCCGGAACTGCTGCTCGAAAACCAGCGCGTGCGCATCGTTCGCTGGGTGCTCGAACCCAACCAGTCCAGCTCACAAATCACCGATAGCGCCGACCACATCTCCGTGATCATGCGCGGCGGCACGGTCAGAGATCAGGATTCTAACGGCATCTCGAAAGACCTCTCGCCTCAAACCGGAGACGCAGTCTTTGAGGCCGCCACCAATCGGCACCATTCGCTGGCCAACGCCGGTAAGACCGTGTTCGAGATGGTCCTGATTGAGCTGAAGTAGGGATTTCGTAGGTTGCTGAATAATTATTGAAACGTGTCATGCTGATCGGAGGGAAAAATCCTGCCGTGTACATTTCAAAAGACAGCAAGCTTTCCTTCGCCAATGGCTCCCAAATTCCGGCGAGTTTTGTTGCAGCCTGATAGATAGTCCCGTCTGGGCGGACCCAGAGCCAGCCCCTACTCGGACGCGTGCTGCACATGCTCAACGATTCGGTGTACGCTTTCACGAAAGGCCCCGGGTTTGGGTAGTAGGCTTATCACCAGATGGCCCTCTGAAGCGAAATCGTAAAAGTGTCCCGGATGCAGTAGCACGCCCTCATCGCGCAACAGCTCTACGGCCCAATCGTCGTCACTCATGATTGTTGGCACCCTCAGGACCGCATACCATCCGCCCTCGGTTTCCAGGCGGCCGAGGGGCGAGTCTTGGGGCAAGGCTGCGTCCAGCAAGGCAAGGTTTTCAATGACTCGCCGCCGGACCTGTGGCTGCAACGAGTGACGCATTTCCAGCAGCCGGGGCAAGGCATGGGCCAGCGGTACACTCACCGAAAGATAAGTGTCAGCGATGATTTCTAGCCGTTCGAGAGCACTTGACAGCAGGAGCGGCGGACCATTAAGCACGATCCAGGCGAGCTTCATCTGCGGTAACGCGGAAATCTTGGAGAGTCCGCTCAGCGTGAACGTGAGGACTTCATTCGTCGCCGCGACACTTCGCACCCGTGACCGCGCTCCAGGCTCGGGCTCGAATCCGTAGTCGGCAAACACCTCATCCGCAATCAGAGCTAATCCCCGCCTGTCACAGCACTCCACCAGGCCCGCCAGCTCGTCTTCGTGCAGGAAGGACCCCGTGGGATTGTTAGGATTCACCACCAGGATGGCGCGGGTCTGCGGCAATACGACTCCCGAGTCCCCAGTGACCCCAGCGGCGACAATTGCTTCGGCAGTTGCGACTTCTATCTGCCAGCCGTGGCTGTAGAACAGCGGATAAGGCCGGATCTCAACATCGTTCAGGCGCGCCAGAAAGTCGAACAGCGGATAACTGGGGCGCGGCACCAGGACAGCATCGTGCGGGTTCGCCAGCAGGCGGAAGACGTAGGCATAGGCCTCGCTGGTGCTGGCGGTGAGAAAAATCCGATCAGGATCGACCGCGATTCCGCGTTCTGCGTAGTAGGTCGCGACGGCCTCTCGGGCAATCCTAAGACCGCACGGATCGGGTTCATAATTGAGCGATCGCGGGTCAGCCAGCGCGTCCAGAATCTCCTCAGGATTGAAGGTGAAGCCTGCCCGGGTGGGATTCGATTCGGTCAGGTCGAGTACAGGCAGGCCGCGGCGGCGGCGTTCCTCGAGCTCCTGAGTCAGGCGATTGGGGTTCAGCGGCCAGTTGGTGCGATTTGAAAACACGCTAGCAGTATAGAGTCCAAACCCTGAAGGCTGAAGGGCAAAGGGTAAGCTCAAAAGGCAAAGCGGCGATGCTACCCTCATCAGGGCCTGGACGTATCCAAATCTATAGGGAGAAGCCGCGGACTCCCTGCAAGGAGGTATGGTATGAAAATCACAGCACTCGCCCTTACTCCCGGTCTCCTGCTCGTTTCCCTGGCCGGGTCTGCCCAACCCGGCCCATCCGATGCAAAGCAGGGATTGGGAAGGACAGAGACGATTACAGGGAATGTGGTACACGTGCTGCCGGAGCAAAACTTGGTGGTCTTATCGGTCCGGGGTGACACTTCCACATCGACCATTTTTGCGGAACGCCATGCGAGGGTCTACCGCAATGGACAAACTGTCACCCAAGCCGATCAGTCCGGAATCCGCGAAGGTCCAGGTGAAACCTATTACAATTTCAGGGTCGATTGCGCGGCCTTTATCAGACTCAACAGACAGGCGGCCACGCTCAGCAAACTGACCAAATTCGAGAACCGGCAAGCCACTGTGCGCTTTGTGCCCCATCGCGACGGCAACTTTGCCCTGGGCATCGAGGCGGGCGACTGACGCGTGGAGCTCGACGTTCCGTAATTGCCGTCATGGTATCGTCAAGCGGGTGTGACCGCCATCCTCAAAGTGCGGTTATCTGGTACTGCCCAATCGGTGGGATCGGCGGCCACAAGGGCTGCGGAAAAAGTGCGGAAAAACGGCGGGATTTGCGGAGCTCAGCGCTGGTTTGGGGTGTGGGTATGGCGCGCCATGACCAGCGGGGCGTTCGTCGCAATCGTCGTCCGCCGCGTCTCCAGGCTTCAGTTCAGCAGATTCGTGGCAACTGTTCGCCGAACATGACGTCGAGTACACGCGTTCCGCCGACCTCTGTTCTCATCAGCACCAACGGCTCGTGACCCTCCACCACCGTGCCGATGATGCGCGCGCTCCGTCCCAGGGGATGATCTTTCATCTTTCGGAGAATAGCTTCTGCCGCTGCGGGCGCGACAATCGCCACCAGCTTGCCTTCGTTGGCGACATACAGCGGATCGAGTCCGAGAATCTCGCACGCGCCCTTCACAGCTTCGCTCACCGGGATCGCCGTTTCCAGCAGCTCCATACCCACGTGAGATCGCGCTGCAATCTCATTCAGAGTCGTGGCCACTCCCCCGCGCGTAGGATCTCTCAGGCAGTGGATATCGAGGCTGGCCCCGAGCATCGTTTCCACCAGCGAATTGAGCGCTGCCGTATCGCTCCGGACGGCGCCCTCGAATTCCAGGTGTTCGCGCTGCGAGAGGATGGCGATACCGTGACCGCCGACAGGGCCGCTGAGAATGATCCTGTCGCCCGGGCGCGCGCGATTGGCTGAGATTACTACTGGCCTTTCAACCACGCCGATCCCGGTCGTCGAAATAAAGAGCTGGTCACCCTTGCCGCGCTCCACCACCTTGGTGTCACCTGTGACCAGCAGTACCCCAGCCTTCGCAGCAGCGGCTCGCATGGACTCAGTGACGCGGCACAGGTCTTCCGTGGCCAGACCTTCCTCCAGGATAAATGCGGCCGCCAGGTAGAGCGGCCGGGCGCCGCTCATGGCCAGATCGTTCACGGTGCCATTGACGGCGAGGTCGCCGATGTCGCCTCCGGGAAAGAAAATGGGCGTCACCACAAAGCTGTCGGTGGTGAAGGCAATCCGCGAGCCGTTGATCTCGATCACGGCTTGATCGTCCATCTGATCGAGCAAAGGGTTTGTGAACGCCGGAACAAAGATTTTCTGGATCAGGTCGGAGGTCAGCTTGCCGCCGCTACCGTGTCCCAGCACAATTTGTTTGTGATCGAAGATCGGCACCGGGCAGATCGCCCCCAGCAGATCCGCGCGGGTCTCGTCGCTCATGCAGTCGGTCCCCTCCCCGCTATCGCCCGGCATGCAGTCTCATCCAGTCTTGGCGGGTGCCCCCGTGACCTTCTCACTTTGCAGATGCCGTCCGTACGTATAGTACGCCGCGCACGCTCCTTCGGCCGAAACCATGGTCGCGCCTAGCGGATGTTGCGGCGAACACAGCGTGCCGAACGCTGGGCAATCGTGAGGCTTCTTCACACCTTGCAGGATCTCGCCGCTGATGCAGATCTCGGGCTCCTGGGTATCGATCTCGTCCACCTGAAAGAGACGCTCGGCATCGTAATCGCGGAACTCCTCGCGCAGGCGGTAGCCGCTCTGCGGGATCCGCCCGACGCCGCGCCATTTGCGATCACCGACCTCGAAGACGCGCTGCATCAGCTTCTGGGCTGGCTGATTACCTTCGCGGGTGACGGCTCGAACGTATTGATTCTCGACCTCGGCCCGGCCCGCTTCGAGCTGCTTCACCGCATCGAGCACGCCTTCAAGAATATCCAGCGGCTCGAATCCGGCAATCACGATCGGCACCTTATAGCGCGCCGCGATGGGTTCGTATTCCCAGTAGCCCATCACCGCACAGACGTGCCCAGGGCCGAGGAATGCCTGCACGCGATTCCGCGGCGATTCGAGAATCGCCGTGAGTGCCGGCGGCACTAGCACGTGCGAAACCAGCACGGAAACGTTCGTCACACCTTCAGCACTGGCGCGCCACACCAGCATGGCATTGGCGGGAGCCGTAGTCTCGAAGCCGATGGCGAAGAATACGATTCTCTTGCTTGGATTGGCCCGCGCGATCTTCAGGCAATCGAGCGGCGAATAGACCACGCGCACATCGGCGCCACGCGACTTCAGCGTGAAAAGGTCGCACTCAGAGCCGGGCACGCGCAGCATGTCGCCGAACGAGCAGAAGATTACATCCTGCTGTCGCGCGATCGCATGGGCTTTGTCGATCAACTCGAGCGACGTGACACACACGGGACAGCCCGGACCGTGCACCAGCTCGATCCCCTCTGGTAGTAGATGATCCAGACCGTTTTTGATGATCGAGTGAGTCTGACCACCGCATACTTCCATGATGACCCAGGGTTTCGTCTGGGCTTGGCGCAACTCGTCCACAATTGCCCGCGCCAAAGCTTGATTACGGTACTCGTCGAGGTATTTCATCGTTCGACCCTGCTGACCTATTCCGGCAATTTCTCCTCACCGTCAGGCGCCTCAAGTTCGTTCAACTGCCCAAGCTCCTCCAGCAATTTATAAGTCCGCGCTGCTTCTTCCTCGTCCAACCGGCTGATCGCGAATCCCACGTGGACCACCACGTAATCGCCTAACTTCACCTCAGGAGTGTATTCGAGGCAGGCTTCCCGTGTAATCCCGCCGAACTCGACCTTGGCCATGTGCAGCCCGTTTGTCTCGAATAGCTCTACAACTTTACCGGGAATTCCGAGGCACATTCTCTTCTCCCTCAAGGCGACCAGCGAGATAGCGCGGACCCCGTTGTGGGTCCGGAGCGTGGGACTTTGCCGGAACCAAAACGAAGCGCCGCCGACCGGAAGAGCGGCGCTCCGCGCTACCTTCACCTGCGCCCTCTGGATAGCATAGCAGCACTGGTTGAGATAGGTGTGACAGCTTTTTTGTGGAGCTTTTGGAAAGTCGAGACGACCTCCCCGGGGGAGGGACGTCAGGAACCGGAACTGCGGAACTACGAAAAGCGCATTCCTGCTTTTTTTCTTAGCGGCCCCTCACCTAGTATGACCTAGTCGGGGGACACGAAGCCCGGAGGCGTATGTTCCGCGTTCGGGGATTTGTGCGAGAACGGCAGCCGGCCTATGAGAACGACCTAATCACCCCAGAACAAAACCACGTGGAGGTGGGCGCAGCCCCTTTTGTGGGCCCGCGGCTTGAGTCTTTGCCGAACTAAACCGAAGAGCCGCGGACTGCGAGAGCAGCGGTCCGCGCTACCCCTACTCTCAAGGCATGGCCAAGATGGCCATGCCACAAACAAACCGCTACAGCAAACCGCGACGCATTCTTTCGCTCGCGATCACGGCCTGCCCAAGCGCGATCCCGCCGTCGTTGGGTGGAACCCTGGCGTGCAGGAACACTTCAAAGCCGCGCGCGCGCAACCCGCGGAGCACACGGCGCAAGAGGAGCATGTTCTGAAATGTGCCGCCGCTCAGGCAAACGCGATTGAGACTCTCCGCCCGGCGCAATTTGACCGTGACCTGAACAATGGCTGCCGCCAGGGTGTTGTGGAACTTGGCCGCAATCGGGCCAACCGTCTCAGCTCGGCGATTTTCGCCAAGCTCCCTCACTATCGCTTCGATCAGAGGACGGAAATCGATTTGCATCGGTTCGCCCGGCTCGATACTAAAAGGGTATCTCTCTTCCACATCTTCTGCTGCGGCCATTTCCAGCTCGATCGGCGCCTGACCCTCGAAATTCACCTCGTGCCGCAGGTCTAACATGCTGGCCACGGCGTCAAACAGGCGCCCGCACGATGAGGTCTCGACCGTGTTAATTCCGCGCTCGATCATCTTTTCGACCGTCACTCGCTTGGTTGGCGCAATCTCGTTCCAGAGCGCTAGGTGCCCCGCCTGTGAAAGAAGGCTCGTCCCAAACGTATCTCGAAGATAGCTCAAGGCCACACGCCACGGCTGGCGGATCGCGGCGTCGCCGCCGGGCAGCGCAACATATCGGAAGTGCGCGCGGCGTTCGAATCCGGTGAAGTCGGCCACCAGGAATTCGCCGCCCCATATCTTGCCGTCAGTGCCGTAGCCGGTCCCATCAAACGCTACGCCGATCACCCTGCCCTCGATGCCGTTTTCGGCCATGCAACTCGCGATGTGGGCGTGATGGTGCTGCACACCGGTCGCTGGCAAGCCGGGCAGTCCGAGCGCGTACCGCGTGCTCAAATAGAGCGGATGCAGGTCGTAGGCGACGGCGCGAGGCTCCACTCGAAACAGCTTCTTCAGGTTGGCGAGCGTCTGCTCAAAGAACACCATCGTCTCGTAGTTTTCGAGGTCACCGAGGTGCTGGCTCAGAATGGCATAGCGCCCCTTGGTTAGGCAGAGGGTGTTCTTCAGTTCGGCCCCGCAAGCGAGGACTTCCTCGAGAGCCCGCCCGAGATCCACGGGATGCGGCGCATAACCGCGCGACCGCCGCAGAACGCGCTCGCTCGACTCGAAAGTACGGACCACCGAGTCATCCACGCGCATGTAGATGTCGCGATTGTGGAAGAGAAAGGCATCGGCGACGGAGGCGAGACGTTCGGCGGCTTCCTCATTCGAACAAACGATGGGCTCCTCGCTCAGATTGCCGCTCGTCATGACCAAGGCCGTGAATTCGGGCGGCGAATCGAGCCTGTCGCCGAATAGCAAATGATGCAGCGGGGTGTAAGGCAGCATCACGCCGATCGTCTTGTTGTGGGGCGCCACGGCCGGCGAGATCCTCGCGTTCGGACGTCGCGGCAGGATCACGATC
Source organism: uncultured Acidobacteriota bacterium (assembly GCA_963803295.1). GTDB lineage: Bacteria > Acidobacteriota > Terriglobia > UBA7540 > UBA7540 > CAWDMC01. The sequence continues at coordinate 77,472 of CAWDMC010000009.1, read as the reverse complement.
GGCCGTCGCGGGCCGAGCAAAGCGGTCCGATCGGCCGGCTTTACCAGGCAGAAACCTTCCACGGCCGCCACGTCGCGAGCCATCAGCGCGAAAGGTTTGTCGCTGCGCCGTTTGCGATGTCGCAGTTCCTCCACCGCCCTATCATTTTCAGCATCGCAAGCGAGCAGAAATCCGCCGAGACCGTTTATCGCTACGATCTTGCCCTCGTGCAGAAGGCGCCGAACGACGCCGATCTCAGGATTCGCGAGCTGGGATTCGAGGTCTTCTTCCTGAAACCTGCCACCTGAAACCTGTAACTCGTCACCTGACGCGGGTGAGGACACCCGCGCTACAGCAACCTTTAACCTGAGCGACGGCCCACACACCGGACACGCATTGGGCTGAGCGTGAAACCGCCGGTTATCAGGATCGTCGTATTCCGCCTGGCAATCGGCGCACATGACGAACGGCGCCATGGTCGTCTTAGGCCGGTCGTAGGGAATATCCTGAACGATCGAGTAGCGCGGGCCGCAATTGGTGCAGTTGGTGAAAGCGTCAGCCGTGACGGCGGTCAGCAGGATCGGTGAATTCGCGAAGGCAATCGTCGCACGTGGCCATATCGGGCGAGACCAGCACGAAATGGCCTTCCTGTGACTCGCTCTGACGGATCGAAAACCCGTGATCACCGGCGGGTTCGAGATCGGTAACGTGGACTTCAGCTATCTGCGCCAGGGGCGGCGCTTCGCGGCGTAGCCGGGGGGCGAAGGCAGCGACGCGCCCGACGTCTCCCTCGATTTCAATAGTCACTCCATCGGAGTTATTGAGAACGAACCCCGCGAGGTTGAGGTTTTGGGCGAGATGATAAACAAAGGGGCGGAATCCCACGCCCTGGACAATGCCGCGGACGTCGATCCGAACTCGCTTAGTGACTGTAATAGGCTCAATCTTGACGTCGTTCAAGATGCCGCGATCGACCTCGGATCCATTATAGCCCGGGGGTTCTTCTCAGGCTGTCTGGATCCTGCGCCACGCTGAGCCTCCAAGGAACTGCAGCGCTCGCTCCGCGGCCGCCACTCCGCGATGCTGGGCTTCTTCAAAAATCGAGAAGCCGCTCAAATCTGAATTTGCAAATAACACCTTGCCCGTGGCGAAGCGCCGGAGCCTGTCGCGCCCCTCGCTGAAGATCGCTCCCACTACCGGCCGTGCCATGGCATGGCCATAGCGCATGATGTCAAGCCGCGAAACGCACGATCTTATGTCGGGATGAGGGCGTTCGAGGTCCCGCAGGATCGCATCTTTCCAGTAGCTCCAGTCCTTCTCCAAAAGCAGTTGCCGGTTGAAAACGGGCGATCCCTCCACCAGCGACCAGTAGAACGTCCACACCGAGCGATCCTCGAAAGTCCGCAGCGATTGATGCGTCGCCACCACGTAACCTAGCGTGGGCGAGTCATAGACCACGTTATCCCAGGCGAAGCCGGTGTCATCGTGCCGGGGAAGCCGGTCGAGCGTTAGATTGGCCGTGAGCCAGGGCGAGTACTCGAATTCGCGCAGTCGTGGAAAGTCTTCCACGATGTAGGGCGCCAAGAACGTCGGTGCGGCGAAGATCACAAAGTCGGCCTGATATTCAGTGGCGGCCTCAAAGACGCGCACCCGCCGGGGTTCTTCGACGACGCGGTGAACCGTGACCCCTGTGTGGATGTGCTTGGCCAGCTTCGAGACGAGGTAGCGCGCAATGAAACCGTTACCCTCGGGCCAAGTGAGCGGTCCAGGATCGTCGGGCTGGCGAGAGGCAAAATAGTGAATGCCCGCCCAGGCCGAGACGTCGCATGCCAGAGCGCCGTAGTCATCGCGGCAGGCGTAGTTGAGGTACCACTGCAAGTAGGGCGAATCGAAATCCTGGTCGCGCAGCCAGTCAGTGACGGATTGCCGGTCGAGCGCCGCGAGTTTTCCGGCGTGGCCCGGCGCCCGAAAAGCGCCGCGCTCCATGGGAATGGTGAACTCACCCGTCTCCCTGAACTCGCGAATGCGATCGGCTAAGCGCTTGAACTGGTCGCGGTCGCGCGGGGTGAGCCCGACGGCGGGCTCGATATCCTCTTGCCAGCGGCCGTACAGAAACAGGCGTTCCTTGGGAGAGAAGCAGAGGTAGCGCTCGTCCCACCGGCCGTCTTGGAGGACGCCCATCTCGGCAAAGAGTTCGCGCACCAGGGCCGAATCCGGTCCGGGGACGGGGACGTAGTGCGCACCCCAGGGATAGCCGGTGATCTCGTTCTCGCCCCAGCGCGAATTCCCCCCAGCTTGCCCTGCCATCTCCAGCAGCAGAAAATCATGGAATCCGCACTTCTCGAGAAACCATGCGGCTGAGAGCCCCGCCATGCCTCCGCCGACGATCACAATGGGGACGCGAACAGTCTGACGCGGTGGAGAAAAGGGCGTCCGGTCGCGTAGCTTGTGGCCCTCAGTGAGGGATTCGTTGACGAACGAACCCGCGATCGGGCGTTCGCTCTTGCGCGTGAGCCCCAGCAGGATCGGTCCCGCTCGCGATACGCACCCTGCGCTGGGCAGAGCGAGTGCTGCCGCGAGGAATTGACGTCGCGTGCCTCTCCGCTCAGCGTTCAATGGGTCAGCTCTCCCCAGTTGCCCTCGTAGTAGCGCACGAGGGTCTGATCGTTCAGCCGATTTGGCTGCACCGCAACGGGCAACATGTCATTGGGAAACTCAAACATCTCGGGCAGCGTAGGAGCGCTTAGGAAGCGTAATCCGGGAGGTAGGGCGGCGGGCGAATGATAGCCAGTGGACCCTGCAAGGACGAATCCCCACTCACCGAACGACGGCACATAAACGTGATAGGGGATACGTCTCGAGCCCGGCGGCCTTGAGCGAGGCCACAATGCACCAATAGGATTGCCGGGCAAACAGGGGAGACGTGCTCTGCACCACGAACATCCCGTCACGGCTGAGATGTTTGGCGAGTAGCCGGTAGAACGCCGTAGTGTAAAGCTTGCCGATGGAGTAGTTGTTGGGATCGGGAAAGTCCACCACGGCGAAATCAAAGATATCCGGATGCTGGTCGAGCCAGGGAAAAGCATCAGCATTGAGGACGTGGACCTTGGGCGAGCGGAACGAATCGCGATTCAGCGCCGTCAGCATCGGATTCGAAGAAAAGAGGCGCGTTACCTCGGGATCGAGGTCAACCAGGGTGATGCTCTCCACCTGCGGGTATTTGAGAATCTCGCGCAGAGCCAAGCCGTCGCCGCCGCCCAGCACCAGGATATGCCGGGCCCAGGGCAGCGCCGCCAGTCCCGGATGCACCAGCGCTTCGTGGTAGCGGTATTCATCGCGCGAGCTGAACTGCAAGTGGGCATTCAGGAAGAGGCGGATGTCGTCTTTCCAGCGCGTCAGCACGATGCGCTGATAGCGGCTGTCGCGGGCCATGATCACTTCGTCGGCGTAGAGGCTGTCGTCGGCAGCGGCAGTGACTCGACGCGCGCCGGTCATGCCGAATCCGAGCGCCAGCAGCGCCAGAGCGCAGGCTGCGCGCAATCCGCGCTTGGGACCAAGCTGCGGGGCAAAGAGAAACGTGGCCCACAAGGCCACAGCCGCGTTGATGAGTCCGAAGAGGATAGCCGAGCGCACCAGTCCTAGCTCGGGAACCAGCGCAAAAGGGAAAACAAGCGAGGCCACCAGCGCCCCGAGATAATCGAAGCTGAGCACATGCGCAACCACATCGCGGAGCTGGAAGCGATCCTTGAGAATGCGGATCAGCAGGGGAATCTCGAGACCCACCAGCATGCCGATCAGCACCACGACGATATAGAGGATCAGCCGGAAAGCCTGAGTATAGGCAAAGGAGAGAAACAGCAGGGCAGAAGAGAATCCGCCGATAAGACCTACGGCGAGCTCCACCCAAACAAAACGGCGGACCAAGCCGCGATTGACCAGCCGGGAAAGCGCGCTGCCCAGGCCCATGGCGAACAGGTAAGCGCCAATCACCGTCGAGAATTGGGTGACGCTGTCGCCCAACAGGTAACTCGCCAGCGTCCCGGCCACCAGTTCGTAGATCAAGCCGCAGGCGGCGATGAGGAAGACCGAGACAAAGAGCAGCGCTGACAATCTAGTGCACCGCCGCAGCAATGATAATGCAGATGCCGATCGACATGGCGCCCACCAGGATGGCCAGGGCGGTGTTCTTTTCCTCCACGATCTCCTTCCACAGGTGGTAGGGCGTGAAGCGATCGATGATGAAGAAGGCTAGGACGAAGATCACGATGCCGAGAGCGGCGTAGCCAAGGGCATTGATGGCATTGATCAGAGGCATGTTCGTCTCACTTTCCCCCGAAGTAGTGAGGATTGGAGCGATAGATGGATCGATAGGCGCCGGGATTGTCCCGGATGGAGCGAGGCACTTGCTTAAGCTCGTTAACGCGCGTCAGGCTCCAGCCGCTGAATTCAGCGAAGGCGAGCCCGGCGAGGACGATCAGTCCGTATCCGAGATAGAATGGGTGTCTCATTTGATCTCCTCGCGGGCCACCAGCGTCCGTCTCCAGGGCGCGATTTAGTTTCGGCTGAGTTCGAGAATCACCGCTTGGTTTCCCACGACTTGTCATCCAGGAGCTACCGCGCCGTCAGAGCAGGGATCGCTTGAAACAAGCCTAGCCTTATCAGAGCGGTTAATTGTCTTGGCGCTCAGCGCGCAAGCGCTTCGAGTACGTTCTCGAATTGATCGTGGGTTTGCTTCACCAAGGTCCCCGAGTCGAGATCGAGCCAAATCACTTTCACCGTGAGCTCACTGCGGCGACTCTTGCGCGTGACAATACGTAGTTCGCCTTCCAGCTCGCGTGGACATTCGCTCTTTGGGTAAACCAAGATCCCCTGGGCGTGTTTCAGTTCCTGCCCGATAAGCTCCAATCCGGCGCAGTACGCGACGATCTGGTACAGATCTGAATTTCGTTCCGCTCGCTTATACTTGGCGTCGACGACAACCGCAGTGGAATTCGGACCTCTTAATATGACATCGGGAATGATTTCCACCTTTCCGTCGGTGTCAAGATAATAGGGGGTCGGACAGTAGGAATCACTGTCGCGGTTGTGATACTCCACGCGCACGGCGGGCACTCTTCTCGCTGCCCGCTGAAACGAAGCCGCGACGTAACGTTCGAAGAGGTCATTCATATCCAACAGATAGCCGCTGAAGCGCCGGTCACCGCGTTTGTGCGAAAGACTCATAAGATCGATGAACAACCGGCACCAGCGGTGAATATCCGCATACCGAAAGCTCAGCCTATCATAATGAAACACTGGAACCTGCCGCGGCAGGAACTGCCGAACTGAGACTCCGCCGAAGTGCAGGATATGGCTCTGCAGGGTTTGCTTCACTTCTACCGACCATTCACCCGAGCGCTGCAGAAGCAATAACGCCCACAAGACCACCTGATTCTCTGGAATGTCAACCTCTGACTGTGCGAACCGGCAAAACAGCCGGTCTTTACGGATCAAATTCTGCGATATGTGTTGCGGCCATAGCAGCCGGCCTCGCAAAACCTTAAGGTTCTCCTCCGATTCTATATGCTTCTGAAGCAGGCCTTCTTGCAGAAGCGTAGTGACAGCCTTATTGAACTCAATCACCACAGGCTGAATAGCGTCAGCGATATCGGCGCTGTACTGGACCGGTGGCTGGCGGAAGAGGGAATGGTCAGGGTCTTGCGAATAAAGATGGTAAGCGGTCCCCAGCAGGCTGAAGATATTGCGAATCGGCACCTTGGGTTCGATGTAGAGGGCCCTCTGATCGTCCTCGTTGAGCCGAAAATGTCCGATCCAAGAGCCCGGGTTCACCTCAAACAGAAAGTCCTCTCGATATCGGATGTCCATGTGGAGACGCTCCAACGCATTCGCTTCGCTGGAAGTCAGCTTAACGCGGTCGGTTTCCTGCTCACGTAAAGCGATCAATTCATTTATGTTCATTCATTTCATTCACGTTTCCGACCCCGAACGACGGCCTGCAATGCATTCAAACCGTAGCGCTTTCCAGCTCATCCGCCCGGCGACCGGGTTCATATTCAGCCAACAATGGCATGATGGAAAACTCCCAGATATCTCGAAGGGCTTCGTCGGGGTAGGGGGAGCCGGGCTTAATGTCTGCGTCTCTAAGCATGAAATAGCTGTGGCCGACGGTAAGGTGCTCGTTGAATTCGGAAACTCTCTTGTTGAGTTCGCAAAAGAGGGCGACAATCTCGGCCGCATCAGTCACGCGTTTCTTTTCCAGCCACCCCTTCAATACGGGAGCCTCTGCATTATCGCCCCTCTTCTCGTAGGGTCGCAGGGTCACAAACTTAAAACGGCGTCGCAGCGCGTAATCCACAAGCGCGATGCTTCTGTCAGCCGTGTTCATTGTCCCAATCAGGAAGATATTCTTCGGAATCCAAAATTCATCGCCAGAAGCCAAACGGATCTTTTCGTTTTCGTCCCTGTACTCCAGGAGGTACAGCAACTCGCCGAAGATTCGGCTTGTTTTCCCACGGTTGATCTCGTCGATAAGCAGCACGAAGCGCTTGTCGGGATTGTCCTGCGCCCGCTCACACAACTCCTTGAAAGTCCCCCGCACGTTTTGATAAGCGACGTTCTGGATGCTCGTTGTCGTGTCGTTCGAGAGAATTCGTTTGCCATCTTTGTCGATGAGGACTGGCCTGATGCCTTCAAAGAAATCTTCATAGCCATAGGACTCATGAAACTGGACAATAACAAAACAGTTCTCGACATTGGCAGGTAGTTCTTTCTTGTCCAGCCAGCGACCGTAACTGTCTTCCTCGTAGGTAAACCAGCGCCCGAAATGTCTTCCCACCCATGTCTTGCCCGATCCGGGCGGCCCCTCCAGGATAATTTGGTGATGCTCCTTGAGTAGCTTCTCGACTCGCTCAAAGAAACGGGGCTTAAGGTAAGTCTGATCACAAAGCCTCTGATATCGCATTCCCTTATCCCCTTTTTCTGGGCCATCCGGAGGTGCAGGTGGCGGGTGAGGTGCAGGTGGCGGGTATTGTCGTGCGTTGCCCATGAGTCTGTTCACAATTCCGTAACCACTGCGCAACATCTCACGAAAGGGCCACGTCGGCATTCTCCCATCTACGCGCCAGGGCTCTTCGCCGGGCATCGCATTAAAATCTCGCCGCCAACGGTAGACCATCCCTTTTCTTGGGCGGGGGATCACATCACGGCTGTTAAGAGGCGGGCTGGTTCCCTCGCCCAGAACTTGCGCTACCTCGAGGGGGTTCTCCAGGCAGGCCTGGATAAGCCTTATCGTGTCATGCCAATGATTATTGTTTAGGATGTTGGCCCCAAGATATTGGCCAGCACCCTCTCGTAAAGCGTGGCGGATCCTCGTCTCAACATCGTCAAGGAGCTTGCGAAATGCCTGCCTATCGCCATCACAGAGACCAACCATCTCTGGCTTCACAACATCATCAATGTCGTTATAATCCTTGGGCCATTTGTGCTGCTCGTGGTCCAAGGCGAGGCGCATAACGTTCCCGTCCGGCCTCCACAAAAGTTCTTCCCTATAGTAAAGAGGCTGGATTGTGAAGGTCCTGTCGTCGCGAGAACGAGAATACGTTACTTTCACAGTAGAACGGTCCCCGTCCTGACCAATCTCCTCTTCGTGGACTTGCAGGCTTGTAAAGAAGCCGCGGATTTCGTTAAACTCCTGCTTAGTCAATTTCCCTTCCCCTCAGGGGTGATAGCGCTCAGCCGAGATTCTCACAACCGCACTATTTCCGCACACGTCCGGAGTGCTTCTTCTGGCGCACTTCATGGATCAACCTGTCCACGTCGCCCTCACCGATGCCCAATGCTTGTGCTCGCGCACGGCCGTAGGCGTTGGTCTCCTCCCACCAGCGTTGCCGTTCGTACTGCCGCAAGGCCTCGCGCACCAATTCGCTCATCGTGCGATTTTCCTTTTTCGCCAGTTCCTCGGCACGCAAAAGCATTTCCGGGGGCAAAGTCACGGATAGAGTCTTGGTCGTTCTCATAGATATAGTCTAGCACGATTAAGCACGACAAAGCGAGACTGCGCAGGAAACTCCAGTACACCGGAGAATTCAACCCGAGCTCGATCCTGCGTAATCGCTTTCCGACCAGCGCTGTCCCTCGAACTTCATCGATCGCCAACTGATCACGATTGCCGGCAGGATCAGCAACACGGCGGCGATCCAGAAAAAGGCGCCGACGGGAACCCCTCGCCTTACCCAGATCTGGTACACCATGGGCGTGGCCTTCGAGTCCATCTCGGGCTCCACACGCAGGTAGTAATGCCCCGGCGGAATACTGGGCACGACCACGCTATCATTCGCGTGGCCTTCGCTCCAGTGGCCGTCGCTGTCGCGTCCTTCGTAGTAGCTCACTTCGCGGCCGAAGTTGTAGGCGTGCTCCGTATCGTTGTTTATCAGCGCCATGTTGAAGTAAGCCCAGTTGTTATGCAGGTTGGTGTGGATAGTAATCTCCGCATCGTCGGGTCGTCCCTCGAAATCAAACACCTCGGTTACGAACGAATGCTCTCCAGGTGAGCGCGGATCAAATCGATACTCGTTATAGAAGGCGTACTTGTGGCTTGCAAACACCTCGAAGAAAACGGCGAACAACACTAACACCGCAAGAAGCAGTCCGCATGTCTTCCAGACCGCGCCGATCTTATCTTTGTAGGGCGAAGGCTGATTCTCATAGACGCCAATTGCCGGCGGCGGGCTGCCAGGCAAACCGAAGTTCTTCCAAACGTCAGCGCCCGTCATGTACTCGCCTAGCGACCAAGTGGTCTCCTCGGCAGTGGTCTCGGCCGAGAGGATTCGCGGCGGCGAGACGTAATCCCGGCCTTCGACCCGCTCACCCACGCGTATTTGCCAGGGGAACTCGCCCAATACGTAAGTGGTCTCCGCCACAGCGGTCTGAAAATGAGTGTAGCGCTCGCCCAGGTACTCGTACTGCGGTTTGCCGTAACGCCGAACCTCGGTGGGCAGGCCCTTCAGCGGCTTGATGTCGTTCCAGTGTCCGTTATATTCGGTGAGATAGCGGAAGCCCTTGTAAGGATTGAACAGCAGATACTCACGCCAGCTGTACTGCTCGCCTTCGACAGTGATCGTACGCCTTTGGAATCCTATGACCTCGTAAGCCTCACCGCGCAGCTTACCGCGCGTTCCGAGCGGTATGAGCGGAGTATCCTTCTGCGCCGCCTGGAACATCTGCAGGATTTGCAGGTTTGGGTCCTTCGCGTCCAGGATCGATCGGCAGCTTTCGCAAACCACGGTAACGGCCTGGTCGAACGAGCGGATCGCCAAGGCTCCGCCGCAGTTCGGGCAATTCAGCGCTCTCACGCGCGGTGTTGCGGGTGCGGATTGTGGAGTGGTTCCCATGATGTAATTAGGGGCGGGCCTTGTGCCCGCCCTTCTTCCTGGCACCCACGGGCACCCTCAACTGGCACCTTAAGGGGCGCCCCTAGGAGTTCGGTCGCCATGCTGTCCCTACCAGCCCTCGAATTGCTTCAGGTTTCTCAGCTTCAAATCGTCGAATTCGACCAGTTCACCCAAATAGAGTACAGGCTGCTCATCGCTGTAATCGAGGGTGGCGAAATGGCCATCACTTGACCGCAGGTCGGCGAACACGGCCGAGTCCTTGTCCCAATACTCGAATGGCAGTTCACCCTCGGTACCGCGATAGCGCGCCAGCGTAATCGTCGTGACTTCGTAGTTCGTCCCATCCCAGGAATAGCGCTGGCCACGCCGGATCGCATCCGAAGGCGGCAAGGGCGTTTTGACCTCACTCATCGTCGAGACGGCGTATTCGTCCTGCGCGTCCGAAAGCCATCCACTCGAGCTATCGCTGAACATGACGTGCCACTCGTTCCAACCGCCCTGCTCGTATTCGTAGAGGATGCGACCGATTACCACAAAAGGTTTGTGCTGGTAGACACCTTCGGTCGCAATCCGGATCGGCGAGCTACCTTGAGGTAGATCTGCCACCTGGCCCACGCGCTTCAGGTCCACATCCGTGCGCACCAGAATCGACCGGCAGAAGGCGCAGACGGTTTGCACACTGCTCGACCATTGGAACTCAATTCGGGCGCCACAGTTGGGACAATTTGCGACAGGGTGGCTCATGCGATCCTGGTCCTCGCCGCGGCATCGGTGTCGTATCCGCGCTCAATTTTCCGCACCCGGACCGATCTTGCGCCTAGCTGGGTCTCGAGTAGCCCGGCGACATTCCAATCCGGACGTGGACGGCAACAAAACACATTCAGACACAAGGACTGATGTTCAGGAAAGGTGTGGCAAGCCAGGTGGGATTCAGTGAGAAGCTGGAATCCGGTAAGTCCGCCGGTCTGGGGAAAGCGATGCCACACGGATTGTCCGATGGGCCGCAGGTCGAGATCGCTCACCAGCCTCTCGAAGAGCAAACGCAGTTCCGAAATGTCCTGAAGCGCGGCGGCGTTGCAGCCATACGCTTCGATGATCCACTCGACGCCAGCACTTTGGGATTGGCTGTTCATCTGGCCGAAGCCGTCTCGAGCGCGGTCCTAAGGGGCATACGATTATCTATCAGGCGCAAGCGAAGAAAGTCTTCCTCTCTCCATGCCTTCCCTTCCCGGTCTTGCGGCGGCTCACCCCTGAGTGGCGCCGCACTCCGGGCAAAAGCGGGCTGGCCTCGGGATCCGCTTGCCGCAGCTCATGCAGAATTTGGCTTCGCCGGTAGGACCGGCACCGGCCAGACTCGCTGGTGCGGCCGTGTTCGGGTTGCCAGCCGACGATCCGCTGGGATTGACAGGCGGCATCGGCAGCGGTTGATTGGCACCTTGGGGAGCGGAAGGCTCAGGCGGCCGCATCGCATTGGTCATCGCCTGGGCCATGCCAAATCCCGCGGCCAAGCCGGCGCCCGCTCCAGCGAGTCCACCTTCATTAGCCGCCGCCGTAGGGATCGATTGCGCCACCTGAAACTGGGTGTAGCGGCCCATATCGCCCACCATGTTCATGCCGATGCGCTGGTCGAGCAGCTTTTGCAGTTCCTCAGGCAGCGAGAGATTCTCCACCACAAAAGAATCGAGCGTCAAACCCAAGTCGGCGAGCGATGGCTTCAGAAAATCGGCAATTTTCGTCGCGAGTTCCACCTGGTTGGCCGCCATATCGAGAAATGGTACGCTGCTTTCGGCGAAGGTATCCGTGACTCGTCCGATGATGGTGTTACGAAGCTGGCCCTCGATCTCCTCCACGCGATAGACGTCGCGAGTCCCGCTGACCTTGGTGTAGAACGCCTTGGGATCGCTGATGTGCCAGGCGTAGATCCCGAACCCGCGCAGCCGCACCATGCCGAAGTCCTTATCGCGAATCGTGATGGGATTCGCCGTTCCCCAGCGCTGATTCACCTGTTGCCGCGTCGAGAAGAAGTAGACATCGCTTTTGAAAGGCGACTGAAACGCCTTATCCCAGTTCCGCAAATAAGTGAGGATCGGCAGTGTGTGCGTGTTCAGCGTGTAGAGTCCGGGTCCGAAGACATCTGCGGTTTTGCCCTCGTTCACGAAGATCGCCATTTGAGAATCGCGAACCGTAAGCTTGCCACCGTTTTGGATCTCCATGTCCTGCATGGGGAAACGATAGGCGAGAATGCCCTCTTCAGGTTCCGTCCATTGGATGACATCTATGAATTGTTTCTTAATGAAATCGCGAAAGCTCATATGCCCTCCGGTGATGGTCTGTTCCAACCACTGCTTTGAGACCGTAGCGCTCGACCCGCCCAAATTCGCACAATGAAAGGCCGGCTGTCAACAGGCGGCGATTCTGAAGGGATTTTGCAGTCCCAGGAGTGGACGCCGCGCCGACGTAATCCCGCCAAAATCCCGCAGTTTTTCCGGTCGGCTCGCGTCCCTTCTGAGCGCACTGGTCGGCCGATTCCCTGAGTGTCAATCCCCGGTGGGACTGACTCCGGCGCCCTCGATCATGAGCATCACAGTTCGCTCGGGCGCGCGGGTCCGGTGCACCACACCCTTGGAAACAGTAAAGCCCTGCCGCGGCGTAAGCTCGACGGCTCGACCTTCGAGGTCGATCATGAGTCGCCCTTCGACGACGTAGAAGAACTCGTCTTCCTTGTCGTGTTTGTGCCAGTGGAACGCTCCCTGTATGATGCCCAGGCGTACTACACAATCGTCTCAGCTGCATCCTGACGGCGGGCTGACGCGTCTTTGCGGCAGCGGGTGTAGAATACCGCCGTGATTGACTCCCGCGGCGGCGAGGCGGACTTCCCACCGCCAAGGTTCGCGGGACAATTCATTTTAAGGAGAGCGTTCATGCGGCAAGTACGTTCTATTTTGTCGGTCCAAATGATAGTGGCAGTTCTGTTACCAATCGGGTCTCTCGCGGGACTCGCTGGAGCACATCCATCCGCCGAGGCTCCAGCATCGCAAACGGCGCAACCCGCGGTGAAGAATCGCGACCCCTTGCGGCCGAATACGTTCTATCCGCTGCCGCTGACCTCCGTCAAGCCAACGGGATGGCTGAGACGGCAGCTCGAGATCCAGGCGAACGGCCTCTCGGGCCATCTCGACGAGTTGTGGCCCGATGTCGGCCCGAATAGCGGATGGCTGGGTGGTAACGGCGAAAGCTGGGAGCGCGGTCCCTATTATCTTGATGGGCTCGTGCCCCTGGCCTATCTCCTCGGCGATGCCAAGCTGATCGCGAAGGCCAATAAGTGGATTGAGTGGACGCTCACGCATCAGCTGGAGAATGGCGCCATCGGGCCGCCCAAGAACAACGACTGGTGGCCGAATATGGTGATGCTCAAGGCGCTCACCCAATATCAGGAAGCCACCGGCGATTCTCGCGTCATTCCGCTGATGCAGAAGTATTTCCATTACCAGAGCGCGCAATTGGCCGAGCACCCCTTGCACGACTGGTCGAAATACCGCTGGGCCGATGAGATGGTCAGCGTGCTTTGGCTGTACAACCGCTCCGGCGATAAGAGCCTGTTGGATCTCGCTCAGTCGCTGAAGCGGCAGGGCCACGACTGGGAGGGCGAGTTTGCCAATTTCCCTTTCACTTCAAAGACCTCTGTGCAAGAACTTGGACTGAAAAAGGACGCTAATCCCGATACCGCCATGGACGCCCACGGCGTCAACAACGCCATGGCCTTGAAGACCTCCGCCGTGTGGTGGCAAGTCAGCGGCGGCGATGCGGATCGCCAGGCGGCTTACCGCCAATTAAAGGAGATCGACGAATACCACGGGCTGCCCAATGGCATGTTCAGTTGCGACGAGCATTTTGCCGGCCGCAGCCCCACCCAGGGCACAGAGCTGTGCTCAGTGGTGGAGATGCAGTATTCGCTCGAGCAGATGATCGCTGTTTTTGGCGACCCGGCCCTCGCCGATCGTCTGGAGAAGATCGCCTACAATGCCTTGCCGGGCACTTTCTCGCCCGATATGTGGGCGCACCAGTACGATCAGCAGCCGAACCAGGTCATGGTGAATCTGGCCAAGCGTGATTGGGTGAGCAACGGACCGGAGTCCAACGTATTCGGGGTGGAGCCGAACTTTGGCTGTTGCACCGCTAATATGCACCAGGGCTGGCCCAAATTTGTCGCAAGTCTTTGGATGGCCACGCCTGATAATGGTCTTGCCGCGATTGCTTATGGACCCAACCAAGTCAAAACGGTGGTAGGCAAGGGGGTGCCGGTTGAGATCACCGAAGACACCGGCTACCCTTTCCTTGGCGTCGTCCGGCTAGTGGTGAATCCCTCGAAAACGACTGCATTTGCGCTGCGCCTGCGCATTCCGGGCTGGGCGAAGGGTGCCACCCTTACCGTAAACGGACGGGCTCAAACCGCGGTGCATCCGGACGAGTTCCACGCCGTCCAACGCACCTGGAAGAAAGGCGACGTGGTGCTGATCCGATTTCCTCTGCCGGTCGAGGTCTCGGCAGGCTACAACAATGCCGCAGTGATCTCACGAGGTCCGCTGGTGTTTTCGCTCAAAATCGGGGAAAAGTGGCAGAAGATCACGACGGGCATGTCCAAACCGGCGAAAGCGCCCGCCGCTGATTGGGAAGTGCTGCCGACCACACCCTGGAACTACGGCCTTGAACTCGACCGCGTCCATGCGGAGCATTCATTCAGAGTTGTGGAGAAGGCAATCCGCCAGAATCCCTTCAGTCCGGATGAAGCACCGGTTCAAATCAAAGTGAAGGGCCGGCGGATCGCAGCATGGCAACTGGTTGATGGCTCCGCGGGACCGCAGCCCGAGAGTCCCGTGAAGAGTGCTGAACCGGTCGAAACGCTGACCCTGATTCCCTACGGCGCCGCCAAACTGCGAATCACAGAATTTCCCGAGATCGCTGCGCCCTGAAAGTCGGGTAGCTACGGCACGCTTTGTGTGCCGTGGGTCCTTGCGTTCCACCGGATTGAGCTCAGGTCCCGTTCCGAAGAAGACACATCCAGTACGGCAGTCAGACGGCGGGTACAAGCCCACGGCACACAAAGCGTGCCGTGGCTACCGGTGCTATTGGTCAAAAAGCGCCTTCAGACTTCCCGTATAGGAATCGCGCGCTAAGCCACGCTCAGTGATGATCGCCGTGATGTAACGATGGGGCGTGACGTCAAAGGCGGGATGGCGCGCCTCGACGCCCGTCGGAGTGATTTGCGAGCCTGCTAGGCGAGTGACCTCGCCCGACGATCGCTCCTCAATAGGGATGAGGTCGCCCGATTCGAGGCTCAGATCGATGGTCGAGAGCGGAGCCGCCACGTAGAACGGGATTCCGTTCTCGTGCGCCAGCACGGCCACCGAATAGGTGCCGATCTTGTTGGCCACGTCGCCGTTCGCGGCAATGCGATCGGCGCCCACGATAACAGCGCGGATCTGCCCCTGCTTCATGAAATGCCCCGCCATGTTGTCGGTGATCACCGTGACGGGAATACCGTCCTTGGCCAGTTCCCAGGCGGTCAGGCGCGCACCTTGCAAGAACGGCCGCGTCTCGTCCGCAAACACGTCGATCTGCTTGCCTTGAGCTACCGCGGCCCGGATAACCCCGAGCGCCGTCCCATAGCCTCCCGTTGCCAGCGCACCCGCGTTGCAGTGGGTCAATACCGTGCCCGAGTCGGGGATCAGCGCGGCGCCATGCTTTCCCATCGCTTCGTTGATGGCGATGTCTTCGGCCAGGACGCGCTGCGCTTCCCCGACCAGCCGGGATTTGGTGTCCGCTATCCGTTCGGCGTCGGTCCCGGCGCCGGCAATTGCCTCTTCAAAAACCTGGCGCATGCGTTTCGCTGCCCAAAAGAGATTCACCGCGGTCGGTCGGGTTTTAGTGATCGCCTCGCTTATGGTCTCGAACTCGGCTTTGAGTTCAAGCACGCTTGCTGCCGCAGAGTCTTTCACACCCAGCGCGACGCCCATCGCCGCTGCCACCCCGATCGCCGGCGCACCCCGGATTACCATGGAGCGGATCGCTTCTGCGACCTCGCCATAGTCTTTGCAAGTGATGTAAATCTCCTCGGTCGGCAACCGCGTCTGATCGATCATGCGCACGCCGTCGCTGGTCCACTCAATGGTCTTGAACATAGGTTTACAGGTAAATCCTTTTCTGGCTGAAAGTCAGACTCACTGCTCCCGAATTATAGCAGCTTGATCGCGGATGCCGTCGGGAGTAAACTCCCGCTCTTGATACTGGAGGATTTGCTTACCTATGGATATCCTGACCAAACTGAGAGCGCGCGCGCAAGAGAATCAACGGCACATTGTGCTTTTCGAAGGTGAGGAAGACCGGACGCTCAAGGCGGCGGAACACATCGAGCGGGAGAACCTTGCCCACCTGACTCTGTTAGGACGCGAAGAGAAGATCCGGGCACGCTTGAGTTCGCTCGGCCTCAAGCTAGAAAAGAGCACTTTGCTCGACCCCGCTCAGAGCCCTAAATTGCACGCTTATGCGCGCATCCTGCATGAGCGGCGCCGGGCCCGCGGCATGACCGAAGGCGAGGCGACCGAGACGGCCAAGTCCGCCCCCTACTTCGCCGGCCTGATGGTGGCGGCGCGCGACGCGGATGGCTCCGTGGGCGGCGCGCTCACCACCACGGCGGCGACCGTACGAGCTGCGCTGTGGACCATCGGCATGGCGCCCGGCTACAAAATTGTCTCCAGTTTCTTCCTGATGATCTCGCCACACCGTGATCTGGGCGCAGAGGGCGTGTGCCTATTCGCCGATTGTGCCGTGGTGCCGCAGCCCACACCACCACAGCTTGCCGACATCTCGCTGGCTACAGCTCAGAATGCCCGAGCCCTCCTAGAAGCCGAGCCGCGAGTGGCACTGCTATCGTTCTCGACCAAGGGTAGCGCCGATCATCCGCTTGTCTCAGCCGTACGTGAAACCGCCGTGACTCTCAAGGAGCGCGCGCCCGATTTGCTGGCGGATGGCGAGCTTCAGCTCGATGCCGCCATAATCCCGGAAATCGCCGCTCGCAAAGCGGCCGGATCGCCCGTGGAAGGTCGCGCCAACGTATTTATCTTTCCCGACCTGAACGCCGGCAACATCTGCTACAAAATGGCCGAACGCTTTGGCGGATGTGAGGCAATCGGCCCGATTCTGCAGGGTCTGGACCGTCCTGCGAACGATCTCTCGCGCGGCTGCAAGGCGGAAGACATTGTGAATGTCGTAGTGATTACCGCGATCCAGGCGGAGAAGAGGTAGCGAGCCGCTATTTCCGATTAGAGAGAGCGGGCGATGCGGACCGCTTGTCCGGCTTTCGGCTGCCTTCTGACCGGCGGGAAGACAGGATAGGCATCTGGGAATGATCGCAATTCGAAGCGAGAGCGTTTAGTTGACGTTCGGGATAGGACCGCTGAGAGGATGGGGGTTCGGGAGCGGGTCTTTTTTCTCCGGAGTTTTCGCAGTGTGTTTCAAACCCTTGGCGCCGATGTCGCGCCGATAGTGCATTCCTTCGAACTGGATTTTACCCACAGCAATGTAGGCGCGCTCAATAGTAGTGCGCAGATCCTCGCCGGTAGCAGTGACGCCCAAAACCCGACCGCCATTGGTGAGAAGCCGGTGATCCTCCACCTTGGTTCCCGCGTGGAAAACCTTCACTCCGCCCATTGACTCGGCAGCCTCGTATCCAGTGATCTGCTTACCGGTCTCATAAGGGCCCGGATAGCCGCCCGAAGCCATCACCACACAGACGGCGGGATTCGGGGTCCAGCGAGCTTCAATGGCGGAGAGCTGCTCGGCCCGCAAGGCGAGAAACAGTTCCACCAGATCCGAGCGCAGGCGCATCATGATTGGCTGCGCTTCCGGATCGCCCAGGCGGGCATTGTATTCGAGCAGCTTGGGGCCTTCCGGCGTCAGCATCAGGCCACAGTAGAGAAAGCCGCGATAAATGTGACCGTCATTGGCCATGCCACTCAAAGTGGGGGTTACGATCTGCTTCATGATGATATCGCGGAGGCTGGGCGTAAGCATGGCCTCGTCGCTGAAAGCGCCCATTCCTCCGGTATTTGGGCCGTGATCGCCATCGTAAATGGCCTTATGATCCTGGGTAGGCGCAAGCGGCAGCACGCCACGCCCGTCGGTCAGGACGATGTAAGACATCTCCGTACCGGAGAGCCACTCTTCCACGATCACGCGCCCGCCCGCCTCTCCTAGCGAGTGCTGGCGCATGAAGGAGTCGAGCGCCTGCTCGGCTTGCTCACAGCTTTGCGCCACCACCACGCCTTTGCCTGCGGCTAAGCCATCGGCTTTGATAACCACAGGGAGTCCGAAAGCGGGCAGGGACTTGACGGCCTCTTCAAAGTCGCTGGTAGCGAGGTAGCGCGCCGTAGGAATCGCGTAACGCCGCATGAAATCCTTGGAGAATACCTTGCTGGACTCCAGTTGCGCAGCCGCTTTGCTCGGGCCGATGATGCCGAGTCCCTCCCGGACAAACTCATCGACTACGCCGGCTGCGAGGGGCGCCTCCGGCCCTACCACGGTCAAGTCAGCTTTGATGTCGCGGGCTATCTCCACTATTTCCTTGGATTGAGAGAGATCCACGGGAAGACATTCCGCCTCCTGGGCGATGCCCGCATTGCCAGGGGCACACCAGATATCCGACATATGCTGGCTTTCCCGCAGTTTCCAGGTGAGTGCGTGCTCACGTCCGCCCGAGCCTAAAACGAGGATCTTCATAGAAGGCCGTTACACTATCGGTCTCGCGACTGTTTGTCAATCTCAATTGTGTGATGCTAAATTGTCGACCCATTATCGTAAGCGTCCCCTCCTTGTTCTAGAGCCGCAGAAGTTTGCTGCGCCTCTATCCGGTGTTATCTAGCATGACACTGGCGGAGGAGTCTGGAATAAGTGTTGCGCAAAACTGCGAATTATTGCACATTGCTGTTCCGTTGAATTGCTAATAGCGAAACCTGTACACGCAGGCAAAAACACTGCTGCACAGACGCTTAGCACGCGGCCGAAATTTGGCCTCGGGCGTGCACCCTTAGAGCGGTTTGCTGGAAGGGGACCCGATGCTCACTGACGACGATCTCGCACGGCTGCACGAGGAGCGCGACACCTTGGCGCGGTGGAACGCTTACTCCCGTCACGTTATTGCTGAACTACTCGAAGTATGCTGCGTCTGTGGAAAGGTGCTGGAAAAGGATAGACTCATCCGCTGCCGACTTTGCCACGACACCTATCACTGCAAGGTGGGCACCTGCCTTTACCAGCACCACGCCAAGGTGCATCCGGTTGAAACGCTCTGGATCCGCTAGTACGTCGGATTGGGCTTTGTATCATCCGGCCTCTAGCGCCGCGATTCGGATCTCGACGATTGGGCAGTGGTGGGTTCCTCAGGATTCACCGGCGACGACGACTGCTTTTCGTGCCTTTGAAGTGCCTCCACCGTGGCCTTATCCAACATCAGCGTGCGCGTCGGAAATGGAATCTCGATCTTTTCCTGTTGCAGGCGCGCGTAGATCCGCTTCCGCAATTCGCTCTGCAGGGTGTACTGGCTGACGAAATCGGCTGCCTGCAGACGCAAGGTGAAATTCAGGGACGAGTCACCGAAGCCAGGGTTGAACTGCACCACCGGTGGAGGATCGAGCACCAGGCCGGGCACTTTGTCGCGTCCCGCCTCTTGGACCACGTCGATCAAGATCTTCTCCAATCGACTCGTATCGGAGCCGTAGGCGACGCTGACCGGTATGCCAATACCCATGCGCCGGGCCGGCAGAGAGTAGTTGGTGATAACCGCTTTGCCCATGGCGGAATTGGGCACCACCACAAGGTTGTTGGCCAGAGTGAGAAGGCGCGTAGAACGCCAGCCCACCTGCACGACGTAGCCTTCCTGACCCGAATCGAGTTTGACATAGTTCCCGGGAGAGATAGGGCGGTCCGCCAGCAAATAGAGCCCCGCAAACAGATTGCTCAAAGTCTCCTGCAAAGCCAGAGCCACGGCCACGCTACCCACACCCAGGGTCGTCCACAAGGCCGTCAAGTGTACGCCCAGGTTCTCCAGCACCACGATCGCGGCCAGCAACCCGAAGACAGCGCGGGAAATGTAAATTGCCGGTTCAGTCACTTGCCGCAAGGTCGGGTCGCGCTGCTCGACTCGGCGTAGGTAGAGGATCACGACCTTTGAGGTCGTATAGAATGCCAGTACAATTCCCAGAGCCGCTGCCAGCCTGCTTCCCAGTTGCACATACCGTCGCGGCAGTTCCAGCGTTTCAAGCAGGGTGTAGAGCGCCAGCAGGGCAAATGCGGCGCGGGTCATGGTGACGCCAAAACTGCTAAGTCGGCTGACTTCGGGGCGGCGCCTGCCCAGCCGGTCGAGAAACAGGATTACGACTTTGGCTGTGAAAAGGTAGACTGACAGAACCAGCACGGCGGCCAGCAACTCTGAGAAAAGCCGATCGTAATGGCGTGGAAGGGTCAGAACCTCGAGGCCCGTGTAGAGCGCCGCCACCAGCAGCAGAGGTACCGGCAGGGCGCCGAGAAGGGAATAAATAAACTCCTTCCAGCCGCTGCTTTTACGGGCAAAACGCCCGAGAACTGCCTTCAATGCCAACCCCAGACCGAGAGCCACCAGGATCAACAGGAGAAAGACGAGAACGTAAAAGGTCGATAGAGACAGGTGTAGGGCGCCGGCCAGGTTGCGCATCTTGTTCACTTCTCCTTTCCTTCTGCCTTCTTTCAGGGAACGCTGAGACCCGTCAGGATACTCTTTGACCATCGGATTAGGCAATTGCGGTCAGGATCGTTGGGCGAGAGCCGTTGATTTCCTCTCTCGACTGGAGTCAGGAACTATTTGATTGAATTATTGAATTAGGCAGGCTTGCCGATTTGTGATAGGAAGATAGCAGCACGGGTTCGAAACAAAAGAGAACCCGAGACCATGGTGGCAGGGGGGGCGGTTTTTCAGGGATCCGGTCCCGACGAACAAAACCGCTCCAAGACTGTGTTTCGGGTAATCTCTTCATTGGCCCAGGACGCGTTCCACGGAAAGGGGGCTCCACCAGGCGCCTCAGAAAGGGTAATTTCGTCAGGTATTCCAGGATGTGACAATGTCGTTATAAGATTTATTGAGCCCGCGCCTTTGGGGATGAAACGAAACAGAAGGCGAGAGCATCAAATTGTTTGGTAGGTTGTCCTAATCCAGAACCCTGGGGGACGACGGGAGAGGTTTGACGCCTAGTCAAGAATGGGCGTCTTTTAGCCCGTCCTAGCCGGGACCCCAAGCTTCCGACCGCAAGAAACGCTCTTCTGAAGCTTTGATGCCGGTGCAGAGGTTATCGAATGGCGGACAAGAAGCAACCGAATAAGAAGAATATCGACTTTACCGAGCTGCCCATTTTGCCGGTACG
Source organism: uncultured Acidobacteriota bacterium (assembly GCA_963803295.1). Taxonomy (GTDB): domain Bacteria; phylum Acidobacteriota; class Terriglobia; order UBA7540; family UBA7540; genus CAWDMC01. The sequence continues at coordinate 56,657 of CAWDMC010000009.1, read as the reverse complement.
TGACACTGTGCTTTTCCCTAATGCGATTCTGCCGCTCACAGTTGGCCGGGACAGCTCGCTGAAACTTATCAACGAGCTCAAAGAGGAAGAGCGCTACATCGGGGTGGTGGCGCAGCGCGATCCGCGGGTTGACAATCCTCAACCTGCGGATCTTTACCAGATCGGTGCAGCGGCTTTCATCCATAAGATCATCAAGCTGCCCAGCCAGAGCCTCTTCATTTTCGTCGAAGGCCTGCAACGGATCGCAGTGGAGGAAGTGATCCAGATGGAGCCGTACATTAGGGCGAAGATCAAGCCCCTTACTGACGTCGTACCGTCCTCCAAAGAGGCGGATTTCGACGCCTTGGTGCGCAGCGTAACCTCGTTGTTCCAGCAGGTGGTGCAGCTTTCGCCTACGCTGTCAGACGATCTGCAGACGGTGGTGATGAACATCGACGATCCTAGCCGGCTGACGGATTTTATTGCCGCCAACCTCCCCTCACTCTCGTCCACCGAGAAGCAGGAGTTGTTGGAGAGTCTCGACCTGGAGGCGCGCCTAGAGCGGCTGAACCGGCAACTGGCGCGTGAAGTGGAACTGCAGCAGTTACGTTCCAAGATTCAGTCGGACGTTCAGGATCAGGTAACCCAGAGCCAGCGGGAGTACTACTTGCGCGAGCAACTGAAAGCCATCCAGAAGGAGCTGGGCGAAGGCGACGAGCAGCAGGAAATCGAGGAGCTACGGAAGAAAGTGGATTCGGCAGGAATGACGGAAGAGGCTCGCAAAGAAGCCTTGCGCGAGCTCGCCAGGCTGGCCAAGATGTCGCCCGCGGCGGCCGATTATCACGTCACGCGGACCTATCTCGACTGGCTGGTCGCGTTGCCCTGGAACAAGGTGAGCGAGCTCAAAGTAGACTTGGTCAAGTCGAAGCAGGTGTTGGATGAGGATCACTACGATCTCGAGAAGATCAAGGAGCGCATCCTCGACTATCTGGCCGTGCTGAAGCTGAAGCCGGAGCTGAAGGGTCCCATCATCTGCTTTGTGGGAGCGCCAGGTGTCGGCAAGACGTCGCTGGCGAAGTCGATCGCTCGCTCGCTCGATCGCAAGTTCGTGCGGATGTCGCTGGGCGGCATTCACGACGAGGCGGAAATCCGCGGCCACCGGCGCACCTACATTGGAGCGCTGCCCGGCCAGGTGATTCAGGGAATTCGGCGGGCCGAGGCTCGCGATCCGGTGTTTGTGCTGGATGAAGTCGACAAGATCGGCCGCGACTTCCGCGGCGATCCTTCCTCGGCGCTGCTCGAAGTGCTCGACCCCGAGCAGAATTCGCACTTCCGCGATAACTACCTCGACGTGCAGTTCGATCTCTCGAAAGTGCTTTTCATCTGCACGGCCAACGTGCTCGATACCATCCCTCCTCCACTGCTTGACCGTATGGAAGTGATGGAGCTGCAGGGATACAGCGAGAACGAGAAGATCGAGATCGCCTTCCGCCACCTGATTCCCAAACAGACGGACGAGCACGGGGTCAAGAGCCCGGACCAGATCGAGTTCACCCGAGAAGGCATAGCCAATGTGATCCGGCATTACACCCGGGAAGCGGGCGTCCGCAACCTGGAGCGCGAAATCGCTACACTCTGCCGCAAGCAGGCGCGGCGGATCGCGGAAGGCTCCACCGAGAAGCTGCTGGTTGAGGCAGGCAACGTCGAGGGATTCCTGGGTGTACCTAAGTTCAGGCTGGATACCGAACTGGTGGAACGCACCCGGCAGCCCGGCGTGGCAGTGGGCCTGGCCTGGACTCCGACCGGCGGCGACGTGCTCTTTATCGAAGCGAATGCGATGAAGGGTGGCAAGAACTTCACCATGACCGGGCACGTCGGCCAGGTGATGCAGGAATCGATGCAAGCGGCGCTGGCCTGGGTACGCAGCCACGCTCTCGAATTCGGCATTGACCCCGACTTCTACCAGACGAATGACATTCACGTGCACGTTCCGGCGGGGGCGATTCCCAAAGACGGTCCTTCGGCGGGCGTGACCATCGTAACCACGCTGGTCTCGGCGCTAACCCGGCGTCCGGTGCGGGAGCGGCTGGCCATGACTGGTGAAATCACTTTGAGCGGCCAGGTCTTGCCTGTAGGTGGCATTAAGGAGAAGGTTCTGGCAGCCAAGCGCGCGGGAGTGCGGGAGATCATCCTGCCGGCCGATAACGAACCCAATCTCCGAGAAGACCTTACCCCCGAGCTGCTCACGGGTATCCAGATCCACTACGTCAAGACGATCGAGGAGGTTGAGGATCTTGCCCTCGAGAAGCAACCGGTGGATATCGCCCCCAAACCCACCCACGATGTAGCGATGGCCCTGCCGGTAGCCGGACCTCCGAACTGACTGAAAGCTGAGTAGCGCGGACCGCCGCTCGTGCGGTCCGCGTCCCTTCGTTCTTTTCCGGCAAGAGACCTACCCGCAGGACCCACAAACCACGGGTCCGCGCTACCTCGCTACGTCAAGAAGATCGAGGAAGTCTGGGACATTGCCTGGGTGAAGCACCCAGTGGAGGCAGCGGCGTGTCATGTTTCGCCTTGGTATTCCCTGAAGCCATTAATCAGTTGCCCGAATGAGGCAGGCTTGTACTTCTCGAAACTCTCCTGGTCCACGTAAACAAACTCATATTTCACATCCGCCTGCACTCGATTGATGTCTTCGCACCATTGCCGCAGCCGTGGCCATTTTGAGCGGGACGTCCAGGTCCTCCTGTCCCTTGGTTTCCACCATACGATGCGGTTGCCGGGCAGCTTCACGAGAAAGTCCGGGTAGTAGTTGGAGATGTCGCCGTCCGCATTCACATAATCGAGTTTGAAATGTACCGCCAGATAATTCTTAGCGAAGGAAGCCACATCGTCGCAATCGTCCAGGAAGCGGGCGAACAGCAGTTCAAAATGGCTGTCGCCGATGATGCGATTGAAGATGCTCTTTTTCGGGATCGAGATAGCCCTGATCCTTGGTTACAAAAGGCCGCGTCTGCCGCAACTTGATGGTGTCGCGGATTTCGGCGTCGCCTTTGTCCTGCACGGTGAGGGCGTTGATCGCCTTCTTGAATGTCTCGATCATGGTCTTGGTGGCGGCCAGTTCTGACAGGTTGCGGAACGTGTTAGGGCTTTCCAGTTCCACCGGCGGTCAAACAACTCGGTCTTGCACAAATGCTTTGACCTTGCCATACAGCACATCGTAGCCGCTGACCAGCCGCAAATCCTTCATCATCGTCTGGGTGAAGTAACCGATCACGCTGCGGTAATCGGCAATGCCCGCCGTATCGAGGACGGTGGTATGCGTCACCTCACCGGTGGTGATGTCCTTGAAGACGATCTCGCGCTGTTCCTCCTCGCTGAACTGCCGGTAGGCCACGCGCTGATGCCCCAGCGCGCCCACATCCAGATCGCTCAGGTTCTTATATTCCCGATAGATACGCGGCGTCAGCACCGGAATTTCGATGTCCAGTGCGTCGATGTCCTTTTTGACGTTCTCTTTGTCAACTTCCACCACCAACGGCGTCTTGGGCTGAGTGCCTTCACCCATCGGCTTGCGCTCCAGCACCACGCCTTCGGCCTGGATGGATTCCACGAAATCCATAAAGGCATTCGTGCCGACCACGCTGACGTATTCTTCCATGCCGCCGGGATACATTTTGCGCAAGCCACGCCCCAAGGTCTGTTCGGGCAGAATTTTGCTCTTCGCCGCAATAGGCGCGCAGGCCCACGATGGTGGTGACGTTGCGCACGTCCCAGCCCTCTTTGAGCACCATCACCGAGACGATGGCCTTGTAAGGGCTCTCCAGCCCGTCAATCGAGGTGGCCTGCTCGCGCAGCCTGTCCAGCTCCTCCTTGTCCTTGCCGGAGGTTGATTCGGAAATCTCCCCGTTCTTCTTGGTGTGAATCACGAGTACTGCGTCTTTCAGGTCGGGATAGCTGCGTTCGAGGTATGCGGCCACGTCGTCGCAATTGCGGGTGTCGTCGGTCATCACGAACAGGATGGCCTTCTTGTCCAGCTTTTCGTGTTCGGCATACGCCTTGCGCCACTCGATCACGCCCAGGTTGAATATAGTCTGCATATTTTTCAGTGAATTTCGCGCTCTTCTGCTCCACCAGTTTGGCGCGGCTGGCGGCATCGGGCAGGACGGGATGCTTGACCACGTTTTGCGAGATCGCCTCCACCAGCGGGTAATCGGCGACGGTTTGCACGAAGATGGCGCCGTTGTTGTGCTTGGGCGTGGCGGTCACATCCACTTGCAGGGAGAGCGCCGCCCCTTTTTGCTTCAGGCGGTTGTGAATATCTTCGATGGACTTGAACCAGGCCATGCGCGGGTCGTGAATATGGTGCGCCTCATCGTTCAAGACCACCAGTTCGTCAATATCGCGCACGATCATGCCCAAATCCACCTTGGAGTCGGTGGTTGCGCCGCTGGGCCGCTTGCCCAGGAAATAGTCCATCGTGTCATCGTCGTCGGGCGAAGGCGGAATGTCATCGCTGGCATAGACGCGGTGGATGTTGGTCAGGAAGATGTTTCCGGTGGGGCGGGTAATGCGCACTTCGTCCTGCACGTGGAGAGTCAGTTGGAAATCGTCGCGCCAGTTGCGCCCGTCCACGCCATCATCGGGCAAGACCGGGTCCTGGAAAAAGATGCGCAAGCCGTCGAAATCCTTGCGGATGCGGTCCAACACGATAATGTTAGGAGCGATCACCAGAAAGTTGCGCGCCAGGCCCGACCCAGCCTCATACAGTTTGTGGTAAAAGCTCCAGGCTAGAACCAGGCTCAGCACCTTGGTCTTGCCCGCGCCGGTGGCCATCTTTACCACAAAACGCCGCCAAGTCTCGTCAAACATGCCGCTAGAGACGGTTCCGCTACTATCGAAGCGCATCAAGTCGTACTTGTCTTTCACACCCACTACGTCGTACAGATAGATGATGGTTTCCAGCGCCTCGCGCTGGGCGAAGTAATACTGGAACTCGGCCATGGTGCCGTCGGCTTGCGGGAGTAAGTGTAGGGTGTTGAACCACCAATTGAGCAGGCTCTTGCTGGTGCCAGTCGCTCCTGCATAATAGCCACTGTCCCGCCATTCCTTAACCTTTCGTCGCAGTTCCGGAACCAGCGGCGGCATCAGCTTGTCCATGCTCGTATCCCGCAGGGATTCATCCGCCGGAAACCAGCGCACTGCCGGGTCGAGAATCGCATAGGGCGATTCGGGAAAGTTGGGATGCAAAGCCATTATCTTCTAGCGTCGATCTCTGATCGACGTTATCGAGTCGACAGTCGGAGACCGCCGTAACGGTGACTTCCACGATGGTCATGGTGTCGTTGCCGAAGATGTCCACCACTTTGACGGCAAGTTTGCGCCGACCCGGCTGGCATTCGTGATAGACGCTGGTCAGTTCCAGCGAGCGGTCTTTCTTGGTGCGGAACGATTGCCACTCGTTCTCGAAAATGTAATCCCCGGTCCACACTTCTTCGTATTCGGCATATCCATCTGCTCCGGCTGCTCCAACCCGGGCATGGCAGCCTGCTTAACCGGTCGCTTTTCACGCGCATGATCTCGCGTTTGCTCTCAAAATTGAAGTCCACGGCCCAGTAATCAATCCAGTCCGTCCAGTTCTGAGTGAGCGCCTCACGCTTGACAATCCCCTTGGCGTCCTTGCTCACCTTTACAATTTGCCCCCGCTCTACCACGATCTTGCTGGACTTGTCTTTGAGCGTGGCTTCCGCGCTGGCAATCGAATCCTGGTTCGGATGCTTGCAGCTCCTAGGGTAGCGTACGTCCACCTTGCTTTGGGCGGCCGACCTGGCCTGCAGCCATGGCACTGACCGAGGTCTTCTGCTCTTGGCCCGATCGTCCTAGGGCCCAGCCTCGGTCGCCAACGTCCCGCTCCGTCACTGAGCCCCAAGGGCCGTGGCACTACCACAAGCGCCACCGTGGCTTTCTGCAGGTTTGCCGGCCGGCGGATCTGGCCGTAGCCTTCTGCTGCTCATACCAAGGATTCGTGGCGTTGACGGCGGCGATCACGAATTGGCTGACCTCTGTGGGTGGCCCTTCTGATTCCGAACCATAGCGCCAGGCCGTTGCCAATTCCTTGCCGTCAGTATCCTTCAATCCGACGGTTAAGTCGCAAACCTTTCCGAGGGGCTTCGGATGGGCCAATTGCTGACCCATCCAACTCAGAAGCTCCGGGCCAATCTGTTGCCTCAGTCCTTGAAATGCCTCCGCATCCGTGATTCCGATGCACATGTCATGCTCGCTGTTATCGACCGTTCACGTTCCCAATCGGGTGATGCTCCCGTCAGCGCCGAGCAGGATGAACAGAGAGGTCTCACCGTTGATCCGCAGGTCCACCATGATTCCGGAGATGCTGTTCAGCTTGGCCATGCTCCGCGGTTCGCCCCGGACTTCTACCCGCCGACTCGATCCTTATCCACCGAGGCAACCATCGGTACCATCCCTGTAGGCCAGCGTACTCAAAGATAAATACATTTCAACTTAACGGGTGGGTTCCGTACCGTCGGTTTCCGGGGGCCTGTGTCGGTCCCCACGAGTGATGGGCGGGCCTGGAGAGTAAGAAGTTGGGAAGTCACGAGAGAGCGCATTCTAGCACAAGGGCAGGTGGCCGAGACCTACCATGCAGGCCGTAGAGCGAGGGGCGAAAACGATCGGCCAGGTTGAAACGGGCACCGTCGCCGCCCCGCGCAACCCGCACTACGACCCTCAGTGTTTCGCCGTCGCCGGTTCGCTCGCCGGTCCTTTGAGTCGCTGCAACGCACCCCGTAGCTTCGGCAAGTCTGCCGAAGTCAGCTTCCCAATGTCAGAGTACTGGAACGTACCGTCGCTCGCCCATGACACGACCTCGGTGATCTCCCGCTTCGACGTCGCACTGAGCCGCCGCGAGAGCGACAACACCTCGTTCCGCAATTGGTTGAAGTCGCCAGCTGCAGCCTGACCATTGCTGCCAGAACTTGCAGGCTTCGCAGCTTCAGCCTGCGTCCGTGTCTGCGCCGGAGATCCCGAACCGGATCCGGCGGTTCCGTTCGAACTGTTGCCGTTCGGCTTCGCGCCGTAACCACTGACCGTCCCGCCGGCAGAATTGCAATTCCCGGGGAGTGCGGGTGCGTGATCGGCATGTCCATTCTTATCCTCCGGTGCGCTCGCCTCGTCGTCGGTCTCGAATCCGAACCCGTAACCCAAGTGGCGCAGCGCCCGTCCGATCGCCGAGGTCTCCCCGTTCTCGAAGGGATTTCGGGTATCCACTCCCTTGGCGCCGTCACCGAGATTCGACGTGGAGTGTCCGGTGGCCAGACCCATCGGTGTCTCGACTTCCGCCGACCAGACCAGGTACTGCCCTTCGACCTGCCAGGCGGTGACGATCTTCACCAGCTTCCGTCCGTCCCCGCCGCCGACACGCCGCGCATCGTCCCAGGCCTGGCGCAGCAAGCCTTCGGTGGTGAAGTACGGGCAGAAGTACTTTACCCAATGATCGGGATCGCTGTTGCGGTCCTTTTCGTTCTTCCATTGTGTCAGTATCCGCAGCCAAGTGTGGTAACGCTTGGGTACCAGCGGCTCGGCAAACGCCGACGCTTCCGCTTCCTTTGCAAACATCATTAGAGTTCTCCTTTTCGAATGTGGATTGGCTTGACCCCCGGTGGCAATCCCATGGGTCCTGGTTGTGACTTGCCAAGTTGTAACGCCGATGAAACGGCGCGGGGTTGGAGCCCGACCTTCCTTTTGCCATCAGCAGTCTTGACGGTTTGTTGACAGCACCGCGCAACAGGTTGTGCACACCATTTCCAGGCTGGGGCTTCGGCAGCCGGCACGAACTGCCGAGAGGCGTGATCGCGCCGAAGCTTCAGCGCGTCGTCGCTCTTGATTGCACCGGTCGCACACCATCACCGGACGTCGGCGGGTCTGGACTTTTCCAAGGTCCTGGGCAGCGGATTTGCAGTTGTTTGTAGACTCGGCTGAAGCGGCCGCCATCGAACTGCACCTCCGCAGTACAGCGAGACTCGCCTGCGCACGACCGGACATCGGCTCCGCGGCACGGATGCGAGCCTATGTCGGCAGGGATGGTTACTTCTGCACACACAAGCACACCCACTACAGGCTCGACTGCCGCTGACGGTGCGCGGCTTTCCAGAGCAGAGGGGATACGATGCGCAGACATGATCTCCCTTTCCAGATCCGTTGCAACCAGAGATGTCACCGGCGGCGGCGACTGGAGGCAGGACAGGTCCGGCAGTAACGGCGCAAGCGAACACACTGGACCATCGAACGAGCACACCAACCACGCCACGCACCGTGCGAACGGCGACATCAGACCGCGCAATCCTTCCGCACACTACGCCGCCGGGTGACAACCTTCACTGTCTGCCGAACCGACTGCAGCCACGGCCAGCCGGGACCGCACCGAATGCGCAAAGCACTTCCGGCCAGACTGCTGCTGACCGTGCGCAGCTTTCCAGAGCGGGAGGGAATACGATGCGCAGAGATGATCTCCCTTCCCAGATCCGTGCAACCAGAGACGTCACCGGCGGCGGCGACTGGAGGCAGGACACGTCCGGCCGTAACGGCGCAACCAAACACACCACCACGCCACGCACCGTGCGAGCGGCGACATCAGGCCGTGCAATCCTTCCGCACACTACGGCGCCGGGTGACGGACAACTTTCACTGTCTGCCAAACCGAAGGCAGCCGCGGTCAGGCCGGGGTGCGCGTTCTCCCTGCGCAAGGCTGCGCAAGCCTCGCCGGCTTCCAGGACGAAGGTCAATCGGGCAACCAGCAACCACTCCACGCACGGCGCGAGTGCCGACATGAGCGTGCGCATAATCGTTCAGCACAATGTCGCCGGGGTGCGGCATCACGGTTGCTATCTGTCAAACCGAGTGCCGCCACGGTCAGGGGGGGCCGCGTTCTCCGTCCGCAAAGCTGCGCAAGCCTCGCCAGGTCCTCGGACGAAGGTCAACCAGGCACACCAACAGACCGCGCACGATGCGAACGGCGAACATCGGAACGCGCGCAAGCTGCCGCACGCCATGCCGCCAGGGCGAGGCACCGCTGTCACGGTCGTGCAAACCGAATCCAACCAGGATCAGGGGGGATCGTGCACACCGTGCACGAAGCTGTACAACTCTTGCCACCGCCAGTGCACCACGCCAACGACTACCCGGTGGGAACCTCGCGTCACGATGTGCACGGGCCGCGCCAACCTCACGCAACCTCGCCCGCGATCCTGCGCACACACGCGCACGCAGGACGTGTCGTTTTTGGCAAAAAACGACACGTCCGTATAGGGTAGTCAAAGCGTAAGTCAAAGATTATATAGGGTGTTACGGCTCGTTCGGAAAAGCAATGGAGAAGCAACCGAAAAGCAATGGGAGAGTCAAAGAGCCTTCCGGAAGGCCAATTTCCGCCTTGTCGAGGCTTCCACCACCGGGGCATCAAGCCCCAACTCGGTGAACTGCTGAGCCAGGCCCAGGTACAACCGCCGCCGGGTTTGGGCGAAGCACTGGCCAACAAACTCCAGAAGATGATCGTTGGGCATGAGATAAAGGAATACCTCGACGTGATTCTCGGCTTCGATCTCTCGCTTGATCCGGCTGTACTCGCGCAGCGCCTTGGGCGACCGTTCGTATTCCAGGGCAAAGCTACGGCTCTTGTACCCAACCCGCACCGAGACGACCGCGTCGTAGTCCTTGGCATAACCGGAATTGGTCAGCTCGTTCCGGGATCGGATCTCGACCTCGGAGATCCACTCCTCCACCAGGTGGCGGCGAGCCAGAGCCAGGTGGACGTCGTTCAACTCCACCCAGTGAAAGCAGGTGGCTTCATCGATCTTCTTCCCTAGCCCGCTGACCGGTCCGGAATAATGCTCCCCCATGCCTTGCAGGCGCAAGGCGCCGACGGGAGCGAGCGAATAGATGAAGCCGCTCGCCACCGCCGGCAGATGATGCCGTAACACCAGGTCGTGAGCGGCCAACCTCCGGATCCTCCAGTTGAACGACTGCCGGTTCATCTCGTCACAGCCCAGGCGCAGGAAGTCGTAGATCTGGTCGTGCGTCACGAACCGGCAGTGCATCACCTGCCGCAGCAACGGATAGTCCTGTCCGTAACTCAGTTCGAGGCTGCCCTTCTTGAACCGCATGACTGCTCCTCTAAGCCTGTCAGCTTGCCGACCCAGGCGCAACACCGCCGTCCACGGCTTCGCGGGCCGTGGCTCCAGCCAAAACATTCCCAGACTGCTCCGTATCCACGAGTACGCCGGCATCAGCAACATGGTCTCTTGCTCCTCGCGGCACTCACTGAACGAAAGCACAAGAACCGTATCCGACCTCCACGGGGAGGTGAGGTCCACCCGTCCAATGGCGTCCGGTCTCACCACCACCAGGAAGTAGTCAGGTCGCTCGGGCGCTCGCAGCAGACGTTCGAAAAGAATTTTGTTTTGTCCTTGCCATACGCACGGCTCCGCGCACTCGAACACGCGATTGATCAGGCGCGAGGGATGGTTCGGATCGAAACCGCCAACACCGTTGAACCGGGCGTGGCCGATGATCCTGGGCCGGGTTTGCAACTTGCCGTTCACCTTGACACCGGTGGTGTTGTAGTATGCGGCGCGAACGAAGCGCCTCGGGTCGGCCGGGTCCTTGCCGAAGCGCCGCCGCCAGACACTCCCGAACCCGCTCACCGTCACCAGCATCAGGCTCCCTTCAATCGACGGTTCTTCTGCCGCTCGGCGTACAACTCTTCCTGCAGGCGGTTGATGTGGCTCCTCAACCGGGCAGCGTCGGGTTGCTCATCCTCTCTTGGCCGCGCTCCGTCATTGCCGTTCGGCTTTCCCAGTGCTTCGAGACGCAAAGACAAGTCGGCCACGAGTTGCGACTTCCGGGCCAATTCGGCTGTCAGTCTCTCGCTCTCCCGGGTCGCCGTTTCGAGCCTGGCGCCCGTCTCCTGCAACTTGGCGGTCAAGTCCCCTTGACCGGAGCCAACGTCCGGCAATGGCTTGCCGGATTCCGCCGCCTCGATGACCCGGTTGCACTGTTCAATGTGCTCGTTGTGTTTCTGGATGGCCTCGCGGGCAACCTCCCGGGAGTACAAGTCGTGGTTGTACAGGTCGGTCATCATCTCCGCCGGGACCAGGCGCTCGCGCCGGCGATCGATCCAAAGCTTGGCGTAGGCCGTCATCACCAGGAGCGACCACAGGGTCAGCCAGAAGCTGTAAAGGAAGTAGGGATTCCTGACGGTCGCCTGCAGGAAGACGCGGCGGCGCTGCTCCAACCACTTCCCGTAGTCCAGGTTGTCGGGGTTGAACTGGTTCAGCAGAAAGTCGTACCAGGTGTCCGGTTGGCGCGGCGCCTGTCCGCGCTCTCGGGCGGCTGCCATCGGGCTGTACCGGCTTCGCGGCACCGCGGACGGCGCCCGAGACTGCGCGCGCGCGGCGCTCACCGTCACCCAGAAAAACATTACCGCGACAGATGGGGTGATCATCTTCTTCATGGCCGAATGCCTCCCGTACCACGCCGTGCGTAACGCGTGGTCGTTACCAGCTCGGTGCTCTTGAACCGCAGGTTGGCTCCCACGGAGTCGGCGCGGGAGTGGCGCAGCCGGGGATAGAGTTTCGCTTTGAAGCGGGGGATGGTAACGTCAGCGGGCGGACGCACATGCAAGAGGGTGTGCAGCGTGCCGCGCGTGTCGTCCGTCATCAGGATTTCCATCTGTCCCTTGGGCAGATTCTTGATGTGTTCGTCGAGCGCCCGCGTCTCCCGGTCTTCGCTCTCCACCGCCCGCCCGTGTCTCCCGGTACTTCTCGTATCCGAACACCTTCCAGCCTTTGCATCGAACGGCTCCGCCGCGTCACCGGCGTGTTCGGCGGAGGCCCGCAGGAAGTAGCGGCGGTCTCCTCATCCCTGGTTCGAAGCGTCATGGTGGTGTTGGGAGCCGAGGTGACGTCCTCCTTGAATCCCCGGCCCACCTGCATGAGCTGGGGCAGGGACTGCATCGAGAAGAGGAAAGCCGTGTTGGTCCCGCGGGCGGTCTGCAGGATCTGGGCGAAGTTCCGGTAACCGAACGGCGCAAACTCGTCCAGCACCACGCTGAACATAGGCCGGTTGACGCGCCGCCTCTGCTCCTCGCTCTCGTAGCGCTTGCCGACGATGAGTTGCATGTTCTGCAGCAGCATCTTCCCCAGAGCTCGCACTGGCTCCGTGTTCTTGTTCACATTCAAGCTCACGAACAGGATCAGCTCCTGCTCGATTACTTCGTCGATCGAGAGCAAGTCCTCGTAGGGCCCGGTGATCACCGACAAGCTCGTCGTCGAGGAAGGTCATGCACTCATTAAGCAGTCCCTGGATCTTGGGGACTCGTTCCCGGTCCTGGAAGGACTGGCACGAGGTTCTTGACGCGACATCTCGAAATTCAGGCGGCGTTGGGTGGTGATGTTGCGGTCATGCTCGATGCGCTGGGTCGCCTTCTCCACCTGTTCGCGCAGCACCTGGTCGTCGATGGCCATCACCAGGACGTCGTAGAAGTTGAACTTCAGACCGGTGTAGACGAGCACTCGCACGATGTCGGCCAGGTAGTTCAACTGGTGCTTGGCGAAGAACTCGTCGTGCAGGTTAAAGGAACCGAAGACCATGTTGACGACGGGCATGTAGTCGTCGTCGTTGCAATGGAAGGGATTGTAGAGGACGGAGATGTCGGGCCGGGCGGGGTTGAGCACGCGTAACTGGTGGAGCCGGCCGGCGCGGTGGATGTGGGGCAGCAGGTCGTCGAAGTATTCGAGGTCGCCCTTGCCATCGAAGATGACCATGGGGATGCGGTGGGGATCCTCGGGAGTGCCGACGACCCTCGCCAGGTCCTGGGTGATGATGTTGCTGCAGGAGCGTCGTCTTGCCCGGCGCCGGTCATGCCCAGGACGATTCCCTGCATGACGCGCACGTTGTCGGGCCAGAACCAGGGCTCCCCATGGACGTTGTAACCGAGGACGACGGCGTCCTGCCTCCAGGCTTTTTCGGTGTAACGTTCGTCGCGCTTCGGCGAAATCACCAGGGGAGGATGGGGCCACTCCTTCTCCCGCCGGGAGCGGCAAGTCGCCAGGAGCCACACACCAATACCTGCGCCAGTTGTGGTGACGACGAGATAGAGAAGAACCTCTTCGATCTGACGGTCGGAGTAGTAATAGCGGGTGCGGGCGACGTGCCAGACGAACCAGCCTGCCAGAAGGAGAAGACCGGCAATGAGAATCTCCAGGCTCTCGAGGAGCGGCGGGTGTTCGGGGCGGTCGGCAAGGGCGGCCCTCACCGGTGCACCAGCCGGGCGTGGTTCAGATCGCGGTCCAGGCCATGGGTTGAAGCGAGCGCCAGGAACCAGTACCAGATTCTCGGGAAGGTCCGCCGGCTCTCTGTCGCCTTCTGCGCATCGGCCTCGGCCAGGCGCCAGAGATAATAGAACATGGCAATCACGACTGTGCCGAGCCGGCATGGGGAGAGCGCCGGGCTTGTCCATGAGGCGGTGTAAGCCCAAGAGCGGGTCGGGTTGGTTGCCGGGTACGGCCGGATACAATATATAAGGGATGCTTCAACGAGGAGGGCCGCAAGCGCGGCGAGCAGGCAAGTCAGGTTTTCAAGTCTTCGTAACACGGCTTCCCCTTATCCTCTATCCAAGAACGCGAGCGAACATGTCCATCACTGCGGTCAGGACACCCAGGATGCACAAGACCTCCGCCGCAAGAAACCAGTGTCCGGCACGGCGGCAGCTCAGGAGAATCACCGCATACGAGAGCAGTGCCACCAGCGGCACCATCACCTGAAGCGTCATCGCAAAGATTGCAACGCCTCGCGGAACAGGGTTCGTCAGGAGTTGCAGAAGGTTCGTCCATCTCACCCAGGCCAGCGAGCCGCTGTACATAAGCACGCCTGCCGTCGTCGCCAAGAGGGCGAGGTTCTGTGACTCCGGATCGGGGGCCGCCTGGGGTTGGCCGGCTGCGCCGCCCGAAGGGCGCGACGCCTCGCAGTGTTCGCCTGGCTCCAGTTGCGTGCCACGGCCTTGATCCGTCGTCATCATTTCCTCACAACCCTGAATTGAAGTAAGCGAACACCGCCGCCAGCATTACAAGCCAGAGGGCAACCAGCACAAAGACCTTCCGCAGCGGCCGTCGCTGATCAGGCTTAAAAGGATTGGGTGATTCAAGGACCAAGCCCGTGAAGGTTCGGCCAAGCCCAAGCTCGGGACGCCCCTTGAAGTAGTCCCTCAGCCACGAGCGCACTTCCGCGTGGGTGACATTCTCTGGCATGGTTACAGCACCAGGGTAGCTGTCGGTTGCTCCGTCCCGGCGGCCGGGAACACGAAGCGCAAAACCATGGGGGCGTCATTGTGCACCGGGAGTTTCATGCCGACAACTCCGACGGTTTCCTCTCCCGGCTCGATGCGCGAGGCACGCACCTCTCCACGCACCACCTCAACCGGCGTCTCGCCGTTGTTCTTAAAATGGGTCGCCGTATCGGTCAGCTGCCGGTTGGCAAACCGCGACACCAACTGCGGTGGGACGCTCATCGTGAACACGCGCGGGGTGCCAAGGCCGTAGGACTCAGTGCTGTCGTTTCGGACGGCGTAGCGAATGAAGACCTCGTTTCCATGTTGGAACACATCTTTGAGCAGCACGACAACCCGGCTTCTCGGTTCCTTGCCGCTCTCCAGACGGATTGGCCTGCCGCCGAGCAGGTCGTCGGTGGCAACCACTCCCGGGGCTGACGCCTCCGCCGGCTTCGCCGCTCTTGGCGTGGCCGCGGCAACTTGGACGGAAGGCTGATCAATGGCAAAGTCCATCTGCTCGACCGCTCCCGCCGGTTCGAGTTCGTAGTTGAGTCGGCCCGAGACCGTCCAGATGAACAGGTTGGTGGCCACGTTGGGCTCGGAGGGCTGGACGAAAACCTTGTTCTCCCGCCACTCGATCTTGAAGGCCGCACTACCGGCAGCCACCGTCATGACCGGCTCCCCCGCCTCGATCACCGTCAGATGGTTCAGCGCGGTTTCAACATGCACGATCCGGTTGCGGTCCGGCTTCTGGATTTCGATCTTCTGCCCCCAAGCAGGCGCAACCAGTACCAGCCATGCCGCGCCCATGACGATCGACCTTCTCATCCTTATTACCTCCTTCTCGCTCGCCTCTCCCCTTGGGGACTTGAAGCCAGGAGGCTCCGGGGACCAGAGCCTCCTGGGGAAGATGGTTGAGTGTCAAGGGAGTTGAGTCTGCGCCACGCTCAGTTCCCCCTATTTTTCCTGGGCACAAAAGGACGCTGCTGCGTGCCGGGAAATACCACCCTCCCGTCGCGCAACTCGCTCTTTCCCGCTTGCACGTGGAAGGGCCGAACCCGATCGACCAAAACCGGGTTGCCGCTTCCCTCGCGATCCATAAACACCTCGCCTCTCTCCGTCACTTGCATGTGAAAGATCCGGCGCTCATGGCTGCTGCCGTCCCCATTCGGGAAAGCCGCCAGCAGGAAGACACGTCCCTCCGAGTCGATTTCCACTTCGCCCTCACAGAGTTCGGGCACGGCGACGGTAATCGGCCGGCCCCCGGTCCGTTCCACGATCTTGTTCACGACCTCCTGGGGGAAGGCGTAGAACACGATGGAACCCGTACCCTGCCTGTCCCTGCCCTGGCATTCGCTCGCCCGCTTGCAGGCAATGGCATGCAGGGCCGACAGGTAAGCCAGCCGGTTGCCGTTCTTTTCCTGTGCCCACATGCGGATCATGTGGATCAGGTTCTTCAGGTCCTTGCGGCTGCGCTCGTGGTAGAAATGGAGTTCCGCCTGGGCCTGGTTTCGTTTGAAGATCGCTTCTTTGCGGGTGGCGGGGTCCTGCTTCCTCGCCTCGTACTCGGCTTCGGCTTCTGCCGCGGCCTTTTCCAGTTTCGTCCGGCGCTCCGCCATCAGTCCGATGTTGACGGCGTAGAACGTCGAAATCACTCCGCACTCCCGGTAAATCTCGCGGGTGAAGCTGTCGCCGGCGATCAGCCCGCGAAAGTCACTGAGCGGTGCGATTTCGGAAAAGAAGCGGTTGAGGTGCTGACGGAGAAACCCGTACATCTTTCCGATCTTGTCGGTGTCGGGAACAGGCAGGTGCTCCGGCATCTCGGAAAGCCGCCGTTTGTTTTTCAACTTCAGCCAGGGCGCGGAGGTGACCTCCTTGCGCATCTCGCTGATCAGCTTCTGGTCGGGTTCGGTTCCCCACTTCAATTGGTCGATGGCGTTCTGCAACTGGTCGACCAACTGGTTGGCGAAGTCCGGCCGGCCCGCCGCCAGACACGAGGTCTTCAGATCGGTGATCGACCCGATACGATTCCCCCGGGCCATCATGGCGACCTGAGGCAGGTTCCACCAGGGGCTCTGCTTCTTGGTCAGCTTGTTCTTGGGGTTGAACTTCTGCTCCCGGTAAGCAAAGCGGTCCTGGACGAAACGCGGAAAGCGGTCGCCCTCAACCACACACACCTGGTCGAAGTCGAAGTCGCCGCCATTCCGCTTGGCGGTTTCCGAATGAAGGGTGAACGTTCCTTTCAATCGGAGCTGCCGGTCGAACAGATCGAGGATCGCGGCTTCGGTTATGGTGCAGCCATTTCTCCTCAAGTGCTTTCCCAGCAGGTTCACCGTTTCCTGTGCCGACAGGTTTTCGAACGGCAGCAGGTCCTCTTTCATTCGGATCGGGTAACGCACGGGCAGTCCTTGCCGGCACCGGAGCGAGGCCATCGCCCGGTCCCGTGGAATCCAGTCCGAGCCCCAGAAGACTTCTCCCTCGTCGAGCAGGAGGTAGCCGTCATCCGCCAGCGTGAACCCGGGCAGCACAAACCCTCCCGAGGTACATAGCCGGAACGCCCATTTCGCGAGCAGCCTTTGCAACTGGCTGTTGATGAAGGGGTGCCGCACCATGTAGCCGGTCGAGTCTGCCTTGAGCACGGCCTCGACAACGGTATTTTCCACGCTGGTATACTCCGCCGCCGCCTCTCCGTCGGAGTCGATGGAGCGTTGGGCTTCGGTAGTTCCGAGAAGTCGGAACAGTTCTGCAAAGTTTCCTTCCTTGGCTGCCGCCTCCAGCTTTTCGATCTGCTGGAGGGCATAGGCTTTGATTTCGAGCTCAATCGAGTCGGCAGGAGCGTGCTCGACCAGGGTGTAGCTCGATTTGAACTGAAGCTCCCGCGAAAGGTCCCGGATGCCGAGTACAACCGGACCGCGATAGCTGTGAGCCTGCTGGTCCCCCAGAAGCGAGCGGAAGGAACGCAACAGGCCACCTTTGTATTCAGGCTTGATCGCCGACTGGGGCAGAATGATGTCGGCCTCCAACTTCCGGGCGACATCATCGGCCATGACCTTGAACGACCCCTTGGCCTGGGTTTTGTCAAAGGCCAAACGAAACTGGTAGAAACGATGCGCCGGGAGATTCAACTTGCGGAAGAGAGATTGGGAGATCCACCCGCGGCAATCGTTGGTGCCGAATTCAAGGTCCTTGACCACCAGCACCCAGCAATCCGGCTCCTCGATGCGAACCTTGCACGAAGAAACCAGGATGCCGAAATAGGTGATCGCTGACTGGGGTGAGCAGCGGAAGCGCTCCGCCACTTTCTTTTCGTAAGCGGCGTCCACGGCGTAGAACTTGCCGTTTTTCGCCGAGCCCGTGGCCCCGACCAGGCTGTAGCGGACGCCCTCAAACTCGATGCGGACGAGCGCCTGCTCGACCATCGCCTGCTCGAACGAACCCAACTGTTCTTGCGGTACATCCACCGTGGCCACGCGGACGCTGGGATAGAGCGACTGCAATAGCGTATTTTCGAGAGTGGTTTCGCGACCCAGGTCCATGCGCTTCCTTGACAAGCGGCCGTTTTTGTCGATTTCGAGCGCGAGCAACGGCGTCGCGCTGTGATCTCTGCTGTTGTCTCCGATGCTGGGCATGGCTTTTCTCCTTTTCTGTCGGGCAGGGACAGAGAAGGAGGACCGACCGCGCCGGTCTTCTTCGCTGTCCTGTGCCGTAAAACGGGGTTTTCGGTTCAGGCTCGGTGAAGAACCGGGCCGGCGGGTTGTGATGCTAAGTGGTTATGAGACTACCGCGGGATGGGTGTCCTCCCTTTCACAGCTGCCTGGACATTCGATGGGGCACCTCTGCACTCGCTTGAACGGGCAGCCCTCGTAATCGCCTTCGTGCTCCCAGAACTTCTCACCGATCGGGCACCAATGGCGATGTGTTTCCATCTCGGTGACCAGCTCCAAGGTCAGCCGGTGCATCAGCAGGGGCATAGCCTTTACTCCTTTCTGTCAGGTCTGTCGGGCACGGACAGAAAAGGAGGCCGATACCGCCGGTCTCTTCGCTGTCCTGCGCCGCAAACGGGGTTAGGGTCTACGACCGGACTCGAAGAGCCCACCTATTGAGTTGTGAGTTGATCGACGCGGTCGCGAAACCATGAGGAGCGAGCCGATTTACCGCGCCGTCATCATTCTTCCTTTCTGCTCGAATGAAAATCAGAAGGAAGGTCGCTGCCAAGCCTTCTCGCTATGCCGCCCGATATGCTATTCGGGCGAGTTTGCGGAAGGGCGGCAACACTGAACCGCAATAAAGCTTGCGGAGAGCTTTGACAGATGCAGCTTCGTTCTGGAGATGAAGCCGTGCCATAAGAATGTCTATCCCTGTCTTTTCACCGCCTCACTGCGCACCTGGGGATTCTTGCCCGTGAAGTCGGCGGTGGCCCGCAGTTCCACGATGCGGTAGTAGCTCAGGCTGGTCTTGAGCGATTCGATCATCGCTTCGCCTTCGGTCGCGAGCTCCCGGTCGATCGCCGGCGGTCCGCCATGCGCGCCTGTCTTGGCAAGGAAGAAGCGGGTCGTCCCCGCTGTAGCCTGTTCCTCAGCCGGCCGCGTTCGCGTAGTTTTGGTCACGGGCTGCGGACCCTTCGCTTCCTCAGCCGCAACGCCTGTTGCCATATCTAAGACCTCCTGGCGGCTCGTTCGCGGGAACGAGCCGCCTGCTGTCGAACGTGCCAGAGGGCCTCTGGCGGGCTGCTGCTTTATTGACAGCGTCTTACTTGTCGGGTGCGTTCGGACCCAGCGTGGTCTGTTGCAGCAAGCCGGTTTCCTTGTCTCCCACCATCTGCTGCTCCGAATACTGGGCGACCAGCAGGCCGCTGGGATTGACCTCCGAGCGGCGTTCCTCTACCAGCCGCACATCGTAACGCCCCACGATCCGGTCGGTAGTCTCGGTGCCGTTACGCACCTGGTGGACCTCCTTAACTCCAAAGGCGACGTAAGCCCAGGGGATGTCTTTCATTCGCTCGAGGGAGCGGATGCGAAAGTCAGAAATGACGTGTTCGTCCTTAATCTTCCCTACGGTGTCGTCATCGCGAAGTTTGTTCAGGGTATAGAGGCGGAGGTTTCTCGTCATCATGTTCAGCGACTCCGCCAGGTTCCGGTCGACCGAATCCGGGGTGTAGGACAAGTAGTGATCGAGGAAACGGCGAATGACCGCTCTGCCTTCGAGGTCCCCAGGAGCCGCCTCGGCTGCGGCTTCCGCTGACAGCCCAAGAGAGAAACCCGGCTTGCCCAAGGCGTGGGCAGCAGCCCCCACTACCGCGGCATTGCCATCCTTATCCACCCGGATCACGGTGGGAGGTTGCAAGCGGAGATAGATGGCAGAACCCAGCGAGGCCAGGGCGAGGACTCCGAGAATCATTGCCAATACCATGGAACGATTGGCATAGGCACGGAGCATGCCATCATGCTCGTAGTATTTTGTGTATCGCATCGGCACGGGCATTTCTGCGACCGGACGATCCGTCTCTTTCATTCGTTGGTCCTCCCGCTCGACAACACACCGACCAGACCCATGAGGGAGAAGCGGTGTGTCGTCTCCATACTCAACAAGTTCACTTTTCGTCTCTACGCATCACAGTCGAAGCGGCCAACCGGGCTGCGCCTACCGCCGTGCCTACCATCACCAGCATCGTGCTTCCCAATTCACCCCTCACAATCCGGCTGGCGAGGAACGGGATCAACGCAATCGAAATCGAAAACAAGATGCTCGACATGGCCAGGAGAATCACTTGGCTTGAGCCAAAGAAGCTGTTCAGAATGCCGTTGGAATTCAGTACTGCGTTCAGGCTGCCCATGTTCACGGCTGTCATCAGCGCCTGAATGATCCCGTAGATCACGCCCCAGGCACCAAAGACCATCAGGTTCATGAGGTAGGTCCGCGCCAGTTGTCCAAAACCCCGCGCCGGCAGCAGAGCCAACACAAACGGCCCCACGACGTAGAGAACCGCCCCATACAGGGCATAGAAAAGGGTGAAGATCGTGTAGGAAAGAGGAAAGATGATGAAGGCCACGATAATGAGCAGGGCGCCCAGCAACCCCGAGATCCCGCCGGTAACCAGTCCCCACAGGCTCGACCAGCCGTTCTGGGTGAAGTAGGTGCTCAGGTCATTCAGCCAGTTGCTGAACAGATCCCCTACGCCGACGCGGCTGTAGATCGCGTCTGCCACGGAGTTGAACATTCCGATGACATCCCGAAACACCGCCCCGTAGTTCGACGAACACCAGGCCGAGAATGAAGTAGCACACTCCCCCGACAGCCAGCATGCGCACGTCTCCACCCATGGCGAAAGGCCTGGTAGGCGCTGTAGAGAAAGCTGAGCAGAAGGATCGTGCCGGCCACCCCCAGCACCATCGAGGTGATGTTGTAGCTGTCGATTCCCTGCAGCGCTGTGCTGCAACAGTTGCTCGAAATAGAACATGGCTAATGCCTCTTAAGAAGGTTGTTCAGTTGTTGTCCCGAGGTTCGAGGTATTCGTAGCCCCGGACTTTACGCCGGCGCCGGCGTCAGCAAGGCAATCGCCCGCAAACGCATCAGGTCGGCCGTGGCTGCCTGCGTGTAGGCGTTGGCGCGCACCAGCCAGGCATCAGCTTGCGCCTCGATAATTGGGGCGCTGCCCGGGGGCGGCGTTCTGGATACTCTGGTTGAGTTGGTTCGCCGCTTGGATCTCCAGGTCGGCGAGATGGTCGATCTCGATGGCTCTCTTCATCGCCGCCTGAGCAGCCGCGTCTGCCATATCAATCCGGTTGCGGACCTCGCCGGGACACCGCAGTGGCGTCGGGAACGGGGCCGTACACCGCGACATAATTCTGCGCTCGTCTGGCTGATCTGGTTCGGGTCTCCGCGACAGCAGAATCCGTTCCAGTTGTTGCGGCGCCGGCAACGTTGCGCTGCTCACCCTGATCCGCATGATGTTTGCATCCGGGCGAACGTCCCCTGAAGGCTGCCGGCCAGCGCTTGCGCCTGGCGATCGAGTTCTTGGCCAGACCACTGTCCGCTCGAAGTTCGAATGGTCTGGTCGATCGAGAGGATGCGCCCAGGCCCGCCGCCGATGACATTGCTTAAGGTGCTTGACGATCGCGGCCAGCCCCGCCGCCATAATGGCGCAGCAGGGGTCCGGCATGATGCTCTTCGCCGAGTGCGGCGCGACGATGCAAAGACCATCGCCAGTACCGCCTAACCGCACCTTGTGCCCCCAAGACCAACGGAGACCCCGCCTAACCTGCAATCCCCAGCTTTGCTTCACAAGTCCTTTCATATCTCTGCTCCGTTGTCCTTCACTTGCGCTTCAGCAGGTTGCTCGACCTGGCTCCCAACTGCCCGGTGAAGGCCGCGCCCCTTTTGTGCAGCGAGTTCTCGTGAGCCAGACGCGCAGCCTCCTGCCGCAACTCGGCAGCCAGCATCTTTTGCGTCACCGCCTGGCTCTGGATGCTGGCCACAACCGCGCTCGCGGTCAGGAAAGGCGCCGAACCGGGAGCAGCCTGACTCGCTGCGTCCTCGACTGCTCGGCCGCCTGCAAAGTCAGGCTGCCGCCTGGTCCGTCTCCTTCAGAGTCTTCAGGTTGTCCATTGCCAAGGCATCGTCCATGTCCGCCAGGCGCGGTCCTCCGGGGCCGCGGCCGTTGACCGAGGGCGCCGGGCTAAGTATTCCTGTAGGCTGTCGCGAGAGTGCTCGAAGTCACTTGTCTGCTGGTTGCGCATGACTCGCTCGAGCCTGTTGCGTCACCGGCTGGGTGGCGCTGGTCAGGTTGATACGGAAGACGCCCTGCATCATGTTTCGGTACTGGCGATCATCTGGGTTACCTGGGCTCTGGCCTGGTTGATTAGCTGCACGGGCCACGTCACGCTCTTGGTAGAAACTGCTGATCGCTGATCGGACCGTATTGATGCGATTGAGGGCCGCTCTGGACAATGCCGTTGATCACGTTGAGCACGGCCTGGATCGCGGCGATCAGGTTTGCCTGCGCTTCAACGCTCGCGGCGGAGCAACCAGCATCGCGGCCGTCGTTCCGGCCAGGGCCAAGGCCAGGACCTGCCGCCGTGTCTTGGCCTTACCATGCACCACGAAAACACCAGAAAGAAAACGAAGTCATACATTCAGTCTCCGAGGGTTAGTTTTCGGCGACCCCATGCTTCGCAGCACGCTCGACAGTTGTAGAGAGCATTCGCTTACCTTCTTCGCTCCGCATGAGCCGCATTCACCTCGCCGGAAAGCTCCTCGGGGAGAGGCGCAACATCCGCTAGTCCCTGAGGAAATCTCTTGGGCAGCTCCCGGTAGAGTCGAGCAGCGGCCGGTGGCCACTGTTCTCCGCCAGAAACCATGCCCGATACCGGCGCTCCCTGGGGAAAGTTGTGCGAGACCCAGTAGTCGAGTGAGGTCGGCACGATCCGATGGTCTGGGTGGTGTCAGCCTTCTCGCCCAACACCAGCAGCGCTTCGGCGTACTGTCCCTTGCGTGGGGCGTTGAACAGCTTGATCTCGTCCAGCGCTACCGGATTCAAAGAGAGATGGTCACCAGGGGCGTAATATCGCCCGGCTGTTGTCCCATGATCTTGGTGGTGGTATTCTTCAAAATTCCCGGCCCGTGCTCGCGCGGTTGGAACTCGGTGCCCACGAAGTCTTCCACCGTCTGCTAGATCCCCCAGACACTCGAGTTCCGCTTCCGCGCCGTGCGGAACAGTTGTACCACCTCCGGCGCGAGCGTGGGTGAATCGAGCAATGACCAGCATTCATCCAGCACCGTGATGCTCGGCCGGCCGCTCCTTCCCGCCGCCCGCGTCGCCATGGCATTCGCGATCAGCATGCTCATGGCGATTTCGAGTTTAGGGTCGGAGCTCAGTCCCTCCACATTGAAGAACAGCCAGTTGCTGTCGATGCTCATGGTGGTGGGCGCATCGAACAATTTCGCGTAGATGCCTTTCTCTCCTGTCCATGAGCGAAGCTTGATGGCGGCCAACTTCGCTTCGTCGATGGTCCGCTGCATGCGTTCCTCGTCCCGCCATTGCGCCAGCTCCTCGCGCAGAGTCGTTGAAGGTCGGAATGGGACTGGAATAACGGATGGCACAGCGCTTGTAGGTGCGGGCGATGGCGTCGCTAACAGGTTGTCCAGCAGGGAGGTGTCCGAGCCGGGGCTCGCCCCCAGCATGTGCCAGCGTCAGATTCTTGAGGAAAGCGATCTTGTCCTTGCTCGGGTTCGTCTCCCCCGCCGGCAGATCCCACGGGTTCAGCGTTTCGCTCCCTTCGAGATCGACCTCGATCACCCGGCCGCCCATCAACTCGACCAGCGGCCGATAGGAGTCACCCCTTTCGAGGATCGAAATCAACGGATTGAGCCCGGGCCATCATCAGCAGGAAGAATTGGGCCATGAAGGTTTTCCCGCCTCCGCTCTCAGCCATGATGAGCATGTTGGCGTCACCCAGAGTGGCATCAAAGGGCGAGAACGGGAATAACTGGCGGTGAGGGGTCTCGAAAAGGATCAAGGGCGAATTCGGTGTACCCCGCCAGGGCATCTCGACCGGCAGCAGATCCGCCGCATGCAGAGTCAGCAGCGTCCATCTCCCGCTTGTTCTCTCCCGCCATTGCCGGCAACCCCCCGAAGAAAAGCCGCTTCTGTGCCAGGGTCTCCGGGATTCCCCGAGCCCCGTTCATGCGGGCCATGGCGTGCAACATCCGTTGCCGGCGGTCCGCCAGGATCCGCTCCGCCTCCTCCCGCTCAAAGCTGGTTGCGCACGGGCTTCGAAGTTCGCACCGCGATGATCAGGCTCATCTGGCAGCTCTTCAGCGAGCTCGAAATCAGGTCCTGCAGCATCTTCATCGAGCTGGCCTCCGCCACTTGCGCGTCCACGTTGATGCGAAAGCCTCCGTGAAAATCCCGCTGCGCCGCCATCATCTTGCGCAGCCGGCTCTTGTACTGCTTCACGATCTTGGCCTGGTCGGGGAGCATCGACCTCCGCATTGACGACCAGCGGAAAATCGCTCAACACCAGCTCGCGCAAAATCCCCGGAAAGGTGGCGTCGGGCAGATCCTTGAGGGTGATCCAGGAGTAGAGCAATCCGCCGACTTCAGGTATCGTCCTGCTCATCCTCGATGTTGACGTTGGCCATCTGGCTGCGCGCGCTCTGTACCAGATCGACTGCTCCGGGCGCCGGTAGGGAATCCGGTCCTCGGCCCAGCGGGTGGAGTGCACGCTTGACTTCGAGGAAGATCTCGTGGTGGGTCATCCGCCGCACGGCTCATGCCAGTCGCTTCCAAGGTCGCCCCGACGCCGGCCATGACAGCTCTTAAACTCCGCAAAGAGGTCCTCGTGCTCGCGCCGTGTCCGCTCGATGCACTTGGTTGCGGCCAGGCTCCAGCTGCTTCCCGGCGCATCTTTCGCTTCCATTCGAAATCCGGGGACTGGTGATGGATTCTCGGGTTCCAGATGAAGTAGGCGTGGAGATGGTGCCGAAGGTAGAAGCCGCCGGCGTCTTTCGACGCCACTGTTCGGCATGCAGCCGCGGTCGAGCTCCTGAAGGATGGGGCTCTGGTTGCCTTGTTCCCGGTTGTACGCGTGCAACAGGTCTCCCGACCCTTCGGGATCTCGAACCGTATCTGCATGCGCATCGAGCGCTCCGGGAGTGAACGCACCAGGGCTTCAGAGCGAGCTCTTGGTGCGGTTCCGCATCTCGTCGCTGGCGTAGTAGGAGTTCATACCGCTCAACTCGTAAGCCGCCACGAAGACCCATCGAGCTGGACGGCCACGTCGTCCAGCAGGTCCCGGATCCGCAACTGCTCGCACAGCGCCGGTGCGTCGAGCGACTTCTCGTACTGCTCCATGGTTACCGGCACGCCTCCTCCTCCGGCTTCAGGTATTCACTCTTGAACTTGCGAGTCCCGCTCGAGAGCGGAATAAACGTGGGGCTTGCAGTGAAACATCGCCCAATCGAGGAGGTAGCCACGCTGTTTTCCGTACTTGAACAGCATCAGCGCGGGAATGCTCAGCACCGGGACCATATACTGCATGATCATGTTCATGGGCAGGCCGAACATCTCGCGGTTGAGAAACCTCCCCAGAATGTTGGCGACCACCGCCATGGCCAGGATGGCGAACAGGTCTTCCGCCTCCAGGCCCAGCAAGGTCACGCGCGTTCTTAGATTGCGATAAAAGGGTGTTACCTCAAGAGGCATCGTCCTCCTCCCTTTAAGTGACCCCACCTGTGCCTTTGCGCGACGAAGAACTCTGCCAGCCGCAGCAGTCCGGACACGAGCAAGCACAACCCGGCGGCAGCGAAGTGGCGCATCCAGGAGATCGGTTCAATAGCGGTCCGCGACTCCGGCGAGCTGCACCGCTCCCGCCGCCACCTGCAAAGCTGCATAGAGCGGCAAGAGGACGTTGCAAATCCAGTCCACCAGGCCGACCAGCGCCATCCAGAACTGATTCGGATTATTCCAACGACCCTGGGAGGCGAAAGTCTCGAAAGCGCGTAGCAGGCCCGAGGCCATCAGACAGAGTAACCCGCCGTACATGGCGTGGGTGTAGGCGGCTCCTTTCGAGAACTCGATGATCGCGACGGTGATGAACAGTCCCGCCAGCGTCGGCAAGATCACGTTGCCGACCAATTCGTGAGATTGAGGATGCCGTTGTGAAAGGACACGTAATCTGCTCCCGTTCTACGCCACCATTGCCACGACCAAGTACCAGATCGCCGATACGGACAACAGCGCCAGCGCCACGCCGACCAGCCGCATCGCCGGCCTTGGGTGGCGAAATTGATGATGGCGCCGATGATGGCCAGGCCGGCGGTGATCGGCATGATGGTGCCCACCAGGTAAGTCCAAAGGCTGTCCAGTACATCCGCGGTGGCATACGGCGTCCCCGTGTTGTAACTCTGCAAGAGGTTATAGGTGGCCTGGACACCGAGCAGGAACATGGCGGCGATGACCGAGGGCAACGGGTGCCCACCGGCGGCGGTATCGAGAATCGCGCGCAGCACGAAGTAACGCGGCCAGCGTCGTGGCCAGTCGCCCACCACGAAGTTGTTGACGAAATTCGACACGTCGTCTAACGAAGTTCAGCCAGCCAGGTACTCGTGACCCCGCCTCCGGCGACGGCACGCTCACTCCAAACGAACTGAACCAGCTGAGCAGCGGTGTCAGAGTCAGGAAGACGACCGCCCAGAACATCCATTTGGTGAAACCTCCGCCGATCAAAAAACTGGTTCCTCCGCCCTCGCGGCGCAGGCTGATTCCACCCAGTACCAGGCACAGGAGGGCGGCCGAAGGCGCCAGCAGTAAAAGAACGTTCACAATGTCTTTCAATAGTTGTGGAGTCGCCATTTCTCACCCGTTCGCATACCAGAGATCAACACTTTCTTTGAAACTGGGGCAGGCAGCCCGGCCTGGGTGCTCCGTGTCTGCCTGCCCTTTTTTACTTCGGGGATTCTCGCCGTTTCGCTACTTCACACC
This sequence comes from uncultured Acidobacteriota bacterium, assembly GCA_963803295.1. GTDB lineage: Bacteria > Acidobacteriota > Terriglobia > UBA7540 > UBA7540 > CAWDMC01. The sequence continues at coordinate 29,862 of CAWDMC010000009.1, read as the reverse complement.
TCCTGCTCCGTTGGTGACCCAGAACTCGATGAAACGTGTGACACCCGAGACACCCAGGAGGGCGGCGGCTGCGAACAGCCAACGGCCAAAGCCCCGGCCCGTGAGCCAGGCTGCAATGGCCCCCAGCACAGCGCCGCCCGCACCCACGGGCGCAATCACGTTACTCACCCAATTGATGAAATTGAGGAACGCACCTTCCGGCTGCGCCCCTGTTTGACCTTGGACGGCCACGTCGAACTGGGGTGCTTTGCCCAGATTCTGTGCCAGGACGTACTGCCCGGCCAGAATGAAGCCGATGGCCCCCACCGCCAGCGATCGCTTGAACGCGCTGTCCCACTCGATCCGCATGAACGACTTTCCTCCTTCCTGGCTCGCCGCTCTACCGCTGTGAAACCCGCTGGACACGGCCGAGCCAGGGCAAAGGTAGGGTGAAGTTTTTTTTCTGTCAAATCGACCGGGAGTGTTCAACTGAGGGTTACAGAGGGCAAGGCGGGAATCGGGTCGGGCTAGGCCGCACCCTTGATGCGTCGGACGGCCTTCTCAAAGTCCAGCCAGGAAAGCGGAGGAAGTTCGTCACCCTGGCCGGCGCGGTTGAAGGCAAACCGCTTGGCCGTGTTGCAAATGGCTTCGATGTCGGCGGGAGCCAGGCCTGCCATACGCGCCGCAACCTGGGCAACGCCCAGAGAAGGCTCTAAACGCGTCTTACCCAGGTACCTGGTGAGCAGGCGCTCTACTCCTGCCGGGCCGGGAGGGCGGATCTCCAGCTTCTCCGAGAATCGTCCTCCCCGTAGGATGCGCAAGTCGATATTCTCGGAGTGGTTGGTCGTGCCCACCAGGAAAACCCCGTGCGCGGCCTCGATATCACTGATTTCAGTCAAGAATTGTTCGACTACCTGCAAGTCGTGCTGAGCCACATAACGGTTGTTTCCCGGCAACAACCCATCCATTTCATCAAGGAAAATGAGCGAGGGGCCATGCTCTTTGGCCCGAGCAAACACTTCGGCAACCCGCTTCACCGACCCACCGGTAGCGCCGTCTAGCACCTCCGCCGAAGTGAGGGGATAGAAGCTTCGCCGCGTCTGGGTGGCGATCAGGCGTGCGATCATGGTCTTGCCTGTCCCTGGCGGACCCAGAAGCATCAGTCCGGTGGGAAGGTGCATCCCCATCCTTTCGGCTCGATCCGGGTCTTCCAATAGCCGGATGAGGCTCCGCAGGTCTCTTTCGACATCATCTTCGAGAACCAGGTCCTCCCACTGCACGGGTTGAAAGAAGGGGCGGTCCTTCCCTCCCGCTTGCTCCGTCGCCCGGCGGAGGTCGCCCTCTTCGATCTTGCGGTCCTCTTCGGCGGCGAAGGCGGCGGCCTGGTCAACCAGCGCTTTGAGCTTCGCCGCGCTCGCCCCCGGGGTCTTGCGGGCGAACTCCTGTAACTCAAAACCGCGCCATGGTTTCTTGGCCAATTGCGATTCGAGAATTTTCAGTCGGGTGGATTCGTCGGGAAGATCGACGCGAATCTTAAGGTCAAATCGACCTTCCCGAATGAGCGCTGGGTCTAGACCGTCCAAAAAGTTGGTGGCGGCCATGAGCACGAAGGCGGGAGAATCACGGTATTGGTCAATGGACTGCATCAACTGGGTGGTCGTGGTGTTGTACGCACGACCCGCGCCGCCAGGGTCCCCCGTTGTACCAGTGGCTTGGCGTACTCCACCAACTGTGTCAATTTCGTCGATAAACAAAAGTGCTGGACTCTGAGCTGCGGCATTGGCGAAGTTCTCACGAAGATTCGCCGCCGTTTGCCCCCTCCACATGCTCACCTGATCAGTTGGGGATAGGTAGTAGTAACTCAACCCGAACTCACCTGCAGTCGCCTCAGCCAGGAAAGTCTTCCCGCTTCCTCGTGGCCCATGCAACAGAATTCCATTGCGCACCACCCCGTACCGGCGATACTTGCCGGGCTGCAGCCGGCTCTGAACCAATTGCCGAATTTGGTCCTTTGCTTCCTCCATTCCTCCGACGTCACTAAAGCGCAGGCGCCGGGGACTCGACCCAAACAATCTTGCCTGCCCCTGGCTGCTCAAGATTCCGATTCCCGCCGCCTTCGGCCGCGACAACACGATCCAGACCACCGCAACAAACCAGATCACTATCGCGCCCAACACCGGCCCAAAGGTTTCACGCCGGGTGAGACCGAAGGCCGTCTTGAAGGGCTCCCAATCCAGAAACATCACGAACCCTTGCAGCAGGCACACCGCGATCGCGATCTTCACAACCTTACGGAGAAACGAAGGAGCGAGGTTGAGGGGAACTCTGAGGAGGATGGCCAGCAGCAGCACACCGGCGAACATAACGGGCCAATTCAGAAACCATTCAGGAGGGCCAATCGCTGGCCAGGGCGGCAACGGGCAGGCTGATCAGCACCAGTGTCAACACTGGACCTGGCTTGCGGCTGAAGCATTCATCTTTCGCAGATCCAACGAACCAGGTGGCGGTGTCGCGCAAACCACGGAAGAATGCCACTACCAGGCGGCCCACCTGCCAGGCGACCCACCGAAAAGGGCTGAACCGGTAGTGTCCCGGCGGAGCCACGGCATTCCCTCCCTGAAACCCTAATCTAACTGATTCCGGGAGGGCCTGCCAGGGTTCTGAGGGCTGGGATTTCAGCGGGTGAGCTTACAGCGGAAAATGCCTTCAGTTCACGTTCACGTCTTCCGGCTCCACCTGAATCCGCAAGAGCGGGAGGCCGGCTTCTCCCAGAGCACTCGTCTTCCGCGCGATGTATTCGTCATCGTAAGCGCTTTCGAGCGTTTCGCCCATTTTCCTCAGATCCGCTTCCAGCTTCGCGATTTCTACCGAATAATCCGCTAGTTCGTATCGCCAGCCGCCGCGACAGACGTAACAGTTCCCGTTGCGGTCCAGATTCAGGGGGGTTCTCGTGATCCCGTGCTTGTAACAATGGATACCGTTCACTCTTCCCATGAACATAAACCCTACGCAGCGTGCCGGGCATAACTTCGCCTCCAGCGGTCCCCATTCCGGTTGCATTCTCCTCCTTGCCTCTCTTCCCTCGGTGCTCACTGCGGCCTCGCCTGACTACCCGCCGCCGGTGTACTGGCCTGCTGATACATGGCGCCGAGTTCCTGTTTCAACTGCATCAATTGGCGTAGTTCCTCCAGGCTGGGCAGTGCGGTACCTCCCGCCACTTTGGAGTTAAAGTTTGCCGTTGGTGTTCCATTGCCGGCCCGTTCCAGTCCTCTTGCATCGAGCACAATGTAGAACCGGGTGTTGCCGGGAACCGTCACCACAATATTCTGGTTGAAAGCCAGCTCGTTCAATTGTTGGTCACCGGCCATGCCGATGTTGTTGGCAACCCGTTCCCGCAAGAGCGCGCTCTCGGAGATCGGCCCGTAGAGCCCGCTGCCGCCGCTGTTTCCCACCAGATAAGCAGCCATGGTTCCAAGGCCGGTGAACGTACGCACCAGGAACTTCGTCCCTGTCTTCTTCCCCGCCACGGTTCCCTTGAGCGGCCGCAGCCTCAGGTCCGTCGCTATCCCGCTCATCTTCAGGATCATGCCGTCCGGCATTTCGAGCGTCTCGAACCTGATGTCCACGTAGCCGGACCGGTCCGCCTGCTGGAGTTGACCTATTGCCTTCGCTCCCGCGGGCACCACGATCTCGCCGTCGCGTTCGTAGTTGTACTCGATAACCGCCACCACCGGCTCCTTCACCGCGCTGTTCACCGCCGACTCGAGTCGCGCCATCAGGCGCGTGCCAGGCGCCAAGGCATTCAGAACTTGGGTCTGCTCGACCCCGCCCGGGCGCGCCGCTGGGCCGCCGGCAACGTTTCGTTTCCGCCGCCCGAACAAACACCAGCGAGGGTTTTCGCAGGTCGTCCGACTCTGCGGATACTGCTGCTTGCTGAGGCACGGGCGCACGTTGGTAGGCGGGGCCAAGGCCATAGCCAGGCTGCTCGGCCAGGGCCGGGTCTGAGAAATCCACTTTGCTCAGGGAATACTGCGCCGGGTCTCTTTCGGGCGGTACACCCTGACCGAGCGGCGCCGCGGGTTTAGCAACTTGACCTTGGGTCAATCCCAGCCGCGACGTTCGGTCAACATCTTCCGGGGTGACATCCCCAGTATTCAGGGCTTGTCCGCCACTCACGTCGGCATTTAACATCGGCGTCACCGACCCTGGCGGGGCTGTCTCCTGGCCCGGCGTAGCCCGGCGTCCGAGGTCCGGAGTACCCGGCCTTCTTCCGGCATCCAGCTTTTTGGCTCTCTGGGGTGAAGAGAAGAGACCAAGGAAGAGCAAGAGCATTAACACGACGGCGCCGGCGAGCAAAAGCATGGACTTGCTTCGGTCTCTGCTGAGATCCCTTCGAGTACTCACCGGAGGCTGCGTCTGACGCGCCTTCTCCAAGGCCTGGCGAAGCATGTCGCGCCATCGGACCCCGTCCTTTGGGCGAGCCTGTTCCTGTTCCCCCGGCTCTTCCAGAAGGGTTGGCGTTTCCGCAGCCGCATCTGCTTCGCTATTTTCCTGTGGCATCTTCTCCATGGTGAGTCTCCTCTCGCCCAGTACTGATTCCGAAACCAATCGGGGCCAGGGCCGGGCGATCGACGGCCCCAGCCTCCGCCATCTGCAAGAATATGGTCTCGTTCGACTGTTTGTACGGGGGCCGCTCGAACAGGACAACTCCGTCCGCTCGCTCACCCGGCCCCAGGCGCCGCTTGCTCAGACGGAATTCCGTGACTGCCAGTTGGTCTGCGGTCGTCCAGTGAGAACGCCGTATTAGCTTGCCGGACTTGGTCTTGCCCCCCATCTGAACCTGTGGCGGCATCAGCAGAATGTTGTGCTCCGTCGGGTTGACCGCGGAGAAGAGCACGATGACCCGCTCCCCGCCATCCAGAATCTCGCTGACCCCGGCGCGCACCTGGTCGCCTGTAGCCGCCTCTCCCGCCACATGTTCTCCGTAGAGGGCCGGCAGGGACGAACGCTCTTGCCGCGCCAGAAGTTTGTCGAGATTATTCGCTGTCTTCTCGGCGGGTGGATCCGAAAGCGGAGAAGAAGGGGGATCTGATTTCGTCGTATAGGCCGGAGTTGCCTTTGCTCTGTCAAAAGCAGCGCCAGGACTGGGTGAGACTGAATCGAGCGGCAGCGTTTGCCCCACGAGAACAGAGGGATAGTCCGGTTCGATCAGAAAGCCTCCGGCCGTCTTGTACTTCAGCAGAAAGTCCACGCTCGCGGGCGTGGCGGATTTCTGTTCTCCCCGGGCGACCAGCAGGAGACTTGCTTGATGCCCACGGGCCGTCGAGATCAACAGGTTGCTCTCCACTGCCTTCGTCGTGAGGGCTTTGATGAATACGAGTTGAGGCTCCCGCTCCGAATGCCCCACCTGAAACAGTGCGGGATCACCGACGACCACCGAGTTCACCGTCTCGGGCATCCGGATGGCTGTCACGAAGTGCGCCGCCACCTCGATCACCGTTAGCACTCGAGTCGATTTCCGCGCTGGTCCGTACCTGTGGCTTGACCTCCAGCACCTGCCCCATCGCCGTGCCGGCGGCCAGGGCCAAGCAGAACACAAGAGCCTTTCCGACTTTGCGCACCAGTCACCTCACTTCCTTTGCCGAACACCGCGCTCGGCTTGAATTCGCAGATTCTCTATGCGCCTCACCCGGTAGACGCGAGCTATCTGGCTCACGTAGCGGTAAACCTCGGGCGACGAGTATTCCAGTCCCCGTGCATGGATCGGCCGCTCGCCAACGTAATAGGCAGCCGTCACCAGTCTCAGGTCGCCTCCGAACGTTCTCATCAACCAGGCCAGATACTCGACGCCGGCGCGGATGTTCTCCTCGATTCGAAATCGATTCCACACTCCCATTCTCACCGCCGTCGCCGGCATCAGTTGCATCAACCCTGCCGCCCCCTTCCCCGAAACCGCGTGAGGTTGCCAGTCCGACTCCACTTCAATCACCGCGTCTACCAACTCCACCGGCACCCCGTAAAGGCGCGCGTAGTATTCGGCGCACCTAGCCGAATACTCCCGCGTCGTGCTTGTGCCTGGCTCCGCAGCCGTAGCGGTCGCGGCCACGCACAGGAGAACGAACAAAGCGCCGCTTTTTTCAAGCACTCCCACCCGCGAGCTCGTCCCGATATCTCTTCGAGTCTGCGACCAGGCCGTCGAAACCGGCCCGCAGCAGCAGCCGTCTCCGGTCCGCCTCCGTTTTAGCGAGCAGCGGCAGTAGCACGTCCCGCTGCTCGACCTCAATTTCCCGCACACCCATGATTTCGAGAGCCTTCGCAAGGTCGAGCATTTCGGCGATGGAAGGGGGCTTCTCCAGGCTCCACCCGCGCAGCGCCTGCGCCAGACCCGCCAACTGCCCGCGCAAGGCCGGATCCTGCGTACTGCCGCGCACGGCCAGGATTTCCGCCTCCCTTGTTACCGTGGGGTACTCCAGACGCAGGTAGAAACATCGCCTGCGTAAGGGATCACCCAGCCGGCGCTCCTCGTTCGAGCTCAAGACCACGAAGGGAACCGTCTCCGCCTTGATCGTCCCCAGCTTGGGTACGGTGACTTGCCACGCGCTCAGGATCTCCAGCAGAAGGGCTTCAAATGCGTGATCGACCTTGTCGAGTTCGTCCACCAGAAGCACGCAAGGCCGGTCCTGGCGACGCAAGGCGCGGAGGAGCGGCCCCTCAGCAAAGAAAGCGAGCGAATGCAGGTGGTGGCGAATGGCTTCCCACTCTTGCCCGAGACGCTCACCTTGGGTTTCAAGGAACAGCTTTTGCAGGGCTTCGTCGAACTTGCCTATAGCCTTATCTTCCGTAATGCCTCGTAGCACTGCAGGCGCTCGACGAAGGTTCCCGCTGCTTCCGCTACCGCGTAAGCAAGCTCCGTCTTTCCGCAGCCGGGTGGTCCCTCGACGAGCAGTGGCTTCTGCATGCGGGCGGCCAGATAAACCACTTGCAGCGTCACCTCGTCGATGACATATCTGGCCTGTCGCAGCTTCCCGGACAGCTCCTGCGGTGATGCGAACACGTGCCTCCTCGCGGCACACTCTACAACACGATTCCATCTGGAGCAGGCGATTCGAGGGCGCCTGGGCTGTCGGGGCCCGAGTCGCCGTAGTCGGCAAATCGAGTCCAAGAAAGACCCTAGAGGCCAGAGCAGTTCTGGTAGTGACTTTTTCTAGCCGGTCGAGAAATGTTAGGACCAAGGTCAGCGGTAGGGCCGATTGCCCGCGGTCGGTCGAGAGATGTTCGAATGAACTCCTGCGAACCGAGTCGCCAGACGGGGCACGCGGAGGTCTTTTATCAAGCACGCTGGTTACCGACTTTTTTTGGCCGGTCGAGAAATGTTAGGACCAAACTCGGAGGTAGGCATAATTGCCCGCGCGCGGTCGAGAGAGGCTCGAATCAACTCTGCGAAGCGAGCCGGCAGATGTGGCCGCACGGAAGTCTCTGCCCCCGAGCACGTTGGATGCCGACTTTTTTTAGCCGGTCGACAAATGTTAGGACCAATCCGGGGAGCCAGGGATTGGTCTTAATTCGCGACAGCCGGAGTACGGCGCCTTGTGGTCCAGCGCCCGCGTGCCAACTTTTTTCTGGCTGACAAATGTGACCATTCTTCAAGTCTCCTCGCCAGTTGCACAATGACGGCGTTGTTTTCAGTACCAACACCATCGCTTGAACGGATGCACTCGCAGGCCAACACCGTACGCTCGTCTGACTCGCGTCCCCTCCGGTTCGAGTACGGCTCCCCCCCACACGCGCCGCCCAGGACATCAAACTGTCCGCTTGCCAAAGGCTCTGCTAGCCTTGAATGGTGCACGGATCCGGTTTGGCAGTACCGATACGCTATTTGACGGCCATCATGGTGATGTTAGACGGGAACATGAGCAAGCGGCGCACAAGCAGCGGCAGATCCACCCTGACTCTGATCGAAGTTGACACCTTGGCCGAAGAGGTCGATAACAGTATGACCGTGAGCGAACGACGGAGGCCTTCGCTTCATCTTTGGGGCAATTGCTGCGCCGCTCGTCGGAATGGGAACTATGGGTTACCCGCATTCCAGGTGACGCAGAGGCAGCACGAGATGGGCATCCGGGTGACGCTTTGGCGCACGGCCCCTGCACATTGGGAGTCGATCGCGAGCCAAACGCTTGTCGTAATGGGAGTGCGGGTTATTTTAGTAAGAGGCCTCGGGGCCGTGTTCGTGGCAGGTGGAACTGGAATTCGCTCGTTGCTGCACGGCATTTCGACAGAGGACCCAAATTTGCTAGCGCGTTAACCCCATTCATCGCGCGTGTCGCGGCGGCAGCAACAGTACAATCCGCAGTTCGCACAACGCGTGTGGATCTGAAGATACCTTTGCGATATGAGTGACTCTTGTCGTACGTGCGACAGGACTGAGAACAACCGAATGTGGCAACCATCCAAGGCCGAGATTCGATTATCTGACATTGCCCGCCGGGAAGCCGATCGTCTTGCAAGGCGCATACCCTGGCAGCGCCTTTTGGAAGCCAGGAGGCTGTATGTCGAATGGAATGCGTTCAGCCTGTGGGTGCGCGCGATCACCGAGGCGGAAGGCGAAATACCCACCTGGCTCTCAAGAATTCTTGGGGAGCGCTGCCCAGGCTTCCTTGAATGCGAACGCCAGTACCGGGAGGCATATCCAGAAGAAGAATCGATTCTTTGGCGAAGGCTCGCAGAGTGGATCGAAGCCAACGTCGTTGGCTTTGCCAAGCATGAGGGATGGCTGCGAGCGGTCACCTTCTACGCGGTCCGTGATCCGGCGTTCTCCCGGGACTGCGCCTACTGGCAACACAGCGAGAAGCAGTGGAAGCGGCGGCGCCCTTCCTCATACCCATCATTTGAGGAATGGCGAAGGGCCTCTGAGGTTTGCAGTGACGACATTATCGACGCCTTCGAGATGAGGGAGGACAAACGGCAGATCATTAAGCAATGTCGAAAGGTCACTCCCGAATGTCTCGCGGAGGCGGTGATTCAGTATTCGGAGTGGGAAGCCCTTACCTACTGGCTGAGATCATTGCTGGAAACAGATACAGAGTTTCCTGTCGTTGTTACCCAAGAGCTGAAAAGCCGTGCCCCAGACTTCTTGGTAAGTGACAAAGAGCTTCGATGCACACTCGCCCAGGAGCACTACTCCCAGCGCTGGAAGGCCCTTCTTAAGTGGGGCAGCGACCATTTGTTTACTGATGCCAGACAAGAAGGTTGGTTTGATGCCCTCGTGTATTGCTCTCAAGCGCATCCCCGGAGTGTCCGCACCATCGACTACTGGGTATTTTATTGGGATGAGCATTGGTCGAGGCTTCCTCTGGCGAGCTATCCCTCATTCCGCGAATGGCGCCACGCGGCGGACGGCTTCGTGGTTGAGTCTGCAGACGAGTGAAGGTCTGGGGATCCCCGTGGACTCCCGCTATGCTCATTCCTTCCTCCTGCCAGCTTTTTGAAGCACGCCCTGACATGCCGTTCATGCGCGTTGCCTCGTGTTTGCCGCCCACAATGCGGACAGACACCAACCCTTTGAAGATGTTGGCGAAAAGCCTGCCGCTTAGTTGCCGGCGCTGGGCACGGGATAAAGTCCGTATTATCTTTCAACCAATCCTGCATTCCCTTGTCAAGAGTGCCGTACTCGATTTCTGAACCATACCGCTTACAAAAGTCCCGGAACGATTCGTGGGTAATCCGTCCATCGCGGCGCTTGAGAATGCCGGCCGCCTCCCAGCGACGCAGAGCCTTGGGGCTGATGCGCAGATCTCTGGCCAAACCGGCCTGTGTATAGTTATCCTGAACTCTCGATCTCTGACCGAGCGTCCATAATCTCGATCGGACGGAAGATCTGCTGCGGTGTAGCCAACCAGCGAGGGCCCGTATCGAGTGCTCTCCCACAAAGTCCATCAAATGGGCATCGTCAGCGGCAGACCACGGTGGACGATCCTTGACGTACTCTGCGGCAAAGCCAAGCTGCGCGGCTCGCTCCCAAACCACATGACTGCGCCATTTGGGATGGAGTTGCTGAATCTTGTTGATGGCTTGCAGCGCCCCAGACCAGCCGCGTGCGTACCCCTCTCGAATAATCGTGTCTAGTTCGGGGGTCCACACTACCGGATCCCGTTTGCGCTCCCGGGCCCCCCCCGTCATGGCGTCATCTTCATACCGGTTTCCATGGCCTTCCATAGGTCTAATCCTCATTAAGCCGGTTTTAAACCGCACCCACAGCCCCTAACCGCAGACGACGGGGGTGCGTCCTTCAACTCCGGGGGTCGCGCCAAACTATGGACGAATTGAACGCTGACAGGGGGTCTCGAAGGCAGCTACGTCGATTGGTGGCGCCACGCGCCACCCTCCGGTTTCTAACCCAGCTCCATCTGTCACAGACGAGTACTGTGGCCAGGCTGCGCCACGGTTTTGGCCTACTCATCAACGTCTCTGAATGAACTCGAAGCAAAGTAGCCTAACCTTTCTCCTGACGAAAGTTCCCCTCCATCTCGGCTGTCGCGACCGCTGCTGGAGGCAAGATTTTCAAACACACTCCCCCTATCTATAAAGAGGCGAAAAAACCCAAAACCCTTAAGGTCGCTAGGCCATGTTCGGCTTATCGAGGTCCCAAAAATTCTGCTTAAGGTTTTCTGATTTCTGAGCCTCTTTCTATATAGGGAGGTACCGGACGATCTTGGGAGTGTGCCAAAAGAGGCGGGGTGCGGGGCTCGGCGCTGAACGCACGGTGATATATCCCACTCGTGATTGCGAAGCCCGACTTTGATCTGCTTAGTACAAATCAGGCTGTGGCTCTCGGCAAAAGCCGGGTCTGCAAGCAAACTTATGAAATAGCAGAGCAAACAGAAGAGCATTATCGCGCATAGGACGGGTAGCCAATGGGCGCTGCGTTCGGCGCAGGCGCTTCGGGGCGACTTCGGGGGGTGATCTCGAGTCTTGAGAGGGTCACTGAGCGCCTCGACGAATCGCCGCACGAGCACTGCACGCTTAATTCAGATTTCGTCGCTTTAGGTACAGTATGCACGAGCCCTCTGAGTCTGATCAGCCCTTCTGGATCGCGAATCCGGATAAGGACCGCGCGCCCATTGAGCCCGAACTTCTCGAGGCTGCCAGGCGCAACTGGAAGCGTGTGCTCGCCTATGCTGACAAGCAGCATCAGGATGCCTCCCGAGCCTTGGAGGTCTTCGAATCCGTGGTGCATTCGCTATCCAAGACGCTACGGCGCCGCTCCGGTCTTGAAAGGCCTATCACGAATTTCGACTACTACCTGTTCTGCGCGTTTGCCCGCAGGCTCAATAGACTGATGGCTTCCGAGCCGAAAATCATGTACGTCCGTTCGGTCAAAGCCCTCGAAGGGCTACCGGACGCTCGCGATGAAGATTGGGTAGCGACTCTCGAGGACGGGATCGCTCTAAAGAGGTTCTGAGCCACATGAACCAACGAACCCGCCATATGTTCTTCCAACGACAGTGCGGTTATTCGTGGCATGAAATCGCATCGAAACTCGGCATCAGCAGCAACAGTGCCCAGGTTCAGTTCAGTTGTGACCTACAGAAGATTCGGGAGCGCATATCGAGGCGCAAACGAATAACATCAACCTCCCCTGAAGGGGGCTCAAAGTAATGCTGCAGTCGACGCCCAATACGCCATTATCCAAGCACGACGAGAACCGACTTCTGAGCGCCGCCAGACGCGTGCTGTTGACAGGAGGGTTCCCCAACCCAGAGCGTACGGGGTGTCCCGGCGCCGATACTCTGAGGGACATCGCTTCTCGGAGAATCGGACTGGCGCAGTCGGAGGACTGGATCGATCACATAGGTTCTTGCTCTCCTTGTTTTACGGAGTACGATGCGTTTCGCAAGAGCCGCATAAAGCAGCGGAGAATTCGCTTGTCTGCCATAGCTGCAGGAATCGCGCTCGTGATCACGATCGGAGCCTGGGCATGGCTCGGGAATTGGCGGATACTGCGGAGCAAACAGCACAATATCACCGAGACCAGAGAAGCCGAGGTTTTCCAGCCATACGTTCTCGATCTTAGAGACTGGTTGGTTCTAAGGGGCGTTGAAGAACCGCCAAAACGACCGCTTCTGAAGCTTCCGCGTGCCCGATTGTCGCTCGCAATTTACCTGCCCGTTGGAAGCGAACCGGACAACTACGAAATGGCCATCTCAGATCCGACCGGAAAACAACTTGTGGCGGGAACAGGTTCGGCCCAGCTTGAGAACCACATCACGGTGCTCCGGGTCAGAACGGACCTCAGGAAGCTAAAGGCAGGGGACTACGTGATGGGAATCCGCGAACGAAACAATAGCTGGTATCACTATCCGATTGTGTTGCCCTAGCCACTGTAAGCTATGCACACGATGCGACGTGTGTAGGCGCATGGCCATGATCTACGCCGTTTTCCAACTTCTCCGGTGGTGACCAAGATAAAGATCAGATCAAGGAGAAACAGGACATGAGAGTGAGTCGACCCTTCGTTCTGGTTGGATTAGTCGTGGTTTGGTACGGCTCGGGATGGGCCCAGCAATTCCAGGGAGACGTTACCGGTATCGTGATCGATGCGTCTGGCGCCGCCGTTCCTGGGGCGACAGTCACCGCCGCGGATAAGGCAACTGGTTTCAGCCGAAGCAAGGTAACCCTGAACGACGGATCCTATGAGATTCCCCTACTACCCCCTGGCCAGTACCGATTGACAGCCGAGGCTTCTGGCTTTCAGAAAGCTACCGAAGATCCTGTTACCCTTCTGGTGGACCAACATGCCAAGATCAATTTCCGACTCCAAGTCGGCGCAGTAACTAGTGAGCTGCGTGTCACAACGTCCCCGCCGGTACTCGATACAGAGAACGCCACGATTGGAGCCACGATCGAGCAGCAAAAGGTTATCCAGTTACCGTTGAACGGGAGGAACTTTTTGCAGCTAACTCTCTTTACGCCCGGGGTGGCGCCCGGAACCACCGGTACTGAGAACAGCGAACGCGGCGGCGCCATCAATGTTAACGGACTGCGCGAATCGATGAACTCGTTCTGGCTCGACGGTCTGAACAACACGTCTGTGGCTGTCGGAACCTACACCGTAACCCCGCCCATCGACTCCGTGCAGGAGTTTAGAATGGAGACCGGTTTGTACGATGCGCGTTTTGGCACAAACGCCGGTGCCCAAGTTAATGTGGTGACGAAACACGGCACTGACGCTTTCCATGGTACCGCGTATGAATATCTGCGCAATAACGGGCTGGACGCGCGCAACTTCTTTGACCCGAACGTCCCGCCCTTCAAGCGAAACCAGTTTGGCGCTACGGTCGGCGGTCCTATTACGATACCTGGGGTTTACGAGGGTCACGACAAGAGCTTTTTCTTCTTAGGCTATGAAGGGCTGCGCGAGCGCCGCAGCCTCTTCCTGCAAGGCCGTGTCCCTACAATGTCCGAGCGCAATGGCGATTTCTCGCGTGATCTGGCGCTCGATTGCAGCACAAGGAATCTGTTGCTCGACCCGCTGTTGTTGGTCAATCCGCACGCCCCATTGATTGTGCCCGGAAATAACTTACAGTCGCTACTGGCCTTGGTCGGAAAAACCGGTCCCGACCCGGTGGGCGCAGCCTTTGTAAACCTCTACCCAGAGCCCAATCTTCCAAACGGCGTGTGCGGCGCCGCCAATTATCTCGCTGAAGGTAATCGCCGGATTGACAGTGATTCCTACGCGACACGCGTCGATCACCGTTGGGGATCAAGGGACAGTTTTTTCGCCCGCTATAACAACACCAGCGACCGTGAGTTCCAGCCCGTCAATACCTCATCCAGCCTTCTTGGATACGGCATCAATGTGCACAACGTGAACCACATGACCGGCATCGATTGGACGCACATCTTCACCTCCAGTATCATCAATGAGTTTAAGGCCGGCTATAATCGCTGGACCGAACGCCTTGACAATCAGGACGAGGGCAATCCGTTCGCCCGGAATTTGGGCATCATAGGGGTTCCGACGAGCGGCCGGTTGAGCGGCGTGCCCCGCATAACCTTTGTGGGTTACCCGGATCTTGGCTCGGACACCAGCAACCCGCAGGGCGGAGCCGTGAATACATTCGAGATCGCTGACACGGTGAGCCACATCCACGGCAATCATTCTCTCGCCTACGGCGTCGATATCCGGCCCATCAAGCGCGGAAACTTCACACGAGACCGCACGATCCGCGGCGAGTACGACTTCAGTGGGGTGGCCACAGGGGGCTTGGTCCTTGGCGCTCTTCAGCAAAGCCTACCACCATCAGAGTACCAACAGGTGGCCGCGCAGCTTTCCCGGGCTTGTCCACCCGCAAGTTGCTCTTTTGGCAACGGTATCGCAGACGCGCTTCTTGGTATTCCTCAGGACTGGATCAACGGCTTTGAGGTGAATATCTCCGGGACAGGTACTGAATACGATTTTTTCGGTACCGATACCTGGAAGCTGCGGCCCAACCTCACCCTCAACGTCGGAGTGCGCTACGAATACAACAGCCTGGTGACGGATAAGAGTAATCACTTCTCGAATTTCGATTTTTCGAGCACAGCCTGCGGGGCGCGGGGAGCGCTCCTCGTAGCCGGACCAAGTGCAGCAACGGTCGAATGCCCGCAAGTAAACTCTACTACTGGCGCCCTCGCGTTTGTACCTGTGGGCACCCAAGAACTCGGCAGCACAGCGGAGAACCGGGCCCTGCAGTATCCCGACCGCGACAACATCGCGCCGCGCCTGGGCTTCGCCTGGCAGCCGTTCCACAACTTGAATACGGTCGTGCGCGGCGGCTACGGCGTCTTTTTTGACCAGACCTTCGGCGACGTTTACTTCCGGCGTGCCTCCAACCCGCCCTTCGTGCGGGTCAGCGTGGGACAGATCGACAAGGCGCTGCCCTCGCTGCTGCCACTCGTGCAGAGCCGTCAACTGCCGCTGCTTTCGGGCGCGCTGATTGACAACGCTTTTGGCCTAGCCTCGACCCCGCTTTTCCCTTCAATTTCACCCTTTCAGTTGGATTTCCAGGACTCGTTCGTTCAAGAATGGTCCCTCGATCTCCAGCGGCAACTGCCCGGGTCCTGGTTGCTGGACCTTGGCTACGTGGGGACGCGCGGCCTTAGGCTGCCTCGCGCTACCGACCCCAATCAGCCGAATGTTTACAGCGGCTTGGCCCGGCGGTTCCCCACTTTTCCCCAGAATTTTGTCTACACTGAATCTTCCGGTAGCTCGACCTACCACGCTCTGCAGATGAAGGCGGAGCGGCACTTCGGTGGCGGGCTAGCCTTTCTTCTGAGCTACACTTATTCGCACGCCGTGGACACGAACTCCACTTTTGGATCCGATGATCGCAACGCTAACGCCCCTCAAAACTCGCTCGATCTCGCCTCCGAGAAGGCGTCTTCCGACTTCGACTTCCGCCATCGCTTGTCGGTCGCGTATGTTTACGATCTGCCTTTTGGGAGCAAGCTGCTGCACTCCGGAAGCCATGCCGCGAACTATGCGATTTCGGGATGGGAGTTCGCGGGGATCGTCACCGCTCAGACAGGTCCACCGTTTACACCCGTGATTAGTGGCAACGTGAGCTGTACTGGCGAGCTCTCAAACTTTGGAGTCGTCACCGACCGTCCCGACTTAATAGGCAATCCCTACCCGACGAAGCGAAGGCCCAATCGGTGGGTGCTGGCATCGGCGTTCTCCAGTCCCTTCGTAGATGCGGGCGGGAACTGCGCCTTTGGCAATGCGGGCCGCAATATTCTACGCGGACCCGGCTTGGCCTCCTGGGATTCGTCGCTTTTACGCCGGTTCCGGATCGCCGAGTCGAAGAGTCTCGAGTTCCGGGCCGAAATGTTCAACCTTTTCAACCGGGCGAACTTTGAGACTCCGGAACGCGACCTCGCCTCGGCCAGCTTCGGACGGATCTTCAACACCGTGCAGTCGCTCGCGGGTAGGACATCAGGCGGGCCTGGGGATCCGCGCGAGATCCAAGTGGTGTTGCGCTTCATCTTTTAGTGACTGGCGCTGCAGCCGGGTTGACAGAGGCGAACGCGGGAGTGGACGCGCTTGCTTGCACCGGATTCAGTGCGTACGGTCTGCAATGCGCTCGGCCGCCCCGTGCCTAGACCGCGGTAACATCGCCAGGTCAGCGGACTAGTATTTTCGCCCGATTTCCGTTGCAAGGTGGCGACCACCTCGAACTCATCGTTTGCCCGCCGAAAACGTATCCGAAATTAGCAGCCAAGAAGCAGCGCAAGCATTTCTGACGAAGTACCATCGCATGCTAAAATCGTGGTGTGAGACGTGGGGCCTAAACTTGCGTCTTCCAAGCATTTACAAGATACGTCATCTCTATAGAACCGTCGACTGGTGACTTGGCTCTGCCTCCGATGATGCTGCGGCGGCGTACATCACTTCTCGCTTTGGTATGTGGGACGGTCGTCGCTCTTCTGCTCCCGGCCTTCAGCATCCGAATCGTACGCCTCCGATCGCAGCAGCACCCTCTCATTCCTTTTCGAGAGAGTCAGATTTCAAACGATCCTCAAGTCTTACTTGATCAAGCGAATCGACTATTGTGGCTGTTCAACTCGTCCGAGGCAGTGCCACTTTATCGACGCGCGGTGGTCTTGTTCGCTCAGGCGGGCGACTCCCGTAACGCTCTGTACGCGTTGGTCGGCTCCGTGCGCTCTCAGGCCGAGACGATGTCGTTCGTGGACATCTCCGACTTCCTGGCCAGCCAGCTCAAGACGCCGCTCGTGGAAGACGATGCTCGCCTTCGCTTATGGTGCCTTGTCTCCAAAGGGATGACCGACATCGAGATTGATGGCGTCGCGGCTAAGCGCGATTGGGAACAGGTGCAGAGCCTCGCCAAGGTGCTTGGCGAGAAGGGCTGGGCGAACCGAGCTCGTGGTGAACTTGGTCTGCTCGCCTTTTTGGAAGGAGATTCTAAGAGAGCATCCCTGCTCCTCGGAGAGGCGCTCCTGGAAGCGATGGCCACTGCTGATGTCGGGGCCCAGGTAAGATATTTGGCGCTTATTGGCCACGGACTTAACGAACTCAATCGCCAGGACGAATCGATCCGCTTTTTCGACAGGGCTATCAAGGTTTCGAAGAATACCCCTGGCGCCGGCTTCCCGTTCATGGCCTACGAAGGAAAGGCCAACGCGCTGGTTGCGCTGAACAGAAGCCCAGAAGCTGAGGCTCTTCTTAGGGAAGCTCTCCACGAGGCGGAGGCTAAGTCCCAAATCGGGCACGAGACACAGATCCTGATCTTGCTTGGCGAGCTGTCACTCAAAGCTGGGGATCCTCAACGTGCCGCCGCCTACCTCGAGGATGCCGGCCAGCAGGGAACACATCTCCATTTTTACAGAATGGTCGCGCAGGCGATGCTTGACCTCGCAACCGTCTATCGAAACAGGGGGGACCTCATTGGGGCAGAGGACCGCCTTACGCGGGGCGTCGAGGCCAGCAGTAGAGTGGGCGATCGATATTATCTGCCACGAGATCTAAAAGCACTCGCGGAAGTAAAAGCAGAGCGCGGACAATTCGCGGATGCGCACAGGCTCTATCTTCGGGCCGAGGACATTATTGATGGAATGTTGGCGCACAGCCCGGGTCCTTACACTGTGAGTTCACTCGTGGGCGCGATGAGTTCGATTTACCTTGGCGATTTCACGCTCGCAGCCCGTCAACGGGATACGGCGACGGCATTCGCCATAATCGAGCGAGTTCGGGGACGCACTGCCGCCGACATGCTCCGCAACCATTCCATTCCGGTTCACGAGCCTGCCAGTGATCGCTCCTTTGACGAGCAAGTCTCGACGCTGCAGGTGCGCCTAATACGTTCCAATGATGTCCAAGAAAGGAGCAGGCTTCGGGACAGTCTGGTGGAAGCAGAGGAGAGGCTTAACTACAGCCGAGAATCGCTTGCTCGCGGCTCCCTAGTGATGCCCACCCACTCTATCTCCCTGGGCGCTGCGCAGGAGATGCTGAGGCCGGATGAGATGGTGCTTGAGTACGTTCTGGCTGAACCTGTGGCGTTCTGTCTTACTCTCACGCGGGAGCGCGCCGACCTCGTCACCTTGCCAGCGGGAGGCCAGCAAATCGAAGCCTTGGTCTCAGCGTATCTCACTGCCGTCCAAGACCACACTTCGGCCGATGAGCAGGAAAAGCAGTTGTATTCGCTGATTCTCGACCCAATTCGAACCGCTGGCCATACGCTACGCTTTGTTATTGTGCCCGACGGCGGTTTACACACGTTGCCTTTCGAATCGCTACGAGATGGCGGCGGACGTTATCTGGTCAGGAGCCACGTGCTGAGCTATGCACCCTCAACGACGGCACTCTATTTGCTGAGACGTGCGAAACGCACACAACACCCGCAGCTGGCATTGCTCGGCGTCGGAGATATTCGGTATGAAGCTGACCGGCCTTTACTAGCCAGCAACTCGACCACGGGTAGAATTCTGCGTGCCGTCACACGTGGCTTCGATGAGCTGGTTGCTTCGAAGCTGACCGACCTTCCAGCCAGCCGGCAGGAATTGGAAGAGGCAAGCGATCGCCTGAAACCTGCAAGTACCGTACTTCTCATGGGCGAGAGCGCCACCGAAACGGCCTTCAAGAATCAGCCGCTCGCGAACTTCAAAGTCCTCCATATCGCAGCCCACGCCGTCGCTGAGCCCCGGTTTCCGGAGCGCGCGCGCTGGTCCTCGGCTTCGATCCAAATTCTAATGATGACGGTCTGCTGCAGGCACGGGAAATAGCCCAACTCCCGCTGGACGCTGACCTCGTAACCCTTTCGGCCTGCGACACTGCGAAGGGGAAACTCCAGGGTGAGGAAGGGAATTCCAGTCTGGTACAGGCTTTCTTGCTTGCCGGGGCAAAAAGCGTGGTTGCCGCTCTGTGGGAGGTCGACGATAGGCCGACGGAAGCCTTAATGAAGGAATTCTATCTACATTTGGCCCAAGGCATGGACAAGGCCTCGGCCCTTCGGCAAGCCAAACTTGACCTCTTGAGCGATTTTGGTGACTATTCCCCGCAAACGTGGGCTGGCTTCACCCTCGTGGGAGATGGTGGGTCGGCAGTCAACTTTTCAAAATGAATACAATCACTCCAAACGACAGAGGCAAGCTGCTGAACAAGGTCTGTGACCTGGTCCAGAGGAAGCATTTCAACCCGAGCCTCAACGGCGGGAACTGGCCTGAACTCGTTGAATCCCACCGGGGCCGAATAGTGAAGGCCGACACCATCGAAGAGGTCGAGTCCGAGATTCAGAATCTGCTATCCGAGCTCAAGACCAGCCACACCGGTATTTTTCATAAGAGTCTTCGGAAAGTACCCGCCCGATTCGCCATCAATGCAACGTTTCAGCGCCGTGCCGTTAACGGGACAGTTAGATGGATGTTCCAGGATGTCCACGCGGGCGGAGCGGCGCATGCGGCGGGGTTGCGCCCCGGCGATCTGCTTCTCGAGGTTAATGGCAAGGAAATCGTTCCGCCCGACGCGCCTGTTTTCCGAATGGGCGACTCAGCGCCTATGACAATCCAAAAATTGGATGGCGAGCGCGTGTCGATTCGGCTGGACGTTCCCACCCCGAAGTCGAAGAAACGGCCGATTAATCAGCCCCGGCCTGTTTCGTGGTCGGAGATTTCAGACGACATTGGGCTTCTCAAAATCACTATGTTCCCGGGAGCTGTCGGAATCGACGTGGCGCATGACATCGATGTTGCGATTGCGGGCTTGCGGCGCCGCAATCGCCTGATCGTTGACCTTCGCGGGAATTCGGGCGGAGGCATAGGGGGTCTACGACTGATGAGCTATTTGACTCCGGACAGAAGGCCAGTCGGTTACAGCCTGACGAAAAGGCGCGCCGCAAAGGGTTACAGAAGAGAAGAGCTCACCAGATTTGGTAGAATTCCATCGCACAAGATCGCCTTACTCGGCCTCTTGCTGCGGTATGCTTTCGTTGACAAGTCCATCGCCGTCGAAACAGAAGCACTTGGTGATCAGCCGTTCCATGGCCGGGTGGTCCTCTTGGTGAACGAGCATAGTGCCAGCGCAGCCGAGATGGTTGCGGCGTTTGTGCGGGAGAATCGCCTTGCCAGCATTGTTGGAACAAAGACACCGGGACGGCTACTGAGTGGGAGCGCATTCAAAGTAGGTCACGGATTCGTATTGGGGCTTCCGGTCGCGGCCTACCTGACTTGGGAGGGAACACTGCTCGAAGGAAAGGGCGTGGATCCTGATTACGTAGTTGAACTCTCGCCAGAAGCGCTCCAAGAAGGCAAAGATAGCCAGATGGAGAGGGCTACTGAAGTCGCCCGTCAGCTTTAGCCAAACGGCGATTAGCCACACCTGACGATAACCACAGCTCAAGGCCCTCCGAACGCGCAGCTATGCCACAACGAGACCTGCGCAATGCTGGGAGAAGGCAGCTACCCCGCTGGGTGGAGAAAAATACGTTGCCCCCGACGGCTACAGTGACCACTACGACCATATGAAGAACTGGATCGACGCCATTCGAACCCGCCAACCGACGGTGGAAGATCCCGTCTTCGGCTTCCGCGCCGCCGGTACCGCCCTGCTTAGCAACGTGAGTTACGATAGCGGCCAGGCGGTTCGTTGGGACCCGGAGGCAATGAAGCTTTTTGTAAGCTAACGTTACGGACATCAGGCTGCCGGATCTGGGCGATCTTCAGAAAGCAGCACTACCATACCAGGGAATGTAGTGGACGAACTGCGACGCGAGATACGTGCAGTCCGCGCCACCTGGCACTGGATCTCCCATTCGTCGGGCGTCATGAAGCTCTTGGTCATGGCCGTCAGCGACTCCCAAACGGTAACAAAGTGGGGTAGTCTCAGTGTCTCAGTTTGAACTGAGACACTACCGCCTGCCATGATCAATTGACCTGCGCTGCGAAAGACATACACTAAAGGCGAGACTGTTCTTTCGGATTCAGAGGAGCATTCGATGAGATCTCCACTTCTTGTACCTTGTGTGATCCTGGGCGTGGCCTTTTCGACTGCGGCTGCTCAGAGACCCGCCCCGAACCTGGGCGCAACAATTTACCCGATTCAAGAAGGATTTATCGATGCGCATGGCGTGCTGATTTACTATGCCACGGTGGGTCGGGGGGCGCCGCTGGTGATCCTGCACGGGGGACCTGGCGCCTCGCACGATTACTTCCTTCCATACCTGCTTCCCCTGGCGCGTCACAACCGCTTGATCTTTATTGATGAGCGCGGGTCAGGCAAGTCGGAGAAGCTGGAAGACCCCGCGCGCTACACCGTAGAAAACATGGCGGAGGATGTGGAAGCCGTGCGGCAGGCGCTCGGGCTCGGCAAGATTACGCTGCTGGGCCATTCCTGCGGGGGTGTCGTGGCGCAAGCCTATGCCTTGAAGCATGGGCAGAACCTGACGCACTTGATCCTATGCAGCACATTCTCGAGCAGCAAGGCGATGAACGAAGTCTTCCGCCACATGAAAGAGACCATGGCCCCGGAACTTCGTGAGCGCATCGACAGGATGGAGAATGGCGGTTTGTTCGGCCACGGGAAGGACTTCGAGAAGAGCCGCTACGCGAATGATTACATGATCGCAGCCTGGGGTGAGGGCTATTTCCCCTATCTATATCAGAATCGGCCCGACCCCAACTACGACCCAATCGCTAACGGTATCATGTCCTGGGACCTTTACCGAGAAATGTGGGGGTCACACGGCGAATTCATCATCGACGGGAACATGACGTCGGTGGAATACACGGACCGACTCTCGACGATCCACGTCCCCACACTCATCACGGTGGGAGACCATGACGAATGTGACCCGTCGCTGTCGCGCACTATGCACGAGAAGATCGCCGGCTCAAAACTGCTGATGCTGCCGAAGAGCGGGCACATGACGTTCGTCGACCAACCCAACCTGTTCATTCACGCGGTCGACGATTTCCTGCATCCGGGCGGCGTGAGACCATGAGGCGTGGTCAAGCATGCACAATGGCTTTTCCACTTACGGCTTCGCATGCGGAAAGCTTTTCCTTGATGAATCAACCGACCAAAGAGCCAAAACTGGATATCCTTCTAAGATCTAGATGAGTTAGCGTGGTACGGGGAGAAGCTTTATGCGCGCGTGGCTTATGGACTCCTATGAAGGCGTCGAAGAAAGCGCTTGGGGGAGGTCGTGGATCCTCAGCCCCTGCCCGAGGAGGTGCTGCTGACTTCGTCTTTGATCCGGGAGATCAGAACCTGCGTAAGGGGTTGTCGCTGGCGATCGCTCCGGGGAAGGTTGACCTTGCCGTGGACAACGTCGGCGAGTGCTGTTCAACGAGGTGGTAGCGATGCTTGGCCTGGATGGCCGTATCAGCGTTGTGGGCAGAAGCGACTGGTCGCGCACCGGCAAGGCGCGCAACATTACGGCGTCAATCAGGCTAAAAATCGCTGTGTTGGCGCCAATGCCCAGCGCAAGCGTCAGTACCGGTACGACCGTGAACCAGGATTCTTGGCCAGCATTCGAAAGCCATAGCGCAAGTCCTGGAACATGTCCCTATTGAGTCCGCCTTTCCTTCAGAGACTGATGGCGCCTTGACTCATTTTAGACTCTAAACGGACAAGCATCTTGCCGATGGTTGTAAAGCGCTTAGACCCTCGCCTTCTGATCTTCAGCGCTGGATCGCCCAGGCCAGGCCGTCAGGCTCGTTGCCAGCCTCAATGTGACCTATGACTTCCAATGACTTCAGATCGATGACCACCACGTGTTATCCGGGGAGCAGGCTACAAACGCACGCGAGCCGTCGGGATCCATCAGGATGCCCGCCGCGCCATGTCCAACCTTCACTCGTTTCACCGATTGGTGACTGGCCGGATCGAAAATGGCCACCGCCGCCCCGCCCAAGTGACGAAACGAACACCCGCCTTCCGTCCGGTGTAAACTTCAACCGGTTGGCTCCTCTAACATTGGCAGCCAAAGTCTCGGCTACCTTCTTGCCGGCAACCTCGACGATGGAGATGGTTCCGTCCTGAGCGTTCGCCGCCCAGATTTCCTTACCACTCGGGGACACGTCAAAACCCTCTGCGCCTCTGCCCACGGCGACTACTGTCTCGTCCCAATCAACCCGCGGTGGACCTTGGTGCGGACCACCCGCGGGAGGTCCGCCTGGCCCACCAGCCGGTCCGCTGCCAGGGCCGGGTCCAGGTCCGAACCCATACCCAGCGGTCTCCTCGATGATACTCATGGTGCCGGAGCTGACGTTAGAGGTTACGATCCGTTTGAGGTCGTCGAAGACAAAAATCATATGCGTTCTGTTCTGGCCTGTCCCGAGCACCCAATCGACCGTCTTCGAAGAGGGATCGTAGCTGCCGATAACCTTGGCCCTCTCAGCCGTAAACCAGACCCTGCCGCCCACGTCCGAGATCATGGGGGCTACCTAACGGACCCAGGTCTACTGGAGGCAATGCCTTCTGCCCTTCCAGGTCGACCATCGCCAAGGTATGGTAGGCCCCGCCACCGTAGTTGGACGCGTAGGAACTTTCCGTGAGAGTCCGCATGACTTCGTGGGGGTCCGGCCCGACAGGAATTCTCGCTACCGCCTTCAGAGTCGAGGGATCAACAATCGCTAGGGTACGGTCGCGCTTGGCGAGCACTAGCAAAGCCTTCGAAGGCGTGCTCGCGGCGCGGAGAACGCTGGAAGCGAGGAGCACCCCGAGGACGAGTGCGAAGCCGATTCTGGGGTTCATGGAATTTCTCATAGTTTCGATAGTTTACCCCGACGGGCTTCTCAGGTATAAAGGATCTCAGCTTGAACCGCATCCCAATCTGCAGGGCCTTGGTGTGCACTCAATTTCCGGGGGCGGTCGATTTCGACTGTACTGGCGGAGGGTCCGACACGATGGGTGACTCCGGTTAGGGCGAATTCTTCGCTCTTGCCCGGATTTTTGACTCGGAAGGTAAGGTCGACTATGCCGGAGATTCACGTGGGGCCAGTATAACCACAGCTGCCGTCAAGGACATTCTTCGTGACCGATGGGGTTTGCCAAATGTCGACAGAACCAGGGTGGTCATCGACGCGGTTGACCACACCAGGCTGCATGACGATTATGCTGAGATCTGTAGTTTCCTGAGCGACCAGGCTCGCGTGGTGACGGAACTGCAAGCGCTCAACACCGCGATCAGGAACAAACTGGAAGCGGCAGACGCCAGCGGTGAGGTCCAGGGCGTTCGGGCGAAAGTCGAGGCCGTGATCGGCCGCACCGGAGGATACGACGATCCTACACGGGCGGTAGCACAGGGCGAGCCGGCAAGGGTGTTCAAAACCCACAAGGTGCTCTCAGGAGTCCTCGACGAAGCCGAACAGGCTGCAGGCTTCAACGGGGCCCAGGCCAAACTCCACACCACTGCTCAGACCGCCGGAGACGGAAGCAATCCCTTCGCGTTCAGCTCAGCAGCCCCAGGGGGGATGGCAGCCTCACGTACCGCCCAATACTCCTGTGGGCAATCTGCCCCAGATGAACCTGCCCGCCACCGCCCCGACCTTGACTGGCATCCTTCTCAAGAGCTTTAACCCCATCCTGCTGAAAAATGGATTCCACTGGAAGGACCCAGGAGCCGATGCCCGTATTCATGGTGAGTTTACCCATCGCCTGCAGTGGTACGCCATCGTTCAGGCAAAGGCAAACGCCAGGCTTAACCTGGTCAACACCCCCCTGCAGATCTTCAAGAGCATGGGATACCTGTTTGCGGGCGTCGACAACACGGTGAACGTTCTGGGCTAGGGAGACGCGACTACTAGGGTCTACCTCTGGGAGCTGCTGTGTGATTGTTTCGCGGTCGATCAAAGGGAAGGGGCTCCTACGAAACCATGGTCGGAAACCTTCAATTGCCCCAAGGTCCTCCAGACCTTTCTATCCACGCAGATCATGCCGCCAAACCAGCACCAGTTGCCTTACCTGAATGTGCTAATGAGAGCCCGGCTAATCAAACGATCAAGAGAGGCACCTGATAAGTCGGAAACTGCGATTCGCAGTGGTGCGAAGCCGGTGAAATACGCCATCACCAGCCCTCAGGACGTCGGTGCGATGGGGCAAGGCGCTATATGGTGGCGGAAGTACGCGTAAAGGATATCGCGCCGCTCCCAGACTAAGCTGTATCGGAAGCGCGTAGTGGAAGCGTGAGGGCTGAGATGGGCTGGGAGGGTGGACACGCGTGCCGCCGCAGCGTGCTTTCGACGAAGGCACTTGAAGTAAGCCCCTCGCGTTTGCGCGCGAATGCCATCAGCGAAGAGCCTTGGGATTGGTTCTCTCCTACAGAATGCGGTCCGGTCGAGGCCCGAACCCGTTTCCGGGGTTCGATCGGGCTATTGTGCCAACTTGCGCCGCTTTGATCTTGCCCAACAAGCCCTTCTGTACGGCCTGCTGCAAACCCTTGATGACATTGGAGTGGCAGTCGCGCCGCAGGAATGCCCAGAACACAAAGTTTTCGGGCGGCCAACCCATGGTCCAGGCTGCCGAATCGACGTGGGTCAACCCTATAGGGTCGGGGGTATAAACGTTTTGCGGGTTTCGGCCGCTGATTCTCCGGGATTAGTGACCGACCTGTCTTCTGAACGCGTTCTGTTGAGTCTTCCGTCGTTCCGTCGGGCTCTCTGTGTGCACAGTACGTGCACGCCCTTGGGCATCGTGGTCGGCGCCGACACCGAGTATGCTCTGACCCTCAACATTGTCGACTGAGGGCCAGTCAGTCTACTTTTTCTCATCTCCGACAGACGGCCACCGGTCCCTTCGCTCTCACTGTTCCTTGAACCTCGCTCACGCTCAGGATTGAGGCGGCCGCCAGTGATTCGCGGATCAGCGCTGACGAGCTTGCCGACGGCGTGTTCCGTTTGCCTTTCAGCGACGTCAAAGAGGATTTGTGTGCAAGATGTGTGCCTCCTTAAGGGCAGGGATGGGGGTGTCCGCGGTCTGCGTGTGGTACCCCTCGGTTCCAAATCTGATTCTAGCGCTTATCGGAGGCTATTGATTTATGTAGACCACAACTCACTGGAATTGAATGTCTTGGAACTGCATCTCGGTGCGCCCTGAATCGGAAAGGTCAGAGGGGCTTTGGCAGCCAGGAATTTATCTACGCTCAGATTTCGCGGAACAATTTCCCGATCGGGTGGCCAAGCCATTCCCAGCCGGTGGAGACCGATGCTCTCAAGGTTCAGCAAATTTCACGAATCTACTCAGGGGGAGCTCTATTCGTACCGGAAACGCCTGTGTCGCCGGGTTCATCTACACGTGCAAACTGAACTAGAAAGTAAGAAAGCCGCCAAAACGTTGAGCCGAGTATTTTTCCAGAAGGAAATTGCGCGTCAAATGGTGGAATTGCGGAGGTTGCGACCCTACCGCGTTCCTGTCGCCATTCAAATGGATTTTAACGCAGGCATAACGAACCCACCTGCTGTACACACGCTGGCAAAGCATTATCTCGACCTCCTGCAGCAACCAGATCCGTCCTTCGCCTTGGGTCGCAATCGATTGCTGGTGCAAGACGACAGGCTCGTAAAAGTCCTGATCTGTAGTTATGGCCTGTCCGATTTTGGCCCGCAGGGGATAGGAATACGTATCGCGACGATGACTTATTTCATCACCGACCTTGAGTTATTCGGGCGGGTGATTCGCGGCGAGTTCGATGCGGGGCTTCGGCGCTCGCCAAGAGTGACCCATTATTGCTTGGTTAAAGTGACCCACCATCGAGAGCAGCATTTGGAACAAGACTTGGAGTGAGAGAGAGAACCCATCATCATCCACGCCGAAGGCGTGCCACGGGCAGTTCTGGAGGCGAAGGAGCGGCATTATCGTCCTACGCCGAAGGCGTGGACGGGCAGGAGCGGTGGAGTCTGTGGCGTCAACGGCTCGGGCGCGGGTGGGACGCGTGGGAAGGGAGGCCTGTGATTTTGCTGCGGAGGTATCGGAAGTAGTCCTGGCTGACCGTGAGCTTGAGCACCTCGTCGACGACGGGGACGAAGTAAGCCAGCGAGCGAATGGTGCCCAGCGGTGAAGCCTGGGTGGGGCGGAAGAGCCGGCGGGAGGCGGCCAACACCAAGGCATTTTCCACGCTGGGCAAGGGCACGCCGCGCGCATACAGTTGGGCGGCCAGGAGGCGGTCGGGGCGACGGATGGTGCCCGTCGTCCCCGGTGTCTGACGGTAAGCGGTGAGGACCTTTTGAATATACTCTTGCTGGCCGACGCGATGGTCTTCCACCCTTCCTCCTCACCCTTGAGGCTCGCGCAGCGACGAGCCCTTGATGTGCAGGGTATGGCAATAGTGCCGCAGACGGCTCAGCAGGGCTTCCACCATGGGCCGACTACCCAGGAAGTTCGGCCATTCGTCGTAGATCAAGTTCGTGGTGATAATGGTGGAATGCTGGCGGTAGCGCTCTTCCATGAGCTTGAAAAAGATATTCGACTGCTCGGGTTTCAGATTTAAATACCCCAGCTCGTCGACCACCAGGACGTCCAGGCGGGCCAGGCGTTTGAGCAACTGGCGGGTGGAACGATCGGCCAGCGAGGCATACATTTCGTCAAAGAGATCCTGGGCACGGACGAACTGGCCGCGGTAGCCGTTCTCCAGCGCCTTGAGCAGCAGACCACAGGCCAAGCCCGTTTTGCCCCTGGCAGTTTCACCGATGAAGACGATATTTTCCGCCTTGGCGATGAACTCCAGTTCGGCCAAGGTGCGAATCTGTTTGCGGTTGACGCCGGTTGGCGGGCGAAGGGGAACGTTTCCAGGGACCAGCGCTCGGGCAGGTTAGCACGCCGGATGCGCCACTCCAGGGCGCTCTCCTGGCGGGCGTGCCACTGGGCGCGCAGCAGGCGGGTGAGGAACTCGGCGTAGGAGACGTCCTCCTTCTGGGCCACTTGCGCCTGCTCGTCGTAAATCTCCAGGATGCGTTTCAGGTGGAGATTTTTCAGCAGTTGTTCGAGTTCCTCACTGATCTTCATTTTCGCCTCCCGTGGGGTCCTTCAGTAAAAAGTATTCGCGCGCCACGCGGCGCAGGATCATGCGCTCCAAGCGGTCCAGATCATAGAGACCGTAACGGGCGGCTTCCTGCACCGCTGACAGCAGCGGTTGGCGGGGATACTCGCGCACCAGGCGCAGCAGTTGGCGCAAGGCAAGAATCACCAGCCTGCGGCTATGCTGCTTGAGCGCCGTGAGGTAGTCCGCCAACTCGGGCACGGCCGCCAGAATCGCCTGCTCCTCGGGATGGGGATCGGGACGTGCGATGCGCTGGCCGCGCGGCGGGCGGTGTTCGGCTAACAGCACGCGCTGATGCTCGGCTTCAGCGCTCCGCCGGTGAGTCACCAGGCGGCGGGCATCGAGTTGAATTTCGATCTGGTCCGCGGTTTCGCGGACTTCCACGCGGCGGCCGATCCAATCGAGGGGAACCGAGTAGCGATTGGTGTGCAAGGCAACATAGCCCTCGATGTCCACCAGGCGTTGGTGCAACCGGTAGACCGGGGGAATCCAGGCGGGCAGCGGCTTCAGGTGCAGACGTTCTACCGCGAACAACTCGCGGGGAACGGCCCGAAGATGTTTCTTATAGGTGGAGTTGACCTTGTCGCACCACTGACGAGCCTGCTGATTCAAGTCTTCCCAACTGGCGAAGGTGCGCCCGGCCAGGAAGTTTCCCTCAATAAAGCTGAACGGCCTTTCGACGCGCGCCGAACGGTTAGCATCACCAATCTCGTGCGCCGCGAAGTGAAAGCCGAAGCGCTCGGCGAAGGCGGCCATCTCGGGCACGGGGATCATCTGGCGTCCGCTGCCGCGCAGCACCACCACATGGGTGTTGTCGATCATCACGCGGGCCGCAGCGCCCGTGAAGTAACGCAGGGCGGCGGTGAGAAACACCTTGCAGTCAAAACGCTGAAAGGTCGGATAGCACTGGAAGAACAACATCCGCGAATAGCACAACACGGCCGAGGCGGTCTGCACCTTGTGCTTCTTGCCCGCCAATTCGACCTGGTGGGGGGAAGTATCGTGCTGCATCTCCTCACCCGGTTCAAAGTGGTACTGGCCGGCCGCCACGGGGGGAGCTTGCCCGATGCCCTGCCGGCGACAAAAGGCGGTCAAGGCTTGATAAGAGAGCGGGGCGCCACGGGCACTGAGCTCTTCATGGACTCGCACCAGATTCCCCTTGCAGGTGGCGAACAGTTCCAGGATCTGCTGCCGGTAGGGTTCGGCTTTCTCGGGACGATGTAATTCCGGCACTTGGGGAGAATTGGAACGTAGAACTTTGCGGACCGACAGACGGGAGATGCGCAGCACCCGCGCGATCTCGCGCTTGCTCACTCCTTGTTGGTTCAGTTCCAGAATCGTGGTCCGTTGGGATGGGCTCAACATCGGGTTCTTCCTCCTCGGGGATCGCTCGGCCAAGCGCTTCAGTTGCTGGCGGAGGTGCTCGATCTGCCGGCGCACGGCTTGGCGTTGCTGAGTATCCAACTCCGCTGCGCCGACGCCCACCAAGTCGCCGCTGGGCGCGGCTCACGATCGCGCCGGCCATTTCCAGATCGCGCAACAGTGCGGTGGCCCCTGCGGTGGAAGCTGGTGGTTCAGCTTGCGGCTGGGTTTTGAAAAACAACTTGGGTTGATCGAGCAGACGTTGGCGAACCAGGGGCGAGCCGTCGCGCCAGGCGGCATACAGTTGCCCGGCTGTTCGGCTGTTGCAGTGATGCTGAACGAACACGGCGGCCAGGCGTCGGCAGTCGTCCAGGCTGACGCGCGCGACCGGCACCAGAAATTTCATGGCGACGTCGGCGGAGAGCTGGCCCTCGCGTACTTGCTGCTGGATGCCCTCCGGCAGAAGATCGACCAGGGCCAGGCGCCGCGACAC
>CAWDMC010000008.1:0-73139 GCA_963803295.1 uncultured Acidobacteriota bacterium | reverse complement strand
CTCCCTAGGTCGCGCCCGGTTCGGAGGCTTTGAACTCGACCTTCGGACTGGCGAACTGCGCCGCAATGGGAGCAAGCAGTCCGCCTGGAGAACAGCCGCTTCAGATCCTGATCATGCTGCTCGAGCGCCCTGGCGAAGTGGTGAG
The DNA here is from genome assembly GCA_963803295.1 of uncultured Acidobacteriota bacterium. GTDB lineage: Bacteria > Acidobacteriota > Terriglobia > UBA7540 > UBA7540 > CAWDMC01. Next base: position 72,994 of record CAWDMC010000008.1, on the reverse strand, counting down.
CCGGGACGAGATTCGCCAGCGGCTTTGGCCCAATGACACCATCGTAGAGTTCGAGCACAGCATCAGCGCCGCCATGAACCGGTTGCGCGAGGTGTTGGGAGACTCCGCCGCGACCCCGAGTTTCGTCGAGACCCTAGCAGGACGCGGTTACCGCTGGATGGTGCCGGTGGAGTGGATCGAACCTGCTCCGCGTTAGCCCTCGTTCCCACTCCAGCGCGAGCCCCATTGCAACCCCAGGATGCCGCGACTTCAGCTCCCGACCGCGCCGGCCACTTTACCCACTCAAATCCCATAGGTTGCACGGTGTCCCACTACCGCATCCTTGAACGACTCGGTGGTGGAGGCATGGGGGTCGTGTACAAGGCAGAAGATGTCCGGCTGGGCCGCAAGGTCGCACTGAAATTCCTGCCCTCGGGCTTGGCCGACAATTCCGTCGCACTCGCGCGATTCCAGCGTGAAGCCCGCGCCGCCTCGGCACTCAATCATCCGAACATCTGCACGGTTCATGAGATTGAAGAGCAGGATGGCCAACCCTTTATCGCGATGGAGTTGATGGAGGGCCAGACACTTACTCCCCTAATCGCCGGCCGGCCACTGCCCCTGAATAGGATTCTCGACCTCGGAGTTCAAATTGCCGAGGCCCTGGAGGCGGCTCATGCCAAGGGGATCATTCACCGTGATATCAAGCCCGCTAACATCTTCGTGACGCAGCGGGGCGAGGCAAAGATCCTGGACTTTGGCTTGGCGAAGTTGACGGGAGGGCGTGCTCTCGGCTCGGAGGCAGAACCGCAAGGAGCCGACGAGCAACCGCTCCGGGATAACTCACAGACTTCGAGCCATGATGGCAATTTAAGCCTGCCAGGCGCAGCCATGGGCACGGCGGCATACATGTCGCCGGAGCAGGCGCGTGGAGAGGAGGTTGACGCTCGCACCGATCTGTTTAGCTTGGGCGCAGTGCTTTACGAGATGGCGACCGGGCGGCAGGCGTTTGAGGGTGCGACGGCGGCGTTGCTCCGTGAAGCCATCCTCCAACACTTACCGCTGCCAATCCGCCAGTGGAACGGCAGCCTTCCGGTAGAGTTGGAAAGGATCGTCAGGAAGGCGCTCGAAAAGGACCGTGACCTGCGCTACCAACATGCCGCGGACATCCGAATTGATCTGAAGTGTCTGAAACGGGATACGGATTCCGGCCGCTCAGCTTCTGCGGCTGTGGAGACACCAGCGCCACCCCCAGCAGCTCGACCAGCCGTGCGGTGGGCGCGCCGGGCAGCGGCAATAGCGGTGATGGGCATAGTTGGAATTGCAGTCGCGTGGATCATCTGGGATCGTTATGGCCGGACGCCCGAACAGATGTTACGACAGCTTACCACCAACTCGTCGGAAAACCCTGTTACAGCGGCCGCCATCTCGCCCGACGGGAAGTACCTGGCCTACGCTGACGAGACCGGCATCTACCTGCGACTCGTCGAAACAGGAGAGGTGCATCCTATTTCTACTCCACAAGGCGCCACGATGTTCGCGCTTAGCAGGTTTCCGGATGGAACCACACTGCTTGCTAGCGGAGGGGCTGGGCAGAGCGGCGCGCCAAGCATCTGGGCCATCTCAATATTGGGTGGTTCCCCGCGCAAGTTGCGCGACGATGCTGGCGCGGCATCGCCTTCTCCCGATGGGTCGCGGATTGCTTTCACTAGCGCCATTGGCCCGGCAGGCAATGGGAAGGAAATCTGGGTAATGAGTGCTGATGGAGAAGAACCGCGCAAGGTCGTTGCGAGCGCGGAGAATGACCGATTCGCGGGCGCGTCGTGGTTCGCGGACGGGCAGCGACTCTTGTATGGCCGAGTTCGCTTTGACGAAAAGGGATTTTACGTCAGTATTGAGTCGCATAGCTTCAAAGATGGCCGTCCGAATGTTATTCTCTCCGATCCAAGGATAACGGGCGGGTGCCTCTTACCCGAAGGTCGCATTATCTATTCGTTGCGCGAGCCTTCACCCCATGATTCCGAAGCAAATTTTTGGGAGATTGGGGTCAATCTCAGGACTGGACAAGCTGTTGGCAAACCAAGGCGGCTCACCAGTTGGTCTGGCTTTTACCTGTCCGGCCTCTTCAGCGCGACTGCGAATGGGAAACGGTTGACATTCCTGAAGCGAACCCCCCAAGCGGATGTTTTCGTGGGTGAGCTTGGAAAAGACCCAAGCCAATTGAAGGGCATACAACGTCTGACCCTTGATGACCGAAACGATTTGCCATCAGGCTGGACGCCGGATAGCAAAGCGGTGCTGTTCAGCTCAGATCGGAACGGCCACTTCGACATATTCAGGCAAGCTGTAGGCCAACGCACCGCGGAAGTCCTCGTCGCGGGTCCCGGATTCAAGGGCGGGAACGTGACACCGGATGGAGAATGGATTCTTTACTCATATATCGCTGATGGGGAACCCGGTTATATGAGTTTGATGCGTGCTCCCATTACTGGCGGACCCGCCCAATCACTGCTTCGCAAACAAGGGTTTGTATTTTCGTTCTGTGCTCGTTCCCCTATGAACCAATGCGTTGTGGCAGAGGACGACCGCAAACAGGTCATCTTCTCCCGCCTGGACCCCGTGCAAGGCAAAGGCCGGGAGCTCGCCAGGGTCACTTACGACCCGCTCGGAGGATTCGAATGGGACCTTTCGTCGGATGGCTCCCGAGTGGCACTTCTACGCCGGCAACCTCACGGACCCATCCGGATCGTCTCTCTCCGGGGCGAGCAAGAAAGAGACATCCCTGTCAGTTGGCGAGGTACCCTCCAAACCATGAATTGGTCGGCGGACGGAAAGGGATGGTATGTGGGCAGCGAGTCCGGAAGAGTCTCTGACCTCCTCTTTGTCGACTCAAACGGTCATGCTCAGGTTCTTCGGCATCAAGCAGGCCCTTTTGGCATCGAGGCTATACCCTCCCCTGATGGTCGACGTCTCGCTTTCACGGAATGGACCTCCGCTAACAATGTCTGGATGATTGAGAACTTCTGAAACGAGAAGCGCTATATCGACCAATCAGAGCAAAGCCACAAGTCTATCGCCTCTACTTTAATCAACTCGCTGTCTAATTGGACTGGACCGAATTCCGCGTGTGAGGATACCGTTCCGAGTCTCGGACCGGTCAACGACCGGCAGTCGTCGTACGATTTTTCCGCCGAACGCGTTCGCGCACGCTGGCCTGGATGAGTTGGACCTGTCCGTCCTCGAAGAGCAGCATCGAAGGATTAGAAGAATCCGGTGCAAAATCACCGGGATACGATTCGCCGCGCATGACGCCTTGCGAGGAGTGCGAGTTTGCGCCCAGAAGTAGGTGTCCGACCTCGTGCGCGAATGCGGTGGCAAGGATCAGTGGGAAAGAGGCTTGGGCGTGCCGGGCGAACTCTTCAACTGGATTAGTGTGGGTCTTAGGGATCAGAATCGTTCCTGCCCTTGGCTTACGCTTAGCTTAGAAGACCATGCAGAAGTCCGATCTCGCGGCTGGGCATGTCACCAGATTCGGCACCGGATAAAAACCGATAGTAGGCCTCGAGAGACTCCACTCGCCTGCAAGGAATACTGTTTCTCCGCTGCGAAGCAGCGCGGCCTGTGACATCCAAAAGTTTTCCACAGATGGGCGCCGACTACTACAGGTGCCTTCCACAGGATTACTTAGGAAATGAACTACAGGGAGTCCCGCCAATCCTTTGATGTCACGTAGGTTAACCCAAGGAGGCGCGAACTAAATCACGTGCCAGCGCGAACTGAATCACGTATGGGCGCGAACTGAATCACGTGTGAACGGCTTCTGGAGCGCGAACTGAATCACGTGGAAAACTCTGGAGATTCACAACGGGCTTGTGAGTGTTTCCTACCCGTTTCCAGGAGTCGATAACTAGGATCGCTCCTGCGTTTCCCAGCCTAGCCGGACACTCGGGCCACAAGCGCCGGATGATCAGCAGCCAACTCCTGATTTGCCGACGGAAATCACGCTCGCGTAGATTGCCCGAAACTCCAAGTTGCTGAACCAATCCCTCAGGTCCGAACAGAGGAATGTGCACTTGGGTCTTGGCAGTCCAACATCTCCAAACCAGCCAAATGTACAGATCCAAGTTGCCTGGAGAGTCCGCCAAGGCACGCACAACCGCGAGATCCACCGGGATAGGGTGGTCTTGAATTTCTTTCCAGAACTCCTCGGACAGCACAATGACGTTTTCGGAAAGGTCCTCGGGAGAGTCGCCGCTGCTTTGTCTGTACCAGAGTCGGATATCGCGGACGAAACGGAAGCTGTGGCGCTCGATCACGACGCACTCGCCATCGCGCTGGTCGTTCGAGAAAAAGAACGTAGCGTAGAAGATTCGCTCAAAACCTTCGACCAGTCGGCGGTAGTATCTTCCATCCTTGGGAAGCTCGAAGGTCTCCAGGATCGTGGCGGCGGAGTTAAAACGAATGATGCGGTTTTTCTGCCAGGTGGCCAGCGAGGCGATCCAGATGAGCAGGAGGCGGTCCTGGCCAAAGGGAAGACCGTAGTCAGGGTGTCCGATGACCCGCAAACCAAACCTCCGTTCTGGGGGAGTATTCCAGGGTGGACTTGGACGGCCTTCGGACGGGAATGCCGCAAAGGACGAAAGGGCGGGCACTGTAAGCCCTTCGGCGTGGTTGTCGTTCGTCGCGGATCGCCACGATGGCATCGAGCTTCTTGAGCCGACGCTTCGTGACGCCCACCTGTGGTAGGGTAGATTGAATGATCGCGCCGACAGTCTGAAAACCTGCTTGCGAGGACAGCCTGGGAGTTGGCGGGAGAGACGGCTTCATGCTCCACCGCCCTTCTCATCATCCTTTTTGTCGGGATTGTCGAGGGCTTGCTGGGAATTCGGGTTGCGTCTGGGTTGCGGATTTTGCCGGAGTTTGGCAGAATTTGCCGGGTTAAGACCTTGATCCTGTTGATCCTGCTCGCGATATTTCAACAACTTGCGGGTAGTTCTGGGATGGGTAAGGTAGGTCAGGTTGCGCCTGGGTTGCGGATGGTTGCGGCCGTGTTTTGGCGTCAAGGGCATCGACCCACTCGATGTTGCCACCGGGGATGAGGTGACCGTAGGTGTCTACGGTGACCTGTATAGAGCTGTGTCCCATCTGCTCCTTGACATACGCCAAGCTTGCCCCCCGCTGAATCAAGAGGGACGCGAAAGTGTGCCTCAAGGCGTGCAAGGTCACCCGCCGAATGCCGGCCGCCTCTAAGCAAGGGAGAAAGTCCCTCTTGTAGAGGTTGTTGCCATTCAAGGGGCAGCCCTTGGCGTTTGGAAAGACCAGGTTGGAGAACATTGGCTGGCCGTGTTGATCGAAATCGCCTGTCTCCACCGCCCTAATGACGCACAGGTCGTGAAGCTCTTGCAGCGTACGTCGAAGCTCCTTGCTCAAGTCGACGCGGCGCTCCTTTCTACTCTTGGTACTGGTGAACTGACGCCTCGTGAAGTTGTGGCGCACCAGAATGAAGCGGTTTGGGTCGAGTTCACTCTCGCCAAACTGTATATCCTCCCAATGTAGGGCAAGCAATTCACCAACTCTTAGGCCGGCCCGAAGGGCCGCCAGGAAGAACGGGTACCGCTTGGGGCGATGTGCCCTAACCGCGTTTAAGAACCGTTGTGCTTCCTCGCGTGTCAGGAACTCAGGGCTTCGCTTTCGCGCGCCGCGAAGCACTACCTTACCTAGGCGGGCGGCCGGGTTCGTGCTGATAAGCCCGTCCTCGAGCGCGTGATTCAGAATGGCTCGAATGGTGGCTAGGATATTTTGTAAGGTACCGCGGCGAGATTTGCCTGAGGCAGCTATTCCGGAGAGATACGATTTGACCTGATCCCTGGTAATGTGGTCCAAGCGCAATGCACCAAAGCGTGGCACGAGATGAAAGCTGACAACCTGCTCGTAACTGATCGCGGTAGAGAGTTTGCAGTGTACCTTGACGTGCTCTTCAAGCCAGCGCCGTGAATAGTCGGAAAAGGATTCGGTGTCCCGTTCGTGGAGAACTCCCAGATCGCCGAGTGCCAACCGTGCCTCGATCTGGCGCTTGACTTTTTCAGCCGCAGCCCGGGACCCGACTTTCTTTGCCTTTCGGTGACCTTGATAGTCAATGAAAACGTACCAGCTCCCCTTATACTTCTTCACTTTAACGCCCATTGCCTGCTCCTTTCAGGACATCTTGCACAATCGCATCGACGTTGATGTCCTGCAGAGGTTTGATCCGATGCCGGTGAAGGTAAGCGTCGAAATCCGATCTCCGAACGAGTACTTTGCCCGAAACCTTGACGGCGGGGAGAGGATCGACCGGAGAGTAAATCCAGGAGCGGAGCGTCCTCTCGCAAATGTCCGCGTAGTTGCTGAGCTCCCTCAACCCCAGCCATTCGCGGCAAGCCCCGAACTCACGCTCTGTTACCGACGAGTGGGCCGGACAGATGGTCGCACGAGTGGAGCCAACCGTCGGACCGGTTGGTGTAGCTTTCCGAAACATAATGCAGTACCTCTCTTTAAGGTCGGCTGCGCCTAAAACACCGTTGCCTTCCACCCCTCGTTCCGGCGGAGGAGCTTGGGGGGTAACGTGAAACATCGGGACCACGCGATTATGGATCGTTTCCTTTGAGACCTGTCTCAAGTTCTTCGACCGTCGGGAGGCTCCCGCGAAGGCGCTCGGGGAGGGCCTGAGTGAGACGGTACTGGGACACACCAACTGGCTTCCTTATGTCGCGAAGAGCATATTCGACGACGACTCTGTTCCTGGACTTGCATAGGATGATGCCTATGCTGGGTGCGTCAGCGGGTTGGCGCAAAAGATCGTCTACGGCCGAGAGGTAGAAATTCATCTTGCCGGCGAACTCGGGCTGGAAGCTCGTCAGTCTTTAGTTCTAACGACTATGAACAGCGCAGTCGAAGGTGGTAAAAGAGCAGATCGAGACGGAACTCCTGGCCGCCGACTCTCCAGCGGGTACTGGCTTCCAACGAAAGCGAAGCCCACCCCGAGCTCCAGGAGAAAATCGCGAAGGCGGTCAAGCAGTGCTCGCTCCAGGTCGCGCTCCTGGGCCGAGGGCGACAAGGTGAGGAAATCGAAGTTGTAAGGGTCCTTAACTATCTGCTGAGCAAGTTCTGACTGAGGCTCCGGCAAAGTGCGCGTGAAGTTGGTCAGCGCCTTTCCTTGCCGCCCGTAGAGCCCGCCTTCGATCTGGTGCACGAGCACGTTTCGACTCCAGCCGTTTTCGATGGCCTGACGTACGTACCAATGGCGCTGCTTCGGGTGATTTCAATGTTTCTCGATAACGGCGATGTTATGATACCAGGTAATTTGTGCAAGCAAGCGCTTGCACAATTGCCTCGTCTGGCCAGGCCTCGGCGAAGGCCCGCATGTACTTGAGATTCCGGGGGGAGAAGCCAGTCACCTCGGGGAACGTCAGTTGCAGATCACCAGCTAGGCGGTCGATGATCTTGGCACCCCAGCCTTGCTTCTTCTGTTGGACGAGGATGTCTCTCCCGATGCACCAATAGAGCAAAACCAGCTCTCGGTTGACAGCAAGGGAGGCCCTAACCTGAGCCGTCCGGATTCGCTCCTTCAAGTCTTTAAGAAACGCGGTGTACCCTTTCGGGACAACCGCTCTGTTATCGCTCATTCGCGCTCTTTCCCGTTCGAAAGTCCCGCTGCCGAGACGGAGTTTGTCTAAGGATGCAAGCCAATGCGGACGATCTTTCCGCAACGGCGGCATATGAAAGAACGATTCCACTCGCGATATCGCTGCGGGTAAAGGCGATGGTTGTAGCGCCAAAGGACCCAAAGCATCCAGGCCAGAAAGCCGCAATATATCCACGCAAGCCAAACGAATCCTTGCTTCAGGTCGGCAGCATAGCGCGGTTCAGCCGCCTGGAGAGCGATGGCGAGCCAGCTTGCGGATACCAGCCCGAGGACCCACGCAAGCACGAAGTAACGATAGCGCTTCTTGTGCGGCGGGCTTGCGATCCGGGAGAGCTGGGTCTGGAGTGTGCCCGTGGTTTCCGCACCGCTGAAGCTCACCGCGATCCCGTTTTCAGCTAGGGCGAGGCCACGACCCCGCGAATGGGCGTCGATCCCGGAGATGCCCGCCGCATAGACGAGTGAGAGCTTCACGAGATCTGATGAGTGGCAGTTGGGGCACTGCCATTCGATTGCGCCTGTATTACCAGAGTCCGGGCGCGAACCGGCAGCCGACGACAGCCGAATATTCGGTGTAGCCATTGAGGTTCTCCTTCAAAAAATGATCTTCCGCAATTGTACGACACACGATGACGGCGGAGTACGCGAAGGCCGGAACCAGAGCAAGCCCCGATCCCAGCGCGATCGCTGTCGCCGGCATGGTGAGGAGCATCGCAAGGTACCCTGGGTGTCGGACGAATCGGTAGGGGCCACGGGTCACCAGGTAATGTCCACGGTCAGTCTGAAGGCGGATCACGGAGGAGAAGTACGGGTTGACCGCCATCGCCCAGGTCTGGAGGCCTGCCAGTGGCACGAGCAAGGTGAAGGCACCGATTTGCCATTCCCGTGGGACAGCGGCGGTCAAGTGCAGACGTCGGTCGAGAGCAGCCACTGCCACAGTCGCAAGGAACAGGAAACTGGTCAGGAGGCGCACTTCCGGGTCCCTCGCGCCCGGACCCGGCTGACTTCGTTCCTGAGCCAGTGAGCGGTCGCTTATCAGCACGGTCACTGCCCCCGCCGCCGCGAAGATCACCAGATAGCCAATTCGCACCAGCGGTCTGGTCAGGCCGCCACAACCGAACAGGACACTCGCCAAAATCAGGTTAGAAAGGAGCCAGCGGAGAACGCAGAGTCGCATCGTCATGGTGCAATCCTCAAGCTGAGATGGGCCTGACCCGGCCGCTGTGTCTCGGAATTCTCCTGCTGCTGGCCCCCCTGGTGGGCCTGGTGGCTCTGCCGCACGGTCCCGTCTCCGGCAGATTGCTTGTGCTCAACCGCCCGTCCAAGCTTGTCCAAAGCTTGCTGAACCGTCGCCCGTGCATACTGCTCGCCGTTATCGTACGGCCGCGGTGGATAAGCACTGAGAGTTCTTGACCACTTGGTCCGGGTCGTCTCCGCGTGCGAGAGCCACCGTCGCGTACGCGCGAGTCACAGTCAGCCGGGCGTAGTATTGCGGGTTAGGCTTGTCATCACGATAGTCCGTCAGCTTCTCGATAACGGCTTTGGGCTCTTCGCCCCGCCGGAGTCGCCGTATCGCCCAGGTCCAGTCGTGGTCTGATGGCGTTCGCTGGTTCTGCATTGCCTTGCCTTGGCTCGCGGCTGAGCCGTTCCTGAGGTAGGGCTTGAGCGGGTGACTGCATCTGGTCGAAGGCTACTTTAAAGTCGCTTGGCGTGGTAAGTTTGGAAGTTGCGCGCGTCGGCCTCAACTCGATAGTTCTCCTGATATTTCTTGTTATGGAAACCAGGCAGGCGGAGAACACGGCTCGAATCGGTAGCTGCCGGATCGCCATTGAACTCCTTCACCATAGCGCGTTGGATCGTCTCGGCTTCGGGCAGTGTCATGCCCTCCACTTTCCAGATCACTTGGTACTTGCCAGGTGAAGTGCGGATCACGAAATTCGGTTCGGGGACCTTGTCGCTCTGCTGAATCGCTGCGACTGCTTGATCACCGTCCTTATCGAGATCAAGAAAGACGTGCCGGATGGCGGCTATGTCGACTTTGGTCCGGCCGCTGGCGTTCTCGCGAAGGGTGTTCTGCGAGATATAGATGTCGGAGCCGCTGGCGTTCTTGTAGCGCAACCACGCCTGGAACTTGGGACTGGCAATGGCTTGGGCCGTGGCGATGCGCTGCACGGCCTTGCCGTGCTCGCGGTCGAGAATGACGACGGCCAGCCGGTCGGAGGGCTCGTAGTTCGCTCGGATGTACTCCTTCGGGACAGAGACCTGATGGTCTTCCCACGGGTTAAGGTCTGACGTCGGCATAGTCTTCCCACGCTGGTGTAAATCGGATTGAAGTCGTAGCGGTCGGCGTCCGGGTCATAACCCTGGATCTGGACCACCTCCGGATACGAAACCGCCTTCCGGGCCGCCGTTCGAGCTGGAGAATGAGATGAAGAGAGTCCGCGATATTGGTCTTGATGGCGCGGTAGGGTAGCTCCACTCCGCTTTGCAGGACGCAACTGGTGAAACGGGAAAGTCCCTGCGCGGCTGATGTTGCGTGGACGTACAGAGCGTGCCGGAGTGCCCGGTATTCAAAAGCTGCAAGAGTCGAAGGCCTCCCCGCCCCGGATCTCGCCGAGAATGATGCGATCAGGCCGATGGCGAAGTGTGGCCTTCAGCAGATCACGAATTGTAACAGCGGGCAGCCCGTTCTGTTCCCGGCGGGCCTCGAGGCGCACCAGGTTGTCCTTCCGAATCTGGATTTCGGCAGTGTCCTCGATAATCACCAACCGCTGCTCGTTCGGGATAAGGTCCGGCGAGGATATTGAGCAGGGTCGTCTTCCCTGTTCCCGTGCCGCCGCTGATGATAATGTTCTTTCGGTCGAGAATCTGGGTCTCAAGCTCGCCTGCCAGGCCTCGCGGCAAAGTCCCGATTTCGACTAGATCATCGATGGTGAAATGCCGCGAGTTGAACTTACGGATGGTGAGGGTGATGCCGTTGACGCTGCAGGGCGGGATGACCGCAGCAACCCGGCTGCCGTCAGGGAGCCGCGAATCGAGGATCGGTTTCGATTCCGAGATATCGTCCCCAAGACGGCGGGCGATGTTCTTCACGGCGATTATGAGGGATTTCTCGGTAAGGGCGACACCAGGGGCCTCATCGAGGTAGCCGGCGCGCTCGATGAAGACACGCTCGGACCGTTCACCATGATCTCGCTGATGTCAGGGTCGAGAATCAGGTGCTCGATCGGTCGTCAAGAACGGGAGAATCAGTTCAAATCCTGTCATTCGTTTCTCTGCTCCCAGGTCATGGTGCTTCTGATTCCCAGAAGGCTCTGCCATTGCTCTTGACACCGGTTTGTGTTCAAGTGCGATCGTCTTCGAGACCTCCCGGCCCAGCCTCTCGCCGAGATTGGCAGCGTTGTCGGTGTAGATCTGGGTATCGTGCCGGGCCCGCGAAAGCGCTACGTAGGCGAGCCGGCGATTGACCGAGTCCGGGATTGTCACGGTCGGTAGCGAGATGCACAAGAACGCGGTCGGCAGTCTGGCCCTGGCTGGAATAACTGGTCATCGCATAGCCGTAATCGAGGTGACTGTGCTCTCCCAGGTCGAACCGTACCGTTCGGCCTGAGTCCAGGCGGACCTGTAGGTTCCCGCTCGTGTCGATTCCTTCGAGACGTCCCAGTTCACGGTTGGCAACGCGCTCCTTCTTGAAGGGCGCTGTGAACTGAAGGCGCTCGCCTTCGGCAAAGGTTCTCTCCTCGGACCGGTACACGTTCACGCCCTGCAGCCTCCGCGGATCGTAGGTGAGTTCCTTGCCATCCTGGTGCCGCACGGTGAGCAGGTTCTGGCTCTGATCCACGGCCGCCACGGTTGTGTACTCGCCCGGCTTCAACGCCGATCTGCCGACTACCCCGCGTGTAACGGACCGCGTCCCCGGGTTGGTATTGCGCCGCCCATTGGCGGTCTGCGCCAGTGAGATCCTGGCGATTCACCAGGACGGTCACGGTGTACTCTTGCTGGCTCAGAGATTCCTGGGCCTTCAGGCTCTCGTGCACGAGATGGTTGATCTGAGAGCGGCTCCGGTTGTCAGGAGAAATGACAAATGTGCCTTCCGGCTGACGGAGATAATCCCTCGCGATGGCCTCCAATCGCTCCTGGGCGCCGGGGATCTCGTGGACCCGGCCCTGCCGGTCCATCTGCTGGATCGCTTCCTTGACTTGGCCTTGAGCGACAAGTTCGACGGCCTGTTTCAGGTCAGGGTCCTTCTGGCGGAGGATCTCGTCAAGCTGCACTGTTCGCATTCCAGCTTCCTGCATCTGCTGGAAGGGACGACCGGCCTCGACGGCCTGGTGCTGGCGAGTATCGCCTACGAGCAGCACCCGGTCTTTCTCGCCCAGCCGCTTAAGCAGGTCGTGGACAAGCTTTGTGCTCGCGAGGCTCGATTCGTCGAGAACATAGAGCCGCCTGCCTTCGTTCTCCGCCGCCCTGGGTTGGGTGAGGAAGCGCTGCAACGTGGTCGACGGAATGCCCGCCTCCTCGAGTTGGTGAGCGGCACGGGAGGTTGGAGCAAAACCCTGAACCCGGTAGCCCTCGGCCTCGGTAGCACGGCGAACGGCAGCGAGGGCCATAGTTTTGCCGGACCCGGCGACGCCTTGCAAGCCGGTGAAACGATCCCGGCTTTCGAGGACTTCGCGCACCGCTTGACGTTGGGCGCCAGTGAAGTGCTGGAACTCCGATTCGATCCGTCGCTGGGCTTTAGGACGAACCAGGGGTTCTCCCAGCCCTTGCCCGGACTGCATGGTTGCTATGTTCTCTCGTTCGACCCCGCGCATCTGTGCGGTGGTGTGAACCTGTCCTTCGCGCCCGGTTGTGGCGTTTGAAACGGTGACAAACTCCCCGCTCTTGAGGCGCGCTGCTAGGTTCTCCCGGATCTCTCCCAGCGTTGCCTCGCCCATGGCCCGCTTCAGGGCGTCCTGCAGCAAAACGCGCTCTTCCACAGTGGCCTCGCGCTCCATGTTCCGGTCTCGCGCGTAAGTCAGCGCCATCTGTGCTACGGGGTTCTGTCGCGCTGCCTCTCGGAAATTCCCGGCCGCTTCCGGAATGTGCCGTTGGCGATTCCGAGCCTGCGCCACGACCGCCTGCGGGTCATTGCCGTGCTGTGCAGCCAGAGTGAGATTGATCCGCTTCATCTCCTCGGGGTTGATGTGGATCTTGGCCTCCCGCGTCCGATGGGCGCCGATTTCGGCGGCCTCAGCTCCTTCGAGTCCAATCGCCTTCAGGTACTGTTTGATCTGCTGCCGCCGCGGGCTGCTGGCGGCAAGATACTCGGCGGAGTAGCCTTTAATTTCGAATTCACCGTTGGCGCCGCAATCCAATTCGTAGCCCAGCGTCCGCAGCCTTGTGGCGAGTTCCGAACGGTAGACGGCTGTGGCATAGCGCTGCGTCCGATAAAGCTCACGAGGCTGCAAGGCATGTGTTTTCCCGTCGCCAGTCTCAGTGATATTGAAGATCACGGTATGAGTGTGAAGCTGAGGAGCGGCATACCCGTTCACCGGCCGGGCGCTGTCATGCTCGAATTTGGCGGCAACCATCTTGCCCGACGTCTCGGCGGGGTGATTGCCTCCGATGCGGGCCTGGACATAATGCTCCAGCTCATTCAGGGCAATCCGCACGCTCTCCCGATGGGCCTCTCGAACCCGTTCGTCACCCCCGACGAGAGCAGTAATGGAAACACTCTTGGGCGCACTGAAGGTGGCGTCCCAGCCGGCGCGGTGGCTGGCGGCGCAGACCGTTTCTCCCTGGCCGTTCTGGTACTGGCTGGCGATACGATGCTTGACCAGTTGCTCACCGGTCTCAGGATGCTGACCCTCAGCCAGGCGATGGAACTGATTAGCGTGAACCTCGCCAACGAGTCCCCATGCTTTGGCCAGCTCACCCTGCCACTCGCCCCGTACTCCACCCGCCTGGGAGTAGTAATTCTGGTCGGCGTTAGCAAACTCCTTATCGTGGTAGGAGTGGGCTTGCCCGCTACTCAACGGCTTGGAGATCGTCAACATGGATCTAACTCGTCACCGATTCGTTGTCGCCTTCTTCGGTCGTTGCCGGAGTTGGCGGCCACATGATTTGGGCCTGTTCGGGGGCATCCTCGGGTGACTCCGGGATCGCCGTGTCGGGCGCTCTCAGCGCCAACGGCGCGGGAAGGTCAGCGCGGAGCAGTGCAGGATGGAGCCGCATGGCCGCAAAATACGGAAAGCTAAACTTCAGCGTGTAACCCGGTGTCTGAAAGTAACCCTCCAGGTTCTCCAGGTTGCTGATCTCGGAGGCGAGTATCGCTGCCTCGATCCGCCGGTCCACGGTGGCGTTCCGGGAGCGCCGGAAGCCCAAATCACCCACGTTCCGGCCTTCCCGAAGGTGCTCGATTTCGACCTCGCCGATCGACTTGCTGATCCACTCGGCGGCCCTGGGCTCGCTGGTGCGGAGGAAAATCTTGGTGCGCGGTTGAGAAAGCATCGCCTCGGCCTCACGCCCATAGCGCACCTCGATCTGGCTTCGGCCTTGCAGTCCCAGCACCATGCGCGTGTTCGACTTCCGGCTCTCACTCAAGGCGAAAGGTAGAGTGGGTAGAGTTTCCAGGCTGGCCAGTTCGTCCAGAATCACCCAGACCGGTCGGAGGTCCAGTCCCGTCTGCGCGGTTAGGCGGAGCAGGAGAAAGTCGAGCCACAGGCTCACGAGGGGCCGCAGAATTTCGCGTGTCTCGGGCATAGTCGTTAGGAATACCCAACCGGATCGGCGCTCTGCCCACCCGGTCGCAGACCATTTGGACTTGCGCCGCGAAGGGAGCAGGCTGAGAGCGCTACTGACCCGTTCCAGCACTGCCAACACGCCGCTGCGTTGTTGCGGAGCGTTCTTCGCAACGATGGCCTCAAGCGGTGTTCCGGCAACCCGCCTATCGATCTCCGGATCAGGCCTGGCGATCCAATCGCAGAGGTCCTTGGGGCTGGGGTAATACTTGAGGAGGTGCGCGAAGATCTTGCGCGGGCTCTCGATGAAGAATCGGTTCTCCCGGTCACGCTCAGGGAACAGGGATTTGGCAAGTGCCTCGGCCTCGGTATGGTGAAGGATTTCATCGGCGGGAGTCCAGTAAGGCATCCGGGCGTCGAGCGGATTCAGGATCACATCCTCGCCACCCGGATCGAAAAACTGGGTCAGATACTCGCGGGCCGGGTCATAAACGATTGCCGTCTCTCCTCGCTCGCGGAGCTGAATCAGAAGCTGGCGGATCAGGGAGGACTTGCCGGTACCCGTGTCCCCGACAATCAGGAAGTGCTCCCACTCGTTCCCGCGAGCGACGCAAACCTTTTGCCGCTGAACACCTTTCAAAAAAAGCCGTTCCCACATCGTAGGAGGGTCTTTTGTAAGCCAGCCGATGCCGTCGTGATGCTTCGTGCACCGATGGAACTGGGCTCGGCTGATTAGATTGGCTCCTTTGAGGGCACGCCCCAGGCGCCGCTTCCGGCCCTCTGCGGTGTCCTTACGGATAGCGAGGGGGAGCGCCAGAGCCAGTGCGAGGAGAGCCGCATAGAAGGCATCGCGGCACATTTGCCAGAGGGAACGATCGGCATAAATCCAATGCTCAAGCCAAGCGTGGAGCCATTGGTCATCCAGTCTCAGTGTCTGCCATTCGAGGCGCCGGGCGGAGTTCCGGAGAGCCGTTTGGGAGAGAGTAAAGTCAACGATCCCAGGGTCGGTTCCCGGTTGCATTGGGACGGGCACAACCTCGCTGTCAAGGGCCATCCTTGCTCCGTTCGGGTATACGATCGTGATTACCCGATGCGGGTTAGGGGATCGCAGGAACCGGTTAGGTCGCGAACTGAGATGGGCGGTTCGAAAATAGGGCGAGAGGTAGTATCGTTGCAGAGGCGTCCAGGCTGTTTTGAACTGATAAGCGAATAGTCCCGCCCCGCAGAAGAGTGCGAACAGAAAGGCGAGCAGACTGAAGACCGGCTTATGCCGAGGCCAGTTGTGATCCTCGTTGAACGGGACAGTTCGCGGGCGGCTTTCGGGATTCATCGGAGGCCTCCCGCCTGGGAACTCCCTGCGCCAGCCGGTTCGACTCGGCGTGGCTGAGTTCGGGCAAAGGCCTGCTTGAGGAGTTCGCTGGCCTCCTTGTATTTGGCGGCGTGGGCCGCATCCACGACCTGCTGGACGCCATCTCGGGTCAGCTTCCCGTTGGTGGCCAGGGTGAAAAGCAGGTTGATCATGATGGCCTGTGTCGCTTTGATCTCAGCCAGCAAAGCCCGCTCGGATTGTGAAGCGGCGAACTGTTTGGCGGCCTCGATCGTTTTGTCCCGACACCACTCGTTCAACTGCTTGCTCTCTGAGTCGGCGCGCAATTGAATCTCGTCGAATACCGGTGGGCTCACCCGAAAGCCAATGTGCTTGGTTAGCGCGAGAGTTCTCTTGGTCATAGTCGACAACCTCAGTTTCTTCGCTTTCATGTAGTTGACAGGCGTGAACAGATGTTCACGGTTGTGCACGCCAAACCGCTAACTACCTGCGCCGCAGGGCGTTGACAGTGGTCAACGGAAGTTGACAATTGTGACCCTACCCAGGGGTGGCGTGTCAGGGTCCGGTGATGCCGGACCCCTCCTGCTGCCGCTGCGAAGCAGCGTCCGTAGACCCAAACCCTACTCATTCGGGTTTGACACATGGCATCCTCACCGGCGCGCACGGTCCCGTCACTAGGCACCGGAGGCAACGGCATTCGCGCCATTCCCGGCATGGCCACTACGTTTCCGCCTGGCGTCGAGCGGCAATGAAGGATGCTCTTTGAGCCACTCGTGGTATTCGGCGTCCTTGTCGAACACCTTATGCAGGGACTCACTCACCACGTGCGAAGAGTCCCCGCCGATGAAAGCCCGGTAGCGCTTGAGTTCCTCGATGAGCGTCACTTCGAGTCTCAGCGCGATGGTCTCCTTCTTCGGTGGCATAGGCGGTCTCTTGATGAGGGGCATGTATCTCTCCTGTTGGGTTCATGGGACTACTTAAAGGCTTCGTCCTCACGGAAGTAAGTGATGGTCAGTCCCAGCGGGTTAAGAGGAATCAACTGGCTGGGAACCTGATTACGAAACATGAAAACAATCGTCGCCGTGTAAAGCGTCTTCTTCAGGACCGAATGGTCTACCGGCGAATACTGGATCATGTAGAAGTCGACGCTGGCCTTGTAGGGCGGTTTGTCCATCAATTCCAGAGCAACCTGTTGGACATCGATGTCCACCTCGGGTGCCGAAGGGTTGTTGAGGAATTCCTTGATCACATCGCTCTTTTTGTAGGCCGCCATGATGTCGTTGGCCAGCTTGCCATCCAGGAAGTAGAGGGACTTGGTAAAGTCTTCGTTGATGGTGTAACGGTTGCGGCGGTAGTAGAGTTCGCAGAACTGGTTCAGGAAGTATTTGGCCTCTTTGTCCTCGGGCTTGTAGGCAAAGCTGTCGTAGCCCACAGCCTGGGCACGGCCCAACTCGTCGATACGGATCACCAGCGGCTTGAAGTTCTGGAAGGTGTGGATGGTCTTGATGTTCATGATGGCCAAGCCGAGCACCACCAGGCAAAGAAGCACCACGGCGATTTTGAGGTAGCTCGCTGTGACAATTGCCTCACCGTACTGCTCCAGGTAGAGCTGCCGGGCTTCGTTTACTTCCTGCATCATGACGCTGTCCCGCATGTCATCGCCCTCCCGTGATCATGGGCAATGAGGACCCGCCGGCATTGCCAGTGAAGATGTGGCTGGTGAGCATGGGAACCTTGGCGAGGGCATAGACAGAAGCCACGGTCACGATGAAGAGAGGAGCCACGAGATAGCTCTGGTCTTGGAGGGAGATGGGCTTGCCGCCGTACAAGTTCATGAAGCCGGTGAGGACGTTTCCGATGATGTAGATCACCGCGGCGGCGACCACTTGGTAGAACGAGTACTGGATGAAACACTTGAGCCAACCCCAGAACAGCCAATCAAGTTGCGGAACGATGAAGAAGGGAATGAAAGATGGGTCCCAAGAGCACGCACACGGCGGTAGCGATAATGCCGAAAGCCACCACGATCATGGCAATGGCTTGAGCCAGCGAGAGCATGATGATGATTGACCAGTAGTCAAAGTAAGTCCAAAACATAAGAGTAGTGCCCGGCGTCTCGACGGTTCCTTCGAAGGCCGCGATCTTGCTCACAATGGTGTCGATCATGCCTTTCGAAAGGGTTTTCGAGAGGAATTGTGCCTGATCGGTGATGAGGTGATGGAAATCGGTGCCAATGCCTGGAATGGGGCTGCTGTAGTAGGTGATCATGGCAAAGCCAAAGCTGATCGAGAGCACAAGGCTTGCGAAGTCTGAGAAGTGGAATCCCCGGAACTGCTCGCCGGCGGAGAGGGCCGCCTTGATGCCGAACCAGGCGATCATGATCGTGGCCAGGCTGCGAAAGAGGTTCTGACCGAGTCCGACGAAGACATCCGTGTTGGCGGTCAGCATGTTGGTAATGGCCGTGAAGACCCAGTCGTAAAAATTGTCTGGCGGCATCGTTCAGGCGCTCCTCTCCGCATTCGACGGCAATAACCTTAGGGCAGCCGGTAATTCTCCAGAGAGTTGCCGAGGCTGCTGGTGAACTGTGTCACCTGCTTGACCATGTTGTCCCGCTGGTTGATATCGGTGTTGATGGCGGTGGCTGCCTCGTCCCTTTGCCGCTTCGACTGAATCACCTGCTGTTCCAGCTGAGAGACCCTGAGGTTATTGGCGTCCTGCAAGGTGCGGAGAATCAGAACATTGGTGGCATTGATCTTGTTGAGGACACCAACTTCAGAATTGAGGGACGGATCGCTAGAAAGCGAATCCTGTTCCAGCCTGGCAATGGTGTTCTGGATCGCCTGGGCATTGGCGCGAACGTTGCCGATGGTTACCATAGAGTTGGTGTTGGCGCCGTCGGCCAGTTCCACGGTGGCATAGTTCGACGCGGCTTGTTGCAGCTCTTTGGGTGTCATGGCAGCCACGGCTGCAGCGCTGTATTTCCCGAGCGGTTCCGTTGCCTGCTGGTAGCCGGTCGTGACAGTGGATTGTGCCCCGGTGTTTACAGCGCTTACCCATGCGCCGGTGTTGCGGTAAACATCGGGGACATTGGTGAGGTTGCGCCATTGAGAGAAGTAAGCCTTGTAGCGCGCCGGCATGTTCTGTAGGTTGCGGGCCATTTGCGTAGCCAGGTTGTACTGCTTCACAACCTGCTGATACGTTTGCTGAAGTTGAGCGAGTTGCATGCGCAGTTGGTAATAGCGCAGCACCGCGTTGTGAAAGTTGGTGGGGTCATAAACGACTCCGAACTGGGCGTGCCCAGCTCTGGGGACAAGCATCAAGGATAGGGAAGCAAGAATCAGGGCTTTCTTCATTGTTTGTCGACTCCTCTCTTGGCTGGCACCGGTCCCCTCGGCGCGGGCCAGGTATCTGCGCCGGGGCAACCGGTCATCTCGCGTTTGGCCGTCCACCACAAATGGCCATCTGCGCTGCGGTTTGAGACGACCTTGTAGTGGCCACATGGGAGGTCTTCCCCGCGGACGCGTGCGGCTTTGTCACTCGCCCGAAGTCTTTCGAGGTCGGCATTCCCCAAGTCGGCGAGGTGTTGGGCTTCCGCTTCGGTGGGGAAATAGCCGGGTGGCGCAAACTCGTCGGGTTTCTTCTTGTTTCTGCGCGCCATTGCCAACAGTAGCGTCAGTGCGAATGCGATTAGGATTGCGGGCTTTAAGCTCATGTTCTTTCCTCCCTCACAGATCAGAGGGCATGGTGTGATGAGCGTAATCGGGCAGCAGGAGATCGTTTGACAGGTACACCTTGACCCGCGTACCTTCCCGGATGGTGATCGTGGGTAGAATGTTCAGGAAACGGTCTAGGACGCGCTCACCGGACATGGCCATGCCTTCGCCAAACCCGACGCGGGCGCGGTCGATGGCGGACTGGGTCAGGATGTCTCCGGTTCCCGCTTGGGCGATCCCACCCAGGATGCCAACTGCCATGGAGGCTCCGAAGATCTTCGCGTAATGATTGTTGACTTTGTCGTGGAGTGCGGTAGCCCCCAACTGATCGAGACCCTTGAACTGGTCAAGCGAGACGCTAAGGCCGTCCGGCATGATAAGCCGGTGGAAGAAGACAGCAAGACGTCCTTGGCCGAAGGTGTTCACCTTTTGCGCTTCGCCGACAATCTTTGTACCTTGCGGGATGAGCACGTGCTGGTGGTCGTGGGAATAGACATCGTTGGTGACGAGGCAATCGACGGGGCCTGCGAAGCTGCCATCCAGGCGATTCATCAGCGCCGTGTCAATCATCGTTCCCTCGAAGAGCACGTAAGTCGGGCCGGAGGCCGATTGAAAGCCCCAGGCTTGGCCGTGTAAGGGCTCGTGGCTTTGGCGGCGCTTGGAGGCTTGGCGTCCTCGCCCGCGGCGTGCCGGTGCACTGTCGGCTTGGGTTCTGGGTTGGTTCGCCAGTTGTGGTGGACCCGAGAGAGGAAGTTGGGTTGCGCGGCACCAATTCGAGTTGTGGGTCCTGTGAGCAGGCCCGCCAGCCCCGACAGAGCAGCCGGTCGTGTGTTGCGGGAGGGAGAGCTGGGTGAACCATCTCCCGCAAACCGTGCGATCAGACCCCAGGAGTCTTGTCCCCTCGTCACCCTTGCGATATGTCAGGGCCACGTTCGAGGCGAACAGAGACTCATAGGCCCGCTTCTTGCGGTCCACCTCGATGGGATTGGGTGGAGGCGAGGCAACCGATTGCTGCTCCTGGGCAAGGTACTGAGGGAACGCCCCCGGTGGCGCAGTTACCGGCCCCGGGTCGCCCGCCAGGGAAGCCGCATCATAGGCGCCATATGCGGGCAAGCCACCTGCCAGGCCTGCTGGGACGCAGTCGGCCCCAGCACAGGGCCGGCGCGCCGCCTGCTGCTCCGACTGGATTCTCTTTTCGAAGTCCTGCACCTGAGCGGTGTCGGTAGGGATGACCGGCGGTGTTGCGGGCACGGTGGGCTTCGGGGCAGTGGCGGCCTTCTTGCCTCCGCCAGTCAGCCACATGATCAGCACCATCAGCACGGCGATGCCAATCATCACCATCGACTGCAGGTTTTTCGGCATGATCCCGGCAGGCTTGGGAGCCTTGTCCACGATCGCGCGGTTCGCGGTTCTCGACTTGAGTTGGATCAGTTCGTTCCGGCATGATCAGGCCCTCCGCCCTTTCCCGGTTTCTCGACTTCGTTCGATTCCGCCTTGGCAAATGACCCTCGCCTCTCTCGTCAAAGAGCCTTGTCAGCAGACTCCAGCCGGCCTTTGACTGCGCTCGTCCTTCCGCCATCTGCAGGTGGCGTGCGATCTCCCGCTCCACCCACTCCCACGTCACCGGTCTCGGAATTGTGTTGTCCCTCATCGCTTCTCCGCTGTGGTCAGTCTCTTTCGCTCGAAACTGACCTTCTGCTTGCCAATGGCGAGATACCCGCGGTCAAGGATCTTGGGGATGACGTAGACGCCGTTCTGGAGATCGAAATTGACCAGATTCGGCTTGCCGTCCTTGACTTCGTAAATCGTGGGCTTCTCCTGGGCGTCGCACTTGATGTAGGTGAACTTGTCGTCGTGGTAGATGGCAGTGATGAGAAAGGTGGATGGCTGCTTTGGATTTGTACGTGTAATCGAACTTGAGCTTGGCCGGATATTGCTCGCGGTACTGGGTGATCTCTTCCTGGGCGCGAGCTTTGGCCTGCTGGACCTCTTGGGCAGCCTGGACGTGGGCAACCTCGGCCTCCTGCTTGTAGGCCTCAACTCCGAGGCCCGGGCGTACTCGGTGTGGCCACTCATCCCCGCGATGCTCGATTCTTCCTTGGGAACCACAAAGACCTTGAGGTCGGGATCGGCTTCGGTCTGGTTGCTGATCTCCGTCAGCAGAAACGAGTACACATGACCGCTGGCTGTCACCAGGTTCATGTTGCTCCGGATGCCGGCCTGGGCAGGATGCAGATAGCAGAGGTTGTGGACGCCGTTGACGATCCAAAAGTCTTTGTCCCCGACGGTGAAGTCGAGAATCTCCTCGTTCGCCGGGAGCACAATCAGCGTGGTGAAGCGGATCTTCGCCTGGATCGGAACGATGTCGGATCTGCGAATACGACACCGTTCGCGCCCCGGACGCGGCCAGCAGTGCCGACGACGCAGCAGAACAGCATCATAAAGATGGCAAAGAGTCGCACAAAGCCTTTCATGGTATTCCTCCTGGGAAGAAGTCGTGCCCCATCATAAGCCACCGGCACGATTGAGACCGCTGCGAAGCCCAACCTTGGAGAGTCCGTCTCATCGCGGCAACGCCTCCGGCGAGGACTTCAAGCCCTTTTCGAACCCATGAGCCTCGAACGCTTCCCGCCGCTTGTGGTTGTCGAAGGGATCGTTGGTGTAAATCCAATAGCTCTTCGGATCGACGTCCAGATTCGCGACCTTGGCCACGTCGGGGTTTTTGATGAGCATCTGGCGCTTGGGCGTGAATGTCGAGATGATCTCGATCTCGCTGTCGTTCAAATGGAACTGCCGCCGGTAAAGCTCGCGGTCCATGTCGGGATTGGCGAGGAAAATCTTGGTCGGGCAGCTTTCCACGATCACGTCGAGGATGTCGGACTTGCGCAGCTCATCGAGCGATTGGGTCGAGAGCACCATTGCGGCGTTCCGCTTCCGCCAGGTCTTCAGCGCCTCGACGATGTAACTCTTGATGCTGGGGTTGCGGAAGAACACCCACGCTTCGTCGATGAAGAATGCCTTGAAGATGTGGGTGATCTCGCGGTCCCCAATGACCTCGTTGGCCCGATGGAGAATGTAGAAGAGCAGCGGCTCCACTACCTGCGGGTACTGGTTCATGCCCTGGAAGTCGAAGCACTGGAAGCGGGAGAAAGAGAGCGTGTCCTGGGCATTGTCGAAGAGGAACCCGAACTGGCCGCCTGCGGTCCACCGTTGCAGAGCGGCTCGAAAGCGATCGGTCGAGCGTATTCGCGAGCACTCCCAGCGTGCGCAGTTCGGGGTCGATTTCGTAAAGGTTCTCGATCTGCTGGTAAAGGTCCTGCTCCTGCTCGGCAGTGAGTCGGCTTTCCCCGTTCGCCTCCGCCAGCACCTTGACGAAGAGGGCGAGGAAGTCGAGGTTCGCTTTCGTCGGCGGCAGCGAAAAGGGATTGATCTTGAAATCGGGTGAATTGATCCCCACGCGCAAGTAGACTCCGCCGAAGAGGGCGGTAAGGCCTCGAAGCTGCCGCCCAGGTCGAAAATGAACGTGTACGGCTCGTACTTCTGCAGGTTGGTGATCAGGAAATTCAGCAGGAACGACTTCCCGGACCCTGTTCGCCCGAGAATCATGGTGTGGGCGACGTCCCGGTGATGGAGGTTCAGGTAATAGGGCGTCCGGTGGTTGGTTTCGAGGACGGCCAGGTACTCCCGGCGAAGATGCCCGTTCACCCGGTCGCCCGTATGTAAGGTGAATAGGAACGAATAATCCGCGTAATTGGTGTTCAGGATCAGCATGGAACGGAGGTTAAAGGCGTAATTGCCGGGAACAGTGGCGAGGTAGGCATTCAGCAGGTTGTAGCGTTCCTCGAAGAGCTGGGCGTCATGAACGCTGAACACCTTGTAGAACTCCGCACATGCTGTTTCCACCTTGGCCAGGTCAAGGTCGTAAATCACCACGGTGAGCGAGAACTGACCGAAGTGATTCCCCTTGAGTTCCAGTTCCTTAAGCGCCTCCCCGAGATCGCGGACCTGCGCTTCCTTCGAATCGTCCATCAGAATGTCGTCGGTCCGCTCCGGGCGGTCGGAGAGCGTCATTTGGCTCATGAGTGATCGCTTGGTGTTGTGGAAATGGCGACGGCGGGAGTTGATCACGGCCCGGCTCTTGGCCGGGTCCTGCTTCTTCCACTCGGTGACGACGTAGTAGTTGGCCTCAACTTCGAGCAGCCGCTTGAAGATCAGCGGGAAGCTTTGGGCGGAGGGTTCCTTCAGAGTGAGCACTTTGACGTAGTAGTCGTCCAGGCGGAGATGGCCGCGATGGCACTCCAGGTGCGATTCGCAGAGGTAGTAGTCGAGAAAGGTGTCGTGCTTGAGCCTGGCATGTTCGATCTTGTGCGGGGCGAAATTGAGAATCCCCTTGAGGACCCTAAAGGCTTCGGCCTTGGGGAGAATCGCCGCCTCCACGAAGTCGCTGACCTGGAGGACGAAGCTGCGGGCCTTGGCCGTGACAGTCGCTCTGGCCTTCTCGATCTCAGTGTCGATAAGTACAACCTGATTCCGCGTCGAGAGCAGCGCCCGCAACTCCTTCCACCCCGCGCGGGGCTTGGAGGCAAGCTTGGCGATCGAATTCAGGACTGTTGTGCGGTGGCGGACTCCCTCAAACAGAATCACGTAGTAGATCTCCAATGAATAGAGGGAGTCCGCCTTGCCGCGGAGATGGGCGATGCGATTCTCGATGGCGGCGTTCACCACTGGGTTGTCGTAAGCCTGGTAGGGGACCGCAGGGTGGTTCCGCTTGAAGAGGTACTGGTAGATCCGGCATTTCTCGTCGAAGATTTTGAAGGCGGACTCGAGGCGCTTGGTGAGGGTATCGACGGAGGTCGAGTCCAGGCACTCATAGTCCACTCCCCGCACGCTCAGGACCACGCCGGCATCGCCGCTTTTGGTCAGGAACACCTGGTCGTCGATGAAACCGAACAGGTTGATCTGCGCGTTGAACGAGCCGGCCTCGTTGTGGATCTTGCGGATGCGGTCGAGCTTAAGCATGTCGATCCTCCGCACCGTCACCGGGCTGAACTTCATCGGATCGTATTGGGTTCGGGTCTTGGCCGAGTTCAGGATGAAACGCAGAATCTGCGGGTCGGTTTGGGTGGCCCAGCGGGCAACGACGTAAAGCAGCGTGAACATCAGTATCCCGCCGAAGAGGGTTTTGAGCAGATTGAAGACGCCCGCTCCCATCATCAGGGCAAAGAAGAACAGCCTTCTTTCCGCCCCGAGAATGGTGAGCGGGCGGTTGAGGGTTCGGAATACCGGATTGGTTCGTGTGTGTGTCATGTTAGGAAGAGGGAAACAGCCAGGACATGAAGTTGACGGCGCCGATCGCCATGCCGACGCCGAAGACGATTCCGGCCATGGTGCGCTTGGCCCCGCCTTCACCGTAGGCGAAAGCGAGACCGCCGACCACGATGGCGACCAGCGCCAACCCTGTGCGATCGGGCCGGTGAACGCGGTTTGGAGCACGTTGACCGCGTTCTCCCAAGGCGAAGTGCTTCCCGATTGTTGAGCAAAGACATTCTCGGCGAGGGCCATTGAAGCCACGAAGGATAGGGCGCCCAGACGGCAGCATTTTGCCGGCATTCTGGGCCGTATTTTGAGCAGCCGCTGCAGCGATTGCCTCACTTGCGAACCTCCTTTCCAAGGTCGATTCGAGGGAACCGGATAATTGGCCCTCTATATAGAAGAGGCTTTGAAAACGGAAAAACCGACAAAACTTTTCAAAAAAAGTTCTTGAAAAGTTCGGGCCGGCATGGGACGTTAGGCGATACCGGGGGAGAAGAAGAGAGAATCGACCTTATGGAAGACCACTTGGAAGCCCGTGGACGACTCTGGACTTCAAGTGCAGGTCAACGCAAAGGTAGGACTCGGGATAAGGCCACGGAAGAAGTGGTTCCCACGCCCGTGGCGGAGGCTGCACAGCAGACTTGGCGTAGCGCTCTCGAATACGCTGCCCAGCACTTAAGGGACAGGAGCCGTGCGACCGAGGTCGTGGAAGATGTCGCACACTCGGCCGCCAAAGCGCACCAGCACAAGCCAATCGAGAACCCGGATTCCTACTTCTTCTCCGGGGTGGTTCGGCGGGTCAAGCGGGTGCTGGAGCGCGAGCAGCGAACTGAATATGTTGGCTCAACTGAAGAGCTGACGACCTTCGAGGCGACATGGGACAGCGCAGGGGCTTCCAAGCTTGACAATCACATCCTGGCGCAAGAGATCATTGGCTTCATGGACGAACGAGCCAGGGATCTTTACTCCAGATGGGCGAGGGGTGACGAGTGGGAGGAGATCGCCGAAGATCTTGGGACTACCGCCGACGCCGCCGAGCGCCGCTTCCGCTACGCGTTACAGAAAGCCCGCGAGCGCGTTCTAGGGTCAAGGAACGCGAAATCGAAACCGTTGCCGGCAGTTGCGAAAATAGGTTGACTCTCCCATTGCCTCTCCCTGAGCTCAATTCAAGGGTCCAATCTGCTCTCAAATGAAGCCCTTTTCCAAAGAGGACGATCAGCGTCTGCGTGAAGCGGGCAAGCGTTACTTTTCGACCGCATTTCCCAACCCCGACCGCGTTGGATGTCCTTCCCAAGATATTCTCAAAGCCATGGCCTTGCGCCAGTATGATCGTGAGAAAGCCAGGCAGTGGGACGATCACATAAGCCACTGCTCTCCCTGTTTCAATGATTTCGTGGCCTTCCGCGAAGACGAGCCGCAAGTCTTCGAAGTCCCGCTGGATAGCCGTTGCAGCCGCCGTAGTCTTAGTGGCGGGAGTTGCGGTATGGCTGTGGTTGGCTGGCCGGGGCTCAAGGCAAGCGCCGCCGGGGAGCGTCGTCGCTCAAAACAATGGGCCTTACAAGGAACAGCTTGTTGATTTCCGGTATCAGGCACCTTTGCGCGGACCGGACAAAAACGCCAAAAAGGCACCCGTGCAGATTCCGAGAGACAGATTGACACTGTCGATCTATTTGCCTGTCGGCAGTGAGCCCGGTAAGTACGAGGTCCAAGTTTTGCAGGAGCCCGATCATCCTTTAGCGCAAGCGGAGGGGCCTGCGGAGTTGCGTGACCATATCGCCGTACTTAGCCTCAAGTTGGATCTTACACGCTTGCCGCCCGGACTGTATCTGATGGAGATTGGCCAGAGAGGATCGAGTCGGAGCGAGTATCCGATACTTCTCAAGTAAGATCGGAAGCTAACAACAAAAGGCGGGGAACTCACGCTCGCAACTGCTTGGAGAGCTCTTCTTTCGCTTCCGCTGTTTCAGGTCACCCCTCCTGTGCTCCCTTCGGAGCTCGGCTCAGGATCGTCGGGAAATGGACGCATTAAGGCCACGTTGCTCATGCGCTTCGGCGTTTGCGCTCAGCGGGTTTGGCCGGTCCGGTCGGCTCCCCCTACCCACATCTGACAAAATTGGCGCCACCCAGGTTCGCGATGCCCTCCCTCGACTTGCAGCTTCCCGAGGCCGGTATCACACGGGATCGCGAATACGTACGAGGGCGATTTCATCAACTGTGGTAGGAATTTCATCCCCGCATCCCTTTGCAGTCACCTAAAAACTGCCCAACACGCCACGAGCATGACAGGACCTCTTCTACTTCTTTGTGGCCGATTCGCGCAAGTTGAATCCACAAGCTCGCTTTGCAGTAGTCATAGTAGCATATTGGAAGCATAGAGTGGCCGTGTGTCAGCACCGGGCTAAGAGGAAGCCGTTTTCATCAGTGTACCGGGCCCCGCTTCAATGACCTCATCGGCGGGGACGCGGTTAAAAAACTCTACAGCAGACTCTATAGTTTTTTCTCTTGCATGGGGTCGCCCGCCCGATGGAGAATCTCGTCGGCGTCAAACGATTCCTGCTCATCCGGGGAGGCAGGGGAGATTTTGGCCAACGAATGGGCCAGCTAGGACCGCGCCGCGATGCCCCTACGCGGGAGCCCAGCAATTCGGCCAGTGGCCTCGTCAGCGCCGGAGTTGCCTCCTGTTTCCTTGGACTGTTTCTGCTGGTGGCGCTGGAGGGTAGCCTGCTTGCGTTAACCTCGCGTCGGCGAACCCCGCAAATCGGTCCGCCCGGGAAAATCCCCATCGTTTCCGGTCAGCGCGGTTGTGTCCGAGGATCGTTCTCCCTTTCACGACTGGTTCCCTTCAACCCGGTGAAAACGGCTCCCTTTTAAGCTGGTGCTAACAGCCGTGGCCATTTTATGCTTCCAGTCACAATCGTGCACCAAAATTCAGTGGATTTGATGGGCTTATAGGGCTGATTCGAGAGCCGAACTAGTCGGGACGGCGTTCCTTTCACCGTGCTGTCTCTCGCCACCGAGCGGTCGTGGAAGAACAGCCAAGGCGAGTGGGAGTCCCACGTCGACTGGCACCGCATCACGTGTTTTGGGGCCGTGGCGGCGGTCGCTGTAGGTTTGCGGACCGGCGCACACTACTTCACCGGCTATCTCCGCTCACCTGAGATTGAGAAGAACGGCACTGGCCGCGGCAAGAAGAACGGAGCCGGAGCCAAGGCGGCGGTACGCGCGTGGGAAGTCCGCGCCATTCGGATTGCCAAGCTCGTTGCGCCATCCAAGAAGATCCTTGCAACGACACTCCCGCCAACGATCCCGCCTTGTAATCCTACCATCAGTGCCTCGCCACCCGGGCGAAGCCCCCCTCCACATGTTCATAGATAGCAGACAGGCGCTACTTGACGCGCAGTGTCGCCCCCAAGATTGCGCGATTGCGAAACGGCCAACTTCGCATTCGACGGACATCTCGGCGTGAAAGACCTGTAATCCGTATGAGCCGACCCGTCTCGTTGACAATCTCAGATCTCACGGTGCTACGGGCTGCATAAAATCGGGCACTGGAGTGTTCCAATTACTTTCGCCTATGTTGTTCGCAATGCCAACTGGGCTTGGGCTGTCATAGCCGTGTTGAGCTTCTTCGCCCGAGGGTAGACACAAATTGCCAGAAGCACAATAAAGCTGATTTGCCAATGCATTCCATTCATCGCCGGTCGTAGCCGGCGCGGGAGGGTAGGGAAATGGTTGGGGGGACGGGTTGTAGGGACCTGCGGTGTTATAAGGTGATGCCGGCGAACCGAAGTCGCCGATGTCGTAGTTGATGTCCGCATTTGCGGTACCTGAGAACCCGTAATCGTAAGGAAGATAGTTGTTGCCGAAGGACCCCAGGTCGTAGGAAACTGTGATTGTAATGGGAGACGTCGGCACAGGGACCCCAGACGTTCCAGGTCGTGAGATGCCAGACCCAGGTGCCGGCGGCGGGTATGATGCTAAACCGAGTGTGGAAAGCAAGCTCAAGATGCCCCCGGATCTGAGATTCATATCCTCGCTACCCAATGATTGTGAGGCCATGCCGGAGTGATCCGTATATCGCAAGGGATTGTTCCGCCCATACGCGTACGTATTAGTTGTCAGAGGTGCGTTTGCCACCCCTGGTAATTCATCCTTCGAGATAAATCGTCCGATAGTTGGGTCGTAGTACCTAGCCCTCAAATAGTAAAGGCCAGTTTCCGCATCAAGCGCCTCTCCGGTATATCGGAACAGGTTCCTCGTCCCCCTGTGGCCAGGGTGAAACAACGAATTCCCCCACGGATCGTAATCATATGATGCGACAACGCTTCCTTGAGCACTCGTCAAAGCCACAACGCTGCCAATCCCATCATATTGGTAGAAATAGTCGTGCGACGCGCCGCTGGACTCCATTAATCCGTGTCCGTACGCGTAAGAAAACTTCCCCTCTGGCCCGTACTCGTCCAACACGCTGGGGAAGACTCGTGCCACGTCATTAACGTAGACGTGCGTCCCAAAGCTCGTCTTTTGGGTGATCCGATTTCCGTCACCGTCGTAACCGAAGCTGCTGTTCACGCGCGGCCCGACAACTGAAATGAGACGATTGGCCGCGTCGTATGAATAATTGGTGGTTTCGTCCCAAATTCTCTTGCTCAGCCGGTTGCCGGCCGCATCGTAGCTATATGTCGTTATGCCAGCTCTCAGAAGGCGATCCGCATCGTCATAGGAATACGTGAGACAACGGGCAGGCCCAAATTCTTCCACGCGGTTTCCTACCGCATCATACGTCCAGATCGTCTTCCATATTCCAAACTGGGCGCTTATGAGTTCGTTCCTCGCATCATACTCAAACGCGGTCACATCGTCGTCAAGGCGCAATGCGATCCTGTTACCAACTGGGTCAAGAGTGTAGCGGAAAACCACCCGACGTGATTTGTGCCTGGAATCCGTAACCTCGACTAGTCGGTTCGCGGCGTCATAGCTGTACTCCATGCCTGCGCCATTCGGATATCTCGCCTCCAAAAGGTCGTTGGCAGGGTCATATTCGTAATTGGTAACCTTGCCCAGCCAGTCTGTGACCTGATGCAGCCGGTTGACAGGGTCAAAGGCGTATCGCAGGGTCGTTCCGTCGGGATACGCCAAGAGAACCCGATTCGCCACTGCGTCATATCCATAAGAGACTACCTTGCCTGCTGGGTCGGTAACTGAGAGAATCCGGTTCAAGGCATCGTAGCCGTAATGCGTTGTGCCGTGCGGGTCAACCATGCCTATCCGTTTCCCGTCGCGTCGTAGGCGTAGGTAACAGCGGCCCCGTCCGCGTACGAAATGCTGACGCGGCGGTTCAATGCATCGTAGCTGAATCGGTTCGTCTTACCATTCGGATCGGTCACCGCTATGACATTTCCCACCGCGCCCCGAGAATAGGAAGTTACGTGGGACAGGGGATCCGTCACCTTCACGAGCCGATTGAGGGCATCGTAACTGTAAGTAATGGTTTTGCCTTTCGCGTTCGTAAACGTGGTTCGATTGTTATTTGCGTCGTACGCGTAGCTTGTGACGTTTCCGAGCGCATCGGTCACGCTTAGCAGGTTGTAGGTGCTATCGAATGCGTAGGTCGTAACCTTGCCATTTGCATTAGTCAGTTTCACCAAGTCCCCGACGGAATCGTATCCGAAGAGCGTTTGATTGCCCAGCGCGTCTACCAACTTCACGAGTCGACTGAGCGCATCGTAGGCGCTGGTTTTGGTGTGCCCGTTCGGATCAGTGACCGAGACCAGCCGACCAATACCGTCATAACCCAGGCTGATAGTTTTGCCCAGAGCATTTGTTATTTGGGCGAGATTCCCCGCTGAGTCGTAGGCCAAAGACGTCTTGTGGCCAAGAGCATCTGTCCTGGAGGCAAGCTGCCCAAAGCCATCATAGGCGTAGCTAGTCGAGTTGTTCAGAGCGTCTTGAACGCTAGTCAAATTGCCCCTCGTGTCATAGCCGAATGTTGTCGTATTTCCGGTAGGACCCGTACCGCTGAGGAGATTGTTATTTGCGTCGTACGCGAATGTCGCTGTGTTGCCGAGGGGATTTGCGATGGCCGTAATGTTACCGTGCCCATCGTACGTAAAGGTTGTTGCATGACTGTTCGAGTCCGTCACACTGGTCCGATTGTTGTTCGCGTCGTACGTCAAAGTTGTCATCCTCCCCTGGGCATTTATGACCTCGACCAGCCTGAGCCGACCGTCGTAAACATGCTGCGTCGAATTTCCAAGCGGGTCCACTATTGTCGTAATTCCAGTAGATGGGCTGTTGTACGCAAACGAGGTGGTAAATCCGCGGCCGTTCTTCTGTGACACCACTCGGCCGGAATCATCGTAGCTGTTCTGGACATGCGTGGTGCCCACCGGATCGGTCGCAGAGACCATCCGGTGATTCCCATCATATTCATACTGCGTGATATTCCCAAGTGCGTCTTGGTACGAAGCTAGGTTTCCGTTTGAGTCGTACGAGAATTGGATACTGCGCCCGGAACAGTCACTAACGCCGGTAAGGTGGTTATTGGGGTCATAGCTAAATGAAAGTGCCCGTCCTGTTGCATCTGTGACCGACGCGAGATTTCCCGCGGAACTGTACGCAAGTACTTGCGCATTGCCATTCCGGTCTTCGATGTCTGTCAGTCGGCCCACGGCAGAGAAGGTGAAAACGACATGATCCTTCCGAGCAAACGCGAAGGAACCATCACCATTCTGGACAAGAGAATCGACTACTCCTACTGTTATCGGTTCGTACTCCCCAGGACTGACCATCGCAAAAGAGATAGCCGACCCGTCAGATCGCTTGATGGTAACTTCCCCAGATTGAGGGTCCTGAGTCAGAAACACATTGTACGAGTGAGTCCACCCCGTGCCTAGCGGTCCGATATACGGATCAAGACTATTGTAATATCGAGCAAATTGAAGAGCTAAGCCACGCGCCTTTATGGTCAAATCGACGTGGGTGGAGTAGTAATTTCCGGTTGCTGTGTCAACAGGCTCTGCAACCAACACGGTGGGATTCACGGCACTCGTCGTACCGCCGTAGAACGCTACAGGCGCGGGCAAGCCTGCGCTGCCAGTCCCGACAACGGCGAACGCCTGGAATCCGAAGACGGTAGTGTTGCCCGGCGTGAAGGGCCCACCATTTAGGCTCGACGATCCCACACCCTGGAGACCCTCGCCCAACGCATTAATCCACCAAACACCGACTGAGGTCGGGTTGGCCATCTTGGCCGTAATCCAGTACTGCTGTCCCGCCAATAGGGTCGGGTGCACCACAGAAGTGATGGTGATTATCGATGGGGATGAGGGTAAAACGTTGACGAGGCTCCATGACTCCAATTGCGATCCTGGAACTCCACCAGAGTCCCTACAGAGACTGATCGTCATGTTATTGACACCGGACGAGAACGACATCAAGGTCTCGATTTGATTGAGGGTATAGCTTTGTCCTACCGGCGTGAAGGCCCCCCCGGCCACATAACTATTTCCAGGAGAATACTGACCCACGATGTACCCACCGGGTGTGAAGGTACCGGTTAGATCACTAAAAATCACAACAGGAGATGCGGCTCGCGCGAAAGAACCCGCAAGGCACGCAGCTAGCGCAAATAGCCAACACGTCGCCCGCGCCGCAGACAGCTCAGAAAAAGGCGTAAACCCAAATCTCATGGTTCCAACCTCCTTCACTCTTGGCCCGGAATTTCCATTATCGAGTTTCCGTCCGACCGGTAAGGTACACCCGACCGTCCCTCAATGCAAGGTTCCAGTCGAGTTTTTTGACTGCTCCGTGCCTCCACGGACCACGGAAGCGGTCAGTTTGACATCTCCGAAGAATCCCAAAGCCCGAAACTGCCATTTTCCCGCGATTCCTCCGACACTTCTCCCGCCCTGCCTCCCCGGTTACTGAAATCCATCGTTCGGCGGCTCGCCATTGGGTGAAAACAGGTGGACTCGAAGTACCCGTTGTAACAGCTCTGCTCTTGCTCTGCGTGCAACGGGACCTCGGTGGAATCCATGTCCAGAATCATTTCCGCCACGATATTGCTGGCAAACGATGGGCTATTGTCCACTAGCACCATGCCGCCGAGTCCAACGATAGAGAGTTCTTCGCCTGTCTTGCCCAACTTCCGTTTCAAAATCGGATCTGCGCCGATTGTCTTCGTCTCTGCCTTCGCCGATGACACAACCAAGCCGGTGGAAGCGGTCAAACCCGCCTCGCCCGATCCCGCGCTGAGGAAGTCACGTCTATCCATGAGATCTCTCCTACGGCTCAAGGTTCGGACAGAGGTATTGTGTTCGTTTGTAACAACCGGCAAGCCTTGCAGTCAATGACCGCCTGATCCATTAGTGAAGCGCTGACAACCGGAGTCGAGGAAGAGGGATGCCCTTCGACCCATCGCCCACCAGTGTGAATCCGGCCCAAAAGACAGGAAGGGCCTGGTCGCCAAACTCAGTCACCAGATCAAGTTTGGCTTGGCGTAGTGCTTGCCCTTCGTCCTGTCCCTCGGCCACGCGGCGGTAGAAGCGCCCCATGAGATTCGGCGTATACACATCGCTGGCAGTCCACAAAGTCGCGAGGACAGACTTCGCGCCAGCGAAAAGAAAGGCACGCACCAGGTTCGCGATGCCCTCCTCGCCTTGTAGCTTTCCGAGGCCGGTATCACAGGCCGAAAGCGTCACAAGTTGGGCATTAAGCGTGAGGTTCTCGATCTCACCCACCTGAAGCAACCCATCCTCACGCGATGCCGGGTCGGCACCCAAGACAAGGGCAGACCGATTTGGAAACTTTGTGCTCACGATACCGTGCGCGGCGATGTGGATGATTTTGAAGTCCGCCAGCGGCTGCGACTTGAAAGCCGCCTCCGTAGCCTCACGACCCAACAGCAAACGGCTGTCACCACCGAGGGCATGACTGACTGCTGTGACCTCGTCGCGGGTTTTTGGAATATTCACGAGTTGAGCGCCGGAAAGGTCAAACGGGTCGGTGGTGGCTGCCTCCAACTGACCCGGGCCGGCAGTGGCCCCCAACGCTCGGGGCTGATGATAGTCGACGTCTCCTACACCAAGCAGAGTGAGACTCGGCGCATGGGCCACCGGAGAGGTCCGAATGGTGTGAAGCACCGTCGCGGAAGGCGCGTAGGTCACGACGTAAGAATTGAGAACATACCGGCCCTGCGAATCCTGCAAGGAGTCGAATGGCAACAGGTTTAACTTGCCGTCTGGAACGATGATCAGTCTCGGCTTAGAGGCCCGACCGAGGATGGGCCGCAGCAATAGGGAGTAGAGCCTCTCCGAGGCGTCCGTGCCGGGCTTCATGGACCCGATTTCAGCAAGGTAATTGTCGACCGACTGTTCGATTTGTTTTCGGCCCGCCGGCAGAACCGTGACCGCCGCCGTTTGGCGAGTGATCCGAAGGCAGAACGAATTCGGCTCGTCCAGTATGTACTCAAGAACCATTTCATCTGGGCGGAGAGAACTGCGGAGCGTGGCCAGTCGAATAGGGTGCGCGTGGACGCCATTTTCCTGCAGGCGGTTCTTGGGCCTGCCGACCGGAGCAATGACTTGCTCAGCCTGGAACAGCTGTTCAAGAAGATTCTCTCGCTTGTTGCGATTCGTCTCACGCAAGAGGGTCAGTTGGATCCGATTTATGTCCCTGCGGGCGGACTGGGTGGTTGCATCGGCAGGAACCCGACGAATTGGCTCGCTTCGGAGCGCGTCGGCGATCGATCGTCCCCGGGCCATCTCGAGGATGTCAAAGGCTTTTGTGGAGTTCGCATGTGTGGTCGCAGCAAGCCGAAAGTAGCCGAGATAGATTTGGCTCTCCAGGGCGATCAAAGAGCTCTCCACTTCCCGGCTAGGCACATTGATCAGCAGGGCTTCCACCACATCAGCAGCTTGCTGATAAAACGCCTCGGCTTTCCGGAATTCACCTCTCCTGGCGGCCAGATCCGCCATCAGAGCGAGATGTACAGGCATGTGGTACTTATCCTCAAGATCTCGCATGGCTTGGAGGGCGTCCGTTGCATATTTCTGCGCGCTCACCAGATCGCCCTGGTCACGATAAACATTGGCCAATTCGACGGTGCTCCATGCGTACGGGTGGCGAAAACCATTTTGGCTGCTCAGACGCGCGGCGGCTTTGAGATATGCGATCGCTTGTTCCGGATTGCTGGCGGCCGCCTGCTTGCCCATCACGACGAGCAACTGGGCTTCAACCGCGGGCGCCCCTTGGCTTCTTGCCTGCTCTATCGCCAACTCCAGGAGCGGCTTGGCCTCCGGCTCGCGATGTAACGCGACGAGAGCGCGCGCCTTCCCCATGTAAGCCCAAAAGGGGAAGCCCATGTCCTTAGTTGTTGCGGTTGTTTTCAGCGCCATGTCGCAGTACACAAGGGCTATTTCGGGCTGGCCCACTTCGACCTGGCCGTTACCTACTATCGAACCGTAATAGATGGCTGCCCCGAGGTCACCCTGCAAGTACAATGAGAGGAAGGCAGTCTTGATCATCGCGGTGGCCTTATCCACATCGCCATCCATGAACGTGATCATTCCAAGCTCTGCCTGTGCCCGCGCCTCCCACCGCTTTTCGCCCAGCCGCCTTGGCGGTCTCAAGAACTCTCTCCCAAGTGTCCCTCGCGGAAGCCTCGTTCTTCGCCTGATCAAGGGCGGCTTTCGTCACCAAGCAGCGCAGCATCAATTTAGCGTCCTGGCGGACCAGAGGATTCTCCATCTGGTGCTCGACTTCGCTGTCCAACTTCTCAGTGCGTCCTGTTCCGGCTTGAGTCCAAATCCAGCCCAGCCTCGCATAGAGGGCATTCCTCTTGTCGCCGGACTGATCGAACAAGTTCTGCGCTTGCGCGTACAACGGTGCAGCTTTGGGCCAGTTGTAGAGCATGGCCAGCCGGTCGGCTTCGGCGAGCACTGCCGTAGCATCTTCGGGCAGGGCGGTAATTCGCGGGGCGAAAAGAATCAAGGCCACGAGCGAGGAGAGTACAATCCTTTGTGCCGACATTGCGGTGACTGTCTCAGGCCGAAAGGCGTGAGCGGCGCTCCGGTTCATAGCTCGCCCCTTCACGAAGTTGCCACAGAGTCGGTTAAGTCGTGGACGGCTTTCAGGTGGACAAAGGCATGGAATCCAGCCGTCAATAAGCCTGGCTGCGCATTTGCGTGAAACAGTCGGAGCCAAGCACAATCTCGAGTGCAGGAGTTAGTTTTTGAATGGCTCGGCGGTTCGCTGCAATCAGCCTGGCCGTAAGCAGTGGTGATCCGAGAGCGATCTCAAGGGCTTTCCATCCGTCAAAATCGCCGTCCGGCTTTAGGGCGCGATTGAAGTCGGGCATCTTCTGGTCTGCGGGATCAGCGACGACCCGTAGGACCGTGATTGGCACTCCCGCCTGTGTCGCGGCGGCGATGATTTCGTAGCTCTCCATATCGATGACGCTCGCTCCGGAGTGCACCAGGGCCGTTTTTTCGGCGAGCGGAGTTCCAACTCGCGGGCTAGTGATACCGACGACACGCTCACACTTCAGCCGCTTCGATGTGAGCAGGGCGATTTCGCGCTGTACTAGCGACGGCGAGCACCGAAGCGGCTGCTGGCCGGTCTCGGTCGATAGACATTCGGTATAGCTCACGATTGTGCCTTCCGCCAACGAAGGTGAAAGGCCTCCGCACAATCCAATAACAATGCCGGCGTCGGGCTTACCGACTGCGCCAGCATGTGCGACTCCGGACCCGAAAGCATCCTTGGCAACGCGCCTGGCCCGCCGGGGTCCCATGCCGGTTATGAAGATCACCACCTGATTCGGGCCGCATTGGCCGGATTTCACCTTCATACGGTCGGCGGAATCCGGCTTGATTCCGATCAGCCGTTCGACTGGTTGCGACTCCATTTTCATTGCGGCGAACACGTATACGAGGCTCATAGCATCGGTTCCGATTCTCGTGCCCAACAGTATTCTGATCTCGGCTGATTTGAAGACAATCTTACCCTGAGTGGACGGTCTGTACAATAACAAGATAGTTTCCAAAACCCGCGATTGAATCGCTCAGGCGTCCAAGTCGCCGTCGGTAGTGGTGGAGGCGACTCCTTAGTGGACTACGGTACGGATTGGAAGCTGTTTTTACATCGCCACTACCTCTCGACCGCCCTTGGCGGACCCCGGGAGTGAAACTCCTGCCTCGCTCCTGGAGCTGGCCGATACTTTCTGGCGTTTCCCAACCTAGCTTAGCTGGATAAGCTAGGCTGAGGTCAGGCTCAGCTCATAGCATTGCCGACGGGCCGCTGCCAGCAGCGCCAACTTCTCGCTTTCCGCCCGCACCTGCAAGACCCAAACCCGCGCATGCCGCACCAGCTTGCCCGCCACACGATACAGTTGCCAGCGCAGCGTCGCCACGCTCGCCTGCCGGTATTCCAGCGGCAGCAAGTTCGCTTTCAGCACCAGACTCAGGTTGGTTGTAGGCCAGCACCCCAACCGCAAAAAACAGGACATTGGCTTCCTGCTGCCCGCAGGGCATCTGCTCCATCCCCAACTCCAGCTTCAACTCCTTATGCCAGTTCTCCGCCTCCCCCCGCTGGTTGTGTCCCCACAACACCTCGCTGGCGCTCTCCCCCGCCGGGCGGTTGCTGGCCACCGCGTGATAGCAATACGGCTGCGCTTCGAACAAGCTCGGCTGCGGATTCTTCCACCGCACCACGATCAGCCGGAAGGCCCTCTGGCTCTGGTTCAAACAATGCACCGTTTCGGCAATCTCCCGGTCCGTCGCTATCCCCTCCCGCGTCCGGTACGCCTTCCAGGCGCTCTCCGCAATCTGCCCGATGGCGGCTTTCACCGCGCAGTCCTGGTCCGCCGTGATCGTGAACGTCCACCCCCGCTCCCAGCAGTGATTCATCACCCCGGCCTGATAGAAAGCGCTATCACTGCGCAGATAAATCCTTTTCCCTACCGGCAGTTGCTCCACGCACCCTTGCAGAAACTCTACGGCCTTCCCGCCCGCCGACTCATTCCCCGCCCGAAACTCATGGTGCACGGCTACCCCACCCACGTATCCCACCAAAGGTTGATAGCCCTTCACCTTGGCGTAGGTCCACTCCGCCTCCCGTTTCTCGGCCTCGATAATCGTGGCGTCCACATCCAGCGTCAATTCCTCCGGCCCCGCCGCCAGCGTACTCGCCACCAACTCTCCGTTCACCGCTCGCAGCGCTTCCACCCCCTGCCCGCCCGTCCGCCGCAGCCAGTCCCCCATGGCGTCCGCCGAGGGTAATGCTTCCAGCCCCAAGCGCCGCAGCACCGTTTGCTCCGCCCGCAACTCCCGCACGTCTTCCAGCCGTCGCCCTCCCGCCTGCAGCATCCACACCAGCGGCTTCACATAAGCACTGGCCCGATACCCTCGCCCGCTCCCCGGCTTGGGAAACAACTCGTCCACCCGCTGCCAGAGTCCCTTCGCCTGCGCCAACTCCTCCACCACGATCAACCCCGCCAGGCTCGTCAGCCGTTCCTCGCTGGCTTCCAGCTTGATCGGCAACAGCGTCTGTTGTATTTTGTTTCTCACAGTTCACCTTGTTGGTGTCGTGTTTTGGAATCCCCAAACTCCTTATAACACTTCTGCCAACAAGGTGTTCTGCCTTTAATCCTCTTTTTCAATCGCGATTGTCGGGTAGTTCAATCCGGCACTCCATCAACAAGTCGCCGGCACCACACTTCAGCAGTAGCAGCCATTCGTCCCTGTGCACAAGCGAGGGCGCGTTTGTGGTGTTTGGCCAAACTGGTTGGCGATTAGGCATTAAGCGGGAACAGGCGCTGAACCGGCGGTGTCTATATCAATTGTGAATCTCTTTGCGGCCGTCCTGCTCTTCGCGGGTTAAGTGCGCCTCAAAGCTCCACGCCCTTGCCGTGGATCGCCGCCGCACCGGTCTTTCCAAGCCGGAGTTCGCCTTTACCGACTGGACGCGCTTCTTCAGCGCCGTGTGATTGAGATGAAGGACATGAGCGGTGGCGTTCACCCCGTGTTCTCGGGCCACCTCCACCGCCAACGTCCAAAGGTCTTGGGGGATGGGAGAAAAGTGCGGACGGCTGGTCCGCCAGCGCTCGAACCGCCGACGAACTCGTTCCATTGTAGGACGATGAACACGCGTCTTTCCGCCAATCATCAATCTGTCCTCCTCTAGTCCCTTGGGGCACAGACTGACGTTACCAACACCGTTCAGTTCAGGTCATGCAGGCTTGCCGAAACGTCACAATTATCGGCCAGGACCATCCATAGTCTGTTGGCCAGCGCGGAGAATCTGATCGGCAGCGCGGAAAATGCGTTGGGCGGAACGTTCGCTGATGGCCTGGCCCTGTCCCCAGGACTGAATATAGCCTCGGCTGAACTCCGCTCCGGGCAATCCGAGTGATTCGCAGCATAGCAGTGCGACTGCCTCGGCCTCGACTTCGTTGAGGGCATGTGGGATTGTCTGAGA
This sequence comes from uncultured Acidobacteriota bacterium, assembly GCA_963803295.1. GTDB lineage: Bacteria > Acidobacteriota > Terriglobia > UBA7540 > UBA7540 > CAWDMC01. Next base: position 33,784 of record CAWDMC010000008.1, on the reverse strand, counting down.
GTCAGATAAGTCGCCCTCCTGCTCAACGTGCATGAGGATGTGGGCGATTTCGTGGAAAAGTGTCTTGAAAGGGTGTGCTGCAATCGGGCTCACGGCGATCTTCCGGCCACGCTTCGCGTAGCCCTGAACGTTGCCGTTCAACTGTTGGAACTCCTCGCGTTCGAGTTTGAGCGCCGTAAGCGCAGATTGCTCGTTCCAGTCCGAAACCTCCTGCGGCTTGTATTCAGCGCCTTGGGTTTGAGCTAACGTGAACCATATCGCCCGCCAAATGAAATGGGTGAATGGGAATTCCTCTTCGTGTTCTGTGCCGTCCTCTGCTTTGACCCTCGCCTTTCGCCTGCAGGTCACGCGGCATACAGAGTGTAATGCCTTCTCGCCCTTCTTCACATGCCGGCCGAGCTCCTTCCACTTCGGGAAGGTCGCCAGTGGACCTGGCGGAAGCGAGCGTTCTACGCACTGGTAAAGAGCTAGAATCTGATTACCAATCGAAAAATTACGGAACCGGCTGTATGCTTCGTGGATGTAGCCGGGCTTTGTTACTGCTTCCTGCAGAATCGCCGCCCACGAGATCATGGGTTTTCTCTCAGCGCCTTTCGCGCGCTGACCTGTGATGCCCTGCTGGGCGGAACGAACTGCACCCGTCGCCTCTGCTGATGTCTGCCGGTTTGTGATTTCCTCGGTCATGTTTTTTCTCCTTTTCTGCCGCCGCTTCTTGCGGCGCGCCCAAGGCGATTGGGCCTGCTCGCAAGGCCAAGGGCTGCTTTTTTTGGAGGGGCCGGAGGAGATGTGACTTGAAGCATCGTTTGGCCACTTTTGAACCATCGTTTGGCCGCTCATCGCTCGTAAGTCCTTTACGGCCGCAGCTCGTCACCGGTTTGTGGTTTTGAACCATCGTTTGGCCGCAAGTGCAGATTTCAACGAGGAGGACGACGCGGGCAAGAAAATGCCTTGCTTCGGCGTGTGGTATGTGTGTATAGTAACTTACGTACATGGCTGAGACTCCTGATCAAGTCATCCGATGGTTCCACGCCGAGGTGCAGAAGCTTTCGCCCATTGCGGCTGGATCTCTGTGTTTACGCAAGAGCCCTTGCATCCGTAAGAACTGCCCGGCCTGCGCCAGGGGGGAAGGTCACTCCAGTTACGCCCTGTATGGGCGGCGTGGTAGCAAGCGATTCTCGATTTACGTTCCTGAGCAACTGGTTCCCGAGATTCGTGAGGCACTCGCTAATGGACGGCGCATCCAGGAACTGGTCAACGAGGCGGGCGTACGCTACACCCAGGCTTTGAAAGCCAAACGCAGGAGGGTGCCTCGCCGGTGAGGCGACAAGTTGGAGGGCAGATCGGGGAATGTTGAGTGAACAGGATTTCGCGGCCTGGGCGAAGCGGATCGGTCTTTCCGATGAGGCGCTATCCGTAGTGGCTCATGTTCGGAGTTCGCAGCCGGCTCGGCGCGTGGGCTGTGGCCACTCGAACGTCACCGGGCGCTATCCCAGCAGGAAGATGGGAGTCACGATCCAATTTGAAAGCCATCGCGTTGAGCTGCCGGTTGTGTACCAACTGGAGCACGATGATGAGGTATTCGAGTATTACGACCAGGCTCCCTCGATCAAGCTCGACTATTGTTCGGCCGTCGGGAAACGTCTTAGAGTTTCACACACGCCGGACTTTTTCGTAATCCGAGCGAACCGCGCGGGGTGGGAAGAGTGTAAGACAGAAGAGGAGCTGATTCGGCTTGCGGAGCGCAACCCGAACCGATATTGTCGCGGCGATTTCACCTGGATCTGCCCGCCTGGCCGAGATTACGCTGAGCGCTTTGGGCTCTACTACCAGGTTCGATCCTCTGCCGAGATTAATTGGGGTTTCCAACGCAACATCCAGTTCCTTGAAGATTACCTGAGAACCACACCGGAGGTCAGCTCCCTTTCCCGGCAGCGGGTCTTGGCTCAGATTGCAGCCTGGCCTGGGTGCTCGCTAGAAGATCTGTTCCGGGCAACGGATGGCGAGGTGAGCCGAGACGAAGTTTACTCTCTCATCGCAACCGGGGACATTTCCGTCGATCTCCAATCGGTGTTGCTGCCGGAACCGGAGAAGGTCAGACTCTGGTTGGAGAAGTCGCCGCGCCCTGATGGCAGTCAGGTGGGATTCCCCACCGCCCACCCGGCTTACGGTACAGACATCAACGCCTCACAGATGCAGCGCCGTCTCTTGTCTGCGAGCGAAGCCGATCTGGCTGAGGCCACTCGCCGGTTTCACATCGTTTCTCGGGCGTTGCGGGGCGAGTGTCACGAACCCGTACCTCGCCGGACCTTACGGCGCTGGATAGCGGCTCATCGGGCTGCGCAGATTGAACACGACAGCGGCTATCTAGGCCTGCTGCCCGAGCCGAATCACGGCAACCCCGTCAATAGACTCCCGGAACAATCACGGTCCTTGATGATGGAGTGTATTGATAAGGACTACGAGACCCTAAAGCAGAAAACCATGTACGCGACGTGGTCGGCCCTGAAGCTCGCCTGCGACCGCCGGCAGATACTTGCTCCGAGCTATAAGACTTTCACCATCGCTGTCCACTATCGCGCCGGGGCTGAACAGACCCAAAAACGGCGGGGCCACCGCGCCGCTTACTCCCTTCAGCCGTTCTACTGGGAGTTGGAACAACGCACACCGCGCCATGGGGACCGGCCCTTCGAGATTGCCCACATCGACCATACGCAGGCAGATGTCTGGGCAGTCTGCTCCCAGACGGGGCGCGTCCTGGGACGTCCCTGGATTTCGCTTTTGACCGACGCGTTTTCTCGCCGCATCCTCGCTCTACACCTTACTTTCGACCCTCCGAGTTACCGTTCCTGCATGATGATCCTGCGCGAGTGTGTGCGTCGGCATTCCCGCCTGCCTCAGATCCTGGTAATGGACGGAGGCAGGGAGTTCGAGAGCATCTATTTCGAAACGCTGTTGGCACGTTGCGAAGTCACGAAAAAAACCAGGCCGCCGGCAAAGGCTCGCTTCGGCTCCACCTGCGAGCGTGTCTTCGGAACGGCGAATCAGCGTTTTCTTCATAATCTGCAGGGCAACACACAAGTGGCGCGTAGTACCCGCCAGGTCACGAAAAGCGCGAATCCCCAGAACCATGCCGCGTGGCCGCTGAAAGAGATACACCAAAGGCTGAGTGAATATGCCTATGAGATTTACGACACGATCGATCATCCGGCGTTAGGACAGAGCCCACGGGAAGCTTACGACGCCGCGATGGCCCAGACCGGCACCCGTTCCCACCGCAAGATCAACTACGACCGGGATTTTCTCATCCTCACGTTGCCTTCGACCCGTAAGGGTACGGCCAAGATCGCGGCCGGTCGAGGCATGAAGGTGAATCATCTTTATTATTGGTCGGAACATTTCCGGAACCCAACTTGGGAGACTCGACAAGTTTCCGTCCGTTACGATCCTTTCGATGTAGGCACCGCTTATGCTTTTGTAGACGGACAGTGGGTCGAATGCCATTCAGAATGCTATACGGTTCTGCATGGTCGTTCGGAACGTGAAGTCCAGCTGGCGAGCGAGGAGCTGCGGAAGCGGGGTGAGAACCATTCCGCCCAGTTCGTGATCACGGCCAGAAAGCTCGCTGAGTTTCTGGAATCCGTCGAAGTCGAAGAATCAATATTGATACAGAGACTGAGCGACCTCGAAGCCCGGTCGCTTCAGACTCAGCCGGGGACATCCACAAAGCCAGTGGATCAACCTGCTGATCATCGGCGCGAACGTCAATCGGTGCGGGATACCCACCCACCTATCGACCCGCCCGCTTCTCTTCCAATCTATGGGGAGATCTGATGCGGCTTGACAACCTGGAGGCGAGAGAACCTCACCTGATCGAACGCCTGGAGCGTTTCTGCAAGTTCACGATGGCGCACCCGCGGCTGGTAGAGGCGCGCGACGAACTCATGGATGCGATCGATGGCGCAGCGCCCGGCTCGCTCGTGTTCGTGTTAGGTCCAACCGGAGTTGGTAAGACAACCCTCCGGATGAAAGTCGAAAACCTCTTGCTCCAGCAGATGGGTCCGGCGATGGCCACGGATCCCGGACGGCTCCCCTTCGTCAGCATAGAGGTCGTCCCACCAGATACGGGCAGGTTCCGTTGGCGGGATTACTTCAGCCGCGTGCTGGCGGCTATGAATGAGCCCCTCATCGATCTCAAAACCAGGCAGGCACCCGACACGCCTTCATCGATGGCTGGCGCCGCGGAGTTAGGATACGCCGTCGAGCAGGCCCTCCGTCATCGACGTCCTCCCGTGGTCTTCGTCGACGAAGCGCAACATCTGGCGCGGATTGCTTCCGGTCGTCGGCTATCGGATCAATTGGATGTCATCAAGTCGATCGCCAATCGCACCGAGACCGTGCATGTGCTCCTGGGTACCTATGAGCTGCTCGCCTTTCGCAATCTGAGCGCTCAGTTAAGTCGTCGCAGCGTGGACCTGCACTTTCAGCGATACCGAGCCGACTCTGCCGAAGACCGGCAGGTATTTCGCAGTGTTCTGCTCACCTTCCAGAAACAGTTGCCATTCACCGAAGCCGCAACGGACCTGATGGCCATCTGGGACTTTCTCTATGAACGCTCTGTAGGCTGCGTTGGCATTCTGAAAGAGTGGCTGATGCGCGCCTGTGTGCGCGCGATAAAACATGGCGCTGTGAGACTCTCGCTTGAGCATTTGGAAAGAACCGCGCTCTCGATTTCGCAATGCGAGAAGGTCCTTGCTGAATCACGCGAGGGGGAAACGCGGCTTAACGATCACGAGGATGCGAGGCTGCGGCTCCGGACCTTGTTGGGCATCGCAGTGCAGTCGCACGCGAGTGGGCATCCCGAAGCTGACGGGACCCCGCCTTCAGGGAAGCGAAAAACGGGAAGGCCGGGCCAGCGTGCCCCCCGAAGAGATCCGATCACACCGGAAACAGCGGCAGCGTATGCATGATGATGAGGTCTACGAAGGCTGGGAACCGTCACCTCCCCATGTCACTGGTCGAAGTTACCTTTACTCTCTAGCGCCGATCGGTGTGGGCTCAACGGCGATTGAAAGTCTCACCGGCTACATTGCACGGTTGTCGCTAGCGCACGCTGTGGAAACGGGCGCTCTGGTTAACCATGAGTTGCTGCCGCGAATCCCTTGTACGAAAGGTATTGCAGCAGGTAAAGTCCCCAGAAGCCTGCCCGGATACTCTTTCTATATCACCGCGCACACTCTTAACGGTGTAGGACATCGTGCGCGACTCTGGGTTTCTCTGCTCGAACAACTGACCTGCCGACAACGGCTCGACCTTCTGACAACTCTGCCATGGGCCGGCACGATCTCTTGCGTTCATCTCCTGCGCACAAACCGGGCGTGGTGTCCCTTCTGTTATGGAGTCGAAAGCTCCTCTGCGGGTTCCGCATACGAGCGCCTACTATGGGCACTCCAAATGGTTACTGTTTGCCCCCAGCACCGCCGTCCCCTAGAATCGACCTGCCCTTTTTGCGGCCGACTGCAGTATATGTTCTCTTCAAGATCCCGACCCGGCTACTGTTCGCGATGCTATCGCTGGTTGGGGTGTGACCCGCAGACTTTTACTTCTGGTTCTGACCTCACCGAGCAGATCGCGGTTGCAGAAACGATAGGAGCGCTACTGGTCGAGGCGATCACCCTTCCTACGCACTTGGGAGTTGATCTATTCCGGGAAAATGTTCGAGGCTTTGTCCGGGAAATCGGCGGTTACCGCAGATTTCGCGCGGAAGGTCACTCCTCTCATGTCCGAGATTGGATTCGGTATGCGATCATCCCTCGTATGGATTCGCTGGTCAAATTGTGCCGCAGCCGGAACGTCTCCTTGATTCACCTTTTGACACAACGAATCCAGGGCGGGAATCAGCCGGATCAGAAGCGTACCGTTAAGGCTCATTACCGTGTTGCGGCTAGTGCCGTGGAGGCGGCATTGCAAGCTGCTCGTCAGCCCACCCTCACTCCGCCGCTACAGGAGATCGCCAAGCAGTTGGGATATCGGACGGTCACTTCGCTACAGTACCGATTCCCAGCTCTTTGTTCTGAAATTGCAGACAGGGCCCGGAAACAAACTCGGACGAGGGACCCTCGCCACTGTTCCAGCAAGGCTCCGGTGCCCAACGACGAGATCGAACAGGCTCTCATCAAAGAGCTGCACAAAGCCAGTTTTACTAGCCTTCAGGCAGCGGCTCTATCGGTCGGGTTGAGCAGTAAGAGGCGCCTTTATAAAGACGGCTTTCGCGATCTTCGCCTGGCTATCGTGGCTAAGAACGCGGCCATCAGAAACCAGCGTGTGAATGGATCCGAGAACAGCTTGCGAGCGGCCTTCGATGAATCGCCCATTCCCACCGTGACGGAAGTGGCACGACGGCTCGGGTTTGCCACCGTCAAGCCCTTGACCTCGCGCTTTCCAGAACTGGCGGCTGAGTTGCGATCCCGCAGGCTGCATCCCAGGCCGGCGCCCCGCGTTCATGGAGTGAGTCGGCGCGGTCATCAAGTAAGTCCGCGCGTTCATCAGAAACTCACCGAAGCTTTGGTTGAATATCCTCCACCGTCATGCGCCGCAATCGTGAGGAGGCTTGCCGGACACAGGACCCAAATCCGCCAAGACTTTCCCGATCTCTGGGGCACCATTCACAAACGCTACGTGGAGCACAGGCGCGAAATGCGGCAATCGCTAAGACAGGCCGCCGCCCGCGAGGTCTACCGCGTCGTTGCAGAACTGCATCACCGAGGCGTATATCCGACCATTCGGTTGGTACTCGCAAGCATAGAGCGCCCGCACTCTTGGTCTTGCTGCATGATTAGCGAAACCGTTCGTCTCGTTCGCAACGAACTCTCGATCCAGCCCTATTTCCTTTCTCCTCATGTTTATCAGGCTTGAGCCGCAGTCCGGTCCCCGGTCTATGGCGCCCGCTTGACTGCTCGCTGATGTGGAGTGAAGGTAACCGGGAACATCCTGTCCACACAATCGTGATTCGAGCCGCGGGTACATCATGGAATTGTGCGTGAGCCGCCCGAGGGTCGCAGCTTCTGCTGCCGGCGCGGAAACGCCGCCGCCCCCAGGGAATTGAAAGGGAGCCAAGTATAAGATCCGTCATCACAAAGAACGCCAAGGGACAGAATTTCCCCTTTGGGCAACACCTCGCAATCACTGGAAAATGAGTCTCGGCTGGCGCGAAAATAGGGCAGACCCGGTGCCATTGCGCCCGACGCTCGTCCGTACTAAGATCGACCCTGGGCATCGGGTCCTTGGGTGCAGGTTGGAAGACTCAACCTCACTGGAAGGTGCTTTATGGCACGCAAACCGACCGAGTCCGCCGCTCCGGACGATTTCCTGGAAAAGCTCCAGAATGGAAAGTCCGCTCATGAATTCCGTAACCGGCAACGTATTTTCTCGCAAGGGGATCCGGCTGATGCGGTGTTTTACCTTCAAAAGGGCAAAGTCAAAGTCACAGTCATATCCAAGCGCGGCAAAGAAGCCGTCATTGGTGTGGTTGAGCCTGGTCAGTTCTTTGGCGAAAGCAGCTTGGTAGCGGGGCACCCTCTTCGCATGGCGAGCGCAGCCTCCTTGGGGCATTCGACCGTATTTTGCTTTGAGAAAGACGCGGTCGTGCGCCTGCTTCACCAGGACGCCGAGTTTGCCGACCGCTTCGTGTCATACACGCTGGCTCGCACCGTTCGAGTCGAAGAAGACCTAGTAGATCAGCTTTTCAATTCAACCGAGAAGCGGCTCGCCCGCGTGCTCTTGCTGCTTGCCAACTTTGGTCAAGAGGGCAAACCTCAGCCTGTAATTCCGAGGATCAGTCAGGAGACTCTGTCGCAGATGGTTGGCGCCAGCCGGCCTAGGGTGAGCTCCTTTATGAACAAGTTCAGGAAGCTGGGCTTCATCGACTACAACGGCGGTTTGCATTTGCAGGTTAATCGTTCCCTCCTCAGAATGGCCCTTCGCGAATGATTGACGCGCTCAGGGGTCGCCCTTCCTGCACAGATTGTGTCCAGGTGTACCTTACTGAAGTCGTCACGCCTGATAGCACATTGCCACGCCCTGGCGATCATGCCTGCAAGTCTCGATTAATGGCACCGCCGCCGCCGGGATATTTCCGATTCTGTACTTACGGCCAAGCGATGGTTCAAACCCCTGGATCGGGCATTTTGGCGTACGTCGGAATCTAAAGGACTTACGCCATAGTCAGCGGCCAAACGATGGTTCAAAAACGGCCAAATGATGCTTCAAGTCACAAATCGCGCTTTTTGATTTTTCCGGAGGAACCAAAACCGGTAGGGTGTCGCAGTTGCGATAAAGCAGGAGCCCGCCGTGCCGCCAGCGCGCAGGAGTTTTTCCCAACTCGCCGTGGCTGCAAGAAGCAGAGGCGTTAGAAAAGGAGGGTGACCAGGGAAAGCACAGGCGGACCTCAGAGCAGTGCGCCCGATGAAGTTTGTTTGTCGTGGGGCTCCCTGATTTTCCCCTGATTTCCCTGATTTTTCTGATTTGCTGGAGGTGGCGAATGAAAAGCGAATATGCTAGACTGGGCAGAGTTCGAGCGACAACGTGATACTTTAGGTGCTCTCAATGGCGTGATCGATGGCTGCCGGTCGGCGGCTCAAAGATTTGGGGAGGTCTGGCGCTCGGTATTTAGGACGAACACGTGCCGATGCTCGGTCAGCAAGTTGGCGAGGGACCTCAAAAGGGACTGGGAAGTCGGCAGTTACTCACTGTTGCCTCGGTGTCTGCGTATCCTGAGTGCTGGTTGGGGGTATCCATGCGTAGGCTTAAGAACATAACGCTCGAGAAATTGATCGCCCATGAGCTTGACCACTTGGAAGGGAAGAAGGTAATTTCACGTGAGGCCAAGCCTTTTTCCACCGAGGTGGGAGATTTCATGACTGGGCACTTACGCAAGTGCTCGATGCTCCAGCGGCCCCGCGCTGCAGTTTTCGAGGAACCGCTGGGTGGCGTCGCAGTCTCCTGCCGAAAGATTCTCTCACGCCCCTCGGTTTTTGCAGAGGAGAGCGGGAAGGTCGCAGACGCACTCTATGAATGCATGGGCGCCAACCGAAATATCGATCCAGGTTTCCTTGCGGTTTGCCTCTGCAAGAACAGCGACGAGAATTACAGATTCCTAGCAATTCTAAAAATGGACCCGCATCCAATCTTTCGAGCACAAGTCGGACAGTCAGTTGACTTCGTTCCTGAAGGGCATGCACTGCCTGACCCCCAGGGGCACCTGCAGAAGTTTGCGTTTATCCGAAGATCCACCGGCGATTCGGTCCCCGAAATTTTGATTCTTGATATGCAATCGCGGACCGACGAGGTGGCGAACTTCTTTCAAAAGCAGTTTTTGCGCTGCCGTTTTTGCAAAGACGACACAATCAGGACAAAGGAGTTCTACACACATTTCCGCAACTGGGTTAATCAGAAGCTTAAGGAAAATGAAATCGCACCTCAAGAGGCAACAGATCTGATGAAGGCTTGCGATGCCGCATTGCGTTCGCGGCAGATCAATGTCGAAGAATTCGCACGTGCTCATGTCGCAACGCCCGCACGGGCAAATGAGTTGTTGGATTATTTCGCTGAGAAGGGGCTAGACACAGAATTCACCGTTGACCATGATACGGCAGCACGCTTTCTGAGAACCCGGAAGATTCGCTTGGACAAAGCAGAGATCAAAATAAAGGAGGCTGACCTTGAAGACCCAGGCTTCTTCCGAACAACGCGCGACCCTGATGACCCGGAAGTGACGATTGTGCAGATGCGAAGTCGAACGTACCAGGTCGTGAGCTGAAGATGCAAATGCTGACGCCAAGGCTTATTGAGGCCTATCGGGCGGTGTCGGGCGGCCTTGAACCCCGCCTTTCGGAGGATTATGAGCATTTTCGGGTTGAGACAACACTTGGGCGAGCCGCCGTACGGAGTCTGGATTACGCGAAGATCGAAGCGGCAAGTGCCATCGTCAGTCCCGAGCTGCAAAAGACGTACCTGGACATCTCTTCTTTGCCGTCTCACCGTATAGCCTCGCAAGAGCCAAATTGGAAGGATCGGCTTCGAGGCTATGTTGCGGATGCCGAGCCTTTACAGGAGCCTTGGACAGCCGACCTGAGCGTGACAATTCTCAAGCAGGGTGTAGCTGGGGCTGCGGGTTTAGATAGAGAGCAATTCAGGGTTTTCCCGATATTCCAGCTATCCACTCTGTTCAGAAAGCGACATCTCCCGCTTAAAGACCAATTCCTCGCACTATTCCCTGACCAGGATAGGAAGACAATATTCGTTCTTTTCGATCGGGAGGTATTTTTTGATGGGCCGTTTCTTAGTGTGACCGATTGGGCACATCTCAAGGATGTGGGGTATTCGGCCCCGGCTTTCGCGGACGCAGCGAAAGGAGTGGAAATGATTCAGCGAGAATGTGCATGGCAGGGAATCGATAGAGTATATCTGCCGGAATACTTCGAGTTCACCCAAGCCTCCGGTGATCTGGCTGAGCTCGGCGCATGGCTGCGTTCACTTAAGGGCGCATTGAGCCTCTTCGCGATTGCCAACGTTTCGGGGCTCGATGGCCGACAAGCGCAATTGACTTTTTGGGGGGTGAGTAAGCGCCAAATTACAGTCAATGGGAGCGCACTCTTGAACGAGGCAACTGCGGACGGGTGTGACGACTTGTACTCGTGGATTTATCGAGACGTTCCGCATCCGAGTGCCGCGCTCACGATTTCACGAAACTTGGTAACTCAGCACCTGGGGCCTGACCCCGCGATGAATCTGCGGTCACTGGAACTGTGGCTGCCCGAGATTCTGTCTTCGGCAAAAGCCAACTATGCTGGGTTTGTCCAGGAAAAGCTCAAGGACTTTTTTGAGTTAGGTAAAGAAGTATCCCACTACACGAATAGCGCCGCAGAGTCGCTGCACAAATTTCTGAACGAGCTGAATGAGTCGCTGCGGAAATCAGTTTTTACAACGCTAGGAGTCACCGGCGGCGTATTGCTTTCCACCACCGCAGTCCAATTAAATGGAAAGACATACAGTGCCATCCTGATCGGATACGGGCTGTTTTTGGTCTTCTTCAATGTCTGGTATCTTCCCCGAACTACCACGAGTGAATTCCGTGACAATTTGCGGCGGTTCCGAAGTGGGCTTGAGCCGTATCGAGAGTTTCTCAATCCGGAGCAGCGGCGCGAGATCCTTGAGGAGATGCCCATTCAGAATGAGAGAAGATTCCTGAAGACACGCCGCTTCGTGAGGATTGCGAACTGCGCGCTCGGCAGCCTGGTGTTGGGTCTTTCCGGTTACGATGTGCCTTCGGTCGCGAAATCGTTTAAGTTTGTCCCCACATGGGCGCTGGGTCGGGCGATCGATTCGTTGGCTCGTTTTGCTATCCGCCATCTGTGAATCGCAAGGGCGGGATGACTGCCGGTTAACATGCAGGGAGTTTGTGTGCGACAATTATCGCCGCGCTGCGCGGGGCGGGGCTCGCTCTGCGCCGCCGACATAATGAGAGTTCGACGATGCCGAAACTATCGCTTGCAAAGCTTGAACGCCATCTTTACTCTGCCGCTGATCGGCTACGCCAGGAGGGTCTGGATGCGGCAACGTACAAGGATTACATCTTCGGGATGCTGTTCCTGAAGCGGTGCTCCGACGTTTGGCAGGGCGAGCACGATGGCGTGGTACAGGACAAGATCGCACAAGGGATTCCCCCGGAGCAGGCGGAAGCAGATTACGGCGAGAACCCTGACTACTACGATTCGTTTTTCGTCCCCGAGCGCGCCCGCTGGCCGTACCTGCAGGGCAAACTGAACGACGCCACAGAACCCTACGGCGGAGTGCTCGACAAGGCACTTGGCGCGCTGACGGAGCACAATTCGAGCCTTGAACATGTCTTAGATCACATCCAGTTTATGCGCGTGCAGGCCAACAGGCGCGTGGTTTCGGATGAGGCCTGCAAAGACCTGGTGCGCCACTTCAGCCGCTACCGTCTTCGGAACGAAGACTTCCAATTCACGGATCTGCTCGGAGCGGCCTATGAATTCCTTATCAATATGTTCGCCGAGTCAGCCGGGAAGAAGGGCGGCGACTTCTACACCCCGCGGGACGTAATCCGGCTGATGGTGCGGCTGCTCCAGCCGAAGCCTGGGATGAGCGTTTATGACCCAACATGCGGTTCGGGCGGCATGTTGATCATCAGCCGAGAGTATGTCGAGCAATCAGGCGGCGATGTATCGAACCTTCGGCTCTGCGGCCAGGTGAACGACGCTGCGGCTTGGTCGATTTGTAAGCTAAACATGCTCCTGCATGGCATCTCGGGAGCCGACATCCAACACGAGGATACACTGCTCCATCCTCTTCACCGGGAAGGTGGCGAGCTGGAACGCTTCGATCGCGTGATTGCCAATCCGCCGTTCAGCCAGAATTATAGCCGGACTAACATGGAGTTCCCCGAACGCTTCCGTTGGGGTTGGTGCCCGACGACGGGCAAAAAGGCCGATCTGATGTTCGCTCAGCATATGCTGGCAGTGTGCAAGCCCGGTGGCATTGTGACAACGGTGATGCCGAACGGCGTCCTTTTCCGCGGAGGGGCGGAGAAAGAGATTCGCAAGAAGTTCATCGACCAGGACCTGATCGAGGCGATTGTCGGCCTTCCGCCCAACCTGTTCTACGGAGCGGGGATACCAGCCTGCATCCTGGTGATGCGTCCGAATCTGAGCGGCCGGGCTCCCAATCCGAACAAGGCGGAGGTACGGCGTGGCCACATTCTCTTCATCAATGCTGACGCAGAATTCTATGCCGGCCGGGCGCAGAATTATCTCCGTCCCGAGCACATCGAAAAGATCGCTTCGACATTCGAGCGCTTTGAAGACGTAAACTGTTACGCGCGCCGCGTTCCTTTGTCCGCGATCGTGGAACCAGTGAATGATTACAATCTGAACATTCGCCGCTATGTGGACAACTCGCCGCCCCCGGAGTCCCACGACGTGCGGGCGCATTTGTTGGGTGGCGTGCCCGCGGCCGAAGTGGACTCGCAGCGCGAACTCTTCGCCGCGCTTGCATTTGACCCGAGGCAAGTCTTCGCGCTTCGGGAGAATGACTCCCGCTATCACGACTTTCGGCCGGAGATACATGACAAATCCGAAATCCGCCCGCTTGTCGAGAATGATGCTGGCGTGCAGGAGCGTGCTGGGCAACTCAAAGAGGAGTTTTCCGGATGGTGGAGCGCCCACGCGCCGGAAGTTGCAGAGCTGCCAACGCGTCGTAACTTGAACGCGGTCCGCCGAGAATTCCTGGAGTCCTTTGTGGCGGCACTCCTGGCGCTCCGGGTGCTGGATCGCTTCAAGTTGGCCGGCGTCATCGCTAGTTGGTGGAACGAAACCCTACCCGATTTCAAGACGCTGTTGGAAAACGGCTTTCTCGGCGTGATCGACGGATGGGTTGACGCGATCGCTGATGCAGTGGAGGACGACGAAGCTGCGGGCCCGGCGTTTGATCCCTTCGGACATAGGCTTGTCCGGCGGACCATGGCGGATTACCTCGACCAGATCGCCCAGGCCCGGGCCGAAGTCGCCCGGCTTAAAGGCGAGAAGGACACGTTCGAGCAGAGCAACCCGCCGGAGGAGGCAGATGAGGAAGAATTAGCGAACTGGAATTATGCGAAGGATTTGGAGCGGCAAACTCGGGAACTGAAGGCGGAGAACTTGGAGTCCCTGAAGCGACTTGCGAAATTGGAGAAAGCCGCCGCGAAGGCGCGCGCGACAGATGCCGACCAGCGACTTGCCGACGAAACCCGAGCGGTGTTGAATCCGGTTCTCGACAAACTTGCGGAAATCGAAGCTTTGCTGGCACCGTATGAGCAGATCAAGAAGGCTTCCGCCGAGGCCCGAGCGCGCTATCGCGATCTGACTGCCGCGTTCGTGAATGAATTGAAAACTCGATGCAATGCGCTGACAGAAGAGCAGAGGCGCACGACGGTGCTCGAACTGTTCGCTCGAGATGTCCAAAGTGGCCTTGATGCGGCTGTGAGTGAAAAACGCGCGACGCTAACCGAACTGGTTGGCGGGCTTTGGCAGAAGTACTCTAAGCCGCTTGGTGCCATCGGCCGGGAGCGTGAGGAGGTAGCGACTCGGCTGCTAGCTACGCTGGGGGAGCTCGGATATGACCGGTGATTTATTGACGCCGAGAGCCAGGACATCCTGTTGTCCGAATGACTGGCGGGATGTGCCGCTGGGACAGGTTGCGGACATTCGGTTCAGCAGCGTAGATAAGCTTAATCACGCCTCCGAGGAACCGGTTCGGCTGTGCAACTATACGGACGTTTACAACAATTCTTACATCTCGGATGATTTGGATTTCATGCGAGCCTCCGCAACAGATTCCGAGATCGAGCGATTCAGCCTCCAGATCGGTGATGTGATTATCACGAAGGACTCGGAAACGCCAGATGACATCGGTGTCGCCGCCGTCGTCGATCACGTTCCCTATAACCTCGTTTGCGGCTACCACTTGGCCCTGATACGGCCGAACCCTGACGAAGTCGATCCTACATTTCTGGCAAAGCAAATGGGTCACAGCCGCTTGGCTCGGTATTTCGGCAGGCAGGCAAACGGGTTGACGCGTTACGGCTTGCCTCTTGCAAGTGTCCAGAGGGCACCAGCCTATCTTCCGCAACCGCATGAGCAGAAAGCGGTCGGGGCGATACTTCGTTCAGTAGACGAGGCTATAAGGAACACGGAGGCGGTGATTGCGAAGCTCAAGCAGGTGCGTGCCGGCCTCGTACATGACCTGCTCACTCGCGGCCTCGACGCAAACGGTCAACTGCGCGACCTCTTGGCTCATCCCGAACAGTTCCAGGAATCGGCTATCGGGCGTATGCCCAGGGAGTGGAAGGTCGAGCCCCTCGGAATCTTATTCGAAATGCAACTGGGAAAAATGCTCAGCCCTCGAGCAAGAGCGGGCACTTCAGCCAGGCCGTATCTGGCGAATCGGCACGTACTCTGGGATCAGGTAAATTGCCGTGACCTCGAACACATGGATTTCACTCCGGCTGAGAGGCTCAGGTACGCACTTCGTGTTGGTGACCTTTTAGTCTGTGAAGGTGGCGAAGTTGGGAGAACCGCGATATGGCGGGGCGAAGTGGCTGAATGTTATTTCCAGAAGGCGATCCACCGTCTCCGGGCGCTCGGAAATCTCATTTTGCCTGAGTACATGGTTGCTTTCATGCGGCGCACCTCGGAGTGTGGGGGGTTTGTCAATCTGACCTCCCAAACAAGCATTGCCCATCTGACGCAAGAGAAGCTCGCGCTTCTTCCCGTAGCTCGTCCCCCCATAGTTGAACAGGAAAAGATGGTTGCCCTGTGGTCGACGATTGATAGTTACCGGCAGGTGGAGGACTTAACCCTGGAGAAAATGCGATACGTCAAGTCCGGTCTCATGAATGACCTGCTCACTGGCTGCACCCGCGTCCCGGAATCGCTCTTCGCGGCAGAGGAGCGACGATGAGCAAGATCGAGTGGGAATACGACATCGCCGAGAAGCCATTTTGTGAGCAGCTGCAACTCATGGGCTGGGAGTGGATCGAGGGCGATCCCGATCTGCCCGAGTCCACTGAGCGCACGAGTTCGCGGGAGGTGCTACTCAGGGGCCGGCTGGCCGCCGCACTGGGGAAGTTGAACCTACGCGACGGCGAACCCTGGCTTGATGATGCTCGGATTGCCCGCGCCATCCGTGACCTAGAGCAAGCTGCCGGTTACCGGCTGATGGAGATTAGCCAGACGGCGACCGCACTACTCCTGAAGGGAACAGTCGTGGAGGGCCTGCCGGATTGGGCATATGGCCGCCCGCAACCCATCCGGTACATCGACTTTGAAAATCCAGCCAACAATAATTTCCTGGTCATCAACCAGTTTAAGGTGGAACTGACCAGCGGCCGAGGGCACGTGATCCCTGACGCGGTGCTGTTTGTGAACGGCATTCCCCTGGTTGTGGCCGAGTTCAAGAGCCCTGGCATCGAGAACCCCCTCGAGGAAGCGATCAATCAACTTCTGCGGTATTCAAACCAACGGCGCGAGCTTTTTCCGACACTTTACAGCGACAATGAGGGTGTCGACCGCCTCTTCTACACTAATCAGGTTTTGATTGCCAGCGACTTCTTTGAAAGCCGCGCTGCTACGGTAGGCGCACCGCCCGAGGCTTATCTGGAATGGGCGGACACAAGTCCCATTCGGATGACCACGGTTGCACAGGAGCTGGGTGTGTTGGGTTCATCGCCGGAGCAAGCGGATGCGGCGGAGGAACTGGCTGCACTCGGACCAGAACAATCGGACCGGGCGGGAACTCCGCTGTTTTTCCGAAAGCCCGACCAGCAACCCGCAGGGGCGGCTGCACCGATCCTTCAAAGCCAGCAGATCCTGGTGGCCGGAATGTTGCGGCCCGCTCACTTGCTCGACTTGATCCGCAACTTCACAGTGTTTCAGCAGGTGGACGGAAAGACCCGCAAGGTCACGGCCCGTTACCAGCAGTTCCGGGCCGTCCAAAAAGCCGTCACGCGGCTCCAGAAGGGGCGCACGCGCGCGCAGGGAGCGGCCCGCGATGAGCGGGGCGGCGTCATCTGGCACACTCAAGGTTCCGGCAAGAGCTTAACAATGGTGTTCCTGGTGCGCAAGATGCGCATGACGCCAGGGCTAAACTGCTTCAAAGTCGTTGCGGTCACCGACCGGACGGACCTGGAAGGCCAGCTTCGAGAAACGGCCCGGCTTTCAGGAGAAACCGTGCGCCCTAGCGACCACGACAAGGCCGGCCGGGAGTCGGCCACGGCTCTCACCCGGCGTATCTTGAGCGAGCCTACTCCGGACATCGTTTTTGCCATGCTGCAAAAGTACCAGGACGTGGCGAAACGAGATGCGGCCGACAGGGTCGCGATGACCATCCTTCGGAAAGAGAAGAAGCCGGGCCGTCACGAAGAGGTGGTTGAGAAAGAGGTCACATTTAAAGAAAGCGTTCATGTCGAGGAATTTCCTCTCCTCAATGAATCTGAAGAGATCCTCGTCCTGGTAGATGAGGCGCACCGTTCCCACACGCGGACACTGCATCGGAACCTGCGAAAGGCTCTACCAAACGCGGCGATTATCGGCTTTACGGGAACCCCGATCCTCAGCCACGAAAAGACCGAAACGCGGGAGATCTTCGGCGATTTCATCGATAAGTACCTGCTTGAAGATGCCGAGCTGGACGGCGCCACGGTGCCAATTCTCTATGAGGGCCGGACCGCCGAGGGATTGGTGAAAAACGCGGCTGGGCTGGATCAGCTATTCGAAGACATGTTCCGCGATTACAAGCCCGAGGAGCTGGCAATAATCAAAGCGAAGTACGCGACTGAAGGCGACGTTCTCGAAGCTCCCCTACTGATTGAGCAGAAGGCTCGGGATATGATCCGCCATTACGCCAGCGTGGTTCTACCCGAGGGATTCAAGGCGCAGGTTGTGGCCACCAGCCGCGAAGCCGCGATGACGTACTTGAACAAATTTGGAGAGGCGCGGCGGGAGTTGGTGGCAGAGTTGGAAGCGGTGCCAGCTGAAATTCTCGCGTTACCGGAGGATCAGGTTGAACAACTCGAACCTAAAATGCGGTTTCTGGTCGGAATTCACAACCAACTCTCTAAACTCCGGGCTATCGAGGTAGCAACCGTGGTCTCCGGTGACCATAACGATCCAGAATCCTGGTGGGAATGGACGGACAAAGAAAAACAGGAAAACCGGATCACGCGGTTTAAGCGAAAGCTGGCGCGGGAGAAGACCGAGAGAACAGACCCGCTTTCGATCTTCATCGTAAATAACATGCTGATTACTGGCTTCGATGCGCCGGTAGAGCAGGTGCTTTACCTTGACCGCAAGATTGTTGCCCATGATCTGCTGCAAGCCATTGCCCGTGTGAACCGCACTGCGGCGTCAAAGAAGTGCGGCTACGTTGTGGATTACATTGGGGTGGCGCGACACCTCAATGAAGCTCTTCAAGAGTACGACGGCCAAGATATCCAAGGTGTTCTGACTGATATTAACGTGGAACTTCCCAAGCTGCTCGACCGCCGGGCGCGCGCGGTAGCTGTGTTTACGGACCGGGGGATTGCGGACCTGAAGGACCAGGTCCAGGCTTGTGTCGAACTGCTGGAGGACGTGAAGATCCGAGCTGACTTCATTAACAAGCTGCGGATGTTTTACGAGACGCTGGGCATTTTGGAACACCGGCCCGAGGTACCGGCGGACGTGTTCCGGGATGCGAAGCTGCTGGGTTTCATTAACAAGGTGGCGGCGAACCTTTATCGCGATCCGGCGTTGGATTTGCTCGGCGTGGCCGAGCGGGTAAAGAGTTTGATCAACGAACACGTTTCCGCCCGCGGCGTGGATCCCAAAATTCCGCCGATCTCCATTACGGATGCCGAATTCGAGAAGGTTTTACTGGCACAGACCACAGCCCGAACGCGCGCCGCTCAAATGCAGCATGCCGCGCGCTATCATATCATCGGCTTTGCGAACCAGAACCCCGCATACGCTCGAAAGATGAGCGAGAAATTGGAGGAAATTTTTCAGAGGTTCAAAGATGACTGGGACGCGCTCGAACGCGAGCTGCGCAAATTTATCGATGAGCTGAAGCGGGGCGACCGGAACGATTTCCCGGACCTCGACCCGAAGGTACAGGTCCCGTTTGTACGGCTCGTGCTTGAGGAATGCGGAAACGGCCGCCAGCTTTCCGAGCAGGAGCGAACGGCCGCTATCGCGGCGACGCTGGAAATCGTCGAGCGGATTCGGCAGGAGATCATAGCTGTGGGATTTTGGAAGAATTCAGAGGCCCGCGAAATGCTGACACGGCGGCTCGTCCGCGACTTGGACAGGGCGCGCGTTTGTGCGTCTGGGAAAAGCCGTCCCCTGGCTCAGCAGTTGGTGGCGCTGGCAAAAGAGAACCACGAGAACCTGGTGCGGCCATGAACGAGTTTCTGAAACTGGCCGATCTAACGATTGAGATACGCCGCAGTACGAGACGGAAGACCTTCGCGTTAACTGTGGATCGGGGCGGCGAGTTGGTGGTCTACGCGCCGCAAACCGCAAGCGTGGGTGAGTTGGAACAGTGGACCCGCAAGAAGCTGCTGTGGGTTCACCAAAAGCTTGCGATTAAGCAGGAACTGGCTCCAAAAGCACGCGAACCCGAGTACGTTTCGGGGGAGAATTTTCAATACTTGGGTCGAGGATATCGCCTGGTTCTTGTCGATCGCCAGCGGACTCCTCTGGCATTCGATGGACGATACTTCGCATTGCGGAAGGACGCACGGCTTGCTGCGGCTGAGCACTTCCGCAGGTGGTATATCGAAACCGGATCGAAGTGGGTCAGTCGGCAAACTCATCTGCTGATGAGGAGAGTCGGTGTGGAGCCATCACGGGTTGAGATGAGGGACCTTGGATTCCGCTGGGGCTCGTGCGGGAATAGTGGGGCTGTGCTGTTGAATTGGCGACTGCTCCAACTACCCGTCCGGTTGGCGGACTACATCATTTGCCATGAACTGGTTCATCTGCGGGAACCTAATCATGGCCGGGGGTTTTGGACCCTGCTCGAATCTGTTCAGCCAGATTGGCGTGAGCGTAAGCGGGAGCTGGCTACCAATGCTCAGAGGCTTTATTGGGTGTGATCGGAATGGGTGATGTTAGTCAGCTCGCAGTGCGTTCGGTTCGAGCGGGAGCGTTAGGTCTCTGACGGTGAAGCAGCTTGCCGATAACTGCGAGTCCCTAGTGGAATTCTCGCAGCTTACTGGATTCTGGTTTGCAAGGCCTGTATTTCTAGTCCGTAATTCCGAAAGCACGATGGCGGCTAACGGAAAGACTGAATATCGTATACCGGCATCAATATCGACATCGACCTGGGTACGGCTCCGGTACTGCTCGATCAGACGCGACTCCAATTCACGAATGCGTACTGCGCAATCCGGATCAACTTCTGCTCTGGTTCTGATGGGTGCGGCCAACAAACCTCGCAGAGTGGCTGCAACGTCCGGTCCGACGATCTCTGTTTTAATGCCGTTTCGAGGTATTACCCAGACGTGGAGTTCATTTTTGTGCTCCGCCCAGCCGGACCCTTGCTCCCGACGCACTGCAACGCGGGCAACCGCGATAATCCCGAGCGTTCCACCAGGAAGGCTTACTGGGGCGGAAGCGCCATCCGGCCAACGGAGGTATGCTACACCGGTCGGCTCGTCCGGAAATGCTGCGCCGCGAAGTGCATTTGAGATCTGTGGAAGGTTCAAGCCTGCAGGACGAACCTGATCATCGGGACCCATGATGGGCCTACCGCCCACATCGGCGCACGCGACCAATGAGCCATCGGGCAGCTCAACGACAGGAATACTGTCCAGTATCGACTCAACTTGCTTTCTGTCACGGCGCTCAAATCGAAGCGACGAATAGCCCGACACCGGCTTCCCCTTCCCGTACTGGGTGATGAAGCGTTCAAGATCACTCCATGACGCGAGTCCGGGATCGGGAGCCCGCAGGTTGTGCTCCGCATGGAACTTATCGTGAAAGCTTTTCCAGTTCGAATATCCGGCTTCAACCAGCGCGGCGATGCGGCTGCAGTCGTCTTCGCTGAGCGGACCAACAGCAGCCTGCGCCATAATATCCTGCAGCTCCGCCGGAGGAATCACACTCATAACTCTGGTAAACAGTTCTTCGAATCGCTCTTGGCCTGTTGCTAGAGACCGTGCGATGTTGCCCAGTTTCTCGTACGCGACCGCATACGCACGTTCCTCACGTGTACGTTCGAGGACGACAGTGTCAACAATGATGGGCATCTTTGATCCAAAGCGGTGGACGCGTCCCACGCGCTGTTCCATTTCCATAGGATTCCAGGGGACGTCAACGTGCACAATCCTATGCGCGCACTGGAGGTTGATTCCCTCCGATCCTGCGCGGGATGAGACAAGGAATTGCGTTCTGCCGGCCCAGAACTTCCTCACCTCAATTTCTCGGTCATCTTCGCTCTGGCCACCTATGATCAAAGCGGGCATTGTCCCCGTCTTGCGCAGCAGAAAATTCCTCAGCGCAGTAACCGTTTCAATCGGCTGCGCAAACAATACGACCTGCTCGTTGCCCGCATTCGCAAGCACGTTCTTCCATATAAACCCCCATTTTGAATCCGCAACTTGAGCGAGCAGCTCGAGCCCCTGTTTTAGGAGAGCTCGAAGTTGAGCGGTATCGGCAGACCAATGCGTAGGATCTTCTGGTTCCTCAATATCATCTACGTCCTGCGCCTGTTTCTGACGTGCCACCTCTTTACAAATGCGCGCGAAAAGGGAGTCTATCGATTCGTTCGCGGGGCCTAGACGATACGGCCGGATGGCTCCAATTGCAGCCTCAAGTTGCGGATCGGTGAGATCCCATCCAAGCCGAACCGCCTGCCTTACGAGGTATCCAAGTCCTGCCTGCACGCTCGATGCGGCCCACTGCAGTGCCTGAGCGCAGCGCCAGCCCGCTGCTCTCCGCCTTGCGCTCCTTGAGGGATCCACAGGTAGCGTGTCATCGGGTACGTAGAATCGATATATTTGTTCAAGCCAGCTTTTGTACTCCGGGGTCAGCGGAACAATCTTAGGCGGGTTCACTTCCCGGAGCGGAAACAACGGTTCGTCATTCCAGCCCCGCACGTCTTCTTTCGTCCGGTAGATGACCCTCCCGGCTAGAGAAGACTCAGATTCTCCTTGTCCGCGCAGAAGACGAAGCAAATTCTTGAACCGGTCGGGATTGCCCTGATGTGGCGTGCCGCTCATCAACAGCACACGGCTGTCAGCTTCGGCGCTCGCCAAGAGTGACCCATTATTGCTTGGTTAAAGTGACCCACCATCGAGAGCAGCATTTGGAACAAGACTTGGAGTGAGAGAGAGAACCCATCATCATCCACGCCGAAGGCGTGCCACGGGCAGTTCTGGAGGCGAAGGAGCGGCATTATCGTCCTACGCCGAAGGCGTGGACGGGCAGGAGCGGTGGAGTCTGTGGCGTCAACGGCTCGGGCGCGGGTGGGACGCGTGGGAAGGGAGGCCTGTGATTTTGCTGCGGAGGTATCGGAAGTAGTCCTGGCTGACCGTGAGCTTGAGCACCTCGTCGACGACGGGGACGAAGTAAGCCAGCGAGCGAATGGTGCCCAGCGGTGAAGCCTGGGTGGGGCGGAAGAGCCGGCGGGAGGCGGCCAACACCAAGGCATTTTCCACGCTGGGCAAGGGCACGCCGCGCGCATACAGTTGGGCGGCCAGGAGGCGGTCGGGGCGACGGATGGTGCCCGTCGTCCCCGGTGTCTGACGGTAAGCGGTGAGGACCTTTTGAATATACTCTTGCTGGCCGACGCGATGGTCTTCCACCCTTCCTCCTCACCCTTGAGGCTCGCGCAGCGACGAGCCCTTGATGTGCAGGGTATGGCAATAGTGCCGCAGACGGCTCAGCAGGGCTTCCACCATGGGCCGACTACCCAGGAAGTTCGGCCATTCGTCGTAGATCAAGTTCGTGGTGATAATGGTGGAATGCTGGCGGTAGCGCTCTTCCATGAGCTTGAAAAAGATATTCGACTGCTCGGGTTTCAGATTTAAATACCCCAGCTCGTCGACCACCAGGACGTCCAGGCGGGCCAGGCGTTTGAGCAACTGGCGGGTGGAACGATCGGCCAGCGAGGCATACATTTCGTCAAAGAGATCCTGGGCACGGACGAACTGGCCGCGGTAGCCGTTCTCCAGCGCCTTGAGCAGCAGACCACAGGCCAAGCCCGTTTTGCCCCTGGCAGTTTCACCGATGAAGACGATATTTTCCGCCTTGGCGATGAACTCCAGTTCGGCCAAGGTGCGAATCTGTTTGCGGTTGACGCCCGGTTGGCGGGCGAAGGGGAACGTTTCCAGGGACCAGCGCTCGGGCAGGTTAGCACGCCGGATGCGCCACTCCAGGGCGCTCTCCTGGCGGGCGTGCCACTGGGCGCGCAGCAGGCGGGTGAGGAACTCGGCGTAGGAGACGTCCTCCTTCTGGGCCACTTGCGCCTGCTCGTCGTAAATCTCCAGGATGCGTTTCAGGTGGAGATTTTTCAGCAGTTGTTCGAGTTCCTCACTGATCTTCATTTTCGCCTCCCGTGGGGTCCTTCAGTAAAAAGTATTCGCGCGCCACGCGGCGCAGGATCATGCGCTCCAAGCGGTCCAGATCATAGAGACCGTAACGGGCGGCTTCCTGCACCGCTGACAGCAGCGGTTGGCGGGGATACTCGCGCACCAGGCGCAGCAGTTGGCGCAAGGCAAGAATCACCAGCCTGCGGCTATGCTGCTTGAGCGCCGTGAGGTAGTCCGCCAACTCGGGCACGGCCGCCAGAATCGCCTGCTCCTCGGGATGGGGATCGGGACGTGCGATGCGCTGGCCGCGCGGCGGGCGGTGTTCGGCTAACAGCACGCGCTGATGCTCGGCTTCAGCGCTCCGCCGGTGAGTCACCAGGCGGCGGGCATCGAGTTGAATTTCGATCTGGTCCGCGGTTTCGCGGACTTCCACGCGGCGGCCGATCCAATCGAGGGGAACCGAGTAGCGATTGGTGTGCAAGGCAACATAGCCCTCGATGTCCACCAGGCGTTGGTGCAACCGGTAGACCGGGGGAATCCAGGCGGGCAGCGGCTTCAGGTGCAGACGTTCTACCGCGAACAACTCGCGGGGAACGGCCCGAAGATGTTTCTTATAGGTGGAGTTGACCTTGTCGCACCACTGACGAGCCTGCTGATTCAAGTCTTCCCAACTGGCGAAGGTGCGCCCGGCCAGGAAGTTTCCCTCAATAAAGCTGAACGGCCTTTCGACGCGCGCCGAACGGTTAGCATCACCAATCTCGTGCGCCGCGAAGTGAAAGCCGAAGCGCTCGGCGAAGGCGGCCATCTCGGGCACGGGGATCATCTGGCGTCCGCTGCCGCGCAGCACCACCACATGGGTGTTGTCGATCATCACGCGGGCCGCAGCGCCCGTGAAGTAACGCAGGGCGGCGGTGAGAAACACCTTGCAGTCAAAACGCTGAAAGGTCGGATAGCACTGGAAGAACAACATCCGCGAATAGCACAACACGGCCGAGGCGGTCTGCACCTTGTGCTTCTTGCCCGCCAATTCGACCTGGTGGGGGGAAGTATCGTGCTGCATCTCCTCACCCGGTTCAAAGTGGTACTGGCCGGCCGCCACGGGGGGAGCTTGCCCGATCCCCTGCCGGCGACAAAAGGCGGTCAAGGCTTGATAAGAGAGCGGGGCGCCACGGGCACTGAGCTCTTCATGGACTCGCACCAGATTCCCCTTGCAGGTGGCGAACAGTTCCAGGATCTGCTGCCGGTAGGGTTCGGCTTTCTCGGGACGATGTAATTCCGGCACTTGGGGAGAATTGGAACGTAGAACTTTGCGGACCGACAGACGGGAGATGCGCAGCACCCGCGCGATCTCGCGCTTGCTCACTCCTTGTTGGTTCAGTTCCAGAATCGTGGTCCGTTGGGATGGGCTCAACATCGGGTTCTTCCTCCTCGGGGATGCGCTCGGCCAAGCGCTTCAGTTGCTGGCGGAGGTGCTCGATCTGCCGGCGCACCGCTTGGCGTTGCTGAGTATCCAACTCCGCTGCGCCGACGCCCACCAGTCGCCGCTGGGCGCGGCTCACGATCGCGCCGGCCATTTCCAGATCGCGCAACAGTGCGGTGGCCCCTGCGGTGGAAGCTGGTGGTTCAGCTTGCGGCTGGGTTTTGAAAAACAACTTGGGTTGATCGAGCAGACGTTGGCGAACCAGGGGCGAGCCGTCGCGCCAGGCGGCATACAGTTGCCCGGCTTGTCGGCTGTTGCAGTGATGCTGAACGAACACGGCGGCCAGGCGCTGGCAGTCGTCCAGGCTGACGCGCGCGACCGGCACCAGAAATTTCATGGCGACGTGGGCGGAGAGCTGGCCCTCGCGCACTTGCTGCTGGATGCCCTCCGGCAGAAGATCGACCAGGGCCAGGCGCCGCGACACCCAACTGAGGCTGCGATCAAAGCGGCGCGCCAACTCCTCCTGTCCATAGCCGTAACGCTGCTCCAACTCCGCCAGCAGCCAGCCTTGCTCCAGCGCCGTCTCGTGTTCGGAGAGGCGTAGCGAGCGCTCCAGTACGAGAGCCTCGGCTTCGCTCATCGGCCAGAGCACTGCTTCCACCGTGTCCCGGCCCAGTTGCTGGAGCGCCGCCAGGCGCTTGTAGCCGTCGATGACCAGGTAGCGGTCCGCTTGGCCTTCGGCCGCCACCACCACAATCGGTGTCTGCTGACCGGCCTCGGCCAGCGAGGCCAGCAACCGCCGTTGCCGAGCGGGATGGCGAACCCGCAGATGCTCCCAGCGCCGGTTGAGTTGATGAAACTCCAGTTGCATCGTCAGCTCGCTCCCGACTGCCAGGGTTAGTCTGGACGAAGCGGTATCTGGTCTTGCTTGGCCGGCGGGGGGAGTGTGACGGCAACTGCTGAGGAATCAAGGCGATAAGCCCGGAACTGGTCTTGCGTGGCCTGGAGCAGGAGTGCTCCCATAACCCCCATGAAATCAGCACCTTTGACCCCGAACTGGTCTTGCGCGATGTCCCAGGGAAGTCGGCTTAAAGGGGCAGGTAAGCGCAGGGGTTCCGGCGGCTGCGAAAGGGAACCGCGTTCCTGAATGCGGCGGGCGATAAAGTAATCCGGATTCCGCTTCCGCCAGGAGGCTTGCGTCTGGCGGCGACGGGCGGCTTGGCACTCTGCTTGGCGACAAGCCCGCTGCCGTACTCCGACTCGCGGATCCGGGCGGAACCAATGGCGGCAGATGCAGCACGGTCTTTTTCGAGTATCAGGCATGGTGATTATCATCACCGTGCCCTGAGTGGGGTCAGCGGGAACTCAGCGGGGAGGTTAGTGGGTCACTTCTGACTAGCAGACGTGGGTCAATTCTCGCGAGCGCCGAAGCTGTCAGGCCGCTTTTCGATTAATTTCTGAACGAGCGAGTACTGTCGCACAGGCTTGCCCCCGTCCGGGCCATAGCTCGAAAGGTGGTGACATTCATCTACAATGAGAACATCCCAGCTTGGCGCGGAGATTACACGATCCGCGTTAGTCTCGAAGGCAGCTCTATGTATGCTCGCGATTATCCGCTCGTCAGAATCCAGATCGGCATCTTTGTCATCTCCGGCTGTCCACCTGCGAAAACGCAGTCCCAGGCGAGTAAATTCTTTGTGTACGTTCGGCACAAGGCGCGCCGGCGCCATATATAAAACTCGGAGTCCAGGTTGTTTCTCCAGTAATTCACCGACGATTAGCCCCGCCTCAACCGTCTTGCCAAGGCCGACCTCATCGGCGATAAGCACGCGGCTCAACACGGGAGTGTCGAGGACATGCCGAACGAGGCTAGCTTGGTGAGCGAGCGTCTGCACTTCCCGGGCTTCGAGTCGGCGCTGCGGATCTTCACATATCAGGAACCAAGCGAAGAGGCGCGCAATGGTTCGGCGAGAGTGGGCTGGCCAGTTGTCCCCTTGTGCCAGCGGAAGAGCCAGCAGTTCGGCAGGAGTTGGCAAACTGTTTAATCGTCGGCAGTCGACCCCAATTTCAACGGCCGGAGGGGTTGGGTCAACACAGGCGAAAAAACGCCGTGGGGGAGCAAGCAAGTCGTACTCGACGAAACCGAGATCCTCGTGCTGCCGCAGGACTGCATACGGGTACGACTGTCCAGGCTCCAAGAAAAGTACGGCCATTACGCTCTCACCTCGGCACTAATGCCATTGCTATCTCGATCGAAGGTCCCAAATACGGCGGTGAGGCGTTCGAGCACGCGCTTGCGCTTCTGGGCCATATGACGCCGTTCTGACTCCTGGTGACCGATCAAAATTGCGTCCTGGCCGCTTTCAAGGGATCTGGATTGTTTTTGAGCTGCTCGCGGGTTTCTATCTGAACATCCTCATAGTTCTCATTCAGCACCTTCAGCGTCGGCGCTTTAGCTACCTGTACGACAATTGGCAGAAGATCATCGAACAGATCAATGATGCGGCTCTTCACGCCACGGCCGACGTCGTGGCCTTCATCAACGAACTTTTGACAGCGGCGTTGAATCGGTCCGGAGATTGTTTTGAGTAGCTGATCACGCACGCGTTGGCGCAGTTCGTCCGTAGCCTCCTTGCCAACCCCAGCCAGCGTCTTCGCGTCCGCCTTGATCTGATCTCGCAATGTCTCCAACACTCGCTTCTGACTTCGCGGGCCATTCTCCTCGGCCCATTCAACAACTTCTTCAATCAGCGCAACATA
The DNA here is from genome assembly GCA_963803295.1 of uncultured Acidobacteriota bacterium. Lineage (GTDB taxonomy): Bacteria > Acidobacteriota > Terriglobia > UBA7540 > UBA7540 > CAWDMC01. The sequence continues at coordinate 6,479 of CAWDMC010000008.1, read as the reverse complement.
CTCGTCTCCCAGTTCTTTCGTTCGTTCCCGAACAATCTTGATGACTTGCTTGCCCCAGATCGGCGCGATCTGGCCGTCATACATGAGGGAATAATCGCGTGGGAGGTCGATATGGTGGGCGCCGATGAACGTTCCCCCCTTTCGGACGGCGGCGCGGAGAGTCGCCCAGTGCATGTCCTGAAATTTCCTCGATCTCCGTCTCATTTCTTCGAGCGCGCTGGAACTCGCCTGTTCCACTAGGCCTTCTATTTTCTCCGGAACAGTCTTTTTAAGAAACTCCCGAAAGGCCCCCTTTCTCGAGCGAACTCTTCGCGGCGGGTCGGGATGAATTCTTGAAGTCCCCTCCTGAGTCGTTCGCTTTCTGCTGTTGCGGTGTCTGGATCCTGCCACTGTGCTTCAATTGCCTTGAGTGTTGTAATGACCTGTTCCCGCAACAGGTTCGAAGCATCACGCAGCCGCCGCAGCATCTCTACTCGTCGAGCCTGTACGACGCAGGAGAGAGCAGTCTGCATTGCAGGCACGCCACTTTCCTCGGGCGCGTGAATGAAAGGGCGGTCTTCTTCGTCCTGCTGCATGAACTTAATGAATTCATGGGCAGTAACAGGATAGACCTCCAGCTTCGCGAGGACTCTTTCGATTGCAGCTTCGCTGGCCTCGCGGGCTGCCCCTTCTATGTCCACGATAATCCGTTTCAACTCCGTCTCCAACTGCGCTGCGATCACCGCTGGCACGCGGCCTCGGATATCCGCGAGATGTACCCGACGAGATCTATCGTCAGCATGCAGCTTAATCTGCCTCTCATTTTGATATTCGGCCGTGGCAACCGCGTCAAGCATGGTGACGGCAACGATCAACTGAACAGGATCAGCGTCGGGATCATCTGTGCTGTGAAGCAGTCGGTTTAGGAACCCACTTGTGCGCAGGAGGTCCGCTGAAGCTGAATCTATGCCGGCCCGATTTACGACTAAGCAGACGGCCCTGGCCTTTTCGCGGACCCACTTCTCCGTCACTACCCGGTATGCGTCACTGGTGATTCCCACACCTGGCAGATCCACCAGTCGTAGTCCCCCTTCGAGCACTGCGGACGGCCATCCCAATTCGATGTGCCGGATCAGGGGCGCTAGAAACCCGGCCGCGTGGTCGCGGAGCTCGATCATGAAGTCGCTGTTGCCGGTCGCGGCATCCACAGTGTGTGGAATCTTCTTTATGGCAAGATGCATAGCCCGCTTGACCCGATTGATCCGTATTGCATCCTCGGAGTTCGGTGTTGAGTTCCATCTTGTCGCCTTACCGCCTGCTAAGCGTAGGCAGTCGACCAGATACTTAAGTTGGACACTTAGTACATCGTACGCTTAGTTCTTTATATTAATTCACTGTTTGATTATAGTTTGGGGGTGTCGAGAATCGCCCCTTCCATCGAGCTGGATACCCTGCAGCGAACCACCTTGCAACAACTGGTGAAGGCTCCCTCGACGTCGCAGAGCCAAGCGTTGCGGGCTCGGATCATCCTCGCGGCGGCTGAGGGTCAAGCGAACCAGCACATCGCCCGAGTCCTGGGGATCCCCGAGATCACCGTCAAATGGCGCCGGCGTTTTGCCGGCCGCGGCTGGGAGGGGCTTCAGGATGCTCCCCGCTTGGGCCGCCCCCGCAAATATGGTGCGGAGGTTTGGGAAAAAGTCCAACAGCGCGTCTGCCAGCAACCTCCCGCTCAAGCTCGCTGGAGCGTTCGTACTTTGGCTCACGAAGTGGGACTGCCGAGCACCACGGTCCATGAGATCCTGGTGGCTTCGCACTTGCGACCCCATCAACTGCGCAGCTTCACTTTCAGTCCCGATCCCGACTTCGAGGCCAAATTGCTCGATGTCGTAGGCCTCTACTCAAATCCTCCCGAGAATGCCTTGGTGCTCTGCGTGGATGAGAAGACCGGGATTCAAGCGTTGGACCGGACCCAACCGCTGCTGCCCCTGAGCGCCAAGAAGCCCCGCGCTTGGAGCAATGAGTACGTGCGCCACGGCACCCAGACCTTGCTGGCCGCCCTCAAGCTGGCCACCGGCGAGGTCCTGGCGCAGGTCCGGCAGCGGCGTACCTCGGTGAACTTTCTTCACTTTCTGGAGGACGTGGTGGCCCAGTGCCCCGAGGTCGACCTGCATCTCATCTTGGACAACCTGAACATCCATAAGAACCAAGCGCTGCAGGAGTGGCTGGCGCGCCATCCTCGTGTGCATTGCCACTATATCCCCACTCATGCCTCCTGGATGAATCTAATCGAATGCTTCTTTAGCATTCTGACCCGACGCGGCTTGCAACAAAGCGTCCACCGTTCCAAGCAAGAATTGAAAGAATACCTGGAGCGATTCATTGAACACTATAACCAGTCCTGCTCTCCCTTCGTTTGGACAAAAGGGCCGGAGCACTTGCAAAAGATCATCGAGGCGACTAAACAATACCAAGCCGCCCATCCAAAGCCGCCTCGGCGGTCCCGGAAGAAGTCCGCTAATAATATAAATAACTAATCGTACGATGTACTAGCGTTTTGGTCACCGGTGACAATCATGCGTCCCTGACGATCAAGGTGATCTGTTATCTGCGGGTCGTCCACGGCGACTTGATCTTCTTCTCCGACCAACTCCTGGTTGAGGTCGGTGTCGTCACTTTTCTGCTCTTCTCGAAGCAACTTCTGCTCTAGCGCAAACACAAGTCGCCAGAACTGTTGCATCCGGTGGTAGTCAACTGTGAGCATCGGCTTTTCGGAGTACCTGAGCTCGATTGCTTGAGCAGTAAGTGGACCGACGCCGCCGGCGGGGAGAACAACGCTTCCGCCGGCTACAAGAGCGTTGATTAATGTGCTCTTGCCAACGCCGGCCTGCCCAAGAAAGCAGGCGGCGATTTCGGCGTTTGCAAGCCGGGCAAGCCGTTCAAGGCGGTCCACCTGTCCATCGAAAACAGCGACTCGATCATTTGCCAACTCCTCCAGCACGGGCCTGCCCTGATTTCTGTACCAGTTGATAAGAGCACTGGTTTCGTTAAGTTGCTGGTCCACTGGATAAGGTCCTCCGTTCAGATTTCTCGCTGCACCACAGTGTGAGGTTTTGCAAATCAGCCAAGTGTGGGAGCACTGATCGCATTTTACACAAAATGGGCCCCGTTAGCGCGAGATGATGATCAACCAGTTAGGGATCAAGAGAGCATGTCAGCACGGGCCTAAAGGGAATTCATCTGTCGAAAGGGAGCCGTTTATGATAGCTCGCCCCCGTCCTGCTCACCCGTTCTACGTTACTGTGGCGCTCACTATTGCATCCCCCATCACTTCCGAGTTCTCCATCTCTACCTCGTTGGTGATCGAAGGCAGTGCCAGAATCGCCGACGTGTCCGCCTCCGGCAATTGCTCTACTGAGCGGAGCTTTCTCTTCATGGCCGGGGTTCGCACGCTAGTTTCTTCGATCGTGTGGCTTGCCGTGTAAAGTTGGTGCTTGACCTTGTCCATACATCACCAAACTTACCGAATTCAGTTTTGACAGCCCCCAAGACCCCCCACACCTCTGCAGCCCGTCTTTCAATAGCCAGAGTCTGGAAGTGCCTATTCCGATGAAGGTGATCAGTGATTCCGATTTGATCCCAGTCACTGGTTCCGAGGTGAAGCTGGTCGTTTTCGGAGCGAAGCGACGCTGGCGTTCTTATGGTGCTTGAAGTGATCGAATCGGTCAACTGGAATTCGGTTTTGTCTTTTTCATTTCTCATCTCCTTATAAATAGATAAGAGCCGCCGTCGGCGCGGTGGAAATGTGGAAATCCGGCTGCTTTGGGCCGGATTTCCAAGCCCGGTGGAAAGAGTGGGAAACTCGGGGTTGGAGTTTTCCACGCTTTCCAGGGGGCGGCATTTCCACGGCGCCCACTCGGGATGTTCGGAGCGCAGCGACGCCTTCATTCTTTGCCGCCTCGTTTCTTCCGCATGGACTCGCCGCGCATCTCCAGGCGATGAGCATTATGCACCAGGCGATCGAGGATGCTGTCAGCCAAGGTCGGATCGCCGATCTGCTCATGCCAGTTGGCCACCGGCAGTTGGCTGGTCAAGATCATCGAGCGCCGTTGGTAGCGGTCTTCGCAGATTTCCAGGAAGTCCCGCCGCTCGGTATCGGCCAGAGGCGCCATGGCCCAGTCGTCGACCACCAGCACCTCCAGCCGGGCCAAGCGGGCGAGCAACGAGCGCAGACTGCCGTCGGCGCGGGCCAAGGCTAGATCGCGAAACAGTTGGGGAGCCCGGGTGTAGAAGGCCGTAAAACCATCCCGGCAGGCCTTCTCGGCCAGAGCGCAAGCCAGGAAGCTCTTCCCGATCCCGGTGGGCCCGAGCAGAAAAATGTTCTGATGTTCCCGCACCCAAGCCGAATCCTGAGTGAGCGAGCGCACCAGGGCTCGGTCCCAAGCCGCGCGGGGAGCGGAAATCCAGGTCTTCCACCGAGGCCCGATGCCGCAGTTTGGCTTGGCGCAGGCGGTGCTCCAAGGCGCGGTTCTGGCGCCAGTTCCACTGCTGATCGACCAGTAAGGCGAAGCGTTCCTCGAAGCTCAACTCCGCGATCCCGGCCTGCTCGGACTGGGCACGAAAGGCCTCCGCCATTCCGTGCAAGCGCAAGCCGTGCAACTTCTCCAGGGTCTGCTGATTCAACATGCCTTCTCCTCTCTGCGAATCGAGCTACTGCACCCTCGGCGTATCGGAGGGATCGAAATAGGCCGCACCCCGTAGGTTGTCGTGTTCGAGCGGAGGCCGAGGCGTCGGGGCTTCCAGCCGTTGACGGTCGAGCCCCCGTTCCAGCATCGACTTGACGCTCTGATAGGAACAAGCGCCAGTGGCCAAGGCCCGTGCCGCCGCCGCTTCCACCCGCTCAGGCGCATAGCGCTGGCCCAGCCGCAGAATCCCCAAACACGACCGATATCCCATCTCCGGGTGCGGTTTACTTTCCAGGATGGCCTTGAACAACTGCGCCGTAGACGATCCCACCGACTGCGCCCAGTGCAACAGGCGTGAAGGGGGCCAAGCCAGATGTTGCTGGTGGCTCTTCGGTCGATGCGCGTTGACGGTGGTGGCTTTATAGGGAAGGTGGCTGCGGAGGTGCGAAGCCACGCGCTCGCCGCGGTGAAAGATCTCCACCGTGGTCAGGGTCGAGCGGATCTCCACCACCTGCCCGGTCAGCACGTAGGGCACGCTGTAGTAATGGCGATCGATCTCGACGTGATAGTCGATGTTGACGCGCGCCGTCGCCCAATGCTGCAGCTCGAATCGGTCTTGCGGCAGCGGCCCCAGCGCTGACCGGTCCAGTTCTTGGAACAGACTGGCACGACAGCCCGAGCGCTTGCGAAAAGGCCTCTGATTAAGCTTGTTGAGTAACTCGCGGATCGCCTGATTGAGTTCGGCCAGACTGAAGAACTTCCGATGCCGCAGCGCCGCCACAACCCAACGCTGGACGATCTGCACTCCGGTCTCAACTTTAGCTTTATCGCGGGGCTTGTAAGGCCGCGTGGGGAGCACGCCCACCCCGTAATGCATGGCCAGTTCGTGATAGGTGCGGTTCAGATCGGGTTCGTAACGGCAGGCCCGATTCACGCCCGTCCGGGTGTTGTCGGGAATGACCAGCTTGGGGACACCACCCAGGAATTCGAAGGTTCGGATGTGGGAGCCGATCCAGTTTTCCAGCTCCTGACTCTCGGTGGCTTCGGCATAAGTGTAGTTGCTGGCCCCCAGGACGGCGACGAAGATCGAAGCCTGCCGCTCCGGCCCGCCTTGAGGATCCTGGAGGGGAATCGTCGCCCCGGCGTAATCGACGAACAGCTTCTCTCCCGCCAAGTGCTCTTGCCGCAGCACCACATCCAACTGCTCTCGCCAACGTTGGTACAGTTCGCAAAAGCGGCTGTAAGCGTAGCCGTCCGGGTGGGCCTGCCGATATTCTTCCCAGCCGAGCTGTAGCGTCAGGTGAGGATGGCGTTGGAGTTCTTCGTGGAGTTGGGCAAAATCCGGTTGCGGCTTGCGGGTCGGGTAGGCACGCCCGCGGGGTTCCTCCAAATAAGGCGGCTTCCAGTTGGCGATCATCCCAGCCTTGTGGCAGCGGCCAACGACCCCCGCCTCCCGGGCGCGTCGCAGGTACTCAGAAACCGTGCCCTGCGCGATCGCGCAACTGCGGGCGATATGCTGCTCCCCAGTCCCAATTCGTAGCGCAGGCGCAGTATTTCTTTGAGCTTTCGCATGGACAACCTTTTCATGGGCAATGTGGTCCCTCCACCTTTCAGTGGAACCTCATTGCCCGAGATGTTGTCCAGCGCCCTTCGTCTGGCCCCTTACTGCCTGTCTGGAGCCCTGTGGAAATCATTCCGAAATGATCCCGATCACCGTTCCGACAACTCGCCAAAACTGACTGGCTTTAAATCGGAATCGATGATCAGCTTCATCCCGGAATCGTGATCAGATCATTTCGGAATCCTGATCAGGATAAC
>CAWDMC010000007.1:0-48333 GCA_963803295.1 uncultured Acidobacteriota bacterium | reverse complement strand
GCAAGTATTTTCCCTGCTACACCTTGGGTCATAGTTTATGCCTTCTGTTTGTCACAAATACTAGGTGCTTTTCGTGACCTAGACAACCCAAGTCTACCATCTTTCTTCCTCGGATGGTCAGGGGCCGCTCCGTCTTCCAGACAGCGATGTCGGAGAATGGCAATGAGGTTGATAACCTCACAATGCCCCTACTTCACACGCAGCGCCTCGATTCATTTAGCTGGACTCAGGTCAATTTGTAGCTCGGCGACTATCTTGTCCCGTTCTTCTTCGGGGATTTTGGCCAGCAGATATGTAATCAGATCCTCCTGCCGGCTCTGGCCGAAAACCATACGGTAGATCGCAAGCGAACGCCGCAGTCGTGCAGGCGCTCCACTTCGCGACTGAACGGCAATGCAGGAACATGCCGTTCGATTTTTGCATCACCGGGGAAAAGCCAATAAGGCACGAGATCATTTTCCTGCGCAGCCCGGCCTTACGGCCGAGCGCAAATACAGTCTCCCACGCATCCGCGTCGCCATCGCGCAAAGCTTCAGCCGCAAATACCGCTGCAACATTTTTCCGGACCGCGTATCCTTTATACCGATGTACCCGACCCTCGCGCTGTTCAAGGTCGACCGGGTTCGATGGCAGGTTCCAGTGTGTAATCGCGTGACAGTAATGATGAAAATCAAGACCCTCCTGCCCGACCGAAGTCGAAACCAATACGAACGGCCAGAATGGCGAGTTAAACGCTGCGCGCACACGCTCCTTCCGCGTTCCCGGAGACGCGCCAGCGAGGGCGGGCGGCGCCTCTTCGTCAGAACGATCATCACCAAAACGCATGGCGAAGCGAATGCGCATCGGTTCAGTCTTTAGCTTTACTTCTCGGGCATAGCGGGGCGCCGTGACTTCATCGATGCGGAGCGATGCAGCGCGAATTGTAAGCGCAGCAATGACTTCGGAGCCTATTTTCTCCGCTATCACAGATAGCTGGCAGCGCGGCAACCCCGAGCGACTCCCGCAGCAGATGCGCGTATTCATCGATCACGGCCTGGAGCCCGCCCGCATGAGCATATTCCAGCACACGCTCCCAATAAGGTTCACCACGAAATTCCGCGCGAATAGCTTCGATGACTTCCGCATGGTTGAAAAGCGAAGAAAGGCTCTTCCCGAGCGGGCCGCAATGTCGCAAAGGAGGGACCGTTGCTGGATCACTCCGGCTTGCGCGTGCGTAGGCGCGCAACGAGGCAGTCGCCGGGGCGGCGGAGGCTGCGAGTCCCGCACCTCGATAAGATCGTCAGGTGGCATCCCAAGCTGTTCCTTGCCGCCACGGATAGCGCCGATTGCCTGCCTTGCCAGCTCGACATGGCGGGTCCAACCTTCGTCTTCGTCGCCTGCTTCGACGCCGGCCCACGTTTGCGCAAGATCAGCACGGTCCCACCATGTTTGCGATGCGCCAGGGAACTCTGCGTAATCAAGAAGCATCGGCGCAAGCCAGTACCAGCGATCGTCGGTATTACTACCGGTTTCGTGGACGATCCCCAGCTTCTCGATCAGAGCGGTTATGCGAGCTGCGAGCTGCGCGCGCACCTGTGCAGCGGTCAAACGGTCGCCCCGTGCCAATTCTCGGGGGTCACAGTCGCGGGCAAACGTAAGACAAGGATAGACAAGTAAAAGCAAGGGCAGACCCGTAAGACGTTCATCCGATATCCCAAACCGCAATAATCCACGCTGCTTTTTCCAATCCTCTTGTGTCAATCGCGCGCGGGGATGGGCGGCCCGCATCATCCGGCGCTCAGCTTCATAGGAAACTAGCGACGCGACCGCGCGCGGAACCATGTGCCAGGCGGAAAAGACCAGGCGTTTTGTTACGGAAGCCAATTCCGGAACGGCAAAAGGCCCATCCAGAGTGTAGTAGCCGAGCGATGGCGGCATCCAGAGCAGCCGCCACATTCCTCGATCGACTGTTTCAGAGAGAAGCTCGCGCAGACGTGGGTTCGCAGGCTCGATAGGCTGATAGGCGCGCGTGCCGTCCAGATCTAGAAAGCCTCCGGAAACTCCCTTACCAGGCTCACCATCTGGTCCTTTGCCGGCGCATCCTTGAAAGCCTGCTTCAAGGCATAGTTATCCATGAAATTAAACAGGTACGGTGCGGACTTCCAATACTCGACGACATCGCCTTGTTCAACCGCGTCGGCAACGCGCTGTGCACCCAGAAACGCGCGGACATCGACGGCGTGGAGCGAGGCGTCCCCTGGCGGCGCTTCCAGCAGCATTCCGCCGCGTTTGTTCGACGACCCGAGGCGCTCCGTCCGCGCCATTACCCGGCACAGACGCCGCTGGAGCGCCACCTTCGCTCCCCGCAATCGCGTCAGCCCGTCGGGTGTCATAACAGCAGGCAAAGCGGCGCGATATTCCCCCAATATCTCCCTGCAACCGGCCGCGTCACCGTTTTCCAGAAAACGCAGCAATGCAAGGAAGTCACCGTAGTGATCGTCCTCGGTCTCATGATGGAGACTCAGACCGCGATATGGTGTAGCCGAAAGCAGAAGAACGCGGGATCCCTGGCCGGCCTCCGATTCGAACAGGTCGCGCGCAAGTTCTCCCGCTTCCGAATCTTCTTCGAGGAGATGTTTGAAGCGCTGAAACTCGTCCAGAATAATTAAATCCGGCTCCAGCGTCGCGAGACAGACGCGAGCGAGCAACCGTCTCAACTCGCCAATCCACCTTGTCCGCAGCTTGGGTGCGTCTGGTGGCACTTTAGAATCGTTGCGGCAGAATATACCTCGCAATTCATCGAAGCGCGTCCGCATGTCCGGCTTCCCTGCGGCTATTTCTTCCTGCACCTGCTTCGCCAGGCTGGAAACAAACTCAGCTGCAATCTGCTCATTCAGTTTCGTGAAGTCAAACGCGTTTAGTCCTCTCTTGAATGAAGCTGTCCCGCGTAGTCCCGCATTACGTAAGCCGAAGCACGTGACCCACGGATTTCCCATGCGCGATCTAACAACCAATAGAGCAGAACCCGTTCATCCATTCGCCCGCCACCGCCGGTTTGCTCAAAAGAAGTGGCGGGCGTCAAAGCTACGAAGTTGACGCGATTGCGTCGGAGATCGTGTATTTGTAGTGGTAGTAAGGTGAGCCGCGTTGCTTGCGCTGCCTCCGCGCAGCCCGGAATTCCAAGCCGATCTATATTCTGCCGGGCAATGTCCGCATTGGAGCAAATGTAGATCACATCTATGCGAGGTACTTCATCCCAAAGATGATCAATCGTTCGGGCAATTACTCCGCGTGCGACCAGTGTCTTGCCCAATCCTACTTCGTCTGCGACTAGAAACCGTCGAGTTGAGTTCGGCCCGTAGAACCGTCCAAAAACGTAGTCCACCGTCGCCCGTTGAAAATCCTTCAGGCCTGCAAGAGCGGATGAAGTGTCAGGACGTATGCTCATTTCGCCCTGGCCTGCTGGGCAGTATCCCAGATGGGTTCCCAGATTGCCTGGAACTCGTCGCTGAGCAGTTCCGAACTCCCTGGCTGCCTCCGAAGCACCTCCAGTAGAGATGCCACGCGCTCAAGTTGCTCCGGACCACGATGAAGCGTGCGGAGCATCGTTTCCAGCAAGTAGGGATTCCGCAATTCACGACCGCCGTCGTGCTCCGGAGACCTGAGCAACCTGCGGAGGTCGCCGGATGAAGCGGCGACTTCATCACCGCACGCAAGGAGAAAGAGGATATAACGGAGCAGTTGATCGCGGTTCTCGATCAGGGAACGGATAACACGATCTTGCCGATCTTCCGGTGCGCCCTGGAGGGGAAGGTTCATGACAAACACCGATTTCCGCCCTGCCTCACCGATTTTCACAGTAACGGAAAACGCAATGAGTGGTGTCAGCCCGCCGTATGACAGCCTGGGAAAAACTATTGATTTGCCGATTTTCTGGCCCCGCTCCGCCTGCTGTGTAATCGGCCACGCCCGTATTTCCGCCGCCGCATTTGGCCAATGGGGGGGCCGTTCCCATTCTAGCGTGAGATCGAATAAATCCTTTTCACCCGCAGACGTGACAACCAGCAGCGGACCCGCTGCCGCGAGGGCTCGCTTCGTGGCCCGGAGTAACTGATCAAGCTGCCTCTCCGTGGCGTCGACCGGTACGTACGCCGCATTCACGTCGTAGGTCTGGAGTAGGTCAGCGAACTTTGTCTCACCCTTCACCTGCTGGAGAAACTGATCCACTCCGAACCGGCTCTTCTTGCCCACGAGTTCGATCATGAACTCGACGTTATGTTGCAAGGCATGTACGGTCGCATTGAATGAGCCGCTGAACACGCTCGCGTCCCAACCGTGGTCTATGACGAAGAGCTTTGCATGCAACCCATTAAACACCTCATCTCGTTTAGATGGGGCCTCATCGTCAGATTCATCGGCAACCTCCGACGCGAGAAACCTAACGCTTTTGCAACGCAGTAAAGTCTCTTGGGGCAATTCCTGTAGACATTCCGGACGGGATACAAGATGCGTCTGGTCGGTATGATCGAGGAAGTCACGCACGACGGAGTCTGAGATGAAAGGTGAAACGATCAAGGCTTTTTCTCGTCGTGAGCCGAAGGGCGCAACGCTTCTTCCCTCCAGTCCCCCGACCCAGAAGCGGCATTGGTCTTCATCAAAACCTTCAGGCCAGTTGAAGCGCACCCGTCGCACTTCGTCCGCAATCTTCGCCACCCCCTGTCGACGCTCACGCGGGAGAGGAAGACGGGCCAGACGGGGGAGCGCCTCCACGAAATCGGCCAGCGGGTGATTTGCCGCGAAGGCGTTCGAACGAGCTATAAGTTCGCCATCGAGAGCGACAACGGTGTCCCAACAACGATCAAAAGTCAGGTTGCGGCTGAGGCAGAGGACGCGATAACGAACCGTGCCATCGTCCGCAACGAAGCGCAGCGCCCATACTTTCGGGTGAAATACACCCTCCTCGTCGGGGGCCGCTACATCGTAAATGGATGGTTCCAGGAAGGTGACCAACGGTGGATACTTGACAGGCAATCGGGTTTGTCCCGTCTGGCAGAAAATTGTGAATCGATCTCCATAACGCCTTAATGCTTCTAGCAGGGCCAGTGGATCGGCGATGAGTTCGCCGTCCACATGCTCCCAGTCGAAGAAGGCGAAAGAGAGTGGGAGCATCAGGGCGCTGATGAGATCAAGCGAAAACGTAGTGCCAACTGCAACGTCGAGTTTGCAGCCAGGCGGCGGACGAAGCAGCTCCAACAAATGTTGTCTCTCGTCCGGCCTAAGCATCAGTGGCCTCCAGTCCGTCGAAAATGTCCCTGAGCAATCGCTGGCTTATGAACCATCTAAAGTCCAACCGAGCAGTGCCGGAATCGCCGGTCCACAATTCCTGCGCGCGAGGATTGTCGATGCGGGCCAGGTCCTTTTTCAGCCGGCGCTCACGGCCGCGAATCAATGAACGGGTGGTTGTGCTATTGCACAACCCAGCCGGATCGCCTGTCAAGGCTAGGTCCCACCACGTATTGATAAATTCCGAAGTTGGGGAGGTAATCCGCGGATTGATAGAACGCGCCAATTCCCAGAAACGCTTTCTGTTCCATTGCGTGAGCGCGCGCGAGCGTTCAAAAATTGACCGTGTCCAGCCGGCGAAACTTTGACGGTACTTCGCAACGCCATCCTGCTGGTGGGCTTGTTCGGCGAGAATCAAATTGTAGAGGAGTGGTGCACCGTGCATAATCTCCGAGAAATTTTGCGCGTGATCCAGCATTTCGCGCAATTTCGGCGGGAATCCGGCGCTGTAGGGGTGTTCCCATGCGAATTGGACATCGTCGCTCCGTAACCGCTGTGCAACAAGCTCTGCAAGCAGCGAACCACAGCAGGCCGGACTCAAGCGGATGCGCTCGGCGAGATATTCCGCTTCGCGGTGCGTCAGTTTCAATGAGCAGTCCGCGGGGAAATCCTTCGGCGGCGGAATCAACCCTCCGTGCCAGTTCGGTAGGACGAGATCATCATGCTCGACGTCTCGCTCCGACGCGCGCCCGCCGTGCCGTATGAGTTGCGAATAGTACCTATCGAGGCTGCGGTGATACTGAGTCTGCGCCCCGCTAAAGGACCGAATCTCCCATACGCTGAGCCCCTGCCAATAGACGCTGCTCGGGAGGCGTTTCAGGGTGGCTTTCGCCACCTTGCCGATATTCCCATCATTATCATCTGACCGCTCTATGGGCTCAACTAGATCCAGTTCTGCCTTGCGCGCGCGCGCCGCTATCTCTCCTGATTTGACGCGCAACCTTTCCAGCCTCTGATATGTCCACGGGACCAGAAGAAAGTACCGCGCGCGGGTCATGATCGTGCTCGTGCCGGGGAAGAGCATGTCGGCGAAGGCGTCGCGCACGGAGCCGACGCCGAGCTCGTCCCGCGTGTCGTGTTCTCTAAAAAGGTCGACGACGTCAAGCATCTTGCGACGCTCGCGCTCCGAGTAATCTAACCAGACAAACGCGGACACCATTGTCTCCTGATGGAGAGATTCAGATCGTCATGTCCTGCGAGCAAAACCGATGCCCGCGCATATCATACCCGCCTGCCATGGGAATGCCCACAGGCGAATTAACTCTGATCTGGGCGATCGAACCAAAGTTTCACCCCGACACGCAAGCGTCAAAAGAGACATGCAATAGACAGATTGAGCGCTCCTCCCCCGCGGTCATACCCAAATCCTTTCTTCCTCAACACAGACAAGTTGGTTTGCCTGATGCGGACTCCCAGGGGCCACTGGTACTGGCGCTATCCCGAATACGAAGGATTGTTCCCGTGGAGTGCCACTGGCCCATGTGACTTGAACTTTTTGCGGGACGCGCTCAGCAGACGGGTGCTGACACCGGTGGCTTGCAGGCCCGGAAGTTTCGAAGCATAGACCGGCGTCGCTGTCGCTGACGTTCCCAATCTATCGAGTAAAGGAGTACCTCGCGATGACTTGCCTGCAATGCACTGGTCCGATTGAAGAAGGGTTGAAAGGTCGTGCGCCCATTGTCGCCCGATTCTGCGTGCGATGTCGCACCGAGCGCCGACGTCGGCATACTCTGAAATATCACTGGTTGCCTCAGCATGACGCATACCTACGAGATCATTACCATGGCGGTCTGCATCAGCGAGGCCGTGTGATCAGGGAGATGGCGAGGCAGACTGGCTTTCCCCGTTGGCACATCAAGAAGCAGGCCCGACGTCTTGGTTTGAGCATGAATCATGATCACCGGACGTGGACGGAGCGCGAGCTTGAAGTGCTGGAGAGGTTTCTGGGGAAGGTATCGGCGGCGGCGATTGCCAAGCGCTTGAAGCGGACAGAAACCTCTGTGGTTATGAAGATCAAGGCCCTGGGGCATTCACGAACAGTAAGCGACGGATACACGATGCGCGACCTGGAAGAGTGCCTCGGTGAAGATCACCACAAGATTCAAAAGTGGATTGCGAATGGCTGGCTCCGTGACCGGCGACAGAGTACGAAGCGCCACGACGGAAACGGCCGCGATATCCACCGCTTCCGAGAGGACGACCTCCTCGACTTCGTCAAAAAGCACCCGATGGAGATTTCATTGGGAAAGGTTGAGCAGACTTGGTTTCTTGATCTTGTATTGCTCAAAGGCTCAGAACTCCATGAAAACCACTTCCAGTTGCGGGTGTCTCCCGAAGATGATGCCGCCTGACTACTTGCCTTCCTTCCGCAACCTAGTCGCGAAACGACAAACCCGAAACGACTTCTGGCAATACGGTCTCACTGAGGAGTAGTATCATCTGGCCGCCAGTCCGGCAGCCAATTTTATTCTCTTGGGTAATGAACGAACTGGCAAGGAGACACAGTCGCTGAATGGCAAGTCTCGAAGAACTCACCCGCGGTGCAACTGTCAAGGGAGTCCTACCGGAATGCCTTGTCACAGTCGTGGACGTTAAGTGGCACGGCTCGTCGGTCGTGGAGCTCACATACAAGGACCCCACGGGCCGTCTTGGCAGCGAACTCCTGTATCGCCACCGGGAACCTACCCTCGAAATCGCTTCGGTGGGTCGTCCATGGAGCTTCGACGGAGACGGAGCAATGCTCAGGCTTGTTTCTGAGGCGCATCGCATCCGACTGGCATATCTTTTTGATCCCCTTCTCGCCATCCATACGTCGCTCGTCGAGCCGCTACCGCACCAAATCACGGGCGTTTATGGAGAAATGCTTACCCGCCAGCCCCTGCGTTTCCTTCTGGCTGACGATCCCGGTGCCGGCAAGACGATCATGGCTGGACTTCTCATTAAGGAACTCCTGACCCGTGGCGACTTGCACCGTTGTCTCATCGTGTGCCCCGGAATGCTCGCCGAGCAATGGCAAGACGAACTTCATTTCAAGTTTCATCTGCCCTTTGACATCTTGACCAACGAAAAGCTCGAATCCGCCCGGACGGGCAATTGGTTTTTGGAAACTCCCTTGGCGATCTGCCGCCTCGACAAACTGAGCCGCGACGAAAACGTCCAGGCGAAACTTGAACAAACTGATTGGGACCTGATCGTAGTAGACGAAGCCCACAAGATGTCCGCTTCGTTCTTTTCGGGGGAAATAAAGACGACAAAGCGCTACCGACTGGGGCAGCAGCTCTCGCGATTGACGCGGCACTTCTTGCTCATGTCGGCGACTCCCCACAACGGCAAAGAAGAAGACTTTCAACTCTTCATGGCCCTCTTGGATGGCGACCGATTTGAAGGGCGATTCCGCGACGGCGTCCATGTAGTAAACGCGTCCGATCTGATGCGCCGCTTGGTCAAGGAACAACTTCTGAAATTTGACGGCACGCCGCTGTTCCCGGAGCGACTG
Organism: uncultured Acidobacteriota bacterium; assembly: GCA_963803295.1. Classification (GTDB taxonomy): domain Bacteria; phylum Acidobacteriota; class Terriglobia; order UBA7540; family UBA7540; genus CAWDMC01. Next base: position 39,515 of record CAWDMC010000007.1, on the reverse strand, counting down.
GCATACGCTGTTTCCTATCGATTGTCGGACCTTGAGGCGCAGCTCTACAAGGAAGTGACCGACTACGTCCGCGAGGAATTCAATCGTGCTGATGCTTTGGAGAGCGAAGGTCGAAAAGGGACCATCGGTTTTGCTCTCACCATCCTGCAGCGCAGGCTGGCCTCGTCGCCGGAAGCAATCTATCAATCTCTCAGGAGGCGCCGCGAGCGACTTGAAAAGCGGCTTCGAGAGGAAAAACTTCTGAAACGCGGTGGCGGCGCGCCGGTTCAGGTCCCCCAGGCGCTCCCATCCTATACCGAGGAGGACCTCGAAGAACTCGAAGATGCGCCCAGCACTGAGGTCGAACAGGCCGAGGAACAGGTCATTGACCAGGCAACGGCGGCGCGCACCATCGCTGAACTCGAAGCGGAAATAGCGATCCTGAACGGGTTGGAAGAGTTGGCCCTTAAGGTGAAACAAAGCAAGATCGACAAGAAGTGGGATGAACTCTCAAAACTTTTGCAGAATCAATCTGAGATGTTTGATGCTCAAGGGCACCGGCGAAAGCTGGTAATCTTCACCGAACACCGGGACACACTGAATTATCTAACGGACCGCATCCGCACCCTATTGGGCCGGCCAGAGGCTGTTGTAACGATTCATGGCGGAATCGGGCGAGAAGAGCGGCGAAACACCCAGGAGGCTTTCACCCAGGACAAAAGTGTCGAGATACTCGTGGCGACCGACGCCGCGGGTGAAGGCATTAATCTCCAACGCGCGCATCTGATGGTCAATTACGACATCCCTTGGAACCCCAACCGTCTTGAGCAGCGGTTTGGCAGGATTCATCGTATCGGTCAGACAGAGGTTTGCCATCTTTGGAATCTCGTGGCCGACGAAACTCGCGAGGGTGATGTATTCAAGCGCCTATTTGAAAAAATCGAAGAGCAGCGCCGCGCTCTGGGCGGTGGCGTATTCGACATTCTCGGCAAACTTTTTCGCGACCGGAGATTGCGGGATCTATTGGTTGAGGCCATCCGGTATGGCGACCGGCCCGATGTTCGTGCCCGCCTGTTCCAAACCGTTGACAACCTTGCAGACCGGGAGCATTGCCGCCAATTGCTGGAAGAGCGTGCCCTGGCTCACGATTCCATGGATGCCGCCAAAGTGCGCCAAATCCGTGAAGATATGGAGCGCGCTGAGGCCCGCCGCCTCCAGCCGCACTTTATCGCCAGTTTCTTTCTTGAGGCGTTCCGCCTTCTTGGCGGAACGGTTCACGAGCGCGAAACCAAACGCTACGAAGTTACGCACGTGCCTGCCGTCATCCGAAACCGCGACCGGTTGATAGGTACGGGTCAGGCTGTTCTCTTGAATTACGAGCGTATTGCCTTCGAGAAGGATTTGATCAGTCTTCAGGGTAAGCCGTTGGCGGAATTCGTCTGTCCGGGTCATCCGCTCCTTGATGCGAGTATCGACCTCATTATTGAACGGTATCGAGACCTCCTCCGGCGCGGCGCCGTCTTGATCGATCCCAGTGATTCGGGCGGACGGCGTGCGAGTACTCTTTTACCTGGAGCACTCCATTCAGGACGCGCAGACTGACCGTGCGGGCAACCGGCGCGTCGTTTCCAGACGCATGCAATTCGTCGAAATCGACCACGACGGCAAAGTCGTGAATGCGGGCTACGCGCCGTACCTCGACTATAGGCCCGTCACAGATGAAGAGCGCATTGGCGCGACCGCGGCACTTGAAGAGGAGTGGCTCAAAGGCGACCTCGAAAGCAAGGTCACGGAATTTGCCGTGAATGAGCTTGTTCCGCGGCACTTGGACGAAGTGCAAACGCGCAAACAGGACCTTGTGGCGAAGACAATGGCGGCCGTGAAAGACCGGCTGACAAAGGAGATTAACTACTGGGACCATCGCGCCGAGGAACTTAAATATCAGGAACTCGCCGGCCGGGTGAACGCCCGGATCAATTCCGGGAAGGCCCGCCAAAGAGCGGATGAACTCCAAGGCCGCCTGCAAAAACGCATGGAAGACTTGGAGAAGGAGCGCCAGCTATCGCCGCTTCCTCCCGTGGTGATAGGCGGCGCGCTCGTTATTTCGGTAAGCATGCTGAAGCGCCTAAAGACTGGCCTTCAGGGTGAGCCATCCCAGTTTGCCAAAGAAACAGCGCGAGTCGCCAAGCTGGCGTTGGATGCGGTGTTGGCGTCCGAGCATGGGCTTGGCTTCGTGCCGCGCGATGTGAGTGATGAAAAGTGCGGCTACGATGTTGAGTCTCGTATTCCAGGAACTGGAAAACTTCGCTTTATTGAAGTAAAGGGCCGTGCCAAGGGAGCAGAAACCGTAACGATAACCAAGAACGAAATTCTCACGGCCCTCAACAAACCAGAGGATTTTATTCTTGCGGTGGTCGAGGTTGACGGGGACATGACGACACCCCGGTATGTCCGCTCCCCTTTTCAGCGCGAGCCCGATTTCGGTGTAACGAGCGTGAACTACGACCTCAAGGAGATTCTCGCCCGCGCGGAATCCCCTTCATGAATCTCTCGTCGGACTCACCCTCAATCCAAAGCGATATAGTCTTGGCTACGCTCCTGGCACTAGCGGAGGCTCCAGCATGACAATTCCACCCGTACCCACTGACGGCCTGATTGTCGCGCGAGCGGAACTGGCGGAAGCATTGGGAATCGTCGCGCATTTGATGGGGCGTCGAGCCACCGGCGTAAGTCTCCGGTTTGAAGATGGCTGGCTATTCGTCACCGCCGGAAGGGGGATATCAAAGGCACCAGCTCAAGGATCATGGCCGCTTACTATTATCGTGGGGCCATCGTGGGTCCGGCGTCTGGCAAAAAGTCTTCCTCCCGGAGACCCGGTGCTTTTGCGTGTTGAAAATGGGCGACTATACGCCAATAAGTACTCAGAGCCATGCGGATGGACTACGGTAAAAGACCCGCTCGACCCGTCGCTGGGAAAGGTTACTGAAGCAAGTCGGATTTCCGAAGCGGTGACGGTCCTTAAGCCCTTTCTCGTTGGGCGAGAGGATATTCAAGCACTTGTTGAAATGGCCCGTAAACGCGGGCCAGCAACATGGCTGGAATCAGAAGAAACCATGATCTCAGCCGTATCGAAGGCTTGGGCGTATCTCGCGCCGCTTGGCGTAGAGACCTCGGATCTTCGTAATCTTGTCGATGGCGCTGTGCGCAATGCGTGGCAAGCAGAAAAGGACAAATGAAAAAGAAGCTTATCGAGGTCGCGCTGCCTTTGGAGGCGATTAACATCGCTTCCGCTCGCGAGAAGTCCATTCGGCACGGCCATCCCAGCACGTTACACCTGTGGTGGGCGCGGCGGCCGCTTGCTGCGGCGCGGGCTGTGATCTTCGCGCAAATGGTCGACGACCCGTCAGCGCATCCGGACATATTCAAGACCGAGAAGGCGCAAGAGAAAGAGCGCCTGCGGCTCTTCCGTATCATCGAGGACCTGGTGCTGTGGGAGAACACCACCAACGAAGAGGTACTGGAGCGGGCACGGGCCGAGATTTGGCAGAGCTGGCGGGCGACTTGTGCTGAGAACGCGGGACATCCAAGGGCCAAAGAGCTGTTTGACCGTCACAAGCTTCCTGCCTTCCATGATCCCTTCGCTGGTGGCGGGGCGCTTCCGCTGGAGGCTCAGCGCCTGGGACTTGAGGCCTACGCGACCGATCTGAACCCGGTCGCGGTACTGATCAACAAAGCGATGATCGAGATCCCGCCCAAGTTCGCTGGGAAGCCGCCGGTAAATCCCGAGTCGCGCAAGGACAAGGAGCTCTTCAATAAGACCTGGCACGGTGTGCAAGGGCTGGCTGAGGACGTGCGGTATTACGGCAAGTGGATGCGGGATGAGGCTGAGAAACGCATCGGTTACCTCTACCCGAAGGTCGAAGTCACGCCGGAGATGGCCAATGGGCGGCCGGACCTGAAGAACTACATGGGCCAGAAGCTCACGGTCATCGCCTGCCTCTGGGCGCGCACGGTTAAGAGTCCGAACCCGGCCTTCGCGAAAGTCGACGTGCCGCTCGCGTCTAGCTTCATGCTCTCTACGAAAGCGGGGCAGGAGGTGTACGTTGAACCGGTGTTGGAGAGCGGTGGCTATCGCTTTACGGTGAAGCTGGGCAAGCCGAAGGATCCCGCGTCGGAGGCTGGAACGAAGGCCGGCAAAAAGGGCGGATTCCGCTGTCTTATGTCTGGAGTACCTATCCCTTTCGACTACATCCGGGTGGAATCATCTGCAGGGCGCATGTCGGAGCGCCTTATGGCAATTGTCGCTGAAAGTGATAGTGGCCGACTGTTTCTCCCGCCTTTACCAGAACAGGAGGCTGTTTCCCGGACCGCGCACCCAACATGGCTCCCAAATACTGAGACGTGCGGTAAATGCCGAGTAAACATCGGTCTCTATGGCATAACCACTTGGGACAAACTCTTCACCGCCCGCCAGCTCGTGGCGCTGACCACGTTTTCCGACTTAGTCGAAGAAGCGCGGGACATGGTGAGGGTCGACGGGATAAAAATTGGTCTGCTCGACGATGGCAGGGGCCTCGACGCTGGCGGCACCGGCGCCCAAGCTTATGCCGATTCGTTAGGAACGATGCTTGGTCTCGGAGTCAGTAGATCGGCCAATACGATCAATGCCTTCGCCGTATGGTCCACAAGTCGGGAACAGAGTGTGAATCTCTTCAGTCGACAGGCGATCGCTATGGCCTGGGACTTCCCTGATGTAAATCCATTCGCGGGAGCTGCAGGAGACTTTGGCCTGACTTGCCGCTCTATGGCCAAGGTCATCGAGGGCTTTCCTGCCACCGTGATAGCCAGGAGCGATCAGCGCGACGCCCAAGCTGTGGAGATTTCCGACAGGCTCGTTTCCACGGACCCACCTTACTACGACAATATTAGCTACGCCGATCTCTCGGACTTCTTCTATATATGGCTACGTCGTTCGCTTAAGCCTGTTTTTCCCAATCTCTTTGCGACGGTGGCCGTGCCTAAGACCGAAGAGCTCGTCGCCACGCCCTACCGTCATGATAGCAAGGTGCAGGCAGAGGCCTTTTTTCTAAATGGCATGACCCGAGCGATGCGCCGGCTGGCTGAGCAGGCGCACCCGGCGTTTCCGGTCACCATCTACTATGCCTTCAAGCAATCGGAGACGGAAAGTGAAGGGACCGCCTCCACCGGTTGGCAGACCTTCCTCGACGCCGTCATCCAGGCGGGCTTCGCCCTAAGCGGTACCTGGCCGATGCGAACGGAACGCCCGACCGGGGTTAAGGTGAACTTCAACTCACTCGCTTCCAGTATCATTCTCGTTTGTCGCCCCCGAGCTGCAAATGCGTCTGTGGCGACGCGCCGGGAGTTTCTCACCGTACTCAAGACGGAGCTGCCTGAGGCGCTTAAACATCTCCAGCGGAGTAACATCGCCCCGGTGGACTTGGCGCAAGCGGCCATTGGACCGGGAATGGCTGTCTACACCCGCTACGCCAAGGTTCTCGATGCGGAGGGCAAACCGGTCTCCGTGCGCGATGCGCTCGCGCTCATCAACCAAACTCTCGATGAAGCGCTGGCGGAGCAGGAGGGCGACTTCGATGCCGACAGCCGTTGGGCACTGGCGTGGTTCGAGCACGCGGGTTTCGACCCGGGCGAGTACGGTGTGGCTGAACAGCTCTCCAAGTCCAAGAACACCAGCGTCGATGGCATGGTCGAGGCGGGGATTGTCTCCTCCGGCCGTGGCAAGGTCCGGCTCTTGAAACCAGACGAACTGCCCACCCACTGGGATCCGACAACCGACCCACGTCTGACGGCGTGGGAGATGGTGCACCAACTGATCCGCACTTTGGAAACCGGTGGCGAGAGCGCAGCAGCTGAGCTTGTTGCAAATCTTGGCAGCCAAGGCCGAGATCGCCCGCGAACTCTGCTACCGCCTCTACACGCTGTGCGAGCGCAAGAAGCGGACGCAGGAGGCGCTTTCGTACAACGGACTCGTGCAAAGCTGGCACGAAATCATCAGGCTGGCCCGCGAGGGTGGAAAGCCAAAAGCACCGGCTACCGGTACGCTGTTTGACAATGAAGAAACGGACTAATCTATGGCCACAGTAAAGCGAATCTTGTGCCTCGCAAACTCACGCAAGCTCAATGGCCGGTGTGTTGCTGGCAGGGAATTATCTGCAGGTCGAGCAATCGGCTGGATTCGGCCTGTGAGTTCACGTGAACACGAGGAAGTCTCTGAATATGAGCGCCAGTACGAAGACGGCAGCGATCCCAGGGTGCTAGACATCATGGACGTACCACTACTAGCGCCACGACCTAAAGGCTTCCAGCACGAGAATTGGTTGCTTGATCCTGACCAATACTGGTCGAAGATCGGCCGCGCCACATGGGCGGATCTGAAGCGATTCATCGATCCAGTTTCATCGCTGTGGCACAACAACTTCAGCACCTACAACGGACTCAACGACAGGATTCCTCTGGAAATGACCGATGCGATTGATAGCTCTTTGCGCCTACTTCACATCGATGGCATGACGCTCTCCGTGTTCAAGCCGGGCGAGGCCTTCGGTAATCCCAAGCGCCGCGTGCAGGGCCAGTTCGTTCATGATGGCACTGAATACCGCCTTTGGGTCACCGATCCCCGCTTCGAAAAGGCCTACCTAGCTAAGCCAGACGGGGACTACAAGATCGGCGAGAGCTTCCTTACGGTCAGCCTGGGCGAACCCCACGGAGGTGCCTGCTACAAACTCATCGCGGCCATCATCCTGCCCGGAGGAGGGACTGAGGCATGAGCGAACGGCCGCATCCCGTCTTCACCATCGGGCATTCCAACCACTCCTTGGAGGCATTCCTGGAGTTGTTGCGACTACACAACGTGACCGCATTGGCCGACGTACGATCGGCACCCTCCAGCCGGTTCAACCCACACTTCAACAAGGAAGCCCTTGAGCGCAGCATGAAAACTCACGGCATCAAGTACGTGTTCCTCGGGCGAGAACTTGGCGGGCGGCCGGATGACAGGTCCTGTTACGCGAATGGACGGGTGCAGTACGCACGTTTGGCGCGTACAGAAGTGTTCCGCAGTGGAATCGGGCGCATTATGCGCGGAGCCCAGGAGCACAGCATCGGACTCATGTGTGCTGAGAAGGAACCGTTGGAGTGCCATCGCGCTCTTCTCGTGGCTAGATATCTTGACGAGCTTGGCGTTGAGGTACTCCATATCTTGGCTGATGGCCGGTTGGAATCCCACGCCGAAGCCATGGGCAGGTTACTCGGGGTGGTGGGGTTGCCCCACGACGATCTCTTCCGTACACGGCAAGAATTGATTGCGGAGGCCATCGTTAAACAAGAGGAGCGGATTGCGTATGTGGACGAAACGCTGGCGAATGAAACGGTGAGAGAGGGAAAAATGAAGGTATTCACTATCGGATTTACAAAGAAAACAGCCAGGCACTTCTTCGAATTACTTCGCACGTCGGGAGCCAAGCGCTTAGTCGATGTCCGACTCAACAATGTCTCACAGCTCGCTGGCTTCGCGAAGAAGGAGGACTTGGCTTATTTCTTGAAGGTGATCTGCGGCATGGAATATATACACTTGCCCTCGCTGGCTCCTACTCAAGACATACTCGACGAATATAAGAAAAACCGCGGCGAATGGGAAACGTACGAATCCCAATTTCTCGAATTGATGAGGCAGCGCCGAATCGACCAGACGGTTGCCAAAGAGATGATCGCGGACGGCTGCCTACTGTGCAGCGAAGACAAGCCCGACCACTGCCACCGCCGGCTCGTGGCGGAGTACCTTAAAGAGCATTGGGGTGATGTGGATATCGCCCATCTCGGATAAGAGGAACTGCCGATGGCCGTAACAAATCACGAGCGTGTGGGGAAAGCGATGGACCTGCTAAAGGACGGTCTGCAACCGTTCGTCGAGCGGGAGATGAAAGCGCAGCACGCGCAACTATGGCTTGATCAGGTTCGCACATCTGTTGCCGATACCCAGACGCACTTGTTCTCGGGAAAGGGAGAACTACAGTGGGATTCCGCTTCGTTACTCTCCGTAATGTGGAACCAGTGGAATGTGGTCTTCCGCAAGACGCTCGGACAGGCGGAGCGCACTCTGGTCAGTGAACTTAGAGACGTTCGTAACCGCTGGGCTCATCAGAACCCATTCTCCAGCGACGACGCCTACCGCGCGCTTGATTCGGCAGGGCGTCTCCTCACCGCCGTCTCGGCTCCCCAGACGGACGAAATCGAAAAGATGAAGATGGAGCTTCTGCGTCTGCGCTTCGATGAACAGGTGCGGTCGGAAAAGCGTAAGAGCGCCGGTACAGCTATCGAAAGTGCTGGGGCCGCCAACCTGAAGCCCTGGCGCGAAGTAGTGACGCCGCACAAAGACGTAGCTAGCGGCCGCTTCCAACAAGCAGAGTTTGCCGCCGATCTGTGGCAGGTGTACCTCGGCGAGGGCACGGACGAATACAAGAAGCCGGTGGAGTTCTTCCGCCGGACTTACCTTACCGAGAGCCTCAAACGAATGCTGGTAGGCGCGGTGCAGCGAATTTCCTGTAAAGGCGGCGACCCCGTGGTGCAGCTCCAGACCAACTTTGGCGGGGGCAAAACGCACTCGATGCTGGCGCTTTACCACCTCTTCTCGGGCGCGGCCCCGAGCGACCTGACAGGCATTGACGCCGTGATGCAGGAAGCTGACACCAAGAAGCTACCAGCCGCCAAACGAGTGGTCTTGGTGGGCAACAGGATCTCCCCCGGCAACCCCGTGAAGAAGCCCGATGGCACGATGGTGCGCACCCTTTGGGGAGAAATCGCCTGGCAGCTTGGCGGAAAGAAAGCATTCGAGCGCCTCCGTGCCGACGATGAGAAAGCCACCAGCCCCGGTGACGTTCTGCGCGAACTTTTCAATGAGTATGGCCCTTGTTTGATCCTGATCGACGAGTGGGTGGCCTATGCACGCCAGCTCCACGACCAGAGTGACTTGCCAGCAGGCGGTTTCGAGACGCAATTTACCTTCGCCCAGGTCCTTACCGAATCGGCCAAGTTGGCCAAAGGCTGCTTGCTCGTAATTAGTTTGCCCGCTTCGGACACGACGGGCTCCCCACATACCCAGGCCGATGATGTGGAGGTCGGGGGGCAGCGCGGGCGCGAGGCATTGGACAGGTTGCGCAACGTAGTGGGACGCGTAGAGTCCTCGTGGCGGCCGGCCAGCGCCGAAGAGGGCTTCGAGATCGTGCGACGGCGGCTATTCGAACCACTTGCCGATGAGGTGCAGTTTAAGGACCGCGACGTAGTGGCGCGGGCTTTCGCCGATCTTTACCGGGCACAGCACCAGGAGTTTCCGCCTGAGTGCCACGATGCCGATTACGAGAAGCGGATTAAGGCAGCCTATCCAATCCACCCGGAGATTTTCGACCGGCTTTACACCGATTGGTCCACGCTGGTGAAATTCCAACGCACACGCGGCGTTTTGCGACTGATGGCCGCAGTCATTCACAGCCTTTGGGAGAAGGGCGACAAGAACCCGCTGATTCTGCCAGCCAACATCCCAATCGACGATCAGCGTGTGCAATTCGAGCTCACCCGCTATCTCTCCGATAACTGGGTGCCGATTCTCGAAAAGGACGTTGACGGTCCCAGCTCTTTGCCATTGCGCCTGGACGGCGAAGTGCCCAACCTTGGCAAGTTCGCTGCCTGCCGACGCGTGGCCCGAACCATCTATTTGGGCTCCGCGCCCACATCCACGGCCGCCCACCGGGGAGTCGAGGACCGGCGTGTCAAGCTGGGATGTGTGATGCCGGGCGAGTCGCCGGCGGTTTTTGGCGATGCCCTGCGAAGACTCGCGGCGGCGGCAACTTACCTCTATCAGGACGGTCCGCGCTACTGGTATTCGACGCAACCCACTGTTACCAAGCTCGCCGAAGATCGCGCCGAACAACTCAAGCGAGATCCCGACAAAGTGGTGCAGGAGCTGGACAAGCGGCTGCGAACCGACCTGCGCAAAATGAGCGACTTCAAACGCATTCACCCGATGCCGGCCTCCAGCGCCGATGTGCCGGACGATCTTGACGTGCGACTCATAGTTCTGAGTATTGACCAGCGCCTACACCAAGGAGCCTGATAACGCCGCAGAGGTGGCGGCGAAAGCGATTTTCGAGACCCGCGGAAACACCCCGCGCCTCTACCGCAACTCGCTCGTTTTTCTCGCCGCTGATAAGACACGGTTGCAGGATCTGGATGAGGCAGTCCGAAAATTCCTCGCCTGGGAATCTATCCTCGATGAGAAGGACAGGCTCGACCTATCGCCAAATCAAGTGAAGCAGGCCGAGACACAAAGGGGCGCCGCTGACGGCGTGGTAACGGCCAGGCTTCCTGAAACCTACCAGTGGTTGCTGGTGCCGACGCAAGCGAACCCGCAATCCCCTGTGACGTGGCAGACCATCCGCCTTGCTGGGCAAGACGCGCTCGCAGAACGCGCCAGCAAAAAGCTTAGAAATGAAGAATTGCTGGTGGTCAACTTTGCCGCTTCGCGCCTCCGCATGGAGTTGGACCGGGTACCGCTTTGGCGCGGGAACCATGTCTCAATCCGTCAGCTCGTCGATGATTTCGGCCGCTACCTCTACTTGCCGCGGCTTCAGACCCCAGATGTTCTTGTGGACGCCATTGGTTCCGGACTTGCACTGTTGACCTGGGAGCAGGATGCCTTCGCCTATGCGGACAGCTATGACGAGGTGGCAGCCCGCTACCGCGGGCTCCGCTATAGCACCCACGTTGGCGTAACGAGGGACGATACGAGTTTGCTCGTGAAGCCTGAAGCAGCACGAAAGCAGATTGAGCAGGAAACCGCCCCGCCGGTCACCACTGGAGCCGGCACTACTGGTGCAACCGCCGTCAAGCCCGGCGAGCCACCGGTAACGGCCAGTCGTCCCCCTGTTCCGGTCCAGCCGCCCAAGCCGAAACGTTACCACGGTACCGTCGTGCTCGATTCCGAGCGCGTAGGGCGGGACGCCGGCAGAATCGCGGACGAGGTCGTTACCCATCTCGTTGGGCTTGTCGGCTCGTCCGTCCAAGTCACACTAGAGATTGACGCTCAGATCCCTGATGGCGCGCCTGATAATGTCGTGCGAACGGTCACAGAAAACTCCCGCACACTTAAATTCAAAACCCATGGGTTCGAGGAAAAGTGACTGAGAGTTGAAGGGAGAGTTCAAACCAGAAGATGGTTAATGCCGAAGAGGAATACAAACGTGGAACGGCGGCAGCGCGCGGAAGAGGACGACGCTACTTAACATCGACGGCGGGATAATCCTCTTTATACTCCTCGCCACCACAGCCGTAATAGCTGACTTTCCGTGCGATGAAATCGACTTCGTACCGGACAACGCCGGCCCGCCAGGACGCCTCCAGAAACTCAGGGAACGTGCTCCTGCCGGCCTGGTCCGTTTGCAGCGCGGCGATCAGTGCCTCTCGGTCGAACGCCGGCACATCTACGGTGCCGGACACCAGCGGCGTGCTCTGCGTTACGACCGGCCCGTCTTCTGTTACATACAGACTCTGACAAGAGGGCAAGTACCATAGATTGCGTGCCACGCCCGCCCGTCGAGCGTTTCGGCGAGATACGGAAAGCCGCCGACCTTGGGCCGGCCAGCCATGGCGCGTTGCTGGGCGGAATGCAGGTTATCGATCGCTTTGCTCATCCTCAATCTCCCTTTGTTCGTATGACGCTGACATGATGTGAGACCAGTTGGTCCCATCCTTTGATCTTACTCAATTGCCACGTGGCTGAGGCCACTCCCATTCTCCGCGGCCCGACCGCTCGGTTTGTTGTCCTGATTGTGGGATTTGCAACCCCTCGCCAGTATATTATCCAATTCGAGTACTTTCCCAGCAAGCTTTGGCAGCGCTGGAAATGGCGCGCTGGCAATTCCTCTGCGGTGGGAATTACAAAGCGGGATCGCTGGCGGCAAAAACTAGCAGAAGGAAGGCGCGGTCTGGCAGATTTAGTCTAGCATCGCGGACTTGCCGTGCTTATAGAATGGCTCCGCCTTTGCCGAGCCGGTGCCTCGCTTTCCCGCGCCGCTGATACGGCGGCCCCGAAACGTTGCTGGTGCGATTCTCGCGACTGGTTCCAGTGACGCTCCGCCCCTAACGCCGCCACTCTTCCTTTTCCCGCCCTGCGGCGAGCAGTCACGCGATCACACCCTCCCAGAGATCCTCCGACTCCAATCATCCGCCACGAAGCCCAGATCCCGTGTTCTCGTACAAACCTCCGTTCTGTCCCTTTTTCTCGCGGGCACGGCTCGGGGTAATTCTCTGCGCCCTGCGGACGCACGCTCTGCGGGTCTTCTGCTTCCCCGGCAAGCCGGAGGCCTTCCAGGTTTATGGTTCCTCCGTTCGTGATTTGCAGCATCGCTCGGCCAAACGATGTTTCAAAAACGGCCAAACGATGATTCAAACCACTCATTTCCCGGTGCCTCCATAAAAAGCAGCCCCTGACCTTGGGAGCAGAACCCTCTCGCTTTCAGTGTGCCCCGCGAGAAGCGGGAGCAGAAAACGGAGGATTCAACATGTACGTGAACAGCGTTTTTCTAGTTGGCTTTTTGGGCTCGGATGCCAAGACCCGCGAGACTCGGGACGGCGTGCCCTTAACGATCCTATCGCTCGCCACCAAGCGGTCCTGGAAGAATAACCAGGGCGAATGGGACTCTCACACCGACTGGCACTCCATCAGTTGCTTCGGTGCTGTCGCGCAGTTCGCCTCGTCTCTGAAGCGGGGCTCGCATGTTGCCATTACCGGGTATTTGCGCTCGCGTGAAATCGACGGCGACGGAAACGGCCACGGCAAGAAAAGCGGAGCCAAGACTAAGGTACGGGCGTGGGAAGTCCGCGCGATACGGATCGCCAAACTCGACCGCGCCGTCCAAGAAGATCCTTCCACCGATATTCCCGCCAACGATCCCGCCTTGTAATCCCGCCACTCGGGCCTCGCCTCCCGGCGAGGCCCTCCTTCCTGATTGCCGTCGTATTTTGTCGCCCGATTCTCCTCGATGCTAGCCGAATGGCAGCCAGCAAACTTCGTTTAAGTTCTCAAGCCCTCCTTGTCCGGTGAGCGAGCTCTTCATATCTCTTTGCTGTCCGCCTGAATTTCTCCGATCACTCTCCTTTTCTAACGCCCCTTCTTCTCGCGGGCACGGCGAGATCGGAAAGATTCCTACGCCCTACCGACGCACGCTCTGCCTCGGCTTCGCCGCCCTCCAGGTGGCGGTCCCCCCCAAAAAATCACGCGATCTAACGAGATTTTTCCGGTACCCCCCGCCAAGGCAGCGGAGGGAGTAGGCCCGACTCGCCCATGGGTGCCCCGCGAGAAACGGGGCAGAAAAGGAGAAAAGACATGACCGAGGAAATCACAACCCGGCAGACAGCAACGGAAGAAACAGCCGTGGTCACCAACGCAAACCAGGGCAGCACAGGTCGCGCGCTCGGTGGCGCGGAGAGAAAACCCATGGTTTCATGGGCGGCGCTACTTGACGAAGCGGTCCGCAAGCCCGGATATATTCACGAGGCTTATAACCGATTTCATAACTACAGTCTCGGAAATCAGCTACTCGCGTTGTTTCAATGTTTGGAGCGCGGAATCCAGCCGGGGCCTTTGGCGACATTTCCTAAGTGGAAAGAGCTAGGCCGCTTTGTCAAGAAAGGGTCGAAAGCCCTAACGCTCTGTATGCCCCTCACCTGCAAGCGCAAAAAGGCAATTACCAATGGCGATGGGACTAAGCAGGAAGAAGAGTTCATCTTCACGCACTTCACCTACAAAGCACATTGGTTCGTTTTGTCCGAGACCGAAGGCGCGGATTATCAGCCGCCCGCGATGCCGGAATGGAACGAAGAAAGAGCGCTCGCCGCGTTGAACATCCAGCGTGAGGCATTCGCAGCATTGGACGGTAACACTCAGGGTTACGCCAAGCGTGGCCGGAAGATCGCCATCAGCCCGATTGCCGTGCAGCCATGCAAAACCCTTTTCCATGAGTTGGCTCACGTTGCCCTTGGCCATTGCGATGAGGGCGACCTTTCCGACACCGAAACGACACCCCGAAATATTCGCGAGGTAGAAGCCGAAACCGTGGCCCTGCTGTGCTGTGAATCGCTCGGGCTTCCGGGTGCGGAATACAGCCGGGGTTATATCCAGTCGTGGGGCCACGGCCAAGCCATCAGCGAGCGTTCCGCCCAACGCATTTTCCACGCCGCCGACCAGATTCTTCACGCAGGCAGGAACACTGAACAAACCGACGCCGGTCAATGACGACCGGCTCGTATTAACTGCAACCACGGAAGGAGTCCGCGTATGGAAGCCCTATTTCCTCTCGGTCAGATCGTTGCGACGCCCGGCGCTCTGGACGCTTTGACCCGCGCCGAACAGACGCCCGGCGAGTTTTTGTGCCGCCACGCTGCGGGCGATTGGGGACAGCTTGAAGCCCACGACGTGGCCGAAAACCTTTACAGCCTGAAGCAGGGCTTCAGGCTCTTGAGCAGTTATCGAACCAACGCAGGCGATACGCTTTGGCTGATTACCGAAGCGGACCGCGCCAGCACAACCATTCTTTTGCCCAAGGAGTACTAAATCCCAAAAAAGGAGAATTGCCCGTGAACAACACATCTGTAATTTCCCCCGTCACTGAGAACGCCCCTTTGGTTCAGGAAATTCCTCTGGACCGCATTGTCGAATCGAAGACCAACCCGCGCCGCGTCTTTGATGAACTCAAGCTCCGCGAGTTGGCGGCCAATGTTAAGGACCACGGTGTGCTTCAACCTGTACTGGTGCGGCCCCATCCCGCTGGTGATGATAGCCTGTTTGAACTCGTGGTAGGAGCGCGCCGCTATCGGGCGTCCAAGCTGGCGGAAAAGCCGTCCATTCCCGCCCGCATTGTGAACCTTAGCGACAGCGCAGCCCTTGAACTGCAAATAATCGAAAACCTCCATCGTGCCGATGTGCATGAATTGGACGAGGCTTTCGGCTACAAGGCATTGATGGCGCAAAATCCCGACCTCTACACTGTCGAAATCATCGGCATCAAAGTCGGAAAGAGTCCCGCGTACGTGCTCGGCAGGCTCAAGCTCACCGAATTGATACCCACAGTCCAGAAGGCATTCTACGAAGGAAAGCTCACCGTGGGGCACGCTCTGGAGATTGCCCGTCTCCAAGTGCCCGATCAGGAACGCGCCTTTGCGGAGTGCTTCCCGGACCATCGCGGCGTTTCCGCTGTCCTCAAAGACCGTGGAGCACAGGCGACCATCACCGTTCGTGACCTTCGCCAGTGGATTCAGCGGGAAATTCACCTCGACCTTTCCACCGCGCCTTTTGACGCCAGCGACCCGAACCTGTTGCCCTCAGCGGGAGCGTGTTCGGCTTGCCCCAAGCGCACCGGGAACAACCCGATTCTCTTTCCCGACATCAAGAAGCGGGACACATGCACCGACCCCGCATGTTTTCGCCAGAAGCGGGACGCGCTCGTGCAGTTGCGGGTCAAGGAACTTGAGGGCGACGGCCAGAAGCCCGCGCAGGTATCCGAAAGTCATCTGTATTACGGGTTCAAGCCGCAACCCGGCGTCCTCTACCGGGACGACTACCGCGAAGCGAAGAAAGGCGAATGCGCGGCGACTGTGGCAGCGGTCATGGCGGAAGGAAAGAACATCGGCAGCACACTCCATGTTTGCACTGACAAGCAATGCAAAGTCCATCATCCGCGAGTGACGATCAGCCCGGAAGAGCGTGAACAGCGGCGGAAGCAGGCCGAGGCTGTCCGCGTCCAACTGGAATACCGAAAGCGGTTGCTGAGCGAAATTTACAAGCGAGTGCCCGCCGAACTCAGTCGCCATGAGCTTGAGTTTGTGGCACTTCGGTATTTCGAGCAGTTGGGCCACGACAGCCAACACCGCATCTTCAAATTCTTCGCGTGGGAAGAAACCAAACCAAAGGCCAACGGCGGGTACGTGGATTACCCGAAACTGGCCAGCGGAAAACTCGAAAAGATGACCACGGCAGAAATCGGGAAATTCGTAATCGTGTGCGCACTCGCCTCAGACCTTTACTGTCCGACGTATGTTGGTGGTGGAATGCTCACGAAGGATTCCAATCTTGCGCGCGAGGCGGTCCACTACAAAGTCAATGCCGAGCGGGTTTTGCGTGAACTGAAAGAGAAGCCTGCCTCCAAGAACGGCAAAAACTCGCTTACCTCTGCAAAGGCAAAGCCACACACCAAAAAGCAGTAACCATCTCTGGGCAGGGCGGCAATCGCCGCTCTGCCCTCGCTCCCATCCACAATCCTGCGGCGACGGCCTGTCTCCGTGACCCGCCCTCCCGCCCTTGGCGTCGCCTCGATGTTGCTGGTCCTCGCGCCCGACGACACGCACGCTCAGCCCGGACACTGTCGCATAATCAATGGGACGTACTCTAGCGTTGCTCTGAGGAGTTGGGAAATGTTGGATACAACAGTGTTGTCCTCGGTGGCCACCGAATTGATGAGCGGCGATCAGGTCGAGGTGGAGGGCCAGCAGTTGCGCGTCCGTCGCACCAGTAGTGGCCGGTTCAGAACAGTAAACTTCGTAATGGCAGGTCACGAATTTGCGGCCATCGAGCAAAACCCCGCCAAGCCCAGCCAGTGGGGGCAACTCGCCCGATCAGGCCACCAGGTCGTCCAGTTCAAGGATTGTGCCAGCAACAGGTTTGTCGCGGTCGCGGTGGACGGCAAAATCACGGAATATGGGGCCAAGAGGAATTTGGGTTCGGGCCCGGCGCCAAAAGCCTAAATGGTACCACTGGCTTTCGCCGCCCGACGCACGGGCAAAAAATACCCAGCGCCTGCCTGCCCGTTGCGCACGGTATTCAGCTTGCGTTCGCACCGAGACTGATGGGAAGCTGATTCTCGGCCCTCGTCCACATTGTGTTTTCGCCGTCTGAATTCCCACTTCGCGAGGACTGATATGGAGCGGAGCTAGGCCTTATGGTCAATGACTGGCAGGAGTATCAAAAAGAGGTGGCTAACTTCTTCGGAGGCTTGGGACTTGAGGCCGCTACCGATTGCACGATAAAGGGCGTCCGCACGACCCACGATGTTGACGTCTTGGTGAAGTCACACCATCTCGGGTTTGATGTTCTCTGGATAGTTGAATGCAAGCATT
Organism: uncultured Acidobacteriota bacterium; assembly: GCA_963803295.1. GTDB lineage: Bacteria > Acidobacteriota > Terriglobia > UBA7540 > UBA7540 > CAWDMC01. Next base: position 22,337 of record CAWDMC010000007.1, on the reverse strand, counting down.
GGGCAAGAAGGGTTACAAAACTGCACGTTTTGGCGCTGCGAGAGATAGTTGCCGACGTGGGCGCAGACCGAGGCATTCTTCTCTCCGAAGTTGGCTTCCAGAGCGGCGCGGTCGAAGCAGCGACTTTGACCAATGTGCTTGTCACCTCGCTCGCCAATCTTCGAAACACGGCAACGGCAGAGATAATGGCTATGCGCTTGAGAGAGGTTTATGATCGCGTTGAGGCATGCAGGGAACGCTACTGGAACATCCCCAAGTACGCGAGAATCGATAGCGGGCTCAGGCCCGACGTCGGTGCGGCCGGCTATTCCGGAGATTGGGTGATCAACCTTGCCAGTGAACTAATCGCGAAGGCCTTCCGAGGTAATTACCCGATTGAAGCCGACAGCCTTGGCGCCTTGGTTATGTTCGGTAGTGCGCGCCAACTCTCCACTGCCAATGAGGTCCTTTCGATCGTAGAACCGATGATCTCCGAACTTGAGATGAGACTCACCGCCTGCGAGACCGCCGGATCGTCGTGAATACACTGCACGCGGTCCTCACCTGCCGGTGACTCACCAAGGCCACGACCTGATCCGCGAGACAGCGAACCCGTCCGTCTCACGCTCCCACCGTTTGCCCAACAAATTGCTTTCCATTACACTGAGGCCTGTACGCAGGGCTTTGACAACAAGGGCTGGCCGATGAGCCTCGATTATATTTTCACGTTCTCCAAAGTGGAAACCGAGCATGTTGCGCGTCTCATGGGTGTAACTCCGGCGGTCAATTCGGGCGCGCGTGTCGGTCCGGTTCGCCTCGGAGCAAACGACTTTGTCTTGTTTGCGTCCGACATGGCCCCAAGATTGCCCGATCTTTGGCCAGTTCTGTTCTGAAGCACACAAGGCCAGCAGGTGGCCAACTCCTTGGGAAACCAAGGCCCGATGCGGTCCTGATCGCAGACCTTACCGGGAATTTGTGTCAGAACGCCATTGTCACCTACAAAGAATGCCGGTCCACCGACGGTATTGACTGCGATGCGCGATGCGGAAGTTGGAACCCGCCCGCTCCGCCGCTGCCTTTAGTCGGTCGGATTAGATTGTGCTGTCTACTTTCGCGAGCAGTACCTCGGACAAGATCAATACTCCTTCGCTTCTACCAAATCAGGCGCAACGCAAACTGGATTTCGCGCGGGTCGCCCGGTCCGCCCGAAGCCTGGCCGGCAATGGGCTGCACTGTGTTGCCGATAACCCCGAAGCTGGAGCTGCTGGCGTCAGCATTGGGCAGAGTGAAGTTGGCCCGGTTGAAGATATTGAACATCTCAGCGCGGAACTGGAGGGTTTTCGATTCCCACAATTTGAGGTTGCGAATCAGCGAGAAATCCCAGTCGGCCAGACCCGGCCCAGTCAAAATATTCCGGCCCGCGTTTCCGAAGGTGTAAGGGGCAGGCAGGGAGAACGCGGCCGGATTCGTCCACTGGTTGACGCTCTTATGGGCGGGATAGAAGCTAACACCGGTAACAACGTTCGGACGGTCGTGGTTGTCGAGATTGTTGCTGGGGTTACCGTCGACGGTCGGTGTGTAGGGTGCCCCGGATTGCAGCATGGCGATCCCCGCAACCTCCCAACCGTTGATGAGGTAGTTCGCCTTCGAGTTCCGCAACTTTCCGATCCTGTTCCCAAAAGGCAGGTCGTAAACATAAGCCAGCGAGAAGCGTTGCTCGTAGTCGAAGTCCGACCGGCCCTTCTCCGCAGCGAGATTGTTGGAATTCTCCGGGAAGCCGGGGCTGGCATTGGTACCAAAGTAGGCGGAATCGTCATCGATGGATTTCGACCAGGTATAGGCGCCGATGATCGCCAAGCCGTTGGTATAGTGCCTCTCCATTTTGACCTGTAAGGAATGATAAATCGACGTGCCGATGGGATCGGTGTAATACATGGTCGGGAAATTGGGGTAGCGCCGTGGGCACGGCGTGTTCGCCGGGGTGTTCGGAATGCAGGTGCCGCCGCCCGTATAGAGCGAGTTGTTGGGCTGGTTCGGGTCCCACTCAAAGGGCAATCTCAGTCCCCGAGTGCCAACGTAGCCCACGTCAAGCAGCCAGGAGCCCAACTGCCGCTGCACATCGAATGTCCACTCGAAAATCCTCCCGTCCGTGAGGTTTACCTTGACCGGGTCAAGGGGCGGGAAAAGTGCCTGTGTGAGCGAGGGCGCGACGAATAGGTTTTGGAGAAGGAGACCGCTGGCCAGCGGCAGGCCGCCAGCCGAGGGCGGCGTGGCCACAGCGGTAAACACTGGCCGTTCATTATCGAGCAGGTTTCCTTGGCTCAATTGAAAGTACGGCGGGTTGAAGCTCTTCTGGAAATAAAGCTGACCGACCATCTGGTCGTAGTAGACGCCCCCGCCGGTGCGGATGACGGTCTTTTGATTTCCAAAAGGCATCCAGGCGAGGCCGAAGCGCGGCCCAAAGTCGGTGTGATCGGGGCGTTGCAGCGCCCGATTTTCCGAAGTGCTTCCGAGGTTCTCCGTCCCGACCTGTTGGAATTGTCCGATGGGCAGGCCTGAGGCCCCCGTCGTGCCGACAAAATTCAGCAAGGCAGCCGCACTCGTTCCCGCGGCGAGCAGCAAGCCCTTATTGAAGTCGAAGCTGCCGAAGTGGTTGTGCTTGTCCGTGATCAGGCTGTTGTATTCATACCGGAGGCCGAGCGTCATGGTGAGGTTGGGCCGAATCTTCCAGCGGTCCTGCGCAAAGAAATCGTACTCTGTAGCGGTCCCCGAGACGTAGCCCGAAGAACCGCGGACCCAACTCGTTGGGAGGCCGAACAGAGCATCGGCCACGCCGTTGCCGAAGCCGCAACTGGGCGGATGACAGGCCGCCAAGAGTGCCGCCTGAACGGTTGGGGGTAGACCCGCCAAGACGGCGCTGCCTGTAACCACCCCGTTGAACCCGTACGCATCGCGCGCGTCAATGTCCTCGAAGAAATTGCCGCGCTTGACCGGTCGGATATCCGCGCCGAAATCGAATGAGTGGTTGCCGTGAATGAAGGCAAGAGTGTCCGCGTACTGAAATGTATTGACCGCGCCTGCCTGCGGGTCGGTGGGACCTGCCCCCAAACCGTCATAGCCGGCGAAGGTCAGGTTAGGCACTCCCGTATCGCGGTAAACCGCAGGCGCACCGTTAATGTGCAAAAGTTGATTAACATTCCTCCCTTGGTCCTCATTATTCCACCGGTACTGCCAGCGGTTGTAGTCCACCTTCGCCTCGTTGATGAGTTTAGCGGCGAAGGTGTGGGTCCAATCCATCCCCGTCTGGTCGAACCAGTCCACGCGCCGTGTACCAAACCCTGGCACGCCCGTGGGCAGGCCCGAAGGAGTCAGCGAGGATTCGGTAGTCAAGCTGTAGCGAAAGAAGAGACTGTCCTTCGAGCCCCAGCGGTGGTCGAAGCGGCCGACGAAGCTGTTGGTATCGATGAGGCGCAGCACCTGCTGCTGGTAATTCTCTCCCCCGCAAGGGGCATTTGGGATATTGGGCGACGGATACAGGCCGACGAGGGCCTGACCAATGGGGTCCAGCGTGCGAGCCGGCAAAGCTGGAGCGATGGCGTTCAAATTATTGCCGGGTATCGTCAGCGGAGCTGCAGGGTTGACTAGCAATAGGGGATCCAGGAGCACCGTGGTGTGGGAGCAGGGTGAGCCCGGCGCGATGTCGGAAAAATTGCCACTTTGCTCGGCGAGCGTCGGCACGTGCGAGCGGCTGAAGAACGAGTGGTTGTCGCGCAAACCTTCGTAGTTTAAGAAAACGAAGGTCTTGTCATGGCCATTATAGACATGCGGAAGAACAATCGGCCCACCCAGGCTGGCTCCGTATTGGTTCCGATGGAAGGGCGGCACCTCGGGCTCAAAAAAGTTCCGCGCGTCCAGGTTGCCGTTGCGTAGGTATTCATAAAGGGTGCCATGCAATTGGTTGGTTCCCGACTTGGTGACAATGTTCACCTGGGCACCACCCGACACACCGAACCTGGCGTCATAAACGCCGGTCTCCATCTTGAATTCTTGGATGGAATCGAGTGGCGGCGCGGCGGCGAAGGTCCCCACGGCAATCGAGGTGTTGCTCATGCCGTCCAGCAGAAAGCTGTTCATGTCCTCACGCAGCCCGTTGACGTTGAAGGATCCGCCGCGGTTGTTATTCAGTTCCGACCCTTGGACTCCCGGTACCACTCCAGGCGTGAAGAGCATGGTTTCGAGGAAATTTCGACCGTTGTATGGAAGTTGGCTGATCTTGGCCGACTCGACGGTGGTCCCTACCGTGGCAGTCTGGGTGTCCAGCACGGGAGCGGTTGAGTCCACCGTTACAACGGTGGTCTGCACGCCCACTTTCATCTGAAAGTCCAGCCGCGGGTGCGCGTCCACGAGGAGGCTGATGGGGCCTTGAATGGTTTTCTCGAAGCCCTCCTTCTGTGCCGACAGCCGGTATTGGCCGGGTGGCAGCAGAAGGATCGTATAGGAGCCATCCTCGCGTGTGACGCTGCTGCGAGTCATCCCTGTATCAAATTCGATCGCCGTTACCGTGACGCCGGGAATGAGCGCATCTGACTGGTCCCGAACCGTTCCCGTGAAGCTGCCCTGGACCTGCTGCGCTCGTAAGCCAAGATATTGACCAACGAACAATGCCAGAATGGCGGCAAAGCCCACGCGAACAATATTTCGCATTCTCCTGGCCTCCCTTGCCAAGTGCCGCGTGGCAAGAAACGATCAGTCCACAGACAAGCTCCTGGATTGGTTTCTTCCGATCGTCGACTCAAAGGCAACTGTGACGCATTGGCGAAGGCTTCCCTGGGCGAAAACCCCGAATTTCCTTTATCTGGGTATCCCCTTGACTCAGGTACCACAAGATGTAGTATGGCACCTGAGTGGAAGACTACCCTCGGAACCTGATGGAATTTGAAGCCCGTTTTGCCACGGAGGAGGCCTGTCGAGAGTATCTTTTCCGCCTTCGGTGGCCCGACGGGTTTCGTTGTCCGCGCTGTGGAGGTGAGAAGTATTGGCCGTTGCGTTGTCGGCTGCAGTGTGCCGGGTGCGGTCATCAGGCCTCGGTTACAGCTGGGACCATTTTCCAGGACACGCGCAGCCCTTTGCAGTTGTGGTTTCGGGCCATGTGGTGGGTGACCGCCCAAAAGAATGGTGCCAGTGCCTTGGGGCTGCAGCGGGTGCTGGGCATGGGGAGTTACGAAAAGGCTTGGACGTGGCTCCATAAGCTGCGTCGGGCGATGGTCAGGCCCGGGCGTGATCGGCTGGCCGGGACCGTAGAGGTGGACGAGACCTACCTGGGCGGATTGGAGGAAGGCGTGCGGGGCCGGGAAACCGAGGCGAAAGCTCTGATCATCGTTGCCGCTCAAGAAGATGGACGGGGCATCGGGCGTATTCGCTTGCGTCAGATTGCCAACGCCTCGTCGGCCAGCCTGATCCCCTTCATCGAGGACTCGGTTGAACTGGGTAGTATGGTCCACACCGACGGTTGGCTCGGGTACCAGCCTTTGGAGAAGAAGGGCTACCAACACAGGGTTACGGTCCTTCGCGGTCAGACCAAGTCCCCGTCCGAATTGATGCCCCGGGTTCATCGTGTGGTCTCGTTGTTAAAACGGTGGCTGATAGGGACCCATCAAGGGGCGGTCAGCCGCAAGCACCTTGACTACTATCTGGACGAGTTCACGTTTCGGTTCAATCGCCGCCTCTCCAGAAGTCGAGGCAAGGTCTTCTTCCGGCTGGTGCAGCAGGCGGTCAACGTAGAACCGATTCCTTACGCCCGAATCATCCAGGGCCCCGAGACAACCACAACATATGGGAGAACCTGAGTCAAGGGGATACCCAGATTCCTTTATTTGCTTTGGGCCCAATCAACAACGTACACTGGAAGGCCACCCATATGCAATTATCAGTCGGGGTTCCAGATTACGTTGCTTCCATGGGCCATGGAGTGCGCCATTTCCGCGTCTCTGAGGCATCCCTAGGCCGAAACTGCCCATGTTCCACACTCCTCCAACAGAATTCCGCTTCCTTAATCGCTCTCTGCACCCAAAATCAACTCGGCCGGGGCCTCACCTCCTCCGCTGATGCATCTAAGAGCGGCACCCAAATCCCAATGAAAAGAGTGCCAAGTGGTCCCTGCCATGTAGCGAAGGGCCGGAAAGCTCGGAATTGCGATAAATCCGCAAACGGTCTATATTGGTAGCGAATAAAAGGCGAAAGCAATGGGCAAACCTTACCAATCCGAACTCAAGCATCTGCCCCACACCTATCATTGGGTTGTTTCCCTGGAGTACGCAGCCCTGCAGGAACGGATTAACGGGCTCGCGTCGTTCCCCCTCGTCTCGATTGGCTCTGGAGGTTCGCAAAGCTCGGCAACTTTGGTTGCGGATCTCCACCAATCTACATTCGGACAAGTTGCAAGAGCGGACACGCCGCTTGGCGCATTGAGCTACCTCAAGAGTCTGAAGCGCCACGCCATATTCATAGTGAGTGCCGGAGGGAAGAACTCCGACATTCTAGGTATTGGCAAAGCTGTTGTCGAGTCAGAACCAGCATCATTGGTTGCAATGTGCGCAACCCGGAATTCGCCACTTGCAGATATTGTGAAGGGATTCTCTCGGGGGTTCTGTTTCGATTTCGATCTGCCCACTGGCAAGGATGGCTTCTTGGCGACGAACAGCCTCTTGGCGTTGAGCGTGGCGGCACTCCGGGGATACGGCTTGAATGCAAATGACTTGCCTCAATCATTCGAGACGGCACATCCAATTTATGACAGGGTTGGACAGGAGAAACGACCACACGAGAGCTCTCACCTATTCACTATGCGTCACTTAATTGCCCTGTATGGCGCCCAGAGCAAGAGCGCAGCTTTCGATCTCGAGTCGAAACTGGTTGAGGCAGGACTTGTATCGGTACAGCTCGCCGACTACAGGAATTTTGCACATGGGAGGCACCATTGGCTCGCAAAGAACCCTGATTCAGCAGTTGTGGCATTTGCCAGCAAAGAGGAAACCCCTCTCGCGGAGCGAACGCTCGAACTGCTTCCTCGCAAAATTCCAACGCTGCTTATCGCGAGCACTGAGTCGGGCTACGCTTCGTGGGTTGGACTCCAGGCGGCGGTATTCGATTTGGTAGGGAAGTTCGGGGATGCTAGAAAGATCGATCCAGGGCGTCCTGGGGTGCCGGAATTTGGTCGACGTATTTATCACCTGAATGTTTTTCGGCATTCAAAGAGCGACCTAAGGTCCACGGCTATTATGCGAAAGAAGAAATCATGGGGTCGGACCGACCCCGAATACTCACGGCAACTGGAACTAGCTTTCTCGGAGCTGTGTGAGAAGTATCGGAAGGCGAAGTTCCACGGACTCATTCTGGACTATGATGGGACGGTGTGTGACCATGTGGATAGGTTCGGTGCAATTCCGAAAACTATGAGTGAAGCACTTAACCAAATTGTAGACTCTGGTTTCCTCCTGGGAATTGCGACTGGACGTGGTAAATCGGTCAGGCAAGCTCTGCAGGCGGCAATCAACAAGAGATCCTGGCCGCGAGTAGAAATCGGTTATTACAATGGAAGTGTGATAGCCGGGTTGGAAGATGACACCCAGCCAGTGACTAACTGTCCGATCGCCGCCCCGCTACAGCGTGCAAGCGATGCGCTAGTTGAGTTCTCCCAATCCCAGTTTGAGCTGAGCATTCGCCCGCAACAGATCACTGTCGAAGCGCGGATTGCCATAGGTGTACGGGAATTGTGGTCCCGTGTAGCTCAGTGTTTGGAGGAAGCGAGTGTGAGCGGGGTTAAAATCATGGCGTCGACTCGTTCGGTGGACGTGGTGGCGGAAGGAACGAGTAAGCTCGCTTTGGTCCGATCGTTGGAAGAACAAAGGCCAAATTCGAAATTGCTCTGCATCGGCGATAGGCCGTGTTGGCCTGGTAATGATGCCCAGTTGCTTAGCCAGGATTTCTCTTTAAGCGTGGATGAAGTGGACGGTAGCCCATCAAGTGCGTGGAATTTAGCCCCGGCCGGGGTTTTGGGTGCTGCGGCACTTCAGTATTATCTTTCTAAAATAACAACTAGCTCGAGCCATTTCTCGATTCGATTGGGGTGCAATTGAAGGATCAACTGGCTGAAGAGCTGCTCGCGAAGGTGATGGGCTGGAAAAACCCAGCGGAGTTTGTCGAACATGGGCGACCGTTGATGGCCATGGCCGCTTACAAATACGACGAGTACCAACAGTTTTCGCCTGGGATGCGTTTCATCGAAAGTCTGGCTCTGTGGTTAGGGCAGTTCAAAACGCCAGCAGAGCGTGCGGCCGCACTCGGGTTCGTCAAGGAACGGCTGGTGTTCGTTTCTGGGGCAGAGATGAATCACCTCGTCAGCATTTCATATCAAGATCACGTCCGCCCGTTCTTGCTCTCAAAAGCCGCAGCAGAATCAGGCCTATCGAGATGGCACGTGGGAAAAGTCACAAACAGTTTGGAATTTCGGGTGCGGGAGCGCAGGTGTCTGTTCCTCGGACTAAGCGACGGATCTCATACCGACGTTTTCCGGCGGGCGAATCCTCACTTGCAAAATGAACAGGTTCGTCAGAGCCACGAACTTACGAAAGATCGTGCAACGGACTTGCGCAAGGAACTCGTCAAGGATTTGACAAAGCTGTTCGGCCGGACGCCGACAGACCAGGAGTCAGTTTTTCGTTCAGTTGTGTTGTTGGACGATTTTTCAGCGAGCGGTGTAAGCTACATTCGCAAAAGAGAAGACGGGACGCCCGCTGGCAAGGTCGGCAAATTTTTGGCATCACTGCATGATTCTTCCACACCGCTGTCGCAATTATTTACGACTAAGTCCCTCGAAGTGGTATTGGTTCTATACATGGCGACTGAGACGGCTGAGCGCGTTCTTTCGCAAGGACTATCCGAGTTGTGTCAGCCGTATGGCCACGAACCAAATCTCGTTATTGTCCAAAGGTTTCCTGAGAGCCAGCGCATGATCCGTGGCACGTCACCAGACTTCGACGCACTGATCGATGCGCATTACGACGACGAGAATGAGTCCACGAGTACTGCTCTCGGAGGAACCGATCTAAAATACGGGTTTGCTGGGGGCGTGTTGCCGCTGGTCTTGAGTCACAATACACCGAATAACTCGCTCGGGCTACTTTGGGCGGAAGGGTCAAATATGAGACCTTTGTTCCCTCGCGTCACCCGCCACAAGGATCTATGAGAGAACCCCGAAACCCATTCAGGCTAAGAGCTTCAGAGGCAATTGAGTCCGACACTACATTTTTGAAGCTGTTTGGTCCAGGCATGCTCGAATTGTTGCCGAGTGGGCAGCAGCTTTGGGACAAGCCTCAGGTCTTCCGTAGCGCTCCAGGCGCCGGAAAAAGCTCACTCCTCCGTCTATTTACCCCTTCAGTCCTCCTGACGCTGCATGCCTTTCGGCGCAATGATGACCTGAAGGATCTGTATCAAAAGATGGCGGAGATGGGTGTAATTGGTGAAGAAGGCCCGCAACTATTGGGAGTGTTTCATTCCTGTGCACGCAATTATGCAACGCTAGAAGACCTAGAATTTGATCCTGCGCGAAAGGAGAGATTGCTGTTCGGACTGCTGAATGCCCGCGTTATTCTGGCCACACTCCGCTCGGCACTAGCATTACATCGGTTGGACTATCCGGCCGACCTCGAAAGGATCGCATTCGGCAGTGGTGTGCTTCAGGCGTTCGGAAGCACGTTCGCGGCGGACAGCTCGGGCAAGGATCTGCATCGGTGGGCGATGCAGCTCGAAGGAGCAGTTTGCGATGCGATTGACAGTTTTGGTGCGCCAGAGTTGAAGAGTCTGCCCGGCAGCGATACGTTTTCAGCCCTGAGCCTCCTTCAACGCGACAGCTTGCTGATAGATAATAAGCCCGTTGCGGAGCATGTTCTGCTACTGCTTGACGATGTTCATCATCTCACCCATCGACAGCGGAGCCGGATATTGAAAGTCGTAGCAGAATTGCGGGCGGGTGTGGGTATCTGGCTGGCCGAGAGATTTGAAGCTCTTAGTTCCGATGAGATGTTGTCATCGGGGATGTCTGAGGGCAGGGACTATGAGGGCGAAATACTGTTGGAACGCTTCTGGCGAGAGCACCCCCGCAAATTTGAGACCCTGCTTATGAACGTTGCCGATCGTCGCGCCAGTGCCGCAGTGGACGTGGAAATCAGTTCTCTGGATTCATGCTTGCAAGCGTCGCTGGATGGACCGGAATGGGTCGAAAAATATGAGGCGGCTATCCCGACAATTCGCGCGCGCGTTATAAGGACCGTGAACAACCGGCCCCTATTCGCGACTTGGATACAGGCTCAGGAGAATGCTCAGGGAACGGCACGGGACAAGGCAATCGGCTGGCGAACGCTGGAGATTCTGGTTCATCGCGAGGTCAAGAAGGAGCAGGGCGCGTTTGATTTTCCACTGAGTGCTACTGAACTAACGGAACGGAGTGATTCCCAGCTGAAAGCAGCCGCGGAGCTGTTCCTGTCGCAAGAGCACAATCTGCCTTACTACTTCGGGACTCGCAAACTTGCAACGCTCGCGTCATGGAACATCGAGCAGTTCATGCGGTTAGCAGGGGACGAATTCGAAGAGGTGGTTTCGTCCCGCACGGTGCGCCGCGTGGCGACGCTTGATGCCGGGCGGCAGGATGCCCTGCTCCGTGTCGCTTCGGCTTCGTTTTGGAGCGAGATTCCGCGAAGGGCTCGGAATGGGGAAAAAGTCTTAAAGTTGCTCGAATCGATTGGCCGATTCTGCCGACAGCGGACTTTCGAACCATCCGCCTCATACGATCCGGGCGTTACCGGGATTGCGATTTCGATGCAGGACAGAGCGTTCTTACAGGACGACGGTTTCTTGCAGCGGTATCCTGAGTATTCTGTATTGGCAGATGTCTTGGCGGCTGCAATCGCAAATAACCTGCTTGAGCCGCGCCTAGATTCGAGAGCCAAAGGCTCTGCCTGGATGGTGTTGAACCTTAACCGGCTACTATGTGTCGCTCTGGATTTACCCCTCGGATACGGTGGATGGAAGGAGCAGCACTTGCGTGGTCTACTCACCTGGATGACGGCCGGATATAAGCCCAAACAGGCCGCGCTCATATGAAGCCAGTTCGAAAAGATCGATGGGCGTCTTACGTACACGTGAGCGGTGATGCACTGCGCACTTTCTTGCAGGAGCATTTGGGCAGCAGCCGGGGCAAAAACGACAAAAGCTGCTTAATAGTTGGCAAGGGTTTTGATCCGAGAATGCTCGGTGGGGCGGCGGCCCTCCGCGAAGTCCTCGATCCTAATCAGCTTTCAGTCTTGATGCTGGTTTTTGATGAGGGGCCGACATCACCTTCGCGTAAATATGACGAACTCGTGCAAAAGAACATAGGAACCCTAACGAATATGGTTCCTATGGGCCAGGTCCAAGAGCGGACGATTACCATGTTCTCGGCAGAGGGACGAAGGATCACCTCGCGCTCAGCGGAATCGGTTTTCCGTTCCGTCGACGAACTTATTGGATTCAGCGACATTTTCGTTGATGTGAGTTCCTTGCCGCGCAGTATCTATTTTCCAGTGGTAGCAAAACTTCTATACGTTCTCGACGGAGTGAAGGGTGGTACCGCCCCAAATCTCTTTGTAATGGTGAGCGAGAGCGCGGAGCTGGATCGTCGCATCGTGGAAGAAGGAATTGATGAGGACGCGGACTACATTCATCCATTCCGCGGGGCTGTGGAGAGGGAGTCGGCGGCTGGTCGGCCAAAGGTTTGGTTCCCTCTGTTGGGAGAGAATCAGGGTGTTCAACTGACGCGAATCTATGATCTGATTAACCCCGCGGAGATCTGCCCCTTGCTACCATCTCCCTCCATGGATCCCCGCAGGGGTGATAACCTGGTGGTCGAATATCGCGAGCTTTTGTTTGATCAGCTGAGGGTCGAAACTAGGAATTTTATCTATGCGTGCGAGACCAACGCGTTCGAGGCATACCGACAATTGAGACGGGCAATTCTGCACTACGCCGAGGCATTGGAGCCATTGGGTGGTTCAAATGCGGTGATTTCTGCAAATTCAAGTAAGCTGCTCTCAGTCGGAGCCTTGTTGGCCGCCTATGAGCTAAAGTGCGAGGGAGCCGACATCGCTATTGCGCATGTTGAGGCGCACGGGTACAGTTTGAAGGGATCAGCCGTCGATCTCGTTCGGCTATCTAGTGACAGCATGCTTCAGTGCCTTTGGCTCTCGGGGAACTGCTATGCGTAAACCAAAATCACACCAGAAGCCGCGGCTGGTAGCAGCGGGGTTTTGTGCCCTGGATATTGTTTTCGGTCTTGATGACCCATCTCCAAAGTTTTACGCGGGCGGGACGTGCGGCAACGTCGTCGCTGGTCTCGCATTTCTCGGCTGGGACACCATGCCCGTTGCACGGTTGGGTCGCGACGTTGCGGGGGAATTTGTCCGAAAGGACCTTGAGCGCTGGGGGGTCGACACAAGTTTGCTCGGATTAACTCCTTCTGGCGGAACTCCAATTGTTCTTGAAAAAATCCAGCTGAGCAAGAGCGGTGTCCCCAACCATCGATTTCTGTGGAACTGTCCTGACTGTGGCTCCTATTTCCCACCGTTCAGGCCAGTATTACGAACCCAAGTGGAGGATCTGAAAAAGAAATTGGGACGCCCCCAGATTTTTTATACTGATCGTGTTTCTCGATCAACGGTTGAATTAGCGAAGCACTTTCGCGATGAAGGTTCCCTTGTCTACTTTGAGCCTTCTGCCACCGGAGACCCGAAGCTCTTCAGCGAGATGTTGCAGGTGTGTGATGTGCTGAAATACTCGGCCCAACGGGCCCGTTCGTTTTCCGAATTGCTGCGCGATCATAAGGCGTTCTTGGAAATCGAAACTCTTGGAGAAGACGGGCTGCGGTTCAGGACACGCGAGAGCCTTGCTTCGTGGCATGCAGTAGCAGCCTACGAGGCACAGATCAAGGACACTGCGGGGTCAGGAGATTGGACATCGGTTGGCTTTGTCTCTGAAATGTTAATCGACGGCATGTCGGCTCTTGAGAAGTGCACCAAGCGAAACATTTCCTCCTGCCTTGAGCGCGCACAAGCACTGGCGGCATTGAATTGCCAATTTGAGGGACCAAGAGGCGGAATGTACCAACTCTCAAGAGACAGGTTTATGGAGTCGGTGGCAGCATTGCAGGCGAAGAGGCCGCCGGATCCAAGGCAGACCGGCATTTCCTTGACGCAACAACTGTCTACCGCCGACGTATGCCCAGCTTGCAGCCCGAAGGATAGTCACACGCTCAAACTTGATGATGAACAGATTTCCTATGTCAGCGGGAATGGGATAGTTTGAAAGCGGATGAATAGTCAGGACCCCGGCAATAGCTTCTCTACTTGGCGAGCACGGGTTCGGAGACTATGTTGTGCAGGTGCATCGCTGGACGGGGAATGACAAATGTCCAGCCATACATGAATCCCACCGACCGCAACCTGAAGCGAGACAACCGAATAGTCTGGCCGGTAACAGGAACCGGAACCGCATCAGTAAATCGAGCGAAGGCGCAGCGTCGCAAAGTCCATTAGTCTAAGGCATCCGGAGAATTCAAAAGCGGTGGCTGCCGGCCACCGGACCTACCGAACAGGCTTACCCTGTGGCTACCCCGCGGCGGCCCTTCCACCCAGAATTTGCGCACCCGCCGACTTTCCATTAAACTGGCATCGTACGCAGGGCTTGAAAATACAGGGCAGGCTAATGAGCCTCATTTATATCTTCACGTTCTCCAAAGTGGAGACGGAGCAGGTGGCACGTCTCATGGGTGCTGCCGTTAACGGCAAGCCACCCGCGCGCGCCGGACCGTCGCGTGTCGGCGCGAATGAGATTGTCTTGTTTGCATCGGACATGGGGCCAAAAATTGCTAGGTCTTTGGCAAATTCCCTTTTCAACGATGGCGCACAGACTCAAGGAAACGATGGCAATCGGAAGCCAGATGCGATTCTCGTTATCGGCCTCTGCGGCGGCTTAACGGCTAACCTACCCCAGAACACGGTTGTCACTTACACGGAGTGCCTTTCCTCTCAGGGAGCCTGGCCTCGATGTCGGTGTTCGCCAGCACTTACAGAGCGCATTTCGACACTAGTGAGATCCCACTCCATCCCCTGTACACCAGTCGTCGGGATTACTTCACCACGAATCGCCACGACAAAAGAAATGCGATTGGAACTCGCGCGGAGCGGCGCGCAGGCCGTTGACATGGAGAGTTACGAAATCATCGCAGCCGCCCATGACGCTGGGGTTCCGGTGGCGGTTCTTCGCGTCGTAGCAGATCACTTGGAGATGCAATTGCCCGACTTGAACCGTGCTTTGAATGAAGCGGGCTCCCTCGATCAGCGAAAAGCACTCAGAGTTGCCATCGGCTCTCCCATACTCACGGCCCGATTGATATCTGCCAATAAACGGGCGATGCGGCATCTGGGCAAAGCGCTCGAAGTCGTGTTGCCTTCCGACTGCTTTACTGACGCGCGCATTGCAGAAGGTGAAGTTTCCAGCAAGACCGCCCCTCGGGGCTAAAACCGCGGGCCCAGTCATGCGTTTCTCTCGCTCGCCAATCCCGATCTTTTTCCTCTTGCTCGCCGCCGTGCACGTTTCTGCAGGGACGAGAACCGATGATCCCCAGAAGATTCTTGCGCGGGCCGACCGCATGGCGATGCTCTATAACTGGCCGAAGGCCGCGCCCCTCTACCAACAGGCCGGCGATGACTTCACGCGAGGCGGCGACGAGAAAGGGCAAATATCCGCCCGGCTGGGTTGGGTCCGCTCACAGGTTGAGGGAGGGGTGTCGCCGGCGCTCACGCGAGAACTCGACCACGCCTTACAGAGTCCCGTAGTGCAGGGCGACGCCCAATTGATGCTGCGCTGTCTCGTTGCGAGGGCCGCTATGGACCAAGCAAGCAACGAAGCCTCGGCCCGCGAAGTCTGGGAAAAGATTCTGGCTCTGGCGCGCGGTTTACACGACCGCCGCTGGGAAGAACGAGCGACGGCGGAACTGGCAATCATCGCGTTCCTTGATGGTGATGTCGCAAAGGCGACGGGGATGATCAAAAGCGCAATTGTCGCGCTTCTCGTTGCTGGGGACCCGGCCGGCGCAATTTACTACGGTTCCATCGTAGGAAACGGATTAGTTGAAGTAGGCCAGCCGGAGGCAGGTCTGCGGTTATGCAATAAGGCTCTCCTGATCGCGGCCGTAACCCCAGACATTGGCTTTCCTTTTTGGGCGTACGAGGGGAAGGGCCGCGCGCTTGTTGCCCTCCGCCACGAGGCCGAAGCAAAGCAAGTGCTTAATGAGGCCCTTGGCTTGGCACGCGCTCGCGGGGCGCGTCTCTCGGAAGCGGAGCTGTTGATCGTCCTCGGGAAAGATGCCGCGAGTGAAAATCGCGCGGAAGCCATCCAAGACCTCAAATTAGCCACCGACTTGTGTCAGGCAAACGGGTTCGTCCATGCGTTTGCCTGGAGCGCGTTCGAACTCGCCAAGGTTTATCGCGATGTTGCCGACTATACGGATGCAGAGCACTACGCCCGCGCCACTGTCGAACCGATGCGGGAAGTCGAAGACAAATACCATCTTCCGCTGCACCTTTCCTTGCTAGCCGATCTTGAGGTCAAGCGCGGTAATCTCATCGATGCCGACAATTTTTACGCACAGGCTGAAGACATTACGGAAGGTATGCTGATCAATACTCCCAGCCGCCAGGTGGAGAGTTCTCTGATCGCTACTATGAGCGAAAGCTATGTGGGCCACTTCGCGGTGGCGGCAAAACAAAAGGATGCCAGGAAAGCGTTTGGGATCGTCGAATTGGCACGCGGTCGCTCCATCGCAGACAGCCTTCGCAGCGGCGGCGATCGTAGTCCGGCAAACGATCCCACGATATTGGCCGCTCAGGAGAAAGTAAACCGGCTACAGGCGGGACTAATCCACGCAACCAGCAGCAATGAGCGCTCCAAACTGCTTGACGACCTTGTAACTACCGAGTTTTATCTGGCACCGACCGGTAACCCGATCACCCGATTCCAAGAATCTGCCCTGAGGGCGCGCCCGGCGAGCTTAGATGCAGTTCAAAAATCTCTTCGTGCAGACGAGACCGTGTTGGAGTACGTCCTCGGTTCATCAGAATCCTTTTGCCTTTATATGACGCGAACCGATGCCGGCGTGTTGGCACTATCCGCGGGGCGCAACCAAATCGAAAGGCTTACGCGGCAGTTTGTCGATCAAATCGAATCCAAAAGTCCTGCAGCCGGCAACGCACGACAACTTTATGACTTACTCGTTGCACCTATACCAACGCGAACACTCAAACAGAGGCTCATTATTATTCCAGACGGAGAGCTACACCTGCTGCCGTGGGATTCATTGGTTGACAAAGAAGGCCGCTACATGGTGGTTTCGCATGTGGTGACCAATGCGCCCTCAGCCATGGTCTTGTACCTCATCAGAACGGCTCGCCCACAGAAACGGTCACCGCTTACGTTGCTCGCAGTGGGCGATGTTCAATACCAGCGAGGGGTATTGAGTGTGCGCCAATTGAAGGGTGAACAAACGGGCGGTCTTGACGGCGACGGCTTGTATGACCTTGCCGGCCATCCGCTTCGAAATCTCCCACACACTCGCGATGAAGTAATTGAAGCAGGAGAAACCCTCGGCGGAAAAGCGGTCGAGCTTTTGGGACCCGATGCTACGGAGACCGCATTTAAGAAAGCGCCGCTCGGACAGTTCAAGATCATTCACATCGCAGCCCATGGCATCGCCAGCGCGCAGTTCCCCGATCGCGCAGCCCTGGTGTTGGGCGAGGATTCCACAAAGCGAGACGACGGACTCTTGCAGGCTCGCGAAATTCGGAGCCTGCACCTCAATGCAGATTTGGTAACTCTGTCTGCCTGTGACACCGGCACCGGTCGCCTGCAGGGCGAGGAAGGCATTGCAAGTTTGGAACGTGCGTTTTTTTATGCGGGTGCCCGATCCGTGCTCGCCAGCCTGTGGACAACGAGTGACGTATATACGACCACGCTGATGCGGCACTTCTATCATCATTTGGCCGAAGGCCAAGATGAAGGGAGAGCCCTACAACAGGCAAAGGTTGGGCTGATCGAACAGTTCCGCGGTCAAGCTGCCCCTGTGTTCTGGGCTGGATTTACCCTGGCGGGTGAAGCGTCCCGACCGATCATGTCTGTTCAGCATTGAACGCTCATCCGCGCCGTTCAGACCCGCGTCTTGCCGGCAGAGCCAGCGTCGGCAAGGCGGCTTTAATCCTTCGTTTCAGAATTGAGTCCCTCGGTGATGCACCGCCTAGATTCGCCCAGTCTTCCAATGTTTTGACGCTAAGCGTGTGAGTGACGGCGCTACGCACTTGCACTTCCAACTCACTGCCCCTTCCAGGCGAGCAGGCGTGCGCGTGAAAGCTTTCGAGAGCGGCTGCCGCCGCCTCGTACATAGAATCCGCTTGCACCTCGACTGAGTGCCGGATGCCCCCAAAGTCGATAAACGATACCACGCACTGTTTCATGTATTCGCCTTTTATTCGCCTATGCTAACACGCCGGGCACTTCGGTGCAAAGCCATCGCAAACACTCGGGGGCACCCATCGGTTGGGAACGTGCCCTTAGGCCGAGCGCTGGCGATCTGCACTTACGACCTGCCAATTCCAAACCTCGGATCAACATACAACAAAGGGGGCTCTACGACCAAGTGAGGAAATATCTGCACAACATACGCCGTTATGTCTGACGATCCAAAAGCAACAGCATAGAATTCCCCTTGATTCCCGAATCAGCGGATTATATTGTTAGACCTATGAAAACGTTTGGCATGATGATATCTGAAGCCCGAAGGGCTATCGGCATGAGCCAGAGGGAACTCGCTTCCAAAGTAAAGAAAGAAGATGGACAGGCCATCTCGGCACAGTACTTAAACGACGTCGAGCGCGACAGGAGAAACCCGCCGTCAGAGTTCTTGATTGAGCAAATAGCGCGGTTGCTGAATCTCTCTAGGGATATATTGTGTTTGGCTGCCGGAACCATCCCGAACGACTTGAAACATTTGGCAACCAATCAGCCCGAGAAAGTTGATGCTGCATTCAAAGCATTTCGCAAGGCCATTAAGTGACTTTATGAAATGGGTTCGAGACAGGACGGGCCTTCGGCGCTCGCCAAGAGTGACCCATTATTGCTTGGTTAAAGTGACCCACCATCGAGAGCAGCATTTGGAACAAGACTTGGAGTGAGAGAGAGAACCCATCATCATCCACGCCGAAGGCGTGCCACGGGCAGTTCTGGAGGCGAAGGAGCGGCATTATCGTCCTACGCCGAAGGCGTGGACGGGCAGGAGCGGTGGAGTCTGTGGCGTCAACGGCTCGGGCGCGGGTGGGACGCGTGGGAAGGGAGGCCTGTGATTTTGCTGCGGAGGTATCGGAAGTAGTCCTGGCTGACCGTGAGCTTGAGCACCTCGTCGACGACGGGGACGAAGTAAGCCAGCGAGCGAATGGTGCCCAGCGGTGAAGCCTGGGTGGGGCGGAAGAGCCGGCGGGAGGCGGCCAACACCAAGGCATTTTCCACGCTGGGCAAGGGCACGCCGCGCGCATACAGTTGGGCGGCCAGGAGGCGGTCGGGGCGACGGATGGTGCCCGTCGTCCCCGGTGTCTGACGGTAAGCGGTGAGGACCTTTTGAATATACTCTTGCTGGCCGACGCGATGGTCTTCCACCCTTCCTCCTCACCCTTGAGGCTCGCGCAGCGACGAGCCCTTGATGTGCAGGGTATGGCAATAGTGCCGCAGACGGCTCAGCAGGGCTTCCACCATGGGCCGACTACCCAGGAAGTTCGGCCATTCGTCGTAGATCAAGTTCGTGGTGATAATGGTGGAATGCTGGCGGTAGCGCTCTTCCATGAGCTTGAAAAAGATATTCGACTGCTCGGGTTTCAGATTTAAATACCCCAGCTCGTCGACCACCAGGACGTCCAGGCGGGCCAGGCGTTTGAGCAACTGGCGGGTGGAACGATCGGCCAGCGAGGCATACATTTCGTCAAAGAGATCCTGGGCACGGACGAACTGGCCGCGGTAGCCGTTCTCCAGCGCCTTGAGCAGCAGACCACAGGCCAAGCCCGTTTTGCCCCTGGCAGTTTCACCGATGAAGACGATATTTTCCGCCTTGGCGATGAACTCCAGTTCGGCCAAGGTGCGAATCTGTTTGCGGTTGACGCCCGGTTGGCGGGCGAAGGGGAACGTTTCCAGGGACCAGCGCTCGGGCAGGTTAGCACGCCGGATGCGCCACTCCAGGGCGCTCTCCTGGCGGGCGTGCCACTGGGCGCGCAGCAGGCGGGTGAGGAACTCGGCGTAGGAGACGTCCTCCTTCTGGGCCACTTGCGCCTGCTCGTCGTAAATCTCCAGGATGCGTTTCAGGTGGAGATTTTTCAGCAGTTGTTCGAGTTCCTCACTGATCTTCATTTTCGCCTCCCGTGGGGTCCTTCAGTAAAAAGTATTCGCGCGCCACGCGGCGCAGGATCATGCGCTCCAAGCGGTCCAGATCATAGAGACCGTAACGGGCGGCTTCCTGCACCGCTGACAGCAGCGGTTGGCGGGGATACTCGCGCACCAGGCGCAGCAGTTGGCGCAAGGCAAGAATCACCAGCCTGCGGCTATGCTGCTTGAGCGCCGTGAGGTAGTCCGCCAACTCGGGCACGGCCGCCAGAATCGCCTGCTCCTCGGGATGGGGATCGGGACGTGCGATGCGCTGGCCGCGCGGCGGGCGGTGTTCGGCTAACAGCACGCGCTGATGCTCGGCTTCAGCGCTCCGCCGGTGAGTCACCAGGCGGCGGGCATCGAGTTGAATTTCGATCTGGTCCGCGGTTTCGCGGACTTCCACGCGGCGGCCGATCCAATCGAGGGGAACCGAGTAGCGATTGGTGTGCAAGGCAACATAGCCCTCGATGTCCACCAGGCGTTGGTGCAACCGGTAGACCGGGGGAATCCAGGCGGGCAGCGGCTTCAGGTGCAGACGTTCTACCGCGAACAACTCGCGGGGAACGGCCCGAAGATGTTTCTTATAGGTGGAGTTGACCTTGTCGCACCACTGACGAGCCTGCTGATTCAAGTCTTCCCAACTGGCGAAGGTGCGCCCGGCCAGGAAGTTTCCCTCAATAAAGCTGAACGGCCTTTCGACGCGCGCCGAACGGTTAGCATCACCAATCTCGTGCGCCGCGAAGTGAAAGCCGAAGCGCTCGGCGAAGGCGGCCATCTCGGGCACGGGGATCATCTGGCGTCCGCTGCCGCGCAGCACCACCACATGGGTGTTGTCGATCATCACGCGGGCCGCAGCGCCCGTGAAGTAACGCAGGGCGGCGGTGAGAAACACCTTGCAGTCAAAACGCTGAAAGGTCGGATAGCACTGGAAGAACAACATCCGCGAATAGCACAACACGGCCGAGGCGGTCTGCACCTTGTGCTTCTTGCCCGCCAATTCGACCTGGTGGGGGGAAGTATCGTGCTGCATCTCCTCACCCGGTTCAAAGTGGTACTGGCCGGCCGCCACGGGGGGAGCTTGCCCGATGCCCTGCCGGCGACAAAAGGCGGTCAAGGCTTGATAAGAGAGCGGGGCGCCACGGGCACTGAGCTCTTCATGGACTCGCACCAGATTCCCCTTGCAGGTGGCGAACAGTTCCAGGATCTGCTGCCGGTAGGGTTCGGCTTTCTCGGGACGATGTAATTCCGGCACTTGGGGAGAATTGGAACGTAGAACTTTGCGGACCGACAGACGGGAGATGCGCAGCACCCGCGCGATCTCGCGCTTGCTCACTCCTTGTTGGTTCAGTTCCAGAATCGTGGTCCGTTGGGATGGGCTCAACATCGGGTTCTTCCTCCTCGGGGATGCGCTCGGCCAAGCGCTTCAGTTGCTGGCGGAGGTGCTCGATCTGCCGGCGCACCGCTTGGCGTTGCTGAGTATCCAACTCCGCTGCGCCGACGCCCACCAGTCGCCGCTGGGCGCGGCTCACGATCGCGCCGGCCATTTCCAGATCGCGCAACAGTGCGGTGGCCCCTGCGGTGGAAGCTGGTGGTTCAGCTTGCGGCTGGGTTTTGAAAAACAACTTGGGTTGATCGAGCAGACGTTGGCGAACCAGGGGCGAGCCGTCGCGCCAGGCGGCATACAGTTGCCCGGCTTGTCGGCTGTTGCAGTGATGCTGAACGAACACGGCGGCCAGGCGCTGGCAGTCGTCCAGGCTGACGCGCGCGACCGGCACCAGAAATTTCATGGCGACGTGGGCGGAGAGCTGGCCCTCGCGCACTTGCTGCTGGATGCCCTCCGGCAGAAGATCGACCAGGGCCAGGCGCCGCGACACCCAACTGAGGCTGCGATCAAAGCGGCGCGCCAACTCCTCCTGTCCATAGCCGTAACGCTGCTCCAACTCCGCCAGCAGCCAGCCTTGCTCCAGCGCCGTCTCGTGTTCGGAGAGGCGTAGCGAGCGCTCCAGTACGAGAGCCTCGGCTTCGCTCATCGGCCAGAGCACTGCTTCCACCGTGTCCCGGCCCAGTTGCTGGAGCGCCGCCAGGCGCTTGTAGCCGTCGATGACCAGGTAGCGGTCCGCTTGGCCTTCGGCCGCCACCACCACAATCGGTGTCTGCTGACCGGCCTCGGCCAGCGAGGCCAGCAACCGCCGTTGCCGAGCGGGATGGCGAACCCGCAGATGCTCCCAGCGCCGGTTGAGTTGATGAAACTCCAGTTGCATCGTCAGCTCGCTCCCGACTGCCAGGGTTAGTCTGGACGAAGCGGTATCTGGTCTTGCTTGGCCGGCGGGGGGAGTGTGACGGCAACTGCTGAGGAATCAAGGCGATAAGCCCGGAACTGGTCTTGCGTGGCCTGGAGCAGGAGTGCTCCCATAACCCCCATGAAATCAGCACCTTTGACCCCGAACTGGTCTTGCGCGATGTCCCAGGGAAGTCGGCTTAAAGGGGCAGGTAAGCGCAGGGGTTCCGGCGGCTGCGAAAGGGAACCGCGTTCCTGAATGCGGCGGGCGATAAAGTAATCCGGATTCCGCTTCCGCCAGGAGGCTTGCGTCTGGCGGCGACGGGCGGCTTGGCACTCTGCTTGGCGACAAGCCCGCTGCCGTACTCCGACTCGCGGATCCGGGCGGAACCAATGGCGGCAGATGCAGCACGGTCTTTTTCGAGTATCAGGCATGGTGATTATCATCACCGTGCCCTGAGTGGGGTCAGCGGGAACTCAGCGGGGAGGTTAGTGGGTCACTTCTGACTAGCAGACGTGGGTCAATTCTCGCGAG
>CAWDMC010000006.1:0-49011 GCA_963803295.1 uncultured Acidobacteriota bacterium | reverse complement strand
CATAGCCGCAAAAATGAAAGGGTATATGGCTGGTTATACGGTTCCTTCGCCACCACCACCAATCCCTCTACGGCTGCGAACGACGAAGGGAGGGCGGCGTGATGAAGCCTCATCATCATCATCAGCACCAGACCACGGCACAGAAGCTGACAGCCAGCAGGGTACGCCTCCTCCTTGGGCAACCGTTCTTCGGCACTCTGGCCTTGAGGTTGAAGCTGATACCGGGTTCGCTGCCGACGATGGCGACCGATGGCTCCAAAATCGTCTATAACCCCGCCTTCGTGGATGAACTCAAACCGGCGGAACTCGAAGGAACCCTCGCCCACGAGGTTTTGCACTGCGCGCTGGGACATCAGTGCCGGCGTGGCCAACGCGATCCGGAACTCTGGAATGAAGCCGCTGACTTGGCTATCAACCCCATTCTGCTGGAAATGGGTTCGCACTTCCGGCCGGGGCGCTGATCGATCCTGCATTCAACAACTTGAGCGCCGAAGAGATCTACGCCTGGCTGCTGCGGAGAAGAGGCGAGGGGGGCGCCGCACCGCAACAGACGCCGAACCAGACGAACGCTGGCGGGGCAACGGGCAGCGGTCCGCAAAACACGCCCGGCGCTGGGCCGTCGGATCCGAAGCCTGACCCCTCTCACCAGTCCGTTTCAAACCAGGGCGGGCGGACGACCGGTGAAGCCGTGGGACCGACATCGATGCGGTCCGGCGGGTTCGGCGAGGTCTGGGACGCCACCGACGAGCAGGGTCATACGGCTTCGCCGGCCGAGAAACGCCGGCAGGAGCACGAGTGGAGCATTGCGGCCGAGCAAGCGCTCCGGTCGGCCAAGGCGTGCGGACACGAACCAGCCGGGGTCGAAAGGCCGCTTAGCGAAGGCCGCCAACCTCAGCAGAATTGGCGCGCGATCCTGCGCGACTTCATTGCCGCCACCGCACCTTCTGACTATCGCTGGACGCCTCCCAATCGCCGCTATGTCGCCTCGGGCCTGTACTTGCCCGCCGTCGAGCGCCGGGCACTGGGTGAGATCGTGATCGCGGTCGACACCTCCGGTTCGATCGGAGAACGCGAGCTGGAACAATTTGCGGGTGAAATCTCGGCCATTTCCGAGGAGGCGAAGCCGGAAGCCATCCTCGTGGTTTATTGCGACGCGGCGGTTCAGTTAGCGCAACAATTCGGACCGTCAGAACCGGTGGTGCTTGAACCCAAAGGCGGCGGGGGCACAGACTTCTGCCCGGTATTCGAGTGGGTGGCCGAGAATGAGATCGCGGCGGTCTGCCTTATCTATCTCACGGATTTGTGCTGCGATTCGTATCCGGAAGTCCCGGAATATCCGGTCCTGTGGGTGACCGATTCCCGGAGGGCCGCACCTTTCGGGGAGACGATTCGGATCGGCGCCCAATGAAAGGAGAAGAGACGAGTCGCAAACATAGCGGTTATGTCCCTGTTGGCCGTCGCTCGAACAGGATCGGGCCGACGATCCAACAGACTGCAGTGACTTAAGAGAACCTCACCTCGGGACAAGAATGCCGCAAACAGAGCTGTGATGGAGGGGTATCCTAATCACTGCGGTGTTCCGGGCGAGTAACGCGCGAAACCCCAGCCTGTATTCGGCCCACATTCCGCAATGCTTGTCTTGCGTGTGGACTGGCGGAGCTTTCCTCGGGTGGCATCAAGAGAGGAGGAACCAAGAAAGCCTCTTAGATTGTTCCACACACATGAGCCCTGCAATATCCTACAGGCTACCGCAGCCCGCTTGGTGGACCCTCCCGGGCGTCCTGACATAAAGGCGGTATCCGACCGGCAATCAGTATGCTAGACTCCGTCAACGCTGTTTGGCAGGGAAGCTAAAGTGATCCACCGGCTCCGACTGATACGAAACATCGGCCAGTTTGATTCCGTGAATTCTGCAGCAGTTATCCCCCTCAACAGGTACGTGCTTATCTATGCTGAAAATGGCAGGGGAAAGACGACGCTGACCGCTATTCTGCGCTCGCTTGCTTCGGGTGACCCGCTGCCCATTGTCGAGCGCCGCCGGCTCGCCGCCCAGACTCCTCCCCATGTTGTTCTTGACTGTCCGGGTGCACCGCCCCCAGCCGCGTTTCAAAATGGTGCGTGGAACCGCGCGCTACCGAACATCGCAATTTTCGACGATCAGTTCGTCGACGAGAACGTCTATTCCGGCTTGGCCGTTGAGCCCGCGCACCGCCAGAACTTGCATCAGCTCATTCTGGGCGCCCCGGGGGTAGCACTTAACTAGCAACTTCAGGGCCTCGTGCGACAGATTGAGGTCCACAACGCAGACCTGAGGGAAAAAGCGGCTGCGATTCCCGCACGCGAGAGCGGCGGACTGTCGGTAGACGACTTTTGTGCGCTTCCGGCTCGCGAAGACACTGACGAGGCGATACAGCTCGCGGAGCACAATCTGGCGGCGGCTCGAGAAAAAGATGCAGTTCGAGACGCGGCCGGTTTTGATCCTCTTGGCCTTCCGGGATTTGACATCGTAGAGATTTCTGAGGTCCTGACACGCGACCTGCCAGCGCTCGATGCTGCTGCGGTAGAACAGGTGCAGGCCCATCTTGCTGAGATTGGACCGGGCAGTGAGGTCTGGATAGCGGAAGGCATGCGCAGGATTGACCGCGTACAAGGAACAGTGAGAGCCTGTCCGTTCTGTGCGCAAGACCTGGGATCCTCACCTGTCATCCGCCACTACCGGGCTTACTTCAGCGAGGAATACTCGCAACTCAAGCTAAGGGTATCCGCTACCCTTGCCGAAGTGAATCGCCTTCACGGACGCGACGCCCCGGCAGGCTTCGAGCGTAGTGTTAGGATTCTCAGCGAGCGCCACCACCTTTGGTCGAGGTTCTGCGATGTTCCACCCGTGGAGCTGGATACTGCGGCGATCGCTAGGGATTGGCAGGCTGCGCGCAACGCAATTCTAGCAGCCTTGGAGGCCAAGCAGGCAGCCCCCTTGGAACGCATCCAACTAACGCCAGAAGCGCTCAGCGGAATCGAGCGCTTCGAGACGCGTCGGGAGGCAGTATCGGCGCTCAACGAGCGACTTCATCAGGCTAACAGAGCCATAAGCATCGTCAAGGAGCAAGCAGCAACCGCAGACCCCCGTGTGATTGAGGCGAATCTCATCAGACTCAGAGCGGTCAAGGCACGGCATGCAACGCGTACTGCAGCGCTCTGTGACGAGTACCTAAGAGCAAGAACCGCTAAGGAACAGACCGAAGGCCTGCGGGATAACGCAAGGGCCGCGCTGGAGCAATACAGAAGGACCGCGTTTCCCGGGTACCAGACAGCAATCAACATGTACCTGCAGCGGTTCAATGCAGGGTATCGGGTCGATGGCGTCAGTTCGGCTGACACTCGAGGCGGACCAACCTGTAACTACAACGTCTTGATTAACAACGTACCAGTAGCCGTTGCGGGTGGCGCGCCAACCCCTGGCGACCCTTCATTTCGTAACACGCTCAGTTCCGGCGACCGCAACACGCTCGCGCTAGCGTTCTTTTTCGCATCTCTCGATCAAGACCCGGGCCTCGCAAACAAGGTTGTGGTAATCGATGATCCCATTACCAGCCTAGACGAACACCGCTCTCTCACGACCGTCCAGCAGCTGCGACAGCTCGGACTGCGGACATCGCAGCTCATCGTTTTGTCTCACAGCAAAGCGTTCCTCTGTTCTATCTGGAAAGGAATTGACCCGACGCAACGGGCCGCCCTCAGCATCGTAAGGCAAGCAGACGGTTCAACCATCGCGACGTGGGACGTTGATCAAGATTCCGCTACGGAGCATGATCGCCGGCATGCGATGCTACGTGAATACATCTCGCTGGGGCCTAGAAATAACAGCCGTGAAATCGCGCGCTCCGTCCGACCACTGCTCGAAGCATTTCTGCGAATTGCCTACCCGGAACACTTCCCGCCCGGCGCCTTGCTTGGTCAATTTAGGAACTTGTGTGAACAAAGATGTGGAACTGCCCAGGAGATCCTCAGTGCGCCAGATGCCCACGAGCTACGCGATCTGGTTGAATACTCAAATCGGTTTCATCACGACACCAATCCGGCTTGGGAAACCGAAGCGATAAATGACGGGGCACTACGTGGTTTCGTAGAGAGGGCGCTCACATTCGCCAGGCGGTAGCGGCTTAGGGTGCGACACCCAGTGCCGACCGTGCAGCTCCGATCCGGTTTTGGGATTCAGCCTGGTCAGCCGATGCCGGCAACAGGGGCAAAGCCGACCTTCAGATGGGGCGACGAGTGTGCGTGGTGGGGCCGTGGCCCCGCTCTGCCAAAGTCCCTCCCGCGCTGTTAAGCCTCACTGAAACCGCTGTGCTGGCATTCCGGCTCCGTTCTGGTGCAAAGCAAGGCTATCGTATGATAGTTGTCTGGCGAGTGCTGTCCGTCTCAAAGGTGATTTGGGCAACGACGATTTTAATAGGAAGAACTCCCGTTCGCCATCCGGAAGAAGTCTGGGGCCTTCGGCTGACCGCCGGCTTGGGCGAAAAGCTTATCTCCCTCGCGCGTAATACTGAGAATGAAATCCGGAGCCAGTTGATATTGCTCCATGTATCCGTCGAGTAGCTTCAGATCGAAAGGGACTTCCCTGTGCTCCTTCTGCGGCAGTATGTTACCTTCGAGCCATCGAACAGCAGCACGGGGTGAATGCATGGACCCGAAGTACCCGTTGTAAGCGCTCGGCTCTTGCTTTCCATACACCGGGATCTCGGTGGAATGCATGCCCAGGATCGTCCGTTAGCCAGTGCCCAAGAGGTTTCTGACTCTTCGCAATGTTGAGGGCGTTCCCCACGGTGAGCCTTAAATCACGGAGAGCCTAAGATTTTGAAAGTGAGCCGCTCCTTCTTGTACAAACACGCCCCAGCTCCCTTTAGGCAGATTGTACATCCTCATGCTCAGCGCAATTTTTCCCTGAGCGTAGATAACCCCCACGGTATCGTCGATGAACATCTTCAGCTCGAACGGATTTCGCGCCGCTAAGCCGACAGGCCGATCCAGGCCTGGCATGAAGTCTCCCTCAGCATTCGCTATCGCATGATCCGACGTGCACCCTCGCGGCCAAGAATCGAATACCAGCCGCTGGTTCTGCGGTTCGAGCCGTACGTAGTATGCCAAGTCCAGATCATCACTGGCGCGGAGCATCAGTCCGCAAGCCCGCGTGCCCTCCTCGAACTCAATGGTGGCGTCGATCCTGCAACGACTCGGCATTGTTCCCGCGGCCGCGCATCCAAACGAGCCTGGGGCAGAGATTCGTACCTCATTGCTATCAGTCTGAACCATGCCCACGCCAGGGGTGAATTTGAAAAGCAGTTGCCTGCCGAAAGCGTGATCGACGGTGTCTGGCACTTTGACAGAAAGAGCCCCGTCCCGTTCTTGACTTAATTCGTGTACAACCAGATTTCCGCCCCAATCCCAACGACAGTAGTCCTTCCTGTCCAAACGAGTGGGGTCCCATCCAAAGATGAATCGCCTGCGTCCGTCCGACGCTGTCTTGGCGGCGTAAAACGCTCTGCCGTCAAAGTTGTCATCTCCTGGAGTTAGCCAAGGACCGCTCAAGGACCGGCTCATTCGGTAATGCGTGCGGACCTGGCTCGTAAACTCCGAGAAGACGAGGTACCACCAGTCGCCAATCTGGAACAGATCGGGACATTCGTGGGTGTAGTAGAGCCCTGGCGTCCAGAAAGGCTCGCGCACTTCCCACTTCTTGAGGTCTTTTGAGGCGCAAAGCGCCGTACATCCGCGCCTGCGGCTGGGACCAGTCTGGAGCCGGGCAGCCAGCAACATCCAGTACTCACCGGCGGCCTTATTCCAGAAAACAAAAGGGTCACGCCAGTCGTGCGGCTCGAACCGCCCGACCGGGGCGAAGAATGTGTCCCCTGGGATCTTTCGCCATTGCAGCAGATCGTCACTGACCGCGTGCATTACACCCTGCTCGGGTTTGCCTTGCTTGCGGAAGTAAGGATTGTGGCCTGTGTAGAAAATATGATAGTGTCCCTGACCCTCGATAACCGAGCCCGTGAAGACGTAGAGATCCTGGTCCTTTTCCGATCCGCGCGGCAGCATCTCGCCGTGCTCCCTAAACCGCACGAAATCATCGGTGCTGACCTGGTACCAGGGAGTCCCCTCGCCGTGTTTCGCCTTGTCGCGCCAGTCATGCAGATAGAAAAGCCGAAACCTGCCGTCTTTGTAGAACGGTATGAAATCGGCAGCCCAGGCCCCCTCTGGCCTATAGAAGAAGTCCCGCGCCTGCCCCGCCCTGGTGCCGGACTGATTTACGTCTGTAGTCAGCCGGGGTGCTCTGGACAGCCCCAGAAGCGGATTCGGGTGCAGGAACAGCGCGGCAGTTGCCGCGGACTCGATGAACTCCCTCCTCCTCATACCTCATTCCTTCGCCGCCCTCGCCATAGTCTTAAGGTCGATATCGGCGGCGGGCGGTCGTCGTTCCCCGCCCGTTGACGTAAAGTCACCTCGAATCCGCGCCGACCTGGGGCAGGCGCCGCCAATCTCAATTCACGGAAAAGCTATACCGGCCCGAGGCGACTTCGTACACAGCTGCACCATCCTCCCACCGCAGGTATTTTACGCCGAGGGCATGGGCGGCGGGTTTGCCGCTCTCCGTGACCTGCGCCCCGGCTTTGGCGGGGACATACACGACTGCGGTCGTATTGGCCGGGACGGCGACTTTGAGTGTGAACTTGCCGTTCCCGACGGTCCAATGGCTTTCGATCTCGCCGTAAATGGAATTGTAGCTGGCTTTCACCCAACTCAGATCGCCCGGGGTGGCGGGCTTAATCACGATCTTCTTGAATGCGGGTAGGAAAGGGTCGATGCCGATCCCAGCCAGATCGTGATAGAACCACTCGATGATGTGACCCAGCATGAAATGATTTTGCGAGGAGTCCCGTCCTGCATCCCAAGCCTCAGTAAGACTGGTGGCGCCTCTTTTGAGCTGGTATCCATAGCCAGGCCTCTCGGATTGATTATTCATTGCGTAAATGACGTCGGACCGGCCGCCCTCTGCCAACGCCTGCAGCAGGTAGCGGTAGCCAACGTCGCCTGCGGTCAGGGCATTCCCGCGGCGGCTCACATCCTCGACCAGGGCATTCAAGACCGCGGCGCGACGTGCGGCGGGGACAAGTCCCATCACTAGGGGCATCGAGTTCGCGCATTGAGAGCCCTGTTCGTATTGGTCCCGTGCGGAATCAAAGAACCGCTGGTTGAAAGCCCCGCTAATGCTCCGGGCTAATGCTTCATACTTTCCAGCGTCGCCGGAGTTTCCCAGCACCCAGGCCACCTTTGCCAGAACCGCCGCGTCCGCATAATAGAATGCCGTCGCGGTGAGCGGCACGGGAGTGAGTTGCGCCACTCCCGGCGGCTTGGGCCCGAGGTCGTACCAATCTCCCAGACCGTGAGAAATGAAGTAATTCCGGGAGCGGCTTCCCAGATACGCGACGTACCGCTGCATGGCGGCGTAATGCCGGCGGAGCAATTCCCTGTCGCCCGTCCACTCATACTGCTGCCAGGCGCAAAGCAACAAGGCGCTGCCCCACTCGGGCGAATCGCGGAACCCCTCCTGGAATTGCACATACTCAGGGGCGATGTCGGGCACCAAGCCGTCCTCCCCTTGGCTGTCGGCCATGTCATTCATGCCCTTGGTATAGAGCGCCGCCAAGTCAAACTCGTAGCGCAGCGACGGCCCATTCAGATGATACTGTTCCAGCCAGCCCAGACGTTCGCGATGTGGGCAATCGGTGAGCACATGCATCATGTTGCTCTCCTGCGCCCAGCGCACCAGCGTGCGGATGCGATTGAAGAGCTCATTGGAACAGGAGAATCCACCCACCGCTTCCGAAGCGGAATGCACCACCACGCCTTCCAGCGACTCGATAGCAGGTAGGGCTTTCCCGGGCGGCGCGGTGCATTCGACCTGCAGATAGCGGCTGCCGTGATAGAAGAACTTGGGGAACCACTCCTCCTCGCCCTTGCCAACCAGGGTGTACTGCCAGTAAGCCTCGCCGCCACCGCTCGAACCGCGGTCCACGGTTCCGTCGGTCTTCAGGAGTTCCGCCGGGATGATTCTTACCACGGCGCCGGCGGCTCCTCTCACCCGAATTCGCGGGATGAGGGAGACGTTCTGGCCCAGATCATAAACCGTCGTGCCCACACCCAGAGCGTTGGTGTGCAAGGGCTTCAAAGTCTCAAAGGCGTGAAGGGGCGGAGCCGCCCCAGAGAGCCCGCGCAATTTCCCTCCAGGACCACTCACGACGAGTGCTTCTTCCCAGACCGCCTCGCCAAAGCCCGGCTGATTCCAGCCCTTCGGCTCAAGACGCGCATCGTAGTCCTCGCCGCCATAGACGCAGGAGAATGTGATGGGGCCGGGATGAACCCGCCACTTCCCATCTGTACCCACGACGTCGACCGCTCCGTCGCCATATTCGAGGCGCAATTGACTGATGACCTTGAGGGCTCCAAACGAGCCGATGAACTTCGTGTAACGGCCTCCCCGGACGTTGTACATCCCATTGCCGAGCAGCACTCCGAGGGCGTTGCGGCCCGCCTGTAGCAGGGAGGTAACGTCATAGGTGTCGTACAGCACGGTCTTGTCATATTTCGTCCAACCTGGGGCCAGCAGGTCGTCGCTGACCCGACGTCCGTTGATCGTCAACTCGTATTGGCCCAAGCCGCAGAGATGCACGATGGCGCGACGAAGGCGTGGGTTCACCACAAACTCACGGCGCAACAGCATCGTCGGATAGACCGGGAAAGGAGCCGTGGCAAAGGGTGGCGGAAGCGCGCCACCCATAATGTGGATTTTCGCAAAGGGTTGGCTTTCCGCCACCGCTTCCTTGGCACTGATCCACTGCCCGCGCCAATCGGCCTCGTTCAGCACTCCCATGGTCCAGGAGGCCGGTTTGCTCCAGGGGGAAGGTTGTTCGTGCTCGTCCCAAATTCGGACTTTCCAAAAGGCCTGTTGCGACGATCGCAGCGCTTTGCCTGCGTACTCCAGTTGATTGGATTGATCTGATTGAACGCGGCCCGAGTCCCAGAGGTCGCCGCGATTCTCCGCCAGGAGGGTCGCCGTGGAGGCCACCAGGACGCGATAGGCCGTTTGCCGCGCTCCTCGCCGGCCCACTCCGGGGGAAACCATGATCCAGCTTAGGCGAGGCACTGGCACGTCGACCCCCAGTGGGTTGACCCGATATTCGCAGCGTAGCTGCTCCGCCAGGCCGGACGCCAGTGCCTTGGAGGTAGAAACCGCAAGGAAAAGAACAAGAGTGGTGAAAGTGGCCACTCGATGGATCGGCCGAACCAGGTTCATGACTTTTGTCCTTTTCGATGAAGGTATTAGCGGGAACAGTTTATGGTTAGTCCCTGTGGCAATCCAATCTTGTAGCGAATCCGAAGCTGAAAAATGGATCGTTGACCGAAATCGGAAGAGTGAGGACACCGGGCCCATTAGACGAAGCACGGTCTGTGGGCTATGGAGGGGTTAGGTGGTGGAAACTGGCCGTTCGAACGCTCGCCCTCTGTGGCAATGCTCGGTGACAGGCATTGCTACTCTCGGCCCGGGATCGCATCTTTTGTCTGCGTACTTCCTCTATTTTTGTGGATGTCTAACCCGGCGAGCCGGTTGACGTCGCGAGTTTCAAACTCCAGCGAGCGGTGTGTACAATTTGCATCAGGGTCCGAGCCCCCGGCCGGTTTTCCTCTCTGCGTCATCTGCTCGCCTTACAGGCTTGCGCGCCGCTACACGTTCTTCTTTTCCTGCTGTTGCTTACGCTCTAGCCACCGTTCCTTGATTTCCTCGGGGAGGGTGAAGAGATAATCTTCGTCAGGATCTTGGCTGTCGCGCTGAATCATCGAAGCGATGCTCGCATCCTCTAAATCTTCATCGGCAGCGAGCCGAGCTGTCAGGCAGTCGGCAATGTCCTGCGGAACGACCTGACCCCAAGGAAGAAATCCTCTTTCGTCCGCTGGGTCAAAAGGTCTTAGCCAAGGGGTGGTCGGCTTACGGGAGGCGAAGTTCTCGCTGAAGCGAGCCGCTTCCTCCTCACCGAGGAAGGATGCCAGAAAGTAGTAGTTCTGCCCCGATCTTCGGGCCAGAAGCCGGGCGTTCTCCAGCCAGGCTAATTTGAACAAGGCAAACAGTTCATCCTGCAATTCGGCATCTTGCCATTTCTGCTGGCCTCGAACCTTGGCGCAATAGCCTTTGAGAACCTCCATAGTCATGCCTGCTGGTCGCTATGTGACGACGCCGCGCGGAGGGAGAACCGATTTCCATGACCTCCGTCTAGCGAGGAAAGTCGGGCTCGATGGAAGCTACTTCTTCTTGGGAGGCACCACCGCGTCTTTGAACGCTTTCGCCACACGGAACTTCACCACCGTCTTAGCCGGAATCTTGATGGCCTGGCCGGTCTGAGGATTGCAGCCTGTGCGAGCCTTGCGGCTTGCCTTCACCGCCTTGCCCAGCCCAGGAACCACGAACTGCCCGCTGCTCTTGGCTTCCTTCACGGCCAGAGTGACAAGTTCTTCGAGCACCGCGGCGCAAGTCTTCTTCGGGATTTCAACCTTCTCGGCCAAATGGGCAACGATCTGGGATTTGGTCATCATGGGGTTCTGCTATTCCTCTCTCCGTTGGATTGCAAGAATTGGCATGTTGAAATCACTGTCGAGCCCCACTGTATGTAATGCACGGATGGCTGTCAAGGCAGTTGCGGAGAGGCTCCGAACTACGACGTATGGAGATTTTTCTTCCGCGTTGGATACCGGTCCAGTAGGATTGTCGCTATGTGCGGTCGCTACCGGCTGTCGAGCACGGAAGAAGAGGTCGCCGAGTTCTTTGACGCAGAACCGACGGCGGAACTTCACCCCCGTTACAACATCGCGCCCTCGCAACTGGTGTCCGTGATCCGGCAAGTCGGGTTGGGGCGCACCACCAGCATGATGCGTTGGGGCCTGGTTCCGCCCTGGGCTAAAGATCCTTCTATCGGCACCAGGTTGATCAACGGCCGCAGCGAGACGGTGCTCGAGAAACCCGCTTTCCGTGACTGCTTTGCGGAGAGACGTTGCCTGGTTCCGGCGAATGCGTTTTATGAATGGGAAAAGGTGGGAAGCGCAAGCAGGCCTTTCATTTCGGTATGAAACACAGGACACTATTTGCCTTTACCGGTCTCTGGGATCGCTGGAAGTCGCCGGAAGGCGCGATCCTGGAATCATGCACGATTCTGACCACGACCCCCAATGAATTGCTGCAAGAGGTCCACGACCGCATGCCCGTCATTCTTCACCGCAACCAGTACGAAGGCTGGTTGACCGCTCCGCCGGCGGAGCGGCCGAGGTTGCAGGAAATGCTGGTACCCTTTGAGGCGGAATTGATGACCGGTTATGAGGTCAGTTCGATGGTGAACAGTCCTCTGAACGATTCGCCAGCCTGTGCGGAACGAGTAGTGCCTGCGAACAACCTGTTTTCGGATGTCTAAAGACGGACGGCGGCAGCGGCGGGCAGCACCGATTGCCTGGCGTGGCACCTTTCAAACAGAAGCTTAACCATGGCGGATCCGGAGTCCGGTACCATTGCGGTGCTCGCCGAGAAGCCCTCGGTGGCACGTGACATCGCCCGCGAGTTGGGTGCGACCAGCCGAGGCGAGGGATACCTGCACGGCAACGGCTACGTGGTGACCTGGGCGCTGGGGCATCTCGTCGCCCTTGCCCAGCCGCACGAGATCAATCCCGAGTGGCGCCACTGGCGGCGCGACCTGCTTCCCATCCTGCCCGAGCACTGGCCGCTGGTAATCTACGAGAAAACCAAGGATCAATTTGAGGTGGTCGGGCGAATCCTTAACTCGCCACGAGTTTCACGCGTGGTGTGTGCCACCGACGCGGGGCGCGAGGGCGAGCTGATCTTCCGCTATATCTACGAGGCGTGGCAGTGTCACAAGCCCTTCAGCCGGCTGTGGATCTCTTCCCTGACCCCAGACGCCATCCGCAGGGGTTTCGAGACCCTGCGGCCGGGAGCTGAGTACGATCCGCTGGCGGATGCGGCGCGCGGTCGGAGCCGGGCGGACTGGCTGGTAGGCATGAATTTGTCTCGGGCCTACTCCCTCGCCTATGACGAGGAGCTTTCGGTGGGACGCGTCCAGACACCGACGCTGGCCATTCTGGTGGAGCGCGAACTCGAGATACGCCGCTTCGTGCCCGAAGACTACCTGGAAGTGGTCGCCGATTTCCGACCTAGCGGCGGGGATGGGGACAAGAAAAATGTCTATCAGGGTACATGGTTCCGCGCGCATCCGGGAGAGGGGACTGACAAGATATCACCGCAGAAGGCGATGCGGCTGCCCGCCGATGGGCAAGAGGCGAACTCCATTGTCAGGCGCGCCCGCACGGGGAAAGCGGTCATCGAGTCCATCGAGGCCGAAACGCAGCGCCTGGCCCCGCCGTTGCTTTACGACCTCACGGAACTCCAGCGGCACGCCAACCGTTTGTACGGGTTCAGCGCGCAGAAGACCTTGGATCTGGCACAGGCGCTGTATGAAAGCCACAAGCTCATCAGCTATCCGCGCACGGACAGCCGGCACCTCTCGGAGGATGTGGCGCGCACCCTGCCGCGGATTGTCAAGAACATTGCCGGGCCTTATCGTGAACATCTCGCGCCCGACACCGGCGAGCGCACCCTGGGACTGCGATTCGTCAACGAGTCCAAGGTGACCGATCACCACGCCATCATTCCCACCACCACCTCGTCCGAGAAGGCCAACTTGTCGGCCGACGAGCGCAAGATCTACGACCTGGTCTGCCGCCGCTTGCTCAGCGCCTGGCACGACGACTATCTCTGGTCGGTGACGACGGTGATCGCCGCGATTACCAATGGCGCCATCGTGGACCGCTATCACTCGTCAGGAACCGCGGTGCAACGAGCGGGCTGGAAGGTGCTGGATATCGCAGTCGAGAAGAAGACGAAGCAAGGGCAAGGAGGCAGCGAGGAAGAACGGGGGGAGCAGGTGCTCCCCCCGGGTCTGGCCAAGGGCCAGCTGCAGGACGTCATCGGGGTCGAAGCAGTGAAGAAGAAGACGCGGCCGCCCAAGCGCTTTACGGAAGCCACGCTGCTCACGGCCATGGAGACGGCGGGCAAGACGCTCGACGAGAAGGAACTATCGGAGGCCATGAAGGAGACCGGCCTGGGAACGCCCGCGACCCGCGCCGCCATCATCGAGGTACTGCTCAAGCGCGATTACGTTGTGCGGCAGGGGAAGAGCCTGGAAGCCACGGAGAAAGGCATCCGGCTGATCGAAGTGGTGCACTCCGAGGTGAAGAGCCCGGCGATGACAGGGCAGTGGGAGGCGTATCTCAAGCGCATCGAGCGCGGACGGGCTCAACTCGGGCCGTTCCTGAAAGGGATCGAGGACTACGTCAGGGAAGTGGTGGGCAAGGTGGGACAGACGCCGCCGGCGGCCAAATCCGCGGTGGCGGCAGCCGCGACTCCGCCTACCGTTCCCGCCCCAGCCGGAAGCAGCCCTGACCGCACCCGTGCCGACGGGAGCCCTGGAGAGTCTCCTGCACAGTCGGTTCGGCTTCTCTTCCTTCCGGCCGAACCAGGAAGCCGTCTGCCGGGCGGCCATCGAGGGTCGGGATGTTTTGCTGGTGATGCCAACCGGGTCTGGCAAGTCGCTGTGCTACCAATTACCGGGCATAGCGCGGGGCGGCACCACGCTGGTGATCAGCCCGTTGATTGCCTTGATGGAAGATCAGGCGGCCAAGCTCAAGGAGCAAGGCTTCGCCGTAGAGCGGATCCATTCCGGCCGCCCGCGGGCCGACTCGCGCCAGGCTTGCCTCGATTACCTCAGCGGCAATGCTGCAGTTCCTGTTCATCGCGCCGGAGCGGCTGCGCGTGGCCGGTTTCCCAGAGATGCTGGGCAAACGACCGCTATCCCTTATCGCCATTGACGAGGCGCATTGCATCTCGCAATGGGGACACGATTTCAGGCCGGATTACCGCATGCTGGGGCAGCACCTGCCTCGCTTACGCCCGGCGCCGGTAATGGCATTGACCGCTACGGCCACGCCTATCGTACAGAATGACATTGCCGAGCAGTTGGGCCTCGATCAGCCGGCCCGCTTCGTTCACGGCTTCCGGCGCACCAACATCGCGATTGAGGTGGTCGAGATCGCACCCTCCCAACGGGCCGAGCTGGCAGGTGAACTGCTGCGCGAGGCGGAGCGCAGGCCGGCCATCGTCTACACACCGACGCGGAAGCAGGCCGACAGCCTTGCCGCCGAACTCGTTGCCGCCTTTCCTGCTGCGGCCTATCACGCCGGGCTGGATGCCCAGCGGCGTCAGCGAGTCCAGCAGGAGTTCCTCGGAGGCCGGATCGAGGTCATGGTGGCCACGATTGCCTTCGGCATGGGGATCGACAAAGCGGACGTCCGCACCGTAATCCACACGGCCTTGCCGGGTAGTCTCGAAGCCTACTACCAGGAAATGGGACGCGCCGGGCGGGACGGAAAACCCAGCCGCGCGATCCTGATGCACTCCTACGCCGATCGCCATACCCATGACTTCTTCTTCGAGCGCGACTACCCGGACGTCAGCGTGCTGCACGGGATCTTCACCCGACTCCGGGCCGAGCCTCAAGAAAAGGCGGCGCTCGAGCAGCGAGTGCGAATAGATGAAGAAGTGTTCGACAAAGCTCTGGAGAAGCTGTGGACCCATGGCGGGGCGGTGGTGGACTTCGCCGAGAATGTGAGCCGGGGCCACGACCAGTGGCGCGACTCCTATATCGCCCAGGGTGAGCAGAAGCGGGCCCAGATCGATCAGATGATACGGTACGCGGAGAGTAACCAGTGCCGCATGGCCACCCTGGTGCGCCACTTCGGAGATCTCGCTGACGGACAGAAGCCGTGCGGCATCTGCGATTTCTGCGCTCCGGGGCAGTGCGCCGCCCAGCGATTTAGAACCGCCACCGAGGCGGAGCATGGGACCCTCTTGCGTGTGGCAGCCGCGCTGCGCAGGGGTGGTACGAAATCCACAGGCAAGCTGTACGGTGAACTGTATCCCAGCCAGGAGATGACCCGCGATGGCTTCGAAGAGGTTCTCGGGGCAATGGCGCGTGCGGGACTTCTACAGCTCTCGGACGCGGTCTTCGAGAAGAATGGCAAACAGATCCCTTACCGTAAGGCTACCCTCACGCGTGCCGGCTATGCCCTAGACGAGAGGACGCCGGTCGAGTTCATCATGAAGGACACGGCGCCCCCGTCTGCAAGACGCAAAAGGAAGAAGAAGCCCACAGCTTCTGCGGGCGGGAAGCGGGCACCGAGGCCCGAAGCCGCCGGCGGGACAGAGGCGAGTGGCAGAGACGAAGGAGTCAGAAGCCGGACCG
This sequence comes from uncultured Acidobacteriota bacterium, assembly GCA_963803295.1. Classification (GTDB taxonomy): domain Bacteria; phylum Acidobacteriota; class Terriglobia; order UBA7540; family UBA7540; genus CAWDMC01. The sequence goes on along the minus strand of CAWDMC010000006.1, from coordinate 33,604 downwards.
GACTCCCGCCTCGAAGCCGCGCTGCGCGTCTGGCGTCTGATCGAGGCACGGCGGCTTGGCGTGCCAGCCTTTCGGATCTTCAGCGACCGCACCACTGAGGGCTCTGGCCACCACACGCCCTCTAACCAGTCAGCAACTACTTGCCGTCCCGGGCATTGGGATCACCACCGTGGAGAAATACGGGAGGGAGATCTATCGTGTCTTGCGCGAGAACGGCGGTTGAGGGAGCCCTCTCGTAATGGCGCAAACCCGCGTCCTTTGTAAACCTACTGGGTGGGGTTGCCGCTGAATCTGGGCGTTCTTACCGAGCTACCGGGACTACAATGAAGCTAATGAGCCCTCGAATAGAAATCGAGTATTGCACGCAATGCCGTTGGCTGCTTCGAGCAGCCTGGATGGCACAGGAGCTTTTGACCACATTCAAGAGCGGGATCGGTGAACTCGCCCTCGTACCGGGCGCCGGAGGCGTGTTCGAGGTGCGTATTGACAGTGAAGTCATCTGGTCGCGGGCCGACAAGGGGCGGTTCCCGGAGATCAAAGAACTCAAACAGCTGGTCAGGGACCGAATTGCACCGGAAAAGGACCTCGGCCATTCCGACCCTGACTGCCAAAATACAGAGTACTGCAACGACCATCTTTCCATGTTCAAGTCTCGGGCGCTGCCCTTCCGCCACGTCCCGAACCCAGTTGATTGTGGAATTAGGATATGATCACGGGACCTCCAGCGCCGATCGGTGTGGCGGCGCAAATAGACTTGGTGCCGAGTAGCACGTTGTTCTAAGGCCTCTGCATGACCAGCATCCGCCAAGGTTCGATCCATCTGTTCCGCTTCGCTGGGATTGATTTGTTCTTGCATTGGTCCTGGTTTCTGGTCGCGGCATTTGAAATCAACGCCCGAGCCAAAAGTTACTCCTCTCTCACCTGGAACGTGCTGGAGTATCTGGCGCTGTTTCTCATCGTGATGATGCATGAGTACGGCCATGCACTGGCCTGCCGGCAGGTGGGAGGAACGGCGAATCAGATCGTGCTCTGGCCCCTCGGCGGAGTGGCGTATGTGAACCCACCGCCACGGCCGGGCCCCACGCTGTGGAGCATAGCGGCGGGGCCGCTGGTGAACGTGGGGCTCCTGGTCTTTGTGTCGCTCCTCGGGAGATTGAACCGATCGTTAGGCTGGGCGGAGTCGATGCCCAATGCCCATGCCTTCCTGCGGGCGCTCTGGTTCATCAACCTGGGTTTGCTGGTCTTCAATCTGTTGCCCATCTATCCGCTGGATGGAGGCCAGATTCTTCGTTCGCTGCTTTGGTTTATGGCAGGACGGGCCCGCAGCCTGATGGCGGCCACGGTGATCGGTTTCGTTGGTGTGGCGGGACTCATTATCCTCGCCGTGTGGATGCGATCTGTCTGGTTTGGCGTTCTCGCGGTATTCATCCTCATGAATTGCTGGAGAGGACTGCGGCAAGCACAAGTGCTGTTGCGTTTCGATAAGTTGCCGCGTCACCAAGGGTTTGCCTGTCCGTCGTGCAAAACGGCGCCACCTGTGGGAAGGTTTTGGAAGTGCGGCCGCTGTGGCAAGCCCTTCGACACCTTCCAGGCGCGAGCCGTCTGTCCGAACTGCGCGGCGCCGTTTGCGATGACGATGTGTCTCGACTGTCGCGATCTATATCCTATGAGGGAATGGATTACTCCTGCCCCGGGGCCTCCGAATCGGGTACTGCAGCAGCAATAGAACTGACAGATGGGAAAAAGGATGCCGACGTACTCTCCGCCGGGTCTGAACGGAAGCCTAGATAGCGGACTCTCGGGTCCGAGGGCGCGGCGCCACGTCCAGGCTGGCTTGGGAATAGGGAGACAAAATAATGGCAGGAGGAAGATCAGTGAGTCGGCTGTGGCTGGTGACCACGGCACTTGTGATAGCGGCAGCTCGGGTGAGCGCGGCTTGGGGAACGGAAGGTCATGGCGTTGTAGCAATGATTGCGGAGAGGAACATGTCGGGAAATGCACGGGAGAAGGGAACCGCCATCCTCGGCGGTGCATCTCTTGTGGACGTCGCGAGCTGGGCCGACGAGATTCGACGCTCGCGACCTGAAACAGGGCCTTGGCCTTACCCCTGGCAGATTCAACCATTCACTTAGCCCGGGAGTATCTACATGACAATTGCGTGGTAGCGAAGACGGAGCAGTTCCTTTCAGTATTGCGAGACCGAAGCGCTGGTCAGCCCGTGAAAGCCGAGGCCCTCAAGTTCGTTATTCATTCGTTGGCGACATGCACCAGCCCCTGCACGATGGGGATAACTATGACAAGGGCGGGAATGAACGACCAGTCGTTTTCGATGGGCATCCAGACCAACTGCATTGGGTCTGAGACACGGGCCTGCTGCAGGGATCAATCGCAATGCTCACCAGCTCGCGCCCGCATTGGAGAAGCGAATCACCGATCAGGATCGGGCCGTCTGGGATGGCGGCCAAGCGCAGGCCTGAATGAAGGCTGCTCATCGGCATTGATTGATCGACCGGAAATCCTTCGCGCTTTGCTTTAGGATCTCAACCGCGCCGGTAAGGGGCCCCCAATAGAATCGTTCCGCTGCCTGAGAACCTCTCGACATTACCATTGCGGTTTCGCTCGAATGATCACCCCAGCGCTCTCTCAGAGCTCCGACAGCTTCTCACAAGTTCTTGCGTGCAAGACCGGGTCATTCTCAAGAGATAACTGCGAGGGCCCCGCGGTTTGGCCGTTGGCGAACCCGTCGGTGCCGCGCGTCATCGAAGAGACGAGATTGCAGGCTTATTCTAGAGGAATGTCAGTTCGAGGAGCACAGCACCGCATTCGTGAAGCCGTGAGCGGGTGGCATGATGTCACTGAGGCACCCCACAGGTTCGGTGGCGTGGAGTTCCGTTTGGGCAAGCGGGAACTCGGACACGTTCACGGAGACTGGCTGGTCGATATCCCCTTCCCGAAGCAGGTGCGAGATGGGATTATCGCGGCCGGAGAGGCAGAACCTCATCACATCCTGCCCGACACGGGATGGGTTAGCGTGTTCTTGCAGGCGGACGATGACGTAGAACGTGCGATAGCGTTGTTGCGCCGTTCGTTTTCTCTGGCGACAGACCACAGGAGGCGCATGAGAGAACTTGGGGGTGGGTAGCCCGGTGGTACGTTTCCCTGGGGCGCCGCTCATCACAGTGTGTTGGCAGAAGAGTCAGCGTGACCTGAACCCCGATCAGCGGCGGGTCTGCCAAACGCGACCGATTCTGCTGCTATGCCTTATGTCTATTGCTCAGGGCCGCCCTTAAGGTGGCATTGAGGTAACCGATGGAGTAGGCCAAGCCCGGACTAGGCCGGAACTGCCCGCCTATTCCCGCCACCGAGGCGGACCTTCGTGGCTCCCCGGGCGGATTCCCCAGTTCCGGAACATGGTCCGGGATGACCAGCCCATCGAACTCCACGTCGACCAAGGCCTCCATAATCCGATACATGTTGTAGTAACCGTCGTCCATCAAGGTTTCGGTGAAATGCGGCAAGGGCGCGGTGACGTTGCGGAAATGAATTTTGAACAGCTTCTTCTGCGGTGCGAAGTACTTGATGACCTCGACGGGGTCCGCGCCCATCCTGGCCCCACCCTCGAGCCACGTTCCGCAACAGAGACAGACGCCAATGTTGGGGCTGTCGGCAATGGCGATTGCGCGCTTATAGTCCGCAAAGCTGCTGAAGAGGTGGGGAACGCCCGCCAGGCTCGGCGCCGGCGGGTCATCCGGGTGGATTCCAATGGGCACGCCGGCCTCCTCAGCCACCGGCGCCACCTTCTTGATGAAGTAGGTGTAGTTCTCCCACAATTCGTCCTTCGTGAACTCGCGGCCCTACGAGAGTGCGTCGGTCTTATAGACCTTGCCGTTCCATCCTCCCTGGAAATCCGGGCTGGCCAGGTCGCAGTCGGAGCTAACATATCCGCGGGGCAAAGTAGCGCTCCCACTTCGCCAAAGGCCGTTGCCCATGTGTCCGTAGGTCATGTAGTGGATGCTGGCTTCGCCCAGATAGCGGAGATAGTTCAGGTATTCCTCAATTCTCTCGTCGCGCCCGGGGAGATTGAGCACGATTTCCGGAACGTTAATGATGGCTTTGCCGCTGGGGGCGATTCTGGCCGACTCGTTGTAGACCGTGAAGCCGCCCGCCTCCCATCGCTTCCGCATCTGCCTGAAGCCCTCGGCGGTGGCAGTCTGGGGTGTGATATCTCCCATCGTTATCCATTTCACCCCCAGCTCTTTGAGGTACAGCATATTCTCCTCAGTGGGATTCTGCGCATACGTGCCGATCTTGATCCCCGGCGAAATCGGGAAGAGCTTCGCTGAACCCGAGCGCACCGAAGCGAGCAATGCCGCCCCTCCCAAGGCCATCTTGACGAACTCCCGTCTCTCAATGTCAAATCGCCCGTCCCCTGCGCATTGAGACTCTTCGAAATGACTCATGCCCGTTCTCCTTTTAGAGTTCGAGGGAGAGAAAGCGTGTGACGCTGCAATTGCTCTTCGACCTCAGGGGACAACGGGCGGCCGCGGCTGGGCATTTTCTCTTTGTCCAATCCACGAGTCGTAACCGAGCCTCTGAAGATCGCTATAGAGTCGCTGGACGAAGGGCTGGTCGTCCTTCCAGGCAGAGGACAGGAAGATTTTCTTGTGTTTCGGCTCGCTCATGCTTGCGGATAATCTACCACGACCACGCAAAAGTGTCCTGGCGGATCGGGTCGCGGGCTACAAAGGATACGACTTTGGCGGTTACTAAACGGTTGAAACCAGAAAAGTGGAAATCCCCGTGTGCTAAACAAGCCCCGCGGGATAGAATTGGCATCCACTGCTATCTTGGTACTGCAACTTCATTTTTTCAGATGAACGGATCGTTTCTTGATATTCCATTACTCTACAGGATTTGCATGGATCAGTAAGCCGTGGGAGATTACGGCCCCACGAGGGCTTGAAATACCATAGCACGACTGAACGTCTGCATGTTCGGTCCATGGCCTCCCATGCGCTGAACCATGCCCACGAAAGTCATGTCATCGGCCGGATCGATCCAGAACCAGGTGCCGGCAGCCCCGTCCCAGAGAAAAGTGCCTTTACCCGTGATGTCCACAGCTTGCGCGGGATCGCTAAACACGGCGACATCGAAGCCAAAACCCATGCCTGGCCGGATGTGCTGGAGTCCAACTCCGAATTCGCCGGTCATAAGCTTGTCGGGTAGGTGGTTCGAAGTCATCAATTTCACGGTAGGCGGCGCCAGCAGGCGCACGCCATCCAGTTGGCCGCCATTCAAAAGCATCTGTGCGAACCGCAGATAGTCCTGCGCCGTCGCAAGCAGACCGCCCCCGCCGCTGGGCATGGTGGGCGGTTTGGAAAGATCAGGGGCCAGATCGTCTTCGGGGGAGGCGGGAGTCCACTCGTTTTTGTCACTCACCCGATAGAGAGTGGCCAACCGGTCCATCTTTTCCTTCGTTACGTAGAAGCCCGTGTCCCTCATGCCAAGCGGTTCAAATATCCGTTCGCGCATGAAATCCGGCAGAGACTTGCCGGAGAGCTTTTCCACCAAGTACCCCTGAATGTCCACCGAAATGCTATAGACCCAGCGTGTCCCAGGTTGATAAAGCAACGGCAACTTGGCAAGCTTACTAATCATCTCCTGCAGGGTAGCGGAATGTAGAACTTGCTGGTCATGGTACATTTTAACCACCAGATCGCTGCCAGAGCCGTAAGTGAACCCCGCCGTGTGCGTCATCAACTGAAGCATCGTGGGCGGATGGACGGGATCTTCCAGGACCGGCTCGCCGCTGTTGTCGACGCCCTTAAAAACCTTCAGGTTGGCGAACTCTGGAATGTATTTTGAAATTGGATCGTCCGGCTGCCATTTGCCTTCCTCATAAAGCATCATCATGGCGACGCCCGTGACCGGTTTGGTCATGGAATAGATACGAAATATAGTGTCCTTTTCCATCGGCGCGCCCGTGGCGAGATTCTTTTTGCCGTAGGTCTTGAATTCCACCACCTTGCCGTGGCGCGCTAGGATGGTCACAATCCCGGCGAATTGCTTCTCATCCACCTTCTGCTGCATTGCCGCGTCGAGGCGCTGCAGTCGCTCTGCCGAGAAGCCCAGTTGTTCCGGCTTCGCGTTGGGCAAGACTTGCCCGGACACCGGTCTGGCTACCGAACCCATGCTTAAAGCGACGACAAAGTTACAAAGCCAAATCAAGGTACCTCGTGACACGCGGCCGGAGCGCTGGTTATTCATTGTCCCCTTTTCCCGTTCTGCGACATTTCCCCGCGCTCAGCGCCGCGGGGTGGGTAAAGTGAAATCAGCCGCGCAGCGCGTGGTCATCGCCAGTTCGAATCATCGAAGCGGCTGAGGTCGATATTCTCTTCGAGTCTTTCCAGCGTAATGATGGCGAAAGTAAAGACCTTCGTCCCTTCATGGAGGTGGCCGCCGAACGCTTTCTTATCATCGGTCATGGTGATGTGCGCGTGGATTCGGCCGCCAAGTACGTAGCCGTTCACGGCGATCAGATCCATCGGCCCCGCATGTTCGCTGTACGCCTGTGTCGCCGGAAGCGTGGTGTTGCTCACGGCGTGGACGTGATAGCTGGTGACTGACCCGACGCCGCTCAGAATCACTGCGTTCTTGATCTTCTCATCCTTCGCCGCCTGCTGCAGCCCCTCCAAGAGGTCAGTATTGTATTTCAAGCGGACCAGCACGACGCCTTTGATTTCGGTGGAAAGGCTTACTACGGCTGGCGGCGCTTGCCCCGCTGCAATCGTGGGAAGCCCTGCTAAGAGGAAAATTGTGACTGCCAGAAAATTCGTGTTTTTCATTGTTCCCTCCTCGTGGAGTAGGTTAGGTGAAGACAGGAATGCAAACAATAGGTGGTGAGGTCGGAACAAATCAGAATGCTGGGGGTCTCAGAAGAGAATTGCTGGCGAGAAATCCCCAAGTGTTAAGCAACGGACGAATGCCTCTCCACGAGGCAACGGTTGACTGAGCACTCAGGGTCGATTTCGCTCTGTCCGATCCCTGACTTCTTCAATCAGTAGCACTCGCACGAAACCCGCGTTAGACCATGGTTTCCGGTAAGTGCGTGTGCGACCTGTGTGCCCGGCTTCGAACGCAACCCGCCGCCGCCAGCAGCCCCGCGGCGTAGACTGAACCCCGATCAGGCTCATCTTCCTCTAAATCCCACAGATTTAACTACATAATTGGACTACGTGTGCCACGCGCGTGCCATGTATCACCGGGGGTGCAGTCATGGCCCGCAAGGTCGCCCCGCGCATTTGGCTGGGACGAGTTTTCAGGTACTCGATTATCCTATATCGCTGTGAGTCTAAGGGAGGCGATAACACCCCTTGCGATCAGCACTCCCATGGTCAGCTTGCGGCGCGGTGAGACGCGGGATGTGCTCCCCAAGCTTTCTCGAAGAGTGTGAGTAACCGCGCTTATAGGCTGTCTGACCATCGATCAGCCACCATCCAACTAATAGTAACTAAACAACTTCGCATTCAGAGTGTGCCAAATGTGTGCCGCTCGTAGCCGGAGGTGTACTCATGGCCCGCAAGACTGGCCAGATCATCGGACTTGCCCCGCGCACCTGGGTGGTGCGGTTGTATGTGGGACGCTCTCGAAGGGGGTTTTGTTACACAAAGTATGTTAACGAATCCGGTCATTTAGACGACTTCGGGACCGCCGGCATCGGTTCGCCGGCCAGTGCTTTCCTGACGAGCCCGGCCAGGAAATCCGCAAACGGGACAATATCCTCCCCGACGCTCGCTTTTTCGAGGGCCCCCATGTACCCCTTGCGGTTTTCAACGGGTATGACCGTCCACGGATAACCGCCTGACGCCAGCATGAGATTCATCAGAAAACGCCCCATCCGTCCGTTTCCGTCCACGTAGGGGTGGATATAAACGAATATGAAATGCCCCAGCACTACCCGAACCGCCGGATCTGTTTCCGCGCGCAGCAAATCGAAAAAAGTGGGCATCGCATCCCGTACCGCCTCACAGTTAAGCGGCACATGCATGGACCCGCGAATATAAACCTGTCCATTGCGGTATCCCGCGAGGTCGGTGGCTTTCAACAAATTTGCTGTCACACTGGGAGCAAACATTTCCCGGTACCACGTCCCATGATCTTCATCCGCAACCAGACCGGAATTTTCACCATGCAGCACCCTGCCTACACTCTGGCGAACAGCCTGGTGGGCCTGCCAGTACCCGCGCGCAGCCATGGCATTGCGCTGCTGCCGGTCCTCCTCATTCGCCTCCGGATTCCACGCGCCGCTGCGGACACGTTCAATCAGCTCGGGGCTGACGCGGTACCCCTCGATGGATAGCGAATGGTAGGCATCGGTGACGTAAACATCGTCCACACGTTTCAGGTAAGCGTCAATATCACGCGCCAGACCGGGAGCTTTCGGAAAACGGCCAACGACAGGCTCCCGCATTTTCTGCCATAACAGCCGTATGCGGTTCACGTAGGGAGATGGTTCGCGGGCGGGCAAAGCAAAGGCTGGCTTGTCCTCAAAGGGATCGCTTTCACGCACGTCATACCCCGCCGCCGCCATCGTCTTCGCGATGTCATCCGCAATGCGGTCACGCCCGCAATTGCGGAATGCTCCGGCAAGCCGTCCGGCAATCGTGCTGTGCCCACCCTCCAGCAACCGGGCGAGGATGCCGGAGGCATCGCGAATCATCAACAGCGCCGCACGGGCATCCGTCGAATGGACAGAAAAGTAATTGGGAGAACACGCAATCAGGGCCGACTCCAGCGGGAAGATTTGTAATCCGTCCTTTTCATCCCTGTCGCCTTTGGCGGGCAGCGCTGCCCGAAGATCGAGCAGCGACGTGCCGTGCGGAAGCCTGGTCACTTTGTTGCGGGCTTTGGGAGACCTGACAACAAGCTGTCGGGGAACCATCCAATTCCCCCCATGCAGGGATAGGGATTGCTCCGGCGAAAGACACCAGTTTTTACCAAAGCGCTCTTCCAGATAGGCAGCGCTAAAACGCCAGAACGACGCGTACCACGCCGTGCTATCCCCTCTTACCTCATCCGGGCGGCTCGGGATATACCACCCTTTTATGACCTCATGCAGGAAGCCGTTCGCAAGAAGGCGTTCGCGATGGGTTCGCGACAGATCCCTTGAGCGTATGGCGCCCACGCCGCTCGAATTCTGAAGCTTGTGCAGAATTTCTAAAGACTGTGCGAGTTTCTCTGACGGTGTAGGCATAAGACGTCCTCAAATTAGCTTATTACGCCGTGTTATTATTAGCTTATTGTGTTGCATCATTATTAGCTTATCATGTCGAGCGTAAATTAGCCTTTTTTGCTCCCCCGCCCCCGCCAAGCCTCCCGCGCCAACGAATCTTAGCGTTAAATCCTTCCGTCCCTGCCAGTCAAGTGATGCGACAACACCCCCGCGTCAAGTTTGCTTGCAAGAAAACTTGCCGCAATTCACCCTCACATCCCCGGCCTTAGGCCCAGCCCTACCGGCCGCGGCTCGTAATCCTCCTCCGACTCCTCGACTTCCTGCCACTCATGTGGTTCATGCCGCGTGCTGCCGCGCCGGCGCGCGCTCGGCGCGTTTCCGTCTGTTCCAGCTTTTCCGCTGTTAGCACCGCACTAAGGGATCCGATTTCGCCGCTTTGGAGGGAGCCACTCGGATGAGAAAATCGTTTTCGGCCACACTTACGTCCCTGCGGGACGCGCAGGTGTACCTCTCCCACACTCAAGCTCGGCAAGTTTCGAGCGCACATCAACGCAAGCAACTACCCTTCAGCGCACTCTTCAGGAGAGGCAATATTGAAACACGGCGCACGCGGTGGTCATCGCGGCTCAATCCCGTGGCCGGGTCGTGGCCGCTCGCAGCGTACCCGACATCCAATCGGCCGGTGAGCACCGGCAAATAACCACCAGCACTTTCGCCGCATTCCGTCAGCAGCAGCACGTGCACAAATCGGCGCCTCGGTGATTGTCTGCAGATGATGGTCGAACGGCGAGAAGAATCGTAGTGGTCAGTCCGGTTGATTACTCAGGCCGTCGGTAAACATGACGGCGTTAGAACTCATCTCGCCCAGCTCGCGAAAAAACGAGAGCGCGCCTGTTGCAGTCATCGCCCTTTCACCACCTGTGCCGTTTTCTCTCGTGGGAAAGTGAAGAGCTCGACGAGCGCCTTTACGCGCTCTTTCTGACGGCTGGGCGGAAATCGTTTGGTTCTTGATAGCTCGGCGATACCATGGAGGCTCGCCCAAAACAGTTCCGAAATTACCTCCGGCCTCGAGATCTGTCCCTTGAACAACTCCATGAGCTGGGAAAACCCGAAACGCAGCTCCTGAGGAGTAGCCGAGTCATCGAATAAAACGCTCAGGCTGAGCGAAAACATCGCTTCATACAGTGCGGGTGAAGAAGCGGCGAACTCCAGAGATGCGGTTGCGACCGATTCGACCGAATTCCCACGCCTGGCCCGATTCCGTGCCTTCTTCAAAGCCAGGCCCATCTCTTGGAAACCCTCGATGGCAACCGCGGTGAGAATCCCTTCGCGGCTTCCAAAATGAGCGTACAAAACGGGTTGGCTGTAGGAAATTTCGTCGGATAACCGCCGAACGGTTACGCTCGACCACCCTTCCAGCTCCGCGATTCGTCGGGCGGCACTGATAATCTGGGCCCGGCGGGCCTGCCGGTCACGCTGCTTTCGTTCCGCAATCCGGTTCACTGCTAGTTTCGTTGACATCGGTAGGAAGTATAGCACCGCTAGAACCATTGCGATGCGGACGGCGAAACTTTCCCCCATGTCTGGCATCATATATAGCGTTGCTAGCTTTTCTAACAAGGAGATGTGCTATGCACAACGCTATTCCGCTCGGCCTGGCAGCTCTCGTAGCTGTAGGGATCATTGTTATCGGTTGTTTCTACCTTGTCTCTCCTGAACGAATGACAGGATCATTTGGTCTAAAGCCGCCGGCATCCGATGCTGACACTCGTGCCTGGCTACGTCCTAAAGGAATTCGGGACGTCGCCTCTGGATTGGTCTTGCTGGCCATGATGCTGACCGCCGACTGGCGGCTGGTCGGCATCGTTCTACTCGTTGATGCCGTCATCCCGTTTGGCGACATGTCAATCATTCTGGGGTCGGGCGGGTCGAAATCGAAAGCGTTCTCAATTCATGGCGTAACCTGCGCGGTGATGCTTGTCGTCGGCCTCTTGTTGATCCATGCCATTTGAGAGGAATGCCTCTGACCGTTCTTAGTCGACCGTGAGTTGATTGAACAATCAGTAAATTGCCAACCCAAGTCAATGCAATGGAGGCGGCAATGCGAACCTTTGAACTTCGCGTGTACAAACTGCGAACCAAAGAGGCACTCGATTTCTATGTGGAGCAGATTTATCCCCGTCATCTCAGCAGCTTTCCGCAGTTCGGGATTGAGGCCCACGGCTTCTGGACCGCCAAGGGGGATGCGGAGCCACGGCTTTTCGTGCTGGCCTCCTATGCCGCGGGCGAAGAACCCGGCGAGGTCGCTTGGCGGTACATGCAAAGCACAGAATTTACGGAGGACATCAGGAACTTTGATGTATCCGACATCGTTGGCGTTGGATCGACAATCCTCATACCTTCAACAAGCTCCCCCCTTAAATGATGGGAAGAGAAAGCAGAGAGAACTCATTGAGGAACAGCGCTTTACATGATCACGTTTTACATGATCACGCTGCCGTGTTTCGTGTTCGAAGGAAGAAGCCGTAACTCATTCCAAGGTGTTGTTTATGGAGGAATTCATGATGGAAGCCCTAAATGTCGTTGCGATTATCGTCGCTGGATTGATGGTCGGATCTGAACTGGCCGTCGCCGCGTTTGTTCATCCCACGCTCGATAAACTTCCGGATGATGTTCATCTGCCGGTGGCAAGCGCCCTCGCTCGTGCGCTGGGAAGCTTCATGCCGTTTTGGTACATCCTTGTATTCTTGCTTACTTTAGCTGAGGTCTACATCCAATGGCACCAATCCGGCCGCTTACCGATCTGGATCGCTACATCGGCCGTTCTGTGGGTGTTGGCGAGTTTGTATTCGGTCACTGCTTTGGTGCCGATCAACAACCGTATTGCATCCTGGAAAAAGGTCACCCCGCCTGCCGATTGGAAGAAATTTCGGGGCAGGTGGGACCTGCATCACCGCTGGCGTGTTGTGCTCCTCACGATAGCTTTCGCATTTCTAATCGTGGGATTCGTTGGCAAGTAGTCATCTTTGGCCTTTTTCCCAAGGCCAGGTTTGGCCGGAGCTCGGGAGCCGTGGAAGTCTTCGCAGGCGGTCGGCAGGCATAGCTCTAATCGCTTCTGCCATCATCGCCTCTTGGCGACATGGCAATCATTCTGGGATCGGGCGGGTCGAAGTCGCGGGCGTTCTCAATTCGCGGCATAACCTGCGCGGTGATGCTTGTCGTCGGCCTCTTGCTGATCCATGCCATTTGAGACAAATGCCTCTGACCCTTCTTGCCGACCGTGCGGCGCGGATCGCGATCAGCCTTGCTGGAGTTGTCGATCCGTTGGTCTTTGAAGCCGATATCAACGTGCTCCTCGCCGAATAGGTGAGCGTGCAGCTTATTTTTTGCCCACAGGTGCGAATTCGGCCCGACAAGTCGCTAGCCTTGAAGTCGCTAGAAGTCGCTAGAAGTCGCTAGCCTTGATCGGGAGTGGCTCGGCCCAAGCGCGGGGACTTTGGCCAAAGCAGGATGGTGACGGGCCGAGGCACTCCCGATAAGGGGACTAGAATGAACCGGCTGGCGCGCACGACCGACTATGGAGATTGAATGCTTTTTCTTCTTAAAAGTCGCTAGAAAAGTCGGCAAGTGTTTATGTAACGGTGGGCTGCGATCCAATTCGGACTGATTCTATGAGTGAAAATCTGTAGGGCCTGATACAGAGGTCCTACCGCGTCCCCGCCGATGGGGCTCTCAAGACCTGGCTCCCCGCAGACTGATGAATTCAGCTCCCTTGACCGGCCAATCTTTCCTCATTTTTCGACGATTGTGATCCGATCCAGTTGCGAGGCAATAGCGAGGAGGCGTCGATTCAGGCGTTGCAGCTTGCGCTGAGTGTTCGGGTCGGGGGTCTGACGCCGATACATTTCCAGGAGGTGGCGGGTGGCGGTCAGGGCCTGGTGGATTCCCAGTCGGTCAGCATGAGTAATGACGCTGGGAAGGGGGAGGGTAGGCGGACGATGAGTTCGCGCCGCTTTCTGGCGGGCTTCGTGGAATTCGCGCTGGAGGTCCTGCTGGGTAACTTGCACATAGCGCAAGGTCATCTTCAGGGCCGTGTGGCCGAGCAGTTGCATGAGTGCCGGAAGGCTGACCCCGAGCCGGAGCATCTCGGTCGCAAACGAATGGCGAAGACGATGGGGAGTCACGTGGGTGGAGCAGCCGGCCCGCTGAGCGGCCTTACCGAGCGCCCGGCAGAGAGGCATATACAAAGTATGAGCACCACCCCAGCGCGGCAGGAGGAGGCCGTGGGCCTTGGCGAGTTGGAACGCTGGGGCCAAGGTCCGGAGAGCGAGGATACGAGCCACGATCCCCCGTACCTCGGGATCGGCGGGAACCAAGCGTTCGGTGTGGAGTTTGCCGACAGGGACGAGGAGCGCCCACTGGCCTGGTCCGATTTCGCGCAGACAGTCGAGCGAGAGGTGGATACATTCGCCGATGCGGATTCCGGTAGCACGGATAAGCAAGAGGGCATTCGCTTTCAGATCGTCGGTTCGGTGCAGTTCCTGCTGCAAGAGCGAATCGTCGTGGGCAGATAGCGGTCGCGGCAAGCAGCGAGGTTGCCGGGGGATGTCTTCACGACGGATGAGGGCAGGCGGAAGGGAAGGGTGGTTGGCAGCCAGATCGTCCAGCAAGCGACGCAGAAGGATGAGATGTGCCGCGCGGCTCTCAATATGCAGGGGTGGTTGTTGTTCGCACAGAGAGCGGAACCAGCCGAGCAGGTGAGGATTGCGGCGGAGTTGGGAGGCACAGCGAACCCGTGGGAAAGCGCCTCGAAGATAAGCGAGGAAGCGGCGAACGGTACATCGATATTGCCTCACGGTGCCGGTGCGCAAGGTGAGGGCGAGGGTCTGGAGATGAGCTTCCAAGATGCGTTCGAGCTGGGTTGGATGATGAGTCATGAGAGGTGGGAAGGATCGAGTGCCTTCCGTTTCTCGATAGCACGCGCGTATTCGCGCCAGACGTCCTGCGGGGCGAGTTGGACGTAGAGCATGGTAGTCCGAATTTGCGCATGCCCCATCAGCTGTTGTGGGGCGGGCAGCGACATTCCCGCCCGCACCATCTCGGCCCCGAAGGTATGGCGGCAGCGGTGAGGGTTCGCGTGACGAACCTCACTCTGCCGGCGATGGTGGCGGAACAGCGAGCGGAGTCCCGCCGCGGTCATGGGCTGGCCACGCTGGCGGCCTTTTAATGAGACGAACAAAGCGGGCGAGTTGATCAGCGGCCTTTCCAGGTGTAAGTAATTTCCCAGCACTTCGAGGATTTCTGGGGGTACAGGAACGACACGCTTCTTATTACCTTTGCCGAGCACGCGCATCTGACCTTCGGCGAGTTGCAGGTCTTCCAGTTGGAGTCCCAGGACCTCACAAGACCGCAGACCATCGAGGAGCATCAAGCCCACCAAGGCGAGATCGCGAAAGGTACGGAAGCTCTGCCAGAACTTCGCCACTTCCTCGGCCGAGAGCGGCACGACGACGCGGCGATCTTCTTGGAGGCGGAGACCCCGGGCGATGGCGCGGCGGGATCGCCCGTAGCCGAGCGGCGATCGAGTCCAATAGGAACGCTGGAAATGGACCGGCCCGGGAGGAAGCTCTCGCCCCAGGTGGTAGCGATAGCAGCAACGCATCACGCCTAGACGATGATTAACCGTTTGTGGGGTGGGTTTCGGATGCTGTTCCAGCTGATGGCGGACATAGTCGACCAGCGTGGATTCGGTCATCAGAGCGAGCGGCTGGTGCTGCGGCTCGAACCAGCGGGCGAAGTCGAGCAGATCATAGGCGTAAGCACGGAGGGAACGCAGCGAGAGCTGCCGCAGGCGCTGGGCGTCGAGAAAGGCATTCGCCCAGTCCAGCTCTTGTTCGTTCTCGTCCCGTAAGCGATACGGCGAGGCGCTGGCAGGACAAGAAGGAAGATGGATGATGGAGAGCTTCATAGGGGACGTGCTCCCTGCAGGCGCAAGCTGAAATCGGCAGCACGGGCGCCACCAACGAAGTAGCTGTTGGGATCCTGGCCGGTGGGCAAGTCCACGATCGCGACGGGCAAACCCTGCTGCTGGAGGCGGTGGGCGAGTGCTTGAGACGCGTGTTGGCCCGCCTGATGGTCGTCCTGGTCAAAGGCGAGGTAAACGTGGCGACGCGGAGGACCGGAAATCTGTCGAAACTGCCCGGGTGTCAAGTGTGTGCCCAAGGCGCAGGTGGCGTTGCGAAAGCCGGCCTGCCAGAGCGCTGCCAGGTCGAACAGACCTTCGACCAGAATCACCTGGAGGAACTGGCGAACCGATTCCCAGGCGACCAAGTCGCCCTTGGAGCCGGGGAGGAATCGATGGGGGAAAACGCTACCGAGACTACGGCCATAGAGATTGACGACGCGCCCATCTTGGTAACAGGGGAAGACGACGCGCCGATAGAAGGTGTCGCGACCCTGGAAGTCGACGAGGCCGAGGTGTTGGAGTAACTCCAGGGGGTAGCCAGCGGTGTTGAGGTGACGCCGCAAGTTCCCGCCCGGGGCGTAGCCCACCTGCAGTTCATGGAGGAGGGCCGCGTCGTGCACTCCGCGTTGCTGTAGATACCGCAGCGCCTCGGGGTAATGGGGAAGCTGCTGGTGGTAGAAAGCAGCAGCCTTCTCCAACACCTCGGCCTGCAAGGCGGGAGCCTTCTGCTGGGCGAGGTAGGCGAGGCTTTGGCGGAAAGAGAGGTGCCGGGACAACTCGACAAAGCGGATCAGATCGCCGCCCTGACCGCAACCGTGGCAGTAGAAGAGATTCTTGCGGGCGTTGACGTAGAAGGAAGGCCGGGTCTCGGCGTGCAACGGACAGAGACCCACGAACTCGGTGCCGTGACCGGTCGGCCTGGCGCTCCAATGCTGCTGCTGTAAATACTCAAGCAGGGGCAGGCGCTGTTTGAGTTTTTCGAGATCCTCGGCCATGGCGCGTTTTTGCCTCTGGAGACGAGCCTAAGAGCAAAGCGGCAACGTTCACAGGCGAGGATGGTGGGGAAATAGAAAATCTCTCAGAGACGCAAAGGCCAGAGGACCTGCAGAACCGTAGTCAGGCCCGATACTGGCTCAACGGGGGAATCGCGCCGAGCGCCGTACCCCAACCAATGAGCCAAGCGGGCAAACGTTCGGCACCAAAAGGAAAGAGCTGGCTGGGAGTGGTCCACACCGTCCGACCAGCGGCGGAGGGTGGAGGGATCGGGCACCCGATCAGGGTCCTTCAGCGTCGGCGTTGCCTCTTCCCACGAACAATGCTCCTCCAAACGCCGCCGTAACGCCTGGCGGCGCGCCAACAAGCTGTAGTGGGTGTAAGACAGAGAAAGCAGGGGAAGCAGGGTGAAGGTCTTTCCACAACCTTGGCAAAGGCCGCGCCGGATCCCAATCCACTCGTGATGTTCGTCGTGCGCCTGCTTGCGCCGCCGACCATGACCGATGATGGAATCGCGTTCGCAAACCGGGCATCGCCGCAGCAGGACCTTCTCGCTGTCCCGAGCCCAATCGGTTTCGATCTTGTCCGGAGGGTAGAAAGTGGGATAAAAAGAATCGTGCTCTATAGGGCTCTGCCCCGGTGCTGACTCGCCAAGATCTGAGCCGGAAGCAGGGCCCCTCCTCCTGAAGAGAAGAATCCCAACTGGAGAAGAATAACGCTTCTCAGCTACGGCGCTTAGAGGTGTGATTATAAAGATTGGCCGGTTAAGGCTCCCTTTTATCCTGGTGCTGACATTCCGCCGCCATCGTCCTCCCATGCGCTCCCCCGTCGGCGGACGGGACCACCTGCCGCCCGTTCTTGTCGAGGTCAAGCGCCACATTGATTTCGCCCTGACGCCGGATCAGTCTTCCCTCTTATAACTCCCAACAATTGAATCACATAGCGCGGCAGTGTGTGCCAAATGTGTGCCGCTCGTAGCTGGAGGTGTACTTATGGCCCGCAAGACTGGCCAGATCATCGGACGCGCCCCGTGCACCTGGGTGGTGCGGGTGTATGTGGGACGCGATGCCGAGACCAAAAAACGAAAGTACCTGAACAAGACCATCCACGGAGGGCTGCGCGATGCGCAAACGCACCTCAACCGGATGCTCGGTGAGCGCGACCTGGGACGAAATCTCGATTCTTCCAAGCAAACTCTTAATCAATATCTCGACCGCTGGCTCGAAGTCTGCGCCAAACCCAGGCTACGAGCCAAGAGTTTTCAGGATTACGAGGGCTTACTCCGCTCTAAACCCGTTACATTTAATATCTGCTTGACATAGCAAGCAGTGTGCGCTATGGTGAGCAACATGGGAACTGATGACAGCACTCCCCTCGGGATATATTTGAAACGACTGCGCGAGGCCCAGGGACTCTCCTTGCGCGACGTGCAAAGCAAAGTCAAGATCAGCAACGCGTTTCTCAGCCAGATCGAATCGGGCAAGGTGAAGAACCCGAGCCCTGTTATGCTGCACAAGCTTGCCACCGTCTACTGCGTCCCCTACGAGCACCTGATGGAGCGCGCAGGCTACCCGATACCGGAGGCAAGATTATCAACGCAGAGCACAACCGAGGTGTTCCACCGCTTTGGCAACATCACACATGATGAAGAAGAACAACTTCTCGACTACCTTGGTTTCCTGCGCTCAAGAGCACGACGAGGAAACAAATGAGCTGGTCGTTTAGCGCGCACAACAGCTTTCGAAAGTGCCAACGACAGTGGTTTTACAAGAAACACGTCGCCAATCACAAGGCGAAGGACCCGTTGCGACACGAGGCGTACCGACTCTCCAAACTTGAGAACGTCCATGCGTGGCGCGGAAAAATCGTCGACGACACGATGAGCGACTTTGTCATTCCCTCACTCAGGAATCGTCCAGTAACACTCGCGCAAGCTGCAGCGTACGCCGACCGGATCTTCGCCCAACGACAACAGACCACAGCATTCTTCACACCGGAAGGCAAGCCACCCACGCCTGAAGCATTCGCTGCCGCACACAAAGACATTCACGTTGCCCTAGAGAACCTTTACAGAAATGATCATGTCAAGAGCATCTTGCGCCAAGCGCAGTGGCGCTTCCCACAGCGAGCACTCAGCTTCTCCCACGGCGATACCTCAGTGCGCGTCGTGCCCGACCTCATCGCGTTTGCCAACGGTCAACTCCCGACGATCTTTGATTGGAAAGTCAACAACTACGCATTGCGGGACTACTGGCTGCAACTCGTGACCGGCGCCATCGCCCTGACCCGTTGCACACCACATCGTGATTGGCCAGCGGGAGCGACCGACCATGCACCACACGAGATCCGCCTCCTGGAAGTCCAACTGCTGACCGGGGATACGAAGGAGCACACGATCAACCCAGAGGACGTGCACGAAGCCGAAGATCTCATTAGCATCAGCGCCGACGCGATGCGACTGGCCATCAACGACGACCCCAAAAACACGAGCCCAGACGACCTCGCCTCCACGACAGAACCGGCCGTGTGCGAGCGGTGCAACTTCCGGTCCATCTGCTGGAGGAACACATGACCGAGCTTGAAACGAACCTCTATCCCATCACGAACCTCCAAAGCCTGACAAGCCAGTACCGGCTGTACCTGATCAAAGGACTTACACGCGATAGCGACGAGTATGAGGCCAACAAGCACGCCATCATCAGAAAACTAAGATTCGGGTTTCGAAAACCGGTAGGTATCGTCACGATGGGCGGCGAACCACATCTTGCACTCCGCGATGATGCACCAGAACCCCCAAGCGCAATGCAGGTCGTGCGGGAGGTTGCACATTTTGAGAAGCTCCCAGAGACCTTCACACTGGACTTCGAGCGTCCCACATCAAACACTGCCAGCTTGCGCACGGAATTCCTGCAATTTGCCATACAAGGAGCATTATTCAAGAGCGCACACCTCTGGCAGCCACAAGCTGGCGATGCATTCTTCGAACGACAAGGCAGTGACCTGGAGGGGATTATTATGTACCGCGGCTACGGCGTGCGTGTCGTCGCCCTCCCCCCCGACGGGAAGCTTGGGCTATGCGTTGACGTCCAGCACAAGTACGTTTCAAAGACCCCCCTCCCAAGCACGCTCGACCGCAACACGTTCCGCAGGTACAAGCACACCAGAGTCGTTTACCATTACGGCAACCAGTGGTACGAGGTAAAACTCCACGACATCACGGGCTTGAGCGTTAGCCAACAGATGATCCCCGACAACGGGCGACTCGTGTCACTGTTGCAGTACATAATGGATCACGCCCCAAAGCCCTTCCCACGGGAAGTCACGAACCTCCCCCAGAACAGCGCAGCACTAGTCTACATGACCGGCCGCAGCGAGCCGATGCATGCGGCGGCAGCACTTTGCTACGCCGTATTCGACACAAGCGACGCGCGCATCCGCCGCGTGCACCAGCAGACGATACTTGCGCCACACGTACGACGAAGACTTATCCGCGACTTCGCCAACACCCACCTCGCAAGCATCCAACTGGATGACAAGACGGTGACGGTCAGCAAGGCCCCCATCACCATAAAGCGCCAGGTGTTCTTGCCGCCAGACCTCGCCTTTGGCAACGACACCGTTTTGACCGTTCGCGGCACCACGGGAGCAATGTATGTAAGCATCGAACAACTCGGGGACCAACGTCGCGACGCGCTCTTTGACCGCAACATTGGTCCGCACGCGACCAAGCCCCTTGAAAAGCAATACATCATCCTCCCAACGTCTGTGATCAACACGCACGGCCCGGCATTTCTCGACGACCTGAAACGAACCGTGAATGCGCTCTACCCACAAGAACTCCCCTACGATCCAGAGGTTATCCCGTATGACGACCTTGGTCCAAAGACGTATGGTGAGCAAGGACGCACGATCCTGGCGGCCATCGAACAGTACAGCCCCACTCCGGGATTTGGGATCGCCATGCTCCACGAGACCGTTGATCGGAAGAACCGCGAGCATGACCAACTCGCCGCCATGGTCATGCGCAAGCTGCGCGATCGTGGCATCTATGTCAGCGTGATCCATACCACCCTGACGACGCAGTGCTACTACCAGCCGCCGGGGCAGACAGATTATCAGCTCTTGCGAGAGAAGCAAGGCAAGGTCAACGGGTACTTACGCAACGTAGCCCTGACCAAGGTGCTCCTGACCAACGAGCGCTGGCCGTTTGTCCTTGCCACGCCACTACACGCGGACTTGACCATAGCGATCGACGTGCTCGTCAACACGGCCTGCTTTACGCTGGTCGGCACGAGCGGCTCGTCCATCAGGTCGATCATGAAAACCTCCACGCAAAAGGAGCGCCTCAGCAAAAAACAGGTTCGCCAGGTCCTCTACGATGCGATCCGTGACGAAGCCACCACGACGAGTATTCACAATATCGTTGTCCAGCGCGACGGACGATTGTTCTCGACAGAACAGGCCGGCATCAAAGACGCTGTTGCCACACTGAAACAGGAAGGGCTACTCCCGGATACGTGCAGCGTGACGCTTGTGGAGATCCCAGAGTCAGGGGCGGCATCCGTGCGCCTCTTTAACGTTCAACACCCGATGGGAGGGCACGAGCGCACGAACAACCCACCTATCGGGTCATACTTCGTGCTTAGCAAACACGACGCGTACCTCTGCAGTACGGGACAGGAATACCGCCACCCCGGCACTACCAGGCCATTACACGTGCGCTATATCGAGGGCACCATGCCCTTCGAGCACGTTCTTGAGGACGTCTATGCACTCACCAATCTGGCCTGGACGCGGCCGGAGGACTGCACCAGGGAACCCATCAGGATCAAGCTTGGCGACATTCGCCTGCGAGAACATGCGGGCAAATACGATCCTGACGCGCTCTCCTACGAGGAGGAAACCGCTGTGGATGAGCAGAAAGAGGTGGCAGCCGAATGAGCGACACCGGACTGTACGGTAGCATCTACGAACAACTTCGCGAGACGGCCGACCACATCGACCGCGCACTCGTCAATCTGCGCAACCCAGCGATGGCCGAGCGTGCACGCAATGATCTCGCCGACCTGCTCGGCAAGATCACCGATGCCCAGAGCACGGATCCCGAAGTCCGACTGCTGGCAGTGGTACTCAAGCAGGAGCCACCAGGGCTATCTGTACTCGTTTCTCTCGCCAAGACGCTACGCCAACGACTACCCAACAAGGCCGAGCACTCACAACTTGAGCAGCTTGCCCTCAGCATCGACAAGGAATGCGCGAGCACGCTAGCACGGATCAAGGGACGACGATGATCGAGCCTTACATTGATGCGGCAATACGCCAGGCGAAGGAGCGCGCGCGACTACTCAAGACCAAAATACCGTCGCCGCGATCAGCAGAACTCATCGGACTGCAGCGCCTGTGCGAGACACAACTAGATGTAGTCATTCGGCAACTCGACTACCTCCTAGAAGACCGAACAATCCTTGATCCGGGAGTCCTCCGTGAGCGTATCAGATTTTTCCGACGAGCACTTGATCAGGTCGCGGATATCGAGACCACCGGTATTGCCGCGCTCAACCGCACCAATGATGACGACTTGTTTATGAACCGCCTTGTTTTGCAGCTTCACAAGGAGATCAAGCATCCCCTGCCCGCCCCCGTGGTGACGTGCACCGCGCGATCATACTTCGCTATTCACACCGGACTGCACTTATTGGAGGTTCCACCAGCAGAATCCGATTTCCTCTTGCACCTGCCGGACTTGTATCACGAAATCGGGCACACGATCATCGCCACGAGAAACAACCCCAAGGTCGAGCCGTTTCAGCACGAGCTCGGGAAATTTTTGTTCGCACTTAGCCGCCATTTTGAGGCCGAACAGTTGGCAAACAAACGCGCCACCGGCCCAACCGAGTACAACGCGATCGTACTCGCCACGCTTGAGCGCTCCTGGAACCATTGGGCCGTCGAGCTTTTCTGTGATCTTTTTGCAACCTTCACGATCGGCCTCGCCTATGCCTGGGCACACTTCCACCTCACTGCTGGACAAGACAGCGATCCGTTCGACGTGAAAGTCACCAGGACCACCTCGCACCCGCCCGACCAGGCGCGCATGGAAGCAATCCTCATTGCCCTGGACCTCCTCGGACTTGATACGAAAGACATCAATCAACAATGGGATGCACTGGTTACTGCCACTGGAGCGCGACAAACACCCGAGTACCGCAAAGCCTGCCCAAGAGAACTCCTTGAACTTGCCACCGTCCACGCCTTCGAAGGCACCAAGAAGATCGGCTGCAGAATCATCGATCTGAAGACCGCCGCCCCTATCAATGACTTGCTCAATAACGCCTGGACGGAGTTTTGGAAAAACCCCGCAACCTACCATCACTGGGAGCGCGAACTCATGGACCGGCTTAAGCAAGAAGCACAGCGGGCGAGCCAGCCGATTTCGTAACGGGTCCGTGGCAGCGTACGGACAGCCCAACCAGCGCCCTCCGTCATATGGTGATCGTCAGACTGAAACGACGGAAAGCAATGTCGCTATCAAATCTAGTTCTCCGCTTTTCCCGGAGTAAGGGAAACGGCGCATGGGGAAGCGAAGACACAAGTTATACGATTTTTCGGCCCGAAGCCTTTGACGTCCTTGGCCAAAGTCAATCGCCCCGCCCGTCTGGTGGGCCAACGGGATTTACAACGGCCTGACCGTGCTTATCACAATGTGAGGTTTTGGTGCGCTTGCATGCGAGGTGGTAACATTAAGGGCAACTTCCGCAAATCCCTCAACTTGTTACCCCAGTCCTCGACTGTGGTGTAAACTCGCATGTTCGCGATCGTTCGAAATTCCGGCTTGGTCACGCGATGCCGAGCTACTCAATGCCTCCTCACGGTACGGAAGATCCGCTACACCTCTAGTGCTATGTCCAACGGTAGTGAGCTGCGAGGCTCACAGCTCCTTAGCTCTTTGGGGGTACCTTGCCTCTCAAGCTTAGTCCGGGCCCGCCGTTTATCTTGTGCTAACTCCCCTCATTGGCTGTATCATAGGCGGACTCAGAACGTAGTGAATCGATGCAGCCACATAAGCCCAAACGCGTCTCCCATGTGCAGAAGCCGTCTCCGGCCAAATCTGAATACCTGACTCGAAAGCACATCGTTGACCTCAAGCTCCGAGCGGCAGGTTGGACTGTTGTTCCCTTCGAACCCAACAGCCCCCTCAGCGTATACAGCGACTGTGCCATTGAAGAATATCCCACCGAGACAGGCCCGGCGGATTACGCCCTCTGTACCAACGGCCAGATTCTTGGGGTTGTGGAAGCGAAGAAGTTGACGCTCGGTCCGCAGGAAGTTCTGCTGCAAGCCGAGCGATATTCTCGCGGACTGCAACCGAGCCCCTTTGATTTCAGCGGATTCGGTGTGCCGTTCTTGTATTCCACGAACGGCGAAATCACCTGGCATCATGACGTCCGCCACCCACTCAATCGGTCGCATCAAATCGCCGCGTTCCACACGCCGCAAGCTCTTAGGGAATTCCTGTCGCGCAACATAGACGAAGTGACTGAAGCGCTCCTCTCGCGACCCAACGACCATCCCCGCCTCCGCCCGTATCAGCGCGAAGCCAACGCCGCGATCGAAAAGGCCATTTTTAACCGGAAACGGCATATGCTGGTGGCCATGGCGACCGGAACCGGAAAAACCTTCCATGGTGAATCAGGTTTACCACCTCATGAAATCGGGCGTGGCCAAGCGCATTCTCTTCCTCGTGGACCGTCGCGCGCTGGCGGCCCAGGCGGTGCGAGCCTTTGCGTCCCACGACCCGGAGCCAAACCAGAAGTTCGATAAAATTTACGAGGTCTATAGCCAGCGCTTCCACCGCGAGGATTTCGACGAGGACGAGAAATTCGACCCCAAAGTCCTCCCGAATTCCTACCTGACCAATCCCAAGCCCGGCCATGCGTTCGTTTACGTCTCCACCATCCAGCGCATGACGGTGAACCTCTTCGGCCGGAACGCCATTTTCAACCTGGGCGATGAGGCGATTGACGAGGATGCCCAACAACTCGAAATCCCCATTCATGCCTTCGACCTCGTAATCGCCGATGAATGCCACCGCGGATATACCGCTTCGGAGGCCGCAATCTGGCGGCAGACCCTGGATCACTTCGACGCCATCAAAATCGGCTTGACGGCCACCCCCGCCGCGCATACCACGGGGTACTTTAAGGACGTGGTATACCGTTATGAATATGAAAGAGCGGTCCGCGAGGGCTTCCTCGTTGACTATGATCCTGTCGCCATCAATTCCAATGTCCGCATGCAAGGCGTGTTCCTCAAAGAAGGCGAGCAAGTCGGCGTCGTAAACACGCAGACGGGCGCAAAACAGCTTGATCTTCTCGAGGACGAGCGGCAATTTGACACCACCGAAGTCGAAGAGAAAGTCACCTCTCCCGACTCCAATCAGAAAATCCTGGAGGAGATAAAGAAATACTGCCTTGTCCACGAAGAAAAATGCGGGCGCTTTCCCAAGACGCTCATTTTTGCCGTAAACGATTTGCCGCACACCTCCCACGCCGACCAACTCGTAGACATGGCTCGCGACGCACTCGGCCGGGGCGACGCGTTCGTCCAGAAAATTACGGGCCGCGTCGATCGGCCGCTTCAGCGCATCCGTGAATTCCGCAATCGCCAGCTTCCCGGCGTCGTCGTGACTGTGGACATGCTCTCCACCGGAGTTGATATCCCCGATCTTGAATTCATCGTCTTTCTCCGTCCGGTAAAGTCCCGCATCCTTTTTGAGCAGATGCTCGGGCGCGGCACGCGGAAGGGTGAGCACTACCCGGACAAATCGCACTTTGTCGTATTCGATTGTTTCGGTGGAACTCTCCTCGAGTACTTCCGCAACGCCACTGACATCACGGCGGACCTTCCCGACCCAGAGATTCGCACCATTGTGGAAGTCATCGAGGACATCTGGGAGAACCGCGATCGGGATTACAACATCCGGCGGCTCGTTAAGCGCCTTCACCGCATTGATAAGCAGATGTCGGCCAAAGCCCGTGAAGAGTTCGCGAGGTTTATTCCCAGTGGCGATATGGCGAAGTACGCCAAGGAACTTCCAGCCGAACTTCGCCGGGACTTCACCGGAGCGATGGCACTGCTGAGAGACCACGCGTTCCAAGACCTCTTGATGAATTACGACCGTGCTCCTCGCTCGTTTCTTATTGCTTATGAAACCGAGGATACCGTCACGTCCGAATGGCTGGTGAAAGGGGCCGGGGGGAAGGAATACAAGCCCGAAGACTATCTCACGGCATTTGCGCGCTTCGTCCGCGAGAATCCTGCGCACATTGAAGCCATCCGCATCCTGCTGGAGCGCCCGCGCAATTGGAGCCCCCAAGCCCTTTCGGAGCTGAAACAAAAGCTGGCCGGCAGCCCCGAGCGTTTCAGCGTGCCGAACCTCCAAAAAGCTCACGAGGTCCACTATCACAAGGCGCTGGTGGACATCATTTCCATGGTCAAGCACGCGGCCAAGGACGAAGAGCCGCTTTACACGGCGGGGGAGCGCGTGGAAAGGGCCATCGAGAAAGTGACCGCCGGAAAAACCTTTACGCCCGAACAAAAGCAGTGGCTTGATCTCATTGAGGCGCACCTGACAGAGAATCTCACCATCGACCGGCAGGACTTCGATTTGCTGCCCGGTATTCTCCCTCCGTGGCGGGCTGAGCCAGGCCTCGCGCGTGTTCGGAGGAAGCTTGGACAGCGTGCTGGTGAAACTTAACGAGGCAGTTGCAACATGATGTGCGAAGCACCTTGGTGCGGTAGCAGCAGCTACCGCCTTCCGCCTTCGTTTGATACTGCCATGCTGTGTAAGTTCTTCTCCTTATCCTTAAGACCCTAGATGGCGCATTGTGATGAGAGGTGAGTTGTGACGTATCAACAAGGACAACGAGTGCGACATCCGAAGCGCCCCGACTGGGGTATCGGAGAGGTGCTCGGGCAAGATGGCGAGAAAGTCCGCGTCCTCTTTCAGAAGGGGGGCCTAAAGAAACTCAATACGCAAACTGTCAACCTCGAAGTGGTGACAGCACCGGCGAACCTCCGGGATACTCACCCCGGATTCCACGCACGACCCGACGTGGACATGAGGAAGTTAGAGGTTCTCTGCTTGCGGTTTCACGAAGATATGAGAGACAACAGGAAAGGTACGATGATGGCGGGATGGGACTCAATGTTCTCCGAGATATGAGAGAGAATGGTGACTTGACCCGTGACACTAGGCTGCAACTGTTCCAGTGGTGCCATACGGGAGGCGCTTTTCAACGCGGCGTGGACTTGGCTCAGGAGATTTGCCGTGAAATCTATGGGAGAGTCCCCAACAAAGAGGAAATAGAAATCTTGGAGTCTAGGTAAGTGCTGCGAACAAGTTACCGGACGTAGCGGCGGGTTTACCCCGCCAGTTGTCGTGTCGCGTGAACCGCGACGGTGGCGGGGTAAACCCGCCGCTACGACGCTATCTCTCATTCGATCTCTTCCATGAGGCTGTTTCCAAATGTCTGACATCGTCACTAAACTTTGGGGTTTCTGCCATACCCTTCGCCACGACGGGATTGACTATGGCGATTACATCGAACAGTTAACCTACCTGCTCTTTTTGAAGATGGCCGACGAGCGCGGCATCGACCTAAGCCACACCCAGGTGAAGGATGCGCAAGGGAAGGCGAAAGAGGTGGATTGCTCCTGGCCGACGCTGGAAGGTAAGTCCGGCACGGACCTTACCCAACACTACATCGACGTGCTCCGCGCCCTCGGCCAGCAGCGTGGCCTGCTTGGCGATATTTTCACCGAAGCCATGTCCCGCTTCACCAACCCCGTCAATCTCAAGAAGCTCATCGGCCTGATTGACGAGACGGACTGGACCGGCCTCGACATCGACGTGAAAGCCGCTGCCTTCGAGGGGCTATTGGAGAAAGCCGCCAGCGAGGGCAAGAAGGGCGCGGGGCAATACTTCACACCGCGCATCCTGATCCAGTCAATTGTCCGCTGCCTGAAACCCGACCCCCGGGCGCACAAGGAATTCACGATGTGCGACCCTGGCTGCGGCAGTGGAGGGTTTCTTGTCTGCTCTTACGAGTGGTTTATCGCCCAAACCAAAGGCGGCGCTATCGGCCGGGAGCTTGCCAAGCGCATCAAGCGCGGTACCTATTTCGGCCAGGACCTGGTGGCGCGGCCCCGCCGCCTGGCGCTCATGAATCTCTACCTCCACGGCCTCGAACCCGAAATAAAACTTGGTGACTCAATTTACGAGGTGCCCGACGCCCGCCGCTTCGATGTGGTCCTGACGAATCCCCCCTTCGGAACGAAAGGCGCAAACCAGGCCCCGGACCGCGAGGACTTCACGGTCGAAACGAGCAACAAGCAATTGAATTTCATCCAGCATGTCATGACGATCCTGAAGCCCGGTGGCCGCGCTGCCGTGGTAGTACCGGATAACTGCCTCTTCGCTGACCAAGCGGGCGAGGTCTTCAAAATCCTCGCCGAGGATTGCAACCTGCACACTGTCTTACGCCTGCCTAACGGCACTTTCTCCCCATACAGCCCCGGCACCAAAACCAACGTGATCTTTTTCACTAAAAGCATCCCGACCGAGAAGCTGTGGGTCTATGACGGACGAAGCAACGTTCCAGGGATTACCAAGAAAGAACGCCCGTTGACGCCCGAGCACTTCAAAGAGTTCGAGCGTTGCTACGGGACCGATCCCTTTGGCCGGTCGAAGCGCGACCCATCGAATTCCAAGGAAGACCGCTGGCATTCGTTCTCAATTGATGAGGTAAAAGGCCGGGATTACAAGATTGATTCGCTCAAGTGGCTGAAGGATGACTCGCTTGACGATGCGGATGAGCTTCCCGAACCGGAAGAGCTCGCCACCGACGCGATTGCGGAACTCAAAGCCGCGGTCGGAGAACTGAACAATATCTTGTCCCTGTTGGAGAATGGAAACACCACGTAGAGGCACCCCCCGTGTGTCACCGAAACCGCAGGGGTACTCCTCGTGGGTACCGTGGCTCGTCGGCACTGCCGACGGGAGAGGGCAGGCGCGAGGCCTGCCCCTACGAGGCGCCGTAAATCAAATGCACCATGAATTGAGACGCACTAGGGAAATGAACGGAACCACACAAAAACCCATGCCGCAATCCGTCCACAACGCTACTGACACTGATCTGCCGGAAGGGTGGACGGTTGCCAAGATCGGTGATATATGCGAACCGCCGCAGTATGGTTGGACGACCAGCGCGGATAAGAACGGCCAAGGGCTCAAGCTTTTGCGAACAACCGATATTTCTGATGGTACCGTTGAATGGTCCTCCGTCCCAGCCTGCAAAGACGAGCCGGGCGAACCCAAAAAGTACTTGCTAAGGTCAGGAGACATAGTAGTCTCACGGGCCGGGTCCGTTGGAGTAAGCCTCCTTGTGAAGAACCCTCCACGCGCAGTTTTTGCTTCCTACCTCATCCGGTTCCGGCCGCTGTCTCCAGTGGAGAGTGAATTCATAGCGCTGTTCATGAAATCCCCGGAATATTGGTCGGCCATTGCAGATGAGTCGGCAGGGATTGCGGTTCCTAATGTAAACGCTTCGAAGCTAAAGGAAATTGAACTTCCGTCTGCCGCCCCTTCCCGAACAGAAACGAATCGTCGCCAAAGTCGAAGAACTCCTCACGCAAGTCAACGCCGCCCGCAGCCGCCTCCCCAAAGTCTCCAAATTCCTCAAGCGCTTCCGCCAATCCCTCCTCGCCGCCGCCTGCTCGGGCCGCCTTACCGAAGGGTGGAGGAAGCGCCAATGTGAGCATGTGACCAAATCCGAACTGCATTCCCTCTACGATCCCCAAGAGGGGGAATGGCCTGACTTGCCAGAATCCTGGCGCAGTGCTGATGTGGAGGCCATTTGCAGCGAGATTGTCGACTGTCCGCACTCAACCCCGAAATGGACTGAAAGCGGCGCGATTTGCCTTCGGACTACAAATTTTCGAGCTGGATCGTTAGACCTCTCAGAGGTTCGGTATGTATCGGAATCAACTTACAAGAAGAGAATCTCAAGGCTTGAACCCCGTGAGGGTGATGTACTTTACAGCCGCGAAGGTGGCATTCTTGGTCTATCGTGCATGGTGCCTTCGGGGACGAGGGTCTGCTTGGGTCAGCGCATGATGCTGATGAGGGCAAAAAGTGAGCTCTATCATCCTACCTTTCTCATGCATGTGCTCAATAGCCCTGACACTAATGCGCGTGTCCGGGATCTCACCGGTGGAAGTGCATCACCCCACCTGAATGTTGCGACGATCAAGGGATTTCCGGTTCCACTCCCGCCGTTTGCAGAGCAACAAGAAATCGTGCGCCGCGTCGAAGCCCTTTTCAAACTTGCCGACGCTATCGAAAAGCGGGTCGAAGCAGCATCGAAACGCGCCGACAAACTAACCCAGGCGATCCTGCGTAAGGCCTTCCGGGGAGAACTTGTCCCCACCGAAGCCGAACTCGCCCGGACGCAAGGTCGAGATTATGAAACGGCGCAGCAACTCTTGAGTCGTATTGCTGCACTGGGAACGGCGGCCAGAAGGCTAGCCCGAAGATCTCAAAAGGATCGGAACCTATTGGACCGTACTGGTGGAATCAGTCAGAGGATACCTATGAGAACTCCTAACAGTGAAACTGTATTGGCGGCAGTCGCCAAGATGAAGTCATCAGAATTCTCGTTCGACGATCTGCGCGAGGCGGTCCCAGGCGACTACGAGAGCCTTAAACAAGTTGTTTTTGACCTTCTGCAGGAGTCGGACCCGACGCTAACTCAGAGATTTGATGAAGACACTGCAGAAATGAAGCTTGTGCGGATGCGGAAATGAAGCTCCTCCGGGTTCATATCATCTCAGCGAAGACTTGCGGCGGCCTTCTAGACGGAGTGGACATCTGGCTGCGTTCGCCGAAAACCGATATCTCCGCATTCGATCCCCTCTGTCTGATTGGGCCGAACGGCACAGGGAAATCACAGTTCCTGCAGGTCCTGGCAGAGATGCTCCAGGCTGCTTTCCATGCCTGCGTGCCGGATGAAGAACGTGTCGATGGAAACCCAGACCTACTGTTTGAATTGGAGTACGAGATTCGACCTCCAAGCCATAGAACTCCGACATATGTTCGTGTTTCCCGCACTGCTGAAGGGGTGGCGTCGCCAAAGCTAAAATTCGAGACGATGCACGACGGGAGGTGGACTTCTTGCGACCTATCGTCGGTCGCATCTAGGCACCTCGTGCCCTCGAAGGTCGTCGCATATACGTCGGGCGGGAACGAGACGCTCAGCTTGCCATTTCTTATTAGCCGAGCTGGGTATGCCAATGACGTCGCGAGTCGGGCACTCCACAGAGAGGTTGCCGAATCGCCGGTAGCAGATACCCGACTCATGCTCATCGACTACGGGACGCATCTGGAGGTGCTCGCGGCCAATCTTCTCCTCGGAAGTTCGACGTTACGCCACGCACTACTTCGGTATGCAAGGTTGGGAGACATTCACTCGTTTCGCTGCGTCGTACAACTCGCACATAGCGCGGTTCCAAAGGCCCCAAGGAATAAGAGTACCCTGAGCAAACGAAAGGGCATTCAACTTACTTCGGAACTTGAGGCTCACATAGACCGACTGAAACGATGTGCAACGTGCTATGAATATGATGAGCGGTCGGAAACCTATATTTTTGACTATTTGGTATCAGATGCGACGCGAACGGCATTTCATCACTTCTGGAAATCGACATTAGATCTTTATGCCGCTTTCCACAAGCTTTCAATGCTGAACGATCTTGCAATTCCAAAGCAATCTCGTGAGAGGTTCCGCCGCGAGGCCAGATCTCGCCGTTTCGCTGCCCGGTTGCCAGAACCCCAAGATGAAGAAAAAGTATTCCGCTTTGAACGGGTCCAGTTTTCGCCTCTTACAGGGGGGCAGGCAGTTGATTATGTTTCGTTATCCGACGGCGAACATCAACTGGCGCAACTCCTGGGCACGATGAGCATGGTCTGCTTTCCGGGTGTCTTATTCATACTGGACGAACCGGAATCACATTTCAATCCGCAGTGGCGTGTCGAGTGCATCACGCAGATCCTCGATGTGCCAACCTGTGATGGCCCACGGCGAGGGAAGGACGGTTTCGGAAAATCGGCTGAACAGGAGTGCCTGCTCACGACGCATTCGCCATTTGTTCCGTCTGATTTGCACAGGGACAAGGTTTTCATCTTTAGAAAGTCGGCGAAAGGTGAGGTCGAAGTTGACCATCCGGACATCGAAACCTACGGAACGACATTCGACACGATAGTCGAGGAGTGTTTCGATGTGCGGCCACCTATCTCGAAAAAACCACTCCAAGAAATCGAGAAGTTGAATCGGAGCGAGGATGCTGAAGAAATCGCAGAAGGAGTTAAGAGTTTTGGCGATTCTGTCGAAAAGGCTGTTCTTCTCGACCGCGCTCGACAGTTGAAGGGGAAAAGTTGACGTGCTTTTCTCGTACCCAATTGCAGCTACCGCCAACAACTGGCTACACGATAGTTTGTGCTTGATGGTGGCGGCTATTCACGACGCCGGACAAGAAGGACGCCCCCCACTCACCTGGAATGCCCTTGTTGACATAAGCGGGCACTATGAGCTTAGGGCGCGTGTTGGGCTGCGAGACAGAATCGCAACCTACCAGGCCAAATTCCGGAGATTGGCTGCGAAAGGGCGGGCCCAACTGCCAGTCGCCCTCACACAGCAGAATGCAATCCCGGAATTGCTAGCCGGTGAGACTGATTGTGAGAGGATTACTTCACTGCCCGTGCGAATTCGAAAGCCCCTCTCCAAGCTATTTGAGTTTGCATTTGAACTGCTTTCGGACCTCGGAGTGCGGGACGAGATGTATCGGCTTATCTACGACGCAATTCCCGAGAAGCTGTGTCCGTTCTGCGGTTGCGAAACGTTCGACTCGCCACAAGCGCCGCGGGAAGCACTCGATCATTACCTCGCGAAAAGTTTGTACCCGTACGCGGCAGCAAACCTGCTGAATCTCGTTCCAATGGGGCATAAATGCAATTCGCGATACAAGCAAAATATAGATATAATTCGCACACGAGCCGGACGACGCCGAGCATTTTTCCCATACGGCTTCGCCTCTGTCACTATTTCGCTTCTCGACAGCGTTCCCTTTGGAGGGAGTTCGGAAACCGTACCTCAATGGCGACTGACATTTTCACCGGAAGCACAAGAGGTGGAGACTTGGAAGGAGTATTTGATATTGAAACACGATACACCCGAGATGAACTCGATCCGCGATATAGACGATTTCTGGGTGAGTTTAGGAACTGGTGTCGAACGATCCCCGGTATTCCAGACCCTCCCGATGCGGGCCAGCTTGTCAATCTATTGGATCGATTCGCCCAGAACATGGAGTTAAATGGGAGGGCCGACTGCGCATTCCTTAAGGCCGCCGTGTTTCGAATGTTGCACAGGCACTGTTCGAACGGAGACGCGAGACTCCTCGCTTTCATCAAAGATGTCGTCGCCCGCCAATCGTAAGCGGGACTACAGCCTCAGAAATGACTTCTCAACGCGTCCTGCGTATCCGTTTTCCACGTGCGCAGAATTCGATCAGATAGGTCCCAAGGTCCGGAATCTCCGAGTCCACCGTGGATCAACAATCTCACTGCTCCGTCCTTCGAATCGCCTTCAGCCCGCGGCAACTCAAATACCTGATACCGAGTCACGTGGTACTTCGGAGCACGCTTCAATCGTTCAATCATTCCCTTAAAACTCTCTATTGAGCTTGTCATTAACCAAGTCGTTTGGATCAAGACCTGTAAACAAGGTCGCGGGCGGTCTAAGTTCTTCATGCACGGAAGGAATGACTCGACGCGCGAGGTTGTCAAGGTCAATCCGAAGCCCGTCTGAAGGCGGGATGTAAAGAATTGTGGCTCCAGCCAATGTAAGTAACGGGTACATAACTGGGCGGTTCTTCTTAAATTCGACCAATGCTTCCCGCACGGCTTTCTTGAACATTTCGCTTTCGCCTTCACGCAAAGCTGGACGCCCTAGGTCAACACTCATCAGGGCGCTTGTATATAACTTCTTGATTATCTGTGACCATGCTTGCGCGAGAAATTCGAATGGAGGAGCCCGCCATTATCCCAGCTGGGAGGCATAAACGGATGCCAGTTGATCAGGGGTGGGCTCGCGGCCCTTCAGCATTGCCTCCTGTGCGGCACGTTGCAGATGAAGCCGCATGCTTTCGTACGCGGTTGACCCAAGGTGCTTGATAAATTCGGACCGTCGGGAAACGTGGTCATGGTACTCTTCCCATCTGTCATCGAATACCGCATCAATCCCTTCCTGGTAAGCACGGATTTCCGAATGTAGATGCTCGTATCGGCCCCCCGCATC
>CAWDMC010000005.1:0-266473 GCA_963803295.1 uncultured Acidobacteriota bacterium | reverse complement strand
AAGGCATTTGTGACAGGCTGGCCACAACTTCAGGTGTAGCCACTGCGCTTCCCAACTCGGTCACCTTACGCACGGCGATTTTACGGGTGTGGCGGTCCTGAGACTGCAGTGACTCCCTTAGGTGTAGGAGCAATTCTGGCGCTGCTACTCCACTTCCCAGTTTCTCGAGTGCCTTTGTTGCAGCGCTCTGCACATACGCGGTTTCGTCAAATGAGAGTTGAGCCAGACCGTTTAGGATCTCCGGCGTGGCTGCCACTTTCCCCAGCTCTCCCAACGCCACTGCCGCGGCTGTCCGCAAATGCTTGTCCTCATCCCGTAGCAATCCAGCCAGCCGCATCAGAACGTCACTTGTCGCGATCTTCAAGCCACGGACAAGCCTCAAAGCCTGACCCCGCTCCGACGAATCTGCCTCGCTGAGCCACTCCGAAACGCAAGCCAGAATCTTTGGTGTAGCGGCCGCGCTGCCGAGTTTGATGATCACGCCTACCGTCAACCAGCGCACCCAAGAATCCGTATGTCGAAGTAAGTCCCCTAAGAAGTCTATCCATTCTGGCGTTCCCGTCACTGGTCCAAGTCTTTGAACTGCCTGCATCACTTCATGGCTCAAAGCCCGATAACACTGTTCCCATTCCGGTGCACACTGGTACAGGAGAAGTCCTCGTACGCACAGCAAAAACTCCGAGCTCGACGTCACCGCGCTCAATTTCCCCCCAGTATCGATGGCCAGCCGTTGCAACGTTCGGCTCAGCATCTTGCAATAATTCGCCGATTCGCGCTAGAGCCTCCTCAGTTCTCATTGCACCCTGAAGACCTATATCCTCGTCCAAGACCCGGAGCGTCCACCGCCTTGGATCGCGCAATAAGGCGCGGAGTCCCATCATCACTTGCGGTGTTGCCGCAGCACTGCCCAGGCTCGCCACTGCATCAACAGCTGCTCTCTGGACACAGCGGTCTGGGTCCTGCAGGAGTTCTCCAAGGCGCGCCAGTATTTCCGGCGTGGCTGCGGCGCTCCCGAGTTCTCCAGCGGCATTCACTGCGGCCTGTCGCACGTTTGAGTCTGCGTGCTGCAACAGTTCTCCGAGGCACGCCAAGATTTCCGGTGTGGCTGCGGCGCTCCCTAATCTTCCCGCTGTGTCGACGGCGGCCTGCCGCACGCTCGACTCTGTGTCCCGCAACAATCCCCCGATCCGCGCCAATATTTCCGGAGTGGCCGCCGGTTTACCAAGTCTTGCCACGACTTCGAGCGCGGCCACCCGCTCTCTCGACCTTTTATCCTGCAGCAACTCCCCCAGTTGCATTAACGTCGGCTCCGCCGCCACCTTTCCCAAAGATATCAATGACCCCAAGGAGGCTTGCCGCTCTTCGGCCCCTGGAGCACAGAGCAATTGACCCAACCGGCCCAGCACCTCGGATGTGGCTGCCGGTCTCCCAAACCAGGCTGCCGCCTCAGCGTACCCCACATCGGGAGTCTTCGGTCCTCCACGAAGCTCATATAGCCTAGCAACAACCTCCGGTGCCGCCGCTTTGGAAGTTTCTCCACAGCGTCCGTTACCGCTTCACGTATCCGCCAAGCATCTAGCAACAGGGCGCGCAACCAGTCGAGTTTCTGTGGAGTCAACGCTACTTCTTCGGTTACGCTCGATTTTCGGCTCATAGCATCATTCCAACCGAGGTGGCGACGCTCAGACTCCCCCAATTTTCGCACCAATCGATCCATGAACTCATTGATCACTCTGTCACAATTCTGAGCCATAAGAGAGAAGAGAGGCGATCCCGTGAAGGTGAAGCCCTCCTGCAGTAAGGCTGTAAGTTGCGCCCGAAATCCGTCGGTGAATACTTGCCACCCAAAATTCCCAGCACCAGTAGCAGCTCTGGTCACAAAATCGTCCGCTAGTTCGAGGAGTTCGCCCAATAGCCTCGAGAATTCGAGGCACGCCACATCCCTCCCGATCCTTTCGAATGCTTCTGTTGCTGCATAGGATCCCAAGCAGGTTGCTAACTTAATCAGGACCGTTGGTATCGCGGCGGCCCGCCCTAGTATTCCTAAAGCCCCAGCGGCCGTACCCGCGGCACCCCCGTCATCCCATAATCGATCACTGAGTGCCGCCACAATTTCAGGTGTGGCAACCGCAGTCCCCAGCTTTCCAATCACTTCCATCGCGGTGATCTTCACACGCAGATCCTTGTCCTGCAGTAACTCGACAAAATGAGCCAGGACGGGGACGTCACCGCCTCTGTACCGAGATTCCCAATTGCCTCCAGGAGTGCATTTCGCGTTCCGACGTCATAATCACCCATTAGGTCAGCCAACGAGGTCAAGACACTCTTAGTGGCAGCAGCGCTCCCCAGGTCTCCTATCACTCTCGCCGCAGCGCATCTGACGACTTGTTCCTCGTCTCGCAGTAACTCACTCAATGGGTCCAGGAAAGCCGACGAGGCCCGGTTTCGCCCCAGCTTCCGCAATAATCCCTCAGCACCTCTGCGCACGTCCCAATCCGGATGCAGCAGTAACGCCCTACTCAGGGCTATCAACCCTGCGCCATTCACCCGCCCCAGCGTCAGCAAAGCTCGGGTGAGATGAGGCACGACTGCTTTCGTATCCTTTTCATGGTGGGTCCACCAAAGCCTAAATACGAAACTGGTGATGTAGTCGATTTCCGTGTCAAACCCACCCTTGAGCTCGACAGGAATTTCCCCGGAACATTGAGCAGCCAGGGCTAGGCGGTGCCGGAACAGATCATCCTTCGTTTCGTCCGTCAATCGCCTCAGCAGTTCACGCAGCAGCTTCGGTGTGTTCGTAAGCTTGGCCGCCAGAAACACTATCACCTGCTCCCAATTCGGATCCCAGGCTTTCCGGTCTACGAAGTCCCACTCACTCCCTGATGCCTGCAGCTTGTCTGCCAGGGCCTGCGCCGTCAGATACTCCCCCATCGTCCGGTGCGTGAACATCAATGCCGTCTGCGGTCCATCCGCCCCCACCGGCACCCATATCCCCGCCCCGCATAAGTCCCCCAACAGATCCGGCCGCCCGTTCAGCGCCACGTACCGTCCCCGCGTCGCGTTCACCGCCCGCGCCACCTCCCCCTCTCCCCACAGCGTCCGCCCCGCATCCTGCCGCCACAACTCCTCCGCTACTCCCCCCGCAAATTCCAAAAACAACCCCCGCTGCTCCCGCGTCGGCCTCGGCTCCGCCGCCCTCCCCCAACGCTCCACCGCATCCCCCAGAAACGCCTCATACAACTCCCCACGCCGCTCCCACCGCGGCATCTCCTCTCCCTTCTTCCTTCGCTCCTCCCCCACCTGGCACGCCAGCCGCAATAACAACGGACAGCGCAGCACCTCTAGAATCTGTCCCTGCCCCTTGATTTGCTCCCACAATCTCTCCCCCGCCTTCTCGTCTTCTCCAAACCAGGCCCGCACCGCCCGCTCCATCCCCTCTTCCTCAAACGCCAGCACTTCCACCTCGTCCTCGGCCGCCACCGGCATCGGCGATCGCGTGTACCCCACCAAGCGCGAACTCAGCAGTAACTTCGCCTCCCCGTGCCCTCGTACAAACTCCTCCAACCCTCGATCCAGCTTCTCCCGTAACCCCAGTGGAACTTCATCCAACGCATCCAGCGCAATCAGGCAGTCCCCCCTCCTCAACTTGCTCCGCAATGCTTCCCTCGCTTCGTCCTTGAGCCCGTGGCGACGGCTAACGTGCCGAGTCAGCACTTCCAACAGATCTGTAGTCGCCGCCAACTCCTGCGCCATCTCCACCCCTCGCACAAACACCGCCAACTGCAGCCCCTCCGCCCCCACCGGCTCCCCCTCGAATTGATCCAGGGCCCTCTGGTTACGCCGTCCCACCTCCTGCCACAGCAGCATCGTCTTCCCATATCCCGGATCTCCCAGCACCACCATCCGCTCCAGGTTCTCCCGCAGCTCTTCCCACTCCACCGTCGGCCGGCGCAACTCCTCCTGCAGCTCTTCCTCCCGCAAGTCCAGCCGCCGCTTCTCCAGTTGCTCCAGCTCCTGGTAATCCCCCGTCATCCGCCGCCGCTCCAATTCCTCGTACTCTACCTGCGTCAACTTCGGCCGCAGCCCCCGCGCTACTTTCACCGGCACATACAGCCGCTCCAGAGCCTGCCACTCCCCCAGCCCCCGCCCTAGCCGCCGCTGCGCATCGTCCAGCACCCAGCGAATCTCCGCCCTTGCGAAACGCCGCAGTTCCGTGATCAGCCCCGAGGCATACTCCTCCGCCTCCCCCACCGTCCTTAGTTTCCGGACCTCTATCCCTCGGCTGGCAAAATCTATAATCTCCATCGGCCGGAGCTCTGTCTCCTCCGATACCCCGGCCCGCCGCTTCCCCCCCTTCAGCGCCGCTTCCAGCTTCTCCCTCTCATGCCCTACCGGGTGCAGCCCCTCATCCCTGTCCACCGCCGCCGTCAACACACAGCTGCTGTCGTAACTCCGCCCCTGGCTCAGCAAGCTGAATCCTACCGCCGCTGCCGCTCCCAGCGAATCCCCTCCCACCGGCATCGCCGTCGCCAGCTTTAATCCCCAGCACACGCTATGCTCTCCTCGCCGCTTCCACTCCCCAGCCACTGTTGCCACCAGGTCTTGCTCGTACGGCTGCAAGGCCGTGTCCGGCTCCTCCACCAATTCCCCTCCCGCCCCGCTCAGTTCCCGCAATTCCAACGTCCCCACAAAGCCTCTGCCTGCCCCGTATCCCACTACTGGCACGCTCAGCTTTTGTCCCCTATCAGCGCTTTGGCCGACAGCCAATACTGCGTCCAGTAGCGCAGCGCCTCCACCGGCCAATCCACCGCTCCCACGATCCCGCAGCTATAGTCGAGCAGTTCCAGAGCGTTACCAGGATCGGCCTTCACCCAGCAAAGAGTATGCGTAGGAGGATCGGGAACCACACTCCCTCTGAAGCTCTCTGCCGCTCGGCGCCACCAACCCATGAATCTTTCCCAGGCCCCTTCGTGGGAAATGGCCTGCCTCAGTGCGATCGCCGCCTGCGCTGTGGCCAGCAGGGCACAGGCATTCCCCTGCAACCGCTCGCTATCCACCCGCCGGTTCGGCAGGTAATAACGAACCATCTGTTCCTTCGCTTCTTTTGCTCTCAGCAGGGCCCAACATTCATTTAACAGGGAGGACGGGTCGCCTTCACTTGCTCCCCCCACCGCCTCGCGCAGAGCCCGCCGCAGCAGGTCATACCCGCCGGCCAGCCGCTGCCACTGCATTGGGTCGGGGGGTTGGGCGCTGACCAAATCTCGGCCTCCCTGCACGAAACCGTTCAGTGTCTCCTGTAGTTCGGCCAGCTTGTCCAGCTCAGACATCGTAGTGATCGACTCCGTGGCGAGGTTGGAAAGCTCGGTTCATGGCCGGTGGCGTGAATTCTCTATCCCCAGCCCATCTTAATGGCCTTAAATTAAAGAGTCCAGACCGGACGCCGTCGCATGGTCCCTATCATACGCCACAGTCTCAGGAGCGCAGGGATGCTCACGCCACCACCGACGAAGTGGAGTCACATTCCCCACCCCCGCGCGTCGGGCCGCTGGAGTTATACGGCGTCCTTGTCAACTCCTTTCACCCACAGGTTGAGAGAGTCAAACTGAAAAGGCTGTCGGAAGGAACCGTATCACCCACAGCGGGGTGATCTCCGATGCCCGATTCATCGAATTACCAAAACGTGCGCGACAATGCGCTAGAGACCACACAGGCGTTCGAGATGCTGGGCCGGTATCTGATTGAGGACGTCCTAGGCCGTGGCGGCGAAGCGGTCGTCTACCGCGGCTGGGACCCTGTCTTGAGCCGGCCCGTCGCCATCAAGAAGCTGTCATGGGAGAGCACTTCTTCCGACCTGCAAGAGTCCCGTGTCCGCCTGCAACGCGAGGCGCAAATCCTCGCCACCCTTACTCACCCCCAGATTGTCAAGGCGTTCGACTCCGGCGAGGACCACGGCATTCCGTACCTGGTCATGGAATTCCTTGAGGGAAAATCAGCCAGTGAGGTCCTCCAAGTGCAGCAGACCTTTCCCATAGGGCGGATCATCACTGTCGTTGAGCAAGTTGCTCTGGCTCTCGATTACGTCCACACCCAAGGCATCATACACTGCGACGTCAAGCCCGCTAACCTCATGTTGGTGCAAAGCGGCCTGGTCAAACTGATCGACTTTGGCATTGCCACCTCGTCGGTCTTGCCCCGAGACAGGGACAGCGGAAAGCGTCGGGGCTCTCCCAACTATATGGCCCCCGAGCAGGTATTGGGCGGGATCGTGGACGCCCGCACCGACGTCTTCGCGCTCGGCATCACTCTGTACGAACTCCTCACGGGGAAACGGCCCTTCGCCGGGCATGCGGCGTCGACCGTTATGCACAACATCTTGTGCACAGATCCGATCGACATGCGCCAGTTCGCCACGATCATTCCTGAGGCGTGTGTGACATCGTCCGCAAAGCTCTGGCGAAGAACCCTAGTGATCGCTACCAGACCTGTCATGAGCTTGTGGCTGAGTTGAAGATTTACAGTCAGTAACACGCCTCTGAACATGGAGTGCTTGCTGGTATCGTTGATGGCGGTCCGGCCCCAAGCACTATCCCCCATATCGTTATGTCTCGGGAAGGCTTCTGATTTGCGCCTCTTCGGTTGG
Organism: uncultured Acidobacteriota bacterium; assembly: GCA_963803295.1. Lineage (GTDB taxonomy): Bacteria > Acidobacteriota > Terriglobia > UBA7540 > UBA7540 > CAWDMC01. The sequence goes on along the minus strand of CAWDMC010000005.1, from coordinate 259,833 downwards.
GATGCTCAATGTTGGCGCCACATTGGATACCGTGCTAGAACTCAATACTGCGGTCAAGTGCGACCGGGTCACGGTCACGGTCGGTTCACTGATCCGATATGTTTGGCCGAATCGATGAGCCCTGCCGCGACCGAGAGCACGCCGCTCCACAATAGACATCCATTCGACGATCACGATACGCGCGAGGAGTCATTCCAGCTCCTGCACACCGCGCCCTGTCGCCCAGGACCCTGCTCGCGTACATAAGTGAGGCCATCAGCGCTGTGTCCCCCTCGTAATCCAAAACCTTCCCGCCGCCTAGGGGTCGGCCAGAGCATGAAGCTGGGATAGGCTCTGATAGGTTGCAGCGGCAGATGTCTGGGGCACACGTTCTCCGCCTGCGCAAGCAGCGCGCCTGTGATTGCTGAGATTTCCACAACTTCGCCCCCCCTGCTACAGGATCGTTTCTCCAGGATTCTCAGGAAATAAACTACAGGAGGTGCCGCCAATCAACTGATGCATTGTGCCTTAACCCCAAGAGCCGCGAACTCAATCACGTGCCCCCGCGAACTGAATCACGTGCCGGCGCGAACTCAATCACGTAGAAATGGCCTCCGGGGCGCGAACCGAATCACGTGGAAAACTTCGGAAATTCACAGCAATCTGTGAATCTAATGGCTGTCTGAAAGGAATAATATACGAGAGCCTCTGCCGTGTCGCTGAGCTTCGCGGGGCAATCAGGCCATAGCCGGTAGATCATCGTGAGCCACGTCCTGACCTGCCTGCGGAAGTCGCGATTCCGGAGGCTGTCAGATACTCCCAGTTGCTGAACCAGTCCTTCCGCTCCAAACAACGGAACGTGGGCTTGGGTTTTGGCAGTCCAGCATCTCCACACCAACCAAATGTAGAGGTCCAGGTTGCCAGGCGAATCCGCCAGAGCTCGAACTACGGCCAGATCGACCGGAATAGGGTGATCTCGAATCTCCTTCCAGAACTCCTCGGATAACATGATCACGTTTTCGGAGGAATCCTCGGAAGGTGCTCCATCGTTTTCGCTGTACCAAAGGCGAACGTCGCGGACGAAACGGAAGCTGTGGCGCTCGATGACGACGCGCTCGGCACCTTGCTGATCGCTCGAGAAGAAGAAGGTGGCATAGAAGATTCGTTCGAAGCCGGCAATCAGCCGCTTGTAGTATCTTCCGTCTTTGGCGAGCCCAAAGATCTCGAGAATTTCGGCCGCGGATTTGAAACGGATGATACGACTCTTCTGCCAGGTGGCGAGTGAGGCGATCCAGATCAGCAAGAGCCTGTCCTGGCCGAAAGGGAGGCCATACTCCGGATGCCCGATGACCCGGAGTTGAAACCGGCCATTCCGGCGTGAATACTCCAAGGTAGATTTGGAGGGTCGTCGCACGGGGATACCACAAAGCACGAAGGGTCGGGCGCTGTAGGCTTTCGGACCGCCTTTTCGCTCCGTGCGGGCGGCGATGATGGTATCGAGTTTCTTAAGTCTCCGGCTGGTGAGGCCGATTTGTGCTAAGGTCTCGGGGATAGCCGTGGCGGCGCGACAAAACTCTCCTCGCGAATCAGCATTGAGGCTTGGCGGCGGGGTCGAGCTCATGCTCCACCGCCTTTCTTGCTGTCTTCGTCGCTAGGCGTTGAGCTTGAAGGTTGTTTGCGGCTGGGTTGCGTTTTTTGCTCGACTTTGCCGGAAGTTGCCGGGTCAAGTTGTTGATGTGCTTGAGAATCAGCGAGGTGATTTAGACTGTGGATCTGGATGCCGCGGGTTCGAATCCCGTCGCTCACCCCATTTAAAATCAGACAATCCCTCCTCTCTTCATGGACTTAGCCCGAAAGGCCCACACCACCCTTGCAAACCCTTACCAACGGAAACCTGCAATGGTGGGGCATAAAATGGGGCATAATCTGGGGCATGGTTTTTGACGGCTTGCTTTCGAAGGTGTAGGTTTCCTTGATCTGGGTCATGTCCGCGTATCCTGGGGCCACGTCACGCCACCGGCAGGCATTCTATCGAGGTGGTTGGTGGCGAAAGGCAAGCCCTCGAATTTCCAGGCAGACTACCCCTTCAGTACGAGATGTAGAAGTTGCCGCCAGTCACCGAGCCGGTGATACCTCCCACATACAGGTTGGCGCTGTCTGCTGACAGGGTTTCAAAGAGCCCGGTGCTCTGAAATCCTTGGATCACAACCTCGCGCGGCGTGACGCCGTTCCCCTTGCCGGCGTTAGAGTAGCGCGACGCCAGATATGTTGTCAATCGAATTATTGAGCATATATATATTTTAAGATTAGTTAATAATATATTAACTAGTAATCGACGTGATCGCGAGGGTGGACCGCCAGATTGGGAATCTGCCGCTCGATACCACAAACCCCAGGAAAATGGCGGGTCCGGAGAGACGCCATGCCCGGACTATGCCCCAATTTGTGCCTACGCCCGCCCAGCTTTTGGGGCCATTACGGTTCTGTGGTCTCCAGGTCGCGACAGATCTTGCGGGCCAGGAAATTGTTGATCTCGGAGTGGCGAGGAACGGCAGAGACTTTACTCTTGGCAGGATTCCAATAGACAGTGTGCTTCGCGCCCTCCCTTAGCTCTTGGCACCCACAGGCTTCAAGATGGCGTAGCAGTTCCCGCCGCTTCACAGAGCCGCCAGCGAGACACTCTCTTTGATAACCCCTTCGTCATCCGGCAGCGTCCTTTCGGCCAATTCACGGTTCGCCCGAAAAACCAACTGAATCGCCTCACGAAGGTTATCGCGAGCTTCCTCCAGAGTAGCCCCTTGAGTGTTGGCCCCCGGCAAGTCCTCAACCCAGCCAATGTAACCCTCGGGCACCTTCTTAAACACAGCCGTCAGTTCCATCATTCACCCCCCTCACCTTCCGCAACTTTATCCATACTGCCAAAGATTAGCACGATGCCGCCTCGGAGTCCGAAATTCGGACTTTTGCCCGGTTCTCTACAGTTGAAGCTCGACAAACTTGCTTCGCGCCGGTCGAGGAGCCCGCCGCGAAGCAACGTCCGGTCGATAGCCTGCTCCCGCACCTCTGCGCCACCCGTGATGAAACGTACCAAGTCGCCACCCGTCGCGTAACGAACGATGATCAGCTCCGCGACAAGCTCGGGCCGGAGACGGTAAACGAGAGCCAGGGCGTCCCAGAACGCGGGATGGCTCGGCCCGGCTTCGCTGGCGCGGGCTTCGAGCCAGTCGAGCCAGTGCAGTTTATCGCGGACCTCCTGGCGCTGCGTCTCAGCGCGCGCGCGGAGTTCTCGTGCCGCATCGTGGCTGCACTCTTTCTTCTCACACAACTCGCGGTACTCCGCTGCGGACAGTGGCCGGCCAGATGTTCGGCGGCCGGAGGATGGCACCGCCAGCAGACCACCGCGCCGTTGATCGAGAGCCAGTAGATAACCCCGTGGCACGCGTAGCAGCAAACGAGTCTGTCCGGCTCCGGCTGACGCTGAGGCACCGAAATGGAGACATCGGTCTCCGGGGTCTCTGCCTCCGGCTTCGGCTCCCTCCGGTTGAGCGCCCAGAGGGCCTCCATAGCTCGATCTAGAAGTGCCTTGTCCATCCCGTTTTTAGCCGCATCCCCTCCCATATTTGGATCTTATCCGTGACATCCGTGCCAACCCGCATGAATACTGGACGAAATGCCATTTTTCGATCCGTGGCAGAAACCTTTTGTCACGGATCGAAAAACTGACCCGCACCCGCATGAATACTGTCTTGGCACGGATGTCACGGATCGGAACCGGATATGGGGGGCGAAAGGGGTAAATAACACGCAAAAACCTGACTCAGTTTTTCGCGGACGTAACCCTTGCCGCGACGCCCATCCGGAAGGCGCACGGTTCCAGGTCGAACATCAAAATCCCGAAGGTAATAGGCGAGCCTTCTCTGCGTCAGTTCGATCTCTTTATGCCAGGAAGACTCTTGCAACGCGCTCAGCTCTGTGATGAGTTCGGCAGAAAGAACCTTCTCCGCGCTATCTGGCCAAACGGAGCAAATATCGCTGAGCAGTCTTAGCGGCAGGGAGTCATCGACCACATTGCCGGCTTTGGCCTTGGGCAGGGCGAGAGCAGCGCGTTCCAGCTCGCTTAACCGGCTGTTGGCGAGGACTGCGCAGGCTGCGAAGAGCGGCGCGAAGAGTTCTTCTTCGCGATCTACAAGGCAAGCAAGCTCCGGCAGGTTCACATAGGTATGCTTAATCTCAGCTCGAAATGCTTTCGTCAGTTTCTCGATGCTTGCCACCGGCGGCGCAGCCTGCTGCTTCGTTCGTTCGAACCAAAACTTCGTCAAGCGCTCGTCAGGACGGTGCTTCTGCATAGGAATCACAATACAGCGGTCGCGCAGGGCGGCCGGCAGATGCCCAATCGAAGCGAAAGCCTTCGGGCCGTACACCTCGAACATCTGCAGCTCGTGGCTTGATCCCGTACACCGTGGCGCGGTCTGGCCCTTGCGGTAGCCAGCATGGAGAATCGCCAGTATGGCCGCGTCTCGCTCGCTCCTTTTCTTGGAGTTTAGCGACTCAACCTCATCCAGCAGTATGGTTGGCTTCTTCGCATGGATGAACCGGAACAGCACCGCCTCGGTGGGAGCCGCGCCAAACCAGGGCCGCGCGGACAACATGTGCAGCAACTCCAGCACCCGCGACTTGCCGCATCCCGATAGTGGACTGCTCAGCGACAGGTATGGAAATGCGTCGAAGCAATCTGCCAGGTGTGTCGCGACTGCCCATAGCGCCACCACGAGCGGCGCCGATGGCGGCAGAACTGCGTAACGACCGAAGAACGCCTCTACATCAGCGAGCATCAGCATACCGGGCTCGCTCTCGAAATCTGCTTGCAACTCTCTGACTTGCTCAGGTTCTCTCTCTCGCGTCTGAATCATCGTTGAAATTCCCTCCCTGACCAGCAAACTCTTGATCTGCCAATCTGCATTGAAAACGAATGCACTTCGTCCCAAACGCGGCCGACTTGGGCCTCGTTTCATGCCCGCAAGTTGAAAAAAGTGAGGATTTTCAGATACGATGTGGGTGGCGGGTTTTCCACGTCGAGTCTGAAAGAATCCAGAAAGGCCCCAGCACTGGGCGGTGTTGGGGCCTTTCGTTTTTTATTTCGCGTTGCACTTTGCTAGGAAATCAGCGATGGCGTGAGCGCAAACCACGGTGCTTGTGCTAAAAACAAAGGAGTTAAGCTCGCCGACTCTTCCCCGCGTGCGGACAGCTGTTTTTCATGACGTTTCGCGGGCCGAAGGCCCTAGCTAGATGACACAGATGGAAATGGGCCAAGTCACGCCCCGCGCGATGGATGGGCTCGATCATGAATTTCTCTTCGATGTTCATGTGGAAGGTGTCGAGCATTGGTGCCGGCGCACATCGGCGCGTGGTGAACTTAGGCAGAGCCCGTCACTGAAGTAGTTGGCGCCGGTGAGGAAGGAGACTACGGGCAGGTCGATCGACTCCACGAGGCGCGCCATGGCATCCACTTCGTAGCCCGACGGCCGGGTCAGGTTGAACTCGACGCCCCCAAAGCCCAGTTCCTTGATGCTGCGCAAGGCCGTGGCGAACAGGTCAAATGAGCCGAATGAGTCCGGCCTTTCCACAATGATGATGCTGAATTTGGCCATGATGAAAACCTCATGCGGAGATAAGCGCCGCCCGGATGAAGATGCCGATGCGTTAAGTTAACCAGCGACTGGGGCGGGCCATCGATCAAGGCTGGAAGCTGTTGCTCGCCAGGAGTCTTCCCGACTCGCCGGATGCAGTTGCGACCAACTTCAAGGTGTTCTTTGCGACTGGAAGCGACGGTCGAGTGCCCCCAAGGCATGGGATCGCGCGGCGAGTGCGTCTTGCGGTCGCTCCGGGAGGGCCGAAGCGTCGTGATGAGTAACGGGCCGCTTCTGGCAGCACGATACGAATCCGATCTTGTTGAAGATCCAATAGCAGGACGCCTGCTCAATCGCGACCACTGGCTGGCGGCTCTGCCGCCTGCTGTGCGGAGAGGCTCAACTATCCGGCTTTTGCTTTCTTCACTTCTTCAGTGAGCGCCGGAACAATCTCGAACAAATCGCCGACGATACCGTAGGTAGCGACCTCAAAAATGGGGGCTTCTTTATCCTTGTTGATCGCCACCACGGCTCGCGATCCTTTCATGCCGACCTGGTGTTGTATCGCACCAGAGATGCCGAGGGCAACATAGAGCTTGGGCGCCACGGTCTGGCCGGAACTGCCGATCTGGCGATCCATCGGCAGCCAGCCTGAATCGCAGATTGGCCTTGAGGCGCCGATCTCGCCGCCCAGAGCTTCGGCTAACTTTCGAGCCACATCCAGGTTCTCCGGTTTCTTGATGCCGCGTCCCACGGCCACGATGATCCCGGCCTGAGTGAGATCTACTGCCTGCTTGGCCTCGCGGAAGCGCTCGGCGGGCTTGGTTCGAACCTGCTCCGCGGTTACGCGTGCCTCGATTTGTCTGACGGCTGCGGCGGATGCACCGCGCCGAACCGCGTCCTCGCGGAATGAACCCGCCTGGAAAGATACAAGACGAGTCCCCTCGCCCGCGAATTCCACATCGGCGTTGAACTTACCCTGGAAGACCTGGCGTACGAACACCAGGCAGTCGCCCTCTTTACGATAGCTGAGGCAATCGCTCACGAATCCGGTCCCAAGTGAGGCCGCAAGCTTGGGTGCGAAATCGCGCACCAGATAAGTGTGGCTGAAGACAACGTAGCTGGGCTTGCTTTCTTCAATCACCTGCCGGAGCGCGAGCGAGTAGCCGTCTGGCGTGTAATCGGCAAGCGGCGCCGCCTCGACCGCCAAAACCTCCGCCGCCTCGGCGAACGCGAGCTCAGAGGCCAGTCCGGACACGTTGTGCCCTAAAATCGCCACCGTGAGGGTGGCGCCCAGGTCACCAGCCAAGCGTTGCCCAGCCGCCAACGCCTCCCAGGTGGGACGCGCTATTTTGCCGTCTTGGTGTTCCGCAAAGATCAGGATGGAGTCGCTCATAAGAAAGTCCACAATTGAGAGTGAAAAGTCGGAGTCAAAAGCCGAGAGTCAAAACGGAAGATCCAGCTCTTCGTTCTCAAGCTCGAAGGTTGGATTCTCGACCACGCCGAAGACGTTGCCAAAAGGATCGAGCACGGTGGCCACCTTGATGCCTCCGCCCACATCCTGCACGTCCGTATGCCGGGTGCCGCCGATGCTGAGCAGGCGGCCCAGAGCCTCTTCAGCGTTCTTCACACCCCAGTAGGCCACCACGCTTCCGCCTGGCGTGACGCCTGACATATCGGGATCGAGTCCCAGCTCGTATCCTTCCACGCTGTAACCCACGTAGAAGTCCTCTTCAAAGTAGGGCTCGAAACCGAGCGCGGCGGTGTACCAGGTCTTGGCTCGCTCGAGATCGCTGACATGGTAGATGACGGTTCGCAGTCCTAGAAACATCACTCATCCTCTGCGCCTGCCGCGGTGTCGTGAACGGACCACCGACGGTGCCGCTCGACCTAGAGAGCCCGCGCTTCGTTCTTCAGTTTGTCCACCAGCTTGGCCGCAATCTCCTTGGGACTGCCTTCCAGAAACTCTGTCTTGGCGCTTTTTACCGGGAAATACACTTTGCTGATCTTCTGCCGGGGCGTGAGGTCCGCCGCGGCGAGACCGAGCTCAGCGAGACCAACCTTCTTGATCGGCTTATTCTTGGCCGCCATGATGCCCTTCAGCGTGGCATAACGCGGCTTGTTGATGCCCGATTGAATCGTCAGAACCGCGGGCAGCGGCATTTCGATCCACTGAAACCAGCCGGCCTCGAGCTCACGTTTGACCTTCAGTTTCCCGTCCGTGACCTGGATCTCCATGATGATGGTGGAGTGCGGCAGGCCAAGCAGTTCCGCCAAGATCACCCCGGTCTGGGCGAACCCGAAGTCGTCGGACTGCAGGCCCGTCACCACCAGGTCAGGACTCTCGGGCCGGAGCGCCGCAGAAATCGCCCGCGCTATTCCCTGGGAGTCAAGGCCCTGGAATTCTGGAGCATCCAGGTGCAAAGCTCTATCCGCGCCTTTGGCCAGCGCCTCCTTGATGGCCTGCTGCGAGCGCATCGGGCCGAGACAGCAAATTACCACCTCACCGCCGTGCTTCTCTTTGAGACGCAGGGCTTCTTCGAGCGCGTAGATGTCGGGTTCATTCACCTCAAAGCTGACGTCAGTTTCCTGCACCCAAGTTCCGCTGGGATTCAACCGCAGTACGGCATCGCGCGCAGGTACCTGCTTTAAACAAACAACGATTTTCATGGCGGGATTGAACTCCTTGGGAGCCGGAGATGACCGGCGTGAGGTCTGTTGACTCCTAACCATATCAAACTCGACGCGCGATTCCAAGTAGCCCGGTGTATGAAAGTCTATGAAGTGAAAATGAGTCGGCCCATCTGTATTTTCCCTTCTCTCCATCTACTGGAGATGACAGATCGGCCGATCCTCTGGTCGGTGAAAGGCAGCGGATATCCTGTGCGGAATGGTCACTATTTAGGTTATCGTATGACCTTTGTTATAGTGCATCAGCATCCGATAGGGTTCCCAGTTACAATAACAGTGTCAATGAAAACAGTATCAATGTCTGCGGCAGAATCCCGGCGTGCCTGGATGAAGGGAGAACAGTTTGTCCTTCGATCATGACTTAGCGAACGAGCGTGTACTGGTGACCGGCGGCGCTGGTTTTGTCGGATCTAACATCGTGCGGCGGCTGTTGGAGCTGAACGCACGGGTGGTGGTGCTTGACGATCTCTTTACCGGCGACCGTGCCAATCTTGTCAAAAGCGCAACCGGAGGCTCCACGCTGCATCCCCGTCTCGAACTGGTGCAAGGCAACGTCACCGACTACAAACTCGTGCTTCGCCTGGTGGAGGGCGCCACCATGATGATCCACGCGGCGGCGCGCAATATTATTGCCTCCACCCGCAACCCTCGCGATGACTATGAATCGAACATCGGTGGCACACTTAACGTGCTGCTGGCGCTACAAGAGATCGGACGCGAGCGCGGGCAGGCGCCCCCGCGCCTGGTCTACACCTCGTCGGCCTCCGTTTACGGCAATCCGCGTTATCTGCCCATTAACGAGGATGATTCTGCGAACACGCTCACGCCCTACTCTGTTTCAAAGCTGGCAGGCGAGAACTACTGCCGGGCCTTCTACGAGAGCCACGGCCTGTCGACGGTTGTCGTGCGCTACTCGAACGTGTACGGTCCGATTCAGCATCCTGACAACCCGTACTGCGGCGTGATCGCCAAGTTTTTCGAGAGCGCCCGCCGGGGTGAACCGCCGCGCATCCACGGTGACGGCGAGCAGACGCGTGATTTTACCTACGTGGACGACACGGTGGATGCAACCCTGCTCGCAGCCTATACGCCCAAGGCCGACGGCCAGGTGTATAACGTGGCGACCGGGCGCGAGGTCACGATCAACGAGTTGGCGCGGCTGGTATACCGGATCGCTGGAGTGGAATGTGAGCCGCAGTACGTCGATCGCCGCGATATCGACAACATCCGCCGCCGCGTGATGAACATCGAGAAGATTCGGCGCGAACTGCGTTGGGCGCCCGCCTTCACCCTGGAGCAGGGACTTCGTCGTACTTGGGAGTGGTTCACCCAGGCGGCCAGATTGGCCAGCGCATGAGCGCCGGCTTGACAGACCAGCCAAAGCGCCGGCGGCTGCGGGTAATATGCGTGGCGCCCGCCTGGAACGAAGGCGAGCGAATCAGACGCGTGGTCGAGGCAGTGCCGCGCGGCCTGGTGGACGATACCGTGGTGGTGGACGATGGTTCCACCGACAGCACCGGCAACTACGCCCGAGAAGCCGGCGCCACCGTACTGCGCAGTCCGGTGAACCGCGGCGTGGGCGCTGCCATCCGGCGCGGCATTGACTACGCGCGTGGCCTTCACTACGACGCGATTGTGATTGTCTCGGGCGGCGGCAAGACTCCACCAGCGCAGATTCCACGCCTGCTTGAACCGCTCGAGCGAGGCGAGGCCGACTTTGCCCAGGGCTCGCGCTATACCGAAGGCGGAGAGCACTTGCGCATGACCCGGCTTCGCCGCCTGGGAACAGTTGGTTACACTTTTCTGTTCTCGCTCTTCGCCCGACGCCGCGTCACCGATGCCTCGAGTGGCTTCCGGGCGATCCGGCTTTCACTGTTTGACGATCCGCGCATCGACCTGTGGCAGGATTGGCTTGACCGCTACGAACTCGAGCCCTACCTGCTTTTCAAGGCGTTGCGCCTCGGCTATCGGGTGGTGGAAGTGCCGGTCACTATCGAGTATCCGCCTCCGAGTGACACCCTGGCCTACACGAAAATGCGCGCCCTCGTCGACTGGTACAAGATCTTCCGGCCGGTTCTTTATTTAGCCCTGGGATTAAAGAAGTAAACCGAAATCCGCAGCCGGACCCGGAGGTAGTGGGGCAGTAAGTACAAGGCGGTGAGCCGGCTGAATTCTGGCTCTCTGCCCATGGCCGGCTGCCTGGTGCTTATGAGGCTCCCCTTCAGAAACTCACTCGAAAAGCTGGAACGTCTCCCCGACGGGGCTGAGATCGTCGCCGGATTCCTGTTGGCGCTGGCGGTGATGCTCGCTATTCAGTTTTCCGCACTGGCCATCATCGACAACGACGGCTACTATCACATCCGTTGGAGCTGGATGCTCCGCCACTCGCTGCCTCATTTACCAGTGTTTCGCTATTTGCCTCTGACGGTGCTATCGCCCGAGCGCTACGTGGATCATCACTTTCTGTTTCATCTCCTTCTCATGCCTTTCACCTTCGGCGATCTGCGAATCGGCGCGAAGCTCGCGGCTGCCCTGTTTGGATCCCTCGCCGTAGCCGCGGCCTTCACCCTGCTCGTGACTCAAAAGGTGCGGCACCGTTGGCTGTGGTACGTGCCCCTGCTCGCCGGAGCGGAGCCGTTCCTCTATCGCATGTCGATGACGCGGGCTCCGAGTTTGTCTCTGGTGCTGCTGGTGGCCTGCATTTACCTGATGCTCTCACGCCGCTTAGTGCAGCTCGGACTGCTCACCTTTCTCTTTGTGTGGCTCTATAGCATGTTCCCGCTGGTGGCAGTCTTCGCCGGCGCATATCTGGTCGCCATGTTCCTCAGCCAGCAGCGGCCCGAGTGGCGCCCGCTCGGTGTGGCCCTCGCCGGCATCATGCTGGGACTCGTCGTTAATCCTTATTTCCCCGAGAACCTCGCCCTGATCGCGGAGCACCTGCGCATGGTGCTCCATCCGCCGCCTTCGGTGGATGTCGGCGTGGAGTGGTACTCCTACGAGTCGTGGGATATGCTCACCGGCTGCGCGGTGACTTTCATCCTCTACATGCTAGCGCTGCTAAAATTCGATTTCCGCAAGCGTTCCGCCGATCTGCGTCCGCTTTTTTTTCTGTTGATCTCGCTCGCGCTGCTGGCGATGTTCTTCAAGTGGCGCCGCTTTGTGGAGTACTGGCCTCCTTTTGCCATTCTGTTCGCGGCCTTTACCTTTAACTCGCCCGCGGAAGCCGAAACTGCCGCCGCGCCACAATCGAATACATCCGCCAGGTCCCCAAGGACAACGGCTTTTGCCACTGCGGTGTTCGTGCTCGCCTTGGGAATCCTCTCACTTCGAAACCTGTGGCTCGCTCGCAAGGAACTGCGCGAGGAGCCCAACCCTTACAACCTGCAAGGTGCGGCCGAATGGCTCAAGGCGAACACCCCCGAAGGCGCGATCGTGTTTAACACGAACTGGGATCAGTTTCCGATGCTCTTCTATTACGATCAGCACAACGTCTACGTCACCGGACTTGATACGCGCTACCTGGCGGAGCACAATCCTCCGTTATGGGACGTCTACGAGCGCATCACCGAGGGCGAGGAATCCGATCCCGCCCCACTGATTCGCGATCGCTTCGGCGCTCGATACGTTGTAACCGGCAATGAATCAAGCGACTTTCTGGACGTTGTGAACGATAGCGGCGATCTCGATATAGTCTACAAGGACAAGAACGCCTTGGTGCTCCGCCTTCGTCCGGCCAAGGCCGCACCGGCACCCAAGTGAGTCTGTCCCACTGTAGCGCCGGTGTCCCCACCGGCGTCTTTCGGCGCCAGGGACAGCGCCGCTACAGAGGCAGTTGTGAGTATATTGTGTAATCTTCAATAGGGATCTCTGCGGGGGGAGAACCGGGGAGCCTTGCCCTCCAACAGCTGCCGTGGCCTGTTCGAATCCTCCCTCCGCATAGTTTGCACAATCCCGCTGATCCTGATAACAAAGAGTCGATGCCCGACACCACGCTGCTCTCCGATCGCGACCCTGTCCCGTGTGACCCCGTTCCCGAGAAACCATCGCCCTGGACACCCTGGGCGCTCGGCATCGCTCTCGCGATCGTGGCCGCAGTTCCGTTCTTCTTTATCTCGAAGCCCCTTCCCGGCGGGACTCGTCTGCAACTTCGCGTGCCCGAAAACCACGACATGTTTCTGCATTACGACCAGATGCGGGACTTTTACAATGGCCTCAAGAATGGCCGCGCCTATCCACGCTGGGAGGAGGACACCAACTACGGTTTCGGGGCTCCTACCATGTGTTACTACCCCCCGGGGCTGTACTACCTGACCTCGGCGCTCTATCCGCTGCTGCGCGACTGGATGCGCGTGCTCCTCGCGACACACCTGCTGCTGATGCTCGCCTCGGCGATCGCCATCTACTGGTTCGCCCGGCAGGTGATGTCACGGACGGCCGCAGCCGTGACGATGCCGGTGTACCTTCTGCTGCCATACCATCTGGTTGACGAGTATCAACGCGGCGCGGTAGCGGAGCTGCTGAGCTTTGTCTGGGCTCCGCTTGTGCTCGGATTCGCGGAGCGGCTCCTCGGCGAAGTGCCACGCGGTGAAAACTCTCGCTCGGCCCGGTCGAATCCCTGGTTCGACACGGCAGGCTTTGCTTTGAGCTATGGCGCCTTCTTGTGGTCCCATCCACCTACGGCATATCAACTGACTCTGGCGCTCGTCGTCACCCTTCCCTTTCTCGCCTGGCTTCGCCGGGGATGGCGAGGGCTCGGCGGGCTTGCGCGCATCGGTCTCGCCGGCGCTCTTGGACTGGGACTCAGCGCGGCCTATCTGTATCCGGCCGCCGTGGAGCAGAACCTCATCCGTCACGAGATCATCGGCGAAAACTGGCCTTACAAGTCAACTTACGTTTTTCTTCATCCCCACTACAGCTTGCAGTATCCCCAGTTCTACATTCTTCTCGATCATGCCTGGTTGTTCGGCACCACGGCCATCGTGCTCATGGGAGCGGCGCTCCTGCTGTGGGGCCGTCATAGCGCCGCCGTCCCTGCGGAACCTGCTGTAGCGCGGGTGTCCCCACCCGCGCCTTCCCGCCTGCGCACCAGCGTGATCTCCTGGCTGATCCTGGGTGGCTTTGTCAGCTTCATGATGACCACGGCTTCAGAACCGATCGGACGGCGGATTCCCGAAATCGATATCGGAGTGTTCTCCTGGCGCATGCTGTCTCTCAGTACCCTGGTAGTGGCGCTGCTGGCGGGTGCTCTCACGGAGGTGGCTCGAAAGTCTTTGTCTGCCCTGAAGCCCTCAGGAGCGCCGGCGCCTAAGAAACGCAGGCTCGTGGTATCCGCCGCGCTGGTGATTCTGGTTCTCGGCGGGGGAGTCACGCTTTCCATCACGCAGGTCGTGGCTCCGGTCGCCGCTTGGCCGGCTTTTACACCCGCGGAACAACACATCAATTACGCTATCATCCCTAGGCCTGCCCCCGCCGACACCGACGATCTGCCCGACATGGATCGTGCGGCGTTCTCTGCCGGCTCCGGCCAGTGGACGGTTGAAACCTGGAAGCCCGAAGAGAGGGCGCTCCGCCTCCACGCGCCCGCCGCCGTCCGGTTGACCGTACGCACGTTCAATTTCCCCGGCTGGACCGCGCGTCTCGATGGCCGTGCCGTAACGATTGGCACTGATCCCGTAACCGGAGCCATGGTGTTCTCGATCCCTCCCGGCGAACACCGCCTTACCCTTGAATTCAGGGATACGCCACCCCGGTGCACCGGAGAAAGGATCTCCGTGGCTGCCGCCATCGTGCTGCTGGCGGTCCTGGCCATGGGCTGTGTAGGAGGGTCAGGTGGTTACAGCGACATCCGCCGTTGCCGCCAGCGAGGAGGGTGCTAGATCAGTGTGCCTTTTGTGCCTTTGTTAGCGCTTGGAACGCGAAGGTTCTCCGAGTAAACTAGTGGAACCCGGACCCCTTAGTCGAGGCAAGGTTGTGCGTTCTGAACCTGGGAATGAATTAGACCGCCGCAGATTCCTGTCTACAGGCTTGTGGCGCGTCAGCGCGTCCTGGATCGCCGTGCATTGGCCGGCAGTGATGGCGGCGGCGGAGCACGCTGCGCACGCGCGCCAAGCCGTTGCGCCACCCAAGCCGGAAGTGCTCACTGCTGACCAGGCCGCCGAAGTGGATGCTGTTGCGAGCCGCATTATTCCTAGCGATGATTCGCCGGGCGCCCACGAAGCCGGAGCCATTTACTTCATCGACCGTGCCCTGGCCACCTTCGCATCGGGCAGCCGCGATGACTATCAGCAGGGTCTGCGAGCTCTTGAAGCGAAGACTCGCGAAATATTTTCGCACCTTGAGAAATTCTCTCAAGCGGCTCCTGACCAGCAGGACATCGTTCTCAAAGCGATGGAAGCGCAGCCTTTCTTCGAGCTAATTCGCACCCACACCATCATGGGCTTTCTAGCGGACCCCATGCGCAGCGGGAATCATGACGAAATAGGGTGGAAACTCATTGGGTTCGATAGTAGCCCCGATTTCGCTCCACCATTCGGTTATTACGACCGCGACTATCCTGGCTGGCAGCCGCCGACCAGGGAAAAGGGAAACACCTAGATGCCCTTCCAGGTCGCCTACAAGCCGTCGCAGAAAGTAGATTTCGTCATCGTAGGTTCGGGTGCAGCGGGAGGGGTGCTCGCCAAGGAACTTTCCACCGCAGGCTTCCAGGTCGTGGTGTTGGAACAGGGGCGCTTCATTCCCCCGAGCGATTTTGGGCACGATGAAATTGCCGAGAGGCAGGAATATGCCTTGATTAACAATTTCGAGCGGCGACCCCAGACCTTTCGGAAGACTACTCAAGATAAGGCCGAAAAGCAGTTCTCGGCGATCTATGGATGTTGCGTGGGCGGAGGAACGGTGCACTTTACCGCCAATTACTGGCGGTTTCACGAAATCGATTTTGTGGAGCGCAGCCGGCGCGGGCCGATCGCGGGCACCGGGTTCGCGGACTGGCCGCTGACCTACGCCGAAATGGAGCCTTATTACTCAAAGGTAGAATGGGAAATCGGTGTTTCGGGTCTGGCGGGGGCCAGCCCATTTGATCCGCCGCGTACCAAACCCTATCCGCTTCCGCCGCTACCGGTGAAATCCTCAGGAGTAATCTTCGAGCGCGCCGCGTGGAAGCTGGGCTGGCATCCTTTCCCGGCCCCTATGGCGATTCTGTCCCAACCCTACCGGGGCCGGGCGGCTTGTATCCATTGCGGGCGCTGTCTCGGTTTTGGCTGTGAGGTGGGGGCGAAGTCCAGTACCCTCGCTAGCGTCATTCCCTTGGCACAACAAACCGGACGCTGCGAGATCCGGACCGGGAGTTACGCGTTTCGGGTTGAGACTAATCGCCAGGGCCGTGCGACCGGTGTTGCCTATTTTGATACGCGCCGCGAGCCGCAATTCCAGAAGGCTCGCGCTGTAATCCTGAGCGCCAACGGCGCCGAGACGCCGCGCCTGCTCCTGCTGTCCAGTTCACCACAGTTCCCCAACGGGCTTGCCAATTCCAGCGGGTTGGTGGGAAAGCATCTGATGATCAATGGTTTCAGCACCATCCTCGCCAGTTTCGATCAGCCGCTCAACGACTACAAGAGCGCCGCCGTAAGCCGGGTGCTCCATGATTTCTACGAAATCGATCCTACGCTGGGCTTTTATGGTGGAGGGGGACTGGACGCGCGCTTTGGGCAAGGTCCAATCTGGTTTGCCCTCAGTCCGCAGCCGCCCGAGGTTCCGCGTTGGGGCACCGCTTACAAGAAGTGGCTGGCCGAATCCTTCTCGCGCTCCATGTTTGTGTCGTGTCACGCGACCTCATTGCCTGTCGAGGGCAACAGCTTTTCGCTTGACCCCGAGTTGAAGGACGATTGGGGACTTCCTGCACTGCGTATGACTTACAAAGATCACTCCGATGACCTCAAGACGGTGAAGTACCTGCAGGACCGCGCACTTGAGTTGTTGGCCGCAACCCCAGCGATCAAGACCTGGGCGCGGCCCGTCCAGGAGCAGACGCGTGCCGTGCATCTGCTGGGGACCTGCCGCATGGGGAACGATCCAAAGTCATCGGTGATCAGTGCCGACCACCGCACGCATGACGTGCTTAATCTCTTCCTCTGCGACGGAAGCAGCTTTGTGACCTCCGGCCGCGGTCAGCCCACCATGACCATTCAGGCGCTCGCCTACCGCGCCGCCGATCGGATTACTGTGGCCGCCCGCCGTGGAGAATTGTAATGCTCAGTAATTAGGCTTCTGGATTGGCCGCATCACGCCTGATGAGCCACAGCACCGTGCCCATCATGCCCACCCAAGCGAGTAGCCGAACCAGTGATGCGATCCGCTGGTCGTACTCGAGAACGTGCATATGACTGAAGAGGTAGAACCAGTCGTGGATCGCGTTGTCACCATCGCCGACGGTCACAAGCGTGAGTTGCTGGCAGCGGGCGTCAGCCATATAGGTGGCGATATTTAGGAAATTTTCAAAGAAGAAGAAACTGCAGAAGGCTGTGCCGGTGGCATGGCGCTGGTGAGTGAAGTAAACAGCAAGGAGCAAGGGGACGGCCAGTTGCAGGGCCGTGCCGCCGGCCACGGCCGTGGCTACGGCGAGACCCTCAACCTGTCCGTTCCTTGCGAGGATTCCGAAGAGCAGGTGGCCGGCCTCGTGGATCGGCAAGTTCACATAGTCGATCAGCAGGAAGCCGGTACGATCGAAGGCCGCGTAGATGAGGAAAATGACGTAAAAGGCCAGCCACGCGCCGAGCGCCGTCTTCGAGACCGGGCACCAGCCCGGCTCCAGGCCTGAGTCCGCGTCGAGTTGCGGAGTCTGTGCCCGAACAGATTCAGAAGGCAGATCCTCGATTGCAACTCGGCTTGGGCGCTTGAACTGCATCTCGAAGAAAGTATCGGCCGAGACAAAGCGACGAGAACGGTACTTTAGTACTTCCAGCTCGTCACGTCAGCGCCCTTCGGCGCTGTCTCGACTACCCACCGGGCCATCACTGGCATCACGCGCTGATTGATGGTGTAGCGGCTGATCGCGACCGGGACGCTGGGATCCCCGGTGTAGCAGTGTGGCTGGCGCGGTCCGTAATCGAAATCGTGGACCGGGTAAGGATTGGCCGGACTGTCAGCGAAATTCTGGAAGAGGTGCACGGCATTGTTCAGGTAGTAGCTGTCTGCTTCTCCCACGGCGAAGTGTAGCTTGGCGAAGAGCTTGGGCCCCAGAGTGTTCCAATCGCGCCGCAGAATGTAGCTCAGATCATAATGATCGCGCCAGTAACCCGCGACCTCATGATCGATCACCCCGGTGAGGGGATCCCAGATGGGTTTAGGATAACCGTCCGCGCCGACAGGACTAAACACCGCCTGCCAGATGTCCAGTTGCTCCGCAGAGCGGCCGTGCGTGCCCAAAACCAGTTCATATTGGGTTTCGCTCTGGCCGGTGGCATGAATGGCGCCGCTGGGTTCTCGCATGAAGGGACGAGGCACTTTGCCGAAAGGGCCCTCGGTCCAGAAGGCGTTTTCATCCTCATAGATGTTGACAAGTTGGAAGGCGCGGAAATCGATAGGATCCGGACAGAAGACCCAGGCGCCATTAAATACCTCCGGATAGAACACCTGCATGGCCATGGCTTCCCAACCGCCAGTTGAAGGTCCGTAGAGCACGCGCGCCCAGGGCTGCCCGACGGCCCGGAATTTCGCTTCGATCTCCGGGAGGAGTTCCTTTACGATAGCATCGCCGTAAGGCCCGAGATTCGCCGAATTCACCGCGTACGAGTCGTCGTAGTACGGGTTAGTGTGCTGAATGCAAAGAATGATCATCCGCGGCAGACGGCCTGATATCCAATCCTGGTAGAACTTGTAGCCATACTGCTGGCGCTCGGCATCCTTCGCCCCTGGATCGGCAGGCGAGGTTCGGAACTCAACGGGCGCCGCGAAATCGCGGCTGAAGTGGCCGTGGTAAATCATCAGCGGATAGCGGGCATTCGGATGAGCCTCAAAGCCGTCGGGCAGGAGGACGGTGGCGCCGAGCTCAACCGGCTGTCCCCAGAAATCGCTGAGCAACTTGCTTTGGATGCGCAGGTGCTTGACATACTGGGTATCACGGGGCGGATCGATCATTGGCATCTTCTGGTTGAGACTGATGCGAATCAGGCCGGGGGATGCGGAGTCGAGGCGCATCCTCACCGGTTGGCAGTACAGGTTTCCTGGTTTGCTGTGCCACTCCTGGCCTTCGCCGCGATCCGCCGGCAACAAGAGCGAATGGCCGTCCGCACGATGAAACCTTGTATAAACGTTGAATACGGCTTGCACGAAGTACTCCCCGGCCGGAAGTTTGCTGAGGCTCGGTAGTGGATAACCGAGAATCGAGTCGTCGATAACGATGGGTTGGCCGGGCTCGAACCGCTCGACATCCACACCAAAGATCTGCTGAGAGGAGTCGGCGCGTTCGTTGATCTTGAAGCGCGGCTCATCCGTCCGGTCTTTCGAGATCAACAGGAAAAGGCGGCCGTCGAGTGGTTCGGCATTGCTCGCGACCGGGAAGGATATCGCAAAGTGGAGTCCGGCCGTTGGGGATTGGCGATTCGGATCTCCGGCGACCGCCGGAGTCAGTGTACTCAGCGCGAGCAGCAGGAAACCCCAGAACGATTTCATGACATCCCTGGCACCCGACTAGCTTGGATGAATGAAGTGGAACTTGCCGTCAGATCTTGGGCAGCACGATGCCTTGTTGGGCCTGGTACTTGCCCTTCTTATCTTTGTAGGATGTCTGGCAGAGTTCGTCGGATTCGAAGAACACGATCTGGCACAGCCCTTCATTCGAGTAAACGCGAGCGGGTAATGGCGTGGTATTCGAGATCTCCAGGGTCACGAAGCCTTCCCACTCGGGCTCGAGCGGCGTCACGTTGACGATGATGCCGCAACGAGCATAGGTGGATTTGCCGACGCAGATGGTAAGTACCGAGCGCGGGATCTTGAAATACTCAACCGAGCGCGCCAAGGCAAAAGAGTTGGGTGGCACGATGCAGACCGGCCCGCGAAACTCGACGAAGGATTTAGCATCGAAGTGCTTGGGATCAACGGTGGTGCTGTTGACGTTGGTGAAGATCTTGAATTCGTCGGCCACTCTAAGATCGTAGCCATAAGAGGAGACGCCATACGAGATCACGCCCTCGCGCACTTGGTTTTCGGCAAAGGGGTTTATCATATCCTGCTCTTCGACCATTCGGCGAATCCAGCGATCGTTTTTCACGGACATAGGTCGCACCTCAACGGCGAAGTTCGAACTGGAAAAGGGCAACTGGACAGTATAGACTTAACGCTCGCAAGAACCGAGCCAGCGAACTAAGACTTACCCTAGACACGCAGACCAGGTGTTGGCGAGGTCGCTTGGCACCGCCGTCCGTCCTGTCGGCATAAGTGCCGCATCATAGTACAAGAGAAATTGCCTTGACAATGCGGAAAGCTCTTCCTTACGATAGAGTCCTGTTTTCAGGAGGTTAGCTTGATCAAGCTGGATATCATCACTGAAGTCGTCAATCGCACGGGGCTGACCAAGACGAAGGCGGAAGTCGCGGTCGAGACAGTCTTCGAATCCATGAAGAGGGCGCTGGCGAGCGGAGACCGGATTGAGTTGCGTGGATTCGGCGTGTTCAACGTAAAGCCTCGGAAAACTGGGATCGGCCGGAATCCGCGAACTGGCGAAGAAGTGAGCATTCCGCCCGGCAAGGCTGTCAGATTCAAGCCAGGCAAAGAGCTCCAGTCACTCTAGCTCTCCCCGAAACGCCCTCGGCTCAGGCAGCTTCAAACCAGTACGTTTACAGACGGATCGAGGTGCGGGAGAATAGATGTGTCTATGGATCGTCCCCCGTACCTTAAGCTGGATCTCCATCCCGAATTTCCCAATTCGTGTGTGGCGGCTGCTCCGGTAGTTCCTACCTGGCGTTATCGCCTCGTCCGAGCCGCCCGGGCGATCACTCGTTCTCTGGCCTTTCACTTAGCGCTTCTTGGCCTTACGATTCTCACAACTCTCGTCGCGGGCACGCACATCGCTCTCAACTATAGTCGCGGATCTCCCGCGCTTGACCTGGATCTCTCGGGCGCCTTTTTCCAGCAGCTATGGCGGCATCCGGCAGGGCTGCTCAGCGGTGTGCCCTTCTCCTTTGCCTTGCTTGCCATCCTGCTAGCACACGAGATGGGACACTATCTGACTTGCCGTTATTATCGCCTTGAGGCAACTTACCCCTACTTCATTCCGGCCCCAACCCTCATCGGGACGATGGGGGCTTTCATTCGCATCCGGTCCTTGATCCCGACCAGGGAGGCGCTCTTTGATGTGGGTGTCGCGGGCCCATTGGCTGGTTTTGTGTTGGCAATCCCAACCCTGGTATGGGGGATTCTCGATGCGAGAGTCATCGGAGCCCTGCCCTCAACGGAGAACTCCTTCATGCTCGGCAGCCCGCTGGCGTTGACTCTGTTTGCCCGCTTGCTCAGGCCGGAAATCGCTCCCGCGCGCCTGCTGCTCGGTCCTGTAGGCTGTGCAGCGTGCGTAGGACTCCTGGCCACGGCGTTGAATCTGCTGCCAATTGGTCAGCTAGATGGTGGGCATATCCTCTATGCGGTGTTTGGAAAACGGCACAAGCTCTTCTCGCTAATGGCCCTCTTGAGCTTGGTTCCGCTGGGGATTTTTTGTTGGCAAGGCTGGTTGGTCTGGGCCGGAGTGCTGCTTCTGTTGGGGTTGCGGCACCCATCTTTAATGGATCCGTACGGGCAGCTGGGACGCGGCCGGAAAGCGCTGGCCGTGACAGCGATCGTAATGCTGGTCTTCTCATTCGTGCCCACCCCCACTGTCGTCCGTTGACAAGCGCGCATCCGTCCGACGCAGAGCGCAATCCATTTGCCTGTCGCGGATCGCCGCTGTGCTGCCTCTATTGGGCTGTGGCGCCGCGCTTGACGGTCCGCTGATAACCGATTATAGTAGAGGTTCCTGGCGCAAGCGGCGACCGTGGGTTTTCCGACCACTTGAGCCCATCGGTCGGGGTATTGCCCGAATACGCGCGCGGCGAAGCGTGAGGAGTGCGGACTGCCCTTGGGTTGTAAATCTCGCCTGCCGGGGCTATACTGAGATTGTCGAGTGCAGTGAGTGGGCGAAAGCCCACTTTTTTGTTGGTTACGACATGCTTGTGGATTTAGAGAGAATCCGGGCCGCTGCTGAACGCGTGGCCAAATCCGAGGGCATGACCTGGGTTGACGTAGAGATGAAGGGCGGGGCTAAGAATGCCCTGCTGCGGATCTATGTCGACAAGCCGGAGGGTGTGTCACACGCCGACTGCCAGAACGTCAGCGAGCAGCTCAGCGCCATCCTCGATGTGGAGGATCCGTTCCCGGGCAAGTATACGCTGGAAGTCTCATCTCCGGGCCTTGACCGCAAAATCTCGAAGGCGAGCGATTTCGAGCACTTTGCGGGGCGCCGGGCTCGCTTGGTGCTTCGGGACCCGCTGCCTGACAGCGATCAGAGAGTGTTGGAGGGCAGGTTGGCGGGTTTTGAGTCGGGCCGGGTGCGCTTCGAGCCGGATCGTCGTTCGGGCCGGCTTGATGCAGGTGAAGTGAAAGACGTCGATCTCGAAAATATTACCAAGGCCCAGCTTATTGTGGAGATTTGAGCGATCTTGAAGACGTGAAGACCTATGGCGGCGACATCGGATCGCCGATCCCAAGAATCCAGAAAATGGCAGCGTAGAACTGCCATCAGACCGTCGCGAGAGCTGATGCCGGGTCGAAACCTGCGCTCAGGTAAGAGGGAAACTCCGACAATTCTGCTCGACAGGGTGCTATGACGCAAAGCTTGCTTTATCAGACCATCGACGCGCTCAGCCGCGAGAAGGGCATCGACGCCCAGATCATCATTTCGGCCGTGGAAGACGCCATTCTCGTGGCCACGCGAAAATACTATAAGAGCAACGAAGACCTGCAATCCCATTTCAACATGGAAACCGGGGTGGTGGAGGTCTTTGCAGCGAAAAAAGTCGTGGCCCAGGTCACCGATCCGGATCATGAGCTCACCGTCGAACAGGCGCGCAAGTACAAGCCGGACGTGGAACTGGAAGGGGAAGTCCTCGTCCCGAAAGCGACCGAGGTTCTCGGCCGCATCGCCGCCCAGACCGCCAAACAGGTGATTTTCCAAAAAGTGCGGGAGGCGGAGCGCGATACCGTCTACTCCGAATACAGCACCCGGGTGGGAGAGCTGGTGAACTGCACCGTGAAACGAATCGAAGGTCCCGAGGTGATCGTGGATCTCGGACGCGCTGAAGGCCGTATGCCCCGGCGCGAGCAGTTGCGGTTGGAAACCTATCAGGCAGGTGATCGTTTGCGTGCGGTGATTAAAGAGGTAGACCGGGCCGCCAGGGGGCCCCAGGTGGTGGTCTCCCGCGCCGATGGAATGCTGGTGCAGCGCTTGTTCGAGATGGAAGTGCCAGAGATCTACGACGGCACGGTGGTGATCCGGGCCATTGCCCGCGAGGCCGGCGAACGCAGCAAAGTGGCCGTCTATTCGAAAGATTCTGACGTAGACTGCGTGGGCGCTTGCGTGGGCATGAAAGGAATGCGCGTTCAATCGATCATCCGCGAGTTGCGCGGAGAAAAGATTGATATCATCGAGTATAACGAAGACGCGGTAACCTTTGCAGCGAACGCCCTTAGTCCGGCCAAGATCAACCACGTGTCGATCCTCGATGCGGAAGATAAGCATCTGGAAGTTATTGTGGATGACACCCAGTTGTCACTGGCCATAGGCAAGAAGGGGCAGAACGTACGCCTGGCTGCGAAGTTGCTGGGTTGGCACATCGATATCAAGAGCGAAGAAGAGAAGCGTCAGGAGATCGAATCGCAGATGGCGGCCATGGCGCGCCGTGGCGCTCCCATTACAGAGCTCGCCGGCCTTGGTGAAAAGACGTTGAGGAAGCTGCGCGATCAAGGTCTGGAGACGGTCGAGCAACTCGCCTCGATGACGCCGGATGAATTAACCCAGAT
Source organism: uncultured Acidobacteriota bacterium (assembly GCA_963803295.1). Classification (GTDB taxonomy): domain Bacteria; phylum Acidobacteriota; class Terriglobia; order UBA7540; family UBA7540; genus CAWDMC01. The sequence goes on along the minus strand of CAWDMC010000005.1, from coordinate 236,494 downwards.
CCAAGGTATTGGTGAGAAGACCGTCGAGCGTATCCGCAAGGTCGTGACGGATTATTTTGAGCAGGGGTCCGCAGCCGAAAACGCGCCGGAACCCGAGGATGCCGTTGCTGCTCCGGCGAGCGAGACGCCGGAAGAAGTTGAAGCGGATTTGGATTTGGACGCGAGCATCGAGCCCGAGCAGCCGGCTCTGGAGTCTGTCGAGGCCGTGCCGGAGGGAACGCCGGAAGCCCCGGCGAGCGAAGGTGGGCCTGCGGAAGGTGAATTAGAAACGGAAGCCCAGTCGGGCGAGCCGGTCAATCCAAAACCGGAAGAAGGAGGGCAGCAGTAAATCCCCGGGTCTAAGCGGGTGGAAGGCGGATTCGATGCTTTGTGCGGCTGCCGTGCCGCACCCGAGCCGCGCCCCCAGCCTGGCGGTGACCGAGGTGCAGACCGGATATCCTCGGAGGGAGAGCCGTAACGGAGAGGGCCTTAAGCGTGCGGAGTAGACGAAGTAAATTGCAGCAGTGCAGTAAGGGGACAAATGAGTTCTATTCGAATCAATGAGCTGGCGCGTGAGCTCGAAGTAAAAAGCAAGTCCGTCATCGATTTCCTGCCGACCATTGGAGTGCACGACAAGAAGTCGCATTCGAGCGCCCTTGACGACGACCTTGCCAACCGAGTGCGCCAACATTTTCGTTCGACCGATGCCAAGCCTGGCGAAGGGGAAGGCGAAAGCCTGGCTGTCTCTGCCGTTGCTCCGGCCCCAGTGGCTCCGCCGACGCACGAAGTGTTCGTGGAACGGGAGCCTGAACACGAGACGCATCTCCGCAAGCCGTTTGAACTCCACATTGAGCCGCGTCCCATGACCCGGACGCTGGCGGAGATTCAAGAGGCGGCACGGCGCGCCGTGTATCGCACGCCGCCACCCGCGCCGGCGAAGCATCATCCCGCAGTGGAGCGGACCAGCGAGCGTGCACCTGAGCGGCCGGTGCCTGCCGCGGCGCATCGCACTGCTGTCGGACCCGTTTCGACTTCTACGCTACCTCCGTTCCGTGGAGGTGTGACTCCTCCGCCTGCCGCGAGTGCGGCGGTTGCAATGCCATTACCCGAAAGTGTGCACCCCAATGCCGGCGTATCAACTGCGGTGGGACCGGTTCGTCCCTCAGTCCCACCGCCAACGCAGCGGATTCCAGGGCGCGTTCCGCTTCCTGGACCGGTTCAAGGCAGTGCGCCAGGCTTAGCTCCCACCCGCGGCGGGGGCCAGAGCAGCGGCCTGCCAATCGGACCAAAGGGCCAGCGCCCTTCGGGGCAAGCTGGCGCACCTCAGGCACACGCCGGTGCCTTTCCGGCCAGGCCCCGCGAGGGCTTCTCGCGGCCGCAGCGACCTCCTCAAGCGGGACTATCCCGGACGAGTGCGGCGCCTGCCGCGGGTGCCGGGCGTCCTGCCTCCAACCAGCCGATTTATCCTGGAGTTGGGGCCGGCAAGGCCGCTCCACGACCATTGCCTTCACGAGGACGCGAGCCTCGCCCACAGCATCCTACGTCAGCGCGTCCCCTGCCTGGTGCCGGTCACGCCACGGGTGGAATACCCGCGGCACGGCCTCCCATGCACAGGCCCTCCACTCCTGCGGGCCGCCCGCAGCGCTTCGGTCCGATGGCGCCCCCTCGACCGGCAATTCCGGTGGAAATCCCGATTACCCGGAAGATCACCATTACTGAGGGTATCACCGTTAAAGAACTGTCCGAGAAGCTGGAGGCACGTGCCAGGGACGTGATCAAGAAGCTGCTGGACAATGGGATCTTTGCCACCATCAACCAGACTCTCGACGCTTCAACCGCAACCGAGATTGCCAAGGGTTTCGGGGCGGAGACTGAGATCATCAGTTTCGAAGAAGAAGTTGTGCACGAGGTGAAGGAAACCGATCTGCCCGAGGATCTGGTCGAGCGCGCTCCCGTGGTAACCGTGATGGGCCACGTCGACCACGGCAAAACTTCACTACTTGATGCAATCCGCACCACCACCGTGGCTGCACACGAAGCCGGAGGCATTACCCAGCACATCGGCGCCTATTCGGTGGAAGTAAAGGGCCGGCGTATTGTGTTCCTCGATACGCCGGGTCACGAAGCCTTCACCATGATGCGTGCCCGTGGCGCGAAGGTGACCGACGTTGTGGTGCTGGTCGTGGCTGCGGATGACGGAGTCATGCCACAGACGCTCGAAGCCATTGCCCACGCCCGTGCCGCCAAGGTCCCCATCCTTGTGGCGATCAACAAGATCGACAAGCCCGAAGCTCTGCCCGAGCGTGTGAAGAAACAGCTTGCTGACAACAGTCTGATGCCGGAAGACTGGGGCGGCGATACGGTTATGGTGGAAGTCTCGGCCAAACAGCAAAAGAACCTGGATCTGCTTTTGGAGATGATTCTGCTGGTGTCGGATATCCAGGCGCCCAAGGCCAATCCTGACCGCCTGGCGTCGGGCACCGTACTCGAAAGCCGCCTGGATCGCGGCCGCGGTCCGGTGGCTACGATGCTGGTGGAGAACGGCACCCTTCACGTGGGCGATGCCTTTATCGTGGGAGCAGTCTTCGGCAAAGTTCGCGCCATGTTTGACGATCGCGGACGGGCAGTGGAGCAGGTCGGCCCCTCAAGTCCGGTGGAGGTACTCGGGCTCGAGGACGTTCCGCGCGCCGGCGATCTCTTCCAGGTGACCGAAGATACGATGAAAGCGCGGCAGATTTCGCTGCACCGCCTTGCCAAGCAGCGCGACGCGGCGCTCGCCAAGTCGGCTCGCCTGACGCTTGAGCAGTTGCACGAGCAGCTTGCATCCAGTGACGTCAAGGAACTGCCTTTGATCATCAAGGCCGACGTACAGGGCTCGGTGGAAGTGCTTTCCGATACCCTCGCGAAGCTGAGCACGGAAAAGGTAAAGGTGAAAGTAATCCTTGCCGGCGTCGGTGCCATTACCGAGACCGACGTGTTGCTGGCCTCAACTTCGAACGCCGTAATTGTGGGTTTCAACGTCCGCCCCGAGCGCAAAGCGGCTGAGCTCGCCCAGCTTGAAAAGGTGGATATCCGCCTGCACAGCATCATCTATGATGTTACCGACGAGATTAAGAAGGCTATGACGGGCCTTCTGGCCATCGTCTACAAAGAGACCATGCTCGGCCATGCCGAGGTTCGGGACACTTTCCGTGTCTCCGGCGTCGGCACGGTGGCAGGCTGCTACGTGCGCGAGGGCAAGATAAGCCGGGACTCCAAGGTCCGCCTGCTTCGCGATAACGTTGTGGTCTATACCGGCAAAGTTCACTCCCTGCGGCGCTTTAAGGATGACGTTCCCGAGGTACGCTCCAACATGGAATGCGGAATCGCGATCGAGAACTTCAACGACGTCAAGCTGGGTGATGTGATTGAGTCCTTTGTCACCGAAAGAGTGAGTGAACCTGCCCTGGTGTGAATCGAGCCATTGAGTGATTCCATCATCGGGTCATTTGAAGAACGCTTGACGCCTCGATTTTCAATCACCCAGTGGCCGGCAGCCGGATGATTCATCCCCATGCCCGTAGGTGCCCTGACCCTCGAAATCCACCTGCCCTACGCGCACTCCCTTAAGGAAAAGCGGGCCGTGCTTCTGAAGATTAAGGGGCGGTTGCGCGCGCGCTTTAATGTGGCGGTGGCGGAACTGGATGGTCAGGACTCCTGGCAACACTCCACTCTCGGGGTGGTCTCCGTCTCCAACAGCCAGCCTTTGCTCGAATCAGTATTCGAGCAGGTGCTGGCCGAGTCCGAGCGGATCTTGGGTGACGACGTCACCAGCTACAGTATCGATTTCTGGTAGAGGCCGAAAAATGCCGGGACGACGCCAGGAGAGGCTGGCGGATCAAATCCGCAGCGAGGTGGCCTTAATGATCACCGAAGAGCTCAGTGATCCCCGCATCGGCTTTGCCACCCTGACCCGAGTTGAGATCAGCGGTGATCTCGGCCATGCCCGGCTGTTCGTCTCAGTCCTCGGTGATGCGGAAGCCCAGACTAACTCATTGCGTGGACTTTCCTCAGCGGCCGGATATCTTCGCCGCGAGGTGACGCATCGGCTTGGTCTGCGCCGCGCTCCTGAGCTGACCTTTATCCTGGATCACGGCCCGCAGGAAAGTGAGCGGCTGGAGTCGATGCTAGAGAAGCTCAAAAGAGCGGAATAGATAAGGCCGCAGGGAATGACGTTTATGGCCTCCATGGTTCTATCGGTTCAATGCTTATAGTGAAAAGAAGAGGCCGGAGAAGGTGTCCTACATGCATGCCAAGCACCTGCTAACTAAGGTGCCGCAGCGGAAATCCTGGCCCTGCAGCAGTTCGGACTGCATGCGTGTGAAAAAACATGCTATTCGTAACCGAGACTCTTAGGTCTTCGGGGAGGAACTTGACCACACTGGCGCTGTGATGGTCCTGGTCCGGCGTTCTTCTTCAAACATGCTCCTCCGACGAACCGGATTTCGTAGCCCGCCCTCGAACCGAACTTGTTCTTGCCCGACTCAGCAGGGAGTGCACGAGAGTGTCGGCCAGCCAGTCCTGATATTTTTGAGAAGACCACCTACGCTCCCGCACCAGCATCCGGTAGACATCCCCTCCGGTAAGCATCCAGAAGATATCCCGCGCAGTCTTGTGGGTAAGCCCCGGTCGAAGCCTTCCTGCGTCGCCAAGGAAGGTGATCGTGCTTTCCTCCGCTTCGTAGCGTAGACGCTCGCGCTGTCGTTCCAATTTTGCCAGTTCGGGCGCTACCACGCCTGCACCGCGCAGCAGATCGAACGCCGCACTTTGCGAGCCGCGGATTTGTCTGGCAACGCGGGCCGCGCGCTGCAAACGGACTTCGGGATCGCTCGCACTCAGTGCTTGCTGCATGACCTCGTCGTAATCCGGCCCAAACGTGGACTGATCAAGAAGCGCGATCAGAATTCCCGTTTTCGCCTTGAAGACGGCATAGACGGTTTGTGCAGACACTCCCGCCCGCTTCGCGATAGCTTCGATGGTCATGCCATCATAACCTTCGCTCCGCAAGAGCTTCCGCGCGGCTTCGACGATGCGTCGGCGGGTTTCTCCTGCTTGGCGCTGACGAAGGAGTGATTTGTACGGACGCTTATTTGTTTTCTGCACCACAAAGAATGATAGCAACTTTAATTGGATATAGATATCTAAGGTTAATATAACGCCTCAGCTTCGCTTAGCCGCAAAAGCTCGGCGCAGCTGGAAAGGGAGGCAATATGAAATTGCTTGTATTGGGAGCCACAGGCGGCACGGGCGTGGAGATCGTTCGGCAGGCAATCGAACACGGTCATTCAGTGACCGCGTTTGTTCGCTCGCCGGAGCGACTCAGGCCATTTGGGGAGCGCTTGACGGTTAGGCAAGGAAATCTGTTGAATGCGGCGGAGCTTGAACGAGTTGTCAAAGGTCATGACGCCGTTTTGTCAGGATTTGGGCCGCGCCAACCTGCTTCAAAGGCGGACGCCAACCTTTTGCGGCAGTTCGGTGGTGCGCTGACGGGCGCCATGCCCCAAGCGGGAGTCAGACGCGTCGTGGTCGAGTCGGTGGCCTTCCTGTTTAAGGACTCGATCATTCCCCCTGCGTATCTTCTTGGACGGTTGCTTTTCCGGAGTGTTGTTGCGGATGCCGCCGCCATGGAGGCCTTGTTTCAAGAAAGTGGGCTTGACTGGACAATCGTGCGTCCGCCCGAATTGACCGATAAGCCCTACACCGGTAAGTATCGTGTGCGAGAGGGACACCTGCCACACTTCGGTTTCAAGATTTCACGGGCGGACGTGGCCGACTTCATGATTAAAACGGCGGAGAATCGCTCCTCGCTACGCAAAATCGTGGGGGTCTCCAACTAATCAGAAATTAGGGAAACATGACGCTTTATTCGCTTGTTTTGTTCGCACGAGTTCGACACACGGCTGTGGCATCATTTGGCAGCGATGTGCGCGATTCGGCGCGGAGGGAGATACTGCCAAAATGGAAACCCTAGATACTGAGCAGGTTTCATCCCGACTGCGCCAACGGCTCTCGGAGCCAGCGATGCTGGATCTTACGAAGCGGTTGATCGCGATTCCGTCGGAGAATCCACCCGGGATTCACTTTGAGGAATGCGCCCGCGCTCTCTTCGACGAATTGGACAGGCTCGGTTTCGATGATGTGAGACGTGAAGGTGCGTGTGTACTCGCGTCGGCCGGGACTGGCCAGCGAACGCTTTATTTCAGCGGTCACTACGATGTTGTTCCCGCGCAGAGCCGCGATCAGTTTCAGCCACGGGTCGAAGGTGCAAATCTGTTCGGTCGGGGCTCGTCGGACATGAAAAGCGGGCTGGCCGCGATGATTCACGCCGCTGCGGCTGTGCGTGATGAAGGGCTTCTTAATACCGGCCGGATCGGAATCGTACTAGTGCCGGACGAAGAAACCGCCGGCCCGCGCGGGTCTCGCGATCTCGATGCACGCGGGCTGCTCGGGAGAGACGCAGTGGGTATGCTCACGCCGGAGCCCACCGGGGGTGTCATCTGGAACGCCAACCGCGGGGCCATTTCGCTAGGCGCCACCATGCGTGGGAAGGCGGCGCACGTCGGCCGGCAATTCGAAGGTGTGAACGCGTTCGAGCGCGCGCTGCCGGCGATTATGCGGCTAGTTGCCATTAGGAACGAAGTAGAGCTTCGCGAAACCCGACAGAACATCTCTCCGGCGGCAGCGCGGAAGTCCATTCTGATGCTCGGCGGGCGGGTCGAGGCGGGTACCAATTTCAACGTGACACCCGATTTCTGCTCTTTCACGGTTGACCGCCGCATCAATCCCGAAGAAAACCTTGAAGAGGAAAAGCGCCGGTTGCGCAAAGCACTGGAAGGTTTCGAAATCGAAACGCTTCAGGAGGAAGCCTCGGCGGCGACTCCGTCGGGAGATCCGCTCGGCGTCGTTCTGTCGCGGCACATAGCGAGCGTGGCCGGTAGAGATCCCGCATTCGAGATGTGCCCAGGCTTACTCGAAACGCGATTCTATGCCGCTCACGGCATTCCCGCCTTCGCGTATGGACCGGGATTGCTGACCGTCTCTCATGGACCCAAAGAGTTCGTTCCCATCCGCAACATTACCCGATGCGCGGAGATTTACGCGCTTACAGCGGCCTGGATGCTGCGGTAATAACACCCTCTGTCCTTGGTAGTTTGGTCGTCATCTCGTAGATACAGATTCGGTCCGGGCGGGAAGAGTTCCGGGATTACGGGCACCTTAGACTTCCGGATATCCGCCCACACGGAAGTTGGCCAGACCAGTCAATGTAAGCGCGCTTCTCGGCACAAGTCCTAATCGCTGGATTCTGACAGATGCACCCGCTTTGCGATCATGAAAGAGGCTTGACATATAATACGTACGTACGAATGCCATGAATCATCGCCTGCACTCCAAAAGTGAACATCAGCCCAAGAGAGGACTATTGGTCATGTTGAAACGGAATTCTGTTACTGCGGCTCTCCTCCTCTGCATCGGACTTCTTGGCGTGACTCGGATATTGAGTGCCGCCGAGCCGATGGCCGTTTCCTCACCGGATGGCAATCTAACGATCTCACTTGCTTTGAAAGCGCTACCCCAACCCTATTTGCCGGGCAAGCGTGCCTATTACAGCGTCAGCTACAAAGGCAAGCTGCTCCTGACCGACTCGCCTCTGGGTCTCGACTTCCTGGGAGCCAGTCCCCTCGCTGAAGATTTCGAAGTCATATCGACGGACCGCCAATCGCATAGCGCGACTTGGGAGAATCCTTTTGGTACGAAGCGAAGGGTTCCCGACAATTACAAGCAGTTGACCGTGTCACTCCACGAACGGCGCCCCCCGGCCGGCGGATAGACCTGATCTTTCGCGCCTATAACGAAGGCGTCGCATTCCGCTACTTCCTCCCCAGGCAAACCGCGATAGAGAAGTTCGCGATGTCTTCTGAGGACACGGGCTTTCATTTCGCTGGTGATGTCTTTGCCTATGCGCTGAATATGGGGCGAGTCAATACCCATAACGAGGGGGAGTACCTTCGGATCAGCCTGAACGAAGTCAAGCCATCCTCGATCATCAACCTGCCTTTGCTGGTGGAGGTGCCTGAGGGCCCCTGGGTGGCGCTCCTCGAGGCCGACCTTACCGATTATGCTGGAATGTATGTGAGCGGCGTATCCGGCGTGGAGAATGCCCTCACGAGCAAGCTGTCTCGTCGCGCCCGCAGGGAAGATATAGCCCGCAACCTCCCGTGGTCCCAGTACCAACTGATGGAGCAGCCAGTGACCGGCAAGACCCCCAAGGCAACGCCGTGGCGGGTGCTGCTGGTCGGCCCCTCGCCTGGTAGCCTGATTGAATCGAATTACCTCGTCTTAAATCTGAGTCAGCCCTGCTCGATAGCCGATACTTCCTGGATTAAGCCTGGGAAAGCCGCCTGGGATTGGTGGACAGGAAGTTATGCCGAGAATGTGCCTTTCACGCCCGGCATGAACACGCCCACGATGAAGCACTACATCGACTTTGCGGCCCGGCATCACCTTGAATACATGCTGATTGATGGCGGATGGTATGGCGCGGATGAAGCCCATCCGGGGGGCAATATCACGAAGCCCGCACCAGACATCGACATCACGGAGATCATGGAGCACGCCAGGCAAAAGGAAGTGAAGATCATTCTTTGGGTTGACTGGCGACCCCTGGATAATCAGCTCGACGAGGCCATGGCCCTTTATGAAAGATGGGGAGTAGCAGGAATTAAGGTGGACTCTATGGATCGTGACGACCAGGAAATGGTGAACCTCTATGAGAAGTGGATACGAAAGGCAGCGGAGCATCATCTGACCGTGGATTACCACGGCGCCTACAAGCCCACGGGGCTGCGGCGCACCTACCCCAATTTGCTGACGCGAGAAGCCGTCATGGGCATGGAATATAGCAAGTGGAGCGAACGCGTTACACCGGAATACAACGTGACCATTCCGTTTACACGGATGCTGGCAGGCCCGATGGACTATACGCCCGGGGGTTTCCGAAACAAGGTGCGCGGCCAGTTTAAGGTTCAGGATATTGCCCCCATGACGCAGGGGACGCGCGCTCATCAGCTTGCCATGTACGTGGTGTATGAGGCCCCACTTGTCATGCTGGCTGATTATCCGGAAGCTTACGAAGGTCAGCCCGGATTGGAATTTATCGAGAGAGTGCCGACGGTGTGGGATGAAACAAGAGTCCTGAACGGTGAGGTCGGCAAGTACATTACCATCGCGCGCCAGAAAAATAGTGCTTGGTACCTCGGCGCCATGACCAACTGGGACCAAAGGGACATCGAGGTTCCATTGAGCTTTCTCGGCCCAGGTGAATATCGAGTGCAGATCTTCGCCGACGGACCGGATGCCGACAAGGTTGGAACCAGTCTGAACATGGCCACGAAGCGGCTGAATGCGACCGACAAACTGAGTGTCCATTTGGCTTCTGGAGGTGGATTCGCCGCGATTCTTTCGCCAAACAACTGATGGGTCAAGCCAAATATCTCTCGGGAGACTCGCCCAGCTCACAGAATAGTTGCAGATTCAAGAGCCCTGGCTGCTGACCCCTGTCCTGCAGAAAGAGTAATACCAGCTTTTCGCCTACTTCAACAATGCGCCGGAGAAAGGGTTCGTCTATAACTTTGGCAACGAACAACCCTACTTCAAACTTCCGACGCCGGAGCAGGAAGCGAAATCGGGAAGCTTGACGCGCAGATCGCGGTGGCCAACCGAATCTACGAGCGCATGAAGCCGGAGTTGGCGAGGAGTCAGCGCTCCTGGGAGCTTTGGCTGAAGAACTCCCAAGTCTCTGACTGGAACATTCGGGACGGCTTGGTGCTGCACTTCCCCCTGGATGGCAGCCTTCGCGAAGACACGGAGGTTTATGAGCGGATGCTTCGACCACTCGCCAAGCGGTGACCAACAGAAAGCAGCGGATGACCTGAAAACGCCGATGGTGAGCGCACCTGTCGCGGCTGTAGCCAAAAGTGACGCAACGGCTCCCGGACACGCCTCTGGCCTTCGTTCCAGGCAAGATCGGGCGGGCAGCGCAGCGTGACGGCCAGACCTTCATTAACGCAGTCAAGGCCGCGAACTTCAATTATCTGGATCCGTTCACACCGGCTGCCTGGATCTATCCGACGGCGCCGAACGGTGCCATCATGTCGAGCGTGGAGGATCAGCACCAGGGGCAGGGCTATGGACTCTATCTGCGTGACGGCAAACTTCGTTTTCACTACACGGTTCGGTGGACTGACCTAGGGATGCGCCTGGAAACCACGGCTCCCCTCGAACTCAACCGGCGGAACCCAGCCCAGTCTGACAAACTCGCTTATTGTTTTCTCGATCAGTTTCCGCCTCGCAACGTGCAGCAAGCCCGCCAATCTCTGGCCGATGTCCGGAGGAGCGCCAGGAGTTTTATGACTCGATTCCGACAGTGATGGTGATGAAAGAAGGTCTGCCGCGGATGCCTTCATCCTGAAGCGTGGAGCCTACGATGCGCATGGTGTTCGCGGGCCTGCCGCAGTTCTTCCCCCCATGCCGCCGGACTACCCCAACAATCGCCTGGTCTTGGCGCGATGGCTCGTCAGTCGCTCAAATCCCTTGACCGCGCGCGTCACTGTCAACCGGTTCTGGCAGATGCTGTTTGGTGTTGGTTTAGTGAAAACGGTGACGGACTTTGGCTCCCAGAATGACTGGCCTGTCTATCCTGAGGTGCTAAAATTTAGATTGGCTTGCCATAGACTTCATGGAGCGTGGCTGGGACGTTAAGGCTATCCTCAAATCGATCATTATGAGTTCAACCTATCGGCAGTCTTACACGACATCCGCTGGATTACTTGAAAAGGATCCTGAGAACCGCCTGCTCGCTCGCGATCCGCGCGTTCGGCAGCCGACACAGGTGATCCGCGATCAGGCTCTGGCCCTCTCAGGGGCTGCTCGTAGAAAAGGTCGGCGGCCCCCCGGTAAAGCCGTACCAGCCGCCGGGATTGTGGGAGGAACTCTCGTTCGGCGATTCGTACAAAGCGGATCATGGTGAGGCTTCTAACTGCTGGATTCGGCTGTCGCTTCAACCGATGTTCAGCCTGAAACGGCCGGAAGTGCGACGAAAGCGATCCTTCTGGGATTTCCTTTTGCGCTCAGCCAGTCAACGACAAAGCCGCAGTCCTCCCCGGTCCGTGTATCGGCCGGCGCCAGCCAGCCTTTGCTCAGGGTGGATCACGTGTTCAATCCCGGTGAAGCGGGCGCTCCTTTGCTCGATGGGGAGGGCAAGGTCCTCGGGCTGTGTGGGGACGCGAGCGAATGCATTCCCATTCGAACTGCGCTGGGGATCATGAAGCAGCTTACTCCCCTTATGAAGTTCGACCGGCCGTTTTCGGCGCCGGGTAGAGCGCCGCCAGGATGCAGGAACGAATGACGTCTCGCGTTTTCGGCCTCTACTGGTCGGTTTTCTCCTCACGGCTCCGGCCCTCACCCAACAGACCCAAGACCTTCTAAGCAGCCTCCAGGAGCAGCTGAAGCAACAGGCCTCGGCCACCGGCGTGTTTTTCCGGGGCCCACGCACCGCGCTGGTTGCGCGACCCGGTCGATCCGAATCTGCCGGTCTTTGCGGAAATCATCAACGGAGTTGAAAAGACGGCGCACAGCACTGGCCCGGAGGAATACCTCAAGCCCGATCCCTTGAACCTGCTGGGAATCAACCTATTTTTCAGGCCGGCCGCTCCGACTATAAGATTCGCGGACGATCCGCTGTTGCTCGGTGGGAGCAGGAAGTTCTCGTTCGACGCGCTCGGGAACGCGCCCCTTCGTCGTCGTCGACCGCTTCAAAAAGACTCTGGCCGTGCCGCCCAAAGGCGAAGTCCAAGCATACCTCGCACGCCATTATCCAGATCCAGGCACGCCACAGATGCGACCACTCCTCCGGTGGTCTTCGCTTTGACCGGCGTCAACGTGCCCGACGTTTACCTTCGGGTACAATCGAAGGCTCCTCTGCTTCCGCAATTGCCCGGTTAGTATCGCGGCGACCTGCATTTCCACCTCGGCCTTTACTGATAATCCCGCCGAGCGAGGCGCTCCCCTGGGTGTAAGACCGGGAGGTGGCGCTCTCAAGCGGTCTCGCGTGGGTTGTTGGCGCCGATCACTCTTCCGATCTCACCCCGGCGCGGTACGCCGAAAAAGCAAAAGAAATCGCGAAATACAGTGATGATTTGATCCCATCAGTCCGCTGCCCCGAGGACGGCATGGGACCTCCAGCCAGAGTTCCTTACTGAGAAGAAGCGGCTGGAGAAACTCCAGTATATGCACGGCAATGCCGTAAAGGGCGGCTCAGTCGCGTCTCCCGATCAGTGGCGATGGTCCAATTTCAGATTCTATTATCTGGAGGATGCATCGGTATTGAGAATGGATCGACTCAGTTGACTGCGCCGGCCGGATTCCTCTTCAAAAGTCGCAGACCTGACAAGAAACGTCTGCGCCAGCCTGTCAGTTTGGTTGGTGCCTCGGCTTAGTTTCGATGATCTTGCGGCAAAGGCGGATCAGCCGGGCGTGAGGGATTTCCTGGTTGGGGGGCAGCATCACCAGTTCGCCCTGGCGGAAGCTCGAGTAATACCAGCGTGCCAGCAAGCTCAGATGCTCCCAAGGCGCAACGCTTTGCTTGGGACCTATGGCGGCCGGCCCGAGGAGTTCTCGGATCTGTTCATCCAGCGGGACAGGCGAGGAGACACGCTCGTCCAAAGAAAGGCTGGCGGAACCCTGGATCTCGCCGCCGGCGATCCGAAAGAAGACTACCGTCTTCGGCTCGGCTGCGGCCTGCAGCATCACCGCGTGAAGGTTGGCCAGGTTGCGAACGAGTCCGGGACGAAGGCGCAGCACCTCATTGACCTTCTCGAGCTTGCGATGGAGCCTGCCCGCCTGCTCGAAATCGAGAGCTTCGGATGCCTGTTCGCGTTCCGTCGAGAGCGAGCCAACTAGCGTCTTGCCTTCGGAATCGAGGAATCCCACCACCTGGCTGACCTCCGCCTTGTACTCTTCGTCCGTACATCCCTTGAAACAGGGTGCGAGGCACATGCGCATCTGCGAATAAATGCAGCCGGGATGCGAAGGATCCGGGTTGAGGTCCTCGACACAACGGCGGACCTCGAAGAAATCGAGGAACTCGGCGGAGAAGCGTTCGGCGGCGGCGCGTGAAGGGAACGGCCCATAGTAGAGTGACCGGTCACGCGCGATTCTCCGGGTGGGATAGCAGCGCGGAAAGCGATTTTCCAGGTTGATCTTCAGCAGGGCGGGCGGTTTCAGCCGCAGTCGGCGCTGCCAGGCGTGCGGGTAATAGCGCCGGTTCAGCTGGTACAACATCCATTGTGCCTCGAAATTCGATCCGACCGGGCGATAGTCGATGCGGGTAGCGAGCGAACGCAGGTCGAGCAGGCGTGCGCTCGTCGCCTGTTCCGGGCGCGAGGCCAGGAGCCGTTTCAGCCGGCGGCGCAGATCCACGGTTCGGGCGAGGTAAGGCGGGGCATCTTCCGAGGTGCCGGCGCGAAGGCCGATCATGAAAACCGTCGGCGAGGCGGGGAAGCTGTCAAAGAAAGACTCGGAGGCGACCGCGGCCTCGAATCGGACTGACGTCAGTGCATCCACAGCTCTGAGCTTAGCCGATTCGGAGGGTCAAGGGTGAGGGGCAACGAGAAACGAGGCAGTGCAGAGCCTTCTTCCCCAAAAGACTCTGTATTGCAAGGCCGTAATTTCTTTTTTTGGCAAGCTTTTCAGGTTGCCGGTAGTGGTACATTTTCGAAACTGTACCACTACCAGGTTGCCAGGAGAGCTACATCGGTCTGGCTAAATTTTAGGGCGGTATTCATCACCTGTTGGCCTTTCTGCGCGGTACCGTAATAGTAAGTTCGTCCGAAGCGACAGATAAGATAAGTCCACGGGCGCGCAGCAAGCGCAATTGTTGGGTGGTACGGGCGGCGCGACGGCGGTGAGCAGAGTCGTTCGGAGGAGAAGGCGACAGCGCCTCACGCAGGTCGCGCACGCCTTGCAGGTGGAATTCCCCGCGCAAGAGGGGGGCAAAGAGATGGCTCTCTGGTGGGCTCATGGGCCGCGGGCACTCGTCTAGCCTCGTAAAGTATACTGTGGGCGTAGAGTGGGTGTCAAGGGATCTCTATGAGCGCCGTGAGTATTACAAATCATAGTGACGGCCTTACTGTAGCGCAGGTGTCCCCACCGGCGTTTTCGGCGGTGAGGACGGGCCGCTACAGAGTTGAGTGTCACTGTGGTTTGTAATGCTCACTAACACCGCGACGTGACTACTCTAGGCTAGCAAGTTGCGGAAGGATTTACCCGCTACCGTCATTCTGAGGAGCGAAACGCGACGAAGAATCTTGCCCCGAAAGTACACAGCGAGATCCTTCGCGATGCTCAGGATGGACGCCTCTCGAGGACTCTCGCCGCATTGAGTGTCAGAACTCACAGTGAGGGGCTTAATGCGTCATCGTAAAGAGGGCCATCGCTGTAGTGAACCACCAGACGAATGTCCCGGTCACTTTTCGCCCAATTTACGACGGTCGACGACAACTCGATGCCCTGCGCTGAACGCCGCACTTGGTAGCCGTCGAGCAAGCGGATGGAACCGATCAGGGCCGCACAGTTGGTGGATCGCGACCTTGGCTCGCTGGGGCAGGGACCGTACCACTGTTCCTCCGCGCTGTTCTTCACGAAAGCCTCTGCGCCCATGATCCAGGAGCCGGGAGGCAGCTTAACCACCAGCGTCCTGCAGGTGGGCCGCCCATCGGTACTTTTGCAATCGGGAGCGGTCGCATTTTCGAGAGAGAATCGTGCGCCTCTCACCCGAAACACTTTTTCAGTGGTCAGGCCAGAGGCTGTGGAGCAGATCGCTGCTGCTGCCAGCATTGAGAAGACCAAGAGAGTCTTGAGGGGAGGCATGCCGGAATGAGCCATGGTGTTCTTCCTCCTTCATTGCCATCCGGATATGGGGGAATGGTACCATCTTCTGTCGCTCGCGGCCAGACGGACGGAAGGTTCCACACTCGCATGATTCGCCCCTCGTCAAAAGAACCAGCCCCTCCTGACTCGCTCAAAGATGAAGTCGAGCGTTTCCTCGCTTCGCTCTCCCACCCCGTGCTCATCGAGGACGGGGTCGAGGTCTTCGATCTTTCGGATTGCACCTGGCGGTTCTCCATTGAATTCGGCAAGTTAATCTTCGAAGCCTGGAATGGCGACCGCTCACTCGTAAGGCGCCTCGAGCGCGTCGCCTACGCGGAGGCCGGCCGGCTCGGCCTCGTGTGCCGAAAATCGGCGCTGCACGAGTCGAGCCGGCTCGAATTCTGCGAGGCGGGGGTCTCAGCCGCACCTGCAGGCTCGAGCCAAGGCGCTCCGCGCCGGCGAGCCAGCACGGCGGCGGAACGTAATTTCGACCGCACCGCCTCGCGCCAGTCACTTGTCGCCGCGCTACGGGAACGCTACGCGGGCTGGCATTTCGAGCGGGTCAGCCAGCGGTCCGACCGCGAGCATTCTTTTTCGGCCTGGTACACCCGAGGCTGGGCGCGCCCTGCCGCGCGTGGCATCCCAGCCTGGGCCTTTCTGGGTCTCCGTAGCGAAGAAGGCGAAGCTGCCGCGGATTCGGCGCTTGCTTTCGGTCTGATCTGGCTCGATTGGCTCCGCCAGCACTTCCCTCGCGTTGCCTTTTCCGGTCTGAAACTCTTCCTGCCACCCCTTGCCGCTGAGATCAACGCTCACCGCGCGGCTTACCTGAGGCTGGCGGGAAACGCGGCGGGCATCGAGATCTACGCCTGGAACTCTGAGGAAAGAAATAGCCTGACCGTCTCGCCCTTGGATCTCGCCGACTTCGGCAACGTGGAAACCTTGCTTCCTCTGCGGCGCGACCGTGAGTCTCTGCTCGAGGCCGAGCGCCCGTTTCTCGAAGCTCTGCTCCATCGGGTCCTGGGCGAGCGGCGCGAAGGGGTTGACCTGGTGGCCGATGCCGCGCGTCATTTTGTTTCCCTGCGCATCCACGGGCTTGAGGTGGCACGGGCCGAGGCCGGACCCGAGCCGCGCCTCTCTTTTGGAATCGCGCCGGCCTTTCGACGCCTGGAACCCAGCGACGAGCCCGAGTTCGCGCATTTCCTCAACCGGGTGGTACGAGTCCGCTGCGCCGCGAGCGATGACACCCGGCATGAGCTTTATCGCTTGCAGGCGGAAAGATGGCTCGAAAGCATGTTGGTCCGCGATCTCACCCGTCTCGATCCGCGCTTTGTTCCCGGCTGCCTCTATCCGCAGGTACCCGCGTTCGCAGGGACCTCGGCGGCCGGCGTCGATCGCGGCGTCATCGATATTCTGGGCGCCGTGCGCGACCAACGAGGGCGGAATCGGCTGGCGGTAATCGAGCTCAAGGTGCAGGAGGAGATCAACCTGCCGCTCCAAGCACTCGATTACTGGCTGCGGGTGAACTGGCTGCACCGGCGCGGCCAGTTTAAGGCGCGCGGATACTTCCCTTCGCTCGAACTCTCCCCGGAGCCGCCCCTGCTCTACCTGGTCTCTCCGGCTTTTCGCTTCCACTCGAGCACCGGGCAGATTCTTCGCTATTTCGATCCTGTCGTTGAAGTCATTCAGGTGGGAATAAACGACCCATGGCGCGAGGGTGTGCGGGTTCTGTTCAGAAGAACTCTCGGCCGGGGGGAGTAGCCGTCGAAGGACGACCTCCGCGCTGAATGCCTCGTTCGTCTGATGCATGGCGGCAGCACGTGGTCAGAAACGTTCATGGTTAACCTCCTCGCGGGGGTTGCGCCAAAGGCGGATGATGGACGCAGGTATATCAAGGATTTGTGGCGCCACCGGAAATGCGCCCGACCGCCCTCTCAGGCCGACGGTTTGTCCCCGAGGTGGATCGGCGGCGTCAGCGGATAGCCACAGTATGCTTCCTATTGCTGGGACCTATTGCTGGTTCTGGAGATCCACAAGCCCCACGGTACAAAGAGTCCGTGCCGTGCCTTTCCTGGGAGTACCCCGCGAAGCTCCAGAAACTAAAGGATCAGGAGACGGTCATTAGCCAGCTCCGCTCGGCGATTAAGGCCGGGACTTTTCCCGACCTGTTAGGAACCGTCGGCGAACTGGAGTCTCAGAAAGTTCGGTTTGAGGAAGTCATCGCTCGCCGTGGGGAGGAATTGCGCACTTTCCGCGTTCATCCGCAGTATCAGGAATACCAGGACCAAGCCAACCTGCTGCAGAGCGCTATCCGACGCCTCAATCAGGAGAACGTAACCGATCAAGCGATGCTTTCCTTTTACCAAGAGAGCCTAGTTGAGGAGCGTCCGCCCGAGGCGGAGAAACTCGCCAAGATGTATCAGGAAGCGGGTGTCGGCTGGCCTGACGGAGTCCAAAAGCGACTTGACGATGTCCAAGCATTCCGCGACAAACTGATCGTAAACCGTCGCGCCTTCCTGGAGACAGAAATCACCCGACTCATGCAGGCAATCGCCCGACGAAACGAAGAAGTGAACAGGCGGAGCGACGAGCGAGCAGACCTACTCTCGATCCTCGATACCCACGGTGCTCTGGCTGAATACACAGACTTACAACGCTTACAGAATGAGGAGCTGGCCAAGCTCAATGCCGTTAATCAAAGGATCGCCAATCTCAAGCGGATTGACGAGGTCAAGGCTCAGACCCGGATTGAAAGAGGACAACTTCAGATTCTGGCACGATCCTATTATGAAGAACGCCGCTCGGACCGCGAACATGCGCTTTCGCTCTTCAATCAGTTCTCGCAAGCGCTGTACAATCGACCTGGAGAACTAATCATCGATGTCGTTGAGGGCGGCTACCGCTTCAACGTTGAGATCGAGCGTCAGGACAGCCAAGGAGTCGAGCAGATGAAGGTGTTCTGTTATGACCTTACGCTCGCGACTCTATGGGCGTCGAAGCACCTTGGCCCGGGATTCCTGATCCACGACAGCACCATTTTTGCAGATGTCGATGAGCGCCAGAAAGCCCACGCACTCGAACTGGCTGCGAAGACAGCAGAAGCGCACGGCTTCCAGTACATCTGCTGCCTCAACTCCGACAGCATTCCCCCAAAAGACTTCAGCGAAGGCTTCTCCCTCGAGCCGTACGTACGAGTCGAGCTCACCGATGAGGGGGAGACGGGCGGATTGCTTGGGATACGCTACTGACTTGTGGCGAGTTACAGAGACCACCAACTTTGGTCTCAGATGTCTGGAGTTGGGCTCCGATGATTGCCCGGGTCACATATGACTGATGTTTCCCACTCTCAAGGCCGACGAATCTGCCTCATCACGACAGACGGTCCATAGGAAAAACCCCCCGCCATGAGTGGCCACAGAATCCCATGCTGTGAGCTATTGCGGTCCCGGAGACCCTGAGCCCTCGGCACCAGAACCGTGCCGAGCTACCAACTGCAACATGCAAGTCCTCCCAATTTTCTGGTAGCATGGGACTGCATCGATGAATGCAAAGACCGGCTCTTTGCACTGAGATCTTTGGACGGTTCGCTACCCTTTTCGCTTAGGGCGAAATCTTCAATGTCTTGGCTTAAGACGGCTTTCCGTGATCTCTTCGGCCATAGGTGAGCGGGGGAGCAGTGCCTCTGAGTGCAAGATAGCCACTTATATGGATCCTTCTGGTTCTCGCCTCGCGCAGCTTGAGGAACGGCTCGGCGCCGAATTCAGCAACATCAGAGCTGCAAGAAGACTTGCACAGCGGAACCGCGAGGATCTCATCAAATCCTTGGAAGGAATTCCTTCCGGCGACACGAGCGTGGTTGTTTTGGGCTCGTTGGGACGCGATGAATTTACAGCAGGCAGCGACATCGATTGGACGCTCCTGGTGGACGGTTCTGCAGACCCCAGGCACCTTGCTGTGGCTCGCGCGGTCAAGCTCATCGTAGATCGTGCGGCTGCCAGGCCACCCGGAAAGGAGGGCGTGTTTGGAAATCTGACCTTCAGCCACAACCTGATTCACCAAATAGGCGGCGAGGAGGATACGAACCGCAACACCACTCAACGGATTCTCATGCTGCTGGAGTCGCGGGTGCTGGGGCAAAGCGAGGCGTACGAACGAGTGGTCAGGAACGTGTTAGGGCGGTACATCTTGGAGGATCGGGGCTTCGTCGAAAAGAGGGGCCCACACCACATGCCGCGGTTCCTGCTAAACGACTTCGCGCGCTATTGGTGGACGATGGCGGTGGATTTCGCGTACAAGCAAAGGACTCGGTTCGGTGAAGGAGCTGCGATCCGCAACATAAAGTTACGGATGTCTCGCAAGTTGATTTACGTTTCGGGCTTACTGACTTGCTTTGGCTGCGCGCTTGAGTTGGACGATTTTGGTCCGATTGCCCGATGCGCCGAGCCCGATAATGGGCTTGAGTATATTGACTGTTTCCGCCAGAGGCTAAGACCTCCCCTCGAGGTTTTGACGGGAACCTTACTGCAGTTCGCTCACCTGGAGGATACCGCGCGTAAGCTTCTCAGTTCCTACGATGGTTTCCTTGGAATGCTGAGTGACAGTTCGCGGGACCAACTTGAAAAGCTTGAGGCGGACGAGTGCGAATCTGATTCGGTCTATCGGCGCGCCCGCGAGCTGAGCCATGAGTTCCGCGACGGTCTAATCGAACTCTTTTTCGATGAGAAATCGGGATTAGGTAAATTGACGAGAATGTACGGGGTGTTCTGATGCGAATGATTGGCTATTCAACAGGAGCTTTAGCTTACGCCGATTTCGGGCGCGGTGTGGAGATGCTTCGAAACAAGCGCATTCATGCTGTTGAGCTCTCGGCGTTGCGGGAAACCGAATTGAAGCCACTCCTGGAGGGGCTCGGAGAACTCGACCTCTCGCAATTCAACTATATTTCCTTTCACGCCCCAAGCTCGTTCGCCGCTCAAAACGAAGAGGAGATTGTAGACTCCCTCGGCGAAATATCCCGGCGGGGATGGCCAATCATCCTGCATCCGGATGCCGTCCAAAATTTTGGGTTGTGGAGACGCTTCGGCGCGGGTCTATGTGTGGAGAACATGGATCGGCGCAAGCCGAGGG
Source organism: uncultured Acidobacteriota bacterium (assembly GCA_963803295.1). Taxonomy (GTDB): domain Bacteria; phylum Acidobacteriota; class Terriglobia; order UBA7540; family UBA7540; genus CAWDMC01. The sequence goes on along the minus strand of CAWDMC010000005.1, from coordinate 216,427 downwards.
GGCGGACGGCCGCAGGGATCGAAGAAATGTTTAACCTGCTACCTGAAGCGTCTCTCTGCTTCGACCTCGGGCATGCCCGACAGGTCGACACGTCCATGGCGGTGGCTTATCTCATCCTGAAGCGGTTCGGCAGTCGTCTCCAACAGGTACACCTCAGCGAGGTGAACACCAGCAGCAAGCACGATCGGCTCTCTTATGGTGCGATTCTGGCCTTTCAGGAAGTCGCAGCGCTCGTGCCCGAGACGGTGCCGGTGATCCTGGAGACGCCGGTTACCGCAGATCGAATCGACTCCGAAATCGAGCGGGCCAGAGAGGCGCTGTCGCCTGTTCGTCTGGACGGAACGAGATGCACGTCCGCGTCCGCTCACCGCGAAGCGGGGCGCACCCAGGTTTCATCGATCCGTAATGACGCTCAATTGGAATGACCAAACGCTGGGCAGAGACAGGATGAAAATGCGCAGAGCGAGATCCTTTGCGCAGTTTACCCTGAGATCCCTTCGCTGCCATGAAAATACCCGAGTCCCGTTTGAAAACAGCCTTCTCCCAAGGGGAGAAGGGGGACCGCACAGCGGTGGACGAGGGGTTTTGAAGTGAGTTTAAGCTTAATTAAAAGCTTCCTCAGCGGAATCTGTGGGTAGCTGAGGTTGATTAAGAGCGTTGCTGTTCAAGGAAACGATGTCTCACCCAAGCCTTCGGCTCACCCCTTTCCCCGCTCTCGGAGAGGGCTGTTATCCAGGGGGGAAGACATCTGCACTCAAGATCGTTCGCAGCGGATGAGCTAACGGGCTCAGGATGACAAGTGAAGGACCTCGCGGGTGACCAGAACGTGCTTCCAATGCTGTGAGCTATTGCCGGTCCTGGAGATCCACAAGCCCACGGCATCAGAACCGGTCAGAACCGTGCCGTGGCTGAGCAACACCGAGAGAACATCAGCTCCCTCGACGGCGCTGAGATCGAGGCTTGATTCGCTGGCCCCCAGGATCGTTCGCGCGGCCATCTGAATCGGATCCGCCAAAATAACGCTTGAGACGGTGCATCCCCGCACACTGGCTGAAACCCGTTGCCCCGGCCCCGGCCTTTATATACCTTGACAAGCATATGCTCTGTGGAGTATATCAAGAGAGTGGAATCTGTCTTCGAAATCATTGCGGAGCCGAACCGCCGCGCCATATTGAGCCTCCTGGTCTCGTCACAACATTCGGTTGGAGAGATCGAGCGTCAGCTTCGCATGCCGCAGCCGACCGTGTCAAAGCACCTGCGAGTGCTGCGCGAGGCCGGTTTCGTGGAATCCACGGTGGACGCACAGCGCCGTCTCTACCGGCTGAAACCTGAACCACTTCAGGAAATCGATGCCTGGCTGGCCCCGTTCCGCCGGTTCTGGTCCGCTCACCTCGATGCTCTCGAACGCCACCTCGACTGCATGGATCAGTCAACCCCAACGAAAAGGAAGACAAGGGGAAGACGACGCGGCCCAAAACCGCGAACGTGACAAAGGAGAAACGAAATGAAAATCAAACTCACCAGCGTGTACGTCGACGACCAGGAGAAGGCCCTGCGCTTCTATACCGAAGTGCTGGGCTTCGTGAAGAAGGCCGACTTCAGCCAGGGGCCTTTTCGCTGGCTCACGGTGGCCTCACCCGAGGAGCCGGACGGCACTGAGCTGCAGCTGGCGCTCAACGACAAACCAGCGGCCAAAGCGTATCAGCAGGCGATGTTTCAACAGGGCCAGCCCGCGGCCATGTTCTTCACCGACGACGTGCAGGCCGATTACGAGCGCATGAAAGCGCGCGGCGCCCAGTTCACCATGCCACCAACGGACGTGACGGCCTCCAAGATCGCCATGCTGAACGACACCTGCGGCAATCTCATTCAGGTCACGCAGCTGATGCGCTATTCACGCTGAAAACCTGAACTACTTCAGGAGATCGATGCCTGTTGCAGCGCTCCTGCTGAAGCAGTCTTGGACGAATATGCGAGTCGCGCTTTTGTGGCAAGAATTAGGACCGAAACTGTTGCGAGACCGCATAGCGCCATGACCAACTCAAAAGGTATCCGGGTCTTCGGCTGCGCATTGGTAAAAAGACCGTTCAGGAACCGGGAAGCGGTATTAAAGGCCGCGTGCATCGCTATTCCAGGAATGACGCTGAAGTGCGAAAGATTTGTGCTAAAGGCCATGAGGAAAGAAAGGCCGATTAAGATCGAAAGAAAGATCCAAAATTTTGAACTCGTCCACCCAGGGTAGAAGAACAGAGGTATATGCCAGGTGGCCCATAATACGGCGAGCAGAAGTACCCCACCCAACGGCCCCAAAGCGGCTTCGAGCCGTGGGAGGGCATATCCCCTCCAGCCGGGTTCTTCACCAAGCGGTCCGGCGAGGAGAGTTGAGTAGTCATACATGGCGAGTGACGCCAGAACGCTCCATTTCAGCTTCCGTGGATCGGTGGTAATCACTGCTGGCAAAATAACATAGGCGAGCAGGATCAAGACAATGCCCAGAACCAGGGCGAGAACAGTTCGACGCCAAGACCCGACAAGGCGAAATGCCCGGTAGTCGCCACGCGAGATTCGCTGTGTGATAAGCGCGGCTGCGGTTGGTCCGAAGGTGGCAAGAATGGTCCACTGAATCGGGCCGTGAAAGAGCGCGAGAGGAATAAATACGAGCCAGGCCCAAATATAGGAAAGCACGAAGAAGGTGATTAGCTCCCGTCTGCGCGGCATGGTACCAAGTCTAACATGACCTTTTTGAGGATTACGACAGCCCTGGTTGCAAGTATCAGGCACTTGCCCTACCCTCGTGATCGGATGGATGGCGCTGCCCGCTGTGTCTGTCTCCGTTCCGCTGATGCGCTGGTAGGGCGGACGTTCAGCAAGGAGAATATCGATGGCCGATCGCGAGCAGTACACACCGGGTCCGGCCAGCGGGGCCGAGATACGAAAGGAGGGAGAGAAGTGGATGCTCATCCTCGTCCGCGAACTGCGCCACTCGCCGGAAAAGGTCTGGCAGGCGCTGACCGACCCCGCTCATCTGCGCGAGTGGGCGCCCTTCGACGCCGATGGGAACCTGGGTACGGTTGGAGCCACGGTGAAGCTCACGACAGTGGGAGCGCCCGCACCGCACGTTACCGAAACTCGAGTGACGCGGGCCGACGCTCCCAAGTTGCTTGAGTACAAATGGGGTGGCTTCGATATGCGGTGGGAACTCGAAGCATTGGGTGGTGGCACGCGCCTGACGCTGTGGACCAACATCGGCCGCCGCTTCATCTCCATGGGTGCCGCCGGGTGGCACATTTGTTTCGATGTTCTGGATCGGCTTCTCAGCGGAGCTCCCATCGGACGCAGCGTCGGCCCCGAGGCCATGAAGTTCGGCTGGCAGCGATTGAACGCCGAGTACGCAAAGCAGTTCGGTATTGAATAGTCAATCCAGCTCGGATGTTTCAATCCCTCTTCCTGTCCTACGGGAACCTCCGTTTCAAGTCCGTGACCACGTGTGAACACCGGACGCAGACGACGGTAGGGAAATGGGAATCAACGAGGGCCTGACTGCTGAGCACAATCATCACCCGAGAAGACTCAAGAATTCGGCGGCGCGGACGATCCGGATTCCGGGAAACTCTTTCAGCTCCAGCAGGTCCTTATCTCCGCTGACGATGTATTGCGCATGGCCCTCAAGAGCGCATTCGGTTATCTTCGGGGTCGCGGCAGACCACCGTCAACTTCTTGGGAATCTGAATCACCTGCAGAAAGCCCAGATACTCAGCCAGCGTTTCCGCGACTTGGTCCGCAGAGAAATGGAGGCGGGTTCCCAGCTTCTCCGCCAGTTCCTCCATCAATTCCGGGCAAGCGAACACCGGGAACTCGCCGGGCGCGCGCCCGCTCGATGCATTGAAAGGGTTTTCCCCGCCAGCCCATCGCGGAGAACAGGATGTTGGTGTCGAAAACGGCGGTAAGCGACAAGCCTATTTCTCGTGCAGTAAGGCGTCGACGAAGGGCTCGCGTTCATCTTCCGACAAGTGGTCCCAATCCAGGCCACGTTGGGCAGACGCCCGTCGCAGTTGCGCCTCGGCCCAGTGCAGCCGATCCTCCCGGCCCGCTTCTGCTTCCTGGGCAAGCGCCAGCAGGGCCGCCCGCTTGCGCTCGGGCGGTAACCCCTGCACCAGTGAAATGACCTGTTCGTCAGTCAATTCCAAAGTGCTCATGTTCGCTATAATATCATCCGCAGCAAGCTTAGTGTAGGTTCCGATTTGTTCCGATTTGTGCAGGAAATCCAGCCCCGGCGCCCCACGCATGGAGCCAGCGTGGGTGACCGAAATCCGCGACCAGTGCCTCCATGCACGCGTCCTTCTTCAAGGGATCGGGAAAATACGGACATCCGTGCCAGTCCCCTTAGTCTCCTGCGCTACCGGCTCATACTTCTACTGGCGCCGCCTGCAGGCGCGCCCGCGAGCGCCTGACCGCGCATTACCGGCGGTTCAGGTCGTCGGAGCGGGTTGGCGCAGACTTTCTGCTGTTCAAAGTCTGCGGTTCTTAACCTGGTATACGTCCACTTTCTTGTGAACATGCGTCTACCACGATAAGGCCCAGAACCGCGGGGCGCGGCAGGGGAAAGCCGCAGACTCTCTGAGCTTCAAGCAGGCTGGCCGGAAATGCCCTCTTCGGTGGCCTCTGGTGAATAGGGGAACAGAGGCAGGTAATAGCTCTTCACCGGATCGAAGCTCCGGCGATGCTCGGGGCAGGGTCCATGCTTGGCCAGGCCTTCCAGATGTTCGGGAGTGCAGTAACCCTTGTTGCGAGCGAGCTGATATTGGGGATAGAGGCTATCGAGACTCACCATGTGGGCGTCCCTCGCCACTTTGGCGAGGATCGAGGCCGCCCCAATCGAAACGCATCGGGCGTCGCCGTGGACGATGGCACGGTAAGGAGTACTGAACTCGACCGCATCGCCCCAACCCGAGAGGCGCATGGCGTCGGTGAACACAAACTCCGGCGCGGGAACCAGGGACTGCAAGGCGCGGATCATGGCACGCCGCGAGGCCTGAAAGATATTCAGGACATCCACCTCGGCAGCCGACTCTGAGGTAACGCTGAACGCCACTGCTTTGGCCCGTATCCTGGCATCAAGTTCCTGGCGTACCTCTGGCGTCAGCTTCTTCGAATCGTCAATTCCGGGGATATGCCGTGCCGGGTCAAGTATGACCGCGGCTGCGAAAACAGGGCCGATCAGCGATCCTCGCCCGGCTTCATCGCAGCCAGCCACCAGACGCAGCCCACGGCGCCACATCGCGGATTCCAGGCGCCGGGTGCAAATAAACTGAGGAGTCGGTGCCATCGGGAAAGAAGTTTCCGGTCTCAACGTTTCGGCGGGCGAGGGGTAAGGTGCAAAGCACCGGGTGTTTCCTGCGCCCGACACCTATCCTACTTGTTGCTCCGCTCCTTGAGACGCGCCGCTTTTCCTTTAAGGCCGCGCAGGTAGTACAACTTGGCGCGACGCACGCGAGCCGAGCGCACGACGTTGATCTTCTCAATCATGGGCGAGTGCAGCGGGAAGATGCGCTCCACGCCGGTGCCGAACGAGATCTTACGCACCGTGAAGGTTGCATGACCTCCACCGTGGCGCTGGCGAATCACAATTCCCTCGAACACCTGTATGCGTTCCTTGTCGCCTTCCTTGATCTTTACGTGCACGCGGACGGTGTCCCCAGGAACGAATTTGGTAAGGTCCGTCTTCATTTGCTGCTGTTCGATTTTCTCGATCATGTTCATAGCGATTCTCCTGCTCAGTTGCCGTATCAGTCTTCACTTGCCGTCAACGTCGAGAAGCCCGACAAGGACTACAGAATAAAGCGGGCTTGGCTCCCGTCAGGGCATGCCTTCAGCCATGGCGAAGGTGCTCAAAGGCGACAACTGGGTTCAGCTTTCTCGGATTTCCTCCAGCATGCGCCGGTCTTCTTCCCCTAAGGGGAAGTGCTGAAGCAATTCAGGCCGTCGGCGCCACGTCCGTTTAAGAGATTGGCGACGACGCCATCTCCGAATCTGCTCGTGATTGCCCGAAAGCAGCACCTCGGGCACTCGCATCCCACGAAAATCGGCAGGACGGGTGTAGTGCGGAAAATCGAGCAACTCCGCCACCGGCTTGCGTCCCTGCGTCACGGTTGGAGCACCCGTTGCGGAATCGGCCTGTAGTCCTGCCGGGAAGGTCTCGTCCCGATGGCCACGGCTAGATGGCATGGCAGCTGCAAAGGATTCGCAACATCCCGATTCCTCGTTGCCCATTACGCCAGGAAGGAGCCTCGTGCAGCTCTCCATGACGACAGCCGCAGCCAGTTCTCCCCCGCTCAGTACGTAGTCGCCGATGGAGATCTCGTCGGTGACCAGGAATTCCGTGACTCGCTGATCCACGCCCTCGTACCGCCCACAAATAAGTACCAGGCGCGATTCCGACGCCAGGCTCTCGACGAGGGGTTGGCGCAACAGGCGCCCTTGGGGTGTCAGCAGTATCACCGGTAAGTCCAGCCTTGATTCCTGTCGCTCTGCGGGAATCGCTTCGGAGTTTCTTGCCCCTTCGGACCGGATCGCCTCCACCGCCAGGAATAGCGGCTCCGGCTTCAAAACCATGCCGGGACCGCCGCCGAACGGCCGATCATCCACCGTGCGGTGGACGTCATGGGTGAAATCTCGCAGATCGTGAATGCGTATGTCGATCTGCCCTCCCCCGAGCGCCCGCTTGAGCACGCCATGTTCCAGGATGCTGCGGAAGAAATCCGGGAAGATAGTTATGATATCGAAAACCATCGCCCTCGACTATCAGATTCTCATTGTGTGGGGTCGCGCTACCGTATTCCAGGCACCGAAAGGTAGGCAAGGCCCCCTATCCCTGCCGGCCCTGCCGGTTTAATTCCAAAAGGTCGTCCGGCGGATTCACCACGATCAACCGGGCTTCGGGATCGATGCTTGTGCAGATTTGCGCGGCTAGCGGAATAAGGATCTCGTCATCCCGACCGTCTTTGCCTCCGGATGCGGCTACGTGGAGCAGATCCACTCCCCCGGTGGCTTCGACTTCTGTGACCAAGCCGATCTCCTGTTCCGAGCCGGGGAGTCTACGCACCACGCGGCAGCCCACCAAATCCGCCACATAGTAGCGTCCCTCCGCAAGCGGAATACGATCGCCATACGGTACGAGAAGATGCCGGCCTCGAAGGGTTTCTGCCTCGCCCATCGAGTCAACGCCTGCCAACTTCAGGACAACGCGCCCTTGGTGAAGCCAGGCGCGCTCCACATGCGCAAGTTCTGGACGCTCGCCGGGGGTCTCCAAATAGACCTGTCGTAGTTGCTCGAAACGTTCAGGAAAGTCCGTGAGAATCTCGGCTATAACTTCGCCTTTGCGGCCCCGAGGACGAACGATTAGAGCTACCGCCAAAAATTCGGGAGAGTGCGCCGGCAAAGGATTGTTCAAGGGATTGGACTTGTCAAGCTTTCAAGGCCTCAGGTCGTAATGAATCGTGCCTCTGAGCTGGAGGGGCGACGGGAACGCCTCGCGCCTAGACGGCCATAGGCAGTTGCGATAGTCCGACTCTCTTCGGATGTGGGGCAACCCTGCCCAGGGTTGCCCTTGATTTCGAACTAGAGCCAGCGGACGAACTGAAACTGCCTTTCAAATCCCACTGTGGGTTAAAGTCAAGGCCGATCAGCCGGCCGACCTGTTATTCCAGGATCTCCAGGGTGAAGCGCTTCTTGAGCTTCATACCCGCTGCCCCCAGAATAGTGCGGATCGAACGGGCTGTGCGACCCTGTTTGCCGATAACCTTACCCAGGTCCGACTGATGGACACGAAGTTCCAAAACAGTAACCTGTTCACCTTCAACAGCTTTGACCTGAACTTGGTCGGGATTATCCACGAGCGCCTTCGCGATATCTTCGATTAGCTCCTTCATCTGGCCCTCCCCTGGCGGTGTCTTGTCACTTGTTGCACTGCTACACAGAACTTGTGGAGCCGAAGTGGCAGGCGAACCCGTGCCGGGCCATGAACGGGCGACTCCTAACTCTGGCTTGTAGCCTCCGTATTCGCAGGTGCCGTCGGGCTCTTCTTCAAAAAGCTGCGGACCGTCTCAGAAGGCTGTGCGCCTTTCTTCAGCCAGTACTCCACCCGGTCGTGTTTCACCATGATCTCAGCTGGGTTGCGCCGCGGGTTATAGTGTCCTATAATTTCGACAAAGCGGCCGTTGCGCGCCTTTTCCCGGTCGATGACCACGACTCGATAACTCACTTGCTTCTTGGCTCCGGTTCGAGCCAATCGTATTCTCAACAAAGAAAACCCCCTCAAGTCTACAGTTCCCGGCCAACTCCTTGCTTCGCCGGGAGTCGGTAAAATAGCCATTCCGGGCTTCGCAGGCCGGCGCATTTGATGTCGTATCACTTGACCCTGCTGACGCTTGGCTGCCACAACGGGAACCGACGACAGCGATCATGTCACAATTGCATTACAAAAGCGATCAGAAGATCGAAAGCTCTGTCAAACTTTATAATAACGAGATGATTTCCTCGGAAAAACGGGCTATGTAAACTTGGGGTCTCAATTTACCGGCATTCCCGGCAGTTTCATCTTGCTTAACTGGCGACCAAACATACCCTTGCTCAAGGTCTTCATCATCCGGGCAGTCTGCACGTATTGCTTCAGTAATTGATTCACCTGCTGGACGCTGGTGCCACTACCTTTGGCAATCCTCTTCCGCCGTTTCCCATTGATGATCTCGTGATGAGCCCGTTCCTTCTTGGTCATCGAGTTGATAATCGCCTCGATGTGGATCAACTCCTTTTCGTCCACCTTGACTTTACCGGCGTCTTTGAAAATCCCGATCTTAGGAAGCATGCCCAGCATCTGGTCGACAGAACCTATGCTGCGCATCTGGCGGAGCTGATCGCGGAAGTCCTCCAGTGTAAAGGTGTCTGTCTGTAGCTTGCGGTGGACCTCAAGTGCCTTCTGCTTATCTATCGTCTCTTCGGCCTTTTCGATCAGCGAGAGAACATCACCCATACCCATGATGCGGGACACGACGCGATCGGGGTGAAAGACCTCCAGCGCGTCGTATTTTTCACCGACGCCGACAAACTTGATGGGCTGGCCCGTAACATGATGAATGGAAAGAGCCGCGCCGCCACGCGCGTCACCGTCGAGCTTCGATAGGATCACGCCCGTCGTGCCCAGTCGTTCGTGGAATTCCTGGGCGCTCTTGACGGCATCCTGGCCGATCATGGCGTCGGCCACCAGCAGCACTTCGGTCGGACGCAGCCGAGTCCTCAGGTTGGTCACTTCCTGCATCAGCAGTTCGTCGATATGCAAGCGGCCGGCCGTATCTACGATCAGCACGTCATGTCCGCGGTCGCCAGCGTCCTTACGAGCGGCCATTGCCAGCTCGATGGGTGAATCCATGCCCTCGCCCGCAAAAACAGGAATGCCAATTGCCTTGGCGATGATCGCCAGTTGCTCGCGGGCGGCCGGGCGATAGACGTCGGTCGAAACCAGCATCGGACGCCGCTTCCGTTTCGACAGCCACAGAGCCAGTTTCCCAGAAGTGGTGGTTTTGCCCGATCCCTGCAGGCCTACCATCAGGAACACGGTCGGGTATTCGCGGGAGAAATTCAGCAGGGCAGCATCGCCACCGAGCAGATCCACCAATTCGTCCCGCACGATCCGAATGACTTCTTGGGCAGGGCTGAGACTGCCTCGGACTTCCTCGCCTAAGGCCCGGACCCGGACGCGGTCAAGCAACTCCTTGACGACCTTGAAGTTAACATCGGCTTCGAGTAGCGCTAAACGAACTTCCCTCAGGGTTTCGTCAACGGCCTGCTCGTTAAGTACCCCTTGGACACGTAAGTCCTTGAAAACGCGCTGAAATTTGTCTTGAAGCGCTTCAAACATCGGTGATCGACCAATTTTTGGAAACCCAGAGTGGTATTCCTTTTTGGGCCACACGGGAGCGTCGCGGCCTCGCAGGGCCTAGACACCATTATCCAATACTATGTTGCGCTTGACTGGAAAGTCAAGGAAACGATCACACCAGGCTAACTAAGAGAGAGATAGGAGTCTTCACTTCCGCCCTTCCAGCCAACCTTCACCAAAAAGCTCGCGTCCATATCTACTCCAAGGTCATCCAATCGACTCTTGGAGGGGCGGAGGGCTCCAGCGAATCCCTAAGGCGGTCTCCCAAAACTGGAGTCGCCGTCTTGACAAAGGGTTTAAGATAGCCTTTCGCGCCCCGAAAAGGGGGGTGGCGCGCCGGCGAGTGCGGCGGGAGTACCCAAATGGTTCCCGAGCCGCTGTTGTGGCTGTTTGAAGGAACGATATGAGTCTACCTACCGACACGAACCTCACTGAACCACGATATGAAGCTGCCTTCTTCTACGGACTCTTTCTGCGAGGCTACCCGCTAGAGAAGCTCCGGGAAGACATCGACGTGCCTCCCCAAGTGCTCGACCGCTGGAACCGCTTGGCTATCCGCGACCCATGGTACCAGGCGACGGTTGAGCGTATTCTTGCCTATCGCAAGCACGTCCTCGCCATTTTTGATTCACTGGTTTTTCAGGAAGTCATGGGATCGAAACAACTTCAGTAAGACCTTCTTATCGACCACGGACCAACAAATCCGCGGCCCACGTAACCAAAAACAGCAGGCTCACGTACCCGTTGATCGTGAAAAAAGCAGCATTCACGCGGGAGAGGTCCGAAGGCCGGACCAGCGAGTGCTCATAGAACAGCAGCCCGGCCACGGCGGCGAGGCCGGCATGGGCGATCCACCCGAGATGCGAAAGGTGAGCCACCTCCACGAGCAGCGCCAGCATGATCGCGTGCAACACGATCGAGGCGTAGAGCGCTGCCGGCACCCCAAACCGTGCGGGAAACGAGCGCAGCCCGATCTGCCGGTCAACAGCAACATCCTGGCAGGCATAGATCAAGTCAAAGCCCGCAACCCAGCAGACGACTGCCGCGCCCAGCAACAGGACGGGCGCCATGACGTCACCGCGTAGCGCTATCCAAGCGGCAACGGGCGCGAGTCCCAGGCAGACCCCCAGCACCAGATGGGAGCACCAGGTGAAGCGCTTCGTATATGAATAACCCAGCAGCACTGCCAGGGCCGCCGGCGAAAGCCTGAAGGCAAGCGGACTTAGTTGCCACGCCCCCACCACCAAGAGTGTGCAGGAGAGAAGTGTGAACCCAACGGCGAAGCCCTTATTTAGCCTGCCCGAGATCAAGGCACGCCCTTTGGTGCGTGGATTCAGCCGATCGAACCTCACGTCGACAATGCGATTGAAAGTCATAGCGGCGCTGCGAGCGCCTACCATGGCCACGACGATCCAGAGAATCTGGCGCCAGGTTGGCCATCCGCCGAGGGCCAGGAAGGCGCCGGTCAGGGCGAACGGCAAGGCGAACACCGAGTGCTCGAATTTGATCATTTCGAGCGTAGTGCGAATGCGGCCCAGCAGAGTCCGAATGGGCCTGACTCCGAACCGAGGTAGCGCGGAGCTGTTGGCTCCATCAGCCATGCACCCAATTTTGGGCGAGAGGGGCGCTCGGAGTCAATCGCGTCGATGACCTTCCTTTGGTTTCGTTTGAATACCGCGGCCTGCGAGGGGTACAGGGGTGGTGTCCAGTCCCTCATTGGTTGTAGGGTGATACCGGCCATCCGGAAGCCCTCAAGGGACGTGCGGGCGAGCCAAACGATGACAGGGGCCGCGCTCGTCGGCTCCTGTTACTCAGGGCAATTCAATCTTCCAGAATTCCAGCGGGTCGCCGTCGACTGTCTCACTGGCGTACGGTGGCGTCAGTCTGGTGAGCCCGTTCTTGTAGTGGTTGTGATACACGGCAGTCCAACCGTGATTGGTTGAGGCATGCAGAAAATATCCTCCCGGATGCACGAACATGTGATTGTCGTTGTTCTCCACCGCTGCCGACGTCACGATATGAAGATCTCTTCCATCGGTGGGATCGGCCACGGGAGGTTTGAGATAGCTGACGTTGTGATCCAGGCAGATCTCGAATCCGAACCTGATGCCGGCAATCACGGCAATGCCTGTCTTTGCGCCCGGAAGGAAAACGGTCCCGCCGTCTCCAATCGCTTCGTGGAAATCGCCCTGCTTATTGTATTTGAACCGCACTTTGCCATTCAGCAGGGCGTAAGCGGTGTTGCGCATGATGTAGCTTCCCGTGGTCAGCAGCGCCATCTTGTCAGCCAGGGTGGGAATCTCCGAATAGTGACTCTTATCGAGACCGCACCAGTTGAAGACGTCCTGCAGCTCCTTATCATCGTGGAGGACATCTGTCACCAACTGATCGAGCTCATCATCGGTTGCTGGACTGTAATAGAGCTTAACCCACTGCTCCAAGTTACCCCTCAAATCGGGACTGGGCTTTCTCGCCCCGCCCATTTGCTCGCCCTTTGAAGACTGCTCGTGCGCAAGGCTCCCCTTGGCCTTTTCCAGCCGGGTGGCCGTCTTGAGTGGACCGGTACGCTGTCCTGTAACGCGATCTTCTTCCGGGCTTCCGTGGCCGGACGAACCAGGGGCTTCTTCCAGGCGATGGTTCCGGGGATCATCATCATTGAAGGAAAAGACTTGCTGATGGCTTCGAATCCGGCGACGGCTTGCTCCTTGTCTGCCTGGCTTATTGCCCTGGCCAGGAACGCGGCGCCGTCCCAATCCCCCGCGTCCGGTTTGGTGAAGAAGTATTCCGGCGCCACCAGGATCCCCTGGACCTCGGCCTCCGGGATTTTTTCCTGTTTGATCTGCGCTCCCAGTTTGACGACGCATTCCTTGAGCGCTTTGATCCTTGTGTCCGCAGTGCTTCCAGATCGTTCGTAGTTCTTTCTGGACCAGAGTCCTGCAATCATCCTCTTCATGGGACCTCCAGAACGATCGAGAATGAGCTAATTTGTGGGAACGAACGATAGCCGGCTATGCTACCGCGGAACGACAACTTACGATAGGGATTTTCGAGGCCTATTACGGACTCGAGATTGGTCCGCAGAGCAGGGGATAACCCCCAAGGGACTCGGGTGCGCTCTAAAGAGTGCAGATCTCTTGCAGAATGTCCACAACCTCAAACACCGCTTGATTGTTGAGGGCGGCAGCATTGGCACGATAGCGTGCGAGTTTCTCCGGATCGAGCAATTGCGCCACGGCTTCATCAATGCTCCGGAAGTTGCGCACTGCCAAGCCCACTTGTTTTTGAAGCAACCACTCCACGTTGTAGCGCTCCTGTGGCATGGTCGAAATGTTCCGCTCCACGATCGCCGGCAGCTGCATCACCGTTGCTTCGCTGATGCTTCCGGGACCCGGCTTGCCGATGAAGAAATCGGAAAGGTGCATGAAGTAGGGGACTTCTTTGCTGTAGCCGATCACCGCGCGAGGCAGGCGGCTCGGCAACTTTTTGAGCCTGACTTCAAGCTTCTGGTTGTGGCCACAAATCAAGATAAGTTGCACTTCAATCTTTGACTCATCCAAGCGGCGCGCGATCCCCAGCATGGCTTTGGAACCCTGGCCGCCGAACATCACCACTGCGGTGGGTAAATTGGGATCGAGGCCCAGTTTCTTACGCTCGGCGCCGCGGTCGACCGTGAACGGCTGGTAAAATCGCGGATGCACGATCATCCCGCTGGTCCGGCGGATCCATCGTTCGGCGATGCCCAGAGCACGCGCCTGCTCGACCGCGCGTTCGCTTCCACAAATCCAGTATTGCTCCTGCGGTTCCATCCACATGTGGGGAGGGTAGTCGGCTAGATCCGTGAGCACGGTGACCATCGGTACCGTCGTACTCACCCGGCGCAGAGCTTCCAGCATGGCGCGATTAAAATTGGGCACTACCGACACCACCAGACCGGGCCGGGTTTTGCGCCAATGGGCCTCGATCACGCGCACCTGGTCGCGGTGGTACAACCGGATGACGGCGTGCAGCACCGGCAGCAGCGGCGCGGCGACGATGGTCCAATCGCGCTTCAGCATCAGATTGTAACCATCCTCGATGCGCAGGCCGGTGTGCTTGCGCAGCACGTCAAGCGGATCGAGGACTTCCTGCAGGTTCACCAGCCGCGTCTCCCACTCCGGGTGCCGTTCGCGGATCACCAACTCCAAAGACTGGGCGGCGCTTCGGTGCCCTCCTCCCGCATCGAAATAGATCAAATCGACAATGGGCATAGGCCTCCGATTGTCGCACAGTGACCGCCGCAATATCTAGAATGCTAAGAGGTTTCTAATCGAGGGTTTCTAGAAATGTTACCAATTCTTCACCCGCCATTCACTGAAGCTTAACATTTCGGGCGATAAGATAAGATGTGATATGTGACCTGCACGTCCACAGTCTCCACTCCGGCATGTGCACCATGCCGGTCTTACGGGCATTTTGCCGTGAGTCGTACAGCCTGCCTGAAGCGCTCTACAGGCATCTCAAGGCCCTGGGGATGGATCTTGTGACCATCACCGACCATGACTCCATTGAAGCTTCGGAGGCCCTACGGAGATACCCGGATTTCTTTGTCAGCGAAGAGGTTACCTGCCTCATGCCAAGCGGCAGCGAGTTGCACGTAGGGGTTTACGACATCACCGACCGCCATCACCTCGAGATCCAGCGGCGCCGCGACGATTTGCCGGCGCTGGTGAATTATCTCGAAGAACAAGACCTGTTCTACTCCGTGAATCACGCCTTCTCGAGTCTTACCGGCCGCCGCGAACGCGAGGATTTTGACTGGTTCGAGAGAGCCTTTCCGGCCTTCGAAGTCCTGAATGGACATTTGCTGCCGGGGGCCAACCGCGAGGCCAGGGAAATGGCCCGCCGCAGCGGCAAAACCACCCTGGGCGGCAGCGATGCGCACACCATCCGGTCGGCCGGAACAGCCTTCACGCGCGTCCATGGAGCCAATGACAAACGCGAGTTTGTGGACGGGCTACGCGCCCGCCGGGCGCGCGCCTGTGGGAGGTCCGGCGGCTATTGGAAATTGACCTTGGACGTGTGGCTGATTGTGGCGGCAATGGTGGAGGAAAGGCCGGCCACTTTCCTGCTAAGTCCGCTGGCGCTCATGGTTCCCCTGGGCACCTTGGTCAATCAGTGGCGCGAGTGGCGCTTCGCGCGGAAGTGGGGACGCGCTGTCGGTAGGGGTGGAAGCGGCCGGAACCGTGGGTCGCGAGTGGGTCCCGTGCAGTCGCAGGAGGCCGTGGCGTGACTTTCACCGGCACCATTGGATTCATCACCGATCAGGACCTGCGGGTGATGCATCGGCTGCAGCGCTGGCGCGCGCCTCGCTGGGTCCGCCTGTGGATGATCTGCGCAACGCGGGGCGGTGATGGCTGGGTTTGGTACGCGCAGGGACTCGCCATTCTACTGTTCGGCGGTCCTTCGCGTTTTGTCGCCGTGAGCTCTGCTTCTGTTGCTTCAGCGCTGGGCATCCTGGTGTTTCTCAGGTTGAAGAAGCAGATCGGCCGCAAGCGCCCCGGAGCTCTGGAGCCGCACTGTTGGGCGACTTTGCTGCCCCCCGACCAGTTCTCCTTCCCCTCGGGTCACACCATAACGGCCTTTGCCGTGAGCATTCCTCTGATGCTCTTCTATCCTCATCTGACCGCCTTGCTGCTGTTTTGCGCCATTAGCATCGCTCTTTCGCGAGTTGTCCTGGGCATGCACTTCCTGAGCGATGTCCTAGCCGGCGGCGCGATCGGCTCCGCGTTGGGCTACAGCTCCTATATTGTGTTCTCGAACCTTTCGTAAATCCGCAACCGCGGACCCCATCGCCGCCTGGGGCAGCGCTATTCTTTACGGCTTCAGGCGAATACCAGCAGCACCATAACAAATAACACGAAGTTGATGGTGTGCGCGGCATAACAAAGCGGGCAGTGGACGCGGAGCTTTGCCCGCAGCGCCCAGACCAGGTAAAAGCCCAGCACGACAGTCAGGAAACTGACCAGGATCAGGATCCAACCGATATGTAAACGGGCTCCGAAGCTGAACTCATAGCCTACCGGACAATCGCTTATCGCCCAGTTCATCATGTAGAGGTAGTAGGCGAGCCCCAGCACGCTATTGGGGATTCCGGCAAGCCGGGCATACCGCGTTCTTAACACCGTCACGCAAGTGGATCCTTCCCTGGCGCAGAAGATCTCTGGGATCCACCGGACTCTTCGCAGGCGTCCGTAATAGGCCAGCGTAAAATAGAGCGCGTCAAAAAAGCCCAACAGTGAAAACAAGAAAATTACGTCAGGCATAAGTGTTTAGCTGCGCTGTAGCGTGACCCGATGTGTTACCCAATTCCTGCCCATTGAAACTGTTCCGGTTGCTCGAGGCCCAGATGACCGAGCATCCGGCAGCAGAACTGAGTTACCAGATCGTCGATGGTCTGAGGATGGTGATAAAACGAAGGAATAATGGGGAAGATTTCGGCTCCCGCCTGGTGAGCTCGCAGCATGTTCTCAATGTGGATTCGGCCGAACGGCGTATCCCGCAGGGCCAGGATCAGCCGGCGGCGTTCTTTCAAGCAAACGTCGGCCGCCCGCTCAATCAGCGTGGCCGAAATCCCGTTGGCGATCTGGGCGAGGCAGCCGGTTGTGCAGGGAACTACCAGCATTCCGTCCACGGGGTACGATCCGCTGGCGATGCTCGCGCCGATGTCGGAATCCAGGAGGTAATCGATCTTCGCTGTCGGGCTGCCGGCGAGGCTAGCGGGAATTCCCGCACTCGCTGAGACATCGATTGCCAGTTCCTCCCGAATAACCTTAAGGCCGCTGCCCGAGATTACCAGATGCACTTTGCCGACACGCGGGTCGGCCTCGACCAGTTGCAGCGTCCGCCGGGCAAAAACGGCGCCGCTGGCGCCAGTGACGCCCACCACAATGGTTTTGAGCGCCGATCTCGCACCCCTGGACCCCTGAGACTGTGGGAGGGCAGGCATTAGCACGATGTTAGCGACTGCTCCGGCGGGAAGTCAACGCGATTCCCAATTGTCCAATGTGAACGAATCCCGCGCCAAGTGAATCGGCTATACTAAGCAATCAGCACTTACAAGACTTTCTGAGAGCCGAGGAGGCGCGTTGACGCCGGAAGAAATCAAGCAATTGTTTGAGCAGGTCAAGGGCGGAGCGCTGAGCGTCGATGCTGCTGTCGATCGCTTGCGGACAATGCCCTACGAGGACCTGGGTTATGCCAAGATCGATCATCATCGCTCGCTACGCCAGGGCTTGCCGGAAGTGATCTTCGCTCGCGGCAAGAACCATGATCAGGTCGAGGGCATTGTGCGCGGGATGCTGGCGAACCGCCACACCATTCTCATTACGCGAGGCGACGCCGCGCTCTATGAACGCGTGCGCGGGCTGGAGCCCAAGTCCGAATTCCATGCCCTTTCAGGAGCGATCGTCATCCGGCGTGATCGCAAGATTCGAGGCAAAGGCAAGATCCTGGTGGTCTCGGCCGGCACCTCCGACATCCCGGTGGCGGAAGAAGCGTTGGTGACAGCAGAGTGCATGGGCAACCGGGCCGAATCGCTCTACGACGTGGGTGTAGCCGGCATTCACCGCCTGCTGGGTGAAAGCCAGCGTCTGCGCGGCGCGCGGGTCGTGATCGTGGTAGCCGGCATGGAGGGCGCTCTGCCCAGCGTGGTGGCGGGATTGGTAGGCGTGCCGGTGATCGCCGTTCCCACCAGCATCGGTTACGGGGCGAGCTTCCACGGATTAGCCGGCTTGCTGGGCATGCTCAATAGCTGTTCGCCCAATGTGGCTGTTGTCAACATAGATAACGGCTTTGGGGCAGGCTATATCTCGAGCATGATTAACAGACTATAACGTCGAACAGCGTATCCTGCTTTTACTTTGCCACCGATCCGGGCGCGGCGCTTCGCAATGTCTTCCAGCTTTTGTGTCGTGCACCCGACCTATCAAGGCACGTTGCGGTTTAGCCTGTAGCGAACTATACTCCAATCCATCCACTTAGGCTGGAGGTAAGGATGCGTCTGGGACGTCGGGACCTGATCGGTAAGTGTATGGCTGTCGGGGTGGTGACCAGCACGGCCAATCTTCTGCCTTCTACTATCGCGGAAGCCTGGGCGCAAAAGGAGCGACCCGATCGCCATCCCACGCCTCCGGCGGAACTCGGCCCCTTCTATAAGCGGAGCGCTCCTCATACGAACATTCTTCAAACGCCGGGAGACCCGGGGATGCCGCTTGTGGTCACGGGAGCAGTATTCAGCACCCGCGGCGAAGCGATTCCCTCAGCCAGTGTCGAAGTCTGGCAAACGAATCACCTGGGGCTCTACGACCTGGAGGGGTACCACTATCGCGCTAAGCTGAGTACCACGGCGGAAGGCCGATACGACTTCTCCTCCGTGATACCCGGACACTACCCCGCGCGTGTCTGCCAGCACGTTCACTATCTCGTCATGGCGCCCGGACACAAGCCCCTAACCACCCAGCTTTACTTTGCTACCGATCCGGTGTTTGAAGGCGATCCCGACAAGAACTACACGCGCGATCCACTTGTCACCAGCCGGGAGTTGGTGCGCCCTGTCACCCTGGTAGGAGACCCAAAGCAGATTCACGCCGCGGTGCAGTTTGAGCTCGTCTTGGAGTCGCTATGAGACTTTGGGTGGGGGCGTTGGCGCTGGTGTTTGCTGCCGGGATTACCTCATACGCTCAGGCTCCACGTAAGCTGGTCACGGTCACCACCACGGCTCCAATCCGCAGTGTGTCAACCTGCGGGAGCAGTGGCCTGGTTGCCGCACTGGGCTCCGATGGATCGGTCGAGGTGTGGCGGCTCGCCTCGGGAGAAGTGGTGACGAAGCGGCCGCCCGAAACCGGTCTCGGTGCGCTGGCCTGCTCACCTGATGGAAATTGGCTTGCGATCGGCAGACGCGACGGCACGGTGGTCATTGCCGATATGTCGGGAAGAACAGCACAGAATCTAAACGTCGCCCATCAGAGGATCGCCAGACTGGCTTTTTCCCCGGACGCCTCGTTGCTCGCTGTCGGCGTGCATCAGTCGCCGGCGCAGCTATGGGACCCCGCCAAGGGCACGCGGGTTGCTGTCCTCGACACTAACTTCAGTGGAAGTGAAGGCATCGATTTCTCTCCCGATAGCTCCCTGCTGGCGACGGCGGATGCCGATACTGCCATCCGCATCTATGACCGGAACGGCAAGCTGAGGGCGAAGTATACAGGCTCGCTCTTGGAGCCGTTCGCGCTCAGTTTCCTTCCCGACGGCAAACAACTGGTGGTCGGAGGCGCTGATTGCACGCTGACTCTCCTTGATACGTCCCACGCACACGTGGTGCGAGCGCTTCCCAAACAGCCCGATCCGGTATTTCGGATTGCCGCACTGCCGGATGGAAATTCGCTGATTAGCCTTCACATCGATGCCGCGAGCCTCAAGAGATTTACAACTCTCCACTGGGACCTGCGAAGCGGCGCCAAGCGAGAACTTCCCATCGATGGCCGCCGCCTTGTGGGATTTGGGAAGACTGCTGGTCGAGAAGCAGTGCTCTTCACTGCCGATTCGGATTCCAGCCTGACGGCGTGGGTGCTCGCGGATTGATGGTTCCCCCTTTTGACTTGGCCGGTGACATCGGGCCCGTCGCCTCACCCCTCTCTCCCATGTTGAGCGGAGGAATCGGAGGGCAACGGTTTACTTTATTCCATTGAACCGGTCATGTTGATCCGGTCATAATGTCGCGAATAGCCGTGCCGTGCAGGCTGTCCTCGGGAGTTTTCGCAAGCCCATGCCAGAAGCCGTCAAATCCAGAGGTCCTTCCTCTGACCGAATCCTGTCAATTGACGCCCTGCGCGGGTTCGACATGATGTGGATCACGGGCGGCGAGGAGATCATTCATAGCCTGTACAAGATCTTCCCCGATCGAGTAACGGCTGCACTCGATATCCAGTTTCACCATTGTCAGTGGGATGGCTTTCATTTTTACGACCTCATCTTTCCGCTGTTTCTCTTTATTGTTGGCGTGGTGTTGCCGTTTTCTTTGACGCGGCGTCTGGAAGCAGGGGCGGACCGTAGCCAGATCTACCGGCATCTGGTTCGCCGGTTGCTTCTGCTGTTCCTGCTGGGACTGGTTCACAATGGCCTGCTTGACTTTAACTTTCACCAACTGCGGATCCCCGGAGTATTGCAGCGTATCGCCATTTGCTATTTCCTGGCGGCGCTGGTGGTGATGAACACCGGCATTCGCGGGCAGGCGCTGACAGCGGGCGGAATCCTTATCGTCTACTTTGCGGTGATGAAGCTGGTGCCCGTGCCCGGCTTCGGACCCGGGGTGCTGACGCCCGCAGGTAACCTGAGCGGATTCGTGGACCGCCACCTTGTTCCCCGGCCCTTCTGCTGTTATGAGTTCGGCGACTCGGAAGGAATCCTCTCAACTTTTCCAGCGGTTTCCACGACTCTGCTGGGTGTACTCGCCGGCCATTGGCTGCGGTCGGCGGCATCGCAAGCACGTAAGGTGACGGGGCTTGTTCTGGCTGGCGTGTCATCCCTGGTGCTGGCGCTGATTTGGGGTCATTGGTTTCCCACCAACAAGTATCTGTGGAACAGCCCCTATGTTCTTTTCGCCGCGGGCTGGAGCTTCCTGCTGCTGGCTCTCTTCTACTGGATCATCGACGTGCGCGGCTGGAGGCGCTGGTCCAACTTCTTCAGGGTGATCGGTGTCAATGCCATCACCATCTACCTTGCCTGGGATCTCTTTAGGTTCAGCAGCGTCACCAACATCTTTGTGCACGGATTCATCGGCTACTTTGGATATCTCCAGCCCGTAGTCTACAGCCTGATGGTCTTGATGACAGGATGGCTGTTCCTCTGGTTCCTCGACCGGCAGAAGATCTATCTGAAAGTCTAGCGCTGTGCCAGCGAATTAGCGGCGGAAGACTTCAAGCTGTCAAAATCCAGTCGGTATCCCGCAAGATCCCGCAAAAATTCCGCTGGTTTTCCGCACTTCTTCCGCTGGATCTCGATCGTTAAAGCTTCGGCTGATCCGGCCGATAGTTCTCGTGAGGATTACTATGCCGGAACTGGAAGATCCCGAGATTTTTCGGGCAATCGTCGAGGGTATCCAAACAGGCGTCTACCTGGTGGACCGGGAACGTAAGATCGTGTTCTGGAATGCCGGCGCCGAGAAGATCAGCGGCTACTTGCGCCACGAGGTTGTTGGGCGATTCTGCCGCGACAAAATTCTGGTGCACTGTGACCATACCCACGCCATTCTTTGCGGTGAGGGTTGTCCCCTAGCCGCCACCATGTCGGATGGAAAAACCCGTGAGGCCCATCTCTATCTTCGGCACAAAGCCGGATACCGTGTCCCGGTCCACGTGCAAGCGATGCCCATGCGAAACCGGGAAGGTACGATCATCGGCGCGGCCGAGATCTTCGCAGAAACGAGCACGACCCGCAGGGTGGATCGCCGTGACCCATCCGCATCGGGGCGGGTTGATCTCGATGAGATAACTGGTCTTTTCAGGCCGGAAATAATGTTGTCACGGTTGCGGGAGAACATTGCCGATTTCGGCGAGCACGGCAAGGAGTTCAGTATATTACTCGTCGAGATCGATGATCTCGATCGCTTCGAGGCGAGCCATGGTCGAGAGGCCGAGCACGCCATCAGACGCGTCGTCGCCCATACCGTAGCCAACAACCTGCGCTTGTTCGACGTGGCGGGGAGCTGGCATGACAAGCGTTTTCTGGCCATCCTCCAAGGTGGTTCCGCCTCCACCCAGGCCGTGAGTAGCCGGGTGCAGGACCTGGTGAACTGCTCAGGCATCGAGTGGTGGGGCGACCAGCTGTCGGTCACTGTATCTCTCGGTGAAGTGACGGCGAAACTTGACGACACGGCGGAGTCCATTCTCGAGCGCGTGGCGGATTCACTTTTTGAGAGTACTCCCAAGTCCCGAAAACCGCATCACGACAGTCTTTAGGTAGACCCTCAAGCCCAGGAGGTTCAGTATCCGTGTTTGTCATCATCGGAATCGTAGTCGTGTTTGGCGCGGTCATCGGCGGCTACCTGATGGAGCACGGCAAGCTCCTGGTTCTCGTCCAGCCCGCCGAGCTTCTCATCATCGGCATGGCTGCAGTCGGGACCGTTCTTATCTCCAACCCCCTGCACATTCTGAAGAAGCTCGCCTCGGGAATCACCAGCATTTTCAAAGGATCTCCCTTCGACCAGCAGCGTTATCTCGACTGCCTGAAGATGATGTACGAGCTCTTCAATCGGGCCCGCCGCGACGGATTGGTGGCGCTGGAGTCCGACGTGGATGAACCAGACAAGAGTGCGGTCTTTTCCAAGTATGCGTTCGTGAAGCAGGATCATCATATTCTCAACTTCATTTGTGACACCCTGCGCATGACCGTCACGGGCGGAGTCGAAGCGTTCGATCTAGATCAGATGATGGAAGTCGATATGGACGTTCACCACCACGAGGCCAGCCAGCCAGTGGCTGCGCTCAGCACCATGGCGGATTCATTGCCTGGTCTCGGCATCGTGGCAGCAGTTCTCGGCGTAGTAATCACCATGGGCGCCTTAGGAGGCCCGCCGGAGGAGATCGGACACAAAGTGGCGGCCGCCCTTGTCGGCACCTTCCTCGGAATTCTGCTCTGCTACGGCCTCGTCGGACCGATTTCATCCAACATGGCTAAGACTGCGGAAGACGAGCAGGCTTTCTACCATACTCTGCGCGTGATGATGACCGCCTTCGTCAAGGGTACCGCGCCTATCCTGGCGGTAGAGGTGGGACGGCGGGCCATTCCGGGTCACGTTCGGCCGGAATTCAAGGAAGTTGAGAACGCCTGTCGCAGCATCACCCAGCAAGCCAAGAAGGAAGCGGCCTAACCGGTCAGGCTAACGCTTATGGACGATAAACCGGCGCCCATCATCGTCATCAAACGCAGCGCAAAGCACGGCGGCCACCACGGAGGCGCGTGGAAAGTGGCCTATGCGGACTTTGTCACCGCCATGATGGCTCTCTTCATCGTGCTCTGGCTGCTGAACTCCAGCAAACAGATCCAGGAGGCGGTTGGCGGATACTTTAAGGATCCGAGCGGCAATTCCAAGATGGTGGGAAGTAATCAGAGAGGCTCCGGGCAGAACCTCATGGTTTCCAAAGAGAACATGGCGCAGCTCAAGGAGCAGCTGCAGAATGCTATTCGCGAGGTTAGCAACCTCGACCAATTCAAAGACCAGATCAAGATGACCATAACCGCCGAAGGGTTGCGGATCGAGCTGCTTGAATCGGCCGCCGGCACCTTCTTCGACAGTGGCAGCGCCGCGCTGAATGCAAGCGGCAAAGAATTACTGGTAATGCTGGCCCAGCAACTTGGGACCATCCCTAACCAGATCACCATTGAAGGTCACACCGATTCCAAGCCTTTTGCCGGCGCCGGCGACTACAGCAATTGGGAGCTATCTACCGATCGCGCCAACGCGGCCCGGCGATTGATGCAGCAGAGCGGGTTGCGCGAAAACCAGGTGACCCAAGTCAGAGGCTATGCCGACCAGCAACTCCGCAAGAAGGATGACCCGCTCGACCCTTCCAACCGCCGGATCTCCGTCGTTGTACGCTACCTCGACAAGGACAAAGCGGAGCACGCCCCCGAAGCCGGCAACAACAACGGCGACAAAGCCGAAAAGTCGGTCGATGAAAAGGGCTTACCTCCGGATAGTAGCGGGGGCCAGCCGCAAGAGAATAAGACTCAGGAGAAGGCCGCCAACCTGCCGTCCAAGTAGACTCACCCTGACCTTCCTGCCGATAAGCTTCTTAACCTTCTCAATCCGGCATTGCAATTATCTCTTGTCCGGCCCTCTGAGACCTTCGAATGATTGCGTTTCCTCAACTCGAAGCCAGAAAGTCCCGAACAAAGAAAGCCACGTCTCTCAGACCTAAGGCCCGATGAAGCGCGACTGGCGGCCGCCGCCGTAAGAGACTACGTGGGTCCACCCGCCATCCAGTAAGCATTTGATGAGCAGATTGCTCAGATTTGCCCTACAGAGGTCGATTCGAGCCGTGCCCCCTCGTACCAACGCAGTACACGCAGCGCCCTCAGCGTGTTCCACCGGCTCGGTTCACCCACCGACTCGCCGAAAGGCAAGGCGAGCGCCTCGTCGTACGCCCGATCGAGGAGCCATCGACCGTCGGCCTGCCGCCTGCCCTCGACGAGACGCACGGCATCGCCAATGCGCGAGTCGGGCTGGACACCGGCGTCCCTGAGGTAGTCGAGCGCACGGAGAATGTCGTAATGGTAGCGGGGCGGGAATGCGAGCTCCAAGAACGCCGGATTGGCGACCTCGCCGGTGGAGCGCCGTCGGAAGAGGCCACGTTCCAGCAGGTACTCCTCGCCGCGCCTTCTGGCCGCCGCGACCTCCGGCGTGGACCCGACAGCACGCTCGTACTCAAGCAGCCCCTCCAGCACACAGATTGTAGTGTGGAAAGATGAGCGTGCGCTCTTCGGCGCTTCGCAGTTCCAACCGCCATCGTCGAGCTGCTCGCGGACGAGACGCCGCGCAAGGCTCTCGGCCGGGCGCCCGAAGTAGGCGCCGAGCGCGAGCGTGCCCCCGTTGATGCACGGTTCAACCTCACCCTCGAAGAACGGCTTCGCGCCGAATTCCTCGTCCCAGCGGAAGCCCGATTCGAGGCGAGCCATCGCCGAGTCGACGGCAGGTTCAGTGCGGTCGACGCCGGTCGCGCGCAAGAGGAGCAAGGTGAAGAGGGTCGGCAACCAGACGGGATCGTCGGCACGATGCCACGAGCCGTCCGACCCCTGGCAGGCGAGAATCTCGGCGCCGAGCCCCTCGCGCGGGACGCGGGCCCGGTCCGCGGCCACCGCCGCAGGGGAGCCGTCCGTGAGATCGCGCAGCGCCTGCCAGCGAATGGCCGCGTCCGACTCGAGGAGCCACTTGATGTGCGGGGCCCGGGATGTGTAATCGTGTAGGCGCATGGGTCTCTTATAGCACGTGCTGTGTCAGCTTGTCTCCTGGGGCGAAACCGCCTTCACATTGGCTGTTGGGTGTGGGGCAAGAAGCTCTCTGGTGACTCAGTTTGATGCTCACGCAAATCCCTCATCGTCGTCGTCCCCGCCGGGCAGCACGCCGCTTGCGTCTCCCTGCTGCCGGAGAGAGAATGACACGAGGAGATAACGACCCATGGTACATACAATAGTCGACGGAACGTTTCGGCAAACCAATTTGACCGACGAATCGTCGGAGTATCTAGCCAAACGCGAGGAGCTTCGCCTCGCCGAAATCGAGCTCATGCACCAGCGCGAACGCGTCGCCGAACTGCGCCGCCATCTCCCGCAGGGCGCTCCTATTCAGGACTATCAGTTTGAACAGGGTCCGCGCGACCTTAATGCTGGTGACGCGCCCGTGCGCACCGTCCGTCTCAGCGAACTCTTCACCAAGCCCGATCGCTCGCTCGTTATCTATCACTTGATGTATGGAAAACGCCAGACGAAGCCTTGTCCCATGTGTACCGCCTGGCTTGACGGCGCCAACGGCGTGGCCCATCACCTAGCTCAGAATCTCGATTTCGCCGTCGTCGCTGCCGCTGATCTTCCCACGCTGCGCGCCCACGCTTGCGCGCGCGGCTGGGATAAGCTGCGCCTCCTCAGCGCCGGCAACAGCACCTTCAAGTACGACTTCGGCAGCGAAGACCGCGAAGGGCGTCAGGACTCCACCGTTTCCGTTTTCACCCGCGACGCCGACGGCACCCTCCGCCACTTCTACACCGCCCATCCTTGGATGGCACACGATATCCGCGAGCGCGGCATCGACCTGCTCGCTCCCATCTGGCACTTCATGGATCTCACCCCGCAAGGCCGGGGCAACTGGTACGCCAACCTCGACTACGGCACCAAGGTCCACGCCTCCTCCACCTAGGTCATCTCGAACTCTAGGAGCATCATTTTCGACCGCAGGAGACCTCCGGGTTCATCGCGTGCCCCGCGTCTATTTCTTGTTGCTTCAGCGTAAGCGTAGAATATCTACAACGTGGTATGATGCCCCTGTGAGGTACTCCCCCATTCTTCTTTCGGCCCCGTTCCTGATCATCCTCACATTCGTGCACCTCAGCTGGGCTTCGGACCGCAAGACCTATCCTATGGATATAGCGGCAGCTGGTGTTCGCACCATCAGCTTCGACGTTCAGGAGGGAGAATTCGTTCTGCGGGGCGACCCGAATGCAACGTCCGTAAACATGCGCGTCTCCATCGATCGCCTGTGGATTTTTCGCATAGGGGAGGAAGGCATCCTCAAACGCCTGATCAAGGTCTCAGGAGAGGGCACGAACGAACTCAAGATCGTAACCGATATTCCTCGGTCGATCGCCAACTGGGAACGGGCGCAGTACCCGATCGACTTTGAAGTGGTGGTGCCAGCCGCCATCCCGCTGCAATTGCGAGATACGTCTGGGATCGTTCGTATCTCTCAGATGAACGCGCCCGTCGATGTGCACGATGGCAGCGGCACATTGACTATCTCGGACGTGCATGGCGCCGTAACCGTGGTGAAGGACTCGGGCGATATCCAAGTGGAGCGGGTTAGTGACGTCACCACAATCACCAGCAAAACCGGGCAGATGAGACTCCACGATCTTACCCAGTTGGAAATTGAAGAATCTGACGGAAACCTGGAGGTCGTGAATACAGGACCAGCCCATGTTCATAACCAGGGCGGCAATGTGCGTGTGTCAGACGTTAAGGGGGCGCTTGAGGTCGACGACGAATCGGGAGAGATTCAGGTTTCCGGCGTCCAGGGCGATGTCAAAATCAGGGACACGTCCGGGCAGATTCGAGTGTCGCACGTGGGCGGTGTCGTAATCGATGACACGGATGGAGATATCACTGTTCGCCAAGCCCTGGGCCTCTCGGTGCGACAGAAAGAATCAGGCCAAGTAAAAGTATCCGCCATCAGCGGATCAATCGAAGTTCCTCCAAAAATTCAATTACATCGGGAATAATTCCTTCGGGTTCGACAGCGCCAAATCCCTCCAGCTACTCCTTAAATGGCATTCTTGGCCAACGGTCGGCTAGGAGGCAAATTCGGCATCCGACGTCGGCACAGACGCCTGATAATAGGCGATGCGAAGGAGTCTAGTGAGGATCGCGCCATCCCCAACCTTTTTCGGACGTTCAAACCCAGCCTGGCTCAAGAGCCTTAGAATTCGGCTCGCCGAGTTGTCCTTCAGGTGTGGGCTCGAGTAGAAGCAGACGCTCCCACCAGCCAGCCGCCCGCTCTTCCGGTCGCACGAAGTCAACCAGGTGCAGGGACCCTCCAGGAGCGATAACCCGCCGCACTTCTCGCAGCGTTTTCTCTCTCCGGTCTGCCCGAAGATGGTGGAACATGAAGGACGAGAACACCCGATCGAAAGACGCTTTTGGATACGGCATTTCATGCCCAAAGGCTTGATCGAACCGGATGGAGACCGCTGTTCGTGAGGCCTTTCGTTTGGCGCGGGCGAGCGCCTTAGGATCGGGATCGAGGCCAACGACTTCGACATTGCGATACAGGCGCTTGACCAGTGTTGCCAGTGTTCCCGTCCCACAACCGATGTCGAGTACACGGTGAGTAGCACGAAGAGCTGCTTGATCGATAAGTGCACACCTGACTTTGTGAATGCCTAACAGTTTTACGAGTGGATCATAAAGGGGCAATGCCCAATCGTGGCCGGCAGCGGGAAGGTAGGTTCTTTCAATGTCTGTCATTATTCTTTACTCCTTTCAATAGTCAATCCCGAATTAAAGTCTTTCACTACAAGGTGCGGCAGGCAAGTGCAGCTAACCTGCATGTGCCACACCCCTACTGCCCTGGATTTCCTCTATCTGGTCGAGGTCCTGACGAGCGGGATTTTTCAATTTAGAGAGCCGGAGAATCTCGTCAACCGACCACTGGTCGTAGGCGTGGGAGCCGTACTTGCATACCACCACGCGGCCGTCGCTCGCGATCAGAAAGTCAGCCGGCAGGCCGAACCGGCCACCCTCCGGGTTGAGGGTGGGGACAGGTTGTTGCTTCCGAAGAGCCAGTAGAGCGCTGCGCAGAACGCCCTGCATCACCCGGACCCAAGCCCGCGGGTCGAGAAGAGCGCGCCCACCTGCTTCGACGCCGAACTCGAGGTAGAGCCGCTTATCGGGATCGGCAATGACGGCAAACGGCAGATCGCCAGCGTAAGGCAACAGCGCATCTGCGGAGGAGTGAAAGACCACGACCTCCACTATCGATGCCGCTACAATCTCCTCATACCGCTGCACGATAGAATGCAGGTGCAGGTTGCAAACGGGACAACCTGCGAATCGCCGAAACTGCAGGTGCACGAGTCGTTGCCGATCAGGGATTCGGATTCGTTCAGAATGGATTGTGACGAGCTCTCGAGGTTCCACGATGGCGCCCGGTTGAATTCGAGTTGTCGTTGTCATCAAAGCCTCCCGATTTTTTGCGAACATTCTGTTCACAATCGGATCTGATGTCCATGTCTCTGGAAAAGTGCCGGACGATACGATATCATTCGTCTCAATATGGACAAAGGGGGCCTAAATGTCCGAAAAATCAGGGGCGCGGCGGTGGTAAAGAGAGCGGATCGACGTGTTCGGCGGACACAGCAGCTTCTAGAGCAAGCGTTGCTGTCGCTGATCAAGGAGAAGGCATTCGAGGGGAGCTCGGTGCAGGAGATTATTGACCGAGCCGACGTAGGCCGAGCGACATTCTACGAACACTACGATAACAAAGAAGATCTCCTTGAGAGCGGTTTCCACGGCCTCGAGGCGCGCCTTAAGGAGCGGCAGCGCGAAGCGCGTTCGCGGGGGTGCAGTCTTGACGAACAGTTGTTCGCGTTTAGCCACGAACTATTGGCCCATGCCTATGAGCATCGCGACGTGTTTCCGGCGATGGTAGGCAAGCGTGGTGGAGCTGTCATTCAACACGTATTGCGCAAGTTGCTGGTAGCGTTGGTTCGAGAGGATGTGAAAGCCATAGCGTCCGGGCATGGCACCAGTGCAGTACCACCGGAAGCAATCGTGCAGTTCCTCGCGAACGGCCTCTTCGGGCTTCTGGTTTGGTGGCTGAATGGAAGGATGCGACTATCTGTAGAAGAGGTGAACGGAATCTTTCGACGGCTCGCGCTCCCAGCGGTGAAGGCAGCGTTACGGTAAAGACCTGCAGATCGCTTCAGGAGGCTTGTGATGTACCGACGCGTAGTTCGGCTGACTCTGCCGGTGGCCGCAGTGGCCATTCTGGCGTCGCCTTTGTGGGCGGCTCACGAAGTCCCCAGTCACACGGCGACTTGGGTATTCGCGGGTCACGGAAGCCTGCGGGTTCATTTTCGGGCAGGGGATCTCAGGGTTGTCCAGAGCCCAGACTTTCAACGCATAACTTTGCGCTATACCGCCGAGCAGTCCCATCGCGATGCCTCGGGCCGGGTGAAGGTGTGGTTTGACACCGAGGGGCCAGATGCCGCTATCCGAATGAGTGCGCCGAACAACGTGAATCTGGATGCGGTCCTGGAGGTTCCGGGCCCTCTGACGCTCGACGTCCGCATGTTGGCCGGGGATTTGAATGTAGAGCGCGTCGAGGGGAACAAGTCTCTGCAGACGCATTTTGGCGACATCACCGTGATCGAGTCCAAGGACGCCTATCCGCAGCTCTATCGCCGGATCGATGCTTCCAATTCAAGTCACCTCTTATACCGACCCAGCGGCGAGCATGGCAACCGGGAACGTGTGGAGGACATCGCTCAGCGCCAGCGTCTTTTCTCTTCCCGAAGAACGCGTCTCGACCGATTCCCCTGTAAAGATATTCACCCATTGCTGGGGAGCCGGTTGGGGAAGCCGGAGGACGCCGGTTTGCCAGACCTCTTCGCCTACGGGGAATTCTCCCGGGTTGACCAGCTTCGTCAGCAGGCGCGGAACGGCCGCGAGGACCCATGCCGCGCCCTTACGGCGAGCGAGGGCACACAGGCCGTCCTTGCCCTTACCCGTCGCTTCGAGTGGTATGTATTCACCTTCAAGGAACAGGCTGCGATGGGCATGGCGAAAGCTGAGCGCACTCGCCACGACGTGCAACTTTAGAGCGCCATTTTCCCAGTTTCTCAGCACGCTGGCGGCAACGGCGCCGGAGCGTCCCCGATTTAGCTTCTCGAACTGCCGCAGAAGCATGGCCCGCCGGTCAAAGTCAACCGGGCGGCGATTGTCGGGATCGACCAGCGACAAATCCCAAAGCTCCGTGCCTTGATAGAAATCGGCGACCCCCGGAGCGGCGATCTTCAGTAGGACCTGTCCCAGACCGTTCAGTGCCCCCGAAAAGGCGATCTCCTTATGGAACTGAAGGAAATCTTTGAGGAAGCGATTTCGTGGCGAGCGCTTCAGCGTGGAATCGACGAAATCCGCCAAAGCCTTTTCTCTTCGCTCGTCGGGACGGATCCAGCGGGTGTAGACCTTGGCCTCGCGAGCCGCTTTGATCACATACGCCCGCAGCCGTTCACGAAAATTACGGTCGGCCTTCTGCTCAGGCGGCCAGGCCCCAATCAAGGTTTGGTAGAAGAGGTACTCCTCGTTGGCATCGGGCGCGGGCCGTCCTTCGATTGTTTGCACGTACCGTGAATTCAGCCGGCGCCAGAGCACCACCTTCTCTTTCCAGCGCGCGGGGATTTCCGAGAGGACGTTAATCCGCGCCCGGGTATCTTCCCCACGCTTCGTGTCGTGGGTCGCCGTGGCGTTCAGGGAATAGGGCCAGGAGGCCAACCTCGCCGCCATCAGCCGATGAAACTCCGCTGGAGCGACGCCCACGACCTCGGGATCACCTCCTACCTCGTTCAGCGAGGCCAGGCGGTTGTAGACGTAGAGAGAGGTGTCCTCGTAGCCCTTGGCCATGATCGGACCGGTGAACTGCTGCCAGCGCATGAGGAAGGCGAGCCTCTCCTGATGCTGACGGGCCGAGAGGTGGCCCGGCGCATCCAAGACCAAAACGCTGCGCAGAAATCCGAGGATTTCCTGGCTGAGCGATGGATCCCGGCGGGAAGCTTCCTCCAGGGCCCGTGCGACGTACCGGCGGTCCCGGGCGGAGACCTTGGCACTGCGGGTATAAGTGCGGTAAACGGGGAGGCAGGCGGTGACCTCCACCAGGGCGCGATCGAGCTCCGCTAAGGGAAGGTCGCGGGCGTAGCGATCCTGTTCCGCCAAGCGGCCCAACTGGCGCCCCAGCGAGCGCATCTCGCCGCCAAACAGGGTATCCATGACCAGGCGTTTGCTCCGGTAAACAATGTCGTTGAAGACAGGCTTGGTGTGGATGAACGCTGCATAAACATCGTTGAGAGCCCGAGCCCCGCGGCCGTCCACAAACACACCGTTAACGGCGTTGACGAACTCGTAGCCCGTGGTGCCGCAGACCCTCCACTCGCGCGGCAAGGGTTCCCCGGAAGCAAGAATCTTTTCGACCACGATGTACGGCGTTCCAGGTTGTTCCTTTAGAGCCGGATTCTCGGTTGGGGTTACGTCACGATGCAGCCGCTCAAGATAGGCTGCCGGATCGAACAGCCCATCGATGTGATCCACTCGTAAGCCGGTGACTTGGCCTTGATGCATGAGCCTGACGAGCAAAGCGTGAGTGGCGTCGTACACGGCCGGATCTTCCACTCGCATGCCGACCAGATCGCTGATGGTAAAGAAGCGGCGGTAATTGATCTCCTCGTTGACCAGCTTCCAAAAAGAAAGCCAGTACGCCTGTTCTTCCAGCAGCCTGTCGAGCGGCTCGAAACTGGCTGGATCTCCCCTGCGCCCATTAAAGATGCGAATGTTCTCATCGAGGAAAGCCTTGATTTTGTCTCGGCTGGTGTACAGCCTCCAGAGATCCTGTTTCACCGATGCGGCCGTAGGGGGCTCGGCGGGCCTGGGGAAAGAGGGGGATAAGCCATTGCCGGCTGGGGAATCGGCGGATGGTTCAGCGACGGAGACCACTACGCTGTTGTGATTTGATTGCTCCATCGCTGCCGGGCGTTCCGTAGGCCCTGACTCTACCGAGGCCGCCGCTTTGCTGCTTTCCTGCTGGCAGCTCAGGCTTTCGATTTGCTCGACGAGGCTTTCCAACTCCTGGAACACGCCATGGTCAGGTTGCGTTGTACCTACAGTCTCGAGACGCAGACGCAGAATCCGGTTATAGGAGCGGAGCGCTACCGGCAACCTGGTTTCGTAGTAGTGCACAAAGAAACCGGCTTCTTCCAGGCTCAGGGCCAGTTCCTGGTTTTCGAGCGCCGCACCAAAGGGGCTACCCAGGATAGGCAGAAGCACCTTGCCTTGCAACGCCTCCTTGGGATGATGCCAATCGATATCGAAGTAGGAGGCAAAGCGGGAGCCATGCCCGTTTTCAAGAACGTCCATCCACCATGGGTTTTCACTGCTGGCGGACATATGGTTAGGAACGATGTCGAGCAGAAGCCCCATCCCGTACTTTTCCAGCTCCTCACAAAGGGAAGCAAACTCTTCGGGAGTGCCGATCTCGGGATTGAGGCGCGTCGGGTCAGTCACGTCGTATCCGTGCAGGCTTCCGCTGCGGGCCTGGAGCAGGGGAGAGGCATAGAGGTCGGTTATGCCGAGTTCATGAAGGTAGGGCAGGAACCGGCGCGCATCCTCGAAACGGTAGTTCCGGTTGAACTGCAAACGGTAAGTGGTAAGCGGAATATGTTGGTTCATCGGGCCAAGTCTCGCGCCTGGCACGGGCGATTCCTTTCCACTTCTGTCAGTAGCCTATTGACTTAAAAGCTGATCTCGGGCGGGGCAAATGCGTTCGCGAACCTGAGCACCGCCTCGCCACCTTTTCTCACTGTCTTTGTGATGCGCTATCTCGATATTTGAGGTTTCGAGCGAGAATGCTGCGTACCAGGCACCGCGCTCCGGACCGTTGAAGCGTTTTCCCGCAACCCCAAAGCTGTCTGATACTCAAGAAATGCCTTGAGGGCTGCCGGACTGAGCCGTTGAAGACATCCCGGCTGGAAAGATCGGCTTGCCGGTCTCACCCCACTCCGGCCGAGCGGTTGACTGGGTGTTGCCAAGACTGCTCCCTTGAGGGTCTCCACATCTGGATCATCATAATTCCAATCCCGGAGAGCCGCAGGACGGAATTTTCGCAACGCCACTGCCGAACGAGCGGGGAAGCCTCCCCCTGCTGGAAGAACCTAACCAGGGGTTTCTCACCATGTGATAGGACGGGAGGGCCGTAAAAGGCCCTCCCCTACTCAATCCCCGCGTGGCCGCAGGGTTGGATTGCAAAGAGGGGTGGCGGGACTATATTGGGTACACCTGCAACGTCGATTTGGAATCGATCTACTAGCCGTGCAGCTCGAGAGTGACCAAAAGGGTCTCGCCCTCGAACTTAAGCGTTACCTCGGACCTCTCGCCGTCGGCCACCGAGTGGAGTCGATATTCGCGTCCATGAATCACCGTGGGCGTGGAGAGCAGGCACCGGTCTTCGAGGCCAGGAACTTTGCTTTTGAGGGTGCCCGCAGTCATGTTGCAGATTTCGGCGAGCGCATCCATGGCGGTCTCGTCGAACATGGCGGGATCGGACCCGAGCATCTTCCCGACCAGCTTACAGGCAGTTTCAGTGCTGCAGCGGATGCTGAGGACTCCACAAAGATCTCCCGCCAGGCCGATCATGGCGGTAAGACTCGCGCCGGGTAGAGACTGCGGGTTGGGATCGCAACTCACCGCCGTTCCCAGCATCATCTCAAAAACCTCCTGCATGGAGGTTTCGAGCAGGCTGGGCCAGCCGCCTTCGGGGAGGCGCCAGTGGTGCTCATGCTGTTCCGCGTTGCTACTGGCGCGGGCCGAAATCACGAGACGGGCATGCTTGTCAAAAATGTTTTGGGACGTTGTATCCACGACTTACCTCTCAAAAAGGGGGATGATTCGCTCTTTCACCTGGTCGGGCGTAAAGGGCTTTCGAATATATCCTTGAGCTCCGAGTGACAACGCCTCCATGACGCGGGACTGGCTCCCCTCGGTCGTGATCATCACGACGGGGACACCCTGGGCGCTCTCCACACCCTGCAACTGCCTTACGAATTCCAGGCCGTCCATTTTCGGCATATTAATGTCGCTGAAGATCATGTCAAACGTGTTTGCTCTTACCAGCACGAGTGCGTCGGCGCCGTTTTCGGCTTCGAGCACGCTCTCGAGTTCGAGACCCGCAAGACGGAGAGATCGCTCTACGATCTTTCGCATTACCGCGGAGTCATCAACAATCAAGACCTTCTTCTTCATGGCTCATCCTTGTATGCGCGATCAAGATTTCCCGGGAAAGACCCGGCTCAAAGGTTCCATCAGGCCCAATTCCAGCCACTCGCCGGTGTGGATGAAATCGGATTCGAGCGTCTCTGCCAAGTGTAACCGGGACACAATACTCAATTCCGGCAGACAGGCGGCGAGGATTTTCTGTTCGCCCAGGCGCATCGGTGTATTCGTCGGGCCGCCTTCCGCAGCCGAGGACTGGCTACGGCGGCAAGCCAGGCAGAAACCGTCGGCCGCGCGTACGATGCTCACCAGGGGCGCTTCTCCGCCTCCCCACTGCGGGTCATGATGAAATTCCAAGACTTCCACCAGGGGTGCGGGAAAACCCCACGAAACCCCGATCCAATGGCCTAGAGTGGCGTGATCGATGCCGAACGTCCGGCGTTCGAGGGCGAGTGAGCCTTCTTCTTCGAGCCGCAGCAACCCCCATTTGTCCGGATTCCGTAAGCTTGCGCGCAGCAGCGGCAACATTCCCACATCGTGCAGCATCCCTGCCAGGTAAGCCTGCTCAGGCTGCGGATATTCGGTCCAGCGGCCGATGCGCTCGCTCAGCACGGCGGTGAGGAAGCCGTGACGCCAGAACGCCTGTTCCTGCCGGGGGTCCAGTTGGCGACTGACGTACTCCACTAAGGCGCAGGCCAGAATCAGGGTGCGGAGGTTGTCCGTACCCACTGAAACCGCAGCCTGCTCAATCGTTGAAACCGGCTGGGGCAGATCGAACAAGGCCGAGTTAGCGCATCGAATCACTTGCCGCAGCAGCCCTGGATCAGTTTCGCTGAATCGGCTCAAACGATTCAGATCGACGGGCGAAGCGCTCAGAATGGCATTCAGCCGGAAAACATGGTCGGGGAGGACGGGCAAATCCTCAGAGAGACTGCGCGATATCCCGGCAGTTTTGGGCTCTTCCCTCTCGAGCGGATCCTGGCCACCGCTTTGGGCGTTCAGTTGGTGCAACAAAGTGGCGGCTCCCCTCATGAAATTACTGACAACATCCTTCTATCGGCAATTGGACTTCTAAACTTCAATCACAAGCGATTATTTTACTCTCACTGCTTCTGGCACCGCGGCACCGGTGCTCTCCTTGCCGGCGGTTTCATTGACTGGACTCGCGCGGAACAACAGATTGGCCGCGGATTTGCCTTCTGCCTGGAAGTGCGTCCAGACGTATTCGCTACAGCGTACCGCCCGCACCTCTTGGGCGTTGAGGGCGACCGCCTGCTGGCGAACGAGGCGGGCGATGCCCGGTGCATCGTACTGGCCCTCGAGGAGACGTTCAGCCGGCCTCGGATGCCGGCGGATTTCGCTGAGCGCCCGTTCCATCGCTGACCGGCCGGCCAAAGCCGGTTCGGTGCGACAGTCGAACAACTGCTCGAGCGCATAGAGCACTCCGTAATTCACGGCTTCCGAAAAGGCCACATAGAGATGCTGGCTCGCCGGCAGATAGTGCACCAGAGCCATGTGATACGACTCGAGAATCGGGAGCGGCGTCCAGCCTGCCAACTCCCGGAAGTCGGGGCAGTCCTCCAGTGGAAAAACGGGGCAATTCCACTGGATGCCCAGCGCCGCCGTGATCTGCCGCTCGGTCACCAGGCCCGATCGCAGCAGCAGCTCGCCCAGGCGGGCGCTGCCCGCCCGCCGTTGCATGTCCAGCGTGCTCTTCAGCAGTCGGTCATCGATGACGCCGCTCGATAGGAGCACCAGTCCCAGGGGCAGACGCGCTTCATGTTGCCTCGTGGCCAGGGGTTCCGAAATGAGACGGGTATAGGCGTCGCAGGCGACCTGCTCCAGGCAAGAGAAATCGCAATACCAGTGCCGTTGGAATACGATGCCTACCGTCTTCCCCGAAACGCTTCGCCAGAGACGCCCGCGATTCAGGCACTTTGAGTTCTCACACTGATGGGGCCAACGTGGTTTCATGTTGTGCTACGGCCGCCTAACCCCGAAGCGACTCGATGCGCTCCAGGCGGCTGGCGATTTCAGTGACACGCAGGCCGTAGTTACCATCCACCACTACGACCTCGCCGCGCGCTACGACCTTGCGGCCCACGAGCAGTTCCACCGGTTCCTGAATCTGCTGGTCGAGCTCGACGACGGCGCCGGGGACCAACTCCAGAACGTCGCGAAGCAGCAGTTGGCGTTCCCCAAAGCGTAGGGTTACATCCAGATCCACATCCATCAGCAGATCGATGTTGGCCTCGCGCCCTGGTTCCTTCGCCGGAGGCGCCGGCCGCGCCTGAGGGTATTCCAGGGGTTCCGGCTCGGCTGCGCCCTGGAACGAATTCACCAGTTCCTGACTGAGAGAGATAACCAGGGAGAAGGTGGCGCCGCTGGGGTTGCTAAAGCGAAAACCCGCCTCGAATTCCGCGCGCCATTGCGGCTTATCCGTTCCCCCAAAGTTGGTTCGGACTTCCGCACCGACTTTTTGCGAAAGCGAAGTGCCGGCTATCCCGGCTACCTGGCGGAGGAGTTCCGCCAAAGCGCCTCGGTGGTCGTCTTGAACCTGAACTGGGGCATTCTCGTCGAAGGAATCACCCATCAGGATCGCCGACAGACGCACGGCATCTTTCGGTGACACGGTAAGGACCATTTCCCCGTGTAGCGCTCCCTCGAGCGCGAACCGCACCAGTTCGGGAGTTCCGCCGGGAAATGCGAGCTGCGCCTTGAGTGCGTCTCCCGTGAGGAGATCCGCTTTAAAGGCGTCTCCGCCGACCTGCTGAATGACGTCAGTCAGGCTCGACACCCAAGTCTGGTTGAAGTCGCGCACGCCCAGTCCGGAAGTTTTGACGACGCTCATGACAGTTCCTTTAAAGAAGGATCCGCGCTTGGCCGTTTGCCTTGAATCATGCCGCCGCGCCGATTATCACAGGCTACCGGAAAGGCGGTGAATAGCCTCTTGCCTGCCACCGAAATCTGCACCGGTTCGTTCACCCGGTGTTGCAGCACCAGCACCTGGCCAGGCTCGAGCCCGAGCAGATCGCGGCCACGCACTGCCGTTTTGCCGAGCGTCATTTCGATTGCGAAACGACAGCCGTCAAGCACCTGCCGCCGGTGCGCGGTCTCGTCGCTACTCGAACGGCGCTTGCGTGTAAGCCACTGTTCGGAAATCTTGCGCAGCAAGGAGCTCGATACGCTGGCGGGGAAGGCCAGGTTTAAGGAGCCGTGGGTGCCTGGGATCTTGATCTCGAAACTCAGGCTCAGTACCTTTTCCGCTGGAGGAATCAGCCGCGGCACCTGGGCCTGTGGCTGCCGCCCGTCGAACACGAAGTGCAGGCCCACCAGGGGCTCCCAAACTGCTTCGAGCTCCTGGCACACGATCTTCATCACGCTCTCGAGAATATCCTCCTCGATCTCGGTGGCATCGCGGGTGACAGGAACGGGCAAGCCATCACCCCCCAGCAGGAGGTCGATGATAGGAAACGCCAGGTTAAGATCGAAGTCCATTACCGCGGTCGCGTCCGCCGGTTGCAGGTTGATGGTGGCCAGGTAGGGTACTTCGGAAAGGCGCTGCAAAAACTCGTTGTAGGTTAATTGCTCGGCCGAGACTAGCGCGGCCTCGAAGGAGACTCGCAGGAATGCTCCCAGGCGTTGGCTAAGGCTGCGGGCAAAAGTGTCGTGCAGCAGGCTTACGGAGCCCACCTGCTGCGCGGTGATCCTGCCCGCCTGACCGAAGGTGTAGGGAGTGATCGGCTGCGATTTACGCTCGGCCTTCGCTGCACCCATGCTGCGGTTTTGAGTCGCGCGTAATAATGCGTCAATTTCTTCCTGATTGAGGATCTTCTCCATAACTTCTTACTCGTAGTGGCAGGCCTTGTGCCTGCCCGTGACGAACCTGAAGGTTGCCCTTACACCTCGCGCTCGGCGATCATGCTGGCTGTCCGCCTTTTGGGGGGACGCCCATGGCGCCTCTCGCGTCCGTCGCCGGCAGTGGAGACGGAAGCCCCTTCGGCGGACATCTTCATTCCCAGGAGCTGTCGGAGGCGAGCCCGCAAGCGGACGAGTGCGGCGGAGTGGAGTTGCGAGATGCGTCCTTCACCGAGACCCAACACCATCCCCACTTCTTTCATGGTCAGTTCGTCCACGTAGTAGAGCGCCATCAGCTGCCGCTCGCGTTCAGGGAGTTCAGCAATGGCCTGCGCCAGGCAGTCGCGCATCTCGGAGCGAAGGCAGAGGTAGAGCGGGTCCTCCTGAGGTGTGTTGGGAACATAGCGGCAGGACCAGTCCTCCTGGCTGCCTTCCGAAGTCATCTCCTGCAGACTGCCCAGATCGAGGCCGCGCAGCTCGGAGAGTAGACGCTGCAGATCCCGCAAATCCAGACCAAGATCGGCCGCCAACTCCGGCTCCGTGGGCATGCGTCCGAGCAGCGCCTGCATCTTTTGATTCGATTGTTCGACCTCACGCGCCCTTCGCCGTAACTTGCGCGGTCCCCAGTCGAGATCACGCAGGCTGTCCAGGATCGCCCCCTGGATCCGTATCTTGGCGTACGTCTTTATCTGCACGTTGCGCGTCGGATCGAAGTTCCGGATCGCCTCCAGCAGACCCACCACGCCGGCGTTCACCATATCTTCAATCGGTACGTGCTGGGGCAATCGATCGTGGATACGCCGTGCGATGTATTGCACTTGCGGCAGGTGATCCATCAGGAGGCGGTCACGCTCTTCCTGGTCTAGGGTCGAGATTTCCTGATATTGTCTAGTAGCCGAACTCATTGTTTACCCTTACCCTCTCTAAACCTTGGTGCAGTCCTTCTTGGGTCCAGGGGCGGACCAACCTTAGTGAACGACTCCCATCGACTGAATAGAAATCGCCGTTGGGATTTCAGCGGGCGAAAGTACGACGAGCTTGGGAAGAAAGGGTTCAAGAAGCCGCCGTAGGTGAAATCTCGCTGGCGAACTACAAACCAGCGTCGGGCAGGCCACCGCAACCTGATCGCCCATGAAGGCGCGCAGACCGTCGACCATTCTGCGCAGGAAGGAAGCCTGGGCGATGGGTGAGCGGGTCGCGCCTGATTGCGGATCGAAAGCCTGGTAAATTTGTTCTTCCATCTGCGGATCGATGGTTACAACGGTGAGTTTGCCCTGGTCGTTGAGCAAGGGCCTGACGAGCGAGCGCGAAAGCGACTGGCGCACCGATTCCACCAGCAGGATCGGATTCTTGTTTACCGAAGCTGTATCCAGCAGAGTTTCGAGTATGGTCGTCAAATCGCGAATCGAAACTTGCTCGCGTAACAGTTGCTGCATGACCCTCTGCACTTCTCCCAGGCTCATAACCTTCGGCACCAGTTCTTCCACGAGTTTGGGCTGTG
This sequence comes from uncultured Acidobacteriota bacterium, assembly GCA_963803295.1. Taxonomy (GTDB): domain Bacteria; phylum Acidobacteriota; class Terriglobia; order UBA7540; family UBA7540; genus CAWDMC01. The sequence goes on along the minus strand of CAWDMC010000005.1, from coordinate 176,858 downwards.
ACTCGGACAGGGAATCGAGCAGGCGCTTGGTCTCCTGCCTGGTTAGTAGCTCATGGGCGTGCTGTTTGATCACTTCCGCCAGGTGAGTAGCCATTACTGACGTCTGGTCGACCACCGCGTAGCCGGCCGCCAGGGCCTGCTCGCGCTGATTTGCCGCTATCCACTTGGCGGCCACACCGAAGGCAGGTTCCTTGGTGTCCTTGCCCACGATGGGTTGTCCGACGACTTCGGAGCTGATGGCCAGCAGGGAATCGTTCCACATTTCCCAGCGAGCGATTTCCACGCCGCGCAGCTTGACGACGTACTCCTTGGGGTTCAGTTGGGGGTTATCGGTGACGTGCACGGGTGGCACCAGAAATCCCACCTGCAAAGCAAGATGACGTCGCAGCGCCTTAACGCGCTGCAGCAACTGTCCGCCTTGGGCCTGATCCACCAGCGCCACCAGCCCGTAGCCCACTTCCAGGCTCAGATCGTCGAGCCTGGGCAGTGTTGTCAGTGCTTCCTGGCCCTGCGGCTTTGTCTCTCCCGGCTTGACCGTGCCTTTCGTGGCCGCCTCCGCCGTCTTCCTGCCCACGCGGGTCGCCAGATAGCCGGTCACTCCCGCCAGAAGGAAAAAGGAGAACTTCGGCAATCCCGGGATCAGCCCAAGCACCAACATCGCGCCCGAGGCCGTCCACAACGGGCGAGAGCGCGGCAGCAGTTGTTTTGCCAGGTCCAGGCCAAGGGCGGATTCCGACGAGGCCCGGGTCGCCACCATGGCGCCCGCCACTGAAACCAGCAGCGAGGGAATCAGGGTGACCAGGCCATCGCCTACAGTGAGGACTGTGTAAGTCTTGAGGGCATCCTGAAACGGAATACCCAGATAGAAGACGCCGATCAGGAATCCGGCGATGATGTTAATCGCCGTGATCAGGATGGTGGCCATCGAGTCGCGCTGGCTGAAGCGGGCTGCGCCATCCATGGCGCCATAGAACTCGGCCTCGTGGGCGATCAGCCTGCGCCGGGTCTGCGCCTCGCTCTCGTTGATCAATCCAGCGGCCAGGTCAGCATCGATTGCCATCTGTTTGCCCGGCATGGCGTCCAGGGTGAACCGCGCCGTGACTTCGGCGATACGCACCGCTCCGTGGTTGATCACGATGTACTGGATGGCGATTAGGGCGATAAACAGTACGAATCCGACGACATAGTTGCCCCCCACTACGAACTGGCCGAAGGCCTGGATCACATGGCCGGCGGCCGCCGCGCCTTCATTACCATGAAGCAGAATGCGACGGCTGCTCGCCAAGTTGAGCGAGAGCCGGAATAGGGTCAGCAAGAGCAGGAGAGAAGGGAACACGGAGAATTCTACCGGCTTCACGATATACATCGAGGTCAGTAGCACTAATACGCCCAGGGTCAAGCTAGTGGCCAGGAAGATGTCCAGCATGAAGGCGGGAACCGGCACCACCATCACGAACACCATGCACACCGCCAGCATCGGCACAATCCAGTCGGTGGCCGATCCGGCGTTATTCTTCGCGGGTTTGGTATTCACAGCCATGGTCAGGTCGTCGGCTCTCTAATATCAGCTATCTGCAATCCTTCTTCCCTCTTAGGGGTTTCTCATGCCGTCCGTGTGTCCATCGCCTGGGAATTTGACCGGTCCGGTCAACTCCAGCCGTCAACGATCGGCAAGCCATCTCAAGCCATTGGTCCGTAAGGTTTTGGCACTTTACTGCTGGCGGCGGGTGGTGGCTGGTTTTGCCTCTTCGCGGCGGCAGCTCGCGCTGTTTCCGCCTGTCCTTGAGCGCGGAAGACAAAGGCCAGAATTTCAGCCACCGCCTCGTACAGTTGAACCGGGATGGCCTGACCAACTTGGACGCCCCGGAACAACGCCTGCGCCAATGGCGGATTCTCCACGATCGGTATGGAAGCCCATAACGCCTCTTCGCGGATCTTCTTGGCGATCAGGTTTTGACCCTTGGCCACCACCACCGGCGCTTCCATCGATTCCGGCCTGTACTCGAGGGCGACGGCAAAGTGGGTTGGGTTGGTAATCACAACCGTAGCTTTCTTCAGGCTTTGAATGATGTTTTGGCGCTGCATCTTGCGCATTTGGCGCCTCATCCGAGCCTTGATTTGTGGATCGCCTTCCGTTTCTTTGTGCTCGTCCCGCTGCTCCTGTTTGCTCATCCGCAGTCCCCGCTCGAAATTGAAGCGCTGCATGAAGTAATCGACCACCGACCAGCCGAGGAACACCATCCCGCATTTCCAGGCGATCTCGAAGAGAAGGCTGAGCAGCCACACTGCGGATTGGCGTGGGTTCACTCCGGTGCCGCTCAGGATGTGGCTCCACTCCCGCGAGACGATTCCGACCACCAGATAGACAATGAACGCCATGGGGATGAGCGATTTCAGCAAGTTAGCCAATCCGCCGATCGAGAACAGCTTCCCCAGGTTGGCGACCGGGCTCAGCCGGCTGAGCTTTGGCTGGAGCGGGGCCACCACCAGGTTCAATCCGCCCTGGGCCAGGGTTGTTCCCAGGCACACGGCCCAGGCCAGCAGCATAGGTGGGATGACCCACATTCCCACCAGCACGGCGCACGAGCGAATCACCTGCCTGAGAAGCACAGGATTGCCGGATAGCGAGAGCTCCACGGCGTGGCGCAAGAGGCCCTGCCACTGGTCGCGCATCATCTGCGGGTGCCACCCCAGCATGATGATCACCGTCAGGAGGGCGAGCGCTGCCGGCAGCTCGCGGGTGCGCAGGACTTGGCCCTTCTCCTGGGCCTTCTCCAGTCGTCTTTGTGTCGGTTTCTCTGTCCGATTGTCGTCCGCCATGGTGTAGGCCACCCTTTAGTGCAACCCTAATGCGAGAGGCGCAGCAGATGTTCCGTTACCTCTAGGGCCTCACGGAAGCGGGCCTCCAGGAAACCGGGCCAGCTACCGATCAGGACCGCCATCAAGGACACGCCCAGCACGTTCTTGATCGAGATGGACATGAAGGTTACCGGCATTTGGGGAGCCGAACGGCTAATGAATCCGAGGGTGAAGTCCACCAGCATGGTGGCCACGAGGATGGGAGCGGCCAGTTGCACACCGACAATCATCATGCGCCCGGAGCTTAGAAACAGTTGCTCGATGCCGGCTTGGGTCATCCGCGCCGAGCCCAGCGGCAGATACTCGTAGCTCTTGGCCAATCCCTTGAGGATCCACAGGTGAACATTCAAGTGCAGGAATATCAGAATGGCGAGGGTGTTGAAGAAGGTCGAGAGTACCGGCGAATCGGCCTGGGTGGTAGGATCGATAGCCGTCTCGAGCGTGAATCCGAACTGGAATCCCAGCATCTGGCCCGCGAATTGAGTGCCTTCCAACACAAAGTTCATCGTGAGCCCGATCACCAATCCCGCAGTCATTTCCCCGATCAGTCCTTGAAGCCACCCGGCGGCGTTCAGGGTGAAATCAGGGCCCGCGTAAAGGGGATAGAACAATACCGTCAAGACCAGGCTCAAGCCGGCCTTTATGCGTTTCGAAATAGCTTTACTGCTGAGGAAAGGCGCGAAGACCATCAGGGTGGTGATGCGCGTCCCGATGAAAGCCGCTTTGACCAGAGTCTGTTGGAGCGTTGTGTCCATGGGTGGAAGGCCGAGCCGCTGCACGTCCTCTAGGAGACGCCCGGGAGGATAACCAGCCGGCGCTGGCCCGATGCGGGAGTACCTCTATCCGACGTACGGCCGGAAGTCGCCGAAAAGCAACGCCGCGAAAGCGATTAGTTTGCGCAATATCCAGGGCATCAGCACAAAAACGGTGCCTGCCACAGCCAGGAGGCGCGGCACCGTGGCGATAGTGGTCTCCTGAATGGAGGTCATCACCTGCAGGATGCTGACGATCAGGCCGACGGCAATGGCCACGATCAAGATGGGGGCACTGACCCAAAGCGTGGTCTCGAGTGTCATTCGGGCAAGCAGTACTACTCTCTCGGCAAACATAGCGTCCTCAATAGAAGCTCTTGACCAGTGAACCCACTACCAGATGCCAGCCATCCACCATTACAAACAGCAGGATCTTGAGTGGCGTGGAGATCACCACGGGAGGCAACTGCAGCATGCCGACCGAAGTGGTGATCGAGGCCACTACGAGGTCAACCACCAGGAAGGGTAGAAACAGGATCATGCCGATCTGAAACCCGGCTTTCAGCTCTGAAATCATGTAAGCGGGAATGACCACGCGCATGGAAAGGTCTTCCGGACGGCGCGGGCGAGGCTCCTTGCTGAGTTCGACAAACAGGGCCAGATCGGTTTCGCGGGTGTATTTCAGCATGAACTGGCGCATCGGCACGGCGCCGAGTTCGATGGCGCCGAGCGCGTTGACAGTTCCGCTTTCCAGGGGCACGATCGCGGTCTGGTAGACCTGCGCCCCGACGGGTTGCATGATGAAGTAGGTGAGGAAGATCGAAAGGCCGATCAGCGTTTGGTTGGTGGGTGCGCTGTTCGTTCCCAGGGCTTGGCGCAAAAAGTGGAATACCACCAGGATGCGCACGAAGGGTGAAATCGAGAGCAGTAGAGCCGGAATCAGCGTGAGCACAGTCAGCAGAATCAGAATGGACCAGGGTAGGGAACTCGTCCCGCCGGCGAGTCCGGGGATCTGCAACCCTCCTGGCGCCGCAGGATGCTGGGGAGCAACCGCTATCGCCCGCACAGGGTTGGTAAGCAGCGTAAGCGGCAAACCCACCCAGACGGTGGCCAGCAATCTGCGTACTGTGGCGATGCACTTCATCGCAGGGACCACCGATCCTCGGACTGGTCTGTTTCGGGCGCCAGTTCATAGCGATCCGAGAGCGGCTGAGAGAGACGGGTGAGAAAGGAAACTGAATTGACTCCTCCACCCACCAGAAATTTTTCCTGCTCTACCATCACCACAGCCAGAAAACGCCGGTCGCCCAGCGACAGGGTCTCCAGCAAACGAAGTTGGCGCTGCCGGCGCTGCACGCTGATTCCGCGGGTGAACAGCCTGAGCTTGGCCACGATCGACTCGAACAATGAACTAGGCTGGGTCAATGTCTGTTCCATCGGAGCTCCTCGAAATTCTGCTATTGGTCTTGTAGTCTTGTTCTTCTGCTTGCGTCCCGGCTGGCCCGGAGATCGTTACCTCAACTCGGTAACGCGAATAGCCAGACGTTTTCCCACCACGTCGAACTCGGCCCATCCCACCATGACCCCATTCACCCAGATCGGAATTGGGGTGCTGTCGTTCTGGTGGGCGTCGATCACCGAACCCCGCTCAAGCTTCAAGAGATCACCTACTTTGAGTCCGGTGATCGGGAATTCCACAGTGAGCTTGCAGGGAATCCCCATGACCTCCGACCAGGAATCGGACGGCGTGGTTTCAAGCTGTTGAGTAACGGCCGGCTCGGCTTCCATTTTTATCGCTGCACCAGAAAGTCCGTGAAGTAGATCTCTCTTACGCCCACCTCCGGAACGCGCGCCTGCAAAGCCTGAAGCAAACGGCCTCTGAGTTTGGCTTTGCCATCAACCGCGAGCAGTTCGGGCGATTGATAGGAGGTCAGCACATCGAGCAGGGTATCGCGGACCCTCGGCATGATCTGCGGTTGCTTATCCGCCTCCTCCTTCTTCATCTCTTTGTCGAGGCCGATATCTACCCCAACGCGTAGGAAGGCGGTGTCGGTCTGATCGGCCAAATTGACTACAAAGCTCTCGATGTGGAGCACGGACTTGATCTTGGGCTCCTCCGGAACGGCCGCTGCTTTGGGCTTGGCTTTCGATGTTTTAGAGGGGCGGATCGCAAAAAACCAGGCGCCGAATTCCTCCGGCCGCGAGCGCCATAACGACGACGAGCAGCAAGGGAACGATGCTCTTTTTCGGTTTCTTCTGCGACTCTTCCTCTGCAGTTTCAACCAGGACTTCTGTGTTTTCTTCTGCCATAACGGCATTCGATAAAGCACGTTCTAAGCCAAAGCTGGTTAGGCCCGCGCCACCCGCTCCAGAACGCCGCTGTTTTGGCGCCCGGCTATTTGTTTTCTAGGGATTTCGGCAAGACAGGAAGGAGTATCGAAGGGGTGTTCAGGCGGACGGGACTAAGCGAAAGGACGGCAATGAGAGATTCTCATTAGAACTCTCTTTGAAAGGCCCGCGCATGTGCCGAGGCCACTGGGGACCCGAAGAGCCATTGTTCGTACGGGTGCGCCTCATTGTGCTCTGCAGTTGAGCGATTTGGCCAGACGCCGGAGAGGGCCGTGCGGACCCTCCCCTACCTCCGAGCCGAGTTTCCACCGGTCAACCACTATCCTTGAACCATGTTCAGGGTATCGGCCGTAACCGTGTTGTTAGTGGTAAAGGCCTTAGCGTTGGCTTCGTAGCCGCGCTGAGCCAGAATCAATTGGGCGAAAGCGCTGGCGATGTCAACGTTGGAGCTTTCCAGGGCGTCTTCCTGAATCAGTCCGCGGCCGTCGGTTCCAGGCGGTCCCACCGCGGGAAGTCCCGAGGCCAGACTCACCATGTAGTTATTCTGACCGGTCCGCAACAGTCCTTGCTGATTCGGGAAGACAGCCAGTGCAACCTGGCCGACGTCGGTCACCTGCCCGTTGCTGAATACCTCCTGTACGGTGCCGTCAGCGCCGATTGTGAAGCTCGACACCGAGCCCGCCGCGTAGCCGTCCTGGTAAAGATTCGACGTGGTTGAAGCTCCAGCCTGCTGCGTAATCATGGAACTGGGAGGGACCTTGGAATCGAAGAGTGTCCAAGTAAAGCTGGGAGTGGAGGCGCCGTCAGCCATGGTATCGCCTGCCGGAAGGGTAACACCGGGGACGTTCGCGGCCGCCGCGCCGTCTACAAGGTCCAGCGTTCCGGTACCGTCGAAGTGGAGCGTACCATTTTTCAATACCACCGGGTCTGTAGGAGTGCCAACCTGTTTCACTTCGGCCGCAGGCATGGAGATCTGATACGACCAGGCGCCCGCTCCGGTCTTCGTGAGCGTATAGGTAAGAAGATGGCTCTGACCCAGCGAATCATAAGTCTTGATTGAAGTGTTAAAAGTGGTCCCGTCTTTCGCGCCAGCGTCCAGATTCATGCCAAGCTGCACTGTGCTGGTGGGATTGGGAGGATTAACCAACCCTTTGTTGATCTGGATCGGCACCAGCGAACCGCCGGCATTGACCACGCCATTCGTTGCCGGAAAGCCCATCAGCTGAGCGCCATTCTGGGTTACCAGATAGCCGTTGGAGTCCTGCGAAAGACTGCCGTCACGCGTATACATGGTCACGCCGTCCCGTTGTACCTGGAAGAATCCATCGCCCTGAATAGCCAGGTCGGTGGGCTGTCCGGTAGACTGGATTGGACCCTGCGTGAATTGAGTACTGGTCCCGGTGATCGCGGTTCCCAGTCCGACCTGTAGCGGATCACCTGAACCGTTGACGCCAAGTTGCTGCGCGAACAGGTCCGCGAACTGGGTGCTTTCACCCTTGTAGCCGGTAGTATTGAGGTTGGCCAGGTTGTTCGACACCACGTTCAACGCCTTTTCGTTGGAAAGAAGCCCCGAAAGCGAAATTGAAAAGTTACCCATGATATTCTCCTAATCATCTCCTAATTCGTAGCCACCTTGGAGGTGGACGTCGTGTCTTAGTTCGAGCCCGTGGTGGAAGGTTTCGCGCCCGTTGTACTCGTGCTGTCAGTGGAAGCCGGGGGATTAACGTATTTCGAGAGGGTCGAGTTGATTTGCATGACCTGCTCGAGGGTGTTGAACGAAACCAGCTGATTGACAAAGGTTGTCGGGTCCATGGGATTGGTTGGATCTTGCGCCTGGATCTGGGCAATCAGCAGGGTCATAAAGTCATTGGGTTGAAGCGAGCTTATCGATTGCGAGCTCGGATCAGAAGAGCTGGAGTCGCTTTGGCCGGTGGCTTTTGCCTTGGGGTCCGCAGTGCCGTTCGGCCTCGTGGCGGCCATCACGTGTTGTAACATTCCCTCGATCTGCATAGTGTTTCCCTTCCCTTGAAAGTCTCGATCTCGTCTTTCCTCAGTTTCGGTCTTCAGCCTTGGCGCGAGGCGGTTGCTAAGCGCGCACGCTCAACTTGCGCCAGGGTCCTTCGGAGTCCCACGCGTCGGATTCGCTTTGCTCCGGTATGCTGGAAATCTTCTCGGGCGACCAGGGGCCGTTGCCGCGATTCCCGGGCGACCCCTGTTGATTGCCTCTGCCTTGGGTGTCGGACCCTCCGGCGAGGGTGCTTTCGCTGCCCGTCGGATGGTTTGAAATTACGATGTTCTCCATATGGACATGCCGGTCGGAGAGCGACTGCTCGAGCGACGGCAGGTGCGATGCTAGTATGCTGCGGGCCTCGGGAGTTTCTGCACTGATCGAGGCGCCCAGCCGGCCGCGTTCGAGTACGGCATGGATCTCGAGCGCCCCCAGCTTCTCGGTGCGGACATCCATGCGCATTTCTACGTGATCGGGTTGGGCGGCGAGGCTGGCCGCGTTGACGATCCGGCCGGCCCGCGCATCCATATTGTCCCAGGCGGCCAATCCTCTCTCCTGCGCTGCCGGATTTCCTGTCACCGGCGACTGGCCTGGGACATTCGCGGGAGTGCTGCTGGGGGGATTGGGTTGGCCGTCGCTGGAAGTTCGAACCGAGTCTGTCGCAGATTCGGCATCGCTTGAGTTGCCCGCCGGGAGCATGGTCCTTGCGGTCTCCGCCTTGCTCGCGCTATCGGGTCCGTTTGACGGATTCCCTTGACGGATGCGACCGCTGCCCGGCCCAGCCGGAGCTCCTGAGTTCCTGGTAGTGCGCGCTGCCGTCGCAGCCTCTGAAAGCGGAGTCTGAGATTTGTTCGTGTGCAGAGACTGGACGCGCTGAGCTGCGAACGCGTTGGTTACAACCGCACGCTGGGCGGAGTTTTGCTCCATCTTGGAGGTTGCCGTTGGAACCTTGCCCAGCGACGAGTTCAGGGCGTTCTGGAAGGCTTCCTTAACGCGGGCGGAGTCGGCAGTGTCAGCGCCCGCTACATGCGAACGAGGCGATTTCTCCGAATGCCGGGTCAGGCGTGATATGGCCGGTGAAGGGGCCACTGAAACTGCGCTCGCAGCAAGAACATCGGCTGCGGGACTTGCGCTGCTGGCATCTTGGGCGGCTCGCAAACTTTCATCTGCAGATCGGCGCGCGCCCGCGTCGCCTGTTGATTCTGCCGGTAAATTCGCTGAGCTTTGCGCCTGGGTGGAGGAGCCGCCCGCGCTTTCGGCTTGCTTCATCGAGAACACTTCGCGCGCTTTGAGGTCAGACACGGCATTTGGGCCGAGGCTGGCAGTGAGGATCGGCGTCACCGAATCGGTTACCGGTGCCGAACCAGTAACGGTGAATGACGTCACCCGCGCATTCGGAAAATCGGTGAAACTCCCATTGCTCGCCTGGGCGTCGTCGTTCTGGTTCGAAGGTGGCGCGGAGGTGTTCTGCGGTGCGTCTTCCCCGCTGGGTGCAGCCTTACTCGCGGACTTCTCCTGGCTGTTCGAGTCCCTCTGCTCCACCGCCGCTTCTGCTTGCTGTGCCTTGGCCGCGAAGCTATCAGACCGTAGATCCTCGGAAAACTGCGGGATTGCCGTGCTCGGAGGGATGCTCGCAGCCTGGGGAGCCGGCATCTTGGTGCGGTCGTCCGGAGCTGCTTGATCTCCCTGGAATTGGTTCGATTTGTCTCCCGGTGTCCCGGGAAGGGGAAGTGACTGCGAATCCACGGTGCTCGCGAGCGTCTGGCCGGACGTGCCACCCAAAGGTGCAACCGGGAGGCCACCCTTGGTCGAGATCTGCTGCTCAGCCGCGTAACCGGCGAAGAATGCGCCAGCCGGTGTTGGGGACGGTGTTGGCGACGGGACCGGGATCACCGTCACCTGCATCCTGGTTGCGGCGGGATCGGTGTTGTCTCGGGAAACTCGCCGCTTGTCAGCCTTGGAGGAACCCGTCTTCGCCGGTGTTTTGTCCTGAGTTCGATCCAGGAAGCTTTTGAGTTGCGCGGCGAAAGAAGAACTGCCGGTGGTGGTGGAATCCGACTCGGTGAAATCGGGCACTGCGGATCGCGTCGAAGCCGCCTTCTGCCGGAGAGATATCTCTGCCGGCTTACTGTGCAGACGGTCGACTTGTGGCAACAGCGCGCTCATGACTCGGGTCCAATCTGGCCTGCCCCAAACACGTCGCTCAGGAGCGGCAGAGACTGGGGGAAGTGCATGCGACGCACCAAATCCTAGCGATGACGTCGAGAAATCGTAAGGTTATGGGATTACGTCACTTAGCCTGCCGAACGCGGCTTCGGCTCGTCCAGAGAAGAGCCCCTCCAGGCGGCAGAAAGATTCTTGCGGAAACTTTTGCCGGGCAGCTGTCCCCCTTAGCGGGCAAGAGTAGCCGCATCGTTTGGAAGTTTTTCGCGGGATGCTGACGGAGGTATGGCGAAACGGAGCCCCGAAGGGCGACCTACCACAGCCCAGGCCAACCGGCCTGGGTCCGATGTTACAATCGAGGCGAGTTCGAACAAGGTGGAAATCAATTGCCTCGGTGAGCGGCAGGCTCGCTGGGGCGGCGGATGCTCCGAGACCGCTGTCCCAGAAAAACTCACCGCACAGACGTTACCATGGAGAGCAGATCGATTTTGCATTATCGGATTCTGGAGAAAGTGGGCGGCGGCGGCATGGGCGTGGTCTACCGGGCGGAAGACACCCGGTTGGGCCGTCAGGTGGCGCTGAAGTTTTTGCCACAGGATCTGGCTGGCGACCCTCTGGCTCTCGAGCGCTTCCGGCGGGAGGCTTTTGCTGCCTCGGCCTTGAATCACCCCAACATCCGCACAATCTACGACATCAAGAATGCTGAGGGACAGATCTTCATCGTTATGGAGATGATGCGCGGCTCGACCCTCAAAGACCACTTGGCGGGCAAGCCCCTGCCGCTTGGGGAACTGTTAGACCTTGGAATTCAGCTGGCTGACGCTCTTGCCGCCGCCCATCACGAAGGCATCATCCATCGTGACATCAAGCCGTCAAACATCTTTGTGACCGAGCGCGGGCAGGCCAAGATCTTCGATTTTGGCTTGGCGAAGAGACTGGCGAAACGGGTCGGCAGTGCGGCAGGACCTTCTATTGCCGATGCTGATACCTCTTCTGGAGAGCTGGCGACGAGTTCGGGGCCAGCCTGGGGCACGGTCGCCTACATGTCACCCGAACAGGCACGAGGTGAAGACCTGGATCCTCGCACCGATCTGTTCAGCCTGGGCGCAGTGCTGTACGAAATGGCAACCGGAAGCCATCCTTTCCCAGGAGCCACAGCGGCCGTCGTCTTCAACGCAATTCTCAGCCGTGAGCCCCGCTCGCCCTTGGAGTTGAATCCGGCGCTCCCGCCGAAACTTGAAGAGATCATCAGCCGAGGTCTTGAGAAGGACCGCGAGCTACGCTACCAGACCGCTTCCGATTTGCGTGCCGAGATCAGGCGCTTGAAGCGCGACATCGACTCCGGCCGCGTTCTGCCGGTGAAGTCCGGTGGCCGGGTGGAGGCTCGGCGAAGCCGCCGAACCATCTGGATCGCCGCACTGGCAGCGTTGGCATTTGTATCATTCGTTACTCTCGGCATCTGGCTGGTGGAACGGCCACCCGCAGTGCCGCCCCAGATCAGGCAGAGGAGGCTCACCGCCAATCCTAGCGAGAATCCGGTGAACGTGGCCACTCTGTCGCCGGATGGAAAGTTCCTTGTCTACTCCGATCCCATGGGCCTCCATGTTAAGGTCATCGCGACGGGAGAGATCCAGACGATTCCCGAACCTGACGGCCTTGCTGGAGTCGTCTGGCTGCCGCAGGCGTGGTTTCCCGACAGCACAAGGGTGCTCGCGACCGCCCAACAGCCGGGCGATCACTTCAGCATTTGGGTCTTCCCGGTGGTTGGGGGAAAGGGCCATCAAATTCGCGACGATGCTGAAGGTTGGTCTGTTTCTCCCGACGGCTCGCAGATTGTCTTCACTACCGGCTCCAGCCTACTTGGCTATCACGTCATCGGAGGCCGCGAGGTCTGGCTGATGGGGGCGAACGGCGAGCAGCCCCGGCGGCTCATCGGACCTGAGGACGGCTGCGTGTTTTCCGCCGCCCAATGGTCCGCCACGGGACAGCGCATTGCCTACGCGCGATTTAACGAGACGGCGGACAGGGTTGAGGCCTCCATCGAAAGCGCGGATCTGGAAGGCCGCTCGCGCACGGTCATTTACTCCGACCCGGCGCTGCGCTCGTATACTTGGCTGTCGGATGGTCGCCTGATCGTGTCGCTGGCCGAACCTTCTGCGCCCGACGATACAAACCTTTGGGAAATAAGGGTGGACGTAAGGACCGGCCGGCCCGCCGGCAGACCTCGTCGCTTGACGAATTGGGCCGGCTTCGGAGCGTACTACCTGAGTTCGACCGTAGACGGCAGAAAGCTTGCGATGCTTCGTACCTCGTTCCAAAGCGACGTCTACGTCGGCGATCTCCAATCGGGCGGAACAAGCCTGACGACGCCGCGACGCCTCACCCTGGACGAGCACACCGATGCACCGTTTGCCTGGACTCCCGACAGCAAGGCGGTCATCTTCATTTCCAATCGCAACGGTCCGATCAATATTTTCCGGCAGGCCCTTAACCAGACTTCGGCCGAGACGCTGGTAGCCAGCTCCGAGGAAAAGTTCGCGGCCCGCCTGACGTCGGACGGCTCCACCATCTTGTACACAACGGGTGACCTGCAGGGAGGAACTCGCTCCGTGATGCGACTGATGCGGGTGCCGATTTCCGGCGGGCCCTCGGATCTGGTCTTGGAAGGCAAAGGCATGGACTACTTTGCCTGTAGCAAGGGGCCGCACAGTCTCTGTGTGATGACCGAGCCAAGCGCCGACCACAAACAGATCACCATCACGGCCTTTGATCCTTTCAGGGGTTCGCGCCGGGTGTTAACCACCATCGCCACCGACCCGGCCCGTGAATACCGCTTCGGGCTTATGCCCGACGGATCGCGTGTCGCCGTTGTGACTCCCAGCAGCACTACAGGAGCGGTTCGTCTGATCTCTCTAAGCGGCGGGAAAGAGCGCCAGATAACGGTGAAGGGCTGGGGTGGGCTGAATACGGTGGATTGGTCTCAGGATGGCAAGCTGATGTTCATCTCCAGCCAGTCGTCAAACGGTCCGACGCTCCTTTCGGTGGACCTCGAAGGCAACGCCCATCCGCTCTGGCAGCCGAAAGGCAGCCTGGGCAGTTGGACCTGGGCGATTCCTTCCCCTGACGGCCAGCATCTGGCCCTTATGGGAGCGACTCTCGATGGCAATGTCTGGATGATCGAGGATTTTTGATGGTAGCCCACGGCATGAGTTTTTTGCCGTGGGTCTTGGTGTTAGCCGTTGAATGGCCTTTTATGCCTTGATCCTTCCCTGACGAGCACCCCAGAGGCATTAATGACAACCAGGGAGGTTGACACGAATGAGAACCTCAACCGCCATTCACGCCATTCCCTTAATCCTGTTATTGCCGGTGCCCGGGCTCAATCAGCAAGCGGCCGTGCGTCCGTCGGCGAGCGCCCGTTCGGAGAAGACTTTCTTTGTCAGCTGCAGGCAGCAAGGAAAGTCGAAACACGTGTTGAGTCCGGTCTCACTTTCAGAAAATGGGAAGTGGCGCGCCTACGTTGAAGTCGATGTGGCGAGCGATCCCGAATGCCTGCACACGACTCGGCTGTGGGCCAGCCGAGCCAACGCGCCCTACCGGCTGATCTATTTCATGCCGCCCAAACGCGAGGCTCTTGGGAATGGGATGGAGATTCTGGGCTGGGCCAAGGGTTCCAGGATGCTCTTGGTGATGACCGAGGAATGGCAGGAGGGATCCGATGCGGGGGATTGGCAACGGGTGCTCGCCATCGATGCCGGAACCGGAATGGTATACGAGCCCGAACTGGAAGCTATGCTCGAGGCGCGTAAGGACAAGCAATGCGGATTTCGAGTCACGGGTGCGGGATTCAGCGCCGACAGGAACGTCAACATCCTCGTTCGCGCACGGTTTTACACCGCAACGGAGATAGATGAGACCGAAGAAGATGTGCCTGCGGAAAAGCGCTGTGGGCACGCCGAAGAAACCTGGAGCTTTAATTTCGCTACTGGCGAAATAAGACAGGCGGCGAGTACGGAACCGCTGCTGCTCTTCAAGAAGTCCCTGCCCAATCGGCGCGACAACTGAGTCAGAGCAGCATCAGCCGAAAACCCCACGCGGTTTGCTTTCCGCGAGGCTGATTCCGGCCATTTTGGAGTGACATTACGTCGAACAAGAAGAGCGATCATTCGCCTAGACAACTTGTCAGGCAGGCAATATATCACCCTACTAGTCCTTAGTTTGTTAAGTTAGCGTATCTATGATATCGTCGGTGCATGCCACGACCTACGCTTGCAATCCAATTGTCCGAAACCGAACGCCAACAATTGGCCAGCTGGCGTCGAGCCGGTAAGACCGAGAAACGAATGGTGCCCCGAATTCAGATTGTGGAATTGGCAGCCCAAGGGCTTAGTTCCCGACAGATCGCTTCCCGCTTGGGCTTGCGGCGGCCCACCGTGCTGAAGTGGAGGCAGCGCTTTAGCCAGCGACGCTTGGCGGGTTTGCAGGATGCCGCGCGGTGCGGGCCACCCCGCCGCTACACCCCTGAAACCGAGCGGCGTATTCTGGCCAAGCTGGACGAGTCGCCGCCGCCCGGCCGGGGCCGCTGGAACGGGCGACTCTTGGCGGCAGCCCTGGGCGATGTGAGCGCGGGCCAGGTTTGGGCGGTGCTGCGTCAGCACGGGATACAACTGCAACGGCGGCGGAGTTGGTGCGTTTCCACCGACCCCGAGTTTGCTCGCAAGGCGGCCGATATTGTGGGACTGTATCTCGACCCGCCACTGGGGGCGGTGGTCTTGAGTGTGGACGAAAAGCCGGCCATCCAGGTGCTGGAACGGGCCCAAGGGTGGTTGCGCTTGCCCAATGGGGAGGCGCTCAAGGGTTTCAGTCATGAATATAAACGACACGGCACCACTACTCTTTTTGCGGCCCTGGAGGTCTTGAGCGGCCAGGTCTTCACCGTCCACTCTCAGCGGCGCCGGCGGCGCGAATTTCTCGAGTTTATGAATGGCTTGGTGGCTGCTTATCCCGATCTGGAATTGCACGTCATCCTCGATAACCTCAGTACTCACAAGCCGAAGCACGACCGTTGGCTGGCACGCTATCCGCACGTCAGTTTTCACTACACCCCTACCCATGCCTCGTGGCTCAATCAAATCGAATGCTGGTTCAGCATCCTGAGCCGCCAAGCCTTGCAAGGGGCGAGTTTCACCTCGGTCGAACAGCTGAGAAAAGCCATTAATGACTTTGTGGCGAGTTACAATCAGACCGCCACGCCTTTTGAATGGACGAAACGAAATGTGAAGCAAGCCGCACTCAAACATAGGTACGCTGACTTACACAAGTAAGGACTAGTGCACGGGTGAACGAGCGCGGGAGCAACACCCACGTCTGATACGGGTTGAATTAAGGTCGAGAATGGACACGCAATCGAGAACCTTACTGACGAACAGCCCCGGGTTTTCAATTCAAGCACCATTCCGTTGGAAAAACGGACGACTGTATAGCCCAAGCTTCTAAGACAAGCGTCGCGGCGTAGATCACGCCCGGCTTGGCTGACCATGGACGCTCCCATCCAGCTCCACAATCAGACCCCGCTGCGGACAGCAGAAGTCAACGATCGCACGACCGACGGGGGTGCTGCCTGCGAAACTTGTATCCTTTCAGCCTGAGACCGCGCAGCAGCCAACAGGCTCGGTTCTCCGCCGTAGTTTCGCGGCCGCGCAAGTCGCGGGCTCTCGAGATTCGAAGCTTCCGTAATCTTCGTGTCTCTTTTTGAGCGCTGTCGCTCACGGGTTGCCCCCTCACCCGGCCTTCGAACCCTCTCCCCACACGGGAGAGTGGCTACCTTCCAGATAGCGGAAGCCACGGTGCTGGCAGGTAGAGAATGGTTAGGTTTTACCTCCTGCCCTCTCCGAGGGGAGAGGGTGCCTGACGGAGGAGGGCGGGTGAGGGGTTGCTCCCCAGGACGGAAAGCTGTTCTAATCGAGGCTGCTTTCTAGCGCACCATTCCCTTCCACGGGGAGATGCTTTCCAACACGCTTCAATCCATGGGATTCGGAACCAAACAACACCTCAATTTACGAATTCGGGTTCAGCGTTCCGGCATAGGCTTAGGTTTATTCTGAACTCCCGGTTTCGCTTCGTCTATGGGAAGGAAGAACCACGGTCACACGAAGCGCAATCGTGGCCTGCCACTCTATACCTCGAGCTTGTGCAGATATTCGTAACTCATCCTCACAGCTTCGAGCGAGGACTGTTCGCAGTAATCCTGCTCGATGAAGTAGTGTTTCATGCCGCCTGTCGGAGCCGCGGCGAAAATGCGTTTCCAATCGATGGTGCCGTGGCCCACGGGTGCAAACAGTCCCATTTTGGCATCAAACTCCTGCTTGGGTGCGGGGTGATCCTTGATATCTTTAATGTGCAGAAGCGGGAAGCGTCCCGGATACTTCTTGAAGTAGGCCACTGGATCCTGGCCTGCGTGGGTGACCCAGAAACAATCCATTTCGTATTTCACCAGCTCCGCATCCAGCGTTTTCAGCAGGTATTCATACGCTGTCGTATCGCCCCACTTCTTGAACTCAAAATTGTGGTTGTGGTAGCAGAACTGGATGCCGGCTTTGTGCGTTTGTTCGGCCGCCTTGCTGAAAATCTCGGCCAGTCGCTTGTAATCGTCAAAGGTTTTGCGGTCTTCCGGCATGATAATGGCGTGGACCATGTATTGGAGTCCCAAGGCTTTGGCCTCGTCGATATGTTTCTGCCAGTTTGATTTCACATCGGGCAACATGTAGTGGCCGCTCACGGGAGTGAGGCCATTGTCTTTCAGGATCTGGGAGAACTCCCCGGTTGTTTTTCCATAACGAGAGTAGACTTCCAGTTCCTTAATGCCGATGGCCGCCACCTGCTTGAGGGTTCCGGGCACGTCTTTCTCAAGCCTGTCGCGCACGGTGTAAAGCTGCAGTCCAACCGGCTTGCCATAGGGATTTGCCCTCAGTAGCCTTGGTAATTGGGTGCCCATCGCGGCAGCAGTCAGACCCATGGCGGCGTTGCGCAGAAAATCTCTTCGCTTGGTCATTGGGTAATGTCTCCTTTCGCTAGTCGCGCTCGAGCTGAGAATTACACATCAAAGCGAGGTCCTTCGCTGTAGCGCGGGTGTCCCCACCCGCGATTTCGGCTATGGTGCCGGTGTCCTCACCCGCGATTTCTGCTGTACCGGCGCTCTACCCCGCGCCGAGATCGCGGGTGAGGACACCCGCGCTACAGAATCAGGCATGACCCTGATTTGTAACTCTGGATAACTTCGCAACACCAGGATCAAGCGCCCTTGATGCTCTTGGTGCCCTCGTCCCAAACCGCCACCGTCTTATTGAAGTATGAGTAGTTCGACATGTGACAGCCGGTGAGGGCGGCGTTGGCCCCGAAGTCTTCATTCTCGACAACTCGCTTGCGTGTTCTCACGGCCTGAAAGAAGTTCGCCAGGTGATCGACCAGGTCACTGTAGCCCGGGGGCGCGGCGTATACTTCCTCTGCCGATCCTACCTGGCTTTCGCCCGGCCCAGGTTTAGGATGTTCCCGGTTCCACTTGGCGATGTATTCATCGCGTTGAGCCTTGGGCCAGGAGCCGATGGTGTAATCCTCGCGGGTGTGGTACGAGGGTTCCGGCCGGAAGGCCAACGAGGCTCCGGCTCCCAAGGCAGCAGGGGCTCCTTCGCCGCGAACGAACATGGTGCCCTTTTTGCCGTAGAAGGTAAAAAGCTGATCCTCGTACTTGTTGTTCTGGTTGCAGCGCAGTACGACCTGGAATTTCGGATAGTCATAGATGGTCCACTGCAGGTCGCCAAATTCGCGACCGTCGTGGTAATGGTAAATACCACCCGTAGAGAACGCGCGGATTGCCGGCTGTTGCGTGCCGGTGATGAAGTTGATGCCAGAGATGAGGTGCACGAAGAGGTCGCCCGGAAGCCCGGCTCCGTAATCCTTGTAGCAGCGCCAGGAAACGAAGCGGTGTCCATCGAAGGGGCGCTTGGGCGCGTCCCCTAACCAAGTATTCCAGTCGACGGTCTGCTCACTCAAATCGGGTGGAAGCGGATTGCTCCAAGCGCCGCTATCGGTATTGCGGTCCCACACGGCCTCGATCGTGTCCACCTCGCCGAGCTTGCCGGAGTCCCAGATTTCCTTGGCTTTGGCGTAGAGAATCGAGCTCACCCGCTGGCTGCCGATCTGACAAATGCGGTTGTTCTTGCGGACCGCCTCGATCATGGCGAAGCCGTCTTCGACGGTGTGGGACATCGGCTTTTCGCAATACGCGTCTTTGCCCGCCTGGGCCGCCTCCACCACCAGGCGGCGATGCCAGTGGTCGGGCGTGGCCACGATCACCGCGTCGATGTCCTTGCGGTCCAGGATTCGCCGGTATTCTTTGGTGGTGTCGATGTTCTTCTCCAGTATCTCTTTGGCGGACTGATGCCGGGTCTCGTAGAGGTCGGCCGCCGCGACGCATTCGATGCCGGGAACAGCACGTGTTGCCCGCAGCAAGTCGCAGCCTTCAGTTCCGGTACCGATGATACCGAAACGCACGGTATCGGAGGGCGCCGGCGCGGGTGAAGCGCGGAGCACCTTCGGTTCCAGTACGGTAATTCTCTTCGACGCCATACCCGCGGCACCCGCAGCAGCCATGGTCCCCGCACCCAGCCTGACAAAATCACGCCTCGTCATGGAGAACGTTTTCATAACAGGTTAAAGCCTCCTTTCACTTTCCGGGAGTATAGATGAGAGTCTCCGTCACCCGGTAGCGCGGCTAACATACACCCGACTGCCGCGGTGCGCAATCCCGTCTTGCGAGCGATCCTTTGGCGGGCCGCGAAGGGCAGACAGGGACAGCGGCAATGCCAAGTCTTCCAGTGACATCATTGTTTCTCTATCTGCACTGCCGGAGGGCATAACCCGGCCCGCGCAAGCAGGTAGTAGACCACAAACGCGATCACATAGGACCAGAGCACCGATGGGCGATCGAGGTTCACGAGGATCGAAGGAACACCGGGAAGGTGATCGAGGATGCCCACCATAAACCCGATCGCCCAGGCAATGTAGCCGGCCCAGTTAATGCCCTGCCGCGGCCCTGACCACTTGAACCCAGCGAGGACATAGTCGGCACTCATGGCTCCACAAATCGGGCCGAAAGAGGCGCCTACGATGGTGAAAAAACCAATCAGGTTCTGGGCCACGCCGGTAATCGCCAGGATGGCGCCGACGGTCACGGCCACAAGGGTCGAGAGACTGCGTGGGATCTTGGGAAGCATCGACTCGAAACTGTTGGCAGCGACAAATGTGCAAAAACAGGTGGGAGCCACCGAAGCAGCGGCAAAGAGAAAAAAGACGATGGGGGCGATGGCGCCGGCACTGGAGATGGCGGCCGAATAGGCGTAGGGGTCCGAGGTGCCATTCGCCGTGGCCATTCCTGCCGAACTCGTCATGCCAAGATGGCCGGCCACCGCGAGGATTGGTATGCCGCCCGCCACGACGCTTGCCAGGGTGATTCCGGCGAGACCGCCCAACACGACGTCGCGGCGGTTGCGGCTATTCATGCCGAAGTCAGCACCGGCGGCACCTGCGGTAGCGAAAAACCCGATCACGATGGCCAGCACCTCTAGAAATCCATTGAGAGGATGGTTATCGGCAGGGTGAAACTTCGCTATGCCACCGCGGTTAGCCCAAAGCACGTAGACGATCATGATTAAGGGAACCCAGTTGAGCACTTCGGCGGCGCGGGCCACGTAGGCGATCCCCTTGATGGCCAATACTGCAAGGCCATAAGCCCAGGCTAAGGCAAGGACGATGAACAGCATCCGTGAGTGGTTGTTGAGGCCGCGCATGATGTAGTCGGTGGCGAAGTAGGTCGACACGGCAAACCAGCCGATTTGCAGCACTCCCATCAGCAGGCCGGGCATGAGATAGCCGCCGGTCGTCCCAAACGCCGACGTACCCACGATGTAGAGCGTCCTGCCGGTCTGCATGCCCAACATGGCGGGAGCGTAGTAGTAGAGCCCGAAACAGAGCAGTCCGGCCACCACCAGCCCTAGCAGGCAGACACCCAAATTTGCCTGACTGATCGTTGGTCCGGCAAGTCCTACGTAGAAGCCGACCCACAGGAAGATGCCTGCGTAAGCAGGAAAGGTGTTCGTGAACCACGCGGCGCGCTTGGCAGCGGGGGCAGGTCTTGAAGCCGTGACGTAAGCGGGCAAGCTGGCCATCGATGCTCCGTTCGTAAGCTCAGAGTGGACAGGGCGCCAGCATATTCAGGACGCACGGCGAATGCAAGCATAAACCACGCCGGCCGTCAGGAGTCCGAACGCACGGCTCGTACATAGGCGTTGAAGGCGAGGTCTTCAGGCCGGCAAATCCCATCCCAGTAGTAGACAATCCAACCACGCCCGGCTGATTGCAGGTCAGCGGTCCAGATGAAGGGCGCCCCGCGCGTCTCAAACACGCGGTCGATATGGTAAGCGCCTTTCTGCTTTTCGGTTCCCAGTATGACTTCGCCGGGCTGACCGGCCTCCGCCACGGTCATCAAAGACATGGCCTCTTCCAAGGTGGGCACGCGCCAATCCGCAAAGCCGGCGCTCTTCTTGGCGTTCAGAGCGCTGATATAGGCTTGGGTCTTGTCATACGGCATCGGTTCGCCGGAGCCGCCCCTCTGCCACATCAGGCGGGTGGCATGATCGCGAACGACCAACGCGCCCTCTATAAACTGGATTTCGTACTGGTGGGTCAGCCCCCTGCCGCCCGGGTTCCATTGGGCGTCATGAAAGTCATGGATCACCACCATCACCTTTGCCTCATCCACTGAGAGAGTCATCTTCTGGCTGCGAAGCTGAAGCCTGGGCGAGGCGACGGGCTGTGGCTGTGGCCGACTCGATCGCGTCGGCGCGGCGCTTCAGGGCCAGCAACAGCCGCTCGTACCCGCCCGCTTCATGCAGGTTGGCCCATTGCCACTGGCTGAGACGATCGGGCAGTTCGCACTCCTGTAGTTTCAACGGAATGATGAAGATGGTGCCCTGGGGCTTCTCGTCAGCCACGTCCAAGGCGTACTTGAGCTCCTTCTGGAGATAGCCTTCCTTGGTGATGGAGCAGGGCGAAAGACAAACGATCACTACGCCAGAGCTGCGAACGGCCTTGCGGATTTCCTCCTGCCATTCCTGCCCAGGTAGCAATTGTTGCTCGTCAAGCCAGGGAAGGAAGCCATCGGCCGCGAGCCGCCCGCATAGATCGCGAACGGTGGGCGTGTCTTCTGAGGAATGGCAAAGGAACACGCGCAAAGGCTGGCGAGGCTGGAGACTCATGGGGGCCCTGGCTGCTCAATTCTCAGTTATGAGTTTTCAGTATGGCGCGGAATCCAGAACTCAGAATTCACGATACTCTTCCTTCCTTGCTCGTCGCCCCTTACTTGTCACTCTTCACTGTTCTTATCTGCGGCTTCCTGGCCTTCCAGCCGCAGTTCGTCGGCGAAGACCCGATATCCCTGGTTGGGCGGGAACATCCCCGCGAGCAGTTCCATGCGGCGTCGCAATTGAGGCAGGGGCAGGTGCTCCGGGCCGACGCGGATCTGCACATCGTGCCACAGTCCGTGCATGTACTCGGCCATGGTGCCCGCAAAGGAAATATCGCGATAGCGTTCGAACGCAGCCCGCGCACGGCGTTGGACGCGACGCTTCATTAGCGGCTCTTTGGCCAGGAGAGAGTCCTCGTCAATCTCGCCGGGAATACCGGCTCGCAGTTCCTCGTCGAGCAGTTGAGTGTAGGTCGCGAGTTCGGTCTCCGCCAGGCGCGGATGCAGCAACTCGGCCACGCTCGCCAGGAATTCGAAGCCGGTATCGTGCGGATCGAGCTCGCGGCAGGGCAGAATAAGATTCACTCTATCTTCGGTGTCGAGCCACACGGAAGAATGCGTTTCGCCAGCGGGTTTCACGAAACAGACGAGATCGCCGTTTTCCGCGCAGCCAACGTAAGGCACCAGCAGCACGCGTAAATTGGCGAGGCGCTTGGCCACGCCTTCAGGAACAGCCTGGGCCGGTTCGCGGACCATGCTTCTTTCCTCCGCGCGGGTCAGGGGCACGGCTGCATGCATTTCCCAGCCATGAGCAAGGTGAGAGATCGGAACGAATGTGCCCGTCACATACTCGGCCACCGGTACGCCCTTAGGCGCGGGTGGGGTCAACAAATTCTCCAAGGTGCACCGCCCTCCAGCACGTCAAACCACGACATGACTATTCTGAAGGATTGAAAGGCGAGTGTCCAGAATGGTTTGGGCAGAGCCATAGAGCCGGTCGCCGTCGGTGCGGCCGATGTGGACGGGTAGCATCAAGCTGCCTGGTACGTCTGCGCCCGGCAGCACTACTTTAAGATAGTTGGAGCTTGTAGCCAGACGAGCCCGCTCGCCTCGCTCCAATTCTTCTTCCTGGTGGAGCGTAATCACCAAAAGCGTCTGGCCGACTTGCGCGTCGAGGAAAGCGCGCCGCTTGGTCCCAATGACGGCGCGGATCTCGTTCGCGCGCTCCTGGGCCACGCGTCCGTTGATCTGGTCGCGGTGTTCGGCCGCAGGCGTCGCCGGACGGCGCGAGTAGGGAAAGATGTGCAGATAAGTAAAGGGCAGCGATTCGATGAAGCGCAGACTGGCCCGATGATCCTCCGCGGTCTCACCGGGGAATCCAACCATGACGTCTGCCCCGATGCTAGCGTCGGGCATGGCTTCGCGGATGGCGAGGAGGCGCTCCGCGTATTGACGGGTCCAGTAGCGGCGATTCATAAGCCGGAGAATTCGGTCGCAGCCGCTCTGCAAGGGCACGTGGAAGTGCCGGGCCATGCGGCTCTCGCGAGCCACTAGGGATATCAAGGGCGAACTCACGTCCATCGGCTCGATCGAGCTGATGCGCAAGCGCTCCACCGCCGTCTCAGCCAGCAGGCGTTCCACCAGACTCAGGAAACAGGGACGCGATGCCAGGTCCTTGCCGTAGCTGCCAAGGTTGATCCCCGAGAGTACAACTTCCTTATAACCTTCATCAACGAGCCGGCGAACTTCCTCGAGGACGTGCTCCGGCGCGAGGCTGCGGCTTTCGCCTCGCACGGCCGGAATGATGCAGAACGAACATCGGGCATTGCAGCCGTCCTGGATCTTCAGCGTCGGCCGGGTGCGGTCGTCGGCCAACGCCGGAACAAAATGAAACTCGTCCGCGATCTGCCCCACGTACACTTTGCTAGGGCCAGGCGGAGGAACTGCTGCGAGGCGAGTGTCTTGCGGCTCGGGCGGAGCCTGGATTTGTACCAGGCTCGGTCTCAAGCCACCCGATCCGGCTTCCGCTGCGGGTAGATCTGCGCCTGGAGGTTGAGCAGAGCTCAGGATTCCGGCCACTGAGTGCTTGTGAGAGTTCCCCACTACCCACTCGACGCCTTCGAAAGCGGCGATTTCCTGCGCCGCGCGCTGAGCGTAGCACCCGGTCACAAGGATACGGCAAGCAGGATTAGCGCGATGAATCCGCCGGATCACCTGGCGTACCTCGGCATCGGCCGCGGCTGTTACCGTGCAGGTGTTAAGGACGGCGATGTCGCTCGCTTCGGGCGCGCTGGCTTCGTGAAATCCGGCCTGGCGGAGCTGTCCGCGTAAGCCAGCCCCGTCAGCTTGGCTTGCCCGGCAGCCGAAATTGAGAAGGTGGAAAGTGGCCATGCAGCTACCATTGTAGCCGAAAGAGCGCCCCCGGCTTTAGGCCCAGTTTGGCGTGGTGCCGGCCGCCCTGGCCTGCAGGGCGGAATCGTGGAATAGCCCTGTGGCTTACGGTTTCGGGATGGGTGTGGCCTTGCGAATGGCGTCGAGTATCCCGTTAACAAACTCCACGGAATCCTCGCTTGAAAATCGCCGGACGATTTCCATGGCTTCATTGATGACCACGGCGGGTGCAGTTTCGGGGCAGTGGGTCAATTCGTAAAGTGCGAGCCTGAGGACATTGCGATCTACGCCGGGCATGCGCTCTAGCCGCCAGTTCTGGGCGTGCTCGGCCAGAGTGCGGTCCAGAGATTCCTTCGCCTGAACCGTGCCCTCGAACAAGGCGCGGGCGAATTGCTCCGCGTCGGGTTCAAGCCTCTGGTGCGGCAGAAACGTACCCATAACATGCTGCGGGGTGTGCGATCCCATCTCCCACTGGAAAAGCATCTGCAGAGCGATTTCGCGCGATTTTCTACGTGAACCCATATCAGCGATCAGCCTGAGGGGCTGTCAGCTATTCTCTGTCAGCTATTCTCCTGTGAACTTGGCAGGACGCTTCTCGAGGAACGCCTTCATTCCTTCCTTCATATCGGCAGTTGCGCAACACAAAGCGAAGAGACTTGCTTCCAGCCGCTCGCCTTCGGCCTGGGTCATCTCGGTTCCATGGTTCACGGCTTCGATCGAGAACCTGACGGCCAGGGGCGCGTTGGCCATGATCTTACGGGCGAGAGCTTCCGCAGTGGGAATGAGATCCTTTTGGGGCACAACCTGGTTCGCGAGGCCGATGCGATAGGCTTCCTGCGCCCCGATACGTTCGCCCGTCAGGATCAGTTCGAGGGCCCGCCCCTTGCCCACCAGGCGCGCCAGACGCTGCGTTCCGGCGTATCCCGGCACGATCCCTATTTTCACCTCGGGCTGGCCAAACTGCGCGTTTTGGGCGGCGATCCGCAGAGTGCAGGCCATGATCAGCTCGCACCCGCCGCCCAGCGCAAACCCGTTCACGGCCGCGATTACGGGCTTGCCAAGATTTTCGATGAGGCTAAAAAGGCGCTGTCCCCGGACTGAGGTTTGTTTGCCTGAGATGGGCGTCTGCACGGCGAGTTCGTTGATATCGGCGCCGGCCACGAAAGCCTTCTCGCCGGACCCCGTGAGGATCACGACTTTGACCTCCGGATCTGCCCCGAGAGCGGAGAAGCAAGCTTCGAGCTCCGCCATCACTGTGTGATTGAGGGCGTTCAGTTTGTCCGGCCGGTTGATGGTCACGTAACCGATGCCTTCACGTTTGTCGTAGAGAAGAGTTTCGTAGCTCATAGGGTCTCCTGAGGCTATGCTCGCTTGATTGCCCGAATCCGCAGCCTCACGTAATCCAGCACCCAGGTTCCGTCGCGCCACAGCTTAGGCCGCAGGCGATCTTCGAGATCTTGCAGGAAATCACTTTGCCTTGCCGGGGGCACGTTTCCGAGAATCGCACTGCCGAACATGCGCATCCACCATGCTAGACCCGCATGACCCTCTTCGAGCGTCGTTGGCCGATCAAACAGGGCGGCGAAGGTCACGGCGAGGCCCTGCTGTTCGAGAAGACTCGCATATTCGCCCACGCTGGGAAAGTACCACGGATTGGGAGACTCCCCCACACGGCAGTCCAGGGTGTCGAGCGACGCGGATGCCGCCTCAAGTAGGGACAGGACATTGCCCTTACCGCCCAGCTCCGCCACTAAGCGGCCGCCTGGCTTGAGCGCGCGCGAAATGCTCCCAGCAACTCGATCGGCTTGCCTCATCCAGTGTAACGCCGCGTTGGAAAAGACCGCGTCAAAACCCTCGGGCAAGTGTAAGTCGGCCGCGTCGGCGACCTCGAAGCGGACGTTCGGGTAATTGCGCCTTGCCTGTTCGATCATCTCGGGCGAGTTGTCAACGCCCACCACGCTGGCGTCCGTAGCCGCAATACGAGCCGTCAATTGGCCGGTTCCGCAGCCGAGGTCGAGAACGCGCTCACCCGGCTGAGGGGCCAGCAGGTCGATCAGGTCTTCGCCGTACTTCCATACGAACCCATGA
The DNA here is from genome assembly GCA_963803295.1 of uncultured Acidobacteriota bacterium. GTDB lineage: Bacteria > Acidobacteriota > Terriglobia > UBA7540 > UBA7540 > CAWDMC01. Next base: position 150,949 of record CAWDMC010000005.1, on the reverse strand, counting down.
CGTGACTCGTACAGCCCCGGGTCCCAGCGGCTTGCTGATTTTTTAGGCTCGAGGCTTCGCATTTGCGTTTTCTGCTTAAATCCTCTGTTAGCTCAGGAGCAAACGGTTAGCCTTCGGATTCTTGGGGTCGGTGTAGTCGTAAAAGCCCTTGCCCGTCTTGCGGCCGTACATGCCGGCCGCCACCATTCGTTTCAGCAGCGGTGGGGCAGCGAACCGCGTTTCCCGGTATTCGTTGAATAGAATCTCGGAAATGTAATAGGTGGTGTCGATTCCAACGAAATCGAGCAGAGTGAGAGGTCCCATGGGATGATTGCAACCGAGCTTCATACCCTGGTCGATGGCCTCGATACTGCCGAACCCCTCCTCGAGCGCGCGGACCGCATCCAGGAGGTAGGGAACAAGAAGCCTGTTGACGATGAATCCAGCGCGATCGGAGGTGAGGATTGCCGTTTTCCCCACACTGCGCACGTATTCGACTCCTGCTTGAACGACGGCAGGGTCGCTTGCGACCGTCCGGATGACCTCTGCGAGTTGCATCAGCGGCACGGGATTGAAGAAATGCAGTCCGATAAAGCGCGGCGCTCGCTGGGTGCCGACGGCGAGTTCAATTATCGAAAGCGAGGACGTGTTGCTTGCGAAGATCGCTTCCGGCTTCACCAGCCGGTCCAGCTGCGAGTAGACCTCACGCTTGCTCGCGAGGTTCTCGACTACGGCCTCGATCACCAGGTCGCTATCCGCCAGATCGTCGAGCTTCAAAGTTGGTCTCAGGCGGCCCATGCTGAGCGAGGCCTGCTCGGCAGTGATCGTGCCTTTTTCAGTTAGCTTAGCGAGAGACCTCTCAATTGAAGCAAGACCCTTGTCGAGCAGTTCGTTCGAGACCTCCCTGACGGCCGTGGCGTATCCAGCCATGGCCGCGACTTGCGCGATGCCAGATCCCATCAAGCCACAGCCCACCACACCAACCTTTTGGATCTGCATCGGTGCACCTCGAGAAAGTGTTTTAGTGTGTCAGTGTTTCAGTATGTCAATCTTTCACCATCTCAGCGTGTCGGTATGTCAGTGTAGTACGTCGCTTCTCTCAGCATGACAAGGCTCTGGATTTTTGAGCGCCTGTTAGGACCGACAAACTGAATCATCTTTATTGGTCGTTCGAATTTGACAGCATACCTCCCTTTTGTTAGATTTTCAAAGGAGCAGAAAGCCTTCTCAATGCGGGCATGTGCAGGCCCAAGCCTTTGTCAACTTCTTCCCCGGAATGGAATCTCGTTTACGGGTGGCTCGCTTATGGTCACCCGCGTCTTGCCGTGTGTGGAACCTGAAAGATCGCGGTTGAAAGGTTCCGTGTTTGTCCACGGGGTTACCGGGCCACTCTGCTGAGTATGACCGACGCCAAATACATCCGTAATTTCTCCATCGTTGCCCACATCGATCATGGCAAGTCGACGCTGGCCGACCGCCTGCTCGAGCTCACCGGCGCTTTGCAAAAGCGCGAGATGTCGGAACAAGTACTCGATACCATGGATCTCGAGAAGGAGCGCGGGATCACCATCAAAGCCCATTCTGTGCGGCTGACGTATCCTGCGCATGATGGCAATACCTATCAGTTGAACCTGATCGACACTCCCGGACACGTGGACTTTTCCTACGAGGTGTCTCGCAGTCTCTCGGCCTGCGAGGGCGCGTTGCTGGTAGTGGATGCTTCACAGGGAGTCGAAGCGCAGACGCTGGCCAACGCCCAGTTGGCACTCCACAATAATCTCGAGATCATTCCGGTGATCAATAAGATTGATCTTCCGGGCGCCGAGGTTGAAGCCACCAAGCAACAGATCGAGCACGCGCTCGCGCTCGATGCCAGCGACGCCATCCTCATCAGTGCCAAACAAGGGACAGGAGTGGACGAGGTTCTGGAGGCGGTGGTCAAACGCATTCCTCCTCCCCGAGGATCTCCTGCGGAGCCGCTCCAAGCCCTGATCTTCGATTCCTGGTATGACAGCTACCGGGGCGTGGTGGTGCTGGCGCGTGTGGTCCAGGGTACGGTGTGGCCGGGAATGCACGTGCGTCTGTGGTCGAACGGACAGGTGTATACGGTCGAGGAACTCGGGATTCGCAACCCCAAGATTCTTCGCGTGGAGGAATTAGCAGCCGGCGAGGTGGGCTACATCGTTGCCAACATCAAACGGGTGTCAGACACCAAGATTGGCGACACGATAACCGAGGAGGACCGCCCCGCGGCCGGACCTTTGCCGGGGTTCGAAGACATCAAACCGATGGTGTTTTCCGGGCTGTACCCGGTGGAGGCGAATCAATACGAGGATCTGCGCGACGCTCTCGAAAAACTGCGCCTGAATGATTCCTCTTTCTTCTATGAGCCGGAAAACTCGGTCGCTCTGGGCTTCGGCTTTCGCTGTGGCTTTCTCGGCTTACTCCACATGGAGATCATCCAGGAGCGCCTGGAACGGGAGTTTGGACTTGACCTGATCACCACGGCGCCGGGCGTCCGCTATCGCGTGACCACCAAGGCGGGCGAGGTTCTCACCATTGACAGCCCCACGAAGTTCCCGCCGGCCGGCGATGTTGCCAAAATCGAGGAGCCGCTGATCACAGCGTTGATCCTCACCAATGATGAGTTCCTGGGCGGAATTCTGGCCTTGGCAGAAGAAAAGCGCGGGGTGCAGAAGGGCTTCGAGTACGTTTCCGGCAAGCGCGTGCTGCTCACCTACGAATTGCCTCTTAACGAGATCGTGCTCGACTTCTACGACCGGCTGAAATCGGTTTCGCGCGGATACGCGTCACTCGACTACCATTTCTCGGGATATCGCGAGTCCGACCTGGTTAAGGTGGATCTGCTGATAGCCGGCGATCCGGTGGATGCGCTATCCTTCGTGTGCCATCGCGATTTCGCCCAGCCGCGGGCCCGGAACTTATGTGAACGCATGCGCAAACTGATTCCACGGCAGATGTTCGAAGTAGCCATCCAGGCAGCCATCGGCTCGAAAGTCATCGCCCGCGAGAATGTCGCCGCGATCCGCAAGAATGTCCTGGCAAAATGCTATGGAGGCGACATTTCACGCAAGCGTAAGCTGCTCGAAAAGCAGAAAGAAGGCAAGAAGCGCATGAAGCGCGTGGGTAAGGTGGACATCCCGCAGGAGGCTTTTCTGGCGGTCCTGAAAGTAAACGAGTAAATGGCCGTTGGGAAAGTGTCCAAGCTTTATTTTTTGGGCTTAACGGGCCGGATCGGCTCAGCGTGCGTCCCGTGACGCTTGTTGACTGACGTGAGTTCATGCGCGTCACCGCATAATCAGCCTCCGACCTGAGTCCTCTGAGGGCTATCTTGATCGTGGAATCTTGGGCGCCGCCCCTAAAGAAGAACACGACAGCCTCAGTGCCGCCTTTCCTTATATACTCAAGCACGTCCCAATTGACTGCGGCCTTCTTGATCCTCAGTCCTGCCGCGATCGGCCGTGGCTGAGGTTTGAGAACTCACACCCAAGGTGTCTCCGGCGCGCCTGAGTCTACACCAGTGTCCTAGCGGGATCTTTAGCGCCTTACCCGCAGAATGATACCACGATGGATTTAGACAATCCGGTTCAGTCTTCGAGATTGACGCCATCACCCGCATGTACTTCCCCGGGCGTGAGCACGGTCGCGTAAACTCCGGCGCACTTGTTGTGCTGCCGAACGACACACTTCAAGATTTGGGAGGCGGGTTCGCTGGTTGTCGGATCGAGCGTGATCATGACGCACCGCTCGTCTACCTGGGTGACGGCGATGCGCGCCTTCTGGCCCAGGCGCAAGACACGGCCAACCCACTTCAACTCATCGAAGGCCGCACCACCACCGAGATTCACAAGCAGGTTTGGCCGAAAGCGCCACGGGTTCGCCTCGGTTTGGGATTCCTCGGCAATGCGTTGGACAGTCTGCTCGCTGATGAGGGAGACGCTAGCGGCATCGAACGAGCCGCGATAGTCTCTTAGTAGGAAGACCGGTTTCCCGAAACGTTCCTCGATGGCCTGCCGAAGCCCGCTGCTCGAGACTGGCCACAGTTCGCCGGCAGGCGTGGTGACAGTCACGGCGACGTCGGGTGTACCCGGCTTCTCGACCGAAGTCTGCCAACGGAGAAGTTCCGGCATCTCCCGAGCCGTGAGCCATGGGAAAGCGCTACGCGACTCAGCTTGCACAAATGCAAACCGGCGATCCTCCTCGAAGCCCTGGAGGGTCAGAGGAATTGAGGCGTATGCTTCACCTCGCATCGATTTGACGGGATACCTCGCCAGCATGCGAATGACGCCGACCCTCTGCATAGTCCTGCCTCCTTGTGAACCCCCGAGAGTATTTTATGTCAAAACGTGAAAGGGCAGGCACTCATGTGCCCCCATAGACCTGGTGTACGTTATCCGGTAGACTTTTTACGTCTCAGGCAAGGTGTTATCGGGTAGTACAGAGGCCGGCAACGGGGGTACGGGAGTTCTTGGGAAAAGACCGCAAAGTAATCGGCCGTGGGCACAAACCGGTGCTCCCCGCTCCCCTGAGCCGCATCCGGCGCATTCAAAAGACGGCGTTGATCCTTCTCGTGATCAGCGGGGTCATCAACTATGTCGATCGCGCCAGCTTGGCGGTTGGCCTGCCGCTTATTCGGCAGGATCTTGGCATTTCCCTTGCCCACAGTGGCGTTTTACTCTCCGCGTTTCTATGCGCTTATGCGATATGCCAGTTGCCCGCGGGGGCCGCGGTGGATCGCTTGGGGGCGCGCCTGCTCCTTTCCGCCGGAGTCGTCCTTTGGTCATTGGCCCAAATCCTTGGGGGAATGGTTTCGAGCTTCTGGGAGTTTATGGGAGTCCGCGCTTTATTGGGTCTCGGTGAATCGCCACAATTTCCAAGTTGCGCCCGCGTGGTTGCGGACTGGTTTGCCCGGCGCGACCGGGGCTTAGCCACCGGCGTTTGGAACTGTTCAAGCAGTCTGGGGACGGCCCTTGCAGCTCCACTTCTTACCATTCTCATGGTCCATCTCGGCTGGCGCTGGATGTTTATCCTGATGGGCCTCGCCGGTTTGGTTGTGGGGTTCACTTTCTACTGCTTACATCGAGATCCTAAGCAATTACGCCTATCGGCCGCGGAACTTGAATATCTTTCGGGCTCGGAGCGCGAACGGCTACCCATGTCGTTGCGGGATTGGAGGCGATTGTTTGGGTTCAGTACGACATGGGGAATGCTGTGCGGTTTTTTTGGCATCGTCTACATGTCTTGGCTCTATTATGCCTGGCTGCCCCAATATCTCGAGATCCAATGGCACCTTAGCATCGCCAAGACAGGTTGGGTCGCTGCCATTCCCTTCACTTGTGGAGTCGTCGGTAGCCTGACCGGAGGCCGCATTTGCGATATTCTTTCAAGGCGCGGCCTATCTACGATCAACAGTTGTAAAATTCCGATCGTTTGCGTGTTGTTCGCAGTGGTCCTATGTACGGTGTTGGCAGCCTACAGTTCGACCAGTTTATTGGCGGTCGGCTATATTTCCTTATCCTTGTTAATGATCAATGCCGGCAGCACTGCCGCGTGGGCGATGGCCACGGTCGCGGCGCCACAAAATTACGCCGCGTCGCTTGGTTCCATACAGAATTTCGGTGGGTATGTCGGTGGCGCCATAGCCCCCGCGCTTACCGGATACATGGTTCAAGCCACGGCATCCTTCCAGTCAGCGCTGCTAGTCGCCGCTGGAGTCGCACTTTTTGCCGGTATCGGGCATTTGTTCTTTGTAAGGGCCCCGATTTCGCTTGCCGGCAAACCAGGCACATAGCAATCAATGCGCCCACCGCCAGGGCCAAGCCCCTTGAGGGCTGTGCAAGAAGTGCCGAACGCTCTGCTTCCGCGGCGGCGGCTGTTTCGCGGGGTGGGACCCACAACTACACGGGCAGCGGCGACTACACCTTGCGTGAGAATGCAGGGCAGAACGAGTGGCGCCACTGCAAGAACTGCGCGGATAAGACTTCCGGGACTTGGCCGCGATGGCCAAGGAGATTGAGGTAGGCTAGTCGTCAGCGAGTTCCACGCGGCCGATAGATCCCTTGACCACCACCCGGGAGCGGCCTGCAAAGGACTACCGGGTGAACTGCGGTCTTGCTTGCGCAATCTGCAGGGACTGTGCAAGCATAGGCATTTAGCAATCGGGCCTGTAGCTCAGACGGATAGAGCAACGGTTTCCTAAACCGTGGGTCGGGGGTTCGAATCCCTCCAGGCCTACCATTTGTTTCAATAACTTACACACAGACCTTCTCTGTTGTGCCAACAACTTCTACCGAATTCGATTTTCCCTTGGCCTCTTGCAGCCGTCGGTCGACGGCTTCAGTTCAGCTGCCTCTCTCGACTTTCTGTCGCTCACGTGCGTGTTACTCGTTGGTGACGATCGGGCTGGCATGACCGACCCGTGTCTGGCGAACTTTGGTCGAGAAGCCTTCCTCATCCATCGCTGTGGTGTTCCAGTGGCGGAGCTGCCATCCAACTTCCGGAATGCCAAGCCGTTCCGCAATGGGCTTGATCTTATAACCGCTTTGTGCTGCAACGCTGGCTGTAATGGCTGAGTCTATCACGATGGTTTGTCTCGCTGTAATCTGCGAAATGCCCTCCGAAGGCTGCCTGCTGAGGAGTACGGACAGTTACAATGATTGCCGCCAGGGCAGGCCTTTGGGTGTGAACACTGACCATGCGAACAGATCTGTGGCGCCCGGTTTAGTTTCGATCTTCCTTGCGTCTCTTGATATCGATGTGCAGGCGTTTGATTTTCTGATTGAGGGTAGAAAGCGGAATGCGAAAGCGCTCGGCGGCTTCGGTCTGGCTCCACTGGCTGCGCTCGAGCATATCGACGATGATGCGGCGCTCACACGATTCCATGATCTCGAAAAGGGAGCGACCTTCCATGTCTTCGGGGCCGAATTGGTGCGACGCCCCTGTGTGGTTGTCGGACAATTGCTCGGGTAGCGATTCCGGACCGATCAGCGGGCCCGAGGAGAGCACCACAGCCCGTTCGACCGCGTTCTCCAGTTCGCGCACGTTGCCGGGCCAGGAGTAGTTCATCAGCATCTTCATGGCCTCGGGCGCAAAATGCAATTCGTAGCGGTTGTTCTCCTGGCCGAACTTGATCAGAAAATGATCGGCCAGCGCGGGAATATCTTCTTTACGGTCACGCAATGGCGGCAAGGTGAGGGTGATCACGTTCAGGCGATAGAAGAGGTCCTCGCGAAATTTGTTCTCCTGCACCAAGCGGCGAAGATCGGCGTTGGTGGCGGCGAGAATGCGAACATCCACTTTGATGGTTTCTGTACCTCCCAAGCGCATGAACTCGCGCTCCTGGATGACGCGGAGCAGCTTCGCCTGGGTCTCCACACCCACCGTGCCGATTTCGTCAAAGAAGATCGTGCCCTGGTCCGCCACCTCGAAGAGACCGCGTTTGGTGGCGACGGCAGAGGTGAAGGCGCCCTTTACGTGTCCGAAGAGGGTGCTTTCGAGCAGGTCCACGGGCATGGAGCCGGTATTGACGGGCACAAATGGCTTATCGGCGCGAGTGCTGGTGGCATGGATGGTCTTAGCCACGAGCTCCTTGCCGGTGCCGCTCTCACCCAGGATCAGGATGGTGGCCCGGGTGGGTGCCACCTGAGTGATCAGGTCCATGATCTTCTGGAGGGGCTCGCTCTTGCCCACTAGATTGGGCAGCGAATAACGCTTTAAGGCCCGCCGCAACTGCACGTTCTCCGATTGCAGCCGCGACTTATCGAGCGTATTGCGGATCTCGAGCAGCATGCGGTCGTTGTCCCAAGGTTTGGGAATGTAGCTGGCCGCACCCTGCTTGGATGCCTCAAAGGCCGTCTGGCCCGAGTCGTAGGCAGTGATCATCACTACGGCAGTCTCGGGGGCGAGATGTTTTAGGGATTTCAATACCTCGAGGCCACTCTGATCCGGCAGGTTGATGTCGAGCAAGACAAGATCGTAGACCGATTCCTCGGCTCTTCTCAGGCCTTCCTCTCCGGTCCCTGCAGTATTGGTACGATACCCTTCGAATTTCAGCAGTTGATCGAGACTCTCGCGAATCTCCTGCTCGTCGTCGACGATGAGAATCGAGCCTTTAGCTGACATTCACGGCTCTCCTCGCCACGGGAAATTCCAGCCTGAAAGTGGTGCCTCGGCCGACATTACTGTCGACCCAGATTTTGCCGGAGTGTTCGCGCATCAGGCCATAGGTTACCGCCAATCCCAGTCCAGTCCCACGGCTGCTGGCTTTGGTGGTAAAGAAGGGATCGAATATCTTCGCCAGGTGTTCGGCCGGGATGCCTACACCGTTGTCGCTAACCTCGGCGCGCACCATGGAGTCCTCACGGTCAGTGGCCACGGTGAGTTCGCCGCCGCGCGGCATCGCGTCACGGGCATTCATAATAAGATTCATGAACACCTGCTGCAACTTGCCGTAATTCCCGTAGATCGGAGGCACGCCACCGGCGAGCTGAAGATTCAGGGAGATGTGGGAGGCGCGCAGCATCGGATCGACCAGGGAAAGCGTCTCGCGAATCACCCGGTTCAGATCCATTTCGCTCAGCTCGCTGCCGCTCACCCGCGAGAACTTCAGCAGGCTGTTGACGATCTCCGAAGCCCGGAACGACGACTTGACTATTTTCTCGAGCGTCGGCATCTGCGAGCCATCAAGGGGAGCCTGCTGTAACTGCCGCAGGAGCATCTGGGCTTGCGAAGTAATCACCGCGAGTGGAGTATTTACCTCGTGGGCGACGCCGGCCGCCAGAAGCCCGATCGAGGAAAGCTTCTCGGCCTGGGCAAGCTGATCCTCAAGATTGACCCGGTCGGTGAGATCGTTCACAATCATTAAACGCCCGAGCACCTGGCCGTCTTTGCCCACCAATGGTGCCAGCGATATGTTTACGATCAATTGTTGGCCGGTGGCATTATTCAGGCGAAATTTGTACAGCGAAGCGTCCGGACGCGAGTCAGAAGGCGTGGGTAACTCCCGGATCAAATCAGCCGAGAAGACCTCGTCGAGCTTCTTACCGAGCGCGGCCGAACGGTTGACGCCGTAGAGCTTTTCCATGGCCGAGTTCCAGGCTTCGATCTCCTGGCCTAAATTCGTGGCCATCACGCCTGCGCTGATCGACTCAATAATGTTCTCGTTGAAGTCCTTGAGAGCCTCGTATTGGCGCGCCTTCTGCTCGAGCGACTGGTAAAGCTGCGCGTTCTCAACGGCAATCCCGACGTATCCGGCGAGCGTGTGCAGCAGGTCAACGTCTTCGCGCGAGAGGAAGTCCCCCTCGCGTGTTTTCCCCAGACCCAGATAACCCAGAGTGCGCTCTTTCACCTTGAGCGGCAGGTAGTAATGCAAGTCAAGACGCTCAATCGCCGACTGGGCAGCCCCCGACACTCCCGGAACGCGTCGCACGCTGTCGAAGAATAGGTAGCCCTTTGCCAGCTCAGCGCGGCTCGGATCCAGAAAGCTGAGGTCGAGCTTGCGAAACGGGGGTAACCCCGTGGATTTCGCGAGTGTCAGCTCTCCCGACTCGCCCGTTAGGAAAAAGGCGAGACGATCAACGCTAAGGGTCGAGGTCAGGCGCTTCGAGACCTCGTCCAACAGGCAATCCAGACGAACCTCGGAGGCCAGTTGGCGGGCAAAGTCGAGAAGGGTAGCGCGATAGTCGTAGCGCTCCGGGTTGAAGAAGCGGTCAAGCCGCGACTGGATCGCATTCAGCAATGGCTGGAACAGGACCGCCGTCAGCACGATAGCGATAATCCATCCGCCATGGCTGGTAATAACCAGATGATTGCGGAAGAAGTCGGCAAACAGGGCCACGCCGCCGATGTACAGACCCACGATGGTGGCCGTGGCCAGTGTATAGGCTAGGCCCCGGCGGAAGATGATATCCACATCCATCAGCCGGTACTGCATGATGGAGTAGCCAAACGTTAGCGGCAGCAGCACCAGCGACATCACCGAGAGATTCATCCACCACAGCGGAACATACCCGAAACCATAAGGGAGCCCGTACAGCAGGGCAAAGGGAGCCATGGCGACCACAGTGCCGCGGATGAGCCACTTGAGTTGCTGCTGCACCAGGGGAACTTCCGCCCGGCGGCCGGAGCGCAATAGGACCACCGTGCCTGCCAGGAAACAGGCGAGCATGTAGAACAGCTCGACGCGGTCGAGCAGCCAGTTCGACGCGGCTAGCGGTACCGGGAGAACCATCGCCTGAAGCGCCACGGCAACGTGAACAATCCCTAGGATCAAGGCCGGCACGTAAAGCAGGGCGGCACCGTATGAACGCCGGCGAAGCCACTGCGCGCGTGCTGGAAAGGTAAGGCAAAAATGTAGGAAGAGAGTGGGTTGCAGGATCCAGGCGGCAACGTTCAGCCAGTAGACGGTCCAGTCGAAAGCGTTCAGTTTGCCGCTATAGGAAAAAGTGAACAGAACGAAAGAAGAAAAGCAGAAAAGGTAAAAATGAAGAGACTTGCGAGCACTGGAGCGCCGAATCAGGACAAAGGCGCCGATCAGAAGATAGAGCAGTCCCACAACCTCGAGATAGTCCCGAAGCGTCCGGGGCTGGGGCTGAGGTGAAATCAAGACGGAGGTCTGGTATTCCTCTCCTTGGCGTGTAAGGTTGTAGACTACATCTGACCAAACACCGTTCTGGAAAATGGCTTGAGCAGCTTCGTCTGCTTTGTGGATCGGCTTTCCGTCTATCGAGACAAGGATATCGCCCTTGTGAATCCCTGCCTGATCGCTTGGGCTGTTGTGGCTTACCACCCAAGCCGTCACGCCTTGTTGCGTGTCAATCCAGCTCACGCCATCATACGGAAGTTGATACTGGCTGCGCTGCTGCAGGTTCAGGCCCGCACACACAAGCAAGCCCAAGCTTGATAGAGCGATGACAACAGTGCCGAAACGTAGCGAATGTGTTGTGCTCACGCGATGGGCCTCGGTCTCCCCTCGTAGATGCAAGTAGCATACCAGTTACTAGGGTGGCTGCACTTAAGATAAGCATCTTCTTTCCAACTTAGTACGGAGAAATCCCAAATCCAAACAAAATTGCCTATGGAATTATGCATATGGAGTTCAAATTATTGTATTGGCTGGATAAACGAAGCTGATGGTCGCCTTCTGCCTGTATCAATACCTTTCGCGATGCTCGCTGGCTAGAACTGCACAGAAAAGCCACCGCGGAAACTCCGGTAAGCGGAGGACAGCAATAAAGGCTCCTCACCTGGGAGACCAAGCGGCACATACCCCTGTGCGAGAAGGTTGCGAAAATCGGCCACAGCGATGATACGAGCGGGAATGAACGGGATGTTAGGAATTGGCTGACGGATCTCCATGTCGAAGAAAGGATGAATTCCCAGGCTGGCTTCACCTTGTGGATCAACCGAGGTCACGCGGCCTCCAGGCATCCATTCATAGGACGTCGTGACCAGCGTGTTCACGCCCGGAACGCGAGCTTTGACCTTGGCGCCGACTGCTCTGCTGCGCTCAAGGCGGAGCGCCTGACCTAGATTCGTACAGGACGCGCAGGCACCATTAGGGGAGGAAACGGTAAGCGCGTCGCCCGAAGAATACATCACAACCGTTTCCATATAGTCGCCAATGCGTCGTGTATAAGCGGCACGGAAACCCATGGAGCCATAATTCCCAGCGTCCAACATCGAACCGCCGCTCGCCGGATCGGACAGAGCACTACTGGCGAGAGCGCCCATCGCCTCAGGCCCACCTGATGCCCATACGGCCGCATTGCCGACTTGATCCTGATAGGCAGCCAGTTCAATGCTTGAGTTCTTACCGAGTTTTCGCCGGATCGCAGCCTCAGCGTGGTTGTCGCTTTCCAGCGCCAAACGCCCCTGCTTCATGCTGATCCTGGGGAAGGCATTAAGATCACCGACTCGATCCAGCAAATCAGCCTCTCCATCGCGCCGGACGGCGCCATAAGAAATGCTGACCCCGGTGGAGGAACTTGCTGCGTAGTCAAGCTTCACGACAGGATGGGTAGAGGTGACGTTGCGTGTAGCGCTGAGATCATCGATCTCGAATCCCGTCGTCAGGCTAATACTTCTGTTCAGGTGCCGAGTCTGGCTGAAACTGAGTACGATACCTTGACTGCGGCCGATCCCCTGGCCCAGTGCGGTCCGATCTGAACCGTTGAGGCTGAGTTGGTGTACAACCAGCGCCACTTCCTCAGGATTATCGTTGAGCAGATTTGAGCGGAAGGCCGTAATCATCGAAGGCCCCGCGACGCCACCCACAGGCATCGAGCCTGCCATGAGGAGATCCGAGTTATTCGACAGCGGGCGCAAATAAGCAAAAACGCCGCCCATTCCAGGATCGAGGCCGTGCATGCCGCCACTTGTGCCTGGCATCATGCCCACCACTGTCTGACTTGGTGGCAAAGACCGTTTCTTCTTCTTTGAACGCCCCGGCTTGTCGCCGGCTTCGCTCGCTCGGCCGTCGCGATAGCGCAGTACCGGGCGTGTGGCGGAGGAAGTCCGAAGCACCCATTTCCAGTCTTCACCCCACTTCATCAGGTCACCGTCGGGGCGGTGCAACTGAACCGGGGCGAGAATGCCGCTCAAAGAAAACCGGATGTGGGAGGTTTCACCGGCGGTGACGCGAACGCCCCGCCGCAAGGATGGCATGCGGGTCATCGAGGCTACCTTTACCGAGTACCACCCGGGTGAGAGGTGTTCAATACTGAAGCGACCGTGAGCGTCGGTGATGACCCTCTCCACCGCATTGTTCACGACCTGCGATTTAGGTAAACCGGAGCCTACCAGGGCGATCGTCGCGCCCATCAGAGGGTTGCCGTTGGCATCGGTAACAGTACCCGAAACACGCCCAAATCCCGACCCGAAGGAAGCACAAAACCCGGCGACAGCACTGACACTCAATATCAAAAGTCCTGCCAGTGACGGGAAGGACACAAAACGAAGGCGGAACACTGAGCGCTTCATCTTTCTCTTTTCGTAGGCCGTATTCTGCACCACGAACAACACTAAGTCAAGCAACCCGCCGGCACAGGAACCACACGGTCGACCTGGATCCCATCCCGCTCGAGCGCAGTGTATGACCGGCCTAGCGCAACTCAAAATCAGCCGTTGCGGGCATTGTCTGCTTCCTGACTTTATCCGTAACCTTAACCTCCACCGTATACCTTCCAGGCTGCAAGGACCTCAAAGGCATGATCTTCTGGAGTGTCAGCTGTTCGGAAGCAGGGGTCGATTCCGTTTTTGACAGGATGGCTTTCCCGTCCTTAGAAATGTCGTAAGTCACCTCGGCAGATGGTCTGTGGGTCTGCGGGTCGACCCCCAAATTGTATACCTGCAGATAGATGCCGAGGTTCTGATCCCGATTAAAGGTATCCGTCACACTGGGGCGTACCTTGCTACCGCCGATCACGAACGGTCCAGTTCCGACTTGAGTCGTGGGCAGTTGCTGGATGAGGTCGGCGAGAATTAACGAACTCATCCCCATTTGCTCATCCGTTATTTTCGGCACGTTGAGGCGAAGTTCGAGCGATCCCATCTTGCCACTAATGTCGTCTTTCAGCACCACGCTCAGCTTGTAGAGGCCCGGGCGCAACGGCACAGCCTTCTGATAAACCGAACGATGCGTGACGTAGCTCTCGAAATCATGCTGCGGCACATCCAGAACCATGCTGTCTTCGAAGGTGTTCACGGTCCGTCCGCTCAAGGTGGTCAACTGGCCGAAAATGTCCATAGTGGCGTGCATCACGCCGTCTTTGTTCTGAAACTGCAGGTCCTGGTTGCTCACCTGAATCGTGATAGGCGTCAGGACACTGTCTTCCGTGATGCGAATGAAATCCTGGCGCACATCGAACGGCAGCAGGTTCGCGGAAATCTTGGTGGTTACAACAGCTTTCAGATCGTTGAACTTGACCGCAGGGGGCTTGAATATCTTGGCGTATTGGTCGAGGCGGGTGAACTCTTCCATGCTCTCCGATTCGCCTCCCATGCTCCTGCCGATAGTCATACCATCGCCGCGAGTGAAACGGTCCGCTTTGCTGGCCATGCCCATCTGTTCCATCATGGTCAATCCCGCGCCAGGCACATGAAGTAGAGCGTCCTTTTCACCAGGATCCATGGTGAGGTGATATTCACCGGTCATCGTGGGGTCCACAAACTCAAGCATTATGTTATTGCCAATGCCATCGATATAGCGGTATCGCCACGTCTCGAAGGGATACGTGGAAGTTTCTCCGCCTCCCTCTTCCATGGGACGCTGATAGTTTCCGCCGCTTGGATGCGAGTCGATCTCGTCAGCTGGGCCATACATAATATAGATACGACCGCGGTCCGATTTCCAACCTGGGAAACCTGAAGCGTAGTGTTCGTTGGCATAAGCGATGCGCCGGTAGTACTCTTCTTTGAACTCGTTTTCCGGGCTTCCCGGATTCGGATTGCGCCGGTTCCAGAATGCCTCGATGAACTGCTCGCGCTCGTCGTCAGTGGTTAGCTTCTTGAACGAGGCCCGCTCCTCGGATGTGATGATATAGGGCACTTCATCTTGCAGCCACTTCTTGTAGGGTCCCTCCTGCTCTTTCCGTATCTCTTTTTCGCGTCGCCGCTGTTCCTTAGTTTTCTTATCCCCAGCATGGAGCGATTGGGCAAAGCACATCCCAAAGCTGGCGGCCAGCATCACAACCGCTAAAGCCCTCCACCAGGATCGTCTTCCAGATTGCACAACTCTTCCGTAGATGGGACCCGATTGCATAATCATAGCCTTACCGTTGCGATTGTACGTTTGCTGAGGAAGTGAAGTCAAGCTGTAGCCTTGTCTTATGGGGCAACAGTATTGGTGTGTCCGACCCATTGGCCTTCACTTGCAACAGACAGCCCGACGCAGGATAGACTCGGTCCATATAAGATGCAGAAATCGGAGAAAAGGTGGTCCGCCCTTAAGTCCTCCTCTTGCCGACTGGCAGCTAATCACAGAAACCATTAATGAGTCTGCTATCTTTTTAGTCTGGAGCAGTACACCGTTTCCAAAAACTGCGTCTCCCCACAGGCATTCCGCGATACAATAATACTGAAGGGAGCACTTTGTCAGGCCCGTCTGGAAGCACCGAAGCAGAAGAGTCCAGCAAGAGTCGACCGGATCTGAGAGGGTAGAAGAGTACCTAGTCCGAGAAGTATAACGCACTGTTACGCCCAGTTTCGCCGCTTGCGCGTTCACCATTTCCGCTTGTTGTCTTTTGCCCAGATCCTTCCTAGGTGTGCAGGCCTAACGGAAACTTTTCTGGACCGTCAAACGTATAGTCAGCTGGAAGCCTTTGGAGCGGCGATGCGCCCTCTCGCACCGGTATGCACTCTGCGGGCCCTGGGCTCGGTTGCGTGGGAGCTACGGCGAAACTGACGGTAACGAGCGCGCGGGACTTTCACTATATTATTTTACGCGATTATCGCGCGCGGGATTTCCAGCGATGCCTGAGAAAGAGCAATTCGCCCAAGGGCTCCAGGTGGGACGGCCAAGCAGCAGAAGGTCTGTACGCAGGCTGCTACGACGGCAGACCGGAGAAGTCGAGGGTTGACCGGGCACGGTGCGCCAATCGGGCAAATGGGCTCTCTATTTTGACAGCGGAGTTGTTATGAAACCGTGGAAACGGAATTTATTGATTGTTCTTGCTTTGGTGGCTCTGGTCGGGCTGGTTGCCGGGGGCATCGCCTGGAGCAGGCGTGGCACCGTGGCCGTACAGGTCGGAAAGGTTGGGCGCGAAGATCTGGCTTCCATTGTCACCGCGTCCGGACAGATCAAGCCTCCGGTGAACAAATGGGCCACCGTTAATGCCAATTCCTACGGCAAAATTGTCGAGATGAACGTGCAGGAAGGCGACCACGTAAAGAAGGGTCAGCTGATCATGCGCACGGAAGACATCCAGCAGGAAGCCGACGTCAACGCCCAGCAGGCGGCGCTCAAGACGGCCGAAGCCAATGCTGACGCCTCAGGCTCAGCCGTTCAGTCGGCCGCAGCGGGTATGAAGACAGCCGAAGCCAACCTGCAGCAGGCAGAGGCCAAGCTGAAACAGGCAGAGAAGGACTATAAACGCGGGCAGCAGTTGGTGGAGGATAACCTCATCGCCCAGCAGATCTTCGATCAGCGAAGAAGCGATTACCTCGTGGCCCAGGCGAACCTCAACTCCGCTCAGGCGCAAGTAGCCCAGAACAAGGCCCTATACCAGCAGGCCGTTTATAACCGTGACATGGTAAACGCCCAGGTCATGCAGAGCAAGGCTACTCTGGTGCGTTTTGCCGACGTGCGCAACAAAACCGTTTACACCTCGCCCGTAGACGGAGTTATCACCTCTCTGCCCGTTCATTTGGGCGAAAATGTGGTGGCCGGCATACAAAACGCGGCGGGCAGCTATCTGTATCAGGTCTCAGATCTTTCGGTGATTACGGCTGAGGTTAAAGTCGACGAAACCGATATCGTTAATGTGAAACTGAACCAGCCGGCCGAGGTGACTATCGATGCCATTCCTAACAAGACATTTAAAGGCCGCGTCACCCAGATTGGGGAGGCTGCGGTGAACCGCTCCACGGGCCAAGCCGCAGCGACCAGTTCCTCGACCACCGGCACCGCCACCGACGAGGAAGCCAAGGATTTCCTGGTAGTGGTGACTCTCGACAATCCTCCTCCAGGTATGCATCCCGGGCTCTCGACTACCGCCAAGATCACCACGGCCACAAGGCAGAATGCGATATCCATACCCATCCAGGCGCTCACTATTCGTACCCGTGCTGAACTGGAGGATGCGAACAAGCCTAAGAGCGGCACAGCCATGGCCGCCGAGCGGCAGCCCCCGTCGGCCAAGGAGCGAGAGAAGGCAAAGGAGGAGGTTCAGGGCGTGTTTGCAGTGAAAAACGGAGTGGCCCAATTCATACCGGTGGAAACCGGCGTCATGGGCTCGATTGAAGTCGAAGTCCTCAAAGGCGTTAGTCCCGGCGATACCATTGTGACCGGCAGCTATCAGGTTCTACGCACCCTCAAGAACCACACCAAGATTAAGGTAGTACAGGCTCCGCCACCGGGTACTCCGGCGGCACAGAGCTGAGTCAAGGCCTGATGCTGCGACTTTTTTCTGTAGCGGCGCTCTATGAGCGCCGGCTTTTCATTGGAGAAGAACCGGCGCTCATAGAGCGCCGCTACAGAAAGGCCGCTACCGATTCAGACAGGAAGGGCGACTTGATATGGGTTCACCGGCAGCTCCAAAAATCGGCGACGTGGTGGCGCGTTACGCGGTGGGAACGGCTTCACCCGACGGGAAACCTGCCGCCGGGGTCATGATCAAGTCCGAGGATCTTTGGAAAACCTATGACATGGGAGCAGTCCAGGTGAACGCCCTTTCCGGCGTCAGTTTTGAGATCGCGCGCGGCGAGTACGTCGCCATCATGGGACCTTCGGGGTCGGGCAAGTCCACCTTGATGAACCTGATCGGCTGTCTTGATACGCCCACTCGCGGCAAGTACTGGCTAAACGGGCGCCTGGTCAGCGAGCTTTCCGATGACGAACTGGCGTTCATCCGCAATAAGGAGATCGGCTTCGTCTTCCAGACCTTCAACCTGCTCTCCCGCGCCACGGCTCTGCACAATGTGGAACTGCCCCTGATCTACAACGGTACGCCTGCCGCCGAGCGTATCGAGCGGGCCAAGGACGCGTTACGCAAAGTGGACCTCGCTGACCGCATGGATCACAAGCCGAACGAGCTCTCCGGGGGCCAGCGGCAGCGCGTGGCCGTGGCCCGGGCGCTGGTGAATAGTCCGTCGATCATCCTGGCGGATGAGCCCACCGGCAATCTCGATACGGTCACCGGCGATGAAATCATGAACCTGCTCGATCGCCTGCACCAGGGCGGTAACACCATTGTGCTGGTGACGCACGAGCAGGACATTGCCGCTCGCGCTCATCGCGTGATCCATATTCGCGACGGCAAAATCGCGAGCGACGAGCGCCGCCGAACCAACTAGACAGAAGGGAAAACGCTGGCTGTAGCGCCGGTCTATGACAGTCTATGACCGCGGCCTTTGCTTTCAAGACATTCGGCCCTCATAGAGCACCGCTACCGACGCTCAGAGCAGGATTGTTCAGCAGCTTGCCAGTCTAGTCTAGTGTAGAAAATCCTGCCGGGCTGAGGCCCAGGCCACGACACACGCGGGTAGGTTTTAGTGGGATCGATCAGTCAAGTCCAGGCAAGGCTTCTTCAATCCAGGTTGCGCCTCAGCAACTACAACAGCCTCTGGTTCGCGTGCCGCGAGGCCTTCCGCATCGCACTCGACGCCCTCCACGCGCATAAGCTGCGCTCGTTTCTGACCCTGCTCGGCGTGGTGATCGCCACCACTACGCTCATCGTGGTGATGTCGGTGGTAAACGGCATGAATTTGTACATCGCCGACCACATCGCGAACCTGGGCGCCAACGTCTTTTTCATCTCGCAGTACAACTGGGTGTCGAATGGAGAGGAGTGGGAGCGCGAGCGCCGCCACAACAAGCCCATCCGTCTCGAGGACTACCAGTTCCTCAAGGAAAACCTGGCCGGCTACAAGAATATCGGCGCCTCGGCCTGGATACACCGGTCTGAGGTGCGCTACAAAGGGCACACGCTGTATGACGTCAGTGGCCAGGGAAACACGCCCAGCATGATCGACATGGAGCAGGAGCAGGTAAGCTACGGCCGTTACTTCAGCGAGTCGGAGTTCGAACACGATGCCAACGTCTGCTTCATCGGCCAGGACCTGGTGGACGAGTTTTTCCCCAACGTCGATCCCCTGGAAAAGATCATTCTCGTCAACAAACAACCTTTCCGCGTAGTGGGTGTTGCCAAGCGGATCGGCAAGACGCTCGGCCAGAGCCAGGACTATTTCGTGCAGATGCCGCTGACCACGGTGCAGAAGCGTTTCGTGAGCAGGCCACAGTTGAGTGTGGTTATCCAGGCGGGTAATGCCAACGCGATGTTTGAGCTGAAAGACGAGGTCACCGCGCTGATGCGCGCCCGCCACCACGTGCCCTATCATGAAGCGAATGACTTTGGCCTGAATGCCGCTGACACCATCATGGGTCTGTGGCAGCGACTCACTGGAAACATTTTTGCCCTCACCATCGCCGTGGTGGCCGTCTTCATGGTGGTCGGTGGAGTAGTGATCATGAATATCATGCTGGCCAGCGTCACCGAGCGTACCCATGAAATCGGCATTCGCAAATCGCTGGGGGCGCGCCGGCGCGATATCCTGCTGCAGTTCATCATCGAGTCCGGCGTTATGGCCGGCATGGGGGGCGTGATTGGGATCGTGCTCGCGGTCGGGATAGCCAAGCTTGTAGATGTGGTCTTTACCGCCTCCGTGCCCGCGAACGCCATCATCATGGGCTTGCTGCTGTCAACTGGCGTCGGCCTGTTCTTCGGGATCTACCCGGCGACGCGGGCCTCGAAGCTCGATCCCATTGAGGCGCTGAGAACGGAAAAGTGAGAGATTACCCATGAAGCCTGACCGCCAACACGTTCGCGAGAACCTGCTGCTGGCGCTCGATACGCTGCGAACCCACAAGTTCCGCTCGTTTCTCACCATCCTCGGGGTGCTGATCGGCACGACCACAGTGATCGCCGTGGCCTCGGTTTTCGCCGGGCTCGACAAGGAGGTGGCTGACGCGGCTCGCGACTTCGGCACACGCACACTCTTCATCTTCAAATTCGACCCCGGAATCCACTTCGGCCGCCTCCCGCGCGAGTGGCGGCTTCGGAAGCCTCTCACCCTCGAGGACGGCCTGGCCTTAAAGGATGAATGCCCCGATGTCGAGGCGTCGGCCGTCGAAACCTTCATCTGGTGGGGGGCGCCGCCCACCCTCAAATACAAGGGCACGCAGGTGCTTGACTACAATTTTAATGGCGTTACCGCTGACGATTTCCGGGTGGTGAACGACAACCTGGCCGACGGCCACTTCTTCACCGAGATCGACGACTTGCACCGCCGCCGGATTGCCGTGATTGGCGCCGACATTGTGCAACGTCTCTTCACCGGCTTGGATCCCATTGGCAAAGAGATTACCCTCGGCAATAACACCTTCGAGGTGGTGGGCACGATAGCCAAGCGCAAGGCGTTCCCGGGCGACAACGGCGCCGACCGGGTGGTGAAGATTCCCTATCACACCTTCAAGGAGTTCTATCCCAACGAGAAGGAGAACTTCGTCTTGGCGATGGCCCTCCCGGGCCGCCTGGACCAGGCCAAGGAGGAAATCAGCAACGTGCTGCGCCGGCGCCGCCACGTTAAACCCAACGAGGGTGATAATTTCGGCATCTCCTCGGCGGAAGCCTTCGTCCAGCAGTTCCGCCAGATTATGGGTACTGTGGTCTTGGTCACGCTTGTCGTTTCTTCCATCGGACTCCTGGTCGGCGGCATCGGAGTAATGAATATCATGCTGGTCTCGGTGACTGAGCGTACCCGTGAGATCGGTGTACGCAAGGCCATCGGCGCCCGCAGAAGCGATATCACCTGGCAGTTTCTGCTCGAAGCGATGACCCTCACCGGATTAGGCGGCATCCTGGGTATCCTGGTGGGCTTCGGGATCAGTTTCCTGGTGCGCGCCCTCGACATTCTACCCTCGAGCGTACCCTTGTGGTCAGTCGGCGCCGGATTTATAGTCGCAGTCGGCATCGGCCTGTTCTTTGGCCTGTGGCCGGCCATGAAAGCTTCCAAACTGGATCCTATTGTGGCCCTGAGATACGAGTAACGCCGGCATCTTGCCGGCGACAGAATGCCGCCGGGACGGCGGCGTTACCTCTCGTGAATTCCGAATGTCTTACAAGGCAAAACTCGCTCTGCCAGGCCACAACGTTCGCGAGAACCTGCTTCTGGCGCTCGACACTCTGCGTACGCACAAGTTTCGCTCGTTTCTTACCATCCTCGGAGTTCTGATTGGTACGATGACGGTGATCCTGGTGGCCTCGCTGATCGCGGGACTAGATCGGCAGATGGTTGAGACAGCCGAGCAGTTCGGCACGCGCAACCTGTGGGTCTACAAGTTGCAGATGGGCCTTCCCCATCGACTCAGTCGCGAGGAGCGTCTGCGCAAGCCCCTCACTTACGAAGACGCCATGGCCATCCGCGATGAGTGTCCCTCGGTGGAGGCGGTTTCGACCTCGCTTTTCAAGGGGATGGGTGAGTTTGGCCTGCCTCCGGCGGTCGCCAAGCATAAAGGCAAGCAGATGCTTGATGCCCAGTTCCTCGGCGACTCGGCCGACGGCCTGCGCCTGATCAATGCCACGCTGTCCGATGGCCGCGCCTTCACCAACATTGATGACCTGCACCGGCGAGATGTCGCCATTCTCGGAGCGAGCGCGGTAAAAACGCTGTTTGGAGAGGAAGACGCCATCGGTAGAACCATTAACGTCGACGGCCATAGCTTCGAAGTGGTCGGTTCACTTACGAAATTCAAGTCTCCGCTGGGCGACAGCCCCGACGATAAGGATATTTTCATTCCCTATTTCACTTACAAGAAGATCTACCCGGAGGCGCGCGACAACTTCATCAATGTACTGGCGCGCCCGGGCATGCTGGCTCAGGCCCAGGACGAGGTCTCGGGCCTGCTCCGCCGCCGCCGGCATGTGAAGCCCTGGGAACCGGATAACTTCGGGATTTCCACCGCCGAATCGCTGGTGAAGCAATTCCGCGAGGTACTGAGCACCATCGCCCTGGCGATGATTGTGATTTCGTCCATCGGCTTGCTGGTGGGAGGCATCGGGGTGATGAACATCATGCTGGTGTCGGTCACCGAGCGCACTCGCGAGATCGGGGTACGCAAGGCGGTCGGAGCCCGAAAAAGCGACATTATCTGGCAGTTCCTGCTTGAGGCTATGACGCTCACCGCGACGGGCGGCTTAATCGGCATCGCCATTGGCTGGATGTTCAGCCTGCTCATCCGACTCTTGGCACCCAGCATGCCCTCGAGTGTGCCCCTGTGGTCGGTGATTACCGGATTCGTCGTTGCCACCAGCGTAGGCCTTTTCTTTGGACTCTGGCCCGCGGTCAAAGCCGCCCGTCTCGATCCTATTGTGGCGCTTCGATACGAGTAGGCTGCGACGCTCGCCGGCTTATCAGAAAGGTAGCACGGCCCGACCTCCTCCCTTTTTAAGCCTCGACGGGATTACCCCCCAATTCGTACGGCGAGGTCTACTGTTTCGTTCCGGTCCCGTAGATTGAAACGTCTTGAAAGGATCTCCTGTGGAACCAGACGGTGCGCTAGCACTATGCAATCATGCGTCAGAGCGTAGGCTGATCGCGGGCATCGGTGTGGGGGTAATCTTGAAGCGTCGATGGTTTTCGGAAGGGGCTCTGTCAACAGGGATCGGCAATTCTAAACGCTGCGCCCGTCAGGCAGGACCGCCGCCCCCTTCGGCCACCCTGGAAAATCGCCCTCACGAGGCTGTCAGAACAACTTCTGAGTAGCCCGTGATACAGGAGTTTCTGCGATCGATTCACACAAGCCGACTTATCGGGACGAATTCGCACCTATGGGCAAAATGAGCTGAACGCTCACCTATTCGGCGAGGAGCGCGTTGATGTCGGCTTCGAAGACCAATGGATCGACAACTCCAGCACGCCCGATCGCGGATCCGACCCTCACGGTCGACAAGAACGGTCAGAGGCACTTCTCACAACTGGCATGGTTCAACTAGAGGCAGACGACAAGCCCTACTTGCTAACGAATCCCACGATTAGAAACGCGAAAGCTATCGTGAGGACTACAACCCGCCAGCGGTGAAGCAGATCCCATCTACGCCGGTACGTCTTCCAATCGGGAGGCGGATTGGACTTAATACGGTTGTTGATCGGCACCAGGGCGGTGACCGAATACAAACTCGCCAACATCCACAAAACGACCGATGTAGCGATGCAGATCGGTAAGCGGCCAGATTGGTGCCATTGGATTACAACCTCGGCTGAAGTAAGCAAAAATACAAGAATGTACCAAAACGGCATGACGCTCCCCAGCACACGAGCGAGGGCGCTTGCGGCTGGCAGATGAACATCATCCGGAAGTTTATCGAGCGTTGGATTAACAAACGCGGCGATGGCCAGTTCACATCCAACCATCAATCCAGCGACGATAATGGCAACGACATTCAGGACTTCCATCATGAATTCCTCCATAAACAACACCTTGGAATGAGTTAACAGGACGAGCGGAATAGCGTTGTGCATACAATATCTCATTGTTAGAACATCTAGCAACGCTATATACGATGCGAAGCGTTCGGGAAAGGTTTCACCGTCCGAATAGCGATGATTCTAGCGGTGCTATACTTCCTATCGATGGCAACGAAGCCGGCAGCGAACCGAATTGCGGAACGAAAACTGCGTGACAGGCAGGCCCGCCGGGCACAGATTATCAGTGCCGCACGACGAATCGCGGAGCTGGAAGGGTGGTCGAGCGTAACCGTTCGGCGGCTATCCGACGAAATCTCCTACAGTCAACCCGTCTTGTACGCTCATTTTGGAAGCCGCGAAGGGATTCTCGCCGCTGTTGCTATCGAGGGTTTCCAGGAATTGGGTCTGGCTTTGGAGACGGCACGGAAACGGGTGAAGCGTGGAAATACGGTCGAATCGGTCGCCGCCGCATATCTGGAGTTCGCCGCGTCTTCACCCGCACTGTATGAAGTGATGTTTTCACTCAGCCTGAGCGTACCCTTCGATGACGCGGCTACCCCTCCGGAGTTGCGATTCGCCTTTTCCCAACTCCTGGAGTTGTTTCCGGGGCAGAACTCGAAGTCAGAGGTTCTATCGGAACTGTTTTGGGCGAGCCTCCATGGTATCGCTGAGCTGACAAGAACCAAACGATTTCCGCGCAGCCGTCAGGAAGAGCGCGTGAGGGCGCTCGTCGAGCTCTTCAATTTCCCAAGAGATGAAACGGCACAGGTGGTGAAAGCGCGATGACTGTAATAGGCGCGCTCTCGTCTTTTCGCGAACGAGGCGAGATGAGTCCTCACAAACGCGCTTTTCGTCACTTAACTCCCGGATGGTCGGCCACACCTCCACAATGGCCCCAGGGCCCGCCGCGGCGATCAGTTCGTCGGCTCAATGCCGATGCTGTCATTGACGGCGCACCGGATTCGCTGCTTGCAGCCCAGGTAACGCTCCGTCGTCTGGACTGAAACGTGACCCAACAAAAACTGGATTTGCTCCAGCTCACCTCCGGCCGCGTGGCGGAGCCTGGCACACGTTCTCCGTAGGTCGCGTGAGGTGCCAGCTTGCTAATGCCAACCTTCGCCGCGAACTCCTTTACCACGTGCCAGACGACCTTCTCGGTCACGCCTTCGCCCCACGCCTTTTCAGCCCTGCTGACACACCTGAACAGCTTGCCAGTGCTGATACCAGTCCCGGCGATCCAATCATCGAGCACGTGCCTGACCCAGCCGGGCAGCGGGATGGTGCGAACATAGCCGGCTTTGCCAATCAAATCCACGATCGCCCAGTGCTCTTCTCGTTGTTGGAGATGGTCGAACGTCAACTCGACGACCTCGTGCCTGCGCAGCCCGCAAGCTAGGAGAACGGCCAGGAGAGCGCGATCGCGCTTGCCTTTGAGGCGCCCAGCATCCGGGGCTTGCCACAGGGCCTGGCTCTGTTCGGGCGTCAGCCAATTGCCAAGTCGGACGCCGAGCTTCTTCACGCCTTTGACTCGGCGGATGCCCGCCGCCAGATCCGGACTGAGAAGGCCACAGTCAGCCGCTTCGTAGGCGAGACTGCGTACGGCCCCGAGTCGCAGATTGATTGTGCCCGGCGCTAGCTTCCGGGATTCGAGATGAATACGATACCTGAGTACCACAGCCTTGTTAAAGGCGAGGCGCGGCTCCGAACAGTACCAGTCCACGAATTCATCGATGGCGTGCGGGTATCCGCATTGGGCATCGGGGCAAGTGAGGCTATTGAGAACGGCAGCCTTGGCGTGATCCAGATCGGGCAGTCGAAGGACCGTCTTCGGAGCCCTACGTACCCTCTTTGAGGAACGGTTCTTTTTCATGGCCAGCGGCCCTCCACGACCGCTGATCATTAGTAGAAACCGTGAGGCTATAGTCCGAGTGGGGCGTCAACTGGCCTGAATTGCTTAGCCCCTCGCCCTCCAGTCCAAACCTACCCATTCTTTGAACCCTAATCGTGCTGGAATCGCGCTCTCCGAGAAGCCGACAAACCGTCAACTTGTGCGTGCTGTGGAGGTGTGCGCGGCTCGTGCGGCTATTGGTGCATCCTCCAGCCCCCGCCGGCGTATAGGAGTTGACCTGTAAGCCAGTGCGACTGATTCGAGGCGAGGAAGACGACTACTTCCGCAACGTCATCAGGCATACCGCAGCGGCCCAGCGGCGTATTGGCGGAGACCGAGGCTTCCTGCTCCTGTGTGAGGTATCCTGTCTGAATAGGCCCTGGAGCCACAATATTGACGGTGATCCCGTATTTGCCAACTTCAAGAGCGGCCGAGCGGCTATAGGATTCGATTGCGTGTTTGGTAGCGGCGTAGCTGATCGAGGCTGGGTGGGCGTGCGCTGCATCAGTGCTGATGTTGATGATCCGGCCCCACCGCGCGCCACGTTTCAGGTATCTTCGGATGTACTCGGCCATCATCAGCGCATAAGAGCGGGCATTTATTGCGAAGTGGTCATTGGCGACTACCGGCGAGAGGAGACTAACCCCGAAACCGTCGGGATTCGCAGCAGCGGGATCAAACGTGTCTTTGGCGCAGTGCGTGTGATTGTTGACTAGAATATCGACCGGGCCGAGCGCAGCTTCGCAGGCGTCGAACAGTGCCGATATGTTTTCGGGACATCCGAGATCGAGTTCAACTGTCGCCGCTCGCCCGCCATTCTCCAGCACTGCTTGCACCAGAGAATCCGCTGTTTGTTGCTGTCCCGCCCAATAAAGATGCGGCCCGCCCGTTCCCACCTTTCGGGCTATCGCGAGTTCTTCCTGTGTACACGGGCAAGACGGGCGAAAGTACGCAGCGAAGATATGAGCATCCTGAGCCGCCAGAGCTCGCGCGGTCGCTGCACCAATGCCGTGGTTCGCATCGGTGACTAATGCCTTCTTTCCTGCCAGGCCCGAATCAATCATACATCCACCTCTGTCAAGCTTAGATTCGTTGTCCAACAAAAGAAAGCGGCAACGGCCTGCGTGGACGCTTTGCCTCCGACCTCCCTGCAGTGACTCCGGTTGCAGCAAGGTCTTCGCGCACTAACCTTCGCGGAGACGGGTATATGGGCCAGTTGGACAGACAACCCCCTGTCTACCAACGTGCCCCTCGGTCTTGGGCGAATGGTCGGGCACTCGGAAAATGGCCCGAAACGGCACTCGGGAAATAGATCCTGCCTTGTGCCTTGCCGTCAAGGGTTTACTAACCCTATCGTTAACAGCCATTGCAATAGGATACTTCATCCATTGAGTGATTGGGCGCTGCTGGCCGGGTGTCCAGCTTCCGGGTCGCAGCACTCGGGATTCCTTCCGTATCGACGTTTTGGCAAGTGGTCCCTGCTTTCTCTTTAAGTGTCAAGAAATAGCGTCCCTTGCTCCCCACCCGCACTGTGGCAGCAAACCCCTCTTCAGCTTAGGCGGTGTCCCGTACCACCCGTCCGCAATGCGCTATTTCCGATTCTGTACTTTTTTCGGCCAAACAATGGTTCAACTCACACAATTCGAAGGACGTGGCGCACCCGGCATGCTTTCCCTCAAAGGCGGCCGCGTCTTACGCCATAAGGGCCGCGGCCTGCTGCGCGCTATCTATTCCGTGCCCTCACCCGGAAAAGGCCAGTCAGTATTGAGCAGCAGCTCCTTCTCCCGCGCCTCGCGCGACCGTGTATTCATCTTCAGATTTTCCAACCAGTGGAGTCCGGTCTTGCCGGCCACTAGAACGTCAGCATCACCATCGCCATCAATGTCAGTAACAACGAATTGGGTGCCGGCTCCCGCCGTACCGTTGTAACTCGCGGGATAGCGGGTAAAGCTGGCGGTAGCGCGATTGATCTTGTAGTAGTAGATGGCCAGAGGTTTGTACGACCCCGGATCGGCGCCGTTGTGCCCCCGGTAGCGTTTACCGGCGAGCAACTCGGGTTCACCGTCGCCATCGAGATCCGCCATTTTTAAGGCGTGCACCTGCGAAAAGGAGTCGTCGATCAGGTGCGGGCGCCAGGCGCGCTTGCCGCCTCGGATGGTTTGTTCCAGCCAATACAGTCCGTAATCGTGTCCTCGTCCGTAGATCAGATCCATCCTACCGTCATTGTTAACATCGTAGGCAATAATAGGAAATCCACAATCACCCAAATCCCATTCGCCACGCCACTCCCACTTATCATGAGCGGCATCGATGTTGCGGAACCATCCGTGAATTGAAATCACGTCGGCTTTGCCGTCACCATCGATATCGGCGATGCCGCAACCGTGGCCATCCTCATCATGGCCACCGATTGAGTGTACGGCCGGTTCCGGCCCGGCGAAGTTAATCCACAACATACCCTGGCGGCCATAGTGGGAGGCGAGCAACTCGGGGTGTCCGTCGCCATCGAGATCACTGAAGGCGAATCCTTCGGTTTCCTTGGAGTGGCAGATGAGGTGCGGCTTCCACATCTCGCCCGTCTTCTTGGGGTTTTCGAACCACCAGATCCCGTCGTTCTGCCAAGATGAGGTCACTAGGTCGAGTGCACCGTCGTGGTTGACGTCGATCGCGAACTCGCCGTTATCCGCGACAAATTCCGAAAAAAGCTTGCCGTCGCCACCGGGGGGAACCGAGGGCAGGATGGGGGCGAGCTGGCGGAATTTGTGCCGCTTCCATTCGCCGCCCGCCGCACCAGGATTCTCATACCAGTAGGCGCCGCTAGTGATATCCGGAAGACCATCATGGTTCATGTCGATCACCGCCAAGCCCTCGGCGTGATCAGAACCGAGTCGATGAACGGAGAACGTCACCGGAGAGCGACGGTAAGCAGGACGGCCGGCATCTCGGCGTGCGGGTACGCGAGTGCCGTCAGGCTTACCGGCTTTCTTCTCCGCCCCGCCTGACCGAGCGGCTTGGGCCAGAGCTCCGGACCGGTCAAGCGCCGCTGCGGAAAGTCCTACACCTACCGCCTTAAGCAGGGTGCGACGCGAGAAATCAGTCATGAATCCCCCTTTTCCTTCAAATGGAAGAATCAGCCCGAAAGACGAGTGCAGCACAACCGCCCCTTCAGCGGATTGCGGAGACGTTGGAGATAAATTGTGTGGGTGATCCGGGTAGGAAGGCAAGGGAAAGATAACGGTCGTCTACCGCGTCTGCTTCAGGGTTTGGGCCCAGGCAGAGGTCGAGCGCAATTTCGCGAAGTGCGCCTGGAGCATATTCCGGCGTGCAGCCAACTCCACCTGGGCCTGTTCCAGGAAGGCTTTGAGCTCGGTCAAATTGTGTTCGTACTCGCTGTACTCCGGGGATGCTTCGGTTTCCTCGAGAAGCGGAAAGGACTTCCCGACCTCGTCCAGCCGCTCGTAGAGAGCGTGCAAGCTCCGAGCGGTGATCGTCGGAATCACCGCGGTCCGGCTTCCGTTCGTCGCGCCGTGATGTAAGAACCGGCGGATCTCGCCGTTGACGTTTCGAATCAGATCCAGCGACATCAAACACTTGCCTCTCTTGTAGTACGCCCGTTTGACACCAGAATTAGGCTGGAGGCCGGCGCTACTTCAGATAACTGAACAGGTTATTCTGCGACACCTTGCCGAACACCGTATACGCGGCCTGAAGCGTGACCTGAGCCTGCGCCAGTTGGGTAGCGGCCTGCGCCAAATCGGTCCCGTCCAACGCCGTCTGTTGTTGGTTCAGATTGAAGTTTTGTTGGCCGAGGCTGGTGGCGTCGGTATTGAGTGTCGAGAGCGTGGTTCCATAGAACGTCCGCTGCGCGTTAACGTTGCTGAAAGCCTGCTGTACCTCAGTGGTGGCGCCGCTAATGTTGCCATTTGTTGCGAGCGCGGTCGAAAGATCAGTCAGAGCCTGGAAAACATCGGTCCCGCCCGCGGTGGTTCCGAAGATGTCGCTGCCAGGCTTGTTCACAGTGAGGAGATGTCCGGGTGAAGTCTCCACCTGATTGGTCGAGCCGTTGCCGACATAGCTTACACCCGAGGGCGAGGTCACATCGTTGACATAGGGCGCAGTGCTGGTGTTGGTTCCGCCAAACAGGTAGACTCCCTGATATGCTGTATTCGCCGAGGAGAGCATCTGCTGTTTGATGCTATCCACCTGGTTGGCAATAATCTGGCGTTCGCTATCGGAGAGCGTCCCGTTTGCGCCCTGGGTCCCGAGTGAGATCGCCTGCGTCAGCGCGTTGACGATTGTGCTTAGTGCGGAGTCGGCTGACTGTAACTCCGACTGCAGCCCCTGAACGCTGCGAGTGAATTGATCGTTTTGAGCGAGCTGGTCCTGAATTACGAGTAACTGGGCGGCGGCAATGGGATCGTCGGAAGGCGCCGTCAGGCGTTTGCCGGAAGACACCTGGTTCAGCAAGGTGCTTGTTTGCGCCTGGTCGGCAGCGATCTGCGATATATAACTATCGTAATTAGGAACGAAACGTATGCCCACGGTTAGCTCACCATGTTGATTGCTGTCTGCATCATCTGATTGACGGTGGTAATCATGCGTGCCGCGGCGTTGTAGGCGTTTTGATACTTCACCAGATTCGTCGCCTCTTCGTCGAGGGAAACGCCGGAGTAATTCGCTTGTTGCGTGGTCAATTGATTGAGCACCAGGCCGGTTGCCTCCTGGTCTCCCGTCGCATTAGCGACCCCACTGCCGATGTTCGAGACCATATTGGCGTAATAGTCCATCGCGTTCTGGCCGCCGACAAGCGCTTGCTTCTGCACAGCAGCTAGGGCCAAGGCGTTGCCATTGCTGCCTGGCGCCGTTTTATCGGAACTGGCAGCGATCTGGGCAGGGTCGGTGATGAACACGCCGAAGTCGGCTGCCGCTCCGGTGTTGGAGCCTGGGGTGGACTGAGTAAACGGCGTGAAGAAGCTGCCACCCTGAACTCCCGCAGGCGTAAAGCCCAGCGCGTGCTGGGTATTGAAGGCACTGCTCAGGTTGGCCGCCAGATCGTCCAATTGGCCCGCCACGGAAGGGACGAACTCGTCGCGAACCTGGATTGCCCCGCCGAGCTGGCCGCCGAAGATATTCGAGGTGATATCAGTGCTTCCAGCAAAGACATGCTGCGTCCCCGAGGCCGCATCATACGAAGTGGAGAGCGCGTTGGGTTGATTTCCCACCACCAGCGCTTGACCGTTTGCCGTAGTCACGTCGACGCTGCCGTCGCTCTCCTTGGTTACCGAAACCCCGACCAGATTTGACAGTTGTTGGATCACCTGGTCGCGCTGGCCTTGAAGTTCGCCGGTATCGGCCCCCCCCGCGCGGACCTGTTGGATGTTCCCGTTAAGCAACGCGATTTGCTTGGCGAGTTGATTTACCTGGCCCACTGCCTGAATCACGGTCTGATCCTGGGCGTTCTTGATCTGATTGAGACCGGACGCGGTCTGATGAAACCCGTCTGCCAGAGTCTGAGCATTGTTCAAGACCGTTTGTCGCAGGGTCATGTTGGTGGGATCGGTGGAGAGCTGGCTCAGGCTGTTGAAGAACTTGCTCAGTTCGCTTTGTAAGCCGACGCCTTGAGTCTCGTTGAACAATTGCTGCACCTGGTTGGCGCCGTCCAGAAACGCATTCGTCTGTCCCTGGCTTTGGGTCTCCTGCTGAATACGCAGGGTGAGGACGTCGTTACGCACCGTCTCTACATCGTCGATACTCACGCCTGTTCCAAAGGCGAGGTTGCCGACCACTACGGAGGCCGCTTCGCCGAGGTGGACCACCTGGCGCGCGTATCCCGGCGTGTTGGCATTGGCTATGTTGTTACTCGTAACCTGCATCGCCCCTTGCTCGGCAAGAAGCGAACTGAGCGCGCTTGACAGACTTCCAATCAATGTTCCCATACTTACGTCCCTGACCACACTGGCATTGGTGACGAGTGCTGTTTCGGCGCCTCGTAAGTACCGGAAACAGTCGGCATGAGGTGAGCCAAAGCATTCAGCGTACGGCGAAAGCGGGCGAGCATCCCGGCTTGCACCCGGTTTACCTTTTGCAGATGCAATTGTGCGGCTGAGGTGGCCGCGAGCAAGGATGTCAGCCGTTCGCCTGCCGAACCTGGGAAAAGATCTTGCAGGGTGTCGTAGGGGTTCTGGCGCTGCGGGGTTTTGGTTTCGGTGGCAAGCGAAGCCACGAGCCGCTCCAGTTCGCGATCGATCATCTGGAGGTCGGAACAGAGTTCCTCCTCAGCCCGGAGATGATCCTGCACGCCGGCCATATCCAATTCCACGAAAGCGCGCCTGGATTCGACAAGATCCTGGCTCAGCCGGCGAATTGCTTCCAGGCGTTTCTCGAGCAGCGCGACTACACCATCGATTTCCGTTTTCATAGCTGAAAGCCTTCAACGTTTCAATCCCGGTGATACCCGGCAGAAAACAGCAAAACTCAAACGGTAATGTCGACCTGACGGGGTTCGGATTCGTCAGGACCGAGATCCTCATCCTCGGAAAGCGGCCTTCCCCGCTTGGCGAATTTCAAGAGGGGTAGGGGTACCCGCCGGCCATCCCCTGGATCGCGGGCAGGTACCACTGGAACCGAGACGACTGGAGCTACAGAATCCATGATTCTGACCCTTCTGGCTCTACGAGCTACCTGCATTCCGGGCTCCAATGTTCCTGGACCCGATATTCGTAGATCCGAAAAGCTCAGCTGAAATGGCATCCGCAAGCTGATAGTTGTCAACTTTGTAAGAGCCACTCTGGATCGCCTGCTGCAAGGCCTGCACTTTGCTCTCCCGAACATCGGGCAGTTTGTCGAGCTGGGCTTTGAGGCTCTGGATGCTGTTCGAGCTGAGCGAGATCTGGAATGCACTCCGTTCCTCACCTGTAGTTTCGGGGTGCTCCTGCACCGAAGAGGGCGCTTCGTCATTGAACGCTAACTGTATTCGATTGGGGCCGTCGATCTTCATCCTTGCCTCCGCCAAATTGTTATGCGTTTCTTATCGGCAAGGGACGACGGAACTTTAACGCGAAGCGCGAGCCTGCATTATCAATGCTTTACAGAAGTACTAGGGATTAAGGAAGGCTAATCAGGCTATTTTAATCCATCCTTTGTCTGGCCCTGAGCCAGAGCCGGCTCTAACTGATGAAACAACATGCGCGCCAGGCCCATACCTCCGGATTTCGCCATGGCCATGGCCATTGAATGAATGCCTATTCCCTGCATGGTCTCGGCACCCGGATCCGAATTCTCATCAGGATCGCTGATGCTTCGCTGCATCTGCTGCCACCAGGATGAAACCAGGATCGCCTCAAATTCCTGTGCGGAATGGAGCAGCTTTTGCGCCCGAGGAGACTCCTTGGACGTCGTTGCCGCAGAACTCGCCACGGTCGAAGCGGTGGAATGATGGGAACCGGATTGCGACAAGTCTACGGGTGTCACTACAGAACCTCCAACTCGGCCTGCAACGATCCTGCCGCCCGGAGTGCCTCCAGGATGGCGATGATGTCGCGAGCCGAAGCTCCAATTCCTTGCAATCCATTGACCAGATCCTCCACGGTGGCGCCCTCTTTCAGCTCCACCCGGCGGGCCGGTGATTCCTTCGATTGCACGGTAGTCTGCGGTACCACTGTGGTTTGGCCTCCACTCGACAAGGGTGAAGGCTGTGACACCTGGTAGACGGTGCTGATCTCGATGGCCAGATTACCGTGCATGATCGAGCATGCTCCCAAGCTCACGTCGCGCCCCATCACCACCGTCCCGGTACGCTCGTTTACCACTACCTTGGTTTCCGGATGGACTATCACCTTGATATCTTCGATTCGCGCCAGCAACTGCGAAACCGTCTGACCCCCAGAGTCCGCCAGCGAGACCTCGATGCGTCGGCTGTCCATGGCGTGTGCGAGCGGCCGTCCGAAAGCTGCGTTGAGGGCGACGGCGGTGTTCTCGGCAGTGGCGAAATCGGCTTGACGCAGCATCAGGGAAAGCTTCTTCATCTGGCTGAGATCGATCGAAGTGTCGCGCTCGACCAACGCTCCGCCGGGAATGCGTCCCGCCGTTGGGTGATTCACCTGCACCGTATTGGTATTCGCACCGCTCGAGTATCCGCCTAGCACTAGCGCTCCCTGGGCCACGGCGTAGACGAGTCCGTCAGAGCCGTAAAGAGGAGTCATCAGCAACATTCCGCCCTCCAGGCTCTTCGCGTCTCCCGTAGAAGCAACCTCCACATCGATGCGCGACCCGGGACGGCCAAAAGGCGGCAGATTGGCGGTCACGAAAACGGCGCCCACGTTGCGCGCCAGAATGACAGTGGCCGGCGCCTGCACCCCCATCTTGCGCAGAATGTTGGCCAGCGTCTGCATGGAAAACACGGTTTGCTGGCGATCGCCCGTGCCGTTCAAGCCCACCACCAGACCGTAGCCAAACAGCATGTTGTCGCGTACGCCTTCGACGGTGGTGACGTCGCCAATTCGCACACTGCGGCCCTCGGTTGAGGTGGTGGTGGCGCCGAACATCAGGCCGGGTGCGACAATGAGTAGCGTGACGAGAACCATGCCGGTTTTGCGTTTCATCTGTCTTCCTGTTCTTGATCTCAACCCGTTCACGGTAGCACGGGCAGGCCCTAGGCCTGCCCCGTACGCGGGGATGCCTACTGCTCTTAGAATCCAACCACTCTCAGAATCGCCCGCACGATTTTGTTCGGCGGACGCGTCCCATCACTGATCACGCCTTTGCCCACGACCTCAACCTCAAGGTTGCCCACGGACGTCGAGGGTACCGAGTTGTCAGCGGAGAGATCGCCCGGACGGACGACACCGCGCACCATGACCTGCTGGCGCTGATTGTCAATGTCAACGGCACGATCCGCCTGGACCACCAGGTATCCGTTGGGCAAGACCTGCATCACGGTCCCGGTCAAGCTGGTGCTCAGGGCCGTGCTCGAGGAGGTCTGTGCCTGGCCATCGAGGGCGTTAGTCGATTTAGGACTGAACAGGTCAGTGAAATGGTTCGTTGCCTTCAGCGGTCCGTAAAAAGCACTGATACCGGCACTGGCTGAGAAACTGCGGGCTGACTTGACGTTTCCGGAGGCCGCCGCATTGGTCTGCTCGACGATGTTGATGGTTACCAGGTCGCCCACTTTATAGGCCTTGTAGTCGCGGGTCATGTTGGCGAAGCTTCCATTGGGATTCCACAGGCTTCCCAGGGTTGGGGTCGAGGCTTGCGCATCCTTGGTCACCTGCTGGATGTAGTTGACAAGGTTCTGTTCTGTCGCAGTTGTTTGCGGAGCCTTCTTTTCCGTTTTATCGACCTTCTTGCCTACGAGATTCAACGAGCTTGCGAGCAAAGCGGCAAGGAGGAATGCGTTCACCCTGATGGCTTGTTTCAGCATCACAGGTTCTTTCATGAGCAACTCCGTTTCCAGTTTCTTCTTGCTAAGACTTTCTTAATTTGTATGCAAAAGATCCGGACCCACAACATGCCCCACCAACAGCCGCTGGTTATCCTGGCGGCGAACCCGTACCTGCTGGCCCATGACGCCGGGCGTGAGGGGAATCACCACGGTTTCAACTCGAAAGCCGGCACCCTCGAAGCGAAGTTTGGCCGGCACTCCTGCCTTCACCAGGATCTCAGCCTGGGCGGGGTGCAGCGCCGTCTGCTCTTCTGGAGGCAGCCACGGTGACGTTGGGGCGCCAGACTGGTTACCCGATTGGGTACTAGACTGGGTACTAGACTGGGTACTAGACTGGGTATATGACACATTGGCGGGCGCCAGCCCGGCGCCCCTGGCTCGACGATTCTGGAGCGCCTCCGGCGGATTGATACGGCCCTGCAGGGCCGGCGGGGCTGGCAAGGAAAGATAGAAAGGAAGTATCCGCGGCAGCTTCGAAGTCCAGAGCCGCAGTCTTGTTTCCCGATGAAGGGCGTCATACTCTTCCCCGATCACTCGCAGACCGGGATCGGATGTGGTCACGTACACCGGAGCCACGAGGTTTACATTCTTCAACTTTTCCAGTTCCGCCTCGGACGCACCGTTGGCCCTGAAGAAATCCGCCACTGCTCGCTCGATCTCGGCGTGTGTGATCCGACGGTAGTGGCCTTGGACCATCACGCGTTCAGGCAGAACCAAGCTTCCCGCGAGGTCCGGGTGACCGGCAAGGGCGCGATTGATTTCCTCGCGTCTGATTTGCCGCTCCCTGCCGGGCTGGGGGGCCTCTCCGAGCGGTATCCGCCTTCCGGCGTCGTGCAGTTCAGGGGACGCCGTCGTTGGCAGCAGGTCCGCGAGGGTTACGATATCGCCGGAAAAATCCAGTTGCTCAACCAGCTTCGTGCGGCCGGCCGCTACCGGCTGGCCAGCGGCCAAGAGGGACCCGAGGCCAAGAACAAATACGGCGAAGATGGAAGATCTCAGGCTCATGGTATATGACGGCCCTGGCGGGCTTTGAAGTGACCGGCTATAGGCGCCCAACCCGTTTTACTGAGTCACCTGGTTCATCTGCTGGTACATCTGATTGGCAGCCTGTACGACCTTCGAATTCGATTCGTAGGCACGCTGGGTCATAATCATTTGCACGAATTCTTCGACCACGTCCACGTTCGATTGCTCGATGAAGCCCTGCTGGATCGAACCAATGCCGTCGGAGCCGCCGGGCGTTCCCACTACTGCCGTGCCGGATGCCTCGGTCGCCGTAAAGATGTTCTGGCCGGTGCCGATCAAGCCGCCCGGGTTGGCGAAGTTCGCGAGCTGGATAGTACCCACCTGGGAGGTTTGGGTTTGCCCTGGCAGTGTCACCGAGACCGTGCCGTCCGTGCCGATGCTGATATTCGTCGCATTCGCGGGAATGGTGATGGCGGGATCGAGGGCATTGCCGTTCGAGGTGACAATATTGCCGTTCTGATCGAGATGAAAACTGCCGTCGCGGGTGTAGCCCGTGGACCCGTCGGGCATCTTGATCTGGAAGAAGCCTTTTCCCTGAATGACCAGATCCAGGGTGTTACCGGTGTTCATGAAGTTCCCCTGGTTTTGCAGGATCTCAGTGCTGGCACTGCGCGCTCCCGAGCCTATCTGCAGGCCTGCCGACACGGTTTGTTGAGTTGATGCCGAACCGGGGACGACCACCTGCTGATAGAGCAGGTCCTGAAACTGCAAGCGGCTGCGGCGGAAACCCGTGGTCGAAGCGTTGGCCAGGTTATTGGAAATAACGTCGAGGTTCAGCTCCTGGGCGGTCATGCCGGTGGCGGCGGTGTATAAAGCTCGAAACATAAGATCACTCCTTCAACCGTATTAGTTTCCTCGTCCGCCGGCGTTATACGCCGATTCGAGGCAGATCCTGGGCCGCTGACTTGTCGAAGTCGTCGTTAAGCAGCGTAAGTGCGTGACGCAGCATGCCTGCATGTTGCTGCAAGGCGACGAGCCCTACCATCCCGGTAACCGCACTGTAGTTCGAGGGACTCGAGATAGCCCTGACGCACCTCGGCGCCGGTGGCTGGTTTGGCCGTTCCTGCCGGTGCCGTGATATAGCCGCTCCCCTGCGCGGTGAGTGGTGTGCCTTGCGGGAAATCTACCACAGCAAGCCGGTCAACCACCGCTCCCTTAACCGAGATCGTGCCGTCGCTTGAGATCGAGACTGGCTGACCGGTGATGCGGATGGGACCGTTAGCCCCGAGGACGGGATCGCCCTGCGCGGTTAGCAGGTCGCCATTGGGATTGACGTGGAAGTTTCCATTGCGGGTATAGGAAGTGCCCGCCTTGGTCTTCACCGAAAAGAAACCGTGGCCCTCAAGCGCGACATCAAGATCGTTACTGGTGCGATCGAGCGATCCTTGCTCCATGTCCAGGTTAGTACCGCCCAGAATGCCGAAATCATTCATGGCACGGTTGAGCGGGCTCAACCGTGCTCCATTGCTCGCCGCCATGATTGCGCTGTAAAACTGCTTTTCCGCCTTGTAGCCGGTCGTGTTCACATTCGCCAGGTTGTTGGCGGTAACATCAAGCTCTCGCGTCTTGGCCATCAGCCCCGTATATGCCGCATAGAATCCGCTGTCCATAGCTTCCAGGCCTCCACCGATCTTCAAAGCAGATTGCTCGCCAAACACGTGGCCAATCGATGAAAATGCGCAAACTATTGGCGGTTAATGGGGTGGCCTTGCCGGCAGAACGAGAAGAAGCTAGCCGGGGCGGCAGGAGAAAACATTTTGCCGGGACTGACTGCCGAAACCCGGCAAGACATGCCCGCAGCTGGCGTGCAGCATTTTGCATTTTCTCATGCCGAGGAGCGCGGCGACCGAGACTGTTTCACGATCGGTGTGAGTGAGGACTGCCGTAGCGCCGGCTCCATGAGCGGCGAAGTGCCGGTCAGCGACAGTGAGTGACCGGTGCGGGAGGGCCGTAAAAGGCCCTTCCCGGCGGGCTTCAGCCCCGCCGAAATCGGAGCATCCGACCTTTGTTCGTCCCGTGCCTTCGCCGCAGCTTGCGACTGTCCGGTAAGTAATGCGAGCATTCCATGTAAATTGCTCCAGATAAGAGGATGGATTACGTGCTTTCATTCGTAGGGTAGTCAAGGATGCATAAGAAACTCAAGGGCCTCAACGCTTAGCCCCGTTTGGTCTTGCACGTGCTCGACTCGCGGTATCCGCCCGCTCGGTGCCGTAGAGCCTGTGAGTTAATGAAGCGGTGAGTTGATGTTGGGGAAATCCTGAATCATGAGGAAAAGGACGGGCAAGAGACAATGACAACCTTCACCGAATTCGCTGAGATTATCCTGACGCTGACGATGGGCGCCGCCATCGCTCTTCTGATTGGATACTCGATGCTGCGCTTGATTCTGGGAGCCATGTTCCGGAATCTTGGCCATAGCTCCGGCCTTTCTTCGCCTGCCGGAATTCCCCAGCTTCAGCTCCCGGCGATGGAGTCCCGAAGCGCCGCACGCCGCGTTTGACAAGAAAGGTTCGAGACGCGTATCGTTGTGCTTGGCTAGTTCCCGAGCGGTTAAAGTCAGTTAAATTTGAAAGTGCATTTAGGAGACGGCGATGGCCTTCAGCTCTGGGAGTGGCATGGTAATCGGAGCCGGCGTCGGTCTCGTGCTGGGTGCAGTCATGGGCTCAGCGGGGATGGGGCTGATCTTCGGCGCAGGCTTGGGCCTCGTCATCGGTGCGGGGATCGCCCAGTCCACCGGAACTCGAACGGATACTGAGACCTCTAGTTCTCCGGGGACGTAAGAATTGAGCACTCCTTACGGCGACGACACCAAGCGGTGACGCCCAAGAAAAAATGAGCCCGCATGTCAATGCAGGCTTACCGAGTCTCGATCAGGCCATTGATCCAGAGTTTCATCGCTAAGCTTCTGATCATGAACCTACGTGCCGAGTGTCGAGCGGCCGTAGGTTTTTTGTTTTGAGGACCCCGCAGGAGGCACCCTTGAGAGTTCTAGTACTCGGTGGAGATGGCTATCTTGGCTGGCCGACCTCCATGTACTTGTCCGAACGCGGCCACACGGTCGCCGTGATGGACAATTTTGCCAAGCGCCGTTGGGAAATCGAGCTGAACGTCGAGCCCTTGATGCCGATTCACACCTTGCAGGACCGTGTCAGCGCCTGGCAAGAGGTCACCGGCAAGCGCATTGAGCTGTTTGTGGGTGACCTGCGCAATTACGCTTCTGTGGAAACAGCGCTTGCCGAGTTCCGGCCGGAAGCAATCGTCCACTATGGCGAGCAGCCCTCAGCGCCTTACTCGATGATCGACCACAATCGAGCGGTGTTCACACAGGTGAACAACATCACTGGCACCCTGAACGTGCTCTGGGCCATCAAAAAAGTGGCTCCGGAATGCCACCTGGTGAAGCTTGGCACCATGGGCGAATACGGCACGCCCAACATCGACATCGAAGAAGGTTTCATCGAGATCCACCATAAGGGCCGGTCAGACGTGCTGCCGTTCCCCTGCCAGCCGGGATCGTTCTACCATCTTTCCAAGGTGCACGACAGCCACAATATCCGCTTTGCCTGCCGGGTATGGAAGCTTGCCTCCACCGACCTGAACCAGGGCGTGGTCTATGGAATCGAGACCGGCGAAACTGAGGTCGACGAACGCCTGTCCACGAGTTTTCACTACGACGAGGTGTTCGGCACCGCCCTGAATCGGTTCTGCGTTCAGGCTGTTGCTGGAATCCCGCTCACGGTTTATGGCAAGGGCGGCCAGAAGCGCGGGTACTTGAATATTCGCGACACCATACGCTGCGTGGAGCTTGCCATCGTCAATCCCGCCAAGCGCGGCGAATACCGTGTGTTCAATCAGTTCACAGAGACCTTCACCGTCAGCGAACTGGCCGACCTGGTGGCGAAACAGGCCGAGGCCCTCGGCCTCAAGGCTGAGATCAGCCATCTGGACAATCCCCGGGTCGAGATGGAACAACATTACTACAATCCAGTCCACACCAAGCTGCTCAGCCTCGGCTTGCAACCCAACTATCTTTCTGACGTTCTGATCGATAGCGTGCTGAAGCGGATCGAGCAGTTCAAGAACCGCATTAAGCCGCAGATCATCCAGCCCAAGGTGAGATGGACAGGAACCACGACTAGCGCCACTAGTGTTGCGCTCGGCAATTAGGATTGCGTGCGTGCTGACTGCCCGCGCTCGCTTGGACAGCTACTCCGGCTTGAGCAGCTTAAGAAGGCTGCTGTAGTCGTCCGTCCACAACGGGACTCCGCTCGCAGTAACCACGGGTTTGGCGGCTTGCCTGGTTTCCGGCTGCACCAGGAACTCCTTGTCACTGGTAATAAGAACCCACCGCGCCCGAAGAATTTCCCGCCGCTCGTCGCCGCTGCTGTAAACCTCGATGGCCGCCCTTCCCAGGTATCCCGCCTCTCTCGCGACAACCGGCGCCAGGTCAATATATTTGTTAGAAATATGCACAGCCAGAATGCCGTCAGGCTTGAGGTGCCGGAAATAAAGTGCAAAAGCCTCGCGGGTTAGCAGGTGGACGGGAATGGCATCCCCTGAAAAGGCGTCCACGGCAAGGACGTCGAAGCCCTGCTGCGTCTGGCGTTCGAGCGAAAGACGGGCGTCACCGGGTATCACGCCGATCCGCGCCGGTGAATCCTGCAGGAAGCTGAATTGAGTGCGCGCCAGGTCGATCACCAGGGGATTGATCTCGTAAAAAGTGTACTCGTCGCCCCGTCTCCGTAGGCCGCGAGCGTACCAACGCCCAGGCCGATGAGCCCGGCCCGCACCGGACCGCGTCGCGCCTTAAGCGAAAGCGCCAACCCAATGCCGGAATTCAAGCCGTAGTAGGTGGTCGGCTGACGTCTCCGCGCCGGGGCAAGGAACTGGACTCCATGTTTGATGGTGCCATTAAACAGCTCGCGTCCTTGTGGTCCGTCATCCGCGGGGTTGAGATTAGGCCCTTGCAGGAACACGACTCGCGGTCCCACGAAATCGGACACCCGCAGGACTCCATAGAAATTGCGCACCATGAGACGAGCGCCGAGGCGCTTTCCGCGTTCCGAGTTGAAGAGACTGGCGGACAGGGCCACCACCAGGGCCGCCGCCAGGAGCCAGGCCCGCCACGATCGGAAGTGATAGAAAGCCGATTCACGGTCGCGGTAGAGCGCAATAAGCAGCAAGAGAGCACAGGCGATGAGGCCGATGGGCAGTTCATAATAATCGGTAAAGACACGTGGCGCGAGGAGAGCCACGAACACGCCACCCGCCGCGCCTCCGAGCGAGATCATCAGGTAGAAGAACGTCAAATGTTCTGCCGATGGCTTCAAGCGCGCCAGCTCACCGTGACAGACCATCGCGCACACAAACAGTCCCGCGCTGAAGACGGGAACCAGCACCAGCGGCGGAATGTTGACGTACTGCGGCGCAAGTGCATAGGCCATGGCGCCGAGCGCCAGCGCCAGCAGACGGAGAAACAGGTTCCGCCGGTACCAGGCATGGCCCTCGAAGCACATCACGAAAGTCAGCAGGTAGAGGGTCAGGGGAATGACCCACAGCAGCGGGATGGCGGCCACGTTCTGGCTCAGGTGACTGGTGATGGCCAGCAGCAGCGCCGAGGCGCAGGCGGGAAACGCGATCCAGAGCAGCCATACGCCGACACGGGGAGGATCGGCCGGCGGATCAAGAGGTTCCTGCCGCGCCGGCTTGGAACTGCTCGAGCGGAGAGCGACCAGGCCGCCAAGCCCTGCCACTACGGCGTAAGCCGCCGACCAGCCTACGGCCTGGTGCCGCGTCGAGATCACGGGTTCGACCAGCACGGGATAGCTGACCAGGGCCAGCATGGACCCGAGGTTCGACAGCGCAAACAAGGGATAAGGATCGATGCCGGTCCGGCGACGAGCGTACCATGACTGCAACAGAGGACTTGTGGAAGAAAGAAGGAAGAAAGGAAGCCCGACGGTAGCCCCCAGCAATAACAGAATACGCAGCGTGGGATCTTCAGTACCGGACGGTTTCCAGAGACTTCTCGGTATGACCGGCAGGGCGAAAAGGCTTAAGAAAAGCAGCCCAAGATGAATTCTCCCCTGCAATTCAGTGCTGAACCTGCTGGTCAGCCAGTGCGCGTAAAGATAGCCGGCCAGCAGCAGCACCTGGAAGAAGAGCAGACAGCAGGTCCAGACGCTAGCCGATCCGCCAAACCAGGGCACGATCATTTTGGCGATCATCGGCTCGATTTCGAACAACAGAAAGGCGCTGGTGAAGATTACAGTTGCGTAAAGCAGTTTCATCGCGAAAGGAATCTTACCGCACGGAAGAAGAATTTACCGCAGAACGCTAAGGACGCATGGAGAAGCCCTCTTTGCTGTCTCCGTACTCTGCGCTCTCCGCGCACCTGCCGCTAATCCCTTTTGGCATGCCGCTTCCGATCGACAATCGCGCCGCTCTGTTCGGCCGTCTCGTTCACCAGGATGCCCATTCTTGGGATGGGTAGGCTCGAGGTCCGGAGAGAGCCCGTGTTTCTTCAAGGCCTCGGAAGTGGTAGGACCGATCGACGCCACCACCATGCGTTCGAGATGGAGGCGGAATGCCTCCTCCAATTTCAATTCTGCTGCGACGTGGAGAAGATGATCCACTTGCGCCGAAGTAGTGAAGAGGATGACGTCAAACTCGCCGCCTGCAGCAGCGACCACCGCCTCACGCAGCGGACCCATATCCTCCGGCAAGGCCCAACGATAGACGGGCACGCGCGTGACGGTGGCACCCCGCTCAGCAAGGCCTGCCAGCAACTCTGGATTCGATTCGCCATACTCCTGCACAGCTACGCGGCGTCCCACCAGCGGCAAAACATCGGCGTGCTCGTCCAGGGCCCTCAACAGCTCGTGCCAGGTGTTCGGCTCGGGCGCGATTAACGTCACCGGTACGCCCATTTCCCGCAACACGGCCACGGGCTTAGGGCCTCGCGCCACGACCGCCACCCGCGCGAGAGCCGCTACGAACTCCTCGCGCCGCGCCACCTGTTGCGCAACGCCGGCCAGTACGCGGGTCCCTACGCCCGTCAGGAAGACAACCACGTCAAAGTCGCCTTCTATAAGGGCGGCGACAAAATCCAACGCCTCGCGATTCGACTCGATCGGCACTTCACGCAGGGAAGGCGCGACCGTCGGCCGTCCACCATAGGCGGAGATCAGTTTCGCCATCTCGGGTCCTCG
This sequence comes from uncultured Acidobacteriota bacterium, assembly GCA_963803295.1. Lineage (GTDB taxonomy): Bacteria > Acidobacteriota > Terriglobia > UBA7540 > UBA7540 > CAWDMC01. The sequence continues at coordinate 108,207 of CAWDMC010000005.1, read as the reverse complement.
ACGGCTCTCGAGAGACAACACTCGCATTCCTTTGAAGTCACCTTTCGCCATTGCTGTTGCTTTCGAAATATCGACACTTACCTCCGCGAACCCCGAAATTCGCAGAGAAACGACAAGTCATCTTACTTCCACGCCCGCTATAACCCAAAATGCCGTCGGTTTTCCGGGATACGGGAGGCTGAAGGAAAGCCCGACGGTGAGCATAACACGCCAAGGCGGCATCTTTCGCCGCTCCTACAAAGCGGGGCCGATAACAAGATGATGTCATGACTCTTGCAACGCTAACAGGTCGCGGAGGTCGGGGAGGGTCAGAGGCAAAAGTCGGGAGAACGTAACCACAAGCAATTTCACGGCTCGTTCCTGCCTTCCTGCCTATTCACCGATTATTCAGAAAGCCTTCACAATTTATTTATGTTTATGGTGGCCACAAAAACTATTTGTTTGACCACCTCAACCCGCGTCGCTTATCGTCGATTTGCTGGTCACGAGTCCGGGCGATAACAATCGTTATAGGCTAGTTAATAGGTTCCAGAAATGAGGTATCTGGGATCAGGGTTAGCGTGTCTGCCTCCATCATCAGAGAGCTATGACTGAAACGGTGGCTGCCTTGCCCGCTTGGGGGAGAAAGGTACATGAAGAGCGTGATGAAAACACGAAATCGGCCGGGTGGGTACTTCTATTGTTGGGCTCTCCTGCTGGCTTTGCTGACTCCTATCGCCCTAGAAGCCCAGACGGGTGATTCGAACTCAGACGTCAATGCCAAGATAGATGCCCTCCAGAAGCAAATCGAAAGTCTCCAGAACGAACTTGCAACCGTCAAACAACAGGTAGGTGAGGCCAAGCCGGCGGCTCCTGCCGCTGCCTCGGGCACAGCTCCGGCGGGTACGGCGCCGGCTCCGGCAGCGGCTGCGACGTTGAACGCTCCTGCCGGCGCGGCCCCTGCTGCTCCCGCTGCCACGACCATGGCCACGATCCTCGGGCCGCTGAGTGTAACTGGATTTGTGGATGGCTACTACGGCTACAACTTCGAGCACCCTCACGTGGCAGCCCCGAGCGTCTTGGCGGGAAACCCTGGCTTCTTCGGGGGGGGTAACGCCACGAACACTGGGTTAAGTGGGCTGCGTGCCTTCGACAGCCCCTACAGCCAGCTCGCGCTCAACGCCGCGGAGGTCATCCTGGACAAGCCACCAGACGCTAACAACAGCCGCATCGGCTATCACCTGGCCTTCGGATTCGGAAACGCCATGAACGTGGTTGGCAGCACTGAGCCAGGCGGCCTCGGGTGGGCCCAGTATCTCAAGGAAGCCTACGGCTCTTACTTGGCGCCCGTCGGCAAGGGACTCCAGATTGACTTCGGTAAGTTCGTCACGCCAGCCGGAGCGGAGGTTATCGAAAGTAAGGATAACTGGAACTACTCGCGCGGGATACTCTTCGCCTACGCCATCCCGTTTTACCACTTCGGTGTACGCGCCAAGTATGCCTTCAACGATAAGTTCGCCCTAACCGGCTTTCTTGTGAACGGGTGGAACAACATCGTCGATAACAACACTGGCAAAACGTACGGCTTCAGCGCCGCGTGGACGCCGAACAAGAAGGTAACCGTTATCGAAAACTACTTGGGCGGACCGGAACAGTTTCAGATCAACGGGAACTGGCGCCAGCTGTCGGATACGGTCATCACTTACTCACCGACTAGCAAAGTTTCCTTCATCCTGAACTATGATTACGGGCGCGGCGATCGACCTGGTGCACTGCCGACCGCCCCGGCACTGAGCCCCGTAGCTTGGTGGACCGGGGTGGCCGGATACATCCGCTACCAAATGAATGATAAGTGGGCTTGGTCGCAGCGCTACGAGTATTATAACGACCACTCTGGATTCACGACTGGTACTGCTCAACACATCAACGAGTTCACCGAAACCCTCGAACGTAAGATCGGAGGCAGCTTCATTACCCGGCTGGAGTACCGCCGGGACATGACCAACCAGCCCAGCCTTTTCAAGGGCACCACTCCTGTGGACTATCAGGACACGATTGCGCTGGGATTGATTTACACGTTTGACCTCAAGGAGCTCAAATAACGGGAGAGAGCTGTGATCTTCCAGGTTCAACTCAGGGAGTCTTCTTGGCAGTACCTATATGCGGGCTCACGGCTTGGGACCATCAAACCCCCAACGACCAGCAACCCGGGCCGGGGCCCGCGCCAGAAGCGATTGTGATCTGAGCTTCGCGCGACCTGAATGCGCTCTGGGCTCGGCTTTGGAACATTGATGAGATCTGTGGGATTTCTCATGCTGCTGGCCGGATGGGTGTTCGTCGTGGTCGCAGTGGCGCTTCTCAGAGATTCGGCGTCCCTTCGCTCCACTCAGGGCAGGCGCTCAGCGTCGAAAACGCCGGCGCTACGGTGAGGCCACAATGATTTGTAGTGCTCAATCGATTCTACGCATCACAAAAACCCTGCAGGCGTTGAATCCACAGAGTCCGAGCCGCTTGCGCAAAGGAATAAAGTGGAACCTAAGAAAACCGAACTGAGTGGCGCAGGTGAGTGGCGCGTCCGTGACTGGCACCAGCCGGGGATGCGCGAACGCTTCGAGCCACTGTTGCCGGCCGTATGAGCGGTACTCCGACAGGTGAGAATTGAAGGTGCCGTGAATGGGCGGCACGATCCACTGGGCAAGAACCTTCGGGACTCCAGGCTGCACATCTCTCTCAGAGCCAAGCGCCTCGCCACGTGTTTCGGGCACGACTCGCCGCCTGGCCCACCATTTCTCCGCTACCCGGAGTGGATAGCCGATGGGATTGAAGAACAGGCTCGCGGCCTTCCAGAAACGAGAGGGAACAACGTGAGCTGTGTATCCGCCGGGCCGCAGAACCCGGACGATTTCGTCGAGCCCACGCCGCCGGTCATCCAGGTGCTCAATCACTGAGCTGGAAACGACCAGATCGAACGTGGCATTTGGAAAAGGGAGTGCTTCGGCAACCGCAAAGGCAAACCCGGCAGGGCGGCCAGGACGATGGCTCGCATCGATCGCAAAGACTCGAGCGAAGCGCTCAATTAACCGATCGCGCTGAAAACCGTCACCGCATCCCACCTCGAGTACGGTTGAGTCCCTAGGCGAGGGGACGCATTGCATCATCCCTTCGAATTCCATCCTTCGAACTTCATGAAGCCATCTTGTCCACGACGGCCCTTCAATCAGCTGCATCTCCAATCCAGATCTCCTTTGACGATTCGGCAAGCGAGTATATGTCAGTTGTCCTCAACTCGACTGATTCTTCGCTGTTATACGACGAACAAGGCCCGAATGGCGCAGACCTGACCAGCTCCTATTTGCCTGGGTCTCAGGCCGGTTCGATCGGTTCTTACGGGATCTCCAGGCTGCGCAGCATGGCATCGAAAGCTGGCTTGTAAGCCGGGTACTCGTCGCGGGGAGCAATAAAAGTGACGGCGAGCAGCCGGTTATTGGTCCGAAGAGTGACGAGGTTATCCGTCTCCTTCTTGCCTTGAATGGGGGAGTTATTCTCAAGCTGTGTGGCCAAGGCGGGACGGCCATTCACGGTGATCTGGCTTTGAGAGGTAATGCGCATGCCGGAGTTCGACTGCACCAGGGATTGAATCAGCAGCTGGGTAGCGTCTTCCAGTTTCCACTCGCCCGCCTGGGCCGACGGCTGTGAGAAACTGACTTGAGCGCCGTAGGCTTGGGCCGAGCCCTGACGGCTCTCGAAGATCCCACCCGGGGGCGCGATCGCCACGTTCGTGTTCTGGCCACCGTGCACTTGCCAGTTATCAGGATACTTCAGCGAGAACCCCGATCCCGAGTAGGTTGCGAAGTTGGGCGAGGGAGTGGCAGGAGGAGCGCCCCCTGCAGCTGCCGGGGCTGGCGACGCCTTCGGCGGGGGCGGCAGAGCCTTCACGCGCTGCTTGGTCCTTTGGAACTCCGGGCTGTCTTCCTTCCAGTTCTGTGACGGGCCCAGCTCGGGAATCTCCTGATTCACTGCCGCAATTCGATTGCCGGGGTTCGGGTGATCGGAGAAGAACTGGATCGTCTTCTGGGGATACTTCTGCTCGATGATCTGGAAGAACTCCGCCATGGCGTGGGGATCGTAACCAGCGTGATAGGCGATAAAGGCACCCACCGCGTCCGCCTGGCTTTCGTTGCTTCGTGAATTCTTCAACAGAGCGGACTGCAATCCAAAGCCGCCAACTTTGTCAAGGAGCTGCCCTACAGCGCCTCCTCTACTCAGGATGCCGCCAAGGACGCTGAGCCCAAGCTGCGGGAGAAGCATCTGGGAGGCCTGGTGAGTGGCGTGTCGCATCACCACGTGGCCGATCTCGTGAGAGATCACTCCGGCAAGCTGCGCTTCATCCTGGGCTGCCTCGATTGTTCCCCGGTTCACGTAAATGAATCCGCCCGGCAAGGCGAAGGCGTTAATGTCGGCCGTGTTGACCACCTTGAACGTGAAGGGATAATCGCGATTGTTGGGAGCAAAGCCAGCGAGGCGCCGACCGAGGCTATTCACGTAGCCTATGGTTGCCGGATCGTTGAGCAAAGGCGCCTGCTTGTCCACTTGGGCTGCAGCTTTTTTACCCTCATCGATGTCAAATGAAGGTGAGAAGAGATTGAAGCCCGGCTTGAATTCGAGCTGCCGGCCGACGCCCAGCGCGATGGAACTTACCGCGAGGACCGCCAGACTCAACAAGAACGCGTTCGGTGCTCTTTTCATCTTCGCAGCGCACACTTCGCACCTCCTCAGCAGGACGGTCACTATCGTGGAGAAACAACGAGTCCACAATTCAATTAGATGTGACAGGGATATTTAAAGCGGCTCGGCCTCTGCTTGGCAAAAGGCGGCGAAAGTCGAGCCTGTCATCCTGACCTCAGCGCGGGCTCCTCCGCCCGCCAGGCGGCGAGCGGCGTTAATAGCGCGAGGCGCTGCCCAATCCGGCAAAGATCTCCCGGCCGCGGTACCGCGCATGGCTCCCCAGTTCTTCTTCGATTCTGAGCAGCCGATTATACTTCGCCAAACGCTCGGAACGGGTGATGGCGCCAATCTTGATCTGGGCAGGCGCGGTGGCTACAGCGAGGTCCGCAAGCGAGTCGTCTTCGGTTTCTCCCGACCTCGCGCTGATCACCGTCCGGTAGCGGTTCTCGCGGGCAAGTCTCACCACCTCGAGCGTCTCGGTCAGCGTCCCCACCTGGTTCATTTTGACGAGCACCGCATTGGCACAGCCCTCGCCGATGCCGCGAGAAAGGCGGGCGACCGAAGTAACGAAAAGATCATCGCCGATCAACTGGCAACGCGAACCGAGGCGCGCCGTCAATAGCTTCCACCCCTCCCAATCGTCCTCAGCCAAGCCGTCTTCAATAGAAAGAATGGGATAGCGGCCGACCCAGGCCTCCAGGCGGCCGACCAGCTCCGCTGTATTCACATCGGCGCCTTCAGCGGTAAGCCGGTACCTCGGGCCCGACGATTCTTCGTAGACGAAATGGCTCGCCGCAACGTCAATCGCGATGGCAGCATCTTCGCCGGGCCGGAAGCCTGCCTCCTCAAATGCTTCCGTCATTAAGGCAAATCCTGCTTCGTTCGATTTGAGCCGCGGCGCGTACCCTCCTTCATCAGCAACCCCGGCCTGATACACGCCACGGCGCTGGAGCACGTGTTTCATCGCCCGGTAGATTGCCACCACGTGTTCAAGGGCCTCGGAATACGACTGCGCCTTAAGCGGGATCGCCTGATAGTCCTGAAAGTCGATGTTGCCGCCGCCGTGCAGTCCACCACTCAAAATGTTCACCATCGGCACAGGCAATTCGGTGGCAACCACTCCCCCCAAATAGCGATAAAGAGGCAGTCCGGCCGAATCCGCCGCCGCCCGCGCCACGGCGAGCGATACTCCCAGAATGGCGTTGGCGCCCAGTCGGCGCTTATTGGGGGTGCCATCGAGCGCGACGAGATGGCGATCGACCGCAGTCTGATCGGTCGCGTCAATTCCTCGTTTTCCAAGCTCCCGAGCAGGCAGGCGCACCAGTTCGGCATTTCGCGCGGCGTTCCGCACACCTAATCCATGAAAACGCGCTCCATCCCCATCGCGGAGCTCAAGCGCCTCGGCTTTGCCGGTGGATGCACCCGAGGGCACCACAGCACGTCCACCGCCGCCGTTGTCAAGTTCGGCGTCGACTTCAACGGTGGGATTACCGCGTGAATCGAGCACTTCCCGAGCGTGTATCTTATGCAAGAAAGCCAAAAGCAGATCCCCTTATTCTGGGTATCACGAATCACGGCCTTACTGTAGCGCTGGTGTCCCCACCGGCGTTTTCGGCGCTGCGGACGCCGCGACAGACTTGAGCGTCACTCCGATTTGTAATGCTCAATAGATAACTTCCGCTTCTGCCAGCACAATTGCCGCTTCGAGAGTCTGTGGATGTTCGCGGAGTATTCGGATCGCCGTGCGCCGCACGCGCTTCTTCGTCTCGTCCTCGCGAATATACTCCACCGGCGACTTGCCGTCGATACGCGCCAGCATAAGAGCGCCCAGGTGGCGAATCGTCATGCGCTCGTACTTTCGCTTGGCGTCCGATTCGAAATACAGGCGCTCAAGCAGAGTCTTCCGGAATTGGCGCGCCGCCTCGAAGTAATCGGCGGCAAAAGGCGGCTGATGAAAGGCCTTCAGAAACAGATGGCTCAGAAGAAATCCAGCATCAAAGGCCGGGTCGCCCCAGTGCACCACTTCGAAGTCAATCAGGAAGATGTGACTCGCGTGCACCAGCATGTTCTTGGGACTGTAGTCACCGTGCACCAAGCTGGTGCGGATCTCCCAGGAGTCGACGATGAGGTCCTCGATTTCAGCGCTCACCTCGGGAACACGCTCCGCCGTCGTGCGATAGTAGGGATGGATACGAAGCTCGTCGAAAACAGCGCGATTGCGGAAGTGCTGGGCAAGACCCTCATGAATCTCGGAGTCTCCGGCGTTGTCCAGCCGGGCCGTCGAGATACTGGCCAAAAGCGATCCTGCTTGGCGGGCCACCTCGAAGTCCACCTTCCCGCCAAGCAGCTGATCTTTCCAGGTTATCGATCCACCCGGCGCCGCCGTCATGACGTAAAGGTACTTGGCGCGGTCGATGTATATCACCTCGGGAACTGCATCGCCCAAGATGGGGCGGAGTGCCCGGATCGCTTCCGCCTCGCGGAAGATTCGAGCCCGGTCGCTGCGCCAATCATCTTCGACACGCAGTTCCTCGAGCGATTGCTTCACCACCAGCCGCCGCTCGCCTGACTCAACCATCCAGACCAGGTTCGAGATACCGCCGCCCAATTCCCGCACAACCGCCCGCGCCGGCGAGACCAGTAGTCCACGCTCGGTGAGATAGTTGGGGATGACATCGGCGGTCACCATTCCCGCAAAATTCCACTTAAATCCCGCGGAAATCCCGCACTTTTTCCGCTATTTTTCCGAACCCGCAGGCCGGGACGTGCAAGGCTTTTCTGACTTACTCTGGACATTTAGACTTTAAGTGGGCCCTTCGCTCCGGCGGATCGCCCGCCTAGCTCACTCCTACTCTGCCACTTTCGAAACGCAGCCGAAGTTCATGAAGTAGCCTTTGAGGAAGATGGGCGGAGCGCCATTCATGTCGAGATCGAAGCGCACATCGAGCACTTTGCCGTTCGGGAGAGTCATGGGATGGCCGGAAGTTGAGGGTACCCAGTCTACCGTATAGATGCTGCCCTGCGCCTGCCAGTGTTGAGCGCTCTCGAAGAACTGGAAGATCGCCCACGGACCGGTGATCGGAATCAGATTGATCTCCTGTCCGCCGATCTTCTCCGACAGAGTAGCACTTGGCGCTCCCGGTCCGGGCCAAACGAACTGCTTGGAGGCGGGTTGTCCCGCACTCGAACTCAATGTTTGCCCGTCGATTGAGATCGTGATGCCTTGCAGTCCCTCGGGCGTGTACGACTTCAGCGTGTAGGCAAGATGCGGCTGTTGGCCTCCGGCGTAGACGGCCTGACTGAGCCCCGCGGCCCGATTGAAGTAGCGCACAAATTCCGGCGTGAGCGCGGCGGTGCCGGGCTGGGCCACGTATTGTGAACCTTGCAGCGGCAGCATCGGCTTCAGGCTTTGCTCGTAAAATGTCCAGAAGGCGCCCGAGCCAGGCTGGAAAAATCCGTTGAACTCTTGCATGCTAGCTTGCGTCTTGGAGTTGGGATTGAAGGGATATTTGCCAACCAACTGGCGGAACTTGCTGCAGAGGCCGGCTCCACCCGCGTTTAGGGCGGTCCCGGGCTTAGGCAGGACGCTATCCACGCTCGTGATCGGCGCCAGCATCAACTTTTTCACCAGATCATCCACGTGACCCTCGCGGTCTGGAGCGAAGGTCTGCGCCACCTGGTCGGTGGAGTTCCGCGCGCTCATGGCACTCGCTTGCACTTGCGTGGGAGGCGCCTGAGCAGGCCCGCCGGGAGTGCTCTGAAATTGGGCAAGAGCACCCTTGAGGTTCAGCAAGGCGCCAAGGTAATCCTTATTCGATGGACCGACGTACTGGTTCTGGAGAGACGCCGGAACCACCGCCTGAGGAGGCTGAAAAGCCTTGGAAACATCGGGATCCATCGCTGTGTTCTGAGAAGCCTCCCAGAAAAGCTCCAGCAAAGTCGACTGGTTGCCCGAGAGCCGGTCGAGTTTCTGCGCTGCATCAGCCAGGTTCTTATAGCCCGTAAACGAGCTCGTCCGCAGAAATGTCCGCCACTGATTGATGTAATCGCCGAGATAGCGCGCCTTCAAAGTGGCCGAAAGGCTCGCGGGATTTAACTGCGAAGCGCTCTGCGGACCGAGCACCCACTCCTCGCCGCTGAAATAACGTTCCGGGTGTTGTACGGCGTCCTGCATGAAAGCGAATCCGTTCTTGGTAAATGCTCCCGGCACCTCATGCGAGGCCACGATAATGGTGCTGCTGCCGGGAAAATCGCGATTGAAATTCACGGGTTTGTTCTTATCGTTGGCAGCCGCCAGCATAGTCTGGTAAACGCGCTCCACGCCCGCGAACTTCGAGAGATAGTCGCGGGCGTGCTGCACCGCGGCCGTGTCAGGCTCAGCGGAGAAGGGGTTCTGCCCTGCGAGATAGTCCGAGTAGAAATCAAACTGCCGCTGCGCCAGATCCTTGCGGTCCTGGTCGATGTCGTGCCCAGCCGTCCAGGTGCTGAGCAGCACCGGCGAGAGGAAGACGCGTGTGCTCTTCTCATGATGACTGGTCGTGATGAGATATGCCTTCAGCGCCTGGTAAGCAGGTCCGTAAGCGTCATTCGGCCCCGGCACGGGAGGAAGGCCACGCAGACTGCCAAGCAGCGTATTCTGGGTTTGCGCAAACAGCAGTTGATGGAAGCGATTGAAATAGAGCTTGCTGGCGGCAGGATACAGCGTATCGCCGGCGTAGAGTCCCCAGCGCAAGTGAAGCGGCGGTCCATCGGTCTGGTACTGACGAAGCGTGTCGAGAGACTGCCGCAACTTCTCCAGACGTTGTAAGGCGCCTAGCGAGCCGACTGGGGCGCCGGTGCCTTCGGTGGCGGCGATTCCTTGCGCGGCGGTCAGAACGTCGTTTTCCAATGACTTGTTGCCAAAGAAAGAAACAGTGAACCCTATGATGAATACCAGGAAGACCGCTGTGGCCAAGCCCAGCAGCAGACGGCGCAGGAAGCTGGTTTGCGTGCTGGCAGCGCTCGCGCCCAAGGCCGCTCGATCCTGCAGCAGCACATCGGTAAAGACGTGGCCGAGAAATGCCCACTGCGGCACTTGGCGCGTAACCGGCGTCTGAGCTGCGAATCCTGCCTGGCCGGCCTCACCACCGCGGGAGGACTGCCTCACGCTAAACACGTGGGTCGCTCCTACCGAAGCATCCGGATCCTGGACGGAAGCAGCCGGACGATCGGCACCGGACGTGTAGGAGGTCTCGGTCACCATCCGAATCCCGGTTAAGTAGAAGCCCCGCAGAAGCGGACCAGAGCGCAACTGGCTGGGACGGCACACCTCCACCAGAAACTGAACTACGGGATTGCGCAGCTTGCGCAGCTCGCGGGGAAATTCGTAAATTCCCGGAAGATTCGGCGCGTTATGCTCGCGCCGTAGGATATCCAGCCGCTTATCGGCCAGCGAGTAGATCAGCTCGTCAAAGGTGGCGCTGAGCCGGCGGGATTGGCGCTCTCCATAAACGCCGCCGCTTAAGGGGTCCTCGATCGGCAGCGTGGCTCCGACCACCTCGGCGACTTCTTCGTTGGTCAGATTCTCGACGTACTCGGCGAAGAACGGCAACCGGTCGGCTTTTCCAAAGATGACGTATACCGGAAAGCTGATGCCGAGGAGCTGCGAGACCTCGCGTAGGCGAGCCTGAAGATTGCGAAAGGTGGTGGCGAGCTGATCGGATCCACCAGGCTTGGTGAAGGTTTCTAGATCCACCGCGAGCAATACGGCACGAGGGGCTTGCTGCTTCCCAAATAGCGCTCCCATTTTCGGAGGCGCCAAGCCCCGGATCAGCCGCGCCCATGCCTGCGGATTACCGAGCAACGAACCGCCGGCCTCCAAAAACAAGGTTTGCCGGGCATACCACACATTGACCAACCGGGTCGGAACCAGCGCGTCTCCCTGAAGCACCTGGCCTGCCAACAGTTCCGCGTCAAGGCCGGAGCCGCCCATGATGCTGGTCTTTCCCGCCCCGGATTCGCCCACTAGCAGGATCGCGGGCAGGTTAGCCAGCGTCTTGCCGCGTGTCGCGGTTGACGATGCGAGCCGCCCGTTGGCCTCACGAAGCAAGTGGGCGATCTCCGCCGCCCCGCCTTCTCCAGCTTCAGTTCCCGGCGCCGCCGAACCGTTGCCCGCCCGCTCTGCGTTTTTCGAGCGCAGCCACCACCAGAGGAAGACACAACCGGCAATACCGATCAGGGCCAGCCCGATACGCAGAATCCAAAGATCACTTCCCTGCAAGTGCAGGAGCACTCCCAGAAACCAGGCAATCAGAAGCCATACAAGCAGCACGGAGAGCAGTGCCAGATTTTCCATCTTCATGAGGGTTCTCTCGTAGAAATACGGCTTGCTGTGCCGGCCGCACCCAATTTGTGCCAGGCCATGACAGTGGTTGTACTGCTTACCCTACCCACTGTCGGTGGCGCGTGTCCATTTTCGGAAGGGACGCAGCTCTTACATCCAAACAGCGGCGGTCAAGGCCGATACACTGGATCCTAGCGTGATCTTATACACCACGAATAACACCACGGCGAGTCCCAACGTCACGGCCGCCGCAATGAACAGGCGCCCAACCCACGGGTCGCCTGACTTCATCCGCACGGCTCCAGTAGGCGCCCAGGCCAGCGAGAATGGATGCGGTGGATGAACACGCCGGATCTTCTCGGCAACGGTGTCCATCAGCGGACGCACTCCTTCACGTCCGCTCATACTGTAGCGGCCGCGGTATCCGAGCAGCAGGCAGAGGTAATAGACCTCGAGCACATTGGCGAGCTCCTGTGAATCCCGGCGGCCGAGCAGTCGGTCCAGGCTCTGAAAAAACATCTCACCCGCTACGTGCGCTCCGAATAACTCGTCCTGCAAGGGCTTCCCTGACCAGTCGTAGAACACGGGATTCCGCGAATTCAGTATCGATTCGTCGAGGAAAGCCACCACCGCAAACGAGGCGATGCGGAAGTCCTCGCTTGTGTAGCCTCGCCCCGCCGCTTCATCTTCCGCCTTCTTGAGCGCGCCGCGCATGTTGCCGCGAAAGGATTCTGCATCAGTCACCACCTGCCGGTTCGAGCGCAGGCGCACAATCACGGTGAAGATCTCCTGAAAGATCAAGGCCAGACTCTCGGCGCGGAGATGAACATAAGGATCCGCCGCTTGTGCAGGCGGAGCAGATGGTGGGGGACTTATGGACATTGGGTTGCCTCGATGCGGAGGACCGCTGCAGCTCTCGGAATGAAAGCACCAAAGCGCTTGCCAGTGGCGCTAAACGTCGAGTACTACAAGTAGCTCCATTTCCGCGTCTGGCAACTCGCGCGGGACGTACACGCCCACCTGCCGGGTCTTGACGATGCTCTCCCAGCACGGACCCGACCGGTTAATACTGAAATATTTGTATTCGACTTTGGGCGAAAGCGCGGATGGTGGCGTGGGCTGATGGGTAAGAGTCAGGCCCGGCAGAGCCCGCCTCACTAACTCGGGCACAAATTTGGCCGAGCAGACCTTGACGAACTGTTGGGTGCGCTGGATAACGTCGACCTCGCCGACGGAGGAACGCAAGGCGAAGAACCAATTAGCCCGGTCGAGGCAGCGCTGGTCGGTAACATCGCCGTCGTAGAGATATTTGTCCACCCTCCGCAAAGGAATGGGGATGCAGTTCGTGGGTACAAACAGCTCGAGGTGCTCGCGGATGTGGCGATCGAGGTCGCCGAAACACTTTCCCAGGTTGTTGTGATCGTAAAGCGGCAGGGTCCGCGGATTCGAATCGAGCCCAAAAGTACACAGCGCCCCTGCCAGTCGCGACATTTCCACGTAAAGCTCTTCGGGATGCCCGCGCTTGGCGAAGCAGAGATGCCGCAACACGGCCAGAGCGGAGTTGATCGAATGCAGGAACCAGAAGAGTCCGACCTCCCGCGCCGAGAGGCTGGCCCCGAACTTCGAGCCGCCTTGCCGGCCGCGCGGCGAGAGCATGGCGCTCTTTTCTTGCAAGATGTCGACCAGCCGGCGAAGCATCAGCATCAGGCCTTCGCTGGCGGCGATGTCTACGGAGGGCGGGATAAAGGACGGGTCGTAGACGAAATGACCGGAACTGTCGCGCGTCACCCGCGCGATCGGCAATCGGGTAAGGCCTTCCAAATTCTCGGTGTCGAGCACCAGGCGGATGTTCTTGCGGCCCAAGCGTACCGGCTTTTCATCCACGCCAGTCGTCTCGTCGGCGATCTGCTCCTCGCTGGCAAGGTACCGAGTGCCTTTCCCGCTGCCGTTCGCCCCCCCATTTAGGTCAAAATTGGCGCTCTGCGGCCGGTGCTCGGGGACAGCGAGCATGACCACGACGCTCTCACGCGTGGGCGGAAACAAATCGGCGATGGCGCGTGCCGCGGGTAGCGGATCGCTCTCCGGCATGTGGAAGGGCAGACCGTCGGGGAAAAACCCGCGAGCGTGTACCAGCGCCAGGGTGCCGTTAAGCAACGCCTCGCGATCGAGTTCATAACCGGCCAGACCTGTCGGCTCAAACCAGAGGAGCGAGGTATCAAAATGCAGGGCGTCTTCGAAAAAATGGCTCTGAGCCTGGAAATGATGCGGGCCCAGGTACATTCCCTCGAACCATACGACCTTGGAGAGTTGCTTCATGATCGGAGAACAGATTATAGCGCATCATCACATAACGCACGCAAGCCTGACCTTCCCCAAACCGGTTGCATGCTAGCCGAGATAGCGCGAGAAGGCAATCGCAAATGGAGCCACGCCTCAGTAAGGAACCCCGGCTACGTGCGCGCTTGGGCACGTGGAGGTAGCAAGGTCATTATTGCCACGAGATATGCGGAATACGCACACCGGTGGGAGGCCCTTGCCATAGGCGCAAATACTCTGCAAAGGCTTTTGAACCCCGCCAACTCGGTGCTATCCTAAGCGTGCTTCAGGTACGGTTCGGGCTTGATCCATCCTTAACTGGCTCGGACGGCAGACTATGGAATTTCTCAGTAAGTACGAATTGCTCGAGCTGGTGAGCGAGCGGGACGGTAAGACTTACAGCGCCCGCCAGCTGGCTTCGGGACAAGTCGTGCAGGTTCATCGATTCGATGGCGTGCTCGTCCAAGCGGAGCTGATGAAACTGATCCTCGCCTATCTGCGGACGGTTTCGCCCGACCGGCCAAGCCAAATCGTCGACATGGACCAGCAGGAGGGCAGCCTATACCTGGCAACCGATCCGCTTCCGGAGGGCCATAGCTTTCGCGTCTGGATCGAGTCGGAGACATGGAAACGCGAGAATCTGCCTTCAAAACCGGCCACGCCGCGCCCGATCATGGCCGTTCAGCCGCCCGCCCTCACCATGCAGGGGCCAGACGAAGTTACCGGAACTCGAGTGCTCAAGGCCAAACCGCTCCTCGATCGGCCTCGAAGCGTTCCATCTGCACCGGTCCCATCGTCATTGACTCCATCGGCACCATCGGCTGCGCCACCTAGTTCGCCTGGTGGACCGCCGCCTCCGGACCGGGAGCCGGGTGAGTTCACAAGGATGTTCTTGAGGGATTCGGTCGCACCTGCCGCGTCCACCCCTCCGGCCAAGTCGCAGCCAACACCGGCGGCGGAGCCAAGGCCTGGTTCTTCTGATATTTCGCCTTCCAGTCAGGAGTTGAGCCCAGCGTCGGGCCCGCCGTCAGGATCGACAGACGAGCCAGGCGACTTTACGATGATATTCCGGGCACGGGATAAGATTGCCGCCCCGATTCCACCGGGTCAGCAAGATCAGCAGTCTCCCCCGCGAGGAGTCGGAGAATCCACTTCACCGTTCTCACGCTCCATTCGGTCGCAAGCCAACGCGCCTACGGGGTCGGAAGCAGGCGTGGAGTCCGGACCGACAACCTCTGGATCATCCGAGCCCGGGCCAGCGCCGGAACCAGGCGAATTCACTCGCATTTTTCAGGCGAGCGCGCTGACGCTCCCTACGCGACCTGCCGAGGCCTCTCCGCCACCGGCTACCACTGAAGCACCGCCTGTGCCACATGAGCCGCCAGGGCCGCGGGAGTCAACTGGACCGCAGTCTCAGTTTTCAGAAACGGTGCAATTCACCTCGCCCCGAGTTATCGGCGACCCCCGCAGTCCCCAAGCCGAGAACGCGAGCCGTACCACTCCACCCGCGGAAACGGAGTGCACAAATCCCAGCATCGAAACCGGGCCCAATATTCGTCGCGAGATTACTGCGCCCGCTGAACCTGACCCGGGCGAATTCACCTTGATCTTTCGTGGATCTCCGGCGGCCCCGAGCCCAACAGGGCCGACGGCGGAACCCCCAACAGAGCCGAGTCCGCCTGCCAGTCCGCCAAATGCACCGTCCAGACCACAGCCAGAGGCGTTTCCCGGTCCGCGAGAGGGAACCATCAGTTTCCGCGCCGCGCCGACCATACCCATAGTGGCATCGCCAACGCCCACCCGGCCCAGCCCACCGGCGGCCGACCGAGCGGGTCCGGGCGAGTTCACTCAGATTTTCCGTGGCGCGCCCTCGACAACCCCTCGACCAATTGGGTCTTCCGAACCAACGCGGCCGGTTTGTCTATCGGCGTCCCAGCCGGGCGAATTTACCCAGATTTTTCGCGGTGCGCCCTCACCCACTCCATCTTCCGAAAGGGCGAATCCGATCGCGGAAACGGCTCAGCCGGGTGAGTTTACGCAAATCTTCCGAGGCGGCGGAGGCACCCGCCAGAGTCCAGAGCCTTATCGGCCAGCTGCACCCGGCCCAGCTTCTGGACCCACCGTTCCGCAGACCCCGCCGGGTCCCGCGGGACAGTCGGATGAGCCGGGGGAATTCACCCGAATCTTCCGTAGTCCAGGGTTTTCCGCGGACCGTCCTGAACCCGGCAGAGCCCAAACTCCTCCAGCTTATCCCGCACCCAGCCAGCCTGGCGCACCGCAGCCAGGGGACCCGCGATATGGGGCCAGTTTTGGCGGTCCATCGGGTCCACAGCGAAACCAGGAGGGGGAATTCACCCGTATTTTTGGATCTTCGTCCGGTGCGCATCCCCCGTCGAGACCACAAGCCCCTTACAACTCTCCGGTCTCGCCTTCGGGGGGAAGCGCCACACAATTCAATCTGCGACCACCCGCCAACGCGACTCCTCAGCGGCCCGAAGCCCCACCGGTGCCTTATGGTTTTTCAACGCCCGCAGCACCCGGTGGGCAGCCCCCACACGCCGCTCGTCCTGCTATGCCGACAGCTCCTCCAGTGCCGTTAGCGGCTCTGCCGGTTCCGGGCCGTCCCTCGATGCCAGCCACGCCGGCAGTTCCGGCCCCACAGGTTCCGCCCGCGATCCCCGCAGCGGCTCCGCCCATGCCGGTTCCACCGACCCCTGGGGTCAAGGCAGGTCCTTCCATGCTGCCGCTATTTGTGATTCTGGGCAGTCTGCTTGTGGCGGCGATCTTCCTGACTCTCTACTTTGTCCTGCGTCATCCGCATTAGTGATACGACTGCGTTAGTAACAACCGGTCTATTTGGGCATTACGAATGATAGTGACGGCTTCGTTGTAGCGCCGATGTCCCCACCGGCGTTTTCGGCGCTGGGCAGCGCAGCTACATAATTGGGCGTCACTATGTCTCGTAACTCTCAGGTATAGGCGGACATGGGCCCTCCCGCATGTCTGCGGTCTCCCGAAAGGAGAGTGTACCTGTAATGACGACGGCAAACATCTCGCTTCGCGAACTCGCAGACATCAAAACCCGATATCTGCGCCAGCCACGCTAAGGCCGCCGATAAACCACTTTACCATCCACAATCGTAGCCGTCACTGCACCCCGGAACGTCCAGCCGTCAAATGGTGTATTTCGACTCTTCGATCGCCCTTCGGCAGCACGATATGTCCACTCCCGATCTGGATCGAACAACGTGAGATCTGCCCGTCCGCCAATTCTTAGCCGGCCGAGCGGCTGATTGCCCAGGTGTTTATTGATGATGCGTGCCGGGTTCGTACTCATCAGCAGAATTAGCTGCCCGAGCGTGATCCGGCCGGTATGGACAAGGCGGGCCAGAGAAAGGGCCAGCGATGTTTCGAGTCCGGTGATGCCGAACGCCGCCTCGGCGAGTGGCTTCTGCTTTAGGGGCGCGGCGTGCGGAGCGTGGTCCGTGGCGATGGCGTCAATCGTGCCGTCGGCAAATCCTTCGATCATCGCTTCGACATCGCGACAGCTACGCAGGGGCGGATTCATCTTAGCCAGCGTGCCGTACTGGAGCACGGCCTCGTCAGCCAGGGTGAAGTGATGTGGAGCGACCTCGCAAGTGGCTTTGACGCCGCGGTGTTTGGCGCGGCGCACGAGTTCGAGAGAACCCGCCGTCGAAAGATGAGCCACATGCAGGTGCGCTCCAGCAGCTTCCGCCAGCACTAGGTCGCGAGCCAGGCAAACCTCCTCGGAACTCGAGGGAATGCCGCGGACGCCAAGGCTTCGAGCGGCCGCGCCCTCATTCATCGCGCCCCCGGCGCTGAGAGTCAAGTCTTCGCAATGTTCGATCACAGGGACACCCAGTCCAACCGCCGCTTCGAGCGCCTGGCGAGCGAGTCCTGCCGTCTTCACGGGCTTGCCATCATCGGAGAATCCGGCTGCCCCTGCTTCCACCAGAGCCGCGAAGTCACTCAGTTGCTCTCCTTCGCTGCCCAGCGATACGGCGGCGAAGGGATAAATCCGGCTCAAACCCAGTTGACCCGCTTTGGCGATCATGCGGCGCGTGGACTCAGCATTATCGTTCACCGGGCGGGTGTTAGGCATGGGACAGACAGTGGTAAATCCGGCGACCACGGCCGCTTGGAGGCCGGTCTCGAGGGTCTCCGAGGATTCTCCTCCCGGTTCGCGAAGGTGAACGTGGATATCCACCAGGCCCGGCGCCACGATCTCGCCCGCGGCGTCGACGGTCTGATCGGGGACAAGATCGAGCATTGGCTCGATACGTCGGATCGCACCGTCCTCGATAAGTATGTCAAATAAGCCGTCGAGCGAATCGGCGGGAGAAAGCACCCGCCCGCCCTTGATTAGCAAAGAAGTCACGGTGTCGCCTCGTCTTTCGCCCTTGAGCGGGGTGACACAGACATGCCGTTTTTGGCGTGTCTGCGACCTTGGATGCGGCGACGCGCACATCGCAAAGAGCGCGATGTATGCGGCACCCGCGTATCTCTGCCTTCTGCCTACGCACCCGCCTGCACCCGATGGGTAATGATCAAGGCCACGACACATACCACCATCACGGCAGCAAACAGGGTACGGACAGTGACCACGTCGCCCGCCAGAAGCCATCCCAAAAACACGGCCACGACGGTTTCACATAAGCGTAGATCGAGACTCGTGCCGTTGTCGAGTGGGTGAGCAGCCACTCCCAGATAAGGTAGATGGCTGCGAAGGCGAGGGTCAACTTGTATTGAGGCGGACGCATGGAGTAGGTCAGCGGATCCAGTGGAGCCACCCAGCGGTGTGCGCGTCGAGCAGCATTCCCTGGATGTGCCGGAAGTGATTGCTCGAGACGAAGAGTGCGAACATCTGGCTGCCGTTGTAGGACAGATGCAAGATGAAGCTCGCCGTTACCGATCCTGAGACACCGCGGACCAACGAAAACACAAAACCTACGAGCAGAATCAAAAAGACCTTATTCCAGGCGTGCCAGTATTCCGGGACATGGAGCCCCGCGAAGAGTACCGCGGTACCCACGATCGCGAAACGCACACTGACGAGATTCTCTAAAAAGGCAAATAAGACGCCGCGAAAAACCAGTTCCTCCATAAAGGGGGCCACGAGGACGGCAAACAAGGCTACAACGTAGGCTGCTGCCGGGGAACTGAACATTTGCTCAAGCGGAAATTTTTCGGTGTCAGGCAGTAACCGCGGCATCAGTTCCACCGCCAAGCTGAGGCAGACGCCAGCCAATACAAGATAAACCAATCCGCCCGCCCGCACCTTGCGCCAGCCCAATCCGCGCCAAAAAGGCAAACGGTAGCCCGTCTTGATCAACAGAGAAATGTAGCCGAGCAGGAACAGATAGAAAATTAACTGAGTGGCTACGTTGAAAAAGGTGTTGTTGGCAAGTTCCTTGTTGGAGATCGTCCAACCCGCCAGGGGCCTGAAAATGGCAAACCCGGCGAAGGCGACGAAGCTCGCAATCATCAGCGAAAGCGCCGCAAATGCCAGAAACAGAATGAGGTCACGAAGCCGCCACGTGACCGGCGGAACCTCAGCCCGGGGCTGGTCGCTCTCGGATCCGCCCAACTCAGGCGGGACACTATTGTTTGAGATATCGGTCCACATTCCAACCCTTCGCTTCCGCAGACTGGTTCACCAGGAAGGCCGCGACTTCGCTCGACTACCCGAGGCGCAAGAGGCACGCGAGGAGGCGGGCCGCAGCCCTAGGGCGTGAGGCTAAGCCACTATCCGATGTTACCAGAGGAACCCCGAGCGGCGGGCAGCGCAAACCGGCAGTCACACTCGTCAGAGTGAGATCTGCGCGTTGCCGTAGGCTTTAGCACCTCGAAAGCTTAGGCGAGGTGGCCGGTTGTGTCAACCAGCGCCCTGCCTTTAGCTTGCGCCATACTGCTTCCTTGCCATTCGTCAGGCTTTATCCAAACTGAAGTTTAGCCTTAGCCCATTAACATATTGCGGAAAAGTCCTCTGGTCGTGTCATGCTAGACGAGGGCGATGCATCCCCGTGTTTGCAGGACCAGGCAAATGTAGCGATCCTTCGTCCCCGCGACTTCTCACGGTGACTGCCTTTCGAGAGTATCGGCAGCGTGCCAGGTTGGGTTGTTATGCGCGATCGGCTCTATCTCGCCGCTTTTTTGCTTGGTTCGGGAGCTTTGCTCTACGCTGGGCGGGGACTGCTAATGCAATCCAGCCTTGCCACCTGGGGATTCACCTTTGCTGGAACCACGGCAGCCGCCGTGCTGGGAACAGCTCTTTATCGCGTTCAACTGGAACTCCGCGCCAGCCGAATGGAACTGGCGCGCAAGCAAGCCGAGCTTAATTTTGCCCTCGAGGTCCAACAGGCGCTGTTCCCACGGCAGTTTCCCCTGGACGGCGGACTCGAGTTCTCGGCCACCTGCGTTCCCGCGCTCGGGATCGCCGGGGACTACTATGATGTAATCCCGCTTGAGCGAGGCCGTCTGGGCCTGGCCATCGCGGATATCAGCGGGAAGGGTATTTCGGCTGCCATATTAATGTCCAACGTGCATGCAGTGTTGCGCACGCTGGTTGAGGCCGGGCATCCGGCATTAGAGATCTGCCGCCAGTTGAACCGCCATCTTTGCCGAATCACCGATCCCTACCGGTTCGCTACATTCTTCTACGCGGAATGGGACGCATCCGAGCGCCGGCTTTGCTACATTAATGCAGGGCACAATGCACCGATGGTCTTGGGGCCTTCCTGTAGCACCGTACGTCTGCGGGAAGGCGGCGTACCGCTAGGGATCTTCATGGATTCTGAATACCAGGCAGGAGTGGCACGCCTCGATCCGGGAGATCTTCTGGTGCTCTACTCTGACGGTGTGACCGAGGCGTCCTCGGGCAATGGTGAGCAATTTGGCGAAGAGCGCCTCGAGAAGGTGATAATGTCGCATTCTCAGAGGCCGCTGCCGGAGATTCAGAAGCAGGTGGTAGAGGCGGTACGGGGATGGTCCGGACCCGAGCCCGAGGATGACATGACCCTCATGCTGGTGCGGGCCAAACCGATGACGGAGGTCATACAATGAAGATCGGCGGACATGGTATCCGGCAACACATCCGCTTCCTGGCCCCGCTTTTCGGCCTGATCACTGCGGTTTGGCTATTGCGGATGGTGCTCTACGCCGCAAGCTCACCCCACGGAATTTTCCGCGTGGTCAGTGTAACCCTGGCAACTGCTGTGGCCGTCCTGCTCTCCGCGGTCATGATTCATCATCGTGACTTCGGCAGTTACCCCAGCGTGGTCGCTTCGGCGTTCCTCCTGGTCACGTGGGAACAACTGCTGGTTTCTGCCGCTATCGCCTTTGCGGCCTTTACGGGGCTGCAAAACATCTACTCTATCCCCGAATATTCGTTCGGCGAGTCCCACCTTGCTCACATCGCCGGTCATCTCACGGCCGGAGTTGGTAGTGGAACCCTGATTGGTTCTGCGGTCGGCTGTTTGCTCTTGATGTTGTTGCGGCTCCTGGTTCCGGCGGTTCACGGGGGCCCATCGTTGCACCCTGCCTCTCCCGCCAGCCGGCGGAAGGGCTAGTCTAGTCTCCCGTCCCAGTGATTCGTGATGTAAGTTCATCGGGCGTTGATGAACATGTACGTTGAGCAAACCGGGCGATACTGGCCAGAATGTCGTCCGCCGTTTTGGTCCAAACGAAAGGTTTGGGATTCTCGTTGTGCACCTCGATGTACTCGCGGATGGCCGCTTCCAATTCTTTTACACTTCGGAAGACGCCCCGTCGAATGCGCTTGTTGGTGATCTCGGCAAACCAGCGCTCCACCAGGTTGATCCAAGAAGCGTAGGTGGGCGTGAAGTGGAGGTGGAATCGGGGACGCTTCGCGAACCAGTTGCGGATGAGCGCCGTCTTATGGGTGCCGTAGTTATCCATGATGATGTGGGCTTCCAGTTCAGCGGGCACATTGACCTCGATCAGATCCAGGAACTGGCGGAATTCGGAGGAGCGGTGGCGACGGTGGAGTTGGCCGATCACGCGGCTGGTCTTCAATTCCAGCGCCGCAAACAACGAGGTGGTCCCGTGACGCTTGTAGTCATGGGTGCGCCGCTCGGCTTGGCCAGGGCGCATCGGCAGGAGCGGTTGGGTACGGTCCAGCGCCTGAATCTGGCTCTTCTCGTCCACGCAGAAGACCAGAGCGTGATCGGGCGGGTTCAGGTATAGCCCCACCACGTCGCGCACTTTCTCGATGAGCAGAGGGTCGGGTGATAGTTTGAAGGTCTCCGTGCGATGAGGCTGCAAACCGAAGGCGCGCCAAATCCGGCTGATCGTCATGCGGCTGAACCCGCTGGCTTGGGCCAGGTTACGGGTGCTCCAATGCGTCTGTCCGCGGGGCGTGCTTTCCAAGGTCCGAATCACTACCTTCTCCACCTCGGCATCGGTGACTTTGCGGGGCGCTCCGGGTCGGGGCTCGTCATAAAGCCCTTCCAGTCGCTTCTTCAAAAAGCGGGAACGCCACTTGTTCACCATGCCCACCGAGCAGCGCACTTGCTTGGCCACCACCGTGTTGGCAAGGCCCCGGGCGGAAGCCAAGATCACCCGAGCGCGCCGCGCCAGCACCGGCTGGCTGCGGGCTCGATGGGCCAACGATTGAAGTCGCTCCTGTTCATCGGCTGTCAAAACCAAGGGTCGTTTCGGGCGTCCGGTTCGCATCTTAAGCCTCCTAATCCCTTAGATACCGGCAGCCGTTATTTAGTTCACATATTTCTGGGACAGGAGACTAGTGTGCTGTCAGTTAAATTCGCGTGATTAACTTAGGGCAGCCTGCGGGAGGCTTGCGATCGCGAGGAACAGCCGAAGACGCTAACGGGGTATACTGCGAAAAAACACATCAGGACCGCCATGAAACCAGTCATTATCTCCCTCTGCCTTCTTCTCGCCATCACCGCCGCCGCGGAGCGCCACGTGTGGCAGTCGGCGGGGCATAAACAGATATTGCTCTGGCCGGAGACGCCGCCGGGTGCATTGGCAAGACCGGACGAGGAAATGGTGCAGACGGTGGCGGAGCCCGTCGCCGGTAGGCCCTGGACGGAAATCAGCAATGTGTCGCGCCCGACGATGACGATCTTCGCGCCGAGGGGGAACAATATGGGCGCGGCGGTGGTCGTGTTTCCGGGCGGCGGGTACAAGATCCTCGCTATCGATCTCGAGGGCACGGAAGTCTGCGACTGGCTGACCTCGAAGGGCATCACCTGCGTGTTGCTCAAATACCGCGTGCCTGACAGCGGCCCGCACTGGGAGAAAAACTGCGACTGCCAGGTGACGCCGAAAATCCCCGCCGCGCTGCAGGACGCGCAGCGCGCCGTGGGCCTCGTGCGTCTGCGTGCAAAGGAGTGGCATATCGACCCGCGTAGGGTGGGTGTGCTGGGCTTTTCCGCGGGCGGGTTCCTCTCCGCCGACATCAGCAATCACTTCGACAAGCGCGCCTATGCGCCGGTGGACGAGGCGGACCGGGAAAGCTGCCGGCCCGATTTCGCCGTCGCGGTCTATCCCGGCCATCTGTGGACGGAAGGCGATGCGCTCGAACTCAACCCCAACATCCATCCGACCCGGGACACCCCGCCCACTTTCCTGCTGCAGGCGGAAAACGACAACGTCGACAACGTGAACCAGGCGCTGACCTATTACATCGCGCTCAAAAACGCGGGCGTACCCACTGAAATGCACCTTTATGCGGACGGCGGCCACGCCTTCGGCCTGCGCTGGACGAAATTGCCGATCACTGCATGGCCGCAGTTGGTTGAAACCTGGCTCGGCACGATCGGGGTTCTCTAGTGTTCTGTCAGACACATCCTACCTTGAGGTCTCGGAGCTCGATTTTCTCCTTGCTTCTTCGCCTTTCTTTCGCCTACACTGAGGCCAGTGGGGTTTGCCGTACCCGCCGGAGCGGTGTGGGAGCGGCATTGACCCTCATTTCTTCGAGGCTGAAGCGAGGCATTAAGCCATGGCCCTCACACGCCGTCAGAAACAGGTTTTGGATTTCCTGGTCACGTTCATCAACCGGCAAGGTTATTCGCCCAGTTTTGAGGAGATAGCGGGTTCACTTAACCTTTCCTCCCTCGCCACCGTGCACAAACACGTTGGGAATCTCGAACGAAAAGGCTTTGTCCGGCGGGCGCCGAACCAAAGCCGCTCGATTGAAGTGATCGCCTTGCCTGGACAGGTGCCTTTTCTCAAGACAGCAGTTCGGCCCCGAGGAGGTCGACGGAGATTGGCTGCAGGCGACGTCCCCGACTCGCCTCAGCCACTGGCGGCGACTTCTGCCGGCCCCCTGGAACGGCTCGATTTCCCCCTGCTTGGGCGCATCGCGGCTGGCCAGCCGGTCGAGGCTGTGCCTAATCCCGAGACGTTTTCCTTTGGCGACTTCACGAGTGGCAAAAGCGACATCTACGTCCTCAAGGTGAAGGGCGACTCGATGATCGACGATCACATCTGCGACGGCGATTACATTCTGGTGGAAGGCTCGAACGTTGCGGATAGCGGGGATATTGTCGTCGCGCTGGTGGAAGGGACCGACGCCACCCTCAAACGCTTCTTCCGCGAACCGCCGGGCAGAGTGCGGCTGCAGCCAGCCAACTCCCAGATGGATCCCATCCTATTGCCCGCCCGCGACGTGAAGATCCAGGGTCGAGTGATCGGCGTGCTGAGGAAATACTGATGTGGTGGATGGGCTCTCGCCGATTCGCGCGTATTTTCCTGCATGTCGGCCGGTGACAGGACTCTGGGCCTGGCAACTGGAACGTTTCGAGAAGCGGTCAGGGGGCTACAGTCTGGACTTGGACTCTACGGTGTGGGAGCGTTACGGAGAACAGGAAGGGGTGAAGCGAGGCTACAATCCGCGCAAGCCGGGGCGGGGTTCGCATCATCCCTTACTGGCAGTATTGGGGGAAGCGCACTTTATTCTGCACGGCTGGCTGCGGAGCGGGAGCACGGCAGCGGGCCGTGGGGTGGTGGAATTTCTCAAGGAAGGACTGGCCAAGCTGAAAGGTGGGGACTGGATTCGGGTGGTGCGGGCGGACTCGGGGTTTTTCGATCAGAAGTTGCTGGAATATCTGGAAGGTCAAGGGCGTGGTGGTACGGGAGCAAATGCGGGAGAGGGAGCGCTCGCTCGGACGGAAGCTGCTCGCGGTTCCCGGCTACACCTTCCGCCTGTTCGTGACCAATCTGCCGAACTCGCCGGAAGAGACCTGGCGCGACTACAACCAACGGGCCTGCGTGGAGCAACGGATTGAGGAATTGAAATCGGACTTGGCGGTGGACGGTTTTTGCTTGCAGAAGTTCTTCGCCACCGAGGCCGCCTTTCTGGGCATTCTGATGCTCTTCAACCTGCTGGGGGAATTCCAGCGCGCCAGTGGGATGACGGGCTACCGCCAGCCCGCCACCTTGCGAGTCCAGGTCTTCCTCGGCGGAGCGATCCTGGGGCGAGCCGGCCACCGCATCGTTCTGCACCTGTCGGCCGCCTGGGGAGGAGTCGAAAAGCGTAACTCGCTGTTCGACAAACTCTTGCTTTACCCAATCTCAACTTCGCGCAAGTTGGAAATTCAACCGCAAGCGACGGGGTAAACGGCAGCCTTCATACCTCCTTCCGGAGGTGGAAAACCTAGTCCAACTTGCGAATTCGGGGTAAACTCAGCCGATGAGTGCACCGCCTCTCATGATGGTGGCTGGAGAGCGATCGGGCGACGTTTACGGCGCGCGCTTGGCCAAGGCCATCCAACAGCGGCTACCCGAGCCGCGGATCTTCGGCGGCGGCGGCGAACTGATGCGGCAGGCTGGCGTCGAGACCGTAGTGGACGCCGAAGAGTTCGCCATGGTCGGGATGACCGAGGTAATTTCGCGACTTCCCCACGCTTGGCAGGCCTTTCGGCGCCTGATTCGCGCGGCCGAGCGGCGCCGGCCCGCGCTGGCAATCTTGATTGACTCCCCCAGCCTCAATCTTCGCCTCGCTAAGGCCCTGAAACGCCGGGGAATACGGGTGGTCTATTTTATCAGCCCGCAGATCTGGGCCTGGAAAAGTTGGCGGCTCGGGCAGATCAAGCGCCGCGTTGATAAAATGATTTGCATCTTCGGCTTCGAGGAAGCGATCTACCGCCGCGCCGGTGTTCCTGTAGACTATGTCGGCCATCCCCTGGTGGAGCGAGTCCATCCCGAGTTGCCGCGCGAGTCCTTCTTCCGCGAAGCGAATCTGGACCCCACCCTGCCCACGGTGGCCCTGCTGCCCGGCAGTCGGCGGATCGAGATTTCCTTAAACCTGCCGGTGATGCTGAAAACGGCGTTGCTTCTCGCTGCATCTCGTCGTCTACAGTTTGCCTTGGCACTGGCGCCTGCGCTGGATCCTGAATGGGTTCATAGGTTTGTGGTGCAGTCCGGGGCGGGCGATGTCCATATGCTTAAAGGCGCGACCTACTCCGCGTTGGCCTACGCGGACGTTGCCGTGGTGGCGAGCGGGACTGCCACCGTGGAAGCAGCATTGCTCGGATGTCCCATGGTGGTGGTGTATCGCGTCTCGCGGCTCACCGGTTGGATGGCGCGATTGATGTTGCACGTGCCCTTTTACAGCATGGTGAACCTGCTGGCTGGCAGCAGGATCGTGCCGGAGTTGATGCAGGAAGACTTTACAAGCTCTCGAGTGGCGTCTGAGATCAGGCGCCTTCTGGACGATTCGGAGGCGAGGCAAAACATGGTGTCGGACCTCGGCAAGGTCCGTACCGGCCTGGCTCTGTCGGGTCCGGCAGGTTCGGGCTCTGCGATCGAGCGGGCTGCGGATTCCGTAACCCAGATGCTTGCGTCAGCCCAGACGGTCAAGATGCTCTAATTATCAAATGCCAAACCCTATACAACTAAGAGCTTCCGGGGACAATCCAATCCTCAGGAGGGTTGGAGAATAACCCGAGCAGGTGGAAAGCGGAAGGTACATTGGCTTCTCCTTAGCGCCTGCGATTATGGAGCAGAGAATGAGAATAGTGGAAACGGGCGCCAGCCAGGCATTTGCGACGTGCGCCGAGGCCCGAACCTGCCGCCCTTCCGCTGGCCGCCTGTGGCGGATTTTGTCGGGACTGTGTTTCGCTCTCGCCTCCGTGATGCCACAATTCGCGCCATCTGCGGGCGCCCAAGTCACTCCGGCGGTGCCGTTCACGGTATCCCACTACCAGATTGACGCGCAACTCTTTCCGACGACCCACGTGCTGAAGGCTAAGGTCCGCGTGGACTACGTTCCCACCGCGGCTGTGTCGTCCCTTGCCTTCAGGCTCCACAGCAACCTGCGTGTCTCGAGTGTTGCCGACTCCGGCGGGCAGACCGTGCTTTTCAAGCAGGACGGGGTAACGCTGAATCTTACCCTGCCGAGCCTGGTCAATCCGGGCAAAGCCTCGTCGGTGGAGATCGTCTACTCGGGGGTGCTGGATTCGGCCGATGGCAGCCCGGTGGAAAATCTGAAGCTGAACTATATCGCTCCTGAGGGTTCCTACCTGCTTTACCCGGGTTGCTGGTTCCCGGTGAGCCTGAACGATCTCAACCGATTTTCGGCGACCATGCGCATCAAGGTGCCGCCCGATGAAATCGTGGTGGCCTCCGGAACGCCTTCCGCACCGGTCCGCGAACCGGACGGCGTCACTTACTTATTCAGCTATGAAAAGGATTCCTTCCCAGGTTCCATCGTGGCGGGCAAATACGCGGTTGAAGCAGGCGCCGCCGGAGCTGACATCGCCTTCTACATGAAACCCGGCCACGAGCAATTTGCCTCGAGCTACGGCCAGGCGGCGGCGAGAATCCTGGCGTTTTACTCTGAAAAGTTCGGACCGCTGCCGAACGGACACCTGGCGATCGCCGAAATTGATGACGGCAGCATGTCCGCCTACTCCCAGCCGGGACTGATAATCTTGGCCTCGCGCGCCTTCGGCAATCAGGTGAACACCCAATTGCTGGCCAATCAAATTTCCCATCAGTGGTGGCGGTGCATGGTAAGTCCAGCCACGCCGAATGACGCTTTCCTTGATGATGGGCTGTCCACCTACTCGGCGGCGCTTTACGTGCAGGATGCGGCAGGCGATAGCGCCTTCGAGAGCACCATGCATGAGATCGAGATCGGCGCCCTGACTCATGAAGATACCGCGGCCGTCGACCAGGCGGGCCAGTTGCATCGCTACTCACCCGAATATGATTCCATAGTCTTCAAAAAAGGCGCCATGGTGTTCCACATGTTGCGCTGGGTGATCGGCGATCCGGCGTTTTACAAGACGCTTCAGGAGATGACGAAGCAATACGCGTTCAAAACCATTTCCACCGATGACTTCCAGCAACTCGCCGAAAAGGCCAGCACGCAGCAACTGACTTACTTCTTCGCACAGTGGGTAACCTCAACGGGGGTGCCACAATTCAAGCGGAGCTGGGCAGTCTACCGGGTAAAGGGCGGATACCAGGTGGTGGGCAAGGTGACCCAGGATCTTGATATCTTCCGGATGCCGGTGGAGATCCGCGTCTTTCCGGAAGCCCGCAAGCCTGTTAGCCAGCGGGTTGAGATGGTGGGTACCACGTCCGATTTCACCGTGAACACGGTAACCAAGCCGCTGCGCGTGGTGGTGGACCCGGCGAGCCGTATCCTGAAGTACGACGATCAGATAAAGATCGACGTAGTGATGGAACGCGGGCGGCAGCTAGAGCAGGAACAGGAGTATCTGGAGGCGATCAAGCAATATCAGCAGGCGCTCGAGATTAACAAGAATTACTCGCTGGCGCATTTCCGGTTGGGCGACATATTTTTCAAATTGCGTAATTACAATGCCGCGGTGGAGGAAATGCGGGCCGCGCTCGCCGGCGATCTGAATCCGAAGTGGGTGGAGGTATGGGCCCACCTGACCTTGGGGAAGATCTTCGACGTGACCGGCCAACGTGACCGGGCCCTGAATGAATATCAGCGCGCTCTGCAAACGAACGACAATACGCAGGGGGCGCTGGATGAGGCCAATAAAGACATACAGAAGCCCTTCACTGTGCCCAAACAAACCAGTTAACTTGCCGCAGAAGAATATTCACAGCTGCCATCTCGAGCGCAGCGATGTCAGCCTGAACGTGGCGAAGGATCGCGTTCTGTGTAGAGCTTCGCAAACTTCAGCCCTGCCAGGCTGGCACTGCCGGTTCCCCTCTGCTGGATCAGCACCTTAAAGACTGTACCCATTCCGTCCGGAGGCTCAGGATTGATCAGGCGTTTCAGCTTGAGCCGGGCCGCGAGCCTCTGCCCTTCCGTCTGACCCTCATCATAAAGATCGGCGAACTGGTTCGGCTCCCCGATCCCCAGCAGGAAGCGTTCCTGGGTGGTGAATCCGGCAAGCGAGAGGCCTGCTTCCTCGGCGGAGTCAATCAGCGCGCTGAAATTGACGTGCGCGGTGAGATCCTGCTCGCCGGGGGCGGCGAAGTACTCCTCCGAAGCTTCGTGGCCGCGATAGGCTAGCAGAGTACCGCGCGGACGATCCGGAGTATAGACCCTTGCGGCGAGATCGCCGTAGTCAATGGTGATCGCAAATCCCAGTTTGAGCTTTTCTGCCACCTGCCGCATCCAGAGGAGCGCCGCGAGGCTGATTTCGGCGCGATGGCCCTCCTCAAGCTCTTTGGCGTAACGGGCCACATAGGCTGCCACTCGAGCGTCACTAAGCGATCCTAGCTTCTCCGCGAACTCGTCTCCCACAAGGCTCACGTAGACTTCGCGCAGGCAGCCCCCTGATCGCGTTACCAGATGCACCGGGAAGGCGTCCACCAGTTCGTTTGAAAAGAAGCAGCCGGTCACTTCGCCAAGCTCGTCAAGACTGGCAACAACGCGAAAGCGCGCGTGGAGGGCCGCCACGGCTTGCATCAGGCGTGCGCGCCGTCGTGCGGCCGGTTCCAGTGCAACATACTCCAATGCTGCGGCAAAATCCGGCAAGGTATGATTCGCCCAGTCCAGAAAGTCTGCTGCAAAGAGACCATGTCCGGCGCCCATTTCCACGAAGCTGAACGGGGTCGGCCGCTCCAAGACTTCCCACATTTCGGCAGCCTGCCGGGCGACAAGACGCGCGAAGATCGGATGAAGATCGGCGCTGGTGAAATAATCCCCGGAGACTCCGGTTGTTTCGTGGTCCCTCATGTAGTATCCGTACTCGGGATGGTAAAGGCACACGGACATGAAGTACTCGAAGGGGACGACGCTGGAGCGTCGGATGATGTCGAGAAGGACGGATTTCAAAATGGTCGTGAGAGAACTCCGAAACCTGGGGCTAGGTATGAGTTATAAGTTATGAGCTTTACGTTATCGGAATGCATGCTGAGAATTCATAACTTATAACTCGACACCTTGAGCGTCGCGAAAAATCTCGCTCTGTCTGTTTTCAATACGATGCGAGATTCCGTCGGCTGCGGCCCTTCAGAATGACCGTAGCAACGAGTTTGTCTGCAGCCTGCTAGCCTAGGGCTTTTCGGCTTGGCGCGCCGCAACCTGTTTGTAGGTATCTTCGAACACCTTGAGCGCAGCCTCGTCGTACAAAACAAAATAGACTTTCTCCAAACTGGTCCGCACTTTGATGTGCTCGAGCATTACCTGAATCATGATACGGGCGCATTCCTCCATGGGAAACCCGGCGATGCCGGTGCCGATGGCCGGAAAAGCGATGCTCTTGATACCCTTCTCCTCCGCTCGCATGAGGGAATTGTGCGTGGCCAACCGCAAGGAATCGGCCGTCGTCGAGCCTCCCAATCGCATGCTGGCGGCATGGATCACGTAGATGGCTTTGAGATTGCCGCCTGTGGTCACAGCTGCCGCGCCCTGTGGGATCGGAGACAGGTTCTCGCATTCCTCTTCGATGCGACGTCCTCCTTTGCGCCGGATGGCCCCGGCCACACCCGCCCCCAGTATCAAATCACTGTTGGCCGCGTTGACTATCGCGTCCACGTTCATCTCTGTGATGTCACCTTGTTCGAAGTAGATTTTGGTTTGCATGGGAACCCTCGATAAAGCACAGGCGCGTAGGGGCAAGCATAGCTTGAGCGGGGGAGTCTTGGCCACAGAGATTTCGAGGCGGCCGCCCAGAAAGTAAGTTTCGTCGCAAGGCAGGTTCGGCGGATATTGCCGCTCGGGACGAACCGGTGCAGAAATCAGAAGTGTCCAGCAGCAGCGCCGGAACTTACGTCGCTTGTTAACACATTTTCCTTGCACACGTCTATGCTTTAGTGGGAATTGGCTTCGGATGGCCTTGAGGATAGAAAACCGTTTTGATTTGCTCACAGCAGGCAAGGAACGTCGGCTTGTGAGGGAGCAATCCGTGCCGGAAGTCTCGGAAGACGCGCAGTTCGTCACTGCCGCGGGCAAAGGGGACCGGGCCGCCTTCGGGCGCCTCTACGATCGCTACGCTCGCATGGTCCACGGAGTGTTGCTCGCCAAGGTACCGGTCGGCGAAGTGGACGACCTCCTTCAAGATGTTTTCTTGCTGGCGCTCCGCCAGCTATCAACGTTGCGGGAGATCAGAAGCTTCGGAGCGTGGCTGGCGGCCATCGCTCGCAATCGGGCAAATGATTTTCACCGGCGTTCTGTGCCCGGGGATCAACTGGCGGATGAGGCGTCGGAGAACGATATCGAGCAGGCAGACCCGAGCGCCGATCACCAAAGCCCTGCCACTGCAATTCTTGACGCGATCAGGGCCCTGCCGGATGCGTATCGCGAGACCTTGATTCTGCGGCTGGTGGAGGGCATGACTGGCCCAGAGATCGCCGCGCGTACGGGACTGACACACGGCTCGGTTCGCGTCAATCTCCATCGCGGCATGCAGCAGCTCCGCGCGAAGCTCAGCACTAATCCAAGCATCCATCGGCCCGAATTGGAGATGCCGTAAACACGAGTATGAGGAATCATCGAATGGAAAACGAACCACAGGCAAGCCGCGACGACTACTTGTGGGATGGATCTGGCGAACCCGATCCTGAAATCAAGAGGCTGGAAACGGTTCTCCGGAGGTTTCGGCATGACCGTCCCGCCCCAGTATTTCCCGAGCTCGCGGGCGACAGGCGGTGGAAATTTCTTCCACCACGGATAGGACTATTTCCCACTCTGGCGACGGCGGTGGCTGGGGTGGCAGCAATCGCCATGCTCATCCATTGGATGCCCGGCCGCAAGCCGGCTCCGCCGACGGTTCCGGGTTGGGATGTGTCCCGCTTGGAAGGAACGCCTCGAATCGGACACCAGACCATTAGCGGAAGGGCAGGGATGGGCCGTCTCCGCGTCGGCCAAATTCTCGAAACCGACCCTCGGTCGCGGGCCAGCCTTCAGTCTCAGGAAACCGGCCAGATCGAGGTCGACCCGAGCACGCGTCTGCATCTGCTGACGATGAATGCCGGTCTAAAGCGAGTCGCTCTCGATCGCGGAACCATTCATACCTATATCTGGGCGCCGCCGGGTCAGTTTGTGGTCGATACGCCCTCTGGGATGACGGTGGACCTGGGTTGCGCCTACACCCTGCACGTAGACGATTCCGGAGCGGGGCTGGTGCGCACTTCGCTCGGGTGGGTGGGATTCAAGCTGAATGGTCATGAGTCCTTCATCCCCGCTGGAGCAGCTTGCGCGACGCGGCCGAAAGTCGGCCCGGGCACACCGTATTTCGAGGATGCGACGCCGGATTTCCGCAAAGCTCTCGCGCGGTTTGATTTTGAGGACAGCACCCGCCAGCAACGCGCGGGGGATCTGGCGATCGTGCTGGGGGAGGCTCGCAATCGCGATGCCCTCACGCTTTGGCATATGCTGGCGCGGGTCGATGAGTCGCAGCGCGCCCTGGTGTACGACCACCTGGCAAAGCTTGCGCCCGCGCCCCCCGGCATCACGAAAGAAGGCATCTTGCGCCTCTATCAGCCGATGCTGGATCGCTGGTGGAATAAACTGGGGTATGACGACATCTCGGTTTGGCGCTATTGAGGTTAGCTTTGGGAGCAGCCACTCCCATGGGCCCTGCTAAAGATTCTTCAACTCCTGCCAAAAATCAAGACGCCCCAGAAACTCCCGGCCAGGAGGGGTGCTGGCGGCGGGCTCGCTATCCTCGCAGCCGGATTCGTTTGCTGAAGGGTTGCGAGCGGGTCTTCCGGCCCCAGCAGCCGCTGGCGCGTTATTGCAGTGAGGCCTGCCGCCAGCAAGCCCGCCGCTGGAGGCAGTGGAAGGCACGGCGGCGCTATCGCCAGTCCTCCAAGGGCAAGCAGAAGCGCCAAGCTCAAAGTTGCCGCTACCGGGAGCGGCAAAAGGCTGCGCAAGAACGAAAAACCACTACCGCCAAGGCCGCGAGGGTCATCTCTATCAAATTTTTTTTCCTGCTCCTGTGACCGCCCCGGTTGCTATGTGGCCTTCGAGCGCACCCGGCGCTCGCCCCTGCAGCGCTTTTGTTCCCGTGCCTGCCGCCACGCTCTGGAGCGAGTTCTGGAACGGGAGAGACGCTGGCGCGAACGACGACTGGAGGAGCGAGGGAACAACGTCCGCCGAGCCTGCCCTCCCCTGCGGTGAGGAAAACTCGCTGAGATCGTCCGGACATATTGCACTCCTGCCTGCCCTCTCGCTAAGTTCAGCGTGCGCACAACCAGGAGAGGAAGGGGGAGCGAGGCCCGCCGACCGGCGCCGCTTCGTTCTCTCTTCTTCTTCATGGAGGGCGAAAGGGTGGAACTGGAATTTCATCAACTCGAACTTCGTTACGAGCGACTGAAGGTGGTCCGCCCGGAAGCCGAGCGGCGGCTCCTGGCCTCCTTAGCCGAAGTCGGCCAGCAGGTCCCAATCGTGGTGGTGAAGGAGGCTGCCGCTGACCGCTTCGTCGTGATCGATGGCTACAAGCGCATTCGTGCCCTGCGCCGCCTGGGCCGCGACACCGTGGCACCGGTTGCTGGCCCGGGGCAGAAGCCGAGGCTTTGATCGCCACGCGCCTGATGCAAACCGCCGAGCCGGAGACGGCCCTGGAACAAAGCTGGTCGCTGGCCGAACTGCACGAGCGCTTGGGCTTCTCCCTGGAGGAGTTGGCCCGGCGCTTTGGCCATTCGGTCAGTTGGGTGAGCCGGCGCCTGGCGCTGGTCCAGGAGCTCCCCGATTCGATCCAACAGCAAGTGCGCCGGGGTGAAATGGGAGCGCATGGGGCCGCCAAGTATCTGGTGCCCTTGGCGCGCGCCAACCGGCAGGCCTGTCTGGAATTGGTGCAAGCGATCGGTTCAACCCGGCTGAGTAGCCGCGACCTGGGAATCCTCTACACGGCTTATCAAACCGGCCATTGGGTCACGCGCCAGCGCCTGCTGGCGGCGCCCTTGCTTTTCCTCAAGACTCACAAGGAGACCCAAGCCGCTCCTGCCCTCCCGCCGGGTCCTGGTGACAGCCTGCTGAGCGATCTCGAGAGCCTCAGTGCCACGGCCCGCCGGCGGACCGGCGATTGCGGACGGGCGTCTTGCGCCCTCTTCCGGAAAAAGATCGCCAGGACTTGGCCCGCTTGCTCGACCAAGGCCAGCGCGAGTTCGCACGCCTGGCCGAACATTTCCACCAGGAGATGGGAGATGCTGGACCAGAGCACCCGAGCTGCGATTCTGAAGCTGCACGAACAGGGGCATAGTATCCGCGCCACCGCCCGCGCCCTGAAGTGCTCACGCGGGGCGGTGCGGGAGGTGCTGCGTTCCGCCACGGAGATCGTACCCACCTTGGTGCGCGAGGAAAAGGCCACGCCCTATCGCGACCAGATCCTGGACCTGTACGGGCGCTGCAACGGTAATCTGGTTCGCGTCCATGAAGAGCTCGTGGCCGCCGGCGCCCAACTCTCCTATCCGGCGCTGACCGCCTTTTGCCGGCGTCAGCGCATCGGCCAGCAGCCCCCGCGACCCGTCGGGGAGTATCATTTCGGCCCCGGCCAGGAGATGCAGCACGATACTTCTCCCCACCGCGCCGAGATCGGCAGCCAACGGCGGTCCGTGCAGACGGCTTCCCTGGTCTGCTGTTATTCCCGCCTGCTCTTTTTTCAGTTCTCTCCCACTTTCACCCGCTTCGATTGCAAGGTCTTTCTCACCGACGCCCTGCAGTACCTGCAAGGGGCCTGCGCCACTTGCCTGATCCACAACACCCACGTGGTGGTGTTGAAGGGCAGCGGCCGCGAGATGGTGCCGGTGCCGGAGATGGCGGCCTTCGCCGAGCGCTACGGCTTTCGCTTTCAGGCCCATGAGAAAGGCGACGCCAACCGCTCGGCGCGCGTCGAACGAGCTTTCCGCTACATCGAGACCAATTTTCTGGCGGGCCGTACTTTCCCGGACTGTACCGAGGCCAACCGGCAGGCGCGCACGTGGTGCGATAAGGTCAACGCCCGGTTCCGCGACGATCTCAAGGCCAGCCCGCGCGAGTTGTTTGCTGTCGAGCAGGCCCATTTGAAGCCTCTCCCCGTCTGGGTGCCCCCGGTCTATCTCCTCCATCAGCGGCTGGTGGATGTGGAAGGCTACGTGTCGGTGGAGAGCAATCGCTATTCCGTACCGGATGATCTGATCGGACGTCAGGTGGAAGTGCGCCAAACCAAAGAGCACCTCGAAATCTACCGGGGGCCGCGGCGCGTGGCCACCCATCCGCGCGTCCTCTAGCCCACCGGCCGCAAGTACCGCTTGCCGGAACATCGCCGGGTGCGCGGCCAGGGCCCTCCGCCCTCCGCTGCGGCCCTGGAAGAAAAACTCCTGCTGGAGCTACTTCCCGAAATTAGCGAGTACCTCCAGACTCTCAAAAAACGCCATGCCGGACGCGCCACCGTGCCGCTGCGCCACTTGCTCCGCCTGGTGAACGACTATCCGCGGGCCCCCTTGCTGGAAGCCCTTCAGGCGGCCCTGCACTATGGCTTGTTCGATCTCGAGCGGGTGGAGACCATGATCCTGCGCCAACTCGCCCGCGATTATTTCCAGATCAACCCTGGCCGCGACGACGGAGATGAGGATGAGTGAGGAGATTCAGCAGCTCTTGAAGAACCTGCGCCTGCGCAAGATGGCCGAAATTATGCAGGGGGAACTGGCGGCCGCCCGCAAAACCTCCCCTTCTTACACCTATCTGCTGGCCCGACTGCTCCGGGCGGAGTGGCTCGATCAACAGGAAAGACGACTGCGCGCGCGCATCAAACAGGCCCACCTGCCGGAGCAGTGGACCTTGGAGTCGTTCCCCTTCCCGCGCCAACCCGGGGTTTCGCGCCGCCAGATCCGCGAACTGGCCGAGCTGGAGTTCATTCCCAAGGCCGTCAACGTCGTCTTCATTCGCCCAACGGTCGTAGGCAAGACTGGATTGGCGTCGGGACTCTTGCTCAAGGCCCTGCAGAACGGCTATCGGGGCCTGTTCATCAAAGCTCAGGATCTGTTCGACGAGATGTACGCTTCCATCGCCTATCGGGCCTCGCGCAAGCTCATCCGCCGCCTAGCTCGTCTCGACATCTTATTGATCGATGAAGTCGGCTATCTCAATCTACGTCCCGAGCAAACGAACATTTTTTTCAAACTGATGGAGGAGCGCTACCGTCGCAAGGCAACTCTCCTTACCACCAATCTTGAGTACGAGCAGGGAACGTAACTGGTCGGAAACCGCCGCGCCGGCTCGCGAAAAATAAGCAGCATCCGCCCAACCTCCGTCCATTGCTTCCACTTCTCTCCGAAGAATTCGCTGGTGTCGCACTTTGAATTCGCAGTCGTGAGTTTACCTCGCAATGCGGCGGGGTAAAGCCGCTCGCCACGTCAAACTGACAAATTCACCCTGCTTGTTAACAGTCCACTCGCTCGCGGCGTCTCTTTGCGCGTACGGCAAATCAACTCAAAAGGAGATTCTAAAACATGAAATCACATTTAGGCGCAAGCAATGCGATCAGCAGTGTGGCCATCCTGCTGGGACTTGCAGCCTCGGCACATGCGGGACCGCCTCTTATATGTCACCCCTTTGACATCGGTAAGGCGAAGACGCTGCCCCCGGTCGATTGGAACCAGAAAGGTAGCGGAAGCTATGACGTGAAGAATCTCACGCGGGACACGCTGGCGATTCTTGACTCCAGCGCCCCAGTTCTGGTGCGAATGGAAACCCTGCGGCGCGCCACGATTTACGCTCGCCGCAATGCTCAAGTAGCGAAAGAGCTCATTACCCGACTGCGAGCGCGGGCGGATAATTCCGATGCCGGGCGGCCAGGGACTCTGGCGCTGTTCGATCTCGGTTATCTCACCGAAACCTACAAACAGTGGTTCGGAGTTGGCGAACCCAATCCCGCCGCAGGCGTTAACGGATACGCTTTGATCGAGAATGCCATCAGCTTGTGCGGGCAAGACCCCGAGATGGAATTCGCGGCCGCCCTCGTCACGCTGCAGGGCCCCGACAGCGATCACCAAAAGCACACGCGGAAGGCACTGGCAGGCGCGAAGAATGATCCTCTTCTCGCCCAGAACCTGGCCTCAAGCTTCCACGGTCAGCCGACCTCCAAGCTGCCCAACAAAGCCTGGCGGAGGGATTAGTAAATGAACTCGCCAATGAAAAGCCTCATCTCGGGAGTCAAACCGGACCCGTCGCCCCTCGGTCTCGTTGGCTGGCTCATTGCCGGCGAGCAGAACGTCTCCCGACCAGACGGTCCACGAGTGAAAAACGTTGACTGCGATTGCCCAGCACAATCAACGCACCCCAAAGACGTTTTCGATCAATTAGATGGGATATATTGGCTTCTGAGATCTTGACGCTTCCGCTTCGCTTCTCTAAGATAGCCTAATACTTGGCCAGCAGGCTTGGGGTGCTTCGAATCGTCTGCCCGCAAGGGCACTTGCATCCAACCAAGCAAGGGACGCCTGCTCCGGGGGCAGCGTGGGTTGAGGCCTCCGGTGACCCGAACTCGGAATCGGCCAGCATGACAGCGCCACGCAAATCCCGTTCGGAAGCGCGCGATCTCTTCAGCGATCCTCCGATTCCCGACAAACTATATTTCCGCATTGGCGAGGTTAGCAGGTTGACCGAGACCAAAACCTACGTGCTCCGCTATTGGGAAACGGAGTTTCCAGTGCTTCGGCCCGTGCGGCAGTCGGGACACCGCCTGTACCGCCGCAAGGACGTCGAGACCGTCTTCCGCATTAAGAGGCTCTTGTATCAGCGGGGGTTTACCATTGAGGGCGCGCGACGGCAGATTCAGGCAGAGAACTCCAAGAAAGCAGCCACGCAAAGACCATTGTTTTCTGCGGGAATTGACCCTTCGTACCTCAATCCAATAAGACGGGAACTCCAGAGCATATTGACAATCCTTTCACGCCAGTGCTAGCGTGATTGATTGCTGTTGTCGGGACGTAGCGCAGCCTGGTAGCGCACTTGCTTGGGGTGCAAGGGGTCGCCAGTTCAAATCTGGCCGTCCCGACCATAAACGCACGGCAAGTGACGAGTCTTAAGGGCCATCGCGCTCGTCATTCTCGCTTCCCAGTTTTTTCTGTCTTCTCGGGGCGTAGCGTAGCCTGGTAGCGCGCTTGGTTCGGGACCAAGAGGTCGGAGGTTCAAATCCTCTCGCCCCGATT
Source organism: uncultured Acidobacteriota bacterium (assembly GCA_963803295.1). Taxonomy (GTDB): domain Bacteria; phylum Acidobacteriota; class Terriglobia; order UBA7540; family UBA7540; genus CAWDMC01. Next base: position 70,292 of record CAWDMC010000005.1, on the reverse strand, counting down.
AACAATCCAGAGGACTGAGGGGTTTGCTGTTTCCCCGGTTACAATCCGCACTTCGACAGCGACAAGTCTCTTGGCCTGTGATTTGGTTTGACGGTACCTCGCAGTCTTGTGGTTTTTATTGCTGGTATGAAGCTGACTTCCCAGACTGACTTTCAAGCGGCACTCTGAGTTTTGCTTGTTGCCCCCCTTAAGACGAACGCTCTAGCATTCTCCAGGATGTAGGGCGCCAGCCAGGCTGGCGTATTGCTCAGAGGCAAGACGTCTTCGTGCAATCTCATCCCCACGACCTCCCGCATGAAACTCCGGCGCATTTCGATTCGTCTCCAACAGGCCGGATACCGGCTGAGGAGTTCCGCCCGCAGCGTTTCGTCGGCCAACACGACCCCGTCCTCGGCGTTGATATAGCAGAACGGGCCACGCGACACTGGGATGATGTCCATTTGCAGCGCCATCCCGGAGCGCAGGAGGACGTTGCTTCCCCGAAAGAAGGGCGAATGCACCCACTCATCCAGATGAAGGTAGTGCCCGGGGTTGACCGCGAAACGGTACGCGGCATCGTTCCGCGCAGTGTCAACAGTCTGCCACACGTCGTGGCCCCGGGCGCCGATTTTGAGCGCCTCGTACCAGCACGCCACCACCTCGAAATAATTGCTGGCCAATCGCGGGTAGAATTCGCGGAGCTCGGTGGGCAGGTCTTCGGGCCCGCGCGCAACGGCTCCGGCCCGGGCGGTCAGTGCCCCGCGAAGACCGAAGCCAACTGAAAAGGAATCGCCCAGCCGAGCTCGGCGCGCCGACGGGCTGGAAAGTCCCCGCTTGACCTTCTCTCCAAAACTGATCATGGCGTGGCATGAGAGCGGAAGGCCCCAGCAAACCAATCTTTTCTCCAATTCGTTTTCCGCCACTCCTTCGCGAAGAGCTCGGACTACGGATAGAACGCTTTCCGAGGTACGGATCGAAGCAAACTCGAATTGGGCGATCTGATCCGCGGAATTGATCACGCGCAGGCCGTCCAGGGGATTCATGAAGAGCTCACCGGCGTTGCGGACTTTCTCTGGGTCTGCCACCAGGCTTCTTAAGAGGTCAACAATGTACGCGGGGATCTCGATCGCGCTACTAGGATTATCGACCAGCGGCCCCTCAAAGTACTTCCACCCGGCGCAGCCAACCGAAGCGCCTTGGGCAATTCCGAAATCGGCGAAGATGGCTCGAAGGCTGCGGGAGTCGCCACGCGGCTGTCCCAGTAAGCTGAATTCCTGGAACAGGACGGTTTCGCACTTCAACCCGGCGTCGGGCAGGTAGCCCATACACTCGTTTCCCACCAGGAGCCACCGGCGACCCCTGGTATCGAGCAAGAGGAGAGCCTCCTCGAAGCGGGGATCAAACCCCGTCAGAAAGGCCAGGTTGGCGAAATGCTCGCGGTCGGCATAAACCAGCAGGAAGTGCAGGTGGGCCTCTTTCATGCGTGCAACGACGGCGCTCAGGCGCTGCTCGTATTCGTTCAGCGGGATCGGCGGCAGGGATTCATCCAGCCCGCCGAAGTCAGGCAGTTCGATCGGCTTTAGCTCAACCATGGTTGATTTTCTCCGTTCGCTTAAGTCGCACCAGGACAAAGACTCTGGAAAGCAGGCCTGCGGCGCCAGGCGCTCGCGTGCTAAGTTGACTCACCGAAATCGATCATTCGTGGGGGTGCGCGGAATCCGCGTGTGTGGAACGCGAGGTAAATACCTCCGATGAGGAACCAGATGCCTCCGACGATTTTGGCGACGCCATCCAAATTCCACCAGATAACGCCGCAGAAAGCGGCTCCGAACAGCGACAACGAAGAATCGACAATAGTCCGTAACTTGCTTTTATGGGGTCGGACGAATGCGAATTGCCAAAAGGCCGCCAAATTCACATTCATGAAAGCAAAAAAGGCTCCAAAGTTCAGGATCTCGCCCGCATGCTCAAAGGCATTGCCAACATATTGAAGCGCCAATGCCCCAACAAAAGCAATAGCGCCAACGATCAGAATGTTATAGGTAGGAGTGCTCGTGCCGGGGCTGAGGTGAGCAAAGATTTTTCGCGGCAGCACGTTGTCACGGCCCATGCCAAAGAGCAGCCGCGCTGCACCCACAAGGCCAGCAAGCCCACCTCCAAGCTGCGCCAGCAGGATGGTGAAGCCCATCGCATGAAACAGGGGTAGGCCCCCCACTCGTTGGCAAACGTCCATGAAGGCCGTTTCCAGATTAGGCAAGGTGTGCCAATCCGGCCAGACACGCTGGCCAAGATAGGCCAGGAAGCCGCCGAACATGCCTGTGAACAGGCAAACCAGCACGATCGCGAGCAGGACGTTGCGCTTCGGATTCTTGACATCCTCAGCGAGGGTGGTGACGCCGTCGAAGCCGATATAGGTCAGCGCGGCATATGAGGTCGCCATCCAAATCGTGTGGGTTGCGAAGGTTTTGGGATTGTAAAAGGCTTGAGTCGATAAGAGGCCGCCCCAGCTTTGGCCATGCACCAGGAATCGAATCGCCAGCACAACGAAGATCACCGTCACCGAGCACATGGCCACCAGCAGAATCTTGTCCGCACGCGCTGAGGTCCTGATACCCCGTAGGTTGGGAGCTGTCATGAAGACAACGACCAGCAGCATCGCCACCGCATAAGGAACCTGTGTGAGATAGCGGGAATGGACGGCGACAGCCACCCAGATGCCGTTGACGAGGGGCAGTAAAAGGTAGTCAAGGAGCATCGCCCAGCCCACCAGAAATCCAAGATAAGTGCTCAGCCCCTTTCCCACATACGTGTAGGCTGAGCCTGCCGAAGGGTAGATCGCGGCCATTCGGCCGTAACTGAAAGCGGTGATCAACATCGGGAACATCGCGAGGAGGATGGTGGTTACATAGTGGCCGTCCGAGAGTTTTTGGGCGACCCCAAACAGGGGAATCGGCGCTATGGGCTGTACAAGGACTATGCCGTAGAAGACCAAATCCCAGAGCGTGATGACTCGTCGTAAATGGGGCGTTGCTTCACTTGTTGGCGCTTGAGGGGAGAGTTTTTCCATGGCACCGTGAGAATCCTGAGGTCAAATCGGCCCAGCTTGCAGTCCAGCGCTTACCTGGCTTAACAGGCTCTTGCTTGGGTACCGTTACCCATTTGCCTTGGCAGTATTCAGGCACCAACTATCCTTGGCCCCACCCACCCTGCGGCATTCTCCTGGAAACTGTCCGGAAATCTCCAACCGGATTCATCGGTCCCGAAAGGCGGCAGCCTCAGCTTGCAAATTCCCCAAAACGAATGGACCGGAATACCCTTTTGTGCTCGAAAACGGCATCATTATAAGCCAATCTCGGCTGCTCGCACCGTTGAGAACGATTTTGTCTGGCTGGATGGCAACTCACTCGCCCATTTGGGCACCTGATCGACTCCCGTGGACGCTATGCCTGGGGCAACCAGCCCGACATTGGGCTCTGGAACGTCACCCGTTTTCGCGGAAACCCTACTGCCGTTATTGTCTGAGGAGCGCGGCGAAGGGACCAAGATTGCCGGAGCAGCTCTTTCCCGGACCGAGATAGTGAGTTCACGCAGCCAGGCCGAAAACTTGATCGATGAACCTGTTCTGCACTCGAATGTCACCGTTCTTCACCCGCGGAACCTGATCCCTCGGAATCTTGTGCATGGTTTCGTAACCTTGAATCGCCTCCGTACGCAGCTGAACGGACGAAAATGCTGCTTGGCACGGACCCCGTCTCTTGATAGCACAGTGATCTTGCTCGAGAATGTTGAGATATTGAACCGGCCCATGCCGGCAGCGTTTTCGTAGGACTCCTTGGATTCGCGAATCGCTTGTGGATAGCACCAGGCTTGGTCCGTGTTCATCACCCGCGGCTGCAGGGTGAGAAGGGTCTGCCCGTGCCTTAGCAAACAATGCCTTGGCCGCTTCGGCAGAACGAAACACCGACAGGTAGAAATCGATCGTCGCTCCCACGGAATCGATGGCTTTATAGAGGTAAAACCAGCGGCCTTTAATCCGCACATAGCTCTCATCCACGCGCCAGGACTTGTTGGTCGGCTTCAGATGCGGTCGAGTTCTCTCCTCGAGTTCCGGCGTGTAACGCTGAACCCATTGCCAGACTATCGTGTGGTCGATCTCGAAGCCTCGCTCGATCAGCAGTTCCTGGCTATCACGATACGAAAGGGAGTAGCGAAGATACCATCGGCCGGCACAAAGAACGCCTCCGGTGTGAAGCGCCGCCATTTGAAGCTCGCCGGTCGCTGGGGTTCAGCCATGATCTCTCAACCGTAACAGATCATCCCCGACCTCTTGCGACACATCAGTTAATATCCCACGACCGAGGGTATATTGGATTGTTCAGAGATCGATACCCCATCTCGCAGCGTGATCCACCTTCCCGAAATCGCCGGCACGCGCTCGCCCGGCACGACGATGCCCACTAAGTTCAGCGGGTCGGCGGCCGAGAGGGTCACTGTCTCGCCGGCCGGTTCTGCACCCCGCGTGGCGCGCAGCGATTCCAGTGCCACAGGCAATCCAAATTGCTCACCCAGGAATCCGTCCACAAAGCGGCCTCCTCGGACCTCGCCACGGTCTTCCAGCCGGCGAAAAGTGATCAGCAATTCGCGCCATTTCACTGGGAATGTCTCACGCATCGCCAACTCTCGAAAAACTACGCCGTAGCGCTGCAGCAGCACCCGGCAAACCGTCTCGATCGCCTTCAGTCGGTCCGTTGATTCCCCCGAAAAGAGCAGCGACCATCGCCCGCTGCTATGTCGCGGGCGGGCGCCGCGCTTTGCTCCCTGGCCAGCGCGCCGTCTGGGATCGATGAGAGCTCGCAGATTATCAAAGCCGTCTGCTGTCAACAGTCCCGCTGTCACTAATTCCCAGAGCGCCGTTTCCACTTCGGACTTCAGTCTGCCGGTTCCGCGTACAATGTCGGAGAAGAAAGAGGCGCCTCGCTGGCGGATAAATTCGAGCACCGTGCGCCCGGCGTGACTCAAGGCAAGAGACTCCTCCGGGAGAGAAGTATGTCGTGGAATCATCCAGTCGGAGTCCTCTCTCACAAAAAAGGTGACGGGAGCCACGCTCGAAGGAACGACCCGACGCTTGGTGATGGAGGGCGGGAAGTCATGTTCTCCCTCGAGGCTGGAACCGCCCATAACATCGAGCGTAGCGGGATGGGGTGATAATCTTCCCCAGCCTATCGCGCCGGTCAAGCAGAGCTGGTCGAGAAGCCGAGGATCGTAACCGGAGATCCGGCGCGCCAGAATGTAAGGCTCCCAGGCATTGGCCGGCGCTTCGAATCCCTGGAGTTGCCGAACAACTTCCAGGGCCCCGTGTTCACCCAAAACCTGGGTTCCGGGCGCGACATGTTGCCACCGGAGCAACCACCGCACGAACTGCGTCGCGGTGACAGGCTGGATATCCTTGCGCAGCTCTCCCAGGGTAAGCCGGTGAATTCGTGCGAGCAGCCTACGCTGGCACCACTCTGTCGTGGCTGCGCCGGTGAATCGTCCTCGCAGAACCGTACCTTCCGCCTCCAGCCGAAGCATGGCAGCCTCGATTTCCGGCTCCGGCAACTGCACGGTCTCGGCCAGCGCTGGAATCTGGATCGGTCCGGAATGCGCTAGCCATCCTCGAGTTAGCTGGACTAGCGCGTCCTCTCTCGTCGGGGTGACCGCCTCAATTGCGGCAGGCCGCGTCTCGAACTCTGCCGAAGAAAAGAGAGCCGAGAACGTCTTAGTCCTCTCTGCCGCGACCCAGAACGCTCTATCGCCCACAAAAGCGCGAGCGGCCCGGTTCTCGGTGAGAAGTTGACGGAAGAGATCACCCCATTGAGAGGCAACCGGCGCTCCGATAGGGGGGCGGAAGTTTTCAGGCAAGGCCACGAAAACCTGGAGTGCTTCGCTCAGCTCGTCCGCATCACGCACGTCCGGCCAGGCTTCTTCCCGTACCTGGGCGATGGCGGCGGGGTCGAGCCGCCCGATTTCCCCGAGCACGGTCTCGGGCAGGGTACGGCGTAAAGACACCGCTCGCGCGCGGCGCTCCTCGAGCGGCGCGTCATCGAGGTACGCATAAGGGTTGGCGTTGAGGATCTCGTGAGAGAACTGCGACGGTGCCGGCGTGTCCACGGCGACGATGCGAATGCTGCCATCGGCGATTCCACCCAGGATGCGCTGCAATCCTTCAAGGTCCAGGGCCTCCGTGAGCACGTCCTTCATGACCTCACGGATGAGGGGATGGTCCGGAATTGGACGATCCCCTTCTATATTGTCCTGGCATGCCGCCGCATCCGGGAAGACCGCAGCCAGGAGATCGTCGGCGCGCATGCGCTGGATCTGGAGGGGAATCTTCTTTCCATTGCGGAAGCGCGTCAGTGCCAAAGCACGCGTTGCATCCCAGCGCCAGCGAGTGCTGAAGATCGGCGAGGCGAGCGCGGCTTGCTCCAGCACGCTTCGGACTGACTGCGGTCTCAGAAAGTGGAAAACATCGGCTAGCGGGAAGCTGTGCTGCTCGCCTAGTGAGATGTTCAGGCCGTCCTCGGTTGCGGCGGCCTGCAGTTCGAAGTTAAAGGAACGACAAAACCTCTTGCGGAGTGCCAGGCCCCAGGCGCGGTTGATTCTCGCGCCAAACGGCGCATGGATGACGAGCTGCATGCCGCCACCCTCGTCGAAAAAGCGCTCGCCGACAACGGCATTTCGAGTTGGAACCGCCCCGAGAACGGCACGTCCGGCAAGAATGTATTCAACGGCCTGCTGGGCGCCGGCATCATCCAATCCGCATTGCTCCTTTAACCAGGAGACAGCCGCCTGGTTTTCCAAGGCAGGAGGATAGCTTTGCATCTTATCAGCAGGTTGTTTGGTGGTCCCCCCTACGGAACCGAGCCCATCTCCAGCAGCCAAATCACTTATTGTCTGGCGTATTTCTGAGACTTCCTCCGACAACTCCGTTGTTCGCGCCGGTGCCTCGCCTCGCCAGAAGGGGACGTTAGGCGCCGCTCCGTGGGCATCCTCGACCAACAAGCGTCCCGAATGGCTCTCGACGCGGCGAATACGCCATGAATTGTTCCCCAGCAGGAAGATATCGCCCCGCATACTCTCGACCGCAAAGTCTTCATCGACTGTCCCCACCATGGCGCCGTCCGGCTCGGCCACCACATTGTAGAGCGCAGTTTCGGGAATAGCGCCCCCGTTCATGATCGCCACCAGGCGGCTGCCGCGGCGACCACGCAGGCGATGCTGCACCCGGTCACGGTGCAGGTAGGCCCCGTAGCGACCCCGGCGAGCTGTGATGCCTTCGGAGAGGACTTCCACCAGTGCATCAAAGTCCGATTGGGGCAAGTCTCGATAGGGATATGCGCGGCGCACCACGTGAAAGAGGTCACGTTCATTCCACTCTTCGCAGGCGCACATGGCCACGATTTGCTGAGCCAGGACGTCCAGGGGGGCCTCCGGGATATGGAGCCGGTCGAGCTTACCTTGCCGGATGGCTTTGACCAAGGCCGCGCACTCGATGAGGCCGTCGCGTGTCATAGCGAAGAGGCAACCCTTGGATATTGCGCCCCGCCAATGGCCCGAGCGGCCAATACGTTGCACGGCCACGGCAACGGAGCGGGGCGATTCGATCTGGCAGACAAGGTCCACCGTACCAATATCGATACCGAGCTCGAGCGAGGCCGTCGCTACCAAGACTCGTACTTCCCCCGACTTCAACCTGTGCTCTGCGGCCAGGCGCAGCTTACGCGAGAGGCTGCCGTGATGGGTCGCGACCACGTCTTCTCCCAATCGCTCGCCGAGGTGATGGGCGATCCGCTCTGACAGCCGGCGGGTGTTCACAAAGACCAGCGTGGAACGGTGGGTTCGAACCAACTCGGCCAGCCGGTCGTAAACCTCGTCCCACATTTCGTTGGTGGCGATGGATCCCAACTCGCTTCCCGGCACTTCAACCGCAACGTCAAGTGCCCGCCGGTGCCCGATATTCACGATGGCAGGTTCCGGCCGGCTATTCCCCACCAGGAATTGCGCCACGAGCTCGATGGGCTTCTGCGTCGCCGAGAGTCCGATACGTACCAGCGGTCTGTTGGGATGTGATTGCGCCACCAGGCTCTCTAACCTCTCAAGTGAGAGTGCCAGGTGTGCGCCCCGCTTGTCGTCAGCGACGGAGTGGATTTCATCCAGGATTACCGTCTCTACATCTTTCAGAATGGCGCGGCTCTTCTCCGCCGTCAGCAGGAGATAGAGGGACTCGGGCGTGGTCACGAGAATGTGCGGCGGCCGCTCCAGCATTGCCCGGCGCTCGGGCATCAGGGTATCGCCGGTACGAACGGCGGCGCGGATCGGCGGCATCAGCAACCAGCGCTGGCCCGCCAGCGCGATGATTTCACCCAGGGGAACTTCCAGATTCTTGCGGATGTCGTTGCTTAACGCCTTGAGGGGTGAAACGTAAAGGACTTCAGTGCGGTCCTGCAGTTCTCCGGTCAACGCCTTTCGAATCAGGCGGTCGATGCAGGCGAGAAATGCGGCCAGCGTTTTACCCGAGCCGGTGGGGGCCGAGATCAGGGTCGATTCTCCCCCGCGGATATGCGGCCACCCTTGCTCTTGCGGTTCAGTCGGTGAGACGAACCGCCCCATGAACCATTCTTGGACAAGCGCGTGGGCCCAGGAGAGGGAACAAGGTGCCATCATGTTCGTTCTGGTTTCCAAAGTCTCCACCATTTCTTGACTGCGTTCTGTTCTGGATCTCGGTGCCCAGCGAGCCCGCGTGGGACAACAGCGCTAACCCGAAGATGAAAATGACCTCCAACGCCCGATGGTCTCCAATACTAGAGCACCCGTAAGTCCTCCATCGAATCAGATTGACCGTCCATAGGCGATCATAGGCGAATAAAAAGCGAAATATCAACAAGAAAAAATCCAAACTTCAAAAAAAGCCCACCCGAACCTGGAAACGCGAGCATGCCATTTTGATGCGACCGGCTCAGCGGCTTTCCACCATGCCTGTCCAGACCGGTATCGATTGTGCTCCACTGGGCTGAAAGTCCTCAATCTGTTGGTTGAAGACGGCCCGAGGGGACAGGTAACGTAACTGAGCAACGTCGGCTACCCGTGCTCAATGTGTCGGAATGTCAGGTTAATCCGTGGCTGAGCAATGTTTGGCTCTTTTGGGACCTCGTGCTTGAAGTTCTTCTGGGTTTTTCCCGCCATGACCAACAGGCTCCCGTGGGGCAACCGTTCCGCAAAAGCAACAGCTCCATTTTGCCCTTTGAGACGAAATAAACGTTTAGCTCCTAGACTGACAGAAGCGATCACCGGCCCCATTTCCGGCTCCGCATCCGCATGTAAGGCGACACTGTCAGTTCCGTTTCGGTAAAGATTAGAGAGTACGGCGTTGTAGCCCAGCCTCGGCAAACCCAAGTTGGAATAAGCAACTCCAGGAGTGGCCTCTTCGACCCGAGTCTTCAAGGAAAGCAATTCCGGAATCCAGGCGAGAGGTTTGTACTCGCGCCGCGAATATGTATAGGTGGTTCCCGGATCGCCATAGTAGGCTTCGTCGCGAGGCACGGCGTGGTTAAATGAAGCTCCGCGTCGTTCCCAGGCGCACTTCGCAAGGAGCACGTTAAACAGGGTCGTCGCCTCGTCCGGTGCGAGGAAATCCTTGTCGTAGTAGATTTCCGCTCCCGGGATCGGGATCGTTTCCATACTCGTCTCACTCGAACAGGACGGGCTGTGCAGTATCCTGTTGGCGCTCCCGAAAGTTGCTCAACCCTACGCCGACGAGCCGGTACCGTTGCTGTGGGCCCAGGGCCACTCGTTCTCGCAGGCATAGCGCGATTTCCGTCAACTCCTCGCAGGAGGACGGAGGCGAGACGGGCGTATGGCTGCGGGTTGAGATTTTGAACTCGCTGGTCTTCATTTTGAGAACCACCGTACGCGCTGTGCGTGATTCTTTGCGCGAAGCAGCCCAGAGCTTTTCGGCAAGGCGCCGGATCATCGGCTCGGTCTCTGCCAGCAGAACGTCCTGCTCAAAAGTATCCTCGACGGATATCGATTGCGGGGGTCTGTCCGGTACGACGTCACTGTCGTCGATACCGCGGGCGAGTTCGTAAAGGCGCAGGCCGTAGCGGCCGAAGTGCTGTTCGAGCACGGGCAAATCCACATTTCGTAAGTCCCTCACCGTCTGTACTCCAAGTTTCCCCAGCTTCTCGCCTGTAACTTTGCCGACTCCAGGCAGGCGCCCAACCGGCAGCGGCAGAAGAAACGCATCGATGTCTCCGGGCTGAATGACAAACAGCCCATCCGGTCTTGCGCCAGTCGGAAGCGAGTTTTGCTAAGAACTTGTTGGGTGCCACGCCCGCGGAGGCAGTCAGATTCAATTCCTGGCGGATCTGCTCACGGATTGTACGGGCCACCAGGGTGGCTGTCGGTAAGCCCATCTTGTTCTCGGTGACATCGAGGTAGGCTTCGTCGAGCGACAGTGGCTCGATCAGGTCGGTGTGACGCTTGAAGATCTCCCGCACGCTGCGCGAGACTGCGCGATAGCGGGTGAAATCCGGAGGCACGAAGATTGCCTCAGGACACAAGCGTTCCGCTCGTACTGCCGGCATGGCAGAACGCACGCCGAAGCTCCTGCGCCTCGTACGAAGCAGCGCACACGACAGAGCGGTTGCCCCGCCAGGCAACGATTACTGGCTTGCCGCGCAGTTGCGGATCATCGCGCTGCTCGACGGAAGCGTAAAACGCGTCCATGTCGACGTGGATGATTTTTCGCACCATTTCCGGCATCCATGGTATTCCGGGCTTGTGAGGACTGTCACTGGCCGAGGCGGATACTGCCGAATGGAACACCCGCCGGTCCAGCGCTCGATGCGGAGACCATTTGAAGCTACGGCAGGGTCCCGTACTATGCAGAATTCATCCGCTTATTCCTTAGCGGTGCATAACCGCCGCCTTTGAAAAGAACCGAAACTCCGACCACAATTCAGGCCGGCCATTTTGGTTTTGTGGCGTCGGCGCCACCTACTTCTCCGGAGCGGGCTGGATCTCGTGGAACTGCGCTTAAGAGGTTGAGTGCGGAAGAAACCGCGCATGTCGTCCCTCAGATTCTCGACCCTGGAGGCGGACTCCGCCACGGCTGCTCCTTTTTCCCCACCACGGAGCCACACCCAGTGCAGATGTAGTCGAACATTTCTTTGTCGAGCAGCACCAGAAAGAGACGCTTTCGCACTGGCATGGCGCGTTTGCAGGTCGGGCAGAAGAGTTGGCTCGCCTCGAAGTCTTCAAAACTCTTTTGTTGGTCCGATGGTATCATCAGAATTTGGGACCTTCGCAGTCGTCTTGCCTGTCCCTACCACCATTTTGCCGGAGTCTTGCGCCAGCAGCAACGTCGGAAACGCCCAACATTCTCCAGGTCCTTAACAACTGCCACTATCAAGTCTGCCTTGTCTACCCCCTATGTGGGACTGGGCCATGGGCGGAGTCACGCGATCAGGATCAACAACGCCAAGCCAAGTCCACGCCCTCGCTTATCTTCTTGACTCAGAGGCTGAACCCAAGGATATCGCGCCCCAGTTGAAGCCGCCACCCGACCCGCTTGCCGCGCCCCGAGTAAACGCTGGCATGGCTATATTCGCTGTTACGAGTACAGGCGGGGATGCCAGTGCCACGAAATGTCCGGGACAAGAACAGTCGGAGGTTGGTTCATGCTGAGAGCTTCGGGTACTTGTCGAGAAATCCTCCGTCCTCGACCAACATCAACGTCGGGCCCATGGCCTTTCGCGGATGAAGCGGAACCGAGAGTCCTAGGCGCCCACTTTGGCGTGGTAGTCGACTTCGCACACAATGGCATCCGTATCCGGGCCTAATGTGTTCAAGTAACGTGGCGAATCAACTCTTTTGCGCCGCCGACGGAGCTAAGGCGTCGGTTGCTTCGAAGGTAGGCAAGAGGAAGGTGAAGGTCTCTTGCAAGCTGAGGCAGACCACGGTATCGGTGTGATTGAGGTAGCCGTATGGAAGCGTCCTGGCCGAAGTGCATTTCGAAGTCGCAGAACCGCAGGCGCCCAGATGATCTTGTCTTCTAGCAGCCGCTTGGGTCTAAGACTGGGATATCCGTGATCTGTCAGTGACACACTTTTGGGCGCGCTGAAAGTCGCATCCCACAGGGACGCCGGTGATCAGGAAGGCGTCGCCTTGCAACCCGCTAACGTAAGGCGCCAAGAACGACAAGCCGACGCTCACTGCTAGCAACAGTATTCTCGTGCGCACACGCAGTGATTGCCACTGCAGCAATTCCTTGCATGCCGGACAACGAAACGGGCCACGGCTTAGTTCGTTACGTTCGAATTGCCGACCACAAAAAGGACACTTCGGCAACACATCTTCCCCTTGCCCGCTCTCGTCTGGTCTGTAGCTCAATCACGCGCTTCGTCTTTAGTACACACATCGATTCCTACCAACTATCCAAGCCCAGTTACCGTCCATGACTAGTATATAGTTTCACTTAACTATGTTCACATCACGTCATCAAACCGTCGAACTTTTTCCAGCGATGGACTACGGGTTCGGCGTTAATCTCGGAAATCCCCAGCAGGATTCGATCCCGCAACTCCTCCCACGATTGCACGCGAATATGCCGCAAGAAGGTTCGAGCCATTTTGCCGAAGAGCGTCTCCACCATATTCAGCCAAGAGCCATGGGTAGGTGTCAGCACGTATTTGAACCGGTTGGGGCGAGTGGCCAAGTAGTCCTGGGTTTCCTGGGAAAGGTGTGCCGAGTGGTTGTCCAGCACCAAGCGGATGGTGCAGTCGGGCGGATAGTAGCGGTCCAAGTCCTGCAGCAGCGCGATAAACTCGCGACTCCGATGGCGGCGCTCGACCCGCCCGGTGACATGCCCGCTGTGCAAATCCAGGGCGGCCAGAATCGAAGCCGTACCCAAACGCTGGTATTCGTGATCCCGTGCCATCGTCGGCGGCTGGCCCGGGACGGGCGGCAGATCCGGTGCCGTAGTCGCCAAGGCTTGCAGGCCGGGCTTCTCATCGACCGAAACCGTGATCATCGTCAGCGGGGCCTCCGAGGTCCTGCGGGCCTGATTCTGCAGCATCACCTCTTGATACACCAGCAGCACTTCCCGCATCTGGGCTTCGAAGGCCGGATCGCGGCGCTCCAGGTAATAAGTCACCTTGTCAGGACGCAAGGCTTGTTGAGTCAAGATCCGATGGACGGTCGCCTTGGCCGCCCGGGCCAACGCGGGGTAGCCAGCCGCCACCGCCTGCCGCCGCACATGACGGGCCAGCGCCTGCCGCGTCCACAACTCCGCCGCGTACCCGTACTCCTTGGGCTTGGAGCAGGCCAAATGCACCACCCAAGCCTTAGCGGCTTCGCTAATCACCGGCTCTCGGGGCCGATGGTAGGTGTCGCTCAAGCCCGCCGTCAAGCCGACGTTGAGGGCCTTGCCTACCCATTTCGCAACGCTGGTCCGGGTCATGGAAACCTTGCGAGCGATCTCAGCGATGGTCTCGCCAGCATGATAGCGCCACAGAATCTCGGCTCGCCGGGCCGTGCGTCGAGGCGCCGTTTGCGAACGACGCAGCCGTTCGAGGCGCTTGACTTCCTCTGGGATCAAGACCAACTTGGCGCGCCTCGATTTTCCTGCCATGCTGAGAAGCATACCAGGAAACCGGATCTATGTGAACATGTTTTACCGAAACGCTATACTAATGCGTACAGAGTATTACGGACATCACCCGACTGAGCGAACAGGACGGCAGCGCGTTGATCAGGCAGTGCGTCGGCGGCCGAGTTGAACAACCACAATAGCCGGTTCGCTCGACCCAGTAGATCCTGAGGATCGTTGGAAGGCTGAATCTCGCGACACGCAATACTAGCGTGCCGCTGAGATAGCAAATGTAGGACTCGGGGGCGCCGACCGCCGCGAGCAGAAGAATGGCGGCCCACGGATCAAGGCGGAGAAGTGATGTGCCGCTGAGCTGATAACGGTCATAAGAGCGGGGGTGAGAGGCAATTTCGATGGAGCCGTCGAGCAGCCGGAGGCGGGTAGGCGAGGCCTCCAGCATCAAAGGGCGCGGCCCAGGGCCTGGGGGGGGGAAACGGAATAGTCATTAAGGTCGAAACGGACCCGAGGGTTTTGTCGGCGCGCACGGTGCGCGCCAGGTCGCAGGAGACTTGGGCGACGGTGCGGGAGTCATCACCGGGCCAGGGGCGTTAGTGTGCGACCTGGTTGCGCCAGGCGAGGGCTTGGCGGTTGAAAGTCCTCCAGGGTGGTGAAGGGAGGGGCGGCAAAGAAGTTCTGACGTCGGATGAAACACACAGCCATAAGGGAGGTGAGACCCAGCTCAAAGAGGTTGACCCGGCCCCGAGCAAAGCTCGTGATAACCCCGAGGAGCAACAGCGCCAGGATATCGTCCACAACCGCAGCTCCGAGAATGATCTTGCTGGCAGTCCTGTGCAAGAGGCCCATTCCCGCCAAGACTTGGGCGATGATCCCAACGCTCGTGGCGGTCAGTGCAGAACCAACAAAAACAGCCTCCAACTCCGACCTGCGAGGCTGGCCGGGTCCTCCGCCAGGTATGCTGATACGACCGCCACCACAGGCGCGCTACAACCACTGTTAGAACAGTTGCCGGATATGAAACTCGTATCGAACGACCCCGTCAGAGACCAGGGACCGCGCCGCGTGGTCGGGTTTCTCACCAGCAGGAGAAGGAACATTCTGAGTGGATGAGGAAACACTGCCCTCAGTCACAGATTGGAGGGCCCATTGCGAAGGGTTTAGCTGGTTTTGTGAAAGCACTCTCTGAATGGAAGCCCACAAAGGTGGCGAGACGGCTTCACCAGTTCCACCGGAGGCCGGACGGTACGTGATGTGTAAACGTAGGTCAGGCCGTTGCCCCACAAGCTTGGCTAGTTGGGCGAGACTCTCTCGATCCCGGCTGGTAAGCGCATGGCGGGACTTCGGTATTTCCAGGCTGGATTGGTAAGCTTGGCCGTTCAATGACACTTCTCCGTGGAGTTGTGCCGGCATCGAGAGTCGAGTTGACAGTTGAGACGACAGTAAACCGACCGTCTGCGCATCCAGTGGTTCTAGGGTCTCCAATTGTACTCGCACGTCCAGCGGAGGGGTTGAGGTGAGTTGCACACTAGTTTGGCCAAACGGCCGGTAAGCCGTACCCGCCAGCACTTCTTCCAATTGCCTCTGAAGATCCGCCAGCATCTTCCCGGCAGACTCCTCGAAGTTGAAGGGGGGCTCTTGCACCACTGGACGAACCACACCACCCGATAGGACGTTCCCCAAGTGCGCAGCCTGTTCGGGGTTTATTCCACCTTGCGTGACCAGGATTTGATCCACCTCGAGTTTCGCGTTGGAGCCTAGCCGTCTTCGCAAGGAGTCCTCGGCGGCATCGATCTGTTTGGTTTCGAAGTATTGTGTGGTGCGCAGTGTAGCGTGCACTGTCAATGGCGGGGCGTTACCGGTAAAGCTCATGTCAGAAATGGAAGAATGCGGTGTCCTGAAGGCCATGTTCACCGCCGACTCGATCTCCGTGCGCAATTTGATTTGGCTCACGGCCTTCCGTAAGGTTTGCAGGAGGGGAATGGAAAGCACAACGAGAATACCGCCGCTTAAGGCCATCCGGTAAGCCAGGTTCATCCTTCCCTTTTCGGCCTCTTGGTGGGGGCGGAAACCCATGAGGCGAAACACCAGAGCGGCGCTGATAATGATTGAAACCAAATTGGTCACGAAGAGCAGAAAGGCGCCCCCTGCTACTGATTCCTGATGGGTGCTCAAACCATACCCAACCACCGCCAAGGGTGGTACGACCGCAACCGCAATGGCCACGCCCGGGATGATCGTCAGGCTCGAGGTCGAACCTCGCAGCGCCAGAGTGCCCGCAAAACCGGACAAAAAGGCGATAAACAGATCGAGCAAATTGGGGTTCGTCCGGGCCAGGATTTGGGGGGTGGGCACCTTCAGCGGCGAGATCCAGGCTATCAGCCAGGTGATTCCGATGATCCCGGCAATACTCAAGGCCAGTATCGCCGCCGATTTCCTGCCGAGACTTCCATCACCCAGAAGCAAGGCCAATGCCGCCGAGAGGATAGGATTCATCAGCGGCGAAATCAGCATGGCGCCGATAATGACGGCTTCGCTGTTCTGCAAGAGTCCGAAGAGTGCAATCAACCCAGCGAGGCCCAACATGCCCACATACTCGGCGTCCATGACGCTTGATTCGAGAATCGAATCGTAAATTGAATTCCTTTTCGGTTCGGGCAAGACAAAGGAGATACGTCTGATTACTGCCTGTGGCACTCGGCTTGATAATATCGAACGCGCTCCCATGGCAGCCCCTGTCCTCGAGCAAACTGGCAGGCTCAACATTTAAACCAAGAGCGAGCGTAAGGCAAGCACTTCCGTTCACAACAACCGCCGGCCATGCGACTCGCCTGATACGACCTCGGCTCGGGAGGTTCTCCTGTTTTCACTCTTGTCTCGCACGAGGCGATCTCGACACGCATGCAGGTTGCCACCGGGGGAACCCGCTTCGCACAGCTCGGTTGAAATTCGCCACAGGATCGGCCCTGCTCTCCCCAACTGGACGAGTCGCTCCCGGTGAAGAGGTGGGCACGGGTAAAGCTGACAACTTCTCTTCTCAACGCTGGCTGTTAAATGTGCGAACGCGATATAAACTGAATTTCACCACGTTCAGCGCCGCACATACGACTCCGATTCAGAGGAGGTCTCGCCATGATTTGCCGGTTACTGGTGGTGCTTATGATGAATCCCCCACTGCTGACTGACAAGAGCGAGGTAGTCGAACGGCTGGATGAGGCGGCCGCAGTCTTTGGAGAAACCATGTCCGTACCGGACAAAGCCATTCCTCAGGAACTTCTAGACAGGCTCACTGTGCGGCTATCATTCCGGGCTTAAAGAAAGGCGCGTTCATAGTCGATGCCAAATACGGCAAAGGGTTCATCTCCTGCCGCAAAAAGGGCGGCCGGGGATGGACGGCCGCTGGTGCGGTCGGCATCGTGGGTGGAAGCTTCGGATTCCAGATTGGGGCTCGGAAACGGACATCATCATGCTGGTCATGAAAACCAGCGTGGGGCGCAGCGACTGCTATCAAGTCAGTTCGCCTTGGGCGGAGGTGCTGAGATAGCCGCCGGACCGGTCGGTCAACCGGTGCTCAGACCGATCTCTACATGACAGCGGAGATCTCTCCTGGTCTAGGTCACGCGGGGTATTCGCCGGAGCCACTCTGAAAGTTGCGACTCTGAGGCAAGATCTTGACGATAACCGATCTCTGTACGATAGAACCCTGACCAATAAAGAGATCGTCGAAAAGCAGCTCCCCGTACCTAGGGAGGCAAAGGGGCTCATTTCTCTGCTGGATAAATGTTCCGACCGCGAGAAGCATTAACATAGGCCAAGTGGATAAGGTTGCCAAGTGGATAAAGATTGCTAAGAAGCACGTGAAATGCTAAAGTCAGACGGCAAGGGCATTCCGTTTGGAATCAAACACTTCGAGGTAACAGCAGTTGACAACGAACGTAGGAGGATCGAAACCATTCTCAAAATGGAGCCGTGTAACGGCGGCATGCTGGTTGTCGCGGACTAGGGATCTTTGCCAAAGCCTCGATAACGGTTTCGCAGGACTGGTTGCCAATGCGGTCCTGGAACAACTGATTAAGTTTAGTATCGTTGCCGTGTGTGCCGGTAGCGTTGGCCAAACACCAAGGGGGCCTGTATGAAGAAGCTGGGCGCTATTACTTTTGCGGTCCTATTGATCGCAGCTTACCTAGTAGGATACCTACCGCAACATAATCAGCTCACGACTTCGGAAAATGCCCTTCAATCGACTAGAAGACAGCTTGCCGACGTCCGCGAGCAGGTAAACATTTGCCACCTGGAAAACCAGCTCCTTGATGTTATTAAGGAGGTTGATAACAACAATTTTGGTCAAGCGCAGCAGCACTCCACAGATTTCTTCAATGCGGTACGGGGACAAATGACGCAGAGCACAAAACCTAACTACAAGTCCGCCCTACAATCGGTACTCGAAATGCGCGATTCGATCATGATCGCCTTGAGCAGAAAAGACCCCTCATCATCTCACATGCTCAGTCAAGCTCTGGAGCAGCTAAGGAGTCCGCTTGACCCTTTCCCTTCACCCGCAAACTGAGCTAGTTTTTGGTTGTCTCTGCGCTTCAGGCCCATCAACCATCATATAGAAGAAAGAGCTCCGAACCGGCCTTCCTCGTCCGAGGGGACTGGCGAGACCGCATGCGACACTCAAGATGCTTGGAGTTCTCTCAAGGGCAAGGCATACGACTTGGTCCTGACGGACATGACCACGTCAGGATTCGAAGACGTGGACCTCCTGCGGCGCATATGCCAAGTCCGGCCTCATATCAAGATGATTGCCATGACAGCCGAAAGTACGCCCGAGGCTGTCATTCAGGCGCTACGCGAGCACGCCTTCAGCTATTTCAGTAGACCCTTCTCCGCCGAAGACCTCGCTGAGATGATCGAGCGCGCGGTGACTGCACCTGCATGGGACGACGACATCGAAGTCTCTGCCGCTCAAATCGAAAGGTGGTCAGAACCTTGACACAGACCGGACTAGAGCGTGACAATACCCCTACCGGGTATGGGATAACACATGCGCTCGTTGTTTCGGCGGAGGTCACGACATGCTCGATGCTAGCACACAGGAGTGTGTGGCTTTGCGCCTACGACGTATCGAAGGCCAAGTGCGAGGTCTGGAACGTATGGTGAAAAGCTCAAAGCTCTGCGTCGACTTACTGGTGCAGATCGCGGCAGTACAGGCCGCACTCAAGAGTGCTGGAGATGAAATTTTGCACCACCACTTGCGCCACTGTATCAGGGAGTCATTTGGCCGACGCTTGCGCGCATCCGAAAAGGCGCGGCTGGACGAGATGGAGAAGATTTTCGTGCAGTATTGCAAGGAGCCGCGACTCTCGGCTCGAGGGCGGAGAACCTCAGGGGATCGATGAACTCAGGATCGATCTGTGCAAGGCCAGTCATGGGACGGCTAGGGCCAATCCAGTAAAAGGAGAAACACGCCATGCAGTTGTTTTTGGGATACTGGCAGGAATGGTTGCTCTCCGGGGCTATTCTGGCCGGAGTTATTGGTCTGGCATACGTTGCCCATCGGGTAGTGTTCAGCTTGGCCCAGCGAATGGCGCTCCGAACCGACAGCGTTATTGATGACTCTCTGGTACGGCACGGGCGGCGGCCCGCCAAATGGATCTTTCCTCTTCTAGCGATTGTTTTGACTCTGCCGGCATTGCCGCTTCGAACTAATATCTTGCAGCCGTTGCAGCACGCCATCGGTCTTTGCCTGATCGTGTCTATAGCTTGGGTAATAGCTTTGCTGGCGGACGTCCTCACCGACGTGGCCTACGCCAGGTATCGGATCGATGTGAGCGACAATCTGACTGCGCGCCGAATTCGAACACAGATCCAGGTGCTGCGGCGGATCTTCATCGTCGTGGTCATTATCATTACGCTTGCGATCATGCTGATGACGTTCCCGGCGATTCGAACGTTGGGGACCAGCCTGTTGGCGTCCGCTGGACTGGCGGGGCTGATCATCGGCATGGCCATGAAACCCACGCTCTCCAGTCTGATCGCAGGACTTCAGATCGCGTTGACGGAACCGATTCGAATTGAGGATGTCGTGATTGTGGAGGGAGAGTGGGGATGGATCGAGGAAATCGAGACGACTTATGTGGTCGTGCGGACCTGGGACCTGCGCCGCTTAGTGGTGCCGCTGTCCTATTTCATCGAACATCCTTTCCAGAATTGGACTCGTCGAACGGCTGACTTGCTAGGGACTGTCTTCCTTTACCTGGACTACCGCGTACCTGTCGAAGAGGTGCGGCAGGAGCTTCGCCATGTCCTGGAAACGTCCGGAATGTGGGACGGCAAGGTTTGCGGGCTGCAGGTTACGAACGCGACTGAGCGCACCATGGAACTCCGGGCTCTGATGAGCGCCCCCGATTCCTCGAAGGCGTGGGATTTGCGATGCCACGTCCGAGAGGAACTGATCAAGTTCCTGCAGAAGCGCTATCCCGAGAGTTTGCCAAGGAGTCGAGTCGAGATTTGCGCTTCCTCAACAAAGGTTGCGGCCGAAGAAGCCATTTTGCCCTCGGGCCACATTTCCGAACCAATGCCCTCAGCGTCACTGGGGACGTCGGGATTTCCAATGGGCGTCATGGAACCATGAAAAGGCGGGGATGGCTACTGATTCTCGCGCTGGGATGTGTACTTGCCATCTCTATCTGGTTATTCGCAACGGATTCGGCATCCCCCCTGAGGGTGCGCCTGAGCTCGGAAATATTCAACGTCTTTAACCGCTCGTACTTCCACTTTGGCGGGCTACCCATAACGCCCATTCTCGTGCTTAAGCTGGTTGTATTCCTTCTTCTCCTGGGCCTCGTCGCGCGCCGGGTCCGCGCATTTATCGAAGACAAGCTTCTTGTTCACACATCAATGGATTTGGGTCAGCGCGACGCCCTGGCTCGACTCACAGCCTATGTGATCTTTGCCCTGGGACTAACGATAGGACTTGAATCGCTGGGTGTTAACTTGAGCAGCCTGCTTGTTCTAGGTGGCGCGGTTGGCATTGGCGTTGGCCTGGGCCTGCAGAACATCGCCAATAACTTCGTCTCCGGAATCATCCTTTTGGTGGAGCGTCCCATTAAGCTGGGGGACCGCGTGGAAATCGGAGGTACCAACGGAGATGTGGTGCGAATCGCAGCCAGAAGTACCTGGGTTCGCACCAACGACAACGTAGTGATCATTATTCCCAATTCGGAGTTCGTGTCCAATCGGGTTACCAACTGGACGGCTAACGACCGGCAGGTGCGCTTCGCCATAGCTGTGGGCGTCTCCTACAAGAGTGATCCACAGGAGGTACGGGAGGTACTCACGGGAGTGGCCCTCGCCAATCCCGATGTGCTTCGTAACCCGCCGCCAGAAATCCGTTTCATGGAATTCGGCGACAGTTCGCTCAATTTCGAACTGCGGGTCTGGACCGTGAGCCGGGTCCAAACACCCAACATACTCACCAGCGATCTCAACTTTGCGATCTTCAGCGCCTTCCGTGATCGGGGCATCGAGATACCCTTCCCGCAGCGGGATGTGCACGTGAAGACGTTTTCAGCGCCACTAGGTCTTGCCACGGAGAACTCTCGGCAAGGATCGTAACGTCAGCTTCTTCCCCGTTAGCGTTCAAACCCACCCCTGCGACGGACAGCCGTATCAACGCGTGCATCAGTTTGCGCCTCTCCCAGACCGCGCTTTCGCCTCAGCTCGAGGTATGTGCTCCAGAGACTCCGCTGCAAAATCTCAACTCGCGAGAGCCCGCTGTGAGCCTACTTGTATCAAAGCTTTCGGGGCGAGATAATATGTGCGGCGTTGGCCTTCTCTGGATTGGTCACCTGGAGAGCAAGGTAAACACACCGGTGGGCGCACCTGGTTCAAGATCGGCCTGCAGATACTGGACCCGACGGTCCAAGCGACGGGACTGCGGGTTCGACCCTACCGGTTTCTCACAAGAAACAAGTCGATCAGACTGACAACTACGGCAAGCTCGCTCGGTGGCTGATAGCTTGCGTCTTTACGATTCTGGTTGTGTCCGTGGCCGCTTGGATCGGTTACCGCACCTGGCCGCGAAAGTTGACGATCGTGTTGTCGCCTAGACTGCCGGTGCCGAGTTTCCGCAGCGGCCGATTGACCGTCCAGGCTCCCTCTGACGTCCTGTTAGGCGAGGTCGGGACGTTCAGAGACGAACTGCGGGCATACCTCTATTTCGAATACGTGAAGAGCCTGAAGTCGGTGGATGAGCATCAGGTACTTCTGACAGTGAATGAAGACGAAGTGGGCCCTTTATACCGACTCTATATTGTTGTACCGCATGATCTGTTAAGGGCTGTTCCCTACCTTGCCGAACTCCAGGGAAAGCGGTTCATTAGCGCGTTCGCTTTAGACTTCGTCAGCAACAACCAGTTAGCCTACAAGCGGCAGCAGACTGAGATATTCGAGGCCGCCTACAATGCCCCAATCAGGCGAAAGTTGGAGAAGCTAAGCCCCTCTGAACTGGTCACTCCACTCGTTCATTTCATGATTTTCAAATCCAAGACGGATAGGCGTGTACGAGAAGAAATTGAACCCGTGCCCATGCCTCTCTCTAGTCAGAGAGCACACGAGCTTGCAGCTGACATTATTACCGTAGCGCAGTTCTACTCTTTGCCTCTGGATTTATTCCTGGGCATCGGTGCGATGGAAAACAATTACATGAATGTCAATGGAGATCTCCGTCATGTCCTCTGGAAGAAACGCGCGCAAAAAGGCGATATCGTGCTAAAGCGCCGACATGGGCGCGTATTGGTAAGTGACTTCTCGGTCGGGCTTTGGCAAGTGACACTCGAAACCCTGCGCTATGCGCATAAGTTGTACCTTCAAGACCGCAATAAGCGCGACTACACTGCCCTGCCTAACCGCCTCAGACCTTCGTCCGATTTGGACGTGGACTTAACTAGGCCCGAGGTACTCACAACCTATGCAGGACTGCTCTTTCACGACCTCCTGGACCGCTTCGGCGGCGATGTGTTTAAGGCAGTTGGAGCCTATAATGGGGGACCCCATCCCAACCTAAAGTACGCAGCCGGAGTGCAACTTGTGGCAGAGTATGCTCGCAAGATTCTTGAGCACGCCGGCATTCTCAATGGGGAAGCCCTAGCCCGAACGAGACTCGTCATCCGCAGTCGTCGGCGCGGGTAAGGACATGGCCCGCAACAGATCTCAATTCTGCCTGGAATTCTTGTCTCTATCACGCTGATGATCGCATTCCAGGCTTGCGCACTATCGTCATTGACTATCCAGAATAATCCTAGGCTCCTCCTGGCAGGCGCGCCCTCTCCAATGCCAGGCCTTTTCATCGGTTCTGTAAGTGATCGTAAAGTCGAGTGGGGGACAGCGCGGCTTTGCGGGCATGTCCACTACTGTGTGGGGGTGTTCAGCTCGCGCAAGATTCAGAAACGCTTGCAGGAGGATATTTCGTTCAAGGTGTTGGCGGCCGGCAACGAGCCGGATTGTCGTACGATTTCCGACTTTCGCAAGATCCACTTGAAAGCTTTGGAGGGGCTGTTTGAGCAGGTGTTAAAAATCAGCTTGGAAGCTGGGGCGATAAAACTGGGGCGGGTGGCGTTGGATGGGACCAAGGTGAAGCCAATGCCAGCAAGCACAAAGCGATGAGCTACGGGTGGATGAAGGAGAAGGCGGGAGCGGCCGACCAGGAAGAAGACGGCCGACTGGGGGCGGGGAAGAGTGGGGAGGACTTGCCGGCGGAATTGCAGCGTCGGGAGACGCGGCTGCAGAAGATCCGGATGGCGAAGCGAGCCTTGGAAGAGCGGGCAGGGGAGGAGGCGAAGGCGGAGGGGAAGCCCGCGGAAGAAGTGAAGGCCGCCCAACCCGGTCGATCGCGGATCATGATGGGCGCCGATGGCTTTGTGCAGGGTTACAATGCGCAGGCAGCGGTGGAAGCGAGGCTGCAGTTGATCGTGGGACAGAGGGTGACGCCAGTCACGAATGACAAGAAGCAAGTAGAACCGATGGCTAGCTACTTCTCGGTGCAAAAATGACCAGTTTGTGCCAGTGTTTTTGCGTTGGACATAGCGCGAATTTGGTCCGAACGCTTCATTTTGGACTTGACACGAGCTCCGCAAGGTGCTAATTATCATAATCGATTATGTCGATTACGAAGACTGTCAAAAGCCGAGACGACCTCCTCCGCCGCATCGCCCGCCTGTCCCGTCGCGCCCTCTTCGGCTCTCTCTCCGAGACCTATCGCACCTGCGGCCGGCCCGGCTGCCGCTGTCACCAGGGACACAAGCATGGCCCCCATCTTTATGTTAGTTTCCGGGGGCCGGAGGGCACCACCGGTTACTACGTGCCGCAGCCTCTGGCCGAGGGCATGCGCCAGGGGGTGGCGGCCTGGCAGGAATTGCAGGAGGCTCTGCGCCAACTGGCGGAACTGAACCGGCAGCGTTTATGGGCGCGGAAGGCGACTCGGGCTTCGCGGAGGAAGCATGGTCCGTCGTCAACACTTCCAGCGCAGCATTTTTGAAATGATCCTGCCCGATGGAGACCAATTGTGGTGGGATCCCGAACTGCGGCGCATCGATAAGGTGCTGGAGGATGAAGCGTTGCTCGATCAGGTGCAAGAAGCCTTGGGCCGACGCTGGCCCAAGAGCCGGCGGCGGGGCCGGCCGGGAACCCCAGCGGCCGTGGTCTTGCGCCTGTTGGTGTTGAAGCACCTTTACGATTGGAGCTTTGCCGAGTGCACCCGCGAGGTAAGGGGCAGCTTGATTTATCGGGCCTTCTGCCGGATCGATTGCGCGGCGGTGCCCGATGACAAGACCCTGATCCGTCTGGCGCAGGCCTTGGGGCCGGAGGTATGGAAAGGCATTCTCGCGCGTCTGGTGGAGGTGGCGCAGCAACGCCGGGTGGTGCGCGGACGGAAGTTGCGGGTGGACACCACGGTGGTGGAAACCAACATTCACTATCCCACCGACAGCAGCCTGCTGGGGGACGGGGTGCGCGTCATCACCCGCACCCTGCACAAAATCCGCCGGGTGGTGGGGAAGCTGCGTTTTCGCGATCGCCGCCGCAGCGTGGAGCGAGTGGTCTTCGCCATCGGTCAACAAAGTCGGAAGCTGGGCCAGGACGCTCAAGCCCAAATGCAGAAGCTCTATCGCCGCTTGCTGGGCACCACCCGCACCGTCTTGGGCGAGGCCGCCAGAGCGGTGGCGGCGGGGAAACGAAAGGCCAAGAAGTTAGCGCCCAAGCTGCGGCAGCGGGTGCAGGGACTGAGCCAGCAAGTGAAGCAGATGAGGGAGCTGATCGAGCGGGTGCTGGAGCAGACTGGTGCTCGGGTACTGAAAGGTGACACTCATTATCCGGAGAAGGTGTTCAGTCTCTTCGAGCCTCACACCGAGGGCATTCGCAAAGGCAAGAAAGTGAAACCCACGGAATTCGGCAAACTGGTCAAAGTGCAGGAAGCGGAGTCGCAGTTCATCACCGATTACCAGGTTTGCCGGGAGCGGGTGCCGGACGGAGATCTCTGGCCGTCCTCGCTGGAGCGGCACCAGGAATTGTTGGGCCGACCACCGCACCTGGCTACGGCCGATGCTGCTTTCGGTTCCGCCCGCAACGAAAAAGCGGCGCAGGAGGCGGGAGTGAAACGGGTAGCCCTTCCCGCTCACGGGCGCTTGTCGGCGAAGCGCCGCGCTCATCAGAAGCAACGCTGGTTTCGTCAGGCCCTGCGCTGGCGCACGGGATGCGAAGGGCGGATTAGCGCCCTGAAGCGACGACACGGGCTTAGCCGTTGTCGCTATCACGGAGTCCAAGGCATGGAACGCTGGGTCGCCTTGGGAGTCATCGCCAATAACCTGCTGGTGCTGGCCCGAGCCGAAGCGGCGAAGAATAAGAAGTCCGCAAAGAAATGAGCCGGAGGTCGAGATCGAGGAAGATGGGTCCCAAATCATCGGGGTGCCGGCTACCCGGAGAACCTTCCTCGCTGGAATGCTTATCCGAGCTCTCATTTTTGCACCGGGAAGTAGCTAGCACAATCACTCGACATCTACCAACAGTTCGTTCTCGAGTCGGAGAAGCGGGTCGTGGAACGGCTCGGCAGGTTGTCGCAGTCGCGTTTGGTCCACTGAATTGGAAGAAACGGAAGCAGAAACGGGGCGTTTCACGCTAAGTTGCAGAAAGATGGTGCCGCGGGACGGAGTTGAACCGCCGACGCCAGCCTTTTCAGGGCTGCGCTCTACCACCTGAGCTACCGCGGCGCCAAAACTACGATTATCTGGTCTAGTGCCATCTGGTGTCAACAGCTTGGCGTCTTTTCTTTGCGACTGCCTTTGGGGCGACCGCTGGGCCGCCGCCCACACAAACCCGCGTTGGGTGAGCGCGTCCGCCTGCTATAATACCAACGAGCCGGACCTGCTCAGTCGAAGCAGGATTCGAAACTCCAAGAACATGTCAGGAATCATCGGCTACATTGGCAACAAGCGCGTGGTGCCCGTGCTGCTCGAAGGATTGCAGCGGCTGCAGTACCGCGGTTACGACTCTGCCGGTCTCGCCGTGATCAAGGCAGGCGCGCTCGAGGTACGCCGTTCCACCGGCAAACTGCGCAATCTGGAAGAGGTGATCCGCCAGAATCCGATGGACGGCGCTTATGGCATCGGACACACGCGTTGGGCCACCCATGGCGCTCCTACGGTGGAGAACGCCCATCCTCACCAGGACTGCCACGGTACGGTGGTGGTGGTGCATAACGGCATCATTGAGAACTATCTCGAGCTGAAGAAGGGACTGGCCAGCGAAGGGCATCGCTTCACCACTGAAACCGACACTGAGGTGATTGCTCACCTTATCGAGAAACACCTGAATGACGGGTCGGCCAGTCTGGAAGACGCCGTGCGAAAGGCTGTACGCCAGCTCGCCGGAGTCTTTGCCCTTGCCATTATTTCGACGCGCGATCTCAATAAGATTGTAGCCGTTCGCAAGGGACCGCCGGCGGTCATCGGCCTGGGTAAAGACGAATACTTCGTGGCCAGCGATGTCCCTGCCATTCTGTACCACACCCGCGACCTGCTGTTTCTGGCCGACGGCGACGTTGCCGTGCTCACCCCTAGTGGCGCGAACCTCACCGATTTTGAGGCGAACCCGGTGCGCCGGAGGGTGCAGCATGTCACCTGGGATCCCATCCTCGCGGAAAAGGGCGGCTTCAAGCATTTCATGCTCAAGGAGATTTACGAGCAGCCGCGGGCGGTGCGTAACACCATGCTGGGCCGTTTTTCCGCCGATTCCGGAGAAGTATTTCTCGATGAAATGGAGATCAGCGAAGACGATTTTCGCTCCTTCCGCGAGATCAAGATGGTGGCCGCGGGCACTTCGCGGCACGCCGGCCTCGCCGGCAAGGTGATGATCGAGCGCCTGGCGCGGGTGCCGGTGGAAGTGGATATCGCTTCGGAGTTCCGTTATCGCGATCCCCTGGTAGACGGCCGCACCCTGACCATCCTGCTCACCCAATCGGGCGAAACCGCAGATACGATCGCGGGTCAGCGCGAGGCCCAGGCCAAAGGCTCGAAGACGCTGGCCATTTGTAACGTGCTCGGCAGCATGGTGCCGCGCGAGGCCAACGGAACCATCTATACCCACGCCGGCCCTGAGATCGCGGTGGGATCCACTAAAACCTTTTCAGCGCAGTTGACCGCTCTCTACTTGTTTGCTGTTTATCTCGGTCAGACCCGCAGCATGCTGCCACCCCCAGAAGCCAAAAAACTTCTGGCCGATCTGAACGTCCTGCCCCGCCAGCTCGAGTCGGTGCTGCAGAAAGACGACGAATTCGAGGATCTGGCGCGCCAATACTATCGCTCGTCTGACATCCTCTTTCTCGGCCGTGGCGTCCATTATCCGGTGGCGCTCGAAGGCGCGCTCAAGATGAAGAAGGTCTCCTACATACACGCTGAAGGCCATGCTGCCGGCGAGATGAAGCATGGTCCGGCGGCGCTTATCTTCGAGGGCCTGCCGGTGGTGGTGATTGCCACCTGCGATTGGCGTAACCCCGATTCGAAGGTCCGCTACGAGCGCACCATCTCCAACATCAAGGAGGTCAAGGCGCGTGGCGCTACCATCTTCACCCTGGTCACCGAAGGCGACACTGAAGCTACCGAAATGTCCGACCACACCATCGTCCTGCCCCAGTCGAATGGATTGCTTTCACCCATCCTGGAGGTGATCCCTCTGCAGTTGCTCGCTTACCATATCGGTGTCCTGCGAGGATGCGATGTCGATCAGCCGCGGAATCTGGCGAAGTCCGTAACCGTGGAGTAGTGAGGCCCATCCTATGTGGGCAGCAGCAATGGGCAATCGAGACCAAAGAAATGTTTACTACATTTCTAGCCCAGAATGTTGCTGAAAAACGCTCTTGTGATTTGTCATTCTGAGCCCATTCGCTGTCATCCTGAGCGGAGCGAAGGATCTCGCTTTGAAAACGAAGCCACTACGAGATTCTTCGTCGCCTGCGGCTCCTCAGAATGACTCGTTGGTGGGCTTTCAGCAACCTGCCTTCTAAAACGCAGCGAGCCTTCGGAAGTCCTGGGAGAGAAAGAGGTGTGGTTATGGATTTGAAGTTGCAGCAACAAAAGGCCCGCACTTTACTCGATCTTCATCAAGGACCTCACATCCTGGTGCTTCCCAATGCCTGGGATGCCGCCAGCGCCAGGATTTTCGAGGATGCGGGTTTTGCCGCCATCGCGACCACAAGCGCCGGCATCGCCTACACCCTTGGACATCCGGACGGCGAAGAAATCAGCCGCGATGAAATGCTTGAAGCCGTTCGACACATCGCGGAATCAGTGACGGTACCCGTGACCGCCGATGTTGAATCCGGTTACGGTGCCATTCCGGAAGATGCCGCCCGGACCGCTCAGGGCGTGATCGCGGCGGGTGCCGTGGGCCTGAATCTCGAGGACGGCCACGGGAGTGGCGTCGTAGAGACGGCACAGCATGTGGAGAAGGTCAAAGCAGTCCGCGAGGCTGCGCGCTCGCAGGAGGTGCATCTCGTCATCAACGCCCGTACAGACATCTTTCTGCACCAGGTGGGGGATCCAGCGGGGCGGCTTGGTGAAGCAGTGCGCCGGGCCAACGCCTATCGGGCTGCCGGCGCGGACTCCCTTTTTGTTCCCGGGGTGAATGACCCCGGGCTGATCGCGACGCTGGCGCGGGAGATCGAGGGTCCACTCAATATCCTGGCGGTTGCGGGGACTCCGAACGCTAAGGAACTCGAACGACTGGGTGTCCGGCGGGTAAGCGTTGGTTCGGGGCCCATGCGAGCGGCTCTGACATTGGTGCAGAAAATCGCGGTCGAGCTGCGCGAGCGGGGAACCTACCAGAGCTTTACCGATGGCGCCATCACGCATGCTGGCACTCAGCGCCTCTTCGCGAGGCATCCACCAGCATAAGAAGAGGTCCTTCAGCTTGCCGGTCTGACCTCTCCTGACGGGTTGGCGCAGACATGCGTTTCTCAGCGTGTCTGCGATCTCCCTCAAGGATAGTGTGCCTGTTTGGGATGATCCTTATCTCCGGCGCGAGCCACCCGGTAGTGAGCGCAGCGCAGAGTTTGTGCAGTTCAAACTCTGCGGCTTCTTCCTCTCGTCGAGCCGCACTTGCTTCATAGCAGAGCCCGAGGATCGGCCGGTAGTCTCACTCGGTCAATCGTAAGCCCGCAAGTGTGCAGTTGCTCTCCCCGGGCTGGTTCCAGCATATTCCTTCGCGCTAGACCATCTCCAAAACCAGGGCCTGCCTACGTAGCCCCGCCGCACCGGGTTCCAGTGAAGGTACTCGACACTTTTGCCGTATTCTTCCACTGTTCTGAGGCGCGATCATAGAATCGCGACTGAAAAAGCGGCCCCAGCGTTTCCCTGCCGACATTCATCCGCCGTGTCGCACTCACCTTAATCGCTTCCACGACGTCGGAAATGGTTAAGGGATGCCGCGGGTAGATAACGGCGTGCCAGTGGTCCGGTAAAAGTACCCAGACCGTAAGGATAAATCCGTGCACCTTTCGCCGCTCGCCAACTACTCGGGACAGAATCCTGAATTCATCTTCGGAGAGAAAAGCGGCGCCCGCGCAGAAGACAGCAGGTCACGAAGAAATAGTGATCGGAGAGGACAATCCTGCGCAGACGGGACACAAAGCGGATTATAACCCGCGAAAAGCCGCAGAGTTTCTGGGAAGCGAAACTCTGCATTGCAAGCTCGCTGGGGACAGAACCCTGAATTCATCTTCGGATAGAAAGCGGCGCCCGCGCAGAAGACAGCAGGTCACGAAGAAATAGTGATCGGAGAGGACAATCCTGCGCAGACGGGACACAAAGCAGATTATAACCCGCGAAAAGCCGCAGAGTTTCTGGGAAGCGAAACTCTGCGCTACGCTCGCTGCGGATTGGTGATATCTCCCGCCAGCGGGTCGGGGGCTTACCCTCCTCTTGATGGAGGTCGCTGCCCACTCGCTCCGCACACGATCCCCCGTCGGTACCGCCACCAAGCCACAAGCGCCACGACTGCTCCCCAGACTCCGATCATTGGAAACAGCAACTCTTTCGGCCAGTGCAGGTCGGCCACAATTAGCATGAGATAACCTGTCCCCAGCACGAACATAAAACCATAAACGAGGATTATTCTCTTAAAGGCATTGAGTGGTCGGCCAGCGCTAAGCACGCGGCCGTAAACCCAACTCACCAGCAAAAACCCAAGCGCGACGCCGGTGACAACCAAGAAGTCCATAGCGCTGTGCCTCACTGCTGGCATGCGAACAGGTATCCATATGCGAATGTGGAGAAATCAAATGCGAACTTCGCCACCCCAGCGAGCGTAGCGCAGACTTTGTGCTTTTCAAAGTCTGCGGCTTTTTCCCCTCGTCGAGTCACGCTTGCTTCATAGCGGGCCGAAAGCTCGGCCGGTAATTGTACGCGGTCAATCGTGAGTTCACACGCCTCCAACTGTTCTCCCGGACTGACCCCGGCGTACTCCTTGGCGCTCGACCATTCCATGCCTCGGGCTTGCCCACGTACCCGCGCTGCACCGGGTTCCATAGGATGTATTTTACGGTCTCTCCATACTCTTTCATTGTCCTGAGCGCGCGGTCGAAAAATCGCGACTGAAAAGGTCCCAGAGTTTGTCGGCCACGGTTGATCCGTCGCGTAGCGCTCACTTTAATCGTCTCCATCGCTTCGGAGATCGTCAGAGGATATCGTGGGTACAGAATGCCGTGCCAGTGGTCCGGCAAAAGCTTCCCCCACGGGTTCTTCCCGGCGGAAATTCGACGCTAGCCCGAGACCTTGCCGGGTTACCGGCCGGTAGACATAGGATCCTCGACCGGTTGTACGGGCGCGCTGCTTGTTCGGGGATCCCCATCGAGGCCGGAAGTGGTCGTCGCCAAACGCGGCGGTCTACTACGCCCGGATTTTTATCACCCGCGTCCCCCCCCCGGCTGTGACGGCCATCACTGCTTGCGGTGAGCCCGGTCACAGGACGCGACGGCAGGGGAAAAAGGGCAGAGCCGGCAAGGTTTCTGATCGAGCCCCACAGGGGGTGCGGGCAAAGTGCGGAAAGGGTGCGGGATTTCTGCGGGATTTTGCGGGATGGTGGGCCCGCTTGGGCTCCCAGACTAGACTAAAGGCTGGTGCCTGCGGAAAGACTCGTCGCTAGTGTCAAGGAGCCGCGGGCGACGGAGAATTTCGCATTGCATTGAAAATACACAAAGCGAGATCCTTCGCTACACTCAGGATGACAACTTCGGAGGGTTTCCCGCAGCCTGCTAGACTAGCCTAGATTGGGGCTCGATTAGCGCGGAAGCCCGTTGTCCTGGACAAATGCACCGTCTCCCAAGAAGCGCAAGGTATGGGAGAGCGCGGGCGCCTTCCGGGCGTAGGCAGAGGCTCTGTGGGCCGTCGCTCAAAGTGAGAAATCGGACCCACGATGTTGTTGAAAGAACATGACCTCCGAAATGCTGCCTGGTATCTGCTTCGAGAGACTCTCAGTTTCATTCATGCGCGATCATGAGACGCGTTCGGGCATGCCTGCGGGACGCAAAGCCCACTGCACCAAACCGTGCCGTAACTGGCCGCTTATCGCAGGGGAATATAGTAAATATTCCTTGACACGCAAGAATCTCGGGAGTATAGTTGTGGAGGCTAGCGTACAGGCTAGAGGCTAGAGACTAGGCTAAGATGGCCTCGGGCGGATGCAAGCTACGCGCACACCTGCTGTCAGGTCTGCGGGTTTGTTCTTTGACAATTTGCGGAGAGCCGGGGACAGCACTGGCGATCTGCCTGGCGCTCGGGAAAGTGCGGAGCACGGGAGTCAGCGGCTGAAGCCTTCGAGTCCTAAGAACCCGGCCGAGATGAAGGTGTGCACGACCTGAACGAAATCCTCGGCGCGGGTGTCAGCCGGCAGGATCTGGCTGGTTGTAAAATCCTGCAAAAGCTGGCGAGCCGTCTTCTTACCATCAGCACGTGCAATCAGGCTGGCGGTCCAGAAGGGCGTTTGCGCTCTCACCGGGAACGGCATATCGCTCTCGAGCCAGCAGTCGCTAGCCACCCATTGGCCTTCAATCAACTTGTTCGTTAGCTGGAAGCGAACCTCAGGCGAGGCCAGCGGTCGCGCCTCGAGCAGGTCCGCCAAGTGCCCCGGCCCTGTGGATGCTGTTTCCCAGCGTCGTAGCCATTCCATCTCACGGCGGCCCGACCTTTCTCCCTTCCGGCGGCGGGCCGTGAAGCAAGGTCGCTCTGAGGGGAGCCGCTGCACGATCAGCGAGCACTTCACCAGTTGCTCTATCTCAAATTGCGCGAGCAGCGACAGCATAGCTTCCCTCTCGGCCGGGGTCGCGTCGCTAAGCGCCGGCGAGCGCAGGCTGTACTCAACCGGCGTATAGGCCTCACGCTCGAACACTAAAAGGTCGAATTCCGCTTCGGCGGGGCCCAGCATCTGGCGGACGCGTTTCTCAATTTTCGCTTCTCGACGATCCGAGAGCACCGCCGTCGAGTAGAACCGTCCGCCTGGCCGCAGATATCGCGGCAGACCCTCGATGATGCGCCGCGTGATCATCTCCCCGTCCTCGCCACCATCACTGAACACGTGTGCCTGCGCGGGAGTGGGCATGTAAGGCGGGTGAGCCACAATGCGATCGAAGGACCGCTCGCCGAAAGGAGTGTAGAGGTCGCCTTGAAGCGAGATGACGTTGGCAAGGTCGTTCAACCGCCGATTGAACTCTGCGAAGGCGGCCGACCGCGCTGTGATATCCGAGGCCCACGCGCAGCGCCCATATCCCGAGGCCGCCACCAGCGCCGCGATGCCGGTACCAGCGCAAAGGTCCAGAAAATGCTCGCAAGGCTCGTCGGGAAGCGTGTCGAGGAAGTCGCGCGTGTTAGGAGTAAGCGCCGGGAAAACAAAATCTTCAGCCAAAAAATGCGGATCCGCAATGTTATCGGATGCAATGTAGAGCGACCCGTAGGGATGTAGCAGCACAGTCGCACGGCAGATGGCAGGATCGTCGTGATCGCGCACCAGGAGGCCGAAGTCTTCAAGAAGCTGAATAACTGAAGCGGAAAGTAATGAGCGAAGGTGCTCCCAGCGCGCCGATTTGGCATCGAGGTACAGGCGCACCATCAGTTCCAATGCATCCGCGATCTCGGCCGAAAGGCCGCGCTGCTGGCGCATCAGGGGGAAATCGTGGATGCGCTCGATCCCGAAGCGCTCGCAAATGGCCTTTTCGGTGAAAGGGATTTCGATCAGCGTGGTGCGTAGCGCAACAAAATCTTCGGCGGAACGAAAGCGAAGCGGGATCATACGAGCCCTTCACGGTGCACAGTTAGCTTACCAACAGGGCCATGCGCGCCAGCTGATGGAGACTCACTTCGAGCCCGGAAGCGATGAACGCGGCTATCCTAGCGTCGCCCTCAAGCGGCCGGCCATTCTCCTCGAGGACCACCGCCCCGGACTTCACCAGATCCGCGAGTTCCCTGCCGAGCTCCTCACGATCACGGGTACCGTCGAGAAGCGCGAGCAGGCGCCGCGAGAGTAGATCTTGCGGTTCGACGGGCTCGTGTCGCAGGTTGGTGAGGGTGCGGCCCAGGCGGAGTTGGGCCCGAGCCAGAGCGCTTGCCTCAGGTCTCGGACCGGGCTCCGTGGTGAAGCGCTCCAAGGCAAGGTGCGGCTCGGCAAGATTCGCTCCGCAAGCCAGCAACAGAATCTCGGCTAATTCGCGCGAATCATAGACCAGGCCATCAGGATTAGCGCCGGCGGCCGA
This sequence comes from uncultured Acidobacteriota bacterium, assembly GCA_963803295.1. GTDB lineage: Bacteria > Acidobacteriota > Terriglobia > UBA7540 > UBA7540 > CAWDMC01. The sequence continues at coordinate 36,378 of CAWDMC010000005.1, read as the reverse complement.
CCGACCGAGGCGCAGCCGCACGCGTGCCAGCAGTTCGTTGAAGCTGAGCGAGCACGGCCACTGGCGTCCGAGTTCCACCAGCGCGGCCTTCGCCAACGGATGTCCTGTGCTCAGGCTGGCCTTACGCCTTCCCTGAAATTTCACCACAGCGGGAGAGTTCACGTCAGGGTTAGCCGGTGTGGACTCGACCGGCGAGGCAAAACGAAAAGCCGTCAGCCGTTCCGGACGCAGGCTGCGCTCCGGGGCTGTTTCCAGGTGACAAAGCAGCGTCTGGCGAAAGGTGCGGCAGCTGAGGAAGTCGAAATACTGTTCGCGCTTGATCAGATCGTTTTCAGCCAGCGGACGTAGGCACTCGGCCAGCTGAGGCCGGAAGCGATGATCATTCAATTCGGCGTCCACCAGGTAGTCCAGGCCGTGCCGGGCGGCGAGGGTGTTGAATTGATGGAAGTAGACGCGGGAATTTACCGGCGCCAAATCGTCGTGATAAAGCAGCGCGTCGTTCCGCTCGAGGCCTTGTTGCAGTTCTTCCCGCAGGAAGAGCCCATAGGCGTCCGAAGCTGAGGCCGTCTCCGCCAGGAACCGCACGAGCGAGCGCGATTCCTGGATCTTGCGCTCGGGCTCGAGAATCCCCTCTGCCCGGTACAGCATCATCTCGCGGAGCATGTTGCGCAGATGGCCGCCCGGATAGGTGTTGTAGCTGACGAAGGCCACCCCTTTAGGTGCGAGGTTCGAGGCACAGATCTGCAAGATCTTCTCTCGGACGGCTTCCGGCACCCACGAGTAAACGCCATGGCAGACAATGTAATCAAGCTGGCCGATGTCCGGCGCGATCTCGAGAATGTCTTGCGCACGCAGGCTGATATTGCTCAGGCCGAGCGTGGCGATCAACTCCCGGCCGGAAGCGATTGCCTCTTCCGCGAGATCGATGCCGAGGAACTCCGACTCCGGTAGCCCGAAGGCCATGGGAATGAGATTCCCGCCGTCGCCGCAGCCGATCTCAAGCACGCGGCAGCGTCCCGCGGGCGGCGCATCGAGCCCGAAGAGCGCCGCGAGAGTCGCCAAACGGTCAGGATGCGTCTGCGGGAAAGCGAGACCGGGATAGGGAACTTCGTGGTAAGGATCGGTCATGAGGTGATTCGAGCTCCGGGCCTCTTCAGTTCCACCGCCCTCCTAGTGCCGTCAGCGGATCGGCAATCGACTGAAAGCGCAGCAGACGGACCACGTCCCGGCCCTTGATCGAAACCAGTGGCATCACTCCGCTCTCCAGGATCTCCTCTGCGGCCGATTCGGTGAGTAGGATCTCCGCACAAGGTTTGGCGACTGCTTCGCCGCCCTCGCGGTAGAGGTGTAGAGGCAGGCCGCTGATCTCAGAATGGACACCAGGCCGGAGGTCCCAGCCGTAGTCGCTGAACGCCTCAGCCAGCAGAAGCACCGAGGCGAAAGCGGGATTGGCCCAAAGATAGTCCTGGTGCTCGGGCGGAATATCAGGCATCTCCTCGAAATCGAACCGTTCGGTGGAGTCGGTTTCCTTGCCATAGGGCAAGCGCAAGAGGAAGCGCGGCAAGGCGAGACCAACCCAACCTGCCTCACGCAAGTGTCGCAGTGCTCTCCAGGCCTCAGCCACAGCGCTCTGGCCAGTCGCGGCGAGTTCGACCACAGCGGGATCGGCTTCCGCCACAAATGGCGCTCCGGCCGACTTGGCGATCCTAGCCAGGCGGCCCAGCAGCTCCGCGTCCTTTTCGCTCGCCTCAAACACGTAGTTGCCGGCGATCACTGCCCACGGCGCAGCTTCCGGAGTCTCTGTGGGTCCGGCCAGCAACTTATAAGTGCCGGTTTGGGCGAGATCGGTCGAGGAAGCAAGATCAAGCGCAAGTTCATCCTTCGAAACATCCACGAGATACAGTTTGAGTTGCTCGTCGGTTTCAATCCGCCGGACCAGCATGAAGATCGCCCGCCAGGCCGCTTCGAGCGCCTGGAATTCCGGATGGTGCAGCAACACTCGCATGGCCTCGCTGGTGGCCCGATCGACTTTGGCCAGCAGTTCAGGCTGGCGCGGATCGGCGCCGGCCACGAGGTGCGGCGCAACGACTCGCCGCACAAATTCGCGGAGCTCGTCGGGCGCTCGTGCGGGCCGGGACTCTACCGCGCTTTGGGCAGCCTCGTTGGTTGCCTCATTCATCGATTGGTCGACAACGCTGTCTAGCAGGCTGCCCGACGCCAGAGAAGCCGCGTCGGCTCTGGCCGTGGATCGCTCAACCGCCTTCTGCTGCTCTTTATGGGATGGAGCAGCAGCCGTTCCGGTCCCGACCACGCCAAGTTCTGCAGCCGCGCTCTTGAAACTGGCGGGATCGGCCAGCTTCTGCCGGATCTCGCGCAACTTGGCAAAGATGGTAAGGCGTTCAAAGAGCTGATCCGGATGAAAATCGTCGAGATCGGTGAAATGTAACCTCAGCCGGGAACCTCCGGTCGCAGCCAGCTCCAGAGCTGGACCGATTCGAGTTAGGACCACGTCGAAATTGTCGCGATCCACCAGAATGGGTTTACGTCCCGCCAGGGGCTCACACTGCCCACGATTGGCTCGCCCGCTGAAGTCGCCCAGGATCGCAATTCGAAAAGGTGTGTCTGGATCAACCGCGCGCGGCCGGCGCTCCGTATCGGCGCCGGCTTCAAGATGGATCTCGCCGAAGTCGTAAGCTTTGGGCATAAGCGATCGTCTCCTCTCGCGAGACTGGGACGCTATTGGGCTTCACGTACGGAGCACTTCATTATACGCTGCTCGCGTTAGACGCGGATGGCACGCTTCAAGGTGGGATCAGGGACGAGGCTCTCGATCGAATTGCGCCTCCAGTTCACGAACCAGCGAATCGGCGACTTCTTCGGCACTGCCTTGACGGTCGGTCTTTGGCGTCCACTGCCACTGGTTCAGATAATCGTCGGTGCCGGCAAGACCTTCGACCATGGCGATCCTGTCGATCTCAGTCTGGAACTTCGCAGGCAGGGGACGCGAGATCGTCTTCTTACCAGTTTCAGAGACCTTCACCTGGGCCGGAATGTGCTTCCAATAGAGGATCTGATACTGTGCCATCATCACGCTCCCGCGACTGCCTCGGCCAGTTCGCCTTTGCGATAAGCACGCAGAAAAGTCTTGCAATTACGGTCGAGGCCAAGCAGCATGTCGCGCGCGAGTTGGTAACGCTTTCGCTCGCCATCGGCCAGAAACACCCGCCGGGCATCCGTTGCTACTGGATCGATGATGCCGCTATCCACTCCGGCCTCAGCCGCCAGCTTCATGAACGTGTCGCCAATCAAGCGCCGGCAAGGAAGGCCGAAGGAGACGTTGCTCAAGCCTCCGGTCAGATGGATTTCGTTTCCGTACTTCCCCCGCAACGACCGAATCGCTTCGAGATAGTGGTTGCCAAACTGAATGTCCACGGAAATCGGGAAAACAAGAGCATCGACGTAGAGCCGGCTGAGGGGGATGTCCTTGCCGAGGGCAGCCTCGATCATTCTGGAGGCGTTCGTTATCCGCTCCTCGGCGGTCTGGGGCATGCCGCTTTCGCCCGCGGCCGTAACGATTACCGGCAGGCTACGCTCGCGGGCAAGGTCTAGAGCTTCACGTCTTTCGAGCGAGGCGGAGTTCAGCATGGGAGGCCCAGCGCTGCCCTGGCAGGCGTCAATCCCAGCCCTGATGATTTCGAAATTCGAAGAATCGATAGCCACCGGCACGGGTGAAAGAGGCTCAACAAAATCCACCAGCCAGCGCATGGCCTCGATCTGCTCGTGCCGGCGCAGCGATACCTCATCGACGTTCAGGTCAAGGTAGTCGGCCCCACCCTTGAGCTGGCGATCGACCATAACCCGCAGGTATTCCTTTCCGTCCTCATCCCCCGACATAGCCGATCGCACGGCGATGGCAACGTGCTTGATGCGTCCTTCCTGATAATCCTGACGCGGCTTCACTTGCTCGGGCACGATAAGATAGCGCGTTTCGCCACTTTTCGCCTTATAGACGACCGCCTCCTGGCCGTCAGGAGTATTCGTGAAAAGCTTGCCGCGCCGCAGGACAACGCGAGTCGCATGAATGTTCTCTCCGATCACGACAAAATCTTTGTTCAGACCCTCCGGTCTCACTTGTCCTCCTCACAACCTGAGAGCGCGAGTCGCTGCAGTCTAACTTTGCCGAGCATTACAAATCACAGTGACGCTCAACTCTGTAGCCGCGCTGTCCCGTTCCACTCAGGGCAGGCTCTCAGCGCCGAAACGCCGGTGGGGACACCGGCGCTACAGTGAAAGGGTTACCTTCGCCTGATATTTTCTTCGATTTCCCGACCGCCGCCTACCGCCGCCGCAGGCATGGGCTTGAACTGGCAGCCCTCAACGAACACTTCGAAGAAGTCCTTGGTGGTTTCGAGCTCAATATGTTCGATCCGCCTGACCAGACTTTCGATTCGCCGCCGTTTGCTTCGTGAAAGCAGCATCTGTTTTGCCCCTGCCAGCGAAGCGTTGCCGGCCCTGACAAAACGATCCTCCGGTACCGGCCCGAGGAAGCCAATCTCAATCGCGTTCGCGAGGTTGATGTAATTGGCGAAAGCTCCAGCCAGATAGACTTTGGAAAGTTGCCCTGGCTCGACGCCGAAGGCGCGCATGGCGATAAACTGGCCGCAGTAGTTGGCGGCCTTCGCCTGTGCCAGATTACTCACATCTTGCCGCGAAATCGTGATGCCCTGCTCAGGCGCAAGCGTAAGTTCGTAAGCCCTGTTCGAGAAAACGCCTTTGGGCGTCATCCATTCGTGGCGGCGGAGCTCCGCCAGCAAATCGATCAAGCCTGAGCCACAGATTCCGCGCGGCGCACCGCCACCGATGCTGCGATATTGCCACTTCCCCTCGACGAGGTGCAGCCTTTCGATCGCGCCTTCTCCCGCCGTCATTCCGTACTTGACCAGACCGCCTTCGAACGCCGGTCCGGCCGGACAGGAGGCTGCGATCAAGCGTCCGGCATGACCAACCACAACCTCGGTGTTCGTCCCGATATCGATCAGCATCATGACTTCACGCTGAGACTCCACGTCGATCGCAAGCAGATCTGCCGCCGTATCCGCACCGACGTGGCTCGAAATGAGCGGCCCTCCGTAAACCCGGGCTTGGGGATGAGCGAGAACGCCGAGGCGGTGAGCCAGTTCTGTCAATGACGTGGTCGCGCGCCGCCCGGCCAGGTAATCGTGCTCAATCGATGATTTGTAGGGCCGCTGCCCAATCGATTGCACGTCCAGATTGAAGAACAGGTCACGCATGGTGGCGTTGCCGACCACCACCACCTCGTAGATCTCCTGACGGCTGATCGCAAGGGCGTGGCACATCTCCTTAATCTGGCGATTGAGGGCACTGAGAACGCTTTTGTGGAGTTCGCCCCGATAACGGCCGCTATCGTAGCTGATGCGGTTCATAACATCACTGCCGCCGAACCGCTGCGGGTTCTCGAGCGAGTAGATCCAGGCGGTTGCTCCGCTATCGAGATCGATCAGTTCCCCAACGATGGTGGTCGTTCCCACGTCGATCGCCAGGCCGTACAAATGGCCGCGCCACTCGTCAAGTGGTTCACCGTCGTAGAGGACTGTCTGGCCGGAGCGGGTTACGAACGGATCGATCTCGATATCCGTTTGGATCGATTCAGTAAGGATTTGGGCCCGCCGCTCGAATAGTTTGAATTCGACGTCGCCCTCGGCATTTTCCACAACAGCCTGGCAGGCCAGCCGGAATTCATCGCGCAGGAACCCTTCGGGTTCGGTCCGGCTCGAGAGATCCTCCATGCCGCGTACAACCTGGACAATACATTCGTGACAGGTGGCCTTGCGGCCGCAGGAGGTGGGAACGGGAACGCCGAGCTCATCGGCGCATTCGAAGATGGTCCGTCCGCGCTCGACACGGCGAGCGGTCCCGTTGTAGGAAATGATAGCCATGGGTATCAGCCTGACCAGGCTTGGCGATAGTCCAGCTTGTCATCCCCGGCGCAAATGGGCAGATCGCCGGCTACGGCGGGCTTGCGCTTGTTGCGGCAGCCAAACTGGGCAGTACACTGGTCCAGGCGGTTCTTGTAGGGACAACGGCGGGTGGAGATCTCGTTCGCATGCGTTGCAATCCCCGTGAGGATTTCAGCGAGCCGATCCATACGCTTCTGGTATTCTGAGGGATCAACCTTCTGCATAGTTTTGGACTACAGTCTGCCAGCCTGGGCTAGCAGGTTGCGGAAAGACTCGTCGCGACTGTCATTCTGAGGAGCCGTAGGCGACGAAGAATCTCGCATTGCATTGAAAATACACAAAGCGGGATCCTTCGCTCAGTTTACCCTGAGCTCCCTTCGCTGCGCTCAGAGCCTGTCCTGAGCAACGCGAAGGAACCGTTCGCAGCGGATGAGCGAACGGGCTCAGGATGACAGCTTCGAAGGGTTTTTCCGCAGTCTGCTAAACTAGACCCTGACTCCCATCAACCTTTTCGCCACGGCCACGCAGGCCATGGCGTCCTTGCCGTAACCGTCCGCCCCCATTTCGTCGGCAAAATCCTGCGTGACCGGCGCTCCTCCCACCATGATTTTGACCTGGTCCCGCAAATCGGCGTCGATGAAGGCCTCGATGGTCTTGCCCATATTGGGCATGGTTGTTGTCAACAAGGCGGACATGCCGAGCAAGGGTGATTCATTCTGCTCGACGGCCTCCATGAATCGTTCGGGCGAGGTGTCAACACCGAGGTCGATCACCTCAAATCCGGAACCGCGCAACATCATAATGCAAAGATTCTTGCCGATGTCGTGCAGATCGCCTTTCACCGTCCCCATCACCACTTTTCCTACCGGTTCGATCCCGGAGGCCGAAAGAATGGGGTCGATGTGCGCCATTCCTGCTTTCATGGCACGCGCACAGGCCAGAACTTCCGGAACAAAAATCATGTTCTCGCGGAATTTGATGCCAACAATTCCCATGCCCGCAATCAACCCGTAATCCATCACCTCAAGGGCTTCGGTCCCTTCGTCAAGGGCTTCGCGCGTGAGCTGATTCACGGTTTCATGATCGCCGTCGATAAGGGCCGCGGCGATCGCTTGCATCTTGGGTTTGGAGAGGGCAAACAGGTTGACGGTGCGAGTGCGCTCGTCCGGCCGCTCAATGAACTCCTCAATCTCCTGCCGGATGACCTCATTCGAGATGTCGGCCAATTCCGCCATCAGCAACGCCCTTCTAACTCTACCGGTCTCATTTTTCGCTCAGAAATGGCAGGCCCAGTGTTGTCCCGTTCCGGACTTTCCTCTTCTTAATTTTGATTTCCGCGTTGCCGGTGCCAATCGACAACGGTTTTGGGAATCTCCTTCAAGTTCTCGATAGTGGTTTGCAATGGCACGGCGCATTCCGGACCCACTAACTGCACCCCTGCTTCCAGATTCTTGATAACGGCTTGCCGTACTTCAGCGGGTCCCTTCGAGAACAGGGTTTCCGGATTATTGATATTTCCGACCAGGGAAATCCGCTTTTTCACAATAGCCATCGACTCCGCCGGATTGTTCTTGGAGTCGTAGTGGAACGCGGCCATCCCCGTTTGGGCGATGTACTCCATGCGATCGACGGTGCGTCCGCAGATGTGAAGAATCAGCGGCACCGGAATGCGTTCGACAAACTCAATATGCAGGTCCCGCAGGTAACGCGCGTAATACTCGCCGCTCACCAGGTCGCCGGTGGCATGGTCAGGAAGTGTCAGAGCATCAGCACCGGCTTCAATCTGCGCCACTCCGAACTGAACCGTGACCTCCTTGAGCCTATCAAGGCATTGCTTGGTCTTGCCTGGATCGTCGAGCGACAGCAGCAGAAACGGCTCAACCCCAAAGCAGTGATATCCGAGCGACCAGGGACCCATCGTCTTGCCTACAATCGCCACTTCATCGCCAAATTGCTTGCGCAAGATTCTGATTGCGTCGAGCACGCATCGAGTATCGGGATGGGTCAGGAGATCCGAGGGAATGCGGATGTCCTCGGCCTTACTCCAAATGGGCTCGCGCATCTTCACCGTGGGCCAGTTGTCCTTCTGTTCCCACTGAATCTTACAGCCAAGGGCTGAAGATTCCTGGATGATGCTGAAAACCGGCATGATGGTGTCAAATCCCAGCTCCGTGTAGCCGGTGGCGGCAAGGCGCGCCATCAGTTCCGGTTTGCGGTTGGCGTCAGGAAAGGGCGCGTCCGCAAGATCCATCAACTCGACCGTGGCAACCGAGGTTGGATTACACACCGGCGTGCGGTCTACCGCCTCCCGCCGCAACGCGGCCAGCACTCGCTCGCGGCTCGTCATGGCTTCGATCATTGGGTCCTCGCTATCGCTGCTGGCTGGGCGCGACCAACAATCCGCGCGCTCCAGCGCTCTCTTCTTCCCGTAGGATGGCCCGAACATTCAGGGCCCGTGGCAGCAGCAGTCCAGTCAGGAGGTCGTGAGGCTGCCCACACGGGAACTGCACCCCCCCGGGGCTCTCCTCAACAGGCACGAGTTCCGCGAGTTTCTGTAAACCGCCGGTGATCGCCTGAAGGCGTTCCCGCCGGCCTTCTTCAGGACCATCGCCTGAGAGTTCGTACGTTCCGCCGCCGCGTGCTATCGCGGTAATGGTTCGGCCCGATTTCTTGTCAAATAGGGACAGCGGTTTCGGTGCGATAGGGGTGGTGGGCTGCAACTTACAGGCTTCCAAAAACACCCGTCTGGCTGCGGTCTGGTGAGCCGCACCGCAGGGAAAGCTGAACCAACCCTCGCCCCGCTCAAGGCCTGCCATCTTTTCTGCTACTCGTAGAATGAATTCGATTCGATCTCGGGTTCCGGCCTGCCTGCTGTAGCTGTGTACCACGTAACGCGTGCGGCCGTCTTCATTCTGCCGGTACAGGCCGATGCTGATGTTCTGGAAGTGCGGGTCCATCGATACCAGCTCCACTCGCGTTCCGAGGTCCTGCGTCAGGCCCATGTGGAGTCATCCCTCGCGGTTCGTTGCGTTGACGGCAGTCTACTTGTCTGATAACCTGACAGCCAGCTTAGCGTAAGCAGCTGCTTTTGTAAAGAATCATGAGCGAGAGCCTTTACCCCGTCAAACGCACGTCGCTCAGCGACGCGATTGTAAAGCAGATCACATCCCAGATCGCGAGCGGACTGCTCAAGCCGGGAGACCAGATTCCCTCCGAAAAGGAGCTGTGCCTGCGCTTCCAGGTGAGCCGAGCGCCACTGCGGGAGGCGCTGCGGTCGCTTTCCGTGCTCGGTATCCTGGAATCCCACGCTGGCGAGGGCACGTTCGTTTCCGCCAGCAGTGCTCGGTATCTGGACCGGGCGCTGCAATGGGGATTGCTGCTCGAACGCAAGACTGTCGGCGAGCTGGTTGAGGCCCGCTTGGCGCTGGAGACTCACATCACGTTCCTGGCGGCCACTCGGGCGACCGAACAAGACGTCCGCGAGATTGAGGCTGCGGTCCGCGGCATGGAGGAGGCGCTGTCCGATCCCCCACGCTATCTGGAACATGACTTGCGCTTCCACCTCTTGCTGGCTGAAGCCACGAAGAACTCGATTCTGCGGAGTCTGGTACACACCATTCGGGGTCATCTGGAAGCGTCCATCAGCCAGGCCTTGACGGCATCGGGTGGGCGAAGTCCAAACCGGCGGGCGGTCCTTTCCCTGGCTCAACACAAGAATATCTTGCGCGCCATCAAGCGGCGCCGGCCAGTTGAAGCCCGCCAAGCCATGGTGGAGCACATCGTATCGACGAGCGCGGGATTGCGGGCATACCTCTCAAGGTCCAGCGCGGGTCAGACAAAGGAAACCATTCTCGTCTGGCCTGCGGGTCAACCCGTCTCTGGTAAGCCCGGCGCTACGAAAACCAAATCCACGAGTAAGCGGCGGTGATGGAACCCCTTGGTGAACCGAGGCCTGAGGTCCTCGCATACCCGCTCCGAGGTCATGCCCCAATATACTTGGCGTAGATCCCTCTGGCCACGGCGGGATCTTCTGTACCCTTAATGATCGCCCGGCCGTCGGGGAACACCGTCAATTCGTAGGGATCGAGCAGACACTTGAGCAGAAAAGCATTCGCCCGCACTGGACCAAACTGCTCCAGGCGAGACTTGAGCGCGGCCAGATCGAGTGACCGGCTCTGGCGCTGGTGGATCTGTACGGAATTGCGTCCGCACAGGGTGACGTGAGTGGGACCGCCGCTTTCGAGATGGGTGAACTCGCGGCCTCCACAGGCCCGGCACTCGGGATTACGGCGTGGCGAGATTTGTTGAAGTTGATTGGTCCAGATGTCGTAAGCCAGATATTTACCGTGCAGTTCGGATTCCCGGCCCAACAAAATCTTCAGCGTTTCCGTCACCTGGATGGCCGTGGCCCAGGCGACCGCGGGGGAGATCACGCCCGCGGTGTCGCAGGTGGCATGCAGACCGGCAGGCAGGTCCGGAAAAAGGCAGGCAAGACAGGCCGTACGGCCCGGCAGGACGGTCATGGTCGTGGCCTGGCTGGCCACGACCGCGCCGTATACCCACGGGATCGATAGCTTTATGGCGAGGTCGTTCACGAGGTAACGTGTCTCGAAATTATCGGTACCGTCGAGGATCACCTGGAATCCTCGGCAAAGGTCCTCGGCGTTAGCGGCCGTCAGGTCGTCGACGACTCCTTCGACCTCGACGCCGGAGTTGATCTGGCGCAGCTTACGCTCAGCGGCAACGGCTTTCGGCAGATTCTGGGCGGCGTCAGACTCGTCGTAGAGCATCTGCCGCTGCAAATTGCTGGGCTCGACGAAATCGCGATCGATGATGCGCAAGCTGCCCACGCCCGCTCGCACCAGAGCGTTGGCTTGTGCGGTCCCCAGGGCGCCGCAGCCGACAATAACGGCTTTCGCAGACAGGAGACGATCCTGGCCGGCACCCCCAATCGGAGCAAAGAGAGTTTGACGGGAGTATCGGTCGTCTCTGGCCCGCTGTCCGTTGCTGATTGTCGTTTTTTCGTCGCTCATAGCACCGGCGATGCAAGCCGCAGACACTTATTATAGCGCCTTAAAACGGGACGCCGGGCGCCGGCCTGTATTACACTGGTCCCAGCGCGCAGCAACCCAGTTTCGCAAAGCAACCGCTGATGCGGGGGTGTTTTTGGCAATCGACGATAGAGGCCGAACGCCGGAGAGCCGGGTATACGCCTCGGCCCGACGGCAGATGGTGGATGAGCAGCTGCGCCGCCGCGGTATCCGCGACGAACGCGTGCTACAAGCCATGTTGGAGGTGCCTCGGCACGAATTTGTGCCGGAGGCGGTGAGGAATAGGGCTTATGAAGACGGCCCTTTGCCGATCGGCAAGACGGAGACCATTTCGCAACCCTACATTGTGGCTGCCATGACTGAGGCAGTGCGGGTCGAGCCAAATCTGAAAGTTCTTGAGGTCGGGGCCGGCAGCGGCTATCAGGCGGCAATCCTGGCTCACATAGGCGCAAAGGTCTGGACCCTTGAACGTAATCCCGAACTTCCCGGACAGGCCCGCGAGCGTCTCGATAGGCTCGGCTACGGGCAGGTGGAGGTGGTCTCGACCGACGGCAGTAAGGGTTATCCGGCCGCGGCCCCTTACGACGTGATCATGGTGACGGCAGCCGCGCCCCAAGTGCCACAGGTCTTGCTAGACCAACTTGGCAGCAGTGGCCGTTTGCTGATACCCGTCGGGGACCTTCATCACCAGGATTTGCACTTGATTACCCGGAAGGACGACGGTTTCATCACCCGGGTGCTTGATCCTTGCCAGTTCGTCCCACTCGTAGGCGCTTATGGCTGGCCGGAGGACGGCGAATGGATTCAATAACTGCACTTCAGTATTCATACTAAATTCAATCTGGTATAGTTACCCGTCATGCCGGAGCCTGTCCTCAGCGTGGTAATTCCCGCTTACAACGAAGCCCTGAGAATCGGCAAATCCCTTGACCTCATTCGCGAGTTCCTCGAACGGCGTGGCGAGCCTTTTGAGGTGATTGTGGTCGACGACGGCTCCGCCGACGGCACTCCCGAATTGCTGCGGCAGTTCTCAGACTCGTGGCGGTGTCTGCGCGTCATACGCAACCAGCCCAATAGGGGAAAGGGGTACAGCGTTCGGCGCGGGGTGCTGGAAGCGCGAGGCGAGTTGGTGATGTTTACCGATGCCGATCTCTCCGCGCCCATTGACGAGACCGAAAGTCTGATTGAGGCTCTCAAGCGGAACCGTGCCGATGCGGCCGTGGCCTCTCGTGCGATCGACCGGCGGCTGATTGGCGTCCATCAGCCGGCTTTCCGCGAATGGGGCGGGCGTCTCTTCAACCTAATCGTGAGGCTGTTCACGGGCTTGAACATCTCGGATACGCAGTGTGGATTGAAGCTCTTCCGCCGATCAAGCACGCGCCGCGCCTTTGAATTGCAGCGTTCAACGGGTTTTGGCTTTGATCCGGAAGTGCTCTTCCTGATCGTGCGCCAGGGCGGCCGGGTGGTGGAGGTACCGGTCCGTTGGGATCATAATCCTGCCACCAAGGTGCGATTTCTCGGTGATTCCTTGCGGATGGTGCTTGACCTGGCGGCGATCCGTTGGCGCTCCTTGACCGGCCGATATCGAATCTGACCCCTATCGGTTGGGTTTTCCGCTTGGATTAGAGAAATTTTACCCTGCATATTGCGATTTCGCTTGACTTCGCGCCGAAGTGCCTTTTATGATCGCCTCAACGCTAGAAAGGAGGTGATCCATGTCAACGGATTGTTCGTGTAGCGAGGGTGCTGAGGCTTAGGTGCTCGCTAGCGCTCGTATTTTAGGTGACCCTACCTAGCGGATAGGGCTGTGGAAGGCGCTGGTCAGCGCCGTTAATCGCTGTAGGCGAGATAGCCAATCCCAACAGTTACCCGAGGGCCCCTGGTCCGGAGCTACCACCGGGCCAGGGGCTTTTTGCTTTCTGATCCCACCTCTGATATATCAACCAGTGACATCCCTAAGGCAGGGTTCTACCTATGTCGATCCGGCGCTCGCTTCTGGTTCTGTTTCCTTTAGTCGTCCTGGTGGGTCTCTCGATCCGCGGCAGGACCGGCATCGGCTGGTCCGAAGCGGCTGCGGTCGCCTACCCCGATCGGCTCGCCCTCACGCCTCCCCTGGGCTGGAACAGCTATGACAGCTACGGCGGCGCGGTGAACGAATCGGAGATCCGAGCTAACGCCAAGTACCTGGCGGACCATCTGGCGCGCTACGGCTGGAAATACGTGGTGGTGGATTACTACTGGTATATTGCCCATCCCGAGATCGCAGAGAATTCCACTGGGCAAGATAAGCTTGAAACCGCGATGGACGAGTACGGCCGGCTGCTGCCCGCGATCAATCGATTTTCCTCGGCGGCTGGCGGCGAAGGGTTCAAACCGCTCGCCGGTTACGTTCATAGCCTCGGGCTCAAGTTCGGAATTCACATCATGCGAGGCATTCCGCGTCAGGCGGTGGAACGTAACCTGCCGGTTCTGGGTACGAGTGCTCACGCGAAGGACATCGTGAATCTGAAGAACACCTGTTCGTGGTCGACGGCCATGTATGGTGTCGACGTGTCGAAACCGGCGGGGCAAGCCTACTACAACTCCATTGCCAAGCTGTACGCCAGTTGGGGTGTGGACTTCATCAAGGCCGACGACATGAGTCGCGGGGAAAATCCTGCCGGCGAGACCTATCACGGCCCTGAAATCAAGGCGCTCCGCGAGGCTATGAATGACAGCGGCCGGGCCATGGTGCTGAGCCTCTCGCCCGGAGCGGCGCCGCTCGATCAGCACGAACATCTTGCCAGGTGGTCACAAATGTGGCGCATCTCCGACGATATGTGGGATAACTGGAAGGACGTCCACGCGCAGTTTGCCCGTTGCCGGGACTGGGGGCGCTACACCGGACCGAATCATTGGCCGGATGCCGACATGCTGCCCCTCGGCCGCTTGCGCCTGCGTGGATTCAAAGATCCGCCGCGCGAGACGCGGCTGACTCACGACGAGCAGACCACCCTGATGACGTTGTGGTCGATTTCCCGCTCTCCGTTGATGATGGGCGGCGACCTCCCGACGCTCGATCCGTGGACTTTAACGCTGATCGAGAACGCGGAAGTCCTGGCGGTTGACCAGACGAGTTCGGGCGGACATGAGCTTTACGAGCGCGGAGCGCAAGTGGCCTGGACGGCCGAAGCTCCCGGCGGTCGAGGGAAATACGTGGCGTTGTTTGATTCGGGTGACGGTCCTGAAGAGCTGGCGATCACCTGGCAGGAGTTGGGCCTGAGCGGGAAGTGCAACCTTCGGGATCTGTGGCAGAAGCGCGACCTCGGTGCATCCGAAGGTCATTTTTCGGCGAAGATCAATCCGCACGGCGCTGGTTTGTACAAGCTCACTCCAGCTCGATAGGTCTTCGCGTGGTGCCTGTTCAGCACCACCCCTTGCCCCCTCCTCAACTCCAAGGCTGGTAAAGGCGGGAAGAGATTGTCGAGGCCAGTTCAGGATTAGCGAGTGACAGATTCAATAGCACAGAACGGTATCGTTGGTGCGGGTGGAGCGGGATTCCCGACTGCGGTGAAGCTCCAAAAGCAGGCCGAAATCTATCTGGTGAATGCCGCTGAGTGTGAGCCGCTGCTGCACAAAGATAAGGAACTGCTGCTGCATTACGGCGCAGAGATGTTGCAGGGACTGCGAATTGCCATGGACCGCGTCGTGGCGCGGCGCGGCATCATCGGCATTAAGGAAAAGTACGAAGAGGTAATCGCGAAGCTGCGGCCGCTGCTTGAGCATGGCGTTGAGATCCTCCCTCTACGCGACACCTATCCGGCGGGAGACGAGTTCATCCTGACTTTTGATGCGACCGGGCGGATCATTCCGCCGGGTGGTCTGCCGCTTGATGTGGGCGTCGTGGTCTCAAACGTTGAAACTCTGATCAACGTGGCGCGCGATCGGCCGGTCACTCACAAGTATCTGACGGTTGCGGGCGCGGTCGAGAGTCCGGTTACCCTGAATGTCCCTATAGGAATGTCGACGCGCGAGGTGATTGCCGCTGCCGGCGGCGCCACGGAAAACGAGTTTGAAGTGTTGGTGGGTGGAGCCATGATGGCCCGGCTGGCTCGCGGCCTCGAAGAACCAATCACCAAGACGACCGGTGGATTCATTGTGCTGCCACGCGACCACCCGCTGATCCGGCGTTACGCGCGCACCTGGGTCGCCGCTCATCGCATTGGCAGGTCGGCCTGCGACCAGTGCACCTTCTGCACCGAGCTTTGCCCGCGATACCTGTTGGGTCATCCCATTGAACCGCACAAGAACATGCGGGCGTTGGGATTTCCTACCGGAAAAGAGAAGCTGCTTGCGGGTTCGAACTACTGCTGCGAATGCAACCTGTGCAGCCTGTTCTCCTGCCCGGAGGATCTCGATCCTAAAGATGTCTGCGCTCATGACAAGGTGACGGCGCGCGAACTGGCACTGGGCTGGCGAGGTCAAGCGGAGGATATCCATCCGCACCCGCTGGCAAGCCAGCGCCGCATACCCACGCACCGGCTGATGGCGAAACTCGGCTTGACGGAATTTCGCAACGTGGGACCGCTGGAAGACCGGCCACTGCAGCCCCGCCGCGTAGTGCTGCCCCTGAAGCAGCACGCCGGCGCTCCCGCAGTGCCAGTGGTCCGGGAGGGTGAGGCCGTCCGCTTGGGCGACCTGATCGCTTCACCTCCCGCCGGCAAATTGGGAGCGAACATTCACGCGAGCATCTCGGGAAGAGTGCGGGAGATCAACGAGACGGTGGTCATCGAAGCATGACCACGCACCTTGCTGTAGCGCCGGTGTCCCCACCGGCGCCCCAGCGTTTGGTTGTTCTTGGAGTGCGGCGGCTTGACGCCGCCTTGGAATGACACTTTAGCAAGGAGCCTAGTCTAGCTGCCGGTGCCGAGTAAAGATGCGAGTAAAGTTGAATGAGAGCGAAGAAAGGCGGTGGCTAGGGCTACCGCACTCCAAGGCGGGCTCCGCCCGCGTAAGTGGTAGGCCTTCAGTCTATGATGTGTGACGTTGAACAAGGAAAGGATCGACGTGGCTGAAATCGACAGCATTGGACTCCTGGAGGTCAGCAGCATCGGCATCGGCTATAAGGCGCAAGACGCCATGCTGAAAGCTGCTACGGTGGAATTGCTGCTGGCACGAACGATCTGCTCGGGCAAATACCTGATAGCGGTCAGCAGCGATGTTGCCTCGATCCAGGCCAGCGTTGCCGCCGGAACCTCCGCCGCTTCCGGCTACCTGATCGAGAACCGGGTGATCTCGCGCATACACGCCACCGTGTTCTCCGCCATTTCGAGCACCGTGGACCTGCCGGCCGAACAATTCGAGGCGCTGGGCATCATCGAGACTTTTTCCGCCGCGAGCATCATTGAAGTGGCCGACGCCGCCGCCAAGGCCGCTGCCATCAAACTGTTTCGCGTCCATCTGGCCATGGCAATCGGAGGTAAAGGTTTTGTGCTCTTCACCGGTGATGTGGCTTCGGTGGAAGCTGCTGTCGCCGCGGCGGCGCCCGTGGCCGGAGATGAAGGCATGCTGGTGAGCCAGGTGGTAATTCCGAGGCCGCGGCGGGAGTTATTCCGCGACTACATTTGAGTGGCTCTGTGCATGTCAGAGATAGACCCAACGTAGGCCGCCACTCTGGCAGCTATCACTGGGAGTCAAGTCCATAGGTTAGAGTTGCGGGACAAGATCCCCCAATTGGAGCGTGCCCTGGAAGGCCGTGTGACCGGCCACCACCGTTTTCTGTTCCGACTCTTGTGGAAAGAACTGGCCAGCCTGGAGGAGATGATCGCCGAGTTGCAAGTTAAGGATCGAGGAAAACACGCAACCCAGCGGGGCCAGCTCACCAAACTGGATGAGGTGCCGGGAGTGGATGCAAGCGTGGGGAGGTGGTGCTGGCCGAGGTAGGTTCGGGCGTCGATCCTTTTCCCAGTTCTCAACACCGGTCTTCCTGGACGGGCATTTCCCCAGGAAAGGAAGAGAGCGCGGGGAAGCGGCGTACCGGCCGTACCCCCAAAGGCAATCGCTGGTTGCGACAGGCTCTGGTGCAAGCGGCCTGGGCGGCCAGTCACAGCAAAACCAGTTATCTGGGGGCGCAGTACCAACGCTTGGCGGCTCGCCGCGGGAAGAAGCGCGCCGCCGTCGCCGTAGGCCATTCGATTCTGGTCATCATCTACTACATGCTGAAGACGGGGGCCAACTACTCCGATTAGGGACGAGACTTTTTTGATCGACTTAACTTAACCATGATCGTCTCACCCATTATTATCGCGCGCCTGGAAGACCTTGGCCATAAAGTGACGCTAGCGCCTACGAATTGATTTTCAGGGTAGCCGCAGGGCGGTCCTGAGTGAAACGAGGGAAGAATCTCGCATTGCATTGAAAATACACAAGGCGAGATCCTTCACTGCGCTCAGGACCGTTCGCAGCGGATGAGCGAACGGGCTCAGGATGACAGCCATTGAGGGGTCTACCTCATGTTTGCCAAATACTCGGGCGTGGACAGGGAATCCAGCTCGACCGGGTTTCAATCTGGAGATCGCACAAGGTGAAGACTGCTTATCTTGATGGCTCATCCGGCGTCAGTGGAAACATGTTTCTGGGCGCTCTGCTCGACGCCGGCCTGGCGCAGGAGCAGCTTCTCGCCGAACTCCGTAAGCTGCCGTTGGGCCAATACGACTTCGTAGTGTCGAAGGTCCTGCGATCGGGACTCATGGGCACTCATGTGGAGATCACGATCCCGGAGAAACAGCCGCATCGCCATCTGCACCACATCGAGCAGATCATCAAAGGGGGAGCGCTACCGGACGCAGTGCGAGGCAAGGCGCTCGGCATTTTCAGAAGGCTGGCGGAAGCCGAGGGTAAGCTGCATGGGAAGCCACCCGAAAAGATCCATTTCCACGAGGTCGGGGCAGTAGACGCGATCCTGGATATCGTGGGTACCTGCCTAGGTCTTGAGCTACTGAGCATCGGCGAACTGGTCTCCACGCCACTCAACGTCGGTGGTGGAACGGTGGAGGCTGCGCACGGAAGCTTGCCGGTCCCGGCACCGGCGACGGCGGAGCTGCTCAAAGGCATTCCGTTGTACTCTTCGGGGTTGCAGGCCGAGTTGGTTACGCCGACGGGCGCGGCGATCGTCGCCACCTTAGCCGCGTCATTCGGACCCGTGCCGCCCATGAAGGTTGAGCGGATCGGTTATGGTGCCGGCACCAGGGAATTTGCCGGACATCCCAATCTGGCGCGGATCATGATCGGCGAGAGGAGCGGCCTTGCGGAGAGCGAAAACAGCAAGTCGAGTGAAGTGGTCTCCGTGATCGAAGCCAATATTGATGATATGAGCCCGCAGCTCTATGGCTACTTTGTGGAACAAGCCCTGGCTGTCGGCGCGCTTGATGTCACCTCGTCGGCCGTGCAGATGAAGAAGAACCGGCCGGGACTGATGATCACCGTGCTCTCTCCGCCCGAGCGCGCTGGAACCCTGGCAGATCTTCTCTTTCGCGAGACCACCACGATCGGCCTCCGGATTCACGAAGCGCGAAGGCAGGTGCTCGATCGTGAATGGGTGAGTGTCCAAACGGTTTACGGCGCCGTCCGCATCAAAGTGGCAAAGCGAGGCGGCAAGGTGATGAACGCCGCGCCCGAATACGCCGACTGCCAGCGGCTTGCGCATGAGAAGCAGGTGCCACTCAAAGAAGTGATGTTGGCCGCGCAAGGTGCCTATCGAGACGATCAACCGCAAAGGCGCTGAGAAAATCGCTCAATGACTGTTCTCGTGAGTCCCGTCCACGCGACGAGAAATAACTATGCCAACCTTCTATCTGACCACTCCAATCTACTACCCTAACGCACGCCCGCACGTAGGCTCGGCCTACACCACGATCGTGTGTGACGTGCTGGCACGCTACAAGCGGATGTGTGGTTATGACGTGGCGTTCCTCACCGGCACGGACGAGCATGGTGAGAAGCTCGAGCGCGCGGCAGTGGCTGCGGGGAAGACGCCTCCTGAATTCGTGGCTGAAAAACGAGAGCTCTTTGTGGATCTCTGGGAAAAGCTGGGGATGGAAGTCTCCAAGTATCCCGAGTCGAAGCCAGAAGCGTTGCGCTTCATTTACACCGACCACCCTGACCACGTGAAGTCCGTGCAACGCTTGCTGATCCGTGCCAGGGAAAACGGTTACATCTACTCGCAGCGGTATGAAGGCCGCTACTGTATATGGGACGAACGCTACGTTTCGGACAACACCGATCCTGTTAATTGCGATATCTGCGGGCGTCCGGCGGAGTTGATCAGCGAGCAGAACTACTTTTTCAGGCTCTCGGCCTTTCAGGAACGTCTGCTGGAACTTTACGAGAAACACCCGGAGTTCGTGCAGCCGGGCTATCGCATGAACGAAGTCCGAAGTTTCGTCAAAAGCGGATTGCGCGATATCTCTGTGAGCCGCCATCGCTTGAAGTGGGGCATCCCCTGGCCGGACGATCCTGAGCAGGTGTTTTATGTCTGGTATGACGCCCTCACGAGCTACATGACTGGCATCGGCTACGCGCAAGGCGACGACGGCGGTCCGGAGTTCAAGAAGTACTGGTGCAACCAGCCGGGTGAAGCAGAGATTGTCCACATGATTGGCAAGGACATCCTGCGCTTTCACGCGGTCTATTGGCCGGCATTCATCATGGCGGCCTATCCCGATCAGCCTGAAATGCTGCCGACTGAAATCTTCGCCCACGGCTGGATCTACTACGAGCAGGACAAGATGAGTAAGTCGAAGGGCAACGTGGTGTATCCCGAGCCCATCGTGGACGCGTTCGACTCGTTCGGCGCGCCGGGGAATGACGCGCTGCGCTATTATTTGCTACGTGAAGCCCCGTTCGGCCAGGACATGAGCTTTTCGTACGACGGGCTTATCCAGAGATACAACTCGGATTTGGCGAATGATTTGGGGAACTTGGCGAGCCGGACGCTCACAATGTTGAAACATGACTACGCTGGCAAAGTTCCTACGCCCGTCCCTGGAAGTGGTGTTTACAACGTTCTCGCGCAAGGGGCAGGCCTTAAGTCCAAGGAAGAGCAGATCGCCGAGCTAGCCGCAGATTCGAAAGCGAAGTTTCAGGCAGGATTCGAGAGCAACGATTTTTCGCGCGCGCTGGACGCCGTGTGGGCCTTCATTTCTCAAATCAATAAGTATCTGGTGGAGGAGCAGCCTTGGTCGAAGACTAGGCAACTAGATCTGGGAGAGGGCCGATTTGTTACAGTTGACCCTAAGTACCTCCAGAGTGTCCTCTATACCGCAACCGCAGCGCTTCGTTTCCTCGCGGTGCTCCTCTACCCGGTGATGCCGCGTGCTTGCGAGAGGCTATGGGCGCAGTTAGGCCAGCAAGGTGCGGTCAATGACCAGAACCTTCCAAGCCTGGAATTCGACGATCTCAAGCCCGGTACCAAAGTCGGCAGGCCCGAGCCCATCTTCCCCGCGTTTAGAAACGGGAGGAAGGAAGCCCTGCTCGCCAAGCTTCACGAACTCGCTGAGATCGATCGCCAACGCGATAAACCGAAGGAGACAGCAAAAACCGTGAAATCCGAAACCGTAGCGCCGGGCCTAAGCCCGGCAGAAGCAAAAGCACCGGAAGCATCACCAACTCCGAGCGTCGAAGTTGCGACACCAAGCCCCCAGCCCCCAGCCGCTGAGACTTCCGCCAAGATTGCCATCGATGATTTTGCCAAGGTAGAGATGCGCGTGGGCGAAGTGCTCGCCGCCGAATCGATTCCTGGGGCCAAGAAGCTGCTGAAGCTACAAGTGGACATCGGCTCGGAGGTGCGGCAGGTTTGTGCCGGCATCGCCGAGCACTATAAACCCGAAGACCTGATTGGCATGAAGGTGGTGGTGGTCACCAATCTTGCGCCCCGCAAGTTGCGCGGCATCGAGTCGAACGGCATGATCGTGGCTGCCTCGGTAGGCGAGGGCGGCAAGCCTGTGCTGGCGACGTTCAAGGAAGATGTGCCGAAGGGCGCCCGCCTAAAGTAGTCGTCCAACCTGTAGGGGAGGACTGCCTACTGCTTTCTGCCGACTGCCTACTTGCTTATGCTACTGGACTCCCACGCTCATCTCGACGACCCAAAGTTCGACAGCGACCGTGGCTCGGTGATTGAGCGCGCCCGTGCTGCCGGGCTCTGCTATATCTTGTTGATCGGCGGGGCCGAAGGTCCTGACCGGCTCCATGCTGCGCTCGATATTGCACGTCCCCACGAGTGGATCTATGCTGCCGCCGGGATCCATCCGCACGAGGCCATCAAAGCCCAGGACAGCCACTACGATCGTCTGCGGGAACTGGCAGGAGATTCCAAGTTTCTTGCCATCGGCGAAATTGGACTTGACTACTATTACGATCACTCGCCTCGCGACGTGCAGCGCGATGTGCTGGTGCGCCAATTCGATTTGGCCCGCGAGGCCCGGCTTCCCGTGATCATTCACTGCCGCGACGCCTGGCCGGAACTGCGCATCCTCGTGCACCAACATTGGCACTCCAGCGGCCTCGGTGGCATCCTGCATTGTTTTTCGGGTACGCTAGAAGACGCCTTCGATTTGATGGACGCCGGATTCATGATCTCATTTGCGGGAAATCTAACCTTCCCAAAGGCTGAATATTTACGAGCGGTGGCGCCCGAGATTCCGCCGGACCGTCTGCTTACCGAAACCGATTGTCCTTATCTTGCCCCGGTTCCGAATCGCGGCAAGCGCAACGAGCCGGCATTGGTGGCCGAGACTACGCGCGTGCTCGCCGGTCTGCGGCATACCAGTGTCGAAGAGTTAGGTCTGCAGATAGTGGAGAATTTCGAACGCTTCTTCCGAGTGGGAGTGCAGGAGTCCCACCTGCAACCGTGATGTATTCGCGGCGTAAGGCCTGCCATCCTTGGTCAACTCCCTTGCACCGATGATAGAATCCCTGACCATGACCTCGATAGACCGCCGCACCACGCTGAAGCTGCTTGCTTTGTCCGGATTGACCACAGCCCGAGGGTTTGCCAGAGGCGACTCAGGCCAGCCGTATACGGCCTCTTGGGAATCTCTCGACAAACACCGCCTTCCGGAATGGTTCGAAGACGCCAAGTTCGGAATGTTCGTCGATTGGGGGACTCTATTCGATCGCCGGTTGGTCGCCCTTGCCGGATCAGGGACCGGTGTACCCGGACTGGTACCTATTTTTTATGTATACGAAGTACAAGGAATACCACGCCAAGACCTGGGGCGCCAATTTCCAGCGGGACGACTTCATCCCGATGTTTACGGCCAAAGCCTATGACCCTGACCAACTCGTAGCCGTCGGCCCGCAGTGCCGGAATGCGGTATATCGTGCCTTGCCGAAACATCACGACGGCTTTTGCCTCTGGCCCAGCAAGTTTACCCATCGCAATGCCATGGAAATGGGACCGCATCGTGACCTCCTTGCGCCTCTGGCCACGGCCTGCCGCCAAGCCGGTGTGAAGATCGGGACTTTACCAGTCGCTCGAAGAGTGGGAGTACCCCATCATCGACGCGAGTGGCAACAAGACACTGCGGGTCTGGGATCACGATCACGTCTTCACCGTGCCTTACGACGAGACGGCGGTAAAGGGTAAGATCGCGGGGAAGATTCCGGTGCGCGATTTCGTGGCGGACTACATCGTGCCGCAGACGGAAGAGTTGATCACCTCTTACGACCCCGACATTCTGTGGTTAGACGGCGATTGGGTGAATGTAGCCGAATACTACCACACTCCCAAAATGGTGGCCGACTTCTACAATCACGCGGAGGGCCACAAGGAAGTGGCGGTTAACGACCGCCTCGGAAAAACGCGCGGCCGGCGAGGCGACTACTTCACCAGTGAGTACGGTCTCGCCGACGAGAAGGAATTCCGGGTGAAGGAGCTCGGGCTCAAGCACAAGTGGGAGGAGTGCCGCGGCATCAGCCAGTCGTACGGCTATAACCAGCTGGACACCGAAAAGAACGTCATCTCCGGCGACGACCTGGTGGCGATGCTGGTGCGAATCGTGGCCAATAATGGGAACCTCCTGCTGGTCGTCAATCTCGACGGCCAGGGCGCCTTGCCGGAGATCGAGCGTAAACGCCTCGCGGACGTGGGCCGCTGGCTCGAAATAAATGGTGAAGCGATCTATGGAACTCGCCAGTGGACTCAGCCGTCAGAGGGTCTGGACCTTTTCTTCACGCGCAGCAAGGATGGCCGATATGTCTACGCGATCAGCACCAAGTGGCCCGGTCCTGAGCTCCTATTGGAATCGATCCGGCCTCGCGAGGGTTCGAAGATCGTCCTGCTGGGAAGGAGCGAACCCCTCGAATGGAATCATGAAGGCGCGCTCAAAGTGAGCCTGCCAGAGAGCCTGGAGAAGGCGCGCCCTTGCGATCATGCCTATTGTTTCAAGATCGAGCCGAGCTAGGCAGGTCAATCCGGAGGCCGCGTGTCGGGCCGTTTAGGGACCAGTATGACGTTGTGGGGCGTAGTTCCTGCTTCCGTGGGACTACGTTTTATGGGATGATGCTCATGTGACATCGCTTGCCAGCTTCGGCCAAGCGCTCACAATTTCCTGAATGAAAACGCTCGGTGAAGAACGGAGAACCAGGGCTTGGTGCCTATCAAGAACCTGACGGGAAGGGAAATCTTCGAATTGGTGCGGCCCGATCTCCAGAAAGTGGAAGAGGAGTTCTGCAGGCAAAGTGTTTCGAGCGTGCCGGCCATAACCGAGATCGGCCAGTATCTGCAGTTTAGCGGCGGCAAGCGGCTGAGACCGGCGCTGCTCCTGCTTGCCGCGAAATTCTGCGGCTACGAGGGGCCCTCCGCGATCCGCTTGGCGGCGGTGGTAGAACTGATCCACACCTCCACTCTCATTCACGATGATGTTATTGATGAGGCCGACATGCGGCGGGGGCGCCCCAGCACAAATTCACGCTGGGGTAACCATCTCAGTGTCCTCGCCGGCGACTGGCTGTACATGCAGGCGTTTAACATTGCGGTCACCGAGCGGAACTTCAAGATCCTCGATTTGCTGATCCGCCTGGCGCAAGTGATGGTAGAGGGCGAGCTGCTTCAGCTCACCCGCTTGCGCAGGATCGACGTCAGCGAAGAGGAATACCTCGATTTGGCGGATCGGAAGACCGCCAGTCTGTTTTCGGCCTGCATGCGCCTCGGCGCTGTGCTCGGCGGCAAGAATGAAGGGCAGGAAATGCAACTGGGTGCATACGGCACCAATCTGGGGTTGGCCTTTCAGGTCATCGACGATCTTCTGGACTTTACAAGTTCTGAAGAAAAGCTGGGAAAGCCCATCGGCAACGATCTGCGCGAAGGAAAAGTGACCCTTCCGCTGATCTACATGTTGCGCAACTGCGATCCTGAGGAGGTGCGGAAGGTCTCTTCAGTACTGGATGAGCGCGGCTTCCGTTCCGTACGCTTCGAGGACATCCTGGCGCTGGTGGAACGCAATGGCACCGTGGCGGAGGCGCGCAATCGGGCGCACCAGTTTGCCGAGACGGCCAAGGGCTGCCTCAACGGCTTTCCGGAATCGCAATACAAAGAAGCCTTGCGTTCGCTGGCCGACTTCATTGTTGAGCGCGAATCGTAACTGCGTCATATTTTCTCAGCGCGTTGCTTCTGGCATTCTCCTCAGGTTCTCTCGATGAATTCCCGCCACGAGACGGAAATCAAGCTTGCGGTTCGCGACGCGCGGGCGCTGGAGCGACGGCTTGTTGAGATGGGGTTTCACGCGGTGAAGCCGCGCCACTTCGAGAGCAATCAGTTGTTCGATTTTACCGATTCGAGATTGCGCCGGGCCGGATGCTTGGTAAGGTTGCGTTCTGCCGCTGGCCGTGCGGTCCTCACCTTTAAGGGAGCACCGGTGACTTCGGCGAAATACAAAATCCGGCCCGAAATCGAAACCGAGGTGGAGAACGGCAAGCGCCTTTGGCAGATTCTCGAAGGTATCGGACTTGAGCCCACCTTCCGTTATGAAAAATATCGCACCCACTATGCGCTGATGGGTGACCGCAATGAGCAACACGATCTGGTCTATGACGAAACTCCAATCGGCAATTTCTTGGAACTCGAAGGTCCGCAGCGCTGGATCGATCAGGTGGCACGGCAGCTTGGATATACCCGGCAGGACTATATCACCGCCAGCTACGGTCGCCTCTACCTAGAAAGCTGTCAGCAAAAGCGAAGAAAGCCCGGCAACATGATTTTCCCCGCCAGGAAACCGTGACCTCGCCTCGGCATTGCTTTTCACCAGCCGGACGCAAGATCAAGCGTAAATCCAGGTTGGGTTCTGTTTTGGATTCCACTATAATGTGATAGTTGGGAGCGGGCGCCCTGGGCCTGCGCTAAGGAGCGAGTTTATGGAAGGTCTACTTCAGCCGACACATCTGATCTTTATCCTGATAATCGTGCTAGTCATTTTCGGGCCGGGCAAGTTACCGGACCTCGGCCGGAGCCTAGGTAAGGGGATCCGCGAGTTTAAGGAGGCCATGCGCGGCGGCATAGATAACAGCAACAATTCATCCGCCCAGCCTCCCCCGGTTATTCCGGCGGCTACGGTCAAAGTCGCGTCAGAACCTCCTGGAGCGCCGGAGTCTGAGAAAACTGTTGAGCAGGGTACCCAAGTCAAGGTAAAGTAAGTGGTTGTCTCGTTGAGGATCTCGGGGGGTCCGGGATCTGGAGGGTAAAGTGATTGAAGGCTTGCTGCGACCTACACATCTGATTTTCATACTGCTGATCGTGCTGATCATCTTTGGCCCCGGCAAATTACCCGATCTCGGACGTGGCTTGGGTAAGGGAATCCGGGAGTTCAAGGATGCGATGCGAGGCGGTTTCGGCGGCGGTGGCGATTCCGACAAGAAGTAGTCAGGCAATTGGGGCTACCTACCTTTCAATACCTGCTTCAACCGGCATTCCCGTCCTACTCCTCGGTAGCTCAATGGTAGAGCATTCGGCTGTTAACCGAAGGGTTCCAGGTTCGAGTCCTGGCCGAGGAGCCATTTCTTTTCAGGGGCTTAGCAACATACTGACACCCCCTCTGACCCCTATTTTGTAACCTCTGTAGGGACTTTTGCAGGGACTGCGCTTCGACCTGCAGAGTAGTGGGTACTACTGTCGAACAATTCTGCATCGGCCGCTCGTTTTCTGATTTAAGGCTCATCGCTTTCTGTTCCTTTCGCCAAACGGCTTCGAGAGCCTCGCGCTTGGCCTGCATTCGAATATGGCTGTAGTGCCTCAGCATCTGCCGTGAGACATGTCCGGCGATGTCCATGATCGTTTCATCGCCGGCTCCACTTTCCGCCAACTCAGTGATGAGCGTATGCCGGGTATCGTGCAATCGCCCCTTCACGCCCGCGCGCTCACGGACATTGGTCCAGGCGGTCTTTAGGGTCGTGATGGGTCGCGTTGGATCAAGCTGGTGCAACTTTCCAAAAGGGAAGAGATACCACTGAGGCTCGATTCGCCCGAACATTAGCGTGTACCAGTTCGCATGCTCCTTCAGAGCTTGATAAAGCGGTGGAGTGAAGGGAATCGTTCGCCCCTCTCCGGCGTCGGTCTTCGTGCGACCGACAATGAGGAAACCCTTCTCAAGATCAACCTGTTCCCACTGCAGGGTGCGAATCTCGCTACTTCTCATGGCGGTGTTCGTTGCCAACATCAACGCGGGATAGATCGTCGGAGACTTGGCCGCCTGTGCTGCCGCCATCAGACGTTTCTTCTCTTCGAAACTGAAAACCTTTGCCACGTGCCTCCGGACCTTCAGCTTCAGCTGTTTCTCTTTCCTCAGCCTTGCTCGGATCAATCCGCCGCGTTCGCCGATGAGCCTCAGCAGGATGCCGACCTCTTCATTGATGGTTTTGGGCGCCGCCTCTTCCCTGAGTCGCTCGTCCTGGTACTCCCGGACCGTCTTCTCGTTGACATCCACGATCATCTTCTCGCCGAGGTGCCGGACCAAGTGTTTCACCGCGTGTTTAGCAAAGGTGGTGGATCGGTGACGAAGGGAGTAGCTTTCAAGATAGTCTCGGGACACTTCGCGGAGTGAGCGGATCAGTTGCTCCCGAACGTCTTCTATGCTGTTGAAGCCTTGTTCCAGCTCCCGGCGCCGCTTCTGTTCGGCCTGCTTGGCTAGAGTCTTAGACGTGGATTTGCTGGATTCTTGAATCCGCTTGCCAGCGAACGAGAATTCATACCGCCAGATCTTTCCTCTTTTGAATACCGACATAAACTTTATCCCTTCTTATTCAAAATCGGCGAAGTATGCCGCTAATTGCTGAAACGCCTGCTCCATTTTCAGAGAAAGCCCGCAGTCTTTCGCGAGCATTTCGAATCGAGCGCCCCATGCCGCCGGTGGGAACGCAAGGGTGACAGGAACGGGATGCGTATTCCTTCGCTCGAACGTCCTGCGGATGTTCTCTCGCACCCGCTGAGATTCCATCGGCGTTGCCTGAAGCAAGACAAGATCGATGAGGTCCTTTACCCGTGTGT
Source organism: uncultured Acidobacteriota bacterium (assembly GCA_963803295.1). Lineage (GTDB taxonomy): Bacteria > Acidobacteriota > Terriglobia > UBA7540 > UBA7540 > CAWDMC01. Next base: position 8,836 of record CAWDMC010000005.1, on the reverse strand, counting down.
TCTCCCGATTAGCAGCACGGGGTAAAGTGTAGGCGTGAATCTTCTCAGCGAACTGTTGCTCACGTGAGATCATCCGGAATTCTGGCCTCGGCAGGCCAGCGAAGTCAAACCAGCCTTCGCCCTCGACACGATCCGCCGGATCGATGGACGCGTCTCCAATTCCAACGTCCACACGGAACCTCGCGAACGTACGGCCCGCCATAATCGCGTTTACCGGGTAACGGCTTCCGCCCTCTGGAGGTGCATCGGGTTCGAGCACCGACTCACCCACGAGGAAGATGAACTCGTCTGGAAGACTAACGGAAGAGGCCTGTTGTAGCAAATTACGAATGCGCTCTGCTTCCTGGCCCAAACAGGTCAACCCGCTTGCGGATATTGCCAAATCGATGTCCTTGGTTGTTCTGGCATGGCGTATACGCAGTTCCATGGCGTATCCGCCTTTCAGAAACCAAGGATATCGTTCCCGAGGCTCCGCAGCGAACAATCGCGCCAGGAATCGATCAAAAGCCACCCGTCGCCTGAGGCGCTGGACATCGGTCCCGTGACCCCGCGCCATGTCTTGTAGCCTTGTCTCAAGCGCTGTGCGCAGTGCGTGTGCTGTCTTGTATTGCCTAGGTTCTGTCATGAGGGAGTTGAGTTGTCAGTGCACGCAGCTCGCGACGGACTTCGTCTTCTCGTTCAAGATCATTTCCGGTGATGAGCCCCCGCGCGAGCGCTTCTTGAATCGCCTGCTGAAGAAGGCTCTTGTCTGTCTTGCCCTCGGCCACCAGATCGGTGATCGTCCGGAGCGGCGTCGTGCAGCGTACTCCAAGTATCTCTTGGATATCTTCCCTCGGAATGTTCGATCGATGGAGTACGAGGCCGGGAGGAATCTCGGAGCTTCTTCGGAAGCTCGTCGGCACCGTCATTTGAAGCTTTGAAGGATTCGCGTCTGAGAGTTCGTAGAGGCTCAGCGCAGTCTCATGGCTATACACACCCTGGGGAACGTCGTCGCGTCCTCGGGACCAAAGATACCACAGCATAAGGTCAGGTCGTTCCGCGCCGGGAAAGTCAGCAAGGCGGTAGATGCCACGATATTCCCGAATCCAGTTGCCGGCCTGAACGTGGTATGGGTGCGTTTTCTCCGTGAAGCCCGCCGCTTTCGCCTGCTTGGTCGTGAAAAAGCCGGACTGAGCCTCGGCAATCGCAAACAAGCTTCGCCTGGCCGGGTTTCTGGGCATCTCGGTCGCATAATACTCTAAATAATTTTGGGAGTCATGAAAATCTGCCACCGGTACACCTCGCGGGCCTCACGTCCTTGCGCTCTTGCGGTACCGATCCGCTTCAGTGGAACTTGGCGTTGCCTGCCTCAACTCGGCTCCCCCAGTCGGCAACGCCGCGAGCCACTCTTCCACATCCTCCGGTCGGTATCGAACCAATGAACTCACCTTGATGAACCGCGGGCCGCGTCTTTCCAGACGCCATCGCCGCAGTGAGGCAAGGCTGATGTGCAGCCGTTGCGCTACCTCATATTCCGTCAGGAGATTCAACATTGATGCCCTCTTCGGTCGGCTCTTCCATCGAGCCGACGATAGAATACTGCTCTGCTGCCCATGCGTCACCCTGCGATCGAGCCCTCAATGGCTAAACTGACAGTGGGAGGCAGGTGTCACTAATTGCTCTCCATTTCCGGCGTTGCCCGTTTTCCGAGGCAAGCCAGAACGCCATTATATCTGTTTCCAAACATGTGTCAATACGCACTTGCAAGTTCTAATGTTTTGTGCGAGAATCGACCGAGAGTTAAGGAGTGCGGAGGGTGCTGGAGATGTTCAGAGACCGGAAGAGCCAGCAACAAACGTTGTCTATCCGGATTTCGGAAAGCGTTCGCGCTTTCCTGGATCGTGCACGGAAGCAGTTCTCGACGGCGCGCGGTGAATCCGTCTCGATATCAGACGTGGCGAAATTGCTCTTGGAGAGCGCTATCGAAAACCAGTTGGACGATCGCCTCGAGACCACCGATCTGCTCGCGCAACCTACGGAGGCGCTACTGAGGATTCGGCACAAGTGGGCGAACAACCTGCAGCTGACTCGTGCCGAATGGACCGTGCTGGCACAGTATGCGCAGAACGGGTGTGAAGAACTTTCGTCCGACCCTGAGCTGCCGAGTCGGGAATCGTTCGCTGATATTCTCGAAGCATTCCTCGCGGTTCGATCACTGCGGCTTCATGCCACGTCGGAGCTGGACCGTTACTACCTCGGTAACGTATCGGGTTGGATGGATCAAAGCGACAGGGTACCGCGCGGTGCTAGTCAACCAGATCCGGAGATTGTCCCGACCATCCTGCGCCGCATGATTCAGGACCTCAGGGAATCGTCAGTCAGTGCGAGACCGTCATTCGCCGCGCGGAATCTCTACGTGGCGCTTCGAGACGAGCGGCTCGAAGGCGCTGACAGCTTGAATCGGGCGCTCGTACCGTTTCTGCCCAGTCTGTATCGTCTCGCCGCCCGCGGCCACTGGTTGATCGAGCGCCGGCCAATTCGAGAGGAGCGGAAACCGTGGGAGACGCTTGAGTCCGTTCCCCCCCACGTGCCCAATGTCGAGGTAGGGGGCTTTGTACTGTCCAGTGTTCTCGGTCAGGAAGGGGAGCTGCATATGCTGCTTAGCCTGAAGTCCCACCGAATCGCCTACTCACTCGGGCCGTACCCTCACATTCGTGAATTTCAGGCGATGGTGGAAAAGCTGGCGCCAGGCAGAGCTTGGAATGGCCGCTATTTCTTCGCCCACACAGACGATTTAGTTCCCCCTCGCGATCGCAAGGAGCCAGCTGGCACCACGTTCTATTTTCGCGAGCACGCCAAGGGCGTCCTGGTGGAGTTGACCGCCGCAGAGTGGTGCGACCTGAAGAGTCTGTTCGATCAGGTGGTGAAACTGCCGGAGCTGAACCCCACGTTGGCGGAGTTGGCGGTGCAATATGGCGAAGTCTGAGCCGGAATCAGACATGCGGTGCTGCGCACCGGCTGGAGGTTTGACACGTCACCCCTTCCAGGATGGCGTATGCGAGCACACGCTTCCGTATGCGAACTTCTTTGCCAACAGCCGGTTGCGCAGCCCTTGATATCATGCGCGATCTTCCATGGGTAGGCCCTTTCGGGGTAGAAGTGCACGGCCAATTCGGCGTGACGTCGAATTCTATTTCCATGTTTGACCGCAGTCATTACCGCACTAAAAGCATTGGCGTTCGCGTCAGAGAGGCCGACTTTGCGCGACTTCAGGCCATGGCAAATTCTGAAGGCAAGTCCCTTGGCGAGTGGTCCCGCGACTTGCTGCTCGAAAGGGTCGAAATCCCCAAGCCGACCCGAGCGGAGCAGACGATGGTTTCGGAAGTCCTGGCCTTACGCACCATACTCCTGAATGCGCTTTTCTCGCTTGCCAAGGGAAAGGTGATCTCCGAGGGAGAGATGACCGAGCTGATCGCACGGGCGGACGCCGAGAAGCTGAAGAGAGCCATCTAGCGGTTGGGGCCGGCAGGTCCTGGCGCGCAGGAGGGTGCCGGATGAGTTGGGACTCCGGGCGGGTGAAATTCGGCGCTGAGTGGCCGAGCGAGAAGCCGGTCGGAGTGATTCTCGCACTGGTGATGGCCGTCGTGAGTGCAGGGGCAATCTCGTTCTACCAGTACGAGCGGGACTGGCCATTCGTCGAGCAGTTCTACCTGAGGACTTATTTAGCAGCGGGCTTGGCCCGAACCCTGCGCCCCGCATGTTATTACACGTTCCCAGTCGTGGTGGACCGGAAGGTCGGCCCACGCTTGGCGGTTGTCGGTGAGGTAGTTCCCGCGCCGTTGCCAAACGGGCTACCGGGAATGGCGCTTACCGAATGGGCAGCGAGACACGGTGCAGTGCGCCTGGAGTGGCAGCGGGGGAAGTTCAAGAACGACTACCTGTACAGGATGATCCGCCACTGGGTCTTCCAAGACCGGACATGGTGGGACTTGGCAAAGTCACCCTGCTATGGAGGATTGGGGGTGCTACTGCTAGGTCTCGGCTTGGGCATCGCTCGGGACCTGAGAGCAGCCAAGGAACGACGAAAAGGGCGCGTGGTACGCGGGCCGCTAGTACATCGTACGCTTAGTTCTTTATATTAATTCACTGTTTGATTATAGTTTGGGGGTGTCGAGAATCGCCCCTTCCATCGAGCTGGATACCCTGCAGCGAACCACCTTGCAACAACTGGTGAAGGCTCCCTCGACGTCGCAGAGCCAAGCGTTGCGGGCTCGGATCATCCTCGCGGCGGCTGAGGGTCAAGCGAACCAGCACATGTAACGCGGGACCAGTTCAACCGCAGGCGGAGGAAGAGAGGGCGCACGGATGGCATCGGGTTTGTGACGGCTGAGCCGCAGTCGCTCCGGGAACGGTTGTGTGTGAGCTATCACTATGGCCCGATGGTGCGCATCCCGCGCGACGACGAGCCCCGCCACGATCTGTTCATCGGCACTACGTCATCGGGCAAGACCACAGCTATAACGCAGGTGATGGTGCAGGTTCGCGATCGGGGCGAGACGGCTATCATCCATGACCCCGGCTCGGAATACCTAGAGCGATTCTACAATTCCGAGCGTGGGGACATAGTCCTCGATCCCCTCGACCTGCGATCCCCATATTGGAATTTGCCCGACGAAGTGCATCACGACGCCGAAGCGCTGACCATCGCCCACGCTCTGTTCCCCGACGAGCCGAGAGAACTCCCGTTCTTCTTGAACAGCGTGCGCAAGCTGTTTGCGCACCTGCTGCGCTTCCGTCCCACGCCGCAGCAACTGGTCGAATGGATGTCGGACCCGAACCAAATCGACCAGCGGGTGCAAGGGACGCCCTACGCGGCGACCGTTCGGCCGAGTGCGCCAGGGCAACGGGAGGGAGTGCTCGGGTCAATGAATAACGTGGCTGACACCATTCGGCTATTGAAATCCGAGAAGGACTCAAAGGTCCGTTGGACGGCGCGGGAGTGGTCGCAACGGCGGCAGGGGTGGATCTTTCTGACCAGCACGCCGGCAACACGGGACGCCTTGAGGCCGCTTCACACTCTATGGCTGGACCTGCTGATTTTGCGGTTGCTTGAACAGGCAGGTGACCCCACGCTGCGCCGGGTCTGGATGGTGCTGGACGAGGTCGCGACCTTGCAGCGCCTGCCGCAACTGGAGACCGCGCTGACTCAAAACCGCAAGGCCAACACATCGATCCTGTTGGGGTTGCAAGGAAAAGCGCAACTCGAGACGATCTATGGGCACATTGCCGAGACGATGATCTCCATGCCCTGGACGGCTCTGTTCTTCAAGACCACGGAACCCGGTGCCTCAGAATGGATCAGCCGGTATTTAGGGGACCAGGAGATCGAGCGTTGGAGGCCCAGCCAGACTACCGGCGAGAGAGGGCTGGGTCATAGACGTGAATCGAAAACCGATGCCCAGGAGCGCTTCAACCGCCCTGCAGTAAGTGCCTCTGAGATCAGCGGCTTGCCGGAGTGTCAGGGTTATCTGAAGTCGGGCAACTTTATAGTGGCGCTGACGCTGCTGCACTGGAACTTGCCGATCGTGACCGAGAAGTTCATCCCGCGTCAGTTGCCGCCGATGTTCCCCGTGCCAGCGGAAGCGAGGAATCAGGAGCCGAAGCGAGATCGCTCCCGACAGCAAGAGCAGAAGCGGGAACCGGACCAGGGGCGAAGGTTCTTCGAATAGGTGAGTTGAGTTGTGCTGACCATCTCCAAGCCGTTGAGCACTGGCCAAGCTCAAGCGTACCATTCCAAGGAATTCACCAGCACCGAACAATCCTATTACAACCGGCAAGGCCAGGTGCGCGGCGAATGGCACGGACGGCTGGCAGAGCAGTGGGGCTTGAAGGGTGAAGTCAGCGAGGAGCAGTTCAACCGTCTGGCCAATGGCCAGCACCCCGAGACCAACGAGCAGCTCGTCAGGCACCGGGAATCATTCCAATACCAGAACGAAAACGGCGACGCGGTGAAGACGATGGAGCACCGCGCAGGCTGGGATGCCACGTTTAGCGCCCCGAAGAGCGTATCTCTCACTGCGCTTGTGGGCGGGGATGAACGAGTCCGCGAGGCTCACCGCGAGAGCGTGGGGATCGCACTGGACGAGCTGGAGCGCTTTGTGCAGGCCCGTATGGGCGGCAACAATCCCGCCCAAACCACCGGCAAGTGGGTGGCTGCCAAATTTGAGCACGACAGCGCCCGTCCCGTTGATGGCTACGCGGCGCCACAGCTTCATACGCACGTGGTTTTCTTCAACCTGACGGAGACTGAGTACGGAAAGACGCGTTCGATCCAGCCCCAAGGACTTTATCGCAGTCAACGGTACGCGACGGCCGTTTACCAGGCCGAGCTCGGCTACCGCCTACGAGGACTTGGTTACGACATCGAGGCCGGAAAGAATAGCGCGCCGGAGATTCAAGGCTATACCCAGGACTATTTGGAGGCATCGAGTCCCCGAAGCCGGCAAATCAAGGCACACCTTGAACAGCACGGCCTGGAGGGAGCGGGAGCCGCCCAGATAGCGGCCCACCGCACCCGGGACGCGAAGAGCCCGCTCGGTGCCGAGGAAATGCTCGAACGACACCGCAAATTGGGCGAGGCCTTTTCCAATCAAGCCCAGCGCGTGGTGGAAGAATCCCTAGCCCGAGGTGTGCAAGAGCACCACAGCCCAGAGAAGGGAGAAGTCCGCGCGAGGGAGGCCGTCACCTATTCCCGTGACCGGCACATCGAGCGTGAGGCTGTCGTGAGTGAACGCGAGTTAATGCGCGATGCGCTCTGGCACTCTATGGGTGAGTCCACCTCCCGGGAAGTCCGAGAGAATCTTGAGCAGCGCATCCGGTCAGGTGAATTCATCGAGATATCCGGGGAGCGCTCTGGAGATGCAGGTCGAACCCTTACCACTCGCGTAATGCTTGACTACGAGCGGAACAACATCACCCGAATGAAGGCCGGGCGCGGAAGGCACGACCCGCTGGTTTCGGATCATACCCGGCAGGAGTTGTCTGGTAAGTGCGGTCACCTTTCCCACGGCCAGCGCCGGGCTGTGGAGGAAATCCTTAGCAGCCAAGACCAAGTGATAGGGTTGGAGGGTGTTGCAGGAGCGGGAAAGACGACTTCCCTCTCTGCAATCCGGGAGGCTGTCGAGCTCCAGGGTTATCAAGTTGAGGGGTTAGCGCCGACTTCCCGGGCCGCCCAGCAGCTTGAAGAAGCGGGTATCCATTCGAGTACATTGCAGCGGCATCTCGCACGAGCGCACCGAGATCACCGGGAGCGGCACCTGTACATAGTGGACGAATCGAGCCTCGCGAGCACCCGCCAAATCAACGAATTCTTCCAGAGGTTGCAAGAACAGGACCGGGTGGTCTTTGTGGGTGACACGCGCCAGCACCAGGGAGTGGAGGCAGGGCGACCGTTCCAGCAACTTCAGGAAGCGGGGATGCACACCGTTCACCTCGGCGAAATCATTCGCCAGAAAGACCCTAGTCTGAAACAGGCCGTCGAGTACCTCGCCCATGGCCAGGTCCAGGAGGCGATGGAGAATCTCGCGCGGCAGGGCCGCGTGCATGAAATCGGAGAGCGCCATGACCGCTTGGAGGCTATTGCCAAGGCCTATGCCGAGCGACCCGATGAGACATTGGTGGTATCGCCGGACAACCGATCCCGTCAGGAGATCAACGAGTGCATCCACCGCGAACTGCAATCAAGTGGCCGGGTCGAAGAGCAGCATCACCGAATGACCGTGCTGGCGCCACGCCAGGAGATGACCGGGGCAGACCGGCACTGGGCCGCGCAATATAAAATGGGCGACATCGTCCGTTACAACCGAGGCAGTCGGGCAATAGGGGCCGAGACGGGAGAATACGTCCATGTCACCGGCGTCGACCGAGAACAAAATCTACTCACCGTCGAGCGGGCGGGCGGCCAGCAACTTACCTACGACCCGCGCCGTCTGCACGGCGTAAGTGTTTACAGGGAGGAGGAACGGGACTTCGCAACCGGTGACCGCGTGCAATTCACCGCGCCTTACCGCGACGAGCGGATTGCGAACCGTCAACTCGGAACCGTCGAACAGATCGACGTTGAGGGCAATCTTCAAATCCGGCTGGACTCCGGGCGGGAAGTGCAGTTCAACATCCGGGAGCACCCGCATATCGATTACGGCTATGCCGTCACTAGCCATAGCAGCCAGGGAGCCACAGCCGACCGTGTGCTGGTGCACGTGGACACCGAACAGGACCACAAGCAGCTTGTCAATTCACGCCTGGCCTATGTCTCCGTCTCACGGGGCCGCTACGATGCGCAGATTTACACGAATGACGCGGAAAAATTGGGCGAAGTGTTGAGCCGCGACGTTTCGAAGCAGTCCGCAATGGAAATCGAGCATAAAATGGGCGGCCGAGACCAAGGCCACGCGACTGAAAACACTGAGCACCATTCCGTAAGCGAGTCGCATGACCACGGACAGAGGTGTCGCATGGAGTATTGACAGGTCTAGGCTACCAGTCTAGTTAGCCTAAGTTCGACGGTCGCGCTGCGCCTGATCGTGCTGAATAGATTCAACACCGCAAAGGACGACTAAAGACGGATTCCTTACTGGGCTGGCGGATTGCCGGCAGCAAGCGCCCCGCACCGGCTACGATCAGGCTAGTCTGCTTATTTCATCTTCTGCCTCTTCAGTCCTTCAACCTCGCGACTTGTTTGTGAGGATTTGAACAAGTATGCTACTTGGCAGATTACGCGCATCCCATCTTTGTGCGTCCGCCGACGGGATCCCAAAAGTGCGGTTCTGAGAAGGGCCAATTAGCACTGGAACTAACT
>CAWDMC010000004.1:0-363207 GCA_963803295.1 uncultured Acidobacteriota bacterium | reverse complement strand
CTCGCGAGAATTGACCCACGTCTGCTAGTCAGAAGTGACCCACTAACCTCCCCGCTGAGTTCCCGCTGACCCCACTCAGGGCACGGTGATGATAATCACCATGCCTGATACTCGAAAAAGACCGTGCTGCATCTGCCGCCATTGGTTCCGCCCGGATCCGCGAGTCGGAGTACGGCAGCGGGCTTGTCGCCAAGCAGAGTGCCAAGCCGCCCGTCGCCGCCAGACGCAAGCCTCCTGGCGGAAGCGGAATCCGGATTACTTTATCGCCCGCCGCATTCAGGAACGCGGTTCCCTTTCGCAGCCGCCGGAACCCCTGCGCTTACCTGCCCCTTTAAGCCGACTTCCCTGGGACATCGCGCAAGACCAGTTCGGGGTCAAAGGTGCTGATTTCATGGGGGTTATGGGAGCACTCCTGCTCCAGGCCACGCAAGACCAGTTCCGGGCTTATCGCCTTGATTCCTCAGCAGTTGCCGTCACACTCCCCCCGCCGGCCAAGCAAGACCAGATACCGCTTCGTCCAGACTAACCCTGGCAGTCGGGAGCGAGCTGACGATGCAACTGGAGTTTCATCAACTCAACCGGCGCTGGGAGCATCTGCGGGTTCGCCATCCCGCTCGGCAACGGCGGTTGCTGGCCTCGCTGGCCGAGGCCGGTCAGCAGACACCGATTGTGGTGGTGGCGGCCGAAGGCCAAGCGGACCGCTACCTGGTCATCGACGGCTACAAGCGCCTGGCGGCGCTCCAGCAACTGGGCCGGGACACGGTGGAAGCAGTGCTCTGGCCGATGAGCGAAGCCGAGGCTCTCGTACTGGAGCGCTCGCTACGCCTCTCCGAACACGAGACGGCGCTGGAGCAAGGCTGGCTGCTGGCGGAGTTGGAGCAGCGTTACGGCTATGGACAGGAGGAGTTGGCGCGCCGCTTTGATCGCAGCCTCAGTTGGGTGTCGCGGCGCCTGGCCCTGGTCGATCTTCTGCCGGAGGGCATCCAGCAGCAAGTGCGCGAGGGCCAGCTCTCCGCCCACGTCGCCATGAAATTTCTGGTGCCGGTCGCGCGCGTCAGCCTGGACGACTGCCAGCGCCTGGCCGCCGTGTTCGTTCAGCATCACTGCAACAGCCGACAAGCCGGGCAACTGTATGCCGCCTGGCGCGACGGCTCGCCCCTGGTTCGCCAACGTCTGCTCGATCAACCCAAGTTGTTTTTCAAAACCCAGCCGCAAGCTGAACCACCAGCTTCCACCGCAGGGGCCACCGCACTGTTGCGCGATCTGGAAATGGCCGGCGCGATCGTGAGCCGCGCCCAGCGGCGACTGGTGGGCGTCGGCGCAGCGGAGTTGGATACTCAGCAACGCCAAGCGGTGCGCCGGCAGATCGAGCACCTCCGCCAGCAACTGAAGCGCTTGGCCGAGCGCATCCCCGAGGAGGAAGAACCCGATGTTGAGCCCATCCCAACGGACCACGATTCTGGAACTGAACCAACAAGGAGTGAGCAAGCGCGAGATCGCGCGGGTGCTGCGCATCTCCCGTCTGTCGGTCCGCAAAGTTCTACGTTCCAATTCTCCCCAAGTGCCGGAATTACATCGTCCCGAGAAAGCCGAACCCTACCGGCAGCAGATCCTGGAACTGTTCGCCACCTGCAAGGGGAATCTGGTGCGAGTCCATGAAGAGCTCAGTGCCCGTGGCGCCCCGCTCTCTTATCAAGCCTTGACCGCCTTTTGTCGCCGGCAGGGCATCGGGCAAGCTCCCCCCGTGGCGGCCGGCCAGTACCACTTTGAACCGGGTGAGGAGATGCAGCACGATACTTCCCCCCACCAGGTCGAATTGGCGGGCAAGAAGCACAAGGTGCAGACCGCCTCGGCCGTGTTGTGCTATTCGCGGATGTTGTTCTTCCAGTGCTATCCGACCTTTCAGCGTTTTGACTGCAAGGTGTTTCTCACCGCCGCCCTGCGTTACTTCACGGGCGCTGCGGCCCGCGTGATGATCGACAACACCCATGTGGTGGTGCTGCGCGGCAGCGGACGCCAGATGATCCCCGTGCCCGAGATGGCCGCCTTCGCCGAGCGCTTCGGCTTTCACTTCGCGGCGCACGAGATTGGTGATGCTAACCGTTCGGCGCGCGTCGAAAGGCCGTTCAGCTTTATTGAGGGAAACTTCCTGGCCGGGCGCACCTTCGCCAGTTGGGAAGACTTGAATCAGCAGGCTCGTCAGTGGTGCGACAAGGTCAACTCCACCTATAAGAAACATCTTCGGGCCGTTCCCCGCGAGTTGTTCGCGGTAGAACGTCTGCACCTGAAGCCGCTGCCCGCCTGGATTCCCCCGGTCTACCGGTTGCACCAACGCCTGGTGGACATCGAGGGCTATGTTGCCTTGCACACCAATCGCTACTCGGTTCCCCTCGATTGGATCGGCCGCCGCGTGGAAGTCCGCGAAACCGCGGACCAGATCGAAATTCAACTCGATGCCCGCCGCCTGGTGACTCACCGGCGGAGCGCTGAAGCCGAGCATCAGCGCGTGCTGTTAGCCGAACACCGCCCGCCGCGCGGCCAGCGCATCGCACGTCCCGATCCCCATCCCGAGGAGCAGGCGATTCTGGCGGCCGTGCCCGAGTTGGCGGACTACCTCACGGCGCTCAAGCAGCATAGCCGCAGGCTGGTGATTCTTGCCTTGCGCCAACTGCTGCGCCTGGTGCGCGAGTATCCCCGCCAACCGCTGCTGTCAGCGGTGCAGGAAGCCGCCCGTTACGGTCTCTATGATCTGGACCGCTTGGAGCGCATGATCCTGCGCCGCGTGGCGCGCGAATACTTTTTACTGAAGGACCCCACGGGAGGCGAAAATGAAGATCAGTGAGGAACTCGAACAACTGCTGAAAAATCTCCACCTGAAACGCATCCTGGAGATTTACGACGAGCAGGCGCAAGTGGCCCAGAAGGAGGACGTCTCCTACGCCGAGTTCCTCACCCGCCTGCTGCGCGCCCAGTGGCACGCCCGCCAGGAGAGCGCCCTGGAGTGGCGCATCCGGCGTGCTAACCTGCCCGAGCGCTGGTCCCTGGAAACGTTCCCCTTCGCCCGCCAACCGGGCGTCAACCGCAAACAGATTCGCACCTTGGCCGAACTGGAGTTCATCGCCAAGGCGGAAAATATCGTCTTCATCGGTGAAACTGCCAGGGGCAAAACGGGCTTGGCCTGTGGTCTGCTGCTCAAGGCGCTGGAGAACGGCTACCGCGGCCAGTTCGTCCGTGCCCAGGATCTCTTTGACGAAATGTATGCCTCGCTGGCCGATCGTTCCACCCGCCAGTTGCTCAAACGCCTGGCCCGCCTGGACGTCCTGGTGGTCGACGAGCTGGGGTATTTAAATCTGAAACCCGAGCAGTCGAATATCTTTTTCAAGCTCATGGAAGAGCGCTACCGCCAGCATTCCACCATTATCGCCACGAACTTGATCTACGACGAATGGCCGAACTTCCTGGGTAGTCGGCCCATGGTGGAAGCCCTGCTGAGCCGTCTGCGGCACTATTGCCATACCCTGCACATCAAGGGCTCGTCGCTGCGCGAGCCTCAAGGGTGAGGAGGAAGGGTGGAAGACCATCGCGTCGGCCAGCAAGAGTATATTCAAAAGGTCCTCACCGCTTACCGTCAGACACCGGGGACGACGGGCACCATCCGTCGCCCCGACCGCCTCCTGGCCGCCCAACTGTATGCGCGCGGCGTGCCCTTGCCCAGCGTGGAAAATGCCTTGGTGTTGGCCGCCTCCCGCCGGCTCTTCCGCCCCACCCAGGCTTCACCGCTGGGCACCATTCGCTCGCTGGCTTACTTCGTCCCCGTCGTCGACGAGGTGCTCAAGCTCACGGTCAGCCAGGACTACTTCCGATACCTCCGCAGCAAAATCACAGGCCTCCCTTCCCACGCGTCCCACCCGCGCCCGAGCCGTTGACGCCACAGACTCCACCGCTCCTGCCCGTCCACGCCTTCGGCGTAGGACGATAATGCCGCTCCTTCGCCTCCAGAACTGCCCGTGGCACGCCTTCGGCGTGGATGATGATGGGTTCTCTCTCTCACTCCAAGTCTTGTTCCAAATGCTGCTCTCGATGGTGGGTCACTTTAACCAAGCAATAATGGGTCACTCTTGGCGAGCGCCGAAGTCAAGGCGAGTTCTTGAAATATCGTGACAATCCAAGTGATCCGACTGCGCCGCTATCAAGCCAGGAGAAGGCTCGCCTCACGGACGTCAAGACGAAGTTTGTCGATATCGCGAATAGTTGTAATCTATGGGGTATTGGGGCAACTGTCCTCACAGAGCACTTTGACGCTGTGCTTTCAGAGAATCCAAGGGCTCTCGACATTCTAACAAAACATCCCTACTTTCTCTGCTTTCAGGCAGTTATGGCAGAAGTGGGTTCCGTCGTCAATGAGGTAAACCGAAAAGTCAACTTACCACGAGGTGGCAGAGCCGAACTAGTCGGATTTGTTTTTGACGCACAGGAAGAGTTAAGTGGGCGAGCCAAGCAGCTATACGACGGTTTCCAGAAAAGGAATCCAATATCATCGCAATGCATGGCAAGTCTAGCTTATGCCGACGACCAGAAGTTGATCGGTCTTCAGGCCGCTGATAACTATGCTTACGAGGTAATGAAGTTCATTTTGAATAGTCGCTACGATCAAGGAAGAATAGAACGAAAGGCGATGACGCGCCTCAAAGAGAAGACATATAAGATTTACGCCTTTGATAAGCCGAGCCTTCAATTAGTTGTGAAGACCAGCTTGGACAGAGTGTCCATCGAGGCTGCTTCATTGGACCAGCATGACGTCGAGCCGATCTGATGCTGGGATGCCAAAGGATGAGATTTCCATGATTTCGACGCTTTCGTTGGAAGAAGGATTACCACTCGCATGAGGCTTTGACCATGAACGTACCGCAACATGAAAAGAGATTCTACAACAGGACTGCCGGAGTGTATGGAAGCTTGTAGGGAGTGTCGACACAACAATGACCGCACTTCTAGGGGTTGGGCCGTCTGCTTTCAAAACTTGTCCTAGCGACGGGGAGGAAGCTTAAAGAGACCTTGGGTCTGGTTCGAGGCTGGGGGTTGGTTGGAGTTCCAAGCCTAAACCGAAATTCCTCGCGTGTTTGTCTGGGACAAGGAAGCGGAGAAAGGCAAACTTCCCGGCTTCCGTTCTCCCAAATACACCGACTTTGCGGATCTGCCACCGACTATTTCGTGCTCAAAAAGGTGCAGGAACCGGGTTACCTCTTGCCGAACACATAGTGGATGACCCCTCAATTGAGCTGTCCTGAGGAATTTCATGTGCATAGAACCGTCCTCTAAGACGACAAGGGATCTGGTATGGTCCCTCGGTGAAAACGGTACCCTCCGGTCAGTCTGCTTCCCTCGTGCCCGACTCCTTCGTGATGGAAGTGACTTATGTGTCGGGGTTATGACGTATTATTTGTTCTGTTACTTGGACACAACACTAGTAATAGCCAACAAGTGTCACTAGACGGCCCCTTAGAATGGCCGAATTTCGCTCTAGGAGCCAAAAATAGAGGCTCTGAGTCCTGGAACGGGTCGGAGGCAGGCCCTTTTCACGAAAGGGCCATTTTTACAGGGTTTCGTAAAATGGCCTCGTCCGAAATGGCCTTTGCGGGGCCGGGAAGGGCCTTTACGCGCGTTTCGTCGATTTCGGAGGCCTAAAAATAGGGCATTTTTTCGCTAGGCCCATTTTCTGATCTTTAGATAGTAGGCACCTATCTTGGTTGAAGGTAGACAATCGTGCGGTCACTATCGTGGGCAGTCATCTGGTATCACCGTCCTCCGTGAGAAATGTCCCGGGGTCCTAGCGTATCGCAGTGAATGACTGGAAACCGATCCACCTGGGTGGCTAATATTTTGATGAGAAAGGAGAGGACCCTGGAGAGGAAAAGGAGAACCGAACCTCTCCAGGGGATCGTGGGTTGCTCAAATGGAGGACCGAAGGGCCAGAACGTCGAAGTGGCCCACGGTGTCCTTAATCGGCACATCAGGCTGAAACTTTAACCGCCTGAACGATGGCCGTGTTTGCCCAGCCTCCCTTTTCCCACAGTTCTGTGAAAAACGCTGTGGAAAACAACAGGTACACGACGGTATCGTATTGCTGCTAAACGTACTTAGTTCATTGTGCCCGACTTTACAACAATATACTCACCTAGAAGATAGATAACCCAATAGTTAGCAGCTGAACTGCACTCGTTTCTGCAGCGAGTAGCACCCGAACCGCCGGGCCTCCTATGTGTTGCCATTATTAATGGGTTGGTGACTCGACAAAACAGCAGAACCGGCGCAGAATATCGCGGCACGGGGTTCCCCAATACAGTCGCCGGGGGAGAAGCCTAGGTTCGGGTTCGGGAGAGCCTGGTTTCCTCGCTTCTCCCCGGTGTCCAGCCTGTCCTAGGCAGGCGGAATTGTGTCCCTACGTCGCAGGCCTTCGAGGGGGTTGGATGACAGCGGTCAACGTTCATAGTAGAGGGCATCTAGGAAGGCGGTTCTTCCCAGCCAAATCTCTTCCTCCTCACCATTTGACGGGTGCGGGGCGTTCCACCATACGGCGTCCCGAACACGCTCAATGACTTCACTCCAATAGCGGGCGTACGACATTTGGCTCTGCTTGATGCCAAATGCCTTGCAGAGACGCGATCTGTTCTTGCTATCAAGGCAGACGAAAATATCGGGCCGTCTCATGCAGAGAAGTCGCGTGGCTACGGCGACGCGGTCGCCCGTCGGAGACGCCTTTTTGAATTGTTCGACAAATGCTTCAAAGTCATTCTGCCCAACGAGACCGTCCGAGGGTATCGCATCCAACGATGCGGAAAGATGCTCATCATTTCTATCAATAGCCGTCCAGAACCATCCGGCTCCTTTCATACTTCCAAAATATCCCCAATCGATGCCTTGTTCTTTACCGGCAAGGCCAGCGATCCGTCGTCGTTCTTCTTTTCCGAGTTCGGCTAGGTGCTTTTTGCCCTGTAGGTACGTCCGCGCGGCACGAAGGACATCAATACGCTTGCTGAGTGTATGATCCTGCTCGCTCTTGACTCGGCTGACAAACTGCGACCAAGTAAGTTTCAATGATTCGACTGAAACAATCGGCTTGCCGCCTTTTCCTCCATAGGACCCAGCGAGCTGACCGAGTACTGGTCTCTTGCGGTTCCAGATCGACCGGTAAGGGTCTAGTAACTCCTTGGTGAGCTGTTCTCCTTTGTCCCAGTGCTCGTCGATCACCCGACGAAGAACGAACGTAATCTACGTTAGGCCCGGATGCCGCACTGTCGAAGTACGCCGCAACTTCCGCATTTGACGAGAAGGCTGCTCCCGTGAAGTTCGGGCTTCCGATGACGCAGGCCCAATCATCGCGGCTGTTCTCAAATAAATAGACTTTCGGGTGGAAAACCCCGCTAGGCTGAAGAACGACGTGAACCTTTGGGTCACCGACGAAGACCTCCAAAAAGTCTGGATGGGTCTGATAGAAGTGGGTACCCACGACGAGTTGGGAGACGCGATTCCGTTTCGCCAGCAACTCATCAAAAAGCGGAAAACCCGAGGAAGCCCAGGCAACGGACCATCGAAAACACTGATATCGACGCATTGCGTCTCGGAGCGCTCTCAATACTTCATGGGACGTGGTGAGGACCTTAATCATCATTGTTCTCCTGCTGACCAATTCATGGTCGGTGAAAGGCGTCCGGCGGCGGGCTCGATTTTCAAGAAAGAGGGCAAGGTAAAAATGAAGAGAAAACCGAACTCCAATTGACCGATCCTGATCACTTCAAGCACGATAAGAACGCCAGCGCCGCTTCGCTCCGAAAACGAATCAGATTCACTTCGGAACCAGTGACTGGGATCAAATCGAAATCACCGAATCACCTTCATCGGAATAAGCTGGTAGACAGCAACCACGAAGCTTCTTCAGTTACGTGGTTTTCCAATTCGAGCCGACTGACCATCCCAAAGTGTGAACCAGCAGGCTTCAATCAGTCGATAACCCAAGCGGGCCAGTACCTACGTACCATGGTTACTGACCCAGCCGAGCCAAGTCCTTAAAAAGCTTCGAAAAGGCGATACTGCCGCCTTTCGGCAGACATTCCGATAAAAACGGGGCGCATGGTAAGTGGATGGATGTGCGTTACTGCCTCACGAGACGAGTGGCCGCCTGACAATGGCGGGCATATCGAAGTCGTGCAACGCATGGCCGGTCACTCAAGCGCGAAAAACGACCGCCCTTTACAGCCGGGCTTAACGATGATGCAAGTCTAGGCGCCAGTCGGGAGGGCCATCGCTCGCGACGGATGATCGCAGGGACCCTCTCGTTCCCGATGGAGAATCTAGGCACTGCTGAGAGCCCGAATTTCGTACCCTTATCTGACCACATAGGTGTGATCTGCCAGATCATTCAGCGAAGACACCCTGCTGAGCGGTGGTTTGCCATAGGCATAGGCTAGGCGGTAACGACCGATACGACAAAAGCAGTTCTAACGGTGGAGGGCTTCTTCCAACTTCCAACCAGTTGACGAGGCGCTCCGGTTCGAGCCGCCCACGTGTACATGAGGTCTGCAGCGCTGACCTCTAGCAGCCGAGCGAGTGCTTCTTTGGCCCTTTTCTTGAGCGAGGTATCGCCCGACCACGCGTTGACATAGTCTATCAACTCGCGAATCATTTTGCTGGATACTGTCGCTTGCGATTCGTCTTTCAGAAGCATTTTAGTAATCGACTCGATGCCAACCCCCAAAGTGAGACAGGCGGTCTGAAACGAACCGCGCGCACCACGGACAATGCCGTCGAGTTCATCAAGCAACCGTTTATCGTAAATGCGTTCGCTGTACCCGAAGAATAACTCAACAAGGCGCCAGAAGTCTTTCGCGCCCTCAGGGCCGTTGAAGTGCACCGGACCGGGCATTATTGACTGAAATCGCCAAAAGGGACCCGAAAACACTTGGAGATCCTCACCTCCGTTAGAATCGCGTGTAATGACGGCAGGCGTGAGTGTTTGCGCCGTGACGAATCCAAGGGCATGGCATAGCGGGCCGGGCCATGTCGGCGAGAAGGCGTTCGGCTGGGTCTCCACTATAGAGAGCCAACGGTCCTCCTTCCGGCGGAATGTGACCTCAGCTTCGCCGATGAAGTGCACGTGGTTATCGATTGAGGATGACCCGCCAATCTCCCGATCCCCCACTGTCTTGCGGCTTCGTGTGGCCATGTCAAACGGTAGTTCCGGGGAATCAGGGATGAGGATCTGTATGGAACTGTTCTTGCTCTTTCGCGTGCTCGAATGGAAGAGACTGACGAGGTTCTTTCTGATGCACCAATTGTGCAAGGGAACGTGGTTGCGCAGGTCGACGATCATCCAGTTGCTGCGCCACTCCCGTCCGTTCTCATCAACGGCCCGCAGCATCACGTGATTTCCGGGCGAAGAAATCTCGCCCGGCGCCTTTGACGGCAGTAACACGTCGGGAACCGGCCCACGAAAAGGAGCTACCATATGAAAGTAAAGTCGACCAAGATTGTCAGCCCGGATTACGCCCGGACCTTTCAGGGCGATATCATGATAGCCAGGGTACACCAGCAGTTCCATCTCAGGACAGATCAGATCGAGCGTTCCGTGCTTGATCGCCTTCGCCAATTCCAGGTCGCGGTCCATAGCCTATTGTCGCATGCTCTTTGTAGCAAATACCAAGACTGCACTCCATCGCGAACTAAGGTACTCCAATTTCTTCAGGGCTCCGAGCTTCTGATTCGGCCATGACGCCCGCAACTTCCGCAACGCGGGTAAGCCGAATTCGCGGATGAAGCGCAATCCGGCGCGGGCCTCTTGAACATTGTGGTATCTTTGCTGGCAAGGGTACTAGGTACTCCGCTGTGCCAAGCATCGTCCTCTCAACTGGCTGTAGAAGGGGGTTGAGCGGCGGCTGCACCTTTGGGCGGACGCAGCGATCAATGGCATCGATCCACCAAGTTCGAGGGGTCTTACTCGAAGAAGCCGTGCTGATGCTCCTTCGTGCGGCCGGGTATGGTACCGTGACCGATGCCGGCAATGATCCGACTCTTCGCACATCCGCGTCAGGCCTTACCGTGCGGGGCAGGGGCACGTGTCACCAGCTCGATGCGATCGCCGACCTTCGCATCGGTCAACCATTTAGCAATCCCCAACGTCTTCTCGTCGAAGCCAAATCGTATTCAGATCACCGGCCAATTGGGTTGCCAATTGTACGCGGGACCGTTGGTGTCCTCAAGGATGTCTCCGAATTTTGGGTCGCGGAGGCGCCGGGTCGCCCTGCAGCTGGCCGTTACCATTACCAGGCAGCCGTCTTTAGCTCCTCTGACTTCACTTCAGACGCACAAGACTATGCCTTTGCGCACGACGTGCATCTGCTTCCACTCGCTAGGTCGACGTACTTCACTCCGGTGATCGATGCCCTCGATGTGGCGACTCAACAACTACCGACTAGAGAGGGACAGGTGATGGGCGTCGCGTTGGCGGAGCTCAGAAAAGAGGTCCGGCGGCGCCTTCAGCCTGAACTTCGATTTGGCTCCGAGATGGCTAACCTGTACCCATGGTTGGATATTGTTGTTGCATCTACCCGAGCGGTTGGCCAATCGTTGATAGCCACGCTAGGGCACGCGTTCCCAGTCTTTCTTACGCCAAGTCGGAACTTGAATCTCGACGACCTATCACCAGTTGAAGATATCGAGATCCACTTCGGGGCTGCGGGCATTGGAAACGGGTGGACTATCAGTAAACCAGGCGGCGAGCGACTCTTTACTTTCGACTTACCAAACCAGTTGTTCGAGCTTTACGCGACGAATGGTGTGCTGTCACGCCGAAGTGCAGCCTCCCTGAAAGCCGCATATCTGGGCGAGTTTACAGCGATTTATGCGCCACACGATCGAATCAAGGTGTTCAACTTCAGGCTCGCGCCTGGTTGGCTAGACGAAGTGCGAGCGAATCTGGAACGAGACAACACTGGTTAGCGGACGCAGGCGACCGACGGTAACACGTCTGTGAGCCTCGATGAAGTCAAGAGGATTGGATTTGAGTGTAATTGAGGTCAAATACTATGCCTGCCAAGAAAACGCGCACTAAGGGAGCGGTCAAAGATGCTGGTGCTCTAAAACGCCCTCGCAAACCACGAACGGAGCGAAGGTTCCCTGCGCTCACCTTTGAAGAAGCGTTGGAGATCCCGGAAGGAGTCCAGAAGTATGCTGCCGGTCAGAGGGTCCGCAGACTCATTCTGTTTGAAAAACTCAAGAAGGAACCAGACAGCTATGAGGCGCGCCGACTCGTCACGGCGTCCGGCCAATACGGTTTAACAAAGGGCGGGTATCAAGCAGAGTTTCTTGAATTGACACCAGAGGGCGATGAGGCCACGAGCGAGGTTGTTGCTCCAGCGAAGAAGATGCAGGCCCGTTTCGATCTGGCTATTCAGAAGCACGGACCCTTCGCTTTCTTATACCAGAAGCTGAAGGGGAACAGGATGCCGGCGAAGGAAGTGATGGCAGACTACCTGTCCGAGGCAAATGTAGAAGAGAACGAAAAAGCAGAGTGCATTGACAAGTTCACTTTGAATGCGAAGTTTCTCGGCCTGCTCAAAACGATCGCCGGGTCAGAACGGATTATCCCGATTGAACAGGCTCTTGAAGAAGTATCAGGCGGACCGACAACTCAGGGCGAGACGACAGGCCTGGGAGCACACGTGGCGGGCAGAGGCGAAGGCGCTGCGGCAACGGCAGATTTCACCAGATTTGTTTCTATATCTCACCGATTGGAGAAGAAAATTCTGAGGACCGGCGGCACGCGGATTTCCTGATGGAGTATATTATCAAGCCCGCTGTGGCGGAATTCGGTCTCACTGTTGTGCGGGCCGACCAGATGGGCAAGCCCGGTATGATAGGGAAGCAGGTGATCGAGCACATTTTGAAGGCTCGACTGGTGATTGCCGACTTATCGTTCCACAATCCAAATGTGTTCTATGAGTTGTGCCTACGGCATGCCACGCGCCTTCCCACAGTTCAGGTCAAGCGGACAGTGGACAAAATCCCATTCGACCTGAACCAATACCGCACCATTCCGATCGAGACGCGGGACCCGTACACTCTCATGCCGAAGATCCAAACGTACACGGCTGAAGTTGCTAATCAGGTAAAGCGGGCGCTGGAGGATTCCGAATCCGGCGATAACCCGATCTCTCTGTACTACCCAAATGCCAAGCTGAAGTGGGAATGAGAAGTAGCAACGGGCAGCCCTGCCGCTAAAGTGTGCTGCTCATCGGGACTCGCCACGGCAAAACGATGGTCGGGCCTGCCCTTACCGCCGAAAATGAGGTTGTCATCCTCAATTGAGGTGTTCTGAGAAGCTTTATGTGCATAGAAACGCATGCTAAGACGACAAGGGATCTGGTTTGGTCCTCCGTGAAAACGGTACCCTCCCAGGGCCATGCAAGTAAGTTTCAGGGAAATCCTTCGATACGTAAAGGAGTTAAACGCCTCCTCAATGGGACTGGCTATCGGGCCGCGAGTCGATTTCCGTTTGGCGTGAAAGCTGGCCGCTGTCGCCCCTGCGCCCGCACGAATGACTCGGCCGACTTTGAAAGAAGTCCCCGTTCAGTGTAGTAGGAAATGTAGTAGGTACCTGCTTGGATTGATTCGTACGAGCTTTCGTCGTGCATGTTAAATAGCAGTGGATAAAGGGAGTTAGAGACTGTTGAAGATGGGTAATAAGACTCGAATTCTCTTGACACGGTAGAGGTCAACGGTTCGAGTCCGTTCGGGCCTACCATATTTCTCAATAGGTTAACTTTGGCCGCCCCCTTCGACAGTGCTCCAAAAGGCTCCATTAAGCCCTGAATCTCACGACTGGAAACACAGGATGCGAACGTCGCCGAGGCTGAGATGAGTGCTCGTGCGACGCAATACCCCGTGCACCCACACCAAGGCCTCGCGCACCTTTGCTGGCCCTCCATTAAACGGAGCAAATCTTTCGACCAGGCGATGCTGGGCCGCTCGTTTCGCCTCATTTCGTGCCTGGGAATAGATCTCCAGTGTGCTCCGGCAATTGGCGTGACGCATAAGCTCCTGCACAATCTTTACGTTCTCTCCGTTTGCCATGAGCAGAGTGCAAAAGCTGTGGCGGAACGTATGCCACCCGATATGCTTTTCAATGCCGGAACTTACAGGCGCTCGCGAACACCCAGTCGCATGCCTTCGGATAGCGACTTGCTTCCTTCAAGGTTCGCAGATCGGTGGCGACAACAGGATCCATCGGTACAGGTTTCCGAGACGCTTCGGTTTTACAGTTGCCAACAACATTCCGATAGATCGAGCGCCTCACGTTGATTTGCAGACGATCGAAATCAATGTCCTCCCACTTCAGAGCCAGAGGCTCGCTGCGGCGGAGACCGGTAACTGCATCCAGAAAGACCATCACACGAAAGCACCGGTCCAGTTGAGAAAGTAGCGCGCGCAGTTCTTCGACTTCCAAGTACTCTGGGACTTTTTTGCCGCTTGGCACTTTGTCGGACGAGGAGAATAGGGTTTTTCCCCTGTTCTAGCCACTCATGACGGATGGCGTGGTTAAACAGGACGCACATCACATTGCGGATCTTCGCCTTGGTCGAAGCTGCCATTGGATTGCCATTTCTTCGCGTCAATTAGCCAACGTTCCACTGCGATGGTACGGACGGCGCGTATGTTAAGCTCTCCCCAGGCGGGTCTCACCCAACGGTCGAGGAAATCCCTGTATACAAACCTCGTGGCATAGGACTTGGCGCGCTCGGCGAGATCGCTGTCCAGTTCCGTTTTGACGTAGTGGTCAATCAGGTCTCCAACTGTGATGGGTTGCTCGGGCTGACGATTTCGGGCTTCATTTATGGCTACCCGGAGACCGTTGCTGGCACGCCAAGCGTCATCCGCATTGAGCAACTCCTGAAGCGTACCGATGACTGCGGTGCGCCGCACTCGCCGTCCAGTCAGGTCAGTTTCCCACCAAAGGAACTCCCAGCAGCGAGGCCCAGTCTTGCGCGGGACCAGGCGAAGACATCCGGTCTGATAACGTACTCGCATTCCAGTATCCTCCTCAGAATGGGGACTTTCGGAGCTAAAGAAAAAGTAAAATTGCTTCCGCGCGTTGTGCGATGAGATTCGTTGTTGGCCGCTCGGTTTTGTGGCATAGTATGTAGTATCACTACATCGGGGAAAGAAGATGGAAAAAGCTGTTTCAGCCGCAGAGGCGAACCGTAAGTTTTCGAAGCTTCTTGGTGCTGTTCGGGAAGGGCAAAGCTACATCGTGACAGCGCACGGCAAAGCCGTCGCTAAAATAGTCCCCGTCGCAAGGAATGGCGGCGTGGCGCGAGCGGCTCGGCGGACCCTGTTGAAGAGACTCCGGTCGGAACGCGTGGTTACAGTCGGCCGCTGGTCGCGAGATGAGCTTTATGAGGATAAAAAGTGAGACTCGCGCTCGACACGAACATTTTGGGTTACGCCGAAGGCGTGAACGGCGCGGCCATGAGGCGTGCGGCGCTCGAGTTAATCGAGAAACTCCCTCAAGACACAGTTTTTGTACCCGTCCAGGCGTTGGGCGAGCTGTTCAATGTGCTGGTACGCAAGGCCGGCCGGGCACCAGCAAAAGCCCGGCGCGCGGTTCTGACGTGGCAAGATGCGTTTCCTCCGATCGAGACTTCCGCTGAAGTGATGCTCGCGGCGACGGACCTCGCGACCGATCATCAGCTCAGTATCTGGGATGCGGTGATTCTCTCCGCTGCTGCCGCCTCAGGATGTCGCCTCCTTCTTTCAGAAGACCTACAGGAGGGCTTTACTTGGAACGGAGTTAGCATCACGAATCCTTTTGCGGCCAAGAAGCATCCGCTGCTTGCAGCTCTGCTCGCTGGCAGCGCTCAACCCTAAACCCATTCAGCGGATAGCCCGTCACACACATTCGCTGACGGGGAGTCTGATGCGCAATGTCCCTGATAGGATGAGGACGCGCTCTCAAAGATCAGCCGTAAATTCGCATTTCCCCAGTGTACCTAACTTCCTTGGTTCCCCAGCCGTTTGGCGTCGGAAACCCCAGGTTCTGGATGCGGCTATAAAAGTAACGGTCGTGAATAAGGGTATAGGCGTCCCTGCGGTGGTGCCCAGGATACGACACGTCAATCAAGCTTGCCCTCGCCACTTAAATTAGATCTCCGCAGTCATGCGACTGAACCACACCCGCAATCTTATACTCTACGTGCGTTTTCAATGTACCGTTGCCTCTGCTAAGAAAGATTGAGACTGGTTTGGTAGTAATCGCCGTTAACGTCGGACGCGCGATATCAGGCTTTCGCGTCTAAGTTGAAATCACCGACGGCAAATCGCGCTATCCAAACCTCTGATAGTAAGACCAGTGATAACAATTAAGTTAAAATCGCCCTTCCCAGCATATTCTTGCCACTTCGCGTGATCTGCATCACAGAGGAGTCGTCACCGGGCTCGTATACTTCAACGCGCACCGTTGGAGTGGCTGCTTTTTGAGACCGCAGCCCGAATGTGACTGTCCTATGCTAAGACTCGCCCTGCACTTCCTGTTGAACCTAATCTCCGCCCGGCCAATCCCGCAACGGGAACCCGATCTGGCCAAGGCCAAATCGCTTATCAAGGCCGCGCTATTTTTCGTAAGTCTCTTTATGACGTTTCGGGCTGGCACGACATCGGTTCCTGCTACTGCCCCGCTCATGGTCAACGAGACCGCGACGCGTGCTTCTCTCACCGAACGAGAGCTGATCGTCTCACTTGCTGTCGAGAATAATACCCTCGCCCCGTTGCCGGTCGAGTATACGGTCGATTTGCTTGATCCCGAAGACAGGTTAGTTGCTGAAGCTGCGCGCTCGGCAACCGTCGCGCCCGGCTCGGGCGTGATCCCCTTGACCATGACCTTGCCCGAGCTGAAAACGGATCAGAAGCACGGACTGCACACGCAAGACCTCCTGTGGTATCGCCTTCGTTATCACCTCAGACCCGCATCTGGCAGCGTGGTTCGCAATCGCTCCGAGGGCGTCCTCTCCGTGGGCCATGTGCTTGAGAATGCATTCAATCTCGAAGTCGCTGCCTGGCAGACTGAGCCCAATCTACACCGCGGATTCGAGGTCCTGGTCCGGGCAACTCATCCCTTCAGCCGGGCGCCTGTCGCGGGCGTCGAGCTTTCGGGATCAGCGGAATTTGAGGACAGCGATACCAAAATGGCCGCAGCCGCCAAAGCCCAAACGGATCGCGATGGTTATGCCAAGCTTCTCTTCAACGTGCCGCCGCAAGAGGAGGATCGCAAAGCCGGTATCTCGGTCGCAGGTCGCAAGGGCGGTTATAGCGCCGAGGCAGAGGAAGAGTTGGAACCGCAGCGAGCGCCGCGCATCCTGATAACCACCGATAAACCACTCTACCAGCCCGGCCAGGTGATGCATGCTCGCGTCCTCATCTTCGGTCCCTCCGGTCGCGCTCTTAGCGGTGCGCAAGTAGTGCTGAAAGTTCAGGATCCCGATAACGCCCTGGTATTCCGCAGCGAGCTTACCACCTCCCGTTTCGGGGTAGCTCACGTGGACTGGGACATTCCTGATCATCAGCGCCTGGGCGATTACTCGGTGCGGGTACAGATCGGTCGCGAAGGCGAATCAGGAAACACCGCATACGCCTCTATCAGGATCAGGCGGTACGAACTGCCGCAGTTCACCGTCAGCATCAAGCCCGACCACAGTTACTATCTGCCCGGCCAGAACGCCAGCGTCGAGGTTAGCGGCGAATACCTCTTCGGACAGCCGGTGAAACACGGGCGCGTAAAGGTGGTTCGAGAAGAAGACCGACGATGGAATTACAAAGAGCAGAAATGGGAGGTGAAGGAATCGGCGAAGTACGAAGGCGAGGCCGACGATCAAGGTCGGTTCACTACCCAAATCGATTTGAAAGACGCTCACAGGGACCTTAGGGGAAACGGATACTCGCGTTTTGAGGATCTCGGTTACGCAGCTTACATCACGGATCCAATTACCGGCCGAACCGAGCAGCGCCGCTTCGATCTGCGCGTGACCAAAGAGCCTATTCATGTCTACCTTATTCACTGGGGTAACCATACAAGCTGGAATCTCCCCCTCGAGTTTTACGTTTCCACTTCATACGCGGACGGCACACCGGCAGAATGTGACGTCGCGGTCCGTATTGCCCACAAATCTGATGACGATAAGGATGAGACAATAGCTCTGGCCAAAGTGTCCCCCGCTGTAACGGTACACACTAATCACTATGGGGTAGGCAAGGTAACAGGCGTCGGGGCACCGCAGACTGATGGGAATGACCACTCGATCTGGCTCGGCCTGCAGGCCAGAGATGCCCAAGACCGGGAGGGGCAGCAACGCGAACAGATTTGGGTCGACAGGGAGGTAGTCGAACTCCGCGTCAAAACCGATAAGGCTCTATACCGCGCTGGCGACCCGATCGAGATCCAAATCGATTCCAGCTACCCGGAAACCACACTGTTGGTGAATATGGCGAGTGACGCCGGCGTTGTTGAGTCAAGGCAGGTGGAGATACACCAAAGCCATGCCTCGCTCGAAATACCCTACCGAAGTGTTTTCCAGGGAGAAGTCGATGTCATGGCATGGGTATTGCCCTCCCCTGGTCAGGACCGGTATCAGCAGGGAGAAGCCGGAGTTCGCAAAATCATTTACCCCGCCCGGCACGGCCTCACCCTGAATCTCCAACTCGATGGCGACACTCACCGTCCCGGTGAGGGAGCCCAGGCGGACTTTGGCGTTTCAGGTCCGGACGGGAGGCCAGTCGAGGCCGACTTGGGTACGATGATCTTCGACAAAGCGGTGGAGGAAAGGGCACGCACCGACCGCGAGTTCGGGGGTCATTACGGTTTTTATTACCGTTCGTATTCTGACGAGAGTTCTATTGGAGGTTTGAAGAGGGAGGACCTTGACCTGCTTGATCTCTCGAAGCCGCTGCCTGACGGACTGGATCTTGCGGCAGAGGTGACGCTGTTTCAGTCCTGGGCAGAGTATTCGCCTCGGTTCTTCGATAATAGTCCCCAATCTCCGGACCTGCACAAGCTTTTCGGCAAATTCATCGATCCCTCGCTCAAGCCGCTCAAAAACGCCGTTGATGAACGCTACCGGCGAACCCGGGAATATCCGAACGATGACGCGTCCTTGCGCCGTTTTCTTACCGAGACTGGCATCGACTTCAAGGCGATTCGCGATCCGTGGGGCAGACCCTACATGCCGAAGTTCTCGACTAAGGAGGCATGGGACACGCTGGACGTCTATAGCGTTGGTCCCGACAAAAAGCCTGATACAGAAGACGATTTCCTTGTTCTTGAACTCCACTGGGCCTACTTCCGGACATCGGGTGAAACGCTCGAGCGCGCTTTCGCTCAATATCACAAACGCACCGGTGGTTACATCCGCGATCTGCCGACCCTCAGACAGGAAACCGCACGGCTGGGTCTCGATATCGGCTCACTACTCGATCCCTGGGGTAAACCCTACCGCTTCACTTTCGGCGTGAACGGAACCGCGTTGACCTGTGCTGTGGGAAGCGGCGGTCCCAATCGGCAGTTCGAAAAAGAACGCTGGTGGCGCAACGACGACTTTACCGTCTGGAGCATTTCCACTAACTACTTCGCTGCGACGCGGGCCAGGATCGACAACGCCCTGCAGACGTACGGCGCTTCTACCGGACTTTTCCCACGCGATGAACTTTCGTTTATGAGTGCGCTCCACCGCTCTGCTATCGATTGGGCAAATCTGCGTGATTCTTGGAATCATGGCTACTATCTCAAATTCGAAGCTGAAAATCGTTACTCCGACCAGGTCCAGATCCAGAAAGCTAATTCCGGAAAGGGCCGGTCGCAAAAACGCGACAAGATTACGCCGGTTACACTGAAAATGATTAACATCGCCCTGCGCAGCGCGGGTCCCGATGGCCAGCGCGGCACTAAAGACGATTTTGATGTAGCTCACTACGAACGCGCCGTATCGGAGCAGTCAGGAAGTCAACTAAAGCCTGTGCGGTCAGCTTCTATCGTGCTGGCCAAAGGCAAAGGGGCCATTAGGGGCATAGTAACCGATGCATCCGGGGCGGTTGTTGCCGGCGTAACCATTCACGCTACGCTTCAGTCCCGTTCGGTCACAGTGAGCGTCGAGACGGGTTCCGATGGCAGATATCTGCTGCGCAACCTGGAACCGGGCAACTACGATATCAGTTTCGGCCATATCGGATTCGTGACCGGTTCCGAAACGGACGTTCCAGTGCTGGCGGACCAGGTGACTGAACTCGACATCACGCTCGCCGTGGGCGGCGCAACGCACAAGATCACAGTCACGGCCGAGGTTACATCCTTCAACACCGAAAGCTCGAGCCTCGCAGGCATAACTGCGATTAGAGGGGGACCATCCCCGCCTCCACCCCCACCGCCCCCGCACGAACGTTTTATCGAATCCCTCTCGCGGCGTGACTCCAAAGCTGGGAGCGGCACACCACGCCCGCGCGAGTACTTCCCCGAGACTCTTCTATGGGAACCTGAACTGATCACTGATGCCAATGGCCGAGCGCAACTGAAATTCAAGCTGGCGGACAACATTACGACCTGGAAGATCTCGGCGATCGGCTCGACGGTCGAGGGTGAAGTCGGCACGGCTGAAAAGGAACTTCGCGCTTTCCAGCCCTTTTTCGTCCAACTCGATCCTCCGCCCATCTTGACCCAGGGCGACGAGATCGCGCTTCCGGTGACTGCGCGCAATTACCTCGATAAGTCGCAATCGATCGACTTTGAGATGAAACCGGGCGACTGGTTTACCCTGCTCGGTCCCGCGCACCGCCACGCGGAGATCGCGGCTGGCGATTCAGCAAAGCAGGTGTTTTCCTTCCGCGCCGCGAAGTCGGTGACCGATGGTAAACAGCGGGTCACTGCAATCGGCAGCGAATCGAGCGACGCCATTGAGCGTAAAGTCTCGGTCCATCCTGACGGGCAGGAGATCACGACGACAGTGAATCGGATGCTGGGCGAGGCAACCTCGCTTTCGCTCAATGTGCCACCGGGCGCCATCGCGGAATCAGCCGAAGCGCGCCTGAAGATCTACCCGAACCTGATGGCCCATATTATCGATGCGATCGAAGGCATGCTTCAGCGGCCGTACGGATGCGGCGAGCAGATCATCTCTTCGGCCTATCCCAGTTTGCTGCTCTTGCGCTACCACAAGCTGGCTGGCCACAGCGACGCGGCGCTCGAAACGAGAGCGCGGCGATATTTGCAGCTCGGCTACGAACGCCTGCTGTCCTATCAAGCGTCCGGAGGCGGTTTCAGCTACTGGGGATCCGGCGACGAGCCTGACATCGCGCTTTCGGCATACGCCCTTCGTTTTCTTAGCGACACCTCCGATTTCATCAAGGTCGACCCGGAGGTTGTCCAGGCAGCCAGGTCATGGTTGATGGGCCAACAACGCAAAGACGCCAGTTGGCCCGGGCACCGCTGGGTGATTGAGGGCCGCGAAGACACGCGCAGAGCGGCACTGCTCACGGCCTCCATAGCGCGAGTGCTGGCGTCGCTGCCTTCAGATACCGGGAGCGAGGCTGCGAAATCCGGCGCCAGCCATGGAAACCCGCCGAAGCTCGCGGGCGAGGCGTCCCGGCCGAATCAGCCGCCGGCAGATCCGGTCGCCTCTGCACTAACGTACTTGCGCCCGCGAGTCGAGGCGATCGATGAACCCTATCTGATTGCCTCTTACACACTGGCAGCCTTGGCCGCGCATCGTTCCACTGAGGCTGCTCAGGGCGCCCGGCGGCTGCAAGCCCTCGCTCGTCGCGAACAGAGTGGCGTGTACTGGGCGCTCGAGACCAACACACCCTTTTACGGTTGGGGAGAAGCCGGCCGCGTCGAGACCACGGCTCTAGCAGTCGAGGCGCTGCTTCAGGGTTTGAAGCCTGTATCGCAATCGGCGGCCGATCAATCTTTGATCGACCAGGGGCTGCTCCTCCTACTGGCTCAAAAAGACCGCTACGGCGTGTGGTACTCAACGCAAGCGACAGTGAATGTGTTGCAGACGCTCACGCTGCTCGCAACCGAAAACGCGACGGTTTCGAAAGAAACTCCGTCTGCGGCTGCCGCGATGGAAGCGGCAATTACGGTGAATGGCCGCGAAGCCGGATCGATCCGGCTGGCAGCGCCGGGCGAACTCGCAAATCCGGTTGAAGTCGATGTCAGCCGCTTTCTCGTCCAAGGCCAGAATCGCATCGAGATCCGCCGCCCGCACAGTTCAGGCGAAGCCTCAGTCGAGCTCGTCGGTACGCATTACGAACCGTGGCGCGCTTCGAATCAAGGCCAGTTCGTCGCCGCCACCGGAGAGTCCAGCGGGTTGCAAATGTCCGTGCGTTTCAGTAAGGCGGAAGCTCAATCGGGCGACGAGATCGTGTGTCACGTCGCTTCGGAGCGCGTCGGATTCCGCGGATATGGCATGATGATCGCTGAAATCGGACTGCCGCCGGGTGCCGAAGTCGATCGCGGGTCGCTTGATACCGCACAGAAGAATTGGAGCATCAACCGCTACGAGGTGCTGCCGGACCGGGTCGTGTTTTATCTGTGGCCGCAAGCCGGTGGAACGCGGTTTGATTTCAGCTTCCGGCCGCGGCTTGCCGAGAAGGCTCGATCAGCATCCTCGGTACTCTATGACTACTACAATCCGAGCGCCAGGGTTGTTGTTGCGCCGACGACATTCCTAATCCGTTGAACTGCAGGAGCACTTTTCGGCATTCCGGCGCTCGTATCCCGGTTATTCCGGCAAATCCTACACGAACACATCTGGCGAGGGGCGTAACGAGGTGGATGCAGGAGCAAGCCTTTTACTAAAGAGATAGAGCTCTACCTGAAGTAAGATCAGAACACAGAAAACGATTACGGCAAGTTAACACTAAAGGTACGCTGCGGTGTGTCAGTAAGATTCCCGCAAAATAGGGCAGAGGCGCGATACTACAAAGGCTCCCAGTAGACCGGGAAGGCCCTTGATAGTGAGGTCAGGAGTCCAAGAGCGTCCGCTGCTATTTCTCGATCATCAAGGCCCCGGCGCTGAAGAAGGGTCGGCAGCAGGAATACCAGTTGTCTGTAAGCCGATGCCAGGAATAGCGTCACGCCGATTTGCCAGGCTGTCGTTCGTCGACCCGGTTCAGGAAGCGGAGTTTTGGCTTACATGCCTCGCAGGTGTCGCACTCGGCGATTACCACTTGCTTCTTGAATCTCGACCCGTTCGGAGTATGCTTAGCGGGAGTCTGTTGGCGCTTTTTGGCTC
The DNA here is from genome assembly GCA_963803295.1 of uncultured Acidobacteriota bacterium. Lineage (GTDB taxonomy): Bacteria > Acidobacteriota > Terriglobia > UBA7540 > UBA7540 > CAWDMC01. The sequence continues at coordinate 340,882 of CAWDMC010000004.1, read as the reverse complement.
ACTGGTTATGATCTCGGGGGAGTCCGTCCTGCCATCCATCACCATCCATCCGCAACCGGGTCGGGGCCGCTCGCGAGTTCTATAATCGCAACCTGAATCCCATGGTTAAGGGTCTCGGCTGCAGCACCGAGTCCGGATGACTCCGAAGAGTAATCGATCTCCAGTCATGGCCGCAGCTCGCGAAATTCGGCAGCTTGCAGGCGTGATTCCGCCGTTGGGTAGTAAGGACATCGGCGGAACCAAAGCCATGTATAGCCTGGCCGCCGCGCATCTGTAGGACGTAGCGGCGATAGTGCTGCGCCTCCGTTGTCTTGATATCGAACGGCACTCGCCGGGCGACCTGGTAAAGCTTGGCGAAGACCGCCTCGAACTCCTCCGCGGAAACCAGGTCGTCCAGTTGTCCACGCCCGGTGGGCACCAGAAAGAAGACGCTCCACATGGCAATATCGAACGATTCGAGCCGCCGCACCATAGCGTCAAAATCTGCCATATTGCGGCGTGTAATCGTAGTATTGACCTGGACGGGGAGGCCCAGTTCGCGGGCCCAGCGAATGGCGCGGAGCGTCCACTTATACGAACCCGGCACCCGCCGGAACGCATCGTGAATTTCCGCCGTAGACCCATCCAGGCTCACCGCCAAACGCGCCAGCCCCGCCGCTGGAGTTCGGCAATCGCGTCGCGGGTCAGAAGAGGCGTGGCGCTCGAGGTCAACGACGTCCGCACCCCACGCGCGGTCGCGTATTCCACTAAGTCAAAGATATCAGGCCGCTTGAGCGGATCGCCGCCAGTGATAAACGAACACCGGAACCTCCATTGCGGCAACCTGGTCGATCAGGCGCTGCGCCTCCAACGTCGATAGTTCCAACGCTAACCGCAGCGGTTGCGCGCTTGCCGGCAATGCACGCACGCCAAGTCGCACGTCTGGGTCGCCTCCCGGATGGTTATAAAGGGCCGCTCGTTGAAATCCACTTTGTGCTTGTTTCGGGCTGCGTCTCGCATGTGTGCTCCTCGCCACCCATTTCATACGAGCAACGGCACGATGGCGATGACAGAAGTCACGGGGTAGTGGGCCCCGTGACAGAAGTCATCGCCCCCAGTTTCAGGGCACATTATCCTGCGAACGTAGGTTCGAAAGGGGGGATGAATTCATGGCAGTCATTACATCCGAAATGAAAGTTGGAGAAATCGTCAGGAACTGGCCTCAAACGATGCGAGTCTTCCGAAGCCACGGCCTGAATTTGCAATGCGGGGGAACCCATTCCGTAGCTTTTGCCGCCGGCAAGCATGGGTTTGAGCTGGACACGTTCCTGGCAGAGCTAAACGCGGCAGTGGGTAGGGCGGCGCTTCCTAAGCTGGCAAGCATCGAGGCGGTGGGAACGGAGAAATTATCATGACGGAAATCACCAAACCTATGAGCGTTGCCGACATCGTCAAATCTTGCCCCACGGCGCGTCGCGTCTTTGACAGATTCGGGCTGAAAGGTTGTGGGGGTGAGCACGGTCCCGCCGAAACCCTGGAGTTCTTTGCCGCCGTTCACAATGTTGACGTCGACGCGTTGGTGGGGGAATTGAACGCCGAAATGCGCAACCCCAGCAAAGATGAGTACGTGTACCAGGAATCGCTGGGGGATTTCATCTACCGGCGATTCTTCAAGGCAGCCATCGTCATCGTTCTTTCGGTGGGCGCTTTGTGGGGCGCCACCAATCTCCTACAAATCGCTATCGGAGGAACCTTTCTGCAAGTTCGCCTGGTGCCCGCCATCCACGCGCACGCACATGCCATGATTTTCGGGTGGATGGGGCTTTTCGTGATGGGCTTTGCCTATCAATCGTTCCCACGCTTCAAGTATGTTTTGTTGTGGCGGCCGGACCTGGCCAACCTGACGCTTTACCTGATGCTCATCGGCATCGCCTCGCGCGTGGGAGCGGAACTGTTCCAGCCTATGCCGGTGGGAGTGGGTCTGGGAATTCTGGCGGCGGCTACCGAGCTTGCCGCCATCACGATGTTCGTCGGCATCATCCTCAAAACCGCACGGCAATCCGTGGAACCGCACCAGATTTATGAGAAATTCATCTTCGGGGCCTTCTTCTGGTTTTTCGTTCAGGCCATCGTGAGCGACCTGCTCTTTTTTGCCAAAGTGACAGCGGTCGGGGTCGATCAATTGGTGATGCGAATTGGCCTGATTGACGGCCCGCTGCGCGACATCCAATTGCTGGGCTTTGGTGCGTTGATTATCGCCGGAGTCAGTCAGCGGTTTGTACCGGCGGTCTATGCTCTGGGCAAGCCGCGGCGCGACCGCCAATCGCTGATCTTCTGGCTCATCAATGGCTCATTGATTCTCGACATCGCGAGCTACGAACTATTCTTCTCTTCCGGCAATCTCTATTACTCCATCGGACTTGAGCTGGCATTCATTCTGATGGCGGTATGGGCGGTGTTGCTGGTGATGCAAATTCGCGTCTTTGCCAAGACTTCGCAATCCGACCGCAGCCTGAAGTTCATCCGAGCGGCCTACACCTGGCTGCTCTTTTCCATGGCCATGCTCCCCTTCTTCCTCGTCTACGGGGTGCTCACACACCAGGGCTTCTCCCACGCTTTCCTGGGTTCGTACCGTCATGCCTATACGGTGGGGTTCGTCAGCTTCATGATTCTGGGGGTGGCATCGCGGGTCGTGCCGATCCTGGCGGGAGTGGATTCCAGTCGCGTCAGCTCGCTGTGGGGACCCTTCATTCTTCTTAACGTGGGATGCGGCGGACGGGTGGTGCTGCAAATCCTTACTGACTTCATTCCTCGTGTGGCTTTTCCCCTGGTCGGAGTAACGGGATTCATTGAGGTTACGGCGCTGGCATGGTTGGGAGTGGAATTGTGGCACACCATGAATCTGGCTCACACGCACCGAGCCAAGCGCTTGGGCGCATCACTACCGGTACTGGCGCGGTGAGCAGCAGGCAGGCAGAGTCGGTATCCTGGCGCGGGGGGCGACGCCGCTGCCTTGGCGATGTATGGTAATTGAGGGCCGCGATTAAAGGCTGGGGGGTGGATGAACCGCCGGCATCATTGGTGTTGCCGATCAAAGGGCTGGAAGCTGCGGCTCGAGCATGAGATCTTGCCGTGGACTCTGGAAGGAGTGGCTTTGGACGGCGATGTGCTGGAACTCGGCCCAGGACCGGGCCTCACCACCGACTGGCTGCGCCACCAGTGCCCTCACCTCACCTGCCTTGAACTCGATTCCACATTGGCGCAGTCTCTTCACGAGCGTCTGGGGAACGAGAACGTCACCGTCGAACTTGGTGACGCTACGGCCATGCCGTTCCGCGACGAGACGTTCTCCGCTGTTCTTTCCTTCACGATGCTGCTCCACCATGTGCCCTCATCTGGCCTTCAGGCCCGGGTATTCGCGGAGGCGTTTAGGGTTTTAAGACCTGGAGGAATCTTCGTTGGGTCGGACAGTAGCTGGTCCGTGAGGATGTGGCTCTATCACCTGGCCGATACACTCGTGGCGATCGACCCGAAGGGATTGCCGGAAGGACTGCGAGCTGCCGGTTTTGAACAGGTAAATGTTGAGGCGCTCGGGGGACGGTTTCGATTCCGCGCGAAGCGGCCGGCTCCCGCGTCCTAAGGACTGGCCGCAGTTAGATCCCGTTGGATTCTTGGGGTGGCGTCCCAGCTAATTCTTTACACGAGCGATAAAGGGCTCGTCGCTTTGTGGGAGCGCATGGCCATGTGCCCCTACTTTCGGAATCATAGGTGCCCGTCGGCTTATGGTAAGAAATTACCTGGGACGGCACACTGGGGTTCGAGCTCTCAACACCATCAATTCGCGTTATATGCCGATGGATTGCCCTCGCGCTCGTAAGCCCGGCCGCGGCAGCACGCTCCAGATCAGCAAGGGAAAAGGCCGTCTCGTGAGCCCAATCGAAAACCTGCCAATGCTGGCAAGACTTAATTCAACCTCGCTTTCCCAGACACGTCCCGAGAAACCGCTCAAATGCGTCTAGAACCTTGGATGGGAGATCGATTGTACCAATATGTTTTTCCCTACCGAATGAAAGATCGTGGCCAGTTCCGTCCACGGCAATAAGGGCTGTGGCGGCCGGGATCAACTTCAATGCTGATTCCATTTCTGCCAGCGACCCAAAAGCGTCGTGCGTGCCATTTCTCAGCCCGTCACGGTCCTCGGCACTGGCGCTGGGAAAAGGCGGTCCGTGCGGACACTTTTGACGATAAGGCAGGTCGCACCGGAGGACGGTGTATCCCGTGGCGGCGAACTTATTTGCCACCGCTAGCAATAACGGCGCCTGACAATTCGACCCGGCACCGTGCGTGAGCACGAGCGCGTTACCGCCGGTCGCATCGTTCGGTGACGCTGAAGGACGGTGCAGGAATCCCCGCACGGGCGGGCCGGAATCATCCGAGAAAGCTGATACCGTTCGGTCGAATTGCTGAGACATGTTGGCGATGGTCCAATTTCCCGACTGTTACCAAGTCGCCCGTGTCGACGGTTAAACGGCTTCCCGCAGAACGTCACCCTTCATAATAAGAGGCCGGCGCCCACAAAATTCCAGAACGCCACGGCGACAAAGAAGTAAATGGGCCATTTGTAGGCGGCCACCCAGATTTGCTGTTGGCGTGAGCGCGCCAGGCGGATGTTCTCCCAAGCCTCGAATCCGATCAGCACCAGGGGAACAACTTCCAGGGCGCTGAACACCGCTCCGAGCCCAAGAACGATGTTGGGAGTTCCCGCGAAATAGAGGTGATGAAGAGTCCCGATGATTCCTCCAGAAAGAAACACGACCGTGGAGAACATGACGGCGCGCGTCGCCGTGGGGACCGAGAGCAGTTTGAGGCGAGTGAGAAGGAATGCAATCACCACCGTGGCGAAAACCTCAAAGAAGCCTTCCACCCACAGATGCACAACCCACCAACGCCAATACTCGGCGGTCACCAGGTTGCTGCGCTCGCCATACCTCAGGCCCGCAGCCTAAAACAGGGGAATCGCGATGCTAGAGAGCAGGAACATCAAGAGCAACGCGTGGCTCTGGTCGCGCTTGGCGAAAGCCGGTTTGAGAGCGCGCCACATCAGCCACAACCAAAACGTAACTCCACCAAAAAGCAAAATTTGCCAGACTCGGCCCAAGTCACCGTACTCGTAGCCTTGCGTCCCGAACCAAAACCACATGTTGCCGAGCTTGTGCTGAATGCTAAGCCATTCACCCGTCAGCGACCCCACCACTACAAACATGAGCGCCCCAAACAAAACATTGACGCCAAGGCGCTGGCCTTTGGGTTCCGCCTCGCTGACGGCGGGAGCGATGTAAAGGCCGGTAGCCAGCCACGCCGTGGCGATCCAATAGAGGCCGATTTGCAAATGCCACGTCCGTGTGACGCTGTAAGGCAACCAGCGGTCCAGCGGGATTCCATAGAAACCGGAACCTTCGACGCCGTAGTGCGCGGTGACGGCGCCGAGTCCAACTTGCACCACCCATAGCGCCGCGACGACGAAGAAATACTTGATGGTAGCCCGTTGCGAGGGTGTAGGCCGCAGACCCAGCAGAGGATCGTTTGTGGGCAGTAGCTCGTCTGCGACGATGCGAGGCTGCGAGGCAAAACACCAAACCATACGCCCATGCCCGCCAGCAGCAAACTGATGGTGGTCCATACGATGGCGCCACTTGTCGGCTGGTTCCCGATCAGAGGTTCATGTGGCCAGTTCTGGGTATAGGAAGCGTCCGAGCCCGGGCGATTGGTGGAAGCCGCCCAGGCCGTCCACCAGAAGAACGCGCTCATGGCGCGCAGCTTTTGCGGGTCGCTCAGGGCGTTGCGCTGAATGGCGTAATCGTTCCGGCCGCGCGTGAACACATCCGCGTAGTGCGCCTCAAGTTCATCGAAGGCCGCGGCGCGTGCGGGATCAATGGTGATCTTTCCGGTGGCAGCATCATAGGTGTTGTGGCGAATAATCTCTTGCAAGCGAGCACGGAAGGCCGCCTGCTGCTCTATGCCCAGGGCAGCGTAATTCTCCGCGTCCGGACCTTTCGCCCAGCGGTCGAGAATGAACCTGCATTCGCGGTACAGCCAGTCGGCAGTCCAATCGGGCGCAACGTAGGATCCATGCCCCTAGATTGTCCCCACTTCCTGGCCCCCAATCGACTGCCACGCGTTCTGGCCAATTTGGATGGTGGATCCGTTCCTAAAGTAAATTGGCGCCCTGGCCACCGCGGAGGGAGATCGTAACGCGGTGCATTATACACTTACCGCAGGGGTCCGCCGTGCAAAGCTAAGAAATATATTTATTGCAAACACGCTTACCGCGGCCATCTCCGTAACGGCCGAGAAGGGAAGCCATGACCATGCGGAGTGCAGGAAGCCCTGATAGGCCAGAATCTCGGCACTGACACGCAGCAAGCACCCTGCGCTCAAAAGCAGCAGTGCCACAAACATGAGCTTCGTGCTGAACAGTTTCCGTCCGGCAAAAGCCGGAAGAACCCGCTGGCCGATGGCAAACACCATGGTCGCCAGGAAACCCGCCGTCAACGCATGACGGGAAGCCCCCCAGATCCCTTGTGGCGAGATCACCGCGGCAGCCCAGATTCCTAGCCCGGCTGCCACCAACGCCCAGACGTAGGCAATCCGCACAAAGCTCGGGAAACTGCTGTGCGCGCCTCTCACTTTCGCCGGACGCTCTGGGGATTCAAACAACCCGAGAGCGAAAACTGCCAGCACGATGCCCGCAAAGAGAAAGAGAGTGGCGGTCCGCGGTCGACTCAGGAGCGCCGCCAGCACGCCCAAAGAATTGAGCGCCACGGCCAGCAGCAGCCTCCGCCCGCGTACCGGGCGCAATCCAAGGAACACGGGAAGCCACTTGGCGCTGAAACCCCAAACGAAAGGCACCAGGAAACCCCAAGTTTGAAGAACCAGAAAGCTTTGGTCGAAGCCGGCCGGCAGCTCTGGTGACCTACCCGAGAAAGCGAGCAAGATGGTCGCACCAAAATTGACCAGCAGGGCAAGCAGCAAACCGATTGACCCGGCGATCACGACAAATATCCACTCTTCCGACTTTGCCTTGCCGGAGTCCTCAGGTCGGTGGCCGGAAATGGTGTGAAGAAAGATCGCGAAGGCGGCGAGTTCAAGCGTCGCGGACACCGGCAACAGCGCGCGCCAGTGCCACTCATAAACGTTGGTCAGCCACCGCACGGCAACGCCGGAGGTCCAAAGTCCCCAGCTGATCCATGTCACCGACATGGCAAAAGGCTGGGGGCGGCGTAACTTGGGAAGCGAGTAGAATCCGATACCTAGGATAAATGTTCCAATCCAACCGAAAATCTGGGCATGACCGTGCGCTTGGATCCACGTCGGCAGTACCGAGTTCGCCGCCCGGCTGCCGCTGATCGCCACCAGGTTCCAGACCCCCAGGAAGGTTCCCGGCAGCAGCATGAAGAATAGCCCGGTGCTGATGTAGAGCATCAACATGCGCGCCAAGGTGGTCTCGCGCGCGGCAGTAATTTTGAAAACCCCCGCCGTTGCCAGCGGGGTTGGGGCCTCTTCCTCGTATTGGGTCAGGGTTGCGGTCATAGATTTCGCTCCTGTCAGTGTTCCTTTTCCATCGCGATGGCCCGGGGGAACAGAATATTGTTTTCCAGGTGGATGTGCTGGTGGAGATCGGCCTCTAATTCCGCCAAAGTTCTGTAGAGGGTCTGAAAGCTCACGCATCCATCCGGTGGAGCCGTATAGCCCTTGCTGGTTGCCCGCAAGGCGCGCAGGGCGTTGCCGGCGGAATCATGTTCATGCTCCATCATGGACACGGGATTCTGCACGGTACCGAAGGGCGCCGGCAATATGGGCTCCCTCTGGAGTATGGATTCCTCCATTCTTTCAATGTAGGGAAACAGCACCATTTCCTCTTTCATCAGGTGGGTGGTCAGCTCTTGCGCCAAGCCTTGAAAGATTTCGCGAAGCTGCAATAGCTCAGGATGATTCTTCCCGTGGACCGCACAAACCTTGTCGAACAGTGGCCCGAGACGGGCAATCTCCTGACGGGTGTACTGATGGTGCGTATTCTTGATATGGATGATCACGTCAGCCAATGGAAGCGCTTGCCAATTGGTTTGGCTGTTAGGTGCATTCCCAGAGTGCTGCGCCGCTTCCAGTGCGTCGATCACCTTATCGACCGGCACGCTCGCGGCGCGGCAGGCTTGCTCCAGAGTCTGTTTGCCGCCACAGCAGTAATCGATGCCCAATCCTTCAAAAACTCTCGCGGCACCCAGTTGTTCCAGGGCTAATTCCCGTACCGTTTTTTCCATCGTCACTCTCATCGTTCCCTCCTGGCGGGCCAGGGTCAATCCCGTATGGCCGCGCTTGATGTATCGATATTAGGGAAGCGATGGAAGCAAGCCGATGACTATTGTCACGGCGCTATGAAATAGCTGTATTGAGATGGGACGGAAATCATCCGCTGGCGACGTTTTCGTCTTCTAGAGCTTGCAAGTTGCGGATTAGCATGTTGCGCCCGTCGATCCTTAGCGTCCCCTCCGCTTGCAAGCGGGAGAGATTCCGGGAAACCAGTTCGCGGACTGTGCCAATCTGCGCGGCCAATTCCTGGTTGGTAATGGGTAATGTGACTTCGACGCCCTCGGCTGAGCGCTTGCTCGACGTTTGGGCCAGGCGCAGGAGATAAGATGCAAGCCGGTGGCGTACCGTGGTGAATGACAGTTCTTCGATAATTCCCACCAGGCGTCGCAGACGCGCGCCGACAACCTTTAGAACTTTAAGAGGGACCTGGGGATGAGCGAGACAGAGCGCCTGAAAATCCTGCTTGCTCACAAAGAGCAAGGTTGCGTCGTCGATTGCCGTTGCCGACGCCGGGTAATTGCCCCCGTCGAAGACCGGCAACTCAGCGATCGAGCCGCCTGGCCCATCAATACTGAGAACTTGTTCGCGCCCACTGGGGGAGCTCTTGAAGATGCGGACGTTGCCCGACTCAATCACGTAAAGTCCCGAACACGGTTCACCTTCGCCAAAAACCATCTCTCCCGCCGAGTAATGGCGGGGCACCGTGCGCTGAGTCAGGAAACCCAACTCAATCTCCGTAAGGCCGGAAAAGATGGGAACCTTCGCCAATGTTTGCCCCAGTTTGTTTGTGGAGTTCGGCACGGCGAACATTGTACCAGAGCACCTTGGCCAATGAGAATTTGTGCTTACCCTTCCGGTTGGCCACCCTGCCAGTCAACGGGAGGTGCACCCTACCACCGAAGTCGGTGTACCGCCTGGGAGTTGCCCTTCATGATCTGCTGAACCCCGCGAAGGTCATCGGTGTTAGCGACTCGTGGATTCTGCAGCCGGAAGATCCCTGGGAAATCACGGGATATGTCCACAACGTGGTGTTTACCTGCGGCGCTGTTGCGGAGGCTGATGGGACAGTGAAGATCAACTGGGGCGGCGCAGACACGGTCATGTGTGTGGGCGAAGCAAATATCTCGGATTTAGTGGCACTATGCCTAGATCACGGCAGACCAGCCAACTAGGCAACCGGATATGCCCGGCTGCGTCTGGCCCAACCACTCAGCGGTGGGAGACCGGTTTGCTTTCGGCCGAGCCCACGGTCGTCTTTCCTGCTGACCAACCCAGGCTGTAGCGATGAGCCCTCCAGTCGCCCCAACCACTGGGATTCGGCGACCGAGGACTTGCAGGCTTGGCATCGGCACGAGGCGCGACACCTGGCCTTCCGGCACAAAACACCTGTGGTAGGTTCTAGAGCCCCAACCCAAGATAGGCTTATTTCTGGTGGCAGTAGCGGAACGACACATTCTGGCTTCCTTTTCCGGTCCCAGTCCATCCGTTCATGACGGGCTTGTGGTGTTGGTAGGTAGTGGGTCGTCCCTTTCACGTTCCTAGCCTAGCTCAGTCTACAATGCGCAAGGCCAAAATAAATCCGATTTTGGAGTCCGATTTTTGGTCTTGACATTCTTCGCGCGTGGTCCCATAGTGAAATTATACTGCACTGCAGTATAAGGCAGTGCGAAAGGAGAAACAAAGTTATGACCCCTAAAGCAAAAAAATCATCGCAAGCCTCCTCGCCGGTAAGCCATCTGGCGGGTTGGACTCGTCAAGGAATCGAGAGTTTCGTGGCTGCCCAGAAGACTCTCCTAGATCTCACCGTTCAACAGAATGCACTTGTGTTCGGAGCGGTGCGGAAGCGCCTGAGCAAAACCGGTTTCCGCCCGGACGCCGCAATCGCCAAACTGGCCGACAAGGGGGTGGAACACTTCACCGCTGCCGGGAAGATTTTGCTGGACCTGGCTGCTGGCGAGACCGCCCTGGTGGTGGATGGAGTCAAGGAAGGGCTGCGCCTCCCCGCGGTGGCCCGTGCCATGGCCGACGTGGTACGCCAGCGCGTGGATACGTTGATCGGCATGCAGAAGCGCTTACTAGACACGGCTGCCGAGCAGACCCATACGGTTGCCGAATCTTATCGAAAAGGCAAAGGGCTGATGCCTGGCTCGAGCTTGGCCGAACTGGCGCGACGGGCGATCGAGAGCTTCGTCGAGACCGAAAAGAAGTTCCTCGATTTGGCCGCCCACGAGGTGACCGCCGCCACCAAGGCTGGCAAGGAGGACCGCAAGGCTGCCGAGGGCCGGTTAAGGGTCTTGACGCATCTGGCGAAGGAAGGCGTCGAGAAATACATTGATGCCCAGAAGAAACTCTTGCATCTGGCCATCGAGCAGATGGAGTCCACGGGCAAAGCGACGGGTGAGCTTCTCGAAGCCGGAGGGAAGGAGGCGCGCACATCCTGGGGTGAACTGACCGAAAAGAGCGTTCGGAGTTTCGCGACGGCGCAGAAATCGCTGATCGACTTGGCTGTCAAGCCTGTCAGGGCCTCGGCGAAGGAGGAGGCGCAGAAGATTCCCCGTGGCCGGCCACGGCACAAGAAACACCCCGTCAAAACGCACCTCGCTGCTTAAGCACGCGCAGCAGATCTCTAGGCCGGGGCCAGTTCCCACGTGACGGCGAAAACATATTACTTGGCCGTAACCCCAAAGCCAGTAAGGGCAAGGAAAGGGATGCTGCGATAAGACCTGACTAACAAGCGAACGCAGCCTTGGTTAAGGTCCGCCGGTTTTCAATCGGAGCCCCTTCGACCCCCGTCTGACCCCGATGGGCCAACTGCAACCTGAGGGTTGGCGGAACAGAAGCACGGAGCTGCCATGACCAGTACCAACCATGTTCATCCTTGCGATCTTCTCGGGTTCAGTCGGCTGGCTATTGAGGGCACCGGGGGACTGGCTGACCTAGTCGAGGCGATGCATCACGCTATCGCTCGCGCTCCTGGGATTCTCGACCCGCCCGCGCAAGGTCCCACGAGCGGCACCGCGGGCCTGGTTTACGAGACGGTGCGTGCGGTGAACAGGTTGGTGGGTGGCAGGATTGATGCCAATCTCGCGCCGCTCATCCCCATGCTCGGTGAGAGGCATTCGTCCCCCGAACGGGAAGCCGTGTTGGCTGCGCTGAACGGCGTAATGGGTGACTACCTGGCGGCGACTGGCAACCCTCTCGCCATTTCCATGCGCCTGCGCCGGGACGGCCAGCCCTTGACTCTCGAACGGCAGGCGCTGGCCACCGCGATTCCCCGGCGAGGCAGCAAGCTAATCATACTGGTGCACGGCCTGTGCATGAATGATCTGCAGTGGACGCGGAACGGGCACAACCACGGGGCAGCACTGGCCGGTGAACTGGGGTGTACACCGGTCCATCTACACTACAACAGCGGTTTGCACGTCTCCGCCAACGGGCGTACATTTGCCGGTCTGATCGAAGCCCTGGTCGAGCAATGGCCAGCACCGAGGCCCGAGTTGACGATCATCGCCCACAGCTTGGGCGGACTTGTGTCTCGAAGTGCGTATCACTACGGCACGATAGCCGGCCATCGGTGGCCCCAACATCTGCGCAAGCTCGTCTTCCTCGGCAGCCCGCACCATGGTTCGGCGTTGGAGCGTGGCGGTCACTGGATGAGTATCTTCTTGGGCTTAAGCCCCTACAGTGCGCCTTTCGCTCGATTGAGCAAAATCCGCAGCGCCGGCATCACCGACCTGCGTTACGGCAATCTGCTCGACGAAGACTGGGAAGGGATCGATCGCTTCGAGCATTCGGGAGACCTCCGGCACCCAGTACCCCTACCGAAAGGGGTACGCTGTTACGCAATTGGCGCAACTGCGCGGAAGAAGCTCGACAATCGCGGTCACGAGTTTCCCGGAGACGGCCTGGTGCCTCTCAACAGCGCCTTGGGCCGCCATAAGGATCCGAGACTGAGCTTATCGTTTGCCAAGTCCCGGCAGTGGGTTGGTTATGGCATGAACCACTGGGACCTGCTCAGTCATCCCGCAGTGTATGAACAGATCAGGCGCTGGTTCGCGTCAGAATGTTAGTTCCAGTGCCTGGCTCCCTTGCTCCCCAGATACATTCTATTGATGAAGATTTCTTTGGGCGGATGGTGGGTAAGAAAAGGCCAGCTGATCCAGGTGTCGCGCTGCGATAAAATTGATTATTCCACGCTTGTGTGCAATCAACCCTGCTGAGCCAGGCTTGCTGCGGCACGCGAACTGCAAACCTAGGCGCGGCTGCAGCCGGGAGCCCGCGTGTCCCTGCCTGTCAAGCAATTTATGTTATGTGGTGTAAGTCCACGGAGTCCTTCAGACAGGGCCTGCAGCCGGAGATCTCCGCACATAATTTGCTGGGATCCCGGGGCTGATCCTTCCCATTCTGGTCGAGCCTTTCACTTCCACAGGAGGTTCGACTATGTTTGAACGCATCTTCAGAGCCCCCCGCACCCTCAGGCGCCATCGGCAAGAGCCGCTGGCGGACGAGCGCGCCCGTTATTTGGCTCAACTTGCGGAGAACGGAGTTTCCCGTTCCACCCTTCGGCATGCCGCATTTTTCTTGCTGGATTTCGCTGCGCGAATCGATCTCCGTGGGGACCAGAAGGTCTCCCAGGAGCAGATTGATAGAGCGGTGCCGGAGATAGCGGGAGACGATGCGCTCGGAAACGTTCAAGCCAAATGGCTGTCATCATTTGCTGATAGGGCATTGCCCTACCTAGGCCACCTCTCTGAAAGAGGAGGAAACTTGGGAAGCGGGGCGTGCGGCTCCGTCTGATACCAGTACCCGACAGAAGCCACATCGTCGGCGAGCGGCTGATACTTCCGGTTCGGCCACCAGCCCAGCGCCTGGATGGCCACGCGCAGATCCCGGCTAAAGGCGATCGGATCCATAATGTGCCAACGGTAAAGGCTCCACTTGGTCGGGCCACTTTCGTTTGCATGCTTCAACGTACAGCCTGAATAAGGGCTGCTATAGATCTCCGGGAAACCGTAGCTCGCGCCAAAATAATCCTCGGTTCCGGTTCCGTTGATTGTCGGAAACTTGGTATCGCCATCAATGAAGAACTTCATCTCGCCTTCACCAAACCACCCATCGGAGAGTTGAGTCCAGGCCAGAAAAGTGCCGACGTAACGACCACGGCCTTTAACTCCTTCCAGAATCGTGTGCATCGGAGCGGATCGATCCGTAACATTACGCCTCCACTGCGCGTGAAAATAGCCCGTGTTGGCAGGAGTCTCAGTGACCTCGTAGGTGATCTGATAGGTCATTAGACTCAGATCTTTCTCCGCTTCGTTCGTGAAGGTAACTCGGGCGTGTTTGTGGAAAGGCATCGGCCAATAGCAATTCAGGGCGGAAGTTGGATTGACAACGACAGCCAGAGAGTTGACACGAGCGAAGATCTCGTGTCCGACAGCGAAGAAGTCGGTCATAGGTACTTCGATAGAAGGAGTTGATTCTCCATCCCAATAAAACCGCAGCACACACGCGCGACCGTTACCACCCCAGTCTGTTTCCGTAGCCATCCAGATGTGCTCGATAACTCCAGGACCGTCCACATCCATGATCGTGACAGTCTCGCCAGCCTTGGGTTTCACAAACGGCCTGACTTTCCAGCCTTGTCCGAGATCGGAGGCCGCCTTTGAAAAAGGAAGGTCAGGATCAGAAGGATTGGGCACTGCCATTCCTCCTTTTCCCTTTTCCCCACTAGGGTTTTCTGGACAAACCGATCGCGTTTCAGACTCGGTCAGAAACGGCAGGCTGCCCAGTCCACCCGAGGGCCAGCCTGCCTGCGGGGAAGGCACAGCGGCGAATGCGCTCGCTGGTTTCCCTAACGGCAAAGCCAGCGCTCCTAAGGCCGATCCCAGGAACTGATTTCGTGTGATCTTTCCCATAGAACCTCGAATCTGGAACAGTGAAATGTGTGCCCGGCTAGCGCCGTTGCCTTTCATGATGGCGCCTTAGTAGCAGAATAATACCGCCGATTAAAGCCGAGTGCGGCAAACGATTTGGAACGGTAGGCCCATGCCTGGTCACAGAACAATCCTGGGCGTGACGAAGAGTCTGCGTGAAAACTCTTACACCTCAATTCTTGTGTTTCACACAGACTCTCGAGTTTTTTTCGCGCCGAACAAAGCGAATGCTATAGAAGCCGCAGATCGTCACCACTGCATGCGCAGGGTAAACTGGAATCGCCTCATGGGGAACGCAATTCCCCCGATGAAGGTACCCTCCAGGTCGGTGATCCGGCCCGCTGTGGAGGAGTCTACCGCCATGTTAGGCTCGCCCCAATTGGCGTAGTTGAAGACATTGTACGCCTCTGCCCGTATCTGGAACAAAGTCGCCTCATGGTTCAGCGGCGTTGAGAAGCTGAATTCTTTCCACAGCGCCAGGTTCGAGATGAAGTTGGTTGGACCGCGGATGCTACCTCGTGCAGCATTGCCATACCGGCAGCATTGATCAGCCTGACCCGGAAATTGCGGAGCTTCAAACGCAGCAGGGTTGAACCATTGAGTGGACGTCTTCTGGGCCGGATAGAGGGGAACGCCAGGTATCCGGTCAGGCCGCTGGCTAAAATCGGCGTTCAGGGTCGCACCGTTGGACAGTTGAGGCGATTGCGCCAGCCCATCCTGCAATACGGTCAGACCGTTGAACTCCCATCCTCCCAGGAGAGCCTTCTTTACGCCAGTAGCACTGGAACCCCAATGCATGCCGCGGCCGTACGGCAATATCCAATTGTGGGTTAGAGTCCACACCGCCGCATGGTCCTGACCAGCAGCTACGCCATACATTGCTTTTCTGTCGTAAGGGTTGGCGCCTTGATCTCCCCAGGCAAAGCCTGCAATCTCATGATCGAGGGCCTTCGACCAGGTGAAGGAGGAGGTTATCGAGTAACCGGACGAGAAGCGCTTGTTGACACTAAGTTGCAACGAGTTGTAGTTGGAATTGGAGCCGTAGTCGACATTATTGATCCCCTGGTCCAATCCGTATTGGCCGTAAAACGGACGCCGATTAAGCAGGGGGCCGGGCCCGATTGGCGCTGCATTCATGTTGTATTCCCAGACCTCGTGCGTGCCCTTATTGCCGACGTAGGCGACAGACGCCGTAAGATTCGCGCCGAACTGTCTCTCGACGGTGAAGTTCCATTGGTCGACGTATTCGGTCGGATGACCGGAAGGCACCCAGGTTGCGCTCACGCCAGGAGGCAACGGCTCAATGCCACTGGATGGAACCACAAAGCCGGGCGCCGGCGGCGGTCCTTGCTGCAGCGGGAAAACCGGCGTGTACAGATTGGGCTGGTTGACGCTCTGGGTTGGCGCAATCGGATAGACAGTGGCCAACTGCTGGAACGTACTTGAGTAGTTAGTGGCAAAGTAACTTCTGCCCAAACCAGCGCGCACGACGGTATTATTCGTCACCTTGTAGGCGAAACCCAGCCGCGGCGCGAAGGCCTTGTGGTACGGGCTGACGTTGGCCGATGGTGATACGCTCCCGGCGTTCGCGAGTTCGATATTGCCCGTGTTGGGATTGAACTCGGCCAGACCGCCCTTGAGAGGAGTAGTGTCCGGACCGAAATAGTCCCAACGCAACCCATAATTCAAGGTCAGCTTAGCGTTCACGCGCCAGACGTCCTGTACGTAAAGCGCATCCCTCCACTGCCTTTCATGGGGGATGAAGTTAAACACGCCGCGCAGAAATTGGTTAGGCAACCCAAGCAGGAAAGACGCTGTCCCGAGACCGGAATTAGCCACGTCAGAGGTTCCGGTGACATTTTGGTTGAAATTGAAAAACCCCTCCGTGTGGGCGTTGATGGTGAACAAGTCTTCCATATTGCGGCGGATATCAGTACCCCATCGGATCTGGTGATTGCCGTGCATCCACGTCCAGTTGTTGACACCTTCCCAGACGTTGATAATGTCCAGTCGAGGCAATGCGACGTTGTTCGGCCCTGGCCCTTCTTGGAAACCGCCGGTTGGACCCTCGATTACGAATCCAGCCAAGCCGCCGGTAATGGGGCCACCGAGGTTGAGATTGGGAATACCCACTTGATCGTTCGTTTTGAGGTTTGCGTCCGCCTGGTAGCCCTGCAAATGCCAACGGAGCAGTCCGCCACGGAACTCCGCCAGCAGGGTGGAACCGAAGCTGTGCGTATAGTTCAAAGCGAGCTGGTCGTTGTGCGTAGGAACTCTTTCGGCCACTAACCCGGCGACGGGAGGGCCTCCGGCGACAATGCCAAACAGAGGTGGGGTAAACAGGTTCGAGTAGAGATAGCTGTTGCGGACGAACATCTTGTCTTTGTCGCCGATGTTCCAGTCGTAGCGAACATCAAACTGGTCCGTCCGTAGTGTGGTGGCGCCGCTGCCTACATAATTCACGTCCCATGGGTCGGCGCTGGACTGGTTGATGTTAGGCAAAGGCAGCAGGTTGAGAAGGTTCTGCGAAACCGTGTTAATCTGGCCGGGACACATAACGTTTAATACCCCATTACAGCCGAACTGCGTCCGCCCCGAGCCATCCGGATTGCCCGTGTTCGGATCGAAAATAGGATGCGCGGCAGCCACATCGCTGAAATCGCCCGTCCGCCACTTGGCAGTAGGTACAGTGGCAGTCTGGGTCTGGCCAGTGATCTGTCGCCCCAGTTGGTAATCACCGAAGATGAACATCTTGTTCTTCTTGATTGGACCCCCAAGGCTTACCGCCCCCTGGTTGAGATTAAAGGGAGCCGGACCAGTACCCTTGCCGTTGGATCCGGTACCCGCGATCTTTTCCGTAAACGGATCCGCGGCGAAGGTCGCCTTGTTGCGGTTCGAGTAGAACACCGAACCGTGTAACTGGTTCGTGCCCGATTTCGTCACGTACTGCGCCACCAGTCCTGCCGTATCGCCGAACTCAGGATCGTAATCGTCGGCAGACATCTTCATCTCGGATACAGACTCCTGATTGGGCACAAAAACCATCTGATTGCTGAAACAGCACGCCATGTCCGTGATGCCGTCGATCATGTACTCGTTGGCGCCGAACCACATGCCATTTACGGAAACCGAGACGGCCCCGCTCGGGCTCTCACCAGCGCCAATCTGAAGCACGTTCTGTGTGGCTCCGGGCAGCGTCACATAGAGGTTGCTTAAATTATGTGAGGGGACCGGGAGTGCCTGAAGGGTTTGCTCTGAGACGTTCTTGGAAACGTCCGTCTTCTCGCTTTGCAACTGGGGAGCCGCTGCCGTGACGGTGACTTCCTGGTTAACCGCACCCAGTTGCATCGTGCAATCGACTCTTACCGTGGAATCAACCTGAAGAGTCACGTGTTGCTGGGTGTAGCGTTGAAATCCCTGGGCTTCGACCGTCACGGTGTACTCGCCAGGGAGGAGGTGGGTGATGTTATACAATCCGGAATTGTCTGTCGTACCCCTTGTCACAACCCCGGTACGGACCTCGGTGACCGTGACGTTTGCTCCGGGAACACTTGCACCGCCCGGGTCGCTTACAAAACCGCTGATCGCGCCCCAGGTTGCCTGAGCGTGCGCGTGCAAGGCGCATCCCGAGGTAAGCAGAAGAGACCCCAAAAAGACCGCAGCTGCCTTTCTCATATTCCCTCCGGATATGCACACGTGTAGACGGGACAGCCTGAGCGTTTAGCTCACTGTTCTCGAACAAATGCCCTATCGTTGTCCTTCCAACCCCGACCCAGTTAGCCTGTCAGCGTAAAAGAAGTACAACAAGTACTGCAAATCAACACGTCTGCTGTCCGCAGGTACACAAGCGCCGGCCAAGTCTGTCTGGTTGACTTGGTGCTCGATTGTCTGAGAAAGGAAACACCATGAAGGACCGCCCCGAGAGCGAATCCTTTCGCTTCTGGCTCATCTTTATGAGTATTTTACCAGGAGAGTTTTTCATAGATGTATTCAGCCTGTCAATAGTCCGTATCGCGCAAGCTAAAATGTTACCAGTGGGCTATCGTCGCGCAATTTGAGAATGTTACCCGTCATGGATACGGGTAACCTCATGAGTCGACTTTCGAGAAGAGAATATTGGCAACAAGTTTATCCTCGTTACCAACGAGCTAGTCGGGCGGAAAGGCAGCGCATCCTGGACGAGTTTTGCGCCAACTGCCGTTATCATCGCAAGCACGCGATTCGTTTGCTGAATGGTTCGCCGCCTGCCGCCCGGCCGGTTTCCCAACGACGGCGCCGGGGGGTGACCTATGGCCCACGGCTGGTCTCGATCTTGAAGGCGGTCTGGGAGGCGGCCGATTATCCCTGGTCAGTACGGCTGAAAGCCCTGCTGCCGGAGTGGATGCCTTGGATTCGCCGCCGCTTCCGGCTGACGCCGGAGTTGGAAAAGCAGCTGCTTCAGATCAGCCCCCGCTCCATCGACTACCGGCTGGGTTCGGAGAAGCGGAAGCTGCGGCAAAGGATTTATGGCCGCACCAAGCCGGGGAGCTTATTGAAGCACCACATCCCCGTGAAGACGGATCAGTGGGACGTGAAGAGGCCGGGGTTCACGGAAATCGATCTGGTCTCCCACTCGGGCAATTCGGCGGCGGGCGACTACTGCTACTCGCTGAACGTGACTGACATTCACACGGGCTGGACGGAAAGCCGAGCGGTGCTGGGCAAGAGCCAGGAAGGCGGTGCGAGCCGCTCTGGAAGCGGTCCGCCAGGCTTTGCCTTTTCCCTTGCGGGGCATCGATTCCGACAACGGCTCGGAGTTCATCAATGCTCACCTCTGGGCTTACTGCCAGGCCCACGACATTCAATTCACCCGTGGGCGGCCCTATAAGAAAGACGACAACGCCCACATCGAGCAGAAGAACTGGACGCATGTACGGCGCTTGCTGGGCTACGTGCGTTACGAGACGGAAGCGGCACGGGCCGCCATGGACGAGCTTTACCGGGGTGAGCTGCGATTGTTTCAGAACCTCTTCCTGCCCTCGGTGAAACTGAGCCGCAAGGAGCGGATCGGCTCGCGCTTGCGGCGGCACTACGAAGCACCCCAGACCCCTTTTCAGCGAGTGGCGGCCTCGTCAGGGGTGGACCCAGAACGGGTGGCCGAACTTCGCCGGCTACGCCAGACGCTCGACCCCTTTCAACTCTCCCAGACGATTCAGAGCAAGCGGGAACGGATTTTCCAACGGAGCACCAGCGTGGTGGCAGAGAAGCCTGCGGTCTCGGCTGTTTCTCAGAAACTCGCGGCACCTTCAGAGAAAAACAAAATCACAGGCGCGCGCACAAGGCGCGCTGAGAAAAAGACAAGAACCAAGACAACTGCCAAGACAAGAAGAAAGGAAAAACCACGACGACGACGGGTAACATTTCGCGTTGCAGGACGAATCACCCGAAAGTAACATTTTTAAATTGCTTGACAGGTAGTCTATTGTCCAGTATTCATATGTTTATTAGAATGGCTCATTCTCTCCGGCCACCTTCGCCCGAGCCGGCCGGCGTGCGTGGCGAGCAGCGCACGATCAGAACAAAGCCGTGGAGTATCTTGAGCAGGCGCTCCGGCGCGATCCATTCATGACTGAGGCGTACCACGAGCTGGCGGAGACGTATCGGGAAGCGAACGAGTGGGATAAAGTACAACAAACTGAGAAGCGCCTTCTCGATGCCTTCGGCAAGAACGTCGCGAGGCGAGCCGGAAGCAAAAGCCTGGCCTTCCGCGATCGTAAATCCTGGCTTGGCTGTCTTCCCGAAACCCGAGGGCAAGGCGGGGAGCCGATGGAGCTACGTGGGCAGGCGAGATGCCGCGGTACGGGTTGGGCGTCGGATGATCAGTTTGGGTTATCTGCCAACCATACCAGGACCCTAATTCGGACTGTCCGTTTCCGAGGTTTGCCTGGTCACCGCCGCACCCGCGGAGCCTGCTGGCGATTGAGACTCTCCTGCGGTCGCCCCCAGCAGGGAACGCGCGTGGCACTTCTGATAAAGCGTCATCTCGTGCTGCGACGCGGCAAGATCGCCCAAAGACTTGTAAGCCTTCGCAAGATAGAAATGGGAGACTTCGTTGCCAGGGTTCACATTGATAGCGGCACGAAGGTGAGAGACGGCGTCCTTCGGCTTATCGGATGAAATAAGAACGCGAGCGACTGCAATCTGAGCGTCCTCGAGCTGAGGGTCAAGCTGGGTCGCCCGGAGGAAGTGTCCGGCGGCCAGCCCGGGGTCGCCGCGCCTGCGGTAAACCTCACCGATTTCGTATTCGGCGCCGGCGTTTCGAGGATCTCGAACAAGGGCCTCCTGAAACTCTCTCATCGCTTCATCGCGCGCTGCCTCATTATCGGCTTTGTTCAGCAGCAACGCGCGTCCCAACCGGTAATGCACGCCAGGCATGGTGGGATCGGCGGCGATCACTTTCCGATATTGGATAATCGCCAGGTCATAATGCTTCTGTCCCTCCAACGCTTCGGCAAAGGCCATTAACTTCCATGGTGACTGCGGCGCTACCTGCACCAGGCGGTTCATGGTTTCAAGGGCACGGTCTCCGTACAGGTGAGAAGCTCGGTAGAGGATTTCCGCGTCATTCGGATAGCGGCCCAGCAACTCCTCGCTGGTTTCGAGGGCCTTAGAGTTCTGGTCGAGAAACGAGTAAGTCTCCATGAGCTTGATGCCGACCGTGCGTCCGATCTCAGGATTGGGAGGATGCCTAAAAGCGGATTCCAGAATAGGCCGCGCCTGATGCCAGCGCCCCAGTTCGGCATCGCACAGCCCCAGCATCAGCACTCCATTCGCGATTCGCGGGTCCAGCTTCAGAGACTGCTCAAAAGCCTGCGCGGCTTCCACATAGTGATTTTCGCTGTAGTAGACCATGCCAAGGTTCGCGAACACTTCAGGAACCTGCGGAGTGAGGACCGTAAGTTTCTGAAGAGCGATCGCAGCAGCATCGAGATCCTTCGCCGCCATTGCGCGTTTCGCTTCCTGGGAATAGCGCTCGATCTCTGCTTGGCTGGCCTGCTTCCCAGGTCCGCTATCGACTGCGCCCGTGCGCAGGCAGAAGCAGAATAAAAGAGGGCCAACCACGAAAACCGGCTTCGCCTTGATTGTCATCGGGAAAGCCCCTCCTGTAACGCGGGTGTCCTGACGCGCGTTGTGCCCGAAACCACCGCAGGTTGAAAAAGTAGAAAGGGACCCCTAAAATGCCAGTGTAACAGTCTCCACGGACATCATAGAAGGTCTAAACCCGAACGTATGCGTAAAGCTCTCTTCTGTCTTTTGGGATCTGCCGCCTGCCTTATGTCGTGTTTCGAACTCCCGGCACAAACGAACAACTGGACCGAGATCCAGCAGCATTACCAGAAGGGTCAGGCGGCACTCGCTTCCGGACGAAGTGAATTAGCCGCAATCGAGTTCGGCGAAATCCTGCGTCTCGATCCCAAGAATGCCTCGGCTCACGCCAATCTGGGAATTGTCGCCTTTCGCCAGAAGGAGTTCACCCGAGCCGCACAGGAGTTCCGCTCGGCTCTCAAACTCCAGCCCGGACTCACCAATGCGAAGGCATTTCTCGGTATGAGCGAGCTTCGCCTGGGGCACTCCGCCGAGGCTGCGCCCCTCTTGCAGGAGACATTTGAGCGGATAGAGGACAAGCAACTGAAGCGCGAAGTAGGTATGGATCTCGTCAGCCTCAATTACGCATCGGCGCGCCCCGACCGTTCCGTAGATGTTTTGCACGTCCTCGAGCAAATGGAACCCGGCGCGCCCGACGTGCTCTTCCTGGCTTATCGCACTTACTCGGATCTCGCCGCGCGCTCCCTTTCCTCGCTAGCCCAGTCCGCCCCCGATTCGCCCGAGATGCACGAGATTCTAGCAAGGGCCGCGGCTAGTCAGGATGATTTCAGCGGCGCGATCTCGCAATATCGCAAAGCGCTCTCGCTCAACCCCGGACTGCCCGGCCTTCATTATGAACTGGGCGAGGTGATTCTCGCCAACTCCCAGGGCGAGCCGGCGCTCGCAGAAGCGGAGGCCGAGTTCAAGCAGAGTCTGGCGACAGATCCGGCCAGTGCCCAAAGCGAGTACATGTTGGGAGAAGTCGCCTGGCTGCGCTCAAAACCCGAGGAAGCGCTCGAGCACGAGCGGCGCGCCCTCGCTATTCAACCTGGTTTTGTGGATGCCCATATCGCCTTGGGAAAAACCCTAACTCGGTTGGGCCGTCCCGCCGAAGCCCTCTCACATCTCGAACAAGCGGTGCGCCTCGACCCACAAAACGAAGTTGCTCACTATCGCTTGGCTCAAGCTTACCGCCAGCTCGGCCGTACACCGGAGGCCACGCATGAAGAAGAGGCTTTTCGCAAACTCCGAGCCGCCCAGGAACCCCTCCGAGCCTTGTACCAACAGGTGCAGGAGCGATCGGTAGTCCATCAGAGTATCGCCCCTACCGAGCCACAGTAACCCTTACATTACTGGAGAAAAAGTCGACGCGGCTTTGCCACGGGCCGTGAGCGCTTAGGGAGATTGGATCAGTGCCAGTTTCAAGGGCTCGATACAGCCAATCATCACCGCGTCCTGTTCGTACTTAGCGAGGAGCCGTTGCGTGATGGGGGCGAAGAAGGCCGCAACGGCGGCATAAGAGAGGGTGTGTGCTGGCTCAGCCAGAACTCGCTTCAAGGTGGAGAGGGCTTGGCTGAAATCTTTATCGGAAGAGTAGATGGCACTCCGCCATAATCCCAGGCTGATCATCCTCTCCCAACCCGTTTCCTTGTTCCAGGCGAGCAGGGCTTGAAGATAGCTCTCGACGAGCATCGAACACGCTTCGCGGGTTGGCTTCCCTTGCAGGGCATGCAATAGCCGTTGCAGTGATGCGCGGATTTCGAGCTGGAAAGCGAGATTCCGTGCGATGACGAGATGATCGGGAAAGAGCTTTCGGCCTAGCACACCTTTGCGGCTTGGGTAGCTCGAATCGATGAACACGCAAAGCCGGTGGAGGACATCCTCGATCGCGCGTGGTTCGGTCGATATCAAGGCAGAAAAGCACTCTGTAATCAGTTGGGGTTCACCCGGGTAGAGGCTTTCTGACAGCTCCAGGAGAACTTCTCTCTCGGGACGATTGCGGTAGTCATAGTCCCACGCGCTTCTCAGGAAATAATAGGTGCGAGGCAACTGTACCAGGGGCGTCTGATTATTGCCCATGATGCCCCGCGTCTCGGGAAACTTCTTCAAGGTCTCCAGCACATTACGAACCGAATCCAGCGGAACGTTGGTGGCGGGAAAGGCGGGCTCGAATTCGATAGCGCCGTAGGGCAGGTACACCGTTTTTCCCAGCAGTCCTGCATTTCTGCAGGTTTCCAAGTATTGAGGAAAGCCGGGAATTAGCCACCAGGGTTCGGGGAGATTTTGCTGAAAATTGCGGATGGTCTCCGCCATAAAGGCGAGGTCACTCGCGTCAGGATTCTTGTCCGTCCAGTCATATTGGCCTATGACTGTTTGGGCGGAATTAAAGAACTTGTGGCGTCCCCAACCCACCCACATCCAATCGATGAGTTTGGCTTTTGCCCCCTCCAGGTGATATTGATCCAGGAGGGCCCGGGCGCGCTTAAAGATCTTCATCTGGTCGCTGAGTGGGCTTTGCGGCCATCCGCCCGGGTCCGAATCGATCATGCAGTAGCCATCGGCGTTGTTGACAATGCGATACAGCGCCTCATGCGACTGTGCGATGCGCTCGAACTGCACCGGGTCAGCCGGATTCATATCGGCCTGACATGCGTCTACCCAGTACGGGCGCAGCTTCGGTTCCCGGACCCGGCAATCCGAAGTTGCGATGCGGTTGGCGCTGTGCATTATCCAGACTCGGATGCCACGCTGCTCCTGGGCATAGTCCACCACGCGACGGACTTCCTGGAGATAGGCCGCGTCCTCCGTAGAATGCGGAATGGGCAGAGTCTCGTTACCTGGCCACAGCAGAAACAGATTCGCTCCCAGCGTCCACACCAAGTCAATGAACCGCCGCCAGTCCTTCTCCCGCCAAGCCCGAAAAGCGGTAGGGAAGTCGATAGGCCAGCCATTGAGATGAATTCCTCGAAAGGCGAACCGGGGAGAGCTTTGGACGTCAAGGTCCGCTTCCACGCAGGGCATGCCATCTTGGACGCGGATCAGCCTCATGAGATTCGCCAAACCCGCGTTGGTTCCCTGCGGGGTTGTTCCCGAAACCAGGATCCGCGACTTGCCGCCATTGTCCGTCGATCTGAGAAGAAAGCCTTCCTCTCCCAGGTCACGCCCTTGCCAGAGGCCGGACTGGACTTCCTCGCATAGCGCTTTCCCGACTACCACCAGCGATCTTAGGCGGTTGTCCAGCGAAGATGCGACCGGAACCAGATTTCGGGTAAGCTCGGCGAGATATTCGGCCAGTTCTTTCACGCCGTATTGAACAAAAGAAGGTTCAGCATGATCTACTGCAA
Organism: uncultured Acidobacteriota bacterium; assembly: GCA_963803295.1. Lineage (GTDB taxonomy): Bacteria > Acidobacteriota > Terriglobia > UBA7540 > UBA7540 > CAWDMC01. The sequence goes on along the minus strand of CAWDMC010000004.1, from coordinate 316,134 downwards.
TGGTGACGTTCTGCAGCGAAATTCGCCGCGTCGAGCTTTGAGACTGTTCATCAGAACTTGAAGAAGCTGGAATCACATCGGCCGGAAGAACTGCCGGCCCGCGCTCGGACAGCGTTGCTAGGAGAGACAACTTCCCTAGCTTGCTGAAAGCCTCGCGACGAGTGAGATTTTTCGGTGCCTCCACGAGGCTTCCTCCACACGCTTCGGGGAAAGTTGAGAAACCGCTGGAATCGTGACCCGAAGTTTACACCAAGGTGACCCCAAGACTGAATGACATTACGCGGAGTGTTCCGAACGCGGACGGACCCCGTCGGATGATAAGAGCTAACCCAATGAGCCGCATTCAGAGGTAGATGATTCACCGACCCAGAACCAACCATTCGCTCCTTCTCGACCCAATTCCGACGGCTCAACGCAAGCTCCGGCCTAGTATTCGATTGCTTGGTACCCCACAGGAAGCAGCTGCCCTCCTTTCTCTAAGGTTTTCTCAAAGCCGACTCCCAGCTTCTCTGGCAGGGGCGTCGGGAACAATCTCCCAGTAAGGCTTGAGCTGCACTGGTGCAGTTTCCTGTTAGAATCTCCCTGGCCAAAGCGAAATAATGATGACGCTGAACCCTCTCACCGGCCCTGCGGCTGTCTTGCGGGTGCGCCGTCCAAGGAATTCACCGATTCCGGGAATTGAACCAGAACACCTGGAATGCCGGTTCGCGGCGATGGGCAGGGCGTCTTTGTCAGGTGCACGGCGGGGCGGCGATTCTCCGGGGAAAAGGCGAAGGGATGAATATGCGACGACTGCGCACACTACCAGATCCACTCACTGTAGGTCTCAGAACCCTGTCGGTGGTGCTGGGGTTCTCCATCGGCGCTGGCGCAGTTGATCGTCAGGCCGTTCACGGCGCAGTGACTCGGTCAGCTCATTCGATACCCGGCGACCGCTGGCTGGAGATCGATCTCTATTGGTTCGAGCAGAAGGACATTGCCGGATCGGTCAGAGTGTTCTGGGATCATTTCCAGCCGTTATATGCGGGAGTTCAGGGATACCGGGGCGTCATCCTCAATATCGGCTGGACAGTCTCATGCGTGATGGAGTGGTCCGGAGATTTGGCGCAGACGATTAGCTTGCCACGCGGGTCGGGAGAGCAACATTGGGTTGACGAAAGGGGTCCACTGCGGGGTACGACCGAAGAACGTAAGCGCCAGGCGCAGGCGCGATTCGCGAAGTCTCAGACATTGCCACACCGTGGTTATGATCCGTGGACTTACGGCGACGTCAAGAAGCTGGCTTCTATACTGCGCGAGGAGGCCGCAAAGCGCGGCATCCCTGCCTTCAAAGTAGGGATGCTGAACTATGCCTGGACGAATGCTTACGGGGAAGAGCCTGATTGGGTCCGACGCCACCGGGAAGCCTTTACTCTGTGGCAGCCTGCGTCGCCCGGGGGATCTCCTTTCGGGTCGTATTTCGATCCAAGTGCCAAGCTACCTGCGGACTCGGCCAGGCTGGGCGGTTTGCCGAAAGGTATCACCGAGGGCATGCCGGTCCATGAGGCGTACGCAGCCCAATGGGGAAGCCTGTCGAAGACGGTGGGACTCGACGCGCTCATGCTACGCGATTCGTTCGGGATGCCAGTGCCTTATCAGCGCCGGGGACCGTGGGGGCCTCTTGCTCGGTCAGCTGAGGTAATTCGGCAGGCCACGGCCGGGGTCGCCGCATTGGTGCGTGAACTCAAGACGGCAAATCCCCAGGCAGTGCTCATGATGTACTCGAACGCGGCGAGCGCCGTAGCTGACTGGCACGCCAATGGCCTGGATCTCGAATCGGTAGCCAAGGAAGGCTACCTTGATATCTTTGTCGATCAGACTTGGGCCGGCGCCTGGAACGAGGTAGGCCTACGCGAGACCGACTCTGAGGACTGGGGCGGCAGCGGCGCGGGTTATGCGCTCGTGGCGGGCGCGCTGAATTTCCTGCTTTCGGGGAGCGCAGCGTTGCATGCGGAGGAGATCGATCTTGACCAGACGGTGAATGTCGCGGCGTGGCGAGCGAAAGATGGGATGCTTCGAATTCTGGCTGCCAATCTGGAAGAGGGCCTTCGCGACGATACCGACCTGACTCGTCAGGCCATCATCGTTTTACCCCGGTCCTGGAAGGCGACAAAGTGGACGGATGCCTGGAGCCATCATACCCTCGAGTCGGTAAGCAGCCGGTTGCCGATCAAACTGGAACAGGCCAGCTCGATCCTGATCCAGCCTGCAACGCAGTGAGAGGAGGACGGTAGGTTTGCAGGACCGGGGGTAAGAGGCTTACGTGTTCGGTGCCCTCGCTGTTTACCAGGCGATACTGCCATTCCTCCGCGAGTCGTCGAATGCCCGCATTGTCAATGTGTCAAGCGGCCTCGGCTCGATGGCAACTAACTCGGATCCGGCCTCTCCTCACCGCAGGTTCTTCAGCCCGATTTACGCCGCGTCCAAGACGGCGCTTTACGCGATAACCCTGGCCATGATGGTCGAGCTGGAGTCGATCGGGATAAAGGTCAATCTAGTCTCACCGGCCTTCACCAAAACCAACCTCAACGGATATGAGGGCACGGAGTCTGTCGAGGAGGCTCCCGCGAGGTGGTGTACGTTGCCCTGCTCGGCCCGGACGGCCCGACCGGTACGTTCACGCGCTGGGAAAACACGACGATCCCGTGGTGAGGGGCCATGCCGCAAGCCTCTCGGAAAATCCCTTGGCTCGCAAGGGCTACATCATCACCGGCCCGCCCTCCGGCGTAGTTCGCGCCAACGGCGCAAGAGTTGGCCAAGCACTGTACGATCATGCTGGTCGGCCGGGACCGCACCGCAACCTGTTCGCCTGACGCAGGCTGAGCCAGCGTCATCAGTCCAGACAATGAACTACAACGCCTAACCAAGGAGCGCTAGATGCATACAGAAGATGATGCAATTTCAAAATATTGTGTTGAAAAAGACCAAGTTCTTGTGGCTTTGTAGAGTAGTAGAGTACCACGATACCTTCGAGCGCGTAGGTGCCGATTTGCACGAAACGTTGTTTGTTATCTGTATGAGACGAGGCTCAATACACCCCGAGCCATATTGGAGACTGGCAGGACCATCCGAGTACAACAAGGCAACTTAAAAATCCAAAGTAGGATACTACCGGGGACACTACCGACCTGAGGAACGGATTGCAAAGAGCGAAGGGGTAGATATGTCGAAGTGTGCCCGATAGGTTCGAGTCTTCTCCGCGCTCTCTGCGGTGAGTCCCTATCTCTTTTTCCAATCCTTCACGATCTCCCGTGCTGCGTTCCGTCCGGACAAGCCCGTCAACCCCGATCCCGGGTGTGTTCCCGAACCGCACAAATACAGACCCTCGATTGGCGTTCGGTAGCGCGCCCAGCCCAGCAGCGGACGCATGGTGTACATCTGGTCAAGCGCCAATTCGCCATGAAAGATGTGACCGCCGGTGAGGCCGTAAGTTTGCTCAAGGTCGAGAGGGGTAATGACGTGACGGTGCAAGATGAGCGACGGCAGTTCGGGCGCATAGACCGCGAGCGTCTTGATCACGGCATCGCCGAGTGACTCACGTTGTGCCTGCCAGTCAGGCGCGGCGCGGCCATCCTCTGCCGATCGGAGCTTGTAAGGCGCGAACTGAACATAGATTGACATGACATGCCGCCCTGCCGGAGCGAGTGAAGGATCGGCGACCGAGGGAATGGCTATCTCGAGGATCGGAGCCTCGGAGAAACGGCCGTACTTGGCCGCGTCGAAAGCGCGCTCCATATATTCCAGATCCGGCGCGATGAGGATTCGCCCGGCCAAGCTCTTCGTCGTCTCGCCGTGGTCCAACGCCACGAAGGACGGAAGTCCGGACAGCGCCAGGTTGACCTTGGCAACCGTCCCCATGGTCCGATAATTGTGCATTCGCAGCAGGAAGCTGGGATCGAGTTCCAGCGGATCAATCAGCTTGAGAAAAGTGCGCTGTGGGCCGGCGTTCGAGACCACTGCCTTCGCATCAATCTCTGCGCCGCTAGCCAGCACAACACCCCTAGCCACGCCATTCTTGAGCTGGATCTTGGCGACCTCGGCTCCGGTTTGGATTGGAGCACCCGCTGCTATCGCGGCATTCGCCAACGCTTGCGAGAGAGCTCCCATGCTACCCTTGACGAACCACGGTTGGCCCGCCGGGTGCGGATCGAGGGTCGCGCGAGCGAGCAACACCGCACTTGATCCGGCCGACCAGGGCCCCAGGAAAGTACCGAAGAGGCCGCGAGCCGCGACCGTTGCCCGCACCAGTTCATGCTCAAACCACTCCGAGACCAGATCCGCAACAGGCATTGGAACCCAGCGCAGCAGCCGGAACAAGTCCTTGTCACCGAAATCGCGCAGTTTCTTGCCCGCCTTGGCCAGGTTCCAAAGATCGCGCACGCTGGGATGATCAATCGAGGGCGGCGGCTCGTTGAATAACCGCACCAGAACGGCAGCAAGGTTCTTGAGTACACCGTCAAACTCGAGATACTTGGCCGCATCCGTCTTGGAGAACCCGGCGATCTCCTCGGCCGAACGGGCCGGATCATTGTAGAGCAACAATCCACGGCCTTCGGGACTGAGTGAAAGAACGGCGACATCCGGGTGTATGAGATCGAGGCCGTAGCGCTCCAGTCCGAGTTCCTTAATGACCACGGGCGAGAGCGGTCCGGCGGAGTGGGCCAGGGTCGGGCACTTAAATCCCGGTGCGAGTTCGTCGTTTACAGCCGCGCCGCCCACCACCGGACGCCCCTCCAGCACCAGTGGCTTCAGTCCGGCTTTGGCGAGATAGGTCGCCGCCACCAGGCCGTTGTGACCGCCGCCAATGATGATGACGTCGTGTGGGGACATCTTGTTCTTTAACTGCGAAGAACGCAGAAAACGGGGCGAAAGTCACCCCATTTGGTGGTTCCTGGTTGTCGCCACAAGGAAGAGGCGGTGTCAGATGAGGACACCCACAAGGACTTTCCGTCGGAGTTAGTCGAAAGTTGCGCTGACTACACCTCAGCCTTCGCGGGAACATGTCTTATTCTCCGCAACCGCTGAAATACTGGCGTGTCGGGCAACAGGACGACACTTGCCGAAGGGCGTAGCCTTTCCGCACAGTAAGCGGCGGAGCCGCGGGAGAAGTCAGTCCACGTCACCATTGCATATGTAAGCCGAACTCGAAGCGGCGCATGGGGAAGCCAGGTTGCAAGTTGGTGATCACATTCGCGTTAGCGCAATCTACGCACTGCCCCCAGGTTGAAGTCCCCAAGTTCGTCAAGTTGAATACGTTGTAGCTTTCGACACGAAGCTGAATTGCCGTCTTCTCACGATTCAGGAAGGTTGAAAGGCCAAATTCCTTCCACAGTGCGAAATCTGCATTGGCAACCGGCGGACCATTCAATGACCCGGGAGCTGTATTGCCATATTGATACTGAGCTGGGACGGTATAGCATGCCGGGTTAAACCAGTGGCTCGCATTTTGTCCACCGGCAACCTTGCTGGGATTGCAGCCGGGGACCCGATTAGGCTTCTGGTTAGCAATATCGGAGTTAAGCGTAGCATTGGAGCTCCAATTCGGATCCATCGCCGCACCTGACTCGAAAAGGGTAACACCGCTGAACTGCCATCCGCCCAGAGCGGCTTGCATGATTCCACTTGCATTAGACCCCCAGTGCTGGCCTTTTCCGTAGGGGAGTATAAGGACATGCCCAAGCGTAAAAGTCACTGCGCGTGCGGTGGAATCTTCCGCACCGCTATCGCCGCTCCCCACCCCGTAATCGACTCTCCTGTCATAAGGGTTGTCGTTATAGTATCCTAAGCTCTTTTGCCACACGAAGTTAGCGGTAAAGGCAAGGTTCTTGGCGTAGCTCTTCTTGACTTCAGCCTGCAGCGAATTGTAGTTCGAATCCGAGCAGTTACAAAGCAAGTTGATGGTAGTATCCAATCCGTACTTCTGGAAGAAGGGACGACGTTGTAGCAGAGGCCCTGGACCAATCGGAGCAGTATTCATGTTGTACTGCCAGTCGATGTGGGTGCCCTTGGATCCAACGTAGGCGAGGCTAAACGTGGTGTCATTAGCGAGTTGGCGCTGAACGGTAAAATTCCAGGAGTCCATGGTTTCCATCTTCCAGTCGAAGGGACGCGATTTCAATAGGGTACCCGGGGGGGCCTGAAGGATACCGCTCGAAGGAAGTTGCGGCGGCGTACCCGCCGGCGGGCCTTGGTCGATTGGGAAAACTCCCTGGTAAATACTCGTTTGGCTGATGGTCTGCTGAGCGACTATGGGATAGAAGCTGGTGAGATGGTAGAAAGTCGCGTCGTAACCAGAGGAGAAGAAGCTTCGTCCCAGCCCGGCGCGAAGGACCGTCTTCTCTGTTAACTGGTAAGCAATGCCCAACCGGGGTGCAAAGGCATCCTTGGGCGTGTAGATGTTTGCGCTCTTGGAGACACTGCCCAACCCGCCAAGTAGTATGTTTCCCGAGCCAGGATCGAAGTCGGCGATTCCGCCCTTTCTGCCGGATGTCACTGGGGTGAAATAATCCCAGCGAAGTCCGAGGCTCAAGGTGAGCTTGCGAGTAGCCCGCCATGTGTCCTGCCCGTACGCACCCCAGCGCGTCTGCCGCTCCTGAGGAAACTGGGTAAATATGGCGCGCTCGAAAAACGAGGGCGTGCCCAGAAGGAAGGTGGCCATTCCCAAACCGGAATTGGGTGCCCCCGAGGCGCCCGTGACAGTAGGGTCGAAGTGAAAGTTGCCGCGGGAACTGGCATTCACCGAAAGAAAATTAAACCGCTCCCGCACAACCTGCGCACCGAAGCGGACCTGATGAGGACCGTGTATCCAGGACCAGTTGTTGATCGCTTCGATGTTGGTGGTGCGGTCAAAGCGGGGGATGCCGACCCCGGACAGAATACCCATGAACCAGGCGCCCACGGGACCGCGAACGTCGATCCCGGCCAGACCCCCGTCTAACGGATTCCCCGTGTTGATATTCGGGATTCCTACTTTGTTATTGGTTTCGAGTTGATAGTCCGTGTTGACCGCGTCCAGACGAAAACGACTCAGACCGGTCCGTGCTTCAGTCAGCAGGTTCCCGCTAAAGGTGTGGGTCCAATTGAGCGCTGTGTGCTGAAGGGTAAAATCCCCGACCTCGGGACTCAGCGTACCCCCACCGGCGCCTGCTGGCCCCCCCGCCGCCGCTCCAAAAAGCGGAGGATTTTCCAGATGCCCTTTGAATATACTGTAGCGTGTGAAAAACTTGTCCTTATCCGAGAAATTAATGTCGCCTCTCGAATCTGTTTGCCATTGGTTGAAGAGTTCGTGGTTGGTGCCCACGTAGTTGTTGTTGGTGGCGTCGGCGGCACCAGTATTAGTCAGGGGCAGAAGCGCCATCAAGTTCTTGGCGACAGGGTCAATCCGGCCGGGCGGAATTACGTTTGGCACTCCGTTGTACGCAAACTGCGTGCGCCCGGTGCCGTCGGCATTTCCTGTCGCGGGATCGAAAATCGGGTTGGTGGAAGCCAGTGAACTGAAATCCCCTGCTCGGAAAGCTGCGTTGGGCACCGTAGCGAGAATCGAAGCGCTGTTCCGTAGGCGATTCCAGTTAGCAGCACCGAAGAGAAAGACTTTGTTTTTCTTTATGGGTCCACCGAGGCTGCCGCCCCATTGATTAAAGTTGGAAGGAGCTACCCCCAAGCCCTTGCCTTGTGGCCCCGTTCCGGCGATTTTCTGCGTAAGCGGATCAGCCGCAAACGTGCTGCTGTTCCGGTTGTAATAGAACAGAGACCCGTGCAATTGGTTCGTACCGGACTTGGTGATGTACTGCGCCACCATACCCGCTGTCTGGCCAAACTCCGGGTCATAGTCAGCGGTAGTGATCTTCATTTCCTGGACGCTATCCTGAATTGGAACAATCACCTGAAGCCCTGCAAAGCCATAAGCGACGTCCGAGATACCATCCAGCGTGTAGGTCTGAGCGCCTGACCACGTACCGTTCACCATGGTGCGCATGTTTTGTGAGGGGTTCTCGCCCTCGCCCATTTGCGCATTGTCCGGAATCGCTCCCGGAGTCAGGAGGAACAGGTTCGTCACGTTTTGGTTGATTACGGGCAGGCTCTCCACCTCCTGCGTACTAAACTCGCGGGAAACGTCGGTCTTCTCGGTTTCCAATGTTACGGCGCGGCCTTCGACCGAAATCTGCTGAGTGACTTCGCCCAATTCCAAGGCGGCGTCAGTCCGTACCGTGCCGCCGACATCCAATCGCACCCCTACCCGGCTGAAAGCCTTAAATCCCTTAGCTTCCACCTTGATCGTGTAACTTCCGGGCAAAAGATTAGTGATCAGGTACATCCCCGACGAATCCGTGGCGCGCGCTGTGGCCACATTGGTTTGCGCCGCAGTCGCCGTAACAGTGGCGCTGGGAATGGCGGCACCGGAGGGATCGGTGATGTACCCCGTAATGGATCCCGTCACCGCCTGGCCGAAAGCGGTCGGTCCGGATGCAAAGACCATAGCTACTGGCGCCAGAAGGAGCCATTCGAAATGCAGTTTTCTCATCGTGTCTTCCTCCGATCAGAAAGGAGCCCACTGTGGCCCGACGCAACCCAAACTGGCCAGTGTTGCCGAACTTTTTGCTGCGATTCTCGAAGCGAAGGCGTACAGGACCACCCGGTCTACCGGTTTACGGCACCCGCGACCAGTCTATCTCTACGTCCCTAGTATCGTAGTCGTTCTAGTATCTTAGTCGTTGTCGAAAGTCAAGGAGAAAATGAAACCACTTATTATTAGCAAGCAATACAGCCCAAAAGCGGTAATCACTAAGCCGACTTGCACCCTGCGTCGTTGCGAATTCGGGGTGCATGTGGCCTGGTAATCTGGCGATTTGCGGAAATTCAATCGAAGTTCTGGGCGCTCGCGGACCGCCCGACGCGTTTGGTTATGGCCACAACGCTAATGTGATAGACACCCGCGTATAATATAGCCAAGCCTTAGTGCTGGGTGGCCGCGCCTGGCCGCTCGAGTTCTGATCCCGAACTTTAGTCTTGGAGCGGTTGCGAGCGCCGAGAGAAGAAGGAGTGAGCGCAATGAAAATGTCATGGCAAACGGAGGCGGACCGTCTCGCATGCCGGTGGTCCGAACTGGAGGAGCGCATCCAGTACAAGCCGCGTTGGATTCAGGATGCCTCGAACGACGTTCAGCAGAATATTTCACTGTCAGTTACGGATTTCACGAGGCTCAGTCCATTTGGCGGGAAAGATTGGTATGCTCTGGACCGCATGCCATAGCTTCACCTTAATAAACCGTCAATAAACCGCGGGGGCCAACATGGCTTAGGAGCTATGCGGTGGTGCTGTTAGTGGGCGGTGGAGGCGGGCATCAACCTTCCTTGGGCGTGGATGTCGATTGCCACGGTCGGGCCCACGCGCAAGAACAGTACGCTTGGATTCTTGAGTCCCCAATCCACATAAGGAACGTCGAAATGGGTGGTCGCCGTGATTGGATCACCGGCGGCCTCCACTTCGAACGGAAGTGTGATGGGGTGCTCGCTTCCATGAAGGCCGAGCGTGCCCTCGACCTCTATGTGCGATTTACCCTGGGGCGAGAGAGTCCCCTTAAACCTGACCGGCGTCAAGGTAATATCGGAGTATTTCGGGCTTTCCAGAACCTCTTTGTGCATCTTGCGATCACGCGAACCGTTGCCGCTCGCTCCGCTGGTGGCGTCGACCACCACCTTTCCGCCGGCTTCCCCCGTCGTCGGATTGAAGCGAATCGTCCCGCTTTTCAGCTTAAACGTGCCGTGGACCGTATGCAGCGGATCGGTCAAAGTGAAGGCGACCTCGGTTTTGGCGGGGTCAAGCTGAAAGACGGTCTCCTGGGCGAGCGCGGGCGAACACACCGCGGCGAGCACGATCGCCGTCAGGACAAAGTAGAAATGGAGGCGGACAAGTTTCATAATTGGTCCCGCACTGAGATCTTGGGGCAGGCTTACTGAGCATTCCAAATCACAGTGACGATCAAACTCTGTAGCGGCGCTGTCCCTTCGCTCCACTCAAGACAGCCTCTCAGCGCCGAAAACGCCGGTGGGGACACCGGCGCTACAGTAAGACCGTCACTATGATTTGTAATACTCAGTAGTGCCTGCGTTCAGTATCGCTGGTGTACCGCTCACATGCGGTCCGCCAGAGTGCACTTCAAAAGCTGACCTGCGCCGCGACCAGCATTTGGAACACGGCCGGCTTTGCGCTCAGCATCTGGAGCACACGCTGACGAAGGCCGGGATGGCGGTCCATCATCAGCATGGCGCGTGACATGAGCCGCGGCCAACGTGCGAGCCGCCGGTGAGCGGCATCATATAAACCGAGATCGCCGCGTGCCATGGCGTCGGCGAGCACTACCGCCTGGCGGAAGGTCTGGCATAAACCCTCGCCCGTAATGGCATCCACCGAACCGCTGGCATCTCCGACCAAGGCAAACGAGCCGCGAGAAACAGCTCGCAACCGGCGCAGTGCCGATACGGCTCCCTTCTCGGGAGTGTTGGCGTCGGCTCCTTCAAGATGGCGGGCAGCCTGAGGGAAAAGTTTCAGGGCAGCCTGCAGGCGCAAGCGCGAATTCGGGGTGGTGATGGCAACGCACACCTCGTCCGCATCGATGGGCGTGATCACCATCTGGCAGCCATGGGACCAGTAGACCTCCACCAGATCCGTCCAACGCTTCACCCGATAGTGGCGGCGGAAGCCAAAGCGGACGCGCTCATGACGGCGGCGATCGAGCTTCATCCAGCGGCGGACGCGCGAGTTCTCCCCATCCGCAGCCACGGTCCAGCGGCATTCCCAAACGGAGGATCCTGCGGTTACCCTACCCGGCAAAACGGCCCTCACGCGGGTATTCCACAGCATTTCGACCCCCGCCTCACGGGCGCCCTCAACCAGAAGTTGGTGCAATGCCGTTCGCCGGATGCCTACACCGCATCCATTCGGGAACGGGGCTTCAACCGATGAGATGGAGTCGATAAAACGGATGCCACGAAGAGGAACGGCCGCGCCGTCTGTAATGGTTACGCCAAGCCTGGCTAGGGCAGCGAGGCTGTCGGGCATCAACCCCTCGCCACAGGCTTTATCGATCGGGGGATGGGCCGCGTCGGCGGTAGTGACCCGGAATCCCCGTTGAGCCAAGGCAATCGCGGTGGCCAGACCCGCCGGACCGCCACCCACCACAAAAACATCCGTCCGCAAGAAACCCCCGATCACCAGCGCAGGAGTACCAGCTCTGAACAGAATCCCGGGCCCATCGCCGCCAAGATACTCATGGTTCCCGGCTGCGGCCGACGATTGGTCATGACCTCTTCAAGCACCATGAGCACTGAAGCGGACGAGAGATTGCCTGCCCTACGCAGGCAGTCCCAGGATGCAGAGAGGGCCTCCCGTGGGATGCCGAGGGCCGATTCTGTCGCCTCGAGCACCTTGGGTCCACCGTTGTGTAGAACCCAACACCCGATATCCCCGCGTCCAAGACTGTTATCGGCTAGAAATGCGTCAACGTCCGTCGCCAGGTGCTTCGCCATATCAGGCACGCCGGGCGATAGTACGATGCAGAAGCCCTTCTCCGAGATATCCCAACCCATCACATCTTCCGTGTTTGGATAAAAAATCGAGCGCGTAGCCAGGATCTCGGGGCCGGCCGATTGAAGGTCGGAGCCGGTGACGATCACGGCGGCGGCGCCATCGCCGAACAGTCCCGAGGAGATGATGTTGGCCATGGAGACGTCTTCCCGCTGGATGGTCAGCGAACATAATTCTACAGACAACAGCGCCGCCGCGTGGGCGGGAAAGGCGCGGACATAGTCAGCGGCGCGAGCGATGCCGGCGGCTCCGGCCACGCATCCCAGTCCGAAGATGGGGATGCGCTTAATGTTGGGATCAAGCTGCATCACGTTTATTAAACGCGCGTCCAGCGATGGACTGGCGATGCCGGTTACCGAGACCACGAAAAGAGCTTTCAGATCCCGCCGTTCAAGCTGGGCCCGTTCGAGCGCCCGGCAGATCGCTTGCGGTCCCAGTTCCTTGGCAGTCTCGATCCAGACGTTATTAGCCTTGCCCCAGGTGTCGAGGTCATCGTAAGCCTCGAGGGGCAAAGACAGATAGCGGCTCTCTACTCCCATGTGCAGGTAGATTCGATCGAGGATCTCTGGCTTCTTCAGCCGAACGCCCCAGTGGTTCTTAAGGGCCGGCACCAGGATTTCCTGGCTGTAGTGATGCTTTGGGAAGGCGGTGGCAACGCTCGAAATCGTCATGAGGATTATCGATGCTCCTCTTGCTTTGGGGTCGAGGCCGGCCACTACTGCCGGCCACTATTGTCGGCCATCTATTGTATGCGAGCACGTTCTCTGGTGTGGAGATTGTTGTTTGGAAGGTCCTGCTCCAGACCCGCCAATAGTTCTCGCGCCCAGCCTTGGTTCTTCGCTGGTAGCCCGATCGAGGCCTGACGACGATAGACCGGGCCTTGGAGCACTGGGCTTGGCCCATAAAAGGCAGGCCGCAGCCATCAGCGAAGAGACAAGGGACACATCATAAACCGAACCGATGCGTTGCGCTTCCGCTAATTGAGCCGGGCGAGTTCTCTGTTGTAGAGGTGATTATTGGGAAATTCCTGGGCCAGTTCTCGTAGTAAGTCGCGTGCGTGATTACGGTTATGATCCCGGAGGGCAGCGACAGCCAGCAGCAGGCGAGCGAAAGGCTGTAGGTAGTGGCCTTTTTCCGCAGTAAGGCGAAGTTTGTCGAGTCCCTCGTTCTTATCGGTTTGGGCGCCGTAGAGGTGCAGAATCCAGCGCACCGGAGCGGGGCTCAACCCCAGAATGTAGTTCTCCACGCCGATGGCCAGATAGGCGTCATAGCGGGTGGGATCGAGCGCGAGCAGGCTTTCCGCCAGTGTGCCCGCACTCTTCATATAGCTAACGGAAGCGAGGTTCCGTTTTGCAATCAAGGCCAGGTAGTCGGATTCGAGCCCCAGCCCCAGCACCTTGGCAAAGAGCGCGTTGGTGTCACGCGGATCGCGGCCAAGATTGCTATCGGCCAAGCGCTGGCTTCTCTCGATCGCCTTCCGAAAGGCTTGCCGGGCCGCTGGATCGGGCTCTTGTCTTCGCCTCTTCTTGAACCCGTCATCATCGGTAAAGAATTCGGATTCGAGCACGCCCAGGCGGTCGAACTCCGCGAATAAGTAGGCCGCCGCATCCGAAGCGGGACCCAGCGGATCGGCGGGATGATCCTGTTCCCACCGCGCGAACGTCAGGTGGGCCTGTTCAAACTGCAGGTTGTACATTTGCCGGTAGCCGGCATCGAGACCTGAATACGAAAGCGAAGCTGCGGCAGCGAAAGAAACCGGCGCCAGGGCAAGATAGAGGGCAAGGGTCAGCAGAGGCTTCATATAAGTTAAGTGATGCATTGCCCCGCCATCTCGCGCATCGGGCCTATCGAATTGACATCTCGATTCGATCGGGGGTTAGCTTCCTGAATCGGCGCAGAGCGCCTGCCGCTGCGAGGCGAACTTGAAACAGGACTTCAAGGGCCTGGCCTTCCGTCACGGCTGGGCCCAGGCGCGGGTGGCCATCGCCCGCAAACTGGCGATTCGCCTCTACATCATACTGCGGGACAGATCGATTATGAGGAGTATGTTCGACGTGGTTCGTCTGCCGGAATGCCCGAAGTAGCGCTGGTCTACCCATGACCGATGGCTGCAGGATGTGATGGGCCGCACCTCGGTGGCACTCTCCCGCCTGGGTCCATGCGAAATCGAGCTGCGAATAATCCTTATGGACGTATTACGACCCAAAGCAGGAACTGACTACACCGCTTCCGTTCGTCGGGGGTGCCGGTGGGTGCCGGTTGGTCAAGTTGACTTGGGCCCCGGCCATGCCTATACTCAAGCTGCGGGTCTAGTCCGCCCTTCATTGCCAGGCAGGGTAGTCTTCGGCAGGGGTGATAACGTGCCGGCGCCGATTTGCGCAATGCGGGATTCGGGGTTCAACTTCTTAATCAGATCTTAGGAGGTAACGCATGCCAGCCCTAACCACTGGCGAAATCCGCTCCCGGCTTCGCAACCAATTGCCTAGCTGGTTTGATACGCAAGATGCCATTCAACGCAAGTTTAGATTCACCACATTCAGTGAATCGATCCTTTTCGTGAACAAGGTCGCAGCAGAATCCGAGAAGAAGCAGCACCATCCTGACATGTGCATCAACTACAGCACTGTGGGGGTGGTGCTTACGACCAACAGCGTCGGCGGAGTCACCGATGCAGATTTTGATCTCGCCCGGACGATCGACGAAATCGCCACCTCCGTTCCTGGCTATCAGGCCGGTCGTGCACGCACGATAGCTGCGGCCTGACGATGACGCATCATCTGCCATAAGCACCCGCTTGCCTTTGGGTAGCGCCCAAAAGGCGGGCGGGTGCTTTGGGCGCTTATCGAGAGCGTGCTTAGCCGAAACGAGACATTTCAGAGCCGGGCGGATCACGGCTTGCCTAATCCCCACGCCTTGCCGATAACCTGATGTCAACCTTATTTCAGTGGATCCATGTTTCTGCCGCCGTCGTCGGCGTGGGAGGGATGGCTTTCATCTTGTTCATTTTGCTCCCAGCCTCGCAGGTTCTCGATCCGGTACGGCGGCAACCTCTGCTTGATGCAGTGGGAGCCCGCTTCCGCTGGGTGACTTGGACCGTGATCGTCCTCCTGATCGGGTCGGGCGTTTACAACGCCAGCCTCGCCTGGGAGGCGCCATGGGGACGGTACTGGTGGTGGCTCACTGTAAAAATCACCCTGGGGATGTTGGTTTTCGTTCTCGTGCTGTGCTTGAGCGTTCCCCTTAAAGTCCTGGCCCCCTTTCGTCAGCGACAGAAACTCTGGCTGGGCCTGGCGTTCGGGATGGCCATGGCCGTGATTCTGATCTCCGCTTACCTGAGGCGGGGTTGAGTGAGTGAATTGATCGGCAGCGCCCTGTCCGACCTCCACGCTGCTCATTCCATCGAGCTGACCGAATACCACGGCGCACGCGTTCCGGCGCGCTTCTCCGATGCCCAAGAAGAGCATCGCGCTGTGCGAACCGCGGCGGGATTCTTCGATTTCTCGTTCCGTCTTATGACCCTGGCCCGCGGCCCTGACAGCCGTAGTTTCCTTCATAACATGTTGTCGAACGATATCCAAAGCCTGAAATCGGGCGAGGGCGTCTATGCGACCTTCCTCGATGTCAAGGGACACATGATCGCCGATTTGCGGATCTACTGCGCCGAGGATCTCTTTTTGATCGAAACGGACGCCGACCTGCGGCAGAAGTTTACGGAAATGCTCGGCCGGTACATTATCATGGACGATGTGACACTCGATCCTTCCGACCACACCGCCATCGCCTTCGAAGGTCCGCGATCGCGACAGTTGCTAGAATCAGCAATTCGCGCCACATGGCCGGCTCTCGACGAATATCAACACGTGAGGGTCAACCATGAGCGAGGGCTGGTGCGTATCGCGCGATCCAGCAACACCGGCGAGGAGGGTTATCAAGTGTGGGGTGCGACGCATGCCATCCGCGCCTTGTGGCAGGAGGCATCCCGGCAAGCCGACCGCTTCGCGGCGCTCCCTTGCGGCACGCAGGCGCTCGAGTCGTTGCGCATCGAAGCTGGTATTCCACGCTACGGCCCTGACATGGGGGATGACACTATTCCCCTTGAAGCCGGACTCCTCAATGCCATCAGCTTCACCAAAGGCTGCTACATCGGGCAGGAGGTGGTCGAGCGCATTCGCAGCCGTGGGCATGTGAACTGGCAATTGAGCGGCCTCTTTATCGACTCGCCGGTGGCGCCCGCAGCCGGTGAAAGACTTGTGAGCATTACGGATCAGCGTGAAGTGGGTGAGATCACCAGTTCCTGTGTATCGCCGACCCTTGCCAGGACCATCGGGCTTGCGTATGTTCGCCGGGAGTTCTCCGAGCCGGGAAGTCGGCTAGCGCTCGAGTCGGGTCCCATGGCCGAGGTAGTTCCTCTGCCGTTCTACAAAGGAATCCGCTCGAAATGATGGCGCGGACTCACAATGACAGGACGAAGGGGTAACTTCCGCAGGCAGGCTACGCCGGCCGCAACAGGATCTTACCGAAGAAATCGCGATCCTCCATCTTCTTCTGAGCCGACCGTGCCTCCTCGAGCGGAAACACGGAATCGATGACGGCGTGGAGCTTCCGCTGTCCGATCAGTTTGAGGACATCCAACAGCTCGCCTTTACCCCCCATGAAGGAGCCCAGCACACTGCGCTGACGTCCGAAGAGCGCCTGTATGTCCAGTTTCACTTCCGCTCCCGAGGTCACCCCGCACGTGACCAGGCGGCCGTAGGTGGCCAGTGACTCGAAGCAGTCTTTCCACACCGCCTGGCCCACGTGTTCGACAACTACATCGACTCCACGTTTAGCGGTGATCCGCTTTATCTCGTCTGAGATCGATTGGCGGCGATGATTGATTACCTCGCTTGCTCCCAGCTCGCGCGCCTTCTCCAGCTTGGCATCGGTTCCGGCCACGGCGATCACGCGAGCCTGCAACAGGCTGGCGAGCTGGATGGCTGCGCTGCCTACGCCTGATCCGGCGCCGATCACCAGCACATCCTCGCCCGGCTTGAGCTGCGCGCGGGTCATCAGCATATGCCAGGCGGTGAGGAACACCAAGGGAACGGCGGCAGCTTCATTGAAGCTCAAGTTGCCTGGAATGCAGATGACATTGGCCTCCGGCGACTTCACGTACTCGGCATAACCTCCATCTACCATGACGCCGAACACCGTGTAGCTGCGGCAGGCGCTGTCAAGGCCCTTGAAGCACGCCTCGCATTGCCCGCAACTGATGCCCGGAGCCAGCAGCACGCGATCGCCGGTCTTCACGCGGCTGACCAGCGATCCAGTCTCCGCCACTTCACCGGCAATGTCGCTGCCTGAGATGTGGGGCAGAGGCAGAGTCCAAGCCCGCACGCCGTTGCGCATCCACAAGTCAAGGTGGTTCAAGGCGCAGACCCGCACCTTTACCAATACTTCATTCGCTTGAATCGCGGGCTCAGGCGCGTCTTCGTATCGCAGTACCTCCAAGCCGCCGTGCTGGTGAAATCGAACTGCCCTCATGTGCCCTCTTCTTCCTGCGACCGGTAAGGGACGCGCCGTCCGGACTCCGTGGGTGATGTTCCCAATCGTAGCGCCTGCCGGGGGCAAGGACAACGCGCCTTATAGTGCCGATCAGATTATTCGATTAGACGGACGCGGACGGCTTATGACAAAATGGCCCCGATGGTGCAACTCTTCAAGTCAAGAGGCACCGCCTTCTAGCCACGAAGCCCATTGGGGCGACGCTTAGAGGCGGCGAGGATCGACGCTCTTCAAGCGCTTGCCTTTGGGGGACAAAGCCCCTCCCGCGTCAAGACGCATAATTGCCCGCTACGATCCGGTAGACACGTAGCTGCGGTAAGTACCGCCTTTCGTAAGTTCGACATCGGGTTCGGAACCGTTCGTCTTATCGGACGGGGCGTGGGCGTACGTGCCGCATTCCCTACTTCACCGTACGCACGGAATGCTGTACCAACCCGAGACAGGAGGAAGACGATGCGAAGCACAACACCATTGGTGAAACACTTTCTGGTAGCCAGTGATTTCGATGAGACCCTAAGCTTTCATGACTCAGGGACGGCGCTGAGCGAACTGGTGGGAGTTCCCGCCGAGGAGTTCAAGCGCAAAGTTGCCACGCTGGCGATTCAGAACCTTGTCCAGCAGGGCGGAGAATTGGCTTACCTGCTGCTGCATGATTCCGAGTATCGTGCCCGTGTGCGCCGCGAGGATCTCATCCGGGCCGGCAAGGGGGTTCGCCTCAAGCACAACATCTCTGAGCTGCGACAGTTACTTACAGAGGGGATTGACGGCTATCGCTTTGAGTGTAAGCGTCTCGTAAACCGCCGGCGGGCGGGTCCTGGATTATGATCTCGGGGGGATTGAGTAGGGCAGGCGGGGGACATTTCCACAACTTGGGGACTACACGGCCAAGTGGATTGCGGAATTCTTGGGCGTTCATGGCCGATATCAGTTTTCACGATAAACACTCAGTCCTTGAATCCCACGCTGTGCCAGAGCGCTTTGCAATCGTAGAGCCGCCCGCGTGCGACTACGGCGCTTACCTTTCGGATGTTCGAAATATTCTCGATCGGATTTCCATCCACAAGAATGATGTCGGCGCGCTTGCCGGGTTCGATCGTCCCGGCTTCTTTTTGCAGGTTCATGGTTTGTGCAGGGATGATGGTGGCGGCGCGAATGGCCTCCATCGGCGAGAACCCGGCTTTAACGTAGAGTTCCAATTCGCGATGCAAGCTATGTCCCGGAACCATTCCATCGGTCCCGGGAACGATTTTTACTCCTGCCTTATGCATTGCGCCCAGGATAGACAGACCACTTGCGAATGCCTGCTGATGAATTCCAGCCCGTTCGGCCGGCATACCCATCAGGTTGATCTGGGATGCGAGTTCAGGGGGAACTTTGGCGATGCCGGGTTCGAACGGCTCGATCGGCTCCCCTTTATGATGTACAAACAGTTCGAACCCCGCCATTGTCGGATCCAAAACGGCGCCGTGCTCGTTTAAGAACTCCATCGCCCGCCGAGCCTCGATCGAATCCGGCCGGACGGCATTGGTTATGCGCGAGAGTGTTAGGAGAAAGTCGCCCGCACTGGCCTTTTCGATCCGCGCTTTCTCCGCGCCCGAAATCATAACCGGCGGAATGAACCAGAAGTGGTTAATCTGGTCCATGCCAGCATCAACAGCCTCGAAAGCGTTCATTCCCGAAGGCACATGGCCCGTAACAGTCATTCCCAGGCGGTGTGCCTCCGCCGCTATGATCCGAACCAGTTCAGGTGTTACAGAGTTGTAGATCTTGATCTGGTCGAAACGCCTTCGCTTGAACTGCCGAACGGCCGCGCGCGCTTCAGCGGGGTTATCGACCCGTATAGGGCCGACCGCGCCGGCTGTTTTTCCGTCGATCAAACCCGCCAGAAGTAGTCTGGGGCCAAACCCGGTCCCGGACTCGAAAGCCTCGCGGAGCGCAATCTTGACGTCGACCAGGTTTCCGCAATCCCGGACGGTCGTTACTCCAGCGGCCAGATAAGCGGGCCCCCATTCTGGCTGGTCATGGTGGGCATGCATGTCCCACAGGCCAGGAAGTACGGTCTGACCGTTTACATTGATAAGTTCTGCGCCTTCGGGGATGAAAACGCTGCCTCGCGGTCCCGCTGCGACGATCCGGTCACCCTGAATCAGTACGGCCGAATCTCTCACCGGCCCACTTCCAGTACCGTCGATAAGCGAACCTCCGATAAGGGCCAATGTCGGTTTGTGCGTTGGGCTTGTCCGCTGTATCTGCCGTGCAATCTCACTGACGGCATCAGAAGTCGCGCTGGCCAGCAATGCCGGCATCGCGGATTCAAAGCCTTCCCGAACCGCATGGATGGGATTCAGGCCGGGACTGAACGTGATGACGGCCACGAGTTGCTTCGCAGCATTTACCCACAACCACTCGCGTCCCCAGATTATCCCCGTGACGGCGTAACGCTGGAGTTCGATACTTTGCCGGGCGATGCTTACCCGGTCCGCGCCGCGATGCTCGACCCGTACCTGGCCTCCAAATAGCGTCGGTACGCTACCGGTAACCGCATTCCGCATCCAATACCGAAGAAGCATCATGTGTATCGAGACCGGAGCGTAGCCCGCGACCGTATAGAACCGGTTTGGGACGTCGACACGCCTCGACTGATTACCTTCGTGGACGGTCGCGAGGCCGCGTTCCACTCTTACGAGGTAATCCGCATCGGTCCCCTTCAACTCGAATTCCTCCGGCGTGTAATCGCGGCGCATACGCAGCTTGGAAGCGAGCGATACCTCGGCTCCACGATCGCTGTATCGAAGTTCGGAGGACATAACGAGCGACTCGCCTTGCCGGACAATGCGATATGTCTCTACACCAGCGGGTGCTTCGAAGACCCGGAGTTCAAATCTACCGGCCTCGACAATGTTACGCGCTGTTCTGTTCGACCCCGGCGCGGTCTGAGCACGGCAAGGGGAGAACGAGCCGGTGAAGACTAGAGCGGCGATGAGAACGTGCCGGATTTGTGTCTCGGTTATTCTTCGGAGCATCGGAAACCTGCGCCGGTGAACGAGTTTTGAAGTTCACATTTTACACTGCTGCTTGTCAGATCGGCTCGTCTGAACTATCGGATAGCGCGCGCCCCGGCGACAGCCGAACCGGTAAAGAGGATCGCCAAAGTTCGTCAACCGCGGCAAGCTGTTTGGATCGATCGGCACCGTGCATTCAGCGTACGCGGAAACCGATCCATTTCCAATGGAAAACGACATCAGACAGGAATGTTTTATAGGCTCTCGCGCTTGTACCGTTCCCGCCGTTTCGCTGTACTCAGATCGATGCCGCTCAGCAGCGCTCCTAACTAATTCCTCCGCCGTAATCTCACGCCGGACGTTCTGCGCCGCCGTCGCCAAACGGAACTGCGTACGTCCCCTCCTCCAGCCGTTTCTCCAGATGGCGAAACCGTCGCGATCCCAATACAGAATCTTCACCCGGTCCTTGCGCCGGCTCGCAAATACAAACAGGTGTCCGGCGAAGGCGTCCAAGTCCAGGTGCTCGCGGACCAGCGCCTGCAGGCTGTCGAAGCTCTTCCGCATGTCGCACGGCGTGAGGCAGAGAAACACCCGCACGCTGGCGGGCAGGTGGATCATCCCCGCAGCACGTCCAGCACGGTCCGGAAGGTCGTGATGTCCACTCCAGCCCCGATGCGCAGTCGCTCGCCGGTCGCCAACACCAGTTCCAATACCGGCTCCGCCGTCCGCTCCTGCCGGCGCGCGCTCCTCTCCACCAAGGCGAACCGCACCGGCCCTTGCTCCTGGAGCCGTTTCCGCCAGGCGTAGAAGGAGTACTCCGTCAGCCCCTGTTCCTTACGGAACTGCTTCACGCATATTCCGCTGCGCTGTTGCGCAGCGATTCGTGCGGCCCACTCGTCTGCTTTTGGGTTGGCCGGCTTCGCCTGGACGACAGTTTCGCTCATGACACCACGATGCAGCGCCGGCCGGTATGTCGGGAAGAGCGGTTTACGAGACGCTTACTTTTGAGTTACATGTGGTTTCGGCGGCGCCGCACGAGATGGTGATGTCCGCGCTGGAGGGGATCGTCCCAGCGGATCACATCCATGGAACCCAGTTGGTCTACGACACTTCCGGCCACGTGCAATCGATCGTGCGGGTCAATGCGGGTTACGGCAAGGTGGCCATTCTCGATGATCTGCAGACCGCGCTCGGCGTGGGCGCGGACCGCATTGTTTACATCGGCGACGGCGTTTCCGATATTCACGTGATGCTGCACGTCAACCGTCGCGATGGCTTTACCATTGCGGTCTCGGAATCACGGCAACTGACTCCGATCGCCAGGCGTACCGTGCTTAGCGACAACGCCCTCAGCGTCCTCGTGCCCATCCTGGAGGAGATAACGCGCTGGGAGCCTTCACGCGTGCGCGAGCTGTTTGAGCGCGAAGGCCTGCAGATCCAGGGTTGGGATAAAGTGCGTGCCGATTGGCTCACGATCGGGTCCAGCTTGCTCCAGGCGGCAATGTAACACGACTAGGGCTGGAGGAAACGAAGCACTCTGACATCGGGCAGGTTGCGGTATTGCTGGGCGTAATCCATGCCGTAGCCAATCACAAATACGTCCGGGATGGCGAAGCCGATGTAGTCTGCAGTAAGTGGGCGCGTACGCCGGGAAGGCTTATCGAGCAGAACCGCAGTTTTCAGACTCTTGGGTCCGTGTGCCGCGAACATTTCCTTCAGATAATGAAAAGTCTCGCCCGTATCGAGAATATCCTCAACGATCAGCACGTCGAGACCGTCAATGTTCTCTTCGAGATCCTTGGTGATGCGCACTACCCCGGAGGACTTGGTGCCTTTGCTGTAGCTGGCAATACCCATGAAGTCCACGGTGACCTCGAGATCGATATGGCGAATCAGATCCGCCAGGAACATCCACGAGCCCTTTAAGATGGAAACCAGATGCAGTCTGTGGCCCTGATAATCACTAGTGATCTGTTTTCCGAGTTCGCGGACCCGCGCCTGGATCTTCTCCGCGTCGAGAAACACCTCAAGTTCAAATTCCGGGAGGGCTGGCTTCATGAGAATTCCTGTCAATCGGACACGTTGCAGTTTATCACCACCAGCACTTATCGCCGCACCAGCCTCTTCAAAGACACGTGGCCCTGGTTACGGGCCAGCGTTGCAAAATGCAACAATCTTCGCGATCCTGAGGCCTCGCCGTCGTGATTTTTACTTTTAACAAGATGATACTAAGCGGTTTAAGAAAAAGTGTCTCATTTATCTCATCTGTCTCCCCTGTCTCATCTCAGGCTGCTAAGCTGAATGTTGAAGGAAGCTTGTGCGGAAATGAGGGACCTTCGACACACGAATCCGGCGAATGCAGGAATTGTAGAGATACTTCCAGGCGCTGGCCGAAGACCGTTGGTGGAAGGCAGAGCCTTATCCTGCGGGCAAACGAAAACAGCTGAAACGGACCCACGATGTCCTTGAAAACAAAGAGGCGCGTTTGCAAAACAGGAGGTGGTAAGGGCAAAAAGATCGGATGTTCGTAAGGGCGGAAAGCAGACTATGCCAGCTCAACAAGAAGACCCTGAAGCGTATGGGCAGCCGACAGATAAGGAGAGCGCAGCTTCAGCAGGCACGGAAGCAAAATACGCCGAAACGGACCCACGATGCCATTGAAAACAAAAAGAAGGATCGTTTCGGCCGTATTCCTGGGCGACTGGCGCGAAATACGAGAGATAATGGAGACGGGCGGTCGACCTCCATTGAAGGTCAATCAATGACGGGTGACCAAGGCAGGGAGCAATCGGGAATGATCCTCTACCGAAGCGCGTTCGCGGGCCCCAGTTCCCCATCGAATTTTGGAAGATTATTTCGGCAACTCTTTGTTTCTTACAGCATTCCGTCCGAAACTTGCATCCCATATGATAACAAGCAAGCCCGTGCGCGGCGTGCCAGAAGCTGCGCTGACCATCTCTGCCAGGAGGTTCAGGACTCCCAACTAAGGGAACTCCGTGTGACTCATGAAACGGATTCTGCCGATTATCTTAGTGATTTCAGCCATTATCGCGACCGCTGTTCTACTGCAGGGTTCCGATCCCGTCTTTCCTTCTGACGATGCCGATCAGGCCTTGTCGACTTCCACTCCCGTCACTCCGCGGCCGATTTGCGTGGGGAGCGCGCCGGTTTCGCGCTTCCGTTTGTTAGTGGAACCGCCCGGGGGCGGGCCGGCGATTCCCCTAAGCGCGGTGAATCGCCTGGAGCCAGGCGATCGCCTGAAATATGAGCCAATCCGTGTTCCGGACGAACTGAAAACCAAGGCCAGGGTGGCGATTATCCTGGTTCCCTTCCGGAACGACTCCGATGATCAGCCCGCAGGTAAGGGAGAAAAGAAGAAGGGTAAGGAGAAAAAGGAGCAGGAGAAGAAAGGCGCGAATCTCGAGGTGCTCGAAGCCAAGCCCGCTGCCGCGCTCGCGGAGTGGGACGTCACCGTGCGCGCGGTAGCCGTAGGCGTCGTATTCGGTCCCCACGGGCTGAACGTGAAGAAAGTCAGCTCCCTCATGGAGAAGAATCCGGAACTGCTCAGCCAGCTGGCGGACTATGCGCAAGAGACCTCCACCGTCCAGGCCCTGGTGGAACTGCTGCAACAGCAGGACGCCTCGCAAGCCTCGGGAGGCCAGATGAATGCGGCCTTGGCGGGATTCGGATCGCAATACGGCGTAATGATGCCCAGGCTCGACCCCGCCGTGCCCACCGATCAGCAAGCTGACCTGCTGCTGCGCGCCGTCCTGCCCACGCTCTCTACTTACGATCCTCTCAATGCGAGCCGCGCCGGCACCGTCGAGCAATCCGCCGGCCTCGCGGGCTCAGTGGCATCGCTCTTCCTGGGGACGCCGGTAGGTCTTGCCGCGGGAGGCGCGGCCTTGGTGGTGAATTTGCGAACCCTGGTATTTCCCGACACCGATTTTCGCGCCGCTTTTACCCTACCCACGCCCTCCGCCACCCCAGGGGCGGTGATCATGTGCGCCAAGTTTGCACCGCCCAGATCGCGTACCCAGCTGGCCTATCTCTGGATGCTGCGAGTTCCGGACGCGCCGCCGCCGTCGGTGGCACTGGCCTCGGTGACACGTCTGCCTCTAGGCGCCAAGTCCACGGTTGCCATCCGCTCGACGCCGGCGCAGTCGAAACTGCTCACCCGGGCGCGAAACTGGCAACTGGTTCCAGTCGCGGCAGCCGGCAAAGAGAACACGGACGAGAAGGAGAAGGCAGGTTTCCCTGGTTCTACTTCCTCTGGGAGCGAGCCGGCCAAAGCGCCCTCGACGGAAACGCAGATTGCCGCCAAGAAGGCGCCGCAGTTGCCAGTGCCCGTTAAAGTGGAATCAGCCCAAGATCTGTCCCTTGACTTGACCAATGTGAAGCTGGAGCCCGGCGAGTACCGTCTGGCGGCAAGCTGGGATTGGCAGCCCTTCGAAGTGGCGGGTCCGGTAGACGTGTTGCCTTTTGGCGATCTGGGTAAGGCGCGGCTGACACCAGAGTCCGAAGACCGCTTGGTTGTGGGGAGCGGCACTGTCCCTGTGACTCTAGCCGGGACCAATTTCGAGTTTGTCAAGAAAGTGACACTTGTGCATCCGGCCGATCTGGGGGGTGACGAGGAGGAGGGTGCGAGAAAAACACTCCCTTTCGCCCTGGGCAAAAGTGTCACTGGTGGTGACAAGACGAACCTGACCACCCGCATCGACACTCGGGGCCTCGCTGCGGGTGCTTACCAGCTAGAACTCGCGCAATCGAACGGAAAGAGCAGCACTATACCGATCGAGATTCATCCGCCCGATCCCAAGCTGGAGCGGCTGCCGTTGCGAGCCAACTTGGGTCAGCCCGAGCAGGCACTTGTGCTTCGCGGTTCGGGACTCGAACGCATCGAGAAGATCACCAGCAGCGGCGCCACCTGGGATCTCGCTCCGGCGCCGCCCGGCGCCCACGACTTGACGGAGCGCCAGGTCACGCTGAAACTTCAGCCCTCCGCCAAGGTGGGCGCGATCCTACCGGCGGAAGCAACCCTCGAAGGCCTGCATCAGGCACTGCAGATCCCCAATGCCGTGGAAGTTGCCGGACCCCGGCCGCGCATTGCCGGCATACGGCAGTCGTTTTCAAGCAAGGTGGATCTAGAACTGCGTCCGGGGGAAATGCCGGCGGGCGCGGTAGTTAGTTTCTCGATCCAGGCTGAAAACGCCGGCAAGCGTCCTTCGGTCGGGATTGCCTGTGCGAATGCCGCCGACATGCGCCAGGCGGTGGAACTCCATCCCGGTGACCGCAACGGCGGCGCGCAATTGGACCTGGCGGGAAACGGCGCGCTATTCCTTTCGCTCGATCCGGCGATGGTGGGTGAATCGGGTTGTCAATTGACCATGAGCGTGACCGCAGACAGCACCGGCACCTCGGACCCCTACAACCTGGGCCGGCTGGTGCGCGTGCCGCGAATCGAAAAATTCACCCTTAGCGACCAGAAGACCGGCACTTCACTTTACGATGGCCTACTGACAGGCTGGGACCTGCAAACCATCGAGAAGGCCGGCTGGGAGCCGCAGACCGGATTCCCGGTGCAAGGTATTGCCACGGCAGTACCGGGAGGATCGGCAGGGGAGCAGACGGTCGAAATCGCACTGCCTTGGCCGCCTCCTTCGCCGCGCGCGCCGCTCTACGTGTGGCTGCGAGGTGACACGGCCGGTCGCTTGACACAAGCGCGGTATTAGATGAGTATCTATGGTTCACCAGAGGCCGGTTAGAAGCGGGTGGATCGCTCTCGAACGGCCTATTCCGCATTGCGATGGGTTCTCCCTATATCGAGTTTTCCAAGCTCCGGTCGGACGCGCGTTTCAATCTGGCGACGAGCGGTGTGGCGTCATATCCCCTGAGGGAACTGCCCTTGAGCCTCGAGGATCTTGACCCCAACGGCGACAGCCCCTACGGCTACCCGCCCTTGACCGAGCGTCTGGCAGCGAAATGTGGCGTTTCGGCCGAATGCGTGGTGGCGGCAAACGGCACCTCCATGGCGAATCACCTGGCCATGGCGGCCGTCCTCGAACCGGGCGACGAGGTCCTGATCGAAAAGCCGACCTACGAGCCACTGCTTAATCTGGCGTCGTACCTGGGGGCGGTGGTCCGGCGGTTCCCCAGAGACGTTGGCGGAGACTTCGGGATCGACCCGTCCTACGTGGAAAGCCGCCTGACCCCGGCCACCCGCCTTATCGTTCTGACCAACCTGCACAATCCCACCGGATTGGCGGTTGAGGAGTCCGCACTGCGCAACATCGGCGAGATGGCCCGGCAGGCAAACGCTCGCGTTTTGGTGGACGAAGTTTACCTGGAAATGGATTTTCGGCGCACCTTGTCCTCAGCCTTTGGTTTGGATCCGGAGACCTTCATTGTCACCAGCAGCCTCACCAAAGCATACGGGTTGGGGCCTTTGCGCTGCGGATGGATCCTGGCCGAGCCGCACCTGGCGCATCGCATATGGCGGCTCAACGATCTCTTCGGCGTCTCGCCGGCGCATCCGGCCGAGAGGCTCAGTGTGATGGCTCTCGATCATCTGGGCCAGATCGCCAGGCGTTCGCAGATCCTGCTGCAAAGCAATCGGGTGAGGACGCGTGCGTTCCTCCAATCGCG
This sequence comes from uncultured Acidobacteriota bacterium, assembly GCA_963803295.1. Classification (GTDB taxonomy): domain Bacteria; phylum Acidobacteriota; class Terriglobia; order UBA7540; family UBA7540; genus CAWDMC01. Next base: position 289,321 of record CAWDMC010000004.1, on the reverse strand, counting down.
GCAAGACCTCGAAACCATGTGGCCGCCCTTCGGAACCATCGTGGCGCCGCGACTGAAAAGGAAGTCAAGACAAGAAGACGTTGAACGCCTCTTCCAGATCCTACGCGATCAGTACGAAACGTCAATCGTGCCCGGCCGCTTCTTCGAAATGCCCGAGCACTTTCGCCTAGGCATGGGCGGTCCAACGGAGGTACTGAAGGAGGGTTTGAAGCGCCTGGAAATGGCGCTCGACGAATTATAGGCCAAGCAATTTCGATGCGGCACCAGCTACCGCTAACTAGATCAGCCGGCTTAGGAACGTTTCGGTCTCCGCTGGGTTTTTCAGCCGGTAGGTTGCCGCACTCAAGCGAGATTCTTCGCTGACCACAATGGCGATGCCGCGATCCCTGATGGCGCGAAATGCGTGCTCGTCAGTCTGATCGTCGCCCAGGCAAATCGGCAGAACGTCCGGCGCGTCGAGTCCAAGTCTCTGGAGCAGCCATATTATCGACGCGCCCTTATCCCAGCGGAGGCGCGGTAGCAGCTCAAATACCTTCTTATTCGAAGCCATGTGCAAAGACGGACTAGCGGCTAAAGCCTTCTCGACGAGCTGCCGCACGCGGCCGATCTCCTGGCGTTGTACCTTGCGGTAATGAACGGCGACGGCAAACTTCTTGCGCTCGATCAGCACGCCTTCGATCCCGCTGAGGGCCGCCGCGACTTCTGCTTCGGCACGGTCGAGGGCGGGCAGAAAGGCGAGTCCGACTTGGTGCTCGACGCCGGAATCCTCTGGTCCCTCGATGTCGAATCCGTGGCTGCCCGCGTAATAGAGGCGGTCAAGGCTCACGAGGTGCCGAAGACTTTCGAGATCGCGTCCACTGATGATCGCCACGAGGCAGCGCCGGCTCAAACGGCTGATCGTCTCGCGGGTGCGATCGGCCAGCAGCGCGTTCTCTGGGTGATCGACAATCGGGGTCAGCGTACCGTCGTAATCGAGAAACATTGCGAGACGCTTAGGGCCTATTCGCCCCGCGATATCGTCGAAGCGATCGAGAGCCGAAGGGAGATCAAGTATTGAGGCAGGGGGCCATCGAGCGATGGGGCCGTCGGTAGTGGTGACGGAATCTTGCATGTAACGTCCTCCAAGCAACGCTACCGCCGGATGACGGTTGAGCTCGACGGCTTACTTTAAATAGCGATTAAACCAATCCACTTGCCGCCTGATGATGTCGCGGACGTGCGCCGGCTGCCAGATCCGGTGTCCTTCATCCGGGTAGACAACCAGGCTGGTGGGCACGCTTAGGGTTTTGAGCGCGTGCCAAAATTCAAAGGATTGTGGGGTTGGGCATTCGCCATCGCGATCGCCCACCACCACCAGCGTAGGCGTCCTGGCCTGCTTGATAAAATCGATCGGCGAGCTGTGGGCATACACCTGCGGGTCATCATAAACAGAGGCACCGAAGAAGGGAATCATCCATTGGTCGATGTCGTTCTCGCCGTAGTAGCTCTTCCAGTTGCTGATCCCGGCGCCGGATACGGCCGCCCGAAACCGGTGGGTCTGGGTCACCGCCCACATGGTCATGAATCCGCCATAGCTCCATCCAGTAATGCCCAATCGGTGGCTATCTACCGGAAGTGTTCTAAGCACTTCATCAACACCGGCCAGGATGTCGCGCAAATCGCCGTAGCCGAAATCCTTGACGTTAGCCCGCACAAAGCTCTCACCTTGACCGAAGCTGCCCCGAGGATTGGGATAGAGTACGAAATAGTCCTGGCCCGACAGCACTGAAGTGTTATAGAAAGCGCCGGGCCAACTGGAGGGCTCGGCCGCCCCCGGACCTCCGTGCACCGAGACCACCAGGGGATAGCGCCGGGCCGTATCGTAGTGTAAAGGGTAAAGAAGCCACCCCTGCACGCGTAGCCCGTCGCTGGTCCAGTGAATGCTTTCGGCCTTACCCCAGGCAGGATGGAGATCCTGATTCACATGGGTGATCGCACGCCACTGGCCGATCGGGCCGGCCCAAACCTCCGGCGGAGCGCCAAAGGACTCGCGAAGTACGGCCGAGTTTCGGCCATCCCGGGCGAGCGAGAGATTCACGCCCCAGCCGCTGACGTTGATCGACTCGGGACTGGTCCATAGCGTGGTGATGGAGCGCGTCTCCGCATCCACGGTGGCGACACCGCTCTGGCCATCCACATTTTCGGTGAACAGAATTTGCCTGGGCGAAGTCCAGGTGAGCCAGCTGGCAGAAGCCTTTAGATCAGGGGTAACGTTGCGAACCTCGCCTCCGTCGCGAGCAATCACGAACACGTCTCCGCCGTTCGATCCCTGATCGCTCATGAGCCCGCCGATAAAGGCGATCTCGCGTCCATCGGGCGACCAGTGCGGCTCGGCGATCTGGCTTACAGACTCGGGCGGCTTGTAGATGGAGCGCGCTTCGCCGGTGCCTGCGCTGATGATGTAAAGCTGAGCGATCCACCAGTTGTTGTCTCCCGAGCCCGGCGCGGCGGTGGCGACAAAGCTCTTGCCGTCGGGCGACCAGTCGTATTCGTAGACGTAGAGGTTAGATGGTGAAACCTCGCGCGTGTTTCCCGAGATAGTATCAACCAAGGCGATTCGCTGTTCGTAGATCTTCTCGGAGATCTCGCCAGACGGAAGCGTCATGGGCTCGAGCGGACCGGCAGCGCGCGGTGCATTGGCGATGAACAGCAAGGCCACGCTGCGTCCGTCCGGCGACCACTGCGGCTCCGCTAGATACCCGGTGAGATTTGTAAGCTTGCGAGACGGGCCGACGCGGCGCTTCTGCGAACCACAACCGGCGACGTTCGCCAAGTAAAGCTCCGATTGGCCGGACTGCGTGCCGTCTCCTGTAGATGCGTCAGAGAGGAACGCCAGGGCATGACTGTCTGGAGACCACGCCACATTAGACTCGTCGGCATCATTTCCATCGCTCGCGGCCGAGACGCGGCACGGCTGCGCTGAGATAGTACGCAAATCCTCCACGTAAATGGCGCTGTTGTTTGAAGGGGTTCCATCACTCAGGCGCAGTTGTTCGACCCAGGCGACATGAGTGCCATCTGGCGATATGGCGGCCTGCTTGAACGTCTGAGTCATGAAAAGACCGCTGATCAAAGGTTCGAGCTCGGCGTTCCCAGGTGCGGCCTGCACGCGCAGTTGGAGAAAGAAGCATCCGACAATCTGAATCGAAGCTGAGAACAGAATGGCTGCGAGCTTGGCAAGCCTTTTGGACATGAAACTCCTCGCGCTCGGATGTCAGACGAAAAGTACCGTAAATCCTAGTCTACCGTTCGGAGGAGGAGCTGACAAGGCGCGCGCGCGCGGCGGCGGATGAGCCGGAATGAGCGGACGGGGCGTCACAAAACCCTTGCGGCTACCCGTCAAGTGGTGCATAAGATTATGGTGGAATCTCGATGCGAGGAAAGAACCGAAGAACCAATGAGCTGCGCCTTCTTGACGCAGACGTAGGCCCATCCGCCGTCTGCAGAAAAGTCTCCTGGCAAAAAGCCGGGGGGAGTCTAGCCCGCCGCAAGGGGAGGTCCGAATGAAGCGAAGAATTCAATTTATCCTGTCACTGACAGTGATTCTGGGACTCCTGTCCATCCTCGTAGCGTGTCACGGTAGTGGAAGCCAAACTTCGCAATCCGACGAAAATCAGAACGAATCTGGTCAGGGTGAATCGGCGACAGCGAAGAAGCACAAACGAAGCGAAACAACAAGGTCCCGCGAGCCAGGATCCGAGGAACCGGGCCAATCGGAGCGGGAGCGGAAGCCGGCCGAACCGGCAGTCGCAACCATGACCGTCCCCCAAGGCACGGCTTTGGCGGTACGGCTGGCTGACTCCATCAGTACGAAGACGGCGTCTGAAGGCTCTAGCTTCAACGGCACCTTAGCCTCTGCGCTGGTCGTGAACGGGGTCGAAATCGCGCCGGTGGGTAGTAACGTATCTGGCCGAGTAACGCACGTGGTCAGCTCCGGGCGTCTGAACCGCCCCGCCGAACTTGGCCTAACCCTTGTTTCCATTACCCCCGCGAGTGGCGGGCCGGTAGAGATCTCCACCAGTACCTGGAGCAAGAAGGGGGAATCCCACAAGAAACGGAATGAAGTGGCACTGGGCGGTGGCGCCGCCGTCGGCGCGGTGATCGGAGCCCTCGCGGGCAAAGGCAAGGGAGCGGCAATTGGAGCTCTGGCAGGCGGCGGGGCGGGAGCGGCCGGAGCCGCGTTGACCGGCAAGAAGGAAATCGTACTGGCGCCCGAAAGCCAGGTGTCATTCACTTTGACCACGCCGTTCACAGTACAAATGCGCCGGCCAGGCAGGTAATCGCAGGCCCGCAGATAATCGCGAATGGTGGGGGCCCTCGGTGGCGTCCTATCACTGAGCATTCAAATCACAGTGATGCTCAACCTTATAACGGTGCTGTTCTCAGCGCCGAAAACGCCGGTGGGGACACCGGCGCTACAGTAAGGCCGTCACTATGATTTGTAATACTCAATAGAACAGATCTATCGCCAGTCACTATTCCAAAGGCGCCACTTCACAAAACACTTTGATGGCGCGCTTATCGTCGAAGAGCTCGCCGAACAACCTCTCGTAATTGTCAAGTCCGCTGACGGGATTTGTCAGCAGCTTCTTGAGCCAGCCAGGATACTGCAATTCGGCATATGACAGGTCGCGCACGCCGGTCTCAAAATATTCACGATTGGCGTTGACGCTGCCCACCACGACCTTGTTTCCCAAAACGAATCCCAAGTTAATCTTGTCGGCTGGGATCTCCACCTTGCGATCGCCGCCGGTAACGCTCAGCAACACCAGCACGCCATTTCGCGCCAGAACATTCATGGCTTCGAATACGAGGGGCGAGTAGCCTGTTTCTTCAAGAATAAGATCGAAAGGACCGTACTGTTTGGAGGCTTGGCTCAATGAGATCTCGCGAGTGCTTTGGTAGTGCGCGCCAATCTCGTCAAGCAGGTCGGCGTTAAGATAGGGCCGCTCGTCCAGACCGAGGGCCGTCACCTCCAGGCCGCGCAGGCGCAGGAAGAGCGAGCTGAGCAAACCCAGCGATCCTGTGCCCAGCACGCAAGCCCGGCTCGGACGCCACACGTGCAGCCGCTGCTGGATGCGGTACGCCTGGGTGATAGCTTTCTGCGCTATGCTCGACGGCTCCATCAACACCGCTATGTCTTTCAATTCTGCGGGAACGCGGACGATATACTTCGGATCATCCACGTAATATTCGGTCAGGAAGCCGTGCCTCAGATTGATGCCGCGCTCGTAGTACACTTCGTCCGTCGTCATGTCGTACGTTCCGATCTTGTCGTAGATGCTCGATCCTGGCCGTCGCACCGTCGCCGTTACGTAGTCGCCAGTTTCGATCCCGCGAACATTCGATCCGACTGCCTCCACACGCCCGAGACTCTCGTGCCCTTCGATCAGGTAATCACAACCTTCCGGCGCTTTACCGTATCCGGCGCCTTGAATGTCCTTATCGGTGCCGTCAACTCCTACGCGCAACACCTTTACCAGCACACCCCGGCCATTTGGGACGTTCTCCAGTGCTGGTTTCGGGACGTCTCTCAGGTGCGCGCTGTGTGCCCGGCCGGGAATGATTGCAATCGCCTTCATTAAACCCTCCCGTGAATTTGATGAGGCCCGTCGAGATTACTCTCCGCTCTGCTCCAGAAGTTTCGCCACCAATCCTGTCCAGCCAGTCTGATGGCTGGCCCCTATGCCGGCGGCATTGTCGCCGTGGAAATATTCGTAGAATAGGATAAGGTCGCGCCAATAGGGATCCTGCTGAAACTTCTCCATCCCCCCGTACACAGCACGGCGGCCGCGATCGTCACGGAGAAAGATCCGGGTCAGTCGGCGCGAGAGGTCCACCGACACTTCCCACAGAGTTTTCATCTTGCCGGAGCCGTAGGGGCATTCTACCGCCAAGCCGCGCCCGTAATAATAATCAAACCTTTGCAGCGCCTCGATCAGCAGATAGTTCAGAGGAAACCACACCGGGCCCCGCCAGTTGGAATTGCCGCCAAACATGCCAGTGTTAGATTCAGCCGCCTCATAGTCGACGCCGTGTTCCTCGCCATCGAAGCGCAAGACATACGGATGCTCGTCGTGATATTTGGACAAAGAGCGGACCCCGTGGGGAGAGAGGAATTCACTCTCGTCGAGCAGGTAACGCAGCACGCGGACGAGCCGTTCGCGATTGACCACCGAGAGCAGGCGGCGCACGCCGTGCTCCGATTTCTGACTCACGTCGATGTGCTCGGCCACGTGGGGGACGTGCTCGATAAACCACTGCATGCGGCGCATGAATCCAGGGAGTTTTTCCACGATTTCGGGCTCCAGAGTCTCCACGGCGAAAAGCGGAACCAATCCCACCATCGAGCGTACCTTCATTTTGTAGTGCTGGTTACCCGGCAGGTGCAGGACGTCATAATAAAAGCCGTCTTCCTCATCCCATAAGTCGATGCCCTCTGAGCCAAGGTCATTCATGGCGTGCGCGATGTGGACGAAATGCTCGAAGAATTTGCTGGCCACGTCTTCATATACCGGGTCCTTGCCGGCGAGCTCGAGAGCGATGGCCATCATGGTGAGGCTGTACATGGCCATCCAACTGGTTCCGTCGGATTGCTCGATGTAGCCGCCCGTAGGCAGCGGCTTGGAGCGGTCGAACACGCCGATATTGTCGAGTCCCAGGAACCCGCCCTGGAAGACGTTCAGGCCCTGCGGATCCTTGCGGTTCACCCACCAGGTAAAGTTGAGCAGCAGTTTGTGGAATACGCGCTCAAGAAATGCCGTGTCTGGCTTGCCGCGTACCCGCCCCTCGATTTTGTAGACCCGCCAGGCGGCCCAAGCCTGGAGCGGCGGATTTACGTCGTCCAAAGCCCATTCGTAAGCCGGCACCTGGCCGTTTGGATGCATATACCATTCCCGCAGGAATAGGATGATCTGTTCCTTGGCAAAGTCCGGATCGATAAGGGCCAAGGTCACACAGTGGAAAGCCAGATCCCAGGTGGCATACCACGGATACTCCCATTTGTCGGGCATGGAAATCACGTCGGCGTTGAAGAGGTGCAGCCATTCGTGATTGCGACCTTTCCACCGCTCCGGAGGTGGAAGCGGCTGAAGAGGATCCCCTTCCAGCCAGTTGCGAACGTCATAGTGATAGAACTGTTTCGACCACAGCATGCCGGCGAAGGCCTGCCGTTGCACCTGGCGGGCGTCTTCAGACCTACATCGTCCGAGCCGGCGCCCGTAGAACTCGTCCGCCTCCCGGATACGCTCGCCGAACATCCCGTCGAAGTCGCGTCCCAGCAGTTGCGATCGTGTGAGTTGATGGGGAGGGTAGTTTGTGAAGCGAAGGCGCAACGTCAGGCTCTCTTGCGATCCCAGTTCATTGCGGTACCAGCCTGCCGCCTTTGTACCCCGGCGAGAGGGATTCACCGCCTCTCGCGCGCCGTGGATCACGTATTCGTTAATGCTGTCCTTGACGTAAGGCGAAGGGCTCCGCGAACCAAAGACGCGCTCATAATTCGTCTCATTCCCAGTAAACAGCAGCTCAGGTTCACCCTCCATAATGAGCCATCGGTCGCCATAGTAGAAATGTTCAAGCCGGATGACCGCCGTCTCGTCGGGGGTCTCCTCCGGACCGCCACGCCAGAGGCTGGGACGGCAGTTCGCGCACTGATCCGCGATCTCATCGCTGTGTCCCCAAGACCAGGTATTGCGGAACCATATCGTGGGCAAAAGGTGCAAGACAAACGGCTCCGGTCCGCGATTGTAGACGGTGATGCGAATGAGGATGTCTTCGGGCGTAGCCTTGGCGTATTTGACGAATACGTCAAAGTAGCGGTCCTCGTTGAAAATGCCTGTGTCGATGAGCTCAAACTCAGGGTCATGACGCGTCCGGCCTTGCGCTTCCGCTACCAGGCGTGCGTAGGGATATTCGGCCTGCGGGTACTTATAGAGGTACTTCATGTAGGAGTGCGTCGGCGTCGAATCAAGGTAGTAGTAATACTCCTTCACGTCCTCGCCATGGTTACCCTCGTTGCCTGTGAGCCCGAAGAGCCGTTCTTTCAAGATAGGATCGCGACCGTTCCAGAGTGCCAAGGCGAAACAGATGCGCTGGTGGCGGTCCGAGATCCCGGCGATCCCATCTTCGCCCCACCGGTAAGCGCGAGACCGCGCCTGATCGTGCGGGAAATATTCCCAGGCCCTGCCGTCGGGGCTGTAATCCTCGCGGACCGTGCCCCACTGCCGCTCGGAGAGGTAGGGCCCCCAGCGTTTCCAATGGACCTGGCGCTCGCGCGATTCCTCGAGCCGACGATCCTCGGCGCTTCCGGCGGCTCGATAGCCATGGCTCACAGTGGTCTCCTTAACGCACCTTCACCACAAAATAAGACACTTGCTGTGGAACCTCTTTGAACCAGTGAGGAGTACCCTTGGGCACGATGATCACGTCGCCTTTGCTGAGGTGGTAAGTCTCCCCGCCTTCGATCGAGGTGCCTCGCTCTTCATTTGGCTCCGTCGTTCTTCCTCCGATCATCCTGCCGCCGGTGACGTACGTGGCTTCGCCATCCACGACATAAACGACGTCCAGATCGAGCGCGTGCACTTCAACTTCACCGGGCTTGTCGCGATGCGCAGCCAGCACCGTGTAATTCCCTCCATCCTTCAGGTGCTCAGCTCCGCTCTTCGAGAAAGCTGATCTCATATGTTCCTTGGGGAAGTACTGGACAGTGCTCTCATGGCTGCCGGCTTGCGGAAATCCCACCGTGGTAGCAACCAGCATAACAGCAAGGCCAAGCGGAAGCAGGGCAACACGCCAGAGATGGCTCATGGACATAACCTCCTTAGGGTGTGAGGAACAGTCTATCAGACGTGAGCGAGACTTTTGGAGGGATTGGAGGATTGGATCTGAACCAGGCTGCCGTTGCCGAAACTCAAGGTATCCATAGGACACACACTAACGCAGATCCCACAGCCGATGCAGGAACTGGTCGCGTTGTCGAGCACTTCCTGCTTCAGCGCGTAACTCATCACGTCAATTCCAACCTGGCAGTTGCGGGAGCACTCGGTGCAGGCGATGCACTTGTCATTGGCGACGATCTTGAAGCGGCTGATGCCAAGCTTGGAATAACCGGCGCTCATCAGGTGCATTAACTTGGCAAGCGGACACCAATACCGGCACCATACTTTCCCGCCGAGGAAAGGATATAGGGTCACGGGCAGGATCCCCACCAGCCACACGTCAGCGAAAAGATGATAGATACTAAGACCCATTTCGGCAGGGTGACGGAAAAGAGCCACGCTGTCGCGCAGCAGCATCATCGCCGTGACCACCACCGCAGCCACGAGGACTATCATGTTCATGCGTTCCCACTTAATACTCGTTCGTCCCTTGGGGGCGAGATGCCGCCAGCGATCACCCAGAGTCTCCGCGAGTCCTCCACAGCCGCAGATCCACGAGCAATAACGCTTGCCATGGAACAACACAAAAACAGGAATGACCACAAAGCTGAGTAGTACACCCCAAATTACCCACACGTAGGAAGGGTTGTAGAAGAAAGTGTAGAAGAAGAGGGGCCAGGCATAAACGATCCCGTAGGCGCGCCAGGACTGCTGTGCGAACACTGGATCGTGCGCCAGACGATAGCCTACCCACTGGTACCTCACGGCCCACTGGAAGAGAAATTCCGGGATGAGAAAAAAGAAGATCCACTGGAAGGAGATCAGGCTCACATAGCGCCAGATTTGGAACTTGTCCTTACGGTCAAGCCCCCAGCGCTTCAGCGCCTGGATTCCGAACACGCTCATGATCAGCGTGTAGAGCACCGTGTACCAGAAAGACCAGGGGCGATTGAAGACGGAGAATGTTTTGAAGCCCCAATCGCGATAGGGCCAGAACTCATTTCCCGGACCGAACTTGACGCCGTAGATGGTATAGCAGATCAAAAATGAAAGGCCGAGCCAGGCGTAGCGATCGTCATTGCGTCCGAAAGTGATTAAGGAGGCCAATCCTCCGGCCGCAATGAGCGCTCCCAGCGACCGCGGAATTGCACTGAGGCTGTGCGCGCCGACAGTGGCGTGTCCTCCCAGAATCCACAAGCCCCACAGGGTAACGAGTACCAACAAGGCGGCGCGCAGCAGGCTGCCATTCCACTCGTTCTCGAGTTTGATGCCAAGGGACTTCAGGAATTTGGAGGGGAGTTCCGCACCCACCAGCACGAACGCGTGATTGAATGGAACAGTCAGGTTTTCTTTCTTGCCCTCGCGCTCGACGGCAATCTCGACCGTCTTCTCATGGAACTGCTTGACGTTGGCGTTGAGAATCGGCTCAATCTTCTTCCCGGCGATCGCATTCTGCAGTTTCTGGGCGTTATCCTTGAACAACAGGGGGAAGTCGTGGTCACGATGGCAGAGCCTTACGCGATTCTGCTCCGACAGAACCAGCGCCGCCTCAATGGCACTGTTACCACCTCCCACCACCAGGATGTCTTCGTCGTGGTAGTGCCGCGGGGCATATAGCCGATGGTAGACGCGTTCCTGTTCCTCGCCCGGTACCTTCAGCTTGCGCGGGTTGCCGCGCTGTCCGGTGGCCAGAATGACGCGCCGGGCGCGATACTCGCCTTTGCCCGTCTTGGCCAGAAAGATGCCGTCTTTGCCCTTTTCGAGCGAGACCAGCGGCTCTTCCAGATGAACATCCAACTTGTTGTCGCGAATGATCTGCTGCCAACGCTCAATCAGCTCTTCTTTGCGTGCTCCATCAAGCCAGAGTTTGCCCTTCGGCGGCGTCTGGTCGGGCTCTGCGTAGACCCACTTGCCCTCGGGAAAGTTCTCGATCGTATTGGCAATCTTCTCCTTCTCGACGATCATGACGCGCAGGCCCTTATCCTGAGCCTCCAGCGCCGCGTTCAGACCCGCTGCGCCGCCGCCGACCACCAGAATGTCGAACGCACCCGTATCTTTAGCCTTCGAATCGGGACGAGAGGCGATGTAATCGACCACCTCCACGCCCTGTGCCATGGCCAGTTTGATCACAGGCGCACCCGCCAGGTCGCCAATGATGTAAAGACCGGAGATATTGCTCTCGCGGTGCGCCCGAACGACGGGACGACGCTGCATCATGTCGCCGCTCGAAAGCACTCCATCGATCCGTTCTTTTACTATTGCCAGCATCATACCTTTCCGGCAAAGCGCCTTTCAGCCGGGACCGTTAACGGGCCAATCCCACCCGTGTGACTTCCGATTCCACCAACGGATCGAGATTCGAGCCGCATTTCACGCAAGCTCGGGCGGCTGGGTGGTTGGGCGTCCGGCATTTTGGACATGCACGCGGCGAGTGAGTGGCCGGAATCTTGACCATCCCGCGCGGCAACGCACCTAGGGACGTCGCACCGATACTACTCGGCCGCGTCAGCAGAAACAGGTACCCGAAGACATTCAAAAAAAGGCCGGCGAAGAACCAAGGCAGGGGATCGATCGCTCGATTAAGCGCTCGATAGGCCGAGAGCGCGGCGAAAACGAATCCGGATAGGACATAAAGGCCGATGGCGAGCCAAACCCACCGGGGTCTCGTCCCGTCGCTTGGCGTCATGGTATCCATGAACTGACTGCCATGAGGGCGCAAGTGGCCCAGGTATTTGGCTGAATTCTCGGCAAGCTTGGCTTCGCAGCATTGCTTGTGGACCGCCACGCGCTGGCCATCCATCAGGTAAGCGTCGTCATCGGCGCCCACTGAATCGCCGCAAACAATACAGGTTTCGCCGGGTCGGGCCGCCGATTTGGTGGCGTTGCTCAATGTCGCAGGGCTTTTCGATTGCGCGCCTGAGACGGAATCTTGGGCGAGAAGTAAAGGCGGGGCCAGGGCAATAGTCAGAACCGCACTAAAGACCAACGGCGCCGCTTTCCTCGCGGATCTCAGCGGGTGAGCGTTCCCGGACGGAAAGCGGATACGAGTTCCCATAAACACCCTCTCGTAGGCGGAAGGGGCGCAGGCAAACTTCGATTCGGTTTTGCGGAGCTTGCGACTTTTAGTTAGGAGTCGCTCGGGAATTATAGCACTGCCAGATACCGCAGCGCCAAATGCCGGCGTATCTCGTGTACCTCGCAATCCAGGGGTGTTACCGTTGATGGTCCGAACTGCACTCGTCCGGAATAGTTGAAAGCTGCTGCGTCAGGTAGAGACTAAAATCGATTCAGTTGATCCACCGGCCTCGGTCGTCTTTCCGGTCCGAGCGCTCCTGCCTGCGCATGTAGACCTCAAACTTACGCCGTAGCCGGGCTCGCTTCCAATCGTCGTAACGATGTCGCAGTCCGAGTCCGCCTTTTAATCCGCCACCCTTCAGGTAGATCAGCCCGACCAGCAGTCCGCCAAGATGGGCGATGTGGCTGATGCCCGACCCGGGCTGGCCGAACTCGTTCACAACCTCGATCAAGCCCATAATCGCCACGAACCATTTGGCCTTGATGGGGATTAGCATGTAAACGTAAATCGAGCGGTTAGGAAAAAGCACGCCGTAGGCCAGTAGCAGTCCAAACACGGCACCCGAGCATCCGATGACCGGCACCCTGCTACTTGGCTCGAATAGCACATCTACCAGGCCCGCACCGACTCCTGTCAGGAAGTAATAGAACAAGAAACGCCGCCCGCCCCAGGCGTTTTCCACGTCGGACCCGAACATCCAGAGGGCGAACATGTTGAAGATGATGTGAAAGAATCCGCCGTGCCAAAACAGGTAGGTGAACGGCTGCCAGATAAAGCCGAGATGGGTGACAAGATAGGGCGTAAGGCCAAACCAGACGGTGCCAAGAGGGAGTTCCGAACCGAAGAAAATCTTAGCCGGGACGTAGGTGATCAGAAAGACGGCGCTGGTGGCAATGATCAGGCCCTTCACCATCCGCGTGAGCGGCGGCCCAAAGGAGAAGGACTGGCGGTAGTAAGACATAAGCTAGCCTAACACAGCCAGGGGCGCTCGGCGCAACGCACACGCCGGGTCAGAATGAACGGCTTTTTCCGTATCAAACCATCGGATGATACCCCGAAGAAATGGCTGCATTGCCTCTGCATCATTCAATGCGGGAAGACCCATCGACCTCGGCGACCCACACCTTGCTGCTCACAGGTCTCCCCACTGAGAAGACGCCGCGAGCGGTCTCGAGCGATACCGTCTCGTCGTAGTGGCGGGCGAGCACCGCGAGTTCCGCGCCAGGCCGGATGTGGCGATCTTCGAGAAAATCGAGCAGCTTGCGATCACGCTCATAGACGCTCGCTACCCGATAGCGCCTGCCGGGTTCGGCCAGATCAAGTGAGCGCAGCCCCCGGCGCCGGCGGTCCGCCGGACTCTCCGGAACGGGCAAGTTTCCGTGGGGGCAGGGTTGTTCCACGCCCAGCTTCTCACGCAATTTCGCCTCAAACTCAGAGGAGACGGCATGCTCCAGACGTTCCGCCTCCTCATGCACTTTGAACCACTCCATGCCGAAGATTTCCGAGAGCATGCGCTCGATGAGTTGGTGACGGGCAACCGTGCGCAGCGCGATGGTCCGGCCGGCGCGCGTCAGTCGGATATGTCCATCCTTCGCAACCAGCACCAAGCCGTCCCGCCTTAGCCGGCGGAGCGCCATCGTGACCGCCGGTGGCGATACCCGCAGCCACTCGGCCAGGCTTGCGGAAATGACGTACGGCTGCTCAGTTCCGGCTTCGAAGATTGCCTTGAGGTAATCCTCTTTCGATATGGTAATCATTCCTGCACCTATCCGGGTGACTCTATAGTACTGAGAAATGAGTGAGTTGTCAGCGTTGAGTTTGCTGGACGCACAGTCCGGGGTGGCAATTAGGAACGGCCGCGCTGCAACTGCCACCTCCATCGGGAATGCCTCACAAGTCGTGTTTTCCTCGATGGTCGCTGTTACAATGTTCGAGGATTCCTGAGTAGCCTGCCCTATGAGCGAAACCCGATTCGAGATCGAACAATCCGCCAGCCCCGAAGTCCGGCCTCTGGCGAAGGCGGGAACAGTCAGCCTTCGTATCATCGCCACGGCAATCATCATTGCTGCGCTCTACTATGCCAGTTCTCTCATCATCACCCTGGTATTCGCCATTTTTATCGCTTTTGTGCTCGATCCGGGCGTTAAGGTCATGGAGCGCCTGTATGTACCTCGCTGGATCGGGGCTTTGATGATGGTCTTGTGGGGTCTGTTCGCAGTCTATTTCGTCATCTACATGATCTACGACCGTGGTCAGGCCTTCATCAGCCAATTGCCGGCCTTCGCCACAGCCATCCAATCCCTAGTAACTCACTTAGAGAAGTGGCTGCGTGGCTTTTGGCCCACCGCTTCCCTGCTTAACCCAACCCCGCCCGAATCCACCGTGCCGACCGTGCGTATCCAGCAACAGGGAGGTTCCTGGTTGCAGTATTTGGCGGGATTCGGACCAGTCTATAGCTTTACGGTAACCGTAACTTTCATTCCCTTCCTGGTATTTTTCATGCTCACTGCCCGCGATCACGTCTGGGAGGCGAGCTTAAACCTCTTTCCCGTCCGCCGCCGCCAGGAGGCCGAGGACATCATTGGCCGCATCAGCGAGATGGTGCGGCGGTATGTGCTCGGCAACATCCTGGTGGTATTGATTTCCGCCGCGACGATCACGCCGGTGTTTGCGCTGATTCACCTGCCCTACGCGTTTCTGGTGGGACCACTGGCTGCGCTACTTAGTATGATCCCCTACGTTGGCATCGCCTTGAGCCTGGTGCCGCCGCTGCTGGTCGGGCTAGTCCAATACCATACCGTGCAACCGTTTGTAACCATTTTTGCGAGCCTCACCGTAGTCCACTTTCTGGCCGTGAATGTTCTGACGCCGAAGTTCGTCGGCCGCAGTGTCAAACTCAATCCACTCTCGGTCACCATCGCCATGCTGTTCTGGGCGTGGCTATGGGGCGCAGTAGGACTGGTGCTCGCGGTGCCGATCACCGCCGCGATCAAGGCCGTATGCGACAACGTGGGTCCTCTGAAGCCCTATGGAAGGTGGTTGGGAGACGAGAGCGAATGAAATATCAGGAGGATCGCCTCATTGGCCGCGATCGCTAACTCAAAGCTTCAGATGGCGGATCTGCCTCACCACAGCTTCGATGGACTCCGCGTTCTGAAACAGCGAAATCCCGGCGATCCCGGCGGCGCCGGCTTCCCGGCAAGATGCCACGCGTTCCACACGAATCCCACCCAGCGCCAGAACGGGAGTCCGCACCGACGACGCGACCTCGCGAAGCTTCTCGAGACCGAGCGGCGAACCATACTCGCGCTTTGAAGGCGTATCGAAGATGTGACCAAGCAGTATGTAGTCGACGCCGGTCGCCTCTGCCTCAAGGGCTTCGTCCAAGGAATGACAGGATATCCCTACATGGAACTCACGAGTTACAACTGCCCGGACGCGCGACGACGGGATCGACTGTCCGCCTAAGTGGACTCCGTCAGCACCCGCGGACAAAGCGATGTCGAGCCGGTCGTTTACCAGGATTCTTGTCGCCGTACCACGAGCGATCTCGACCGCTCTTTCGACCAGCGAAAGGAGATCGCGCGTTGCGAGGTCCTTCTCTCGGATCTGCACGAAGTCGACACCGCTGGCCACGGCCTGACCGATCAGCTGGTACAAGCGCGCTCTCTGTGCCGCCAGATCGCCGCCAAAGGTGCGGCGCTCAGTGATGTAATTAATCATGAATCGGCGGAAAACGGACATTGCCAGCCCACCTCAGCCGGGAAATAGCAGCGACTGGCAATCCTGAGATCGACCTCGGGTCTGCGGCCCCGCGACCTGTGCGTCCGGATTCCGCACTAGGCGCCGTCGCGGGTCCGCCGGGGCCGCCACAGCCCGTAAAAGGCAAGAACGATATCTACGAGACCGAGTCCGGAGACAGCGCCACGCACGAAATCGTTGCGTACTATGGAGGAGAACAGGGCATAGTGGACAACAAAGAAATTCTTCTCCCATACTGGCATCCAAGGCAAGACGAAGAGCCAAAGGCCGAGACTAAAGTAAATCAAGAAATACAAAAGAGTGTGCATTCGACTCATGAGATGCGGCAGGACTAGTGCGGAAAACCAGTCAAAGCGCAAATAATTCTAACACAAAGCCCAGGGCAGACTTCAGGAATCGCGCTCGCTTTAGGTACGCTGCCCTTAGGCCAGGGCGGCAGCTCATCTCGGTCAGAAAGGCTCAGTAACACTGCGGGCTTTCGCTTTAGCCCGGCGACTGTGGCGAGTGCAGTCTGGCAATCTCCTGCGTGAGCCGATCCAACCGCCCTATCAACTCCGCGTGCCGGGCCAGCTCCGGTGGTGGTTCCTTGCGCTCAAAGGAAATCGTGCCGCCTGGCTCGATGCTGGCCTTTTCCACCTCTTCGAGCGAACCGAACCCCTGCCGGTGGGCCGCTGCGACCAGTTCGGGCATCGTGATCAATTCCTCCTTCAGACGATCCGTCAGGATTTTCCCTTTGTCGATCAGGACGTCAGCCTGGCCTTCTACTGCCTGATCGAGCTTCGCGTGGGAGTAAAGAAAGCGCACCACAACATAGTTGACGGCAAGCAGCGTAGTGGCTCCGATCAATCCGCCGCTCACCGAGTTGTCTTCGCCGATGATGGCGTTCTGCACCGTGTTCGAAAGCGTCAGGAGAACCACCAGATCAAAGGGATTCAATTGGGCGAGCTCACGCTTTCCGGCCAGACGCAATCCAACGACCAGGAAAAGATAGACAATCACAGGCCGGAGCATCTTCTCAAGCACCGGCAATCCGAGCGCGAACATGTCCTGCCACATCGTCGTGTGCATGTTGCTCCTTATCGGCTGGGATCGAAAGAGAATCCGATGATCGGATCCTTTCAAAAGCCTCGCAATTCCGTACTCTGCCTTCTTGGGAGCCCAAACCTGGGAATCCGCTTGGAGACGACGAATTCAATTCCATGTGAGTGGCAAAAGGCCCGTTTCTCGGGTTTATCGCCATCTTCGTTGACGAAATAAACGTCCGGCTGTATCAAGGCGATCTCCGGTTCTGCATCCATCCAACCGTGTCCGGATGAA
Source organism: uncultured Acidobacteriota bacterium (assembly GCA_963803295.1). Taxonomy (GTDB): domain Bacteria; phylum Acidobacteriota; class Terriglobia; order UBA7540; family UBA7540; genus CAWDMC01. Next base: position 272,251 of record CAWDMC010000004.1, on the reverse strand, counting down.
ATCAGCGCCCGGCTGACATGGCGCACCGCATTCACCAGGTACCGGCGCTCATCCTGCGAAAAAAGAGGGTGAGCCTCGCCCTTCAAGAGCCGGATGTTGGCATCGTGTCCCACCACCACATAGAGTTCGCCCAAACCCGCAGCTTCCTCGAAAAACCTCACGTGCCCGGAATGGAACCAATCGAAGCAACCCGTGACAACGACCTTCTTGTGGCCCTCCAGCCTGGGCAGTGGCTCGAAGAGAGGAAGCTTGAAGCCGCGCGTGTCCTGCTCCTTTAGCACGACGTAATCGAGACCTAGAGCCTCTGCCCAATCGCGCCGTGCCGGTGTGTCACTCGCTTCGCTCGATACGAAAATCTCAAGTGGTTTGGCGTGGACGCTTGGCAGGTTCTCCGGACCAAACACGTCGTCGACGAACTGGACATCCCGGACATATCGTATGGCTTCGAGCAGGTACAAACGCTCCCGCTCCGGGAGCTTCGGCCGGAGGCCTTCAAGTCGGCCGATCGCAACGTCTGACCATAGCAGCACGCGCAGGTCACCGAGCTTCGACGCCTCCTCCAGGAAGCGGACGTCTCTCGATCCGAAGTTGTCGAAGGCCCCCGTTACTGCAACCTGTTTCACACTGCCACGCTGCCCCATCGCCACCGCCATCAGAAACCAGCAAATGACCGCGATCCTGCGGGCGCCTTGGGTCTAAATCCTGTATCGCCCGGCAGTCTGGCCAAGAGGGCATTGTGCGGCCAGAAACCGCAGCACTGGCAACCCCAAAATCCTGATGGTCATTAACCTCATCGCTGCAACACCTCGACAACTCTGATGCGCTGCGGGTAAGGTGGGTTTCGAAGGCCGTCCAGCGGGTGAGGTTAAGACCAAGTCCTTCCACAACCCTGCCTCACCGGCTGCGAGTTCGGTTGCGAGTGAGCCGGGTCAGGGTGTATCTTGCTGTGGTTCAGAATGCCAAAGTGGAAATCACCGATGAACGCCAGATACTATGACTTTCAAGCGGGGGAAGCTGCCTTGGGAGTAAGAAAGATGGCAGGCGTAAGCGCTTCCCTCCTCCTCCTGATCGGAGTGCTTATTACTTCGGCGCCAGCACTCCGCGCGGGTGAGGGCCAGCCCTTTACTCCTGCTGGAGCTTCGAGAATAGATGTCAAAGTCCGCGAGACCACGGGTTTCCTTTTCAAACCCAAGGAAGGCTCTGCGAGCGCTGGCCGGCCTTGGGTCTGGTACGCGCCAACCCTCTTTCGCGGGCTCCCGCCCGATAACGAATTGCCAAATGCCCGTACTCACTGGCTCTTCACGAAGCTTCTGGCAAGGGGAATCTGGATTGCGGGGGTGGATGTGGGGGAGTCGTATGGAGCACCCGCGGGGCGCTCGATATACTCTGAGTTCTACGAAGCCGTGACCTCACAATTTCATCTCTCCAAGAAGCCGTGCTTTCTAGCCCAGAGTCGAGGAGGACTGATGAGCTTCAACTGGGCGGCGGAAAATCCAGGAGAGGTTCAGTGCATCGCCGGAATCTACCCGGTATTGAGTCTCGCCAGTTGGCCTCCTGGAGGTTCCCAGCTATTTCGGCAAGCAGCGACAGCCTACGGGTATGAATCCCTGGCGGAGTTCCAGAAGCAATTGACTCAACTGAGCCCCCTGTCGCATGCCGGTCCACTTGCGAAGGCGAAGATCCCGATTCTTATCATGCACGGGGATTCGGATCGATTGGTTCCGATGCAGGAGAACAGCTGGCCATTTGTTACTGCTTACACGGCACTGGGCGGTGCTGCCAGCCTGCTCATCGTCCGTGGGCGGGGACATGAAGAAGTGGACGAGTACTTTAGGTCAGACAGGCTCCTGCAGTTCGTTCTGAACCAACTGCTGAATGCAACGGCACTATGAAACCTGATAGATGCCAAAATATCATGTTACTCCCTGACTTTCTCTAGGCAATTCCGGGCGAATCTTCGGGTCGCCGGCGGAGAGGTCATTCAAGAGGTGGAAGCCACGGGCACAGGCACCCACAGGCACCCTGGCAAATTGACGCACTCCCGGCGGGGGGTGTAGAGTCAGAAGGGATCGAATCCGTGGGCAGCAGTCGAGTCCCTGAACTGCGTTATTGAAGCTCGAATTCCATCTTCCAGTTGAGGGGAGAACAATGATGGGCATAGCCGCGTTTGACTACTACCGCTCGCAGCAAGACCAGTTCCTGGCCGGACTGAAAGACCTGCTGCGCATCCCCAGCATCAGCACGCTGCCCGAGCACAAGAGCGATATCCGTCGCGCCTGCGAATTTCTGGCCAACGAGCTACGCACAGCCGGCATGGAGATCGAGATCATCGAGGGAAAGGAAGGCCAAAATCCGCTGCTTTACGCGGAATGGCTGGGCGCTCCCGGCAAGCCGACCCTGCTGCTTTACGGGCACTACGACGTGCAGCCCCCCGATCCGCTGGACGAGTGGAAGTCGCCGCCTTTCGAGCCTGAGGTTCGCGGCAACGACCTGTTTGCCCGCGGAGGATCTGACGACAAGGGCCAAACTTATATCCTCGTGAAAGCAGTCGAGGGCTATTTGAAGACCGAAGGTAAGCTGCCCATAAACATTAAGTTCCTCATTGAGGGGGAGGAAGAGGTGGGCGGCGAGTTCATCGAGGAGTATGTCAAATCAAAGCCTCCGCGGCTAAAGGCGGACGCCGCTGTCATCTGCGACACTGAGATGTTCGCGCCGGGCTTGCCGACACTGACCACCGGTCTGCGCGGCCTCGTTTATACCGAGGTGGAAGCTCGCGGCGCTTCGCACGACCTGCATTCCGGGATGTATGGCGGTGCTTCGCCCAATCCTTTCCAGGCCATGGCGGAGATCATCACGTCCCTTAAAGGGAAAGAAGGCAAGATTAAGATTCCGGGCTTCTATGATCGCGTCTCGAAACCGAGCAAAGCCGAGCTGGCGGCCTGGAAAACTCTGCCCTTCAACGAAGGCAAGTTTCTCAAAAAGGAAGTGGGTTCTTCGGCCTTGGTCGGGGAGAAGAGCTACTCGGTGCTGGAACGTCTGTGGTCGCGTCCCACACTCGAAGTCCACGGCCTTCGCGGAGGATTCACCGGGGAGGGCGCGAAGACGGTAATTCCGGCTGTGGCCACGGCGAAGATCAGCATGCGACTGGTGCCGGAAATGCGTCCTAAGGAAGTGATCAAACAATTTTCTGCCTACATCAAGCAAGTGACCCCGCCGGGCATTAAGACCAGGGTGCGGGTGATCAGCTCCGCGCCGGCTTCGGTGGTCTCTACGGAGAATCGCTTCATTGCCGACGCCGCCCAGGCGATGCAAGACGTGTTCGGCAAGAAGACGGTCTATATGCGCTCCGGCGGATCCATCCCTGTAGCGGGCCTGCTGCACGATAATCTGGACACACCGGTGGTGATGATGGGATACGGCCTGCCCGACGATAATCTGCATGCGCCCAATGAGAAGTTCCACTTGCCTAATTTTTATAAGGGTATCGAGGCGGTGGGACGATATTTTGAGCTGTTGGGGCAATAAATCCGTAGCTCTTGGTCCTTAGTCCCTGGTCCTTCGCGTCGCCAGGTTTGTCGATTCTGCCGTTACACTCCAGCGGGACCGAGGGCGAAATGTTACGTCGCATCGGATTCCGGCGACTGCTGCCGCCAGTTCAACTGACGATCTTTGTGGCCCTGCTTCTTTTCGGACGCTGGGAGCGGCAGATGCGGAAACCATGCGTAGAGTACTGGTCTTCCTTATTGGGTTGGACTATGGATCGACAGGCTGTGTGGTTATCTGCTAAGGCCTCGAGCTGATCCCGGCCGCCAGCGGTGGCGTTGGGATGATGTTGGCAGGCCTGTTCTTACTACTGATTTTTTGCGGCGTGCGCTTGCTCTTTGGATACCATGGAGCCAATAAAATTTGGATGACGGTCTCGCTTGTCCTCTGGACAGGTTTTCCCACATTTGTGGTGGCAGCCAATATCCGCCGCACGACACGCCAGAGAATTGATAGCGCGCAGGTTGAGGTTCAGCTGTAGCGCAAGGCTCCCTCTGAAGCCCTACGGCTTTCTCCGTCCATCCCTTCAAGAGCCGCAGGGCCACAGACTTGGCCTTGCACTACCCCTTCTAACAGGCGGCGAGCCCATCAGTACGAGAAGCGCATCCAAATGGATGAGTGCCGGGGCCGTGCTTGCGCATGCGGAAATGGCTGATCATTGCTGCTGCTGTGTTCGTGGTCTTGGCCACTGCGTCCGTTATCTTCACCTTGAGCATCGGACCTTACGTCAAGGCGCACGCCATCGCCACCTTGAACGATCGTTTTGACGCCGAAGTTGAATTCAAGAATTTCCACATCTGGATTTTCCCCTATATTCGCATCAGCGGTGAAGATCTCGTCCTCCGGCATCACGGACGCGTCGATTTGCCACCCCTGATTCGGATCCACAAATTCTCGGCCAGTGCTCTCTTGACGGACCTGTTCCGGCAGAACAAGCACGTTGGAGCCGTGCATCTCCAGGGACTCGAGATCACCCTGCCGCCTAAATCCGAGCGGCAACCGTTGACGCCACGTCAGGGAAAGGCCCGGCCTTTCGCGAAGATGGTCATCGACCAGATTGTCGCAAGCAAGACAAAATTGTTGCTTCTGCCATCGGATGCCAGCAAGCCACCTAAGACTTTCGACATCGAGAAGCTGACGCTGCATAATGCCGGTCTTGGCGACCCGATGTCTTTCGAGGCCAAGCTTACGAATCCTAAACCTGTGGGTCAAATCGTGACCGCTGGCAGCTTTGGTCCTTGGCAGCGCGAGGAGCCGCGAACGACTCCAGTCGCAGGCACCTACACCTTTAGCCACGCGGATATGAATACGATCAAAGGTCTCGGCGGCATTCTCTCTTCCCAAGGCAAATACGATGGCGTCATGGAGCGGATCGTGGTGGACGGGACGACCAGCACTCCCGACTTCAGTCTCGACATCAGCGGCAATCCGGTCCCGCTCGAGACCGAATTTCACTCGATCGTGGATGGGACCAATGGCAACACCCTACTCGAACCGGTCCGCGCCCGGCTTCTGCATTCGTCTTTCACAGCCTCCGGTGGAGTGGTGCGCAAAGAAGGAGAAAAACACCGCACGGTATCGCTCAACGTAGTCTCGGATCGCGATCGCATTGAGGAGTTGCTGCGGCTGGCTGTGAAGGGCACGAAGCCGATTCTCGAAGGCTGGGTTACCTACACAACCAAGCTTGAGATCCCGCCGGGCGAGGGTCCCATCGCCGATCGGCTGAAGCTCGATGGCCATTTTAACGTCTCCTCCGCCACCTTCAGCAATCGGGAGGTCCAATTGAAGCTGGCTGAACTGAGCCGAAGGGGCCGCGGGAAACCCCAGGAACCACGCGCTCTCAATGTCCTCTCCGGCCTGAAGGGGCAATTCAGGCTGCGCAACGGGGTGATGACCCTCTCCAACCTGAACTTCGACGTGCCGGGCGCCGCCGTCCATCTGAATGGAACGTATGCCCTGCGCGGCGGAGCGCTCGACTTCAAGGGCAGTCTTGCTCTTGACGCCAGCGTTTCGCAAATGACCACAGGCATCAAGTCAATACTTCTGAAACCCATCGATCCACTCTTTCATCGCGGCCGCAAAGGAACGTTTCTACCCATCGCGGTTGACGGAACCGAAGATCATCCCTCGTTCCACGTCGACTTCAAGAAGGCCCTGACCCAGAACCTGCCTTGACACATTGATGTAACCTCAGAGTTTGCTGCAGGCGGAAGTGCGCGCTACCTGTGATTGCCGCCCCGTGCTATATTCGCGCTTTCTGCCGGGAGGCGCCCCTTGGCTGAATTCAAACCTTTCGTTCCGCACAACTCCACCGAACCCGAGCTCACCCTCAAAGCTGCCGTAGCTGGGATTATCCTGGCGGCGATCTTCGGAGCCGCCAATGCTTATCTGGGCATGAAGGCCGGACAGACGGTGGCCGCCACGATCCCGGCCGCCGTGATCGCCATCGCACTGTTCCGCTTGCCCTTTTTCCGCGGTGGCGTCCTGGAGCAAAACATCACCCGGACGGCTGCGTCGGTGGGCGAAGCGCTCGTAGCGGGAGCTATTTTCACTATCCCTGCCTTCATGATGGTGAACGTGGGCGGGCGACGGCTCTGGACCGACCTCGCGAGCCACTACTGGGCGGCAACGTTCATCCTACTGGCCGGCGGTCTGCTCGGCATCTTTTTCATCATCATCCTGCGCAGGCCGCTCTGTGTCGATTCGGCTGACCTCCCTTTTCCCGAAAGCACCGCCAGCGCCGAGATCGTAAAAGCAGGCCAGAAAGGAGCGGCCGACGCGCCTAAGTACATCTTCGGCGCTCTCGGGCTGGGCGCGTTGCTACAGATCCTGAAGGACGAAAGAGGCGTTCAGCTATTCAAGGATTCGGTGTCTTTCTTCATCCGCTTCCCCCGTTCGGTCATTGGCTACGTTTTCGAGAATAAGCCGCTCGCCGACGTCACCTACGGTGGAGGCATCGCCTACACCACGCCTTCTGCCTCGCCCGCTCTGCTGGGCATCGGTTACATTATCGGACCGCGCCTGTCAGCCATTAATTTCTCCGGCGGCGTGCTGGCCTGGCTGTTGCTGATCCCGCTCGTTCTCTTCATCGATCCTGCGCTTCCCGGCCGCCTGGGTGTCGATGCGGACTCCTGGTACGCGCTGTCGAATGCCGTATGGTACAGCGTGGTTCGTCCCATTGCCGTGGGCGCCATGCTGGTGGGCACAGTCTATACGCTCTACAGCATGCGTGAGTCGATCCTGCGCTCCATCAAGGGAGCGTTCGAGACTGCAGACACACGCGGAGCCGAGATCATCGCCAAGACTCGACTGGATATCGACATCTCGATCAAATGGATCGTCGTCGCCATCATGGCGCTCATCATTCCCATCACCTTCATCTACCACTATTTCGCTGGATCATGGTCGGCGGCGGTGATGGCAGCCCTGGTGATGACCGTCGCCGGCTTTTTCCTTGCGGCGGTTGGTGGATATCTCGTCGGTTTGGTAGGATCGTCAAACCAGCCGGTTTCAGGATTGACGCTTTGCGCTTTGGTCATCGCTGCTGTGGTTATGGTGGCGATCGGCGCCAAAGGACTGGGTGGAGTGGCGGCGGTGCTGGGCGTGGCAGGTGTGGTCTGCTGCTCTTGCTGTCTTTCTGGAAGCCTCATTCAGGACCTTAAGGCTGGCTATCTGCTGGGTGGTACTCCGTGGAAAATGGAGGTGGTGGAGATCCTCAGCGTCACAGCCGTCTCGTTCTTTCTGCTGTGGCCGATTATCAAGCTACATCAGGCTTACGCCGCCTCGGGTGGCATTGGCGGGCGCGAGCTCCCAGCCCCACAGGCGGGTCTTATGGCCGAACTGGCTCAGGGGATCGTGGGCGGCCAGATGCCCTGGGGCCTAGTGATCATGGGATGCCTGCTTGGCGTCGCACTCATCATGATCGAAGCGCCTTCACCCATGCTGATTGCCGTGGGCATGTACTTGCCTCTCGAGACCACGTCTGCAATCTTCGTTGGGGGCGTCCTCAGATGGGTGGCGGATAGCATCGCCACCCGCCGTCATGTCGAGTCGCGTGAGAAGATGGTCGTGGAGGAGCGGGGGACCTTGCTCGCCTCCGGTTTGATTGCTGGCGAGGCGATCGCCGGGATTCTGCTGGCCGCCCTTTTCCCCACGGGCGGCTCGATTACCCAAGTCTTTTCGGGTCGCAGCGAACTGCCGTTCTTCCCCGCCCTAGGTGGCTGGCTTTCGCTGGGGACCTTCGCGATCCTTACGTATTGCCTGGTGGTGCTGCCGCTCCGCCGTCAGCGAACCAACTGACGGCATCATGCGCCCGGGGCACACTTTCATACGCGCCTCCACAGGCTGGAATCCGCGGCAGGGAGCACCGTAAGGGTGCTCCCCTACAACCATGCCGAATTGAGTAGGGGGAGGGTTTTTTTACGGCCCTCCGTTTTTGCCGGCCGCTGGGGGGAAGTGCTATGTCACAGAACGTAAAACACGAGGTCGGGAAGCTGCGCGATGAAATCCGCCGTCATGAGTACCGCTACTATGTCCTCGACAATCCCGAAATATCCGATTTCGAGTTCGATCAGTTAATGGCACGGCTTCAGGAACTTGAGGCGGGCCATCCTGAACTCGTGACGCCGGACTCGCCCACGCAACGGGTGGGGGGCAGCCCGCCGCGGAATTCCCCAAGGTACGACATTCCGTGCCGATGATCAGTCTCGACAACACCTACTCGATCGACGATTTACGCGACTTTGATCGCCGGGTGCGAGATCTATCCGGCCGTACCCAGGTGGATTACGTCGCCGAACTGAAGCTTGACGGACTTTCCATGTCGCTTATTTACGAAGACGGCGTGCTGGCGCGCGGCGTCACCCGCGGCAACGGTCAGGTGGGTGAAGACGTTACCGCCAATGTGAGGACCATCCGTTCCCTCCCCTTGCACATCGACCGTAAGAAGCTGGCCGTGTGGGGAAACCCCGCGCGATTCGAGGTACGCGGCGAAGTGATCATGCCCATCAAGGCATTCCAGAAGCTCAATGCGCAGCGCGAAGCCGCCGGCGAACCCAAATTTGCCAATCCCCGGAACTTCGCCGCCGGCACCATGCGTCAGCTCGATTCCCGCATCGTCGCCAGCCGCCAGCTTGATACGTTCATTTACTACGCGCTGGTGAATGGCCGCGTGCCTTGGCGTTATCAGTGGGAGGTGCTCGACTCGCTCGTCGACCTCGGCTTTAAGGTGAACCCGAACCGGCAACTGTGCCATTCCTTCGACGAACTGCTCGCTTACATCAACGAGTGGGAGGGCAAACGAGACAGCCTGCCCTATGAGATTGACGGCATCGTGGTAAAGGTGAACGACACGAGCCTGTGGGAGGAGCTCGGATACACCGCCAAGTCACCGCGCTGGGCGGTCGCCTATAAGTATCCGGCGAGGCAGGCTACCACGGTTGTCGAGGACATCAGGGCCCAGGTGGGACGCACCGGCACGCTGACGCCGGTGGCGGATCTCGAGCCGGTGAATGTCGGAGGCGTCACCGTCACCCATGCCACCCTACACAACATGGACGAGATCGAGCGCCTGGGTGTGCGCATAGGCGATACCGTGCTGATCCAGCGGGCCGGCGAGGTAATTCCGCAGGTGGTGAAGGTAACAAAACAGGCCGCCGAAGGGCGCGAGTTTCACATGCCGAAGCACTGCCCGGTGTGCGGCGGCGAGGTCTTCCGGGCTGAGGGTGAGGTCGCCTACCGCTGCATGAATGCCAACTGCCCGGCGCAACTGAAGGAATCGCTGCGGCACTTCGCCGGCCGGCGCGCCATGAACATCGATGGCCTCGGTGATGCGCTGGTCGACCAATTGGTAGACAAAAGCCTGGTCAAGGATCTGGCGGATCTCTACTCGCTGACCCAAGAGCAAGTGGCCGATCTCGAGCGGATGGGCAAGAAATCCGCCTCGAATCTCATCCGCCAGATCGAGAACAGCCGAGCGGCTCCGCTCGCCAACGTGATTTACGCTATCGGGATTCCTTTCGTGGGAGAGCGTACGGCCGGGATTCTGGCGGATTACTTCGGCTCGCTCGATAATCTCGCCGGTGCAAGTGAGCCTGAGCTGGTAGAGGCCCACGAAATCGGGCCCAAGACTGCGCAAGGCATCGTTGAGTACTTTGCCGAGAGGCGTAACCGGGCGGTGATCGAGAAGCTGCGCCGCGCGGGTCTCCAGTTTGAGATTCCGCCGTCCGAGCGCAAGAGGCCGAAGGGCGCCGGCCCACTCGCGGGCAAGATCTTCGTCATTACCGGCACCCTGCCAACCTATTCGCGTGAGCAGGCTAAGCAGATGATCGAAGACGCCGGGGGCCGCGTAACTGGGTCCGTAAGTAAGAAGACCGACTACGTTCTGGTGGGCGCCGACGCCGGATCGAAGCTCGACAAGGCCAGGGAACTTGGAATCAAGACGGTAGACGAAGCGGCTCTGCTGAAACTCACCAAAGGATAGTACGTACTGTGATTCGTAATTCTCGATAACCTGAGCAGGAAGCAAAAATGAAAAATATCCATTTGACCACCGTAAGCCGACTGCAGCTTGTTCTGGCTTGCGTGATCTTCGTTGCGTGCTCAACCGTCGCTCTAGGCGGCCTGGCGCCACAGAATGATGCCGAATCGAAAGCTCAGGCACGGCTTGCCTGGATCCGGGAGCATGAACCGGGTATGTGGAACGTGGCTCCGGGCGAGGGGGCGTTCCTGCGTGAACAGGTAGAGAAGGTGGGGGCGAAGCACGCGCTCGAGATCGGCACCTCGAATGGATATTCGGGAATCTGGATCGCGCTTGGCCTGCGGAAGAGCGGCGGCTACCTTGTCACATTGGAGATCGACGAAGAGCGCGCCCGTCTTGCCCAGGAGAACTTCAAGGCGGCCGGCGTCGATTCGTTGGTAACGCTAGTCCGCGGCGACGCCCACCAGGAGATCCCCAAGCTCAACGGATCGTTCGACTTCGTCTTCATTGACGCTGAGAAGAGCGGATACCTGAGCTACCTGCGAGCAGTCGAGCCGAAAGTACCGCCGGGAGGCGAGATCGTGGCCCACAATGTCACTGACCTTCGGTCATCGCTCGAGGATTTCATCCACGCCGTCGAGACCGATCGTCTGCTCAAGACCACTTTCGTGAATGCGGGCCCGGGCGGTTTTTCAATGAGCGTGAGACTTCCATAGGTGCAGTTGGAGACCCCAGCAGCCGAATGGCCCTTATTCCTCCTGACACTGTTGGCACTTCTTCACCACAGGCTCGAGGAAGCCCCAAATGAGCTGTTCAGGAATGAAAGGCGGCTTATTAAGAATGCGGAACTGCAGCGTTTCGGGTTCAAGATAGGTGAATGAGAGCGAAACTCCCATGTGTTCGATGGTGCCAATGTTTCCTTCCGGCGGTCTAATCCCCTTCATACGCATATCGGCCTTCATGCAGTCGAGCGACGCGGCCGTAACACCCGTGTACTCTCGAGATTCGTCCACAGTCCCACCTCCGTGCCGCGTTTTCGCGGCGAGTCTCGGATCCCAGCCCTGTCGCGCCGGTCGGCTATCTGGAGCTAATCGTATCGCTAAAGCTCGGTACTCGAACCGTTAGAATAAACCATTTTGGCTCGGGAGCGTCACCCGGTGTATGATCCGAATCCGCTGGCAAATCCGCACCCGCCCGATTTCTCGATTCGTGAGGGATGCGGTATAAACCCGGATTCGATGGAGCCCCTCATGAAACTAACAGTGTGCACACGCTGGATACCTCTGCTCTTTTTGTTCTTTAACCTGAACGGCCTCGCCACCGGCGAAAGGGCCATCTCGCTCAAACCGCCCATGGGCTGGAACACCTGGTATGGCTTTTTCTGCAAGGTCAGCGATGCCGATGTCCGCGCCCAGGCCGACGAGATGGTGAGGAACGGCATGAAAGCTGCCGGGTACGAATATGTCAACCTTGACGATTGCTGGCAAGGTGAGCGTGACGCGCAGGGTGTGGTCCACCCTAACAGTCGATTCCCCGACATGAAGGCTTTGGGGGACTACATCCACAGTAAGGGCTTAAAGTTCGGAATCTACTCCTCACCGGGCCCTAAGACCTGCGCCGATTATCAAGGCAGCTACGGTCATGAGGTCGAAGACGCCCGGACCTACGCTGCTTGGGGCGTGGATTTTCTGAAGTATGACTGGTGCAGCGGCGATCAGGTCTACAAGCCCGAACAGATAGTCGGCGCTTACCAGAAGATGCACGACGCCGTTCTCGGTACGGGAAGACCCATTTTGTATAGCCTCTGCCAGTACGGGTTCGAGCATGTATGGACCTGGGCGGCATCGGTGGGAGGTAACATGTGGCGTACCACCGGTGATCTCGACTTCAACTATGACCGCATCAGTCTGGTGGGATTCCAGCAGAACGGCTTGGAAAGATTTGCCGGCCCGGGCCATTGGAACGATCCTGACATGCTATTGGTTGGGTTAGGAAAAATGACCGATGACGAAAACCGTACCCAGGTCAGCCTGTGGTGCCTGCTGGCCGCACCGCTGATCGCGTCCGCCGACTTGCGGAAGATTCCGCCCGCGGGCCTTGCCCTCCTGACCAATCACGAAGTCATCGCCGTGGATCAGGACCCGTTGGGTATCCAGGGCTGGCGCGTGGCCGAAGAAGGACCGCTCGAAGTCTGGGCTAAGCCGCTTTCCAATGGCAGCCGGGCGGTAGGACTTTTTAATCGCAGCGACGGACCCTTGCAGGTGACGGCTTACTTCAGAGATATCGGTGTTGGAGAATCTGCGGAAGTCCGCAACCTTTGGACTCACCAGGACCTGGGGGTTTCGAAAGACCACTTCACGGCCGACGTTCCCAAGCGGGGCGTAGTGCTCATCCGAGTGAAGTAGGAGCGCGGCAGTAGCCACGGTCAGCGCTCTCCTGACCGTGGGCTTTCCTCATCCCAGACGGAGGCCGCGTCCGTGTTCCGTTCGAGAGGCCTCACGAGATGCGCCAGTCGACTCAAGTCTCGACGAGAAGAAGCAACAGTCAGACCACTGACTGGATAAGTAGTACCCGCTCTCGCGTACGCCACAGTCAATAGCGGAAGCAGAAAACGAGGTGATCGTTCACCATGCCGACAGCCTGCATAAATGCGTAGCAGATAGTCGAACCCACAAAGCGGAACCCACGGCGCCGCAAGTCCTTGCTCAGTGCGTCCGAAAGCGCAGTACGGGCCGGGACGTCCTTGGTGGAACGCCAGGCATTCGCAATCGGCTTCCCCTCGACGAACTGCCAGAGATAAGCGTCAAAGCTGCCGAACTCCTCCCGGACCGGCAGAAAGGCGCGGGCGTTGTCAATCGCCGCCGCGATCTTGAGACGATTGCGCACGATCCCCGCGTCGGCCAGAAGTTGTTTCACCCTCCGCGCGCCATACTTCGCCACCAACGCTGGGTCGAAATGGTCAAAGGCGGCGCGGTAGTTTTCGCGCTTGCGCAGGATCGTCTCCCAGCTCAAACCGGCTTGTGCTCCTTCGAGGACCAGGAACTCGAACAGCCGCCAGTCATCGTGCAGCGGCACGCCCCATTCCTCGTCATGGTAGCGGACCATCAGGTCAGACTTGGCCCAGGGACACCGTGTCAGCGGTTTGGTCATGGCACAGAACGATTCCGTCCAAGGAATAGATCCTCAAGGCAAGATGTCCCCGCCACCTTGATGCACTCTTACCTTGATGCCGAAGCGAAGTGCGGCGCAGGAAACCGAAGTTTGGTGGGCCAGTGATCGCCTGAAGAAGCCAGTCCGGGCAGCACCTCTATCTGTTGATCTTCGTCCTGCCACTGCTACACCGCACCGGTAACGTGGATTGAGGGAGGCGCAATCGCGTACCCATTGTCCCCACGAATGTCAACACCGTCAGCAATCGTCCCAGCGCTGTTCTTAACGACTCCACCCGGATGGATAAAGTGGTGATGTGCGCCTTTGCCAGTTCTCACAACAGTACGAGTCTCCAGGGGCGTATCCCCAGCCAGGCCGCGCAGGCTCTCTGCCCCCACGGGACCATCAACATCGAGCACAAGCAGTGCTGATTGACCACCGGTCGCAATCCCGACGTTAGCGTCAGGCCATTGTTTCCAGCACCGCCGTATCTGGCCATGGTCACAAGTGGCATCCTTCTGCCACTCCGAGATTCGGGGTTGCTTCGCCGCACTGCCACAGCTTGGTCTGTCACACGTACACCGTCCATCCTTGAATGAATGCAGAGGAAGCACCCTCATTCCTTCTTGGGGCGTAGGCCAGGGCCGCTACGAGGAGCATGTTGTCTGTTTTGATCGCTCATTGTGCTTGTAGCCTCCCAGGGTGGTATGTTCGAGCAAATTGCTGGAGGGCTTGCAAGGTCAGAAGCACCCGCTTACCCGTTCGTCGAGTTTTGATCTCACCTTGGGCGGTCATGTAGTCCAGCGCCCGGAGACTTATCGACAACAGCTTCGAAGCCTCCTATTTGCTATAATAGCAGCTAGTGCTTAGTTGCGCAGATTAACGATAGTATTACGGAGCTGCGAGCCTTTGACCTCGCGCTTCCGCCACTTGAACGGTTTGGCATTTTGCGTATAGGCCGCGATGAACGCTTCGATAGCCTGACGGAGTTCGGCCGTGCTCTGCGTGCTCAGGCCACGCAAGGCCTTACGCGATAAAATGCCGAACCAGATTTCCACCTGATTCAACCAACTGGCCGAGGTGGGAGTGAAATGGAAATGAACGTTGGGATGAGCGGCCAACCAGGCGTCACACTTTTTGTGCGTGCCGTAGTTGTCCAGGATCACGTGCAACTCCTGTGCGGGCGCGGTCTCAGCGACCACCTGATCCATAAACTGCAAAAACTGCTCCCGCCGTTTGAGTTCACTGAAGGCCGTCTGCACTTGTCCGGTCGCCACCTGCAAGGCCGCAAAAAGATTCAGCGTGCCATGGCGCTTGTAAGTGCTCTTGTAAGCGCGCACGATCTTTCCGCTGTCGGTCTCAACATAGCCGGTCTTACGTTCCAAAGCCTGAATGCTGGGTTTTTCATCGACACAAATCACCAGCGCCTTCTCCGGCGGGTCGAGATACAAACCCACGATATCGGCCGCCTTGGCCGCGAACGCCTTGTCCGTGCTGACGCACCAGGAGCGTTGCCGCTGCAAGCAGATCCCCTGCTGGCGCAGAACCCGCCACACCGCATGCACCGAACCCTGCAGCGCCGCCGCCACCGCCGGACCGTCCCAAGTCGCCTGTCCCGAGGGCGGAGGTTGTTCCAACAAGGCCAAAACGCGCTTGCGAAAGTCCTCGCCATAAACCCGTCGAGCCCCAGGTCGCTTCGCATCCTGCAACCCGGCCAAGCCGCCTTGCACAAAACGTTGCCGCCACTTGATCACGGTATTAGGGCGAGTATGGCAAGCACGAGCAACCTCTTTCACCCGCTGGCCTGCCAAACAGCCCAGGATGATCCGGGCTCGTTCCACCATCTGCCGAGACTCGGTGCGACTCCCGGCCAACAGTTCCAGCTCTTGTCGATCTTGCGGACCACAACTAATTGCGGGCGCATTCCTAGCCATGCCCAACACGATACAATATATCGTGTATTATTGCAACTAAGCACTAGGTGGCAATGTCCGACGTGAGGCCGCTCCCATCCAGTTCGACAGATCGAGTTGACATCAAAAATTTACTCCGCCGAAGGCAGAGTGAGAGTGTCGTTCGTTTCACCTCGACTTCGCAAATCCACCCAGGTGCATGTATGTGGTCTCTCATCGCCTCCGGTCTCGATCACATAGCCCACGCCCAAGACAAGCGCGACCTGAAGTAGGGAGTGCTCCATCTGGCTTCTGGGGTTGAGCTTGTCCTCAAAGCGCGGGTCGAACGTAAATACTGACGATTGCTTTTTGTCAAACCCAAAGAAGCCAATCAGAAGAAGTCCGCTAGGGGTGACTTCAAGGCGTGGATGAATGTATCGAAAGCCTGGATGACTACTGCGGCATCACTTTTACATCTCCCCAAAAGGCTGCGCTCGGCTCGTTCCGGAAAAGAAGAAACCGGTTCGAGCACTTTGCCATAGCCGATACCAAAGAGGCGATAGCCCCTATCTCTGCCAGCTCTCGAGAAGGACCGCTCCGAGGTTTTGCGCCCCAGATCTCTTATCTAGTGCTTAGTTGCAATAATACACGATATATTGTATCGTGTTGGGCATGGCTAGGAATGCGCCCGCAATTAGTTGTGGTCCGCAAGATCGACAAGAGCTGGAACTGTTGGCCGGGAGTCGCACCGAGTCTCGGCAGATGGTGGAACGAGCCCGGATCATCCTGGGCTGTTTGGCAGGCCAGCGGGTGAAAGAGGTTGCTCGTGCTTGCCATACTCGCCCTAATACCGTGATCAAGTGGCGGCAACGTTTTGTGCAAGGCGGCTTGGCCGGGTTGCAGGATGCGAAGCGACCTGGGGCTCGACGGGTTTATGGCGAGGACTTTCGCAAGCGCGTTTTGGCCTTGTTGGAACAACCTCCGCCCTCGGGACAGGCGACTTGGGACGGTCCGGCGGTGGCGGCGGCGCTGCAGGGTTCGGTGCATGCGGTGTGGCGGGTTCTGCGCCAGCAGGGGATCTGCTTGCAGCGGCAACGCTCCTGGTGCGTCAGCACGGACAAGGCGTTCGCGGCCAAGGCGGCCGATATCGTGGGTTTGTATCTCGACCCGCCGGAGAAGGCGCTGGTGATTTGTGTCGATGAAAAACCCAGCATTCAGGCTTTGGAACGTAAGACCGGCTATGTTGAGACCGACAGCGGAAAGATCGTGCGCGCTTACAAGAGCACTTACAAGCGCCATGGCACGCTGAATCTTTTTGCGGCCTTGCAGGTGGCGACCGGACAAGTGCAGACGGCCTTCAGTGAACTCAAACGGCGGGAGCAGTTTTTGCAGTTTATGGATCAGGTGGTCGCTGAGACCGCGCCCGCACAGGAGTTGCACGTGATCCTGGACAACTACGGCACGCACAAAAAGTGTGACGCCTGGTTGGCCGCTCATCCCAACGTTCATTTCCATTTCACTCCCACCTCGGCCAGTTGGTTGAATCAGGTGGAAATCTGGTTCGGCATTTTATCGCGTAAGGCCTTGCGTGGCCTGAGCACGCAGAGCACGGCCGAACTCCGTCAGGCTATCGAAGCGTTCATCGCGGCCTATACGCAAAATGCCAAACCGTTCAAGTGGCGGAAGCGCGAGGTCAAAGGCTCGCAGCTCCGTAATACTATCGTTAATCTGCGCAACTAAGCACTAGGTGACCTGCGTCCCGGTTCCATTGTAGGAGCAAGAGGCGATTCAACAAGCTCTGCAGTTGGAGTTGTCGGCGATGGCCGGCGAGCCCATTCCTCTGCTCTACGTGCAAGCGGAGGTCTTCGGCCGTCGCCTTTACCGGGAAGCTTTAAGCGGGGCTGGAGTCGCTCCAAAGAAGGTGGTGATGGGCGACGGTGCCGAATGGATCTGGAATCTGGCCGCCGAACACTTTCCCGAGGCAACTCAAATTGTCGACCTCGATCACGCGCGTCAGCATTTATGGGAATTAGCGCGACGACTACACCCTCATGACGAAAATCAGCAGAAGCAGTGGATGAAGGTCCAGCAGCGCCTGCTGGACAAGGGCAAAATCGAAAAGCTGGTAGCTGTGCTCCGCGCCCTCTCTTCTGCCAACCCCGAAGTAGCGGGGAAGATCCGCATCGAGGCGGACTGCTTGAGCGGAATGCGGAACGTATGACCACCTGCTGAAGGGGCTTGAGAACGGCATTAGCAGGGAAAGGCCGGTGAAGATTTTCGTGATGGGGAAGAATATCTGGCGCGAGGAGGATAGTTGGCCGATCGAGCGTGCCCAGCCAACGCGCGACTATCTGCACTCCGCCGGCAAGGCGAATACGCTCAGTGGCGACGGCGTGCTAAGCACTACCGCACCCGCGGGTGAAGCTCCGGACAAGTACCTTTACGATCCCGCTGATGCCATGGCCGACACGTGGCGGACCCGTTCCCCTTCATGAATCCGCCGGTCCAGTCGACCAGAGGCCGACGGAAAACCGCGAGGACGTGTTCGTTTACACAACTCCCGCCTTCAAACAACTGGATCTACCATGACCGCGACCATCCATCGTCTTTGCTTGTGCCGATTGTGCCCTGTGCGAGCCCAAAAGGGGCGGACTACACCAGACCTGGGCAACGTGCAGGGTCAATCGTGATACGCCCTTCAGGGAATCAACTGCGCCAGCGCAGGATCACCGGTCCGCTAAGGGGGTGGTCGAACGGTTGGCCAGTTCTCTGGGACTCGCGGCAAGCCGCCTTGAGCTGGAAATACCACTTGGCGGGGCGATCGGCGTCATCGATGAGCATGAGATTGGGATTCGATTTGAGGCCGACAGCCTGCTTTTCCATCGTTCTCTGATCCTGGCCAATGAAGCGTTTGCCGAAAGCACGGAAGATCGAGATCAGGAACGGCACCCTGCGAAACACGTTCCAGGCGGCGCAGAAGTCGATGCGGCAAAGGTCCGCATGGACCGGAGTCACCGTGGTGCGGCTGGAGAACCAATACGGGCCGCAGTGGATCTCTTCAAAGCGCATGTTGGGCAGCACGAAATCGATTTGCGTGGTAATCGGATGCCCATAGACGCCCAGGATTTTGTAAAAGGCGCTGTTGGCAGAGGGCGAATGCGCCCTCATACGAAACCCGTTGGGAATCGGATCGAAAGTCTTCTGTTTCTCGTGGATGCTGCGACGGCTGCGCCACCACCAGGCCTGATGAACGAAAGGACCGTGAGCGGGATCCATCAGGCCGATGATGCCGTGGTCCACGTGGCAAGGCAAGTCGGCCCAGAGATGGGTCATACGATAGGGCCCTCCGAAAAGGCGCATTTCGGGGCAAGGGGGTACGGATTGCTCTTTGGCAGACCCGATGGAGCGCTTCTCACGCTCGGGGAGATAAACCCACAAGTAACCATCGCGCTCTGTGCAAGCAAAGTTTGGAGCGAAGATGCGCTCCACCTTGAGCTTGTCCTGGTCGGTGCGCGACGGAATCTCGATGCATTGGCCGCTCCCGGGTTCGAAGCGCCAGCCGTGATAGCTGCATTCCATACTGCAGCCGTCGAAGAGCCCGGCGGATAGCGGCATCCCCCGATGAGGGCAGCTGTCGCGTAGACAAAATGGACGCCCCCTGGAATCGCGTCCCAGCACTAGGGGCATGCCCAACAGCATGGCCGCGGCCAGTTTTCTCGACCGCACCTGCCCCGAGCGCAGAGCCGGATACCAAAAGTCCCAAAGGAAGCCGCGGTCAGATTCGCGAGCCTCGCCTGCTCGCTCGGCGGTCGGGCCGCTGTCACTTATCAATAAGAAACCTCCAGACCAACTGCCAGGCGACCCAAAATCCCCCCGCGGCGCCGGTCGGCAGCGTTCTTCGGATCAAGCCTACTATGTCGTTACCGATCCGAGCAAGCGCATGTGCCAGCCTACATTGTCGGATTGCATGCCCGTCCCACCGCCGCGTTGGTTCGCGTTCTCAGCAAGTTTTCCTCACTTGTGGAAGTCAGCAATCTCAGCAGGTGCTCCGATGGAACCGGGCAAAACACCGCGACCGCACGCAGCCTTACCTCTCTCATGTTGTTGCAAGTGCGGCACGGCAACAGGATACGAGTTAGGGCCAGCGGCACGGACGCGCAGGCCGCTCTGAAGGAGGTAGCACGCCTGGCGGCAGCGCGATTTGGCGAGCACGGCCCCACGGATTCGGGGGGCTCGGCGCTCCTCCCAAGCCGCGAAACCGAAATTCCCACCGCTCGCAAATCTGTCCGGCCGCCGCGAGAGGTCGGGCCTGGGATGCGCGCGATCCAAGGGGTTCCGGCAGGGGACGGCGTCGCGATGGGCCGATTGCGGCCCATGGAGTCCTGCTGGCCCGAGGGTAGCGCTACACCGGAGGATCGTCCTCGCGATCCGGCCGGCGAATTTAGCCGATTGGCCGAGGCGATGCGAAAAGGTGGAGCGACGACTCAAGCAGCAAGGGACGAGAGCCAACACAGGGCAGACTGAGATCGAGGGAATCCTGCCTGGCCTGTCAAGGTGGGTGCCATGATAGAGGTGCCTTCGGCCGCGCTGCTGGCGGATCAAATGGCCGGCAGCGTTGATTTCATGAGCATCGGCACCAACGACCTTACCCAATACGCACTCGGGGCGGAACGCGGCAATGTCGCGCTCGCCGCTTTCCAAGACGCCCTGCATCCCGCCGTGTTGCGGTTGGTCGCATCCGTGATTGATGCTGCCACGAAACAACGGCGCCACGTCGCCGTGTGTGGCGATGCTGCTTCGGGCCCCGTCTCAGCGGTCGTGTTCGTCGGTCTCGGCATCCGCAGCCTGAGCGTGCGGCCCAACCAACTGCAAGATCAAGGTGCTTTCGCAAAGTGCACGTGCCCGATCTGCTTGAGTTGGGCAGAAAAGCACTGGACGCACGCGATGCGGCCCAGGTAAGAGCGGCTGGCAGCGGTGTACCTCAAGACTGTCACTCCGTGTCGTCGTTCGAAATTACAGTAACGTACTTAGCGGACGAGTGCTTCCTCTCTACTATACTGAGGAGGGCTACCTTTTGCGTCTATGATCTGCACTGTCGAACAGCTCGGGTTGGTGGACTACGCCGATGGGCTGCTGTTACAGCGGGACCGCGTGGCGGCTCGCAAGGCCGGTGCTATCCCCGATACGCTGCTGTTGCTGGAACATCCGCACGTGTACACATTGGGGCGCAACGCCGAGCGCCAGCACCTGTTGATTTCTCCGGAAAAGGTAGAGGCGTTGGGCGCGGCGGTCTATGACACGGACCGCGGCGGCGATATCACCTATCACGGCCCCGGGCAACTGGTAGGCTACCCGATTTTCGACCTCACCCAGCACCGCCGCGATATCCTGTGGTTCATGCGCTCGATGGAACAGGTGTTCATCAATGTAGCCGCAGAGTATGGCATCCAGGCGGGACGCACACCGGGGGCGGCGGGTGTGTGGATCGGCAACGAGAAACTGGTGGCCATGGGGATCCATATTTCGCGATGGGTGACGTCTCACGGATTCGCCTTCAATGTGAACACGGACCTGAGCTATTTCAACTGGATCGTTCCCTGTGGCCTGGCTGATAAAGGTGTGACTTCGCTCGCTAAGTTGCTGCGCCGCGAGATAGGGGTGGAAGAGCCTAAGGCAAAAGTGATCGAGCAGATGGCTCGCGTCTTTGGCTTTGAGGCAATTGAGCGACGGACGGATCTCGCCGGTGCCAGTCATGTGTCTACTTCGCCTAGTGCTCAAGCGATTCTGGGGCAAACACGTTAGCTCGGCACAGCCATTTGACCACCCCGCCTTCGGCCACCCCTGCTGAATCAGGAGGGCAGTATGGCGTGCAAAATCAGAAGGGTGGACGCCAGCTTAAGCCCTGGAACCGAGCATAGTCGCGGTCGCTTGTGATCCACTCGCAACCGTGCTCAATCGCGAGTGCGGCGAACCAGGCGTCCTGCACAAGGTTACCAGATGCTTGGACGTGGACGCACAAGTCGGCGAAGATAGACCAGTGGCGCGCCCCGGGTTGAACCACCTGGCAGGTTTCGGGCGCGAGTAGGATTCGGCAGAAGCCTAAGGCGGTATCCAACGCACTCGGGCGGGCGAAGATAGCGGGATGTGTCACGATGCGCACGAAGGAGCTCAACACCTGAGGCGAGACTCCATACGCCGATTCCCCGTTGATCACCGACAGCATCCACTCGTGGTACGCGTTATGGTCTTTCGTCTCGGCACGGAAGGCATAGATCAGGATATTGGCGTCAGCCAGGATCATCGGTGGCCCTCCATGCGGTCAAGAAGCCCTGCGGAGTCGTTGAGATCAACGCCAGGAAGTGTGCCGCCACCCTCGCGCGAGACGGGCAGAATCAGCCGCTTGCGCTTGGGATGCGTTCGAGAGCCGGCGAGCAGCAGACGCAACCCTTGTTCGATCATGGAGGTCAAGGTCTCGCCGCGCTCTTCGGCAGCACGCTTGACCTGCCGCAGCAAGTTCTCGTCGAGCCTGACTGTTGTCCGCATATGTCGCAGCATACCTTCCGTATGTCTGTATGTCAAAACTAGCCGACTGAGAGAAGAAAGATACTCAGAAATCGCATGACCACATCACGAAACACTGTGCCTCCCATTAAAGGCGGAAAGGTATTGGCTTCCAGCCGGGAACCCGATGCCGCAACGCTTGAGCGCATGCTCTATTACCTCAAACTAACGCGCGAGGCAGAGCAACGCATCGATCAGGTGCTCTATCGGCAGGGGAAAATCGTGGGCGGAGTCTATATCGGCCGTGGACAGGAGGCCATCGGCGTCGGATCGGCGATCCAGTTGACGGATGGGGACGTGGTGTTTCCCAGCCATCGCGATTTCTCGTCGTTCGTAATCCGCGGCTTCAGGCTGCCGGCCATATTCGCCAACTGGATGGGCCGTGCCACTGGTCCTACCCGCGGGCGCGAGAACACCACCCACATCGGCGATCTGAAGCTCGGAGTGATTCCTATCATCTCACCACTCGGCGATACGCTGCCGTTGGCCTGTGGCGTGGCGCTGGCCTTCAGGCGGCGTCGCCAATCGAACGTCGTGCTGGTACATTTCGGCGAAGGCACCACCAGCCGGGGGGATGTGCACGAGGCGATGAACATGGCCGCGGTCATGAAGCTCGCGGTCCTCTTCATCTGCAACAACAATGGATATGCCTACTCGACGCCCCCTGAGCTGCAGTATGCCGTCAAAGATCTGGATGTGCGCGGACCCGCTTACGGCATGCCCGGCAAGACCATCGATGGAAACGATGTCGTGGCCGTCTATGCCGCCGTGGCGGAGGCGATTCGACTGGCCCGCAGCGGCGGCGGTCCCAGCTTTATCGAGTGCAAGACGTTCCGCATGACCGGCCACTCCGCCCATGACGCTGCCGAGTACGTCCCCAAAAGGCGATTTGCCCAGGAAGCCAAGCGCGATCCCATTTTGCGCCTGGAAGAGCTTCTGCTTAGCCGCAAATTGATCGCACGTCAGGCCATTGACGAGATGGAGAAAGGCATCCGCAAGGAAGTCGACGAGGCGGTTGCCTGGGCTGATTTGCAGCCGATGCCGCGCGGCGAAGAAGCGGTGGAGGGCGTCTATTGCGAGCTGGATTGCTGGTGGAATCATTGAGTTATTGAGTGATCGGGTAATCGAGACATTGAAAGGCAAGTCAAGTGAGTTCATCTCCCGAGCAGTTGAGGACACCTAGAGGATTAACATGCCCCTTCTGACGTATCTCGAAGCGGTCCGCCAAGGAATTTGGGAAGAGATGGAGCGCGACGACTCCGTGTTTCTCCTGGGCGAGGACATTGCAGAGTACGGCGGTGCTTTCAAACTGACGGCAAGAATGCTGGAGAAGTTCGGAGCCGATCGAGTTATCGATACGCCTATCTCGGAAGCGGCCATTGTGGGTGCGGCCACAGGCGCGGCGCTCATGGGACTGCGGCCGGTGGTTGAGATGCAGTTCATGGACTTCATCGCCTGCGGTTTCGACCAGATCGTCAATATGGCGGCGAAGATTCACTACCGCTGGGGTCCGCGCGTGCCCATGGTGATCCGAGGCCCGTCGGGCGCGGGCGTACACGGCGGCCCCTACCACTCGCAATCGAACGAAATGTGGTTTGTGCACACACCGGGGTTAAAGGTGGTGGTGCCTGCCACCGCCTATGACGCGAAAGGTTTGATCAAGGCAGCCATTCGCGACGACAATCCGGTGATCTTTTACGAGCACAAGTTTCTCTATCGGCGTATCAAGGAAGAAGTGCCAGAAGAGGATTACGTGGTACGGCTCGGTAAAGCGAGGGTCGCGCGCGAAGGCACGGATATCAGCATCATCACTTACGGTGCAATGGTGTGGACAGCGCTCGAGGCCGCGGCGGAACTCGAAAAAGAGGGCATCTGCATTGAAGTTGTGGATCTGCGCACCCTGCTGCCCTATGATCGGGAGACCGTGCTCGCGAGCGTGCGCAAGTGCAATAAGGTGATTCTGCTGCACGAGGACACCCGCACAGGCGGTATGGCGGGCGAGCTGGCAGCGCTGATTTCGGAGGAGGCCTTTGAGGATCTCGATGGTCCTATCGTGCGGGTGACGGCTCCCGATACGCCGGTACCCTTCTCGCCGCCTCTCGAAGAATACTTCCTGCCGAACGCGACGAAAGTGGCGTACGCGGCGCGGAAGTTGGCCGCATATTGAGTTTGCGGAGCTGGCCCTGTCTGAGGATAAGAAACGATCATGCAA
This sequence comes from uncultured Acidobacteriota bacterium, assembly GCA_963803295.1. GTDB lineage: Bacteria > Acidobacteriota > Terriglobia > UBA7540 > UBA7540 > CAWDMC01. Next base: position 248,415 of record CAWDMC010000004.1, on the reverse strand, counting down.
CCCTTATGGCAGCGGAGAGCAGGGGACGATCGATCGGCTACAAGCCTGAGGACTTCTTGGTAGGGATCGGCTGCGAAGAATATTCGTCCCGAAAGAGAAGGACCGCACTTACCTACCTGCCCGGGGGAATCAAGGAGAAATGCCTCGGCGACAGCTCCAGCGAGCCGGTCATGAACACCTTTCAGTGGGCCAAGGCAAACGTGCAGATCCCCGGCTGTCTTGGTTGAAGGCCCACGCCACGAGGCGACTCCAAATTCTTTCGTAGTCTTATTTTCGTACTTGCGGTGATGGCGGTCGTTTTCATTAGCAAGGCCGCCTGGCTCGAGTCTGTGTTCTGCCTCGCCCTCATCGTGGTATCGTTTCTAAGGTACGCTGAACAACGCTGGAAAGCCGCGCAGCGAGCTTACGAGTATCTGATCGCTATACAGCAACTGGCCGGCCGCAAGGTGTAATCGCCATTGGAGATTCTTGTGATTCGAGGTTGTAGATGCCAACCAACGTGATCATGCCCCAGATGGGCGAGAGCGTCGCCGAAGGAACCGTGACCAAGTGGTTCAAGAAGCTTGGTGACCGGGTCGAGCGCGACGAGGCGCTGTTTGAGATCTCCACTGACAAAGTGGATGCCGAGATCCCTTCCCCCGCCGCCGGCGTTCTCACCCAGATCCTCGTGAACGAAAACGAAACCGTAGCGGTGAACACAACCGTCGCCGTCATCGACGGCCAAGAGGCGGTTCCTGCTGGCCAGGCCAAAGTCAGGGGTGCGACTGAATCCAAAGTGGAGGATGTGGTGCCGGCAACACCGACAGCAGCGCCGCAAGTTGACAGCTCTACGCCGCAGGCTGTGCCTCCTGCAACTCCCGTCCTGGCACCCGGAGGTAAGACTCGCTCCTCGCCCCTGGTCCGTCGCATGGCGGTCGAACACAAGTTGGATCTGAGCCAAATCGAGGGTACCGGCCTCGGCGGCCGGATCAGCAAGAAAGATGTTCTGGCTCACCTCGCACAGCAATCTCAGGCACCGGCAATGCCACCGGCCCCAACGCCGACCGTACCGGTCGTATCTTCCACAGCTCCTCCTTCACTTGCTACCGGTCCGGCGGTAACACAGCTACCGGCTGCGGCCGTCTCGAGGGCGGCTTTCACCGGACCGACGCAGGTCGTACCGATGACTCCGATGCGCAAGCAGATTGCCGAACACATGACGTTGAGCCGGCGCACCTCGGCACACGTTTCCACCGTATTTGAAGTGGAAATGACCGGGGTCTGGAATGCTCGCCTCCGTCACGCCGAAGAGTTTGAGCGCCGTAACGGTGTGAAGCTTACCTTCACCCCTTTCTTCGTGCGCGCCACCGTAGAGGTCATCAAGGAGTTTCCTATCCTGAACTCCTCGGTTGAGGGAGCCAATATCGTATACCGGAGGGACATCAACATCGGTCTCGCGGTGGCTCTGGAAACGGGACTGATCGTGCCGGTGGTCAAGCACGCCGACGAGAAAAACTTCCTCGGTATCGCGCGGGCCATACAGGACCTGGCGGAGCGGGCACGATCGAAGCGTCTCAGCGTGGACGAGGTGCAGGGTGGCACCTTCACCGTCACCAATCCCGGCGTGTTTGGAAGCCTTTTTGGCACGCCGATTATCAACCAGCCGCAGGTGGCGGTCCTGGGGATCGGCGCCGTCGAGAAACGTGCCGTAGTGCGCGATGACGCCATCGCCATCCGGCCGATGGCATATCTCTCGCTTTCCTTCGATCACCGGATCATCGATGGCGCTGTGGCCGATCAGTTCATGGCGGGGGTAAAGGCTAAGCTAGAGGGTTGGGCCGAAGCAGTCCTTTGAGCCTCGAACTGACCCAGGATTTCGAGATCGCCCACTACAGCCGCGAAGTCATGTTTTGGGATCGGCAAATGCTGGAGGCGGCTCCGACGCCTACGCGTTACACACGGTAAAATACGATCCCTCGGCCGGTTGGTTTTACCCGATCCGCACAACCTCCGGCACCCCCGCTTACCCGACACGGATCGACTTCCTAAAGTTCTCCAGATCATTCCAAAAGGACAGCCGGGCCCGGCGGTTCGCCACTTGAGATTACTGTATCGGTCCATAGCAGGTTTTGGCACTGAGGCAACACGGATAGTCTCGCTGCCAGCGCTGGACTAGTAGCGTAGTGAATCGGTTGCGAAAATCATTCAGACCTCTTGACAGATTTGCCGCCGTTCAACTATAGTCGCGTCTGTCCGCAAATCAGCACTCACTTTGATCGGCTAAATACTTCGGATCGAGAGGTCGAAGCGATGGCAGATCTCGAGGGTAGCGGCCCGGTCTCGCCAAAGTCGCCCGCAGCAGGTTCCGTGACCGAGGCTCCCAAGGTGGCGGCCAAAACCGCAGCAGGAGTTCCTGCCGTGAAGTCTCCTACCGCCAGGGCTGTCGTGGAAACCCCGGGCGGCGCAGGTGGAGAATCGGAGACTTCCGGACCCAATAAAATGCGCCGCCGGCTCATCTGGACAGCCGTGTGGGGATATCTGGCCGTCAACTTTCTGATGTTCCTGCGGTTCTTCTTTCCGCGTGCACTCTTCGAGCCCAGCACCGTTCATGAGATTGGATCTCTTGCGGACTATTCTGTTGGGGTCAGCGAGAAGTACAAGCAGAGCGCCAGAATCTGGGTGGTGAAGGAGCCCGACCGGCTGTTTGTGATTTTCGCGCGCTGTACCCATCTCGGCTGCACACCAGATTGGAAGCCGGCCGAAAACAAGTTCAAGTGCCCGTGTCACGGAAGCGGCTACACGCCCGAAGGCATCAATTTCGAAGGTCCGGCACCGCGACCCATGGATCGAGCGCACGTAGAATTAGACCCGACGGGGCAGATTATCACCGACACAAGCAAACTCTATTCCTGGGACCGATCGAAGGGTGGCCGCGACCAGTTTAACGACGACGGATCTTACATTCCCGTGTAGAGTCCGATGATGGGCGGAGATAAGGCCCATCTTCTTCGGACGCACAGGGCAGGACTCAAGCGTCAACGGCAATCGCCAACCGCACGGGGAGGTTCAATGGCGGAGCGAGGAAACGGCAGCAACGGTTCCCGGGGAAACGGCTCCGAGAAGGAGAAAGGTCTCTCGGTAGTTGTTAAGGACCTTCGCGAAGAAGCGAAGGTGCTGCGCGAGAAAGGTAAGGAGGATCTCGAACAGCTCAAGAAACCCCAGAAAACCGCTCTTTACAAGTCGATGTTCCGGGTAAAGCATGATGACTCGGAACGCAGCCGCGCCTTGAGCGTACTTACCAACGTTTTTTTCCACCTGCATCCCGCCAAAATCAATCGCGACGCCGTGCGCTACAGCTACACCTGGGGCATGGGGGGTATCAGCTTCTACCTATTCATCGTGCTCACCTTTACTGGCATCCTTTTGATGTTTTACTATCACCCCACCAAAGGGCAAGCCTACAAAGACATCATTTACTTGATGAGTGACGTTCCCTTTGGCAAACTGCTGCGCAATATGCATCGCTGGGCCGCACATCTGATGGTTATCACGGTGTGGCTGCACATGTTCCGGGTGTTCCTCTCGGGATCCTACAAGAAGCCGCGGGAATTCAACTGGTGTGTTGGAGTGGTGCTGCTGGTGTTCACGTTACTGCTCTCCTTCACTGGCTACCTGTTGCCGGATGATCAACTGGGATTCTGGGCAGTCACTGTAGGCACGAACATGGCCAGGGCGACACCTCTTCTCGGCGCGGAGGGACCGCTCGGACCCCAGGTCGGTATCACACCTTACAACGACGTGCATTTTGCGCTGCTGGGCGGCTCGATCGTGGACGCTAATGCGTTGCTAAGAGCCTATATCTGGCACTGTATCGCGATACCTACGATTCTGATTGTTCTACTGGTGGTGCATTTCTGGCGAGTGAGAAAGGACGGCGGGATATCGGGCCCCGCCCCAGTACAACTGGAGTCCGAGATCAAGCCGGAGAGGAAGGTCTAAAGTGGGAGTCAGAAGTCAGGAGCCAGAATGAAGAGCCTGACTGGACTCCTGGCTTCTGACTCCTGAGGTTGCATATGGACTGGCACCAGCTTTGGGAGGTTATGTCGGCGCCGGACAATGTTCCAATTGCCGCCATCGCCTTCCTTGTTCCCTTTTATATGTGGCTGGCTTTTCGCCAGGCGCGCGCCAACGACCGGCTGATTGGCCAGCTCGAAACGGATCCTCAACTGGCCAAGACCCACCACCGCAAGACTCAGCCCTGGAAACCAGGCTGGCTGAAGGAAGTGCACACCTGGCCGTACCTGATGCGAATCGAATTTCTGGCGGCTCTGATCGTCACTGTCATCCTGACTGTGTGGTCGATCACTCTCAATGCTCCGCTCGAGGAGCTCTCCAATCCCAACCTTACCATGAACCCGGCCAAGGCGCCCTGGTACTTCCTGGGGCTGCAGGAGATGCTGGTGTACTTCGATCCCTGGCTTGCCGGCGTGGTCTTTCCAACTCTCATCATTGTGGGGTTGATGGTGATTCCTTACATCGATGCTAACCCTCTGGGCGCCGGTTACTACACGTGGAAACAGCGAAAGGGCGCTATCCTCACCTTCTGCTTCGGCTTCATCGTCCTCTGGGTCATGATGGTCTTTATCGGAACCTTTCTCCGTGGTCCAGGATGGGTGCTTTTTGGGCTTGGCAAAACCTGGGACCCCACCTATCAGCCTTATGCTGTGAACCGGGATCTGCCTGATCTCTTTCACATTACGTCTATGGCGGCCAAGTCGATTTTCGGGGCCATAGTTGTGGGTTTGTATTTTCTGGCGATGGGCTTTGTCGTGCATAAGCTTATCACGCGGAAGGGACTGAATGAGAAGATTTACAAGCGGATGACCTTGATTCAGTACCTCACCATGCAGTTCTTTATGATCACCATGATTGCCTTGCCTATCAAAATACTCATTCGTTTGGTGTTCAACATCAAGTATGTTTGGATCACTCCTTGGTTCAATGTTTGATTGCACCTTCTTCAAATGCGACGACCGAAGTGGCGACATGCACCCAGCCCTTTGCGCCAGTGGGGTCTTAGGGGTTCAAAAAACGACAAAGATTCTAACTGCGCGCCTATACTTCGGCGAAATCAGAACTGAGGCTGCCCAGGGAAATTATGCCCGCTGAGACCCCAGACCGCGATCCGATTACGTCGCAATCGCTTTCCGTGCTCTTGCTGGCCAGCGCTCTCCTTATGGTTCTCGCGCTCGGCTGGGCACTCTATGACGAGTTCTTCGGTTTGCGGCCTTGGAAGAACTACGAGAACGAGTTCGTCACGAAGTACACCGCTTTTCTCAAGAAGCAGCGGCCAAAGCAGCAAGCCGCGGAAAAGGCCATTAAGGACCTTGCGGAATATCGGGCGCTCCAGCAGCAGCTCGATAGCTTGCAGAAGTCCGTACAGCCACAACTCCAGCAACTTGATGAACAAGCTGCTCTCGTGGACGCTCGCCTCGCGGTAATCACCACCAACTACACCGACGCCCACGCTCGCGTGACCTACATGATCTGGGAGGTCGAGCACAGCTCGGGAGGCTCGAAGAAATCATGGCAATCCAACCTGGCTGAGTTCGAGAAGGGGCCCTTCAGGTATGAAACTGTTTCCTTGGACAGCGGTATGGTCGGGGCCGAGAGTGTCAACTACCCGCACATGGAAGACGAGTTTAAGGCCTTGCAGGGAAAGAAGGGAGAATTACTCGTTCGCAAGGGTGAGATTTTGCATCCGGTTTCAGAGCTTCGCGCCAAGCTCGACTCCTATTTCAAGGAGCACTTGAACGGCTTGACTTCCGCGCAGATCCAGGGGCTGATCGATAAGACCCAGTCTATGGATATCGCTATCAAGCAAATCAATAATCCCGATGCGGGCATTGTCGACCGCTGCGAGTCTTGCCACCTGGGAATTCGCGAGCCCCTGCCAATCACCGCCAAGGACATGGGTGGTCAGCGTGCCTTCGTGAGTCATCCTGACCCTGCGCTGCTCAAGATTCACGACCCGGAAAAATATGGCTGCACTCCTTGCCACAATGGAAACGGGATGCAGCTTGACAGCGTGAAACAGGCCCACGGCGAATACGAGCACTGGCTGGCGCCGCTTTACCATAAGGCGGATCCCAAAAGCTCCTCTGCGGGGGCCTACATGGAGGCGGGATGTCAGCAGTGTCACGCGAGCGACATGGTGCTCAGCCACGCCCCAGTGCTCACTACGGGTAAGGATCTATTCCAGTGGCGGGGATGTGTAGGATGTCACCGTTATCAGGGCTACGATTCCGAGCCGGAAGACCTGACGTCGGCTCAGCAGTCGATGCAGCAGTTGGCGCAGCAGCGCGCCCAGTTCCTGGCGGATGTCACGAAGAACAATCAGGCGGGAGACAACGCGCCCGACAACGAAACGGCGCGGAAATTCTACGCGCAAGCGAACGACTTGCAGATAGCGGTTACCAACATCGATCTTAAGACTGACCAGCTTAACCGGCGGGTGAAATTCCTGCAGATGGATCGGAAAAAGGTAGGCCCTGACTTGAAAGAGATCCGTGCCAAGCTACGGCCGGAATGGCTTCCGGTGTGGATCGAGAACCCACATGCTTTTCGCCCGACCACTCGCATGCCTCGTTTCCGGCTGGATGAGGATGAGCTTCCCGCTGTTGCGGCGTTCATCTGGCAGGACGCGCCGGATACCAAAGCAAAGTCCCAGCCCGTCGGCGATCCGAAGAAGGGCAAGGAGAGCTTCGAGTCGCGCGGTTGCCAGGGGTGCCACGCCGTAGGTGAAGGCGCGGACGCCGTGGGCGGAACTTTTGGAGCCAATCTCACGCGGGTAGGCGAAAAGGCTAACTACGACTTTCTGGTGCGATGGATTCACAATCCGCGCGAGCGCTCCGCTCCTTATTGCCCCTTTGAAAAGCGCGACCTGACGGCCGCCGACTATTCCAAACATGGCTTGCCCTACGTGTTTGACGTCGATCACTCGAAATGCCCAAACGACGGCCACGAGCTGGTGGTGGAGCAGATGACGGTGATGCCGAACCTGCGGCTGTCCTGGGAGGAGTCACGCGATATCGCCAGCTACCTGATGACGCTGAAGCAGAGGGATCCGGCAAGTTACCAGCCCGTGTCCTACCTTAACGACCCCAAGCTCAAGGCTAAAGGCGAAGAGATTGTTCGACGTTACGGGTGCGCCGGCTGCCATGAGATCGCTGGTTTCGAGGAGGAAGGAAGGATAGGCACGGAACTTACCACGGAAGGCTCGAAGCCGCTCGAGCAGATGGATTTCGCCCTGTATATCCGGCAAGCCAAGAAGGAAGACTGGTGGAATCCCAAGGGCTTTTTCGAGAATAAGCTGGCGCGCCCCGAGATGTACGACGACGGCATGGTAAAGGCCGAGGGCGAAGAGTTGAAGATGCCCGATTTCTTCGAGCCACAGAACGGGGATACGACCAAGAAATGGACCACCCGCGACCTGCCACCCACGTCTCGCCAGCAGATCGTCCAGATCACGACGTTCCTGCTGGGTAGTGTCAATTCGCAGTACCCGCCCCGATATTTCCACCTGCCGGAAGGGGCAGCAGAAGGATATTCAGGAAGGCTGGTGGGTGGTCAAGAAATATAACTGTATGGGATGCCATCAGTTTACCCTGGACCAGGATTCGGTGCTGATGACGCTCGCACAGTATCGGACTCCCGACGGTAAGAGCCAGTTGCCGCCGCGCCTGGTTACTGAAGGTGCGCGTGTGAATCCCGAATGGCTGGCGCGCTTCCTGGCGAATCCATCTCTGAGCGAGAAGGATACGGATCGTGACGGCGTACGCAACTACCTGAAACTGCGGATGCCGACGTTCTACTTCTCTCCACTGGAAGTTCGCAAGCTGGTACGCTTCTTCCAGTCGCTTTCAGCACAGCCTTTGCCCTATATTCCCCAGAAGCCGGAACCGCTCACCACAGAAGAGACGGCGATGGCGCGAGCTCTGTTCACGAGCGAGGGAGCGCCCTGCCTGAAGTGCCACGCGATCGGATCGCCGGCTCATGACAAGTTCGCTACCGCCCCCAACTTCCTGCTGGCTTCAGAACGCTTGAAGCCGGATTGGGTCAGGCACTGGGTTCTCGATCCCGCGAAAATCGATCCCGGCACTGCGATGCCTTCGGGGCTATTCAAACAGGAACAGGGTCATTGGCTATTCGCCGGGCCGACACCGCCGATCTTCAAAGGTTATAGTGGAGATCATGCCGAGCTGATGGTTCGCTACGTGCTTGAACTGACGCCTCAGGAGCAGCAACGGCTTATCCAGATGAGTGGCGGAAAGTTGAACCCGGCCACGGCAAAACCTGCGGCGTCCGAGTTGCGAGGCACGAACCGGAAGGCGGGTCATGGCTCAGGGAAGGCGCTTGTGGGAATGCTTCAGGAAGCGCATTAGCGCTGGAGGGTCAGATCGATTTTGACTTCGATTTTGGATTTTGGATTGGGGACTCGCCGCACGGCTTGCCTTGGGGCCGGGCCGGAAGTTGCATGCCTCCAGTCCAAAATCAAAAATCGAGAATCCAAGTATCGCGCTTGAGGCGCGGAAAGGTTGACCTATGAATTCGAAGAGGTTGTTCTGTCTTCTTGTCGCCAGCACTGCCCTCTGTTTGCTGGTGGCGTGCGGGGAAAAGAAGACCGAGACCAGCACGGAAGAGACGGCCACTTCAACCGAGCAGGCAGTTACTCCCATCGATCAATCGACGGTCGGCCAGGTTACGGGCACCATCAAGTTCGATGGGACTCAGCCCAAGACGAAGCAGCTCATGATGGACCAAGATCCCGTTTGCGTGAAGAAGCATAGCAGTGCCGTTCACGCCGAAGACGGCGAAGTCAACCCTAACGGCACCTTGCCCAACGCGTTTGTATATGTGAAGGACGGGGCGGACAAATACACCTTCGCCACCCCAACCGATCCCGTAACCCTCGACCAGGACGGCTGTATGTACAAGCCGCACGTGGTCGGGATCATGGTCGGACAGGACTTTCACGTGGTTTCAAGCGATCCGACGACGCATAACATCCACCCCATGCCGGCGAACAACCGGGAGTGGAACAAATCCCAGGCTCCCGGCGCTGTGCCCATTGACGAGAAGTTTGCGCGGCCGGAAATCATGATCCCGGTGAAGTGTAACCAGCATCCGTGGATGCGCGCTTATATTGGCGTTATGAGGAATCCGTTCTTCGCGGTCACAGGAACGGATGGCACGTTTACGCTCAAGGGACTGCCGCCGGGAGACTACACCGTCGGCGTCTGGACGGCCACTTTCGGACAGCAGGAGCAGAAAGTAACAGTGCCGGCCAAAGGTACGGCGACGACGGACTTCACTTTCAAGTCGGCGTCCTAGCCTCCGTCCTTAGCGGGTAGGCCTACAACTCATATTTGGAGCAACTAGCTTATGGCGGCTCGAGCTTGGGCAGTCCTGTTAGCTCTAATTACGGTCGTCTCCGTAGTCGTCTTCTGGGGCCACTATTGGTGGTTTCCAGTGAATATCTCCACCCACGGCGCGGCGATGGACCGCCAGTTCAATCTGACGCTGATCATTTGCGGAATCGTGTTCGTGGGTGCGCAGCTCGGACTTGCTTGGGCGGTGTGGAAGTACCGTGACCGGGGCGACGGCCGCAAGGCCACTTACTCCCATGGCAACAACACGCTCGAAGTAACCTGGACCATGGCGGCCACCATTGTGTTTGTCGGGCTCAACTTGCTCGGATACCGCATTTGGGCGGAGACCCACTTCACCGGAGCTGCGCCTGGAGCGCTACGGATCGAGGCTTGGGGAGAGCAGTTTCAATGGTATTTCCGTTACCCCGGACCGGACGGGCAGTTCGGTCCGAGCCACCCCGAAAAGATGAACGACGGCATCGGAAACTACCTGGGGCTCGATAAGGAGCGTGACCAAGTCTCCAAAGATGACATCGTTACCGCCACGCTGGCGATTCCGGTGAATCGCGAGGTGGAGATTATCCTGCGTTCGAAAGATGTTAACCACTCGTTTTATTGCCGCGAGCTAAGGGTTCACCAGGACATCGTTCCTGGGATGGAGATCCCCATCCACTTCACGACCACCGAAGAGGCGTTGAAGAACGGTGAGGGAGACACCCCTGGCCGGTACGAGATTGTCTGCACCCAGCTCTGCGGTCTGGGGCATTACAAGATGAGGGCGTTCCTTCAGGTGATGAACCAACAGGATTTCGAGAAGTGGCTGCAACAGCAGGCAGCGATGCAGTAATGGGTTCATGGGCGGGGCTCCTCCGTCCTTCTTGCTTGACCAGTAAGGGCACCGCCAGCCGGGCCCAGGCGACTCTGGGGGAAAAATGTCAGACGTACATGCGGAAGCGGCTCATGCCCACGCACACCAAGCACCTACGAAGTTCATCTGGAAGTATATCTTCAGCCTCGACCATAAGGTCATCGGCAAGCAGTATTACTTCCTGGCTCTGTTTTCGGTCTTTGTGGGTCTATGCCTGTCGGTTCTGATGCGGTGGCACCTCGTGTGGCCCGACGCGCATATTCCAGGGCTCCACTTGCTCTCGGCGGCGGGCGCTCCCAACGACCAGATGACACCCGAGTACTACCTGTCGCTGATGACGATGCATGCGACGCTGATGGTGTTCTTTGTGCTCACCACGGCGCCCCAGAGCGGATTTGGCAACTACTTCCTGCCCATCCAGATCGGCGCCGAGGACATGGCCTTCCCGCGGCTGAACATGCTGTCGTTCTGGACTACCTTCGTGGCGCTCATGGTCCTGATTTCCAGTTTCTTCGTCGCGGATGGCCCCCCGCTCTCTGGCTGGACGGGTTATCCGACGCTCAGCGCGCTGGGTTCAGTCGCCGGTCCGGGAGAAGGCTTGGGCCAAGACTTGTGGATCATCTCCATTGGCTTGTTCTGTGTCGGCTCACTGCTAGGAGCGCTGAACTTCATTGCTACCCTGCTTGAGTTACGCACGCGAGGCATGAAGCTAATGCGACTGCCGCTCACCTGCTGGGCTTGGTTCATCACTGCGATCCTGGCTTTGCTCTCCTTCGCAGTACTCTTCAGCGCGGGCGCGCTGCTGCTTCTGGATCGTGTCGGTGGCACCAGCTTCTTCATTCCAGGGGGTCTGGTGGTCAGCGACAAGCTGATTTCCGGCCATCAGGGCGGGTCTCCCTTGTTGTGGCAGCATCTGTTTTGGTTTTTCGGACACCCAGAAGTTTACATCGCCATCCTCCCGGGTATGGGCATCACCTCTCACATCCTCTCTTGTTTCTCGCGCAAGCCGATCTTCGGGTATAGGGCGATGGCGTATTCCATGATGGCGATCGGCTTCCTCAGTTTTTGCGTCTGGGGACACCACATGTTCGTCAGCGGCATGAGCCCTTACACGGGTTTTGCCTTTTCGATCATGACCATGGCTATCGGAGTGCCCTCGGCCATCAAGACGTTTAACTGGCTGGGAACGCTTTGGGGCGGTAGGCTGCGCCTGACCACGGCGATGCTGTTTGCCATTGGCTTTGTATCGCTGTTCGTAACCGGAGGCCTCAGCGGCTTGTTCCTCGCCCAGCCGCCAGTGGATATCAATCTACATGCCGGGTACTTTGTTGTAGGCCACTTCCACATGGTTATGGGAGTGGCGGCGATATTCGGCATGTTCGGCGGCACTTTCTTCTGGTTCCCGAAGATGTTCGGCCGCATGATGAATGAGACCTTGGGTAAGATCCACTTCTGGATCACTTTCATCGGCGTCTATTGCATCTTTATGCCGATGCACTACCTGGGCATTGCGGGAAACGTCCGCCGCTACTCGCGGTTCACGGATGTCGTATTCCTGAACACGCCACACATCATCGGCGTGCACGAGTTCATGTCGATCGCGGCGTTCATCACGGCTGCAGCCCAGCTTGTCTTCCTGTTCAATTTATTCTGGAGCATGTTCAAGGGTGAAAAGGCCACCGAGAATCCTTGGGAGAGTACATCGCTTGAGTGGACGATGCCATCACCCCCGCCGTTCGACAACTTTGGTGGGAGACATCCGGTGGTCTATCACGGCCCCTACGAGTATGGCGTTCCAGATGCCGCCAAGGACTACGTCATGCAGGATTCGCCGGAGAAGGTGGCGGCCCATTGAAGTGAACTCTCTCCTGAACGGGTAGGGGTAGGGCGTACCTTACCCGGTTTGCAGCAAATGATACGCGCACCCAGAAGGGGACGGCGAGTATATGGCAACAACCTTAGTCCCTCCCAAACCCGAGGTCAGGCCGAAGCCGAGCGACGGTGGTCGAAACGGTAACAAGGGCTTTGGTGATAGCGGCGGCAGAGGGGACGGCTGGGAATCGGCCGCCTGGTCCGTACCGGCCCGCGCCTACCACACCGGCATGTGGATGGGGATCGCCGCCATCGTCATGGTCTTCGCCGCTTTCACCAGCGCACTCGTAGTGCGGCAGGGACTCTCGACCGATTGGGTGCCGACCAGGATTCCTCACGTTCTCTATCTGAACACATTGATACTCCTGGTCAGCAGCCTGACCCTCGAACTTTCCCGCCGTTCGCTTCGGACAGGCGGGGGGACCCGGTTCGCGAACTGGCTTTACGTCACGGTGACCCTAGGATTAACGTTCGTGGCCGGCCAACTCGCGGCCTGGAAGGAACTGGCTTCCCGCGGCGTGTACCTAGCTACGAATCCCAGCAGTTCCTTTTTCTACTTACTGACGGCAGCCCACGGGGTTCACCTCCTCGGAGGCATCGCCGCTCTCCTGGTTCTTGCACTTAGGGCTCATAAACTCGCTGCCGCGCCGAAGAAGCTGGTCACGGTCGAAATCACTTCCATCTACTGGCACTTTATGGACTGCCTTTGGCTCTATCTCCTGATTCTGTTGATGGTGAGGTTATAGGATGGCCACTGACGACACACTGGGGACTTTGCACTCAACCCCTGAGCAGGACGTCTGGAGCGGCGGGGTTTCGCCCTACGCGGTCGCCCCGAAGAAGCTGGGGATGTGGCTCTTTATCGTCTCCGACGCGATCACCTTCTCGGCGCTGATTATCGCTTACGCCTATACTCGCGTTTCGAGCCCGAACTGGCCCAGGCCCTTCCCCGGGGCCAGCATCGCGAACGCCACCATTATGACGATTGTCCTGCTTAGCAGCAGTATCACGGTGGTGATGGCCGTGCGCGCCTCGAAAATGGATGATCGCGGGGCCACCGCGAAATGGCTGATGGCCACCATGCTGGGTGGAATCCTGTTTGACGTGCTGCATGTCCGCGAGTGGCTGGGCTTGATTGACGAAGGAGTCCGGCTTTTTAAGAACCCGTGGGGGGTCCCGATGTTTGGCGCGTCATTCTTCACCCTTACCGGTCTTCACATGACCCACGTCACCATTGGTGTGGTCTATCTAGGTGTCGTCGCCTGGGGCTTTGGCAGAAAGAAGTACACGGCGGATGACGTGGAAGTAAGCGGGCTTTATTGGCATTTTGTTGACTTGGTTTGGATGTTTATTTTTCCGCTGATCTACTTGATGTCGGCCAAAACAGCCTGACCTTGATTTCCAAGCTACAAGGAGAACCCATGGCGAATTCTACCGGACACGCACACCCTGAACCGAAGAAGGCGTTCATGATTGTGTGGGGTTTTCTGCTAGCGTTCACGGCCATCGAAACAATCCTCGCCTACCAGCAGCTTGATCTGAGGGTGATGCTGGTGGTGCTGATGACCCTCTCCATTGTCAAGGCGGCACTGATCATCTCCTATTTTATGCACCTCCGCTACGAGCGGCACAGCCTCGCCTGGACGCTTATGCCGGCGATGGTCTTTGTGATCGTCATGATGTTTGTGGTGTTCCCCGACAGCCTGCGGCTACTCCACATGAGGCCGTAGCCGAACAGAATAGGAGATGAGCCGTGTCGAAACTGGAAATGCGAAAACGAGTCTCAAGATGGATGGTAAGTATCGCCGCCGCCGTGAGCGCGTTGATCGCCGCCAGGCCCGCGCTCGCTCAGGGTTGTGCCTTGTGTTACAACACGGCCGCTGCTGCCAACGGCAGGGGCCTTGCGGCGCTCCGCCACGGCATTCTGATTCTGATGATCCCTCCGGTCATGATTTTTGGCGTTGTTTGCTTTTTTACGGTGCGGGGAAGAAATCGCTTTAACGATGACGTCGAAAGTTGGCACGAGGCGTAGCGTTCGATCATCTGTGAAAAGACACCGATGAGGCTGATAGCCGAATTCGATGAACCTTCGCGGCCCCCTGGCGAGGCTAAACCGCACGAGAGGCTTACCGCCTACACGGCCATGCTCGCGGATTATTGGACGCTCACCAAGCCTGAGGTTAACTTCCTCATCGTCATGACCACCCTGGCGGGCTTCTATCTGGGATCGCCTGCTGGGAAGTTGCACATTCTGCTTCTGGTGGATACGCTCCTCGGCACGCTGCTCGTCGCCAGCGGCACAGCCACATTGAACCAGTACATGGAGCGCCGCTATGATGCTTGCATGCGGCGAACCGCGCGGCGTCCGCTGCCTGCGGGACGACTGGCTCCATCGCGGGCTCTCTGGTTTGGCATTTTGCTCTCGGTAGGCGGCGCTCTTTTTCTGGCACTGGCCGTGAATCTACTTGCCAGCCTCCTGGCGGTCTTTACTCTGGTCAGCTACCTGTCGCTCTACACCCCGCTGAAGAGGAAGACGTCTCTGTGCACGCTGGTAGGCGCGTTCCCTGGAGCCATGCCACCCCTTATCGGCTGGGCGGGGGCGCGCGGCAGCCTCAGCGCGGAAGCATGGGTCTTGTACGCGATTCTTTTTCTGTGGCAGTTCCCCCACTTCCTCGCTATCGCCTGGATGTATCGCGAGGACTACGGTCGCGCGGGCTACCAGATGTTGCCATCCGGCGACCGCATGGGCAACTACATGGCATGGCAGGTGGTCCTTTTCCTGCTGGCATTGCTGCCCGTGAGCTTGTTACCGACCTTCCTCGGCCTTGTAGGGACAGCGTACTTTGTTGGCACCCTGGGATTGGGCCTCGGCTTTCTGTTCTGTGGGACCCGCCTCGCCATCCGCCGGTCGAACTTCCTGGCACGGCGCTTGGTGCTTGGGTCTGTGGTCTATTTGCCTTTGGTTTGGACCTTGATGATGATCGACAAAACGTGAATGAAGAGGTCGGAACTCCGTGGCTTTTCCCCCCGCAATCAGAAACCATGGGGTCGCCGCTCAAATCCCGCTGCAATCCCGCTTAGATTCCGCTGTAATCCCGCACTCGGATATGTGGAGCCGCAGGTCCGATATTGGTGAGATTGCCAGGAGATTGGCTCGTGCTGAAGTGTAATATCCGACTAAAAGACCCGGTTTTTTGGGAGATAGGCCAACTTGATCGATGCGCCTGAGAAGAGGGTCAACTGACTCGCTACCGCGAAACGAGCTTTCCTCCAATGCCGTGCTCGGTATGTTAAACTAACGTCACAATTGACAGTCCCGAAGGAGGCGAGGAGCAATGCCCGACCTTAAAGAGACCATCGAGGCGCTGAAGATTCAACGTAGCGTCCTGAAGGACGGCGGGTATGGACGCTCGGTACGGACTCCTTGGAAAGAGACGCAGCTTTTTAGGGACTCGCTCACTTGCTTGAACTTTGACGAACCCACGTTGAAGCACTCTTGTGATGAATGCGTCCTCTCGGAATGGGTGCCGTCAGATCATCGCGCCGAGGACATTCCTTGCCACTTCATTCCTCTTAACGAAAAGGGCGAGTCCATTTCGTCGCTGGAAGGTGAAGCCGAGCGCGACCGTGCCGAGCAGGCTCTTCTGGATTGGCTCGACAGAACAATTCAGCGGCTGGAAGCGAAACTAGCAGATCCACATTCCGCCGGAGCTTGACTGACTGACGCGGTTGGCAAGATGCGAACTCGAGGGCTGACTGTGCTACCGAAGTTCTAGGGAATGTCACATCGTTTTGATCCGAATAGAATCACGCCAGAGGAATGAACCTTAGTTGGAGTCTGGTTAACTCGATCGTTCAGATTAGGACATCACTCATGGGCGAGGTACAAGAGAAGGTTATGAGCGACGAGCAACCGAAGGTTTGGGAAAGCGTCGTACTTCTCGCTTTCTGTTTGATCATTGCTCTGGCAAGCTTGGGAGTGATCGTCTGGGTGCTCGCGACGGGAGTACTCCTGACTCTCGACGGCTTGCTGCTGACCACTATATGCTTGGTGTTCGCTTTGTTTTTCGGTGCTAACGTTGCCTGGTCGTTCCGGGACGGTGAGGCACAGTCAATCGTGAAGAGCCTGTTGAAGAATTCCAAGGACCACAAGGAATGACCCTCGGGCGCTCTAGTCCAGGGCCGGCCGCGTCTTCGGCCGCCCTTCCCACGCGCCGGCGCCGCCCAAACACAATTATCCTCCTCCTTCCCGTCTTGCTGGTCGTTGTGACTTTCCTTTTCTGGTATCAGACGTGGTTTGGGCGCCGCTTATCCAACCAGGAGATGGGAGAATACTTAGGCGACACCTCCGTACCGCACAAGACCCAGCATGCCCTGGCGCAGATGGCTGAACGGCTGGCTCATCGGGATGAGTCGGTCAAGCTGTGGTATCCACAGGTACTTGTCCTCGCCCGCAATCGCGAACCCGAGTTCCGGCTTACCGCCGCGTGGGTTATGGGCCAGGACAACCGTTCGGCGGAATTCCACCAGGCCTTACGAGAGTTGTTGGGTGATTCCGAGCCGGCAGTTCGGTGGAACGCCGCGTTAGCTCTCGTGCGGTTTGGAGACCCCGTGGGTGAACCGCAGTTGGAGCTCATGCTACGGCCTTACACTCTTCGCTCATCCCGGACGGGGACGGTGAGCTTCCTCATGAAGCGGGGGGAACCGGTCGGGACTGGCAGTGTTGTCGCTCGCTTGAAGACTGGCTCGACGAAACCGGAGGATGTGCGCTCGCCGCTTGGGGGCGAGATCCAGGATTTGCTGGTGCTTGACCAAGCCAGGGTGGAGCGCGGCCAACCGCTGGCCACGCTTTTGCCGGGCCCGGAACAGGCGTGGGAATGCCTTCGCGGGCTGTATTTTGTGGGGGAAGCGCGGGACATAGAAGACATCCAAAACTACGTCCGTTCCACGCCGCGACTCCCGGAATCCGTCAAGCAACAGGCGGAAATCACGGTTAAGGCTATTCGCAGCCGAATTATCACAAGGTAAGTGCGTGTCCAGATGGCCGTTCGCGGGGAAGTGCTCCAAAAGCCTTCAGTATTGGTACTTGATTCCCAACACAGTTTCGACCTCTTCGATTGGGACCATTTCGATCGCGTCCCACGGGCAACCGTCCAGGAAGGAACCGTCAGGTCCCTTACTGGTGCATTTCTTGCAGCCTATGCAAGTCTGGGGATCGACTTCAATGCGCCCAAAGGGTGGGTTGTCCTCGTCTTCTACCCAGTACATGCAGTCCTCGACAGGGCAGTAGGGAACGCAGGCCGGTGATCCGGCGCAACCGGTGCAACACTCGGTGATGACCGCAAGTTCCTTGGGCTTCTTCTTACGCGGGGTCTTGATGCCCTCGGACTTAGGTTCACTTTTGACAACTTCACCGGCGGGGATGTAATAAGTCGGCAAGTTACCATCCTCTGTGTAAGATTTGCCAAATTATCCCAGGTAAAATGGCCCAAGTCAACGCGTTTTGGCCTCGGACGCTGCGCGCGATTTGACCTCGTCTAGCACCAGGGTGGCAAGGGCGCGGATGAACGTCGGCGAGTCGTTCAGCGCGGGCATGAGTTCGAACTGCCTGATACCAAGCCGTACCGCACGCTCCCGCGCCTCAACATCGATTTCGTGTAAGGTTTCGATGTGATCGGTGACGAAGGAAATAGGGACAACCAGGATCCACTTTGCGCCTTCTGCCGCAAGCGAGTCGAGCGTTGAATCAAGCGACGGCTCCAACCATCGGCCCGGCGAAACCCGGCTCTGGTAGCACAGCGTGTGCGGGTTGAGCCAGCCGCCGCGTTCCATGACCAGCTTCACGGTGGCCTCCACTTGAGTCTGGTAAGGGTCGCCAGCCTCAACGACGCTGATGGGCAGACCGTGGGCGCTAAATACAAGGTGGACGCTTTCGGAGTTTTCGGTACCGTTGCCGTTAGACGATTCGTTGACCTCGCGGAATTTTGCCACTCCCTGATTGACGCGCTCTACAACAGCCTCCAGATAAAGCGGTTGGCTGTAAAACTCCGGAATCACGGTGCTTCGAAAATGGCTCGGCAGGCTGACACGCTTTCGGCGCCATTCGTTAAGGCTGCTGCCGGTCGTAGTCTTGGAATACTGCGGATAGAGCGGCAGCAGCACCAGCTCGCGAAAGCCTTGCGCCGCAACCGACTGCACGGCTTCCTCGGTGAAGGGATGCCAGTAGCGCATGGCCACGAAGACGCGCGCATCAATATCTCGGCGCAACTCGTGCTCTAATGCCTTCGCTTGGAGCGCCGTGAGTTCGCCGATCGGCGACTTGCCACCGATGCGGGCATAATGCTCGCAGACTCTGGCGGCTCGGCGCGAGGCCACCATTCGTGCCAGAAGTGGGCGTGCCAGGCGCGCAAAAGGGAACTCGATGATGTCCGGATCGGAGAACAGGTTGTGAAGGAAGGGTTCGACAGCGTCGAGCGAGTCTGGCCCGCCGAGTTGAAAGAGAATCACTGCGACTGTGTCTTGGTCACTCACTCCAAGTTTCCACCTTAGGCGGATCTGCCGTTCTTCTGACGATTCTTCTCTCCGGCTGGAAGGCCCTAGCATAACAGAAATCACCGCCCGGTTGAGTCGCGGGTAAGGGCGAAGCTTGAGGGCTGGGACGAGGCCGTGCTGTAGCGCCGGTGTCCTCACCGGCGTTTTGCGGCGCTGCGGACAGTGTCGCTACAGAAGGCAGGATTCTTCCACCAGAATGGCATGCACTTCCCGCGGTCCATGGACGCCACGGATGAGAACCTGTTCGATATCCGCCGTGCGGCTGGTCCCGGTGACGAATACCACGGAGCGGCCGGCGCCCGGCTCATCGAGGCCGCCTGCCAACGGCAAGCGCGCGAGCACCTCGTCGAGCGAAGCTACGATTTGCATCCGTCGGTAAAGAGCGATGTGTACGGGCGGCGCGAGAGAAGTTAGCTGGGCTCCTTCGGTCGAACTGCTCAGCACGAGGCTGCCGGTCTCGGCCAGGACGAAATCGACGCCCGTGATCCCAGCGCCGGCGGCAAAACACGACTCGCGAAAGTCCTGGGCGGCGCGCTCTTCCTCACACATATTAGTAGCACCCGGCCAGATCGCCACGTTCATGTCTAGCGATTGCAGGCGTTCGGCGATTGCGAGCTGTTCAAGCAGTGGATGGCGTGACAGCACCACGGAATTCGACCCCGACCCGTCAACAATCGACTTCAGTCTCTCTTCGAGTTCGGCCAAACTCGTCACTCTCCAAGTCTTACCCGCAAGTGCGGCCAACTCCCGCTCGAACTTGGGCAGAAGATCCGCGGACGCGATGGACGGCATCACGCCAGTCAGATCGAACACCAGTGGCTCGCATCCGATTGCGTCCGGCGATGCCTGGGAGTCACGTCCAAGCGCGGTTCGGATCCGCCTCAGCATATCGTCCCGTCCTGACAATGGCATCTCCTTGGTGACCACTGAAAACAAGAATTGTAACACGGGGTTACCACCAGCCGCGGCACCTATTGGAATGCAGACCGGCTCGGCACCTTGCGATCCTGTATACTGCAGCGCACAGATTTCACGACTTGGGAATGCTGCGTGTGAACACTACCCAGGGTGCCCAATAATACGGGCGGTGGTTTACCCTTCTCGACTTCAGCAAGTCGAGTTTGGTAAACCGCAAAGCGTCGGGCGGGCTCTCCCGCGCCAGGAAGTGGGCATAAAGGGAACTCATCACCTCCGGTGCCGTGCCGTCGTCAATGTCCCATAGCCCAGCGATCACGTTTCGTGCTCCCGCCCGCAGAAATGCCCAGGTAAATCCGACCAATCCCTCGCCCGTATACGTCTTCGAGCCCGCACTGTGGCAGCCCGATATTGTCACCAACTCAGCCTGGAGCGGTTCTCGGAGGATGTCCCGCGCATAGAGTTTATAAGCTCCTTTTTTTTCTGACAGGACAATTTCCGAATAGAGAGGCCTTTCGGGCCTGGCAATGGCGTGAGCTGCGAAATGGATCAACGAGTAGTTGATGGGCATGGATTCCCCATACGCCCCGGGATACGCATGTTCACGGGTGATTATGGTTTCGGAGGATGCGGGAAAAACTCGAGTGACAAGAGAGACCTCTTCCTTGAGATGGGGTAGGGGAGGGACAATCCCTGCCGGGGTCAATGGGTCACCGATGAACAGCAGCTTGGGCCGTCCCCTCCGCTTCGCTTGTTCGCTCCTCAGCAAGCCCAGGGAAGGAGCGACAGCGATCGTGACGTCCTCAATCCAGTAGCGAGGAGGACGGGGCTTCTCGACCACCAAGGTCTCAAAGTTGAGGTCATTTAAGCGCCCGTCGGGCACGATCAGGACCTTTGAGCCCGGTGATATCAACCGGCCGGCCGGCCCCACAAGCACTCGATACAAGGCCTCGGCGTCTTCGGGGAATTCGCCGACCAGATCCTCCATGTTCTGAATTCTGCGATTGTGCCTTTCGACCAATGCCTCTATTTCGCGAGCCGGGGGCAACTGAAAAAGCTCGATGCCCTTGGGACCGATAACCCAGAGAAACGATCGAACAGGTGCCAGCCAATAAGCAAGGAACACAGTGTGGGTCGCCCGCGCCGCTCGGCGCAGTTCCTCGACCCGCAGTCCGACCGGTGTGGCACCTCCTACTCTCAGCGACAGCAATCGAGCACGAGAGGAGTCTGCGACTTCCAGCGCCGTATCTTTTCGGCCGCGCTCTACCAGGAGATCAACATAGTCTTGATAGAAGTTCAGGGCCTCGAAGAATGTCAGCTTCAGGTCATCTTCAGCGAGGTTGGACCACTCCTTACCTATGCTCGCGAGCGTAGTCCGATATTGGGATTCAGCGGCCTTCGCGCGTCCGGTCTTGCGGTAGACGGAGGCCAGTCCAGCTTGGGCTCCCCACAATTCCTGAGACTTTTCCTGCTTGATGGCAAGCGTTATGGCCTGGTGGTACAAAGTCTCAGCTTGCGCAAACTCCCTTCTCCGCTCTGCGATCGCGGCCCTGTTCCAGATCGGCCATACTTCGAAAGACAGATCTGGATGGGTGCGTTCGAGGGCCAGGGCCTCGTTGTTAAGTTGTTCCGCCGAATCCAAATCTCCGATTTCCAAAGCTGAAGCGGCCAGGTTGCTCTGCCACAACGACAACCAGCGGTAGTTCCCCACCCTTTCCGCCAGACTAGCCGCCTGCCGGAACGACGACATGGCATCCCTAAATTCGCCGCGTACGAAGTGTATGTCGCCGGTGTCGCCGACCCACCTCTGCAGGCGGTCCGTGTCTCCTATTTCAGTGGATAGAGATTGGGCCTGCGAGAACAGGTCAAGAGCTCGATCGAGATCACCCAGTTTGTAGTAACACCAAGCAAGGTTTCCAAGAGCAAGCTCGCGCATCTGTCTGCTGCCGCTCTTTTCGGCCACTCTCGCGGCCGACTGGAACGGGGGAATGGCGTCATCGAATCGGGAGTGATCCATCAGGACGTAGCCGAGGTTATTGAGCGCGCGGGACCAAAGATAGCCGTCGCCCAGCTGTTCGGCGACCTTGCAGGCATGGGACAGCATCTTCTCAGCGCTGGGCAGGTCGTCAAGCAGGATTCCGTAGGTAGTTTCCACCACCTGAATAGCCTGCGATGATCCAACCCGGGAGGCAAGTTGGTAGGCCTGTTCCAGGAGCTTTCGGGCTTCAACCCGGGATTGTTCAGTTTGGCCCAGCAGAAACTTGTTGTAGCCCAGGAGCGTCAACAGACGGGCTTGCAGTTCCGGCTTGGGCGGGCATTTGATTCGCGCCTTCTCCAGCCCTTCGACGGCCTCTTTTTGAGGAGGAAAACTCAGGCGAAGCTCGCCTTCGAGAAGCCGGAATTTCCAGCACAGTTCCGAGTTGACGTCCTGATCACGGCACTCGTCAAGCCCACGTCTTGTCTGCTTCAACGCCTCTTGCAGCTGACCTTGGCGCTGTGTCCGCTCCGCTTTCTGATAAAGCGCTTCTCCAGAATTCTTCTGGTGAACGCCACATGCGCCAGCTATGACTGCCAGGGAAATCAGGCAACAACTCACCGCTGTCCGTAGCGGTGCCGAATACACAGATGTTATGGTGGCGTGGGCGCGGCGCGCAGAAATGCGCGATCCTGGTCCGGCTACCCTCGCGCTTCTGGCGCCCTCGGGTTTCCGGCCAAGAACGGAGACAAGGATGATATGCAGGCGCGAAGCAGAAGCTACGTGACTCGTAACCTGACCCTCAGGGCCGAATCAAATGTGACCCCCAACTTTCTCCGCCAAAGGGGACTCCTGTGACTCCTGCGACAGCCCGATAAAAGCGGCCCGCGAAGCGCGGTCGAGTCTCACGCCGGACTACCGCCGCCACCAACCCGCCCCCGCTGGTTGGTAACCCTTGGTTTGCGAAGTTCTTTGGTCTCCAGGGTCGGACTGGAGATTGGCGACAGGTCGCTTTCCGCCAGAGCTAAAGTTGCGTCTTCGACTGAATCGGCAACAGGCACTTGCTCTGTCGGCTCACTGCTCTGATTCTCGGTTCTAGCCATGTTTGGCCCTCCCTCCACACAGGTATATAGTGACATAAAGTGGTGAATATCTCTGGGATTTCGTTTCACGCTAACGACAATTCTGCGTTCTCTGCCCCATGGCTAGGCAATGAACTCCGGGGCCGGCCGGCAGATGAGGGTGGCAAGCCAGTGCATTCCCATAGGGCTCGACCCATAGGGTCGACGCTATTTCTCGGGGACAGGGGCAAGCAGGGGGCGTATCGGTAATTCAGTCGAGGTGGCAGCCTGAATGCTAGGGTACCCGCGCGCGAGCAGGTGTCGCTCGCGGAAATGGCGGGAGGCGCGACGCCCCCAGCCGTTAATGAAATAGTAGTTCAGCCCGGCCCCTACGGCCGAGCTCACTACTGGAACTACACGAGCCACCCACTTTTCTGCTGCTTCCGTACCTACGCGCAGCGCGATGCGCTCGACGATTCGGGGTGCCAGCCGTTCGATCAGATCCTTTTCCAGCCAATCCCGAGCCAGATCGACCCCGGCCGCAGTGGCCGTGGCGATCCACAGCTCCGTCATCTCTTCTTCGGTGTTGTACTCGAACCCATGCAGCAGACTTAGCTTCTGGATCATCCTGAAGGTGACCGTACTCAGGAATCCGACATCGGGAATGACCGTGAGGAATCCCCCCAAACCCAAGCCTGCCCCTTCCGCCGCAGCCAGCCTGCGAGTAGCGCGAACCGTTCGGGCCGCAATGTGGTCAATCACCGGCAGAGGGAGTGTTTGCATATCACGGAACGATTGGATCGGCAGGCTATAGGCACGGCGCAAGTGAATCAGGTACTTGAGTGGGTCGAGCTTTACGCCGCGGTAGGCGCCCCAAACCCCCAGACGCACGGCTCGTTCGAATTGACGAACCACCCAGCTTCCGGGAGATCTTTGCGACATGCCAATTTGGATGCAACTGCGCTTTCAGGAGGATGATTCCCGGATAAAAAGTTCGGAAGGTGTCCTTGAGTGCCTTTGGGAACCGTGGGCGAAATCCGGCCGTATAAACCCATAATTTGTCTTTACTCAGAAGTTTATGACAGAATAGGTAATGAGCGAGCGCCTTCCAGCTGACGGACGCGTTGGTCTGATAAGCCGATGGCCCGAACCCTGGTGATTCAACTCGGCGACCTTGGTGAGGTGATTCAAACCTCGCCCCTCCTCGAGGATCTTATCGGAGTGTCGCCTTCAGACATTGTGGAAGTCCTCGTCGCCGAAGAAAATCGATCAATCGTTGAAGGTGTTCGTGGGCTCAACCGGGTCCGGACGCTACCTCGGATCGCCGGAAAGCTGAATGAAGCGTTTCGACGGCTCCGGCAGGATGGGATTCCGGATGGCGCCACTGATCTTCTGCGACAGTTTGATCTTCCGCCGTATGATGTCGTAATCAACCTTTCCCGCGAGCCCCTGGAGTGCTGGCTCTCGGCCCAGATCCCTGCCGGAAGCAGGGCGGGATGTGTGATGACATCTCAGGGCGAGCGCATGTTCCTGGGCGAAGCACAGAACTACACGTCGGCGCTGGCCGGCTTCCATCAGCACAACTGGTTTAATATCACGGACCTGTTCCGCTGCGCGGGTCCCTGTAGGCAGGTGCCGCACGCGGACTCCCGTCCCTACGCGTCTCAGAGCGCCGAGTTGCCGTTCGCGTTGCCGCCGGGTCCCAAGGTCGCGCTGATTCCGGGAGGACGCAGCGCGGACGAACCCTGGCCCGCCACCAGTTCCGCACAACTTGTTGAGGAACTCAGTACTAAGGGGTTCAGTCCCTTGATCGTGTCAGGCACAGCCGTTTCGAGCGAGCGGGCCGCCACCGTAGTCGCCGCCTGCAGAAACGGCTCTGCCAAACACTTGCGCCTCGCCTCGGCCGTTGACTTAGCGTGCCTGCTCTCTCATGTCGACCTGGCGATCAGTACCGATAATGAGGCAACCCAACTGTCCGCAGCCGCGGGAACACCCGTGATCGGTCTGTATGATGCAGAGTCGGCTTTCCGCGCAAAAGCACCTTGGGGACGAGGACACGTTATCCTGCAAGCTCCCGGTGCATCACTTGAAGGGATCCCACCGACCCTGGTGCTCGCCGCGGCCCTTCACCGGCTTGGCCAACTGGAAAGACCTACCTTCCGTCATGATCTCGTGCAGTCCGGGATCGAAGCGTGGGAAACCGTTTTCCTGCCTGCGGCTTCCGATCCACTCGGGGGCATCGCCTACCGCCCCGTTCATCACGATCAGTTGAATCTGGATGAGCTCTTTGCCCTAGCGCTACGGCATTCCCTGGCTTATGCCTTCCGCCAGCAGGATTTGTACTCTACAGAGGACAAGGAATGCCCGATTCCTGGTGAGTTTCGCCTGGACTATCTTGACGCTTGGTGTTCGCAGCGAGTTGACCTTGGCGATGCAAGCGTTCGCGGACAATGGCGCGAGCTCGAAAGAGAAGTTGAATCGCTCGCTGAGGCGCTCGAGAGCATGAGCCGCGGCGCCGAACATTGCCGGCAGCTTTCCATCAACTGCGACGCCGAGGCCGGCAGCGTTGTCCTGGGGCTGTACGAGTCAGTCACAGAAGGCTTGAGCGAAATCAAAGCGCTTACCGAAACCAGGCCGCCGCTCAGGCCGGTGATTGAGTTACTCGATTGGAAGCTCCGGAGGGTGCCTCAAGGGTGCAATTTCCAGTTGGCGCGCGACCACTTTGACAACGCCGCCACCACACTGCTTAATACCTTGAGTCTGATGCAGCAGTTCGCCAAGGCCCCAGTCCGTCGCTAACTAAGCGAGGTTCGTCGCGACGTTTGTAGCCAGGTTCCGACATTTTAAGAGCCCGAAGGGGCGAGCCACCGCAGCCCAGGCCAACCGGGTGCTATATATCCAGGAATGTATTGAGGTCTCTTGGAGCGCCCTTTCAGGGCTTCGGACAAGAATGCGTTATGTTTGATCCCTGGGCGTTGCCCAGGGCTGGGATAATCCGCCCCTTCGGGGCTAAGGAGATCCAGATTCCGGGGGGCAGCGCCACCGCTATTAAGAGCATCCTCTGAAGGGTTTGGCTTATCCCAAGATCAGCTTGGCGATGGTCTGCAATTGCATAAACGAGGTGCCTTCGTAGATCTTGCCGATCTTCGAATCTCGTAGGTATTTCTCGGCGGGATAATCTTTAGTGAAGCCATAGCCGCCGTAGACCTCAATGCACTCGGAAGCCACGCGCTCGGCCACTTGTGAGCAGTAATACTTGGTCATGGCACCCTCCTTCAGAAAGGGAAGGCCGGCGTCCTTCAAGCGAGCGGCGTTGTAGGTCATCAGGCGAGCCGCTTCGACCTCGGTTGCCAGACGAGCCAACTGAAACTGGATCGCCTGGAATTCGGCAATCGGTTTGCCGAATTGTTTCCGCTCCTTGGCGTAGGCAGAGGCGTGGTCGAGGGCGCCCCGCGCTACACCCAACATCTGTGCGCCGATGCCGATGCGACCCTCATTGAGCGTCTCGATGGCGACCTTGTAGCCCTTCCCGGGCTCGCCAAGAACATTGGCCTTGGGTACGCGGCAATCCTCGAGAATCAGCTCGCAGGTGGACGAGGCACGTATTCCGAGCTTGTCTTCTTTCTTACCCACACTGAAACCAGGCGTCTCGCGATCGATAAGGAAGGCCGTGATGCCCCGGTGTCCAAGTTCCCGATTCATGGTCGCGAAAAGTATGAAGAGGCCCGCTTCCTTGCCATTGGTAACCCAGAGCTTGCGGCCGTTCAACAGATAGTGATCGCCGGCTTCACGCGCGTGCGTCGCGAGAGCGAAAGCGTCGCTGCCGGACCCAGCTTCCGACAGCGCGTAGGCCCCCACCGTGTTGCCCGCCAGACGGGGCAAAAAGGCCCTCTTCTGGGCATCGGTTCCCCACTTCAGGATGGCATTGGTGACCAGCGTGTTTTGCACGTCGATGACTACGCCGGCCGAGGCGTCGACGCGAGAGAACTCTTCAATCGCGAGCACCGCCATGAAGAACGATCCGCCGCTGCCGCCATATTGCTCGGGGATTTCGATGCCCATGTAACCCTGGGCGAAGAACTTGTCGATCAACTCGTGACGGAAAACGCCCTCGCGATCCATCTCCGCCACGTGCGGACCAATCTCCTTTTCGGCAAACTCACGCGCCGCCGCCTGAAACATCTGTTCCTCTTCACGGAGGACGGTCAGCGGAGGTGTGGCAAGAAGTCGAACCGGTACGGTTTCAGGCACAGATTTCTCCTCCGAGCCGGGGCGTAGCCCCCGCTCAAAGCCAGTCAGCAGCCGAGCCGCCGACAGCCTCTTCAGAATTCGGTACCTTTGAGATCGTACACTCGCCAGGCAGGGTTTTCAATGTGAGCAAGAGACATAGCAGAATCGAAGCGACATCCGCGGTGGATGAGTGTTGGTAGTTTGCGCTTGGGTGAGTTTGAACGAGAAACCCCGCCGCGTGCGGATTAAGCCGCGGGGCTTCTTGATGGGCAAGGAAATATTCAAAACCTAGCCAGCTAAAAATCCAGTCGCGCAGCGAACTGCCCTACTCTCGCTCCGTAAGTTTGGGTAGATTGTCCGAAGGAAACTCCGGCGTCAGACATATTTCCATCAGGCAGGGCAAAATTCGGCCGATTGAGTGTATTGAAATAGTTGGCCTTAACTGTGATGGTAAACCGCTCGTTGAGCTTGAACTCCTTCGCCAGCCCAAAATCCAGGTTAACATATCCTGGACCGGCAAGAGCGTTGCGGCTTAAGCTTCCGTCCCGCCAGAGGCCTAGATTGATGCTGGGATCAAGACTGGGATCTACGAAGTTCGTCGTTTTAAAGTAGCCGTCTGCAGGGCTCACTGAGTGATCGATCGCGCTGTGGACGGGGCCGCCCGTGAAATCAGGACGATCGATAAATTTTCCATCCAGATTGTAATCGGCTCCGGCGTTGTAGATGGTGAACGGCAAGCCGCTTTGCACTGTGAAAATGGAGTCGACCGACCAGCCGCCCAGGAACCGATGGGACCTGAAGAATGGGAGATCATAGACGAAATCGGTGACCCAACGATGGCGAAGGTCAAAATCTGCAGGCCCATAATCGAGCCTGCGGTTGTTGGGGTCCATGATACCGATGTTCGAATTACCCTCCGCAGCGCGATTATTGAAGGCATCGCTCACATAATCGAGCGCTTTGGACCAAACGTAGCTACTCTTAAACTGCAGTCCGTGTGACATCCGCTTCTCCACGTTGAGCTGCAGCGAGTGGTAACTCGAATCGAAGAAGTTGCCGCGTGCGTTGTCGGAGGAAATAGTCGAGTTCGGACGCGCCGTGCTGTAGCTCAATCCAGTGACGGGATCTTCAGCGGAGATCGTTCGTCCAGGGAAAGTATTGAGGTCAATTACTCCCGTCAGCTTGTGAGCAAACGTACCCACGTAATCGGCTTCCACCATCATCGATCCCGGGAGTTCTCTCTGCAATCCAAAGAACACTTGCTCGGTGTACGGAGTACGGATGTTCTGGTCCATGTGACGGGGCGAGGCTGAGCCGGTGTAGCTCGCGAAGAGCGCCGTGTCGATCGTAGAGGCATAGAGCCCGGGCGTTTGCACCGGCGATACCGGAAGTCCGTTCCCTCCAAACCCGACCACATTGAAGGAAAACAAGGGAGGATTGAAACGGATATTCTCAAACAGATTGTTCCAGAAACGATCGTAGAAGACACCTCCGCCCGTCCGAAGTACGGTCTTGTGGTCTCCGAACACATCCCACGCCAGTCCAAAGCGCGGAGCGAAGTTGTTGCGGTCCGGATTCCAGATGTCACTATCCTTGAGCTGGAACGCTGCAGTGGCCTCTCGCGCGTAGTAAATGCTCCCCGCGGGGAAGAACGGGTTGGGGGCCCGGGTGGCTGAGGAAGGCGGAGTGAGAGGTACGGTGCCATTGCCGAAGTAGAAGTTGGAATCGAAGCCAGGCCGGAAGTTGTGCGGCGGGCCGAAATAGTCGTACCTCACTCCTAGATTCAGGGTCAGGCGTGGAGTGAGTTTCAAGTCGTCTTGCACATACCAGCCGTACTCGTTTGCACGAAATCCGCGATAGTACTCAGGCTTCTGGCCTGTCTGCGGATTCACTGAAGCTTCGGCAAGATAGAAGCTGCCCAGGAAATCCGTCCCCAGCAAAGCATTCGTGATGTCGCCGAAGGTTCCGTCAGTCAGCAGGTTCTCCGTGTCCCAGGCGTAGAACAAACCGTCGCGATCGGCGGCGAACACCGAGCCATTACGAGTCCGACGATATTCAAAGCCAAACTTCAGGCTGTGAGTACCGTGCGTAACCGCCAAGTGCTCTTGGTATTGGAACTGGTTATCGGTGTTGAACTGCGGGAAACTCGAACTCATCCCGAATCCCAAGTTTAATGCATCGTTTGCCGAGATTACCGAAGGCAGGTTCGGAGATTTATCCCGCGGAAATCCAGCCTTGTGCCGCAAATAGCTCACTTTGCTCTCGCTCACGATAGTAGGAGAAAAGATATGCGTGTAACTCAGGCCCCAAGTCTGTGCTCGGCCTGTGGCTGTATAAGGAGAGCAGCACACATTATCCGTACCGCCTTGGGAATCGAAGCTGGGGAAATTATCCAGGGCCATTAGAAAGGTGATCTGGTTCGCGGCATTGAATGAATGATCGAGCTTGACGTTGAAGCGTGTCTCGTTCAACTGCAGACTGTCGGTAACCGAAGTCTGGCCGAATTCGTTCACAGGATACTCGATGCCTCCCGCCAATACTCCTCCGCTGACATTAGTGAAATTCGAAGTCGGTACGGGCGCCGGAAAGGCATCTAACAGCTGGGTGGCGACAGGCCCGACCGTGTTGGCTGTCGCGAAAGCCCCGGGGCAGGTTGCATCCAGATTCTGCATGCAGAACCCGGCCGCGGCGGATTCATTGAAGGTGGCAAACTGCCCAGTTTTCACAAAATTGACAAAGTCGGGAGTGAGTGAGGTCACCGTCAGCGGCGCTCCCTGTCTCATCCGTTGAATCTCAATGGCACCGAAGATAAAAGTCTTGTCTTTCTTGATTGGACCGCCCAGTGACCCGCCGAATTGGTTCCGAACCAGCGAGTCTTTTATGCCAGCCTTATTTGAGAAGAGGTCATTCGCGGAGATGGCTTGATTGCGATTGTATTCAAAGGCCGAACCATGAATGCTGTTGGTCCCGGACCTCAGTGACACGTCGGCGACGAACCCGCTCTGGCGGCCATACTGAGCGCTGAAGTTGTTCGTGACCACGCGGAATTCCTGCATGGCGTCCGGCGAGATGCCCACGATAGCCCCGGGAATGGAGCCCGCGGTGTTATGGCTGCGGCCGCCCTGACCCTGATCATTGATGTCAAAGCCTTCAACCATGAAATTTCCGGTTCCACCCCGGGAGCCGTTCACTGAAGATCCCCGCGTACTTCCATTGAACTCGGTATTTCCGAGTGCGCTTGGGACCGAGCCCGGCAGCAGATTCACGAAGGCGGTCGGGTCGCGCACTTCTAGGGGAAGATTGGCAAGCGTGTTTCGGTCCACCAGTCCCGAAACCTCCGAACTGTCTGTTTGGACCAGTTGTACACCGCCAGCCTCGACGGTCACTGTTTGGGTGGCCCGCCCTATTTCAAGCTGAACATTGACTACGACCGTTTGACCGACAGTGACGATCAGGTCTTTTACCTCATGATCACTGAAGCTCGCCGCTGAAACCTTTAGCGTGTAATGACCAACGTCGGTAAAGTCAAAGCGATAGATCCCGGCACTGTTGGCATCTACCATCTTTACCTCGTTAGTGGCTTCGTTCACCAGGGTTACCTTTGCGCCCGGCACGACCGCACCGCTCGGGTCTGTAACGGAGCCCGTTACTACACCTTTACCGAATTGAGCATAGGACGGCGATGCCAGAGACAAAATCATGACCAGAACTGTCACAAAGCTGCCTAAATAGATGTGCCAGCGATCTGGGTGCGGATTTCCCGAGAGAGGTCGCCCCTTCATAGTGTTGTTTCTCCTTTAATTAGTGCTTGAGTAAACCCTGAGCTTGGCTGCAGATAGGCCGTCGGTGGAAAAGCCCCTTCCGCAGAGCACGTCCGAACGCTGTGACGCTATCCATGTGAACAGGCACCTTCGTCCTTCTTTTCCCGAACCAACTACCAAACCTAGAGGTTGGGAAAGTGCAATCAGCATTCCAAATAGGTGCCCTTTTCAACTAGAAGACTGTATTGCCTTTAATTGCATCTGTTGGAGGATTCGGATCGGGGATGAATATGGAAAACCGTAAGCAGTACCAAAAAGTGTATTGAACAGATCAGCAGAGGCATCGATCCCTTACTCAGCACGTTTCGTCACATCGACAAGGCGATGCCCGTCTTAGGGGTCGGCGGATGGCAGAAGGTAAGCGAGAATCCTGGTCTCCCGGATCGAGTCTCAGGTTGTCAGTGAATGAGCTGATGGCCAACAGCAATGGACGTCATTACTGTGACTGGACTGTGCCTGGCTCGGACACATTGGCCCTACCCCGCAGCGAATGACTTTTTGTCATCCGCCCAAGTTGCAATCAGCATTACCTTGCCGCTCACCGGAGAGATATGGATGAAGTACGTGCGGGTACAATTGTGGACGTCGTAGAACTGAGCGCGACGCGGGTCGGGCTGCGCCTCCGCGCCCGTGACCAGTAATTGGCGCAGGCACTCGATCAGCTCAGACGAGTGCTTTCCTAAGTCCTCGATAACCGGATTCCCGTTTGCGTACAGCAACATCGTCGGCCTCCCTCTCTTGCAGGGGTTGCTCTCTCGTTGTCCCTTTCACCCATATACGCGCCAGACCGCTGGAATGTTTCACCGCTCCCCAAGGGGCAGAATGAATGAACCTAATCGTTTTCGCCCGGCTCAAATGCGTAATTTCGACCAGATAACTTCTCCCGTTTAGACGAGCGGCCTCACAAAATGTTACCAGGTGTTTTCTGGTGTTTTCTCGTCCTGCTTCTCCTCGCAGTCTCGTTTTCGTTATACTGGGCAGACCGGCTGGGGGCGCATGGCGATTTGCGCGGCCACGACGCCGGCTCAAATCGACAAAAGGAGGTCTCGATGAGGCAAAAGGCAACCGACTTGGCATTGATTCGCCAGCGGGTGGAAAAGCTGGAGAGGGAAAACAGCCGGCTGCGCCGTGGGTTCGTGGCAGTGTCACTTGGACTGGGAACTTCGCTGGTTCTGGGCCTTACGTCAACCCCCGGGCTGCGCCCGACGTTAGGCTTTGGCATGGGATATGGCAGCGCGCGGCAGACGCATGCACTCGGGCCGCCCGGCGCTGCGCAAGATTTTGTACTTCGCGACGCCCGCGGTGTGACCCGCGCCAAGCTGGATGCCAAGGCAACGACCCTGACCTTCTTCGACTACCGTGGCACCGCGGGGGGAACACTTGATCTTGAGACCGGCACGTTGGTATCGGCAAGCGCCCCCCGGAACGACCGACCGCTTCGGGCGCCCAGTGTGGCCCAGGCTGTTTCGCCCCAGGTCAACCCGATCCGCCAGGTGGACGGCGGAAAAGCCGAGACGCAACCGGCAGTCCGGAATCCTTTCGTATACCCAGACGAAGTGGCCGGACGAGGCAAGGCGAATTCCGCCAGGCGATCGGTGCGGGCCGCACCTCCAACCAGGAAGCCTGTAGCGGAGTCTCCGATTTTGATAGCTCAATTGGACGTTCCGGTGCTTCCCAGGTTAGTCGCGGCCGCTCCGGCGGAGACCGCCGTGGCGCCGCTCTTTGCGCCCACACCCAAAGCCACGCAGATTCCAGCGCCGGCCGTGCCCGCCGTCCTGGCTAATTCTTTGGCGCCGTCTATGGCAACGCCACCTGCCGTTGTTCCGCTTCCTCCGATGACCCTCACGGTAGTGGGATATGTCGAGACACCGGGCGAGCGCAAGGCGGTTGTGGTCTCCGATGGAGCTGAGGTCCACGTTGTCCACCAAGATGACGTCTTCGATGAGCGATTCAAGGTCACACGAATTGAGAGCGGCACGATCGAGATCGAGGACACGTCGAATCACCAGACGCTGAACCTTCCCATTAATCCCTGATCGTCCCCGACTAAACAACCCAGGCACAGAGAACAGCGTATCGAGCGAAATCGCCGGTACGCTGTTCGTGTTTTGGCGCAAACTCGCTCCGCCCTTTTCGTGGTGAATGAGCGATACTAGTTCTATGGATCTGCGGCTTGAAGACGCTACCGGAGTCGTGAAGCGGTTACGAAGCGCCGGCTTCGAGGCCTTCCTTGTCGGCGGCTGCGTGCGCGACCTGGTGATGCGGCGCGAGGCCAAGGACTACGACGTTACGACGAGCGCCAAGCCCGCGCAAGTGCTCAAAATCTATCTTGAGGGCCTTACCATCGGAGCTCAGTTTGGTGTGGTGGCGGTGGTCTTGCCGTCGGGAATCGTTGAGGTGGCGACGTTCCGGAGCGACGGAAACTACACAGATGGCCGTCATCCCGTGGAAGTTCAATACGCCGGATCAGCTCGGGAGGACGTTTCACGGCGCGACTTTACGATCAATGGGCTGCTGCTCGATCCATTGGCGCCGACCCTCGAAGAAGGATTGCTCGACTACGTCGGCGGGCTTGCGGACATCGAGGGGCGTGTCATTCGCACCATTGGCAAGCCTGAGGAGCGATTTGCCGAGGACCGCCTCCGTATGCTCCGGGCCGTGCGCTTCGCAGCGCGGTTCCGCTTTGAGCTCGACCAGGCGGTGGCTGAGGCGATCCGGGCGCTGGCCTCCGCCATTAAAGAAGTCAGTGCCGAACGCATTCGCGACGAGATTGTCAGGATACTGACGGAGGGAGAGGCTCGCCGCGGTTTTGAGCTGCTGGACGAGACCGGTCTGCTGGCCCAGGTGCTGCCCGAAGTGAAGGCGATGCAGGGCGTGAAACAGCCTCCGGAATTCCACCCCGAAGGCGACGTGTGGACGCACACGCTGATTATGCTCGAAAGCATGCGCTCACCCACGGCCACTCTGGCCCTGGGCGCCCTGCTGCATGATGTGGGCAAGCCACCCACCTTCAGCATCCGCGATCGCATCCGCTTCGACGAACACGAGCGGGTGGGTACGGTGATGGCCGAAGACATCCTGAGGCGCCTCCGCTTCTCCAATCAGCAGATCGAACAGGTGATGGCGCTGGTCAGCAATCACATGCGCTTCAAGGACTTCCCGAAAATGCGCCGATCCACCCAACTCCGCTTTCTGCGCCTGGAGGAATTCGGCGAACACCTGGAGCTCCATCGCCTCGATTGCCAGTCGAGCCACGCCGATCTCACGAACTATGAGATGGCCCGGCGGATCATGGAGGAAACACCGAGAGAACAGGTCAAGCCGCGACCACTCGTGAACGGAGACGACCTCATCGCGCTGGGTTATGAGCCTAGTCCGGGGTTCAAGACGATGCTGCAGGCTGTTGAGGACGCGCAACTGGAAGGACTGATCGGCAGCCGCGAAGCAGGGCTGGAGTTGATTAAACAGCGCTTTCCACTTGAGTGAAGGAGGGATTACTTGTAAGGCGCCACGGTGGTCCAACCCTGAGGCTCGGGCATCGAACGGAGATTGCGCGTCGTGTAGTCGCTGAGACTGAGCGCAATCATAATAGCCAGCCAGAAGAGAGCGGCCGCCGCCACGATCTTCGTCATGCCTTTGATGTACTTGAGGTGCATGAAGAAGAGAACCACCAGTGCCGCCTTGGTGACGGCGATCGCCAGAGCCACAATCGTGTTAAAGACTCCCAGGTCTACGTAGGCAACGCCGGTGGTCAGCCCGGTGAAGACGAGCAAAGCGAGGAAGATGCTGACGTAGACCTTAGGTGTAACCACAGGAGTTGCTGACATGTTTTGTTAATCCTCAACCAGCGTTCTCATTGGCCCCACCCAATAGCTTCTTGGCCTGCAGCCAGTTCCCGAAAATCCCGCTCAATTCCCGCTGGTTTTCCGCTCTTTTCCCGCTGCCAAGTTACCGTAAGTCCTCAAGAGCCAGCGTATCGTCCACCGATCAGATAGAGCAAGGGAAACAGGAAAATCCATATGATATCGACGAAGTGCCAATAGAGGCCGCTTACCTCGACCGAAGCGAAGTGCCGTTCGCCCAATATGTGCCCGCGATACGCCTGGATCAGCAGCACGGTCAGGATGCCCAGTCCCACAACCATGTGCAGGGCGTGAACGCCAGTCATGAAAAAGTAGAAGCACATGAAGAGCTCGACGTGGCCCGCCCCGGCTCGAAGGATGCTCTGCACATCTTCCTGAGGCGCCCAGTGGAGGCCCGGCACCAGTCCAACTTCCCAATCGTGGTACCACTCGAACTTCAGTTTGATGGCGATGAAGGCGGCGCCCAGAATCATGGTGAAAATCAGGAAACTGATCAGGGACTTTCGCCGTCCCAAGTGAGCGCTATACACCGCCATGGCCATGGTAAGACTGCTGCCGATCAACACGGCGGTGTTGATCGCTCCAAACTTGACGAAAAGAAGATGGCTGCCGACGCTGAAAGCATCGAAGTACTTGCCACGAAAAATGCAGTAGCTTGTAAACAGGCCGCCGAAGAACATCACCTCGGTAGCGAGAAAGATAAACATTCCGAGGTTATCCGCCGCGTGCTGCTGCTCAAGGTCGTCAAACTGGTGAGCTGTTGGCGACTCGACCATTCCTGAGGGATGGGGGTCGGGTACGGCATCTGTAGCCAACTGGCCTCCATGGCCCACATTGCTTTGAGACAACTGTACCTCCTGGATCTGGACACGCCGCTAGGAACTTTTGACCGGGTAAGCGTAAGCCCCCTCGATCACAATCGGCGTCACTTCGAAGTTCTCGGTAGGCGGCGGCGACTGCGTCTGCCACTCGAGGCCCGTGGCGCCCCATGGATTCGGGCCGGCCACCGGGCCGTAACGCATCGACCAGAACAGGTAAATCAGCGGGATGACGTATCCGACCGCTAGTATCGACGCTCCCGCCGACGAAAGTATATTCAACGCCTGGAATTCAGCGGGATAGGTGGCGTAGCGGCGCGGCATGCCGAGAAAGCCCAGCAAAAACTGGGGCATAAAGGTCAGGTTGAAACCGATAAAGATCACCAGGGCGGCAAAGCGCGCCCAGCCGTCGGGGTACATCCTGCCCGAAATCTTGGGCCACCAGTAATGGATTCCACCAAGATAGGCCATCACGGCGCCGCCCACCATGATGTAGTGAAAGTGTGCAATCACAAAATAGGTATCGTGCACGTGAACGTCAACCGCGAGCGAAGCAAGAAAGAGGCCCGTCAGCCCGCCCATCGTGAACAGTCCGATAAAGCCGAGCGCGTACAACATGGGCGCATCAAAGGAAATCGACCCCTTGTACATCGTGGCCGTCCAGTTGAACACCTTGATCGCCGACGGAATCGCGACCGCAAAGCTGAGCGCCGAGAACACCATTCCGGCATAGACGGACTGGCCTGAGACAAACATGTGGTGTCCCCAGACCAGAAAGCCGATCACGGCAATCGCCACGCTGGAGAAGGCCACGAAGCTGTAACCGAAGACGCGCCGCTTGGAAAAAGCCGTCACCAGTTCGCTCACCACACCCATTCCCGGCAGCACCATGATGTAGACGGCCGGATGCGAATAGAACCAGAAGAGGTGCTGGAAGAGTACAGGATCGCCGCCGACCGAAGGATCGAAAAAGCCGACGTGAAATATACGTTCCAGGCCCAAAAGGAAAATGGTGATGGCGATCACCGGAGTTCCCAGGATAAATATGATGCTGGTGGCGTAGAGGGACCAGATAAACAAGGGTAACCGGAACCAGGTAAGACCGGGAGCTCGCATCTTGTGGATCGTCACCACAAAGTTGAGTCCCGTAAGAATCGAGGAAAAGCCGGTGATGAACACACCGAGAGCCACCGCCACCACGTGGGTATGCGAATAGTTGCTGCTGTAAGGCGGATAGAAAGTCCATCCCGTATCCACGCCGCCCGCGAGGATCGCGTAGAGCACCAGGATCCCGCCGGTAATGAAAACATACCAGCTCAGCAGGTTTAACTTGGGGAAGGCCACATCGCGAGCGCCGATCATCATGGGAATCAGGAAATTGCCGAGGGTCGCTGGAATCGACGGCACCAGAAAAAAGAACACCATGATGATGCCATGAGCGCTAAACAGCTTATTGTAAGTCTCCGGCTGCACCAGCAGTCCCTGCGGCTCCAGCAGGTGGAGGCGGATCAGGGTTGCCGCAGCTCCGCCGATCACGAAAAACAAGGTGATCGACACCAGATACAACAAGGCAATGCGCTTGTGGTCGGTGGTCAGCAGCCACGAACGAACTCCATAGCTCGCATTCAGATAATGAACCCGCGTGTGAATAGACGCCGCGGGCTGGACAACTACGCTGCTCATGGCTTACCCAGATTCCTTTCTTCGGTCCCGAGCGACTTGACGAAGGCGATGAGATCAAGCACCTGTTCTTCACTCAATTGATCTTTGAACGTGGGCATGATGGCCGGATAGCCGCTAACGAGCTTCGCGCTCGGGTCGATGATGGATTCCCTGAGATAGCCCTCGTCGGCCGTAACCATCTCGCGGGTGGCAAGCTCGACCGGCTTGTTATAAAGCCCGTTGAAGGCCGGCGCCCGCCCCGTGCCGTGACAGGTAACGCAGCCGTACTGGCCGTAGAGCTTCGCGCCCGCTTCGGCCATGGTCTCGGTGTTTGCCGTCCCGCCGCTGAGCCACTTCTGGTAGTCCGTTTCGGGCATAACGTAGACCCAGCCCCCCATCTTCGAGTGTCCCATGCCGCAGTACTGGGCGCAGAAGATATGGAACTTCCCCGTCTCGGTAGCCTGAAACCAGATGGAAGTATACCGGTCGGGCAGCACGTCCTTCTTTACCCGGAAGGCCGGAATGAAAAAGTCATGGATGACGTCCTGCGATGTCATCGTCAGCTTTACCGGGCGGTTCACGGGCACGTGCAGTTCGTTGATCTCGCGCTTGCCTTCGGGATGTTGGATTTGCCACATCCACTGCTTGCCCACGACGAAGATTTCCATAGAATTCGTCGGAGCCCTGGAATTACGGAAAAAGAGGACCGACGCCCAAACAAAAATCACTACGCAAAGAAGCGCCGGAATGGCGGTCCAACCGAGCTCCAAGGCCATGTGGGTTTTGACTTCTTCAGGCACCTCCTCCTTGGAGCGTCGGCGGTAGCGGATGGCAAACACGAAGATAAGGAGAAAAATCAATCCCGCAAAGAAGATCGCATTCGCGGTGAGAAAGTAGAACAGGTAGTCCACGCCCTTCGCGATCGTCGAAGCCTGTTCGGGCTGTAGCGTAAAATCACCCATAAAAATGGTCACCGTAGCCGAAAGCCATTCTAGCTGGACTATCCTCGAAGCGTTCCGTCACTGCGGTGCCGCTCCGAACGAAACAGGTACCACACCAGGATACCCAGCAGCAGAATGGTGGCGATGCCGGCATCGCGCAGCGCATGTTGAATCACGATGCCGTATTTGCCCGTCCTAGGGTCATAGCGGCAGCAAAGCAGCAATACTGCGTCCGTCAAGTTGCCGATCTTCTCTGACGAAGCTTCGATCAAACCCAGGCGAATATCGCGCGAGGGGTATTGAATCCCGTAGAAACAGCGCGAAATTCTGCCCTTCGGGGTAAGCACAAAAATACCGGCAGCATGGATGTACTGCGCGGATTCCGTGTCGTAGACGTAGCGGAATCCGACGACCTCGGCCAAACGATGAATCGAAGGCTCATCGCCAGTGAGAAAGTGCCACCCCTGCATGGCGCCAGGCCTGCCGTAAAGCCCCACGTAAATGTTCTTCTTCTGCGCTGCCAGGGCGGAGGTCTCCTTGGGATTGATGCTGACGGTCACCACGTCGTACTGCTTGCCAATATTGAAACTGACGTTCTTAAAACTCCGCAGCATGCCGTTGAGGACTTCCGTGCAGAGCATCGGGCACTCGTAATACACCAGAGCGAGAACCACCGGCCGTTTGCCGAGGTAATCGCCGAGTTGCACCGTGTTTCCTGTCTCATCACGAAAGGTCACATCGAGCGGGACCTGAACATTGAGATTCTGGTCGATGCCCACCTGCTTCAGCAGCGTCGGCATGCGGGTTGGGTTCGTCAGTTGGGCGTGCGCCGGGAAGGCAGAGAAAAGAGTAAGTAGAAGGCAAAACCCAAAAAGCAGGGGTCTTCGATCGGAGCCACGACCAATCTGGATCATGATTTTGTCCATGTTAATCACAAGCGGCCCCAGCCGCTCTTGCTTTCTGCTTTCTGTCTTCTGCTTTTGTTCTCTGGCGGCTGCCCTACTGCTGCGGCGCGTAGCCCTGGGGAACCGTGTATTGCTGCACTTCGTCAGGCTTGGTTGCGGCGCTGGCGCTCTCGGCGCTCGCACGCACCGGCAAACCTCGCTTCAGCACAAGCCGCATGGCCTGGTTTACAGGTATCCGCACCACACCGGCTTTTTGGTCGACCCAGCCATAGGACTCGAGAGCCGTCTCCTGATCCTGCATATATTTCTGATAATCCTGCACCGGATCCGGTTCTAGCAGAGGAGTCCCCGGCGGGGGCACCTGCTTCGAAGTCTCGAAAGGAGCCGGCGGCAGTCCCGCCGTAATGTAATGCGAAAGAACATCGTAGAAGAGCTTCGTCGCCACCATCGAGAGCACAATCAGCACGGCCAGGGCAATGCCGAAGCGAACCACTCTCCTCACGTTCGCATCGCGCGTTTCGTGGGCAGACCCCCGCGCGCGGGTGGTGGCATGTTTAGTTTCCATGCGAGAGCGCTCCTCGATCCGGCGCCGTCTTGCTGACCGGCGGCCGTCCGAACGCCACAATCGTCTGCTCAAGGAAGCGAGGGTCGTTGAGCGGCAGAAGCGAACGCGATTTCAAGTTCGCGTTGAACCGCCATATCCAGAGGCCGCCAATGCCGATCATGGCTGTCCAGTCTGACCAATGAAAGCTCGGAACGCTGGAATAGGCCGGAGCCACCAGCCACCAAATGTCGATCACCGCCATGACAAAGAGTCCTGCGGCCAATCCCGAAATCAAGCGCATGCTCCGCTTTACCGGCCGGTTTAGCAGCAGCACCAAGGGCAGTCCAAAATGGAAGACAATCAGAAACAGTGCAACCATCGCCCACGGCCCTTGGCCACGCCGCAGGTACCAAGGAATCTCGTCGGGCTGATTGCCCATCCAGATAATCACGTATTGGGAGTAGGCCAAGTAAGCCCAGAGAATGGTGAAAACCAGGAGTAGATTGCCCTGATCGTTGAGCAGCAGGGGCTTGATCATCTTGGAAAGCGGCTCATGCCCAGCCAGGCGCCGTTCCGCGACGAGCACAAAACACATGCCCGCGAACAACGGCGCCACCATGAAGATCATCCCGTAAATAGTGGAGAAAAAATACGGCTCAAGCGACATGATCCAATCGATCGAAGCGTAGGTTACCGTCAAGCCGAAGAGCATCAGTCCGGGGGCGCTCAGGTACTGCAACTTGATCATGTACGAGCGATCGCCCGTCTCATCCTGCCGAACCGACCATCGGTCAAGGAAATAAGCGTAGAGAATCCAGATGCCGAAGTAGAAGACCGCCCGTGCCGTGAAGAAGCCGCCGTTCAAGTAAACTGCATGGAAATGCGAAACCGTCTCGCCCTTCGATTCCGGCTGTACGCGACCGGTGAGGAACCCCGCGATCACAGGTACAAAGAGCACAGTGAGCAAAGGAAAGATGTTTCGTACCCCGGCTTCCACAATTCGCCGCATGACGAAACCCCAGGTTCCAGTAACCAGGTGTGAGATCATCAGCAGGCCCATGCAGCCGAGCGACAATTCAAGCCAAAACATCGATGCGGTGAGATACGACTGAAAGAAGATCCTCAGGTTGAGAGAGGCCTCAACCAGGGTCAGGCCGAGGAAGATCACGCCGACGATCAGGGCGCGCCTCTGAAGAGTATCAAGCCGCGTTTCGAGACCTTCGCTCGAGCTCATTGAGCCTTCCTGCCACTGCCTGGAATCAACCGATCTTCGGGAAGGGCCGCCAGCTTTTCGCGCTGCCCGGCCGGCACGTCGTCGAGGGTGGCGTGCTGGCTGAGTTGCAAAGCGCGGATATACGCCGCGATTCTCCAGCGGTCGTCAGGCGAGACCCGCGCGGCATAGCTATACATGGTACCGTAGCCTTCTGTCATCACGGCAAAGAAGTGTCCGGCAGGCGCCTTCATGAGGCGGTCGATGTGATACGACGGAGGAGCCGGGAATCCGCGCTGCACGATCATGCCGTTGCCGGCTCCGGTGTAGCCGTGGCAGGGAGTGCAGTAGATATTGTAGCGCTCGCGGCCGCGTTCGAGGTCCTGGGCCGTGACTGGGAAAGGAAACTGGTCCGCCTCGGCCCCATTGATCTTACCGGTGTACCTCAACTCGTCGGTGCGCAGTTGTCCGCGCGCCACCGTGCCGGGCACCGCTGGCCGGGCCGAGCGCCCATCGGTGAAAAATGAACTCTCTTCGAGGCCGCGGTATTTCGGCTGGACATGCATGTCGAGGCGGCAGCCCGCCGCGACGCCGAGAAGGCCGGCAAGCGCGGCTGCCTTGGCGATTGCGGCCTGCCCGCGCCACGCGTGGCACGCTCTAGCCGGATGCCGATTCTGATTCTGCTTAGCGCTCAACTTCAAAAACCTCGCGGGCGTGCAAGCTTGCTAAAAATTCCTTAGTCTTTTCCCGGTCAAACTTGCGGTCGCGGGCCTTGATTACCAGGAAAAAGCGGTTCCGGCTGGCCAAGACGAAACGCTCCAGGTTAAACACCGGATGATACGGCGCCGGAAGCCCGTTGAGCGCCAACATGCCGAACACGCACGCCAGAACTGAGCAAAGGATTGTCAATTCAAAAGTAATCGGGATGAACGCAGGCCAACTGTTATAGGGCTTGCCGCCGATATTCAACGGATAACCGATGACGTTCGGCCACCACTGCAGGAAAAAGCCCCCACAGCAA
The DNA here is from genome assembly GCA_963803295.1 of uncultured Acidobacteriota bacterium. GTDB lineage: Bacteria > Acidobacteriota > Terriglobia > UBA7540 > UBA7540 > CAWDMC01. Next base: position 206,747 of record CAWDMC010000004.1, on the reverse strand, counting down.
CCGATCAACCCGCCAATGAACACAATAATGGGCAGCCCCGTTTTCTCGAAGCCGACTGCATCGGCCAGACCCTCAAGGGGAAAGGGTGTGAAGGCGTCCAGCCGCTTGTACCCTGCCTGGCGGGCCTGCCGCGCCGCCTCCAGTAGCTCTTCCGGATTTACGAATTCGGCCATCAGGCCGTAAAGTGGATGTCGCTTCATAGCTTCCGTCCGCCGGTATTTCGCCGACCCCAATGACCGAATGACCCGATCAGCGCGGCAGCGGGGGTCTATTCCTCAGAATGCTTCACATATCACCCGTATCACCGGCAATGCCAATAGCACTGGCTATTAGGCGCCCTCTTCCGCCTTCCTGTGGACCAGTTCGCGCATTTCGAAGATCGAGATCATGGGCAAGTAGCGGATGAACAAGTAGAACAGTGTGAAGAACAGGCCGATAGTGCCGATGTAAACCGACCAATCCCACCGTGTTGGGTAGTACATACCCCAGGACGACGGCAGAAAGTCACGGTGCAGGCTGGTCACCACAATCACAAAACGCTCCAGCCACATCCCTGTCTGAACGGAGAATGTAATCAGGAAGAGATAGAAAGGATTCGTCCTGACTTTGCTGAACCACAGCAGGCTGAGCGGAATGACAATATTCGTAGAGATGAGCGTCCAGTAAAGGATTGCGTAGGGACCGGTCATCCGGTTCATGATCATGTACCGGTCGTAGTAATTGCCGCTGTAGAAGGCCATGAAGGTCTCCATCATGTAGCCGTAAGCGACAATCATCCCGGTGGCCAGCAGCATCTTGGCCATATTATCGAGATGCCGGGTGGTGACGAAATCTTGCAGTCCATAGAACTTGCGCAGCGGGATCGCCAAGGTCAGCACCATGGCAAAGCCGGAATAGATGGCGCCCGCTACGAAGTAGGGCGGGAAGATGGTGCTATGCCACCCCGGAACGATGGCGATGGTAAAGTCAAAGCTGACCACCGTGTGCACCGAGACAACCAGCGGGGTAGCCAGACCTGCCAGCAGCAGGGAGGCCATTTCGTAGCGGCGCCAGTGCACGGCGGAACCACGCCACCCCATGGCGAGAAATCCGTAAATGATCTGGGCAACCCGCTTCTTGGCCCGGTCGCGCAGCGTGGCCAGGTCGGGAATCAGGCCCACAAACCAGAATAGTACCGAGGTGGTAGCGTAAGTCGAGACCGCGAAGACGTCCCAAACCAGCGGGCTGCGGAATTGAGGCCACATTCCCATGGTATCGGGATAAGGCGTAAGCCAATAGCCCAGCCACGGCCGGCCCATGTGCAGCAGCGGGAACATGCCCGCGCAAGCCACCGCAAAAATGGTCATCGCTTCCGCAAAGCGGTTGATGGAGGTGCGCCACTCCTGCCGCATTAACAACAGGAAGGCAGAGATCAGGGTGCCCGCGTGTCCGATTCCGATCCACCAAACGAAGTTGACAATGGCAAATCCCCATCCTACGGGGATGTTGATGCCCCAGATTCCCACGCCCGCGGCCAGCAAATACGAGGTCGCGAAGAGAAACACCATCAATAAAAGAAAGGCGACGGTGAAGCCGGCCAGCCAACCCAGCCTGACACCGCGGGTCAGGACAATGGCCCCGATCTTGTCGCTGACCGAGGCGAAGCTGTGGCCAGGCGCCAGTACCGGGGAGCCTTCCTCGACGACAGCGGTGGAATCGGGCGGTTCCGAAGTGCTCAAGCTACACCTTAATCTCAGGATTCGGATTTCTCAGTCTCGCGAGATAGGTAGTTCGCGGACGCGTGTTCAAGTCGGTCAGCAAGCCGTAATTGCGGCTTTGATTCTTCGCTTTCGCCACCCGGCTCTGGCGATCGTTTTGATTGCCAAACACAATCGCCTTGGTCGGACACGCCTGTTCGCAGGCAGTGGCAATCTCGCCGTCGCGCACGGCGCGATCCTCTTCCTCGGATTTGATCTTGGCTTCTTCGATACGCTGCACGCAGTACGAACATTTCTCCATCACGCCGCGGCTTCGCACGGTAACCTCGGGATTGCGCGCCCCATAGAGGCTCGGCGTTTGCCAGTCGGAAAACAGGTAGAAATTGAACCGGCGCACTTTGTAAGGACAGTTGTTCGAGCAATAGCGCGTGCCCACGCAGCGATTGTAGACCATCAGGTTCAGCCCCTCGGGGCTATGAACCGTCGCGCCTACCGGACAGACGTATTCGCAGGGCGCATTTTCGCAGTGCATGCAGAGCACGATCTGGTTGTAAGCCTCAGGATTGTCGAGCTCGCCCCGGTAATAGGTGTCCACTCGCAGCCATTGCATATCGCGCCCGTTATCCACTTCGGTCTTACCCACAATCGGAATATTATTTTCCGCATAACAGGCAACCACACAGGCATTGCAGCCAATACAGCTGTTGAGATCGATCGACATCCCCCAGGCGTAGCCCTGAGAGTAGGCATAGCCCGGATAGATCGTGGGAATCTTCTGCTCTTCTTCGCCGTGAGTGAACTCGGGCTGCTGGCGGAACTCCTCCAGATTCGCCACGCGGATCACCTCGCGCCGGAAAGCCTCCACACTCTCTTCTTCCGCATTCTTGCTCGCCTTCCGGGCCGATAAGGTGATGATTTTGCGTGGTGACCAGATGATATCTGCTTCCGGTCCTGCTCAGGCTAAGACCCGTGCCGAAACCCATGGCTTCCCAAGTGCGCAAGCGGTAGGCATTAAACCCAATTCGAGTTCCGATGCGTCCAGCCCGCTCGCGGCCATAGCCTAAGTGCAGGGTGATCGAGTCATTGGGATGCCCCGGTAGCACAAAAACCGGAACTTCCAGGTGTCGTCCGCAATAATCCAATCTCACCACGTCGGCCTGTGCCAATCCCAGACGTTCCGCCGTGCGGACACTTACCAGGGCCGCGTTGTCCCAGGTGAGCTTGCTGAAGGGCTTGGGCAGCTCCTGCAGCCAGCCGTTATTGGCAAAGCGTCCATCGCCAACGCAGGGGTCTGGCCGGAAGACAATTTCCATTCCGCCCGCCGGTCGTGCGGCTGCACCCCGATCGAAGTCCGTCTTCACCGTGACCGGACGCGGCGGAAGGGCCGTGCCCGCAATGATGCCCTTCTCAAGCGAGGTCTGCCAGAAGACCTCATAATTTGCCGGCTTCTGCGCCAGGGCTTGGCGCGACCAATAGCTGCGAACCAGGTCGTGCGGAGATTGGCCCGCCTGTCCGGAAAGAGCCGCCAACACTTCGTGCGCCGAACGATTCTCATAGAGAGGTGAGATCAGCGGCTGAATGATGCTCACTGTACCGTCGTAGGCGCGGGCATCACTCCAGGATTCGAGGAAGTGGGCGTCCGGCACATGCCAGTGACAGAGCTGTCCGGTTTCGTCGTTGTAAAGCCCCACGTGAATGCGCCGCTTCGCCTTGAGGAAGCTTTCGGCGAAGGGAATGTCAACCGGGGCCGTAAAGGCCGGATTGGCCCCGATTACTACCACCGTGTCCACCGACCCGGATTTCAGGTCCTTCACCAGGTCGAGCAGCGATTCGACCTGATCGACAGGATTGGCTTCGACCGGATCCGTGTGAATAACCGTCTTGCCCGAATTCCCCAGCGCCTCGTTAATAGTGTGGACAATGGCATGCACGATGGGCGGCTGATGCTCTCCGGCGATGGCGATCGAGGCGCCCTTGTGCGCCTCGAGATCGCGGACCAGAGCAGGAATCCAGTCAGCAGGGACGCCTGCGGGGACGCTGGCCGATCCCGCCAGCTTCACACCGAGACCAGCCGCCACCGTGCGTGCGAAACCTTCCACCTCTCCAGCGCGCATCGGCAGGCGATGATCCGCCATAGCGCCGGTGGCAGTCATCGTGCTCTCCACGGTATAGAGCCGGTTCATGGTACTGCCGGTATTCTCAATGCGGCGCTTAGTGATAAAGTCACGCGCATAACGGACCGCGCCCGGACCCGAGGCCAGAAAATCGGCATCGAGCGAAAGCACTACATCCGCCTGGTCAAATTTGTAATAGGTGTTGACGTACTCGCCGAAGGCAAGATGGCCCCCCTCGCGCACATTGTCGAGCCCCGCCGGCTCATACTGGTGCCACTTGGCGGCCGGGAATTGGGCCAGAAGCCCCTTGATCTGATCGGCCAGCGTGGGAGAAATCACCGATTCGGTTAGCAGTCTCAGGCCGGCGCCCTTGATGCCAGACTGTTCAGCCCGTACCAGGTTCATAGCGTCGACAAAATCACTCCAGCCGCTGATGCGGCCTTCGCGGATCAAGACCTGCGAACGGTCGGGATCGTAGAATGTGAGCACAGAGGACTGGCAGAAAGCGTCGGTCGAGCCCAAGCTGCCGGGATGATCGGGATTTCCCTCGATCTTGGTGGGACGCCCCATATTGCTTTCCACCAATAGTCCCGTGGCGGCTCCGCCCAAGGGCATCGCTGTGGCGTAGAAGAGCGGCTTGCCGGGAACGAACTGCTCGGCGGGTCGCACGTAGGGAACGATCTTCTGCGCGGGCATTTTCGTACATGCCGTCAAACCGCCTAGCGCCGCAGAAGCTGCCATGAACTTCAGGGCATCGCGCCGGCTCACCCCTCCCGCTTTCGGGTCAAGCTGAACGAGCTGAGATGGCGAGGCCGCCGCGGACCCCAGGCTCGCCAAGGGCACGGAGGCCCCGGAGGATTGCAGGCCTGGATCGCGAGGAAATTCGTGATGAAGAAACTCCTGGTGCCCCTCTGTTTCCGCAACCTCTTCCAGGCTGCGCCAGAAGTGCTTGCCGGCGTCCGTCTCAAGCTTTGCGCGAACGGCGCCGAGATCAAGCTCGCCCTTGTGGGGACCTGTCATCACCTTATCCTTTACGCCATCCTTCACGTTGCGCTAGCGGTGGCACGTCTCGCACGAGGTTAAACGGGTGGCGTCCAGTATTCGATACTCTTTCACCAGGCGCCGGCCCATCTCAATCTGGTCAGGTGGAGGTGTGTAAACCGCATCAAAGACACGCGCTCGCGGCCGCACCTTTTGCTCGGGGTGGTTGTGGCAATCGATGCACCATCGCATGTAGAGCGTCTGATCCCGCCAGGTAATCGGCATCTCCCCGATCTGGCCGTGGCAGGTTGTACAACCGATTCCCTTGTAGATATGAATGCTGTGATTGAAATAGGCGAAACCGGGCAGCGAGTTCACACGGGCCCACTCGAGCGAGCGGTCTGTCCGATAGCTCTCCCGCACCGGGGCCAAAATGGGGGCATTCACCCACACCTTGGAATGGCAACTCATGCAGGTGTGCGTAGGCGGAATCCCCGCAAAGTACGAGTTTTCGACGGAGGTGTGGCAATAGCGGCAGTCAATGCCGAGCTGCGTAGTGTGGTGCTTGTGGCTGAAAGGCACCGGCTGCACCAGTGGCAGCTTGGCATCAGTGAAATACGACGACATGTTCACCTGCCAGGCCCCATAGGCAAACAGGACGATGAGGAAGACAGCGCCGAAGATGCTCACCCGCGCCAGCGTGTTGGTGCTGCGATGAAAGATTTGAGACATTCAAGAGGCCTCGAAGCGAAGTCTCGAACTTGCCCCGCAGGTGCTCCTGGACGAAGCCCAGGATTCGAAACGGCGTCGGAAGTCGCTACATCCGATTTGCGCCGTCAGTCTCTCACTGACCTTTCCTAAGCCCAACACAGAGATGCGATTGAGAATCTGCTTTTGAGATCGGACTTGATAGTTCTATCTTCCGGGTTACAGGGCAGTATAGCATGTGACCTGAACCCGTCAACACCGGAACCAGTGGTTTTTTTTGGGGTCCAGTTGTCTTGGATACAAAGCGGCTTCACGAGACGTGGGCGGAACTCGACGTCATTCCCGACTCGGGATTACGCGGCCGTTTACAATATGTCGCGGTACGATGCATTGCGTCAACGACCGCAAGTCATCGTCACGGCCTTACTGTAGCGCCAGTGTCCCCGCCGGCGTTATGGGAGCACCGTAATGGTGCTTCCCCACCACGCGCTGGAAGCCCGTGCCACCTCGATGTGGCGTGGCCATCCTGGCCATGATGTCGTAAGGAAGATGTACAAACTCCAGTGGGAGTACCGTAAAGGTGCTCCCCTACAACCACACGCAGATTGAGTAGGGGAGGGCCTTTTGCGGCCCTCCCGTTTTGGGCAGGGCAAAAATGTGGAACCTGCAGGCGCCGTCTCCCCACCGGTGTTTTTCGGCGCTGAGAGCCTGCCTGAGTAGAGCGAAGGGACAGCGCCGCTACAGAGTCGAGTCGAGCGTCACTGTGATTTGTAATGCTCAGGTAGGTAGAGGGTTGCTGCAGAAGTGGAGCGCCTGGAATCCTCTTGACAAAACGGTACCCCAGTAGTGAAGTCAATGCCGCAATCCTGGAGGAGGTTGGGAACGATGCCAGCAGCTAAAACGGATATTCGGGTGAAATACGCCGTGGTAGGACTGGGAAGTATCGCGGAACGGGCGGTGCTGCCGGGTTTCCTGAACAGCCGCAAGTCCCGCCTGATTTCATTGGTAAGTGGTGATTCCGCGAAGGCGAAGCGCCTGGCGCGCAAATTCGGCGCTCTTCGCACCTACACCTACGACCGATATGCCGAGTGCCTCGCCGACCCCGAACTGGAAGCGGTGTACATCGCCACGCCGAACGCCCTGCACGTGGACCATGTGATCCGCGCTGCAGCGGCGGGAAAGCATGTGCTTTGCGAAAAGCCCATGGCCAATACCGAGGCGGAATGCCGCCAGATGATCGAAGCCGCGCGGCAGCATTCGGTCCGCCTGATGATCGCCTACCGGAAATACTTTGAACCGGCCAGTGTTGCCTTGAAGCGTCTTGTTGCGGGTGGCCGCCTGGGCCGGCTGAAACTGATCCATTCCGCCTTCAGCGTCTACTTCGCACCCCAGCGCATGCCCGCCACTCACTGGCACTTCAACGCGGGATTAGCGGGCGGCGGCGCCCTCCCTGACGTGGGCGTCTACTGTGTTAACACGGTTCGCTGGTTGACGGGGCAAGATCCAGTGGAGGCTTCGGCCTACGCCTGGTCGACCGACGCCCGTTTTCAGGAGGTCGAGGAAAGTATCGCCTTCCGCCTCAACTTCCCCGAGGGCCTCGTGTTCCAGGCCACCGCCAGCTTTGGCGCGGCTCAATCTGCGTTCGTGCGTCTTCAAGGCGAACGGGGTTGGGCGTCGCTCGATCCGGCTTTCGCCTGGAATGAGGAACGCCGCCTCTTCGGGAAAATCGGAGGCCGATGGTTCGAAAAGATCTATCCCCGCATGGACGAATTCGCGCTTGAGCTCGACGCTTTCGCCGACTGCGTCCGCCGCGGCCGGGATCCCGAACCTGACGGCGAGGAGGGTTTGAAGGACGTCGTGGTTATGGAGGCCATTTACCGCTCAGCACGCGAGGGCAAAGTCGTGCCGATCACTATCCGATAATTGTCCGAGAGTCACCGCTCAGTCGGCAGGGCGGTGTGGATAGCCCGCAATGCGGGGTCATCACAGCCTCGATAATATGTTCAAGATGAATTTTGGCCTTGAGCAGTCCACCGATAATCCCTTGGCCACTCATTGTTTTGAAATGATAGCAGCTGCCAAAAGCTGGGTTTTCTTGACAATTCGCGTCAATGGCCGGTTATAATGGCTGATCAGCCTTACGAGGCCGCCTGTGCTGATCACCTTGCAGGAGCTGGAGCTCCACCGGGTTGTAGTTGCCAAGAAATACGATCCGGGTGAAATCGACTATCATGGAGCCGATTTTCGGCAAGTGGGTCCGATGTGGCTGGACGCGGTTGCGGAACTCACAGGGGCGGAGATCCGTATTAGAGGTCGCGTCAACGGCAAATTGGAGTCCACTTGCGATCGCTGCCTGAACTCCGTGACGCTTCCGATCAGTCGTGAATTCGATGTGATCTATCGGCCGATGGAAACGATTGCTCGGGAAGAGGAAGTCGAGATTTCGCCGGACGAACTGGAAGTCGGGTTTTTCACCGGTGAAGGAATTGACACCACCGACTTGGTTGCCGAGCAGGTGATACTGGCGATGCCGATGAAGGTAATATGCGCAGAGGGATGCCGGGGCCTTTGCCCTGTTTGTGGAGTCAATCGCAACCAGCGGGAATGTGGCTGCGCGGCGCCTGAACGGGATTCCCCTTTCGCCTCGCTCAAGTAGTGGATCGCCCACGGCAAGGTCCCTGAGCTGTAGAACTTCGCCGTTCGATACTGGGATCGCGCGGAAGCCTATGTCGCGGCAGAACGGTCGCGATGCGATCAGAATAACTCGGAACCTGGGCTTGGCCTCGTCGCGAGAATTAAGGTTCGACGTTTCCTGTCCCAGTTGATCCAGACATCAGGAGCTTAGAGAAGGAACCAATGCCGAATCCCAAACGACGACATTCCAAGGCTCGAAAGAATCGCCGCCGGGCCCATGATTTCCTGCCCTTCCAGTCAATCGCGGAGTGCCCGCACTGTCACGAGGCCAAGCTGCCACACCAGGCCTGTCCACACTGCGGCTATTACCGGGGCCGGGAGGCGGTTTTGGTAAAAGAGCAGGGCTAGCTTCGGATCTTGCGCTTACCGGATCGCTCGGATGGCTTGAGAGGTATCCGTCCGGGATTTGGCTGGATGCAGGTTCCACCTCCGCTTGGGCTTTCCTGCTACTTCCTGATCTGGCTACCAACGGTTGAGAGGAGCTTCGCCGGAGCGCTCAGAGCCGGAAGACTGGCCGCACGTCTCCACCGTGTCCCTTTCACTTCATCATGCAACGCATTGCCGTTGACGCCATGGGCACCGATGCGGCTCCTACGCCAGAAGTGGAGGGCGTCATCCAGGCCGCCCGCGAAGGCCACGCCCAGATTCTGCTGGTGGGACCGAAAGACCTGCTTGACTCCGAATTCGAGCGGCAAGGTGTTGCGCCCAAGCGACTTGGCATCGAAATCGTGCACGCCAGCGAAGTCATCACCATGCACGACGTGGCGGCCAAAGCCTTCCGGCGCAAGCGCGACGCCTCGATCCGGGTGGTGGCGCGCCTAGTGCGGGAAGGCCGGGCCGACGGGATGATTAGCGCCGGCAATACCGGCGCAGTGATGACTACGGCCAAGATCGTGCTCGGCACGCTCGAAGGCGTGGACCGTCCGGCCCTCGCCCAGGCGTTCCCCACTTCCAAGCGAACGGCCGCTGTGCTCGTCGATGTAGGCGCAAACGTTGACTGCAAGCCTACCCATCTGCAGCAGTTCGCAGTGATGGGCGAAATCTACTACCGGATGATTTTTGGCAAGGAACGGCCGCGGGTAGGCCTTCTCTCGATTGGCGCTGAGGAACACAAGGGCAATGATCTCACCCGCGATGCCATGGCGTTGCTGAAGCAATTGCCGATCGACTTCGTGGGCAACGTTGAGGGGCGCGACCTGTACAACGGCAAGGTCGATGTGATCGTCTGCGATGGCTTCATCGGCAACGTGGCCTTGAAGATCAGCGAGGGGCTCATAGAAACGGTAACGGCCATGCTTAAGGAGGCGCTTTCCAGCACGATTTCCTCCAAGGTTGGCTATGTTCTCTCCCGCAAGGCCTACCAGAATTTTAAGAAGCGCGTCGACTACTCGGAATACGGGGGAGCCCCACTTCTGGGCGTGCGCGGCGTCTGCATCATCTGCCACGGCGGATCGAACGCGAAGGCGATCAAGAATGCCGTTCGCGTAGCGGCCGGGTTCGCTGGTGGACGGGTGAATGAGAAAATCGAGCGTGAACTCGCCTCGAGGAGCGACGGCCCCAAGCCTGCGCGGCTGAAGGTGCAAAGTGAGGAGCCGGATCCAGAGCGGGCTGAGGCTTGAATTGACTTATTTCGAAGTTCGGACGGCGTCACCAAGCTCGTATCTTTTTGTCATAATATGGCGCCTGAATGTTAATCCTGCAGGCGGCGCCGCGGGGATGTAGGTCGAGCCAGGGTGAGCGCCGTGGTTCGCACCTGGATCGCCTTCGGTCGGCCGACCTTGTTTTGTGTTCAGGAGAAACTATGGGTTCAGCAGCAATTCTAGGTACCGGTGCAGCGCTGCCGGATAAAGTAATCACCAACCGCGATCTCGAAAAAGTCGTCGACACGACCGACCAGTGGATACAAGAGCGGACGGGCATCAGGGAGCGCCGCCGCATTGCCTCGGGGGACACGACCTCATCGCTTTCCATCAAAGCTGCAAAGAAAGCGCTCGACATGGCCGGCATCAAGGCCAAACAGCTTGAACTGATCATTTGCTCGACCATTTCGCCCGACATGCCTTTGCCCTCAACGGCTGCTTTCATACAGCGGGGATTGGGGGGGACGACGTGCTGCGCCTTCGATATGGCCGCTGCCTGCTCCGGGTTTCTGTTCGGCGCGACAGTAGCCGAGCGGTTTATTTGCACGGGCAAGGCTAAATACGCCTTGGTGGTCGGCGCCGAACTGCTTTCGCCCTACGTCGACTTTAAGGATCGCGCCACTTGCGTGCTTTTCGGCGACGGCGTGGCCGCGGCGGTGCTGGGACCGGCCGAACCACCCTCCGGCATCATCGCCACGGAGCTCCACACCGACGGGCAGTACTCCGAGACGCTGTACATTCCAGGGGGCGGTACAGCGCATCCCACCAGTTTGAAAACCGTGCAGGGCGGACTGCACTACATCAAGATGAAAGGCAACGAGCTGTTCAAGGTGGCGGTACGCAGCATGGAGGAGGTCTCACGCAGCGTGCTGGAGAAGGGCGGTGCAACGCCCGATCAGATCGATCTGTTCATTCCCCATCAGGCCAATCAGCGCATAACCGACGCGGTTCGGGAGCGACTCGGCCTGCCGCCCCAGAAGGTCTATTCAAATATTGCGCGCATCGGAAACACCTCATCGGCCTCCATTCCGCTTTGTCTTGACGAATGTGTCCGGGGCGGATGGGTTAAGAAGGGTGACCTCGTGCTGATGACCTCGTTTGGCGCCGGGGTTACCTGGGCCGGCGTGCTGATGCGGTGGTAAGTAATCGAACACTCTCGTAGCGCAGGCATCTTGCCGGCATTAGAGAATGCCGGGACGGCGGCGCTACCCGATCTCATGCAGAAAATCGCATTCCTTTTTCCTGGCCAAGGCTCGCAGATTCCCGGCATGGGGCGTGAGCTGGCCAGCAACTTTGCGGTCGCGCGGCGCGTCTTTGAAGTCGCCGATCGCGCTCTCGGGTTCCCGCTCACCAACCTTTGCTGGGAGGGGCCAGCTGAGGAACTGCAGCTGACCGCCAATACCCAGCCGGCGATTCTCACGGTCTCGGCCGCGGCGGCGGCGGTTCTGGGCGAGAAGGGCGTCCGCCCGGATTACGTGGCCGGTCATAGCCTGGGTGAGTTCTCCGCGTTGGTGGCGTCGGGCTCGATCGCGCTCGAAGATGCGGTCTCGACGGTTCGCAAGCGCGGCCAATACATGCAGGAGGCGGTGCCTTCGGGGGTAGGCGCCATGGCGGCACTGCTTGGCCTTGATGCTGAGTCGGTGGATGAGGCATGCCGGGAGGCAGCACAGGGTGAAGTGGTTTCGGCAGCCAATTTCAACTCGCCGGGCCAGATCGTAATTGCGGGTGCGGCGGCGGCAGTCGGGCGCACGGTGGAGCTGGCGAAGGCGCGGGGCGCCAAGCGAGCCATCCCTCTCAAAGTGAGTGCTCCCTTCCATTGCGCACTGATGCAGCCGGCCCAGGAACGTCTGGCGCTGGACCTCGACGCGCTCGCAATCCAGGATCCTGCAATTCCGCTGGTCAATAACGCGGATGCCCGAATCGTGCACGCCGCGTCCGAGGTCCGCGACGGATTGAAGCGCCAGGTCACCGCTCCGGTGCGTTGGGAGCAATCCATGCGGTTGCTGCGGCAGGAGGGAGTTGACCTGTTCGTCGAGGTCGGACCGGGCAAGGTGCTTGCGGGGCTAATGCGCCAGATCGACCGCCAGGCCGAGTGTCTTCACGTGGAGGATCTCGTCTCGCTCAACGAAGTTTTGACCCGCCTGGGAAAGGTGTAGAGTAGAGATTCTTGCAGCCACTGCCGGAATGAAAAGTCGCGGGCGACGCCTTGCTTCATCCCGCTGCTGGCTCGTGGCCTCTGTCTCCTTGGGGAGGAATGATGAATTTAACAGGCCGGATAGCGCTAGTGACCGGGGCGGCGCAAGGCATAGGACGGGAAATCGCCCTTTTTTTGGCCGAAGCCGGAGCAGATCTCGCCATCGGCGACATGCAGCGTGATAAGCTCGCCTCCGTCTCGAGCGAGATTCAAAATGCCGGGCGGCGGGCGCTCGCGCTGCCCCTTAATGTCAGCGATGCTGCCGACGTGAAAGCGGGGGTCGAACGCACTTTGGAGGAATTCGGCAAGATCGATATCCTCGTAAACAATGCTGGCATTACCCGCGACAACCTGGCAATGCGCATGAAGCAGGAAGACTGGGACCTGGTGTTGCAGGTCAACCTCTCAGGGGCGTTCCACTGCATCAAGGCCGTGCTTCCTGGCATGGTGAAGCAACGCTATGGACGGATCGTGAATCTGGCGTCCGTTGTGGCCCAGGCGGGCAATGCCGGCCAGGCCAACTATATTGCTTCGAAGGCCGGATTGATCGGCTTAACCAAAGCAATCGCAGCCGAGGTAGCCAGCCGCAACATCACCGTCAATGCCGTGGCGCCTGGCTTTATCGACACCGCCATGACTACGGGCCTGTCCGAAGAAGTTCGCAAGAAACTCCTCAGTATAGTGCCCCTGGGTCGGATGGGTAGCGGGCGCGATATCGCCAGCGCAGTGCGGTTTCTCGCCTCCGACGAGGCGTCGTATATCACCGGCCATGTTCTGAATGTGAACGGCGGCATGTTCATGCAGTGAGAAGAGGCGTGGCCAGCGCTTAATCGACTGCCAGGCAACCGGGGCGCCGGGTAGGCGGCTCATCACTTGTCACTCGTCGCTTTTCACTGTTAGAATCGCTGGCATCTAATTTTGGGAGGTGGAGCCGATGGCTTCTGTTGAGGACAAGGTTAAGCAGATTATTGTGGAACAGCTTGGCGTGGATGAGAACGAGGTGACTGCTAACGCGCACTTTATTGACGACCTGGGCGCGGATTCGCTCGACATCGTAGAACTGGTGATGGCCTTCGAAGAGGCATTCGAGATTGAGATCCCTGACGAGGATGCCGAGAAGATCACCACCGTAAAAGACGCCATCGACTACATCCAGGGCCACGTGAAGGCGTCGAAGAGCTGACCCAAGGTTTCCCAGCGCGCGCTGGCCATCGGCCGCTCCCACCCAGGCGAGCGCCCGGTACCGCGTCAGCGAACGCGCGGGCGTAAGGCCCGGCGCCGCCGCAAGTGAGGGGTCGCGCCGAGCCCAAATCGTGGCCCTTCCTGAACGTCGCCAGCCAAGTGCCGTCTGTGCTCCCGAATCCAAGGAGGAAACGAGTTTGAGTCGAAGAGTCGTGGTGACCGGTGTCGGACTGCTGAGCGCGCTTGGCATCGGCAGGGAAGAAACTTGGAAAAACATCCTGGCCGGGCGGAGCGGTGTGAGCGCGATTACGCAATTTGACACCACCGGCTTCTCCGCCACCATTGCCGCCGAAGTCAAAAGCTTCGATCCGCTGAATTACATCGAGAAGAAAGAAGTGAAGAAGATGGGCCGCTTCATCCAGTTTGGCATGGCGGCGGCCCAAATGGCGATGGAACACTCGGGTCTGAAGATCACCCCTGATTTTGCCGAGCGGGTGGGAGTTTACATCGGCACCGGCATCGGCGGATTCGATGTAATCGAACGCGAGCACACAGCCTTAATGAAGGGCGGACCGCGCAAGATCTCACCGTTTTTCATTCCCGCTACCATTGCCAATCTCGCTTCCGGCCATGTCTCGATCCGCTGGGGAGCCAAAGGACCGAACTCGGCCACGTGCACGGCCTGCTCCTCGAGCGCCCACGCCCTGGGCGATTCCTTCAAACTGATCGATCGCGGGGCGGCCGACGTGATGATCTCAGGGGGTTGCGAAGCCTCCATCACCATGATGTGTGTAGGCGGATTCGCCGCCATGCGGGCGCTCTCCACCCGCAACGATTCGCCGGAACGCGCCAGCCGGCCTTTCGATCATGAGCGCGACGGGTTTGTGGTGGGCGAGGGCGCGGGAGTGCTGATCCTCGAGGAACTCGGCTTTGCCCAGCGGCGCGGCGCTCCCATCCTGGCCGAAATCGTGGGCTATGGGATGTCAGGCGACGCCTACCACATCACCGCGCCTTCAGAAGACGGCGAAGGGGCAGCCAGAGTCATGAAGTACGCCATGGCCGACGCCGGCATTCAACCCGAGCAGGTGGGCTACATCAATGCGCACGGCACGTCCACGCCGTTTGGCGATAAAGCGGAGACAGTGGCAGTAAAGACGGCTTTTGGAGATCATGCCCGCAAGGTGCCGGTTAGCTCGACCAAATCTATGACCGGCCATTTACTGGGCGGCGCCGGCGGCCTCGAAGCGAGTTTCACTATCCTGGCGCTGCGGGACCAGATCCTGCCCCCGACCATCAACTACGAGAACCCCGATCCCGACTGCGATCTTGACTACGTTCCTAATCAGTCGCGCAAAACTGAAATCGAATACGCCCTTTCGAATTCGTTCGGATTCGGAGGAACCAACGCCGCCCTGGTGTTCAAGCGCTACAGTGAATAAGGGTGGCACAGACTTTGCATTTCATGTCGGCGATCGCGAAGCATCCGGAATTGCAGGATTTCGGAACCCAGCCAGTGGGGATCAGCTCAAGCCAACTACACTGTCCCTTCGGGCTATCGCAGACATGCTGGAACGCGCATGTCTGCGCCACCCGGCGAAGCAATAGATTCCCAGCGAGCAGAATCAAGAATGCACCGAAGGGCGGAGTGGCGGCTCCGCCCCGCGGACGCGCAAATTGTCAAAGAACAGGGCGGCAGACCTGATGGTGACAGGCGTGCAGCGACTTACGCTAGTTACCGAGGCTCTTATTAGCCTAGCCCTAGCCTCCATAACTATACTCCCGAGGTTATCGCCCGTCAAGGAATATTTAATCCTTTGCTGTAGCGCCGGTGTCCTCACCGGCGATCTTCTGAGAACCGCAGGCTATCTCATCGGTGCAAACAGCCCAACGGACACAACCGTGCAGTCTGCAGGTGCGGCGGCCGCACGCCTTGCGGAGACCGCGTGGACGTTCACTAAGCCAGTGCCCTCCCGAAAGTTTGGGGGCTGTCTTTTCAACGACATCGTGGGTCCGGTTTTGCGCTTTGCCACCGCCTACGGAGCCTCTGCGTACGCCAGCAGTTGCCGCGGCGCTCTCCCTGCCTGGGAGATAGTTATCTGCTCAGAGCCAAGCACTCTGGGTTCTGCGCTAGTCGAACCCTAGGGGCCGGAACCGGCCCATGGTCCCGCCAAATCCCGCGGGCTGGCACAGAGCGCAGCTCTGCGATTGGGAACTGGCACTAACCCTGAATCAGGCAAGCCTGTCCATGCTCAGGATGGACGAATCATTGAGATAATAGAACCTGAAACTGGACCACGGCCACTGATCGGGCGATCTCATCAAGCCCCGCCTCACGGGATTGCCATGCATCGTTTTTAAATAGCTCGGTGCGGCGATATGTACTGGTGGTAATAAACTGCAACTGCCCGGGGTTGAAATGGCGCCCATAGATCGGTTAGCCCTTCAGTATAGGCGGCCTTGGGTGAAAGCGAGAAGCCCGTTAGAGACGCAGATCTGCGCCCTGCGCCAGCCGGCCAGACGTCCTCCTTATTGTTCTACTGACAAACTAAAATGATAGTACTAATGATATAGTATGAAAAGCAAAGGCCGCACGCTTACCGGGCAAGAACTGGAAATTATGAAAGTGGTCTGGGACTTTCAGACTGCTACTGTCCGCGACGTTTATGAGGCGCTCCTGCGCCGGCGCAAAATCGCTTACACCACCGTCATGACGATGATGAACATTTTGGAAGAGAAAGGGTATTTGAAGAAGCGCGCCGCGGACAAAGCCCACGTTTACCGGCCCGCCCAAGCGAAAGCCAAGGTCATGCGGGCGATGCTACAGGATTTTGTTAGCCGTGTTTTCAACGGTTCGGCCGAACCCCTGCTGGTGCAGCTCGTGAAAGACCGGCACCTGTCGCCAGAGGACTTGGAGAAGATCGCGCGTGAGATTCGTGAGATTAGGGAGAGTGCAGCGTAACGCTCCGCGTCACCATCGAGAAGGACGGCAGCGTCTCCGACGTGGAAAATTGGGCCGGCGACCCGCAGCTTGCCCAAGCGGCTATAGAGGCTGTACGCCGCTGGCGGTACTTACCCAGAGAGAATGCTGCTACTAGGAATGTGAGTCTTGCCTTCACCATCGTGAAGGAACCTAACTGGGATTATTTTGACAAAGATTATGTAGCTCCCGTGGCGATCTACACGCCGGACGACTACTACTTCGAGAAAACAAGGGCCGCCAAGCAGGACGGCTCTGTGATGCTACTGGCTATGGTTGCTGCCGACGGGAGAGTGAGCGACGTGAAAGCTGCTCCGGAAATCGACGAGGGGCTTACGGAGGGGGCCGTGAAAGTGGTGAGGACCTGGAAGTACCGGCCGGCCATGAAAGCGGGTAAGCCTGTTTCCGCCTTCACTGGGGTTGGCTGGACACTGACTGGGGGCTCTGTAAAATTGCCAATTCCTTGATGAGCCTCTCATGTTGCGACTGCAAAGCAACGCCGCCAGTCTGAAGGCGCTGTTGCGCGAGGCAACCCTCTGGACGTCCGTTACGGGCTGCCCAACGCAAACGAAATCCGCAATTCACCCCTTTGGTTTCATAAGCGCTCGCTCTCGGCATCAACGCCACGCTCTGTCTGTTGTCAATGCGGCCGCGTGGCGCAGAAGGCGTTTTGATGTCTGCGAGTTCGCGAAGCGAACCTATTGAAACTGCCGTAATAACACCGCTCAGGCATTACCCTTGCTTAGCAGACCTGTTCCTTCACCGCGTGTTTTCGACTCGACTCTGTTTGAAGAAAATTTCTCCGCCCACCGGATCCGTCCTGTCATCTGCATAACCACAAACAGGGTGAGAATCGATCCGATCGTTATCGCCAGTCCCGTAAAGCCCTTAAGGAAGAATGCATAGGAGAAGAGGATCAGATAGACAAACTGGGTCAGGCCTGCTTCGATTGCGGCGAAACACAGACCCACCACCAAGCGTAGATAGCTGACCACCAGAAAAATAGAAACCGCAGAGCAGATCACGAACGCCGCATGAATCGAAATATGATCAACCAGGTATGCCAGCAACAGATGAAAGGCGAAGAAGGCGAGCTTACTATCGAAGGCATTCGAGCGCGAGAAAATCGTTGTGCCCAAAATCATCCAGGCGATGGCGGTGCAAAGAAAGATAAAGGCCAGAGCAGCAATACGTTTGATCACAGATTCGTCTCCTTGAGGGTGTGCAACTCATGCTCACGGCAGAACGCGCCGATCATAGCCTATTTCGGAGCCTGGACGCCACTCTGCTGAAGCTCCTTCTGGATTGTGCCGGCACGCTGCCTGACGTAATCGTCCATAATCTTCGGAAGCTCCAATTGCATGCGGGATGCCAAATCGTCCTGACCCTGGCGTCGCACAGACCTTCGACTTCATGCAAGCGGCGCGACCATACAGCGGCACGACCACATTGACGACTGCCGGTGGCAAGATTACATGGAAGACAATGCCTGCGAAAACGCCTGCGAACGATTGCCCATCGTGCTATGCTTCCGCGTTAACGGTCCGGGTGAACTGTGCAAGCAGGCCGCGTACGGCACCTCGCTAGAGAAAGGGTGAATACCCCGCCGCACGATCAAAATCATGACCAACCTCGCAAGATCATGACCCATCTGGGAGAACCGGTTTGAAACGTTCGCTTTCATTCCTCTGTCTTGGCGGAATCTGCCTAGCCAGCGCGATCGCGGCGCCGAAATCACCTGCGAATGATCCCTCGCCGGTATTGACTGCCGCCCAAGCGGAGTTGTCCCGCGAAATGGGTGTTCTGGGAAAACAGCCGACGCCGCCCTATTTCCTAAGCTACGAAATTACCGACACGAAATTCGCTGCGGCGGGCGCCTCCTTCGGTAAGTTGTTGGGTAGCAATCGGGGCCACGATCGCCAGGTGGATATCGATGTTCGCGTCGGCAATTACGATTTTGACGATACCCATCTGTTGCGTGGCGAAGGACGTGGCAGCGGCCAGCGCCGCAACACGATGCAAATGCCTCTTGACGACGATCCTGCCGCCATCCGGGCCCTGCTGTGGCACTATACCGACCGCCAATACAAGCTGGCCCTCGAGCAGTACACGAAGGCCAAGACGAATAACGAAGTCAAAGTGGAGCAAGAGGACAAGTCAACTGACTTTTCGCATCAGACTCCCGAGAAGTTCACGGCAAAAATCGTCCCTCTGACCTCGGACTTGCGGGCCTGGGAAGAGCGAGTGAGAAAATATACCGCGCCCTTCGCCAAGTTCGGCAACATCTATGAGGCCACCGCCGATCTGAGCGGCTCGGTTGAGACACGTTGGTTGGTGAACAGCGAAGGGTCCGCCGTCGAAACCTGCCGGGCTTATTACCGGCTTACGATTTCGGCCAGCACGAAAGCGCTCGATGGCATGGTCCTGCCTCGCTATGAGTCCTATTACGCCTCTACGCTCGGGGGGTTGCCCGATGACACGGCCGTTCTCAAGGCCGTCGATCGCATGATTGCCGACCTCGCGGGCCTGCGAGCCGCCCCGGTGATCGATGCCTATACCGGTCCGGCGATTCTTTCCGGCAGGGCCAGCGGCGTCTTCTTCCACGAAGTTTTCGGTCACCGCATCGAGGGTCATCGGCAAAAGAATGAAGATGAGAGCCAGACCTTCAAGAAGAAAATTGGTGAGACCATACTCCCCCCCACGTTTTCGGTTTACTTTGACCCGACGCTCGCCAGGGTGGGAGACGATGACCTGGTCGGCGCCTACGATTTTGACAATCAGGGCGTAAGAGCCCATCGGCTGACCGTGGTTGATCGTGGAGTGTTCAAGAACTTTCTGATGTCGCGCGCACCGATTGAGGGCTTCCCTCAATCGAACGGCCACGGAAGGAAGCAGGCTGGCTTTCGTCCTGTAGCGCGCCAGTCGAACCTGATAGTCCAGACCTCGCAGCCGCTAGCAAAAGCCGAGCTCAAACGAATGCTGCTCGATCAAATCAAGCGGGAGAGCAAGCCTTTTGGCCTCTATTTCGACGACATTCAGGGTGGCTTTACACTGACAAACCGGCAGATTCCAAATGCCTTCAATGTGCTGCCCGTCATGGTGTACAAGGTCTATCCGGACGGCCGCGAAGAACTGGTGCGGGGGGTCAACCTGATTGGAACGCCGCTGACGGCCTTCAGCAAAATTGCCGCCGCTGATAACGAGGTGGGAGTGTTCAACGGCGTCTGCGGCGCCGAGTCCGGCGGAGTTCCCGTAGCGACGGTTTCCCCCGGCATTCTCATCTCGCAGATCGAGGTCCAGAAGCAGGAGAAGTCGCAGGAGCGCGTGCCCATATTGCCGGCGCCGTTTGAAGATCCCTTTGACAACAAAGACAAGTAAGATTCGAGACAGGGAGTGCAGCGCATGCTCAGTCGAGCCGTCAGAATCACAGATTGGAGAGTGGTGCTGCCGACGCTGCTAACACTGTTCGGCGCACTCTCGCTCGCCCTGCCCCTGAGCGCCAGCGACAGCGTGGCCATCAAAGCCATGCAAGACGAGTTGGCACGATCGATGAAGAAGCTTCAACTGGAAGTCCTGCAAAAACCATACTTCATTTCCTATCGAATCCAGGAGATCACCCGGACGGCCGCGACCGGCAGCTTTGGCGCGCTGCTCACGAGTGGAGAATCGCACCTGCGCACACTCACCGTGGAGGTGCGCGTGGGCGGTTACACACTGGATAACACCAACTTCACTTCGCCTTCGTTCGGCCGGGTGGTCTCTCTTCCCCTCGAGGACGACTACAACGAGATCCGCCGGCAAATCTGGATGGCGACGGACGGAGCCTACAAGGCAGCGCTCGTCGATCTCTCGAGGAAGAAGGCGGCGCTCGAATCGGCCCATCTGGCCGACGATACGCCGGACTTCTCCCGCGAGCAACCAACCCGGCTTGATGACGAATCCGCCCCGGCAAAACTCGATCTGTCCGAAGCGGAGAAGACCGTGCGCAGCCTCTCCGCGCCCTTTCGCGAGATGCCGCAGGTGCAAAACTCGGCGGTTGTCCTGATGGCCCAGACCGTGCACACACTCTATCTGAACAGCGAGGGCACCACCTTTACCCGCACCGAACCGGTGGTGAGCTTCCTGGCCTACGCCAGTGCCCAGGCGCCCGACGGCATGCCTCTTCCCAACTTCGAATCGGCTTTTGGCCGTTCCCTGAACGACCTCCCACCCCAGGCGGAGTTGATCCGCCGGATCCGCAGAATGGGCGATGAGGTCAAGCAAGGGCAGGGCGCTCCCCTGGCGGATCTCTACAACGGACCCGTGCTTATCGAAACGCGCTCCGCTGCCCGAATGTTCGCCGGCATCTTCGCCGGGAGGCTTCTTGCCAACCGCCGTCCCCTTATTCAGGCCAGTCAACCCGAGGATAGCTTTCTTGACAAGATCGGAGCTCGGGTGCTGCCTGATTTCCTGAACGTGACTGACGATCCTACCCGGGCCAAGTACGACGATACTCCGCTGTTTGGAACCTACAAAGTTGATGACGAAGGTGTCCGGGCTCGCGAAACCCGGCTAGTGGAGGGCGGATATCTGAAGACTCTGCTGGCCACGCGCGATCCGGTGCGAGGCATTAACGCCAGTACCGGCAATGAACGAGGCTCGGGACCCTTGTGGTCGAATTTGATCGTCGCCGCCGATAAGGCTCTGACACCCGGGCAGATGAAGCAGCAGCTGATCGATCTGGCAAAGAAGCGAGGCAAGGAGTACGGCATCCTGGTGGATGATGAGGGTATGACCTACAGGGCTTATCCGGACGGCCGCTTGGAAGCAGTACGCAACGCGGAGATGCCTTCGCTCAGCTATGAAGCCTTTAAGGACATCCTGGCAGCCGGTAGCGCCAGCGGGACCTACACCGAAATGTTTCCAACCTCGACGGGCACACACCTGGTTGCTTTTGTCGTGCCGTCGCTGTTGTTCGAGGACGTCACCGTCCGCAAGCCGACCGGCGAGGTGGCCAAGCTGCCGATCGCCGGCAATCCCTATTTTGAAAAGTGAAGGCGGCCTGGCGAGGCTTACTCAAGCTTCAGGACCGACACACCTTCAAACGGGACGTCAATTCGGACCGCGTGTCCCTGTACCGCGATCTCCTGATTCCGGTAAATGTCAGTGGCGCACCGATACCGCTCCGGCAGCTTGATGTCCGCGGTCTGATCCTCAGCCGTTTCGTTAAAAACCGCTAAAAGGCTTCGCGACGCGCCTTCAATCAGACGCGGCCGCACCATGTTGCCAACCACTTTGGGTCGTACCACCGCTTGGATGATCGTTCGTACTAAATCAAGTCCCCCTTTGCTTCCCGCCTCAATACTGGCTCCCAGGTTGGTCCCAAAGTAGTAAATCTGACCCTTCCCCACCTTCTTGCTTGCGGCCACCACAAGTCCCTGGCACTTGGCAATGGCGGTGGCAGTAGTTATCGTGATGGGCGTCAGGAATGTGTGCGCTTTCACTCGGGCCGCTAAGGGCTGCGAAAACTCGATTTGCGGCCCAAAGTAGATTCGCTCCGATGCGGGAAGATCCTCGAGCACCACCGGCGGATGGGACTCGGCCGCTACCCGCATAAAATAGCTTTCTTGTTCACGGAAGCCGAAAGCTTCTGCCAGACCATAGGGAGGGACAATCGGATTGTTAAAGCAGCGTTCGTCGAAGAGACCGAAAGAGGTCTCGAGGATCAGAGTGCCGCCACTTTCGACAAAGCGCCGCAACCTGTCGCAAGTCCCTTTCTTCCCGATTAGATGCCAGGGCGCGATGATGACTCTGTAGCTGGCCGCCTCCAAGCTGGAAGGCTCGATAAAGTCTGCGCAAAGATCGGCCATCCAAAGGGCCTTGTAGTAGCCCAGGAAGGAGGCCGTCGAAGCAGTCTCTTCGCTGCTCATCGCGAAGGTCAGCAGGGCGTTGTCTGGGTCAAACAGGATTGCGACTTCAGGTTTCGGCCGATAAGCCTGAATAATGTCCCAATGAGCCTGGATCCAGCGGTTGTCCTCGGCTGCTTCGAGGACACGCTCGGTGGGCGAGCCATCCCGGGCAACCAATCCGAACCCGGTGGCTTCGGTTCCGGTCGCTTCCGTGTGATAGGTCCAATAGAGAATTCCCTTAGCGCCACACGCCACTGCAAGCCAGTTCCAAAGACGAATATCCTGAGCCCGCATCTTCGGACCACGCCACAACAATCCGTCATTCCCGTGGCCGCCTTGCAGTTCGGTCATCCAGAAATCCTTGCCGCCCGCATTGGACCGCGTGATCTCAGTTTCGCCGCCCCTGTATAAGCTGGGATGCCGAACAACCGAGGGAATAGCGATAGACCCCAAGTGTCTACGATCTCAGCAAGCCGCCAGGCATTGGTGCCCAGGATCGTCGTGCCCTCGACCGGAGGATGATGGGGACCGTGACTCTCAATAATGTGGTGGGAGTCGACGGCCCGTACGTTGTCAACCCTGAACCGCATTTCATCGGTGAGACGGTCGGCCATGAACCGGCGCCAGTCGATCCAGTCGAGATACGTGCCCCGGTTGCGCGGCGGTTCGATCACGTTCCAATTCGGGTACCGCCGTACCCAGGCTTCGTTGAGCCGGTCGATGCTCCCGTAACGGCGTTCAAGCCAACGCCGAAATTCAGCGATCGTCCCGGTGCAGTAACAGAAAAGAAGCTCGTCCGTCGTTTCCGAGAAGTGGTGCCCCCAGGCGGGCTCGATGTGCGGTTCGTTCCAGCAGTCATAAGCGTACATCGACGGATGCGCCGATACGACCGTTTCCATCTCGCGAATGAATCTCCCTGCGGCCTGGCGCACCGCTCCCAATCGAGGCATAGGCCGGGCCAGCCCCCGCTCACATTGTTGCCGCTCCCATCCAACTTCTGGGGATGGTCCTTAGCATCAACGTAGCGAGTCTCGGGATGCGCTGCCTCGAGCCAGTAGGGCGCGTCCTCCGTGATTACGCCCATCAAAACCCGCAGCCCGAACTCATCGCAATAGCGCATTACTTCTTCGAGCTCTTCGAAATCGAACCGTTGAGGCTCGGGATTGTGGTAAACCCAGGGGCTGTAGATACGGATGATGTTGAACTTGTATTCTTGAGCTATCGTTTTCAGCATCTCGCGGCGCTGTGACCTGGGAGGGTTAGGCGGACGATAGAAGGCGGTTCCGTAAATGAATGGATGGGCGGACGGATAGGGTGGGAACTTCTCATCCGCCGAAGGGACAGCAGCACCGGCGACGATCCGGAGTCCTCCCCATGCAAAACTGAGGGTTTCGCCACTCCTGAGCAAGAAATTTCGTCGCGAGAGTGAAGGCATCCGACCTTGGCGCGCCTGGGTGGGCGACTGAAAGCTAGGTGGCGAAAGGATTCACCTTAGACTGAGCCAGTGCTTGGTTGCTTCAACCCGAAGCATACCTCCTACCGCAATCAAGCACCGGATTCGCCGGGTTCCGAGGGACCATAGTGCGCCTAAAAGATAAACTTTAGCGCCATCTGGACCTGCCGCGCCGGACCGGCGCTCACAATTCGACCCGCAGTAGCGCTGGGCACTGAGGACTGAGGAAGGCCGAAATGTGCCTTATTGAAGACGTTGAAGGCTTCCGAACGAAACTCCACGCGCTTCGACTCCGAGATCGCGAAGGTCTTGAAGGCGGAAAGGTCGAAGTTGACGATGCCCGGGCCGTAGAGGGGATTGAAGCCCGAGTTACCATAGGGAACATAAACGCCACCATGGACCGGGTCGGGGACAGCAGCCGGCAAGGGGAAGCAGGACGGATCGAACCACTGCTGAAGCGTATGTCCTCCCGACGGGGCGTTTCCATTGCAGGTGCGGTTAGGCCGGCCCGCTCCTCCACCGACATTGTAAGCCTCGCCGGACTGGATTAGAGCCAGACCGCCAAACTGCCAGCCGCCAACCAGAGCATTTGACAAACCAGAGCCGTTATTCGCCCAACGTTTCCCGCGGCCAAAGGGCAATTCGTAAAGCCAACTGGCGTTAAATCGATGACGGTAGTCTGTACCCGAATTGCCGGTATCGGCGTTGAGATTGAGGATATTCTGGTGGTTGACCTGACACAGGGAACACATGGCTAACCCGTTGGCATGCGACCAGGTATAGTTGGTCAACATACTGAACCCGCTGGCGAGTCTCCGGGTAAGGGTGATTTGCAAGCTGTTATACCACTGCCATCCCCGATTGTCCTTATAGTCGCCTAGAGAGAAATCTCTGCCGACAAGAGGGCCGTAAGGCTCTCGGTCAATCGGACTCCCATTTCCGGGAAACGCAGCATTCGGGTTCCAAATGTCTTGCAGGTGGATGATCTTGCTGCCGACGTAATCCCCTTCCAACGCTGTGTTGACAGAAAGCTGGCGCTGGATTCCAAAGGTCCATTGCTGCGTGTAAGCCGTGGCGTTGTCGGGATTGATGTTGTTTATACCGCCCGTGAACTGATCGATGGGGATGAACGGATTGGTCGTGGGAAAGCCCTGGTCCAAGGTGCGATTAATCTGTTGAGGAACGCTTACGTTAAAGTAGTTGGTTCCGCCGACAAAAGGTGGGTTCGCGGTGAGTTGAAACCCCTCCTGTGCCTGAGGAAAGAAGAAGACTCCGTAAGCAGTCCGGACCACCGTCTTAGGAGTGAGGGTGTAGGCCAAGCCTAAACGGGGTGCAAAGTCATGTTTTGGCGTTCGGACGAGGGCGCGGTTGTGATAATTCGGATTGCTGCCGTTGGTTCCCGGCGGGAGGAGCAATTGCGCTGTCTTCAGATCGAAGTTGGTCTGGCGATCGTGGACTTCGGTCTGAGGAGTAAAGAGGTCATAGCGCACTCCATAGTCAACGGTCAGCTTGGAGGTAGCTCTCCAGGTATCTTGCCAGTAGCCGGAGAACTCCGTCGAGCGAAGGCCTGCCAGCCCTGAGTTGCGAATCAGATTCGCGCTGCTGGTAATTCCCAACAGGAAATCCGCGAAGGCATTACCCGTAGTGTTGGGATTCGTCGGATCGGCCGTAAACGTGGGGCCGAAACTAAAGCCCCCGGCAGGGTCACCAAGAATCTGAGTAAACTGACGCTGCACTTTCTTAAAGTCAGCGCCCGCCTTATAGGTGTGCTTGCCGCTGATGAACGTCACATTATCCAGGTACTGGAAGACGTTCTCGATTTCATTCAACGGAAAGAAGGGTGTATCGCCGATACCACTAAGCCCGCTGATACTCATCGTTGGGAAACCGCCGTTGTTATCAGTAACGTTTACGTTCGGAATCCCCAACTGGTCGGCGTATTTGTGGCCGAATCCGAGTTGCACGGCATTGGCGGCAGCACGCACGTACGCCCCGCGTGCCTCGTTAATGACAGTGGGGCTGAAATTGTGGATCTCTTGCAGCCCGAGATTCACAGAAGGATTTGACACGCGGCCGGTCAAGCCTCCAGCGCCACCCACACTCACCGGACTGCCGATGGCAGGGGCAAACTGCGGAAGACTCTGAAAGGCGCCGGGCAATATAGTGTGTGACTCTCCCTGGCTAAAGCGGCCTGAGAGGGAATCGCGATCGCTGATTCTGTGGTCGATTTTGATATCGTAGTTGTGCTGGTCGTTTTGACGGGAAGCGCTGCTGTAGAAGAGTCCCTGGCCTTC
Source organism: uncultured Acidobacteriota bacterium (assembly GCA_963803295.1). GTDB lineage: Bacteria > Acidobacteriota > Terriglobia > UBA7540 > UBA7540 > CAWDMC01. The sequence continues at coordinate 180,925 of CAWDMC010000004.1, read as the reverse complement.
GCCAAGTACCGGACCGTTAGGAAGCGGGAGAAAGCCCAGGATTTTCACGGCTGCGGGACTGAAACGCGAAGAATCGATCACCATATTTGTTGGAAAAGCCTGTCGGGTAACGATCGGATTTCCGCTCGAATCAACCGGACAGGCAGGATTCGTGCCGAAGCCACAAGTGGTCGCAGGGTCGAAGATCGGCCGATCGGTCCCCTGAAAATCGCCCTGCCTGATAGCGGCTCCCGGCACGATGGTAATATAAGTCAGACCCTGCCTCTGTTTAAACCCCTGGTAGTCAAAGAAGAAGAATGTCTTGTCTTTCCTGATGGGGCCGCCAAAGGTCCCCCCAAATTGGTTCTGGACAAAATTCGGCAGACGCCTCGGGAAAGAGGAATAATCGAAAAAGTTGCGCGCGTCCAATGCTGAATTTCGCAAGAAATCGAAGGCCTCGCCATGAAATCTATTCGTGCCTGACTTTATGGTCATGTTCATCACGCCGCCGCCGCGGCCCATTTCAGGCCTGAAGTTGCTCGTCTCCAGGGTGAATTCCTGGATCGCCTCGAGCGGCGGTATAACCGCCATTAGCCCCTGGTTGATCTGATCGTTGTAAACACCGTCCAGGATGTAGGAATTGGCCGACTGAGGCAATCCGTTAACAGCGAGTCCTTGCGCGGCCCGGGCGTTGTCCGGAATGCTCGTATTGTTGGCATTCTCATAAGGTATGCCGTTAGTGACACCCGCCACGATCGGCGCCAATTGAAAAACCGTCCGGCCATTCAGGGGAAGCTCCGAGACGTCGCGCCGCGAGATCAGCGTTACCACTGATGTGCTTTGGCTTTTGAGGAGTGGGGCCGCGGCCGTGACCTCTACGGTTTGCGTGACTGAACCCACTTGCAGGGTCAGATCCACAACGAGCCTGTCGTAAACGTGCAGCACAATTCCCGAGCGATCCAGGGTGCTGAATCCCTGCCTCGAGGCCGCCAGGGAATACTCGCCAGGAATCAGGTTGGGCACTACATACTCCCCCGCCTCACTGGATGTCGTCTTAGACTCCACGCCCGTGTTTACATTCTTGACGCTGATGGTCACTTGGGGAACAACGGCTCCGGTGGAATCCCGTACCGTCCCTGCGATCGTACCGCGCTCGACCTGTGCGTCAAGAGGTCCAATCGAGATCAAACTTGCGACCGTGAGCACGATCATGTAGTTTGAGAATTTCGATAGCATGCTGCCTCCTATGCGGCCTGGCTCCGTCATCACAGGCAATGACAGAAGACCAACGCCACCACGACCCATCTTTGGTGTCGACCCCAACCCGCGACAGCAGGAAACCAAACGGTAGATTTCGTCTACATTACTTGAAGACGTACCTTATCGAGGGTCACGTAGTCTGTCAAGTGTGAAGTTGAACGTTGTCGAGAGTTTGGTTTTCTTTCTTGAAGAAAAATCAAAACGGAGAAACGTCGGTCTGCACGAAGCGCCGCTGGCAATTCCAACTTATTGTATTATCCGGACTTATCTTCGCGAAAGCACGCCGTCAGCCAGAGCGCGTGTCCAAAACCGAGCTGTCTTTTGCACATTGGAAGAAGTGCTGAGGCGGCAGGCGTAGATCGTCTTGAGCATTCTCCGGTCAGGACGCGACGTCTCCGTTCTACGGAATGTTTTCCCTGATCACATTTCCTGCTCCAATAGAAACCACCAGCAGAACACGGCCGGTTCCCCGCTCCAGCAGCTTCCCAGAAGTGGACACCGGCGACGCTGCCACGAGTTCTCGTCCCTTCTTGCTGGGAATAACCATCCATACTGTTTCGGGCGAACCCTCGTAGACGTAACGGCGTTGAAGGGACTCGGGTGCCACGATCTGATGCCACTTGCTTTCCACGTGCGCCGTAGTATAGAGAGTCTTCTCCTCGGCTACCGCGAGCACACTGAGTGGCAATCCTCTGTAGTGCAGGTCCGTAACCGACGCCCATTTCCATGTTGTCGGCAGGGCCGGATTCACCTCGAGCCCAGCCGGACGAGGTACAATGCCCATAATTCCCTCGAGCGTGTCCCAGATATATATCCCCGGAACAAACGGGCTCAGGGGCATGCCTCTTTGAACCAGGTCGTCACCGTTGAAGTACTCCGGAAACTCTCCCGGAACCACGTTGTAAGCGGCGGGATCACTTGGCTCGGTCAGCAGCAAGGTTCCTTTCAGTCCTTTGAGCGTCAGTTCTGGCAATCCCACCGTGGCTGCGGCTTTACCTGCCCAAAGCGCGAGATTCGGCCATACGCCTCCCAGCAGCCCGTAATTGCCTGCGTTGGCCCTCGGTCGATATTCGGGCTCCGCCGGACTCACGGTTCTGAGGCCCCCGGCGCCTTCCTTGGTTGATGCCCAGAAATCCCCATTGAAAAGAGCGTAGGAAATATCCTGACCTGTCGCCCGGTCCGATACGCCGCAGAGCACGGGAAACAGCAGATCGGCCGTGAGGTTGGGCACTGGCTTACCGTCCGGGTCAATTGTAAGCAAATAGAAATGATTAGAAGGGGTGGAGCAGCGAAGGCGGGTTTCTATGGCCCGCCGCAGTTCTTGGGCTGCCGAGTCAAGCCGAATGCGGTTAGCCTCATCACCTAGCGCGGCAGCCAATTCCGCTGTCTTCAACAATGCTTCATAACACTCGGCATTGACTTCGGTCACTGCGCCTGACAGGTTATATCCCTGAATCGCGTTGCGCCAGCCGCATAACCCCCGCACGAAAGTCTCTTTCGAGGTACACCACACTAAGCCGAAACGGTTGTGCTCTCCCGCTTCTCTTTGGGCCAGAATATAATCGGCAGAATTTATCAGGGAGGGGTACACACCATACAAGTACTCCTTGTCGCCGGTCAGAGAATAGTACCGATACGCGGCTATCATCAACAATGGCGTGTTGTCATTGATATTGAGCCCGTAATCGTCCCTGAAGATCGGCAAGCTCGCGGCCGTCATATACTCGATGTATTTGCCGCTACGTTCCAGCCCTTGCTGGGACCACAGGCGAAGCAATTCCCGAGACCAGGACTGGGCATAGTAGCTGCTGCCCGACAAGTACCAATAGGAGTCCCGGCCAACCACGACATCACTCGGAGGATTATTGCTGAATCCCGCTCCCCAGTGATAGTCCTGCTGCATGCGCAGTTGATTGACCTTTGCCCAGGCGTAGCCGCGATTCACGATTTGATCGGGACTGCTGAACTGTGCCGACTTGAGATACCGCTCGATTCCGCTCGTGGAGTCCCGAAAGAGTTTGTCGATCCGGAACAGGTGAGCCTCTGCGGTCGTAGGATCGCCGCTACCCAGATCGACGATTGCATTCAACAGCCGGTTTCGCCACTCCTCGCCCCCGTGCAGGCTGTAGGCGAAGCTCAGAGCGTATTTGTCGTGCGCCCTTGGACTCCAGTCAAACTCGGCAGCAACCTCGACCGAGTTCCCGACACCGGTTCTCCGCGTCAAGGAGCGTACGTCGCCACTTCCCCAAATTGCTGCTGACCCACCGTCGGCATAGTGAGCGAGAAGAAACCTGTGGCCACGAAAATCCGCCTGCTCTACCTGGGTACCTTCTGGAAAGGTCGTAATCGAGCGAAGGACCACTTGTCTCAAGCCGGAATCCGAACTCAAGACAAAATGCGCGGAGCGGAGATAGCCATTCTCGAACGGTACGAAGAATCTCTTCCGGATTGCGTGACCCCCTGATCTCAACTCAGTTTCTTGATAGGGCGGCGCCATTCTTGTGGATACAGGTGAAAAGGCTTCGCCCGCAAGAGAGACGAGTTCCAGATTCCAACCAAGCAAGTAGTACTGTTGGTTGGTCGATTCTCGGAGGCCATATCGCACCGAGCCGCGATCGGCCAGGAGATCGGTCTTACCGTCCAGGGTCACATAGCAGAACTGGTTTCCAAGGGATTGGCCCGTCTTCAAATGCTCAGCCGGGTAAGTGTAAGTTAGTCCGCTGATGTCCTTGCAGAACGCCGAGGCTATGGACGAGAAAATCGCGAGTATTGCGATGAGAGCGCGCGTACTTGCCGGGCGTCGCCGGCTATCGGATGATCGGCGCTTGCCGGTGATCCGTCGCATGTGGGGATGGGGTTTTGCCATTGTGCCTTCCGATGCGCGCCGCTGCCGTCGACAACGACTAACCGGTGCTCACAGCTGCGAATGATCGAGTGCCCGGAGTACATCGCTGCCGTACCGTCAGCGGTTATACGCCAGGAATTCGTCGTAAGACTTTGCGAAGGCTGCCAGAGTTGCGGTGACGGGAAGGAACTTATCAAACCCCTGTTTGGCAAGTCCGCCGACTTCGTAAGCCTGTTGAAAGATCTGGCTCTTCATCAGCTTGGCCAAGATGTTGTGAGGCAGTTCATCCTTCATATGCGAGACGATGTTCCGTTCGACGCTGTCATATTCCGCTGCTTTATCTGGAAAGCACGTGATGAAGACGGGCGCCTTCTCGTCTGTTATGGATCCTTCGATGTTCCAGGGCCCTCGGAGAGAGGCCGTGAGAAGGGCCGATCTCTGGTACCGCCTTTGACGATAGAGAAGGTCGTACGAACGCCGAATTACGCCGACGCTGGCCCACTTCGCTATCTCGGCGGCATCTGCCACACCGCGGTCTTGCAGTTCGTCCCGGATAGGATCGTCCAATCTCCCGCTCATAACCACCAGAAACGACAGCTTGGCTGTCCCTTGCTCGATCAATTCGCCGAAGGCCAGGTTCTGATCCACGGAACAGTTCACGGTAACCGTGCATCCGATACCTTTGGCTGTCAACGCCCGAACGGCATCCAGGCCGGCCTCCGTTGCCGGAATCTTGAATACGGCGTTGGGAGTCCCATTCAACTCGTGTCCGAGTAGCTCATACAAGCCTTCCGCCTCCTCCACCATGAGAGAGGCTTCTCGATTCGCCCTTGGGTTCACCTGAAGGCTGACGTAGCCATACTCGCCGTTTGTCGCCTCGTAAATCGGACGAAGCTCGCGACAATTCTCCAGCACCACACGCATTGTCATTTGCGAGACGCGCTGCTCGGGGGAAAGCGTGGGGAATGACTCCTTTAGTTGGTCCCTCACCTGATCCCAGTTGACTGGATCCTCTTTTCTGGCGGCGTTGATCATCACCGGGTTTGTCGTTACCAACACTGCACCGCGTCGAATCGCCTCGGTCAGGCCGGTGGCCGAGTCGTTCCCCCAACGATTGTTGATGACATCACGATCTGCCATCTCCGAGAGCTTTAGCAAGCTGCTTCTCGCTATTGGCTCGCTCGCGTGGGCGATACTTTCTACGTTCGCGACCAAGCCCCACTGGCGAAGTAGTGAGCAATTTCGCTCTGCCTGCTCCTTGATTTCCCCGGCATTTATTCCCTCGGAGGATCTCGGAGGTCGCAGCTGCCATCGGGTCAGGTACGAGCGCATGTCAACCGTGATTCCCGAAAGGATCTGGACGATTTCCTGTTTGCGCTCAGGGGTGCTCTTTATGAATTCGGCGTGGTAGCTCCTTCTGGCTAGTTCGCACTGGCCGGCAAAGGCACGGGCCGGTGTGTCAAAGAGGAGTCGCGACCGTAGCGCCAGCCACTCTTTCTTGGTCGTGAGCATTGGTACGATGGTCCTATCCGGCCACATACCCACCGTCGACGGCCATAATATGACCGGTGATGAAGTCGGAGGCAGGGGAAGACAGAAAGAGGACGGCGGCTGAAACGTCTTCCGGCTGACATAATCTGCCCAGCGGGACCTTCGATAAGAACCACTCGAGGGTTTTCTCGTTCTGAAACACAGTTGCAGCAATCGGCGTATTGGCCAAAGAGGGTGCTACAGCATTGACATTGATCTTATAGGGCGCAAGGTCGAGTGCGAGGGCTCGGGTCATTTGTACGACACCGCCCTTGCTCGCACAATACGCCACGGTATTGGGCAAGGCCACGGTGCCCCCGATGGAGGTCAGGTTTACAATCTTTCCTCCACCCTGCTTCGCCATCTGCCGCGCACAGGCTTGACAGCAAAGGAAAGTCCCTTTGAGATTCACCGCAATAATGCGATCGAAATCCTCTTCGGGGAACTCCAGCGGAGGAAGCCGTTTCGTAATGCCGGCACTATTGACTAGGATATGGATTGCCCCCAACCGGGCTACTACGGCATCGCACATTTCAGTTACGGCGCGACAGTTGGCGACATCCAGCTGAACGAGAATGGCCTCGCCTTGCATTCCTGCAATCTCATCGACCGTCCCCTGGCCGGCGACGCCGTTGATATCTGCAACTGCTACAGAAGCCCCCGCCCTCGCCATCGAGAGACTGATATCCCGTCCGAGGCCGCTGCCGCCGCCGGTTACAATTACGACTTTATTGCTCAGGTCGAAAGTTACTGGCATTCCGGCCTAGTCTGTAATGTAAAGAACTGTGTATTCGCTATCAGGCTAGATATCATAGTCCTGGAAACAGTGTCAACGTAGATCGAACCCGCCTGAGGCTCGTACCGCAGATCATCTTATATGCCGATTCGGGAGAGAAACTCAGGTACTCCCCGGATACCAAGGCTGAGCCGGAATAATCCTCCCGCGTCCGGGCCCTCAGTTGCTTTGTTTTCGCCGCCGGCCGTGGTCACGTAGATATCATTCAATGTCTCTCCCCCGAAAATCAAACTGCTCGACTTCCGGGCGGGAATCGCAAGGCGACGCTCCTCTTTGCCGTCGGCCGTACACCGCACGATCGCGGATCCGTCCCAGAGCGCGGACCAGATGCAGCCTTCGGAGTCGATCGTCATTCCGTCCGGGAAACCGTCTTTTTCGGAGAAGGTGGCAAACACCTGCTGGTTAGCGATCTCGCCGGAGGCTTCGTCATAATCGAAGCGATAGATCTTGTACACCTTGGAGTCCGTGAAGTACATCTGCTTGTGATCAAGGGTGAAGGCGAGGCCGTTAGGACAAGTGATGCCCTCGAGGACCAACTTGATGTCGCCGGACGTGTCGAGCCGATAGAGCCGGCCCAAACGATTCTCAGTGGGCATTGTCCCACCAAACACCCGCCCTTGAGGATCAGCGATAACATCATTGAAACGCGACTTTTCCTCACCGGGTAGGTGGTCGATTACTGTGGTCAGGACGCCGTCGCGCCAGATCTTCACCGCACCTTTGGCCATGAACAGCAGCAGAGAGCCGTCACTCTGTACGGCGAATCCACCTACCACATCGCCCTGATAGAATTGCTCGTGTTTGCCAGTGCCTGGCTCATAACGGAACATCCTGCCGGTACCAATGTCGCACCAGTAGAGGCGCTTCTCAAAGGGATGCCATAGAGGATTCTCGCCAATCTCGCACCCGTAATCACAAATAAGCTCAGGTTCCATCAATTCACCTCCAATAAGCTGAAGCTGTTTCCCCGATCGACGCTAGCCGCCACGCCACGTCCCGACTTTCGATGCTGACTCGATGCCTAATTGGAGAACCGAACCGGCATTGACTTTAGTGGTGCATTCGTTCCAAACATTTCGAGCGATCCCGATACTTCGCCTGGATGGCCTTCGGGCAGGAACAGTTTGATCTCAACTGTCTTGTGCCCGCCCGCTGGGATATCAAAGTAGTTGTCACCGTATAGCGCGAGGTAAGGAGCGCGCTCAGCACCCACATCCCAATGGTCGCCAAGCCGGACGAGGCGAGCGTAGCCCCGGCGACCGCTCAAGGTGACGGAAAACGTAGCCTCTCTGCCGGTCACGACCGGCTTGGTCGCGCCTATAAACTCGACGTCTGCGGGCGGCAGTTCCTTCAGAGTCTGGAAGAGCGGCTTGTCTCTTGCGGCCAGCAGGGCGTCATAATCCGCCGCCGGCGTCTCTCCCAAAGCGGCGGCGACCATTCGCATGAAAACTGAGAAGTAGCTCTTCGTCACCGGACGGCTTGAGAACTCCTGGTCGACAAGATAGGGAAATTCCACTGTTGGATCCCAGGTGGCAGTCCGCGGAGAGTAAGCAGGTGTGAAACCCGTAAAGACGGCCGTGCGTCCTCGGCCAAAGTGGCCGGTGACGAGGAGCGGTCTCCCCGAAATCGTGAGCCGGACATCCCCATCGGGCTTTGCTTCTACGTTGTTGAATCCCGGCACGCCAAACCGCGCGAGTCCGAAGTCACTCCAGACTGCATCCGCTTGATGGCCAGCGCCAATAGTCTTTATCGGACTGAACCTCTGCGCAATGTTCGCCTCGGGTCCTTCGATCTGATCGAATATGACGTCGTTACGGGACTTAAGCGTGACCGGAAGGACGTCTGCCAGGGCGGTGAAGTCGAGCCCGGCCGCTCGACCGAAACCCCCGTGGAAACTCCCCGAACCTCCTGTGTGAATAAACCCTACACCCTCGTGGATGGCATCTCTCAAAGCCTCCGCTTCATTGTCACCGAGAAGCTTCCAAATCGAATCGGCTGCAGTCAGCCACACTAAATCATACTTCTGACGGATTGCGGCCGACGAGCCGAGTTGCGCAAATGCGGGGAAGTTCTGCTCGTACATCTCCGTCACGCTCAGACCCATGGCGCGCAACATCTGCGCCACTGGATAAGCAAATTTCCTGTCTCCGATCACTAGCACGTTGTGGGCACGCGAAAAGAGCGCGGGCGTTACCTTGATGAAGGCTGAGGTTGACGCCAGAATGGGTCCCGTCTTTTCCGACACCTGAGCGCTCAAAACATAGACGCCCGGCTTCGATGGCGTCACCCAGTCCACGGCGTCGATCTGACCGCTCGCATCGGGCCCGACGGCGGCTGAGCTATCTTTGGTCCACACCTGCCCGCCGCCCGAATCGCGAATCTCACAGTGTAAATTGACTGACACCGGCCGGGGATAGTCATTAACCGCCCACACCGGAATCTTCAGGCTGGTCCCCGAGACCTGCGATTCCAGTGCTTGCTCATACGCCAGACTAACCGCAAATCGCTGTTGGGCCGACTTAAGGTAGTAGTAACCCATCTTTGGGACACGATAGTAGTCAAGAAAGTTGAATCGAATTCCAGGAGTTACTTCCCCGTAGGCCCAGATGCGAGTTCCATTGACGGGATGGTACTTCTTGCGGCGATAGGCCTCGGTCGCATACTTGAAGATGAATGCCTGATAGAGTTGGGAATCGTCCACCAGCTCCTGTGGCGATCGAATATTGCGATCGACATAGTTGTTCACCCGGTCTAGAACACCGGCGAGGCCATTGTACTCGAAACTCGTCTGATAAGCGTAAGCCGCAGTGTCGATCGGCAAATTGTACCAGCGCGGCAGCATGGCGTTATGGTCGGACCATAGCTCGTCAGGGGTCAGCATCTTTTTGCAGCGTCTCAAGTGCCGGCATAGCGATGCTGCCGTACTCGGAAACGAAGCTGGTGGAGGCGTCGAAGTGCTCGTTGTAGCCGCCTTCAGTACCCATGCCGGAATTGGCCATCCAGAAGTGCTGTTCGCCCAGATCGCAGAAACTGGGCTGGTACAAGGTTCCGGGATCGAGTTCCGCCACCATCTTGCCGATCGTGTCGGAGTATTCCCCGTAACCGTATTTTTCCAGATCCAGGTCAAGTACACCCCATTTGCCGCCTTTTTCGTGCGCCTCGGCGAAGGGAGCCCACTCAATAATCGAGGGATGATTGCGCAGCGTAATCGTGATCTGGCGCAACTGGCTAAGGGACTCTCTCACGAACTCCGCCCGGCGCGGATTCGAATAGTCCAGAACCTCTTCGGGACCGAACTGGCTGAACGGATACTCAAAGAAGTCGAGAATACCTAAGCGGTCGCAGAGATCATAGAAATCGGGTTTCTCGACCGTGGTGAAGGCGACCAGGTGGTTCAGATTTGCCGCCCGGTAAAGTTCAAGATCCTTCCGATAAGTTGTGCGCGTGGGAAGGCTTCCATAATAGTCCGCAATGGGGTACCAGGCACCCTTGAGAAATACGCGCTTCCCATTCAGCCAGTAACTCATGTCGTCCTTGCGCGAGATGGTTCGGATCCCGAATACGGTGTCCCGGTGGTCCTCGCCCGCTGAGTCCACAGAGGCGATTGCAACCGTAAGACGATAGAGGTTCTGCTCGCCCGTATCCCAGGTCCACCACAGCCGCGGGTCTCGGAGAACAGTTTCAATCTCGAAGGTACTCTCACCCGGTTTTGCTGACACTGTCTGCGGCGGCAAGTCTATAGTCTCTGCCTTGAAGTTGTCGGGGCTGATCTGCAGCTTTACTTCAGCTTTGTGAGTCTCCCCGGAATAATTCCGGATTGCGCCGGAGATGTCTAACGTGGCGCTGCCGTCGTTGTTCAGAGACGTCGTGTACACAAAGGCGTCGCTGATCACGAGTGACCCGGATGTTAGCAAATGCACATCGCGCCAGAGTCCCATGGGGAACACGGCATTTCCGGCGGCAGGAATACCATCCCAGTACGGGCCCAGGACAAAAGGCGGAAACGGAAAGCGCATCACGTTGCTGGGATCGCTCATCGTCCATTCGCCTTTAAGATATTCGAGGTAACCCCGCTCGCGCGGAACCCAAGGTGCCGTGACTTTGAGGACCAGCACGTTGTCGCTGCCGTACTTCAGCTTTGAGCTTACGTCAAAGGAGAAGGAGACGTAAGCACCCTCGTGGCTGCCAAGCTTATCGCCATTCAACCAGACCGTCGTGAAGTAGTCCACTCCGTCGAACACGAGGCGGTTCAGCTTGCCCGCATAACCAGGAGGCGCAACAAAGTGCTTGCGATACCACCACTCACGCTTATTGACCAGGCTGAGCTCGCGGCTCTGGTAATACCGGTCCATGCCCTTCAATCCGATTTGCAGTTGTACTTCCCCGGGCACGGCGACCGTACGGAAGGCGTGATCGTCAAAATTGGCTGCGAAAGGGCTCCGCGATTCTCCTTCATCCATCGCGAACGATCCCAGTCGCCAATCGGCGCCGCTTAGCAGACTGTCCTGAGTCGGCGCGACCAGGACCTCGGAGGGTGTCGGGTCCGCGGCGAAGACGGGGCGAGAGGTCTCGAACGCCAGCGTCAGCAGCAAAAAACACCAGACGGCACCTGGAATTGCCACGGCCCTTGTGGATCGCATCCGCTTTCGACCAGCCAATGCCGCCGATTCTGCCATGTTCGCTTGAGTGTCCCTCAGCACCTCGACTCTCATCCGATTGTCCTCGCTTCTCAAATGCACTTTGTTCAGGCCATGTTCGGACTCTCTGAATCTAATTGCATTGCCTGAACGGCCTCATGCTGGCCAACACTAGCTCTAGCGCAGCGTAGTGTCAAGCCAACAAATCCAGATTCTTATGCCAGCCGATGCTTGACATTGACTTCCCTATCGGGATAGCCTGCCGCTACACGTCAAGGGGGGACTCATATGCCGACGCGCCGAAGCTTTCTCGGTTCAACTCTAGCGGGGAGTGTTCTAACTTGGGGCGGACTACGAATCGTTCCGGGAGCTGAGCCCTTACGTGCTGCTGAGGCGGAGGGACCCCAGGCAATCCAGCGGCCGGATGAGTTCATCTATGGTTCGGCCTTCTACCGCCCGCCGAATCCGCCGCCGGAACAGCGTCGGGAAATGCTTCAGGCCATCGCGCGGGATTATCACTTCAACATCATTAGGATTTATCTCGCCTGGACCTACTGCAATCCCAAGCCGGATCAGTTTGATTTTGCCGAACTCGAAGAGGTGATGCGGTACTGCGATGAATTCAAGATTCGCGTGCTGATGGGTGTAATTACCGAGGAGGCTCCTTACTGGCTTGAGCAGGCTCACCCCGAAACGCGCTTCGTAGACGCCAAGGGCCGGGCGCAACGGCTTGCGGACAGCGGCAACAACGTCAGTGGCGGCTGGCCGGGATTGTGTCTTGATTGGCAACCAGTGCAGGATGCCGCCGCCCGCTTCATCCGAGAAATGGCCAAGGTCGTTGCCGCCCATCCCTCTATGTACGCCTATGACTGCTGGAACGAGCCTCACATTGAGCCCGCCTGGCCGCGCAATATCTGGTCCACGCCGCAGGACGTGCTCTTTTGCTACTGCGACAAGACGATTGCCGATTTCCAGGATTGGCTACGCAAGCGTTATGGCACGCTCGACAAACTGAATCAGGCTTGGGTGCGGCGCTATCCCGACTGGCGCGCTATCGATCCCCCCCGGGCCATGGGGACTTTCCTGGACTGGGTGGATTGGCGGCGCTTCATCATCGAGCGCAGTACCTGGGAGTTGACTTTTCGCGTGAAAGCGGTTCGTTCCGTCGATACCCGCCACGTTCTCGAAAGTCATCACGGCACGGTAATTCCCGTCGAGCCCATGGCAGTTAGCGGTATCAACCCCTGGCGGCTGGCGGAGGTTGTCGAAACCTGGGGAGTCTCCATGTTTCCGCGCTGGTTCAGCTATCCGGCCTCAACCGGCGCCGCCAAGGTCGACATCACCCGGTCCTGCGCTAAAGGCAAAGAATTCTGGATGACGGAACTGCAAGGGGGCCACGGCAGCGGAGGCCTTTGGCACAGCCCCAAGATGCGAGCGCGTGACATCCGCTTCTGGAACTGGATGGCGGTTACCGGAGGAGCCAAAGGTCTCGTCTACTGGACTTATCATTCCGAAGCGACTGGCAGCGAGGCTACGGGTTTTGGACTGGTTGATCGCGCCGGCCGGCCGACCGAACGAGTTCGGGAAGCGGCAGACGATAACCGGCACATTCAAGAGCATTGGGACCTCATCAAGAACTATCATCCGAAGCCGCAGGTAGCGATTCTGTTCGATCAAGACAACGCTCTATTGACTTATGCCATGGCCGGCCAGGAAGATGCCTCCATACAATCTTTCGCCGGCTACTATCGCGCCCTTTGGAACCTCGATCTCATGGCCGACTTCATCGAACCCCAGAACATCGACAACAGCCTCTATCGGGTAATAATAGTGCCCTGGCATCTAATGGGCAAGAAAGACACCTGCGACCGGCTGCGCCGCTTTGTGGAGGCTGGTGGAACTCTCATTCTGGAGACGGCCTTTGGGCTGTTCGATGAGCAGACCATCTATAATCCTGTAATCCCGCCCTTCGGGCTGGCGGAAGCCTTTGGTTACCGCGAAGGTGAGAGCTACTACATCTACGGACCTAACGACCGCCGTGACAGTCCTAAGGTCGCCGATCTCCCCGCGCCCGAACGGATTTATTTCGAGGGCGAGCTTCAGTTCTCACAGCCGATTGCTGTCAAAGTGAAGGCCCACACGTTCCTGACGCCGCTCGAAATCAGTTCCTCCACCGCCATCGCTTCCGCTGCGGGATCGAGCGTGGCGGCCATGAAGAAGGTTGGGCAAGGGGGCGTATACTACATCGGGACAAATCTAGGAGCCAGCATCGCCGCTGGTGACATGAATGGCATCGACTTGCTAAGGGCGATCATCCTCCCGGTGGTCGAGCCTGCAGTGACCGCAGCCAAGGTCCGGCCGCGCCTGGTCGAAGGCGAAAAACGCAGTCTCCTGGTGGTCTTCAACGACACCATCGAGGATCAACACGAAACGATCAGGCTGCAGAAATCCTATCGGCAAGCGACTGAACTCTATGGCGGTGAGGCATCGCTGGTGGCGGGCAACACGGTCAGCGTCAACGTCCCCTACCAGGGTGTTGCGGTTATACGGCTGGAATAATTAGGATGCGAATTCCCCTAAGTGGTTGTAGCTAATTCCCCTCCTTGGTCAAGGAGGGGTTGGGGGTGGTTGGTCCCAGGCCGCCGCGTTCTATGGGTCATGCGTGCACCTTGTAGTAAGTGGGAAGAATTGCGGGCGAACGGCGGTGGTCCTCCTGTTGGCCGCCATTCTGTGGAGCGCGCGCTTGCCGGCGCAGCAGGCGCCCCGCAACGCCTCGGTCCACGTCGAGGCCGGTGTCGCTGCCATCAAAGCGGGGGACCTGAAAGCTGCGGAAGCCGAACTGCGGCGCGCTGCCGAACTTGACCCCCACAATCCTCAAACCTTTAATCTTCTGGGATTCATCGCGGATCGGACCGGGCGCACCAGCCAGGCGGTGAGTAATTACCTGCACTCTCTCCGCCTCGATCCTACCTTTACACCGGCTCGCAACAATCTTGGTGCGGCTTACCTTGGTCAGGGCAAGATGAAGGAAGCGCGCAACGAGTTTCTGCAAACCTTGAAGACCCGGCCGAACGATCTGACCGCCCATTACAACCTCGGGTTGATTTCGCTCGATGCTGGAAACTACGAAAACGCTCTGGCCATGCTGGAGGTCGCGCGTTCGCAGGCCCCTGACGATTCCGGAGTGCTTTTCAGCCTGACCCGCTGCTATTTTGGTGCAAGGCGCCCGAACGATGCTCTCGAAACGGCGCAGGCATTCGCGAGCCGAAACCAATCGAATCCGAACGCGCTGTTTGCCATGGCGACGTTGCTCATCGCCAATCATGGTGACGAACCCGCGGCGCGTCTGCTCGCCCAGGCTAACCAACTTTCTCCGCAAACACCATCCATTTTGCTTGGCTTGGCCGATGCCCGGTTTCGCTCGCGTCAATTCAACCAGGTACTGTCACCAATCGAGGAACTTATCGCAATCCTCAAGGCAGGTCTTCAAGACGAGACAGGCTTGAGCGGCTATCTTCAAGTATCCGAGCAGATCCTCACCGGCCTTCGCCAGATGCCAGAGTACTCAAATTCCGCTGCCTACGATCTGGCCGAGGTGCTCTATCTCGAAGGTAAGCCGCAGCAGGCTCTCGCTCTCCTCCACCCGCTGGGTCCCTCGACGCCTGACGATTCCTCTTATTACAATTTACTCGGAATGACTTATGCTGCACTGAATCAATTACCGGAGGCCGCATCGCAACTGCAACGAGCCATCGCCCTCGCGCCCGGCCGCTTAGACTACTACTTCAATCTGGCTGCAGTGTACCAAAAGGCCGGCGATAGTCATGAGGCGGCCAACATCCTCAAGCAGATCGTCGTTCAGGGCGGCCAGTCACCCGAGGTCTATTTCTCGCTGGGCCTGAGTTACTTTAATCTGGGCCGCTACTCTGACGCGATCGGCTCTTTCGCAGAAGCCCTCAAGCTACGACCCGATTTTGGCAAGGCGGAGTTCTTCGTCGCCCGCTGTCAGGAAAAGCTCAATCGCTTCCCGCAGGCGGAGGCAACCTACCGCGAAACGACACGGATCGAACCCTCCTTTGGAATGGCCTACTATCGGCTGGCTTTGCTGATGCTGCGAACCGGACGCACCGAGGAAGCCATCCCGATGCTTCAGAGCGCGATTAAGCTTGATCCTAACGACGCCGACGCTCACTATCAACTCGGGAAGATTTATGCGGAGCGCCACCAGCTTTCTGCCGCAGTCGGTGAGTTGGAGAAGGCTGTCAGTGCGAATCCCAATCTCGACGCTCCTTATCACAAACTGGCGCAACTCTACGAACAAATCGGAAACAGCAGCAAGTCCAAGGAGTATTTCGACCTGATTGGTACGCGCAAGGCAGAAAGGCTCAAAGCCTACCAGCAGAAGGTTTCAGGGGCGAAGTAGGTGGCGGGCAGGAGGTGCGGCTCGTGTGGCGCGGGTGTCTCACTCGCGTCCAAATTGTGCGGAATGCGGTAGCGCCAGCGGTCGCATTTTCCTGTCTTGCCGGCGCGCGCCCGTCCGACCGGCCGACCGGCACCTGTAATTGGATCACGCCACCGTTTTCGGGTATACTCGCCGCAATTCCCCAAGTCCCAGCAGGTCTCGAAAAGGAGGAACCAGAATGAAGCGTTTGGCTATCGTGTGCTTTTCGACTGCGGTCGCGGTGATGGTGACAGGTTGCAACCATGCCCCTGACACCCGCGATGCCGATGTGAAGGCGCTCAAGGACAATGAAGCGCAGTGGGTTCAAGATTACGCGGCCAAAGATGCCGACAAACTCATGGCTCACTATGCGGACGACGCCATCTTAATGGTTCCGGGGATGAAGGCGGTTTCAGGCAAGGACGCGATTCGGAGCGCCCTGGGACAGATGCTGTCCGATCCGGCGCTCTCGCTCAGGTTCGAAGCGGAGAAAGTCGAGGTGGCGAAATCGGGCGACCTCGGCTACACGCAGGGTTCCTACACACTAGCGGTGACCGATCCGCATACGAAGCAGGTGGTCAACGACCGGGGCAGCTACGTCACCAACTATCGCAAACAGCCGGATGGCACATGGAAAGCGGTCGCCGACATCGTCACTTCGGAAATACCGCCTCCTGCTCCTCCGCCCGCGCCGTCGAAGAAACGCTAGGCTTATGCGCTGAATGCAGACGCCCAAGCACCAGGATCAACCTTCCGAACAAGTCACGGCGGCCAAAGCCTCCAGCAGCAGCCAGCAGAAGGTTGCGCCCGGATCCTGGTGTCCGATGCTTCGCTCGCCCAGATAGCTGGAGCGTCCCTTGCGTGCTTGTAGCGCCGTCGTGCCTTCAGCACCCGCCTTGGCGGCATCAGCCGCAGCGCGAGAGGCGCAGGCCAAGTCGGACGGCGCTTGCCCTTAATGAGAATTGCAAAATATAGTGACAGCGTTTTCTGTAGCGCCGCTCTGCGAGCGGCGAAAGACGCCGGTCGCAGACCGGCGCTACAGCAATGGTCGTCACTATTTTTGCAATTCTCAAATAAGATCCCGTGTAGGAGCAGGCCTTGTGCCCGCCCCAGGGGGTGACCACAAGGGTCGCCCCTACGACGGGCTTAGATTCCCCAGCGCAGAGCCGGCGTATTGACCGGAGCATCCCAGAGCTGCACTAACTGCTCATTCATTTCCAACAACGTTATCGAGCATCCTGCCATTTCGAGGCTGCTGATGTAGGTGCCCACCAGGTTGCGGACGATTTTCAGTCCGTGCCGACGAGCGATCTCCGCCGCTTGCCGGTACACGATGTAGAGCTCGGCCAGGGGCGTGCCCCCCATGCCGTTGACGAACAGCAGGACCTTGTCGCCGCTTGAGAAAGGAAGGTCGGCGAGGACCGGCTCCATCAGCATCGCCGTGATCCTGTCGGCAATGGCGACCTTCATGCGGCGACGGCCCGGCTCGCCGTGGATGCCGATGCCGACTTCCATTTCATATTCCGACAGCAGGAACGAAGGGCGGCCGGCTTGCGGCACCATGCAGGATGTGAGTGCCATTCCCATCGTGCGGCCCGAGCTGCGGATGGAGTCACCCAGCACTTTCAGGTCGGCGAGCGCCACCCCCTCTTCCGCCGCCGCACCCAGGAGTTTCTCCATAAGCACGGTGAGCCCGACGCCGCGCCGTCCCGCTGTGTACAGGCTGTTTTCCACCGCCACGTCATCGTCCACCAGAACGCTTTCAAGCTCGAGGCCGTCGTCGCGAAGCATTTCAGCCGCGAGCTCGAAGTTCATCACGTCCCCGGTGTAGTTCTTTACGATGTGCAGCACGCCTGAGCCGCTGTTCACGGCTTTACTCGCCTCGGCGATCTGGTTGGGCGTCGGGCTGGTGAATATCTCGCCCGGGCAGGCCGCGTCCAGCATGCCGTAACCGACGTATCCTGCATGCAACGGCTCGTGACCGCTACCGCCTCCCGAGACCAGCCCGACCTTGCCCGACCGCGGAGCATCACGGCGCACCACGTAGACGGGATCAAAGTTGACTCGCAGCCGGTCCTCGTGCGCAGCCTGCAATCCTTCGAGAGATTCGCGTACGACACTTCGTGGATCGTTGATCAGCTTTTTCAACACTTTCCTTATGCTGGGCCTACCGCGCTCCTCGTGGGCCCAAGAAACGAAGTATACAGGGTTGGTCCCCTTGGCCGACTCCGACCAAAGGGACCTCGGGAACACAAATGGGCCGCCGTTCATTCACCCGTGATCTGTGGATTGAGGGGCGGGATCAGCCGATAACCTGGACGCGTTTCGTACTCGCGCAGATATTCGTCGTACCGGGCGGAATCCGCCGGTTGCTCGCTGCGGCCGTAGGGATAGTTTGACATGCTGTAGAACGGCATCGGATCCACGGTGCGCGAGTAAGCCGTGTTGGGTTCGCCATCTTTGGCGTAGCCACGCGCCGCCAGGAAGAGATCGCGTCTCCATCCGGACTTGAGGGGCGGAAGGTCACGGGCGCTGAAGCGAACGGTCATCTCGTCGCCCGTCGCCATGACCGCCAGGCGATCGTCATCCCGGTTGATCAGCCTGGTGGTGGCGCCATAGCGCGTATAGCGGCCGGCCATCGGATTCCAGGGTGCGGTCGTCATTACGTGTTGATAGTCGAACCAGTCGGGACGCACATGCTCCGGGTCTGTGTTCACCGCCGAGAAGCCACGGTAGTGAAGATCCGCCGAAAGCAGCGGCAACTCCTGCAGCGCCTCTGATGCCGACATTTCTGCCGGCATTCCCGGCGCCGAGGAGAGCGCCGCTACAGTCTGCAGCGAGATCGGGTGATCGTCCGCGGTGAAGAACGCCTGATCCCAATAGACGCAGAAGTTGGTTACGATGCGCACCCGGTGATCGGAGGAGAGGAACTTACCGGTCAAGTCAAGCCGCATAGTGCGACTAGTGCCGCTCGGCAAACCCATGTCCGGGATGACCGTGACCCACTTGCCCACGCTGTCCGGCACCTGCACATAGGGAGAAACCATTTCGAGCTGCTTGTTGCCCATTAAGGCGCGTGAGGCGTTGGAGTCGGTCCAGAAGACCCAACCGTTGAGATAGAGAGCGACGGGGTCGGAGTTAGAGAACTTTCCAAGATCGAGAGTAACACTGTGAGTATCGGCAAGCCCCAGAACACGATTGCGGTTGAAGGCGGTGGGATGACGTCCGTCGGCCTTGAGCAGCAGCGGCAAGACGTCGCGCCCGCGGTCATCAACGGCTGACACCGGAAGGCGTTTCGAGCGCACGCCATAAAGGGCGGGCGGGGCCGGCGTCGAACTGTAGATCTCGTTGGCGTAGACTTCTTCGTTTTCAGGATGATCGACGGCCAGCAGGCGCAGGCGATCGAGGTAGTCCACCTCGCGCATCTCGTCGGTGACCTGGAAGGTGTAGGAGCCGTCGCGCGGCTGCGGGATGTCGCCCAGGCGCACGAGTTCCTCCGGGTTTGGCTTCATGATCGTGCCGTCCGGCAGCAACTCACCCAAGGGAGCGACGCCCAGAATGTCAGTAAAGAATCGATAGGCCTTGCCGTCCCACACATAGAGGAACGGGCACGAACTCGCCAGGCGTTCGGACTCGCGCACCAGCATCGGCTTGCTGGTGGCCACGTCGATGTAATTTTGTATCACCTGGTTCGGCCAGGTAATGCGGACCACATCGAATTGCTTCAGGTCGCCAGCGAAGACTCGCACCGGTCCGCCCGTGGACATCACCTTGTTGTAGAAGGCGCCAGCCTTCAACTCGACGATCACGCCCACGCCCAGCTTGTTGCTCTTGTAACCGTCAAGCGTGACTTCAACCCAGCGGGATGACGGACCCTCTTTCTCGAAGGCGGCAAACTGACGATCTTGCGTGAAGCCAAGTACGTTCAGCTTACCGGGATCGCTGAGCCAGGCGGCAGCGAAGTAATCCAGATGGCTGGCCGGGCCGAGGCTCAGGGGTGACTCCTCGAAGCGACCGCCGCGGTTACGAATATATCGCCATTTGCCTTGTCTATCCAAATTCAAGAGGTCGGTAAAACCATCGCCGTCGACATCCGCAACAATGCCGCGGCTCGAGAACCAACCAGAGGGCGACGGTATTTCAGGCACGCCTTTGACAGCTGTAAAGCGAGCGTTTCCTTGGTTCAGCAACACGGTGTAGCCGGATTGCGACCACAGCGCCAAGTCGAAATTCCCGTCGTGGTTGAAATCGGCCGACTCAGCTCTTACGGCGGCAAATTTGGAAAGAGTCTCGCCGGCCTCCGCCGTCCGATTGACGAACTTGTCTTCGCCCTTGTTGATGTAAAACAGGGGGCCGCCGTCGTCACGCAGAAACAGCAGGTCAGCGTAGCCATCGTTGTCAAAGTCGGCGAAAATGGCGCCGCGCATACGACCCTTGGCGGATCCAAGCCCGGCCACCTCCGTGATGTCGGTGAAAGTCCCATCTCCGTTATTGCGGTAGAAGCGGCTCTGAGTTCCGGGGACGTTGGGGTTGGGGAAGGATTTCAGGGTCGCCTTGACGGGTTCCGAAAGCGGACCGCTTATGTCGTGCAGGTCCATATAGTTTGTGAGCACCAAGTCAAGGTTGCCGTCGAAATCGGCGTCAAACAACACGGCGCGGGTTGAGAGGAGCCCGTTATTTGCCTTGAGACCCGCTTTTTCTGTTTGGTTACTAAAGGTGCCGTTGCCATTGTTGTGATAAAGCGTAACGCCGCCGAGCCCCGCCACGAACAGGTCGGGGTGCCCGCAGTTGTCAAAATCGGCCCATGTGGCCGAAACGCTGCCGGCGGGACCGGCGACTCCCGCCTTTTCGGTTATATCGCTGAAAGTGCCGTCGGCATTGCCGTGGAATAAATGATTCGTGCCGCCAGGAAGGGTGACGTAGAGATCGGGATGCCCGTCGCCGTCATAGTCAGCCGCCGCGACCCATGGCCCGAAAGAACTCAGGGCCTGGATCAGGGGATCGGACGGATCGCGATCTGCCGACGAACTCACCTTGATGCCTAACCGGTTGGTAATCTCCGCGAACGTAACTTTGGGCGGCGCGTTGCTGGGAATGGTTGGTGGGGCCGGAGGCACGAGGATCACGCCGTACTTGCCGCCTTCAAGCGCCGGATTCTGGATGGAGATGTTCGGAACCCTGTCCTTCATCTTCTGATGCAGGGCGAGGATCTTCTGCGCCTCCTCCTGATGTTGCAGCCGCACCTGAATAGTAAAGGTGTGGAACAGAGCGGCCACATAGAAGTTCTGGCCGCGGCCAAAGCCCATTGAAACCACGCGCTGCTGCGCCTCAAGAGCGTCATTCAGCTTGCGCTCGGCAAAGTAGACGGTGCCCAGATTAAACCACGCTGCCGGATCGTCGGGATCGGCCGCAACCACCTGTTTGAGTTCCCGTTCAGCATCGGGATAGTGCAATTCGCGCTTGTAGAGGATTCCCAGGTTGTAATCGATATTGGTGAGCTTGGGGTTCATTTGTTTGGCAGTGGTCAATTCGCCCAAGGCCGCATCCAGGTTATTCGCCTGCATCAGCGCCAGTCCAAGGTCAAGATGATCGGTGGCCAACGCCTGTCCTGAGGCCACCACCTTGCGGAACTCAGCCACCGACTCCGGATACTTGCCCTGTTCGTAGTAGGCCTTAGCCAGATTACGGGTAGTCTGAAGCGTAGCCGATCCACCAGCGCTACCTCTGCTCGGCCGGCCCTGGCCTTTGTGTCCGGCCTGGCCGCGGTCGCGACCTGGGTCTCCGAGAAAGGCCGCGATAGCGAGCGAAAGAAGGAGGGCGAAGTAGAGGGCGCTCCGCTTGCGAAACGTCGGCGCGGAGCATCTGTACCCGCCGGTCTGGCCGGGCGCCGACTGTTTGAAGCCAGGCTGAGAGTTGTCGGACTGTTGTTTCATGCGGTCATCCTCGAGGTCACTGCTCCTGGACAAGTCGCGGAGAACACTCGCTCCGGGCTGGCCTGGTCGGGGAGCTTCGCGTTATTGAACCCTTGATTATACAGGCGAGCGGCGCAGTCCTGTGCAAAAGTCTGCACCGGCAGGAGCGCCCATAACCACCTGGATTTCAAGGGTTGCCTGTCAGATTCTGACGGCACGACCGCGTGAGTTGATCTGCGAGCGATGGCCGCGAGGTCGCTGCATCAGAGGTGACGGAGTACGAGCCCAAGCAGACGATCCGGCGAGTTAGGGCGGTAAAGTACCTCGTCGATGCTGAGGCAAGCGAACCTGTGAACGTGGGGCGGTCAATTCACGCCCATGGCCTTTTTGAGGTTATGAACGAGCCGGTCGGCTACCTTCCGCGGACCGCCGCGCTTCATCGCGCCCAGCACGAGACTTCTATCTCCAGCCTCCGAAGACCAGAGTACTGACTTGCCGCCCTTGGCGACCAGCGAAACCGACCCGCTGGCAGTGTCGTGGAGCCCTAGGTAGCGCCCGGTGATAGCAGCCCCAGTGCCTTTTTGCCAATCGCCCGTACCCATTAGAACCGCGTCTGCATCATCCTTGCTCAGAACCACGGTAAGCCTACCCGGCATCTGCTTGCTGATTTCCGCCTTGATGTACTGATCCAGGTCATTCGGCATGGGGGCGATATAAATCGTCCTGATATCTGCCAAGGCAAGCTTTGCACCGGGCTGCGGGTTAGCGGCCGGTGTGGCTGGAGAAGCGTCCTTGCCAGCGGTCGCTTCCGTGACGGGTGTGGCCACGGGAGCCGCTGGGTTCGAAGGCGTACACGTGCTGATCGCCTCGATCACGCTGTCACTGGCGCCGGACTTTTTCAGATTCACCAAGGCATCGGGACCTGTATCGAACCTGCAAGCCGAGGCCTTGATCTTTGATATCACCACGGTGTCGGAAAGCTTGGCACTAACCATCTTGATGACGTCGTCGTTTGTCAGTGCTTGGGCGGCACTCTGCGCGTTCGCTCTCGCAGCAAGCGAGCCCGCGAGGATAGCCAGGGCCGCTATGCCTCCCGAAATCAACCGAAGAAGGCCGGGAATGGCTATACATCTCATTGGGATCCTCCGAGGGAAACGCACTGCAGTGTAAGGAAAAGCATCACGCAGTATTTAAAGCCGATTTCCAAGGGAAGTCAACCCGTCGCCGCCCAAATCGCCCCAATCTCGCGTACGCATATGCCGAAGAGTAGAGCAGGTACGCCCGGCTCAGTGCGCACGGCGAAATAGCGGGGGAACTCCTATGTATATCCGCCTTAATCCCGTGAGAACTGCCACCCATCTTGCGCCTAATCCGCGCCCGTGTCAGCCCGAGATTGGACTCCTGCGGCGGACTACCGGTGGTCACCTGCAAACGGGCTATACTGAGAGACTAGGCGGACCGACACATTGGGTCAAAAACGCCTGGGAGCAGCCTTTTTTGAATCGATCTCAACCGTTAACTCGAGCCCCGGCTTGGCAGGACTCGCGCTTTCTCCGCGCCTGCCGCCGCGAGCCTGTGGACTCGACTCCCGTGTGGCTGATGCGACAGGCCGGCCGGTACATGAAAGAGTATCGCGACCTGCGGGCGCGGGTTGGATTCCTGGAGCTTTGCCGGAATCCAAGCCTCGTTTCCGAGGTCACCGTGAGCGCGGCGGAGAAGCTGGGCGTGGACGCGGCCATCATCTTCGCGGACCTGCTGCTGATTGTTGAACCGCTGGGGCTGGACCTCGCCTATGACAAGGGTGAAGGTCCGAGCGTCAGGCCCGTAATCCGGGCGGCGGCGGATATCGATCGGCTGTGCGAGGTCGATCCGGAGGATTCACTGGCGTACTTCTATGCTGGCATCCGCCAGACCCGTCGGGATCTCGACCCCTGCCTCCCGCTGTTGGGCTTTGCCGGCGCGCCTTTCACGCTGGCCTCCTACCTGATCGAAGACGGCGGCTCAAAGACCTATCGCCACACCAAAACGTTGATGTACTCGGACGCCGGAGCGTGGCGCGCTTTGATGCAACATTTGGCGCGAAACCTCGCGCGCTATGTCAACGCCCAGATCGCGGCCGGAGTCCAGGCGGTGCAGATTTTTGATACCTGGGTGGGATGCCTCAGCCCGTCCGATTACCGGGAGTTCGTCCAGCCTTACTCTCGCCTGTTCATTGAAAGCATAACGCCAGGTACGCCTATTATCCATTTTGGAACCGGAACGGGAGTGCTGCTTGAAGACATGCGCGACGGCGGGGGCAGCGTAATCGGTCTCGATCATCATGTGGAGCTCGACCAGGCGTGGGCGCGGCTGGGCGATCGAGTGGCAGTGCAGGGGAATCTCGATCCGGTAATTCTCTACGCCGATCCCGCGTTTATTCGCCGAAGGGTTGAGCGCATCCTGGAGCAGGCCGGCGGGCGGCCCGGGCACATCTTCAACCTGGGACACGGCATCCTGCCCGACACTCCTTACGATCATGTGGTGGATCTCGTGATTATGGTGCATGAGCTGAGCGCGAGACGATAGCCCGGGAAGCTTAGGATTCTGCCGTGGCACGAGATAGTTCACTGTCATTCGGAGTCCGCGAAAGACTCGGGCACACCGAGCAATCTCCGCAGATTGTTAATTTTAGGAATGGAGGCGCGCGACGCAGTCACTGGATCGCTCCTGCCATGAAACTTGCCACGTCGTCCTTCAGCTTATGGAGCGATTTGCTCTCGAGATACACCATGTGCCCGGCGTAATACTGTCCCGTGGTGATGTTTCCGCGCAGTGAAGCATCGAGCCCCAGGTGGTTCAAGGTATAGTCCACCGCGTAATAAGGCGTGGCCAGGTCGTCGTAACCCTCGGCCACGAACAGCTTCATATATTTATTGCGAACAAAGGCGGCGCGCAGGTCGGGAGCCACGTTAGGATAGCCCTCGCTCGCCGATCCCCAGTCCCACTGACGAAACGAGAATCCTCCACCTAGAACGTAATATTCCTTGTCGCTTTTATAGCCAAGCTCATTGCGGATGTACCCGTTGAAGCTGGAGGTAAACGGCGGGCGAATCGTGGCCTCGCTCGGGTCGTAATCGGGCGAGTCGGAAACACCTGTTTCATCGATGCCCAGGAATCGGCTATCCAGGCGGCCCACGGTACGGTTCTGATCGCGCAGCAGCTCTTTGCAGAAACCCGCTTGGGAAACGCGCAGATTTGCCTCCTGAACGTAGGTTTTTGAGAGACCGGTATAACGGGCGAGTTGATCCGCCACCGCTTGCCTTTCGGCGCCGGTAAGCTTGTCGCCTTTGGCCAACGCCAGGGTGTACTCGTTGCTCGCCCAACGCTCAACCTCCGGCAGGATGCGGGTGACCTCTTGCTGCTCGAGATCCGGCGGCAGCTTCTTGTGGTACCACGCCGTGGCGGCGTAGGTCGGCAGGTAGAGGATATAAGGGAGATCGTTGCCACGCGTGAACTCCAGGGTGCCGAAATTAAGCACGGTGGAGATCAGTACGATGCCGTTCAAAGCGACGCCATGCCCGATCAAATAGCTCGAAAGTCCTGCGGCGCGAGTGGTGCCATAGCTCTCGCCTGCCAGGAACAGCGGTGAACTCCAGCGCTGGTTGCGCGAGAGATACAGCCGGATAAATTCGCCCACTGACTGAATGTCGCCTTCGACGCTCCAGAACTTCTTGCCGTATTCGGGCTTGCTCGCTCGGCTGTAGCCCGTGCCCACCGGGTCGATGAACACCAGGTCTGTCTTGTCGAGCCAACTATCCTGATTGTCCTCAAGTTCAAAAGGAGGATGCGGCATGGCCCCGTCGGGCAGCAGTCTCACTTTGCGCGGGCCGAGGGCCCCCAGATGCAACCACACCGAAGCCGCACCCGGTCCGCCATTGAAGACAAAGGTAAGAGGCCGCCGGGCGCCCTGATTGTCCAACGTGTAAGCGGTGTAGAAGATGTGCGCCTCCACTTCTCCCTGCTCACTTTCGAGCGGCATCAGTCCCGCCGTGGCAGTGTACTTTAGGGCGGCACCGCGAATGCGGATCTCGTGGTGAGTGGCAACGGGTTTCTCTTCCTCCACCCCCTTACGTTTTTCTTCCGGTGTTTCCGCTTTGGGTTTTGCACTCGTCGGTGGCGCCGGGGTGGCGGCCGGCGCCTGGTCCTGGTCGTCCGGATCAGACTCCTGCGCGAACGTGAGCGAACACAGGCTAAGGGCAACAATTAGCAACAACACGAACGACCGGCGATGCATCCGTTTCCTCCGCTGAATTATGGCAATCCAAGAACCAAAATCCATTGTGGCACCGTTGGACATGGGGCGGCAAATTTAACCGGCAAGTGACCCGAGCACTTGCCCTTTCACCCGGAGTGCGCCACACTTCCGCTACAAGTCGCTGCAGTTAAGGGGGCACCTATGGAAATCCGCAGAGAAGACGCACTGGAATACCACCGTCGCGCGCGCAAAGGCAAGATCGAGGTTGTCCCGTCGAAACCGTGCCGCACGCAGTGGGATCTTAGCCTGGCCTATACGCCGGGGGTCGCCGAGCCGTGCCTGGAAATCGAGAAGGCGCCGTCTTTGAGCTTCGACTACACCGCGCGAGGCAATCTGGTGGCGGTTGTATCGAACGGAACCGCGGTGCTGGGTCTCGGCAACATCGGGGCGCTGGCAGGAAAGCCCGTCATGGAAGGCAAGGGAGTGCTGTTCAAGCGCTTCGCGGATATCGATGTGTTTGACCTGGAAGTGAAATCGGAGAATCCCGAAGATCTCATCAAGCTGTGCCAGTTGCTCGAGCCGACCTTCGGTGGCATCAACCTGGAAGACATCAAGGCGCCGGAGTGCTTTTACATCGAGGAGACGCTGCGCAAGACCATGACGATTCCCGTCTTTCACGATGACCAGCACGGTACGGCGATAATTTCCGGGGCCGCACTGCTCAATGCCCTGGAACTGGTAGGCAAGAAGATCGAGCAAGCGAAGTTCGTCTTCAACGGCGCCGGCGCCGCCGGCATCGCTTGCGCCGAACACTACATGCGCATGGGGGCGCGGCGCGAGAACATTGTCCTGTGCGACCGGCTCGGCGTGGTCTACGAGGGACGTAGCGACGCCATGAACGAGATGAAGAGACGATTCGTGGCGAAGACCGAGGCACGAACCCTGGCCGATGCCATGAAGGGCGCTGACGTCTTTATCGGCCTCTCCTCAGGACGCTGCGTAACGCCCGAGATGGTCAAGGCGATGGCGGAACGCCCTATTGTTTTCGCCATGGCAAATCCGGTTCCGGAAATCAGCTATCCGGAGGCGCGCAAGGCGCAGCCGGACGCCATTGTGGCCACCGGACGTTCTGATTTTCCCAACCAGGTGAATAACGTCCTCGGCTTTCCTTTCATTTTCCGCGGCGCGCTAGACGTGCGTGCCCGCACCATCAATCACGAAATGGAACTCGCGGCGACCACGGCGCTGGCGTCGCTGGCGAAAGAGGATGTTCCTGACGCTGTGCTGCGTGCCTACGGCGTTGACACCATGCAGTTCGGGCCTGAGTACATCATCCCCAAGCCGTTCGATCCTCGCGTGTTCATTTGGGAGTCGGCGGCAGTGGCTGAAGCCGCGATGAAGTCCGGCGTGGCGCAAGTGGAGATCAATCTGGAGGAGTATCGCGAACAGCTCTCGCGCCGTCTGAGCCGCACCCATGAAGTGATGCAGGGCATCCGGCAGCGAGCCAAGTCTTCGCCTCGCCGCATCGTCTTTTCCGAGGGCGAACGCGAGAAGATCATCCGCGCCGCCTACCAACTTATTGAGGAGAAGATCGCGCATCCGGTGCTGATCGGGCGCGAGCAGGTCATTCGAGACAAGCTCTTCCGGCTCGGGTTCCGCAAACTCGATGCTGAGATCATCGAGCCACCGCTCTTCTCCCGTTTAGATGAGTACACAGAAGAGCTATACCGCTTGCGCCAGCGGCGTGGTGTGACTCGCCGGGAGGCGTGCGAGCTCGTCACCAATCCTAACTATTTCGGCGCCATGATGGTCCACATGAAGGATGCCGATGGATTCCTGGCCGGCGTCGCCCAGCATTATCCCGACACGCTGCGCCCGGCGCTGCAAGTGATCCGGATGCGCGAAGGCGTCCGGCGGGTAGCAGGGGTGTATATGATGGTGACCAAGCAGCAGGTTTACTTTTTCGCAGACACGACCGTCAACGTTGTGCCCGCCTCGCAGGAGCTGGCGGAAATCGCTGTGCTGGCGGCGGAGGTGGCGCGCAGCTTCGGCTTCGAACCGCGGGTGGCCATGCTCTCCTTCGCAAATTTTGGAAGCACGCGCCACCCTCTGGCCGAGAAGATGCGGCACGCCGCTGAGATGGTGAAGCATCAACATCCCGAGATCATGGTGGACGGCGAAATGATGGCAGATATGGCCCTGGTGCCCGCCCTGCTCGAACAGGATTATCCCTTCTCTACCTTGAAAGGCGGCGCCAACGTGCTGATCTTCCCCAATCTGGAAGCGGCACACATCGCTTACAAGCTCCTGATGCAAGTCGGAGGCGCGGAAGGAATAGGGCCAATCCTGGCTGGACTGTCAAAACCCGTGCATGTGCTGCAGCGGGGCGCGACGGTTGAAGAGATCGTCAATATGGCTGCCATTGCGGTCGCTCAAGCGGCGGCACTGGCAAGCGAGGCGTCGCACGCCGCCACCGCGTAGCAAGATGTCTGTCGCATTTGGGTGATTGTCACTCATCACCAAGTCGCGAATCGCTGAGGGTCTTTATATTTCAGTGAGGGACGCCTTCATTCCCGCAAAATCCCGCTGAAATCCCGCGCTTTTTCCGCACTTATTCCACAGTCCGAGCTGCGGGATTCTGGGGAAGTCCGGGCATTGGGGAATCGGACGCGAAGTTCATCACCGAGGCTTGGGTAGTTCGCTACGGGCTATGATCTGCGCCGGCTACTTCGGCAGGGTTACTACTGCGACTGAGAGTCCGCGTAAGCTAACCTGATTGCCAGTCAGTCGCGACTTGGCTGGGGGCTGGAATCCGGTGGTCTCGTCAACATAGTCGATCTCGCCGCCATTGATTCCCGGAATCGAGAGGCTAAAGCTGCGGTCGCGCTTATTGATGAGCAGCAGCTTGCGCTTGCCTTCGCGGGTTACAAAGGCTTGCGCGTAGACGTAGGGGGCCGTAGAGGCGGTGCTCACCAGCTTGTCACCTGGCCCAAAGTTGTCGTGAAGCAGCTTCAGCACCCAGTAACGCGCGTTCGGCTCGCCCGAATCCCAATCAAGCATGCTTACACTGGGAAACTGGCTGGGAAAGCCCACCATTTGCGACTCGCCCGCGACCTCTATGCCTTGCCTGGCCAGTCCGGCGTAAACGTAGGCATAGACGGCTCCACTCAGATCCCAATATGACTGCGGCAAAGGCTTGTAAACATAACCAGGATCGCCCTGGCCAAAATCACTGGAGTCGATGCTTCCGAGCTCGTCAACAGTCGTCGCTGTTCTGGGAGAGAGGCGTTTGCGGATCTCCTCGATATAGCGAACCGTATTGAGGAAAGCGTCCGCCTGGGTGAAAAAGGTGAATTGCTCGACATCGTGAGCTTCGTCAGCGCTGGGAGTGGCGTAGAAGTGGTAGGAAATCATGTCGAGCGGAATTCCGGGTTTGTGATTCTTAGGATTGAGGAAATACTCGAACATCCGCGGCTGAGAGGAAGGAAAGGCCAAAGCGATGGCCACGAACTTGATTCCCGGATCGACCTTACGAATCGCTTCTACGATCGCATCGTAAACGCGCGTGTACATTTCCGGCGTCATGTTGTGCTCAAGATCCACCTCATTGAGTACTTCCCAATAGTCGATCTTGTAGTGATGCCCGGATTCATGGCGCTTTCCGAATTCGTCAGTGAATCCGCCCTGGGTGTACCAGCCTACTAGCCTGCCGTAGTAGTCCGCGATCTCCTTTAGGCTTGAATCGCGCGGCTCTGTCCCCTGTTCGTAGCTCCAAACAGCCTGATTGGGGTTCGCAGGATAGGGGACGGGTTTTGCGGTTTTGAACATCCACTGTGGGATAGTGCTGAAATTAAGGATCACCGAGTGGCCCTTGGTGGCATTGATGAAGTCTTCGGTCATGGGATCGATCAGGGAGAAGTCCCATGATGTCTTGCCGTCCTTCGGCGGTTCGAGTTCCGCCACGCCTAACCTGGGATAGGGCAGCCAAGGCACGTAGCGGACGTAGTCGCATTGAAGATCATGCATGGCTTTGTACACCTGATCGTGAATCTTGGAGCCGCGGATGAGCGGCGGGTTGACGACAAGTTGATAGGTCAACGTGGTTTTTGAGACGGATTCGGTCTTGCTCCAGTTGGGACTAATTTTGCCCACTCTCTCAGCAGCGAACGAGGTAAAGCTCAGCATTAGGCCTAGACCAGACAAAGCGCCAACAATCGGGCAAAGATGATTTTTGCGCATTCGATCCTCCGGATATTTGTGCGAACGAGCACGCTGCGCCGGACAGAAACAGAGGCCGGCTAGACCCGGTGACAGTGATCACTTCGAGAGACTGGCGACCGCAACCTCGAGCCCCGTCAAATTGAGATTGCTATCGTTCATTTGCGCCGAGGCTGGGGGCTGCATCGCGGTTGACTGGTCGACGTAAGCTCACCTGTGCGCCCCCGAAGCCGGGAAGCGAGACCTGGAAGCCGCGGTCCCTCTTGCCAATCAGGAGTATTTTTCGCTCGCCTTGCGCGGTCACAAAGGCTTGGGCGTAGACATAGGGAGAATCGGAGTGAGTATCGACCAGCTTATCGCCGGGCTCAAAATTGTCGTGCAGCAGCTTCAGGACCCAGAAGCGTGCGTTGGGCTGGCCCGTGTTCCAATCCACCAGTGACACGCTGGGGTATTGGGTGGGATAGCCGACCAGTTGGGATTCGCCCGCCACTTCCACCCCTCGCTTGGCAAGCTCCGAATAAAGATAGGCGTACATGCCGCCGCAGAGATTCCAGAAGGAATTGGGAATGGGTTTGGCAACGTGTCCCGGCTTGTCCTGCTCGGTATCGTCGGCGGAGATCGATCCGAGTTCATCTGCATCCGTCTGAGTTTCGGGAGAAAGGCGAGCCCGAATAGCCTGGATGTAGCTGACCACGTTCAAGAACCGGTCCGCTTGTTCCCAGTAGGTGTACTGCATGATTTCCGCCGTCTGATCGGCAGTGGGAACGGCGTAGAAATGGTAGGAAATCATGGGGATGGGGATGCCGGGCTTATGGTTCTTGTGATTCAAGAAGTACTCGAAGTAGCCCTGTGGTTCGCCACCCAGAGCTAAGCCCACGAAGGTGATCTTTGGATCGACGCGGTGGATGGCTGCAACAATGGCATCGTACTCACGCGTGTAGGTCTCCGGCGTCGTCTGGTGTTCGCTGTCCACTTCGTTGAGCACTTCCCAGTAGTCGATCTTGTAGTGATGCCCCGATTCGTGGCGCTTCCCGTATTCGTCGGTGAAACCACCCTGCGTGTACCAGCTCACCAGGCGGGCATAGTAGTCCGCAATTTCCTTCATGCTGGGATCGCGCGGCTCGGTTCCCTGTTCGTAGTTCCAGGTCACCTGGTTGGGGTCCGCAGGATAGGGGATGGCCTTCTCGGTCTTGAACATCCACTGCGGAATAGTGCTGAAGTTGATCACCACCGAGTGGCCGGCCTGCGCGTTCATGAGATCTTCCATCATGGGATCGATCACGGAGAAGTCCCAGGAAGTCTTGCCGTCTTTCGGCGGTTCGAGCTCCGCTACACCCAGCTTGGGATAGGGCAGCCAGGGCACGTAGCGGACGTAGTCAGCCCCAAGGTCGTGCAGAGCTTGGAAGACGCGGTCGTGAATCGGCGTGCCGCGGCGCAGGGGAGGATTCACCACCACCTGCAATGTCGGCGTCGTTTTGGAGACAGTTACGACCTTGTCCCAGTTCACGGTAATAGCGGCTTTCGCCGGTTCGGCGGCCGGCGGGGTAGTTTTCTTCCGGGAACAGGAGCAGATTACAACGAGTGCGCACACGAGTGCGATCACCCGAGCACTTCTGAGAATTATCATGACGTCGCCTCCAGGGCATATGGCACGGACGTTCCGCCCGTGTTGGTAGGTCAGCCGAGTCGAGCCAGACGCGCTGATGGCTACAACGGCCGTGCTACATCCTAACAGAAAAAAGGGGTACGGCAAGCCGTACCCCTGAGATTTGCAATGGCGGTTGATACCACCCCTTCAGCCTAAAACACCAATCTCAGCGCGAACTGCACTTCCCTGGGGGTCTGGAGAAGACCCGTGATCCGTCCGAACTGACCCGGGGTTATGCCTCTGTCGGGAGGCCCAAACTGCGTGTGGTTCCAGGCGTTGAAGAGCTCGGCCCGGAATTCAAGTTTGGCGCGCTCGTTGAGCTGAGTCATCTTCGTAAGCGAGATGTCCCAGTTGTTATGACCGGGAACCTCCAGGCTATTGCGGGCGGCATTTCCCTGAACGTGGTTTGCGTTAGGACAATCTGCGGAGGTCGGTTTGAAATCGCCCGCCGGGCATCCGGGGAACACAAATGAGTTGATGTTCCACCAATTGTTGTAATTCTGGTCGGAGGGGTACGGGTTCCCAATCTGGTCCGGACGTGATTCACTGAAGGCGCCCAGAACTGGCCAGTCGCTTGGCAGAGCGGGGGTACGGTACTGACCCGTCGAAAAGGTGGTAATGCCGTTAAGTTGCCATCCTCCTACTAGCCGCTGACCGCACCTGACGCTGAAGGGAGGAAGCGTTTGCCAGGCCCAAAAGGTAATTCGTAGATGTAGCTGAGGACTACGCGGTGGCGGACGTCAAACGTCGAGTTGCCTTTATCCAGAACCTTGAATTGAGCCGAAGAAGCGGAGAATTCGTCCGTACCGCCGAGATCGATAGCATGGCTCCAGGTGTAGGCCCCCAGAAAATACATTCCACTGGAAAAACGTTTCTCCACTCGCGCCGTCATCCCGTCGTAGCTTGACCAGCCGCCATTGTAGGTGAGCAGGATCCAGCTCAGGTCAGGGTACGGTTCGCGCTGGGTGATCGGAATGGTGCCGGTGGGATCGGGAGAGGCAATGTTTTGGTTGCGGCGCTGCGGGAGCTTCTGGCCGACATTGCCGATATAGCCTATGTCCAGCACCCAATCGTTGGCGAAGGTGTGTTGCAAGTCAAAGGACCACTCCTGGACGTAGGGCGTCCGGTTGCGCTTGTCAACGCTGAAGGGATTTGACGTGCCGCCGCCCAGCGCGCCGGTCGGGAAGAGCTGGTTAAGGCGGAGTGTGGGACTGGTGGGATCGGAGTTCAAGGTTTGGGAAGAGTAGAAGTCGGGTCCGATCACCAGAAACTGAAGCTCGTTCCAGTTGTCGGTTGCATAAAAGATGCCGTAAGAGCCACGGAATACCGTGTTCCTGACGTACGTCGGCGAGTAAGCGAACCCAATACGTGGAGCGAAATTGTGCCAATTGGGATCGACAATGCCGTTGCGCACTCCACCGCTCCGTGAATTGACCACTCGCCTCACGGCCGGATCAAACCACTGGGTCTTGGATGAGGTATCATATGGTGTCTGAGCATGTTCATAACGGAGACCTGCGTTCAACGTCAAAGTGGGCCGCACTCTCCAGTCGTCCTGCAGATAGCCGGACCACCAGTTGGAACGGAGATTCTGTGAGGAGTCGCCCACCGAAGTTATAGCCTGGTAGACATTTCCCAGCAGGAAGTCACCCAATCCCACTCCGGGACTCTTGGTGTAGCGCCCATCGAAATTCATGGAAGGTATCCCGCCGAAGTCGGTGATCTGATAGAACTTCTCATGAATAAAATTGATCCCCATCTTCACATTATGGCTCCCGCGCACGATGCTAAGGTTATCTACAATCTGGTAGCCTTCATCCAAAGCGCCAATCGACTCGGCGGCGGAGCCGGGCCCGGTGAATCCGGCAATTCCAGCGTCCGGAACGCCAAAGTCAAAGGGATTGCCTGACGTATTGGTGAAGCCGAATACAGTCGAGGCATAGTTTTCGCCCAGAGCGCCTAAAGAAACGAGAAAAGTCTTGGTGCGGTTGTAACCAAAACGCGCTTCGTTCACCACGGTGGGAGAAAACGTATGTGTCTCGGTAACCGTCAGCATCTGGTTACGCAGCGGGTACACCTTTCCTGCCAATGGCATCGCCGCCGGCTGAATGTGCGGTCGGTCTTCGAACGAATAACTCCCGAAGAGCTGATCTCTGGTTGAGATGGAGTGGTCCAGCCGGACGTTGGCCTGGTTCATGTCATTTCGCTCTTTGGGAGAGGTGGTGTAGTTGAACGAAGGCGGCTGCGCCTGGCCCGCCCCCTCGGCCACATTCGGAACAGGAATGAAGGGCAGCCACTTTTGCGCGATTTGGTCGAGCCTGCCGGACGGAATGACGTTCCCCGGGAAGGCAAGACCGGTGGTGGGGTCGATCACATCCACACATTTTGGTGAGCCAGAATTCGCCGCGCAGAAGGGCGAATTTGTGGGGAAAATGCCCGTCCCGGCGGAGTCGTCGGCCAGGTTCCCGGCGAGTTGAGCTCGGCTGGGAAGGAGGGCTGTACCGCTTATTCCCTTCCGCGAGCGGAGGCCTTCGTAGTTCATAAAGAAAAAGGTCTTGTCGCGTCCGTTGTAGAGATGGGGAATCTTGACCGGACCTCCAAGGCTCACTCCGAAGTTGTTTTGTTGGAACGAGGGTTTGGGTGCGTTCGCCGAGTTCAGGAAAAAGTCGCCGGCATCGAGCGAACTGTTGCGGATGAACTCGTAAGCGCTGCCGTGCAGCGTGTTCGTGCCAGATCGGATCGTTGTGTTAATGATGGCCGCGGAGCGCCCGAACTCAGCGGAAAAATCGCTAGTTTGCATTTTGAATTCCTGGATGGCCTCAGGAGAAGGTCGCAGGCCAACACTTCCGAACCGGGCATTGCGCGACTCGATGCCGTTCACCAGAAAGCTTTCGTCGGACTCACGAAGTCCGGCTACGCTTGTGGTTACGGTGTTGCCCTGGCCCACCCAGCCTGTCGCCGGAGAGTTCCCAGTGTCGATGGGCGCTACACCAGGTGAGAGAACCGCCAATTGCATGAAATTCCTGCCGTTCAAGGGAAGCTGCTGCACAGGTCTTTCTTGAATCACTTGGCCCATTGTGGACGTCTGAGTGTCAAGCAGTTGTACGCCGCCAGCGCTTACTTCGATGGATTGCGTCACCGCACCAATCTGCAAGGTGATATCCACGCGCGGCCGTTGCCCGACCAAAAGGTCGATATTCGAGACGGTAGCCGTCTGGAAACCCTCCTTGGCCGCCTGCAAGCTGTAATGGCCCGGCTTCAGTTGGGCGAAGAGATAGCCGCCGCCCTCGTCGGACGTGGCCTCAGCCTTAATGCTAGTGTCCACCGCTGTGAGGGTAACTTTGGCGCCCGGCACCACCGCTCCGGTGGAATCCTGGACTGTACCTAAAATATCGCCGGTGATCCCTTGGGAAAGCCCCAAGTGGGCCGTTGTTAGCAATAGGAAAACCAATAGAGAAGACGTAGTTACTTTCGCTCGTACCCGTCCCATCTTTCACCTCCAAGCAGATTCGTGAGTAGTAGATTCCGACGCCGGAGGAAGGCTGACCCGTGTTTCCCGACTGGCGAAGACAACACCCCGGATAGTCCGACTAGAACCTTAAAATGCGACCCAATTCGCGACTGGGAATGATTGAGAACGAGGGGAAGAACAGGAACAGACCGGCAGCAGGAGGAATCCCCCGGAGTTGGTATCGACTACGCTGACAATTCATGGCCGTGGTCCATGAGCGGCCACCATCGCGCGACGACCCGACGAGCAACTTTCCAGGCAGATCTACCGACCTGCAAGCCATACTGCAAAGTGAAGCACAGGCCTAAGTTGTCTTTTGTGGAGTACTTTGTCAAGGGAAATATGACTTGACCGGGGCCGGGACGGAAACTACTCCTAAAATTGCCCGGGAAGTCACCATAACGTGGGAGTGTCGTAATCAGTAAGTGCTATATTTCCACACTGCCTTGATGAAGGCTTCCACATTCTCGGTAGGAGTTTCGGACTGAATGATATGGGCCGGAGCTGCCATGTAACCGCCGTTGCGGCCCAGGACTTCGATCTTCGCTTTTACATCGGCCTCGATATCCTTTGGCGTACCAAAGGGCAACAGACTTTGCTGATCGATCGCTCCCCAGAATGAGAGCCGGTCGCCGAATTTACTTTTGAGTTCCTCCGGCGAGTGCCCCGGGACATTAGGTTGCACCGGATTGAACACCTCCAGTCCCACGTCGATCCACTCTCCGAGGATGGGAGCGACCGATCCATCTGAGTGCTGCATGATGATGATGTCAGGATTTACCGCTTTCAGCTCGGCGTAAACCTCGCGATAGCGCGGCTTGAAGTACCGGCGCCACATGGGAGGCGAAATCAGCATGCCGTTTTGGCTGCCGAAGTCGTCGCCCGCCCAGATGCCATCCACACCCATGGAGACCAATTTCTTGCCGGCGGCCAGAGCGAATTTCTTCGTCTTCTCAATCAGGGCCTCGATATAGTCTTCACCCATCGCCATATCGAGCAGCAGTTTTTCCAGACCGACCAGTTGCGCCATCATGTCGAACATGGTCAATTCCATGTCGCCGACAATGAAATGGCTCTGTCTGTACCGCTCGATATCGGTGGCAGCATCATCGTAACGGCCCTCGGCGAGCGGATCGGGGAACGGGAAATCCTCTACCTGGCGAGCCTCCTTAACCTCGGCCAGCGGGTGCTTCACAACCTCCATGTAAATCGGGCCTTGCCGCATCTTCATCCCGAACTCATTGACGATGCAACCGCTCTCCTCAACCGGATGCTGGTAGCCCCGAGGCAGGCTCGCGCCCACCACAACGCAATCGCTGCCCATCGCGACCCTTAAGTCATTGGCTGAGATGCGGTAGGTGACGTCTTCATAGTAGGAAGTTGTGAAGCGGGCAGGCACGCCGTACTTCTCGGCAAACTTGTTGACCAGCGATCGCGAGAGGTCGAACTGCACCGGCACCCGGTCTGGCAGGCTCTGCCTCTTTAGTGCCGTTATCACCCGCTGCTTCGAATTCATTCTTCCCTCTCCCCCTGCGGGGTAGCGTAGAGTTTCGCTTACCAGAAACTCTGCGGCTTTTCCGGTGGACAAGGCAAAAGCCACAGACTTTGACGAACTCAAAGTCTGTGTTACCCGTTCCATCGATCCGCGAGCCTACCACAACTCACGCCCGGGCGGCCAGATTCTTGAGGTGTTCACGCAGCAGAATGGTTTCGGAAAGATTGTCAGTGCGGTCGCAGCCACGCCAGTCCGTCCACACATACTCCAGGCAGATGTAGCCGGAGTAATGGCTGGCGCGAAACTGCTTCAGGATCGCCGCAAAATCAATGGTGTTCTCTCTGACCGTACTCTGTAGTTTTCCCACGCACCCGCCCCGCGCATGGAAGTGCGAAGCAAAGGGCAGCAGGCAGTGAACCGCCTCATTCGAGATTCCCTCGTTGATGAAGTGCCCGTAGTCGAGCGTCAGGGTCACACCTTCGGTCCGCTCAAGCAAGCGCAACACCGCAGGCACGTTCGCACAGATGGAGCCAAGATGCGGTTCAACGGCGTAGGTGACACCGAGCCGCTTGGCCGCCGCGGCCCTCCAGGATGCTTCGTCAGCCGCGAGCTTCAAGGAATCCTCATCGGAAACGCCCGCGTGACTCACACCAGGGAGTCCAGTCATATGCGTGGCGCCGAGGGATACGGCGAACTCCAGCATGCCCTCGAATATGCGACGAACACGCTCGCGCACGCTTGAATCCGGGTCGTTGGCAGACTCGAGCGCTGAATCGGCGCTGGTCTGCAAGAAAACATCCGATGGATGAAGTCCATGATTCTTGAGCTTCCGGAGTATCTCCGTCGCCGCTGCTTTGGGATTCGCCACGATGTCTTTGGGCTGGATTTCGGACCTGCCCGCGAAAAATCCAAGGTCAACCGCGTCGAAGTCGAGTAGTCGTAGCAACGCCAGTACCTTGTCTTGTGGGAGTAACGGAAACGTAAAGTCAGCGCAACAGAATCGCAATTCTGTAGCATCGGGCATAGATATCCTCTGGGACTGCGGAAATACAGCGGAAAGCTGCGGGATTTTAGCGGAATCTTGCGGGGTTCAACCGAAGTCCGAACCCCTTGCGCTTGAATCGAGCAACATTCTTTCAGCTACTTCGTTCCATTCATTTCGATCAGACAGAGCGAACGCGGCTCCATCTTGATGTCGATGACAGCGGGCAACTCCATCTCGTGCGCGGTTCTCTGCCCATCCAGGTCGATACTCACTTTTTGCGAACCCTCTCCTTCCAGTTCCACTCGAGGAGACGCTGGCAGGTTGGCCACATTCGCTAGCACGACGGCGATTCGTCCGTCCTGCGCCTGCCAGGTCGCCGACTGTACCATATGTTCCGGACCCCAGCCGAAATCGCCTTCGGTAACGGCGCCCACAGCGAAGGGTCGTAGCATGCGCCCGTAAACCAGGTAATCCCGTGCGACCCCGGCACGAAAATGGGTCAGCCGTTTGATCCAGTCGTAGATGGCCGCCTGGTCCGGAACGGCGCGGGTCCAAGTCTGATCCCAGTCGTACTCGATCTGGCCCTTATCGCGGAGAGTGAAGTTCAACATGTAGCCGGCAACCAGGGCGCGTGCTGCCGAAAGCCTCAACGCCTCATCGTTGACCCGATTTGTATAGAAACCCTGAAAACCGTTGGCATACTCGTGATACAAAAACGAATATAGAGGACACGTTTTGCTTCGGGAATCCCAGATCTGAAAGTCCTGGAGATATGTCTCGGGCGGCGCTCCTTCACACGACATGGCGACCGTCGGATTCACTGAACGCGCCGTGGCGACGTCGGAATGGATTAGAGTGTTGAAGGACTCGGTCAACCAAGGTCCGGGCACAGGCGGATGACCGTGGTTCGTGGCATAGCAAGCCGTGGGGCCGGGCCCCTGATCGAACTGCTGGACCACGTCGGGACCGAAGTCGGCCATATGTCTGGTCATATCCAGGACCATCTGCCGGCCTTTTTCCGTCCCCACACAAGTCATATAGTGCTTTCGCCAATCTCCGATCATACCTTCGGGAATCGCCCCTCCCCAATTGCGCGTGACAACAGCATCTCCACCGTGAGAGTGAAAATAGGGTAAGCCATCGTAGTTGGTATTCTTTTGCCAGATTACCCAGCAAAGGCCGTCGCCATAGATCATGGGATGCCAGCCCTTCGCTTTCGCTTTCGACATAAATTCCCGGAATGGCGCCTCGCCGCCGACCGGCGGATAAGCGTCCGGCTGCACCCAGGGGCCGCCATGCTCCCAATTGAAGATGATGGGCAAAAGAGGACTCTCGAACGCGGTGGCGAGCTTGTCCAAGTAGGGCAAGGCATTCGTCAGCGGTGTGTATTCGGGATTCACGGCCGCTGGCGGATCCCAATCTCCCTGGCCGCGCATCGGGAAGGCGATTGCCGGCGGAGAATCGGCAATCCACTTTGGCATATCTGCTCTTTCGGCCAGCTTAGTTCGGCAGAATGGCTGCTTGGACGCCCAGTTCCGGTAAACCTCCGCTGCGGCATACCAGTCGCCATGAAATGTGCCTAATACTACGTTATAGGGGATCTTCGTGACGCCAGGCCCGCGAGTGCCGGGATAGTGACCGAGTCCCATGGTGACGCCATCGCCTTCCATCAGGGGATCGATGAACTTGGGCAATCCTGTGGGATCGTCAAGCGCGACGTAGAGCCCGCCCGCGTCGTTGTAATAGGCCATCAACTGCGTCGAAGTCCACTGGCCGGGATAATTGTTGAAGCGCCAGATCTCCGGTGTATCGTGCTCCTGCCCTCCCCATGCTCCCACCGACATTCCCGGCTCAACCGGACCCGACAGCGCGCCGTCGGCGAATGACCAGAGAATGTGACTGCCGCGTCCTTTTCCGGGCTCATCGAACGGTACCTCCATCACCGGGAACTGAATGTGCCCGATCCACGATGTCGTACGGTTATTGAGTTCCAGGTTCCAGTAGGTCAGCGATTCGCTAGCCGGGCAGCGGATGATTACGCGCGCGTCCAAAGGCAACTGGGCGATTTCCTTGTATTCTATCGTGATTGTTTGCCCACTCTGGTTGCGAGTCCTCGTCGCGTTCACCTCCTTCGCTTCCGATGAGGTAACCGTCTTGAACTCTCTATGATCGTTCATGAACTCGATTTTGAAGAGCGGCAAGCGGGCGTGGCCCGGAATGAGCAACTCACGGTCGACGCCAAAAGTCGCGCGGAAGGAGACGATCGCTCCCTTATTCGTATCGATCAACAACCGGTAACCCGGGTTGATAACGACCAACGGCGATTTTGACTCAGCCGCGGAGCTCGCCGCGATCGCAACTATGACCAGGAGTGAGGCCGAGCTTTCGAGCCAGGATGAATCACGCAGCCGTCGCGTTTTCATTTCTTTCTCCTTGTGGCGCACCTCATTTAATTGTCATAGTAGCCATAGCGCTCGACTTCATCCCACATCGCGAGCACGTTCTCGAGCTTGGCGCCCGGATGGATTTCGGTGCTGGAGCCGATCCAATAGCCCCCATTCGCGCCGGCCTCATCAATCGTCTTTCTAACCGCTGCCCGAACATCTTCTTCGGATCCAAACGGCAGCAGTTGCGAGACGTCGATGCCGCCCATCAGAATCCATTCCGGATGAGCTTTGCGGAGATCACCGGCGTACATCTTGGAGAGCGGTTCAAGGGGATTAATGCCATCGATGCCGCATTTGTGGAAATCGTCGAGCACCAGCCACAGATTGCCGTCAGAGTGATAGATCACTTCAATTCCATGTTTGTGCCAGGCATCAACCAGTTTCTTGACCCGAGGGAAAAATTCCCGGCGCAGGAACTCCGGGGAGAACATGATCCTATCCGTGTTGGCGATATCGGAGTATACGAGGGCCACGGGCGAAAGGCTCGCGTCCGCAGTCTCGTGGACGCGCTGGATTTCCGCCCAGTTCAGGGCTTCCAGCCAATCGGAGACGAGCTGTGGGTTCTCGGCGTAAGCATACACCAGCAAGTCCAGCCGGGCCCGGATGTGCGCTGTATCCAATCCCACCGGACTCTCGTTGGGGAAGATTACCGTGTTCTCTCCTACCTTCTCCTGCAGCTTCAGGAACTGCTCGCGTGGCGATCGCGAAGACTTCCCCCAGACATTGCCTTTGCCGGCGAAGGTAAACATGTCGCCCGACTGCCGGTTATAAAGTTCCTCGATGGCGCGTGGAATATAAGCGAGTAGGCCCTTTACGTCGTCAAACGGACGCTCGATGAGCCACGTCGTCCACCATTCCTGTTTATAAACGAAGCCGTCGCTGTTCCGGATGATTTTCTCTTCGACGGGCGGCGAAATGCCCCGCGTAATATCGAGCCGCTCACCGATTGTCTTGCAGAGTAGCCTCGATCCGTTCTCAAGCGTCACCTTCTCGCCCGTCACGTATTCAATGAGCGGGATATGATGGATGAGGTCAAAAATGGGCACTCGGTCAGGCATCTCGCCGCG
This sequence comes from uncultured Acidobacteriota bacterium, assembly GCA_963803295.1. Classification (GTDB taxonomy): domain Bacteria; phylum Acidobacteriota; class Terriglobia; order UBA7540; family UBA7540; genus CAWDMC01. Next base: position 139,920 of record CAWDMC010000004.1, on the reverse strand, counting down.
CAAGCTGCACTCAATGCGCTGCCGCGCTGTCATTCGATCTCTCGGTAGCTTTCGCATGGCTTTCTCCTTCGCAAGACTGGATTCCGAGGAATGTGGGTCGCACTCTATTTTCCGCTTTCTTCGATGGACTCGAGCGTCACGGGACCGAGCAGACCCGACTCGAATAGCGGATCATCTTTCTTGTAGACGATATTTGTCTTGGTATACCGCTTGTCGGGCGGCAGCGCGGCATCACCGATAATGCGGTTGGGCCAGAGGTTCACCACCTTGATTTCCAGGTCGTTGCCCGCCGGCTTCACCGCTCCCGTGATCTCCACCCTCCACGGCGCTGTCCAGACGACGCCGAGATCCTTGCCGTTTAGCCGCACTCTGGCGACGTACTTTACTCTGCCCAGGTCGAGCGCAATCCGTCTTCCGGGTTGCTTAATTTCTCGTGGCAGGTCGAACTGTTTTCGATAGATTGCCGCTCCGGAGTAATACTTGATGCCTTCCTCCGGCCGCGTTGTCCAGCTCACCAGTTCCGGAAACTCCACGCTCGCCGGTCCGCCCCATTTGGGATCGAATGCGACCGTCCACGGACCGCTAAGTTCCTCCACGGTTGAAAATGACGGGAAGTTTTGGGGAGCTGCGCCGGCCGCTTTAGGGGGAATGGCGCCGCGGAAGACCACGAAAAGCGAGCCATAAGGTGCGAACTCAAGTGGCAAGGTGGTCCTGCCGCCCTCCTGCCTGAAGGCTGCCCGCGGGCCGCATCCGGCCGCTCACAGGGTCCCACAATTCCGGCCGCTTGCCGCTTATCCGGAATGTGCACTGGAGGTGCTCGCTGCGCTCTTCGCGGTTGGTCACGAAGTAGATTTCGGCATCGGCCGCGCTGCGGTGAATGAACCCGAATGAGGCGTCGTTCCCGCCGCTCGCTTCGAAATCCGGAGGAGTGTTTGCGCTTTCAAAAACTTCGAGCATCGACCCGTCGCAGACGATTCGTCCGGCGCCAAGCTTTCGTTCCTTCACCTTCTCGCCATCGCAATCGCTCCAGATTTCATCAGCGAGTTTCTTCGCCACATCCTGCGACTGCGGATATCCGCTTAGGCCCGGCGTGCCCCGCGCCTTGGCACCCACCACGATCGCACCCGCCGCCGCGAGATCCCGAATCTTGCGCAGCACCTCGGGTGACATCACGCCATCCTCCGGCAATACCAGAACGCGATAAGCCATGCCATCTGGCAACAACAGGCGCCCGTTACGCACGGTAAGACCATGGAGCAGCATGTCGGCATTGATGGCATCGAAATCATAACCCGGAGGAAGCGAGGGATGAAGATACTGTTTCGAAGGCACAAACTTGGTTACTCCCTCGCCGTAAAAATAAAGGGCGTCCGCAACGAACCGGCCGTGCTGCAAAAGAAACTGGCAGCGTCCGAGGTAGGCGAAGAAGGCGCTGGCCTCTTCCCACCAGGTGAGGTTGCGATCGAAATGGGTTCCGGCAAAGTATTGCCAGCCAGGCTTCATGTCGAGCAGTGGCTGATGGGTGTACTGATGAAGCACCATGCGGTTAAGCCCATCGACGAACGCCTCATCTCCGAACGGTTTGAGCAAGGAGGGGGCTTCTTGCCAGTGATTCCAGGCCGTGAAAGACTCCGCCTGTGACACATTGTGCCCGTAAATGTGGGCGGCGGAGGCCTCGGTCTTGATCACGTTGGCCCACGGGTTGAATTGCGACATGATGTCCGTACCATACCAGAACTCACCCATCGGGACATCGTTGTTCCCCGCCGTGCGCAATCCATCGATATGCGGAAAGGGATAGGTTCCGTATCCGGTCTCCGTGTGGGTGCCGACTCCGCGCTCGTGCGCCAACTGGGTGAAGCGCGCCCAGAATCGCTCATCCATCAAATCGCCAATCGTCCAGCGAAAGTCCGAAAGAAAACGATCGGTAACGTCGCGGCTATCGACGATGCGCTTCGCCAGCGCGGGCAGGTAGGGCAGCAGGTCGTAGCCGCGCCGCCGTTTGAATTCCTGCCGGAACGCTTCGGACCACGTCGGCTGCTGGCCTCGGACGTCCGCTCCCAGCTCGTAGCTATCGATGTGGACGTACTTGAGGGACTTTACATGCGCCGCGGTCGCGTCGGCCAGCATGGGTTCGGCCGTGTTCTTGAATTGGTTCTCGATGGACGCGCTTTCGAGCATGCCGGCCTCGTACCCTCCGCGGGCTCCGGAGGACTCCGCACGCGCCCGTTGTCCTTCAAGCGTGTAGCCGGAGCGGAGAATCGTCCAGCGCCCCGGCGGCACGTCCCACTTCAAGCGCGCGTCAGAATCCATGTGTCTGGAAATATCCACGACTTCGCCGGAACGTACGTCGGAAGCGCCATCTTCTGGGTACTCCTCTTCGAGCGTCACCGGTCCTTGCCGCGGATAATCCCAAAAACTGCGGTTCCCGGACTTGAACCACCACCATTTGACCCCGCGCCGTGTTTCCGGCGTGTCGCCTTTACGCAGCAATACCGCTTCGGTGACTTTTACCGGTGTCCCATAGGCGGAGTGAATCAGCAGCAAGAACGCCGTGGCGCGTACTTCCGGAAAGTCAACCTGCTTGGCTTCACCTTTCTGCAATTGAAAGCGACTGACCGTGGAAAAGACCTTCCCGTCCGTGGAGGCCTGGAGTTCACAATCCCGCGGGCCGTTTTCCGCCACGGGCGCAACGTACATCGCGGTCGCCGCGATCGGTTCCTGATAGTCGAATTCGAGCCACTGAGGCTCGCCTGCGGAAGTCGTCAGGTCAGCCGAAGACCAGTACGTTTCCGGATCGCGATCCGCTGCGTTCTCCGGGGCGAAGTTCCATTCACCGACGTAGCCTTCCAGGGTCGAACTGGCGGTCACGTTGGCCGGCGTTAGGGGACGATTGGCTTTTTCCGGAAAAGCTATGACCGCAACATCGCGGTAATAGCCATCAACTACAGGAGGCTGAGGCATCACTAAGGATAGCTTCTGTGGCCCATCCGCCTGAACCTCCGAATACACGAGCTTCTTGTTGGCTTGAGCTTGCGTAATCCATGGCCCGCCGCTGTCCCAGCCATCGCACAGATTAACACTAACGGACATGCGCAGGCGATCGGCCTCCGTGAGCGCGTAGCGGAACAACTCGTGCCATTCCGGACTCAGGAATTGGACACCTTGGGGAGTATCGCCCCCGCCGGCCTGGAAAATCACGACCCCATTGATTCCCTGCCGTTTCATTTCTTCGAGGTCTTTGGTGATCCCCTCTCTGCTGACATTCCCGTTGAGCCACCACCAGTACGCCCACGGCTTTGCCGAATCGGGCGGACTCTCGAACCCCGTTTCGAGATCGCTGAGTGTCGTATCGTTGCTCGCCGCCATAAAGGGTCCGGTGAGGGCGAGAAATACCGCACTGACTAGCAAAGCGTTCTTCATGAAGCTCCTCACAACCTCGGGGGCCGCGGCTTCCGCGAGAGCGTTCCCCATGGTCATCTTTCAGGACGACGGCACAAGGTGGGTCGTGGTAAGGACGGCCTTCGATCTATCAAGTTTGCGGATTCTCCAGCATCTGAGAGCTGGTTGATATACTCGGCGCAATTGTTTGTCAAGCGAAAACGAATTCGATGCTGGTGGTTTCGGCTCTGATTGTCCGGATACGGTAGCAAGGGCATCGTAGGCACCGCGCCGGAGGCGCCTTGGAGTGCGGCGGCCTGACGCCGCCTTGAAACTTACGATGGAACAAGCGAGAAGAGTTGTAAGATTGCAGGAAAGGCGGTGGCTAAGGCCACCGCACTCCAAGGCGGGCTACGCCCGCACGAAGCATGAACGACTGGCCACATAGTCCGATTCACCGGCTTACGGAAGCCGGAGCCTACATGGTGACGTGCGGAACGTATTTGAAGCAACATCGGTTTCGCGGAAGCCACCGGCTGGCCTTCTTATGTCAGGGTTTGCTGGACGTGGCGACTAAGTACGGCTGGGATCTTCAGGCCTGGGCCGTCTTCTCCAACCACTACCACTTCGTGGCGCTTTCGGCCCCTGATCCAACCACTCTGCCGACGCTGATCAACGAGCTGCACTCCCGGACTTCGAGGGCCGCGAACGAGTGGGACAACACACCGGGACGTCAAGTGTGGTTCCAGTACTGGGAAACGCGCCTCACTTATCAGAGGTCGTATTTTGCCCGGCTCAGTTACGTACATCGCAACGCCGTTCATCACGGCGTCGTTCGGGAGCCTTCACTCTACCCCTGGTGTTCGGCGGGTTGGTTCCAGCGGCGGGCTATGACTGGATTCTGCCGCACGATTATGCGATTTGGCATAGAGCGGCTTAAGGTGCCTGATGAATTCGAAGTGGAATGGGCGCCCGACGAAGTTTGAGCTTGGAGTGCGGCGGCTTGACGCCGCCTTGGAATGCACTCGGGAAAACTTGCAGAATGACGTAAGTAGCCCAGCTCTCGAGATAGGCGGTGGCTAAGGCCACCGCATCCACGGGCTGGAAGCCCGTGCCACATCCAGCTGGCATGGCCATCCCTTCGCGTTGCTCAGGGCAGGCTTTGGCCATATCGTGCTGAAATGTACAAACTCCAGGGCGGTGGCTGAGGCCAACGCACTCCATGGCGGACTACGCCTGAGATGCCCCAACTGCACGACAACGGTCGTGTGCTAATATCCCATGGGCAAGAATGGAATTGGGTGGGCGCCGCAGAGTTTTGGACGTCCAAGTCCACGTTACCTGCTGCAAAGGGGGCACGGACAATGGGTGAGAGTATCGGCTTGGGCCTGATATTGGTTCTACTTGGCGGGTTGTTGCAGGGTAGCTTTGCGCTTCCGATGAAGCGCATGCCAGCCTGGCGCTGGGAAAACACCTGGCTGGTGTATTCGGTGACCGGATTGGTGATCGTTCCCTGGCTCGTATTGTGGCTCACGGTTCCGCATTTCGCCGAGGTGTTTCACCAGGCGTCCACTAAGACGCTGATCGAAGTGGCACTCTTCGGATTTGGCTGGGGCGTAGGCTCAACGCTGTTTGGAGTGGGAATCAGCCGTTTAGGAATGGCCCTTACTTTTGCCATTGTCCTCGGCTTCACCTCGGCGTTCGGCTCATTGTTACCGCTGGTGATTTTGCAGCCGGAGCAACTCTTCACACGGCAGGGGTACGCCTTGATGGCTGGCCTCGTGCTTGTGATCTTCGGCATTGTGCTCTGCGCCATTGCCGGCAATCGCCGCGAGAAAGAGCTGTCCGGCGAAACCAAACAGGCTGGCCGCTCTGGCTTTTGGCTTGGGTTGGTCATCTGCATTCTCTCCGGCGTGTTCTCGCCCATGCTCAACTTCGGCTTCGTTTTCGGCGAACAGCTCCAGCGGCTGACGCTCCAGGCCGGCGCCAGCACGGCCATGAAGTCGAACGCAGTCTGGGCGCTGGCTTTGTTCGCGGGCTTCCTTGCTAACGCTGGATACTGCGTGTACCTGTTGCAGAAGAACCGTACCTGGGGCGTCCTGACCCAAAAGGGTATTCCTGCCGCTTACTGGTTTGGCGCGGCATTGATGGGAATCGTCTGGTTCCTCGGCATTGCCGTGTATGGCATCGGGGCAGTGGATCTCGGTGCTCTTGGTGCTGTGATCGGCTGGCCGCTCTTCATGGCCATGATCATTATTTGTGCCAACCTCTGGGGCGCCGTAACGGGGGAGTGGAAGGGCGCGAGCGCGGGCACTTACCGATATTCGTGGGCGGGCATTGCGGTCCTGCTTGTGGCCATTTATGTGATCTCGCGCGGCAGCCCGTCGTAATCAGTTTTCGTCACGAGGACGCCGTCCAAGCGGCGCGGGCCTCTCTATCAGGTCCGCCGCTCTGATTCGATGGGCGTACCTGCCGCCCGGGCCGCCCGGCCAGGGCCCGGACCGACGTCGGATTTGACACTGGCTCGCGGTGTGAACTCGGCCCTTCGTTAGGAATAGCTATGAGTTTTGTTGCAGTTTACGCCATCTCCGTCGGGCTGCTCATGATCGTGCAGTGGATCTTCTTTTTCGCTACCGGTCAAATTCCGGAATTCAAAACCGCTCCCGCCGGCATTCTCTTCCATCTTTTGGCGGAAGCGGCAACGGCACTGGCCCTGATCGCCGGCGGACTTGGCTCGCTGAAGAAGCGGATATGGGGGCCGCGGGTCCTGCCTGTGGCCCTAGGGATGTTGGTCTATACCTTGATTGCAAGTTCGGGGTATTTCGTTGAGAAGCACGTTTGGCCGCCGGTCGTCATGTTTGCGGTGTTGTTCGTGCTCACGATGGCAAGCCTGCGCGCATTTTTTCGGGTCGGATGACCACTCCTGCCTTATGCTCGTGATATAAATAGCACCGAAAAGAGTCGCTTTTGAAGCCAGCCGGCGGGAAGAGTCAAGGGGACGCTGGATGGAGGATATCTTCTTATGAAAAGGCGGTACCGGTGAGGCAAAAAGAGAAGGCAACCGTGGGAGTGTTCGGAATCGGACTGGCGGCATATTGGCCGCAGTTTGCTGGCCTTAAGGATCGCCTGGAAGGCTACCAGCGAACGGTGGAAACACGTGTGGGCGAGTGGGCCAACGTGGTGAGCGGTGGCCTCGTGGACGAAGCTCCCAAAGCGCCCGAGGCTGGCCGCTTGTTCGAGCGGGCCGGAGTGGATTTGGTATTTTGCTATGTCGGAACTTATGCGACCTCATCCCAGGTGCTACCCGTTATCCAGCAGGCTAAGGCTCCCGTGATTGTCCTTAACTTGCAGCCGCGCGCAGCCTTGGATTACGCCCACACCGATACCGGCGAGTGGCTGGCGAACTGTTCCGCCTGCTGTGTTCCGGAGATTTCCTGCGCTTTTGCGCGCTCGAACATTCCGTTCCGGCAAGTCACAGGCATGTTGGAGCCTGAGCCCGGGGTGAGCGCCCCGAGCGAACTGGCTTGGTTGCAAATCAAGGAATGGTGCGAAGCCGCGGGAGTTATCCACAATCTCCGCAAGGCTCGCATCGGCTACCTCGGCCATCCCTATCCCGGCATGCTCGACATGTACAGCGATTTCACCCAACACCAGGCGCAGCTCGGTACGCATATTGAAGTCCTGGAAATGTGCGATCTGGATGTTCGCGTCAGCGCGGTCACCGAAGCCGAGGTGCTGCGCAAAGCGGAGGAGGCACAGGGCATCTTCGACATTAGTGAGGACAGTCCCTCGGACCCGCTCGCTAAGAAACCCAAACCCGAAGAAATGGACTGGGCCTGCCGCGTCGCGGTGGGGCTCGACCGCTTGGTGGAAGACTTTGAGCTGGATGGCCTCTCTTATTACTATCGCGGCGTCGATGGCAACCGCTACGAGCGGCTGGGAGCGGGCCTGATCCTGGGTTGCTCACTTCTCACCGGTCATGGGATTCCCTGCTCGGGCGAAGCGGACCTCAAGAATTGCCAGGCGATGAAGATCGTGGATCTGCTGGGGGCCGGCGGCAGCTACACCGAGCTTTACGCCATGGATTTCCGCGAGGGGTTCATCCTGATGGGACACGACGGGCCCTTCCACCTGGGGATCGCGGAGGGAAGGCCCGTGCTGCGCGGACTCGGCTTGTACCACGGCAAGAGTGGCTACGGCGTGAGTGTGGAGGCCAGCGTACGCAAAGGCCCCATCACGATTCTGGGCCTGACCCAGACTTACGACGGTCGTCTGAAGCTTCTGGCCGCGGAAGGCGAGTCGCTGGAGGGTGAGCGACTGAAGATCGGCAATACCAATAGCCGCCTGCGATTTGCGCTTGACCCGGCGCGCTTCATGGATACCTGGTGTGCCGAGGGCCCCACGCATCACTGCGCGCTGGGAGTGGGTCACATTTTGGGAAAGATTGAGAAGGTCGCCTGGCTCAATGGACTCGAACTGAAAGTGATAGGTGGGAAGCATAGTTGATGTGGCATGGCCATCCTGACCATGTATGAAGGAATAAAGAGACTTTAGGGCACGCCTAAGGGTGTGTGATAGTAATCGGTTTCCCCCGGCGGAGAACTAACGATGGCTTATCTTGCTTTTGATTTGGGCGCAGAGAGTGGACGCGCTGTCTTGGGGCGGCTTGAGTCAGGTAGCTTGAGCGTGGAAGAAATCCACCGCTTTCCCAATGAAGCCGTGCAGTACAACGGCGAGTTTCATTGGGACGTGGCCCGGCTTTGGTTCGAAATGCAGAAAGCTCTGGCGCTCGCCGCGTCGAAGCATCAAGAGAAACTTGAGGGCATCGGCCTCGATACCTGGGGAGTGGATTATGCTCTTCTCGGTGAGCGCGGGACACTGCTTGAAAATCCTTATCAGTATCGCGACAGCCGTACCGACGGCATCATGGACCGGGCGTTCTCGATTGTACCCGCCGACGAGATGTTCGACCGGACGGGAATCCAGTTTATCCAGTTCAACACGATTTTCCAGCTCTATGCTGCTCACCTCCGGACACCCCGGCTGCTGGACCTTGCAGACAAGATGGTGATGCTGCCCGATCTCTTTAACTTCTGGATGACGGGCGAGGCCGTTTCGGAGTACACGATCGCCAGCACCGGACAATTCTGCGATCCGCGCACCCGCGGCTGGGCAACGGACCTGATCGAGAAGCTAGGATTGCCCACCCGCATCCTTCCACCGTTGGTTGAACCCGGCACCGTGGTGGGCTCGCTGCGGCAGGATGTCGCGAAACAGGCGGGAGTTCCCCAGGTGCCGGTCATCGCTCCGGCCTGCCACGATACTGCCTCGGCGGTGGCGGCCATTGAATCCGCAGGACAGTCGGCCTATATCAGTTCGGGAACATGGTCGTTGCTCGGAACCGAGATCACCGAGCCGATCGTCAACTTTGAGGTGCGCCGCCTAAACTTCACCAATGAGGGAGGCGTGTGCGGCACATTTCGCTTGCTCAAGAACATCTCGGGACTGTGGCTCCTGCAGTGCTGCCGGCGCGCCTGGCAGGCGGGCGGTCGCGAGTACAGCTACGCTGACCTCGCCCAGTCGGCGCGCTCCACGCCACCGTTCCGCAGCCTTGTTGATCCGGATCATCTTTCCTTTCTGCGGCCTGAGAACATGCCGGAGACCATCGCCCGATTTTGCGAGAGGACGGGCCAGCCTGCGCCGGAAGATCCCCCGGCGTTCACGCGGCCTGGTTCTCGAAAGCCTGGCGCTCAAATACAACGCTACCCTCAAGTCACTGGAACGGATCACCGGAAAGACGTTTTCCGAAATCCACATTGTGGGTGGCGGCGCCCGAAATGCTCTGTTGAACCAATTTACCGCCGACGCAACCGGACGGCGCGTGGTGGCAGGTCCGGTAGAAGCTACAGCGCTGGGTAACATTGGAATGCAAATCCTGGCGACAGGTGCGGCGGGTTCGCTCGCAGAAGTCCGAGGGATCATCGCGCGCTCGTTCCCAGCTCAAATCTTCGAACCGCACGATCCTGAGAGTTGGATACCGGTGGCCGAGCGCTTTGAGCATTACTGCTCGCTGTGACTTGATTGAGTGTAGGCGCTTTCTTATGGAGAGTTGCACATCAAGGGGCCGACCTGCTGTAGCGCCGGTGTCCTCACCGGCGATTTCTGTTGTAGCGCCGGTATCGTCAGAGGCGATTTCGGCGCTCTTCACCCCCGGGACTGTGCTGCTACGGAATGGATTTCCCTGTCGTCCCGCAAAATCCCGCTGAAATCCCGCAGCTTTTCCGCACTTTTTCCGCAGCCTCAAGACAGACAGAATCGCCTGCTATCGGCCTGCGGGATCGATGGTCCAACAAGGGCGTCTTCACCACGAGACCTGTGGGATATGTGGATCGAACGGTTTGATTCTGGTCTGGTTTTTGAGCAAGCGGTGGGGTGTGTAAACAGGCAAAAGGTTTGTGGATCTGTCGGTCACTTGATGGTCCACCAACAGGCTGAGGGTTCGGAGACCGGCATCGCCTTGATAACAAAAGGGGCGCACCTTCACGCGCCCCTTTGAGTTGCCGACAAGGTCCCCGAAATCACGGAAACGCCTAGTCGTAATACTCGAGCCCTAAGTGTGTAATCAGCTCTTCACCGCGCAGGTGGCGGAGCGTATTCTTCAGCTTCATGAGCTGAATGAAAACATCGTGCTCAGGATACAGGCCTGCGGCGGTCATCGGGCTCTTGAAGTAGAATGACAGCCATTCCTGGATGCCCATCTTGGCCAGATCCGGACTGCGCTGCGCAAGGTCGGTAAACAGGACCAGGTCCAGCGCCATCGGGGCTGCCAGAATGGAATCTCTGAACAGGGAGTTGACCTTGATCTGCATCGGGTAACCCAGCCAGCCGAAAATGTCGAGGTTATCCCAGCTTTCCTTATTGTCGCCACGCGGCGGATAGTACTCGATGCGGACTTTGTGGTAGTAGCCCTCGTAAAGCTCAGGGTAAAGATCGGGCTGGATGATGTACTCGAGCACCGAGAGCTTGCTCTCTTCCTTGCTGCGGAAGGCCTCGGGATCGTCGAGCACTTCGCCATCGCGATTCCCCAGGATGTTGGTTGAGAACCAGCCAGTCAATCCCAGCAATCGCGCCTTCAGGCCGGGTGCCAACAGGGTTTTCATGAAGGTCTGGCCCGACTTGAAATCCTTCCCCGCGATTGGGATGTGCTTCTCAATCGCCAACTCCGTAAGGGCAGGAATGTCCACGGTGTGGTGGGGAGCGCCGTTGATGAAAGGAACTCCCAGCTTCAACGCAGCGTAAGCATAGATCATGCTGTTGGAGATGTCGGAGCTATTCGAGCGGAGCCCTTTCTCGAAGCTGTCGAGAGTGGCGTGAACCGGCTGCGGCGTGGCAAAAACTTCGGTGGAAGCGCACCAGATCATCACCAGACGGCTGACTCCCGCCGCCTTCCTGAAATTCTGGATATCTTCCATGACCTGCTCGGCCAGATCCATTTTGGTCTTGCCGGTCTTTAGGTTGTCGCCGTCCAGGTTCTTGACCCACTTATGGTCAAAAGCGGCGGGCATTGGCCGGATCAGTTCGAGAAAGTTCTTAACCTTGTCCACGTGCGTTTTTTCGAGCACGCCGGCTTTCAGGGCAGCCGCGTAGGCGCTGTCCTTAAAGAGATCCCAGCCGCCGAAGACGACGTCTTCGAGATTAGCCAGGGGCACGAGATCCTTGATTTTGGGTATTCGTTTATCCGTACGCTTGCCCAGTCGAACCGTGCCCATTTGAGTGAGAGAGCCGATGGGCAGTGAGATCTTTTGGCGGACGGCTTCGACACCGGCAATCATAGTGGTTGCTACCGCGCCCATGCCGACAGTCAAAACGCCTAGCTTCCCTTCGGGTTGAGCAATTTCAAGTTCTTTTTTGGCCACGCTTGTCCTCCACGTCATGAATAAAAGATGAACTTACCGTACTTCTGGAATTCATACTCGATCTGAAGGCACACCGCAGGAGAGACCGGCGCCGCAACTTCCGGCAAAACAGCAGAGCGAGAGGAACCGATTGTTGCCTGCTAAATGGATTCGCCCCCAAACTGTCGACCGCATCGCCAGCTCCGCGCTGCCCAGCCCCAGCTGGCCTAAGGAAAAGCGGCCCGCAGAGCGACTGTTTACTGGCCCGCCTCGACGAAGCGCTCGAACCGGGCGCGGGCATCTGGGATAGTGGGTCGTCCTTCTCCATCGACGAATCCCGGCTCGCCGCGAGCCACCAGTCGCTGATGGCCGAGCAGCAAGGCCGTACTGCTTCGGAACCACGGCTCGAATTCAGGGTCGAGTGCGAAAGGATCAAGCAGTGGCCGCGGCTCGGGCGTGTTATGCTCGGTGCCGTTGAAGACAGGCCACCAGCGCCGTCGCGCCGCCGATACGATCTCAGTCAGGCGTTCGCGCGTATTGCGGTGGGGAATGACCTCAACGGCGTAGAACCCGGCAGTCTCAAGGCGGTCGAGCAGCGCTTCGATGTCTCGCTCGCCCGTGGTGATGGGATTTCCGAGTACCGGATAGGTTGGAACGGACCCGAAGGCGAGAAAAATCTCGCGCAGAGCCTCGGAAGAAACGAAGGCTTCTTCGTATTCACGCACGTAGCCGGGAGCGCCGGCCTTGAGCAACTTCGAGCGCAGAAAAATCTGCAAGGCTGCATCATCGGTGCCTTCGCGGAGGGGTGGTCCCACAACAAGTCGCGATGATGTAACTCAGTGGCACGGCACGCTCACCGGCCAGTTCGCGCAAACGAACCAGAATAGCCCAGGCGACATGGCGCTCGGTGGCGTTACCGCGCGGAGTCAGCGCCCGAACGGCCTCCCAGGTTGGACCGTCGGCGCCCAGCCGCGCGCGGAAGAGCGCCGCCACTTTGCCGGTCATCTCCTGGTTGCGGCGATCCAGTGCTGCGCGCATCTTCGCCAGGGTCTGGATGGCGCTGGAGGAATCCGATGGGATTCTGGTGATGCCTTTGCCGCAAAGATAAACTCGCCCGGGGTTATCCGGATCGTTCAGTAGCAGACCTTCCGCGGCGGCCGCCTGGTCCATGGCCACGGCCTCCATCGAAAACGCGGCGGCGATACCGGCGATCGCACACGCTCGCCGGAACTCCTCGTGTCCGGCGACGGTGTAGTGGTCATTGATGCCCAGCACCGCGATGCCCTCGCGCGCCGCTTGCGCCACGGCCTCGGTGGGCGAGCGAAACACGCTGAATGACTCGCTGGTGTGGATGTGGCAGTTTGTCCCCCGCCTCGGGTGCGCGCCGAGAGACGCGCAATACTCACGCAAGGCGCTCAGGCGATCCTCCATGGTTCCGGTGTAAAGCCTGGGCTCGATTTCAGGCGGATTCTGCAATTGCGTTTCACTCATCGCACCATCACCTGGCCGCTGTCCACCACCAGGGTCTGGCCGGTGATACAACGGGCTTGATCGGAAGAAAGAAAAACCACGGCTGCGGCTACGTCGGAGCGCTTGATCTCGCGTTTCAAGGCAGTCAGCGAAGTGTAGTACGGAATCACTTCTTCAGGCTTGATACCCTTCTTGCGTGCCGCCACCTTCATGTACTCGGGATTCCAGATCTTCGATCCTTCAAACACGTTGCCGGGGGCGATCGCATTGACGCGAATGCCTTGGGATCCGAGTTCCAGCGCCCAGCCGCGCATCAAGTGAATCTCACCGGCTTTGGTGGCGTTGTAAGCGGAATTGGACTTCGATGCATCCAGGCCGGTCTTGGACGAAAGCATCACCATCGATCCGCCATCGCCTTGCGCGATCATGACCCGGGCGGCTTCCCGCGCTACCAGGAAATAGCCGGTAAGATTGATCTCAAGCGCCAGCCGCCACTTGTCAACCGGAGTGTCCACCAGATCGTAAGCCGGAGCGATGCCCGCGGCGCAGATGGCTACGTCGACCCGCCCCCAGTGCCGCAGGACGCGGTCGAAAGCGTTCTGGACTCCTTGCTCGTCGGTAACGTTCATGTGTACCGGCAGAGTGCGGCGAGGATCGCCGGAGTCGCAAGCGGCAGCCTGTGCTCCGGTATCGTCCAGGTCACAAAAGGCCACCGCGGCCCCGGCCTCCACCAGGCCCTGGGCAATTCCCAAACCGAGCCCGGAAGCGGCTCCGGTGACCAAGGCGACTTTTCCCGCCAGCGGCGCAGCGGCTGATCCGGTGAGGCGCGCCCGGTAATGCTCCGCTTCCCAGTTGATGATGAAGTCAGCGGATGAAGGGGCGAGATTGCGCACCCCCCCGCGTCCCTCCCCCAAGCGCACGATCTTGGCCGCGGCGATTGCCAGCGCTTCAGCCGCGTCCAGTTTTGCTGGATCGTCCGCGATGAGGAATGCACCCGCATTACGGAGGAGCACCAGCCGTGGCGGAGCCTTCTCCGCGAGTGCAGGCTTGAGTTTTGCCGGCAGCTCCTCGATCGATTCTGCGAGTACGGCGCGGGCGCCGGTATAGACGATGTGGTCAGGCGATAGCGAGCCGGCAGCGAGGATCGCAGCCGCATCGCTAGAAACGAGCGAAGCGAGTTCCGGGTTCTCGGAAAGCCTGGCAAAGGGCGGAGCGCCGCGGACTTCGCGCCAAATGTGGCGCAACGACACCAGGGCCTGGCGCAGGGTGCTGGAATCCACCTTTGAAGCGTCATTGAGCGCCGGAGCCTTGGACAAGAAATATTCGCTGCATCGAGCCACCCAGTCGTGGTGCAGGGCGACGCACTCCTCTGCCGTCGAGGCTGAGACCAGCAGTCCGTGATTCTCCATGAAGATGACGGCCGGAATGGCGCCGTGTTGCGCATGGTAAGCGTCAGCGGCGGATTTGACCACGGTGGCGAGCCGCCAGCCCGGATCGGTGTAGGGTATCCAGAGCGGCGGCAATTCTTCCGGTTGCGTAATCCCGGCGAGAGCCTCACTGCCGGGTCCGCAGTTTAGAGCGTTGGCTGCCACTGGATGAGTGTGAATCACCACCCGGCGCAGCATGGCGTGCAAAGCGCTTTCGACCGAAGGCCGCCCGTGTCCGCCGACAGCCGCCGATGCCAAGTGTGCGACCACCTGGGCCTCACGCTCGTTCGTCGGCAAAGTGGCAAGATCAGTGCGATCGAAGATGCTCAACAGCGAGTCAATGTTGAGTTCTACCCAACCGTCGGACTCGCTCATCAAAGCCAAGGCGGTGCCGCTGGCTTTGATTGCCATCGTCCGGCCGTCCGGCGATTTCACCGAGGTATTGCCGCCGCCCACTTGCACGTAGTCGGGATTGTCGCCAACGGCGTGCGAAATCTGAATCAGTTCTGCCAGGGATTGCTTATCCATCGTGGTTGTCGCCTACTCGCAGTTAATCACCGTCTTGATTCCCTGACCCGCCTCGATCACGGCGTAAGCCTTGACCATATCGTGCAATGGGAACCGGTGGGTAAGGAAACGGTCCCAGGGAATATCCTCCCGGGAGACCATTTCGAGAGCCTCATGGTAATGCTTCAGGTTGGAGGCGAAGCAACCGAACAGCGAGATTTCATTGTAGTGGATGGCGTTGGTGTCGATGGGCACGATCGGATCGTCTTTGGGTATTCCGGCAAAGAAGCAAACGCGGGCCTTCTTGCGCACCAATTTCAAGGCGTCGGCTTGAGTGGACTTCACGGAATTGGCGGTAAGGGCGACATCGAACTTCTCGCCACCCGCGGCTTCGAGGATTTTCTCCACCCCGTTTCCGCCGGCCGTGTTTACCGTCTGACCCAAACCGAACTCCCGAACATAGGCCAGGCGCTCGTCCGAAACGTCAGTTACGATTACCGGATCGCAGCCTCGCGACTTCAGAATGCTGGCGTGCAGCATGCCGATGGGCCCGGCGCCAAAAACCAAGGCTCGATCTCCCGGCTGAGCGGCGAGGTACTCTTCACCATTCAGGCAACAGGAGAGCGGCTCAACCAGGGCGGCGCGCTCCAGTGACATCTTATCGGGGATCGGGATCACATTACCCTGGGCGACGGCGACGGGGGGAATCTTCAGGTACTGGGCGAATCCGCCCGCATGATCGTAGCCAATGGCGGTGAAGGAATCGCAAAGGTTGTACTGTTTCCGCTTGCAGTAGATACACTTGCCGCAGCCCACTACCGTTCCAACCACAACTCGCTGGCCCACCTTCAACGGTTGGTTCACGCCCGAGCCGATCTCGTAGACTTCGGCGACGATCTCGTGTCCGGTAATTGCCGGTGGCACCACGTTCTTCTGCCCGTGCGTGAAAATGCGCTTGTCGGTTCCGCAGACGGAGCATCGAAGCACCCGCAGCATAACTTCTCCTGGCCCGAGCGATGGCTTCGGAACATCTTCGATCCGCACATCACGAGGTCCGTGGAAAACCGCTGCTTTCATTATTAACCCTCCCCTTTAGGCGAGCTTATCAGGCCCTAATAGTTTGCTTGGCTCAATTCCCCTTCATGGCCCTTGCAAGAAATGCAACGCGCGGCAGCCGGATCGCGCGTACCAGAAAATAGACTGGCCGTCCGGCCGCGCACTTGGTCGAAGCGCTGTTGAGGCAGCCCGTAAGCGATGCGCAAGTATATACGGGCGGAGCGGCAGATTCAACTTTTGCGGGGTCGATACTTATGAGTCGGCCCTAATGACGATTACACACAATACAGTGACGGAAAATGACGTCTGTAGCAGCGTTTGGAACCCGCCCTGGGGAGCGCCGACTCTCACTGAAAAGGACCGGCGTTCATAGATTGCCGGTACGGCAGTTGTCAGCCGTTATTGAAAAGCGATCCCAATTCGGGCTCACACTGAGAAATACTGGAACTTACCTCCCATACAGCGGACCGAAATTTGCACAGGCGCGGAAGTCAGCGCCTTGCAGATCCTGCGCCCCAAACGCTGTCCAGGTACTGGGACGGAAGATACGCTCCTCCGCTACGTTGTGCATGTAGACCGGAATTCGCAGCATGGAAGCCAGCGTAATCAAACGGTCGCCGATGTGACCATAACTAATCGCTCCATGATTGGCGCCCCAGTTGTTCATCACTGAATAGACATCCCGGAAGGGCCCCTCTCCGGTGAGGTTCGGAGCAAACCAGGTTGTCGGCCAAGTTGGATTAGTGCGCAGGTCCAGTTTTTCGTGCACGTCATCGGGCAAATCAACGGTGTAGCCCTCGGCGATCTGTAGTGCTGGACCGAGGCCAGCTACCAGATTGATCCGCGCCATGGTCACTGGCATCTCGCCTTTGGTCGCAAACTGCGAGGAGTAGCCGCCACCGCGGAAATATTCGAGCATTGCCGGGCACCACTTGGTTGCGTCGAGACAATGTCCTG
Source organism: uncultured Acidobacteriota bacterium (assembly GCA_963803295.1). Lineage (GTDB taxonomy): Bacteria > Acidobacteriota > Terriglobia > UBA7540 > UBA7540 > CAWDMC01. Next base: position 123,227 of record CAWDMC010000004.1, on the reverse strand, counting down.
CTTCTTCGGGCGTGATCTCCCAGAAAGGCTTGATGGCCGACTGGCCGCCTCTTCTCTGGCGTCCGGTAGCATCGAGCGCCGCGGCACCGGAATTAATCAGGTGCAGGATGCCCTCCGATGCCTTGCCGGTGAGCTCTTTTCCAGTGACACGTTTCACAGCCGCCGGACTCCAGTAGGTTCGGACGTCGGCAAAGATCTGCGCCGTAGCGGTGAGAAGATGTCCAAATAGCATGGTGGCGCCGTTCAAGCTGTCATTTTCGGTGGCAAAAGTGAAGGGTTCTCGGATGCCGTTCCAGTCAAACGAGGAATTGAGGATTGCCTCCATGAAGTCGCCGTTGGGGAAGTGGTCAGTCCATTGCCGCTGCCCTTGAAATCCGGCGGCGATGGCATTGTGGCCTAGCGCTTCTTCACCAAATCCCAACTCTGCCAGTCGTGGATTACCGATCATCAGGTCACGGGCGATGAGGGTCATCTTGACCACGGTTAGCCAGTCGCCATCCTTCTTGGCGCGCGACGTCTGCAAATGCGCAGGATTGAAATCCTTGCCCTTCGGGGCAGTTGTCTTTCACCCACGCCAGCGCTCCCTCGAACTCAGCCTTGTCATAGATCTCCTCGTCGAAGCGGCGGATGAATTCCGCCATGTCGACGTATTCATTGCGCATGCCGAGATAGTTCTTGAAAAAGCTGGGATTTACTACCGATCCCGCGATGCCCATCGAGACCGAACCGAGTGACAGATACGATTTCCCCCGCATTTCGGCGACCGCAAGTCCGGCTTGGGCAAATTGGAGCAGCTTTTCCTTAACGTCAGCGGGAATAGTCTTGTCAGAGGGATCTTGCACGTCTCTGCCATAAATGCCGAAGGCCGGCAGGCCCAACTGGTTATGACCTGCCAACACCGCGGCCAGGTAGACCGCTCCAGGTCTCTCCGTGCCATTGAAACCCCAAACCGCTTTGGGAATCAGCGGATCCATGTCCATCGTCTCGGAGCCATAACACCAGCATTGGGTCAGCGTGAGCGAAAGCCCGACGCCCTCGCGGGCAAACTTGTCGGCGGCTGCGGCAGCCTCGGCCACACCGCCAATACAGGTGTCGGCGATAACGCATTCCACCGGCAGCCCGTTCGCATGCCGCATATTCTCGCTCAGAAACTTGGCCGCGGTTCTGGCCATCTCCATCGTCTGTGCTTCCAGAGACTCGCGCACGCCTTTGCGGCGTCCGTCGATTGTGGGCCGTATCCCAATCTTGGGCAGTGCGCCTCGTAATCTCTTGCTGGGAGCGTTCGTTTTGAGACTCTTGGTATTCGCCACCGTTATACTCCTCTTGGAGAGTTCAGCTTTCTACCGTCACCTCGTCCTCAAGAATGGCCGAGGGCGGTAGAGCGCAGAACCCGCCTTTTTGTTTTCAGTAATATCGTGGCTCCATTTTGGCAGATTTGTCTGGTCATCGCATCGCAATCCGCCGAGCGGGTGGCGCAAACCTGCTTTGCGAGGCCCGCGCCTCTCGTTTTGGAATCTGTGCAAAAGCCGCGGACCCACACTGTGGGTTCCGGGTCATTTTTGCTCCGCAAGTTGTCTCCATACCAGAACCCGCTTTTTTGTTTTCAGTAATATCGTGGCTCCGTTTTGGCAAAATTTGTTCGTTAGTGGGTCGCGGTCCGCCGAGCGGGTTGCGGGTAGCGCAAGCCTGCTTCGTAAGGCCCACGGCTCTTCTTTTGGAACACACGTAAAAACCGCAGGCCCACACTTTGGGTCTGCTGACCCGCTCGCGACCGGCAACTCTCAAGTATGCCCCTTGAAAATGAGAAAAGTGAGACAAACGAGACAGATGAGACACTATTTTTTAAGTGCCTTTCTCCCAGTTTCTTGCAAAACCGAGAAACGGCCCCGTGCGTGCGAGATGCCGGAAAGATGCTGCAATCTGCAACAGCCCCAGGGAGTACTGGGACTTGGTTCATACAGTCCGCTGATGGTTCGATTAACGCTATCCCGGCCATCTCCAACTTACTACCTCGTTACCGACGCCTTCTTTTTGGGAACAGAATGGATCGGCTCCCCCAAAACTGCGTGAGCCGATTCCATCCAGGCTTCCGCCAGCGTGGGATGGGCGTGGATGGTATGGCCCAGTTCCGCTGCGGTCAACTCCGAGCGGATCGCGGTGGTCGCTTCGGCGATCAGCTCCGTCGCATGGGCGCCGACCACTTGCGCTCCGAGCAACTGATTCGTGCCGGCATCGGCGATCCACTTCACGAAACCCTGCGGGTGGTTGATTGCCAACGCCTTTCCCAGCACCGCGAAATTGAACTTACCGGTTTTGACCGCAATCCCCTTCTGCTGGGCTTCTTCCTCGCCCAAGCCCACCGCGCCGACCTCGGGTGACGTGAAGACACACACCGGAATGTACTTCTCGTTCCGGCGCAGGTGACGGGTACAGGCATTCTCAGCTGCCACCAGCCCTTGTGAGGTGGCGGCGTGAGCCAATTGGACTCCTGTAGTAGTGTCACCGATCGCGTAGATACTTGCCACCTGGGTACGTCCATACTCATCCACTTCGATGCAACCCTGGGGATTGGTAGCTATCCCTGCCTCTTCGAGGCGAAGCGCCGCGGTCACCGGCTTGCGCCCCAGCGCCGCGAGCAGTAGATCCGCTTCGACCCTTTCGCCGCCAACCAGGCCGCGGACTCCCCCGTCATCGGCCTCGATATGCTCAAGAGTCTTGCCGGTTAGAATGCGGATGCCGAGATTCTTTTCCATATGGCGGCGAACTTCTCGGCGCACGTCAGCATCAATCACGTTGAGGATATCCTCCAGCAATTCGACGATCGTGACCTTGACGCCGAGCTGGGCCAGCATGCAGGCAAACTCAGATCCGATGATGCCGCCTCCCAGCACCAGCACCCGGGCGGGCGCTGACTTCAGGTCCAGGAAGGCGCGGCTTTCCACCACCCGTTCGTGCCGGGGCAAAAAAGAGGGCATGGAGGAAGTGGCGCCGGTGGCGATGATGACCTTTTCGGCTTTGATGACGGTGGAAGGGTCGCCCTCGATAGAAATTGTATTGCGGCTTAAGAAGGAAGCAGCGCCTAGGAAAACCCGAATTCCATTCGCGGTGAGAAGCTGCTTGATACCAGCGCGCAAGCCCTGAACCACGCGATCCTTACGATTGGCCATCGCCGCATAGTCGAATCCCGGATTCTCGACTCGCAATCCCAGTACGGCCGATGACATCATCTGTGCGTACAGATCCGCGGTGTGAATGAGGGTTTTGGAAGGAATGCAGCCCCAATTTAAACAGGTCCCGCCGAGGTATTCTTTCTCGATCAGGGCCACCGAGGCACCCAGTTGCGCGGCGCGGATGGCGGCAGGATATCCGCCGGGCCCTGCCCCGATCACTACTACGCCAAACGTTTCCACAATGATGTCTCCTCGAGTTTCTTCTTGATCGCGTTCGAGAACTTCGCCGCCGTCGCACCATCGATGATACGGTGATCGGACGATAAGGTCATCTTCATCACATCCCTGATCACGACCTTGCCGTCCCGCACGGCTGGCTGGGGAGCAGTACTCGATACCGCCAGAATAGCGCTTTCGCCGGGGTTGATGATGGCGGTAAAGTTCTCGACGTCCAGCATGCCCATATTCGAAATTGTAAATGTGCTTCCCTTCATTTCGTCGGGCGTGAGCTTGCCCACGCGTGCTTTGGCCGTCAGCTCCGCCGCGCAATCGTGGATCTCCGCGAGACTCAAATCGTCTGCATTGCGGATCACCGGGACTACCAGCCCTTCTTCTAGAGCTACGGCCAGCCCCAGTTGCACCTTGCCATGCCACCAGACTTTCTTGCCGTCGGTCGTGCTGTTCACGGCGGGGAACTCGGCCAGCGACAAGGTGGCGGCCATGAGAATGAAGTCAGTCAACGTGTAGGGTCTACCGTCGGCCTTCCACTGGGAGCGCAGTTTAACCAGGTTGGTCATGTCCACCGCGACCGTCACAAAAAAATGCGGCGCAGTGGTGTAGCTCTCGCTCAGGCGTGCGGCGATGATCTGCCGCATCCGGCTCATGGCTTTCGGCCGCTCGGCGAGGGCGCGTTCGACATCGGCAACACCGATGCGTTCGGCGCCGTTGCCACGCCAGAGAGTGAGGACGTCCAGGGACTCACGGGCCGCAAGTTGCTTGGCAGCCGGTGTAATGCGGATCTGGTTGTAACCGTGAGCTTCGAGGTAAGCCTTGACGTCGCGCTCGACAATTCGTCCTTCGGGGCCGGTTCCTGCGATTGAAGCCGGATCGATCACTGAATCCTCAGCCAGCTTGGCAGCGCGCGGGCTGATTCGGAATAGGGTGGGAGGTTCCGAAGCCGCAGGAATGGGAACAGGCGGGCGAGCGGGTGCCGTCGGCCGGGGGACCGGACCTGACGGGGCCCGCTCCGCGCTGCGCCTGCTAGGGGTTTCGGACGCGACCGACGCCGGTGAAACTCGCGGCGCTTCTTCGACCACGGTGACCACGCGGGAAGCTCCCGCAGCCTGCGGCGCGGGAGCTGGCGCAGCGATTTCAGGGATCGGCTCCCCCGGATACGCCGATAAATCCAACGGTGGTTTGAATGGGAACCGTCGTCCCCTCACCTACTGTGATCTTCAGCAGGGTGCCTTCGAAGAAGCTTTCAACCTCAAGTATTGCCTTATCAGTTTCTATTTCAAAAAGGATATCGCCCTTAGCAACAGGGTCCCCCTCTTGCTTGCGCCAGCGTACGAGCTTGCCTTCTTCTTCCGATTGCCCAAGCTTGGGCATGGTAACAGCTCGAACCATGATGCTGTCCCTTCTTACAAAATGGCCTTAGCGGCCGCGACAATGTCGTCGGCCCGAGGATAGAAAACAGCCTCGAGCACGTGCGATTGCGGTGCGATTCCGTTTTTGGCGCCCACCCGCATGATGGGAGCGTCGAGGTAATCAAAGGCCTTCTCTTGCAGGGTGGAAGCTATCTCTCCCATGAAACTGCCGATCGTTACCGTCTGGCTGACGACCACACAGCGCCCGGTCTTCTCAATCGAGGCCAGGATTGTCTGGGTATCGAGCGGGATCAGGCTGCGAAGGTCCACGACCTCGGCGTTGGCGCCAAGCTCCGCCTTCAGTTTATCCGCAGCCTTCAGGGCGTCGTGCACTGCCGGTCCCCAAGCCACCAGGGTGATATCGCTGCCGGCGCGCTTGACGTCGGCGACGCCTAGCGGAATCAGGTACTCGGACTCCGGCACCACGCCTTTCTCACCATAGAGAAGCTGCGATTCCATGAACAGAACGGGATTGTTGTCGCGGATCGCCGATTTCAGCATGCCCTTGGCATCATAAGGCGTCGCCGGATAAGCAATGTAGATGCCAGGGATATTGGCAACGCTTGATTCCAGCGTTTGCGAGTGCTGCCCGCCGTAACCTTTCCCGCCGCCTACGGAGGCGCGAATGACCAGCGGCACTTCCACCTGTGCCCCCGACATGTAGTGCCACTTCGCCGCCTGGTTGCAAACCTGGTCGCCGGCCATCAGCAGAAAGTCCATATACATGAGTTCTACCACCGGCCGCAATCCAACCATGGCCGTGCCCACACCTGTGCCGCAAATACAGGCCTCGGAAATCGGCGTGTTAAACACGCGGTCGCGTCCAAAGGTTTCAAGCAATCCCTTGCTCAGCTTGAAAGCGCCGCCGTATTCGGCCACGTCTTCGCCATAAAAGATAACGCGCGAATCCCGCCGCATCTCTTCAATAAGTGCTTCTTTGAGGGCATCGCGATAAGTAATTTCGCCTTTAGCCGAACGTTTGATGGCGGGAGGATCTTCCAGAATCCGTACCTTCGAGAATTGTGGCGGGACTTCGTCCGCAGTTGTATCGGTATACATGTAGGTGATGACGTCGGCCGGATCGGGATCGGCAGCATCCGCGGCGCGCCGGGCGGCTCGCGCGTTGCGGTCCCGAACGGCTTTCTCGACGGCGGCAACGCCAGCCTGGTCGAGGACTCCATAATGGACAAGCTGCTTCTCGAAGATGGCGATGGGGTCGACCGCTCGCCAGGCTTCCTCTTCTTCCCGGGTGCGGTATTCGTTGCGAGGATCGCTCAGCGAGTGTCCGTAATAGCGATAGGTATTGACGTCGAGGAAATAGGGTCCGTCGCCTTGGCGGCAACCCTCGGCAGCGCGCAGCACGGCATCGCGCACGGCCAGCACGTCCATGCCGTTGACAACTTCCGCGTGCATGTTGTTGTCGGCAAATCCGGCTGCTCGCCGGGCCAGGCGGGCGACACCGGTCACCTCGTTGTCGGTGCGGCCGGTCATGCCATAGTGATTGTTCAGAACGAAGAAAATGATGGGCAGGCCGAAGCGATGATCGCCCGCGATTTCGTTGGTGAATTGCACCTGCGCGGCGAAGTTCATCGACTCGAGCACCACCCCGTTGGCGTAGGCGCCGTCGCCCGCGAAACAGCACACCACCGCCCCATTGCGCAGGTAACGGCTGCCCAGCGCCGCACCTGTGGCGATGGGAACGCTGCCGCCCACAATGGCGTTGGCCCCGAGATGTCCCACGGTGAAATCGGCGATGTGCATGCTGCCACCGCGGCCCTTGCAGTATCCATCATCCTTGCCGAAAAGTTCCGCCAGGGTGCGGTAGACGTGATCTTCAAGCGCAGATCTCGAGAATTTGGGCCCGGGTTGCTCCGGCGCTATTCGAAACGCGCCGGTGCAGCCGCTCCTCACTCATCGCCCGGATCGCCTGACAACCGCGGCCCAGGCTGTCGCCGTGACCGCGATGGGTACTGGTGATATAGTCGCGCAGTTCGAGAGCGCCTGCGGCGCCGACCGACGCACCCTCCTGTCCGATCGAGACGTGGGTTGGCCCGCGATAGTTGAAGTCGGCAATCGGCTCGTAGGCCCCGGAGCGCAGCTTGACGATCATCTCTTCCATTTCGCGGATCATCAGCATATCTTCAAGCAGCCCGACCGCCGTGGCCGCATCGATTCGCCCGGCGTCGAGTTCCGTTCCCAGATCGCCGGTGAAGCGATAGGCCGGGATCTTGCCGCAATCGATTTCAAAGGGTTTGAAATCCGGCTTCATGTTGCTCAGGTAGGCTGTGGTCGCGATGGTTGTCATTGTTATCTTCCTTTATCTCTCCATGGGATTGCGCGGGTCAAGCTCGCACAACCTCAATCCCCTTCTTGCGGAAACCCGCGGCCTGCTTGCGATCTACCAAACCGTCTGTCACCAGCACCCGCACGGTTTCGAGACGGCCCGAGCGGGTGAAAGAGATCTTGCCGATCTTGGTGTGATCGGCCAACAAAATCACTTCGCGGGCGTGCTCCATGACCAATTCTTTCGTGAAGGCTTCGCTGGGATCGGTGGTGGTGAGTCCTTCCTCCAGCGAAAGCCCCATGGTGCCGAGAAAAGCCTTGTCGATATGCAGTTCCTGCAGCGTCAGCCGGGTAAGGGGACCCACAATTGTCTGACTGAGGCGGCGAACTTCGCCGCCCACCAGAATCAGTCGCGGTCCACTGGCCACAAGTTCGATCGCCGACTGCAGTGAGTTCGTCACAATGGTCAGATTCGACCGTTCTCGCAGCAGCCGCGCCAACTCCAGAATTGTACTGCCACCATCCAGGTAAATGGTATCGTTGGGTTGGATATATTTCAGCGCGGCCTGGGCGATGCGCCTTTTTTCCTCGGTAGCGATGGAGGCCTTGTCCTCAAACACGGGCTCCTCAAGACGGCCACTGGCGCTGACCGCGCCGCCATGAACGCGCCGGATATCGCCCGCGCTCTCGAGTTCTTCGAGATCGCGGCGCACCGTAGCCGGTGAGACACCGAGTTGCAGGCAGAGCTGATCGATGCGAACGACGTGATCCTGAATAATGATCCGACGCAGCCGCTCAAGGCGCTTGGGAGCTAAATCCTTGTGTTTCAGGGCGAACATAATAGATCAACGTCTGCACGAACGTGACGAATTATAGTACAATTGTGAGTGGAGTCAATCACAATCTTTCACCGCCCGGCTTGCCGCTTCTGCGGTCGGGAGTGGGGTGCCCCCCGGGGGAAGGGGCCGTCTCTGGAGGCACTGTCATTCCGCAACCTCCGTGGATAAGATACAACGGCGACTTGTATTCCTATGCATTCTAAAGGCTACCCATACGTGAACCTCCCCGCGGCTTACTTCGGATTGACCGGCGGTATCGCATCTGGTAAGAGCACGGTGGCCCACATGTTTGAGGAGTTGGGCGCGAAGATCATTGATGCGGACCGCATCGGGCATGAGATGCTTCAACCCTCGGAGCCAACTCACGCCCTCATTGTGCAGCAGTTGGGGAAAGACGTGCTCGATGGCGGGGGCAACATTGACCGCCGGAAGCTCGGAGCTCTCGTCTTTAACGACCCGGCGAGACTCGCCCAGCTCGATGCCATTGTGCATCCGGCGATCATCGCCCGGGTGGGGGAGCGTGCACGCCAGTTAGCGGTGGAAGATCCCCAGGCGTTGGTGATCGTGGATGCGGCGCTGATCTACGAGACGGGGATCGGCGGCAACTTCCGCAAGATAATTGTCGCCTGGTGCCGTCCCGAGCAGCAGGTCGAGCGGCTGATCGGCAAGACCGGCATGCCACGACACGAGGCCGAGCAACGAATAGCGGCGCAGATGCCGGTGGAGGAGAAGCGCCGCCGCGCTGATTACGTCATCGACTGCTCAGGTCCGAAAGAGCACACGCGCGAGCAGGTAGAGCGTATATATCCACAGCTTCGCAGCCTTACTGGAAACCCGCAGGGAGGGAATGCATGAAGATCGCTGCCGTACAGATGGACGTCAAAATAGCAGAGAACGGGCGTAACCTTGCCGCCGTTCTTAGGCATCTCGAAACCGCAGCGCAAGCCGGAGCGAAAATCGTGATTTTCCCCGAATGCGCCCTGAGCGGCTACTGCTTCAACAGTCGCGAGGAAGCGTTACCGGCCGCGGAAACCGTGCCTGGCCCGGCGGCGGAGGCGCTGGCACAGGCGGCGAAACGGCTCGACTGTACGGCCGTCGTGGGGATGCTCGAACGCGAGGGCGACCAGGTTTACAACGCTGCGCTGGTGGTAAGTCCGGAAGGCATTCTGGGCACGCATCGTAAAGTGCATCTGCTGTGTCTCGGCATCGATCGCTACGACCTGCCCGGTGATAAGCCGTTTCCCCTTTTCGAGAGCCGCCACGGCAAGCTGGGGGTGAACATCTGCTTCGACTGCAGCTTTCCCGAGTCGGGCCGGGTGCTGAAGCTGAAGGGCGCCCAGTTACTGGCGATCCCCACCAACTGGCCGCAAGGGTCAGACGCCTGGGATCACACCGTGAAGGTCCGCGCCACCGAGAACCACATGTTTGTGGCCGCGGCCGATCGCGTGGGCGAGGAGCGCGGATTTCACTTCATCGGCCATTCGCAGATCGTAGATTATTACGGTAAAGTGCTGGCCGAGGCGGACGGGACTGAGGAGACGATCATCTACGCCGAAGTTGATCTCGCCAAAGCTGACGACAATCGTGTGATCCGCGTACCCGGCTTGTATGAGTTCAACCGCATTGCGGCACGCCGCCCGGAGATGTACGGAGAAATCACCAGGACCGTGAAGCGTGATGAGTAACGGGCGGCGGGTTTCGGATGGCGGTTCTGCTCGTCACTAATCCCTGTTCCACGTGTAGAGACTAAGCGTCAAAGACACGGAGTCGCCCTAAAGGTGTTCAGACTTAACGCTGCGCGGGTTCGCTTTCCCCCGTGTTTCAGAAAAGGTCCAACTTGGAATGTGTCTGAACCGTACGTTTTCTCTGACCGTTGACAGGATTACTGGTATCCAGTAGTATCACGACATTGGAATTTGAATGGCACGAAGCGAAAGCCGAGGCCAACTTGCAAGCTCATGGCGTGAGCTTCGAATTGGCGAAAACGGTGTTCAAAGACCCTTTTGCCGTCGAGCGCCTCGATGATCGTAATGACTATGGGGAGGAGCGCTTTGTCATCATTGGCATGGCCGAAGGTCACGTTGTGCTATTTGTAGCCTACACCGAACGCCAGGAGCGCATTCGCATTATTTCAGCACGAAGAGCAACGCAACATGAGCAAGACGACTACTTTCGGCAAAACGCCTAGTCCTCCCCGGTCGATGAGCACCGAGGCAATTGAGCGGGCCGCGCGGGCGGATCGCGACTCACAACCGCTCTCCGAAACCGACCTCAAGCGGATGAAGCGAACACCGCAGGTGAAAATCATCCGCCGGGCCTTGGAACTAACCCAAGAGGAATTTGCCTCCCGCTATCACATCCCCCTTGGTACGCTGCGGGATTGGGAGCAGGGCAGGGCGGAACCTGACCAGCCCACGCGGGCGTATCTGACACTCATTGCCCGCGATCCCGACCATGTGAACCGGACATTGAATCCGGACATTGAATCCCGAGCCAAACTGATTCTTAGAGACTAGCCTACAAATGCGATACTTCGTCCTCTTCCTCTCTGTCTTTTCTATCCACTAATTGCCGTTCGATCACCTTACGTGCGGCGTCACGACCGCCGAGACCGAAAGCCAACGCCAATCCGAGCATCACCGCCCCAAAGGCGATGGAAAAGGCAATCTCCACGACCCGGTGGCCGAGTCCAACCTGATCGAGGGCCATGGTTCCTGCCAGAATGACAATCAGAAATCGGACCAGGCGGCTCAGCAAACGGGGCGAAGGATAATCGGAATTGACCGCACCGAGCAGCACCGCGCGCGAGAAAAAGTTGGCAGCCAGAAGTCCGACAAAGAACACCAGTATCGCCACAAAGATCTGGGGCAGGATCTGAAAGAATCTGGAGATCAGTTCCTGTAAGGCTGGAATATCGAGAGCGTTGAAGCCCAGAAACAAGAAGGTGATTCCGACCACCCAGAATACCAACTTGCTGAGTAGTTCGTCGGGGGGGGAAGCGCCGCTTTGGCCAGCATCTGGGTTAGTCCGGCGCTTTCGCAAAGCCGGTTGAACTTGAAAATCCGGAGAAGATAGCGTAGCGCGAGCCTCAGGACTAGGGCCACGATCCATCCCAGCACGGTGATGATGAGCATGGCGATGAGCCGGGGAAGAAACTCAAGCGCCATGCGCTCGAAGCGCTGCCCGGTGTTGCTGAGACTGCTCAGAATGTATTCATCCATGACTCACCTCAGTGTTCGGCGCCGTGCTTCCGCCAGCGCCTTTCCAGCACTCCATTAGGTGCGGCTTCTGACGCCCGAATTCCTGTTCCAGGGCCTCGAGTCTCGTACGCACTTCCTCCTCGGTGGCCTTCTGGTTCACCAATAGATATGAGGCCAGGCGGCCGCGATAAAGGGGCACGAGGGCCTGCAAGAGGTGATCGCGATTGATCACCGAGCGATGGTGAGAACCGGCAAACTCGCAGACGATCTTCGCCCAGAGCTCATCGCTAAAGGTAAACTCGCGATCGCTGAGTTTGGTGATCCCGCGGATTTCACCGAGAACAGCCGGCGTAAGAATGGACTCGAGGATCGATCCCAACTGATCAGCGCCCGTCCGGAACATTTCCAGCTGATGCTGGCGATTGAAGCGCATCGGCTCGAGCTCGCTCCGATCTTCAGTGCCGAAGACTGGCAGCTTCTCGACATCACTCATGACCTGCGACGTCCAATACGGCTCATGGATTTCAAGTAGGCGGAACAAGTCACCGACGGCGCGCTGGATCGTCGTCGTCAGATCCGAAGATGGGGTGGATGACCGGCGAACGGCGCGAACACGGGGGCCGAGAAAGGCTTCGGCGAGGCGGAACCCGCCTACCATGGCTGTGGTGATCATCCACAGCTCCGCACCGGTCTTGACGAACTCCTGATGCCAGACATCCTGCTCAAGATAATGGACGGCCAGTCTGCCGGAGAATCCGATCTCGTCGCCTACCGGCTCGTGCACACGCTGGCCATACGCCGCCCCCGTTAGCGGGGAAAGGAGATTCTTAACCAGCAAACCGTCAAATTTTGGCCGATGATAGACGGGCGCAACGAAATCGATTTGATCCCTGAAGACGGGCTCGACCAGGCGCTCGATCCACTCGGGTGTGAGGCTTTCGAGGTCAGGCGAGACCACGGCCAGAGCCTTGGCCCGCAGTAGATCGGCCGCCGCCAGGATCAGCCGCAGCGCTTTCCCTCGGCCCTCCACCGCTCGGAAAGACGTGGTAATGCGATGCATGGTTCGCAGCCCCGAGGCAGCAGCGGCCGGATTGCGAATGGCCCGCACCACGTCAACCGTGCCATCCCGCGATCCACCGTCGGGATTGACGAGCACGCTGCGTTCGCGAGGAAAGTATCTGATCAGCGCTGTCTGCACGGCTTCGAGCACCCGCTCAATGGTGGGGCGATTATTCAGCGTGGGCATTCCCACGAGGATATCCACTTCGCCCACGGCTGTGAGTTGACGCAGGAAATCGTCGCTGAGGAATGTACTCTCGGCCAAGGTTAATTGCCTCTGCGCCTGCCGGCCTCAGAACCATCGCAGCCGGAACCAGTAAAACTGGTACGGTCCAAGCGTTAACAGATAAGGACTGGTGGTGATGCGCGGAAACGGATTTCCCCCGAACATCTCTATGGGAATAGCGCCATTAAACCTGGCAAGATCCAGTTCCACGGCGTGAGCGGAGCTCGAAAGATTATTAACCACCAGCGCGGTTTGGTTGCCGAGTTGCCGGATATAGGCCAGCACGCGATGATTCACAGGTTCCAGGAATTCCAGGGTCCCCCGGCTGAAGACCTTCGTCGACTTGCGCAGGCGCACGATGCGCTTCATCCAAGCCAGCAGCGAGTGGGGCGAGCGATTGTGCGACTCCACGTTAATGGTCTGGTAACCGTAAACCGGATTGGAAATCACAGGTAAGAAGAGGCGCTCCGGATCGGCTTGGGAAAACCCTGCGTTGCGCCCGCCATCCCATTGCATAGGAGTACGGACGCCATTCCGATCGCCCAAAAAGATGTTGTCACCCATGCCGATCTCGTCGCCGTAATACAGGATGGGACTACCCGGCAGTGAAAGCAGCAATCCGTTCATCAGCTCGATACGCCGCCGGTCATTTTCCATCAAGGGCGCGAGCCGGCGCCGGATGCCCAGGTTGATTCGCGCCACCTGATCAGACGCGTACATATCGTACATGTAGTCGCGTTCCTGGTCGGTGACCATCTCCAGCGTAAGCTCGTCGTGATTACGCAAGAAAATGCCCCAGTGGCAGGTGTCGGGAATGGGCGGTGTGCGCTCCAGAATGTCGATGATGGGTTTACGGTCTTCAAGCTTCAAGGCCATGAACATGCGCGGCATCAGCGGGAAATGAAAGGCCATGTGGAACTCATCCCCATGCCCGAAGTAATCCCGCACGTCCGCCGGCCATTGATTCGCCTCCGCCAGCAGGAAATTGTCCCGGAAGTTCTCGTCCATGCGGCGGCGCAACTGCCGGATGACATCGTGGGTCTCGGGCAGATTCTCGCAGGACGTTCCCTCGCGTTCGACCAGGTAAGGGACGGCGTCCACTCGGAAGCCATCCACACCGAGTTCGCGCCAGAACCGGATGATCTCGAACACCTCTTCACGCACTTCCGGATTGTCGAAGTTCAGGTCGGGCTGATGACTAAAGAAACGGTGCCAGTAGTAGGATCGCGAGATCGGGTCCCAGGCCCAGTTGGAGAGCTCGGTGTCGGTGAAGATGATGCGGACGTCCTGGTAGCGCTGGTCCGTGTCGCTCCACACGTACCAGTTGCGGCGCGGATTGTCGCGCGAACTGCGGGATTCCTGAAACCAAGGATGCTGGTCGGAGGTGTGATTGATGACCAGTTCCGTGATCACGCGCATACCGCGGCGATGGGCTTCCGCGAGAAAATCCTTGAAGTCGTCCAGGGTGCCGTAAGCAGGGTGAATACCCTTATAATCGGCGATATCGTAGCCGTCATCTTTCAGCGGCGACGGGTAAAAAGGCAGAAGCCAGAGCACGGTTACACCGAGGTCCTCGAGATAATCCAGGCGCTGGATCAGACCTTGGAAATCGCCGATGCCATCGCGGTTCCCATCCTGAAAAGCGCGCACGTGCAGCTCGTAGAAGATCGCATCCTTATACCAGAGCGGGTCACTCGAGAATGCAACGAGGGGACGATGCTCACTCTTGGTCATAAGTGGCTCGGGGAGAGGGCTGGTCAGACGCTCCACGCCCGCCCCGTCATTTTGGATGAGCTCAGTAGCGCTACACGTCCAGGGGCTTGTGAAAGCGATCCTGCAAACGAGCGGTTCTCGACCCTGGGGACTATATTGTGGCGGATGGGACCAGGCGTGACCGAACCAGCCATGCGCGCTCCTTGAGAACGAATAGCCGTAGTCTAGTTCGAGTCGGAGTTTTCGGCAATGGTTGGTTTCGGCAGGTACGGTTTGTGAGCGCCACACCCCCGCACGGGCGGCTTTCGGGGCCCCGGAAGTGGGGCCCCTAACGATCATCCGAGCGGCCGAGGGTACCGAGCCTCTACTGCTGCGGCGCTGCAGATGTGGGCGATCCGGTGGAACTGGCCGGTGGGGTCTGATTGCTGCTGGTAGTAGCCCCCTCAGTCTGTGCGGCCAAGACCTTGACTTCCACCCTACGGTTCAGTTTTCGGCTCTTGGAGCTGTTGTTAGGCGCGACAGGATCGTCCTCGCCATAGCCGAGCACGTGGATCTTCACCAGCGGCACTCGCCCATTCTCGGTGAGATAACGGACAACGGTATCGGCGCGTTGCTGGCTCAGTGAGAGGTTGAAGTCTTTGGGACCGGTCTTATCGGTGTAGCCCTGCACTTGCAGGGCATAGTGCTTGTAATTCGGCAGGGTCTGGATCAGGTCTTCGAGCGTCTGCTTGTCCTGATCGTCGAGATTGGCTTTGCCAATGTGAAACAGAACCGTCGCTGATTTAACGGGTTGATACGCGTCCAGATTGTCCGCGTAAGTCTTGGCAAAGTCCTTGGCTGATGCGGCATCCGCTACGCCTTTGTCGGCCGTAGTTTGGGCGCCCTGAGCCGATTTCTGAGCGTCGGTCGCCTGCTTGCTCGCATTCTCCGCTTGGGATTTCGCGTCTGAAATCCCCTGTTCGGATCTCTGGTCCACGTCCTTGATCTGCTGTGCGTTCTGATCGCTCTTCTGATCGACACCGTGGATCTTTGCGTCCATTGGCTGGACAACCTTGGTTTGTATCCATTTCTTAGTGGCGCAGCCCGTTGAGAAAAGTACCAGCAAGCAAGCGGTCGCCACTACCGGGGTGGCCCTCTCTCGACTACGGATAATCATAGTTACCTCCCTCAAAAATCCACTGGAAATTTAAGTGCTCCCTGGCCCACATGAGATCGATCAAGGTACCGCGAGAATTAAGGCGGAATACAGGCCGCCTCCTTTCCGGATCACTCCGGAACTCCTGGCGGCACGAATACACCGCAGAAGCTTCCGTCGAGAAAATGCTGCACATTGAGGGCCATAAGCCCCGCCGGAAAGGCGCCACCCGGCTTCCGAAGGAATGGCATTCGGGTGTTGTTCATGCGCCCCACGCGTTCAGGCACATCGTCTCCGCTCCTGATGCGATTCAAACGGGCCCACCCGACTAAGTAAACCAAAACGCCTTCGCCGATTGGGATCGATTGGGGTCGATCTTCTCAGGGTTAGGCCAGCAAGTCCCCCACCTAAGTGCTCACCCCTTCGCCACGTTTCTACGCGCACGATGTAGATTTTACCAAATCGTTTCAGCCACTTGTGGCCCAAGTGCGGCCTTCAGTATGGCCTCCTGGCCACGTGAAATGGCAGAGTCGTCATTGAACCTTGTCTCGCGATTTGGCGGCATAAGTTTTGGAGTATCCGTTGCCCAGATTCGTTAGGGCGAAGGAACCATCTCTTTTTGCCACAAGTTCGATTCCGAAGCCCCTGTCATCCTGATCATTCTTTCCAGGGTTGGCGAGCAGCTTCTCCGGAGCATTAGATGCATCGCCAGCATCCACTGCGTAGTGGATCTGCCAGATGTCTTCAAGGCCGGGTGCATGGTGAATCACCTTCCACGCTTCGGGCGATCCGCCTTTATGCGAGCCGTTGTCGATGATGGCGGCGCGGGCGCGGAGAGCATTGACGAGTGCTGGGGACCCGGACTGCTTCAAACCGTGATGGCTGGCCACATAAACATCCGCGACGCCTAGCCGGTTCACCGGGCACATGAGCTCAAGTTCCTTATTCCAGGTAAGGTCTCCGAGATCCACCAGACGGAAACTTCCCACCTGCAGCGCCAGACCTAATGATTGCGCGTTTTCAGACGGGTCGGGCTCTCGTGGATGCACCCCTTGGCAGTAAGGATTGGATTCCCCCGCTCCAGGCAACCCAGGCAATGCCGCGGTGATATGGCGGCCGGCCGCTGCCACGACTTCCACCTCCATGCCGGTGATGGGTAGCCGATCGCCAGGTTTAGCCACCAGGTGGTGTCCCTCGGCGCGCACCGCCACATAATCCTCATAGAGTCTCTTCCCTTCAGGCGTGTTTGTTTCTCTGCTCTCGCCGTGATCCACAAAGTGGACAATGGGGATTCGTTTCGCCAGATCCGGCACGCCTCCGACATGATCGAGGTGATAATGACTCACCCACAGATAGTCGATTTGCTTCACACCTGCGGATCTAGCCGACGCAACAATGCGATCGGCGTCCCGCGGGCCGGGCCAACCGGTATCTATGAGCAGCGACTGGCCGCTGGGAGAGATCATCAGCGTGGCCTGTCCGCCCTCCACGTCGATGAAATAGGCGCGAAAGACCTGTGCGTCAGCAGCACCCGCCCTGAGCACCGTTGCCAGGATGGTGAGCAGAAAGGCAATGAAATTTCTGTGGACATGTCTCATATGGGCAATATTATCATCATCGGTCAAATCCGTTGGAAGGCGCCAACGGCGCGATTGGTGATTTTGTGCAGGAACTCCAGAATCGAACGGCGAAGAGCGAGCTATGGACAACGCCCAAAATGGCGACTATCTGAGGAGCAAAAGATGAGTGAAAGGGAGAGGATTCAAGCGATCTGGGCGCCCGCTGAAGTCCCGTGGTCGAAGTGGGTAAAGCCGGTGCTCTTCTCCTTCATGGACGCGGAGCCACCTCCGGCGCGGTCCGGCGATTCGATTGCCGCCGCGGGTGCAGCAGACGCTGGCGGCGATGCTGCGCTCGTGATTGACTTGGCGGGAGCCCAAGGCGTTTTCCTGGCGATTGAAATGGCTCGCCATGGATACCGGCCGGTCCCTCTTTACAATGCCTGCCCCTGGGGACAGAACTCCGGCCTGATGCTTGATACTTCTGACGTTTATCGTCTTCTCGCCTCCACGGGATCGCGACGAAGATTTCCGCCGCCTGTTGTTGACGTAGTGCCGGTGATCTCAGCGCTTTACCATGGCGCGGCTGCTCTCCAGGGTCTGGTGCTGGGTAGAGACGCCCCACCCGCTTTCCTGCTGGATGCACGCCGTCGCGGCGATCGGATCCATCCGGCGCCGGGGATGTTCGACAATCGCTCGGTCACGTCCTGCGACGATTTTCCCGGTGCCGAGGTCTTCAAGCAGCAGGGAATCCGCCGCACCATCGTTATTCAGCAGGAAAGCGTGCCCGGGGAGGATCTGGCGTACGTGCTGCGCGGTTGGAGCAAAGGGGGGATCGAGATCATGCGTCAGGGATACGGACAGGCCTGGCAGCCGCAGACGCTACCGATACCCAAGGCATCTCTGCTCGGCAGGCTGCGCTATCGTTTGTGGGCTCGCTTCGGCTTACGACGGAATGAGGCAGGGTTCGGTGAGGTGATCCCTGAAGGCTCCGGTCCCTTAGTCGGCGGAAGAAAACGTTGAGTATGCAGCCAAAGGGAGGGGATTTTCACCGGCGTGACTTCCCCTGACGCCGTTCTACTTTGGGGCAAAAGTCCAAAGGGTGAGAAACGGCAAAAACCACCCCGCCGCCGGTGACTCTTCATTCATATGATGAGGAGGAGGGGAAGTGCGGTCAGCGGCCGGCCGCGCCGCGCAGACAGCGGGGCTTGCCGTCTCCTACCACATCCACTTCCAATCGCGGATCTCCGGCATATCTTCACCGTGCTTCATTACATACTGTCTGTGCTCGATGAGCATGTTGCGCAGGTGCTGCTTCACGTGCGCGGCCACATTGTGGAGGCGAGGTACGCGATCGATCACGTCGCCGGCCAGATGGAAGCGGTCGATGTCGTTCATCACCGCCATATCAAAGGGAGTGGTCGTGGTTCCTTCTTCCTTGTAACCGCGGACGTGCATGTTGACGTGGTTGGCCCGGCGATAAGTGAGGCGGTGGATCAGCCAAGGATAACCGTGGAAGGCAAAGACCACCGGCTTGTCGCAGGTGAAGATCGAGTCGAACTCGCGGTCGCTCAGGCCGTGGGGATGCTCGCTCGATGGTTGTAGTGTCATAAGATCCACTACGTTCACCACCCGAACCCTCAGGTCGGGCAGGTGTGTCCGCAGCAGGTCCACCGCCGCCAGCGTCTCTAATGTGGGAACATCACCCGCGCAAGCTATCACCGCATCGGGTTCCAGGTTCTGGTCCGTGCTGGCCCAGCTCCAGATACCGATCCCGGCAGTGCAGTGCTCGATCGCCTGATCGATGGTAAGCCACTGGAGCCCGGGTTGTTTCCCGGCGACGATCACGTTGACATAGTGGCGGCTGCGCAGGCAGTGGTCCGCCACCGAGAGCAAGGTATTGGTGTCCGGCGGCAGATAGACGCGTACTACATCGGCCTTCTTATTCACCACGTGATCGATGAAGCCCGGGTCCTGGTGACTGAAGCCGTTGTGGTCCTGACGCCAGACGTGGGAGGTGAGCAGGTAGTTGAGCGAAGCGATCGGCCGCCGCCAAGGGATCCCTCGCGTGACTTTCAGCCACTTGGCATGCTGATTGAACATGGAGTCCACGATATGGATGAAAGCCTCGTAGCAAGAGAAGAAGCCATGGCGCCCCGTCAGCAGATAACCCTCGAGCCAGCCCTGGCACATGTGCTCGCTTAAGACCTCCATCACCCTGCCGTCAGGAGACACATGATCGTCGGAAGGCAGGACCTCCGCCGTTGACTCGCGATCGGTCACCTCGAAGGAGCGCCCCAAGGCGATTCGAAGCGGTCTCATCGGGTCCCATCACGCGGAAGTTCCTGGAGCTGGCGTTGAGCTTCATTACGTCGCGCAAGAAGTTGCCAAGCACGCGGGTAGCCTCGACGACCACGTTGCCGGGCTTTGGAACCTCCACAGCGTAGTCGCGGAAGTTCGGCATAATAAGATCCCGCAGCAGCAGACCGCCGTTCGTGTGAGGATTGGCGCCCATGCGCCGGCTGCCCTCCGGCGCCAGTTCCTCAAACTCCGTTCGCAGCTTGCCGTGCTCGTCAAAGAGCTCCTCTGGCTTGTAGCTTTTCATCCACTGTTCGAGTTGCTCGAGGTGGCCAGGCTTCGTGGCCAGCTCTGCCAGAGGCACCTGGTGGGCGCGAAAGGTGCCTTCGATTTGTACGCCGTCAACCGTCTTGGGCCCCGTCCAACCTTTCGGCGTGCGCAGGATGATCATCGGCCAGCGCGGGCGTTGACGGTATCCATAACGGCGCGCATCCTCCTGAATCGATTGGATTTCATTGACGATGCCGTCGAGTGTGAGGGCCATCAGCTGGTGCATGGCTTCGGGATCGTCGCCCTCCAGAAGATACGGTTTATAGCCGTACCCGGAGAAGAGGTCCACCAGTTCCTGGTTGGGGATGCGCGCCAACACCGTGGGTCCGGCAATCTTGTAGCCGTTAAGGTGCAGGATCGGCAGTACGGCGCCATCACGTACAGGATTCAGGAATTTGTTCGAATGCCAGCTCGTCGCCAGCGGACCCGTCTCAGCCTCGCCGTCGCCCACTACGCAGCACACCAATAGGTCAGGATTGTCGAAAGCCGCTCCGTAGGCGTGCACCAGGGCATAACCAAGCTCACCGCCTTCATGAATTGACCCAGGAGTCTCAGGTGCGGCGTGGCTGGGAATGCCGCCGGGAAAGGAGAATTGCTTGAAGAGGCGCTTCATGCCCTCCTCGTTCTGTGCGATGTTCGGGTACAGCTCGCTGTAGGTGCCTTCCAGGTAGGTATTCGCCACCATGCCCGGACCGCCGTGTCCAGGTCCGCAGATGTAGATCGCATTCAGATCGTTCTTCCTGATTAGACGATTGAAATGCACGTAGATGAAATTCAAACCGGGAGTGGTACCCCAGTGCCCCAGAAGACGCGGCTTGATGTGCTCAATCTTAAGCGGCTCCTTGAGCAAGGGATTGTCGAGAAGGTAGATCTGCCCGACCGAGAGATAATTGGCCGCGCGCCAGTAGGCGTTTATCTTGCGTAATTCGTCGGCGCTCAGGGGTCCGGTAGCCGAGATGGTTGCCATCGTAGTCTCTGACATATCAGGCTCCTCCTGTCGGGGTTTGCGGTCAGCCGATTTTTGGCTCCTGGGAGTTTGCCACGCGGAAGCTCGAACGATCATGGAAGAGAAGTTGAGGCCAAAGCCTTCCCTACTAGCTTAACCCACAATACCTGCGAAGGGAACATGGGGATCGGCGGGATCAGTCGAGAGCCGCAAGGAGGGGCTCGTTGAGAAGCAAGAATGGATTTCGATCTGTGCTCACACAAGCAGAAAATGGGCATAACGGCTCTATTAAGATAAGAAGGTGCAAACATTTCCCGAGCATATATCTCCTTCAGTATCAAGAGAATGCCACATCTGAGAGGTTTGGCTTTCCTCGGAAAGATGTCCGCAGGCTCGGCTATTTATATTACTAATATGTTATTGACCAATGGAGAATTTATGGCGTATCATGAAACTGACGAGGTGGCTCCTTCCGACGGGGGAGTGGCGCGGCCTCAGTTTCAAAGGATGGGAGGAGAGTCTACCCGCGTGAGCGACCGCAGTCTGGACACCAGAGACCCTGCACCGACAGAAGAGGAAGTGCGTCAGCTCAACCTGGAGCTGGAGCAGCGCGTTGCCGAGCGCACTGCGCAACTGAACGCTGCGAACGCCAAGCTCGAAGAACAGCTCGCTGCACGTAAGCTGGCAGAGGCGAGATTCCGGGGCCTGCTCGAGGCGGCGCCCGACGCCATGGTGGTTGTCGACCGGGAGGGCAAGATCGTCCTGGTGAATGCCCAGACCGAGAAGTTGTTTGGCCACGGGCGCGAGGAACTGCTAGGAAACCAGATTGAAATGTTAGTGCCAGCGAGATTCCGCGGAAAACACATGGCGCATCGCGTTAATTTCTTTGCCGAACCTCGGGTGCGGCCGATGGGCGCTGGATTGGAGCTCTACGGACTGCGTAAGGATGGCGAGGAGTTTCCGGTAGAAATCAGCCTCAGTCCCCTTGAAACTCAGGAAGGAGCGTTGGTCTCGAGCGCTATCCGCGATATCACTCTCCGCAAGCAAGTTGAGAGCGAGATCCGCAGCCTGAACCAGGGGCTCGAAGCCCGCAATGCCGCTTTAGCCGAAGCAAACCGGGAGTTGGAGGCCTTTACCTATTCAGTGGCCCACGACCTGCGCGCTCCGCTGCGTCATATCCAGGGCTTTTCAAGGGCTCTCAAAGAGGATTTCGGCGCCCAGATGGGAGTCGGCGCCCAGGAATACCTTCACGACATTATCGACAGCGCCCAGGACATGGGCCGTCTCGTAGATGACTTGTTGAGCCTGGCCCGGGTAGGCCGCCAAGAACTGGATCTGGAGGTGGCGAGCCTGAATTCGCTGGTGGCGGAAGTTCGGGAAGACCTCAAGCGCGAGAGCGGGGGCCGGGAGATCCGTTGGGAAATTGGTGAATTGCCCTTTGTCGATTGCGATCCGGGCCTGATCAAACAGGTCCTCTACAACTTACTTTCCAATGCCGTCAAATACACCCGCCCACGCAAGCCCGCCGTGATCGAAATCGGGCAAACCGCGGTTGACGGACAGTCCGTGATTTTCGTGAAAGACAACGGTGTCGGCTTCAACATGAAGCACGCGGGGAAGTTGTTCGGGGTCTTTCAGCGCCTGCATCGCCGCGAGGACTTCGAGGGGACCGGAGTTGGGCTAGCCACCGTGCAGCGGATCATCCACAAGCACGGCGGCCGCATCTGGGTCCAGGCTGAAGTTGACAAAGGCGCCGCCTTCTATTTCACCTTGGCAGCGCCGCAGAAAGAAGAACGGCTGAACCAAGCTGTTGCCGGAGCGGGCGGGAGTTAACTATGGATGCCATCGAGATTCTGCTAGTGGAGGACGATCCGCGAGATGTGCGGCTAACCCTGCGTGAGATCCAAAAGGACGGTCTGAAGAATCGGGTTGAGGTTGCACGCGACGGCGAGGAAGCACTGGATTTTCTCCTTTGCCGCGGAGCCTTCAGCAATCGTTCTCTCGATCATCCGCCCAAACTGGTCTTACTGGATCTGAAGCTCCCCAAAGTGGACGGGCTCCAGGTCCTCCAGGAAGTCAAAGGCAATCCCCACACCCGGGCAATTCCTGTGGTGGTGCTGACCTCATCGAGGGAAGAAAGGGATATGATCGCGAGCTACAAGCTCGGCGTGAACAGTTATATCCAGAAGCCGGTCGATTTCGAACAGTATCAGGAAAGCCTCAGAACTCTTGGACTCTACTGGCTGGGACTAAACCAGCCGCCGCCCGACAAAGCCTTCACATCGGGATAGTTCCGAGGACCCTTGCCGTCCGCTTCGAGTGGCTCCTCGTGGCACAGGAAATGCTAACATCCGCGACGAACGGTTCAGCCCGCCTCAGGCGTCCGCTACAATTGTTATATCTGGAGGACACTCCTCGCGATGCCAGACTCTCCGTCCGGCAACTTGAGCAGGCCGGATTCGAGGTGGACACCGAGATTGTGGCCGACGCGGAGCACTTCATGCAGGCGCTCCGTTCGAAGACTCACGATGTTATTCTGGCGGACTATCGCGTACCGGGTTGGTCGGGGATTGAAGCCCTGGAGATGCTTCAGGGCGAAGGTCTCGACATTCCTTTTATCCTGGTCACCGGGACTCTGGGCGAGGAAACCGCGGTCGAGTCGATCAAGAAGGGGGCGACGGATTACGTCCTCAAGGACCGGCTGGCCCGGCTGCCCTTTGCCGTAGAGCGGGCCCTCGAAGACAAAAAGGCTCGAGAGGAACGCAAACGGGACGAGGAACTGCTCTATTTGCGGACACGGGCCTTGGGCGCCGCTGCCAACTCCGTCGTGATCACCGATCGCAACGGCGAGATCATCTGGGTTAACGATGCTTTCAGCGCCCTCACGGGCTATAGCGCGAACGAAGTGTTGGGCGGGAACCCACGCCTGCTCAAGTCGGGAAAACACGACGCAAAGTTCTACGAGAACTTGTGGACAACCGTTCTTGCCGGACAGGTCTGGAAAGGCGAATTCGTCAATCGCCGCAAAGATGGCACTCTCTATGTCGAGGAGAGCACGATCACTCCGGTGCGCGGCCAGAACGGAGAGATAACCCATTTATTTGCGATTAAGCAGGACATCAGTGATCGCCTCGAACGCCGGAAGCTGGAGGACCAGCTTCGCCAATCGCAGAAGATGGAAGCGATCGGCAGGCTTGCCGGCGGCATCGCGCACGATTTCAATAACCTGCTGACGATCATCATCGGTCATAGCACCCTGGGGCTGGACGGCAAACACGCGGACACGCCCGCCGGGCACTTCCAGGAAATCAAGAGCGCGGGAGATCGCGCCGCGGCCCTCACCCGCCAACTGCTCGCCTTCAGCCGCAAGCAAGTGCTGCAGCCACGAGTGCTGAACCTCAACGAAACCGTTGCCAACCTTGACAAAATGCTACGGCGCATTATTGGCGAGGACATCGAACTGGTACTGAATCCGGGGCGTGATACGGGATTGGTGAAAGCCGACCCCAGCCAGATGGAGCAGATCATCATGAATCTGGCCGTGAACGCGCGCGATGCCATGCCGCATGGGGGCAAGTTTATCATCGAGACCGGGAACGCCTTCTTTGGCCCCATGTCGTTGCCGGCTAACTGCACGGTCGCACCGGGCGCCTACGTCATGCTTAGGGCCCGCGATACGGGGTGCGGCATGGACGCGGAAACCCAGAGCCGCATCTTCGAGCCCTTCTTCACCACTAAAGGCCAAGGCGAGGGGACAGGCCTGGGTCTCTCTACCGTCTACGGAATCGTGCAGCAGAGCGGAGGAGCGATTCTGGTGGAGAGCCAGCCTGAAAAGGGGGCCGCCTTTACCATCTATCTGCCCCAGATGACCGGCGAGCAGGAAATACCCCAGGCCGGAGTGACGCTGGCGCGTGAAGCGAAGGGCTCAGGCGTCGTGCTCCTGGTCGAAGACGAGTCGGCACTGCGCGCGCTGGTGAGACGCATCCTGGAAAAAGGCGGCTACACCGTTTTGGAAGCCTCCGACGCTAACGAGGCCCTGCGCCTCAGTGCAGAATACGAGCGAACCATTGATCTTTTGCTCACCGACATGGTGATGCCTCAGATGAGCGGCAAACAATTGGGGGAGCGCCTCCTGCGGCTGCGCGGCGCAACCCGGGTGCTTTATATGTCCGGTTACAGCGACGAGATCATCGCCAAAACCGGTCAAGGACAAATACCGGAAGCTTTCATCCAGAAACCGTTCGCGCCGAACACGCTGCTCGCTGCGATCCGGCAGACGCTGGAGAGCCCTAGTCACCTGGAGAGAAGGAAGTACCATCGAGCCGCTTGTGCGGGCACTGAGGTCTGCTTCGAAAGCGGGCACGATGAAATTCGGGCGATGGTTGGCAACGTGAGTGAGGGAGGCATGCTGTTGCTCACTCACGATATCGAGAAGTCCAGCGGCTTGGGCAAGAAGGCCCGACTGCGATTCAAGATCGCCGGCGAACCGCGCGAAGTTAGCGCGCTCGCTCGAGTCGTCCGGGTGGAGCAAGCGGGTGCTTCAAGCAGAATCGCCGTCGAGTTCCAGGATCTGTCTGAGATGGATCGCGCCGCCGTACGCACCCTGGCGGCTGCCCAACTCGGATAAGCCGCGCCGCGTGCCACCCGGTAGGGCGGTAGGCAGTACCCCACCTTGACCCACACCATCTGCATACGGCTAGAACAATAGAAACGGGAGAAACGGGTAGAATCGATCAGGCGACCTTGATCACCTTGCCGGCGCGGATGCAACTGGTGCACACCCGCAGGGTCTTGTGCACGCCGTTCAGTAAGGCGCGTACCCGGCGCAGATTGGGGTTCCAGCGCCTCCGGGTAATATTGTGCGCATGGCTTACCCGGTTGCCGTAGTGCGGAGCCTTGCCGCAGATTTCACAAATCAGAGCCATTGGGGTGCACCTCGTACCGTATTCGGAACTCACTAAAACACGATTTTATATCTTAACAGAAGACGAGCCGCCCGCCTAGCAGGTATGGCGATCACGCGGGGTGGACGAGATAAGAGTCGGTCTTTTTCTTTTTCCAGAGGCCTAAGAGGGGTGTCCAGTCCCGGCGAGTTCACGGACGATGTCGCCTACAAAGGCCTTCGCGTCCCCGAAGAGCATGAGCGTCTTGTCCAGATAGTAGAGCTCGTTGTCGATTCCCGCGAAGCCGGGGCTCATTCCTCGCTTGATAACCATGATGGTTCTGGCCTTGTCAACGTCCAGAATCGGCATGCCATAGATTGGGCTGCCAGGATCCTTGCGCGCGCCCGGATTCGTCACATCATTTGCACCGATCACCAGCGCGACATCCGTTTGGGGAAGCTCGGGGTTGATCGCATCCATGTCCAGTAGCCTGTCATAGGGAATATCCGCCTCGGCCAGCAACACGTTCATGTGGCCGGGCATGCGGCCGGCAACGGGATGAATGCCAAATTTCACGTCCACCCCTCGCTTCGTCAGAAGTTCGTAGAGCTCACGAACTTTGTGCTGTGCCTGTGCGACCGCCATGCCGTAGCCGGGGACAATCACGACGGTGCTGGCTGCACCCAATATGGAGCCCGCTTCTTCGGCTGTAGCGCTGCGTACCGTTCGTTCCTCCTGGGTCGCTATAGCCGACGGCTGGACCTGCCCGAACGCACCGAACAGAACGTTGCTAAACGAACGATTCATTGCCTTCGACATACTCACGGAAAGGATGAATCCGGAAGAGCCGTCGAGCGCGCCGGCGATGATCAGCAGTTTGCTATCGAGAACAAAACCCATGGCAGCGGCAGAAAGGCCGGCGTAGGAGTTCAGCAGCGAGATGACCGTTGGCATGTCCGCTCCGCCGATGGGGACAATCATCATGACCCCGAAGATGAGCGGGATTGCGACCATCAGAGGAAACAGCCGCGACGCCCCCGGGTGAAACGCCAGGTACCCGGCTAACCCAACCGAAATTCCCAGCAGAGCCAGGTTGACCAGGTTCTGCCCTTTGTAGGTGATAGGCCGCTGCGGCAGGATCTCCTGCAACTTCCCCGCGGCCATCAGGCTTCCGGTAAACGTCAAGGAGCCCAGGATAATCTCGAGCGAAAGGACCGCCATCATGAAACGGGGGACATTCGGGGTGCGTAGGTAGAACTCCGCCGTGCCGACCAGAGCCACGCAAAGGGCGCCAAAAGCGTGGCTGAGAGCTGTCCGCTGCGGAACGGCAGTCATGGGGACCCGGCCGAGGGGAACACCGATGATCGAACCCAGCACCAGGCCGATGGCGATCCACCTATAGTCAATGATCCCGTGGTGCAGAAGTGTGCCGGCGATGGCCAGCAGCATCCCGAGCTCTCCGGCCCGCACACCGCGTCGCGCGGTCGAAGGCGCGCTCATCCACTTCAGTGAAAGGACAAAGAGCGCCGTGGCGACCAGGTAGGTAATCTCGATGACGGGTTGGGTTGCAAGCGGCGTCATGAGTGTTTTCGGCCCTTGCTCGTCTTGAACATCTTCAGCATTCGGTCGGTGATCATAAATCCGCCCACAACGTTGCTGGTGGCCGCAATCACCGCCAGAGTGCCAAGCACTGCCGAAAACGTCGTCTTGCGCTCCCCGGCCAGCACTATGGCGCCCACCACGGCGATGGCATCGAGCGCGTTGGTCAGCGACATTAACGGAGTGTGGAGCAGAGGAGAAACCCGGCGGATCACCTCGAATCCCACGAAGCCCGCCAGCATGAAAACGTACAGAGCCGTAATCAGATCTGCCCTCACCTTGCCTCCTGAGAATTACGTTAGTTGTGCGGGAAGCGAAAAGAACTCCCGCACCCTGGTATTGACCACCTCGCCGGCTCGCGTCACCATCGTATCTCGGACGATCTCATCGTCCAGGTTGAGTTCGAGCTTTCCCTCGCGGAAAAGGTGTAACAGAAACTTCGTGATGTTGCGAGCGTACATCTCACTCGCATGATACGGAACGGTACTTGCCAGGTTGATATAGCCAATGATCGTAACACCGTGCTCGATCACCAATTCCGCCGGCCGCGTCAGCTCGCAGTTGCCACCTCGTTCGGCTGCGAGGTCGACGATGACAGAGCCCGGCGCCATACCCTCGACCATGCGTCGGCTGATGAGCAACGGCGGCTTTTTGCCGGGTATCACCGCGGCAGTTATCACGACGTTACTCTCTGACACCACCTGCGCGAGCAATTCACTCTGGCGCTCGTAGAAGGTGTCGTCCTGTGCTCGCGCGTAGCCCCTCGTATCCTCTGCATCCTGGGCCTGAATGGGGAGTTCGATAAAGCGGCCCCCCACGCTCTGCACCTGTTCCTTGGCTGTGGGTCGGAGGTCGTAAGCCGACGTTACTGCACCCAAGCGCCTCGCGGTGGCAATCGCCTGCAGGCCGGCCACGCCGGCTCCAATGACGAATACGCGCGCCGCTATAATCGTCCCGGCGGCAGTGGTTAGCATCGGGAATAGACGCGGCAGGGTCTGGGCCGCCAGCACCGCTGCCTTGTAGCCACAGATGGTTCCCATGGAGGAGAGTGCATCCATGCTCTGGGCGCGGGTGGTTCGGGGCATCAACTCGATGGCAAATGCCGTCACTCCGGTAGCGGCTACTTCACGGAGGATATCCAACGAACCCAATGGCCGGAGGAAGCCAACGAGAACCTGGCCCGGGCGCAGCAAGGGAATATCGGCCTTGCCCGTCTTGTCGTTTGAGCCGTAGCATAGCACCTGGACTATGACATCGGCAGAGGCGAAGACTTCCGTGCGGCTGACCATCTTCGCTCCTCTTTCGACATAGTGCGCGTCAGGATACCCCGCCTCGGCCCCTGCCCCTTCCTGCACAACCACCTCGAAGCCCGCTTTGATCAAGTTGGGCACGGCGGCGGGAACCATTGCAACGCGCCGTTCTCCTGGAAACGTTTCTGTGGGGATGCCGACGATCATAAGGTAGCTTTCTTCTGCTGAGCTCTTCGCGGGTCGATATGGGCCGGTTCAGATCCGCTGCTTTGATTGTTGGAATGCCCTTTCGCAGAACCTGCCGACTGATCCAAATGGAAACTGTGATTATCCAACGCCATGGTGTCGTCGTGCAACTGGACCGCCAAGCGGAATAGGGTCGTGCCATACTATCTCTGCTCAACAGCACTATTAAGGAGTCATTCATCTCATGCGCTGGAACCTCGGGGAAAACCTCCCCAAGACTCACGCGAAGCCTACGTTTGCGGAAAACTGGTTTCACCACCGCTACGGATTCGCTTACGGCGAGAAGTACTATTCCGATCCGATCTTTCGTACCGAGCAGGATCGGGCGGGGCAAAGGATCCTGGCTGAGCGATTTGGATCGCTCGGTCTCGGCTCGGAGGACCCCGCCCCTCGTCCTGATCTCGATGTTTGCGGGCATCGATTTGCGCCCGCGCTTCTTGGCTGCGAGATCGTTTTTCAGGAAGGTGAGGCGCCAGCCGCCCGCGGTCTGCACTTCGACTCGCCGGATGACTTGGCCGCCTTGCCCAAGCCCGAACTGGAGACAAACAGATGGGCTCAGGAGTTCAAGCGGCAAGGCAAGCTTCTGCTCGACCGCTACGGCCGCGTGGATGCCGCCATCAACTTCGGCGGTCCGCTCAATGTGGGGAGCCTGGTGGCCGGTACGGAGCTTTTTCTCTACCTGGGTGACTCGGCGCTGCCGGCCCACCGCTTCTTGGACATGATTGCGGATCTCTGGATTGAGTGCTTTGACAAACTGACGCTGCCCTTCAGCCCCCAACTGGACCGGAGCCGGGAGCTCTGCATCGGGAACTGTCCGGTGGGAATGATCAGCCCCAAAACCTATACGGAGCAGGTCCTGCCCAGCGATCTGCGCTTGCGGCGGAACGTACGCAAGCTTGCGCTTCACCACTGCGGCAGGATGGACGGCTACTTGCACGGATACCAGCAGCTCGCGCCGCTCGAATACCTCGAAGTCGGCTGGGGAACCTCAGTCGCGGCCGTGCGTCAAGCGTTTCCCCATACGGTGCTCGACTTGATGATTAACGTTTACGACGTCGTTGGCATGTCCGCCTCGACTCTGCGAGACGTGGTTGCCGAAATGGTGAGACAAGGCGCGCCGAAGGATTGCCTTCGTGACATCTGGATGGCAGATGTCGGCGCTGACGTTTCTGACCAGACCGTCGTCGATTTTGTCGAGGCGGTGAATACGGCCTTTGAGGCGTAATCCCGCCGTTGGAGCTTGGACCTTCCTCTAAACTCGGGAGGGGCCGGCCTCGGTGCAGCGCCATATGATATTACTGTGCCCATCCCTTGGAACGCTCGACCGCACGCTGCCACCCGGCGTATAGATCCTCCCGCTGATACGCAGTCATGCCGCATTCGAACCGGCGTCCGATGCGGAACTGGCGCGTGAGTTCCTGCTCATCCTGCCAGAAGCCGGTGGCGAGACCGGCGAGGTAAGCTGCACCCAAAGCAGTGGATTCGGCGGTCGCGGGACACTCGACTGGGATTCCCAGAATGTCCGCCTGAAACTGGCAGAGGAAGTCGTTGCGAGCGGCTCCGCCATCCACGCGCAGGACCTCAGGACGAATGCCGGAGTCCACTGCCATCGCATCCACGACGGCCCGTGTCTGGTAGGCCATCGACTCGAGGGTGGCACGAATAAGGTGGTGGCGATTGCTGCCGCGGGTCAGACCCACGATGGTGCCGCGCGCGTAGGCGTCCCAGTGAGGCGCGCCTAAGCCTACGAAAGCCGGTACAAAATAGACCCCGCCCGTATCGGGAACCGCACTCGCCAGAGCGGAGGTTTCGGCAGCGTCGCGGATCAGGTGCAGCTCATCGCGTAACCACTGGATCGCGGCTCCGGCAATGAAGACGCTGCCCTCAAGAGCGTACGTGGTTGCTCCGTCTCGCTTCCAGGCCACGGTAGAAAGCAGTCCCGACTGGGACCGGGGAACCGCCGGACCCGTATTCATCAGCAGGAAACATCCCGTGCCGTAGGTGTTCTTCGCATCGCCGGGCCGGAAGCACTGGTGCCCGAAGAGCGATGCCTGCTGATCCCCTGCCACGCCGGCAATTGGCAGCGAGACGCCAAACAGATCCGTCTCGCCAAGCACTTCGCTTGAGGCTCTGACGGAAGGCAGCAACGAGGCCGGAATGCGCAGGTATTCGAGGATTTCGGGATCCCACGATAGCGTGTTGATGTTGAAAAGGAGTGTGCGAGAGGCGTTGCTGATATCGGTCACGTGAATGCGGCCGCGAGTAAGGTTCCAAAGGAGCCAGGTATCGATGGTGCCCGCCGCCAGTTCACCCCGTTCGGCGCGCTCGCGAACGCCGGGAACGTGTTCCAACAGCCAAGCGATTTTGGTGCCAGAGAAATAAGCGTCAGTGACAAGCCCTGTCTTTTCCCGCAGAACGCGGTCGAACCCATTGCGGCGGATCTCGTCACACCTGCCGGCAGTCCGACGGCACTGCCAGACGATGGCGGGGTAAACCGGCTCGCCAGTAGCACGATCCCACAACAGGACCGTTTCGCGCTGGTTGGTGATTCCGAGGGCGGCAATATTGCGGGCCGTCACCTGCTGGTCCTGCAGGAGCTTTCGGGCCACTCCAATTTGGCATTGCCAGATCTCAACGGCGTCGTGCTCTACCCAACCGGGCTGCGGATAATATTGCTTGAATTCCTGACTGGCCGACCCTACGATCGCCCCTTCGCGATCGAACAGGATGGCGCGTGAACTGGTAGTGCCCTGGTCCAGTGCCAGGATGTACTTGGACATGGGATCCTTTGCCTCGCTTCGAGACGTTGTGTTCTGCCGCCCTGATTTCTCGTCTCACCACTGTACCTGAAAATGGCCCCCGGAGGGGGTACCTCATGCCGCTTGGCTATTCCTGTGATAAGATGCTCCGAGAAACGGAAGGTTCAGTCGATTGTGGCGGTTGGCGGGGATCGCCGGTAACCTGAAAGCATTTCTATGCATCCCATCAAGGACCGCCATCCGCTGAGGATAGCGGCGCAGGCGTAGCGGCGTTCCCCACCTCGGGGGTAGCTCCGCACTGCGGTTGAGGAGGATAAATGGCAGATAAGGATCGTGGCGCCGGGCACGCCATGTTCGGATTGAATGATCCGGAGACACCCCGTTCAGGCGGGGCCGGGCAGCCGGCCTCGGCGCCCAGCGCCACCAACATCGGGCAGGGTTACACGGCCGCGCCAGTCTCGCCGCCTCAGGCGCCTCAAACGCCACAGACCTTCGGGCAGCAGCCCCAATACGTCTACGTGCAATCGCCACCACCTCCGGTTGCCTCGGCCCCGGCTACAAGCACTCTGGCCAAGGTCCTCGCCTGGCTCGTGGCTTTTCTGATTCTTCTGGCAGGTGTGAACCTTTACCTGGTCATCACCAGCCGCCAGCAGTTGAACGATATCGTCGGCAAGCAGGCGGACGAGTTGAACCTGCTGACGCGGCGCCTCAACGACACCGACGCCCGGTATGCACAGCTTCGTGGAGAGTTCCAGGTTACGTCGGAGAAGCTAGGAATGACGCGGCAGGAGCTGACCCGCGCTCGGAGCCTCGCTTCTAGTATTCAGAAACAGCAGCAGCAGGCGGTCGAGCAGCTTAATGCTGCGATAGCACAGAAGGCGAGCGCCGACGAACTTAACAAGGCGCAGGCCGACGCCAATCAGAAGATGACCGGGCTTTCAGGGGATATTGCTGGTACCCGGAAGGATCTTGAAGACACGAAGGCGGCGCTGACCGGCGCCAAGGGCGAGCTTTCGGGTGCCATCGCCCGCACTCACGACGAACTGGTGACTCTGGCTCATAAGGGCGATCGGGATTACTTTGAATTCAATCTTGCCGGCAAGAACGCCAGGCAAAAGGTAGGAACGATCACCCTTGCGCTAAGGCACATCAACACCAAGAAAAACCAGTTTACGGTGGCGATTACTGCCGATGACAAGACCAGTGAGAGGAAGGACAAGGCGATTCTCGAGCCTCTTTACATCATCGTCAGCGGTGCTTCGAGCGCACTTGAAATGGTTGTGAACAAGCTCGGGAAGTCCAGCATTTCGGGTTATGTGAGTGCGCCTAAGGGATTCTTCCCCAACACGCCCAACGTACTCTCCGCCAGACCCGGAGCCTAGCAAAACCCAGTAGGCTTGGTAGGCAACCGGCCAAGGCAGCGCGATATGGTCTGCGCGCTGCCGGGCGTCTGCTGTTCTGGGGAAGGCTTAACTGCTGGCTGGAGCAGTGACGTGCTTATCCAGGAGCTTAGCCAGATCATCGTAGCTGCGAGTGCCCACCACTTGCTCCACGGCGTTCCCGTCACGGATCA
The DNA here is from genome assembly GCA_963803295.1 of uncultured Acidobacteriota bacterium. Lineage (GTDB taxonomy): Bacteria > Acidobacteriota > Terriglobia > UBA7540 > UBA7540 > CAWDMC01. The sequence continues at coordinate 90,516 of CAWDMC010000004.1, read as the reverse complement.
GCAATAGGGTGGGAATGGAACGGATGCGAAATCGCTCCGCCAGTTCCGGTGCTTCATCGACATTCACTTTAGCGAAGGCGATGTTGCTTCCATAGTTCTCTGCCAGCCTTTCAAACGTCGGGCCAAGCGCTCGGCAAGGGCCGCACCACTCCGCCCAGAAATCTACCAGTACCGGCTTCGAGCTGTTTTCGATCTCCTGCCATTTTTGAACGTGGAGGATGTTTTGCATTCATTTTCCCTTTAGTCTCCCTTTCTCCGTAATGGTTTCATTAGATGAGGGCGCGTTAGAATTCGATTCCTGGTTGCCATGGCCTGCGGCCCGCAGCTAAACACCTCTTCAACAATCACTTGGACCTGGCGGAGGATTGCGCGGGACAGCATTTACCGAGTAGCCGTGCCTTGGTCTCCACGCTTGCTCTTGCCGGGCGAGGAGTGAGCGAAAGATAGTAGACCGAGAGCGCCGCCTCTCGCAGAGAATCAAGACATTTGGGGCACTGGCGCTCAAGGTGCTCGCGGACCGTCGCTGCCTCTTCAGGCGAGAGAGCGCCAAGAATGTAGAGCTCGTAGACATCGTCTAGATGTTGATTGCCCATGTGCCCATCACGGCCTGAAGCCGGTGTCGCAGAAAACGCATCGCTGCCCTTAGCTCTACCTTGGCCCGGCCCAGTGGCATCGCCAACTTTTCCGCTACTTCACTTTCTGTATGTCCCTCGAAGACCACCATCTCGATCGCCCGCCGTTGTGATTCCGGTAGTTGTCTGATGACGCGCTTCAGCAGTTCCCGCCGGTCGTCGAGCGTCGCGGCGTCATCGCTGTCTGGAAGCCAGCCCGGCGTCGTCAGGAGGTAGTCGAATGACGCGCCATCAAACCGGACCAGCGATTTTCTTGCGCGCAAGCGATCGATGGCCGCATGCCGCGCCGTGATCGCCAACTCCACCGAGAGACTACCCCTTTTCCATACGGTGGTCGATGGCCGGCGGCGGAGGCGCTCGAAGGCGGCGTCCAGTACCTCCTCCCCGGTCTCACGATCGTTGAGAATGTGGACCAGCATACCCAGTACGGGCGGTGCCAGACGATCGAACGCGGCGTCGAACGCAGCCCTATCGCCCTGTTGAGCTTGGCTCCAGAGTTGTTCGGGCGTCAGTCGCTCGGCCATAGCATGTTTAGTGTACTCCAGTTGGCAGAGCAGCGGTACGGTCCGTAGCGTCCGTTGTGCTCTTCCCAAAGTAAGTGGTCAAGAATATCACCTTGTTAGGCTTGCAGAACGCGGTGTGCCTGCCCCATTAGCGCGCCGTTCTCACGACGATCTGGTTCTCGATCACTGTGTGGGGAAAACCGAGGGTAGGGCAAGCTTAGGGCGGCCAGCAGGCGGAGCCCGTGTTCGGCACCGGTGCTAATAACTTCGATAAACACTATTGATTGGACTATCAGGGTTGCGCAAGGCAATATTACAACAAGGTTCCGCCGCACCATGGGGTTCGCGTTCTGAAGACATAGCCCCCAAGGCTTCTTAGCGCGAGGCGTGCCGCGAAACTTTCTTCCCTCTTCACCCCGGGGTCCCCGTCCCCGGGGGACTTTTTTCTCTTAATGACGTATTTCTTTAGCCCCGGCGTCCCACGCAGCAGTCGCCCGCTTGAAATAGGAATAGTTCGCCATATGGCAAGCGATGGAAGTATTGTTGCCGAACGTGCCGTCTTCCACCGAAGATCCACGAGTGCGCACCGACTGAAAATAGTTCCATAGGTGAGCGCGACTGTCGCTGTAGCCCGGCGGCGCTGAGAAAGATCGCGATTCGACGATCGATTTCGTTCCAGGTGCGATGCCGTGCTTTTCGTGCCAATCCCTCACGTAAGTCTCGCGTAAACTTCGGGGATAGCCACTCGTGTAGTAGCAGGGCGCGTGATCCTGGGCGTCCTGGGGAGAGACGGTAACGGCATCGCTATTAACCTCCATGAGCCCACGAGTTCCCATAAATCGGGCATATTCCGGCGTCTCCGTGTTCAGGGTAACGCGGATAACCGCCCGGAATCTTGGATACTCATAGATCGTGGTCATCATGTCAGGCTGGTCGCGGCCATCGGCGCCCCACTGAAAGAGACCGCCCACGGAACTGGCGTGCAGGGGTGGCGCTGTGATTCCCGTAATATAGTGGATACCGGTGAGCACGTGCACATAAAGATCGCCGGGGACGCCTTCTCCGTAGTCCTGGAAGCCGCGCCAACGGGCGAACCGGATCGGATCGAACGGCCGTTTGGGCGTGGTGCCCAGCCAGGTATCCCAATCAAGATTTTCTGGCGCGAGATCCGGCGGGGGCGGATACACCCAGGCTCCGCAAGGCTCATTACGACCCATGCCCGCCTCCACCAGGCAGAGATCACCGATCGCTCCTTGCTCGTAAAGCTCTTTGGCCTTGGCAAAGACCACGGAGCTGCGCCGCTGGCTGCCGATCTGCACGATCCTCTTGTTTTTCTGCTCGGCCTCAATGATTTCAAAGCCTTCGTGCACGTGGTGGGTCATGGGCTTTTCGCAGTAAATGTCCTTGCCGGCATTGCATGCATCGACCACCAGTTGTTTGTGCCAGTGATCAGGCACGGCGGCCACAATGCAATCGACTTCCTTGTTGTCGAGAAGCTCCTGGTAGCGGCGCGTCGTGGGAATGGGCTTGCCAACAATCTCTTTGGCTAATTGGTGACGGCCATCATACAGATCACAGGCAACGGCGCACTCGACACCGGGCAAAGCAATTGAAGTTGACAGCAGTCCTGAACCTTGCATACCGATGCCGATCATCCCGAACCGCACCGTGTCGCTCGGGGCCGCAGGTCGAGGCGATGCGGCGATCGGTTCCGGTTCAAGCACAATCGAACGCGCCGCAAACGTCGCACCCGCAGCTCCAGCTGAGGTGCGCATAAAGTCGCGACGGGTGATGCCGGTCTGGTGATTCATGGACGAGTCTCCTTTGCCGTTATTCGATCGACGGGTTGGCCGCGGAAGGTTGCGGTGAGCCGCTCTCTGCCATTCATTGGCCCCCCCTGAGCGGCAAACACTTTTCAGGCCGCCAAACTCTTCGATATCCTATTACGATGGCCACCTGGGCGCAACTAAGTTCGTTGGCTTGTGATTTGGATGGGCGCCCTCAATCGTGAATATCCTCATTTGGTTTCTCTTGGATCTATCTTCTCTCTCGACCGAAGTGTCCGATTCCGCACATCCACATCCCACCCTCGGACATCCTACCGTTCCTGCGGAGCGACCTTAACTATAGTGGGTCCTTGCGTCCTGAGTTTTCAAGACTTTGCATCTTCGCGGATTGCCTGGCAGGTTGATTGCACGGTACCTTCACCTGTTCGATGGGCGAGAGAGGCATCAGTCGTATGCGGGATGCTGGAGAGTCTGCTTGATTAATGAAACTTCCCGCTGGGGTCGTGCGTATATGCGGTTGACGCTTCCGGATCATTGATGCCCTGGGCTTTTTAAGTGCGTAAGATTTGCGACGGCCAGACCGTAGGTTTGGCAGAGGAGAAAAAATCATCGACTGAAGTGACCGCGGCTAACAAAACCTGGAGCGGTAGCGTCATATGCACAGAAGTTCGAACTTCAAGTCCGTTGACAGAGGTAGGTAGGCGGGATTTAACGGATTGCCCTCGTGAAACGGTTTGGCGGCCGGTGCGAGGGCGATCTCGGCGGGTGTTTTTTGTGCCGGGCCCTCTTGTGTTTAACCCCAACCGGATTGGGACAAAGGCTTCCAGGTAGATGCAAGTGTCCGAAGGACAAGACCGGGGGATCCACCGAACAATCCTACCAGGGCCATAGGGATCTGACTTTGGCCTGGCGGGAGCAAACCAAAAGGAGAGAGTAATGAAAAAGCTGATGCATATCGGTTACCTTCTTCCGCTCTTGGCCCTGTTAGTGGTACCCGCAGGATCGGCTTGGGCGAAAGACAAGGACTCGCGGAGCCTCAAGTTAGCATATACGGTGAAAGTGAATGGAACAGAGGTTCCTGCTGGTGTCTATAAGCTGGCTTGGGGATCAGATACCAACAAACTTACCCTGGAGAAGGGAAAGGACGTCATCGGCACGCTCGACGGCAAGTGGGTTGATCGCGATTCGAAGTACGCAAGCGATACCGTGGTGTACGACACTAATGCTGATGGATCGCGCCGGGTGGCCGAGATTCGCTTCGCGGGCTCTAACAAGGTGCTGGTAGTTGGAGATGGTGCGACGGCCGGCGGAATGTGACCGAGGGTGATCATGATGAGCCGGAAAGCTGAAGGGATCGAGATTCCCGATTCCTGAAGAATCGGGCATGGCGAGGGGGCCAAATCCTCCGGCGGCTCCCCTCGCCAAAATAGAACGGGAAGGATTTGGACGGTCGCGGATTTACGTCGAGAATCGCCGATCTACGCCATAGTTCTTCTTCCATGTGATTGGCGGTCAAGCGAAACCGCGTTCCGATTCCTTGTCGCTTCTTTGAAGATGGGGCCGCGTTCCCAGCGCGGTCCAGTGTTTTCCCGGTCCAGTCCGGAACGGGAATCAACGAGGGGGGTACTCCTCCGGCGCTCCCCTCGTTGTCTTGTTGACTGTCCGCCGCGACTAGTCGCGTCTCTTCGAGGAGGATCTCCGAGTTCTCATTCATCCGCCGTAGTGTTTTTCGACAGGCTTTCCGCAGCCCTCAGGTTACAATCAAAGGGCCGTGATTCCCATTCCGCTGAACGACAACATCCGGCGTTCGAGTTTCTGGATTTCAACCCTGGCGCCGGCGGATGGCTGCACCTGCTGGGCAACATGCTGTTCCTGTACGTTTTTGGCCGTAGCGTGGAAGACCGCTTCGGACACGTGGTTTTTCTTCTGGTGTATTTCGTCAGTGGCTTTGGTGCAGCCCTGACGCACATCCTGCTGAATTTCGGATCGCGCGTTCCCACCATTGGCGCCAGCGGTGCAATCGCCGACATCCTAGGCGCCTATTTCGTCATTTTCCCGCGCGCTCGCATCACCACTTTGATTGTGTTTTTGTGGTTTTGGACGGTCGATCTGCCGGCGGTCCTCGTGCTGGGTTATTGGTTCCTGATCCAGTTCTTCTCAGGATTCTTTCAGTTCACACGGGTGGAATCGGTGAGTCAGACTGGCGGAGTTGCGGTCTGGGCCCACGTTGGCGGATTCATCATTGGGGCGTTGTTGGCTTGGCTCTTACACCCGCGACAGTCGAGTGTACGGGGATACGAGCTGAGTTGATCCTGGCAATCGGATTTATGGCTCGCGACTATTCCGCGGTTGACACCCGCAAAATCCCGCTCGAATCCCGCAGTTTTTCCGCACATTTTCCGCTCCGATATCCGGCTTGGGATTTGGCTTTGAAGGCTCAGGCCAGTCGTCCTGCGTTGCATTGCAAGGGCGTAATTTCTTGTTTTTTTAGCAAGAATTGTTCGCAGTCTTTCTCCGGAACCGCATAAATAAAGGCCGTCTACACATAGACAATCTACTGGAGAACAGCTTGATTCTGAACGTTTTTGGTTGCGGCTCCGCCGCGCTGCGCTACAAGAATTGTCGCGCTGAGTGCAGCGATTTAGCGGCTGATGTTCTTTGTTAAGTCATGAAGCCGATCGTAGTCGATCTCGTATCCAAGTCCGGGCTTGGTGGGTGCGGGTACGTATCCCTCCTTGTCGATCCGGATCTGGTCCTTGAAGTAGGGGCGGTCGGTAGTACCCTGCGGCTGCGTCATTTCGAACCAGCCGCAGTTCGGCAGCGAAAGCTCACAGTGGAAGTGGACGGCGTGGTCCAGCGCTGTGCCCCAGTTATGTGGCTGGCACTCCATGCCGAAGCCTTGGGCCAGCCGGCCGACCTTCATGCCCCCGGTGATCCCCCCGATGTTGTCCACGATAAATCGCACCACATCGCAGGCTCCCCTGCGTACGTACTCCGCGTAGTCATAGGGCGAGAAAATGAATTCCCCGATGGTGACCGGTAAATCCAGAGCCGCGGCCAATTGGGTGAGGCCCTCGACATCGCTCGTGGGGATCGGATCTTCGTAGGAGACGTAGCTCAACTGATCGAGGACCCGGCCCACCTTGATCGCCTCGTCACGCGTATAGCCGCCCACCCGATCGAACAGAAGCGGAAAATCATCTCCGGCGTGCTTGCGGATTGCCTTCGCCACCTCGATATCCAGCCTGTGGTCCACAGAGTCGCCAGGCAGCCACGGAGGATGAATTTTATAGGCTGTAAATCCATCTGCCTTGGCACGCTCGAGATCAGATACGAAATCATCTACGGTTTTGAGATGCTGCGAGCTTGCATATGCTCTTACACGGTGCCGGTAAGCGCCGAGCAGCCGGTAGACCGGCAGGTGGACGGCTTTTCCGAGGATATCCCAGGCACAGTTGTCGATCGCTGCCGCGTATGACAATTGTCCGACATTCGATCGATACTGGTTGGTGAGCGCGGGGAACTCCAGAATGCTCTTGCCCGGCAACGCGCTCTTGGCATACTCAAGCCATCCGAGGTTGCTCCAGTTGGGATGCGGATAGCGGGAGGCAAGCGTGTAATTACCTTCGATGCCGGTGTTGGTTACAATGGAGGCGATCTGTTCGCCGGAATGTAAGACGTAGACTTTGACTTCCTTGATGACGAGATCGTCCGTTTTGATCCCGCCGGATTCGACCGCAGCACGAACGGGTTCCGGCGGGATCAAGGCTGCTGCTGTGCCTACACCCGCAGCGCCCAGAAAATAACGACGCGAGAGTCTGCCCTTCGACATCTCATACCCTCAGGTATCGATCCTGGTGATGATTTTGTCCAGCGCATCGCGATCGATCTCATACCCCAGTCCAGGCTTGGTGGGGGCGTACACATATCCATCAGCGGCGATACGAATGCGGTCTTTCATGTAAGCGCGGTCCGCTGAACCTTGCGGAAGTGTCATTTCGAACCATACGTTGTTCGGCATCGCCAGTTCACAGTGGAAGTGGACCGCGTGGTCAAATAAATTACCCCAGTTGTGCGGCTGGCATTGCATGCTGAAAGTCTCCGCCAGTTGGGCGACAACCATGCCGCCGCTGATGCCGCCGATGTTATCGACGACAAACCGAACCTCATCAAGCGCGCCCCGCCGGATGTAATCGCCATAGTAATAAGGGGAGGTTAGGAACTCGCCGATGACAACGGGCACGTCCAGGGCCTGGCAGAGTTGCACAAGCCCGTCTATGTCCTTGGTGGGAAGCGGATCCTCAAAGGATACGTAATGTAACTCGTCCAGCACTCGACCCACCGCCATCGCTTCCTGTCTCGTATAAATGCCGACAGGGTCCATGAGCAGGGCGAAGTCCGCGCCGGCAGCACGGCGGACTTCTCGCGCCACCTCGATGTCGAGCCTGTAGTCGTGTTTGAATTCGCCCTCACGACCCGGCTGCCAGGGTGGATGAATTTTATATGCCCTGAAGCCCTGGGACCTGCACTGCTCAACCTCAGCGACAAACTCCTCCACCGTTTGGTGATGTTGGGAACTGGCGTAAGCCAACACGCGATTCTGGTAAGCCCCCAGGATCTGATACACGGGAAGTCCGACGGCCTTGCCCAGGATATCCCAAAGGCAGTTATCAATGGCCGAGGCGTAGGACAACTGCCCCAACCGGCGTTGCGTGGGCGCCCACTGAGAAGTCAGCACAGGAAGATCGAGAACGCTCTTGCCGGGCAGGACAGCCTTTGCGTGCTCGAGCCATCCCTGATTGTTCCAGTTTGGGTGCCAGTACCGCTCGAGAAGGGTATAGTTACCTTCGATTCCGCTGGTCGTTACAACCGCAGCGAGGTGATTGTCGCCGCCATCTCCGCCGGACTTGCTCCCATCGAGGACGTAGACTTTGACTTCCTTGATTGTCAGGTCAGGCAGATCGCCTCGCGTGATGCCTGCCGCACGTGCGGCCACTCCCGCCGGATCGCCCCGAAGTGGCGCGCGCGGCCCTCGGGAGCCCACGATCGCGGTCACGCCAGAGGTCTCGAAGAACTTGCGGCGCGATATCATCTCAGTTGGCATGAGACTCTTTCGTCAAAGCCTTAGCCTCTCAAATAGGGCTTCAGGTAGTTCAGGGTCTCGCGGAGTGACTGCTTGCCCTCATTATCGAGCTGCGCTTCCGTCGTATCGCTGCCCCCGGCCATGGTAGCAGCCAGGGAAAAGCTCGAATCCCGACGTTGGCGAACCCCGTAAGTCTGGAAGACTCCGCGCAGATACAGAATGTACTTCATCGCTTCGAACCCTTGACTCACCATTTGGGTAAGCAGCAGCAGCGTCCGGGCATGCATCGCCATCGCTTCATCATGTTTGCCTTCGTGCCAGAGATCCCAGGTTTGAGCATAAAGATCAGCGAAGCAGGCAGCCGGCATGCTGCCCGAGAATTGCCGGCGCATCTCGTCGATCAAATCGCGTCCGTGATTACCGGAAAATACCTTGAGCTGGTCAGAACTTCTCTCTCGCAGCGCGGCGACGCTCCTCAAAGGATTTCCCGCTTCATCTTTTAGGAACCGGAAGGTCGGGATTGTCTTGTACATTTCAACGAGCAAATCGACCCCCATGTTGCCGACGGCCTGCACGAAGAGCGGAAGGGCGGTGGCAGCGCCAATCGCCTTGTAGTATTCCAGATCCGTCCTGGGATCGCTGTGCTCCGAAGGCGGCAGTGAGATGATTGCGTCCGCGCCTGTCCTCTCTGCGTGTTTCGCGTACAGGCGCGCCGCTGTCGTGTCAGGGCTCTGTACTCCGATGACGATCGCCGGGCGCAGTGCTTTCCCAGTTGCAATGATAGCTTCGGCGCCCTCCAGTCGTTCCTTTTCGGTGAGGGTCATCCACTCGCTTGCCATCTGGGGCCAGACAAAGCCGTGCGCTCCACAGCGATCCACAAACCGTACCTCCTTCCCCAAGGCTTCCAAATCTAGCTGATTCGATTCCGTGAACGGGGTCTGCGCGATCGGGAAGATGCCGCACAACGGTTTCGCACTGGAGGTGTCGCTGCTGGCGAGGAGCTTTCCATCTTGGACCGCCAGACACAGAGGGCTCATTCCCAGTAAGCGCAGGAATCCCCGCCTGTCGGAGCTTTCGAACTTTGACGATTGAGGTTGCACTGTGTCCCGACACCGTTCACGAAGGGGCATCGGTCTGAAACTGACCCCCGTCTTCCGTGAACCTGCAGAGGGTGAGTATACTCCCGCACTTGGCGAATAGAAGGCGATTCTTTATTTATCTTCCGCTTCTACTTATTCGCTGGAGTCATCCAACAGTGAATTGAGAAGTGAGCCGCTGAAATCCCCGATGGGAGTCCAAAAACAACTCCACGTCATTCGGTCGCTCATGCATAGGTCAAAAACGAGGTGTGGAAAATGGCGGAAATCTTGATTCTGGGGGCGGGCGCGATGGGCAGCGCTTTCAGCTTCCCGCTGGCGGATGCCGGGCACGGCGTGCGTCTGGTCGGGACGCACCTAGACCGCGAACGGATCAATTGTATCCATGAAACAGGCTTTCATCCCAGACTCAAAATGAAGCTGCCACAAGCGGTTGCCCCTTTCACGCATGATCAACTCTCCGAAGCACTCAGCCCCACGATTGACCTGATTGTATTGGGTGTGAGCTCGGCCGGTGTTGACTGGGCAGTACGGCAACTTGGCCCTCTGATGAAAACACCTACACCGATACTCATGTTAACCAAAGGGCTTAAGGTTACCCGCGATACTCTGGCGATTATTCCCGATACCGTGCGAGAGGGTCTGGCAGGCTATGGGATCGAGGGGATACCCATTGGAGCAGTGGGCGGCCCCTGTATAGCAGGCGAGCTGGCTGCGCGGCGTGACACGAGTGTAGTGATTGCCTGTTCTGATGCCGTGCTTCTGGACAGGATGGTCCATTTGGTGAGCGGGCCCTATTATCACGCGCGGCCCAGTATGGATATTATCGGTGTCGAGGCCTGCGCCGCGTTCAAGAATCTCTATGCAATTGGCGTCGGATATTCTGCGGGCCTTTTGTTCAAGGTGGGCACGGCGCCAAACGCTGCGCTGATGCACAACCTTGCTGCCAGCTTGTTCACACAGGCGTTGGCGGAGATAAACTACATCGTGAATTTCATGGGCGGCGCCTCGGCCACTGTGAGTGGTCTTGCCGGCACGGGCGATCTTTATGTGACCTGCCAAGCTGGACGCAACAGTCGAATGGGATACCTTCTCGGAACCGGCATGCGATATCGCGAGGCGAAAGCTAGCCACATGGCCGACGATACGGTGGAAGGAGCGGAGCTGGCGCTGGCGCTTGGCCCCACACTCGATTGTCTAAACGGGCCGCGACCCCTCCCGCTTTCGGCGCTTCCTCTGGCCGCCGCCATTGTGGATGCCATCTACCACGATATTCCAACACAAATCCCCTGGACTAGCTTTCATCAGAACCTCGACTGACATACTCGCGATAATGTCCAATTTGAGGCAACAAGTCTGAAGTTCCAGACTACGCGTTCCCAGCTTGGGCGACTGCTTCCACGAATGTGGCTTCCCCGCGCAATGGGATGAATTGATATGTTTCGTGCACGCCATCCGATGGAACCGAGTTAGGGCCGGAGTGGGAAGTGATGATGGCGTCTGTAGCAAACGTCTTGTGATCGGAGATAGCCGTCAGGGTGATCGCCGGAATCAGAATGCTGAACGAAGTCGAGCCTGTATCTATCGTTACTTGAGTCGTCACAGTGACCAATGTTCCGATCTCCATCTTACACGTGCGGATTTGCGACCCTGCAAAGTGCCTGATAGGAACTGTCGGGCTTGGTCCCTGGCTAAGATTCAATGTTGGCTGACCGACGAAACTGGTCGTCTCGTAATCAACCTTGGTGTTACCGTCACTGCTTTGCAAAACGAATCTATTCGGTTGAAGATTTGCCATATGGAAATCCTTTCACTTGGTTGCACAGACCAAGAGGGGCGGTGGGCAAAGAGAATTTGTTTAGCGCTCGTGCAAATCACCGGGACGGCAATAAGCATCGACACCTCAACGCCCCATGGCCTACGCGCACTCGATGGTCGGGATGTGCTGACCTCAGTTCTTCTGATATTGAGACCCTCGATTATTAGCAGAAGGGTACTGATCATGTCAAGCTTGTTTCAGTTGGGCTTCGCTGTCAGATTGTGACGGCTATCACACCGCCAGGTGATCCCTGTCATAGCGTGCGCCCCTTGTCAGGACCACAGTAAACGTCAGAGGCAGGCGTCCTCGATGAACGACGGGCCTGTTGCCAATCGCTTGGCTCTTTGCAATCCAGTTGATACAACCCTATCCACTATCTACCGCGATCCACACACCATCAATTCTGACCAACAAGGAGGCAGCATTCTATGCCAGTTGCTGAATTAGCCATCAAAAAGAACGCCTACGAAGCCGCCATGGAGAATTTCGACCTTGCGGCACACGCGCTTGACCTGGAAGCAGATGTTCGAGAGATGATCAAGTATCCCGAACGAATCCTGGAAGTGAACTTGCCAGTGCGAATGGATGACGGGCACATCCACCGGTTTGAGGCCTTCCGCGTGCAGCACAGCACGGCGCGAGGGCCGGCCAAAGGCGGCATCCGCTATCATCCGGACGTAACCGTCGATGAGGTTAAGGCGCTTGCCACCTGGATGACCTGGAAGTGCGCCGTGGTTAACATCCCGTTTGGCGGCGGCAAGGGCGGCGTGACCTGCAACCCCAAGATGATGTCACAGGGAGAACTGGAGCGGATGACGCGCCGCTACGCAGCTTCCATACTTCCCTTGATCGGTCCCCAGCAGGACATCCCAGCCCCTGACGTTTACACCAATTCCCAGACGATGGCCTGGATTATGGATACCTACAGCATGACCAAGGGCTACCCGGTCCCGGGTGTCGTCACGGGCAAGCCCATCAGTCTGGGCGGGTCGCTAGGCCGCAACGAAGCTACTGGGAGGGGCGTTTTTTATACTATCGAGTGCGCTTGCGATCATCTGCGAATTCCCATGAAGGGCGCGAAAGTGGTGGTGCAAGGTTTTGGCAATGCCGGCTCGGTGGCTGCACACCTGCTCGACAGCAATCAGGCATTTGTGGTTGCAGTCTCCGATTCCCGGGGCTGCGTGTACAACAAAGACGGTCTCGACATTCCGAAACTGATGTTGTTCAAAGAAAGAACAGGGTCGGTGGAGGATTTCCCGGCTTCCGAATCGATAATGCCGGAAGAACTGCTTGCGCTGGAATGCGACATCCTCGTCCCCGCCGCCCTGGAGAATACGGTCCACGCCGACAACGCCTCGGTGGTCAAAGCAAAGATCATTGCGGAGGCGGCAAACGGGCCGCTCACACCGGAAGCCGATAGAATCCTGGAAGGTAAGGGTGCGTTCATCATCCCCGATATCCTCTGCAATGCTGGCGGCGTCACAGTCTCCTATTTCGAGTGGGTACAGGACGAACAGCACCTGTTTTGGGAGGCGCAGGACGTCTACAATCGCCTTGAGCGGGTGATGAAGACGAGCTTCAATGAGGTACTGAGGATTCAGCTTGACCGCAAGGTCGGTATGCGCACGGCCGCCAATATGCTCGGCATCGGCCGTGTCGTGGAAGCCACCAAGCTGCGCGGTCTCTATCCGTGATCGTCCGCGATCCAACCGGATCGGATAGCGAGTCCGCGATACCTTGTTGCTCATGAGCCGGGATCAATCAGCTTGGTCCTCGGCCAGGTGCTCTCCGATGCCTCGATCCTCGGCCGAACGGCATCGGAGAGCGGCTACCGCGATTTATCGCTCGATCTTGAACCCGATCTTCACCCTGACTTGGAATTCCTCCACCTTGCCATCTTTGATCCTGCCGCTCTCTTCCACAACCTCAAACCAATCCATGTGCCGGATTGTCTTCGCGGCCTCGGCAACACCGGCCTTTGTAGCCTCGGCAAAGCTCACGGATGATGTCCCTACCACTTCGGTGATTTTGTATGTTCCCGGCATTTTAGATATCTCCTTCCTGCGATCGTTCCTGGTTCAGTTATGCCTCATCGGAGATTCTCGGCAATATACACCTGACAGCCTCTGGATACAATCTTGCAGCCCGCTTCTCGGTTTCTTAATATAAGAGTCGCCTCCAGCGCTACACAGGCTGAAAGCGCGCCTGAAAGAAACGCAGGTACTTGGGTTCGTACACCATCTTCAGACCACGAGCTTGCTCTCTCTGCTCGTAAACCTGGAAAATCGATTCGCCCACGACGTCCATGTGCGACTGAGTATATACGCGCCGCGGAATAGTCACCCGAACCAACTCGAGCTTGGGAAAGCGATGCTCCCCTGACTCCGGATCGCGGCCGGCCGAAACGATGCCACGTTCCATCGTGCGTACTCCGGAATCGACATAGAGATAGGCGGCCAGGGCCTGCGCCGGAAACTGCTCCTGCGGAATCTGGGGATAGAAGGCCTTGGCGTTTAGGAATACCGCGTGTCCTCCGATGGGCCGCACCACTGGTATTCCCCAATCGATCAGATTCTCACCGAGATACTCAACCTGTCCGATGCGCGCCCGGATCTGATCGTCTTCCACACTCTCAGCGATGCCGCGCGCCATCGCTTCCATATCGCGCCCGGCAAGACCTCCGTAGGTGTGCAGGCCTTCGTAGACCACCACCATATTGCGGGCTTCCTCAAACAGTCCTTCTTCGTTGGTAGCGAGCCAGCCCCCAATGTTTACCAGGGCGTCTTTTTTTGCACTCATGGTGCAACTATCCGTGTAGGAGCAGTACTCCTTGAGGATCTCGGCCACCTTCTTGCCGCGGTATCCGGTCTCGCGCTGTTGGATGAAATAGGCGTTCTCGACCGCGCGGGTGGCATCAAGCACGATCGGAATATGATGTTTGCGGGTGAGATCGCGTAGCGCGCGCATGTTGGTCATGGACTGCGGCTGTCCGCCCGCCATGTTCACGGTTCCCGCCACTGAAATGTAGGGAATCCGGCTCGCCCCCTTTTCCGCAATGAGGCGATCCAGTTTGTTCAAATCGACATTGCCCTTGAAAGGGTGTTCATTCGCCGGATCGTGCGCCTCCGGGATGATCACATCTATAAAGGTGCCGCCCGCCAATTCCTGATGAAGACGAGTCGTAGTGAAATACATATTGCCGGGAATGAGATGGCCCGGCTTAATCATGATGCGGGAAAGGATATGTTCGGCTCCGCGTCCCTGGTGGGTGGGAACCACATACTTGTATCCGTAGAATTGAGTGATCGTTTCTGACAAATGGTAGAAGTTCCTGCTGCCGGCGTAAGCCTCGTCACCCAGCATCAAGCCCGACCACTGACGATCGCTCATCGCATTGGTGCCGCTGTCCGTGAGCAGATCAATGTAAACGTCCTCTGAACGAAGCAAAAAGGTGTTGTAACCCGCCTCCCGGATGTACCTCTCGCGATCGGGACGCGTGGTCATCTGGATGGGCTCAACCATCTTGATTTTCCAGGGCTCTGCCCACGAGCGCCGGACAGGTCTGGATTTTGACATTAGAAACCCCCCCAAACAGGTCTGTTGAGGCTATAGTAGGGCGTCCCGGTCGCTCGTAGAGAATAGCGACAGGTACGACAAGGCCAGAAATTCAGCCTAACCCCGAGCAGGATAACACCGGCTCAAGCCGCGAGTAAAATGGCTCTTGCCCGCCTCGGGCAGGAGGCGAGAGTAAGTAGTGGAAGGTCCTTTGCAACCGCCACTGTACCCGCCCGTTCGGAACCCAGGCACTCGTGTGATAGCCGTCACTGACGCCTGGCCGTAGCAAAATGTTATTTTTGTTCTAGTTCGGTGCGAGCCGGTGAAAAAGGGAGGGCCCTTGCCAGCGAACGTAGATCCGAAGACTGTCCAGGCCAAGCCAAAACGCAAGCCCAATCCCAAGGCGCCTCGCCAGGAGATACCGCTGCTCGGGCCCGAGGCTCGTGTGGAAGGCTGCCGTGAAGTTGCGCTCGGTTTCTCGCCGGAACAAGTCAAAGTGGAAGTCCTGCGCTGCCTGCAGTGTAAGGATCCAAAGTGCATCGATGCCTGCCCGCTGCACATCGACATCAAAGCTTTCATCGACGCCCTCGGCAATGGCGACGTCGAAGCCGCCTTTGCCAAAATCAGTGAGCAGAGTCCATTCCCCGGCATTTGCGGACGCGTCTGTCAGCACGAGTTGTTCTGCGAAGAAGCCTGCCTGATGGGCGTCAAGCTCGAACCGGTGGCGATCGGCTCGCTCGAACGGTATGTTGCGGATCAACACCGGCAGCAGGAAGATGCCACACCAAACGTTTTTGAGCCGCCCACAGGACCGCGGATCGCTCTGGTGGGGAGCGGTCCCGCCTCATTGATCGCCGCTTTCGATCTGATAAGGAAAGGCTATCAGGTTACCGTCTTCGAGGCACTGCACCAGCTTGGCGGAGTTCTATCCTACGGCATCCCGAATTTTCGCTTGCCGCGTGAGATTCTGCACGAGGAGATCGATCGGCTGCGAAAAATGGGAGTCGAGTTTTGCACGGACTTCATTGTAGGACGGGGCGCCTCGGTCGATGAATTGTTTGCAGCAGGATACGCCGCGATTTTCCTCGGTACCGGCGCAGGCCTGCCCCATCTGATGGGTATACCCGGCGAGAACCTCATCGGCGTGTACACCGCCAACGAGTTCCTGACCCGAATCAACCTGATGCAGGCCTACAAATTTCCTGAGGCCGATACGCCGGTGATTGTGGGCAAGCACACCGTTGTTGTCGGCGGTGGGAATTCGGCAATGGATGCCGCTCGCTGGGCGCGCCGAATGGGTAGCGAGACCACGATCCTGTTCCGGCGGGGACGCGCCGAGCTGCGGGCCCGCCTGGAGGAGATCGCTCACGCGGAAGAGGAGGGCGTACATTTCGAATTCCTGGCCGCGCCAGTCCGTCTGTTTGGCAACGAAAAGGGAAATCTGATTGAGATGGAGTGCATTCGCATGCGGCTGGGGGACCCCGACGAATCAGGCCGTCCCTCGCCTGTCCCGATCCCAGGCTCGGAGTACCGCGTGGCGGTCGAAACCGTGGTGATGGCAATCGGCCAGAGTCCGAATCCAACCGTTCAAAAGGCGACTCCACAGTTATTGACCAGGCGCGGCAAAATTGTGGTGGATGCCGCCGGACAGACCAGCATGCCCAGGGTCTTTGCAGGCGGGGACGTAGCGCGCGGCGGTTCCACGGTGATTCTTGCGATGCGAGACGGGCGCGCCGCTGCCCAGGCGATCGATCGAGCCTTGGTTGCCGACAACGGCAGAGCGCGATCCGCAGCGCCTGATTTGCCAAAACCGGGTGCCGGAAACCGCATCGTGGCCAAGCGGCTTATCACCCCGGAAATAGCCTGGTTCGAAGTCGAAGCTCCGGAAGTGGCCCGGCATTGGAATCCAGGACAGTTCATCATTGTGCGGCCCACCGCCGAGAGCGAACGTATCCCGTTGACGATTGTCGATGGAAGCGCGGAGCGCGGCACGATCAACATCGTGGTTCAAGCTGTGGGCAGGACCAGCAGGGCGACCGTCGAACTCGAGGTTGGCAGTATGCTCGCCGGTCTCTTGGGTCCTCTGGGGCAGCCGGCTTCGATCGAGCGGGTGGGCCGAGTATTGTGTGTGGCGGGTGGAGTTGGCGTTGCCGAATTGCTCCCCGTGGCCCGCGCCTTTCGCGAAGCCGGTAATCACGTGACCGCACTATGTGGAGCACGCTCAACGGCTCAGATCCTGCTCGATGACGAATTACGCCAGGTAGCGGACGAGGTGATGTGGTCAACCGATGACGGGTCTGTCGGCTTCCACGGCACCGTTGTGGCCCTGATGCGTTGGTGGAAAGAGCAGCAGGCGGAACCGCTTGGAGCGGCTCACGTGATCGGGCCGATTCCTATGATGCGTTTCGCGTCCGAGGTGACCCGCGAATGGGGAGTGCCAACCTTTGCCAGCCTGAATCCCATCATGGTGGACGGCACTGGGATGTGCGGCGGTTGTCGCGTCACCGTAGGAGGGAAGATCCGCTTTGCTTGCGTGGACGGGCCCGAATTCGATGCGCACGGCGTGGACTTTGACGAACTTACGCGCCGCACGCGCGCCTATATCGAGCAGGAGCGCGTGAGCCGGGATCATGTGTGCCGAATCGGATTGGGATCCTGACACACGCTTCTAATCCACCGCTTTCTCTGACGCGCTGCCTGACCCAGCCCCTTGTGCACCATGGAAGAGGGTTTTGCGAGTCATCGCTGTCCTTTGTCAAAACTGCACACCCTTCAACAGCATCCTTACTAATCATCAGGACCAACCTTACGCGACGGGTTAAATGTACCGTACTCGGGGTTGAACGCTCTTATCTGCCTGAGTTTAAGTTGCTTAAATGAACGATCGGCAATATCCTCGGTAGCGTGCATCGGCAGTGGAGGTTCACCTATGAGCAAGACGGGAAAATTCGCGCGACCATTCCGAATCGACCATGGCCGCAACTTTCGCCTCAAGGATATCGATCCCGGCGACAAGGGTGGCATCAGCTCCAAAGAAGAGGCGGAAACCTGGCTTGCCAAGGGTGTCGCGACCTTGAGCGAGTTACAGCAAAAGCTCTACGCTCAGGATCAATGGGCGGTGCTCCTGATATTCCAGGCGATGGACGCTGCCGGCAAAGACGGTGCCATCGCCCACGTGATGTCGGGAGTAAATCCGCAGGGTTGCCAGGTCTATTCGTTCAAAGCGCCCTCGCCTGAGGAACTCAACCACGACTTTATGTGGAGGACCTCGCGTTGCCTCCCCGAGCGTGGCCGAATCGGCATTTTTAACCGCTCCTACTACGAGGAGGCGCTGGTCGTCCGCGTCCATCCTGAGTTTCTGGCCAAGGAGAAAATTCCTGAGTTATTGATGGGCAAGAAGATTTGGAAGCAACGGTTCGAGGATATCTGTGTCTTCGAGCGTTATCTGAGCCGCAATGGCGTCATCGTCCGTAAGTTTTATCTTCACCTCTCCAAGAAGGAACAGAAGAGGCGCTTCTTGAGCCGGCTGGACGAAAACGAAAAGAACTGGAAGTTCTCACCTAGCGACATGAAGGAGCGCGAGCACTGGGACGACTATATGGAAGCCTACGAGGAGATGATCCGCGCCACCTCCACCCCCAATGCGCCTTGGTACGTCATTCCCGCCGACAATAAATGGTTCACGCGCCTGGCGGTCGCCTCGGCGATCGTCGATACTCTGGAAGAACTTGATCTTGCCTTTCCTGAAGTTGACGCGTCAAAACGCAAAGAGTTGAGGGCGGCGCGGGCCTACCTTGAGGGCAAAGGTCGATAACGCACGGTTAGCGAAGACGGATAGCGGATCCTTGCCGGTTTAGCATGCAAAGCCGCAGACTTCGAAAGGCACAAAGTCTGTGCGAGTTGTGAACCGACCATGTTGATGAAACTATATCAGGGCTTACCTCCTGACGGCGTCAAAATCGTGCTGGTGCTGTTTCTTTCGTTCCTGATCGGACTGGAACGCGAGGAACACAAGGCCGAAGCCAAGTACTATGCCTTCGGTGGGGTCCGGACCTTCCCGTTGATCGGACTGTTAGGCTTCACGGTGGCTGTGTTGTCGGGCGGGGAACTGATGCCCGTTACTGTTGGCTTCGCGGTGGTAGGCGGATTCCTAGGGCTTTCCTACTGGCGCAAGCTCACAACTTCGGAAGTAGCCGGCGTCACGACTGAAATGTCCGGCTTGGCAACGTATCTGGTGGGGGCGCTGGTCTATTACGGGCATTTCTGGATCGCGACAACACTATCGGTGGCGAGTGTACTCTTACTTGAATTCAAAGTTGCTCTCGAGGGCCTCACCAAACGGATGGCCCCTGAAGAAATTCTCACCTTTACCAAGTTCCTCCTCCTGAGCGCGGTGATCCTGCCCATCGTGCCTAATAGTGAATTCACTCGGTTCCATATCAATCCCTTCAAAACCTGGCTGGTGGTGGTGGCCGTCAGCGCCGTTTCCTATGGCAGCTACGTTCTGCAGAGGGTAACCAAAGGTCAAGGAGGAGTGGTCCTTGCAGCCCTTCTGGGCGGCGCCTATTCCTCCACAGTCACAACCGTGGTGCTGGCAAAGCGATCCTATCGCGAGAGTCGCCCCCACCTTTTTTCGGGTGGGATGCTGGTGGCCTCCGGTATGATGTACCTGCGCCTGGCCGCACTAGTGGGCCTTTTCAACCGCGCACTTATCACTCGACTTGTGCTGCCATTCTTGGTGCTCGCAGTTCTGGCGGTCGGCACGGGCTGGCTTTGGTCCCGGCGAACCGACCCTACCTCGAGTGAGATCAAGAGGGAGTTCGAGCCAAAGAATCCGCTCGAATTAGGAGCGGCCCTTTTCTTTGCGTTTCTTTTCGTAGCCATGCTGGTGGCCACCCGCTTAGCGGTGACCTATGTGGGGCGAGCGGGGGTATACGGACTGGGAGCGCTCATGGGGGTTGCCGACGTGGACCCGTTCATTATGGGAATGACCCAGGCAGCAGGCGCGCTCACTCCCCTCCAGGTTGCCTCGGCGGGTATCCTGATCGCGGCAGCGAGCAACAACACAGCCAAGGGGATCTACGCGTGGTCCTTTTCGCATCGGCAGGCAACTGGCAACCAGGCCCTCGTGCTTCTGATCGGGTTGGCAGTCCTGGGTCTTTTGCCGCTATTGTGGGTGTAGCACAGGTACATCCTTAGGGACTGCGCATAAATAACCAATCCAGTTCTCAATGGCCATGAGGTTGAAGTGAATAGTTCCAGTCTCCATGGAAAGTTGCCGCCTTGAAGTTGAGTTTCTCCATTTCTGACTGGGGAACTTTGATGCCTTGGGGATATTTACGGCGGGTCAACTTCGCTTTGATCTTCAGGCCCGTGGTCGTCTTGGTGCTTCCCACGAGGTTAACGATGGTCTCATAGCTGACCAAGGGGCGGCCTCGCCAGTTCTGGGTGATGAAGGAGAACATCCGGTGTTCAATCTTGTTCCATTTGCTGGTTCCCGGCGGAAAGTGCGCGACCTGAATGGCAAGTCCGGTCAGATCGGCCAAGCGCTGAATTCCGATCTTCCAGAGCCGCGAACGGTTGCTGTTGCTGCCACCGCAGTCGGCCATGATCAACAACTCGCTCGCCGCGGGATAGGCCTTACACCCCATGTGTTTCCACCAGGATAAGATGCTATCGGTGGCGAACTCTGCCGTGTCGTGGTCGATGCCGACGTTCACCCAGCCCTGATTCCGGCCCAGATCATAGATTCCATAGGGCACCGCCTTACCCAAAGCAGGATCCGGAAAATCGTGCAGTAAGGTTTTCTCCGGTTCCCCTTGGGGCTGCCACTCGCGGCCGCCATTGCTGAAATTGCCTACCGCCTCTTTCTTCTTCGTGTCCACAGATATAACCGGGCAACCTTGCTTTAAGAATTGCTCGACCTGCGCGTTGATGTATTCAAACTGAGCGTTCCGATCCGGGTGACTCTCGCCTTCGATCGTCTTGGCATTGCCCTGCAAGCTGTATTTCATTTGGTGCAGAAGATCGGCTACTTTTCGGTCGCCGATGCGAAATCCTTGCCCTTGCAGCTCGGCGGCCAGCTTGCGGGTGCTCTTGCAGGTCCAGCGCAAGGGCGACTCCGGATCACCCCGGGTGGTGGGTTCGATGAGTTTCTGCAAGGCCGCGAGCACTCCCGGTTGGTGTTCGGTGAGACGCTTTCGCCCTCCTCCGGCTTTCCGGTCTCGCCCCTCTTCCAGCCCCTGCTTGGGGCCTGCTCTCAATTCCCGCATTCCCGCATGGATAGTGCTTCGCGACAACCCCGTCGCTGCCCTCACGACCGCGATACCACCGTGAGCTAACGCGCGGGCTTCCGTCGCTGCCCATATCCGGCGTTGCCGTTCCGATAACACACTGCCTAGCGCCTCATACTTTTCCCGGACCGATCCGACAAGTTCCTTTAGTCGCATGCACAAAGACTACCATCGGCCACCCAACTATACAAGTTATTTATGCGCGTCCGCTTAGCAAGCTGGCGACGCTTGGTTTGTCATGTTGGAGGATCTCCGTGAAGGACGCAACTCAGGGTGGGACCACCACTCCAGGCAAAACGGCCGCTTCGGTTTTGAAAAGTAAGATCGAGTCGCGCGTTTTCGACGTGTTTCTCTGCCACAATAGCCGCGACAAGCCCCGGGTCAAGCAGATTGGGGAGGAACTGAAGCAACAAGGGGTTTTGCCTTGGCTCGATGAATGGGAGCTGCGCCCCGGCCTCCCTTGGCAGCGGGCTCTCGAGGAGCAGATTGAAAACGTGAATTCAGCGGCGGTGTTCGTCGGAGCCGAAGGAATTGGCCCCTGGCAACATCAGGAACTGGACGCCTTCCTGCGTAAGTTCGTGCAGCGGGAGCGCCCGGTAATCCCCGTCGTGCTTCCGGAGGCTCCCACCCAACCTGAGCTCCCGCTGTTTCTGGAAGAGATGACCTGGGTCGATTTTCGCGTATCCGATCCTGATCCCATGGAGCGCCTGCTATGGGGAATCACCGGCCAGCGCGGGAATTCGCGGCCTGGAACCTTGCTTCCGGACCGTCCACCAGCCCCGCCCGTGGCTCCTGTCGAGCGGCCTGAATCTGGTTTCTTCCCACCACCGCCCCCGCCACCCAACCTTGCTCAGATTCTCATCGGTTCCTGGCAAGTGCAGATCACAAATCCCTTTGGCATGGTCGGTCAGATGGTGCTTCAACTTATGCCCAATGGCACCTTTCGAGGGCAGCTTCCAACTCCTATGGGTATGACCATGGTAGAGGGGCAATGGCAGATCACACCCTTGGATCAACTCTCGCTGCAAGGGCGGCAGTTCATCGGGTTCCAGGTAATGCCCTACATGACGATCATCCAGTTGAAGCAGACCGCTCCTTTCCAGATGATGGGCATGACCGGCGCCGGGGAGCAGACGATCTGGCAGAAAATGGCTTGACTGCATGGCACTGAATCGGGGTGCCGTCAGGGACGATCCGGCCACAAAACCAAACCCAAAGGTTTGTTCAGTCTAACTCGCCAGTCTAGTCTAGCCTAGTTTCGTCTAGTCTCGATAGTCACTCGGGGAAGAGTGTCGCTACGGAGGACCGCAAGCGTTGCGCACTAGGGACCCTGTCAAGCAATTTAAAAATGTTACTTTCGGGTGATTCGTCCTGCAACGCGAAATGTTACCCGTCGTCGTCGTGGTTTTTCCTTTCTTCTTGTCTTGGCAGTTGTCTTGGTTCTTGTCTTTTTCTCAGCGCGCCTTGTGCGCGCGCCTGTGATTTTGTTTTTCTCTGAAGGTGCCGCGAGTTTCTGAGAAACAGCCGAGACCGCAGGCTTCTCTGCCACCACGCTGGTGCTCCGTTGGAAAATCCGTTCCCGCTTGCTCTGAATCGTCTGGGAGAGTTGAAAGGGGTCGAGCGTCTGGCGTAGCCGGCGAAGTTCGGCCACCCGTTCTGGGTCCACCCCTGACGAGGCCGCCACTCGCTGAAAAGGGGTCTGGGGTGCTTCGTAGTGCCGCCGCAAGCGCGAGCCGATCCGCTCCTTGCGGCTCAGTTTCACCGAGGGCAGGAAGAGGTTCTGAAACAATCGCAGCTCACCCCGGTAAAGCTCGTCCATGGCGGCCCGTGCCGCTTCCGTCTCGTAACGCACGTAGCCCAGCAAGCGCCGTACATGCGTCCAGTTCTTCTGCTCGATGTGGGCGTTGTCGTCTTTCTTATAGGGCCGCCCACGGGTGAATTGAATGTCGTGGGCCTGGCAGTAAGCCCAGAGGTGAGCATTGATGAACTCCGAGCCGTTGTCGGAATCGATGCCCCGCAAGGGAAAAGGCAAAGCCTGGCGGACCGCTTCCAGAGCGGCTCGCACGCCTTCCTGGCTCTTGCCCAGCACCGCTCGGCTTTCCGTCCAGCCCGTGTGAATGTCAGTCACGTTCAGCGAGTAGCAGTAGTCGCCCGCCGCCGAATTGCCCGAGTGGGAGACCAGATCGATTTCCGTGAACCCCGGCCTCTTCACGTCCCACTGATCCGTCTTCACGGGGATGTGGTGCTTCAATAAGCTCCCCGGCTTGGTGCGGCCATAAATCCTTTGCCGCAGCTTCCGCTTCTCCGAACCCAGCCGGTAGTCGATGGAGCGGGGGCTGATCTGAAGCAGCTGCTTTTCCAACTCCGGCGTCAGCCGGAAGCGGCGGCGAATCCAAGGCATCCACTCCGGCAGCAGGGCTTTCAGCCGTACTGACCAGGGATAATCGGCCGCCTCCCAGACCGCCTTCAAGATCGAGACCAGCCGTGGGCCATAGGTCACCCCCCGGCGCCGTCGTTGGGAAACCGGCCGGGCGGCAGGCGGCGAACCATTCAGCAAACGAATCGCGTGCTTGCGATGATAACGGCAGTTGGCGCAAAACTCGTCCAGGATGCGCTGCCTTTCCGCCCGACTAGCTCGTTGGTAACGAGGATAAACTTGTTGCCAATATTCTCTTCTCGAAAGTCGACTCATGAGGTTACCCGTATCCATGACGGGTAACATTCTCAAATTGCGCGACGATAGCCCACTGGTAACATTTTAGCTTGCGCGATACGGGGACTTAAAATGGCTTACCCGGGCTGTGCTAACATCAAAAGTTCGGTCGAATCCATCCCCGGCACAGCAACCCACGAGGTGGTCCGTTGCTCAGAATCGGTATTATTGGTCTTGACCAGGTGGGCAAGACCACCCTGTTCACCATACTCACGCGCGCCCACGGCGGCACCGCGACTGCGGGACGCAAGTTTGAAGCTCATATAGGCGTGGTGCACGTGCCCGACACCAGGCTGGATCGCCTGAGTGAGATATACCAGCCTCAAAAAACGGTGTACGCCAGTGTGGAATACGTCGATACGCCGGGAAGCGTGATCGAACTTGCCCGCACGGGTTCCCAGGCCCAGGTTCTGCGTGAGGTCAACGCGCTCGTGCATGTGGTGCGTGCCTTCGCGAATGACGCCATCCCGGCGGCGGAGGGTTCCGTCAACCCGCGTCGCGACATCGAAAATGTGGAACTGGAGTTGATTCTATCTGACCTCGCGGTCATCGAAAAACGTCTGGAGCGCTTGGACAAAGATATCAAGAAGCAGAAGAGTCCCGGCCTCGAGAAAGAACATCAGGTATTGCTGAAGGCCAAGGCCGCGCTCGAAAAGCAGATTCCGTTGCGCGAGGTCGCGCTCGATGCCGAAGAGGCGCGCGCCATTAAAGGATTCACGTTCCTTTCCCAGAAACCGGTGCTGTACGTGTTGAACCTGGGGGAGAACGACGCAGCACGGACTGACGCTGCCGAAGGCTTTGCGCGCGAGGCCGGATTGAAGCAGCGTCCGAGTACCGCGGTGAGTGGAGTATGCGGCAAGGTCGAGGCCGAATTGGCCGAACTGCCCGACTCCGAGGCTGCCGAGTTCCTGGCAAGCTACGGTTTGAAGGAGTCGGCCATCGCCCGCCTGATCCGCGCCAGCTATAACTTGTTGGGCTTGATCTCCTTCTTTACCGTGGGCGAGGACGAGTGCCGTGCCTGGACCATCCGCTCGGGCGCGACTGCCTATGAGGCCGCGGGGGAAATCCACACCGATATCCAGAAAGGTTTCATCCGGGCTGAGGCAGTGAGGTATGACGATCTCCTCGCCTCCGGCAGCCTGTCGGAAGCACGTAATCGCGGCACTTTGCGGCTCGAAGGCAAGGAGTACGTGGTGCACGATGGCGAAATCATGCACTTCCGGCATTCAGGATAAGCGGCGGTCGGCAAGGCTGGCGTTGATCACGCAGCGCGATCCCGACTGTCCAAAGTTCCTGGATACGCCGGATGACGCGCCACGGACAAATCACCATGTCTCCTCTCCTCGTAAGTCTCTCGCTGGGCCTGGTTGCCGGCGCCGCCAACATCGTCGGCGGATTGATTGTATCTGCGCGTGACTGGAGCCGGGCCATTCTCGCCACTTTCATTGCCCTAGGCGCCGGATTCATGCTGGCAACGGTGATCACTGAAATGATTCCCGAGAGCCTGCGGCTTCAGCCTTTACGAGGACCGCTGCTCATCCTCGCCGGCTACTTTGTAGTGCACTTGTTTGAACACGTTTGGCCGGCGCATTTTCACTTTGGCGAGGAAACGCACCACGATGAATTCATTAACCCGCGCGTCGCCAACGCAGCCCTCGGCGGACTGCTGATCCACACTTTCTTCGACGGTGTGGCCATTGCCTCGGGCTTTATGATCTCCGCCTGGCTTGGCGCAGTAATCTTCGGCGCCACTCTGCTCCATAACATCCCCGAGGGATTCACGATGGCATCAATCATGGTGGCCGCACGGCGCAATCGCACCGCGGGATTGCTCGCGGTGACCGCGCTCGGTGTTTCGCGAATTGCGGGAATCCTCGCCATGAGCATGCTCTATAGACTGGTTCCCTACGGGCTGGCAATCTCGGCCGGAGTCACGCTCTACGTGGCCGCCTCCGACCTGATCCCCGAAGTCAACAAGCGCCACGGCAGTCGTGTTGCCCTGACGGTCGGAGCCGGGGTCGCATCCGTACTGCTGTTGCGGCTGCTCTTCCTGGGTAAGGCAGCACCCTAAACCAGCATCGGGAATCAGGTATTTCGATCACCGATTCAGACGTTGCTGCCATGTACTCCGCCAAAACGCTCGACCATTTTCGACGGCCGCGCAACAGGGGCGCGATCGAAGGCCCGTGCATTTCGGTTGAGGTAACAAACCCTGTTTGCGGCGATAAGCTCACTCTCTGGGTACTGGTGGAGCGCAGTCGTGTCGCCCAAGTCGGATTCGAATGCGAGGGTTGTATTCCGGCTGTTGCTTGCGCCTCCTTACTTACTGAAACAATAATGGATAAGAGCATTTCCGAAATACAAAACATCACGGTCCAAACCTTGGAATCGGCCCTGGGTGGACTGCCTCCCGCTTCGCGCCACGCCAGCACCCTCGCCATCAGCGGCCTCGAGCAGGTCCGCGAAATCCTCCGCAGTTCGTGAGAGTGTATATACCGTTCCCAGTTGGTTTACAGTTCAGAGGTAGCGATCCCAATCTGACGGCACCTTTTCAACACCGCTTGAAAAGTCGCGGCACATCATTCTTGACATGGTCGTGGAGCGGCTAGTAGTTTAGGAACTTGGCTTTCCCCTTGAATCTGCAGTTCAGCTCTGCTCCTCGATTTCGAAGGCTCGACGCGGCAGGCCTCCACTCTGCGCTCGTCCTAAACTTGTGTGCTTCGATCTTGAGTCTGGCTGTCGTTGGGGCTTGCTTCGGCCGAAACGCGTTCGCCAGACTGAGCGCGGACCTGAATCCACAGGCTCAAACAGCGTTCCTTGCGGGCACAGCCGATTTGAAGAAAGGGGACTTCGAGGCTGCAGTCAGAGCATTTCAAGAGGTTCTGAAGCTTGAGAAGACGTTCGGGCCGGCCTATTTGAATCTTGGACTCGCATACAATGAACTGAAACAATACGAGAAAGCCATCCCGTCATTCACAAAGGCGCTTGAGCTTGACTCACACCTGGAAGGGGCGGCGCTGTTTCTGGGCATCGACTATTACAAAACTGGCGCCCCGGAGAAAGCCATCGAGCCCCTTCAAAAGGCTCTAGCGTTGACCCCCAGCGATCCTGATGCGCACCTCTGGCTAGGAAAGGCGTATCTCGCCCGGGAACGATACCAGGAAGCTATTCCACGTCTCGAGATAGCATCGCAAGCGAACCCTAAAGACGTAGGTGTTCAGTACGACCTGGCCCAAGCCCATCTTCTATTATCCGACCAGATGACCACCGCGATTTACAATCAGAACCCGCGCACCTATTGGCCGCACCTCCTAAGGGCTCAGGCCTATGCCATCGAGGGGAAACTGGATATGGCCCTCGTCGAATATAACCAAGTGGCTAAGTTGAATCCTGATTTGCCGGGCGTGCATGGAGCTGTGGGACAGATTTACTCCAAAAAGCACGACTTCCCTTCCGCCGAAAGGGAATTTCAAAAGGAACTAGACATCAATCCGTATGATTTCACAGTCGTTTGCGCCTTGGCCGATGCCTTGGTCGAAACGGGTAAGACAAGCGAAGCCATCCCCAGCCTAGAGAAAACCTCAGCCCAGAGACCTTCGCTTGGCTGTGCGCGCTATGAACTCGGCCGGGCGTGGTTTCGGCAAGGTCAATATGATAAGGCAGAGGGACACTTGGAGGCTGCTGCGGCTCTTAATCCCACCTATGCCCCTGCGTATATTCTTTTGGGCCAGTGTTACGCGAAACTCGGCAAGTCTGTGAAAGCTCAGGCGGCATTTCAGAGGAGCCGGGTGTTGGACCAAGAGCATCTCGAGCACATGCAGCAGAATCTTACTCCCTCAGAACCGGCGGCAGATCAACTCAACCCTCAATAGCTGACGGTGTCCACAGGCCCGGTAGCAACCGACGTAGTTCGACCCCCGAAGGCAGCCCGAACTAACGGGCTTGGCAATATACGGCGACACCTCTGTACCTTTCACGGGCATGAGGCTCTATGAACCCCGGGGGAGCAGGAGACAGCGCGTGGCGGCGCATCCGGCCGAGGATATGGGGCCCACGAGTATTCCTGGTATCAATCCGCAACAACTGCTTATACGTCTCGCGACGGTCCTTATCCTGACCTTTGCAGCGACTGCACGGCCCTCCGTAATCAGGGGCCAGTGGCAACCGCCCGGTGCGATCTCCGGCGGCCACTATGTGGGGAGTAAGGTCTGTGCAACCTGTCATGTGACGGAATCCGCCGTCCAGCCCGACACTCCCATGGCGCTGACTCTGAGTCCCGTTGCCAATTGCCAGGTGCTGCAATCGCACCCGCGCCTCAGCGGTCAGTTAGGAAAGTACTCATACCAGATCCTAACCGAGGGTGGAAAATCCACTTATGTGGTGAGTGACGGAACCTACTCGACCACCCAGACTCTCCTTTGGGCCGTCGGTCGGGGTCGTGGCGGCCAAAGCTACTTGTATAGTCGTAATGGAACTTTCTATGAGGCTCGGGTAAGTTACTTCAGCCAGGTGGGAAATCTGGACTTGACACTCGGACACCCCCACGCTGAACCTGCGGGGTTAGATGAGGCTGCCGGGCGGCCCCTGACAGATTCCGATGCCTTGAAGTGTTTCAATTGCCACTCCACGGGTGCCGAAGGCGGATCCGGTTTGCAGTTGGCACATAGAACACCGGGAATTACCTGCGAAAAATGTCATGGGCCCGGTGGGGAACACGTGGACGCCGTCCAAAAGGGGATGAAGGACCTTCACATCTTTAACCCGGGCCACATGAACCTCGAAGATCTGGTTTACAACTTCTGCGGATCATGCCATCGCAGCGCTTTCGACGTGGCCAACAATAGGGCAAGTGGAATCGCCACCATCCGGTTCGAGCCCTACCGTTTGGTGCTAAGCCGGTGTTTTGACGGCCGAGATCCCCGCATCAGTTGTCTCGCGTGCCACGACTCGCACGGCCAGATGCCAAAAACCGCAACTTTCTACGACGCAAAGTGCCTCGGTTGCCATGATGGAGCGAACCGGCCGCCCTCTGCAGGTAAAGTCACGGGAGCCAAATGCCCTATCGGCACAGGGAATTGCGTAACCTGCCATATGCCGAAGTATGAGCTGCCTGGAGATCACTTTAAGTTCGCGGATCACGACATTCGAATCGTGAGGCCCGGAGAACCATTCCCCGGCTGAAGACTCCTGGGAGTTAACTAGCTAGTGCTTAGTTGCGCAGATTAACGATAGTATTACGGAGCTGCGAGCCTTTGACCTCGCGCTTCCGCCACTTGAACGGTTTGGCATTTTGCGTATAGGCCGCGATGAACGCTTCGATAGCCTGACGGAGTTCGGCCGTGCTCTGCGTGCTCAGGCCACGCAAGGCCTTACGCGATAAAATGCCGAACCAGATTTCCACCTGATTCAACCAACTGGCCGAGGTGGGAGTGAAATGGAAATGAACGTTGGGATGAGCGGCCAACCAGGCGTCACACTTTTTGTGCGTGCCGTAGTTGTCCAGGATCACGTGCAACTCCTGTGCGGGCGCGGTCTCAGCGACCACCTGATCCATAAACTGCAAAAACTGCTCCCGCCGTTTGAGTTCACTGAAGGCCGTCTGCACTTGTCCGGTCGCCACCTGCAAGGCCGCAAAAAGATTCAGCGTGCCATGGCGCTTGTAAGTGCTCTTGTAAGCGCGCACGATCTTTCCGCTGTCGGTCTCAACATAGCCGGTCTTACGTTCCAAAGCCTGAATGCTGGGTTTTTCATCGACACAAATCACCAGCGCCTTCTCCGGCGGGTCGAGATACAAACCCACGATATCGGCCGCCTTGGCCGCGAACGCCTTGTCCGTGCTGACGCACCAGGAGCGTTGCCGCTGCAAGCAGATCCCCTGCTGGCGCAGAACCCGCCACACCGCATGCACCGAACCCTGCAGCGCCGCCGCCACCGCCGGACCGTCCCAAGTCGCCTGTCCCGAGGGCGGAGGTTGTTCCAACAAGGCCAAAACGCGCTTGCGAAAGTCCTCGCCATAAACCCGTCGAGCCCCAGGTCGCTTTCGCATCCTGCAACCCGGCCAAGCCGCCTTGCACAAAACGTTGCCGCCACTTGATCACGGTATTAGGGCGAGTATGGCAAGCACGAGCAACCTCTTTCACCCGCTGGCCTGCCAAACAGCCCAGGATGATCCGGGCTCGTTCCACCATCTGCCGAGACTCGGTGCGACTCCCGGCCAACAGTTCCAGCTCTTGTCGATCTTGCGGACCACAACTAATTGCGGGCGCATTCCTAGCCATGCCCAACACGATACAATATATCGTGTATTATTGCAACTAAGCACTAGCCAGTCCGCCACGAGTTCGAAGTGATGCGGTTTGGGCTGCGCCTCAGCGTGCTATCTTGTCACCGAGTCTGATTGCAGCTTATCCATGGCCTCGAGGGCAGTTTGCTCGGAAGGGATCGCCATGGTCTGCAGAGGAACCTCGACATCCCGCCAGCGCCCAGAATGGACGAGGTTACGCTCGACGGTTAGTTTCGCGCTTGGCTTCGCAGAGCTCTTCTTCGAAGAGCAGTAATTTCGCATGTTGATGCTCCTATGTTGAAGAACAATCACGGTTGAATAAGGCGAGATTATATCAACGATTAGTGAGGACTACAGGACAGAGTGACATTTGCAGTCCGTCCAGGGCGTGGTTCAGCCATGCCGAGGCGGGTCACCGCGTTGACCCGGTCTTTTCAAAGCTTCATCACCGGCAGCAACGGACGCAGCTTAAAGCGCAGCGCCTGGTGCGCGCGCCGCAGAGATTCTTCTACCCCTTCAGGCGAGCTGCCACGCGCAAAGATAAAACCGAGATAACTCGCTCCCTCGGGCAAGGGCACCAGTTTCTCACCTGGGCTCACAGTAATGATGACGTTTTCAATTCCGGGCGTAGACTGAGTCGCGCCGATACCCTCGACATCCTCGTAGATCCCAGCTTGGGGAATCGGAATCATCATCACGCCTGACGCAGCCGTTTCGCGCTGTACTTCGTTCACACGCTCGCCCAACACCAGCCGGATCAGCATTTCCTCGAGAGAGAATAACTCGCCGCCTGCAGACGACGAGAAGCGCAAAGCGCGTGAACACAGGCCTCCAATCGAACGCGCCGCGATTTCGAGCACAAAAAGACCAGCTGGATCGCCGCTAACCAGCGACTCCGGGCTCAGGCGAAGCTCGGCATGCAACGGTCCATGCCAGAGTCCGAGAGCATCAACGGCACGGCGAAGGACGGCGATGATTGCGGTCTCGACTTCGGCGCCGAGACGTGAAGGAGTAACGTAGATCGTTTCCTCAAAGTAAGGACCGCTGAGCGGATCGGGTTTATCGAAAATCGCCAGAACTTTGAGCTGCCCGCGTTCCATCAGCCCCTCGACTGCGACCTCGGTACCCTCAATATAGGCTTCCACCTGGATGAAGTTCGACAGGTTTTCGCGGAGCACCTGCACCTCACGCGATCGCAACATGGATCGGATGCGCTCAAAAGCGCGGACGAACTGGCCCGGATTGTCGGCGCGGATCACGCCCCGGCTGGCGGAAAGAGAAAGCGGCTTGAGAACGCATGGAAATCCAAAGGGAAGGCCACTCGAATTCAAGATCCGGGCGGGATCGGCACCAAGAGCAAATCGAACGAAACTCGGAACAGCAAGACCAGCGCCACGAAGCCTCTCGCGCGAGCGGTATTTATCGCGACAAATGTCTGCGGCCTCGGGCGGATGCCCGGGAAGTCCGAGCGTCCGGCAGGCCCTGGCTGCCGTAGAGGTCGGACGGTCGCCCAGCGAGATAATCCCATCGAGCGGACTCGAACGGGCATAATCGGCAATCCTGGCCGCGGAGCCTGCCGGGTCCTCAAATCGCATGGGCAGAGCGCCGTCCCGCCAGGGGTCGTCAAGCCTGCGACAGCGGTCGCTACCAAACGCTGGCTCCACTCCCAACTTCCCGGCTGCTGCCACGAATGATTGAGTCTGGTAGCCAGTCGTGGTGGTCAGAATCAACAGACGTTTGGCCATGAGCCTACCGCGCTTGGCGCCTAAGCGGCCCCGAACTGAGCCTTCTTGGAATCGTAGTATTCCTTCATGGCCACGTTTGCACCCAGCAGAATCGGAAGATGGCTTTCGAGATCAGCGAGCGCCAGCCCGGGAATAGCGAAGAGCATTTCACTTTCGCGAATGCCGCCGAACGTGCGCGCTCCCGTGCAGCCCACGCTTAGGGCTGCAGAGTTGCTTGCGAGCGCCGCTGGCAGCACTGCGCAGGCGGGACGGCCCAGGGCGGCGGTGGGCGCAGATCCCTTCCACGCAACGGCGCCGCTCGCCTCGGAGATAAGCATGGCCTGGTAAGGTGTAGCGATCAGCAGTGCCAGATCGACCGGAATATCCCCAAAAGCGCCCAAGGGTCCATAGACCACGACCTCGTGAGCCTTCTTCACCGAGGGAACGTTGCCAGCTTCGGCCGCCTCGAAATAATGGAGCTTTCCCATCTGCCCGATCAGCGCCATTGCTTCATCCTTCACCGGTCCGGGCAGGTTGAAGCCCTGCGTGATGGCTCCGATCGGGCAGTTATAGTGATCCTCCGCGGTGGCGAAGAACATCGAAGTCTCCGCCGCCTTCCAGAAGGAGCAGGCCGTGGGCACAGCCTGCGAATGGTGGGGCACTTCGCGGGGAGGCTCTTCGAGGTAGGCAATGCCGATGGGAACGTGAGCGAGCTTCAGATCCCCAACCAGACTTTTTATCAATTTGGCGTAAGGCACTTCAAACCTCCTCGTGGGTGAACGGCGGAAACGGCCGAATTTAGTAAGGTGCCCATTCGAGCGTCGTAAGCATGGCCAATCACACCTGTGCTTCCGCTGGAGCAAGAGGGACCAACTGGTCCCCGGTAGGCTCCGCTCAACAATACCAGGGCTCGGTCAGATGCGGAATAGCGGCGCGGTCATTATCGGCCTTTTCCCGCAGGGTCTCCTCAAAGGGTAGGCCCATCGCCTCTCGGGCGAGTTGCCGCACTCGCCTGAAGATCTGCAAGCGGCTTTCGTTGTGCTTCTGCCCGCGCTGGATCACCGCCTGCACCTGGCGGCAAAGCAGGTCCACACGTGGGTCGGGATGCTGCCAGGGATACGCGAGGTTGGGTTCATCGAACGGGCCCACTAAGTCGCGGACTTCCTCAAGCTCAAGAAGCCGGGAACCGGCCGGAATCAGCAAACGAATGGCGAGCTGAATGGGCGCGATGTTCTCCACCAGACCCGTGTCGGCAATGCAGCGGAGAAGATCATGGTAACTCCGGAGCGTGGTCCAGGGAGTGAAGGCCACAAACGTGGGAGCGAGCGTGAGCCCGACCTCCTGAAATAGCTGGGCAACGCTCAGAAAGTCCGCCGTGGAATGGCCCTTCTCCAAACGCTCGAGGACGGCGTCGTCCACGGCCTCGACGGCGGTGGTGACGAACAGACAGCCCGTCTCGCGTAGGGTCCGAAGGTGAGCGGCATGCCGCAGCAGATGCTCCACCTTGATGGTCACGTCGTAAGTAACGTGAGGGAATTCTGCATGAAGGCTGGTCACAATGTCCAGGGCGTGGCGCGGTCCATTGAAGAAATCAGGATCACCGAAGGTGATGTGCCGGGCGCCCGAGGTCACCTGCTGGCGGATATCGGCGAGTACCACGTCGCGCCCAACCACGCGAAAACGGCCGCCATACACCGGCACCACCGGGCAGTGGCGGCAGAGATGCCTACAGCCGCGGCTCGCTTCGGTGTAGCCCACCATTCGCGGCTCGCCGTCAGGATGATTGAGATGAGCGTATTGGGCGAGGGGCGGCAGTCCGCGCCGATGCGGGACCAGGAAATCGAGACGCTCAAGCGCGACGACGGGTGGGGTTCTGGCAGTTCCGCCGTGTCCTTCTGCCAGGCTCTTTACGACTTCGACCAGGCCACTCTCAAACTCGCCCCCCAGAATGGTGGTGGCGCCGGATCGTCGCAGCAGGCCTTCGTTCACGGGAGCGTAAAGCCCGTAAAAGCAAAGATGGGCGTGCGGGTTCAAGGTCCTCACCCTGGGCAAGACCTCCAGCGCCAGCCGCGTGGCCGTGTGCATAGGCAAGTAAAAGGCGATGAACTCGGCCTGGCGAACCGCCTCTTCCGAGAGCGCCTGCCGCGAGAGATCGAGGCAGGTGACGTGGGCGCCGGCCCGTTCGAGCCACGCCGCCGGTGACGCCAGCCCAAAAGGCTGGCGGCCGAGTTCGTAGGTCGAGATCAGGACCACATTCATAGATCGCGTCCTTGCGTTTCCACCGGTCTGGCTCCAGCACCACATCGCAAACAATTCCCATCGTAGAATAGCAGAATGAGTTCTGCTTTGTGCATGTATGAGGACTTTTCATCACGAACACAACGGGTGTTAATGCTGGCGCGTCTCAAGGCGGGACAACGTGGCGCTGGTGCTATTGACGTCGAGGACCTGCTGGTAGCCCTACTCGTTGAAGACCTGGGAGGATTTCGGGAAGCGATGTCTGGTGTTCTGGGATTCACTGGCTCCCTGCCTCAGGAAGACCCCTGGGCTCCCCAGCCGTTTTTCACTTCCGAGCTCACTAAACGCCTCCTGGCCAGGGTGGAGGCTTTCTGCACGCGATCTCAGCCGATCGCCAATGCTTCTGACATGCCTCTCTCGGAAGAGGCCAAACGGGTGCTCGCCGCCTCCGCCGCCCTGAAAGATGAACTCAAGCAAAGAGCAGTCGAGCCGCTGCATCTACTGGCGGCGGTTGCGGAAGACGAAGCCAGCAGATGCGGGCAGCTCCTCACAGAAGCAGCGGTGACACGCGTGAAGGTAGTGAAGGCCCTAGTAGAAGGCGCCATCCACGGTCCGTCCTCGACAACCCAACGGGAAAGGCGACAGTGACGCCATCCGTTCCCGGCGGACGCACCAGGCCTTCTTTCTCGCGGGCATCAAAGCCAGACGCCGTGGTGCTGAGATTGTTGAAATCGAAGACCTGCTGGTGGGGGACCTGGACATCTGCTGGCTGCCATCGTGGCAACGGAGCCAGGCAGGGGTGCCCAAGTCTTGCGGGACGCGGGGCTGACCGGCGAAAAGATATTGGAGCATCTTCGCGGGTACTCAGCTTAGTGCGATAGGTGGTTGCCCTCCAGGTCGTAGAGTCCCAGGTGATTCGTTTGCCAGACTTCGACACTGTGGCTGAGAGAATCGCTTCGCCGCCGGTGCTGAACACTACTCCGGTGACCACAAGCGGCATCCGCGGATCTCGCGGCGTTTGAATCAGGCGACACACCCATCCTGCCACCTCAACCGGCACAGCCTCTGGGTGCCGAGTTCTTCTCCCCTCCGATTGCGTCTGACTCAGGACAAACAACTACCCGGCGCACCCAACGAACGTAGCCGACCGCAATCAATGCCAGCTGCAAGCCGTCACCTGTCTTAAAGCTTCTGTCGTTGAGGATCCGAGCCGTGTCGGCGTAGGTGTAAGGTTCTAGTTCTAATATCTGGCTGACTTAACCGTCGATAGGCAAGCAACCTGAGCCTCGAGAATCGATTGGAGATTTGGATCAGCTCTGAGGAAAGGCACGTCGAGAAGGTCGCGCTGCGCCGGGCGCTCGCGGGTCGCCGGTAGGGTCCGTTCGCCACGCATATAAGCTGTATGAGCTAAGATAACGCGAACTTGATGGCTGTCCCCTCTGGCTGTTAGACTGACGCTCGCAGGCGGTGCTCACAGACTCCAATCGGTCGGACCACAAACCGTTCCGTTGAGGGTCGACGTTTGCGCGAGCCGGTTGGAGGTGAGGAGTGGCTAGCCAATTTGCTCTAACGAGGCGCAGCATATTGAAAGGCCTGGGACTGGCGGCGCTAAGTCCCACAAGTTCATTCTTTACTTCCGGAACACAGGGTTCCCGTGCAAAGCTCCTGATGTTCCGTTATTCGGACGTTAAGCTGACCGGTGGTCCTCTCAAAGCTCAATTCGATCGTATCCACTCGCGGTATCTGGCCCTGGACGAGAACGGCTTGCTGAAGGAACTGCGTGTGCGGGCCGGCCTGCCTGCGCCCGGCGACTACCTGGGCGGGTGGTACGATGGCGACGGCTTTGCTCCGGGCCACTCTTTCGGGCAATACATTTCAGCCTTAGCCAGATTCGCTGAAGCGACCGGCGACGAGGCGACCCGGGCCAAGACACAAAGGCTGGTGGAAGGATTTGCGGCCACCATAGCTCCCGATGGCTACTGCTATCCAAGCCAGAAAGCATCGACCAACTTCCCTGCCTATAACTACGACAAGTATGTTGTGGGGTTATTGGACGCTTACCAGTTCGCCGGCGTCACATCCGCCCTTCCGGCGCTACATCGCGCTACGCGTGGCGCCCTGCGCTACATGCCGCCCCGAGCCCTCGATCGCAATCTTGATCCACATACGCAGGGCGCGGACGATGAGTCCTACACCTTGGGAGAAAACTGCTTCTATGCCTACGAAGTAACGGGCGAGCAGGAATACCTGGAGATGGCCCGAAAGTACTTGCTCAACTCAACCTACTTTGAGCCGCTCAGTCGCGGCGAGAATGTCCTGCCCGGCCGCCACGCCTACAGCCATACGAATGCCTTAAGCTCGGCCGCCAGGGCCTATCTGGTTTTGGGTGACGTTAAATATCTCGAGGCGATCCGCAATGCGTGGGACATGATCGAGCAAACCCAGCAATTTGCCTCAGGTGGCTGGGGCCCCAACGAAACCTTCGTCGAACCCAACCGGGGGAAGCTGGGCGAAAGCCTGACCGGAACTCATGCTCATTTCGAAACGCCTTGCGGGGCCTACGCCCATTTCAAGCTAGCCCGCTACCTCTTGCGCTTCACGGGCGAGGCGCGCTATGGAGATGGCCTCGAACGCGTGCTTTACAATACCGTTCTGGGCGCCAAGGACCCGAGCGGCGACGGCCATTTCTTCTACTACTCGGATTACCACTCCTTCGCCGAAAAGCGCTACCACCCAGATAAGTGGCCATGCTGTTCAGGAACTCTGCCGCAAGTCGTGGCGGATTACCTCGTCAGCGCTTACTTCCGGAGCGCTGACGGCATTTACGTAAACCTCTTTGTACCGTCTGAAGTCAAGTGGAAGTTTCAAGAGAGACCCGTCAAGTTGGTCCAATCCACGAGTTACCCGGATTCCGAGTCCACGGAAATCAGGTTTGAACTCGCCGCGCCGGCGGAGTTCACGTTATACGTGCGGATTCCCGGCTGGCTGCAGTCACCGGCGCTCCTCAGCATCAACGGAACACGCCTCTCAGTTCCCGCCGAAAGACGTACGTTTGCCGCCATTCGACGCCTTTGGCGTAACAACGACTCTGTCCAAATCGATCTGCCCTTTTCCTTTCGTACAGAGCCTATAGACGGCCATCATCCGAGTACGGTGGCGGTGATGCGTGGTCCATTGATGCTGGTGGCGCTTGATCCGCAGTTAAGATTGGGCAGCAATTCGCTCGATTCCCGGCAGGGATTGCGACCTGTTCCCTATGCCTCACAGACGTTTGAGA
Organism: uncultured Acidobacteriota bacterium; assembly: GCA_963803295.1. GTDB lineage: Bacteria > Acidobacteriota > Terriglobia > UBA7540 > UBA7540 > CAWDMC01. The sequence continues at coordinate 53,512 of CAWDMC010000004.1, read as the reverse complement.
TGCCGGTTCCTTCATCCCTTCGCTTCATGCCATTCTACGCAGTTCGCGACCAGAGCTACACCACATATCTGGAGAGGGCCTGACGCGCCAATTGATGAGAGCACCACGGAGGGGTGACCAACCCCGGCCTTCGGTCACCCCTCCCTTCGCTCGGCTCAGGGCAAGCTCCGAACCAAGAGGGAATCCTCTCTTACTCCCCTATCGCCTTCTCTTCCGTGATCCCCTCGTAGCACTGTAATCGCTCGGTGACGCTCCCGGCAGCAGTCGCCATAGCCTAAGCAAGCTCGGTTTTGCCGCACCCTGGCGGCCCTTCAATTCAACCAGCAGCGGTTGTTCGTCCGAGCCGCGAGATAGACTACCTTTAGGCTGACCGCATCGCATCCACGACGTACAGGCCGGGCCGAAGCCTTTCCGAAAGCTCGCCAGGAGAAGAAAATATCTCGGTGGTGCTCGTGACATCGGTCACAGCAAAAGGACGCTTGCGGCGGCCGTCGACTGCAAGACCTGTGCCTCAGCCAGAATCCCGTCGAGCTGATGAGCGACTGCTAGCGGTCTTTCCAGGGTGCGGCAATAGCGTCCGCCGCGCCTGAGGACATTCGAAACCGTACAATTGAAAGCAGAATTGCGACGTCTCAGCGAGCGCATGCTTGATTGGGAAGGCTAAAGTAGAACGGACGAACGGCCGATATGCAGAGTGCAGCCTTTGGCCGGGTGCACGCTTGCTCGGGAGGAACAATGGGCTGGTCTTTGAGAAAATCATTTCGGCTTCTGCCGGGACTCAGGGTCAATCTGTCGAAGAGCGGTCCTCGGTTGAGTGTGGGTATTCCGGGCGTCCGCGTCAGCATTGACATGGAAGGTGCAGGCGGCATGCGCCAAACCGGGAGCCGCTCCCAAACCCCGAATCGCGAACCTCAGCCATGGTGCGCATGAAACTGGTCGGTGCCAACCCGAAGGCCAAAGTCAGCGGACTGGACGAATTGCCGGGAAAGAGCAACTACTTCGTCGGTAACGATCCCAAGAAGTGGCGCACCAACGTAGCGAATTACGCCAAGGTGAAATACGCCAACGTCTATCCGGGCGTGGACCTGGTGTATTACGGCAACCAGCGACAACTGGAATACGATTTCGTGGTCCAGCCCGGTGCCGACCCCCGCCAGATCGCGCTGGACGTAGGGGCGGGGCTTGTCCTGCCCGAAAGGGCACCGCAAGCGGCGCCCCTACGTGTTGACAGCTACCGTCTTGAAGACGAGAACCACATCCGGTTCGAAGTCAGTCCTTACGATCACAGCAGGCCCCTGGTGATTGACCCCACGCTGGTCTACTCCACCTACCTGGGTGGAGCTAGCTAGTTGGGACGCCGGCCATGGCATCGCGGCCGATGCTCTGGGGGACGCCTATGTCACTGGCCTGGCCGACTCCTCCGATTTCCCCGTCTCCCCGGGTGCTTTTCAGACCACTCCAGGTGCAGGCGACGCCTTTGTCAGCAAGTTCAACGCCGGTGGCTCGGCCCTGCTCTACTCCACTTAGCTAAGCTAGCTACTTCCCGGTGCAAAAATGAGAGCTCGGATAAGCATTCCAGCGAGGAAGGTTCTCCGGGTAGCCGGCACCCCGATGATTTGGGACCCATCTTCCTCGATCTCGACCTCCGGCTCATTTCTTTGCGGACTTCTTATTCTTCGCCGCTTCGGCTCGGGCCAGCACCAGCAGGTTATTGGCGATGACTCCCAAGGCGACCCAGCGTTCCATGCCTTGGACTCCGTGATAGCGACAACGGCTAAGCCCGTGTCGTCGCTTCAGGGCGCTAATCCGCCCTTCGCATCCCGTGCGCCAGCGCAGGGCCTGACGAAACCAGCGTTGCTTCTGATGAGCGCGGCGCTTCGCCGACAAGCGCCCGTGAGCGGGAAGGGCTACCCGTTTCACTCCCGCCTCCTGCGCCGCTTTTTCGTTGCGGGCGGAACCGAAAGCAGCATCGGCCGTAGCCAGGTGCGGTGGTCGGCCCAACAATTCCTGGTGCCGCTCCAGCGAGGACGGCCAGAGATCTCCGTCCGGCACCCGCTCCCGGCAAACCTGGTAATCGGTGATGAACTGCGACTCCGCTTCCTGCACTTTGACCAGTTTGCCGAATTCCGTGGGTTTCACTTTCTTGCCTTTGCGAATGCCCTCGGTGTGAGGCTCGAAGAGACTGAACACCTTCTCCGGATAATGAGTGTCACCTTTCAGTACCCGAGCACCAGTCTGCTCCAGCACCCGCTCGATCAGCTCCCTCATCTGCTTCACTTGCTGGCTCAGTCCCTGCACCCGCTGCCGCAGCTTGGGCGCTAACTTCTTGGCCTTTCGTTTCCCCGCCGCCACCGCTCTGGCGGCCTCGCCCAAGACGGTGCGGGTGGTGCCCAGCAAGCGGCGATAGAGCTTCTGCATTTGGGCTTGAGCGTCCTGGCCCAGCTTCCGACTTTGTTGACCGATGGCGAAGACCACTCGCTCCACGCTGCGGCGGCGATCGCGAAAACGCAGCTTCCCCACCACCCGGCGGATTTTGTGCAGGGTGCGGGTGATGACGCGCACCCCGTCCCCCAGCAGGCTGCTGTCGGTGGGTAGGGTCGAGGACTGGCGCGGTGCTCCGTAGGTTCCGCCTAGCTGTTTCTCCCCGTTTCCTCTGGGAGTGCCTCACTAACCGAACCGTAAGCCCGTCTCCAATCCCCGCCGCATCAAACCCACCGTGCAGATTTCCCGCAGTGGGCTTTCCTGCCTGCTTCGTGATCAAGGTTTATGGGACGTTGGACGCTGGTTGGGCTTTCGGCAACAGTCCTCGCCCCACTCGATAGTCATTGAACAGACCGAGCGTGCCGTAGATCCATTCCCTACTCCACCGTTTCCAGCCCATACCCGAACGTTGCCTGGATCGCATCAGATGCCGCCGGATCTTCTTTTCCACCCAGTGTTTGACCATGGAGAAACAGCGATTCGAATGCCCCACTCGAAAGTAGTTCGCCCACCCACGCAGGATCGGATTGATCTCGTCGATCACCTTCCCTACCGGCTGGCTGACGCTTCGCCGGAAGACCTCCCGCAGCTTTGCCAACAGCGCGGTCCGCTTCTTCAGCTTCGGCGCGTAGTACGGCCGCCACACCCCGTTACGGCTGAGGATGCGACGGTATTCAAAGCCCAGGAACGTGAAACTCCCGCCTCTCGCCAGGTCGACCATTCGGCTCTTGTCCTCGTTGATCTCGACTCGGATTTTAGCCAGTTCCTCCCGTAGTCGTCGCTCCACCGCTTTGACGAGCCAGCCATGCCGCGGGTAAGAGTCGATCAATATCACCAGATCGTCCGCAAAACGTGCATATTGGACGGAGGTGTATCTTCCATAGCGCGTGGTTGCAATCGCTTTCTCCAGCATCCTATCCACCGCAGTGAGATAGAGGTTGCTGAGCACTGGCGATATCACCCCGCCCTGCGGAACGCCCTTGCCCCCAGTCGCTTTCAGCATCATCTTGAGCAACCCCATCACTGCCCCATCTTGTACCCGCCGTGCTACTTTTTCGAGCAGCAGATAATGCTGTACGTTATCGAAATAGGCGCGGAGGTCGATGTCAATGATTCGGGTTTTCTCTTCGACAATCGCTTGGGCCACTCGGTTCACCGCTTGATGCGCTGTTCGCTTCGGCCGGTATCCGTACGAGCCCGGTTGAAAATCAGCCTCAAAGATCGGCTCCAGGATCAGCTTGAGCGCTCCCTGGACCACCCGATCACGGATCGCCGGAATCGACAAGACGCGGACCTTGCCCCCGTCTTTCGGGATTTCCTTCTTCCGTGCCGGCATGGGCCGATACGTGTTTGCGACCAATTCATCCCGGATCTGCCTGAGAAAGATCTCCGGTCCGCTTTCCTCAATGGCAGCAAACGTGACCCCGTCGATTCCGGGTGCCCCGTTGTTGCTTTTCGCCATCTGGTAGGCTTCCCGCAGCGTCTCCATCTTGCAGATGTGGACGTATAGGCCCCAGAAACGCCAGGTTGGTATCATCTTCGCCTTGACGTATAGGCTCCGCCTCAGGTCCTGCAAACTGATGGGCGCTTTTGTCATTTCACCCTTGCCTCCCTTGTTGTTGGAGCCATTGCAAAACAGTAGGGCCCCTTCGCTCCACGGCTATTACTCCGCTTCTTCGCTACTACGGACCCGTCCGTCACCCTCTCGCCGGTCACCGACTTCCCGTGTTCCCGGTTATACGGCTTCCCTGCTCCGCCGATTTCGCGACGGGGCGAGGAGGGCTTCTCCAGTTGCTCTGCGCATCCTTGTCATCGTGCTGTCGCTACTACCCCGCCAGAGTGTCCCGCCGCTTTAGCCAGATTGCGACGTGCCATGCTGCCTTGGCTCCACTACCGAGAGCTCGGCCTCTGGGGTTAACATTTTCGGGGCCACCTGTGCGTTCACTTTCGTTACGGCCCGATGACTCGCTCACCGTCCCCAGGACGGCTTTGTCAATGGACTTTCCGGATTCGGTTTCCCTCCTCCCGACCATCCAAGCTACAGGGCTCTGACTCTTACCCTGGCGGGGTTGACTCCCGCTGAATACGCCAGCCTTGACTGGACATACGATAGTGAATGTTGGTTTCCACCACCGTGGTGTCCACCCGCAACTTCCGTCCGCGCACCACCCGGCGTTGCTGCGCCACCTCCACCAGACGCGCGAGAATGCCTTTCCATACCTCCGGCCCCAAGGCCTGCGCCAGACGGATCAGGGTCTTGTCATCGGGCACCGCCGCGCAATCGATCCGGCAGAAGGCCCGATAAATCAAGCTGCCCCTTACCTCGCGGGTGCACTCGGCAAAGCTCCAATCGTAAAGGTGCTTCAACACCAACAGGCGCAAGACCACGGCCGCTGGGGTTCCCGGCCGGCCCCGCCGCCGGCTCTTGGGCCAGCGTCGGCCCAAGGCTTCTTGCACCTGATCGAGCAACGCTTCATCCTCCAGCACCTTATCGATGCGCCGCAGTTCGGGATCCCACCACAATTGGTCTCCATCGGGCAGGATCATTTCAAAAATGCTGCGCTGGAAGTGTTGACGACGGACCATGCTTCCTCCGCGAAGCCCGAGTCGCCTTCCGCGCCCATAAACGCTGCCGGTTCAGTTCCGCCAGTTGGCGCAGAGCCTCCTGCAATTCCTGCCAGGCCGCCACCCCCTGGCGCATGCCCTCGGCCAGAGGCTGCGGCACGTAGTAACCGGTGGTGCCCTCCGGCCCCCGGAAACTAACATAAAGATGGGGGCCATGCTTGTGTCCCTGGTGACAGCGGCAGCCGGGCCGGCCGCAGGTGCGATAGGTCTCGGAGAGAGAGCCGAAGAGGGCGCGACGGGACAGGCGGGCGATGCGGCGGAGGAGGTCGTCTCGGCTTTTGACAGTCTTCGTAATCGACATAATCGATTATGATAATTAGCACCTTGCGGAGCTCGTGTCAAGTCCAAAATGAAGCGTTCGGACCAAATTCGCGCTATGTCCAACGCAAAAACACTGGCACAAACTGGTCATTTTTGCACCGAGAAGTAGCTAGGGGGAAGTGAAATAACAAATCGGGTCGGAAATCTCTCAGCTGGTTCGGTCTTATTGCGAAAGTCTCCGGTCTGCCAGACAGCAGGCGCCGCGGGGAATGGGATCGCCATGCGGGCAAGTTTGCGGATGGTGCAGAAACGTGCAGATCTTGTCGGTAACTTCGGGGCTGAGTGCGGGCTCGATCTTGGTGGCGTTTTCGTGCAGGAGGTTTGAGGCAAGGCCGAAAGTCTCGAAGAAGAGGCGCTCAGCGAGGCGATGGCGGCGCATGAGATAGCTGCTGTAGCGCTGGCCGAGATCAGTCAGGACCACGTGGCCGTCATCGAACGTAATCCAACCGTCGCGAGCCATCAGCAGGAAAGTCGCGCGGCTGGTTGAGAACTCAGGCAGGGTCTCAGTGGAAATTTCAGCTTTGCCCGAAGCCTCCTGCGCCTTCCACACCGTCTTCAGAAGACGATTTACCAGCTCACCTTCCTTAGCCCGCGAAACGGAGATTTCGGTGAGCCGTCCGTGGTGCAACTCGATCCGGCGCTCCGCCATCCGTCCCACTTCAGGATCGTGGGTCACAACGATCATGGTGCGCCCCTGGCGATGCAGTTGGGCAATAAGACTCATGACGATGGTCTCGTTCACCTCGTCGAGGTTGCCGGTAGGCTCATCCGCCAGGATCATTTGCGGCTGATTGATCAGCGCCCGCGCGATGCAGACACGCTGCTGCTCACCGCCCGAAAGCTGCGAGGGGAGGTGGCGCAAGCGATCGCCCAGGCCGACACAGCGCAATGCCTCCATAGCCTCCGCCTCGTCAGCCAGACTGTGAAAGTACTGGGCCAGCATCACATTCTCAACCGCAGTCAGATAGGGCACCAAGTGATACTGCTGGAAGACAAAGGCGATCTTTTCCGCGCGGAAGCGGGCCCGCTCAGCGGGCGATAGCTTCGTGAGATCCTCGCCTTCCACCAAAACCCGGCCGCTACTGGGCTCGTCGAGGCAACCCAGGATATTGAGCAAAGTGCTCTTGCCGGATCCCGACGGCCCCATCACCGCGACCCACTCCCCTTTTTCCACCGTGAAGGAAGTGTGGTTCAGGGCGTATACGCGGTTGTCGTACTTCTTGGTCAGCGATTGGACTTCGATAAATGCCACGAGCAGACTCGACAGTTCTCAGTTATGAATTATAAGTTATGAGTTCGAGTTCGCGCTTACCAAAGCTGCTCTGTTGTTCCCGCGACTGGCGTCCCGAACCGGGTTGGAAAGCCAACTCATAATTCAGAAGTCATAACTTACAACTCATATTTACAACTCATAAACTCCCAGAACCTATGCCCCCTTCAACACCGTTGCCGGCTGCACCGAGCGGACGCTGCGCACCGGAAAGAATGTGGCCGCCAGCGCAAGCAGCATGGTTGCCGCGCAGACTAGCGGCAGAGCCCTCCAGGTGGGATGCACCCCAACCCCGAACAGATTCCGCGCCACCCATTCCGCTAGGATAGCGCCCAGCAGAAATCCGACCGTTCCGCCGACCAAGCCCAGCGCGGCACCCTCTGCCAGAAACAGCCGCATCACGAGACGGTCGCCGGCGCCTAACGATTTCATTACCGCCACGTCCTTGCGCCGCTCCAGGACGATGGCGGTCATCGTCGCCATCACGCACAAGCCGATAATGGCCAGGATCAGGCCGGTCAACCATAGCACGAGTCCGCGAATTGTTCCCAGCACTTTGCCTTGCGACTCGATAATCTGGCGGACTGGGCTCACCTCGAGCGGCGCGAGATCACGAGAGAGCTTATGTGCCACCTGCTCGATCTGCGTTCCATCGCCGGGCACGTTCAGCTCGATCAGACTCAGCTTTCCGGTAGTCGGGCCGGTAGCCTGGGAGATAGCCGGCGTGGCTTCGGAGCCGCTTGCCGAAGCCGGGAATCCGGCCAGGGCCTCGGCCGCCGGCAGCGCCAGGAAGACCTCATCGTCCTCGGTGGCGCCACTGGTAATGATATTCGCGATGGTAAACGCCTCGCCTGTTTGCCCGGACGCAGAGATCAGGGGTTCGATACTCACGCTATCGCCCATTCCGGCACGCAGACGTGCGGCCACGTGCGTGCCCACTGCGCAGACGTCAGTTCTCAGGCTGTGCTCTGAACCTTGAATGCTCCAACCGCTGTACATTTCGCTCAGAGCCCTGAAGTCAGTGCCCACCGCCACGGCCTTGACAGCCTCCGATGAACTGGAATTGGCGGAGCGGATCTTCTTGATTCGAGCCACGAAATCGAGCCGCGGAACTATACCCATCCCCGGTACGCCGAGAGCCTTCAGGCGAGGCAGGACGTCCGCGTCCATAAGACTCCCTGCGCCGCCCGAAGAGGATGATGCGCCGGCCGATTCCCTGACCGGCTCATCGGGAGGGGCAATTACGACGTTGGCACCGTAAGCGGCAAAATCCTGGGTCATCTTTCGGTTGGCGCCGCTGTAGAGGTTCACCAGCAACGAGACGATCGCCGCGCCCACAGCAAGAGACCCGAGGGCAAGCGCTGCCTGCGGCCGCTTCACCGTCAGCGCACGTAGCCACAGCCGCCAGAAGAGCGAGCCCTGCGTTGAACTGAGCGGGCGCGCCGTTTCGCGGTCCGATGTGAGGCGAGGTGACTGAATCATGCACTCTCTCCTGGTAACTATTCGCGCAGCACCGCAGCCGGAGATGCCTTCAGCGCCCCCGCCAAAGGTATGGCGCTGCCGATCAAGGCCACGGCGAGAGCGATCGCTTCCACTGCCGGAAGGATGACCCAGTGTAGGCCAGCGGGCGATCCAAAGGCCCACTGCGCCAGTACCCTGCCCAGGAGGCTTCCCGCAAGATAGCCCATGGCCCCTCCCGTGGCACCGACCACCGCCGCCTCAAGCAGAAACACGGCCGCCACGCGAGCGTCGGTAGCGCCGAGCGACTTGAACACACCGATCTCGGGACGGCGCTCGAGCACGTTCGCCAGCATGATCGAGGCTACTGCCAAGCCAGCGGTGACCAACCCGGCGACCACCAGGATCCACATGAGCACTCCGATGCGGTCGAGGATGCGGCCCTCGGTTTCGGCCACCTGGTACACCGGGCGCGCCTCAGCGTCGGGCAGCGCTTGTTGGATCTGGTAGGCAATCGAGCGCACGTAAGGTGAGCAACTCCATTTTTCCAGCTGCTCGGGTGACATTTTGCTGGGGTCGGATCGCGCGAAATCGTCGTCTGGTTTGGTCAACGCACTCAGTTCCACGCGCCTGACCTTACTATCAAGCCCAACCAGATCCTGCACCGCCCGGAGCGGAGCGAAGATCCGCTCATCGGCAGGCCCGCCTGTTTGGAGGAGTCCGCGAACCGTCAAAGTTCTTGCGGACCCTTCGCCACCTGACGGCGATCCGAGGGGGCGAGTGATTGAGATATGGCCGTCCCCCGAGCGGCCGGGCGGGGGCGGACTTGCCACCTGAATTTCGTCCCCTAGCTTCAGGCCTAAGCTCGCTGCTAAGCGCCGGCCAACCAGGCACTCGCCAGCGTCGTCCTTGGGCCACTGACCCTCAACCCTCCAGGCCGGATGCAGGTTCACAAGGCCGGTCCGGAAGGCTGAGGAGCCGTCCAACGGAACGGAGTGGTCGAACCACGTGCCGGTGATGGCGGCCCGGCGTCCCTTGATGGTGGCGGTGGCATCGAGAAAGGGCGCGAAGGCAAGAATGTTGTTGCCCCAGAAAATCCGCTTGAGTTTGGGAAGCTCGGCCTCGTCAAGGAAGGCCCCCGCCCCGGCTGGCCGGTAGTCCACTCCCCCGATCACTACTGGCAGGTTGTCAGCTGCTGGGACCACAGAGATATTCGCGCCGAACGCGCGCAGTTCGCGGGTGACCTTGTCGCCCACATCGAGCGCGATCGTGGCTACCGCCGTGGTGACCGTAATCCCGAGGGCCACGGCCGCGAGGGCCAGTAGCTTGCGGTGGCGTCGCCGCAGAATCGATTTGGCAATCAGGTCGAAAAGCATCGTAAGAAGAAGCCAGGAGTCAGGAGCCAGGAGTCAGAACAAACAAGTCTCCTTCCTCACCGCCCAAACACTCTCACCCCGGCAGCGAGCGCATCCGCTCCCAGAATCACCGCCCCGTTCTCGACACGGTAGTCAATATGAATAGGATTGCAGCCGCCAGGAATGCCGATGGAAGCGCCATTGATGGCAGCGCCGCAGTTCCGGCAGATTACGTTAGCGCCATCCTGATAGTACCCTTGAGTGCCGCAGATGGAACAAGCGTCGAGCCCGGCGCGAACGGTGTTGCTGTTATCGAGGAAGGCGATGAAGCGGACCTCGATTCCATTCACGTTGATACCATTCACGGTGGCGGCAAAGCGATGCAGCTTATGATCCGACAGCTCAGCGACAGGAACCGTTACCCGGTTATTCACCACCGTCAGCAACTCAGGGGGTGAAACTGCCTGGGCGGCACGCGAATCCACAAAGTCGGCGCTAATGAAGATGATGATCGCCAAACCCACCGTGGCTGCGGTCATTTTCCAGAATCGATCCCGCCGGTGCTCGGCCAAAGCCTTGCGGCGCTCAGGTCCGGAAAGCCCGTTCCGGACTTCGCCCAAGGCGTCAACGGAGGGGCCGCCCGACTGGATCTTCTGGGCCACGACCAGGAAAAGACAGAGGGCCACAATCACCACGAAAAAAAAGGCGTCATTGTTGACAATCGGCCCAACCAACGCCATCTCTCGCGCGCTCGAGGGCAGAACCCGCGCCTCCGAAAGCTCGTGCACGCCCGTGACGAGCAACTGCAGCGCCACCACCAGCAAGACCAAGGTCGTCACCGAGAAGAACTTGCGCAGGTTCACTTTCAGGCTGCCCTTGAAGAAAGCGAAACCGAGGCCGATGGCGAGCCCGAGTCCCACCAGGCCGCCCATAAAGTTGAGGAGTTCACTTGAATTGCGCAATGACACCGCCGCCAGAAAAAGAACGGTTTCGATACCTTCGCGGAATACCATCAGGAACACGAACGAGAATAGGCCCACGGCGGCAGCACGCGGGGCTCCCCTGGCGAGGGTCGAGAGCTTGGACTCGATTTCCTGCTTCATGCGCCTGCCGGCAACCCACATCCACCAGACCATCGAGGCTACGAAGACCGCCCCCACCAGCATGAGGCCGCCTTCGTAGGCGTCGCCTAATTCGGTAATGTGGAGTCGCTGGAGGAAGAAGCCGAAAACCAAGCTGGAGGTAATGGCGGAGGCGAGCGCCCAGTAAAGGACGCGATTCCAGGACCCTCGACCGGTCTTTTTGAGATAGCCCGAAACAATCCCCACAATGAGGGCTGCTTCCAAGCCCTCGCGCAGGGTAATCACCAGCGATTGCAGCATGATGTTGAGCGCCACCCCTTTCGTTTCAGGCGCGATCGGCCGACCTAACCCAATCTTGAACTGAACTGTATAGATTAACATGGGCCGACCGCAAGATCTAGATTTCTACGCTATTTGCGCTGTTTGGTAGCGGGTCAGTTTGATTTGTAGCAGGCGAGTTTACCTCGCCAACTTGCGGCGTAAAGCCGCCTCTACATCATCAAGCCTCTACATCATCAAGCTGACCCACTACCCCGGAATCAACAATCTTGACTATATAGTACAGATTGCGCTAAGCTGTTTTGTCTGAACCAGGGGCGCCTCTGGTGCCGTCCCGGTTGATTCCCCAGTCAAATTCGGAGGAGCGTAATGCCGACCCCGGTCAATAGCGTCGAAGCCCTAGCCACCCAGGAATACAAATACGGCTTTTATACCGATGTTGAGGCGGATACGGTTCCGGTGGGGCTTACGGAAGATACCGTGCGGCTGATCTCGGCCAAGAAGAATGAGCCGGAGTGGCTGCTTGAATGGCGGCTGAAGGCCCTGCAGCACTGGTTCACCATGAAGGAACCGACATGGGCGAATGTGCATTATCCACCCATCGACTATCAGTCGATTTACTATTACGCGGCCCCCAAATCGAAGAATGCGCAGCCGAAGAGCCTCGATGAGGTCGATCCGGAGATTTTGCGGACGTACGAGAAGCTTGGCATCCCCTTGTATGAGCGGGAGTTGCTCGCCGGAGTGGCGGTGGATGCGGTGTTCGACAGCGTCTCGGTGGCCACCACTTTCAAAGAGAAGCTGGCCGAAAAGGGCATCATCTTCTGCTCGTTCTCCGAAGCGGTGCAGAACCACCCGGACCTGGTTCGCAAATACCTGGGCTCGGTTGTTCCTTACACCGATAATTTCTTCGCTACCCTGAACTCAGCCGTCTTTAGCGATGGATCGTTCTGTTACGTGCCCAAGGGCGTCCGCTGTCCCATGGAGCTCTCCACCTACTTTCGCATCAACGCCAAGAACACCGGACAATTCGAGCGCACCCTGATTATCGCTGACGACAACGCCACTGTGAGCTACCTGGAAGGCTGCACGGCGCCCATGCGGGATACGAACCAGCTGCACGCGGCGGTGGTCGAGTTGATTGCGCACGACCACGGTACCATCAAGTACTCCACCGTGCAGAACTGGTATCCCGGCGATAAGGAGGGCAAGGGCGGGATCTATAACTTCGTGACCAAACGCGGCAAGTGCCTGGGCGTGGGCTCCAAAATCTCCTGGACACAGGTCGAGACCGGATCGGCGATCACCTGGAAGTATCCAAGCTGCATCCTGCAAGGCGATAACTCGGTGGGCGAGTTCTATTCGGTGGCCGTCGTGAACAATTACCAGCAGGCCGACACCGGTACCAAGATGATCCACCTCGGCAAGAACACCCGAAGCACGATTGTCTCGAAGGGCATCTCGGCCGGTAAGGGACAAAACAGCTATCGCGGCGCGGTACGGATCCTGAAGGGCGCCGAGAACGCTCGCAACTATTCCCAGTGCGACTCCCTGCTGCTCGGCGACAAGTGCGGCGCCCACACCTTCCCCTACCTCGAAGTAAAGAACTCGACGGCGAAGGTCGAACACGAGGCGTCGACCTCCAAGATCGGCGAAGACCAGATCTTCTATTGCCGCCAACGCGGTCTCTCGACGGAGGACGCGATCGGAATGATCGTGAATGGATTCTGCAAGCAGGTGTTTAAGGAACTGCCGATGGAGTTCGCGGTCGAGGCGCAGAAGCTGCTGGGAGTGAGTTTGGAAGGAAGCGTCGGTTAGGATCGGAGTTCCGAGTTGTGAGTGCTGAATTATGAATTGGAACCATCAAACACGGGGACTTTCGGAAGCAGGCCGAGACTTTGTGGAGCGATAGGTTCGCCGCCTTCGTTGACCGGTCATCTCGAAAGGGTACGAGATGAAGATTCAATACTTCGAAGACACCGACACGCTTTATCTGGTCTTCAACGATGCTGCAGTCGATGAAACTATGGACTTGGACGAGAACACGCTGGCCGAGTTCGACGCCCAAGGGAATCTGGTCAACATGGCCGTTGAGCACGCACGAAAGCGGACGGATGTAAGTAGCTTCTCATTTGAGCAAGTCCGTGCGATAAGGCCTGTGGCGTAAGAGGCCGACGATTTTCCAAGTTCGATTCTCGAGTTTCGAATATGGCAACCGAGGTGCTTTCGACCGTTGATGATTTTCTCCGTTTGCCGGAAACAGTGGGCGAGCGCGACGTGCGTTATGAACTGGTGGAAGGGAAGTTAGTCGAACTTGCCCCTGAGGTGCTCTTACACAATCTAGTGCGGGACAACGTGCTCACGACCTTGCTCGAACATGTTGACGCCCAACAAAGCGGCACGGCGATTGGGATGCAGCATTTCCATCTATTCGGCGACACCGTCCGCAGGCCGGACGTGAGCTTTGTGCGCCCCGGGCCGCCGTTGGCGCTTGACGCCCTGCCCGAGGGTGCGCCCGATCTGGCGGTGGAAGTGGTCTCGCCCAGGAACACTTCGCGCGAAGTCGACGAGCGCATAAGCGATTATTTCGCAGCCGGGTGCAAGCGGGTGTGGATCGTCTATCCCGAGAAGCGCGAGCTTTACATCCACGGGCTCGCGGGCGTGACCTGCCGTCGCGGCGACGATCTGCTCGAAGAACCGGAGCTTCTACCGGGCTTCTCACTGAAGGTTTCGAGTCTCTTCGAGTAGAGCAGGCTTTGCATGGATATCGAAGGCACCATTCAGTACATCATCAATCAGCAGGCGGAGTTTGTGGCGAATATGCATTCGCTCGAACAAGCCCAACGAGTGCAGGGCGAGAGAATCGACAAGTTGTACGAAATCGTAATGCACCACGAGGACGCGCACGTGGTGACTTACGGCATGATCGACAAGCTGGCTGCCAGGCTTGGGGACGTTGTCGAACGCCAAGGATGGCTCTTCGAGGGGCATAGGCTGCTCACGGAAAGCCAGCAACGCCTCACGGAAAGCCAGCAGCGCCTCACGGAGGCACAAACCCGGACCGACGCGAAAGTGGACAAGCTGGCCGACAAGATCGACCGCTTCATCGATGAGGTCCGCAAGAACGCTACGGGCCGCAACGGCGGCGCGGAGAACTGAGCGAACTTGGCAATTTCCAGTTTCGACTGCACAAACGGAGACCAATGAATGTTTCTTGAGATCAAAAATCTGCACGCGAACGTCGATGGCAACGAGATCCTGCACGGCATCAATCTCGAGATCGGCAAGGGCGAGGTCCACGCCATCATGGGCCCGAACGGCTCGGGCAAGACCACGCTGGCGGGCGTGCTCGCGGGACGCGACGTTTATCAGGTCACGGAAGGCACGGTTACTCTGGAGGGCAAAGACCTGCTTGACATGCCTCCAGAAGAGCGCGCTCGCGAGGGCGTCTTTCTCGCCTTCCAGTATCCGGTCGAGATTCCCGGAGTCAGCAATTTGTACTTCCTGCGCACAGCACTAAATACCATCCGCAAGGCGAACAGCCTCGATGAAATCGATGCCATGGACTTCCTGGTTATGGTGCGGGAGAAGATGAAGCTACTGGAGATGGACGAGACCTTAATGAATCGTCCTGTGAACGAGGGCTTCTCCGGTGGAGAGAAGAAGCGCAACGAGATCTTCCAGATGGCAGTGCTCGAGCCTCGACTGGCCATCCTGGATGAAACCGACTCGGGTCTGGATATCGACGCGCTGAGGATCGTCGCCAACGGCGTGAATGCGCTGCGCAGTCCAGAACGTTCGACGATTGTGGTCACCCACTATCAGCGCTTGCTCAACTACATCGTGCCGGATTACGTCCACGTGCTGTCGAACGGACGAATCGTCAAATCCGGCGGCAAGGAATTGGCCCTGGAGCTCGAAGCCAAAGGCTACGGGTGGCTCGAAGAATCTGAGGTTGCCACGCAAGGCGCCTGATGTTCTGAGGGCTCGCGCCAGGCTGACGCCCGGTGCTTCGAATCGAATTCAAAGGTCGAACCTACAAGAGGATTTTAGAGTTGATGATCGCTACCAACCAGAGTACAAGTCGCAGCGCCGCCAGCAAGAGCGAGGGCCATTATCTTTCCCTTTTCCCGGAGATCGAACGGCAGCGGGCAGGAAGGGAGCCGGCATGGCTCAGCGAGATCCGCTCGCGGGCCATCCGGCGATTCGCCGATCTGGGCTTTCCGACCGGCAAGCACGAGGAATGGAAGTACACCAGCGTCGCACCCATAGCGCGGCAAGTATTCTCGCTCGCTGCCGGTCGTCCAACCGCGGCAAAGCGGATCTCCGACGCGCTCGACCAGTGGCCGCTCGCGAAACTCGCTCAGGAAAGCGGATCGGCGCGGCTTGTGTTTGTAAACGGGCGTTACGTCGAGGAGTTCGCGTCCACGAATCTTCCAGCCGGTTTTAAGGCATCGAGTCTGGCGGCGAAGATCGAAGCCGAAGCAGAGAACGTGGGACCGCTCGAAGCACACCTGGCGCGCTATGCGAGTTTCGAGGATCGTGCCTTTGTGGCTTTGAACACGGCTTTCTTTGAGGACGGCGCACTGGTCGAGGTGGCTCCGAACACCGTGGTGGAGAAGCCCATTTACCTGCTGTTCATCACTACCGAAGACAGCGGGCCCGAGCCTGCGGTTACTCATCCCCGTAACCTGATCCTGGTGGGCCACTCGGCCCAGGTAAGTTTTGTGGAGGCCCACTTCTCGCTCGGTGCGGACACTTATCTCACCAACGCCGTCACCGAAGTCGTGGCGGAGGAAAATGGCATCGCGGAATACGTGAAGGTAGAGGCGGAAAGCGATCGCGCCTTCCACATCTCGGCCATCACTTCGAATCAGGATCGCTCCTCCAGCGTCAGTACCTTCGCCTTGCAATTTGGCGGCGCCCTGGTGCGTGACGAGATCCGCACGGTGCTCGACGGCGAAGGGGCCGAGTCGCACCTGTACGGTCTCTACGTGATCTCGGGCGCCGAGCACGTGGACAATCACACCACTATCGATCACGCGAAGCCCCATTGCAGCAGCCGCGAGATCTATAAAGGCGTGCTCGATGGGCGCTCCACGGGCGTGTTCAATGGCAAGATCATCGTGCGCCAGGACGCGCAGAAGACTGATTCGAAGCAAAGCAACAAGAACCTGCTGCTTTCGAACGAGGCGGTGATCAACACCAAACCCCAGCTCGAGATTTACGCGGACGACGTGAAGTGTACGCATGGCGCCACCATCGGCCAGATCGACGAGGAGTCGCTGTTCTATCTTCGCTCGCGCGGTATCGGGCTGGAGGATGCACGCAACTTGCTAGTGCAAGCCTTTGCCAACGACGTCATCGAGAAGATCCGCTTCGAGCCCTTGCGTAAGTGTCTGTACCAGATTTTGCTGGACCGCCTCGCCGAGCAGCGTGGGACGGCGCTCGGGGGCGAGGAGGCGAACCGGGCAGAATCACCGCGGGCGAGCACCTTGGTAGAAGGGGCATAGGCTTACGCGGAGGAGCCTCGTGACCTACGAAGAGATGGATCACGCTATGACGTTGGTGAAAGACAACCTGCTGGTGCAGGGCCAGTTGCTGGACCGTCTGGATCGCCGTACGGCTGAGATTGCGGAGAAGATCGACGCTCTCCGCGTCATCGCCGAGAGCCATGAGGGGAAGATTGACGCTCTCCGCGTGATCGCCGAGAGCCACGAAGGGCGGATCGAAGCGCTTGTCGAAGCTGCCAGGCTCCACAAGGACCAACTCGGCTCGATGCAGGCTGCAATGACCGCGCTTTTCGAGCGCATGGATCGATTTATCCGCGGCCTTGAAGCGAACGGGCACAAGGGCAGCGGTGAGGCATGAACGGCTGTGATACGCAGCAGGGTTCTTGAGCAAGGGAGCAAGCTTATGGCAACAACTACGCGTGAAGTTCCGATTGCTATGGGGCCGCAAACCACCGAGCTAGCCACCATGACTTTCGACGTGCAGAAAATCCGCGACGACTTCCCTTGCCTGGATCAGAAGATACATGGGAAGCCTCTGGTGTATCTCGATAACGCCGCCACCAGCCAGAAGCCCTGGAGCGTCATCAAAGCCGAGGAGAATTTCTATCTGCACGACTGCTCGAACATCCATCGCGGCGTGCATGAACTGAGCCAGCGCGCCACCAAGGCCTACGAGGATGTCCGGGTCAAAGTGCAACACCTGCTGAACGCCCGCGAGGCGCGCGAGATCGTATTTGTGCGCGGCACCACCGAAGCCATCAACCTGGTGGCCTACACCTTTGGACGCAAGGAGCTGCAGGCCGGCGACGAAGTCCTGATCACCGCCATGGAGCACCACTCGAACATCGTGCCCTGGCAGATCCTGCGCGAGGAGCGCGGCATCGTGCTGCGAGTGGCGCCGATCAACGACCGCGGGGAAGTTGTCCTGGAGGAGTTCGAAAAGCTGCTCGGCCCACGAACGAAGCTCGTTTCCCTGCTGCACGTCTCAAACGTATTGGGCACGATCAATCCCGTGCGTGAAATCGTGGAAATGGCACATCGCTCCGGTGTACCCGTGCTCATTGATGGCGCGCAAGCAGCGCCGCACATGAAGGTGGACGTCCAGGCGCTCGACTGCGACTTCTACACCTTTTCCGGCCACAAGATCTTCGGACCCACCGGCATTGGAGCGCTTTATGGTAAGGCCAAACTGCTCGAGTCAATGCCGCCCTATCAGGGTGGCGGAGACATGATCAGCTCCGTCACTTTTGAGCGCACCCGCTACAACGCGATCCCTTACAAGTTCGAAGCGGGAACTCCAAACATCGCGGCCACGATGGGGCTGGGTGCGGCCATTGACTACATCAAGCAGGTGGGGCTCGATAACATCGGCCGATACGAGCACGAATTGCTCGAATACGGGACGGCAGCGCTCTCCGCCATTCCCGGTCTGCGGATCATCGGAACCGCGGAGAACAAGGCCAGCGTGCTCTCTTTTGTGCTCGAAGGTGTGCACCCGCACGATGTGGGGACGGTGCTTGACCAGGAAGGCGTGGCGGTGCGCACCGGTCATCATTGCGCTCAGCCGCTGATGGATCGCTTCGGGCTGCCGGCAACCGCGCGCGCCTCGCTGGCATTCTATAATACGAGGGATGAAATCGATGCGTTGGCTTCGGCAGTAGGCAAAGTGAAGGAGATCTTTGGATAACTTACGAGAACTCCCTTCAGGGGCAGTGATTTCTAGGAAGGTATGGATGCGGGGCTTCGTAGCCCGGCACAACACGAAGAAGCGATGATCAACGTTACTCCGCTAGCGGTAACCAAAATTCGCGAGACAATCGAGAAGAACCGCGCCGGCGCTCTGCGTCTCGGTGTGGTAGGTGGCGGCTGCTCAGGCATGTCTTACAAATTCAAGCTGGAGCAGGAGCCGCGCCCGACGGACAACGTGCTTGAGTACGATGGCGTGAAGGTTCTGGTCGATCCCAAGAGCTATGAAATTCTGAAAGACCTGACCCTGGACTACCAGGAAACGCTCATGGAAAGAGGTTTTGTCTTTAAGAACCCAAACGCGCAGCACACCTGCGGTTGCGGCAAATCGTTTGCCTAAGAGAAGAGATCACATGCCGGATTTGACTGGGCTTTACCAGGAGATGATTCTCGACCACAGCAAGCGGCCGCACAACTTCCGCCGCATGGAATCGCCGTCCGTGCACGCTGACGGTTACAATCCGCTGTGTGGTGACAAAGTGGCGCTCTTCTTTAAGCTCGACGGCGATCGCATTGTGGACGCGAGTTTCCAAGGATCGGGTTGCGCCATTTCCACCGCTTCCGCTTCTATTCTCACGGACACGTTGAAGGGGAAGACTCGAACCGAAGCTGAGTCGCTGTTCGAACGATTCCACGACCTCGTGACCGGCAAACAGGCCACCTCAGAACTGCCCCTGGGAAAGCTGGCAGTGTTCGCCGGCGTGAGCGAGTTCCCGGCGCGCGTGAAATGCGCGATTCTCGCCTGGCATACGATGAAAAGCGCGCTCGAAGGCGCCGGCCAAGTGGTCTCGACCGAGGGTGAAGACGGGGAAGATACAGCGGCACGATAACGATCCGCACTCTAATCGGGCAAAGAGGAGAACGATGGACGACTACTATCGATTCAAGACGCCAATCAAAACGGCAGCGTCGACCTCTAAAGCGGCGCTGGAGGAGAAGCCTAACTCCAATGGGTCGGGGCCTAATGGGGCAGCTCCTCAGAGTTTGCCCGCCAAGCTGGACGGGATGGAGCAGATTGCCCTGCATGACAAAGTCATTGAAGTGCTCCATACCTGCTACGATCCCGAGATCCCGGTGGATATCTACGAGCTCGGTTTGGTGTACGAGGTGAAGGTGGAGCCGACAGCAGAGGTCTACCTGAAGATGACGCTGACCACACCCAATTGTCCCGCTGCTGTCTCTTTGCCCGATGAGATCCGCGAGAAGGTCCGGGCGATGCCGGAGGTCACCGACGTGAAACTGGAGATCGTCTGGGAGCCGATGTGGGAACCCAGCAAGATGAGCGAAGCGGCCAGGCTGCAGCTGGGATTCTTTTGAGCCGGCAGGTTGAAGAAACGGCTTCTCGCATGCGGAGCGCGGTGAAGCACTTGTTGTTTCTTGTCGACAGCAAAAAAGAGCAGATCCTTCGCTCTGCGCAGGACGACATTGTCGGAGGAATTTCAACCGACGTGCCGGTTCTCAAGAGATGAGTTATGAAACTGACTTCGCAGGAAGAATATGGTTTGCGTTGTTTATTGCGGCTTGCGCGCGAGCCTGAGGGACACATTCTGACCATCTCCGAGATCAGCTACGCAGAAGGCATCAGCATCCCCTATGTGGCGAAGTTGATGCGTATCCTCCGGCGCGGCGGATTTGTCTCGAGCGTTCGCGGCCAGGTAGGCGGCTACACGTTGTCAAGGCGTCCCGATCGCGTGGTGGTCGGCGAAGCCTTAGCCGTGCTCGGCGGACGCCTCTTCGAGGCGGAGTTTTGCAACGATCACGCGGGCAGTGAGAGCATGTGCACAAACACGGTTGATTGCTCTATACGTTCCCTCTGGCGCAACGTCCAACTGGTAGTCGATCAGGTGCTCAGCAAGACCACCCTGCAGCACCTGATGCAGAGCGAGCAGCAAACGCCGGCTTGGGCCGGGCCGGTCGCCGGCGGCGGGCCGGATCCGGCTGGTCCACAGAAGCTGGTGACCATCGGGCCCGCATAAATAGTTCCCTCTTCGGTTTCACCGGCGATCCTCGGTATCTTACCACCTTCAAATCAGGATAATCAGCTGCGGAAAAGCGGCGGAGAAATTGCGGGATTTTAGCGGGATGCTGCGGGAATTCCTATCAGTTGGTTAGCCGATTTCTACCTCCGCGATCTGCAGCGTCAACAGGGCCTTGCAGGAGACGCAAAGAAGTCTGCCGGATCGCTCCCCATCCTCGGCAATCGCAAATAAAGTAATCTCACCGCAGCGGGCACAGGCAGCCGTGGGCCCGGAAGGATCAGGATCGGGCGGAATCGCTTCAATCTCACCCTGAAGCTCTCCAGTCCTCTCGGTTGCGGTCTGGAACGTGGTGTAGCACTTGCTGCAGACATGATTGAAGCAGCAATCCGGTTTGCAGGAGTAGACCACATCAGGTGATCCGCAATGAGGACAAGGGATGCTGATCGGAACGAGAACCATAGGTCCAGGACACTCCCAATTTGATCAGTCGTCCCGCCAGACTTACGTATACTTCAGCCAGCGGAAGATCTCCATCAGGGATGGCCGCTTCCCATACATCAGGATGCCGACGCGATAGATCCGCGCGGCGAAGTAAGTTACACCCGCTGTGGTGAGGGCAAGCAGCACCATCGAAAGGGCTATTTGCCAGAAGGGTGGCATTTGGGTGGAGATGCGCAACAGCATGAGAATGGGCGCAAAAAAAGGAATCTCAGATAGCACCACCGAGAGATTGGAGGAGGGCTCACGCAGCACAAAGTGGAACATGAGAAAGCTGAAGAGAATGGGGAGCGTGGCCGGCCACTGCAATTGTTGCGCGTCCTGCTCGTTCGAACAGGCCGCGCCGATGGAAGCGTACAACGAGGCGTAGAGCAGATATCCTAGCAGGAAATAGATCACCACGTAGACCAGCAAGGTGCCGGGCACGTGGAACCCCAGGTCTGAAGTGCCAGGCCCAAAAGTTGCGGCTATGCCGGCGCCATACAGCCCGATGATTGCCGCGGCAATGGTCCAGATGAGATATTGGGTACAAGCCACGGCCGCAACACCAACGATTTTTCCGGTCAGCAACTGGGACGGTCGTACGGCTGAAATCAGGACTTCAATAATGCGGGTAGTCTTCTCTTCCAGCACCGACCGCATGGTGATGACACCGTACATGATCAGCGTCATATAAAGGAGCATGGCTACTACAATACCGGTGACCAAAGTCTGGCCTTTGTCCTCGCTTTCCCCGTGTTTGCTCACTTTCACCATCTTGAGGTCCACCCTGCGAACCACGGCGGCAACATTGTCCACCTGAACGCCGCGCTCGCTCAGCCGGCGCGCAATCAAAGCATTATCGAGAGCACGGACAATAGGCCCACTGATCATGAAGTCACTGGTGTTTTTCGCGTGAAACTCAGCCGAGCTGGCCGAGCTGACATTCTTAGGGATCAACAGAAATCCGTCAAGCTCGCCATGGTTGATCTCGGCCAGTAGCTGCCGGCGCGAATCTGGGCCTGAGGTTCCTACGGCAAGCGCGGGCATCACCTGAAACATCGGATCGCCGCTGGGGAGTTTGCGATCGAGACCCTTGGCGACCGGAGCCGCCATGCCACCCGCTTCGTCCACGATGGCGATCTTCAAGGTGTGATCAATCTGCCGGGTAGCGATGAAAATCGAGAAGACGAATACTCCGATGCTGAAAAGCGGGACGACGACGGTCCCAATGAGAAAGCCTTTTGATTTGACCCGCGTTATGTACTCGCGCTTGGTGATGATCCAGACCTTACGCATGAGACACCTTTTCAATGAAGATGTCGTTCAAAGAGGGCTCAAGCAGTTGGAAGCACGAGATGCGGACACCCGATGCCACCGCTGCTTTCAGCACCTCCTGCGGATCTGAGCCCGGCCGGAGCTTTGCTTCTACGCCAGCGCCGAAATGGTTTACTTTCTCGATGGCTGGGTGCTTCAGGAACTCGCCATCGCCCTCAAATTCCAAGCGGAGGGTATTTTTGCCGTACGACTTCTTGATGGCGCGAAGTTCACCCACCAGCACATTCCGTCCTTTGTTCACTAGGCAGATGGAGTCGCACATCATTTCCACCTGCTCCATGCGGTGGGTGGAGAGAACGATGGTGGAGCCGCCGCCGCGCAGCTCGATCATGATGTCCTTCACCAGCGTGGCGTTCACCGGATCGAGACCTGTGAAGGGCTCATCGAGAATGAGTAAGGGCGGCGAGTGCATGACTGCTCCGATGAACTGCACTTTCTGCTGCATGCCCTTGGAAAGATCGATCAGCTTCTTCTCCGTCCAGTCCGCGAGATCGAATCGCTCGAGCCATCGGCGCGCGCGCCGGTCGGCTTCAGACTCGGTCAAGCCCTTTAGAGCCCCGAGGAATACCAGGAGTTGGCGCACCTTCATGCGCGGATAGAGGCCGCGCTCCTCCGGCAGGTAACCGATCAGGTCCTGGGTGTGATCGCTGACAGGCTTTCCCAACACTTGGATCGACCCTTCGTCAGGAATCAGGATCCGCATGATCATACGCAGCGTCGTCGTTTTGCCCGCGCCGTTGGGTCCGAGCAATCCGAAGATCGCCGCCTGATTGACGCGCAAGCTCAGATCGTCGACAGCCGTCACCGAGTTGTAGCGCTTCGTGATGCGTTCAATAGCAATGGCGTCCATGAACCCCGACTCTACCTTTCGCCTCTATAGAGCGTTACGAATCATCGTGATGCTCAATTCTGCATCGGCAGCATCCTCAACGCCGAAACCGCCGCTGAGGACACCGGCGCTACAGGAAGGCGCTCATCTAGACTTGCCTTCGAACTTCGAACTCGGTCGTGGCATCATATTCGGGTAATGAATGAGCCACAACCCTTTTCCCGTGAACCGGACGTTCGTGGATTCCTGCACGTCCCCGACCGGCCCTCCGGTGACGTGCTAATTCTCAGCCATGGCGCCGGCTCAAATGCGAATGCCCCGTTGCTGATCCAGGTAACCAGTGCCTTCGCTGAAGCCGGATTTGCGGTCCTGCGTCTGGATCTGCCCTTTCGCCAGGCGCGTCCCAAAGGTCCTCCCGTCGGTGGCAGCGCGGCGCGAGATCGCGAGGGCCTTCGCCATGCCATAGAGGAGGCCCGCGGGATACAATCTGGCAACGGCCGGATCTTTCTGGGTGGGCATTCCTATGGTGGCAGGCAATCGAGCATCGTGGCCTCCGAGCATCCGGGTCTTGCGGCTGGTCTATTGCTGCTCTCGTATCCGCTACATCCTCCCAGACGGGCCGACCAACTGCGGACCGCGCACTTTGCCGCCTTGCGTACTCCGGCCCTCTTCGTGCACGGCTCGCATGACCCCTTTGGATCGCTCGAAGAAATGGAACAGGCGCTTGCGCTCATCGCCGCGCCCGCCTGATTCCGGTGGAAGGCGCCGGCCACGAACTTGCCTATGGCCGGAGCGGGAAGGGCGCCAGACAGGATCTACCCGCTCTTGTTCGGACCGCTTTTGAGGCGTTTTTCCCTGTCATCCCTTCATCACCGTGAGGTTAATAGTTACCCAGCGACTTACGGCCGCTGTGCCCAACCCTTACAATCCTGCTATGGACAAAGAGCCAGGAGAACCCAGCGAAAAATGGTCTGACCTTGATGATCTCATGATGAAGGCTTGTATGCAGCTTTACGACCGTCCGCTGCAGCCGCCACTCACTTTCCGTATTGTGAACGCGTCCGGCCAGGAGGCGTCGGTCTCTTCTCACGATATCACTCCGCAAGGTTTGCTGCCACGCTGGTGGGAAGGCTGGACCTGCGTCTTCCCCATCACCATCATCATCACCGACATCGCCGGTAAAGGGTTCAGGCTGGAGCTGCCCGTCCCGCCGAGCAACGGCTAACCTACGGGCATTACTCACCACCCCCGATCCCGCTACTTGTCTGGCGGCCCTGGCCTTGAGGCGAGGCAGTATTCTCCCCTTCTCCGTTCTTGCGGCTCAGCATCGGTCCAGTCGGGTGCGTCCTGGCTACTGGCGGCGCTCTGGTCTTCCATCTGCCGGTAAGCTGCCCAGAGACTTCCTGCTGTCGTTATCTTGCTCAACTGCGCAGGGTGAGATTCTTCGTTTAGAATCACAACAGGACCGTCCGGAGAGTGACTCAGTTCCGGAGAAGGTAGAAAGAGGCGATAGGCGACTGTGGGTTCGATCGAATCACCGACAAACCAGCGAACTGTAGCCGTTCTGGGTGGTGGCATCACCGGGCTTGCTGCCGCTTACGTGCTGACGAAGGCGCGGCGAGCGGGCGCATCCATAGAGACCTTGCTCATTGAGGCGGGGCCGCGCTTAGGTGGATGCATCAAGACCGAGCAGGCGGACGGCTTTGTGATCGAAGGCGGCCCCGATTCCTTCCTAACCGAAAAGCCTGAGGCGGCGGCGCTCGCCCGTGAACTTGGTCTGGGTGACTCGCTGGTGGGATCGAATGACGCAGGCCGCCGAACCTTCATCCTCCACCACAATCGCCTTATCACTCTGCCCGACGGGTTGATGTTGCTCGTGCCCACCAAGCTTTGGCCGGTGGCCGTGACCCCGCTTCTGCCGGTCGGCAGCAAACTGAAGGCGCTGGCCGAATGCTGGACCCGACCGTCGGGCAATCCCGGCATCAGGCCCGATGAATCTGTGGCTGATTTCGTCACCCGCCATTATGGCCGCGCCATGGTCGAGAATATCGCAGATCCCCTGCTCGCTGGCGTCTACGGGGGTGATTCGGCGCGTTTGAGCGTCCGTTCGGTGCTGCCACGCTTCCGCGAAATGGAAATGAAGCAGGGCAGCTTGACGCGCGCCGTTCTCCAGGCGCGACGCGCCCGTCGCCGGGAGGCGGTAGGCCGTTCGGGTACAATGCCGCCGATGTTCATGAGCCTCAAGGGAGGCCTGGAATACTTGGTTAAGCGGCTGACTCAGGAGATCGATCCAGGCGGAGTTCACCTGAACCAACTGGTTATAGCTTTGGAGCGACCAGGCATCGACGCTCGCCGCTACGCGGTTCGCTGCGAAGGAGGATCATCCTACCAGGCCGACGCGGTGATCCTGGCGCTACCGCCGCGAGCATCCGGCCTCTTGCTCGACCCACTGGACCCAGCTCTGGGCGCCCAGTTGCTGAGCATCCCTTCCACTGACGCGATCACCGTGGCGCTCGCCTACGGTCCTGAGGTCCGCGCCAAGCTTCCGGACTCTTTCGGGTTCCTGGTACCGCAGGCCGAGAAGCGGCGGATCTTGGCCTGCACCTTCGTGCATCGCAAGTTTGATGATCGCGTGCCGCCGGGCTTGGCTCTGTTACGCTGCTTCTTGGGCGGAGCGCGCGATCCCGAAGCTATCAAGCTCGACGACGGGGAACTCGTGAGGATCGTGCGAGGCGAGCTTCACAATATCCTCGGGCTGAGCGCCGAACCCATTCTAGTGCGGGTCTCGCGGTGGCCGGAGGCGATGCCACAGTACGAGGTTGGACACTACAAAAAGCTTGAGACGATCCAGCAACATCTCGAAACGCTGCCTGGACTGTTCCTCGCAGGCAACGCCTATTCGGGGATTGGGATTTCGGACTGCATCCGCACCGGTCGAGTAGCAGCAGAACAGGCCTTGAGCCGAAATTCGTAACGCGTCAGAGTTGGCAGGCAAAGTAGTTTCCCAAGAAGCAACCGGCATGTGAAGGACTTCAAGGTCCGATGCCACTTGCTGCAGGAACGGACGAGGCTTACAATGAGGCTCCACAATTCCAGAGGAATCCGCGGGCGTGAACTCGATGTCCAATACCGGCTACGATGTCTTCATCTGTTGTCGCCCAGAAAACGGAGCCGAGGCGCGTCAGATCCGCGACGCCCTGTTCGAGCGGGGGTTTCGGGTCTTCCAGGATCGTGCCGACGTTGACCCGGTGGATTCCGGCGAGGTGCCATCCTATCGCATTCTCCACTGCATAGACGAGGCTACTTGCTTCGTCGTGATTCTGTCACCGCTAGGGCTTGATCGCCTTCAGGATATGCATGATCGGCTGGGCCGGGAGATCGCGCACGCGGTAGAGACCAAGCGCAAGATCATTCCTATCTTTTTGGAGGGCTTCACCTATCCGCCGTATCTGCCGGCCGGTATTGAAACGCTTAAGCGCTACCAGGGCTTGAAGTATTCCCTCCTGGATTTTGAGGCCATGATCGAGGCTATTGCGGCGAGGATCGCCCGCGAGCCGGAAACACGTACCGCCCGCCAGCCTGACCAGACGAATGCCGAGGCCGAATCCACCGGCATCTTCGGGTGGCCTCAACCCGTTTTGGGTCCATCGGCAGAACCCCCAAAACCCCGGCCGAGCAGAGAAACCATTCAGAGAAAACTGGGTCGTGTTCGCCCGCCGGAGGTCCAGATTGGTTACGAAACTCGGGATGCCGAGCGAACCGAACAAGAACAGGACTACGCAAAGTCAGGGCTGCGCACCGATTCTCATCCCGAACCGGAGATAGGGGCGCAGCAGGCTGACGCGAGCCTCCTTGACATTCTGGAGCAGTTGAAGCATCGACCTGCAGATACTGTGGCCGCTCCTCCTGTTGGAGAGCCGCCCCCACCCGGAGCACCGCCGCGAGTAGGCAGCCCTATGCCCGGTCCTGCGGAGGTGCCTTCACCCCCTGGGCCACCTACGCCAAGTGCGGTCTCGGCACCCGACAGGATTCCAGTCAAATTACCGTGGCTAGGGCCGAGCGCCTGGATTGGCAGGCGTTTGCGCATCGCGGAGCGGCGCGTGGCGGCTTTCCTGGGGCGCGGCATGCGCGGCGTGAAAACAGATCCCGTCGACTGCACCGTCTTCGGCCCTCCGGCCGTCGCGGTAGGAAACAACTTTCTGGTCCAGGTATTTGTCCATCGCCCCGAACAAGCAGAGACTGCGAAGAATCTCTCCAAGGAATTTGATCAGACTGCGGAACGGCGCGGCTTTCGGAGTCTGGAAGCGGAAATACGTCGCGGGTCGACGCTTCGATTCCACCTGGCGATGGGTGGACTCAGCATCGACG
This sequence comes from uncultured Acidobacteriota bacterium, assembly GCA_963803295.1. Classification (GTDB taxonomy): domain Bacteria; phylum Acidobacteriota; class Terriglobia; order UBA7540; family UBA7540; genus CAWDMC01. The sequence continues at coordinate 26,391 of CAWDMC010000004.1, read as the reverse complement.
ACGAAGTTCAGCAGATCACCTGGCGCGGCGAGCCCGAGTCGGTTCAATTCGGAGTAGCCGTTCCTTGCGATTTCGCACCCGGAACCGTGATCGGTACCGTCACGGTGGACCAAGACAGCGTTCCGCTGGGATACATCAAATTCAAACTCACGGTCACGCCGCCTGCGCAGGCTGTTGCACCTTCTCTACTGACGGCTGTTGGGGAAGTGGCACGGCTCTACAAAAAGGCGTTTATTTCGTATGCCTCACCGGATCGTAACGAGGTGCTGAAGCGGGTGCAAATGCTGGCGGAGTTGCGCGTCAGCTTTTTTCAGGATGTCTTGGGTCTCGAACCTGGAGAGCGCTGGCAGAAGGCCTTGTACCGCCATATTGACGAGAGCGATCTATTCCTGCTGTTTTGGTCGACTGCCGCCAAGCAATCAAAATGGGTACTGGAAGAAGTCAATTACGCTCTCAGGCGAAAAGGAAATGATGAATTCGCTCCACCAGAGATTCTTCCCGTGATCATCGAGGGACCACCTCCGGTGCCACCGCCCGCCGAACTCGAAAGTCTTCATTTCAACGATCGGCTGATCTATTTTATGACGCCTGGCTACCCATCATAGCCGGGGCCGCAGGCTGGATAGTTGCGTGGACGCTTCAGCCGGGCATCCTATGTTCTTGCACGCCGTGACTCCTTAGGAATCGCCGAGGCGGGAGCATACGCCGTAACTCCCGTTGCCGGTATCGTTTTCTCGCTCTCGACTGAACTGTTGAGCTTCGAGTAAGATGAGACCTCGTGCGGGTCTTCGAGTCGCGGCCAGGTGGGATTTCATCCAAAAATGGAAGATTAACGCGACGCTTCGGGTGGAGTTTCTAAGCATCCAAAGCGCACGCTCAACGGTCGAAAGTAATCGATTAGAACGAAAGAGGGCATCACAGGCATGGAGAACACTCGGCAGGGTGATGATCAAAACGTTCGTGACGTCGTGATTATGGGCTCCGGCTGCGCAGGATTGACGGCGGCTGTTTATGCGGCCCGAGCGAATCTAAATCCCCTGGTGATTCGCGGGCGGGAGACGGGCGGCCAGCTCACTCTAACCACCCTGGTAGAGAACTACCCCGGTTTCCCGAAGGGCGTTCAAGGGCCCGCCCTCATCCAGTTGATCGAGGAGCAGGCCGCGGCGTTCGGCTCCGAATTCCACGAAGGCGACGTGTCCAGGGTTGATTTAAGCCAACGGCCGTTTACCCTGGAGATCGACCGCCGGGACACCGTGAGGACCCGCACGCTTATCGTGGCCACCGGCGCTTCCGCCAAACTGTTGGGCCTTGATTCTGAGCGCAAGCTTATGGGTTACGGTGTTTCAACTTGCGCCACCTGTGACGGTGCCTTTTACCGCAATCGAGAAGTCGTCGTGGTCGGTGGCGGGGATACGGCGGCAGAGGACTCGCTGTTCCTCACCCGTTATGCCCGTGCCGTCAATATCATTCACCGGCGCGATCGTTTGCGCGCATCAAAAATCATGCAAGACCGCCTTCGCCGCAATGAGAAGATCCATTTCATTTGGAATACCGTTGTCGATGATATCCTTGATGCCGAGAAAGGCGAGGTGAAGAGCGTTCGTCTCCGGAATCTGGACACTGGCGAGAAATGGTCAAAAGCCACTGATGGCGTGTTTATCGGCATCGGCCATGAGCCTAACACCGCCCTATTTAAGGGTGTTCTCGAGATGGACGAACTGGGTTACCTGAAAACACGTGAGGGCCGTTCTTGGACTAACATTGACGGCGTATTCGCGGCCGGCGACGTACGCGATCGTATTTACCGCCAGGCAATTACCGCAGCAGGCTCCGGTTGCATGGCGGCTATGGATGCAGAGAAGTTTCTAGAGTCTGGACACTAGCGTCTCTTGACGCTGCCTGCCCTCCCCGCAAGAACGATCGGTGGTCCCGGCTCATGCTGAGATCGTTGCTTCTCTATCTTTCCGAACGCGAGACTCCCAAAAATCTTCTCAGCCGCAGTCGCGTCGGCCGGCGTATGGCCGGCCGTTTCATAGCAGGGGATTCGCTCGACAATGCAGTCCGCGCGGTCCGCCATTTGAACCACGATGGTTTCGAGGCTACTCTCGATCACCTTGGCGAGGCCGTTACGAACGCGGAGGCGGCAGAACAGGCGGCACAGGACTATCTTGGATTGATTGACTGCATCGCGAGCGAGAGTCTTCGTTCCACCGTGTCCATAAAGCTGACGCAACTCGGTTTGGCCATTGAGGAGGATTTGGCTCTCCGCCTGCTACGTTCCATCGCTGAGCGCGCCCGGCAATGCGGAACTTTCGTGCGCATTGATATGGAGTCCTCGAATTACGTCGATGCCACCCTGCGTGTCTTCCGCAACCTGGATGCCGCACCCGACACTGTTGGAATCGTAATCCAGTCTTATCTTTACCGCAGCCAAGAAGAAGTCGAGCAATTGCTAAAGATGGGGGCGCGCATCCGGTTAGTGAAGGGTGCTTACCGGGAGCCTCCCGCTGTCGCTTTTCAGCGCAAGTCGGATGTCGATCGTAACTTCGTCAGGCTGATGAAGATGATGCTCGCGAGCGAGTCTTACCACGCTATTGCTACCCATGATCCCGCCCTGATCTCAGCCACACGCGATTTCGCCCGAGCAAGGCATTTGCTTCCCAGCCGCTTCGAGTTCCAGATGCTCTATGGCATCCGGCGTGACCTCCAACGGCAACTGCTTCGTCAAGGCTACCGTGTACGCCTCTACGTGCCTTATGGCAGTGAGTGGTATCCCTACTTCATGCGCCGCCTGGCGGAGCGTCCCGCGAACCTGTTCTTCCTGCTAAGGAATCTGCTTAGGGGATGAAGACGAGTCTCGAGAGATTAACGGATGAAGAGTGATAGGCTGAAGAGAAGAAGGAGAAAAGGGAACGAGCGGGGAATCCGACGTCGCCGGGTTCCTGGCCTGGCGGTTTGGCCCTTTAGCCTTGCCCCAGTCCCTTGTACCCTAGAATCATGACGGATCTTCTGCGGGACTGGACGGCTCTCGCTCGACGCCAGGATGACGAGATCAACCTCGCCGAAGCCGCGGCGTGGGTTGCGCGCATCGAGTATCCAAACCTCGATGTGGCCGGCGTTCTGGCGCGGCTCGATGCGCTCGCCTCGGGTGTTAAAGCGGATCCGTCCTACTCCCCTTACACCAATATTCACGCGCTGAATGAACGTTTGTTCGAGCAGGAAAAGTTCAGAGGCAACGAGGCGGAGTACGACGATCCGCGCAACAGTTACCTGAATGACGTGCTGGAACGGAGGCTGGGAATCCCCATAACCCTATCACTGATATATGCCGAGGTGGCCCGGCGGCGGGGACTTTCCGTGGTAGGTGTTGGGTTCCCCGGGCACTTCATCGTCAAATATCTATCTCCGGCTAACGAGATTCTGATTGATCCTTATAACGGCGGCGCCATTCTCACCCTGCAGGATTGCATCCGGCGCCTCAAGAGTGATTTCGGGGAGGGGGCTCAATTCAAGCCGGAATTCCTTTCGAGTTCGACTTCAAAGCAGATCCTGGCCCGGATGCTCAATAACCTCAAAGGCTCCTACTTCCGCCGCCGCGATTACGCCCGCGTACTAGCGATCATCGAACTGTCTCTGGTCATTAATTCCGAGTCCACCGCCGATATACGCGATCGCGGCATGGTCTATTTCGCCATGAAGCGCTACCACGAAGCTATGACGGACTTCAAAACATACCTTCGCTCGTCAGAAAATGACGATCCGCACGTACGCGAAGTGCGCGAGGCCATGCACCGCATCCAGGCAATGATGAATTAAGACGGGCCGATGTCACCCTTCGAGATTTTCTCGCATACTGCCAAGCCATCCCTTAGCGGAATGATCGTCGTATACAGTTCAGAGGAATTGTAAATCAATCGGTTGAACTCAAGAATGGCTATGGTCTCGGGTTCCTTCGCCTTCGTGGGATCAACGACTTTGCCCGACCACAAGACATTATCTGTGATGAAGAGTCCGCCTCGGCGGAGCCGGGGCACGGCTGCCCGGAGCACCGCGGGGTATTGCGGCTTGTTCACGTCGTTGAAGATAAGGTCAAACTCGCCCGGCGTGCGCTCTAACTGTTCGAGTGCGTCGCCGACGAGAATCTCGACGCGATCGAGTGCAGAAGCGCGCCGCAGGTAATCGCGGGCGCGATCGGCATTCACGTGGTCGCTATCGGTGTAGTAGACGCGGCCCTCTGCACCTACGGCCTCGGCCAGCCACAGAGTCGAATATCCAATGGCGGAACCCAACTCGAAGACTCTTCGAGCGCCAATCAGGCGCGCCAACTGATACAGCATGCGGCCGCATAGAGGTCCGATAATAGGCACATGGTGCTGCTGGGCGTAGGCTTCCTGCTCCTGTTGCACCGCGGTCCTCGCGGGTAGTAGAGAACTCAGGTAGTTCTCAATCTCACGGTTCAGAATCGTGCTCAAGACCACCTCCTGTTTTTGAAGGCCGGAATGACCAAAGCCTCAAAATCTCTTCCATGTTGGAGTTGTCGGGTTATAATTAAGATTCGCAGAGTAATTTGTACGTTGCTGTTGGAGCCGTCATCGGACGTAGCCCTGTCGTACTTAGCCAAAGGCTGAATGCTCGCGCCTTATGCGAGCAACCCTCAGGAGCGAAAGATGAAGCGCAAGAAGAACACGCAAGAGCCCACACCATCAGGGCCCTTCACCCGCCGTGATTTCCTGAAAGGCGCGAGCGTCGCCGTTTCGAGCGGAATCCTGGCGGGTCAGGACGCAATTGGCGCCCCGGCCCCGGATTCCTCCGGACAGATCGTTGGTCCAGGAGAGACACCGGTAATGTTGCGGGTGAACGGCAAAGTCCAGAAGCTGAGTCTCGAGCCTCGCGTGACTCTGCTTGACGCCCTGCGCGAGCGCCTCGACATCACTGGAGCTAAACGAGTCTGCGACCGCGGTACCTGCGGCGCTTGCACGATGCTCATGGACGGCAAGCCCGTTTATGGCTGCACGGTCCTCGCGATTGAAGCTCAAGGGCACGAGATCACCACAATCGAGGGTCTCGCCCCTGAAGGGCAGTTGCACCCGGTAAGCGCGGCTTTTGTCAAATACGATGCCCAGCAATGCGGATTCTGCACTCCCGGTTTTGTGATGGCCTGCAAGGCATTCCTTGACAAGCATCCCAATCCCAAGATGCACGAGATCGAACGAGGCCTGGGCGGAAATCTATGCCGCTGCGGTACGTATGCGGGAATCCGTCAGGCTGTGCTTGACGCGGCCAAAACTATGAAGGCCTAAAGGCGTCACTGGAGGAGAACATTCATGGGAGACTGCAAATATAGTTGGCCCCCGGCGGATCAGCGCAGTCTTATCGGCAAGTCGTTCTCACGTCTGGATGGGCCTGCGAAGGCAAGCGGCCAGGCGAAGTACTCCTACGATGTTACGCGACCCGGCCTGCTCTATGGCAAAGTGCTGCGTTCTCCCTACCCGCACGCCAAAATTAGTGCGATCGACACTAGTGAAGCCGAGAAGAGCCCTGGCGTAAAGTCCCTACGCGTGATCCAAGGCCCCGGCTCGGAAATCAAGTGGAAGGGCGATGAGATTGTGGCGCTCGCCGCCGTCAGCGAAGAGGCGGCCGAGGACGCCATCCGAAAAATCAAGGTGGATTACGAGCAGTTGCCCTTCGTGGCGAACGAAGAGGATCTTGCCAAGGTACCCGACTCGGGCAAGAAGCCGGGGAACCAGCGGAGCGCCGGCGATCCCGACAAAGAGTTCAGCGATCCTGGATCGGTGGTTTCGGAGGGGTACTACGGGCTTCCTGTGATCACACACTGCTGCATGGAGAGCCACGGCCAGGTGGTAGAGTGGCCCGACGCAAATAGCATGACAATTTGGGCGTCGACGCAAGGTGTGTCTATTGTAGGTCGGGAGTTCGGTCAACCTCTCAACGTTCCTCAGACTAACGTCCAGGTCATATGCCAAAACATGGGAGGGGGGTTTGGCAGCAAGTTCCAAGCTGATCGGTGGGGAATCGAGTGCGCGCGCCTCGCCAAGCAGTCCGGCAAAGCCGTTAAGCTGATGCTCGAACGGGGGGCGGACCTGGAGGTGGCGGGCTGCCGGCCATCGCTGTACGGTCACGTTAAGGTGGCCGCCAAGAAAGACGGCACTCTGACCGCGTGGGAGTCAGATACCTGGAGTACGGGTGGTCCGGCACCAACCGGGACTTTTCCGCTGCCCTACGTTTTCAAGATCCCCAACCACCGGGAAAAACACACTTTTGTTTTCTCGAATATGGGACCCGCACGGGCTTGGCGCGCCCCCAATCACCCACAGGCCTGTTTGGTGACGCTGGGTGCGCTGGATGACTTGGCGGCCAAGCTGAATATGGATCCTGTCGAGTTCCTGCTGAAAAATGCGGATCTCGCACCCAATCCTGTATTGGCGCGTACTTATAAGGAAGAACTGCAGACGGCTGCCAAGCTGGCCGAATGGCAAAAATACTGGCATCCGCGCGGCGACAAGACAGCGGGAACCATCAAGCGGGGTTTGGGCGTCTCGTTGCACACCTGGGGTGGTCTCGGGCACAACAGCAAATGCGCGGTCTCGATACAACCCGATGGCTCGGTAGAAGTAAAGACAGGAAGCCAGGATCTTGGAGTGGGCACGCGCACTGCGATCGGCATTGTCGCGGCCGAAAGCCTTGGCCTGCCGCTCGAAGCTGTCAAAGTGTCGATCGGCGACAGCCACTATCCGCCGGACGGGCCCTCAGGCGGCAGCACCACTGTCGGCGGGGTGTCTGCTTCGACGCGGCGGGCCGCTGTGAACGCGCGTGACGAGCTGTTCCAAGCTGTGGCTCCTGCTTTGGGCGCGCGGCCGGATCAACTCGAGGCGGTGGGCGGACAGATCCGCGTCAAAGGAGACACGTCGAAGAGCCTCTCGTGGAAAAGGGCCTGCGCCAAGCTGGGTGTCAAGGCTATTGACGCCATGGGAGAACAGAATCCGCAGTCCGAATGCAAGCTGATCGACCAGGGCGTGGGCGGCGTCCAGATTGCGGACGTTTCCGTAGACACTGAGACAGGCATTGTCAAGATCAACCGCATGGTAGCGGCCCAGGATTGCGGTCTGATCATCAGCATGAAGACGGCCGAAAGCCAGGTCTATGGCGCATTGATCATGGGCGTCGCCTATTCGCTTTATGAAGAGAAGATCATGGACCCGCTGACGGGCCGCACACTAAACGCAGACATGGAGTTCTACAAGCTGGCGGGAATAGGTGATGTTGGCGAACTTGTGGTTCATATGATGACCGGCCCGGGCTATGACGAGCGCGGCGTCATCGGCATCGGTGAGCCGCCGGTCATCTCGCCCGGCGCCGCCATCTCGAATGCCGTGGCCAACGCAATTGGAATCCGGGTGCCGACTTTGCCGCTGACCCCAGACAAAGTCTTGGAGGCCTTGGAAAACGCTAAGTCCAGCGCGTAGTGGTCAGGACGGGCCGGCATCTGGCCTCAGGAGACTCATCCTGCGTCTGCTCGCAAAGGACCTACGTCACAGTATCGTGGCTACCCGGTTTTGGAGGAGCTGATGCAAGCCTTTGAATACGCCAGTCCCAAGACGCTTGCGGAGACTGTCAAACTGCTGAGCGCCGAGTGGGGCACTACAACCATTCTGGCCGGCGGCACCGATCTGCTCAGCCTGATGAAGGATGAAGCGGCTACGCCCAAACGCGTGGTTAGTCTCAAACATGTCAGCGGGCTTACCGGCATCGAGTGGAGTGAGGCGGGACTGCGCATCGGCGCCATGACGACGGTTGAGCAGGTGATGGACAATGCTCACGTGAAACAGCACTGTCCCGCGCTCGTGCAGGCCGCAGAGGGCATCCGTAGTCAGCAGCTCCGCAATATGGGAAGCGTGGGGGGCGAACTACTACAGCGTCCGCGTTGCTGGTACTACCGGGCTGGCTACGGGCTGTTGGCGATCGCCAAGGGCAAATCGCTGGTGCCCGACGGCGACAATCGGTATCACGCTATCCTGGGCAACGCGGGGCCGGCCTATTTTGTCAGTCCTTCGAGTTTTGCCCCTGTGCTGATCGCACTCGGCGCCAAGGCGCGGCTTCACGGGCCGCAGGGATCACGCGAAGTAGATGTGAAGGATCTCTACCTCACTCCGAAGAGCGAGGCGGAGCGAGAGCATTCACTCAAGCCTAATGAAATCATGACCCAGATCAGTGTTCCGAACCCGCACGGCGCCAAAATGGCCCTCTACGAAGTCCGCCCGAGAGAAGGTCTGGACTGGCCACTGGCGGCGGCGGCCGTCGTACTGCACAGCGATGGCGGAATCATCCGGAGTGCGCGCGTCGTGCTTGGACACGTTGCGCCCATACCATGGTCTTCCCCTGAAGCTGAACAGGCCTTGCAGGGCAAGTCGGCCAATGCAGAGACCGCCGCCTCCGCCGGGAAAGCAGCGGTAAACCAAGCCAAACCGCTTAGCCGAAACGGATACAAGGTCCGGCTCACGGAAGTGGCGGTGAGGCGGGCCCTACTGCAGGCGAGCAAGGCTTAGCAACCAGCTTCGAATGCTTCTTTCGATCGCCGCGAGGAGAGTCGCATGAACGAAGAACGGAATATCCAAACCGCCGAAGAGTTCTGTGGCCGGCTGCGCTGTAAAGAGATGTTCATTCCCACAGGCAGGCCCTTCAACCTGCGGGAGTCCGGCAGTGGAATCTATTGGTGCTCGCATACCCAGAATTGCCTTGGTCCTGACGGGGAAATCTGCGGTCCTGACCATTGCCAGGCCGGGCGCGGCTGCCATGAGAGCCTGTGAGCGCTACGTTGCCAGCCAACGCTTGTTGCCTCGCCTATTCTCCTCTCCAGCCGAAAAGAAGGGCACTTGAAAAGAGCGATCTGGACAGAGAAGGCGAGTTAATTAAATAGCCTGCGCCGCTCGTAGAACACGCGATAGCCCAAAGCCTCTAGCCTAGCAGGCTGCGGGAAGAACCCTCCGAAGCTGTCGTCCTGAGCGTTAGCGAATGATCTCGCCTTGCATATTTTCAATGCAATGCGAGATTCTTCGTCGCCTGCGGTTTCTCAGAATGACAGTAGCGATAAGTTTTTCGGCAGCCTGCGAGGTCACGGCGCCAGATTCCGCTTGACGCCCTCCAAATTGATGGCTTACTATCGCTTGCTTCACAACAATGCATAAAGACAGCGGGCTGACGAACGGGGAAGTTCGCGCCTTCGGTGTTCGGCCATCCCCGCCGGCGATGAATGTCAGTTGCCGCGCGAACTCGCTGGCACAAGAGATCCCGAGTTCTGCCAGATGCCTGCCGCCTACGGGCGCGCTTTCAGGATGACTTCGGCTCGTAGCGGAGGAGAACAATGCCTCTTTCTCAAATATTCGGCGGCGTAACAGTGGTGTCGGGTTCTCTCAGCGCTTCATTCAACGAGGCGTGGGGCTCGCCGAGCACGATTCCGGCAGGTTACGACGCGATCCTGGAATTCAGCACACATCTGTTGCAGCGAACGCTTGTCTCCAATCTGGAACAGGCCGGCCTCGCCCCGCTGAGCGTCCGCGTGCCTTATCAAGCGGACCAGGTCTCGCCAGGCCTGAGAGGGGTGATTGCGAATCACTGGCGCCTGCCCGACCTGACCCGCCCGAGATACCTTGAACTGGTGGTGTCGGTTGCTCAAATCAAGACCCTTGGCCCTCGGATCATAGACGATCTGACCGAGGTTGGAACGACGACGACGACGGTAGGGGTGGCCATGGCATCACGGCTACTCCCTCACCGCACCGTCAGCATCATCTGGAGCATTCAGGTGAACCTGTTCGAACCGAAACAGGTATTGACGACGGCTCAGCCCAGAGCAGCCGTTCCCGGACTCGAAGCCGCTTCACATCCCACGCTTGGCACAATTCCGGCCACGGTCGCGAAACAACCGGTTCTGACCGGTGTATTCACCACCGGTACGTTCACAACCGGAACGGGTCTCGCTCCGGGCCTTCCGGCAGGGGATCGGACAACGGTGGCACAAGGAACGGCTTCGATACAAGTGCCCGCATTAGTCTCCGTAGCTGCCAATACGCTGCAATTCTCAGTCTCGCTCAATTTCAGTGGGGTCCAACCCACCTATCAGTCCGACGACCCGAATCTTTCCGAGTTTCTCAAAACGAGTTACGCCACGAACATGCTGGGTCAAGCGGTTGCCCCTCTGCTGAGTTCCACTGCGGTTCGTCTCTCGCCCGCCGTAGCCCTTGCCGGCAACCTCGCTGCCGCGCAAATCAGCCTCGCCCAGCTCTCGCTCGCTCGGGTTCGTGATTTGGTGGTGCCTGACGGCGAAGCTGAAGTGCTTGCCCTGTGCGTATCGCTCCGCAACAACTCCGGAGGCGTCCCCAGCATGGTGCGCTCCTTTCTGGGCGGGCACGACTTTGCCTACTATGTCTCTGAGACGATCCTGGATCCCGTACTTCGGGCACTGTGGCGCGCCCACGCCGTCCACGGTCCCATTGTCGGGGAGACTTCCGTGCAAATGCCTGTAGATTCGAACTCCGATCAGACAGCCACCGGCCGGGCGCGCGTCCAGGTGAATATCAGCGACACCCTCAAGCAGAGCGGTATCCGCGCTTCGGACAAGCCGCTCGGCGACCCGCTGAGGCTCGAGTCAGAGCAGACCGTGCAGTTGCTCGCTCTATGGGACCCGAAGGGCAATCAAATTAACGATCTGGGCGACTTGGCTGCTCCCGCGGTGGAACCCTTGGTGATGAATCTGCAGCTGTTCGATCAGCCTCCGGCCAATGACCAGCAGTCTTTGCAACCGGCGGTCCGCGATTTCATCGTGGCATTGCTTCGACCGGTTTATATTCCCATGCTTGACAAATTGCCTATCGAGAAGATTTCCGGATTCACGTCGAGCGCTCTGCGCGCCCTGCTGTCGAGCTGGAATCTGAAGCCCGTGTTGCGTCCCATAACTACGGTCGGAGGGGGCGTCGGGGTCGTGAAGGGTACTTTCGGCGGTTGAATTTAAACCTTCATAAGGTGCCGTTCGTCCGTTGATCGTGCGGTTAACAGGGACGGGAGGAAAGCATGGCAGATAGAAGAGCGGACGCGCGGTTCTACGCGGCGATACAGCAGGCGACGCAAGCCTCCCTTGGTGGACCACTGAACCCGACGGCGGTGGTACAAGATAGCGGCTTGGTGTTCCAGAAAGCTCCCGCCCTGCTTGGCTATCAAAAGTATCTCACGCAGGTGCGTCTTCAGAAGTCAACGGTAAGTAGCGTGCCGGCCAACTTCGAGCGTGAAGTGCAAGTGCGCGCTACCACGGCTCTCTCCCAGGCTCATGACATGGCGGCGGCAGCTCTGCGAACCACCAGAGCTGTCAAACAGGCGGGCGGCCTCGGTCGCGCTCTCGATGCCTGGACTGCCGGGATCAGTGTTTCCGGACCGGTCCGGGTGGAGGACATTTGGCGCGACCTTGCGAACGACCCGTCCGCGTTGAACATGATGAAAGGCCAAGGCGTCACCGATGAAGTCTGGGCCGTAGTAACTGAAAACATGAACAAGGTCAGCGGCCGATTTTTTCTCCAAAATGGTAAGTTGGCCGGCGAGGTAAAGACTAGCGATCAGGCCCAATTGCTGTCGGCCGTCTTCACCCACTCCTCGGCCGGACCGTCTCGTACGGTCAGCGATTTGCTGCGTCGCGGGCAATTCGATTCACTGGTTGACCAGTTTGGGCAGCCGAATGCGCTTCCCCTCGATTTGGTTGTGGGCCCGCCGCGCGACATGGAAATACCCGACGTGGTGATGGCGGGTGCGATCCTGAGTGTGCGATCACTCGCTCAGCACAAGCGAAAATTGGAAGATACGGGCTTGGCAACCGTCGCCGGCTCCGATCCGCTTTCAGTTATCGTTATCGCCGCCTTTGTCTCGGTGCTTGTAGGGATGGTGCTCTCTTTGTATACGTGTCCGACGAATTTCGGTAAGGACCACGGAACTGTGAATCAAACTGCTTGCGAGGTCGGGCTGATCTTGACGGTTCTCGCCGCCTTGGTTCTCGCGGCCATCCTGGGTCCCTGGGGACTGGTTTTTGGGGTCCCCGTTGTCATTTATGTGGGCACAGCCTTGAACGAGATTATGACATCAGCGTAAAACAACCGTGGCTTGAAGCATGAGGCTCATGAAGTGGAGGAACGGCCGTGGCAGAGAGCAAGACTGATCCGAGATTCTTTGCGGCCATCGCCCAAGCGAGAGGGCTGCTGTCGCGGGGCCCCGTGAACTCGACCGCCATCGCGGCAGATCACAGTTTGGTGTTGACGAGAGCCTCAAACTTGCTCGCTTATCAAAATTACCTGAGCGCGGCCCGGAGCCGGAAAGCGTCGTCAGGTGGCGTTCCGAGCAGCTTTGAACTTGAAGTTCAGGCGCACGCGAGTCAAGCTCTCTCCGATGTGCGCGATCTCGCAGCTTCAACGCTGCGGAACGTCAGCCGTCTGAAGCAGGCCGGAACACTGGATCAGGCCCTCGACACCTGGATTGCCGGGGTCCAGGCTGCCGGTTCCGTGCAGGCTCAGGATCTTTGGAGTGAAGTAATCAACGATCCTGCGACCCCGCAACTTCTGAAGGACCACGGGATAGCGGATGGTGTCTGGACGGCGGCTAGCGGGAACATGAAGAGCGTCAATGGCCGCTTTTTCCTCCAGGGGGGCAAGCTGACCTCCGAGGCCAACATCGCGGGATCAAACCAGGTTCGCACCATTGCCTTCACTCGTTCCGCCACGGGGCAGCCCCGCACAATTCATGAGTTGCTGAGACGAGGCCAATTCGATCGGGCGGTGGATCAGTTCAGCCAGCCGAATGCCCTTTTGCCCGGCCTCGTAACGGGACAGGCGCGGGACGTGGAAATTCCGGATCTGATGCTCGCTGGCGCCGTCCAATCCGTCCAATTGCTCGCTCAGCACAGGCGCAAACTGCAAGACGTGGGGCTTGCCACTCAGGCCGGCAATGATCCATTGTCAATCGGCTTGGTTGTTGGGTTTCTAATTGGCGCGATAGGGCTATACCTCGTCACGCAGTACTGTCCTGCCGGCTCGCCCGCGGGCCACGGCACGGCCTGTAAGGTGGGATTAGTGTTGGCTTTTCTGGCGTTTCTCATCGTGGGTGGAGTCACGGGTACGGGGCTCCTGTGGGATTTTTTCCTGGTCTTCGGGCTTCATGAATTCAATGTAATTCCGTGAGTAGCTTTCGTGAATAGGGGGAGCTTTGCTTTGATGCCGGAAACCATCCGGGCTTCCTCTCTGATGCGAGGATCTCGGTGGCACTTGAACCGGAAGGCGCTGCGGGCTGCATCGATGTTCCGGCGCAATGTGTGGCGGAATTGCGCCAAGCCTACCATGCGGCCTACCCGAGAGAGTGCTGTGGAGTCCTGCTCGGCTCGAGGAGCGGTACGCAGCTGACCGTACATCGGGTGATCAGCACTTTGAATGCAGTCAGCACGACCGGCGGCTTTGCCATACCTGATCATGAAATGCGGCGGGCGCACCTGATCGCCGCCGAAGTCGGACTGCCAATTGTGGCAGTGTTCCACAGCCATCCGAGTGGCTCCCCTGAGCTTAGCGGTAGTGACCGGATGGCGCTTGAACATTCCGCGTGGCCTTGGGTGATTGTGACCACTCATCCGTCCGGCGTTGCCCTCACCCTGTGCCAGAGACCCTCGGGCTCGTTGTGAACTCCGCTACCACAGTCGAGAGCTGGCGCTCTTGTTGAAGCGATCCGGAATTGAGCGCTGCAAAACGCCTCTTTACAGCGGATTAGCGCATTTTGGCAATCAGATGCATGGGCCACGAGATGGCACGAAACAACACGGCATTCTTCCCCTGGAACGTATGAGGGATAAAAGGCATCCAACTAGATAAATAGATATGATTCTGGACTATTGAAGCGGCTGAGGGTAAGCGCTAGCATAGAATGAGCTGAGCACAGGAAGAACAGAATCTCGCTATGATCGTTCGAGAGCTTGAGTTTGTGGCGGGCCGGCCCAGGTTCGTGGGTAAGGAGGATCGAAAGATGCGTAGATCATTTGGATTAGCAATGTCCGGACTTCTTATGGCAGGCTTTGCGACCATATCGGCAAACGCAGCCATTAAGGGTGACTACGTCGAGGTTCGCAGCGCGGATGTATTTACCGGTCCATGCTTTGCCAATGGACAGGTAAACCTCGACGGCAAACAGGCGATGATGGCTTGGAAGGTCGAACAGGGATCCTGGCAAGGAGTTGAGCTCGACGGACTCAGTGTGGTTGCCATCGTAAAAGCAAGTGCGACCCTGGGCGATGCTTACCACAACCCTTATCCCGCAAGATCAGTTCTTCTCGTCGATTCCCGAGCCAATGCTAAACAACGCGAGGCGTTGGTCGCTTTCGCCGAATCTGTTGCTGGCCCCTTAACTCGGAACGTGGTTGCCATTGACACGGTACCGATCAAACTGGAAACCGGCAGCGATATGGGAACAGTGAAGTTGATAGCCGGTAATGTGGCGCGGATTGAAACCCGCAGCTTGTGTCACGGTGACGATATTTGTGGCAATGAGGTCACTTACTATCCGCCATTGACTAAGGTTAGTCACGCCATGCCTGCCTATACTCTTCGTGAGGCTTTTAGCGGCAAAGGATTGGGTGAGACTTGGAATCTGAACGATTCCCGCAGTGCGTTTGTCGGGGGATTCAACCTCTAGACTTGGGGAAACGGTCTGGATTACCTGAGCACGCGGGTGCTCTACCGTCCACAGTCAGGACTAGGATCATGACAATACTTCAGCACAAGTTTGCCGCTGCATTGCGTATTTCCCTGATTGCGGGACTGCTGGTCGGAACTCGAGCTGTTGCGGCTCAGGGCGCTTACAAGATGGCCAGCGCTGCGGCACCTTCCGAGCTTCCACCATCCCTGGAAGGTCAGCTTGAGTCGCAGGGTGTGCAGGTCGAGGATCCCAAAGGCACCCCTGTCTGCGAGGTTTGGACAGTTAAGAGCGTGAGTCTGTCAGGGGGTGGCGGTGACATCTATCCCGACCTTGGCATCGGCACCTTAATTGGTGTTATTCACTTCTCAGCTGCGAGTACGGACTTCCGCGGAAATTCGCTGAAGCCCGGCTACTACACGCTGCGATACGGAACTATGCCACAGGACGGCAATCACATGGGGGCCAATCCTTATCGCGATTTTGTTGTGCTCTCCCCCCTTTCCGCGGACCCCCAACCAAATCAGATCTCGAATTTCGACAGCCTGATGAAGCTCAGCGAAAAAGCGACGACGACTGGTCACCCAGCCGTGATGAGCTTGGTTCCCGCGACTGGTTCGACCTTCCCATCGGTGGTGCAGACAGGCGACGGTTACACGGCAGTGGAATTAAAGCTTGCCGGCTCGAAGTCTTTGCCGATCGCGCTGGTGGTGGTGGGACAAACCACCGCGCAGACTTAGCGACGCCCCGAGACGGTCCAAGCTCTCGTATTGGCTCCGCAGTGACTTCCGCGGGACAAAAACTGATGCGGGTTCAAATCCTCGAGTTAGAGCCGATATTGCGACGGAATGCGGTTCTGGTGACACTCGGAGGGGCCTGCCTCCTCGTTTTCGCGGCTGCGGTTCGAGCTCAGACTTCGCCCTTGAAGTCGGTCGTGAAGCAAGAGGTGGCTGTGGAAGGTACACTATCGTTCGTAGCCGGTAGCGGACCTGCTCTGAAGACCGAGGGTCGCCAGTTAATGCTTTCGGCCAAGGTAAGCTACGTGTTCCACACGCTCTCTGATCCCCGCCTTCTCGGTCGTCAAGTGCGCCTGCTTGGCGCCTACGAGCCCGATGGCGGCTTCAAAGTCTCCCATTTTTATACGGTTAAAGGCGGAAGACTCTATCGCGTCCGTTATTACTGCGAGACGTGCAACATTACTGCCCTGGAGCCCGGAAATTGCGTGTGTTGCCAACAGCCGACCGAACTCCAAGAGATCCCGGCCTCGTCCACTGACGGCGATACCGTTGCGAACTAGAGTCCGGACAGGGCTCCGCGTCAATTCCTTTCGCCATCCCCTTGCAGAAGCTCTTCTCCCGAGCGTAGAACTCGATCATCAAGGCTGAGAGAACGCCGGCACCCCGGATTGCATGCTGAGTGTGGGTGTTGGCGTTTCGCTTGAGGTTGACACGTCTTCGCGGCGGATGTTACAAAGGTTCTTGTCATATCCGGAATTCCCACCGTGCGGTGAGCGTAGCTCAGCTTGGTAGAGCGCCAGACTGTGGATCTGGACGTCGCGGGTTCGAATCCCGTCGCTCACCCCATTCATTTCAGTGACTTGCCGAGAAGTTCCCCTAGACCAAAATTTGCCGGTTGCGGGTGGGTTGCGGATTGTCGCGGACTTGTTTTGACTTGATCCAGGCGGTCCATATAAGCGATATCCGCACCTGGAATCAAATGGCCGTAGGTGTCTACGGTGATCTTTATGCTGGAATGGCCCATCTGGTCCCTGACATAAGTCAGAGGCGCTCGGGTTTGGATGAGAAGGCTCGCAAAGGTATGCCTCAGGTCGTGAAATCTTACGCGTCTCACTCCTGCACGCTCAAGCAGGGGTAGGAAATGCCGGAAAACAATGTTTCTTATATTCAGGACAGTTCCAACACGCGATGGAAAGACCAAGTCCCCAGCGACACTTTGCTGGCCCCGTGTGAAGGATACAAGCAACCTGTGGTCGCGCAATTCAAGAAGGACTCGACGAAGTTCACGGCTTGATCCACACGCCTCGGCTTCTTGCTCTTGGGCGTTAGGAACTTGCGGGACCGTCTGTCGTAGTTACGTTGCACGAGAATATAGCGGTCCGAAGCGTCCGCGTCGTCGCCAAACTGGACGTCGCCCCAGCGCAAGGCTAGGAGTTCACCTTCGCGGAGTCCAGCACGCAGGGCGGTTAGAAGAATGGGTAATGTTGCGGGGAGTGTTGGAACGCCGTTGCCAAGAAGCGGTCGACCTCTTCCGCCGTCAGCGCCGTCGCTTCTTGCTGGAGTTTCTCGGCTTTCACGAGCCGCCCGAGTTTCTGGGCAGGATTGGCCTCTAGAAGACCGTCTTCGATAGCGGCATTTAAGACAACGCGGAGAGTCGAAACAGCCAACCGAAGGGTATTGCGAGCCAACCCACGCGAGGCAAGCTCGGCTATCCAACGCTTCACCACTTCGCGCCGAATCTCGTTGATGCGGCTGGTTCCGAACGACGGCAGGACGTACAATGCCAAGAATTCGCGGTAAAAGTCGGCCGTGGACGGCTTCAAGTGTCGGTCCGCATGGTGTTCTAACCAATTCTCGGCGTATTCCGCGAAAAGCGGAGATTTCCGATCATCCTCCTTCAAGAATCCCAGATCGCCCAGGGCCAGCCGAGCCTCCAGCTCGCGTCTCACCTGCTCTGCTGCCTCGCGCGAGCCCACTTTTCTAGCCTTGCGTTGGCCATGGTAGTCGATCAACACATACCAACTTCCGTGCTTCTTCCGAACCTTAATGCCCATCTTCTCGCCCTCCCAAAACGTCACGCACGATGCCTTCAACATCGACGTGCGGTAGTGTTTTGATGCGGTGCCGCTGCAGATATGCGTCGAAATCTGACCTCCGAACGAGGACCTTACCAGATACTTTGGCAGCGGGTAGAGGATCAATTCGCGAATAGATCCACGAGCGGAGCGTCCTCTCGCAAATGTCTGCGTAATTGCTGAGCTCTTTAAGACCCAGCCATTCCCGTTGCGGCTCGACCCAGCTCCCGGCCTGCCGACGTCCGACTGTAACCTCTGGGTTGCTACAACTGTTGGTCAGAGCATGTGACGTATATTTCTGAGCCATCGCAAATACTCCCTTTTCCGCTTTTGTCCTCGCTCAAGATTTCGATATTCTTACTTAGCTTCCGTCACACTAGAGGGTCCGATGGCGGAGGCTTCCCGCAACGCCGGCACATGAAAGACCGATCCCACTCGCGGTATCGTCGTGGGCAAACGACATGGTTGTACCGCCACAGAACCCCCAGCACGCAGACCAGAAAGGCACAATACATCCATGAAAAGAAGGCGAACTGCTGGTGCAGGTGCGCTGCGTGGGCGGGTGTAATGGGCCCCCAGGGAGCAGCGATGCAGAGGGCCAAATAGAACCCCAGCAACCAAGCCACAATTACGTAACGGTAGCGTTTCTTGTGCGGCGGGCTCGCCATTCGCGAGAGCTGTGTCTGGATTTTTCCCGACGCTCTGGTTCTGCTGAAGCCAAGCCGATCCCGTTTTCAGCGAACGCAAGCCTCGGCCTCGCGAACGACCATTGATCGCCGACGTACCGGCCGCATAGACAAGCGAAAGCTTCACCAGATCTGTTGACTGGCAGTCGGGGCATTGCCAATTGAACGAACTCGTACTACCAGAGTTCAGGTGCGAGCCGATAGCGCACGGTTGCCGCGTATTGGGTGTAGCCATCGAGGTTCTCCCTCAAGAATTGATCTTCCTGTATGGTGCGACGCAGGATCACAGCGGAATAGAACAAAGCCGGAAAAAGCGCAACCCAGGATCCCAACGCGATAGCGGTCACCGGCATGGTGAGGAGCATTGCAAGGTACCCTGGGTGCCGGATGAAACGGTAGGGACCACAGGCCACCAGGCGGTGCCCACGGTCGGTCTGGAGACGGATAACGGAAGAGAAGAATGGGTTGACGGTCATGGCCCAAATCTGGAGGCCTTCGAGCGGCATAAGCAGGATCAGTGCGACGATCTGGAACTCTATGGGAACAGCAGAGGGATAGCGCAGGCGCCCTCCGTCAAAAGCGGCCACGGCTACCGTGACAACGAATAGGACACTCGTGAGAAGGCGTCCGCCCGTGTCCAGTGCACCAGGCCCGGGCAGGCTTCGCTCCAGGGCCAAAGAGGGATCTGTGACGAGGGCGGTTATGAGTCCTGCCATCCCGAAGATCACCAGATAACCAATTCGCGCCCAAGATCGGGCTAGGCCTCCGCAACCGAAGAGGATGGCCGCTAAGATGAGATTGGACAAGAGCCATCGCAGAATGCTAAAGCGCGTCATGGTGCGATCCTCAGACTGATGTGGGCCTGACCAGGCCGTTGTTTTTCGGAGTTCGTCTGATTTCTGGCTCCCTGTTGAGGCTGGCCGGCAGGGTCGACTCCACGCCGATTCCTTTTGGCGGGCCGAGTGCCGGAGCTGATCGAGAGCCTGTTGTACGGTTACACGCGCATACTGCTCGCCATTGTCGTAGGGCCGTGGTGGATAAGCACTGAGGGTTCGTACGACCTCCTCGGGTTCTTGTCCGCGTGAAAGAGCCACGGCCGCGTAAGCACGGGTCACGGTCAGGCGGGCATAGTATTGCGGGTTGGGTTTGTCATCACGGTAGTCAGCAAGCTTCTGTATAAGCGAGTCGGGCTGTTCACCCTTGCCGAGCCGCCGTACTGCCCAAGCCCAGTCGTTCTCGGAGAGTGTTCGCGGGGTCGCATGGGCATGCCTCGGTTCACTACCAGAGCGATGCTGAGGACCGCTCCTGAGGCAACGCCTGAGCGGCCGCCTGCGCCTGGTCGAGAGCAACTTTGAAGTCGCTTGAGTGATAGGTTCGGGAGCTGCGCGCCTCTGCTTCGACGCGATAATTCTCCTCGTATTTCTTGTTGTAGAAGCCCGGCAGGCGAAGAACGCGGCTGGCATCCGTGGCGGCCGGATCTCCCCCAAACTCCCTCACCATGGCCCGCTGGATCGCCTCAGCCTCGGGCAGGGTCATGCCCTCGACTTTCCAGATCACCTGATATTTGCCGGGGGAAGTGCGGATCACGAAGCTCGGATCGGGAACCTTGTCACTCTGTTGAATCGCTGCCACGGCTTTGTCACCGTCCTTGTCGAGGTCGAGATAGAGGTGACGGATGGTGGCGATATCGGCCTTGGTTCGGCCGGTCGCGTTCTCGCGAAGTGCGTTCTGGGCGATGTAGACGTCCGAACCGTGCGCGTTCTTGTAACGGAGCCAGGCCTGGAACTTGGGGCTGGCGATGGCCTGGGCTGTGGTGACGCGCTGCAGAGTCTCTCCCCTCTCGCGGTTGAGGATGACCACGGCCAGCCGGTCATGGGCCTCATAGTTGGCCCTGAGGTAGTCCTTGGGGATCGAAACCTGGCGATCCTCACCCAGGTCATGGTCTGACGTCGGCATAGTCTTCCTCACATTTGTAAATCGGGTTGAAGGCATAGCGATCGGCGTCCGGGTCATAACCCTGGATCGCGACCACCTCGGAGATAAAGCGTCTTCCCGGCCGGCGCTCAAGCTGGATGATCGACTGAAGAGAGTCCGCGATATTGGTCTTGATGGCTTTGTAGGGCAGCTCCACGCCGCTCTGCAGCACGCAACTGGTGAAGCGAGAGAGTCCCTGGGTGGCCGAGGTGGCGTGAACGGTACAAAGCGTTCCCGAGTGCCCGGTATTCAGGAGTTGCAAGAGGTCGAAGGCTTCGCCGCCCCGGATTTCGCCCAAGATGATGCGGTCAGGACGATGCCGAAGGGTGGCTTTTAAGAGGTCACGAATGGTCACCGCTGGCAGCCCATTCTGCTCGCGCCGAGCCTCGAGGCGAACGAGATTGTCTTTCTGAACCTGGATTTCGGCGGTGTCTTCGATAATCACCAGGCGCTCCTGGTTCGGAATGAAGCCCGCAAGAATATTGAGCAGCGTTGTCTTTCCGGTGCCCGTGCCGCCGCTGATCAGGATATTCTTGCGGCTGAGAACGTGGTCTTCCAGGGTTCCGGCCAGGCTTCGCGGCAGAGTCCCAATCTCCACCAGATCGTCGATACCGAAATGCCGGGAGTTGAACTTGCGGATGGTGAGGGTGATGCCGTTAACGCTGCAGGGCGGGATCACCGCCGCTACCCGGCTGCCGTCCGGGAGGCGGGAATCGAGAATGGGTTTCGACTCGGAGATGTCGTCCCCCAGCCGCCGGGCAATATTCTTGACCGCGATCAGGAGAGATTTCTCAGTAAGGGTCACGCCGGAAGCGGCTTCGAGGTAGCCCGCGCGCTCGATGAAAACACGCTCGGGACCGTTGACCATGATCTCGCTGATCTCAGGATCGAGGATCAGGTGCTCGATCGGTCTCAAGAACGGCAGAATTAGCTCAAATCCGGTCATGCGAGTCTCTGCTCCCCTTGATCCTGCCGCTGAGTGTGTGTCGAGCGCTGCCATTGCCCTTGCGCGGCCTGTTGTTCTTCAAGTGCGGTAGTCTTTGAAACTTCACGGCTTAGTCGCTCACCCAGGGTTGCGGCGTTGTCGGTGTAGATCTGCGCATCGTGCCTGGCGCGCGAAAGGGCGACGTAGGCGAAACGACTATTCACCAGTCCGGGATTGTCGCGATCCGTGGCGAGATGAACCAGGACACGGTCGGCCGTCTGGCCTTGGCTCGAATAGCTGGTCATGGCATAGCCGTAATCGATATGGCTGTGATCCCGGAGATTGAATCGAACCGTCCTCCCGGAATCGAGTCGCACCTGGAGATCACCGCTGGCATCGATACGCTCGATCGTCGCAAGCTCGCGGTTGGGAACCCGCTCCTGTTTGAAGGGCGCGGTGAGCTGGATCCGCTCCCCCTCGGCGAAGTTTCGCTCCTCGGGCCGGTAGACATTGACGCCCTGCAGCCGCCGTGGATCGTAAGTGATCTCCTCCCCGTCCTGGCGCCGCACCGTGATCAGGTTCTGGGTGCGATCAATGGCGGTGACGGTGGCATACTCACCGGCTTCGATCCCGTTCTGACGGCTGCCACGCGTATAGCGGACGACGTCGCCGGAGTCGTATTGCGCTGCCCACTGGCGGTCGGCACCGGTGAGATCCTGCCGATTTACCAGGACCGTAACCGTGTACTCTTGCGGGCCGAGCGCGCCCTCAGCCTTCAACTTTTCATGGACAAGGTCGTTAATCTGGGAGCGGCTGCGGTTGTCCGGGGCAACGACAAAGGTGCCTTCCCGCTGGCGAAGGTAGTCGTTAACGACAGCTTCTAATCGCTGCCCGGCATCGGAGATTCCGTGAACTCGGCCCTGCCGCTCCAGGCTGCGGACGGCTTGCCCAACTTCACCTTGGGCGAGGGCTTCAACAACATTCTTTAGCTCCTGGTTTTTCTGGCGGAGGATCTCATCAAGCTTCACTGTTCGCATTCCAGCTTCCTGCAACTGCTGGAAGGGTCGGCCGGCTTCGACGGCCTGATGCTGCCGGGTGTCACCCACCAGGAGGACACGGTCCTTTTGCTGCAGCCGCTTGAAGAAGTCGTTGACGAGCCTCGTGCTGGCCAGGCTGGATTCGTCGAGAACGTACAAGCGCCGCTGATCACCTTGGTTGGGCCGGGACTGGGTAAGGAAGTGCTGCAGCGTGGTCGACGAAATGCCGGCGTCCTCGAGTTGATGCGCAGCGCGGGAGGTGGGGGCAAAGCCCTGGACCTGGTAGCCTTCAGCCTCAGCAGCACGGCGGACTGCAGCCAGAGTGGTCGTCTTGCCAGCCCCGGCTGCCCCCTGCAGGCCGGTGAATCGGTCCCGGCTTTCAAGCACCTTGCGCACGGCTTGGCGTTGAGCATCGGTGAGGTGCTGGAACTCGGATTCGATCTTGCGCTCGGTTTGATGGCGAACCAGCGGTTCTCCCAGCCCTTCGCCGGCCTGCACAATTCCAATGTTCTCTCGCTCGACTGAGCGCATCTGTGCCGTCGTGAGAACGCGAGCTGCGGATCCTCCCGTATTCGACAATCTCAGAAACTCGCCGCTCTTGAGTCGTGCTGGCCAGGTTCTCCCGGATCTCTCCGAGCGTTGCTTCGCCCACGGCGCGCTTCAAGGCGTCTTGCAGCAGAACGCGCTCTTCGACAGTCGCCTCGCGTTCCATGTTCCGGTCTCGCGCCCAGGTCAAGGCCATTTGGGCCACCGGGTTCTTCCCTGGTGCCTTTCGTGAGTTCCTGGTTGTTTCCGGGACGTGCTGTTGTCGATTCCGGGCCTGAGCTACGATTGCCTGCGGATCATTACCGTGTTGTGCAGCCAGGGCTAGATTGATCCGCTTCATCTCCTCAGGGTTGAGATGGATCTTCGCTTCCCGGGTGCGGTGCGCTCCGATTTCCGCAGCTTCGGCCCCTTCGAGTCCAGTCTCCTTCAGGTACTGTTTGATCTGCTGTCGCCGTGGGCTGCTGGCGGCAAGGTACTCGGCCGTGTAGCCCTTGATTTCGAACTCGCCATTCGCTCCACGATCGAGTTCATAACCCAGTTGCCGCAGCCTTGCAGCGAGTTCCGAGCGATAAACCGCAGTGGCATAGCGCTGCGTTCGGTAAAGCTCGCGGGGTTGCAAAGCGTGGGTCTTCCCGTCCGCGGTTTCGGTAACGTTGAAAATCACGGCATGGGTATGCAGCTGCGGTGCGGCATAGCCGTTCACCGGGCGGGCGCTGTCATGCTCGAATTTGGCGGCGACCATTTTGCCGGTGGTTTCAGCCGGGTGGTTGCCTCCGATACGGGCCTGGACATAGTGCTCCAGTTCGTTCAAGGCAATGCGCACGCTCTCCCGATGAGCCTCCCGGACTCGCTCATCGCCTCCGACCAGGGCAGTGATCGAAACACTCTTGGGCGCGCTGAAGGTAGCATCCCAACCGGCTCGGTGGCCGGCAGCGGAGACGGTCTCGCCCTGACCGTTCTGGTACTTACTTGGGGTTCGATGCCGCACCAGTTGTTCACCGGTCTCGGGATGCTCTCCCTCGGCCAAGCGATAGAACTGACCAGACTCGACCTTGCCCTCCAGACCCCAGGCTTCGGCGAGTTTGCCCTGCCACTCACCGCGCACTCCGCCCGCTTGGGAGTAGTAGTTCTGGTCGGCGTTCGCAAACTCCTTCTCGTGATAGGAGTGAGCTTGTCCGCTGCTCAACGGCTTGGAGATCGTTAACATAGGGCTAATTCGTCCGACTCGCTTTCGTCTTCTTCAGTCGTGGGCGAAGTCTGCGGCCACATCAATTTGGCTTGCGCGGGCGCCTCATTGAGACACTCCTCGGGCACTTCTAAGGTCGCCCTTTCAGGCAGAGTTAGTACTAGTGGCGCAGGAACATCAGCGCGAAGCAGAGGAGGATGCCGTCGTATGGGTGCAAAGTACGGAAAGGTGAGTTTGAGCGTGTAACCGGGTGTCTGAAAGTAGCCTTCGAGATTTTCGCAGATTGCTGATTTCCGAAGCCAGAATCGCGGCTTCGATGCGCCGATCGACCGTAGCATTCCGGGAACGCCGGAAGCCCAGATCGCCGATATTCCGGCCCTCCCGGAGGTGTTCGATTTCAACTTCGCCGATCGACTTGCTGATCCATTCGGCCCCCTGGGTTCGCTCGGTGCGAAGGAAAATCTTGGTGCGCGGTTGGGACAACATGGCCTCGGCTTCACGCCCGTAGCGAGCCTCGATCTGGCTTCGACCCTGGAGGCCCAGCACCATGCGGGTGTTCGATTTCCGGCTCTCACTCAAGGCGAAGGGTAAGTTGGGCAGAGTTTCGAGACTCGCCAATTCGTCCAGAATCACCCAGACGGGCCTTGACGTCAGCCTCCGTCTGCGCCGTCAGGCGGAGCAGCAGAAAGTCGAGCCACAGACTCAGCAGTGGACGAAGGATTTCGCGGGTTTGGGGCGTGGTGGTGAGAAAGATCCAGCCGTAACGGCTCTCTGCCCAGGCTGTCGCCGACCACTTCCTTTTCCGCTCCGGGGGCAACAGATGGAAGGCGCTGTTACGCGCTCCAGCACCGCCAGAACGCCGCTGCGCTGCTGCGGGGCGTTCTTGGCCACGATGGCTTCGAGCGGAGTCCCGGCAACCCGCCTGTCGATCTCCGGGTCAGGACGGGCAATCCAATCGCAGAGATCCTTGGGGCTGGGATAATACTTCAGCAGGTGCGCAAAGATCTTGCGCGGGCTCTCAATGAAGAATCGATTCTCCCGGTCGCGCTCGGGGAAGAGCGACTTCGCGATGGCCTCAGCTTCAGTGTGGTGCAAGATCTCATCGGCGGGAGTCCAGTAAGGCATGCGAGCGTCGAGCGGATTCAGGAGAACGTCCTTGCGCCCGGGATCGAAGAACTGGGTCAGATACTCGCTTGCCGGGTCATAAACAATAGCTGTCTCTCCCCTCTCGCGGATCTGGATCAAAAGCTGGCGGATGAGGGACGACTTGCCGGTTCCGGTGTCACCGATGACCAGAAAATGCTCCCATTCGTTACTCCTGCGCGACACGAACCCTCTGCCGGTTATCTCCTTTGAGGAAGATCCTTTCCCAGAGAGAGGGAGGGTCCTTGGTAAGCCATCCGACGCCGTCGTAGTGCCGTGTGCGCCGGTGGAACTGGGTTCGGGTGATCAGGTTGGCTCCTTTGAGGGCACGTCCCAAGCGCCGCTTCCGGCCCTCGGCGATGTCCTTGCGGATAGCCAGTGGCAGCGCCAAAGCCAGGGCGAGGAGAACCGCATAGAAGGCATCGCGGCACAACTGCCACAAGGATCGATCAGCATAGATCCAGTGCTCCAGCCAGGCGTGGAGCCACTGGTCATCCAGCCTCAGTGTCTGCCACTCCAGGCGTCGCGCGGAGTTCTGGAGGGCCGCCTGCGACAAGAGTGAAGTCGAACTGTACCATGGCGCTGCTCCAGACTCCGGCGCAGTCGCCAAACCTCGCTATCGAGCGCCATCCTGGTCACGTTTGGGTACACGATCATGAGTACCCGATGCGGACTTGGCGGATGCAGGAATCTGCCGCCTGCGAACTGAGGTGAGCGGTTCGGAAGTAGTCCGGGAGGTAGTATTGCTGCAAAGGTGTCCAGACCGTTTTGAACTGCCAGGCGAAAATTCCCGCTCCCGAAAAGAGCGCAATCAGTAAAGCAAGCAGGCTATAGACCGGCTTCTGCCGGGGCCAGTTGTGGTCTTCGCTGAAGGACGCAGTTCGTGGCCGCCTTTCCTGATTCATCGTCGCCCTCCCGCCTGAGAACTCGCGGCAGTGGTGGGCTCGACGCGGCGCGGCTGGGTTCGAGCGAAGGCCTGCCTCAGTAGTTCTCCAGCATCTTTGTACTTGGCCGTGTGGGCTGCATCGACGACCTGCTGGACGCCCTCCCGGGTCAACTTGGCGTTAGTTGCCAGAGCGAAGATCAGATTGATCGTGATGGCCCTCGTGGCGCTGATTTCGGCCATCAAAGCTTGCTCAACCGGCGTGGGTGCCGGATGGGCCAGGAATTCAAGGATGCGGTCCCGGCACCATTCGCCAATCCGCTTTTCGTCGCGTTCTGCGAGCGATTGCACGCGGTTGAAATCTGTTTCGCGGAACTTCATTCCTATCGGTCTGGTGAACTTCGCCATGAGCCCTCTCCCCAATACTGTGAAAACAGGCGGGTACTGCGTGCTACCGAAAGATAGCGGCGGATAT
>CAWDMC010000003.1:0-278190 GCA_963803295.1 uncultured Acidobacteriota bacterium | reverse complement strand
ACCTCAGCAAACACCAACGGAACCAAGCAGCAGGAAGGACTTCAATAAGAACGTCGAAAATCTCCCTCGACTCCGGGAGCGAATGTCCGAGATCGTCGACAACTATCAAAATGTCCAGCAAGACATCCTGGAGACCTTTGTCGACCGTGGGCAACTACGCCAGCTGGCCGAGCCCAGCAGGCTTCCCAACGGCAAGCGCCTCCCAGGCCTGAAACTCGACCATCCCCGCCAACTGGCGGTCATGCACTCCCTCGTTCGCTTCGCCAACCTCGTCGTGGGTGGAACCTTCACCACTGCCGATCTCTATGGCCCGGCGTTGGATGCTCTCGGTCGGAGCCCAGCCCACTACTCTCTGGCCTCGCTCCGCTATGACCTGTCCAAGCTACGCGCCAAAGGGCTTCTAGAAAAGCTTCCTCACTCCCGCCGCTATCGACTGATCGGCAAGGGCTACTCCATCTGTCTGGTCTTTCTCAAGCTCTTCGAACGAATCTATGCACCTCTTACCGCCGGCATCCTCAAGCCCTTCGCCGGGGATCACAAACTAGCGGAAGAGAAACGATGCGAACTCGACCGTTTGTATCAACGCCTCGGCAATGATCTGGATGCACTCCTGAGCGCTGTCGGTCTCAAAACGGCAGCATGATCTTCTGAAACGAGAACAAAATCCTCGTGGCGGAGCACATAACGGTAACTAATCTCAAGTGGGAAGGCATTCAGCAACTACTGCCAGCGAGTAGAAGAGGGTCCGTCGAAAGTGCAGCTCTACCATCGCTATCTACTTCAGTTCCGGTCCGGTAGGTCCGGCCACTCGGAAGCTGGCCCATGCCATCGCATACTACCCCCTGCCCTTTCTGTTTGTGTTTCTGGACGCAAAGGTTGGCGGTGGGAGTCAAATCCCGCAAAATCCCGCTATTTTTCCGCAAGAATCCCGCTGGATTCCCGCACTCTTGCGAAGGCACCAGTCAATCTAAAACAACCAATGGATCAATAGGTCGCGTAGACATTTTCGCCGACGGTCGAACTTCCCTTAGCGCGCAGAGGCCCGCTTGAACCCCCGGGTCGAGTTCTTGTCGGCGGGGCTCTCGTCAATTTCTTTCCTTGACTGTGCTATAACACTAGTACTATAGTAATCCCCATGATCAGCGCGCAGACCTCATCGGCAATGACAGCAACATTCCGATTCAGACTGGACCTGCACAGTGGCGTGCCTGTGTACCGCCAGATTATCGACCAGGTGCAGGCAGGAATTGCGGCAGGTCTGCTTCCGCCGGGGACCAGCTTCCGACGGTGCGGCAGGTGGCCGTCGACTTGGCGATCAACCCCAACACGGTGCTGCGTGCCTACCGTGAGATGGAGATCCGCGGCGAACTCGAAACTCAACAGGGCACCGGCACCTTCATCTCGCAGCAGAAGATCGAGCGTGATGAGGTCGAGCGCGCGCGGCAGCTCAACCAGCTCGCGAGCGAGTTCGTGGCGCGCGCAGGGGCCGGTGGATTCACACTGCAAGAGCTTATTGAAGCCTTGCAGGAGCGATTATCGGATTCGGGTCAGAAGAGGAGATAACCCATGCGCGAAAGAATGCAGCAGGTCAGCAGCGTCGGCGTGGCTGTTTTTGTCGGGTGCGTGACAGCGGGTTTGGCGGGGACGGCCCTTTCGGACGCCCCTGGCCCGCCGTGGTCGGGATTCTCGCAGGCATCTATCTGATGTTCGCGATCAGGGTGGTTTGCCAGTGGGAAAAGGTGGCGGTGCTGCGCTTCGGCCGCTACGTAGGACTGCGCGGACCGGGGATCTTCACGATTATCCCGGTGGTCGATCGCTTGAGCCGCTACGTCGATCAGCGAGTGCGCGTTTCGAAGGTCACCGCGGAATCGGCTCTAACTCGCGACACGGTGCCGGTGAACGTTGACGCCATCGTGTTCTGGGTGGTGTGGAACGCGGAGAAGTCCATCCTGGAAGTGGAGAACTTCATCGATGCCATCACCATGAGCGCCCAAACCGGCTGCGCGAATCGATCGGACGCCACGAGCTGGCGCAGATGATTACGGAACGGGAGACGCTGGGCCACGAGCTGCAGCGAATTCTGGATGAGAAGACGGTCCTGGGGAATCACCGTGCAGTCGGTGGAGATCCGCGACGTACGCATTCCCCAAGCCCTTGAGGACGCCATGTCGCGACAAGCTCAGGCGGAGCGCGAGCGGCAGGCCCGCATCATTCTCGGCCAGGCGGAAACCGAGATTTCGGCGAAATTCCAGCAGGCGGCGCAGGTGTACGAAGACAACCCTGTGGCGCTGCACCTGCGTGCCATGAACATGTTGTACGAGGCCATCAAGGAGCGCGGCTCGATGGTCATCGTTCCATCTTCCGTGGTCGAGACCATGGGACTTGGGGGAACCCTGGGTACGGCGGCCTTGGCGAAGAGCCGGTAGGTCAATGCATCGTGAACAACGCCCACCGTGGTGACGAATGTTCCTTTGGGCGGACGTCATCTAGCTCTTCGCCACACTGCCCTGTTGTAACATGACGGTATGACTTACGACGCTTTGCTGGTGCTTTCCTTCGGTGGGCCGGAAAAACCTGAGGACGTCATTCCTTTCCTCGATAGTGTTCTACACGGCCGCAACGTGCCGGAGGGCCGCAAGTTAGAGGTGGCGGAGCATTACTATCATTTCGCCGGTGTGAGCCCGCTAAACGGCCAGAACCGCGCGCTGGTGGCGGCGCTCGAACGCGATTTTGCGGAAAACGGCATCGATCTGCCGGTCTATTGGGGAAATCGCAACTGGCGTCCGTTTTTGTCGGACACACTCTCTGAGATGCGGGCTGACGGCGTCCGCGGAGCTCTGGCCTTTGTCACCTCGGCCTACAGCTCCTATTCCGGTTGCCGCCAGTATCGAGAGGATGTGGCGCGGGCTCAGGCCCAGATCGGCGAAGGTGCACCCGAAGTTGCGAAGCTGCGTGTCTTCTATAACCACCCAGGCTTTATCAAGCCCACGGCCGAGCGCGTCCGCGATGCTCTCGAACAGATTCCCGCAGAACGCCGCGCCGATGCGCGTCTTGTCTACACCGCCCACAGCATTCCACTCGCCATGGCCGACACTTCAAACTACGTTGAGCAGCTCCGGGAGGCTTGCAGGCTGGTGTCTGATCTGGTTGGCAAAGCGGGAGAACTGGTGTACCAGAGCCGCAGCGGCCCTCCCGGGCAGCCGTGGCTCGAGCCTGACATACTCGACGTTCTGCGACGCATCGCGACGGAAACATCGAGCCCCGGCGGCAAGACGGAAAGATCTCAAGTGGTTCTAGCGCCCATCGGCTTTATCTCCGACCACATGGAAGTGATCTATGATCTCGATACCGAGGCGCGCGAGCTCGCGAACCGGCTCGGACTCGAGCTTGTCCGGGCGGCCACGGTGGGAACTCATCCGCGTTTTATCCGTATGATCCGTGAACTGGTGCTGGAACGACTGGACGAGCGAGTGGAACGTCTTGCACTCGGTACGCTGGGGCTAGGGAACGACGTCTGCCCACCGGATTGCTGTCCTGCCCCACCCGCTGACGAAGGCCGCGGCAACCACGGTGAGAATACTGCTCGGTTTTTAGACGGCGAGAGATTGGATTGGAGGCCACCTGCTGTGCCGAAAAGCTAGCTGAGACCGCCCGGAAAGCCGCCAAGCCAGATGGTCTATGCCGCAGAAACGTGATCAGCAATAAGCCTCTAGTTCCTCCAAGTCAGGTGTGAAGTCAAAAATCATCCCACAGCAAGTGCTGCTGACCATTCTTATCGTAAGGGGCGGCGTGCTTAGCTCGGACCCTTCTTCCCTCGGGGGTCCTTAATGTACTCCTCTCTCATGGCCTGCGCCAGTTGACCGGCACACTGCCTGACAACCGCTGCGGGGTGAATAGCCCACAGATTCTGACTAATCGCCCATCTTGCCATTTGTGCGGAAGTGGCTGGCCACGCCTGGTCTGAGGCTCGATATTCGTCCACGATCCTGAGAAGCCGCTCGGAGTATTTCATGCTTTGACCTTTCACATAAGAGCAGGAAGGGTCTGGCCCCATCCGTCTGTTAAAGCTGCACTCGCTACGAAGTCTCGAACCCTAACAAGCATTTCTCGACTGTGTGAGTACGCAACCTCTTTTCGGTGCTGCAACTGCCCCAAGACGATTGCCGGATGAACGCCGATTCTTATAGCAAAGGCCGCTATTTTTTTCTTGGAATATAGCGGACGGACCCTCAGGATAAAGTTTTCAATTTGTCCCTTTTCCACAAGAAAGCTCTCTGCGAAAAGGTCGGCCCGTTTTTCAATTTCGGGTTTCTCGTCGAATGGGATAGCTTGATCTCCGATGAGATCAAGATCGAGCGGAGGATTGTCCTTCAACCCATCGAGGTGTTTTAAATGGCCGCACTCATGTCCGGTGACGTACCAAAAATAGTCAAGGCGGTCGTATCGCAGAGAGATGGCGATGACGGGCGAGAATTCGTCTAGCCAGAAGCAGGCACCGTCTATTCTAGTTTGAGGCAAACTTTCGACAACAAGAAAACGAACTCCTCCGTCAGCCAGAACCCGTGGCACGTGGCGCACATCCTCAGGATTCGCCATAAGTCGCTTCAAGTTCTTTAGGGTCTCGGAGAGCGAGCCCTGCGAGAACTTGCTGGCGTGTACACCTCTTGCGAGTTTCTTCGCCCGATACAGCCATGCCATCTGTGCCGGAGTCACCGTTTTGTAGGAAGTCGATTTCTTGGCCGCGTGAGTAAACATTTTGGGTTCCTCATCAAAAGAGGAAATCTCAAAGAAGCTCAGCACCCGCTTTTCAAGCACATCCACATCTTTTGACGGGCCGATCCAGTTCCGTTTGATCATTTCCTTGACGGGTGCCATTTCAAACAGTCTGGCTCTGCGCGAGACGGTTTCATCCGCACGCGCCTTGGTGTGCAACCGATACGCCGTTTCCAGGTTCATCCAGAACTGAGGATGGGTTCCAAATGCGTCCCCCAAATCCTGGGCAATCTCGGGAGACAGAACTCGCCTCCCATTTACGATCGCGCTGACCACTGAGCGTTGGCGACCGAGAATTTCAGCAAGGTCATCCTGCGTCCATCCCCTAGCCTCGAGTTCTTCCTTGACGAACTCACCAGGGGGGAACGCTTCGGCAATTCTTCTGGTGTCCATTACGCCCTCCTCCCCATTCAGTGATAGTCTTCAATTCCCACCACCACGATTCTCTTGCTCGGTCCATCCGTTTCCAACTTCAGAATTAGCCTCCATTGGTCATTCAGTCGCATTGAGTATTCGTACTTCCTGTCCCCTTTGAGCTTCTCAAATCTTAGTGATCGCATGGAGTAGAAGTCACGCTCGTCTGTGGCAGAGCGAATCTGCTGCATGCGCTTTCGGAACGCCTTAACAATCGCCACAGAAAACCCGGCGTCGTAATCAGCCTCCCGTTCAAGCTTTTCGAGGGATTCGTCTTTGAA
The DNA here is from genome assembly GCA_963803295.1 of uncultured Acidobacteriota bacterium. Lineage (GTDB taxonomy): Bacteria > Acidobacteriota > Terriglobia > UBA7540 > UBA7540 > CAWDMC01. Next base: position 272,722 of record CAWDMC010000003.1, on the reverse strand, counting down.
CCTGACCTCGAACGCCATCTCACAAGAGATTTTAGCCGCCTAGCCTGGAATTGTCAATCACTAGTTTCAAGATGTCTTGAAAACATAAAACTCATGTTCGACAAGGCGTTGTCGGGTCGTAATATGCGCCTGATGAAGGCTTTCCTCAAGAGGGTCAAGAAATCACATCCGAAGTGGGGCCGTCCCTGTGAGGGTAATCCGACATCGGCGATCATTTGGATAGGGAAAAATTCAAACTGACCCACTGGCACGCATGATCGCTGGCTGATCGTTGGCTACCTCCTGCACGAATTTTGCAGTATGATGGTGCCCCTATGAACAAAGGGGGTTGCATGAAATTTGGCGTTAACACGATGGTGTGGACCACGCGTGTCGGCGTGGAAATGGAGCCGCTGTTCCGCCGCATCAAGCAGTGGGGATTCGACGGGGTGGAATTGTTTCTCTCGCCGGAAGAACCCGCTGATATCCGAGCAGTACGTTCGCTGCTCGAGCGCCTCGGTTTGGAACGTACAACCTGTAGCGTGATTCCGCGACAGGCGAACCCGGTGAGCGCCGATCCGGAGGTCCGGGCCAGGGCGGTGGAGTTCATTAAGACGTGCGTTTCGCGGACGGCGGAGTTGGGCGCGTCGCTCGTGTGCGGACCTCTCTACGCAGCACTCGGGGTGATGACCGGCAAGCGTCGCACCGAAGAGGAATGGGCGTGGGCCGTCCAGGCCTTGACTGCTGTTGCGCGCCACGCCGAGCAGCTCGGCGTCACGCTGTGCCTGGAGCCCCTAAACCGCTTTGAGACCTACTTCCTCAATCTGGACTCCGATGCGGCGCGCCTGGTGAATGAAGTCGGGTCGCCCAACATCAAGATCCACTACGATACCTTCCACGCCAACATCGAGGAGCACCATCCAGCGGAATCGCTGCGGGCGATCGCCCGGGAACTTGGCCACGTGCACCTCTCCGAGAACGATCGCGGTACTCCGGGAACGGGACACGTGGATTGGCGCGCCATGCTCGAAGTGCTGAAGGAGATCGGCTATAGTGGCTGGCTGACGATTGAGTCGTTTGCCCGCCCGGAGCCTGACCTAGCCGCCGCCGCGGCCATCTGGCGGGACGTCGCTCCTTCAGGCGATGAACTGGCACAGGCGGGATTGCAATTCATCCGCAGCCTGGCCAAAGAAGTGGGGATTGCATAAGACAGACCAGTAGACGATTCCAAAAGAATGTTGCAACAAACCCGAAGTAGCGCGGACCTGTTTTTTAGGTCCGCGGCTATTCTCCGGGCCACGGTACAAGCCGCAGACCCAAACAGCGGGTCTGCGCTACCCGGCGTGCGCCAGCCACTCCGAGTTGCAATATCAGTTTGGAATCAGGCTACTAGTCTAGAGCGGCGAGGCATGGTGACGCAATGATCTTGAGTTGGCCTTGCGAATTCCCCTCCTCTCCGAGGTTCTCCGAGGAGGGGGCCAGGGGGTGTTGGGTATTCAATTAGTCGTGCGACCACCCCCTACCCCCTCTGAACCAGTCTGAACCAGGAGGGGTTCGCCCCAACCGTTTCTTACAGTCAGTACGTCCGGATGGGTTCGGCAGGGCTGCCGCAAGGGTGGCCACAAGGGCCGCCCTTATAGGAGGTGAGATGTCTCGATCTTTCAGAAAGTCAGCCGCCGGCCAGGTGGCGCTTTTCTCGTTCATGCTAGCCGCGTCTGCTTTGGGTTTTCTTCCCTCAGCGCGGGGCCAAGGCTCCGATGAGATTCCTTTCCGCAAACACACCATCGATCTCGGCGTTAGTGAGACGGTCACGGTCGTCGATATGAATCGCGACGGAAAACCGGACATCGTCTCGGGAGAGAACTGGTTTGAGCAGGCCAAGCCCAGCGCACCAGGCGAGGGCCCAAGCTGGATCAAACACAAATTTCGCGTCCTGCCTTATCGCGACTTCTACCTGGAAGATCTGAGCGATCTCGCCATTGACGTGAACGGCGACGGGTATCCCGACATCGTGAGCTGCTCTTACTGGGAAAAGCCCCTCACTTGGTGGGAGAATCCGGGCGCAGAGAATAGCCCCTGGAAAGAACACATGATCGATTCCCGCTCGCCGGTCGAATTTGTGTTCCTGGTGGATATCCTGAACACGGGTAAGTCGCAGCAACTCCTGCCGCAGTTTGGCAACGAGAAGACCCCGCTGACGTGGTACGAGCTCTCGGGCAAGGGAGGGGACGCCGCCTGGATCCCGCATGAGATCAGCCCGAAGAGCTATGGACATGGCATCGGCGCAGGCGACGTAAACGGCGACGGCCGGCTTGACATCATCACGCCTAAAGGCTGGTTTGAGGCGCCTGCCGACCCGCGCACCGGCCAGTGGACGTTCCATCCGGAGTTTGACCTCGGGGCGACGGGGTTTATCTACACGCTCGACGTGAATGGTGACGGGTTGCCCGATATAGTTACCTCTTACGGGCACGACTACGGCATTTTCTGGTACGAGCAGAAGAAAGGTGCGAATGGCAATCAGGCCTGGATCAAGCACCTGATCGACAACAGCTGGTCACAGGCGCACGCGGTGACTTTGGTCGATCTGAACGGCGATGGAAAGACGGACATCGTGACGGGCAAGCGCTACTTCGCCCACAATGGCCATGATCCGGGCAGTCAGCAGCCCTTGGGAATCTACTGGTACGAGCCCATTAAGGTGGGGAACGACTTGCAGTGGCGGCGGCACGTCATCGACTATAGCACGCGAACCGGCGGCGGCATGCAAATCCCGGTATTGGATATCGATGGCGACGGCGATCTCGACTTCGTTGTAGCGGGCAAGTCGGGCCTGTTCCTGTTCGAGAACCTCACGAAGCCGTAGCCGCGGTCTCAGTGCTCTGTGGAGTCATCCAGCTTTCGGTGCGAGCGCTTTCGAGCACAGCCTCAACCACGGCCTGAGTTTCGAGCGCATCCCGGAAATCGGGCCGAAAGCGTTGGCCCTTTTCGAGGCAGTCAACAAAATCCGCCAGGGTGTTGACAAAGGTGTGCTCGTACCCGATCACGCAGCCCGGCACCCACCAGTGGGCCATGTAAGGATGCTCGGAGCCTGTCACCAGGATCGTGCGCCAGCCCTGTACGTGGGCTGCATCGTCGTGGCTGAAATACTGAAGCTGGTGCATGTCTTCCAAGTCAAAATAGATCGACCCTAATTCGCCGTTCACCTCAAAGCTGTTCTTGTTCTTTCGCCCCCGCGCGTAACGAGTCGCTTCAAACGTACCATTCGATCCGTTGCCAAAGCGCGCAAGAAAAGTGCAGACGTCGTCGAGTTCGACGCGAGCGGCACTACCGTCCGGACGTTGACGCTCCCGCACAAAGATCTCGGTCATGGCGGAGACGCGCGACACTGGACCATTGAGCCATAGCGCCGTATCGATGTTGTGCGCGGAAATATCGCCTGAGACGCCTGCCCCTGCCACCTCCTTTTCGAGCCGCCAAGTCCCATGACCTCCCAGGGGCACCTTTGGCGAGATGGTCCAGTCTTGGAGATAAGTGGCGCGATAGTGAAAGACCTTGCCCACGCGTCCTTCCTCGATCATCTGTTTGGCCAGGGTGATGGCTGGGACCCGCCGGTAGTTGAACCAGACGAGATTGGGCTTGCCGGATTTCTCGACAGCGGCGGTCATCTCCCGCGCCTCGGCGAGGTTCATGGCCAGCGGTTTCTCGCACAGGATCATCTTGCCGGCGTTCGCCGCTGCCAGAGCGATCTCGCGGTGGGTGTTGTTGGGCGAGCAGATATCGATGGCGTCGATATCGGGCGCCTCGACCAACTTGCGCCAGTCCTTCTCAACCCGCTCCCACCCCCAGCGCGACGCGAATGCCGACGCTTGCGCCGTGTCGCGCGCCACAACCGCCTTCCGAACGGGCTTCCATGGTGTGTCGAAGAACTGGTTCAGGCGATGATAGGCGTTTGAGTGAGCACGGCCCATGAAGCCATAGCCGACGATGCCGACGTTCAGGTTTCTGGTCATGAGGACCTCTCTGACTCGTGACTCCTGACTCCTGACTGCTTGCCGCCCGCGTACTTCTCTGCCATGCGATCGAGAAAGACCTTAGCATCGGCCGTAACGTTCCAGGCATCAGGCCAGAAGCACAGGTCGATAGTCCACCAGTTAGTTGGCAGATCAGAGCGCAGAATCTCCGGAAACAGCAGGTCGAAATCCAGCACGCCTTGGCCAAAAGGCGCGTGGGTGCTGGTCTCGTTGTTGTGTAGGGTGCCGTCGGAGTCGATCAGGTGGACGTGGCCGAGCTTTCCGCGCAAGCGCCGGAGCAGTTCCAGCGCGCCGCCCTCCAGAGTCTCAGGTTCTCCAGGTTGTCGCGCCCCCACAGCCGCACAGATGTGCGCGTGGCAAGTGTCATAAAGAACGGTGAAATTCGGATCGTCGACAGCATCAGGCAGGCGGATGATTTCTGAAGGCTTGTTGAAGGCGAATCCCGGCTCGAACTCCCACACCACGCGGACGCCGCGATCGGCGGCTTTGGCGGCGGCCGACCGGAAGGTTTTTACCACGCGGTCCCAACCAAGCTCAGGCTCAAGCTTCTCGCGTTCGAAAATGTCGGGCGGACTCACCGTATCCACGCGGATGCTCGGGCAGCCCAGGTCCACGGCAAAGTCGAGGTTTTTCTCGAAGGCCGCCGTCCAAGCAGACTGATCGGCGACGGTAATGATGGGGAACGACCACAGGTCGGCGGCAAGGCCGGAAAATTCAAGGCCGCAGCCAGCGACTTTCCGGCGCAATTCGGCGCGCTTTCCCTTGGTTTCGAACTCCGCAGGGTTCGGATGAGGGGGAAATCCCCCTAGTTCCACGCCGTCGAAGCCAAGCGTGCTCAGCTTCTCGATGACCGTGCCAAAAGGAACTGGATTCGACTGATAGGGCCCAAAGCAATAAGCCCAGCTTCCGATAGAGAGACGGACCGGCCGCATGATTCCTCCCGGTAGCACGAATTCTCGGCAATGCCGATACTATTGGCCAGGCGCGAGAGAAAGTCAATCCGCAGATGATAGGGGAGAAGAATCCTCAGATTGTACCGGCTCCACGGGCTTCGCGGATTCTCTTGACGGCGCTAGGGGATCACATCCCATCCCGATACTTTTTCCCAGGACTGGGGCTCGTTCCAGGCCTTCTGCAATTTCTGCCAGTAGTGGACTTTGGCAAACTCAGAGTCGAGCCCGTCGGGGAATCCGATACCCTCCACCTGCATCTCGAACGGGGGATTCTCCGGGAGTCGGGTGCCAAAAGGATACCTGCTCTCAAGGTGCCTGGCTGCCCATTCCCAGTAGGCTCGGGCCACCATCCGATCAGTGAGGCGCCATCGAGAGTCATCGTAAGCATCGCCGGTCTGGAACCTCTTCGCGCCCCACGCCGGACGTGAGTCGAAGAAGTCAGGGGGCGGATCCGGCTGAAGGCGTCTGACCGGGCGGAGGTTGAGGTACAGACAAAAGAGTGCGGGAGTCATCGCCAGCAGCATGAGGAAGGCAACCAACCGGGTTGGAAAGCGCACCACGCCGCGCCCCGGTGCATCAAAGGCACTCTCAAGCCATTCAAGCTGATCGGCAACCAGGTCCTTGACGCGCTTCTCGAAGCTCTTGCCTTGCTCCCTCAGCAAGTCCTCTGCATGCGCCTTGAAGTCGCGGAAATTGCTCTGCGCTGCCTGCTCCCGGATACGGTTCAGCTCGAGGCGATGCGCCTCAGAGCGGGAGTCGAGCTGACGCTTCAAGTTGTCCGTTTGCTCCGCCGCCAGAGCGGCGATTTGGCGGCGCGCATCTTCCACGGCACTGGCGACAGCGTCGTGAAGGTGTTGGGTCAGATGCGGTGCGGCACCGTCCGATGGGCCATGGATTTCATTTGCCGCGCCGTCCACGAGTTCTTTTGTGGAATTCTCGCCTTTCTCGTCAGTCTCGATCAACGCGTCCCCAGCGGCCTGCGTTTTGAGGTGCTCCTCGGCTGCATCATCGTAGCGGATCTCTTCCGACATCGCAGCCGCGGCATCACTGGCCGGCCCTTGGAGTCCCTGGTAAGTGGCGTGAAGCTGTGCGAGCAACACCTCCAATACCTCTCGGATCTCGCGCTTGAACTTCCCCACCTCTAGCTGAACTGCCGTTTGCACCTGCCCCAGTCCGTCCGGGGCGACCCTCTCGCTGCCCGCCGTTCCGGCTTCGATTCCAGTCTTGCCCGATGACCCGTTGGTGATCCCGGGTTGCGTCTCCACAGTCCCTGTCTCGTCCGTCATGAAAGCTGCCATTGGTGCGGCGAACCCCCTGGCAGACGAGCGCAGTACGTCGCTGCAGACGTTTTCAGATTCTCTTTGGCCCTCCTCGGCAAGGCAGGCCATCGAGGCCACGAGCGGTATCCGCTCTTCGCTTTTCCAGCTGCTTTCGATCGGGGTTCGTTCATAGTGGTTCATGGTCACTTCCTCAGGGCGTGGCAAAGCACTTAACGTTCGCGAATGAGCGGCTCAAGCATCCAGCGAGCGGCGCCTTGTACGTTGAGGATTGAGTCGCCTTCACACAAGTACAGCTCGCCTGAATCGTCCACAAGGAACCGCAGACGTTTCTCTGCTCTGGACGAGGGATCTCCACGCCTTGCCGTTCTGGCGACGACGCAGTTAATTTCCTGAGCGGAAGCATCCATTTCGGCCGAAATGTCAATCGCCGGATACGTCGGTTTGTGAATCAGAAGGCCGCGCGGCGGCACGATTTCGAAGGAAACATGTGGAATCCTTTGCCGCTCAAGAAGGAGTTTGATTTCGGCGAGAAGGTCGTTCCACAACCCGGGAGCCTGCGCTGCTATGGTCCTGGCGCAATGCATGGCCCATTCTCGGGCTTGCCAGGCTCCCTCTTCCGGACCTTTCTCCTTTACCACGCTCTCAGCCAGAAGGTCCGGACCTAGTGCTTTCGCCAGACCTTTTAGACGGACGTCGAGCGAGGTTAAAGAGAGTGATAGCGAATGTTCGGCATTACGGATTTCGTCCACTACACGATCCTCTGTTTCCCGGGCGAGCCGACGCGGATCCTGCGAACCCGCGTAACTGCCCTGCTGATAGGCTTCACGGAGCAATTCTCCCTCTGGGGCGACCGCCCGATCGAGAAGAGTTTTGGATTCCTCTCTGAGATTACGGGCTACAAGGTGAGACGCGTTCAGCCGCTCGATAACTTGCTTGACGGCGTTTTCCGCGCGCCCTTCAAGTTGCCTCAAGATTCGATCTTCGATCTCCTGGGCCAACTTGGCCAGGTCCAGTGGAATGGTCGCGAGCATGTCCTGCCCGTTGCCATTGGGTCCGCGCTCGACTTGGGCAAGAGCTTGCCCGGCCGGCGTTCCTGAAGGTTGCTGAAGGCTCTGGGCCGCTGCAGTCACTTCCTTGAGCCGATTCTCCTGCTGCTCAACCAAGCCCGTGAGACGCGTCTCGGCTTCACTGCGGAGCTGTCCGAGGCGAGTTTGGGCCTGAGCTGCAAGCTCCTCGGCTACTCCTGCCAAGTTGGTTTCGGCTTGCTGGCGAAGTTCCTCCAGACGTGCTTCCATCTGTCGCGCCAGATCGTCTATTCTGTTGCTAACGCGAGAAACAGCCTCCTCAGCCTCGCCATCAAGCCTGCGCGACACTTCGTTGGCGACTTTGGCGGCGAGTTCATTTGCTCTCGCGATGGCTTCCGCCGGATCTATTGCCACTTCGGTTTCGGGTGAGTCCGTCGAGAGCGGGGCTTCCGCAGTGACAGGACAAGCTCCAAGATCTTGGACGTCGGGATTGCTCGCGCTGGAGACCGCAGGACTCTTGAGATCGCCTTCGGCGAAATGGGACGCCAGCGGAGCTTCCGCAGCGACAGGGCAAGTTTCTATACGATCTTGAACGTCTGGGTTGGCCGGGTCAACGAGCGCAGGATTCGTGGGCTCGGCTTCGGCGAAGGCGGACGGCCGGGTCTCAAGCGCTGCAGCCACCGCGTTCGCATTTATCTCGGAAGGCACCGAAGGGGTCGCCTTCAACGCCATCGGGTCATTGCCGTCTTCGACCAAGTCATCAGATTTCATTGGCTCAACTGATGAAGGGGTATTCGTTGTAGCGGGCGCGGGGTCTTCCACCGGCACAACCGCGGGTCGAGGCTCGATTCCCGCCAACTGCTCGGCTGGTAGCAGATCCGAATCCGGAGTCTTAGGCTCGCTCGAGGGTAGTCGAATTTCTTGGGTAGTCGCAGGAGTGGGCGAGCCTTCGGAGGCACTCCGAACGTAATCGGCCGCCCAGTCGCCTTCTGATTCGAAGATCTCAACCAACTCCAGATCGATCTCGAAGGGCTGGCCAGGCGTTGTATGCTCGGCTTTCCACACCACTTTCACCAAGTCGGATCGACCCAGCTCGATGCTTTCGAGCACGATCTCGGCTCCTAGGGGTACGTCCTCTGCCGTACGGATTCTGACCCGTTTCTGCTCCACCCATCGCGTATGGGTCTGCTGACTGAAGCTGTGGCCAGACTGGTCCTTGCCGGTAATGCGGACCGGAACGCTGAGGGGCGTTCGGCTGGGCGTCGCTTTGGCAACGATCGTCAATGGGTTCGGCGGCGTGGACGCAGGACTCCGCGGACGCAGAAAGATGGACTCGGGTTTCGAGTCCAGTGGCTTGTTGAGGCCCAACATTTCGCGCAGTCCCATAGGCATCCGCCCTTTGGAATACGGCCGAACTCCTCCAAGCGGATAATCGGCATCTTCGAGGAACCTCATGAGATCAACATCTTACCTCGATTTCGCGGCCGCCCCTGGCCTGTCCCGGAGCGGATCGTAGATCGGCGTCGCTGGGTGTGAGTTACGGAGGCGCGAATTTGTGGTAACTTGGCGGCGTCTCACCCCATTCGGAAGGGAGATGATCATGCTGACGCGACGCAGATTACTGGCCGGTGGCCTCGCCGGATGCGTGACGAGCGAACTAGCACGAGCAAGCGCCGCGGGTCGCCCTCGGGACCAGCACGCTTGCCGTGAAGAATTTGCTAACCCGCCCTGGAAGCCTCTTTCCAGCGCCAAAGGGGAGCTGCCGCAACCCGAAACTTCAGCGGAGCAAACGGGAGCCGTGGTCGGCGATATCGACGGAGACGGCCGCGTCGATTTTGCCATCACCAGCCGCGGGCGCGGCAACGCCGCAGTGTGGATGCAGAACACGTTGCAGGGATGGAAACAACATGTTATTGATCCCGGTCCGCTCAGCATTGAAGCGGGAGGATCGCTGCTGGACGTAGATGGGGATGGGCGGCTTGACCTGGTCGCGGGCGGCGATCACAGTTCGAACGAAGTGTGGTGGTGGCAGAATCCGTACCCTCATTATGAGCGGCCTTGGACGCGGCGCATCATTAAGCATTCTGGCAAAACCCAGCATCACGACCTGATTGCAGGCGACGTCCTGGGCGAGGGCCGTCCGCAAGTGATCTTCTGGAACCAGGGGGCGGCAGCACTCTACTTGGCGCGAATCCCCGGGAGCCCTCGGATGCAAACTGCGCCGTGGGATTGCCGGATCATTTTCCAGGGGAACGAAGCCATGGAGGGCCTGGCGTTGGGCGATATCGACGGTGATGGGAAAAAAGAGATCGTCGGCGGTGGGCGGTGGTTCAAGCACGAGGACGGCTTGAAATTCGCGGTCCACGTGATCGACGAGGCGCAACAGTTCTCAAGAGCCGCCGCCGGACGGCTGGTCAGAGGGAGTGCGGGAGAACAGGCGGTATTTGCGAATGGCGACGGCTGCGGTCCCCTAAAATGGTACGAACGCGACCCTAGCGGCTCATGGACCGGTCACGATCTGCTGGGCGAGGATCTCGTGCACGCGCACTCGTTGCACCTGGGAGATGTCGACGGCGACGGGAATCTCGATATCTTCGTGGCCGAAATGGCGAAGTGGTGTGATTGGACCCGCACCGTCGACTATCCCCGAGCCCACCTGTGGATCCTATATGGCGACGGCAAGGGGCACTTCGAGAAGGTCACGATCGCTGAGGGTGGCAACGGCTCCCATGAGGCTCAACTCGCTGACTTCCGGGGTACCGGCCGTCTGGACATCCTGGGCAAGCCCTACATGTCGGGAGCGCCCGGCGTCGAAATGTGGCACAATCCGGGCCGGCTGTGACTTCAGTCATTCATTTGGTGAGTCGCTTTGTCTCGCCTGTTAATCGGTGTGGAAGACCTCTTCCAACTCAACCATCATTTTGTCGGCGTGGCTTCCCGGAGGCGCTTCGAAGTATGGGGACATGAGTGTTTGCCAGCGCTCATTCACTTCTTCTTTCGACATTCCCGCGAGGGACGCGGCGAAGCTCGTATCCGCTTCGAAATACCCAAACAACAGCCCATCGGGCCGCATGAATAGCGAGTAGTTGCGCCAGCCTGTGCGCCGCAAGGCTTCGAGCATCTCAGGCCATACTTTCTGGTGATGTTTCTTGTATTCCTCGATCTTGTCCTGACGGACCTTAAGTAAGAAACCGACCCTCGTCATCAAATCCTCCCGGAATGCGTGGCGTGTGGCGGCGGCCCTACACCAACGGTAGCAAATTGCCCGACCCATTAAAGGCCATTGGACCCGCGTCGCCGATTTTCGTCAGGTGCTGCTTTTGTCCAAGCTCGGAAGCATAGGCTTCGGAGACTTCCACCTGTTCGAGCGAGAGAGTATCACGAATTCGAACAACTCGCGCTGTGGCCGTGTCGAAGAGGCAAGCTGACACGAGTGCTCGCTCGACTGCTTCGCGGTCCGTGTCAAAATACATCGGGATCTTGGCGAGGTGCAGGCTGAGCGCGGTCAGTACATTGGTCGAGGTGGCGTGGCGATCGATGGAATCCACCAGGCGACGAGTGGTAAAGTCAGCGAGCCCGATGCCGATGGCGTTGCCGTGCGTTTCCGGGGTGAGTTCGCCCACGAAGATCCGCCTCGCGACGGGCAATCCGCCCGCCGCCTGGCGCTGCTCACCAAACAACGTCGGATAGCCGTGCACGCCGCGGCCGATGATGTTCGGATCCATGCCCGTGCCGCTGATGTTCTTGCCCATGCGGTCGACAATCAGCAGATCGATCTCGTCGAAGGGCAGGCGCGGCATCAGGGTTGTCGCTTCCGCAAACAGTTGAGTCTCGCGCTGCTCGATCTCGCGACCTGGGGATTACTTCGACCTTGGCCGTATCGTGCCTAGGTCCTTCGAGGATCGCCACGCCGGCGAGGATCGGCGCCCGAGCCAAAAGTTCGAGCGCTACGGTGCGTATCGCGTGTTCGTAGCCCAAGCGCATGGCCGCGGCATGTACGGTGAGGGCGCCGAGGTGCTTGCCCAATCCAATCGCAGTCATTTTGAGGATGCCGCTGCCGATCCGTCCCATGAAATCCGTGTGCGGTTTCACCCGGTTGACTATCACGATGCCGTCCGCCGAAAGCGCTTCCGTGCTGAAGTAAGCCTTGACGCCGTCTTCCGTCTCACCCAGCTGCTGCACGTCCATCGAGGCGCGTATCGGCACACCGAGCGTCGCTTCGCTGATGCCATAGCCCGCCAGGATCTCTGCTTGTCCTTCCGGCGTGGCGCCGCCGTGACTGCCCATTGCCGGAACGACGAACGGCTGTACCCCATGCTCGCGCAGCCAATTGAGTATCAGGGTGACAATCTGCTGCAGATTGGTGATCCCACGGCTACCTACGGCCACCGCAATTCGGCTCCCTGGCGCTATCTTGAGCCTTGAATCGAGTTGTGATTGGATTGAGGATTTGAAGTCGATCGGCAGCGTCTCAGCAAAACCCTGCCGGACGGGGATCATACGGGGTAAAGCGACGGACACGGAGGCCTCCGAATCTCAGCGGCGACTCAATTATACCCCGCCGTGGGCGCGGGCGTCCGGGTCTCCAGACGGTCTACGGCCCACCCAGAATGTTCCGCGCTTCGAGATTAAGATCCGACGGCTTCTGCTGTATCTTCCGCGGGGAGTGTCCCTTCCGGCTTCTTCGCTCCCGTGGTGTTGAACACCACCACAGCTCGGCGAGCGCTCGCCTCGCGCGATCATCCTACCGTAAAGAGCGAGTCCCGCCACTAAGAAACGCACCGCCGCCCTTGACAACCGCCTCTGTAGCGCCGGTGTCCCCACCGGCGTTTTTCGGCGCTGGGGACGCCCGTCTCCAAATAACGGCGTCACCATCATGAGTAAACATCAATAGACCGGTGGATCGTTGGTCCGCGACTGCGAACACTTACCTACACTACTTCCCTACGCAAAAAGTCGAGAAGATTACGCCCAGCACATCGTCCACCGATGTCGCACCGGTGATGGCGTCAAGCGAATGAAGCGCATCGTAGAGATCAAGCAATAGCATCTCGTGATGGACCCTCTGCCCAGCGGCATGCCGAGCCCGATCGAGCGAGTGGACCGTCGTCTTCAGAAGCTTATGATGACGCAGATTGGTGATGAGCTCGCCGCCTGCATCGCGAACGCGCGCAGGTGCAGCAATATTGAGGATGGCCTGCGAGAGCTCGGCCAAGCCTTCTCCGGTTAGGGCCGAGGTGGCAACAACCGTCGCTCCGGCTGTCATCTGGGCGGCAGGATTCTCGGCGGCGTGGTCGCCGAGCTGCCGCTCGACTTCGGCAGCACTGATATGAGACGGCAGATCGCTTTTGTTTGAGGCTATGACAAGCGCACCGAGCGGCGCAAGCCTCCTGACCAAGCGCTTGTCTTCCTCAGTCAAACCCTCAGCGGCATCGATCACCAGGAGGCGCAAATCGGCGTCGGCCATGGCCTCGAAACTCTTCTTTACCCCGAGCGACTCCACCTCATCTTCCGTATCGCGGACGCCGGCCGTATCCACAAATCGTAAAGGGATGCCACCCAGGCTTGCGTGCTCGGCCACCAGATCGCGCGTGGTGCCGGGCGTGGCGGTTACAATGGCGCGGTCTTGCTTCAGCAGGCGATTGAACAGGCTCGATTTGCCTACGTTCGGCCTTCCCACGATAGCAAGGGTCAGTCCGTCGCGCACCACTCGTCCGTAGGCGTACCCGGCAGCCAACGCTTCCAGATCGTTCCGAATACCGCGAAGCCTCTGACCGATCTCCTCCCAGCCGGATACCGGAACGTCGTCCTCGGCGAAGTCGATACCCGCTTCAAGGCGCGCAATCAATTCGAGGAGGTCCTGTTTGTGCGGCCGTAGCCGGGTCGATAACGAGCCCTCCATCTGTTCGGCGGCCAACCGGGCTTGATACAACGTGCGCGACTCGATAAGGTCACGAACGGCTTCGGCCTGGGCGAGGTCAATACGGCCGTTCAGGAAAGCGCGCATAGTGAACTCGCCGGGTTCTGCCATGCGAGCGCCGCGATCGAGACAGCACTCGACCAAATGACCGAGAACAATGGGCGCGCCATGACAAGCGATCTCGACCACGTCCTCAGCCGTATACGAGTGCGGCTGGCGGAAAGCAGTAACGATGACCTGGTCAAACACGCGGCCCGATTCTGGATCCAGGAAATCGCCCAGAGTCGCCCGTTGAGTCTCGATCGGCTTGGGAAGTCTGATTAATTCACAGGCGATTTCGAGCGAACGTGGTCCGGAGAGACGCACAACGCCGATGCCGCCAACTCCGGGTGGAGTGGCGATAGCCACAATTGTGTCTTCTGCGACCATCTTGGGTGAGGGGACCTGTTCAGATTGAGAGCTACCGGCAAGCAGGGAAGGCTCAGATTGAGGAAAACATCCTCTCAACCTGACTTTGCAGCTCCGGTAGCTCAGTTTGAATGATGTCCCAGATGATTTCCGAGTCTACGCCAAAGTAGCTGTGGGCCAGAATGATCCTCAAGCCGACGATCTTTTTCCAGGCAATTTCGGGCCAAGAGCGCCTAACGTTATCGGGCAGATTCTTAGCTGCTTCGCTGATGATCTCGAGGTTGCGCAGGACGGCGTCTAGTGTCTTGGAGTCTGACTTGAAAGATGCAAAATCATAGCCGAGAGTGTACTCTCAGATCTTGCCGCAGGCGTCTAGGATGTCTTGTAGATAGAGCTTATGGTCACGCGGCATGAACGCACTCGCTGAGTATGCTTTCGCGCAACGCAGGCTTAATGGCATCGGGGAGGAGCAGATCGATACGGCAGCCAAAGAGACTCTCAAGGTATTCCTTGAGTCCCATGTAATTGGCGAAAGTCTTAGGGCTGAGATCGACAACGAAATCGAGATCGCTCGCCGGGTCGTTGTCGCCACGCGCCGCCGATCCAAAGAGGCTTAGTCTCTTCACGCCGTAACGTTCAAGGGCGGTTCGCTTCGCCCTCAACACACGTAAGATTGTGCTGCGGTCCAGACGATCGTCCCCTACCCAACGCTTAGCCTTGCGTACTTGGTCGGGGTCGGTGGGGTCGTCCCATAGGCGAATTCCATTGAAGGCTTGGATGAAATCGCGTGGAAGCCTTGTGGTGGGCAGAGCGAATGCATTAACGTACAGCTCCATCCCGTATTGTACTGGCGACTGACCATCGTGGTCGGGCCCGAATATCCCAAGCCCGCCCAGATTCTCATAACGAGAATCAGTGAAGTACCCGTGCTGCGTAGTTGAGTAAAGAGCCTGGCCTGCGCGCTCTTCCGCTAATTCTGAGAGGGAAACCCGGAAGTCCTCACCATTGATGACCAGAAGACTCGGCGTTTGGCCTTTGAACTTGGGATAAGCCTTATCGATGGCCGCCCTGATCGGGTCGGCCACGGGCATGGCACCCGCCGAACGTACACGCTTTCGCTGTTCTAGCCTCCCTGCAAGCTTCTCTTCCCCTGAGATCTCACTCTGCCATGATCGGGACTTAACCTCCACCGTTATCGGAGCTCCGGCAGGACCTTTGATCGCAAACTCTCCGTCCGAGGTTGTGCCCCCATTCGGGTTCCAGGTGCCGGCTAGCGGAGGAAAGCCATTGGATGCCAACCACCAGGCGACGCGAATCTCGTCAAGAGCTGTTTCCTGCTGTTTCGGGTTGGCCTGAAGACGAGGAAGATACTTCTCAAGGACGCCGTGCTGTTTAGCGAATTCCAGCAGCAGCTCGCGTTCCTGTGCCTGAGCCTGATTAAGTGAGGGCATTGGCCGACCCAAGAGAACTCGCTTATCCATGAGATCCAACCACCACCAAGCTTAGGATAGCACGCCCAGTAACTGCGGAAATCCCGCTTCTTGAGCCTTCAAACTAAGAACCCCGACCATGCTTCGGGACAAGCACTATGCGAGGAGCGATAGGATTGCAGAGGTCCGAGAGGACTGCCTACGGCCGCTATCGTCGCGACGGTTTCGGCGCTGGCGTAATCACTACTTTGCGCTCCGACCCAAAACCCTCGCTCACCGTGCGGACGCCGGTCTGATCCTTCAGAGCCAGATGAATGATGCGGCGCTCCCGGGGGTTCATCGGGCCGAGTGGATAAGAGTCGTGCGTTTCCATAACGCGCTCCGCCGCCACCTGTGCGATCAGCTTCAGCTCTTCAATCCGCAAAATACGGTAGCCTTGGCAATCAAAGCTGATTTTGTGGAACATGTCCTCTTCAAGCCGAACCGCCTTCAGCACTACGTATTCGAGGGCATTAAGCAACTCGGCGTGAGCCTGCAACAACAGGTCGGTGTCAGGACCGGAGAAGTCCACGAGCACTTCTGGAATATCGATTCCATCGTTGCGCCGCGCGACGGTCTGGCGATGGATCTGGAAGGTGAGATCGAATCTTCCGTGCCGCAGAATCCCGGTGAGCAGCGAGCGTATGTTCCCTAGAGGGCTTTCGAGCGAGTCCGGATCAGAGAGGGTTTGCGATTCCATACGGTTTAGGATCCCACTTCACGCGGCTTGCCTCGTGGCGAGCCGGCCTTGGAGGACGGGACGGCTGCCGATAGGGCCGGATTAAGAGGCTTTACCGGCCACCATCTATTGATGACCAACTGCTGGGCAATTCCCGCCACGTTGCTGGTGAGCCAGTAAAGTACCAGGCCGCTGGCAAAATTATAGAACATGACGCCGAAGATCAGGGGAGTGATCATCATCATGCGCTTCTGCGTCGGATCCGTAGCAGCCATTGGTGTCATCTTCTGCAGAACGAACATGGTGACAATCATGACGGTGGGCAGGATCGCCAGGTGGATCCCAAAGGGGTAGCAGCGATCGGGCATGGCCAAATCCCGAATGCAGCCGAACCAGGGTGCGTGCCGCAATTCGATGGCGGTACCCAGCACCTCATAGAATCCATAAAGAAAGGGCAGCATCAACACCATTGGGAGGCAGCCGCCCAGAGGGTTGACACCGTGCTCCTTGTAAACTCTCATCACCTCTTCGTTCATTTTCTGCTTGCGCGGATCGTTCAGCTTGTACTGCTTGTACTTATCCTGAATACCTTTGATGACCGGCTGGACTTTCTGCATCTCCTGGGCAGAGCGGATACTCTTCACCTTCAGCGGGAACGTGGCCAGACTGATCAACAGGGTGAGGATTACAATGGCCCATCCGTAGTTGTGCACCCAATGTTGATAGATCAGGCGCATGGCCAGAAACAGTGGCTTGGCCACTACGCTGAACCAGCCGAAATTCACTAGTCCATCGAGGGGAGGATTCACTGAACGCAGTAAGTCAATATCTTTGGGCGCCACGAATAGGCGGAAACCGAGCGGCTTCGCCTCCGCAGTTCCTAGTGCGGCTTCGAGCGGCTGCGGCAGCTCCTTCTCAGTCCAACCCTGGGGCGACCAGGACCGGCGGTCCAGGTGGAAGACGGTGCCGGGCGAATCGGGTAGAAAAACGCCAACGAAATAATGGTCCTCGAGGCCAGCTACAGAGAACGGTTCACCGATAGAGCGCTCCTCTTTTACCTTTTTCTCGGCGACGGTCGTGAAGTCGGCCGCCGAGCCGTACACAGCTTGCGTACTGGTATCACGGATTTTCGGCGGTAGCGAGGGATCGCCGAAACCGCCGGTCCAGACCACCTGCACGGGGAGCTGACGTGCGCCATCACTGATACTCACCTCAACGTGAACCTGGTAGTTCGGACCGAAAGAGATCTCCTTCCTGGCCTGGATGGCGCCGTCACTGTAGACGAAGACTACTTTGGAGGGAACGGTAAGGGTATCGCCAGGGACCTGAGCGACATAGAGGGCGTTGTTGAGCTTTTCCGCGAGAGACGAATCCTCAAGGCGCAAGCCCAACGGGAATCCGAGCGTGCTGCAGGCGTTCTGATCGATCATGTCGAGCGGCGCGTCGTGTTCATTCGTGTATCGCTGTAGCACCCAACTGGTGACGACGGCGCCACGGTTAGACATGGTAACGCGGTAGTCCGCGCCTTGGATCACTACCTGCTTCGCGGTCGCCGCCTTCTCCACCGGAAGGGCGGGGGCGGGAGTAGCGCTCGATTGACGGTTCCGCGCGGTGATTGCGCCCGCTGGTACTGCCGGAGACGATGGCGCTGCTGGCAAAGTCCGGGACGCTGTCGTGACCGGCTTCGTCGGCGGAGGCGGAGTCTTGACGATGAAAGTCCGCCAAAGCATCAGAATTCCAAGCGACAGGAGAAAGGCTACAAATACGCTGCGTTCTTGAGTCATTCAGTCAGTATCCTAAGGAACGGGGTCATAACCGTATCGCCCGAAGGGCCGGCATCGCCACACGCGATACAGGGCCAGTGCTCCACCGTGTCTGACGCCGTATTTCTGAATTGCTTCGTAAGCGTAAGCCGAACATGTGGGCCAGTAGCGGCATCCCGGGGGAATCAAAGGAGAGACACCCAACTGGTACAGCCGCACCAACGCTAACGCGAGCGTTTTCGCCCAGCTTGCCGTTTGCTGACCGAAGGCGAGGCCTTTCCCTCTTCCCTCCGGTTCGCCGTCGCTTGCTCCAAGGTTGGTTGTTCTTTTGGAAGAATTCTGAGGAATTCGCGAGTCAGGAGGTCGAAAGCGACCGTTGCACTCGCAGGCCTCGGATTCGCCACGAGATCCCACCCAGAAGGAATCGCTCGATAATTCAGTCGAAAGACTTCCCGCAGCCTCCGGCGGATTCTGTTCCGCACCACCGCGCCTCCCAAAGCTCGTGGTGTCGTGATACCCAGGCGGGTGAGGGGCAAGCAATTCGGACGAATAAAAACTGTGCATAACGAGGAACTACGCCGTAGCCCGTTGTCATAGACCCGGCGGAAATCGCGGCGGTGTAGGATCCTGATCGCCTTGGGGAAACTCCGCCCGGCGGGACAGCCTGGTGAGGGTCTTTCTGGCGGGTCCGGTGACGAGATCGCTAGACCGACGGGGCTAACCGGTAGCGGCCCTTCTGCCGGCGCCTTTTCAGTACCTTGCGGCCCCCCGGCGTCCGCATGCGGATTCGAAATCCGTGCGTTTTCGCCCGACGCCTCAGGCTGGGTTGAAAAGTACGTTTCAACGGTCATACTCCCTTATGCGAATGTTGCGCTTGCGCCGAACATTCAGAATAGCCTGCTATCACAAATAGGTCAAGCAACGCTCCCGACGAAAACCGGACCGGGCGCGACCGGCGCCCGGGATTGCCGGATTGATCGCGCAGCCGACCCGAGTCAGATCATCCCATCGGGCCTTTGATGAAATAAAGCGCGAGAACGAGAACGCCAAGCGTGATCCTGTAGATGATAAATGGCTTAAAGGTGCGGGTTTGCAGATAGTGGATCAGCCAGGCGATTACCAAGTACCCGACTGCTGCGGAGATGAGAACGCCGATTACAAAAGGCAGGCGCATCTCAGGGGGAAGGCCTTCATGGCGCAACTCCAGGCCCTTCTTGAGGGCGGCTCCGGCGATGATCGGAGTGGAAAGCAGGAATGAGAATCGTGCTGCCGATTCGCGGGTCATGCCGCGAAATAATCCCGTGCTCATGGTCACGCCCGAGCGCGACACGCCCGGAATCACGGCAAACCCTTGCGAAATACCTATCCAAATCGAGTCCATCAGGCCGACCTCGGCCAGGCTTTCATCATGCCGTTGTTGCCGCTCGCCGAGCCACATGAAGACGGCCACCAGGACGAGCGCCGAGCCAATGATCAGCGGTGAGCGGAACTGGCTCTCAGCCTTCTTTTCAAAGAGCAAGCCCGCGATGCCTCCGGGTATGGTGGCGATCACCAGGAGCCAGAACAGCCGGCGATGTTCCGCCACCTGGGAGTTGGCCGCGGGACGGACGAATCCGGAGGCGGCCATGAGCATGTCCGCCCAGGCGCGCCAGAAATAGACCAACACCGCCACCAGAGTGCCGGCGTGCAGGGCGATATCGAAAGTAAGTCCCGGGTCCTTCCATCCCGCCAGCCAGGGGAAGAGCGCCAGATGAGCGGTACTCGAAATGGGCAGGAACTCGGACATGCCCTGGATAATCGCCAGGACAACAGCTTGATAGAGGGGCATATAACTCCTGGATTGTAGTCGAACCTTGAAGATCGAAAGCTTAGGTAAAAAGTATAGGCGGGTTGTGTGATCAGACGCCAGCGAAAATGAACCACCAGTTGGAAATGAGAGAAGCAAAAAGTCAGTGCGAATGAAGAACGAACCAGTGGAATGTCATCGGTGGCGAGCGTTAACCAAGCCGTCTCTGGCGCGTCACTTGTTCCTCCACAGTCTCTCTAGGCGATGGACCGCACCACGCCGCCATCCACACGCAAGGCCGCGCCATTAGTGGCGGAGGAAAGGGGGCTCGATACGTAAAGCACTAGATTCGCGACTTCTTCAGTGGTGGCGAAGCGTTTTAGTAGAGAGGACGGCCGCACGCTCCTGAAGAACTCGCGCTCGACGGCGGCGGCATCGACGCCCTGCTGTTTGGCCATGTTTTCGACGAAGCCCCCCACGCCTTCTGACCGTGTCGGACCTGGAAGCACGCTGTTCACGGTGACGCCGGTTCCCGACGCCGCCTCGGCCAATCCGCGCGCGATCGCCAGCTGCGCGGTCTTGGTTATGCCGTAGTGGATCATCTCGACGGGGATCTGCAGGGCGGATTCACTCGAGATGAAGATGATGCGGCCCCACTCCTGCTGGAGCATTTTGGGGAAATAAAAGCGGCTAAGGCGGACGCCGCTCATCACGTTGACCTCGAAGAGGCGGAACCAGTCTTCGTCGGGGATTTCCGCAAAGGACTTAGGCTCGAAGATGCCGACGTTGTTCACAAGGATATCGATGGCGGGAATCTTTTGGATGATCTGGCTCACGCCCTCAGCGGTTGCCAGGTCAGCGGCCACGCCCGTGACCAGGGGATTACCGGTATCCTTCTGGATTCGCACGGTTGCACCGAGCGTCCTCTCCGCGGTGCGGCCGTTGATCACCACCTCGGCGCCTTCGCGGGCCAGTCCTGCGGCAATGGCGAATCCGATGCCGGCGGTCGATCCGGTAACGAGAGCCTTCTTACCCTTGAGTTGGAGGTCCATTATGTCAGCTCCCGATCTTGCAGAAATCCTCGCAGTCATTGCCTCCCTGCAGGAACAGCTCGCTCTGCGACTCCGGCAATCAACTCTAGTACGTTCTTGACCTCCGAGTCGATCTGCGCCCTCGGGACATGCCTGGCCAGCACGTGGTAGTTCGTCTTTCTCATCAAGTTTGGGAGACCAAGCTGTTTGAAGAACTGCTCGAAAACTCTATCGAGGAAGTCGTCGCTGGCCTTCGTATCCATCCACCACCGATCGCTTCGATCTCGCAAAGCTGCCGGGGGCACGAAGTTCTCAATCGATTCCAGCATGACAGCGCTGCGCTTTTCGCGTTCTGCCTCAGTAAATAGAGGGCCGAGGTCAAGTTCTTGGGTAGAGGCCTGGGCGTAGGCTAGGAGCGTTTCCTGAGAGCATAGATAGTTCTCGATCTCACGCCTCATCCACATATACTCCAGTAAGTGCGGACCTTGCTGAGGTGGCTGATCGAGACGGTCAAACAGGGCGGCGCCCGCTAAGTTTGACTTGGCCTCACGCAATCCATAGAAATGCTGCCGCGCCTTCTCGGGCTGGTTCATCACGTAGTGGACGAAGGGGCGCTCTAGCGATTTCCGTGCCGGATGTTGGAGAGTATCAGCAAAAGCCCGCAAAATGTCGAGGTCTGTGGAGCCTTCAAGGTAAAGTACCCACCCTGTCTGCTCCGCCAGATAATACTGGTCAAAACCGATCTCCTTCAGCGACTTCAAGAGTTGACTGCCGCGATCGTCGATACGGTGCGGTTTACCAACGAAGGCGATTACCACGTCGCGGTCAGCGGCTTCAGCCAGGATCACCTCAGAGTGACTGGCAGCAACGACCTGACTTCCTTGCCTCCGCGCCGTATCACTGAGCAGTTGGTAGATCTGGCGCTGACGAAGGATTTCCAAGTGCGCGTCGGGTTCGTCCAAAAGCAAAACCGAAGCAGGATTAACGCTAAGATGAGCAAGCAGCAGGGTTTGTTGTAACCCGCGGCCCGAAGACGAGAGATCCAGCTGTATTCCGGAAGCGTCGCGGTAGGTCATTTTAATCTCACCGCGCTCGGTGATGTATTCCGGAGGATCGAGGTCTACTCCAAAGAGAGTTTTGATCTCGTGGCAGACCTGCGTCCAGCGGTCTCGCCCTGCTTCCTCTCGATAGATTAAATAGCAGAGGTTGCGCAGCACGTCGGCCGTGCGTCCCTCCCCCAGTGCCACGTTGATGGCGCCCACGTCGAGGCGGGTTTCGTTGGCCAGCCAAGCCCGACATCGGGGGCAAGAACGCCACGCGAATTTCCGAAATCTCCGGAGGAATCGGCATGCGGTTCGGGTTCTTTTCCTCCGAGAGTCGCAAGGGACGACAATAGAAGGACTCTTCATTCGCATAATCGAACTCGAGGCCGCAACGCCAAGCCTTGCCTTTCGTGACCCCTTCCAAGGTGATATCAATACGAATGTTGTTGGTCTGCTGCTGCCCATTGATCTTCCGCACGTCACGAACGTGGAGATCCCGCCAGAGAAGGTCCGCGCCTGGAACGGGCACCGCGATGAGGTCGCGGCGGTTGATGGTGACCCCTGGCCGCCTTTCAGGGGTGGTCTTTCCCGAACGCCTCTCGTTCCAGCGCTTTAGTCCTATGTCCCAGAGGGCCAAAGCCTGCAGGGCGGTGGTTTTGCCTGAATTGTTCGGGCCAATGAACACGACCGGACTCCCAAGGTCGATTTTCACCGTTTCGAAGCTCTTGAAATTCCGGATGATGAGCGTGGTCAGCATAGGTCAGACGTCTTCCCTCAAGACTGCCGGCAGCATCCTGGGGCAGCTTAGTTGAGATCGTAAGCGATCTTGGCTTGCAGGTCAGTGAAGCGGGTGCCGCCAAGTCAGCCCGGGAAACCGGCTGTAGTCGCGATCCGTAGTGATCCACTCGCTTCCGGTTTCGATCGCCAAGGCCGCAAAATAGGCGTCGGGGACCAGGTTGCCTTTCGCATTGACCGCCCGGCAGAGCCGCACAAAGATGTCCCAGTGGCGCGCACCGGGCTCGATGAGAACGCAGTTGGGCTGGCCTCGCAGCTCCTCGGTGAAGCGCTGGGCAACTTCGAACGAGCTGGGCGGATCGAAAATGCCGGGATGAGTGACGATTCTCAGGAAGCCAGCCAGCACTAGCTCGGAGACGCCAAACGCCTGGTCGGAGCCAACCAGCTCCTGAAGCCAGCGCAGGCAGGGCCCGTGTCCAGGGGCATCCTCGCGATGCACGTAGACGAGGACATTGACGTCAGGAAGCACCATCGGGCCTCTCCGGCCGGTCCATCAACTCGAGAAGTGTAGCGGTATCGTCGAGGTCAACCCCGGCCCGTGGTCCGTTACCGCGGAAGGTGGTAAACGTCACCTTCGAGCGCCCCACCGGACGCCTGCGACGTGCCAGGGCCTCCCGAAGGGCATCCTCAATAACCGCGGTAAGCGATCTTCCCGTCTCCGCGGCGGCTTTCTTTGCCTGGACAAGCAATTCGTTCTGAAGCCGTACAGTGGTTCTCATGACATCAAATCATACTGCTGTGACATAAATATGTCAACGTTGGTTCTCCCGCCTCCACCAAAAACCGAAGAACTACACTTCCAGCACGACCGGCAGGATCATGGGACGTTTGCCGGTCTCCTGGTCAAAGTGCTTGCGCAGGGCAGACCGGATCTTCTCCTTGATCAAGCCCCAGTCGCCGACTTCTTCGCTGGTGGATTTCTCGACAGTGCGAAGCACGACTTGGCGGGCGCTTTCCACAAGGTCCGTGGCTTCGTCCATCGGAACGAAGCCGCGCGAGACGATCTCGGGGGGGTTCTGGAGTTTGCCGGTATGGCTCGTTGACCGCAAGAATGGGGATGACGATGCCGCCTTCGGAGATGTGACGGCGCTCTTTCAGGATAACGTCGCCGACCTCGTCGAGTGTGCCCACGTCAATGTACACGCGTCCCACCGGGACGTGCCCGGCACGCCGCGCCCCGTGCTCATCGAATTCGATAACGTCGCCGGTGTCGAGCAGAAAACTTTCTTTCTCGACCGCGGCGACCTGCTGCGCCAGTTCCATATGGCGATGAAGCTGCCGGTACTCGCCATGGATGGGCACGAAATACTTCGGCCGGATGAGATTGAGCATCAGCTTCAATTCTTCAGAACTTCCGTGACCGGAGACGTGAACCGGCGGCTGGCTGCCATCGTGATAGTGGACGCGGGCCCCGCGCCGGTAGAGGTGATCGATCATGCGAAAAATCGACTTCTCGTTGCCGGGAATGATGCGAGCTGAGATCACCACCTCGTCGTCCGGCTCGACATTAATCCAGCGGTGATTGTTCACCGCCACCCGCGAGAGCGCCGACATCGGCTCGCCCTGGCTGCCGGCCAGTACCGCCGCTACCTGCCGGGGCGGGAGCTTCTTAATATCCTGGGGCTGCATCAGCACGCCGTCGGGAATGCGCAGCAGGCCCATTTCCATGGCGATCTCAGAGTTCCGGAACATACTGCGTCCCACAAAGCAGAGACGCCTGCCGTACTCGTGGGCGAGATCGGCGATGATCTGCAGGCGATGCATGGAAGTGGAAAAACAGGAAATCAGAACCCGGTGGTTGGCCTCCGCCATGATTTCGGCAAAGCGCTCGCTTACCCCACGCTCGGAAGGCGTGACGCCGGGCCGCTCGGCATTAGTGGAATCGGCAAACAGGGCCAGCACGCCGCGCTTGCCGTATTCAGCGAGGGTGTGAAGATCGCTCGGCAGCTTATCGGTGGGCGTCGGATCGAATTTGAAATCGCCCGTATGCAAAATTGTGCCGAGCGGCGTGGTCAGCGCCAGCGCTCCCGATTGAATAATACTGTGGGTCATGTGGATGAATTCCACTTTGAAGGGACCGACGTCGAAGGGCCTTCCGGGATGCATTTCGCGCAGGTCGATCAGACCCTCCATCCCGTGCTCGGCCAGTTTCGAGCGCACCAGCGCCAAAGTGAAGGGCGATCCGTAGACGGGCGCGTCGATCTCATCCAGCACGTAAGGCAGGGCGCCAATGTGATCCTCATGGCCGTGAGTCAGAATGATGGCGCGAATCCGGCTCTGATTCTCGCGCAGATAGGTAATATCGGGAATAACGATATCCACACCCAGTAATTCGGCGTCGGGAAACATGACACCGGCGTCCACCACGATCAGGTGGTCGCCGCACTCGAAAACCGTCATATTCATGCCGAATTCGCCTAGGCCGCCGAGGGGAATAGCTCTAAGTTTGGTAGAAGAGTTAGCAGATGAGATGGCAGGAACCTCCTCGAAAGGCTTATGTTAACACAAGCTGTCGGAGGCCGTGCGAATTCGCGGGCTAGATATTTCTCGTGCTGGCCAACGGCATCCCGGACAAGGATGTTCTTCGTCCTTACTGAGCGTTTTGGGACGCAGGTGACAACCCCGCTTGAGCGCAGGTAGAATCAGTCTAGGTGACGGATTCAGAACAAGGGAGCATTTCCAGTAACCTCGAATTGGACCGGTCTGCTAGGGTTAATAGTGGTTTGCCATCAACTCTTCATCTCTTCTTCGAATCAGCATCGCTTAGACCAGGCGCGTAGCAGGCTCGCCCAGCTCATCGGGACCTCGGAGGTCCTCGTGGTCGGACCTACCTACGGCGCCGCGGATGATTTTGTGCGGGCAGTGGCCGAGCGCCGAGGTTCCGTTCACGGCGTCCATCGCATGACGCTGATTCAGCTTGCCGGAATGCTCTCCACGGGATCGATGGCTCGACTTAAGCTCGCGCCGCTCAGCCGTTTAGGTATGGAGGCGCTGGCAGCACGCAGTGTGTTCCACTGCCGCCGGGAAAGCCGTCTGGAGTATTTCGATCCCGTCGCCGGAACACCGGGCTTCCCGCGAGCTCTTGCCGCCACCCTCCGCGAACTGCGCCTGGAGGGCGTCCGGCCGGAGGGGCTGAGCGCCGCCGGCGCTCCCGGGCCGGATCTCGCCCGTCTGCTGGCGGCCTACGAAGGTGAACTCGAAAGTCGAGCCCTGGCTGACTTGGCTGTGCTCCTGCGCCTTTCGACCGAGTGCGCGCGTGACAGCGGTCATCGACTCGTGGGGCTTCCACTCTTCATAATCGATCTTTCGCTCAATTCGGCGGCGGAGCGCTCCTTGGTCTCTGCCTTGGTCCAATCTTCGCCACGGGTAGTTGCCACCGCACTCGAAGCCGATACGGACAGCATCACGGCCCTCAAGTTGATCCTGGGACTCCCCCAAAATGGAGAAGCCGATGATGCTTCCCGGCCTTCCATGCCCGTTGTGGACCGGTCTCTCAATCACCTTCGGCGCCACATTTTCCGGACCACGCCTCCACCTCGGCGGAAGCTCGACGCTTCGGTGGGGTTCTTTTCGGCGGCGGGCGAAGGACCTGAGTGTGTGGAGATCGCTCGGCGCATCCGATTCGCCGCCGGGCAGGGAATTCCTTTTGATGCGATCACCATTCTGCTGCGCAATCCCGAGGTGTATTTGCCTTTAGTGGAGGACGCTCTCGGCCGGGCGGGAATTCCCGTCTATTCAACCGAGGGTGTGATCCGCCCCAACCCTGCCGGACGGGCATTCCTGGCGCTGCTCGATTGTGCGGCCGAGGGACTCTCCGCCACCCGCTTCGCCGAGTATCTCTCGCTCGGCCAGGTACCCCGGCTAAAACCCTCCGGTGAGCCCCCAGACGCCGCCGGTGTGTGGGTGGGATCGCGCGACGAGGCGCAGAATCCGGGTAGCGGTGGCGCCTTGCGTGATGTTGAGGACGAAGAGACCGGCGGGGGTGCCGTTGAACCTTCAGCAGCCACCGACCAATCCCCTGTTATCGAGGGCACTCTCCGAACTCCGTTCGCATGGGAGGAATTGTTGATCGACGCCGCGGTGATCGGGGGCAAAGACCGCTGGGCGAGGCGTCTTGACGGACTGCGCTATCAATTCGAAGTGCGCCTGAGGGAATTGTCGCCTGACGAAGACTCGCGGCGCACCTACCTGCGGAAACAACACGAACGTTTGGATGATCTCAAGCGGTTTGCTCTGCCGGTCATTGAGTTGCTCGCTTCCCTGCCGCGGGCAGCAAGTTGGGGCGAGTGGCTGGTCCATCTCCGCAGGCTGGCTGAGAAGACGCTTCGTGATCCGGCGCCGCTCCTTGAAATGCTGAGCGAGCTCGAGCCGATGGACGAAGTCGGCCCCGCCGAACTGCCCGAGATCCGCCAAGTGCTGGCAGAGCGTCTCCGCTTGCTGCGCGAGAAGCCGTCATCCCGGCGCTGGGGATGCGTGTTCGTCGGGAGCATCGAGGAAGCTGCCGGCCGCTCGTTTGAAATGGTATTCGTTCCCGGCCTCGCCGAAGGGGTATTCCCGCGTAAGCCTACTGAGGATCCGCTCCTGCTCGACGAACATCGGCGAAAGCTGAACTATCAGCTTGGGACTGCACTCGGTACCCAGGATCAGCGCCGCTTGCGCGAGCGGCTCCTGATGGAAGCTGCCGCGGGCGCGGCCGCTGAGCAGTTCTGCGTCTCTTATCCCCGCATGGACCTCATGCAGGGTCGTGAGCGCGTTCCCTCTTTCTATGCTCTTGAGGTGTTGCGGGCGGCGGAGGGTTCCTTGCCGAGTCTGGGCGAGATCAAGAAGCGCTTTGCCGAATCTTCCGGCGCGATGTTGGGTTGGCCCGCCCCGCGAGATCCGGAGCACGCCATCGACAACGCCGAGCATGACCTTGCCGTACTGGAGCGCCTCGTCCGCAGACCGAGAAAGGAAGCCTGGGGGGCTGCTCGCTACCTGTTGGACCTGAATGAGTGCTTGGCCCGCTCCTTGCGGACACGTGCGGCCCGCTGGCGAAAGACGGAGTGGACCCCGGCAGACGGCCTGGTTAGTGCCGACGCCGTGACAGTCCAGGCGCTCGCCAACCAGCGAATGTCGATGCGCAGCTACTCGGCCTCCGCTTTGCAGCAGTTCGCGGCCTGTCCCTATCGGTTCCTCCTCTACGCTATCCATGATCTCGAAGAAAGGGAGGAGCCGTTTCCAATCGAGAAGATGGATCCACTCACCCGCGGCGGGATGTTTCATGAGGTGCAGTTCGAGATTTTTCGCGATCTCAACCGGGTCAGCTTGCTTCCGGTTGATGAAGCCGAGCTGCCGCTGGTGATGGATATCGCCGATCGCATTCTGGACCGCGTGGCGTTGCGCTGGGAAGAAAAATTGGCGCCCGCCATTCCGCCTATATGGAGGAGCGAACTCGAGGACATTCGGACAGATCTGCGCGGGTGGGTCAAGCAATTGCCCTCGATCCACGCGGAGTGGAAACCAATCCACTATGAATACGCTTTCGGATTGCCGCCAGGCCCTGCGCGCGATACGGAGCGAGATCCCGAGAGCAGCGCGCAGCCGGTGCCGATTCTTGAGGGTCTTGAGGGCCTCACCGTGCGCGGCTCCATCGACCTGGTGGAGGAGCATCGCCAGCGCGGCGTGCTGCGAATTACCGATCACAAGACGGGCAAGGTGCCCGAGAGGACGCCCAGTTCGGTGGGCGAAGGGGAAATCCTGCAGCCTGTTCTCTACGGCCTCGCCGCCCAGAAGCTGCTGGGTAAGAGAGTGGAGTCCGGTGTGCTTTACTACTGCACCCAGCGTGGAAACTACCAGCAGATCGTGATCGACCTGAACCAGCCATCAATCAACAGGCTGCAGTTGGTAGTGCAGACCATCGACAAGGCGATGGAGCAGGGCTTCCTTCCGGCTGCACCCCGCGAGGGCGCCTGCCGTTACTGCGAGTATCGGATCGTGTGCGGTCCGCGCGAGGAAATACGCATTCGGCGCAAACCGCAGGATCGACTGGATGAGCTAAATCAGTTGAGGTGCCAGCCTTAAGAAGGGTACCCACGGCACGGTTTTTGTGCCGTGGGTATTTCGTCCCCATGGCAAAGGTAATACCATTCCGCAGAAAGAACGAACTCGATGATATCGAGGCGCGCAAGCTTATCTCGGGTTCGCTTCAGGAGAGCTTCATCGTCGAGGCGGCGGCGGGAACGGGCAAGACTACTGAGCTGGTAAATCGCATCGTAGCCGTGATTCGCTGCGGCGAAGCCGAAGACATTCGCAGTATTGTCGCCGTGACCTTCACGCGCAAGGCGGCCGGCGAACTGAAGCTGCGGCTGCGGCAGGAGCTCGATCGGGCGCTCGATCAGCTGAGGTCAAGCGAGACCGCCGCGAGCGAAGTCGAAAACCTGGAACGCGCCATCGAACACCTGGAAGAGGCGCGGATTGGCACCATCCACTCTTTCTGTGCGGACATCCTGCGTGAGCGGCCGGTGGAGGCGCGCGTCGATCCCGCTTTTGAGGAGCTTTCCGAGGTGGAGGCGCCGCGCCTCTATCGTCAAGCCTTTCGCCGCTGGAGCCAGCAGAAACTGATCGCAGCGCCGCCCGGATTGCGTCGTTCCCTGAACCGCCTGGCGGCGCGTGATTACCAGGACGATCGCTCGCCGCTCGATCAACTGCGCGATGCCGGCTGGAAGCTGATTGAGTGGCGCGATTTTCCGGCGGCGTGGACGCCCCACCCCTTTGAACGCAACCGTGAAATCGACCGGGTTACCGGGCTTGTGCTCGACTTGGCCGCCACCAGCGCCAGGTGCCGCCGGCCTGCGGACAATCTTTATCGCGACCTGAGGCCGGCGCGCGATCTTGCCACTTGGATCGAACGCGCCGAATCGCTCGGGAAGCGCGACTACGATATTCTCGAAGGACGTCTGGTAAAGCTATCCGGCGATCTGCGCAAGGCCATGAGAAAGGGTTCCGGAGCTTTCGCAGAAGATGTCAAGCGTGAGGACGTCCTGGCGGCGCGGGAAGCGCTGGTGCTGGCGCTGGCCGAGTTCCGGCAGAAGGCGGATGCCGATCTGGCCATCGTGCTGCGCGAGGAAATGCGCGAGCTGCTCGAGGCCTACGACGAGGTGAAGGGAAAGAGTGGCAAACTCGACTTTGTAGATTTGTTGCTGAAGGTGCGCGACCTGGTGACAGAGAACGCCGAGGTCCGCCACTACCTGCAGCAGGAATTCACCCACATCTTCGTGGATGAGTTTCAGGACACCGATCCTTTGCAAGCCGAGATCCTGCTGTTGCTCGCGGCTGACGACCCGCAGCAGACCGATTGGATGGCGGCGATGCCGGTGGCCGGTAAGCTGTTTCTGGTGGGCGATCCCAAGCAATCGGTTTATCGTTTCCGCCGGGCTGACGTCATCGTTTACCAGCACCTGCGTGAGTCCCTTACCCGGAAAGGTATACGCCTTCTGCGGCTCTCAAAAAGCTACCGCGCCGTACGGCCGATCCAGGAATTTGTGAACGCCGCCTTTCAGCCGGAGATGACCGGCGACAAAACCGCCGGGCAGCCGGAGTATGTTGCGCTCGAGCGGGTGGCGGTCGAACGCAACGATCAGCCCTCCATCGTGGCCCTGCCCCTGCCTCAACCGTACGGCGACAATGGCGACGTGAACAAGTGGAAGGTGAACGAGTGTCTCCCTTCCACGGTGGCGGCTTTCATCAAGTGGCTGATCGATGAGAGCGGCTGGAAAGTGCGCGATTGCGACGATCCCAGGCAGGCTTCGATCAAGATCAGGCCTCGGCACATTGCCGTCCTTTTTCGCCGCTTCTCCTCCCGCGGAACCGACATGACCTACGAGTACCTGCAGCAGATGGAATTGCGCAATATTCCACACCTGCTGGTGGGAGCGCGATCGTTTCACAGCCGGGAAGAAGTGGAAACGCTCCGCGCAGCGCTGACCGCGATTGAGTGGCCCGACGACGAGCTCTCGGTATTTGCAGCGCTGAAGGGCTCGCTATTCGCCATTCCCGATGGCGCGCTGTTGCGGTTCAAGCAGACGTCAGGGACTTTGCACCCGTTCCGGCGCCTGCCGGATCCAATGGATTCTGAGTTCCAACCGATCGCCGAAGCTCTCGCCCTGCTCGCGAAACTCCACCGGCAGCGCAACTGGCGTCCCATCGTAGAGACTGTGAACGCCCTGCTCAAAGAGACTCGAGCCCACGCCGGATTCGCCTTACGCCCGGCTGGCAGCCAGGTGCTGGCCAACGTCTACCGCGTGGCCGATCTGGCGCGCAGTTTCGAGATGAGCGGCGGCATCTCCTTTCGTGGTTTTGTCGCGGAACTCCGAGAGCAGGCGAGCAAGGACGAATCGGCTGATGCGCCTGTGGCCGAGGAGGGCGCGGAAGGTATCCGCATTATGACTGTGCATGGCGCCAAGGGCCTGGAGTTCCCGGTGGTGATCCTGGCCGATATCGGCGCGCACCTGAATTCGTACCAGCCCGACATGTTTGTGGACTCCCAGCGCCGTTTGTGCGCCATGCGCCTGCTCGGTTGCGCTCCCTGGGACCTGCTTGAGCACGAGGACGAAGAGGCTGTCCGGGACCGGGCCGAAGGCGTTCGAGTCGCATACGTGGCGGCGACACGGGCGCGGGATCTGCTGGTGGTGCCGGTGGTGGAGGATCAGGCGGGGTGGGAAAATATATCGCAGCGATGGGGCGAGGTGTGGCTTTCGCCGCTTCACAAGGTGCTCTACCCGCCCAAAGAATCACGGCGATCGCCTGTGACTGCACCGGGGTGTCCGCAGTTTGGCGAGAGCTCGATTCCCGATGATCAATGGGTCGCGATGCGCGTGAAACCAGGACTCCATCGGGCCCAGCAGGGAGCGCATCGCGTCGTCTGGTGGGATACAAACGTCCTGCCGCTCAAGGTTGAGGAGAACTTCGGTGTGCGGCAAACCGAGATTCTGGCCGAAGGTGGCGTGGGCGGAGTCGCGGAGGAAGGGAAACGGGCCTACGAGGAATGGAGCGCCAGGCGCGAGCAGGCGCTCGGCGAAGGCAAGCGCCCGCGTTTCCAGGTCTTCATCGCCACAGAAGCAGCCGAGCCGCCCGTTGGTTTTAAGGGCGCCATTGAAACGGATATTCTCCGCAAGCCCGAGGGCAGGCCGCAGGGCCGGCGTTTCGGCACCCTCGTTCATACTTTGCTGCGCGAGGCGAAATTGGGGATATCGGCGAACGACCGCAAAGAGTTGGCTCTGCTTGCCGAGGTGCACAGCCGCGTGCTCGGGCCATCCCCACAGGAACAGGCCGCTGCCATCGAGGCCGTGCTCGCCGCGTTAGCGCATCCCCTACTTGACCGCGCCGCCCGGGCCCGGCCTTGCCATCGCGAGCTGCCGGTGATGCTCAAGACGGAGGATGGCAGGCTGTTCGAAGGCATCCTCGATCTTGCCTTTTATGACAACGGCGAATGGACGGTGGTCGATTTCAAGACCGACGCTCACTTGCCACTGCGGGCGGCGGCCTACGAGAGACAGCTTCAGTGGTATGCCTTTGCGCTTTCCCAGATGATGGGCCAGCCGGCGCGCGGCTGTCTGCTGGGCGTGTGATCGCCAACGATGCGATGCCCGGCGTATGGCTGGTCAAGTGTTAATTCAGGCCGAATTGCCGTCCTTCCCCATTTCCAGCCACAACGCCACAACGCCCCTGGACACAACGCCCGTTCCGAACCAGGCATCTCTGGTATAGCGGGAAAGTTCCGGAGGAGCGGGATGAAGACCATTGCCCTGGGCCTGTTGCTCATCACGGCATCTGCCGGATCGGTCTCAGGTAGGCCCTTTCAGACCCTTGCCCAGGCTGCGCCGGGCAACTCGCCCAATGCCAACGGCATTGCGCCTCAGACGCAAGAGAAATGCGTTCTGGAAGGTGTGGTGCTGAATGCCTCGACCGGCCAGCCGGTGAAGAAGGCCGAGGTGTCCCTGCAAAGAACCGATACGCCTCCCGGTGTGATTCAGCAAATCGGGATGTCTAACACCCAGCGCCAGGCGCGCACCGACTCGAGTGGCCGTTTCGTCTTCCCCAGCCTGGATGCGGGCACATACAACCTGTGGGCGAGCCGCAACGGTTATCTCGGACGCGCCTACGGCCAGGAGTCGCAGGACGATCCCATGAAGTTGCTGGAACTGAAGGCGGGCGACCACAAAAGCGATGTGGTATTTCGCCTCATGCCCACTGGTGTTATCGCCGGGCATGTCTACGACGAGGATGGCGAACCCTTGGCGGGCGCCAACGTGCAGGCTATGGAGTGGCGCTACGTGAATGGGCGCCGCGAGTTGCAGAATGTGAGTGGCTGCAGCAGCAATGATATGGGTGAGTACCGCCTGACAGGGCTTCAAGCTAGAAAATACTATGTAGCGGCAATTTACAACGACTGGAACCAGAGTCTCCCCAGTGACGATCCACCCGCTACTTACGTGCCCATCTATTACCCGGGTTCTGTCGAGCCTTCGGGGGCCCAGCCGATCGACGTCCGAGCAGGAGAGGAAACGCCCGCTGTCGATCTAAGCCTCTCGCCTATCCCGGCCGTGAGAGTCAGCGGTCGTATCACCGGTCACGTGCCTTCCAGTCGTCCTGGCGTAGGCTGGAATGTCACGCTGGTCCAGTCTGAGGGTGGAGCCAATTTCTACCACCAGGCGTTAACTAACCCCGCCGATGGGACTTTTCAGATCTTGAACGTGCCGCCGGGATCCTACGTGGTGTTGGCCCAGCTTTTCGATGGAGCCAACAATTACTCGGGCAAGCAGAAGGTCGACGTGGGCGGCTCGAATCTGGATGGGCTGAATGTGGTGGTGGGCCCTGGTGCGGTCATCCATGGATTCGTTCGTTCCGAGGGTAATCTCGATCTCAACCTTAAGGGAATGCAGGTCAGCTTGAACCCTCGCGACGCGTCGCAAGGCGGGGTTCAGCCGGCTACAGTTGAAGCCGACGGGGGCTTTACCCTGAAACAGGTGCCCGATGGCTCCTATGACGTCAACCTCTGCTGCTTGCCTGCTCCGGACTACCTGAAGGCAGCCCACCTGGGAAGCGAGGAAGCGCTCGACAACGGCTTGAACGTGAAGCAGGCAGGCTTGCCTGGTACCCTTGAACTGGTGATCAGCGGCGCGGGTGGGGAAGTGAGCGGCGCAGCCATGCATGATCACAAGGCGTTTCCGAACGCCACTGTGGTTCTAGTACCTGACCCCACCCATCGCGACCGAACTCGCCTGTACAAGATCGGCAATTCCGGGCAGGACGGCGGGTTCAGCTTCGACGGCATTCCGCCAGGTGACTACGAACTTTTTGCCTGGGATAAGGTGGAGTATGGCGCTTACCAGGACCCCGATTTCCTGTTGCCACTGGAGGATCAGGCTACGCCGGCACGCGTAATCGCCGGGGCCAAGCTCAAGGTAGAGGTCCAGGTCATTAGCCGGCATACGCAATAGGAGCGTCCGTGACAGCTTTACGCACTCAGCGCGTGCGATTCTTCTTCGGTGGGTTGCTCGACTTCAGGGAAGTAGGCGTTCACGATGTATTGCGACAACATGCGTTGGGTATTGAAAAACGAACCGTTCAGGGCGATGGCCGAGCGCATGATCTGGGCATAGGCTGTCGGCCGTTGGTAGAACATGGGCATGATGGTTCTTTCAAGTTTATCGTAAAGGTTGTTGGCATCGGCAGCATCGTCCTGGGGATACTCCTCTCCATTACCCACAGCCCAACCGGTTACGCCCTCGATGTGACCCTCAATCCACCAGCCGTCGAGCACGCTGAAGCTGGGAACTCCATTTAGAGCAGCCTTCATCCCACTGGTCCCTGAGGCTTCTTCCGGCCGCTGGGGCGTATTCATCCACAGATCCACTCCACTGCTGATCAATCGTCCCCAGCGCATGTCATAGTTTTCCACATAGACCACCCGGATCACGTCTTTCAAGGAGTCAGCGGCTTCAAAGACGCGGTGGATCCAAGCTTTCCCACCGGTATCCTTGGGATGTGCTTTACCCGCATAGACCACCTGGAGCGGCCCCACGTAACGCGCGATGTAGCGCAGACGTTCCGGATCGGAGAAGAAAAGTCCAGGTCGCTTGTAAGCGGTAGCGCGACGGGCGAACCCAATGGTGAGAACTTCCTCGCTGAGCTTGGCGCCGGTTTTAGTGCGAATCGCCTCGAACAAGGCGCGCTTCGACTCGAGATGCGCTTGCTGGATTTCTTCGAGCGCCATGCCGATGGCGTAGCGGAGATAGAGATTATCGTGGCGCCACTCCGGCATGTGACGATCGTAAAGAGAACGGAAAGCAGGAGAGGTCCAGGTAAGAGCATGGACGCCGTTGGTGATGGCCCGGATAGGGTAATTGGGAAACATGCCGCGCGAGACTTCCCCGTGGTGCATGGCCACGCCGTTAATATAGTGCGACGAGCGCAAGGCTACGTAGGTCATGTTCAGCCTGCCGCCTTGGAAGCACTCAGCGCGCTCGAGAGCGGCAGCGCGTTCTTCGCCGAGCACCTGAATAACAAGCTCCCGAGGGAACTGGTCATGACCGGCCGGAACCGGCGTATGCGTAGTAAAAACGCACTTCCGCTGCAAGTTGAGCAGATCTTCACGGGTGGCTTGGCTCCAAGTTCGTCCTTCGAGACCCTTCTCTACCAGCGCTAATCCTAGCAACGCAGCGTGCCCTTCGTTCATGTGGTATGTCTCGAGATTACAGTGGCCAAGCGCACAAAGGACAGCCACGCCGCCCATGCCCAGAACCGCCTCCTGGCAGAGGCGATAGCGCTGGTCGCCGCCATAGAGATAGTCGGTGAGGGTCCGATCCCACTCGTCGTTTTCAGGCAAGTCGGTATCAAGCAGGTACACCGGCACGATATGCCCGGTAACGCCGTGGATCTGGTACCGCCAAGCGCGTACAACCACTTTGCGGCCTTCAATGGTGATCGCGGCTGGGGGTTCCATAGGTTCCAGCAAGCTTTCGGGATTCCAGTCCACCGGCCGCTCGCTCTGATTGCCCTCGCTGTCAATCTGCTGATCGAAGTACCCTTTTCGGTGCAGCAAAGTGCAGGCGACCATTGGCACTCCCAGGTCGGCGGCAGAGCGCAGAGTGTCGCCAGCCAGCACGCCAAGTCCTCCGGAGTAAGTCGGTATCGAAGGCTCAAGGGCGATTTCCATCGAGAAGTAGGCGATCCTGTGTATATCCGATATCTCGATCATTCTTCCTCTTTTGGGACTCGGGTCCTTGTCTGTTATGGCACGATCATGAACGGCACGCGAGAGCCCATGCTCCCGCTTAGGCTAACGCCGGTTAACTGTGTCTATCACGTTTAGCCCATCCAAACCGCAGGGACGCCAATCGCGGTCAACCAGGAACCATCAAAGGCCCTACCCCCTAGATGTTCCAGCCGACCGCCGGAGACGCAGGTCATCAAATATAAAGCACCTAAGGGCAAAGTGGAAATATCTTTGTCACACGTATCGCCTCCAATTAAGTTCAACACCTTTGTTTTCAACAGATCAAATTCAGCGATGACAGAATAGACAACCTGCTCCACTAGGAGTTTGGATCAGGGTTGCGGCGCAACCCGCGCCAAGAAGAAGTCAAGAAAACGCTTGGCGTCTGTGTGAACGCCCACGGTCGCATTGGGCGCCTTGCCTTTGACCTCCCGTGTGAATCCCTTATCGTCCACCTGGATTGTCAACTGTTCGGCTTGGCAGAGCGTCGGATCGATCACCAAACCCACAGCCATCGCGTCGAACAGGATCGGGTCCACTCCGCCCCACAGGTGGTACAACAAGGCGATGCCGTTCGAAAGCGGGGTGAGCTGGGTGAACATACGGTGACGCGCCGCTCCATCCATCTTGAGCATCGCCGTGACATCGAGTGGCGCCATCACGATCGGAACCCCGGAGTTGAAGACAGCCTGGGCCGCTTTAGGGTCCTGCGCGATGTTGTACTCGGCAACGGGTGTAAGGCTCTGGCCGTAACCCCAGCGCACCGATCCGCCCATCAGAACAATGCTCTTGATCTTCCGTGCCTTAGCCGGATCGCTCACGTAATGGGCGACATTCGTGAGCGGTCCGATGGCCACCAAAGTAATTGTGTTTTCCGCCCACCCCGCCGTTACTTCCGCAAACAACTGAGCGGCACCTTCACTGTGAATCTGGGCGCTCACGAATCCGTCCGCCCATCGCCCCTGCGCCAGCGGCAGCGGCTGACAGCCGTCTCCGGCCGCCACCGGCACATCAGGGCGACCGGCTTCAGTCAGCAGTTTGGCGGCGATGCGGGCGCGCGCGGCAGTGTCACCGCTGGCCGTGGTCACGCCAAGCAGGTCCAGTTCCGGGCTCTTGAGGATCAACGCCAGCGCAAAGGCATCGTCAATGTCGCTGCCGATATCGGTATCCAGCACTATCGGGACGGGCGGCTGGTTGTCGGGGATCTGGGGCGATGGGGCACTCCAGCCCTCAGCCACGAGTATGGTGACCGCTGCGATCACGAGTAAGACTTGTTTGGGCATGGGCCCACTCCTTTCCCTCTCACAGGCGACCAACTTAAGGGTGCCCAGTTTAGCAAAGTTCGTCCAGCAAAGGCCCTCATCTTACGCAGTTTCAATCGCCACACTACAGATGGGACAGGCCCGGTGGATGGCACTCGGCGGAATCCGCTTCAAACGGCGCAGACGAATAACTAAGCCGTAGACCAAGTGTATCCTCAAACCGAGATCGGCACTCAATACCTGAATACGTGACCCAAATCGTGTGTAGCGAGATGCGGCATGCGCGTCCGAAGACGCTGCGGTCCTCGGCTCCGAGGTTAAGTGCTTTCAGCTTTGTGCCATTGCAGGCTCAGATGGATTTGGCATACGTCTTGCACATGGGGAGGGTGGCCATTGTGCCAGAAGGAGATTTACCAACCATGAAGAAAACTCTGACGATACTTTCTACGCTTGCCTTGGCATCAGCCTTGGCACTTCCGGGTTTTGCGAAGACGAAGGTCTCCAAGCAAACTCCCAAGGCTCAGGAGACAACGTCGACAACCGCGAAGGTTCACAAGAACCGGAAGCATCGCAAACACTCAACCAAGGCTGCAACGAAAACGAATACGGGTTCGACCGCCACAACGCCGAGCAACAAATAAGCTGATCCGCTCGGCTAGGTCTTGTGTCGGGTAACCGCAGCCGGCCGAGCACAGCGTTCCTTTTCGGGCCTGGACACCGGGTTCTGGGCCCCAAGGCGCCTCGATGGTTCGAGGCGGCAGAATTCACAACCAGCAGTCGAATCTATTCATATTATTGGTTAGAACCGCAGGCAGGGATCATCCGACCGCACCGATGGCTGTACATTGAACGGGACATCATAGCCCGTCTTGAGGTAAGCTAACTTCGATAGTCTGACAGCCTAAGGAGTGTGTGAGATGGACGATCCCAAGACCACCGATCCAAATGCTGAGAGTGCCAGCCAGGATTCTGCCGAAGAGAAAGTCCCGTCCAAGACTCTTTCTGAGGTCGCCAGGAAGCCCAGGGTTGTGATTGATGAACGTGGCGGAGCAGCACCGGCGCGAGTGAGTAGCGTCGCCACCCGCAATAACCAGTAATCGCGCGTAGGACCTTCCGGATCCGACTACAGTCCCGGGTGCTGGGCCAGGCGTGGGTGCACCGCCGCGGAGCGCTATCCTTTCCAGATCCAGCGCGCCAAAAGCACCAATGCGGCCACCAGTTTGGTTCCATCAAGCGCCGTAAAAGCCCCGTGCAGTCTCCAGAAGCGCGGCATTGCCGCCGGAGCGGGATCCCTGGCCACGAAATCGAGAGTACGGCCGATCTCCACAATCCGCGGCTGGATCACAAAGGTTAGCACAAGCACCAGCCCGAGCATTGCTGCGGCAAGGATAACGCCGGTGACATCACGCGGCGATCGCAGTAGCGCAAGACCGAGCAGCATGACTGCAAGCAGAAATTGTGCCCAGCCATAGGTGAAAAAATAGGCGCGGTTGATCTCAGAGGCAAGGTGGCGCAGCACCATCCGCGCGCGCTCCTGCCCCAGCGGCCTTATCGTCGCTTCAAACTCAGAAACTGGCGATTCAAGCACGCGGTTCGCCGTGCGAAAGCTTCGCGTGGCGGCAAACCACATGGCGAGAGTCAGGCCTATCCACACGCCTAGCAAGGCTACGGCAAAAACTTGCGCTCGACACATTCCCGGTCTCCAAACCCCGAATGGTGGGCCTTAAACGCGCCGCTCAAAACGGGGGCGTTGCCCGCTTGCGCGGCGGATTGAAAAACGGCAGACTCACTACCGTAGCTGCGACTCTATGGCGGATCGCTTCCACCGTGAGTTCGATCCGCAGTCGAGTGTTCTCCTCGGAGTGGTCAGCCGCGACACTGGCCAGCGCGATCATCTTCTTCAGGACCGGCGACCAGGTCGTCGAGGTTGCCTTGCCGATTTGGCGATCCTGATAAAAGACGGGCACGGCCTGGCGTGAGGCTGTGCTCGGCACCTGGGGCGCAAGACCCAGTTCGGCGTAACGGTCTTCCACTTCATTCCAATCGATCTCGAGACCTACCAGCCGTCTCCGGCCGCCCGACTTCCGTGCGGCTTCAAGCGCCCGGCGTCCCACGAAATTGCCCTTGTCAAATTGGACCAGTCGTCCCAGGCCTATTTCATAGGGCAAGTACTTTTGCGACTCGATCAGCGCTCGCTTGCTGGATGTGTAATCCACTTCGATCAGGATTAATCCTGCCTCGATGCGTGCCACGTCAAGCGCGAGCATCCCGGCCGGGTGGAGGTCGAACTCGCGGCCCCCGTCCATAAGCGCGTCCCATATCCGGACGGCGTTACCCCAGGGAATCCAAATCTCATAGCCGAGATCGCCCGTGTATCCGGTGCGGGAAATATCCACAGGCACGCCCGCAATCGAGCCGTGAGCCAGACGGAAGTACCTGAGCCGGTCGATGGGCGCGTCCGCCACTTTCCCGAGCAGCTTCGCTGAGGTTGGCCCTTGCACCGCCAACGCCGCTATCTGCTCGGAGATATCTTCAATCTCGACCTCCAGGCCGACCGAGTTTAGCGTGAACCAACGCAGGTTAGGATCTGCGGCCGTCCAGCGATAGGTGTTGTCATCCAGACGCGTGATCGTCCCGTCATCGATCACTTTGCCGTCCTCGTCACACCAGCAGCAGTACATGACTTGATCGACGTCCAGCTGGTGAGCGTCCCGGGTGATGATACGGTTCACCAGCTTCGTCGAATCGCGGCCGCTAAGGCGATACTTGTAGAGTGGCGAGATATCAATGAGCGCCGCCGCCTGGCGAACGGCGTTATATTCGTGTTCGTGGTGAGTTTCGTAGGCGCTGACCGCGTAATAGCCCGACCATTCGCGATAGTTCAGGCTTTCGCATAGCGCCAAGGTCCGTTCGTGGAACGCCGTTCCGATGGGCAAGTCGGCTCCTGGGTGCGCGGGTCAATGGTTGAGTTCACTGCCCATTATGCCATGGCTTTCCTTCTGCTGACAAATCCTCTTCGCCCCGATAGAATGGTCAGCGCACCTCGATATCTCTCTGGACCAGCAGCTCATGCCCCAGAAATACGACGTCATCGTGATAGGGGGAGGACACAACGGCCTGGTGAACGCCGCCTACCTCGCCCGCGCCGGCAAACGCGTGCTCGTGCTCGAGCGCCGTCACGTGCTGGGCGGCGCCGCGGTGACGGAGGAGATCTTTCCCGGCTTCAGGTTTTCCGTGTGCTCCTACGTCGTATCCCTGCTGCGGCCGGAGATCATCCGCGAGCTCGACTTGCCACGTCATGGCCTGGAGATCCTGCCGCTCGATGGCACCTTCACCCCGATGCCGAATGGCGACTACCTCTGGCGGGTAAACGATCATGCCCGGACGCACCGCGAGATCGCGCGGCATTCGCGGCTCGATGCCGAGGCTTACGACGAGTACGGCAAGGCCATGGCAGAAATGGCCCGATTCGTAAAGCCTATTCTCGGTATGACGCCGCCCAATCCCGCCCGGCTTTCACTTGAGACTATCCGCAGCCTACTGTTCCTGGGCAGGCGTTTTCGCGACCTGCCGGACGGCGATCGCTACAACCAGGTGCAGCTCATGACCATGAGCGCTGCTGACTTTCTCGACCAGTGGTTCGAGACCGATGTGCTGAAGGCCACTATGTCGGCCTCGGGAATCATCGGCACTTTTCTGGGAGTGCGCTCGCCCGGCACCGCTTACGTACTGCTGCACCACTACATGGGTGAGATCGATGGCGCCTTCCGTTCCTGGGGATTTGCGCGAGGGGGCACCGGCGCAATCTCAAACGCGATTGCCGCAGCAGCGCAACAGGCTGGCGTCGAGATTCGCACCCGCTCCTCTATCTCGAAGATCATCGTGAAAGGGAATCGCGCCGGGGGTGTCGTGCTGGAGAGTGGCGACGAGATTCTGGCCGATATTGTGAGCTCGAGCGTCGATCCCAACCGCACCTTCCTGCGGATGATTGACCCTTCCCAGTTGCCCGACGACTTCGTTGAAGAAGTGCGGCGCTACAAGTTCCGCGGATCGTCAGGCAAGGTGAACCTGGCGCTCGACACTCTGCCTGACTTCACCTGTCTTCCGGGTCCCGGTGCTCATTTGCGCGGCGCGATTTCCATTTCGCCCAGCCTTGACTACATGGAGCGGGCTTATGACGATGCCAAATACGGCCGGTTCTCGCGGCGTCCGTACATCGACATGGTGATTCCGAGCCTCACCGACCCCTCCGTGGCGCCGCCGGGCAAGCACGTGCTCTCCTGCTTTGTGCAATATGCACCCTTCAAGCTGCGCGAGAGCAATTGGGACGACCAAAGCGAAGCCTTCGGCGCCAACGTGATCGACACCCTGGCCGAGTATGCACCGAACCTGAAGAACATCATCGTCGGGCGGCAAGTAGTGACTCCGCTCGATCTCGATCGCGAGTGGGGATTGACTGAAGGCAACATCTTCCAGGGCGAACTATCGCTGGAGCAGCTTTTCTTCCTGCGGCCGGTGCCGGGCTGGGCCGCCTATCGCACTCCCGTCCAAAACCTCTACATGTGCGGATCTGCGACGCACCCCGGTGGAGGGATTATGGGCGCGCCGGGGCGGCTCGCGGCGATGGAGATACTGAAGGATTGGAAGCGAGGCGTGATTCGCTAGGAATCAGAAGTAGTAGAGTCGGAGACCAGCGCTAGAACTGGATTTCATCCGCAGACACGTTTTTTGGGACAGTGACGAGTCTGCACGGTTAGGGTGAATCAGGTTCCGCCTCTGACTGAGGGTAAATCCCGTCGAAGCACTGACAGGATAGGATCGGTAAGGCCGCTGCCGTCAAAGGGTCATTCATTTTTTCGAGCCGATCCTTGTACGCCTCTTTCCACTTTTTCCCGCCCCTTCTGTTCGAGTTTCCGGAGGAGGGCGAGCTCGGATTGGCGCTTTTCGTCATCATTCAGACGCGCGTAAAGCTGCACTAGCAAAACATGTGGTTCCGGCGAAAGCGGATCGCTTGCCGCTGCCTTCGTTAGTATCTGCTCTGCTCTCTCAAGCCGCCCCAGTTCGAGGTAGCACTTGCCAAGCTCCAGATAAGCTTTCATGAACGTAGGATCGCCCGCCGACGCGACCTCAAGAAAGGGAAGCGCCTCGCCGGCCCTTTTGTTCCGCAGCAGAATTTGGCCCAGCATAAAATTCGCCGGTGGGTTCTCGGGATCTTCTTTAAGAGCCAGCTTGAGCTCCGGTTCCGCCTCGCTGGAATTATTCATTTTGAAATAGATTTGCCCAAGCGAGAAGTGGATTCCCGGAAAATCCGGTTTTGCTTTTAGGACTTGGTCATACTGCTTGATCGCTTCGTTGAAGTTCCGGTCGTCGGCCAGTGATTCGGCTCGCAAGACGCGGAGCAGGACCGAATCGGGATCGATACTTTCCAGTTGGTTGTAAGCGTGCACGGCGAGGGAGCGGTAGATGCTCGCCATCTCGAACCAGGCTCTTGTGTCGTTTGGGCTCTGTTTGGCCAGGATCTCGAGATGTTGTACCGCCTCTCCCGAACGGCCAAGAGCCAGCAGAGCCTTGGCTGCATAATAGTGGGCCTGGCGATAATCGGGATGAAACTGCAGTTCTCTCTCGAAATAACTGAGGGCCTTATCATATTGGTTGAGACCCAAAAACGAAAGTCCAAGGTAGAAGTTTACTTCCGCGTACTCAGGAGCGATCTGCAGGGCTTTTTGAAAGTCCTCGATAGATTCCTGGAATTTGAGTTCAGTTTGATACACAATGCCCAAGCGCTTGAGCAGCTCCGGCTGACCGGGGAACGCGTTCAAAGCCTGCTCGTAAACCTTTATGGCGGCGGGGTAGGCTTGCTTGCTTTCGAATTCTCTGGCCTGCGAAAGATAACTGTCCACGCCCTGCATTGACGGGTACGAAAGCGCTGGCGAGCACCACAATATGATCACAGTCAGGATGGGAATGGAGGCTAGGTTAGTACGCCGCGGCCGCCTTGGACGACTTGGGTGGAAAGTGGGCTCCAAGGCACTCATCGCATCAAACGGTTGTCGCTTTCGGAATCCATTCGCAACCCCTACTTGGTTCTTCGCGTTGGCGGCGCACCCCGAGGGGGCGGGAACGCCCTGCCCCGCCCTGCCGTGGACTACAAAGGTAACAGGGACGGGTTTGAATTTCAATGGCGAGCGGATCAGACAACTACAGCCCTGTCTGTTCAATGAAACGTCTCGCGTGCTACGGCTAACCCTACCCGACTTCAGATGAAAGGGATGCTCGATGGGAAAAGAGATAAGAAAACTATTGATACTTATTCTCTTTGCATTCGCCCCGGTCCGCCTGATGAGCCAGACCCCCGATCGGCAAGAGATCCAGAGGCATTACCAGCGCGCAACTCAGGCTGAGCAGGCCGGACAGAATGACATCGCCGTGCAGGAATTCCGTAGCATCCTCCAGCTCGATCCTCACAACGCCCAGGCACGCGCGAATCTGGGCGTGATCGCCTACACGGAAAAAGACTATGCCGGGGCTGCGGAGGAATTCCGGACCGCTCTGAAGTTACGCCCTTCCCTTTGGAATGCGAAGGCCTTCTTGGGCATGAGCGAGCTCCGGCTCGGCCACTCCCAGCAGGCCAAGGCGCTCATCGAGGAATCGTTCCGGCACGTCGAAGACGCCAAGCTGCAGTCGCAAGCCGGAATGGATCTAATTTCACTGTATTATCAAGGCCATGACCTCTCCCGGGCCCTGGAAATCCTACAGGTGCTTGACCGCGCTCATCCCAACGATCCCAGCCTACTGTATACGGCGTACCGAACCTACACGGACCTGGCCGCACACATGTTGGTCAGGCTCGTTCAAGTCGCGCCCGAATCGGCCGAGACCCATCACATCCTCGCTCAGACGGAGCTAAGCCAGGACGATCTCGATGGCGCCATTACGCAGTATCGCAAAGCGCTCGATATCAACCCCGGGCTGCCGGGCCTGCATTTCGAGCTTGGGCAGGCGATTCTGGAGAGGTCCACTGTAGACAGAAACTTCCCTTGACAACCAGCTAACCCGGCGATATGACCACTTACCAGATGCTGGGGCTTAGATCTTGTGCCAGCCGCTAGGGCGCCCGGAAGGGACGTCCGCTTAAAGGAGACCTATGAATAATCCCATTTCAAGACGAGACTATCTGCGCCGCTTGGGCCTGGGAGCGACAGCCATAGCCGCTGGCGGCGGCTTGGTTGGAACGTCGGCGT
Organism: uncultured Acidobacteriota bacterium; assembly: GCA_963803295.1. GTDB lineage: Bacteria > Acidobacteriota > Terriglobia > UBA7540 > UBA7540 > CAWDMC01. Next base: position 228,799 of record CAWDMC010000003.1, on the reverse strand, counting down.
GCCATCCCGCTGCCAATCCTGCTCCGGCCACTGAATCCGCACAGAAGCAGACTCCTGCCGAACCGCCCGAGATCATTGCCGACCGCCAACGGCGCATGCAATGGTGGAACGCTGCCCGCTTCGGCATGTTCATTCACTTCGGGCTCTACAGTCTTTATGGCCACCACGAATGGGCCATGGAGAAGGAAGGAATCCCTGTACGCGAGTACGAGCAGCTTGCCAAACGGTTCAACCCCAAGCCAAACGCGGCGCGCGCCTGGGCCAAGCTAGCCAAGCAGGCTGGGCAGAAGTACATGGTGATGACCTCGAAGCACCACGAGGGCTTTTGCAATTTCTCGAGCAAGCTCACCAGCTACTGCGCGCCCAAGCAGGGTCCGGGGCGCGATTTGGCGGCGGAATACGTTGAGGCGGCGCGGGCCGAGGGGCTGCGCGTCGGTTTCTACTACTCACTGATGGACTGGCATCATCCCGACGGCGCCCGTTGTGCCACGGATGAAGCCGCCCGCCGTCGCTTTGTCGATTACACGCATGGACTCATTCACGAGATCCTGACCCAGTACGGCAAAATCGACGTGCTTTGGTACGACGTCGACTGGCCACTGACTGCGGAGCAATGGGAATCCGAGAAGATGAACAAAATGGTGTTCAGCCTGCAACCTGACATCATTGTGAACAATCGCAACGGTCTGCCCGGTGACTTCGCGACTCCGGAGCAGGAGATTCGGGCTTCCAAATCCGGCCGCGCCTGGGAAACCTGTATGACCATGAATGATAGTTGGGGCTATCAGCGAGCCGACGATGCCTGGAAATCTCCCAAAACTATTGTGCGCAATCTGGCGGAGTGCGCCGGAGGTGGCGGCAACTATCTTTTGAACATCGGGCCCACGGGTGAGGGTGCAATTCCCGAGCCTTCGGTTCGCGCTCTCACCGAGGTCGGGCGCTGGATGGACAAGCACAGTCCAGCAATCTACGAGACCCAACGGGTGCAAGGAGATTGGGCCCCGATGGCCGACTTCACTCGCAAGGGCAACACGCTGTATATCCACGTTCACTTCTGGCCTGGAAGCACGGTGGCCATTGGCGGACTGAAGACGAAGGTAAATTCGGCTCGGCTCCTGGCCACAGGTCAGGCGGTCACGGTGAAGCAGGAGGAGTTTCGCGTGCAGTTCACGGGGATGCCGGAGCGGGCTCCGGATCCACTGGCAACCGTGATCGAGGCGGAATGCGAGGGCGAGCCCGTGATCGATACCACCTGGGTGCGCAAGGAGCGTCCGCGTGACGGAGTGATTCTCTAATCCTCACCATGGGGCACTCATTGACGGGCATTGACGGGTGAGCCCGGTGCTAAACGGAGCGACATTAGTGTATTCGCATCATGAGCCCTCAGCACCACCCCTGGCCCCTCCTGATCTGAGGAGGGGAATAAAACTCCCCTCCTTGGCCAAGGAGGGGGTAAGGGGTGGCCCTGAGGAGGGGAATAAAACTCCCCTCCTTGGCTAAGGAGGGGGTAAGGGGGTGGTTGGCCTGGGAGTAAGTGTGCTGAATCGATTGGACCTCCGGTTGACGACAGGCGATGCGCAATTACCATCTCGCTGCGTTGAGGGCCGGTGTCCACCCGTGAAGAACTCCGCTCATGGATAGATGTGTTTGCGCGGCTCGCGGGGGCGCCAAAGGGAGCGCCTCCCAGACATTCGAGGAGGCAACCTTTGTAGCCTAGCTCTAGGCTACCAGCCGCTCTTGCAGGAATCCTGTCGAAGGGCCCGTCCGAACCCAGGTCGTGCAGCTTTTGGGCGATAGCGGCCGGGTCTCGCCGCAGATTTCGCAAGCAGACTTTGGGGGTTGCCCAGCTCGGAACCGTGTCATCGATTACGTCCTCTACCCACTATCCTCGGCTGTTATGGGCCTTGAAACCCGGACCGTATCGGCTGTATCGGCTTAAGCGCAGTTGCGCCCGGTTTTGGGTTTTCTCTATAATGATTAGATCCTACGACAAGCAAGGCTGGACCTTTTCATGTCGATTGATATTGTCAAGAAACTGAAGGACGAGATTCAGACGCTCGAGCATGAGCTCACGCACGAGTTGCCCAAAGAGCTGCAACGAGCTCGGGCGCTTGGTGACTTGAGCGAAAATGCCGAATACAGCATGGCAAAGGATCGCCAGGATATCGTAAGCGCTCGCTTGCGCCAGCTCAAACGGCGGCTGGCCGATCTCTCCCTCATCAATCTGGCTAATATTCCCAAGGACCGCATCGCTTTCGGGTCCAAGGTGGTGGTCTACGACATCGATCGGGATATCGAAACCGAGTACAAGCTGGTTACTACGGAGGAATCCGACCTTAGCAAAGGCCTGATTTCGACCACCTCTCCCATCGGAAAGGGCTTAATGGGCAAGAAGGTCGGCGATAGCGTGACCGTTCGCACTCCCAATGGCAGCCGCGAGTTTGAGGTTCGGGCGCTCACCACCATTCACGAAGATTCAAATACGGTTTAGCGATGTCTCGTCTCGGGAAATTGCGACGGGCTCGATGACCGCGAGGGAAGGGCCCTTACACTGAGCATTACAAATCATAGTGACGGGCAATTCCGACGCCTACTCTGTAGCTGCGCTGTCCCTTCGCTCCACTCAGGGCAGGCTCTCAGCGCCGAAAACGCCGGTGGGGACACCGGCGCTACAGTTTTTTGGCGATGGGGACACCGGCGCCACGGTAAGACCGTCACTTTGATTTGTCTGCTCAATAGGAAAGGAAGCCTGTCGGCAGGGGGTGCGAAGCGCTGCGATTCCTGCATGCGCGGTGATCACGGACTCGTGGAGGCTCGTGGATCGATGGAATCCACCGTCTGTTTCTCGGCCTCAGGCATTGGCATATGGCACTGGCCGTCGAAAAAGCCGCCGGCATCAACAATCAACACGCGGGTGTGAACATCTCCGAGCACCACTCCGTGCTCCTTGATTTCCAGGCGCTCAGTCGTCTCGATGCTTCCCTTCACCTTTCCCGCTACACTGACAATCTTTGCCTTGATGTTTGCTTCAATCTCGCCTTGCTCGGCCACGATCACACTGCCATTCGAAACGATGTCGCCGCGCAGGTGTGTGTTGATCCGCACCGTTCCCGCCGATATCGTGAGCTTACCTTCGATCTCCACGCCTGGTTCGAAGTAGCCCGCCAGGTCCTCGCCCGGCATCAGTTGGTCACCGTGCGCCGGCCTCTTTAGAAAGCTTAAGGACATTTTCTACTCCTCGCGTCGTTCCGGCTGGGGAATGAATTTGGCCGGTGCAACTTGAATCACCGATCCAGAAGATCAGCAAGGGCAATAGGAATAAGTGTTGCTCGCGCGATGCTGTTCACCCATCCTGGCTTACTTGACGATTGACGATGATTTCGTAAATCCGGATCAGGTCTTCGGCTGAATAGTATTGAATTTCTATTTTACCCCGATCGGAACCCCCGTTGAGACGCACTCGAGTGCCAAGCGTGCGCTCCAGTTCGAGAACGGCCGCCCTGGTATTAGGATCGATTTTCACGGGCTGAGGTTCCACCGGAGTCGGTTTGGGTTGCGACGCCGTCGCCACGTGTTTCTCGACTTGTCTGACGGACAACCCCTGTTTGACGATCAGTCGGGCGAGTCGTTCCTGTTCCTGAGTCGATTCCAGGGCCAGCAAGGCGCGCGCGTGACCGGAAGATAGATCGCCCCTTGAAATCATCTCCTGGATTTCATGGGATAACCTCAATAGACGCAATGAGTTAGTGACTGTTGACCGATTGGAGCCGAGCCGTTCGGCAATCTCCTCGTGGGTGAGATTGAACCGCTCTTGGAGCTGTTGATAGGCGTGGGCGACCTCCAGGGGATTCAGGTCTTCGCGCAGAAGGTTCTCGGTGAGGGCCAGTTCGATCGTGTCCTGGTCAGAGAGGTCGCGAATGACTGCCGGGACGGTTTGGAGTCCCGCCAAACCTGCTGCCCGCCAGCGGCGCTCCCCAGCCACGATCTGAAATCGCTCGGCAGGGGCCCGACGCAGGAGAATCGGTTGAACAACGCCAGTGGCGCGTATGGAATCGGCGAGGTCTTTGAGGCTCTGTTCGGAGAAGCTGCGGCGCGGTTGAAAAGGGTTCGGATCGATAAGATCGATTGAAACCTCGTCCACGCCGGTGGGCTTGGTTGCCTCCACTTCCTGGATGAGGGCGCTAAGCCCCCGCCCCAAAGCCTTTCTGGTCATGATGGATGATCTCCTGAGCCAGTTCGGTGTAGCTCTCAGCCCCTTTGCACTGGGGATCGTAAAGAAAAATGGGCTTGCCGTAACTGGGCGCTTCTGCGAGTCGAACGTTCCGCGGGATCGAGGTCCGAAATACCTGGTCTCCAAAGAAATCCTTCAGGTCGTCTCGAACTTGGTGCGACAGGTTGGTGCGATCGTCAAACATGGTGAGCAAGATTCCCTCGACCGCCAGCTTAGGATTGAAGGTACGGCGTACCCGGATCAGGGTTTCGAGCAGTTCCGATACTCCCTCAAGCGCAAAATACTCGCACTGCACCGGGACCAGAACCGAATCAGCGGCGACTAATGCGTTCAGGGTAAGCAGATCGAGAGCTGGTGGGCAGTCGAGCAGGATATAGGAGTACTTGTCATGGAGAGGCTGGATCTTAGTTCGTAGGATGTATTCGCGGCTGGGTCGTTCGATCAGTTCCACGGTAGCTCCCACCAGGTCTTTGCTCGAAGGGATTATGGAAAGCCCTTGTAGATCAGTAACATGAATGAGGTTTTCGAGCGGAGCATCGAGCATGAGACCGTGATAGAGAGAACGCCTGGCCGGATCACGGGCAAAGCCCAATCCGCCAGTGGAGTTGGCCTGAGGGTCGCAGTCAACAAGCAAGGTGGGGAGGTCTTTTCGGGCGAGAGCCGCACCTAAGTTGATGGCAGTAGTGGTCTTACCGACACCACCCTTACGATTCGCAATGGCAATGATACGACCCACGCTTAAGATCCCCCGAGAACTCGGAAATTTAACAGAAGTTGCGCTGCGGAGCAAGTTCGTAATGTGCAGGCAAGCGGCCCGTCGGGCAGGTGCCCAGGTCAACAGGTTTTAGACTCCCGATGTTTCACGTGAAACAGTGCCCATAAGGATCACACGTTCCCGCGATCCCGGAATCGGAACGGCGTCCGCCCAGGCGAACGCGCCGCTTGCCGCGACCTCTGGCACTTGATTCTGGCCTAGCCAGAGGCATACCTTGCCCGTGGACTCCAAACATAGGGCCGCCATTCTCGCCAATTCAGAAACTCGGCCGACCGCCCTCGCCGTCACGGTCGAAAACAGTCTCATACTACTTGGACCGACAAAACGCTCGATCCGATCCCCTAACACCTCTGTCTGTTCCATGTTGCAGGCATGGGCAACTTCCTTCAGAAATGCTCGTTTCTTCGCAATAGGCTCCAACAGGACTATGGGTTCTTGGGGGAAGACGATCTTGAGCGCCAGCCCTGGGAATCCTGCACCGCTTCCAATATCGAGCAGTCGTCCGGGAGCCTCTATCACTTTTGCGAGATACAGACTCTCACCGAAATGGCGGCTCACAGCCTCCTTGGGAGTACGGATTGCCGTCAAGTTGATTTTGGCGTTCCAGCGAAGCAGCAGGTCCAAGTAGCAGCGGATCTGTCCAACTTGGTCGTCTGAAAGGACGAGCCCAAAAGGCTCTAGCCAGAGGCGAATTTCGCTAGGCGATACTTGCATCCCGAGGATTGTACCAACAAGAGAACTCCAGCGCCGGCAGTTTGTCCGTAGTTTGAAGTGTCTCTTGGTATGAGTACGCCCTCTCCAAACTCAGAAGTTCCAATACTGCGGCTTCAAAATGCCTTTTTGGTTTACGATCCACTAGAACAGCAAAGAACGATCGACGGCCACTGTTCCACGTGAAACACGATGCAGATCCCGCTTACCTTTTTCACCTGACCTCGTCTAAGTTGGTGAAAGGGCAATAGGCGGACTTCGAGTCAGGATGGATATCTGCTTGGAGTTAGCGGGCAAATTCCCGGCCGAAGGCTCGCGGCTTGTGGAAGCGGACGAACGCGAGCTGATCCGGCGGGCGCAGCGGGGCGATCGCTCTGCTTTTGACGCACTAGTGCGCCTTTACGATCACGAGGTACTTCGCTTGGTGATGAAGCTGGTCCGCTCTCCCGACGAGGCTCAGGATCTCTATCAGGAGGCTTTCCTGAAGGTGTACCGGTCGCTAGGGCACTTCCGCTTTGACTCGCGTTTCTCTACTTGGTTGTATCGCGTGGTGATGAATGTGTGCCTCGATCATTTACGCCGCCAGAAGAGCCGGAATGAAGTTCAGCCGCCCTCCTACGAGGAGGGCGAAGTCGAATATTTTCAGACAGTTCCGGATGAACGACCCGAACTGAATCCGCACCGCGCTTTTGAGGGCAAGGAGATCCGCCATCGTATCAATCACGCCCTCGGGTCGCTCAACCCACGCGAGCGCTTGATTTTTGAGTTGAAGCATTTTCAAGGCCTGAAGCTGAGGGTCATCGGCGAACTGTGTGGCACCACGGAGGAGACCGCGAAGAACTGTCTCTTTCGCGCTACCCAGAAGCTGCGCCTTGCGTTAGGGGATTTGGTTTGACGGTTCGGCGCCAGTCAGGCGAAAGAGTGGAAACTGCCGAGGCCCGGCCAACGCAACTTTCGCTTGAGCCCGAAGAGCAAATGCAAGTCCCTGAGTTTCTTATCGATGACGGGCCCTGCTCAGACAAGCTGATGTCCGGCTGATGTAAGGATGAGAAGAAGAAGATGGCAAACTGCACTGAACTTGAGCCCACGCTGACCGCTTATCTCTACAATGAGGTCAACGAAGAGGAGCGCGCCGCCTGCGAAGCTCACCTGACCGCCTGCGAAACCTGTCGGGCCTCAGTTGAGAAGCACCGGCAGCTCGGAGCCCTGCTGTCCCAACGCTCAACCCCTGAAATGACATCGGATCTGCTCGTACAGTGTCGCCTGCGGCTTGATGAGGCTCTCGACCGCGATCAGCTCGGATGGCGCGGACTGTTTGGTGGCGTCCTCAATCCTGCACCCCGAGCGCTTACTTCGCGTTTTGCCGTTGCGCTAACTCTTATGATCTTCGGGTTCGGACTAGGTTGGATGTTTCGGCCTTTTGGAACCGGTCAACAAACCCGACACGCGCTGCCAGGAGGTCCTGTCGAGCTTGGCGCGGCCGATCTCGGAAACATGCAGATCAATGATATCACCCAGGTGAGGCCCGATCCGAATACAGGGGCGGTGCACATAACCCTGAGTGCGGAACGGCGTCTCAAGCTGGAAGGATCCATTGACGATCCGCACATTCAGCGGTTGCTTCTGAGCGCGGTCAAGGGTTATCAGAATCCTGGCATCCGCCGCGACACGCTCGAAGCTCTGAAGGCGCGATCCGAGAACCCTTCCGTCCGGCAAGCCATGCTCTACGAGGTCGAACACGATCCCAACGCTGGCGTGCGTCTTGAAGCCTTGCAGAGCACGCAGAAAATGGATTGGGGACCGGATCTGGAACAGACACTGGTTAGCGCGGTCGAGAACGAAGAGAACGCCGGCGTAAGGTTCGCAGCTGTCGATATGCTTTCGAATCACGCATTAAATGAAAGCGATACGACCCTGCTACCGACGCTTAGGAAGCTATCGACTGCTGATCCTGACAATTATGTGCGCCTGAAATGCGCCTTGGCCGTGCACGCACTCACCGCAGAGGGTGGAGAGCAATAATTGGCTTGGAGAATCATGACTCGACTTTACCCTTTGTCAAAACTCGTCGTTAAAACGTATATCTTGCCGGTATTACTCGCGAGCCCGCTCTTGTGCAGCCCTGCCGAACCGACTATCTCGCGCTCTGAGCCGGTGCGCGAAGGCGGAGCCTGGGTGCAGGTGCTGGACTGCGGCACGCCGGTCCAGCAGGGCGGGCGGTTGGAACTGCGCACCGATTGCGGCTCCATTCTGGTCAGAAAGGGAGGGGGCGATCGACTGGGTTGCACGGTCCGCCTTTCTGCTTATACAGGTAATGCTGAAGCAGCCCGCAGATATTTCCGCGAATTCGATCTCAGCATTCACAGCCGGCCCACGGATACGATCCTGTTGGAGAGTCATTCCGCTTTCCGGCACCGCGGAAATGAGCGTTTCAACGCCGACTTCAGCCTGACCGTACCCGATCACTACCACCTGGATCTTCAAACTCTTGGTGGAAACGTGGTTGTAATGGGACTTGGCGGGGACTTGCGCGCTGAAACCGCAGGTGGCGATATTCGTGTTGGCGATATCACAGGCGCCGTACGCGTCCAGACGGAAGGTGGAAACATCTCGTTGGGCAACATCGGCCGGCAACTGCAGGCGGGCACCTCGGGTGGAAGCATTCGTGTTGGAGACGTAGGCGGCAACGTGTTTCTTGACACGAGTGGCGGCGACATTGTTGCGGGCAAGGTCTCCGGCAGCTTCCGGGCGGAGACGGCCGGAGGCGATATTCTCCTGCGCAGCGCCACTGGACCTGTGGTGGCGGAGACGGCCGGAGGTCAGATCCAGCTGGGCGACTGTGGCGCTACGGTACGCGCTCAGACGGCCGCGGGCAACATCCGTCTGCAGGGCGCGCGAGGCATGGTCCACGCCGAAACCGCCGGAGGCAGCATTGATCTGTTCCGGCTGCAGAGCGCCGTTCGTGCTCAAACCGCGGCCGGGCCTATCCTGGCTGAGATCAATGCCACACGCAACACATTCGCGCCTTCGAACCTCGAGACCGCTATGGGAGATGTCGAGGTCTTTCTGCCTCCGGACCTGCCGCTGGACATCAACGCGGTGATCGATCAGGCCACGGGCCGCGCTATCCAATCCGATTTCCCTATTAACATCCAGGGGAACGGAGACAATATCTTTGGAGCTCGTACCGTTCGCGGCCGGTCGTCTGTGAACGGCGGCGGGAAGCCTCTTTTGATCCGCACCGCTGTCGGTAGTATTCAGATTCATAAGCTCGATTCACAGGCACTGCAGAATATCAAACGGCAGCAGCAAGAACTCTGGCACCACTCGCAACAGTTCGAGGAGGCTCAAATCAAGCAGCAGATGGAGCAGTTGGAGAGAATTCAGCAGAAGGAAATGATACACGTGCAGGAACAACTCAAGGATCTGCGCGAGCGTCTACAGCAACAGCTTCATCATCCGGATGATGATGACGATGACTAGGAAAGGAGACCTATGAAGGGGATGAAATTGATCGGGTCAGTCGCCATTATCGCCTTGCTGCTGGTGGGCTCGGCGGTCCTGCTGGCGCAGAAGGCGGAAAAGGCGGATGCCGGCGTGCTGGTTCAGACTTCCGGAGACCGTGCCTGGATGGGGGTTCACTTAAGCGAAGTCCCGCCCAGTCAGGTGAGTCAGCTAAAGCTTCAAGCTGGCGAGGGCGCCCTCATCAGCGAGGTGGAGAAGGACGGCCCTGCCGCCAAGGCCGGCCTCGAGCCAAACGACGTCGTTCTACGTTTCGACGGCGAGCGCGTACGGAGTGTTGCGGAACTGCGTCGGCTGGTGCGCGAGACACCGCCCGGCCGTACGGTTGAGGTCGAGATCAGCCGCGACGGTAACCGGCACAAATTCCATCTGACCCTCGACAGCCATCCTGAGAATCGCAGCTTCGTTGGGCCTCATTTCGACATGCACATGCCCGCCATCGAAATACCGCGCGTGACCATACCCAGTTTTGATTTCAATCTGAGCTCAGGACCGTCCCGTCTTGGTATCACTGCCGACGATCTGACGCCTCAGCTTGCCAAGTATTTCGGCGTAACCCAAGGCAAAGGTGTGCTCGTGACTTCGGTGATGAAGAGCAGTCCAGCTGAGAAGGCCGGATTACGGGCCGGCGACTGTATCGTTCGTGCCGATACGACCCCGGTGGGCTCGATTTGGGAGCTGAGGCAGGCCCTGGCCGAGAGTTCGCGCGCGAAACGCGAGGTGAACCTCTCGGTTGTTCGTGACCGTGCTCAGCAGGATCTCAAGGTTGAACTTGAGGCCACCTGGCACGCGCCCTCACTGAGCGCGGAGGACAGGGAGGACCTCCCCGAGCTCGCTCCTGAACTGGAGGAGTTGCAGCAGGAGATGTCTCTGCATCATCTCGATCTCGAAAAGATGCAACATGAGCTGCAGGGCGAAGCCGTGCAGCGAGCAACGTTGGGGCTGCGGCAGAACCTGGAGCAACTCCGTCACAACCTGGATCGGCAGAAGCACACTCTGAACGAGCAAAGCCGCCAACTACTCGATCAGAAGCGACATCTACGTGACGATATCCGTCAAAGAGTCCGTGAACTCGCAACCGAGCGCGCTGTCGTTTAGGCCGCTCCGCCAACCCCAAAGTCTACCTGATACTGCGTTTAGCGGCTTCTTGTTTGTACGCCGAGAATTTCAGCTTGCCTGGTAATATCCTATCCTATCTTGACTTGACCGTATGCCTGCAATAACCTGCTGGCACGATCGGGTGTTTGCACTAATGCTTTCAAGGAGAAGATAATAGGTGGCGAGCCCCAGCCTCACTCTTGAGCGTCTGCCCAAGCACCTTCAGGAAACCCTGCGTCCGGTTTTCAACCCATCCAGACTTCTTACGACGTATCTGAGTCCTAACGCGATCTACGAGGGTGATGCGCGCCAGCTTATCCCACAAGTCGAGCCTAACAGCGTCTCTCTTAGCGTATGGTCGCCGCCGTACTTTGTTGGCAAGAGCTACGAGACAGAAATGACCTTCGAGGCGTGGCAGGAGTTGCTAAGAGAAGTAATCGCCCTCCACTTCCCGGTCATCAGGCCCGGTGGATTTTTGGTCATCAATATCGCGGACATCCTCTGCTTCAAAGACCCCTCGATACCGAAAATTCAGGCCGAAGCGGTCAGCCGGCGCCGGTCCCCTGTTACGCGCGACGGTGTTCTCAAGGCCATGAGAGAGCAGCCGAACGCTAGCCGACATCAGTTGGCCAAACTGTTGAATTGCAGCGAGCAGACCATCGACCGTCGTCTCAACGGCAACAACATTCGAGGCGGCAAGTACGAGTCGCAGACACGAGTTAAGATCATCGGCGGCCTTGTGGAGGGTTGGGCCCTTTCTGCCGGCTTCTACACCCACGACCGCAGAGTGTGGGTTAAAGATGCTGCCTGGGAAAACAGTCGGTGGGCGAGCCTCTCTTATCGCTCGGTAGACGAGTTCGAGTATCTGTATTTTTTTTGGAAACCAGGAGTAACGAAGGTGGACCGTTCCAGACTCTCAAAGACCGAGTGGCGCGATTGGGGGTCCAGGGCTGTCTGGAGCTTCCCCTCGGTGAGGGCCAATGACGACCATGAGGCGAAGTTTCCGCTTGAGCTACCCACGCGAGTGATTCGCCTGCTCACGGAGCCGGACGAAATTGTGTTGGATTGCTTTCTGGGTAGCGGCACCAGCGCAGTAGCGGCCATCAAACAGGGGCGTCGCTACATCGGTATTGAGGAAAAGCCGCAGTACGTTAGAATGTCGAGGTTGGCTTGCAAAAGGGCTAAGCAGCGCAAACAAATGGCTCTTCGGGCAGCATGGGAACATCCTGAACCCGCCAAGGAGCCTTGAGCTTTAATCGCTTGAAGCTTAGGCGCGTCCGAAAAGGTTCACCACGTGTCGGCGCGTTTGGTCCACCGGTCCATATTGTTTCCGTAGCGGTTGGATTGTAGCGATCCTGAAGCATACCGTTGGGAAGTGCGGCTAATCTGATCAGTCTGAGTTCATTTTGTCCTTCGTCGCCCGCCTCATACCAGAACTTAACCAGGATTACAGTTGTCAGATAAGACAGATCACCCGCTCCGTTTCGGCCTCACTTTTGCCGCGATTCAGAAGCAGGTAGCGGCATGTAGCGGTGGAACTCGCCGGGCGGGTGGGTGTGCTCGAACTGTATTGTGCTGTGCTTGATACCGAATTCGGCTTCGAGCACTTCGCGGATATGCGTACAAATCAGCTCGCTCTCTGAGGTGGGCATGTCCAGGATCTGCACGTGGCAGGAAAGCGCGTGCGATTGCGAACCGAGGCTCCAAATGTGGACGTCGTGCACCTCACGCACACCGGGCACTTTTAGCATGGAAGTGGCGACCATGGGCAGACTCATGCCTTTAGGGAGACTCTCGAGGAGAATGTTGGCGGAATCGACCGCAATGCCCAACGCCGTCCACACAATCATGCCCGCGATCAGAAAGGCCAGCAGTGGGTCGATCAAGGTCTCTCCGGTGTGTCCGATCAACCATGCGCCCGCCACGATGGCCACATTGGAGAGCGCATCGCCGAGATTGTGAATAAAGACGGCACGCAAGTTCAGATCCTGGCGGCCGCGTGCGAGCCCGAAGGAAATGCTGCTGTTGATCACCAGAGCCAGCACCCCTACCACCAGCATCGCTCCGGTGGCTACGGGCTCCGGATGGATGATCCTCTCGTATCCCTCGTAACAGATAAAGAGCGCAACCGCCACCAGTATCATTGAGTTCACAAAGGCCACCAGCACTCCGGCCCGCTGGTAGCCATAGGTCTTGTGGGCGCTGGGAGGCTTGCGCTCGAAATATAGAGCGATCCAGGCGAGGATGAGCGTGGGCACATCCGTCAGGTTATGCCAGCCGTCTCCGACAAGCGCCAGACTGTGGGAAAGATGTCCCACCACGAACTCGGTGGTCACCAAAGCGAAGGTCGCTAGCAGGGCAAGCTTTACAATCCAGGTGGCAGACGCACCATGCATGTGCGCTTGGTGCGAATGCTGATGGGGATGGTCGTGCATCGCTTCTCTCGATAAAAGCTTACGCGATACGGGAAAGCGGCGCAACGGTCGGCAATGCGGTCCGCAATGCTGGCTAATGCTTGCTGGAGAGGCCAGGGAGTTGCGACGCTGCCGGTGATACAATCCCTTCATTCTCGTAGGAGACAGTGATTTCAATGGAACAGCCGCTCAGGCAGATTGTCGAGTCTTATGATAGTGCCGCTCGTCTCGAAGAGGCATTTACTCTATCGGCGCCATGGTACGTGGACGCGCGACTCGCCGATCTTGAGCGGACGAGTGTCTTCGGGCGCACCTGGCAGGTGATCGGAAGGGCGGACCAAGTGCTGAAGCTTGGCGACTACCTTACGGCCACCGTGGCAGGCGAGCTGATTCTGGCGGTGCGGGGATCGGACGGCATTCTTCGCGGCTTCTATAACGTCTGCCGGCATCACGCGGCAGCGGTGATGACCCAAGCCGCGGGTCATGAGTCCGTGTTGCGCTGTCCGTACCACGGGTGGACCTATTCGCTCGAGGGAAAGCTTAAAGGAGTTCCCGAATTTGAAGGCGTCTGCGGGTTCGATCGAGCGAAGCACGGCTTGGTCCCGGTGAAGGTCGAGACCTGGGAGAATTTTGTCTTCGTGAATCTCGACCCGGAAGCGCGACCTTTGAGCTTCTTTCTAGGCCGCCTCGTCGACCGTGTCGCACCCCTTGGCCTTTCGAAATTGAGCTTCTTCGAGCGGCGCGAGTACGAGCTGGCCTGCAACTGGAAGGTCTACATCGACAATTACCTGGACGGCGGCTATCACGTGCCCCACTTGCACAAGAGCCTTTCGAGCGTGCTTGAATACGTGGACTATACGATCGAAACAGAGGATCGCTACTGTCTGCAATCGAGCCCTATCCGCTTGGACGGGGATGCGGCGACGGCAGCGGTTCGGCAGGGTCGCGCTTGCTATTTCTGGCAGTACCCCAACTTCACGATCAACTGGTACGAGGGGGTGATGGATACCAATCTTGTGCTGCCCCTCGGGATCGGTCGTTGCCGGGTGATCTTTGATTTCTACTTCTCCGATACGAGTGCGTCGAGCCTGGCCCGTAATCGGCAGAGCATCGAGGTAAGCGAACGCATCCAGCAGGAAGACGTGGCCATTTGCGAATCCGTGCAGCGGGGTCTTGGTTCGCGCGCTTATGGCGCGGGACGGCTGTCGGTGCGGCGCGAGGCCGGGGAGCACCTGTTCCACCGCCTGCTGGCAGCGGATCTGAGGGTAGTGTCCTAATTTCGATTTCACTTCATACTGCATGAATGAGCCTTGGCAATCAACGTGACTCGAATCCACTCTGAAAGGCTGCGCGTACTTCGGGTAAGATGTTCGCAAGCGCGCTCTGTTTTGTTTGAGACGCAAGCATATCAGATGTATATACATATAATATGAGTAAACACGTTTTGGCAAAGCAGCCTGCAGATGCACTCTTCGAGTTGCCCTGCGCGTGTCAGAACCTACGCCGTCTCACCAGGGTCGTAACGCGGATTTATGATCAGGAACTGCGAAGGGCAGGTCTTGAGATCACGCAATTCGGTCTGCTCACCGCGCTGGCCGCCGTGGGAGAGGCTAATCAAAAGCGGTTGAGCGCCGGCTTTGCCATGGATAGTACGACCCTGACGCGAACCCTAGGGCTACTGCGGAAGCAGGGCTGGGTTCATGCCAGGCATGGTAAGGACAGGCGGGAGCGCGTGTTTAGCCTGACGCGGGCGGGCAAGAGACAGATGATGATGGCTCAGCCGCACTGGGAGCGGGCGGAACAGAGGTTGCGAAAGGAAGTCGGTTATGCCGGCTGGAAGGATATGAAAGAGACGGTATCTCGAATGACGGCAGCCGGGAGGCGAGCTTAATTGTTTTTCGCAACCTATATAGATGTATATACATCTAATGGAGGAGGAAACGAAAGGAGGCCTTTTATGAGGGTTCCAGTTTATTTGCCGGCTTTACTAATGCTTGCGGTTTTCCTGGCCGCGCTACGAATAACCCCGTCCACGGAAGGTAGAGGGATTGACTCGCCGTCCGGTTCCCGCCGCCCGGAGCTCGAATACCTGAAGGCCGTGAACACCGTGGCGCCACCGCGAGATCCACAGTTGCTGTTTCTTCTGATGGCAGAGTATTCGAATGCCACCCTGCAGGGTGAGGGCGCGGAGTTCTTCTCGGCGCGACTGCAGGAATTCGGTCTCCGTCTGACGGACGCTCAAAAGGCGTTGTATCTGAGCGCCATCGGATTGCTGCGGGCCCAGCACGTATCTTCCGTCTCGCTGTTGCACCGAATCGCATACGTGAAAGACACGGTCGCGGTCCTCAATCAAGCCAAGCAGTTTTCGGGAGGACAAGTCTTCGTTGTGAACTGGATTGCCGGAATCGTCCACAGCGACCTTCCAAACTTCTTCAATCAGCGGAAAGCAGCACAGGAGGAGCTGGCCTGGTGCCTGGAAAACGCTGACAAAGCTCCTCATGCGGGTTGGTTGCGGGAGGTCTATTACCACCTCGGAAAGCTGGCTCTGGCTGAGGGAGAACCAGCTAAGGCCCAGGACTATCTGCGACAGAGCGGCTACAAGAGCTTTGACCGGCCGATTACGCTAATCACACCTTTTTCGGAAGACGTTGCTTCCGGACATACCTTTTCGCCGAGGCGCATCGCCGAGATCGTGCCCGGCCGGGTCTATGCACTCTCGGGCTTCGAATTCACGGAATACTATTTCGTGGTTTCGGACGATGGACGACAATTGATCGGTATCGATGCCGGCACGCGGCCAGACTCCGCCAAAGGCGCCTACGAGACGCTGCGAGCGCAAGTTCATGGCCTACCAGAATTAACGACCGTCTTCATTACCCACGCGCACTGGGACCACGTTGGCGGCCATGCGTATTTCCGTGCTCCAAATCCGCACCTCCGTTTCTACGCCAGGAGCAACTACAGCGAGGAGGTTGACCGCGAACTCCAGGGGCCCGCGATTTTCGCTAAACGCTTCTTCGGCGAGCACTTTAACCTCGACGACGTACGCAGTTTCAAGCCCGACGTCACGATCCGCTGCCGCACCGAGCTGAAGATCGGGGGAACACGCATCGAACTCATCCCGGTGCACGGCGGAGAAACTCACGATGCCATGTTCATCCACCTGCCGGATCAGGGCGTTATGTTCGTTGGAGACTTCATCATGCCTTATCTTGGAGCACCTTTTGTGGAGGAAGGCGATCTGCAAGGGCTGCTCGATGCGATTGACGTTGTTGTGGAAAAGCATCCCCCGCACCTGCTCCACGGCCACGAGCCACTCACCCGGAACTTCGCGTCTCCCTTGATGCTGGCGCAGCTCAAAACAGATCTGGTGTGGCTGCGCGAGCAGGTATTGAATGCGATCCGCCGTGGTGATGAACGCGGGGCGATTCACCAAGCGAATCTTGTTCCCCCGGGCCTGCTCACAGGCCAGCCTTATGTGTATCAGCCATACCTTATCCTGCGCGAGCACGTCATTGACCGTCTCTACGACCAGAACGTCGGTTACTGGCAGGCAGACCTGCAGGGTCTCGACCATCTCGGCAGCGCCGACCGCGCGGAACTCCTGGTCGATTACCTCGGGATATCGGAAAAGCAGCTTGCCAAGGCGGCGGAGCGCCTCGCTGCCGATGGCAAATACGAACTAGCGGCGTCGCTGCTGGAATCTTCTGGGGAAAGGTTCAACCGCAGTGAATCCGTGGCTCACGCCAGGCGGCTTGTCTACCTCAAGCTGATGGAAAAGTACCAGAATACCGACCCGTTCAAATTCATCATTTACTCGGGAAAGATCGGGGAACAAACGCCGCAGATGGCGAGTGGCAATTGATGAACAGCTGGGACGCGTAGGCCCTTATGTGGATGTTCGTCCCTGTCGCATTCGCGGGTGGATGACCCGAACGTTCAGATCCTGCCCTCGGCGGCCACTTGATCCGCGACCACTGCCAGAGAATCCAGGAGCCTGGATGCCCTGGAATTACGGCGAGGCGCCGGGACGGGGACAGGCGCCTCGGTGGATTCGGTGTAGGTGTGGCCTTCCTGGCGTATGATGTATTGTATCGCAACTGGCTGAAAACCATAGATAGCGGCCCGGCAGATCGGACCTGTCAATAATGCCGGTTGCACGCCGTCCCAGAAGGTAGGCGACACCCCACATCATCCCGAGCACAGCTGTGGGTACCATGATTCCGACTCCGGCAACGAATCCATGAACAGCGTATCCTAAATGGGAAAAGCCAAATGAAATGCCCGGAAGAATCACCTGCACGACTTTTCCATATCCCGCTCGAGCGAAATCGGTCATCAGCAGCCCACGAAAAAGGAGTTCCTCACAGAATCCCGCAGTAATTCCTGTCGCGAGCGCCGCAACGAGATGAACCCCCGTGGCGCAAACGCATAGAAAATTGGGATACCCATTCTGGGTAGGAATCTGAGATTGCTCGCAATTGTGAGCCCCGCAAAAAGTAAGGCGTAACTCCATCCAGCCCAGTTCCCCAATCGCCATGTACCGAGATCTCGAAACGACTGGTCGCGACGCTTAAGAAGGAGCCACCCGGCAATCACGAATATCCACTCCGCTATTACTCCGCCGCCGAGGCTCAAAACGTAGCGTTGCGGCAATGTGCCGTGCTGGGCCGCCGGGACTACTGAGGTGACAAGCCATGAAGCCCCGGCTATGAGTCCCGGCAGACCGAGCGCGAGAACTGCCCATTCGAGCCAACATCGCTGCTGCAACTTATTTTCATAATCGCGGACCTCAATTTTATCCCAGCCTACCTACTCTTGGCTGCTCAGGGCGGGGCCCGTACCGGAGCCCTGCATCGGCTCGGCAGCTGACTGAAGCCTTAGCAGTGATTATTTTCTCGCGTCGGGCATGCTTGCCGA
Source organism: uncultured Acidobacteriota bacterium (assembly GCA_963803295.1). Classification (GTDB taxonomy): domain Bacteria; phylum Acidobacteriota; class Terriglobia; order UBA7540; family UBA7540; genus CAWDMC01. Next base: position 211,128 of record CAWDMC010000003.1, on the reverse strand, counting down.
AAGACACATGTGAGCTTCCGGCAAAAATTGGCACATTCCTAAGCCGCGGATTGGCACGCGAACATAAAATGGTCCCTTTCCTGGCCCGCGAAAGCACCGTGCCGTGAAGAGCGCAGTTGCAAAATTGCATTCAATGGCAATAAGGCAGTATCTTATCGGTCGGGCAGAGGTCGATATTGAATACCCTGCTCAATAAAGGATACCTCCGTGTTGAAATCACTGCGACCGTCAATGCTCGCCGCGGTGGGGCTTGTCCTTGCATCCATTAGTGCCGAAATTGTCGGCCACGAGAGCCCCGATCTCGCCACCTTCGAGCCACCCTTTGCACCTACCTTTGTCTTGGTAGAACAGTTTCCCTTGGCGGTACTAACCATCCATTCCCGGGGCGCGGAAGGAAACAAGTACGGCTTCGAGGGCGGCAGGGTGATCAAGCTCGATGGAACCTATCACCTGTTCACTTCCGAAATGGTGGGCGATCCCATGTGGGTCAAGATGAAGCTCGCGCATTGGATCAGCACTGACCGCACTCACTGGAATCGCGTCGCGACGTTGTACGAGTCGAGCGGTGAGTTCGCAGGTAAGGACCCTCGCGCGGCCCTTTGGTCGCCGCTGCCCGTCTACGGTCCGAAGGATGGGCGCTGGAACCTCTTCTACATCGCCTATCGATCCGCGCCCAGCACCAAAACGGAATGGCGCGGAAACTATGACGGTACCGTGTGGCGCGCTGTTTCAAAGCGGCCAGGCCGCGGAGGGATCGGCGGCCCTTACCAGGACGTTGGCATCGTCCTGAGGCCCGATTCCAACTCGCAAGCCTGGGAGGGCCTGCAGGGCACGGATTCCTTCTTTCCCTACCAGGTGGGGAACCGCTGGCTGGCGTTCTATGGGAGCGCCAATACAGAACATCTGCCGATCGAGCACTGGCGAGTAGGTTTGGCCGAATCCACTGAAATCAACGGTCCATGGATGCGGTGCCGCAACGGTAATCCAGTCAACCTTGAGAAGAAGTTCGCCGAGAATCCCATCGTCACCCGGTTGGATGACGGCACCTACCTGGCCGTTTACGACACTGATGTTACCGACCCTATGGCCATCGGATATACGTGTTCTCGAGATGGTGTGAATTGGACGCCGGGCAAGCACGTCGTCATTCAGCCGAAAGGCGCGGGCTTCTGGGCCGATCCGGTGCGCACTCCCTCGGATTGGTTCCTGAACGAGGCGACCTCTTCACCTTGTTTTATACGGGCTACCAGAAGACGAAGGGTGAAACGGGTATGGGTTTCGGGAGCATCGGCTTTGTAACCCTGAAGTTGGCGAATGCTAAGTTGGCGAAAGGATCCGTCCAGATCACGCCCGTTCACCGGTGAGAGGGCCGTCTTTCGCCTTGGGGCAGCGCGGCAAAGGCACCAACCCACCATCGTTATTGCTCCTGGATTTCAACCGCCGCCGCACGCCATTCATCCTCCAGCATAATGGAATTCGGCGAACCCCGCCGCGCTTATTGTAGGCGAAAGAAAGGCGAAGAAGCAAGAAAAAAATGGAGATCAGACCATCGTGACGGCGCGGCTTCTGCGCGAGGTGCTGCTGGAGGCAGCGCGTCCCAAAACTCACCTTCCATAGGTGAGACGTAATGGAGCTAGCTTGTCAGAGAATCTTGCGCTAGAGTTTCCCTGCAATAAGACCGATGAGCGGGCCGGGTTTCCTTCGTTGCCAGGGTTAAAGCATCAGGGTCAGGAAACTCAAGTAGCTGAAACGTGATCGTGAGCGGAGCTGGCCGTCACAAGAGGAAGGGACTATGCGGTGTCGGCGCAAGGCGGGCCTGCGGGGGAAGGAGTGTGCTTCCCCTTTTCGTTTACGTGCTCTCCATCGCTGTGGTCGCAACTTCTCCGGCACAGCAAAACCCTATACCCATACTCGCAAACCCTGCGAAGAAAACGGCGTCACCGCCGGCGGAAGGCCAGCGAAGCTTTGAGTCGCATTGTGCCCCCTGCCATGGCTTGGACGGACGTGGCGGCGAGCACGCCCATGCCATCGCCACTCCCACCGCGGCCGGAGCACTCGCAGATCCGGCGGTTTTCCAGATCATTCGTAGTGGCATTGAGTCGAAAGGGATGCCGTCTTTCGGCTCCATACCCGAAGCGGAAATTCACGCGATCATCGCCTACCTTCGCCTCTTAACGGCAAAGAACCCGGTGCGACCGCGAAAAGGAAACTCCGTTCGGGGCGAGCAGTTATTTTTCGGACGGGATTTTCCACCGGAGCGGCTGCTGGTCGCGCCCCCTGCCCAAGACTGGCCCTCGTACAATGGAGACTACACCGGCCGGCGCTACAGTGCGCTTGACCAGATTAAACCTGAAAATGTTCACCGCCTGCGTGCACAATGGGTATTCCATTCGAGCAATTCCGAATCCCTGGAGGTAACGCCGGTCGTGGTGGGCGGGGTGATGTACGTCACCTCTGCGAACGACGCTTTCGCGCTCGATGCCCGGACCGGCCGTGTGCTCTGGAGCCATATCCGTCCTCTGACCCAGGGCTTGATCGACGATGCCTCCGCACACCACAATCGCGGTGTCGCCATATGGCACACCCGCGTCTTCATGGAAACCGATAATGCCCATTTGCTGTGCCTCGACGCACAGTCCGGCCATTTGATCTGGGATATCGAATACGCCGATATGCGCAAGAATTACGGCGCCACCAGTGCGCCCCTTATCGTGAAGGACAAAGTCCTGGTGGGCACCTCGGGAGGCGACGATGGGGTCCGTGGTTTTCTCGCGGCTTTTGATCCGAAGACGGGCAAAGAGGTGTGGCGTTTCTGGACGATTCCTGGGCCCGGCGAAACGGGGTCCGAAAGCTGGCCCGGCGATGCCTATCTTCTCGGTGGCGGGACAACGTGGATGCCTGGGACTTACGATCCCGAGACCAACACGCTTTTTTGGGGAACCAGCAATCCCGCTCCCGATTTCGTCGGCGATACTCGCCCCGGCGATGACCTTTACACCGATTGCGTCCTGGCGCTGGACCCCGACACAGGAAGGCTAAAATGGTACTTCCAATTTACCCCGCATGACCTTTTCGACTACGACGCTGCGGAGACTCCCGTGCTCGTTGACTTGACAGTCAAGGGGCAGGTCCGGAAGTTGTTGGTAGAAGCCAACCGCAACGGGTTCTTCTACCTCCTCGATCGCACCACGGGGAAGTTTCTTAGCGCCACCCCCTTTGTCGAAAAGTTGAACTGGGCTAAAGGGATTGATGCGCATGGCCGGCCCATCGGCACGGGGTTGCACCCGACGCCCCAAGGCGAGAGGATTTGTCCTTCGCTCTCAGGCGCCACCAACTGGATGTCTCCCACTTACAACCCTTTCACGCAACTATTCTATTTCCTGGCCCTCGAGGACTGTGACATCTACATAGCCGGCAAAACCAGACAAGCCTTCAAACCCGGCGCCACCTATTACAGCACCGGAACCAAGCGCCCTCCTCGGGAGTCCGCCCAAAAGATCCTCCTCGCCTTCGATGTGGCAACGGGCAAACCCGTGTGGCGCTATCCGCTGGTGGGGAATGGAGATTCCTCCGCCGGAACGATGACTACCGCATCGGGCCTGGTCTTTTTTGGGGATGACGCGCGGGAATTCGAAGCCGTCGATGCCCGGACAGGGAAAGCACTGTGGCACTTTAACACGGGCCAGACACTCCACGCCTCCCCCATGAGTTACGGCGTAAAGGGCATCCAGTACGTTGCCATCGCCGCAGGCAGCGACGTGTTTTGCTTCGCTTTACCTCCTGATTAAATCGTGAGGTTCGATCCGAATTTGGAACGGTGTTATCCCTGCAAAGAATTCAGTTCAGTCGACGGCAAAGAAATGGCCGCTTACAATTCTCCCTGAAAGCGGGGGCGGGCGTATGGTATAAGCACGAGACAACTAGGCAAGATCTCGAATGCGCAGGCGTTCCACCACACCGGCTACCAACACTTTGCAGACGGGCTCGACCCATTCCTTGACCAATCTCTTCCAGAATGGACAGGCCACCTAGCTTAGCTAGCTGCTAGCGCACACGTAGCGTCCGCCGCGCCAGCGGCTTTCGTTCTAACTAACGGCGTAGTGTAGAACGACGCACCCCTTCGCATCCTCGTTGACCCGCAGGGCGAGCCTCAGGGATTATCACAATAGTTACAAAATTGAGCTGCTACCGCGATTTGTAAGGCTCAACCGGTTTCATTTGCGCTCGTCGACGCGCACGATCCTGTCCTCGATGTTGGCGGTTACACGGCGGTCAGGCAAGGCCGCGATGGCCTGCTCGGTCGCCTTGCGCCAGCTGACCTCCGGACCGGTGTTCGTGAGCGGCGGGCTCGAGCCGCCGTTGCCCTTCGCAAAAATCGGATAGCCATCGCTCGATCCATTCGACCACACGTAGTCCAGGGTGCCGGCCGAGTAGCGTCCGTTCAGATCCAGCGGCGCGTAAGTCTTCCCGTCCGCCTGCAGGATCTCCACATCTGCCGGCCCGACATCGTAGCGAGGATTCTCCGCCGTGCCGCTCACGTGATAGCGGAAGCGCAACCCCGAAACCTGCAGGAAGCGCCCGTCTCCGATGTCGGTGAATTCGACCGAAGCGCGCAGGATGTCGAGCAACTGCGTTCCCGTCAAATCGAACGACACCAGCCCATCGTCGTAAAAGAAGATGCCCTCCATGTCGTACTGGAGGATCTGACCTCCAGCCGGGATATTATCGTTGATGCGGATGGCGCCGCCGTTGATGAAGGCCACTTGCGTCTTCATGCTGGCCCGCACGACGTCGGAGAGAAAGTTGCCGAGTGCACTCTCGCGGCGGCGTACGGCTGTCTCGACACCCTCCAGGGTGTGCTCGGTTGAGCCGACCTGCTCGCCCAGGCTGTGACCCGTCTGCTGCTTCACGGCAGTGCCCAAGCTGTTCAGCCATTTTTGCACCTCGGCATTCTCGGCGGAGTCCTGAGTCACCTGGCTATCCACCACCACCTTATGGGGCGTCACCTGGATCGCGCCGGCGGCTGGCGCCCGTACTTCAATTTCGAGCGCGCTCTGCGCGTCGGAATCGGCCTTGGTGATCCAGGTGCGCCCGACCTGCCGCTGCTGGAAGAAGTGCTCGTGCCCGCCCACCACCAGGTTGATGGCGGGAAACGACTGGACCATGCGGATATCCTCGGTCATATTCTGGTGGGTCAGAGCCACAATCAGGCGGGCGTGCTGGGCGCGCAATTGGGCTAACGCCTTACTTACCGCCGCCTTTCGCGCCGGCCAGTCATAGGCATAGCCGACGTAATCCCGTTTGGCATCGTCGACCGTCAGTCCAAAAATCCCCACCCTCACCCCGGCAATGTTGACCACCAAAGTGTCGTAGACGTTCTTCAGCCGCGTTGAAAACGGATGACCGGGATCATCGGGCGATGACTTGTAGAACACGTTGGATCCTACCCAGCGAAAATCCGATTGGGCGAGACGTCCAAGCAGCAGTCCCGGGTCTTTGTCATCGAACTCATGGTTGCCGAAGGTCACGATGAGCCCCGGATCGAACGCCGCCGCGTTGCCATCGAGCAGATTCAGACACTTGATCATGGGCTGGGCGCGAAGGTACTTGCTCATCACTGAAGGGAAGAGCAAGTCACCGGCAACCATCACCAGCACCGGCTGGCCCTGTGACTCGAGTTGCGTGCGCAAGGTGCGGACGCGCGCCAATCCACCGACCTTGCCGCCTTCCAGTCCCTCCACTTTGTAAACGTCGTTGATCTGCAGAATGGTGAATCGCCGGGCAGGCGCCTTTGGCTTGGCTGCAGTATGTTTAGGGACGCCTTGGGCCGCACCAGCTTGAGCGGGAAGGAGTCTTCCGGTGCCCAACCAGGCCAAAACCACCAGAACGAGTATGGCAATCCTGTGGGGCGATTTCATTACGCTCTCCTGAAGAAGTCTTTGAGACCTCGCCATGGGGCGGATTCTATCACGGAGGCGAGGTCCCTAATGGAAGCAAAGGGAAGCCTTCTGTCGGTCCGAGCCCATTTTGTGAACCTTTCCCGGTGCGAACCAGCCCTTTTGTGTCATCCGCGGTCAATCCGAGGCGCCTGATATAATCGTACCTAGAGACCCCATGAGTCGACGCGTGATCATCGCCGGCGGCGGACTCGCCGGTAGCGAAGCAGCCTGGCAAGTTGCCGAACGTGGCGTGCCTGCCGTCTTGTACGAGATGCGTCCAATACTTTCCACTCCCGCTCATAAGACCAGCCATTTCGCCGAACTCGTATGCAGTAATTCGCTGAAATCCAACGCGCCTGGATCAGCTTCGTGGCTGGTGAAGGAGGAATTGCGCCGTGGCGGATCGCTACTGTTGCGCCTGGCAGAGCAGTTCGCAGTACCGGGCGGTTCGGCCTTAGCGGTGGATCGCGAGCGCTTCAGTGGGGCCGTGACGGAAGCGCTCGAGTCGCATCCTCTCATCAGCGTCCGTCGCGAGGAGTTTCGTTCGTTGCTCAGGAACGCGTCGGGGGAAGAAGCTGACGCCATCCTGATTGCTACCGGTCCGCTGACCTCCCAGGCACTGGCCTCCGAACTGCAGGCGGTGACTGGATCAAGCAACTTGGCCTTTTACGATTCCATAAGCCCCATCGTGGACGCCGACACGCTCGACATGGACAGCCTCTTTCGCGCTTCGCGCTACGATAAGGGGGGCGAAGACTATCTGAACTGTCCCTTGGATGTGAACGAGTATCGGGTCTTCTACCAAGCCTTGATGACGGCGCAACAGGTCGAGGCCCACGCGTTTGAAGACCTCAACTATTTCGAATCCTGCCTTCCGCTTGAGGAGTTGGCGCGGCGGGGAGTCGACACCTTACGTTTCGGACCGATGAAACCGGTGGGTTTGGTCGATCCGCGGACCGGAAGACAACCGTACGCGGTGGTGCAGTTGCGAGCCGAGAACTTACGATTTTCCAGCTATAACCTCGTCGGCTTCCAGAATCATCTCAAGTTTGGGGAGCAAAAGCGCATTCTGCGCTTGATTCCGGGACTGGAGCGAGCGGAGTTCCTACGATTCGGCCAGATTCATCGCAATACGTATGTCAACGCGCCGCGCTTGCTCGCGCCCGACTTGAGCCTGCGCGAGCGACCCGGAGTCTTCATTGCGGGGCAACTCTCAGGAGTTGAGGGATATGTGGAATGTGTGGCAACAGGGTTTCTCTCCGGAGTGGCGATGGCGCATCGCTCGCTGAGTCGCGCCTTTGTTCCACCGCCGCGAACCACCGCGCTCGGTTCGCTGGTGCACTATATCACCCATGCCGATCCCTCCCACTATCAGCCCGCCAATATTTCGTTTGACCTGATCCCACCTTTGGAGGGACTGCCCAAGGCGATCGCTCGCAACCGTGCGGCGCGGCGCGAGCGACAATGCGATCGCGCGCTGGGAGACTTTGCCGCCTGGCTGGAAAGCATCGGCGAACCGATCCTCGCGTCGCCTGCGGTTTCACGAGCAATGCCATGAGGCCCTTCTCCAAGCTTTCGCTCCTTCTCGCCGTCCTATTCTCGCTGCTGCTGGCGATCCCCTCCGGCAGCTATTCCGTGCTCAGCCACGAGGCCATTGTCGACGCCATCTGGGGACCGGTGATCAGGCCGATGCTGCTCACGCGTTATCCCACCGCCAACGACGCACAGATGCGCGAGGCTCACGCTTACGCCTATGGTGGCGCAGTGGTCCAGGACATGGGTTACTACCCGTTCGGCAATCACCTCTTCAGCGATCTCACTCATTACGTGCGTACGGGCGACTTCATTATGAGCATGCTGAACGAAGCCCAGGACATGTACGAATTCGCCTTCGCGCTCGGAGCGCTGGCGCACTACACGGCCGATATCACCGGGCATCCGATCGCGGTGAACCTGTCAGTGCCGCAGGTTTATCCCAAGCTCGAGAAAAAATACGGGAAGGTGGTGACTTATGAGGACGACCCCAAGGCTCATATCATGGTGGAGTTTTCCTTCGATGTAGCCGAGATCGCCGGGGCAGGTTATGTTCCCAAGACGTACGAGAACTTCATAGGCTTCAAAGTCGCCAAACCCGTGCTGGAACGCGCCTTCCAGCGCACTTATGGGCTGTCTCTCAAGGACCTCTTCAAGAATGAGGACCTCGCTATCAACACTTACCGCCGTGGCGCCAGTGAGGTGATTCCCCGCATGACCCAGATCGCCTGGAAGCAAAAGAAGGATGAGATCCTGAAGGCGGATCCCAGTAGAACCCGTCGTAAGTTCATCTACCGCTTGTCGCGCTCGAACTACCGGAGGGCCTACGGCACCAACTACCGCGCGCCCAGTTTTTTGAGACGTGAGTGGAATGAGGAGAACGCCAGGATGAGCCTGCTGGCGCGTCTTCTCGTTTTCCTGGTCAGGATCCTGCCGAAGGTGGGTCCGCTGCAGACGCTCAGATTCAAGTCGCCGACACCTCAGACGGAGCAACTGTTTGTGAAGAGCTTTGCCGATACGATTTCCGTTGATAAGCGGCTATTCGCGGACGTCCGCGCCGGACACCTGGCCCTGGTCAATAAAGATCTGGATACCGGCGATATTAGCCGTTCCGGCATCTACGCTCTTGCCGATAAGACTTATGCCAAGCTACTCGATCGCCTGGCGGCAAACAATTTCCAGAATGTGACGCCAGACCTGCGCGCTGATATCCTCGGCTTCTACGGCGATCTGAGCGCGCCGATCGCAACCAAACAGAATCCCAAGGAATGGCAGAAAGCCTTGGCGAATCTGGCCAAGTTGAGAGCGGCCCCGCTTCAGCCGGTGCACGTCGCAAAGGACCAAGCGCGGTAGATTCTGTGCCAAGGATGTGTGCAGGCTTCGGTTATGACCCCAGGTTCCGATCCACGGTACAATCGGAGCTTGAATACGGGGGACTGGGTTTGAATCTGACTGAAGCGATTGAACGCTACGCTGACTATCTGCAACACGAACGCAACGCCTCGCCGCACACCGTGCGCAACTACCGCAGCGACCTCTTGCAGTTCCGCGAGTTCCTGGTGCAGAGTGAAGCCGCCGACTCCATCGATGCGGCGGCCATCAGCACCTTGCAGGTGCGTTCGTTTCTCGCCTATCTTTACGAGCGTGAAAAGAAGAAAGTCTCGATAGCGCGCAAGCTGGCAGCCGTGCGCGCGTTCCTGACGTTTCTGGTGAACGATAAGGTTCTTTCTGCAAATCCGGCGAGCGAGCTCTCAACCCCGAAGCTGGAGAAACGGCTGCCGCGCATCATGACGGAAGAGGAGTTGAATGGGTTTCTCGACCGCCTGGACCGGGCAGGGCGGGAAACCAGCGGGAAACCAGCGGGATTCGAGCGGGATCGCGCCATCTTGGAGCTGCTTTACGCCTCTGGATTGCGGGTGAGCGAGCTGGTAGGCCTCGATCTGCGCAACGTCAATTTCGGGGACAACATGCTGCTGGTAAGGGGCAAAGGACGCAAGGAACGCATGGTGCCTTTCGGGTCGAAGGCAAAAAGGGCCCTGGAGGATTACCTGCCGTTGCGGGAAAAGTTGCTGAAAGAGCACCGCACCGGGTCCCTGGCGCTATTCTTGAATGCACGAGGCCAGCGGCTCACCACACGCTCGGTCGACCGGCTGGTAAAGACTTACGTCCGGCGCTATGGACCGGACGTGCGCGTGAGTCCGCATTCGCTCCGCCACGCTTTTGCCTCACACCTGCTGACCGAAGGCGCCGATCTGCGGGCCATCCAGGAGATGCTCGGGCACGAGAGCCTTTCCACCACGCAGAGGTACACGCAAGTGTCCATCAAGCAGTTGATTGAGGTTTACGACAAGACCCATCCGAAGGCGTGAGGATTGGGAAGCAGGAACCTGCTGGCACGATGCGGAATCAAAACAGATTGAAGCCATGATCGAGAAGCCGCGAGTTTCTGTTGTCAAATACCTCAACACTGTTCCACTGATTTGGGGAATGCTCCATGGCGAGCAGCAGGGCGAATTTGATCTGACGTTCACCACGCCGGCCTGCTGCGCCGATGCGCTCGCTCGCGGGAAGGTGGACATCGGCATTATCCCCTCCATTGAGTATCAGCGGATTCCCGGCGCTTGCATCGTGGGAGGCGTCTCCATTGCTTCGAAGGCCGTGGTGAAATCGGTCCTGCTGTTAGGCAACAAGCCGGTAGAGCAGATCGAGAGTGTGGCCCTTGACAGCTCCTCCCGCACTTCTGTGGCATTGGTCACGATCCTGCTGCGGACGTTCTACCGGCGCCACGTCGAATTCACGCCCTTCGAGCCTGATGCCGACGAGATGCTTCGCCGTAATGACGCTGCCTTGCTGATCGGCGATCCGGCGCTCGCTTACCGTGGACCGGCGCCCTACGTCTACGATTTGGCCTCCGAATGGAGAAAGTTCACGGGTTTGCCATTCGTGTTCGCCGTTTGGGTGGGAAGGTCCGTCACAAAAATGGCGCCGCTGCGCGAGCAGTTCGAGGGGTCGCGCGATTATGGACTGGCTCACATCGAGGAAATCTCCCGGCAGTACGCACCGAAATACCGGCTTCCGGCAGCGGAGGTGAAAGTTTACCTCACGGAGAACATCGACTATAGTTTAGATAACGAGAACCTGAAGGGTTTAAGGCTGTTTTGCGAGCTGGCAAAGGAGGCCGGCCTTATTCCGGAATCGCGAAACCTGGAGTTCGCTTGAGTTTGACGCGTGAACAGGCTCTGGATATGTTGCGGTCCGATGACATCATCGGCCTGGGTATGGAAGCGGACGCCCTCCGGCGCAAGCTCCATCCAGGCGGCGTCATCACTTACCAGATCGACCGCAATATCAACTACACCAACATCTGCACCGAGTACTGCACGTTCTGCGCCTTTTACCGGCCGGTGGGATCTCCTGAGGGTTACGTTCAGCCGCTCGAGTCGATCTATCGGAAGATCGATGAGACCCTTGCCCTGGGTGGCACGGGAATCCTGATGCAGGGCGGCCTTCATCCCGACCTGAAAATGGACTATTACGAGAACCTGCTCGGAAGCATCAAGCGACGCTATCCTGCGCTGCACCTGCACTGCCTTTCAGCCCCTGAGGTTCTCAACATCGCCGAAATCTGCGGACTCACCGTGCGCGAGGTGCTCCAGCGGCTGATGGATGCCGGCCTGGACTCAATACCCGGCGCCGGAGCCGAAATCCTGGACGACGAGGTCCGCTTCCGCATCGCCCGCCTCAAGTGCCGCACCGACGAGTGGCTCGAAGTGCACCGCACCTGCCATCAGCTTGGCATGCGCACCACCGCCACCATGATGTTCGGCTGCGGCGAATGCATCGAGCATCGCGTCAACCATCTAGAACGGGTACGGCAGTTGCAGGAAGAAACCGGCGGCTTTACTTCTTTCATTCCCTGGTTCTTCCAACGCGAGCATACGTCGCTCGGCCGCTTTGTGAAAGAAGAAGTAACTGCGGTGGATTACCTGAAGACGCTGGCAGTGTCCCGCCTCTATCTCGACAACTTCGTCAACGTGCAGGCTTCCTGGCTCACGCCCGGTCATAAGATCTGCCAGATTGCCCTTCGCTTCGGTGCAAACGATGTAGGCAGCATCTTGATTGAGGAGAATGTGGTAAGCGCCGCAGGCTGCATGAACAAATCGACTGAAGAGTCACTTCGTGCCCTGATCTCGGGCGCCGGCTTCCGCCCCGTGAAGCGCGACACCTTGTACCGGTCGTATTTCCTCAACTGATCCTGACTGCCAGCTCCCCCAAAAAAAGAGTGCTTGTGTTTCGGCCCGGCCCTGGATGCCCTCCTGAGGCGTGGCGGGCCGGTCCCTTGTTTCCGGACCGGGCTCCGCTACGCTCAGAATGACAGTTCTGGACTACTGAGCGGTGATCTTGCCAAAGAGGCCGTGGGCCTCATCTTGTATTCCTGCCGTAAAAAAGAGCTCGTTGGTCAGGCCTGCCGCAGCGCCATTACCGAAAGTCAATCCCCACAAGCCATCGATCGCAAGAGGTTTTCCCGTCGAGTCGCGAAGCTGACCTCTGAATAAGCCCCGAAGCAACCTGAAGAAGCCGTGGCCCAAAAACATATCATAGGCGCTGATGCGTCCGTCACCGAAGTTGCCGACGAGCAGACGCGTAGAGAATCTCCCGAAATCGCCGGGAGCAACCGCCAATCCCCAGGGTGCGTTGAGAGGTCCGCCGGTGGCAAAGCGGGTGAGTTGCTTACCACTCATGTCGAATACATCGATAAATCCTAAGCCGGGTCCGGCAACATCATCCTCTTTGTCGGCGTCTTGCAACGCGAAGGTGACAAAAAGCAGGCCATTGATGTTGCGAATGCCGAACGGAGCGAAGCCCGAGCCCGATGCATCCGGCGTAATGCGCTCATCCGTGAACCACTTCACGAATCTCAACTTCTGGTTGACCGAATCGTAGTCGTACACCTCCACCACCCCGTCGCGAAAGTTGGTGGCGAATAGGAGATTACGCGTGCCGTCGTAACCGTTGGCAAGGCCTTTGTAGATCGCTCCCAGTCCCAGTCCATTCGGCCCACCCGGCGACGAGTTATCCACCTGGAGTATCGCGTGGGTGCGGTCAACAGTGGGACTCCATCCGCTGATAGTCCCATCTTCAGTTGCGAAGATAAATGCCGCGGGGGCGGAGTTTGCACCGTCGGTGACTACGAAATCGGTGGTGTTGTTGAAGACGATCCCTGTAGGCTTGGCCGGGCCGCTCCCTCCATTTGGAGTAGGAATGGTGACAACTAGTGGAATTTGAACGCCAGTGCCAGTGTAAAGCGTGGAGAAACCCGTGCCGTTATCAGAAATCCAGAACGGGCTTGTCGTCGAAGCGACGATACCCCAAGGATTAACCAGGCAGGGACTGCTCTCGGCACCCCCGCAATTTGTGTCTGTCGTTGCCGCAATATTAGGAACATCTGAAACCAGGTTGGTCTGCTTGTATTGCGCCGCTGCCGGCGTAATAGCCACGCTGAAAATTGTGGCCATCAAACCCGCGACACAGGCAAGCACCATCCGCTTACGTCGATGCAAATCTCTCATAGTCCTCCTTATAGATCGGAGCGCTACAGTTCAATGTCTGGTTGATTCTTGCTTCGCCTCAGAACATGACAGAACCCCCAAAATGGCGTGTCAGAGGAAAGTCAAAGATTTGTCAGTTATTAGTTAAACGCGCAGAGCTTCGCGGACGGATAGGTTCTCTACCCCGGCCCTACGGGGCGGCTCTCGGGAGTCCTCCAGGAAGGGCTATCACGCTTGCCGGCGCGCATGCAAAGCCTGCTGGCCTTGCGATTGGCGTTTACTTTGGTTGGACGCTGTGATAACAGGAAGTGATCATGATCGAAGAGACATTCGAAAGAGTTTTCGGCGCTGCGCCTGAAGTGGTTGTGCGTGCGCCCGGACGTGTAAATCTCATCGGCGAGCACACCGACTACAATGACGGTTTCGTGTTGCCCGCCGCAATCGATCGCGATATCTGGTATGCCGGTCGACGCCGCACCGATCGCACAGTCCAGGTGCATGCAGCGGATTTCAAGGAGAAAGCGGAGTTCAGCCTGGACGCCATCGAAAAAGATGGAATTCACACCTGGAGTAATTTCCTGCGGGGCGTTTCCAAATTTGTGCAAGAAGCAGGTTACACTCTTGCAGGTGCGGACATCGCTTTCGGCGGCAACGTGCCCTTAGCTGCAGGACTGAGCTCGTCCGCTGCGGTCGAAGTCGGCGCCATGGCTTTCTGGCGAAAATTGCTGAGTCTGCCAGTCGAGCCTGTTGAGGCGATCAAACTTGCTCGCAAGGCCGAAAACGAATTTGTCGGCGTACCCAGCGGCATTATGGATCAGTTCGTTTCCGCGTTGGGCAAACGGAATCAGGCCTTGTTCCTCGACTGCCGGGATCTGAAATATCGCCAGGTGCCGATCGGGGGTCAGGTCAAGATAGTGGTCTGCAACTCAGGCGTGAAGCGGGCGCTCGCTGGTTCGGAATACAAAGTCCGCGTTTCACAATGCCAGGCAGCGATCGCCGAGATGCGCTCGCTCGGATGGGATGAAATCCGCTCGTTGCGCGACGTGAAGCTTGGAGATCTCATTGAGGCCGGAAGGTCGATGGACAAGCTACTGTTCAGGCGCGCCAGCCACGTCGTTACCGAGAACGACCGGGTGCGCGAGGCCGTTCGCGTGTTGGGTGAAGGGGATCTTGAATACTTCGGCAAGCTCATGAACGACTCCCATAAGAGCCTCCGGGATGATTACGAAGTGAGCTCGAAAGAGCTTGACACGCTGGTAGAGATCGCTGGGAAACAACCCGGAGTGTTCGGAGCCCGCATGACGGGCGCAGGTTTCGGAGGATGCACGGTGAATCTGGTGAAACCGGAGGCAACCGGCGCCTTCTGCGAGGCAATCGAACGAGGCTATCATGATGCGCTGGGACTGAAAGCTGAGACTTATGTGTGCGAGGCTTCAGACGGAGCCCTCATCCCCTAGGTCTCACTAGCGGCTTGGCGGTCGCGTGCTGGGCGCCTGTTGCGTCGTGTCGGCGCCTTTTTCCGGCCCGCGGACGGCCACAAACACAAGCCCAGCAAGAAATAGAATGAGGATTGTGATTGCCAAACCTCTCCCCTCCACAAACGGGCAGGACGCTCGTGGTGAGGCGCGTCGGGCCAGGTACCAGGGAAACACGAACGGCCAAAGCAGAAGTGAGCCCAGAGCCCACCGCCACGGTTGCTGAATGCCCTTCTGGCGGGCATCGTAGAAAACCCAGACTGAGGTAATCGCCTCGGCGGTAAGCATACCGGCCTGAAAGTGGACGCCCGCATACCGGGAAGCTACCACGAGCGCCACCGCAAAACCGAGGAACAGAAGCCAGGGAAACGGCACACGGGCCGCGGCTTCAGCTTGGGTCTTGGGGTGGGTTGCCGATACCTCCAAGACCGGAAGTGACAGGTTGATCTTTGCCGGATTCACCGCTTGTTTGCAGGCGGCGCACAGTCGAGCGCCCGGTCCGAGCAATTGGCCGCATTCAGGGCAAGGAAAAGCCTCATCGGGGATCTGTGGCTCAGACCTTTCTTCTCGAACTTCCGCATTACTCGAGAGCAGGTTTTCGGATCCCTCAATCCGGCGGGAAGATCCACTTTCGAGGGGAACAATACTCTTTTCAGCCATAGACGCTCTTACCTAGAGTTCGCAGCGGCCGGAGCAACGCCCAACACGCCTCGTGTCGCCGACGCACGGGCGAGGCCAGGAACGCAGTGCTACTCCCGCCGCTTCTCGTTCCAGCCTGCGTGCTCGTTCCAGTCGAGGATTTCACGGTAGGACACCGTGCGGGGCAACTGGTCGAAATCTCTGAGATGGCCGATGGCGCGGTTCCCCCCCTGTGATTGATGATACCACCCCGCCTCCTGCGCCAGGGCCGAAGTTTCACCGGAAACATACAAGGAGCGCCCGGCGTAGTGATAAGGAGTTGGCGGGGCCTCCTTGGGATTATAAACTCGATCGACCAATACCTTGATCGTCTCAACCCCGGCACCCGCAGCACGGAGGTCCTGAAGGGCCTTAGTTACGAAGTAGTTGGCGACTACGTGATCGACATGAGTTTCCTGCTGCGGATGAGCCGTGATGACCACTTCGGGCCTGAATTTTAGGATCAGCTGCTTGACGGCGTCGACGACCGACTGACGATCGTACGCCAGGTTGGGGATCACGAGGCCGTCATAGGGTGCATGATCGACGCCAAGCAACGGATCGAGAAACGGGTCTGACGGTTTTAGGTGGTCGTACCAGATCATGCCCGAGCCGCCGTCGGGCAGTCCTAGAAAGTAGATGTCGTCGCGAGGCACGCCCAGATGGCCAAGCGCGGCACGGACCTCATCCATACGGATCGATCCGAAACGCGTCGCCTGTTCAGAATCGCAGGAGTGCTGATAGTACAGGTCACAGGAGCCGGCATCACCGCTTGTGAAGTAGACAAAGCGAATGGGAACGTGGTTTTCGGCCGCGGCGCGAATCAGTCCCATCCAGCTGCCTTCATCATCCTCGTGGGCGGCGAAGAGCAGAACGGATTTCGGCAGCGGATTAACCGCGAGCTCGAGATAGTTCGTGGAGAGTCTCGGGCCCGAATCTTGCAGGATTTCCACTTCAGCCCTGTAGTGTCCAGGGCTCGAAGGAAGCTCGAAAGTGACTGATTTCTCAATGGCAGAGCCGCCCGGGCGGAGATCAAGCGACTCAGCCACGGTCTGTTCCTGAGTTGCCGATCCGTCTGGCCCCCGCAGGCGAGCACGCAGGGTCAGGTTGTGCCACGCCATGGATGTCGGATTCTGCAGGGTGAATTTGATTCCCGCTTGAGCTCCAGCCGGAAACATCGTGTGAGCGTGATCGAACTGGATCGCCGCCGAATCGAAAGCGGGCGGATAAAAGTGGCGATAGGCCGTAACGTTCACCTGGTTAAGGCGCTGGAACATGAACTGTGACGGGTAGACCTGAGGTCCGTCGCCAGCGACCGGGTGAATGATAACGAGAGGGCTAAAGGCGATGGCCAGTACGCCTTGATTATCGCGGTCCCACACCACCACGCCATACTGATGAACGGTGGGCTCGGTAACTTGCGGAGCGACTGCGGCCCGGCTCGAACGAAAGGATTGCTCTGCGCCTGGCGCAAGTTTCGCGTTAGTTGCGAGCACCACCACGCTCGCCCGAGCCCGAGCCGCGGGCCCGCCGATCCAGGGCCAGTAGCGGTCCGAGAATTCCACACGCAACCCGGAGAGAGTCCGCGCCCCAAGATTACGGACCTTCGTTGTGACCCCTACGAGGTCGCCTGAAGTGTAGAACGTCTTGTCGAGCGATATCTCCTCGATCCCGACCAACTTGCGGTAGACCGTGATGGACGTGGAGCGTATTGCGACAGCGCCAGCAGGCTCAAGAGCGATCTCATAGCGGCCCGTTCTAGCACTCTCTGGAATGTGCCAGATTTTCACGTAGGCGTTCGCCACCGACGAAGCTAGGGCAGAAGTGGCTACCGGCCTGGGTTCGCCCGCGTAGCGAATCACGACCGTGGCTTTGGGCCCAGTGGAGCCAGTCTCAACTGAACCGCTGGCAACTGCCAGCCGTACAAGCACGTCGGATCCCGCGTTGTAGCTGGCACGGTCCGTGATGACCGGCGGGGCAGTCTGCGCAGGGCTTGGCGGTGCAACCAGTGCGATGGCAATTGCCAGGACGGCGCGGCGAAGAGATTGGGATGGCACCATGGCTTTCACGGGACGTTCCACCGCCACTCGAGATGGCTCGGGTATTCCTTCACTTCGAGTAGACAACCCGGCCGGCGAATTGTTGGCTTGCCCCCAGGTGATTGTAGGGTCAGCGCCGCAACCTTGTACAGGATTAGTTGGGCGGCGCAGGCCCTGGCTCGTCGTATACTATTAATTTCAGCATCGATTGGGAAGCCGTCCAAATAGGGAGAGCGTACGACAATGAAAGCAATGGTGTATACAGCTCCGCGCCAGCTGGAGATGCGGGACTGGCCTTCCCCTGAACTGACAGGCGGCGACGCCCTGGTCCGCGTAAACGCCGTGGGAGTCTGCGGGTCGGATGTGCACGGCTGGATGGGTCACAGTCCCGGTCGGGTTCCGCCGCTGGTGCTCGGCCACGAGATGGCAGGCGTGGTGAAGCGCGTCGCCGATGGGGGCGATCGGGCGAAGCCGGGAGACGTGGTGGCGATTTATCCGCTGGTCGGGTGCGGGCATTGCGGCTACTGCGCGATCGGGCGCGAGGCCCTCTGCCGCCAGCGCAAACTCTACGGGATGCACATCGCCGGCGGATTTGCCGAATACCTGAGAGTACCAGTGGAGAACCTCTATCCGCTAGCTGCGAACGTGGGTCTTGAGGGCGGAGCCATGGTCGAGCCGCTGGCGAACGCGATCCATTTCGTCGAGAGCGGCGCTGACAAGTCCGGACCCGCCGCCATTATCGGCGCGGGCTCGATTGGGCTACTCGTCCTCGAGGTGGCGCGCCAGCGGGGCTGTGGCAGAATCGCGGTGGTCGAACCCAATCCCCGTCGCCGCGAAGAAGCGCTAGCGCACGGAGCCGCCCTCGCGGTGAATTCCAAGGAAAGCGATACTTTCGGGCGGCTCCAGCAGTTCTTCGGCGATGACGGTTGCAACGTAGTCTTCGATGCCGCTGGCTTCGCGCCAGCCCGGCAGCTTGCGCTCAAACTGGTGCGATCTGGCGGCACGATCGTCCTGGCAGGCCTGGGCGAGGTTGATACCACAGTAGATTTCGTGGACATGATACGTCGAGAAGTGCGGCTGACCGGATCCTACGGGTACAGCCGGGCAGAGTTTCAGGCAGCGGCCCAGTGGATTGCAGACGGCCGCCTGAAGATCGAGGGGTGGGTCACGACGGCGCCGCTCGCCGAGGGTCAGGCGATGTTTGAGGAACTGTCCAGGCCGGACGCATCGCTCCTGAAGGTGATCTTTAAGCCGTAGGAGTCCGGGTCCTAGTTTTTTCAAGGGAGTGAGCGCGGACCGCTCCCTTCCCGGCCGGTGCTCTTCGTTTGGTTGCCGCAAAGACCGAAGCCGCGGACCCATCAACCAAGGTACGCGCTACCGCGCTTAAGCGTAGCTGTGATTTTGTCGAGAAACCCGAAATTTGAGTTGGGTCCAATGGTCCTTGACTTCGGACACGCGTCCGGATAGGATGCGCCGCCATCAGGTCCAAATTCCGCTGGGAGGTGGCCGATGTCCGAGGAAGTGGCAAGACCTGCTGTCAATACGCGCCGGGTGGCGCTTGGGGCTCTCGCGGGTGGGGTTGCTTGGGCGATCTGGAGCACGCTGATCAATGCCTGGTGGCTCGAAGGCCGATACGCAGCGGCCCAGAGCTCCGGCCTGTTGCTGAAGGCGCCTCGCTATCACCTCTTCCTGCTTTCGTGGTTCATAACCATATTCCTGCTTTCATGGGTGGTCTCCTGGTTGTATGCCTCGGCCAGGGCCACGCGCGGGGCGGGACCGGGAACCGCAATCACCATCGGCCTGCTGGTAGGATTCGCCGCCGGCTTCCCCATGAACCTGACTACAGCGTCCTGGTCGCCGCTCTCCCGTTTCCTGCCTCTTGGCTGGATGTGCGACATGTGGGTCGGCGCCATCCTGGCGGCGCTGGTGGCAGGATGGATTTACAAGGACTAAGTCAGCCGATTCTCGGATCTTCCTTGACGAACTTGGGCTAGGATATGACAAGCGATTCCCGGGAGGGCGGCGACCATGCAAGCGACAACGGCCTCCATTTGGGTTCGTCGCCTTTCAGTGCACGGGCGGCTTAGTAATCGCCTTGTCAAGGGCGGGCTTCTTTTCTTTGGCGTGATCGCCGCAGTGACGGTCGAGTGTGTGCCGGCTCGTGCTGAGGAGTTCAGCCAAAAGAGTGCGTACGCAGCTCGCCTTTTTACTGCGGGCACCCTGCTGATTGACACACGGATGGGCGATCTCCAAATCGATGGATGGGATCGGCCTCGCGTCGAGGTCGAAGCGGAGAAAGTTGTGGAGGCCGGAACGGCAGAGAAGGCAAAGCGGCTTTACGAGTTGGTCAAGATTCGCCTCGAAGGCCAGGATAAACAGGTGCGCCTCGCGACCATTTACCCGCCTCGGAGTTTGCGGCGTCCCTTTCGCGGCGAATCGAAAATCTCTGTGAACTTTCATATCAGAATGCCCTACGACGCCAATCTTAGCTTGCACTGCGTTGACGGTGACGTGCGGGTTGCCGGCATCGTGGGGAGCGAGCAGCTGTTCGTACACTACGGTGATGTGGAAATCAACGTTCCTGACATCTACCGGGTGCGCTCGCTTGAGGCGCACACGTGGCTGGGATACGTTGAAAGCGACCTGCATGGCACCTCGGAAGACACCGCTGGCTTCCGCCCGCGGATCTCCTTTCATAACTCCGGCGGCAATCAGGATATTCTGGTCAAGGTTCACATGGGTGGGGTGTGGGTGTATCGCGGTGAGGGTCATGCTGGCGATTACGATTGACGATTAGCCTGAAGCCACTCAAGGCGCGGAGCTGCCCGAGGCTCGCGTGTACTCCAACCGTCCCAACCGCTGATCCGCTGACGCTTTGCATTCCCTGGTGATTCAGGTAGACTTAAGATGTGATTTGAATGTCTTCCGTCCGCATCTAATCGCTCGAAAGGTTATCGAATGAATTTTCCGCTAAAGCCGGGAACCCCGTGCCTGACGATTCCGCATTCCAGCGGATCGCTGTAGCCGCCCCTTCCAAAGGCGCGGGCGCCGCCTCGCCCGCTCGATCAGACCTATCCTATCGATCTAAATAGAGCGGGAGAAGGACATGAATTTCCTTGATAAACTGTCTGGTATTGAAAAGAAGTATGACGATCTGAACGCGCAGCTGAGCGATCCCGAATTTATCACCGACAACGCGCGCTACCAGAAGGCCGCCAAAGCCCAGTCCGACTTGAGCGAGATCGTAGAAAAGTTCCGTCAATGGAAGAGCGTACAGAAAGGGCTGGTGGATACCAGCACCCTGGTGGAGGAATCGGGAGCGGATCCCGAAATGAAGGCTCTGGCGCACGAGGAACTGGCCGGACTTGAAAAGCAGAAGGAAGAAATCGAAGAGCAATTGAAGGTCCTTTTGCTGCCCAAGGACCCGAATGACGAAAAGAACGTAGTACTGGAAATCCGGGCCGGCACCGGCGGCGACGAGGCGACTCTGTTCGCCCAGGAAATCTATCGCATGTACACGCGATATGCCGAATCGCAGGCGTGGAAAGTGGAAATCCTTTCTTCAAGCCTCTCGGGCGTGGGCGGACTCAAGGAAGTCATCGCCGTGATCGAAGGCCAGAAGGTCTACAGCAAGCTTAAGTATGAAAGCGGAGTCCACCGCGTCCAGCGCGTTCCGTCCACTGAACAGCAGGGACGCATTCACACCTCGGCAATCACCGTGGCGGTTCTGCCCGAAGCCGACGAAGTGGAGATCAACATCGATCCCAAAGACATCCGCATCGATACCTTCTGTTCCTCGGGACCGGGCGGCCAATCGGTGAACACCACCTACTCCGCCGTTCGTCTCACTCATCTTCCTACGGGACTGGTGGTTTCTTGCCAGGATGAGAAGTCGCAGATCAAGAATCGCGCCAAGGCTATGCGCGTGCTGCGATCGAGGCTGTACGACATGGAAATGCAGGCGCAGCAGAAGCAGATCACTGAGGAACGCCGCTCGCAAATCGGCTCAGGCGACCGCAGCGAGAAGGTCCGCACCTATAATTTCCCTCAGAACCGCCTGACCGACCACCGCATTGGTCTCACGCTGCATCAGCTTGACCGCATCATGGAAGGGCGGATCGACGACGTCATCCAAGCGCTGACCGCGTATTATCAGGCCGAGAAGCTAAAAGAGGCCGCGGCAGCCTAGCGCCCATGCTTAGACGCGTCAACGCAGGCTGTAGCGCCGGTGTCCCCACCGGCGTTTTCGGCGCTGGGGGACGCCGAAATTGTGGCAAAGGATCGGGATCGCTGGTGATCCAAGAGGCAAGCCACAACCTCATGCAATTGCGTGAAGTGCTCCAACGCGGTCTCGAAACACTGACGGGGAACAATATTCCCTCACCTCAACTGGCCGCCGAACTCCTGCTGATGCACGTCCTCTCCTGCGACCGCAGTCATCTCTACTCCAGTCCTGATCCCGATCTCCACGACGAATTAGCCGAGCGATTTTTCGAGCTTATCCAGGAACGCTCGACGGGAAAGCCGACCCAGTACATCACCGGTCGCCAGGAATTCTGGGGTTTGGACTTCGAAGTCACGCCGGATGTGCTGATCCCCCGCCCGGAGACCGAGCATGTCATCGAAGCCGTGATCGAGCTCGCCCAGTGCGGCCGCCCTGCAGGGTCCCATCGGGACCTCGAACTGCGAGTGGTTGACGTGGGCACGGGATCGGGGGCGATTGCGATAGCGCTGGCCACCGAGTTCCCGCGGGCCACGGTGATTGCCACAGACATCTCTACTCCCGCCCTCATGGTGGCACGTCGCAATGCTGAACGGTTGGATTTCGCGAACCGCGTCGCGTTCGTCGCGGGCGACCTGCTCGCGCCGGTGCTGGGGCCTGCTCCTGCAGCCTTTGATTTTGTGGTTTCGAATCCGCCTTACGTCTCGCGCGGTGAACTAACGTCTGTGCAGCGCGAGGTCCGCGACTTCGAACCTCGAATTGCCCTAGGGGGATTCGAACACGGTGACGAGGTCTACCGCCGCCTGATTCCGCAAGCGCTCGCCGCGCTTAAACCGGGAGGACACCTTTTGGTCGAGATTGGCTACAATATGGGCCCAAGGGTTACGGCCTTGTTTGCCAAGACCTGGACAGATGTCAAAGTCAGGCCCGATCTCGCGGGTATTCCAAGAGTCGTGACAGCCAGAAAGGGATGTCTGTAGCTCATCCGTGGCCTACCGTCCGCTTGCGATCCTGAGTCTCGCACACGGCTGCTGGCGCAATGAACCACGCCAAGCAGAGGATATACAAAGGCCAGATGTTAACCCAAATCCTTCACGTCGATATGGATGCCTTTTTTGTCTCCGTGGAGGAGCTTGAAGATCCGTCATTCAAGGGCAAGGCTGTGGTGGTGGGCGCCGATCCTGACGGGCGCGGTGTGGTGGCGGCAGCGAGCTACGAGGCGCGCAAGTTCGGCGTGCATTCGGCGCAGCCAATCCGCACCGCCAAACAGCTTTGTCCGCACGCCATCTTTCTGCGCGGCGATCACCGCAAGTACCAGGAATATTCGGGCAAGATCCATCGCATTTTCGAGGAATTCACGCCTACGGTCGAGATGATGTCGATTGACGAGGCCTACCTTGACCTGACCGGGTGTGAGCGCCTGCACGGCTCAGCCTTTGTGGCGGCGGATCGGCTGATCCGCACTATTCAGAATCGGACCCGCCTCAATTGCTCGGTGGGCCTCTCGACCTCGCATCTGGTTTCGAAGATCGCCTCCGACCAGGCGAAACCGCATGGCTTGCTGCACGTCTTCCCCGGCGCGGAGCCCAAGTTCCTGGCCCCCCTGCCCATTCGCCGCATGCCGGGCATCGGCAAGGTGACCGAGCCGGAGCTGCAGTCGCTCGGCATCAAAACCATCGGCGACCTGCAGAAATGGAGCTTGGATGGCCTTAAGCAGCGTTTCGGCACTTACGGCGCCTGGCTCTACATGAAGTCGCGGGGCGAGGACACCGGCGCCTACGCGTACGCAGAGGAACCCAAGCAGATCAGCCATGAGACCACGTTTGACGAGGACACGGCCGATACTGAAGAGATCGAGCGCGCCCTCTCCCACCTGACCCAGCTTGTAGCCCGACGCCTTCGCGACCACGGATTCTACGCGCGGACTGTAGGCATGAAGCTGCGCTACGCGGACTTCCGCACGCTCACCCGCGACGTGACTCTCGACGAGCCCACTCACCTCGATTTCGTGATCTACGAGCATGTGCTGCGCCTGTTTGAGCGGGCGCGCAATCCCAAGCTCAAAGTGCGACTGGTGGGCGTCCGCACTTCACGCCTTGAGCGTGCCACCTTTCAGCGTAGTCTGCTCGATGCCGGCCAGCGCGAGAAGCTCGATCGCCTGATGCAAGCCGCCGACAAGGTTCGCGACCGCTTCGGGTTCGACGCGGTACGGCTGGCGCGGTCCCTTGAACCAAGCCAGGCGGCCAAAGACGATGCGGGAGAGACTCCGCGCAAACCTAAACCAAGGCGGCAATTCCTGGGACGCGAGTAGTGGCTGGAACAGGGCGTAGTAGACCCGTTCGCGTTGAGGATTCAGCACCACCCCCTTGCCCCCTCCTCATCTGAGGAGGGAAACAAAACTCCCGGAAATAAACTCCCCTCCTTGGCTAAGGAGGGGTCAGGGGGTGGTTGCTTCCTGGAATTGCGGAGCATCAAACCTGGACGTGCGTGTCGCAATCAGCGACTTGCTTCGGGACGGGTCCGTTAATGAGGCTCGATCGTCATAGTTGAGAACCTTACTGCTCACGTGCTCGCGCGATTTCACCGCGTCGCGCGTCGCCGTCATGGTAAATTCCAGCGACTGCCGTGGGATGCTGTTAACCATCGGCCCGATCAGCCAGCCCAATCCCTTGGGAATATCGCGAGTCAGGGAGATCGACTCGCATTCGACGTAGACACCGCTTTCCCGCTCGGCGAATCGCCAGTAGGAGTTCAGCCGCCAGAGAAACCCGCTGTCATGCCCTATGGCTTTCTCGTCCTCGGAAGGCTTGCCGGCGTCCGCCACTTCCGCAATCTTAGTGGAATGCGACTCGCTCCACCAGTGCGCATCATCGAGGCGCGCGTAGTGGACGCTGTGCTCGGTGTCGAGCGTCACCGTCACCACCTTGTGCTTGCGGAATCGGTAGAAAATCATGAAATCGTTGCCGTGGTGGCTAATCAGCCTCGATTGGCTGATTTCGGGAGCGTAAACCTGGGCATGCCGATTGTAATCCTGCACCAGGCTGAGCACCTGCGCTATGCTCGCACCAGGGATGAAGGTGGCGCCAATCCAGTGATGGATGAGGCCGCCGGGCGCGTCGATCTCCTGGCCGTTCGCGTCATGGGTGACCAGGGACTCCATGAAGGTCTCGCCGCGTTTCAGGCGGCCCTCAACGTCAGAGTGCCGCGATGCGGGCAGCCGGTCGATATAGAGAAACCCGTCCGTGAGAGAGACTTCCGCGTGGATACGGGCTTCCGTGGCTGCGACGTACCGCGCAAAGCCCGACAGCGTGTCCTGACGAAGATCGACAGCCATCGCGTCATCGGCGGCGCCGAACATTGGCTCGAACGGCGTGGACGCAAATGGAATCGTCAGAGCAACGGCAACGACTGCTGAACGCACCGATAATCCCCTCATGTTGGTTTCGCTCGCCTTCTCCCCCGTCCGCTTATATGATACGGCCTTTGAGGCCGCAGGAGCGAATCGTACCGCCGGCCCTTTTTTGCCGCGGCACTGAAGTTCGTACATTTTGGGCCCATAATAAAACGTCACTTGATAACAGTCCTCTCCCGCGAGCGGGCGAAGGCTGTTATCAATTAGAAGAACGGTAAAACCAGATAGAAGTACGACAAGACAGACTCAAGGGAAAAGGTGCGTGCCAAACGCTCGCGCCGGTAAGGGGATAAGCGTGACAACTGAAGCGAAAGTGTACGATGTCTGCGTCATCGGGTCGGGACCCGCAGGTGGCGTGCTGGCGAAAGAACTGGCAGAAGCAGGCGCCAAGGTAGCCTTGGTCGAAGCCGGGCGGGTGATGAACTCCGAGGACTTCTACTACCATACCTGGCCTTACGACTTCCCTAATCGCCATCAGCCATATCCCTATTACCCCCGCGAGGTGCGGGATTCGATCCGCTATGATGACTGCGATCACATCGGCGTGGACCGCATTCGCGCCGTGGGCGGCCGCAGCATCCACTGGAACGCCGCCTGCCTGCGCTTCGGCCCCATCGATTTTCGCGAGCGGAGCCGGGAGGGCATTGAAGCGGATTGGCCCCTGGCCTACGAAGAACTCGACCCCTGCTACGCCCACGTAGAAAAGATGATCGGGGTTTGCGGACAGCAAGACAATCTCGAGATTCTGCCGGACGCCGCCCACTACCTGCGTCCGCTCAAATTTCGCTGTTCCGAAGAGATCGTCAAGCGCGCTTGTGATCGCCTGGGAGTGCCCATGATTAAAGCGCGCAAAGCGCTGCTGACGGAGCCTTACGACGATCGCGCTCCGTGCCACTACTGCGGCCGCTGCATGCAGGGCTGCGACGCAGGAGCGATCTTCACGGTGCCGAATTCGATGTTACCCAAGGCCGAGAAGACCGGCAACTTCACCCTGATTGCGAACAAGATGGCGCGGGAGTTGCTTGTTGATACCAACGGCCGGGTGCGGGCAGTGTCGGTTGTGGACACGCGGACGCGGCAGGAAGAGGAGATCCGTGCCCGCCTCTTCTCCGTCTCCTGCGCCACCATCGAGTCGGCACGGCTTCTGCTCAATTCCAAGTGTCCGCGATTCCCTAACGGTCTGGCCAATTCGAGCGGCCTGGTAGGCTGCTATCTTACCGGCCATGTCGGCTCGACCACGCTCGGCTACCTGGATGAGCTTGTGGGCGCTCCGCCCAGCAATCACGACGGCGCCACAGACCACTCCTACATTCCGCGCTTCAACCTCGGCGGTCCATTCGGCAAGCCGCGCGACTATGTAGGCGGCTATGGATACCAGATGCAGTTCAGCGGCTTCATGTTTCCGCACCACGCGCGCCACGTGAAAGGATTTGGAGAAGATTACAAAAAGCAGGTGCGCTATCTGCAGCCGGGATTCTTTCACATGGGTGGATTCGGCAAAGTGGTGGCGCAACACGACAACCGGGTGACGGTGGACCCCAATCACCTGGACGCCTACGGCATCCCGATCCCGGTGGTTCACTTTCGCTTCAGTGAAAACGACAAGGCTTTGTGGCGTGATATGCGGATTCGCGCCCAGGAGATCCTTGACAAGGCGAAGTGCAAACTGATCGTCGATGACAATCCTCACCCTTCCGGCTTTGCCAGCCACGAAACCGGTACCTGCCGTATGGGTAAGGATCCCAAAACTTCTGTTTTGAACGCCTGGTGCCAGTCGCATGACGTGAAGAATCTCTTTGTAGTCGATGGAAGCTGCTTCACCACCTTCCCGGAGAAGAATCCGACCCACACGATAATGGCGATGGCTGTTCGTGCGGCGCAATACATGACCCGGGAAATTAGGAACGGAAGTATCTGAAGGCGTTCGGTTCTGGTCGAGCGGGCTGGAGAGAGGAGCGAGTTCGAGTGTCATCCTGAGCCCGTTCGCTCATTCGCTCGAACGGTCCTGAGCGCAGGGAAGGGAACTCAGGGGTCAACTTTGCGAAGGATCTCGCTCTGTGTATTTTCAATACGATGCGAGATTCCTCCTTCGTTTCACTCAGGATCGACTGCGGCTCCTTGACAGAATGACGGCATCGACGAGTCTTCCGCAGCCTTAGAAGAGACCTCCCGACCAATCCATCCATCAATAGACACGCCTTTGCAGCCGATGATGATTCCGGCTTCGGACCGGTCCCCGCCGACACGAGTGACGGCCATCACAGCAAGATCTTTCTGACGGTAACAGGATTACCTGGACGGCGGCATAAGTGCGATCGCGCTAGCAGTATTTTCGGCGCGAGTTTGGAGAAGGCAATGATTCGATGGTGCTGGCCCGTACTGATCTCTCTTCTATTGGGAGCATTCACCTCTCGAGATTTGGCTCAAACCCTCAAAACCCGGACCGCGGAGGGGCCTCAGTCAGCGTCCACGCCGGCCCCGGCCCCGTCCGAGATTGACCTGCCCAGGGCGTCATCCGAAGACCTGCTGAAAATCTATACTCAGCTTCGCACGCTTCAGGGCAGCAATCAGAGCGCCGTAACTGAGAACATCTCCTGGAAGAAAGATGCTGCCGTGTTCACGTTCAAGAATGGAAGACTGACTTTCGCCGCACCCGTCGCAGGACACGTCGTCGCGGCGGTCTTCACCGGGGAGGCCACCTTCGAGATTGATCCGCCTGATCCGATTGATCGGCAGCAGATCTCGCGCTATGGGGAAGATGGCAAGCTGGTGGATACCTTTCGGGAGGCGACGTTCTTCTTCACCGACAACTCTTGGGAGGAGTTACAGAAGTTGGTGATTGCGAAGCCGCTGGGCGATGCCGGCGAATCGGGCAAGGCCTTGGCGAATATCCAAAGCCGCTATTCGCAGGACCTCAACGCTTGGTGGAATAACGCTTATAAGGGTAACCCTGTAGTGCGTAATCTGGCCGCGCGTATGCTCGCCGATCTTTCCGATCCGACCAGCCACGGCCTCTTTCTGGCTGACCTCAAGACAGCCCACCACGACAATCTGATCTACCAGGTGAGCTGGAATCGCGATTCGCTGGTTTCGCCTCTGCGCGGCTGGGGCTCCATTGATAGCGACGAAGAAGTAATGTTGGTGCACTATAAGCATGACCAGTACGCAGAATGGTATTCAGGATTTCACCTGACCACCGAATATGCACGCCATCCTCACCCCGAACATCGGACTCTGCTGGCCCATTGCCTCCAGGAGAATATCGATGCTGAAGTCGCTAAGGACAACCGCATTTCCGCGACGGCGTCGCTGAATTTCGTCGTCACTAGTGCTCCAGCACGGGTGCTGCCCTTCAACCTAGAGGGCGTCCTCCGAATCTCTTCCATTACTGATGATGCCGGCCGGAAATTGAGCTTCGTTCAGGAGGACCGCCAGCTTGACAGCGACCCTTGGCTCATCCTCCCCGCGCCGGCCGCGGCAGGCAAGGCCTACAAGGTGAAGATCGCCTACGAGGAGGATTCCACTCGCGACAGCCGCATCATTCATCAGCAAGGGGCCGGACTCTACTACGTGGGAGCACGCAGCTCCTGGTACCCCAGTTTCGGTGCGTTTGACGATCGCACTAACTTCCACCTGCACTTCCTCTCACCCAAGAAATTCAAGTTCGTCGCCACCGGCCACCAGCTGAGCGAAACCAAGGGCAAGAACGCCCTGGAGACCGAGTGGGAATCCGAGATTCCCTACCGGGTTGTCGGCTTTAATTACGGCGATTTCGTCGAGAAGACTGATAAAGACACGAATTTGAGTGTCACCGCCTATGCTGGCAGGGACATTCCCGACGAACTCAAGAATCTGGAGGGAAGGATCAGCACGGCCGATCTCGCAGGCGGCGTTGGCCATCCTGATGTCGCCTCGCAATACGGTATCCTCGCGGGAGGATTCAACACCGCCTCGGGCGCCCAGTACGCGGCCGGTCAGAGTTTTCAGGCCTTCAAACTATTCGAACACTACTTCAGCAATTTGCCCTTCCAGACCATCTCCGTAACCGAGCAACCAATAAGGGGTTTTGGGCAGAGCTGGCCGACGCTCATCTATCTCCCCTGGGACTCGCTGCTCGACAGCACCACCCGCCACAGCTTGCGCCTGGATACTCAGGCCGAATCACGTGAGTTCTTTAGGGTAGTGGCAGTGCACGAGATGTCGCATCAGTGGTGGGGACATATGGTGGGCTGGAAGACTTATCATGACCAGTGGCTTTCCGAAGGCTTTGCCGAGTTTTCCGCCGGGATCTACATCAAAACGTTCGAGCCCAAGACCTTCAAAGCTTTTTGGGACTTGAAACGCAAGTGGCTGCTTGAGGGCAACCGCAGCGGCCATCGACCTGCGGACGTCGCCCCGCTATGGCTCAACTATTCTATCAGGCCGATGACTATCTCGATCCCTCAAACTCGATGTTCCTTCGCTACTATAAGGGTGCTTACGTCCTCGAGATGCTGCGCACTCTCATGCTGAATACCCGGGATCCCAATTCAGATGCCCGCTTCATCAACATGATGCAGGACTTCGTCACTACCTTCACTGGCAAGAACGCTTCTACCAACGATTTCGAGCGTGTTGTCGAGAAGCATTTTGAGGAACCCATGGACTGGTTCTTCAACGAATGGGTTTACGGGACCGAAACGCCTCACTATGATTTCAGCTATAGCCTAAGCGATGGCCAGCAGGGGAAGACCATGCTTCACTGCTCCGTCACCCAGTCCGGTGTCTCACCGGCCTTCCATATGCGCGTACCCATCTACATCGAAGTGAACGGAAACCAAATCCCCATCGGGTTGATGAAGATCACCGGGTCGTCAACGCAAGCCGCGGATGTGCCACTTCCGGTACGGCCAACCTCAGTGTCTCTTGACCCCTATCACAGCATTTTGGCAGTGGAGAAGCAGTAGCGGCGGATGATCGGGCTGCGGGATCGCCCACGCGAAATCATCGAATGCTATGATATTGCTTGGCCTTGAGGGCCCGATGCTGTGTCCTTGATGATGGACGAAATCTTTGAGCAGCCGAAGGCGCTGGAACGCACCTTCGAGCATGAGCGTCGGCACGCGCTCGAGTTCAAACGCCTGGCGGATCAACGGAAATTCCGCTTGGTGGTGCTAGTGGCGCGAGGAACCAGTGACAACGCCGCCCAGTTCGCCCGCTACCTGATTGAGATCACCTCAGGCATTCCGGTCTCTTTGAGCGCGTCCTCCGTTCATACGCTCTACCGCGCTCGCCTGAATCTGGGTGAGGCGCTGGTGATAGGCATTTCCCAATCGGGCGAAGGCGCCGATATCAACATGGTGCTGGAGGCCGCGCGCAAACAGGGCGCGTACACAATGGGCGTAACCAACGAGGCCAAGTCCGCCATGGCGGGACTGGTAGACGATGTGTTTCTCGTGCGTGCAGGAAAGCAGCGCTCGGTGGCGGCCACCAAGACATACACCGGCCAGTTGATGGCACTCTATCTCCTGGCCGCGGCCTTAAGTCCGCGCATCACCCTCGACGGCATCAACCGGATTCCCGACCAGGTCGAGAGAGTTTTGGCGCTTTCTAGCCAGATTCGCGTTTTGGTGGAGCGGTACCGCTACATGCGGCAATGTGTGGTGGTGGCGCGCGGCCTGAACTACGCCACTGCCATGGAACTCGCGCTAAAGCTGATGGAGACCTGCTATGTTGTAGCGGAACGATTCTCTTCGGCCGACTTCCTGCACGGTCCCATCGCCCTGGTCGAGCGCGATTTCCCCTTGCTGTTGCTGATGCCACCGGGGAGGGCCTTTCGCGACATGAAGAAACTAGCGGAGCGCCTTCACGGTCTGAGGGCTGATACCTTGGCTATCAGTTCCGAGCGCGTCAGGCTTCCCCCTCTCACTCGTATCCTACGGGTGCCCGGGGTAATTCCCGAGATCTACTCGCCCATTCCTTACATCGTGCCAGGACAATTGTTCGCGGCGCATCTTGCGGAAGCAAAGGGCATCGATCCCGACAAACCGCGATCCTTGCAGATCGTCACGCGGACGCTTTGAAATCAGTAGACCGACTCAAGCTGCTGCCCGATATCAACTCCAAAACCCTGCGGAAAATCTGCGGAAAAACTGCGGGATTCCGGCGGGATTTTGCGGGAAATGACGGCAGAATCGGCACTGGGAGTACCCGCAGCCGTGAGCAACGTTCTGGTCTTCCGGATCGGGAGCGCTATCTTCACCTACTGGCGGTTCAATACTACCTGGAACCACCAGTTCGGCTGGTAGTTGATCTGCAAAGGGATGCCGCGATCGGCGCCGGCCTTCCCAACCAGCAAAGCAAAAGTGGACTGGCTGCCCGACTCCTGGTTGAGCACCTGGAAACGCGCCTCTTCCACGTCACGATAGGTAAGATTCAGTGCTTTGCCGCCGTCCCGCTTCGTAACATGGATCGCTCGCTCCGCCACCGGCGAGACACCTTCTAGGGTCGCGGTGTACTGCTTGGCGTTGTAGACATAGCAAAGAGAAGTCGGCGTCTTTGCACCATTGAGAGAATCCTGGATCAGCTCGCGCATGGTGGAAAGAAATCCGCGTCCACTCGTGCAGCTAAGACTCGGGCCTTCGACGCGATGGAATTTACGTTCCTGGCCGTTCGAGAGCTCCTTCATCACCAGGCTCTCGATTTCTGGGAGTTGGCGCCGATCAAAATCTGTCGCTGAATAGAAGGGGACAGTCGTTGAAAGGGCTCGATTCGGGTCGACCCGGCTAACAATGGCTTCAAAGCGATGTTGGCCCTTCTTCTTCTCGTTGGACAGCTCCTTCTGCATCGCCGATACCGACTCACCTTGCGATGATTTCATGAAACCCAGAAACGCAGTGGATTTTACCGGTTGTCCGGCACCCGCGTCTTGTCTTACCACCTCAGTGCCAGCGCCCCAGCGATTGATGCCCTTGGCCTTGGCCGGATCCGAACCGAACAGCAGCTTGATCACCTCCAAGTGGGGATCGTTCGCGGCACGGCCGATATTGATGTAGCCGCCGCCGACGTCGTCCTTCGAGATCCAGAAGAAAAGCAGGCGGATTCTCACGGTCATTATGTAATTGAATTGGCCCGCAAAGTTCGGAGTCTCCTGGAGCCAGTTAGCAGCCTCATTGAGCGCCGCTTGGTCCGTATCCTCAGCAGTGGAAACTGGCAGGGTGAACGTATGCGTCCCAGCAAGCGTCAGCACGGTTCCGATGAGAACAAGAGTGAAGATCAGCCTCGGAAAGATTCGCATCGACTTGTCCAACATCCCCCAATGATTGTCTGGATGGCCGATCGTTGGGAGCATTGGTGATCAATTGTTCCCGTGGACTCGTTGGCCGTTCAGTGAGATGCCCGAAGCCGGTTTCCGGTTCGCCGCGACGTGAGCCAGAATTTGAGGTGAGCACCAGACTGAAGAATCGGTCATCGAATCGTGCCGCAGCGGGACTGCTGCCTTGGCGGAGAGCGAGCACGCGGACATCTACAATTGAGCTTGTACCCCGGGCGGGACCGTGATCGCACGAGCCCTGCTCAGCCGTCTATAGACCACCCGCAAAGCAGCCAGCGTCGGTACCGCCAATGCGCTGCCCGCGATTCCCCCGATATGCCCGCCGGCTAGAACCCCGAATATTACCAGAAGCGGATGCAGCTCCATGCCCCGGCTCAGCAGCCGGGGCTGCAGCACATAATCCTGGAACAGGCGGTACAAAGCCAGAAAAGCCAGCAGCCCCAGCATATGATGATATCCGCTAAGTCCCGCTACCACGAGCGCGATCGCGGCGGACGTAGCAGGGCCTAGTACGGGAATGAATTCGAGCGGAAAGGCGAGTGCCGCCAGCAACAACCCGTAAGGGACGCCCGCGACGGAATAGAAAGTGGTGTAGGCAACGAACACAGTTGAAGCCAGCACAAGCAGGGCGCGCATGTATTTGCCGAAGAGCAGGTTCAGGTCGTCGACGATTCCCTGGAACGTGGCTCGTCGGCCAGGACTGACGTCGACGACCCAACCCAATAACTCCTTCTGCAGCAGATGGGCATCCTTCAAAAAGAAAAAACTCAGGATGGGCACCAGAATAAGGAACACCAGACTGCCCGCGTAGGAGAGCGCTTTCCAACCTACGCCTGGCAGATAAGAGACCAGTTCGTCGGAGTGCTGCGCGATCTGGGACTGCACAAATTCGACTATCGATTTCTTTAGACTTTCAGAGCCCGCAAAGTCGACCGATTGCGGCCCAATCTCCTGTGCTCGCCTTGCGAGCTCTGGAACCCGCTTCACCAAAGAAGCCCCCTGAGATGCAACCCGAGACCCGATCTGCACTCCCAGCACGACCAGGATGGAGACCAGCAACAGGTATACGATCGCAAGGGCGGGGGCGCGCGACCGGCCAGGAAGTCGACTGTCAAGGAAATGAACCAGTGGCCAGAGTAAATAGGCAAACATGATCGCCACCACAAACAGGAACAGCGTCTGCCGAATCAGGTAGACCGCCGCCGCCAGCAGAAGGATGAGGAGCACAGTCCAGGTATTGCGTGCAACACGATGGTCAAGTCCCAACATGATAGGTATAGTAGCCTTTCGGGCGGCAGAGTGTCAGCCGCCCCTCATGAAGTTCGGCAAGACAGGCAGTCAAGTACGCTCCAGGGGATTCGATGAAAACACTCGCATTAGTGGCGTCTTCTCGCTTACGGTAGCTGGATTGAGCTTATTTTGTGAACCATCTTTAATCCCCGACTCCCAGGCGGCCGATTCCCTTCCCTTCAGACTGAGCGCCGCGCAGCGGGACTGGGTGGAGCAAACGTTCGCTCGTATGACCCTTGATGAACGGATCGGCCAGGTGATCTTCCCGGTGACGCGGGGCGTTTTCACCAACCGGGAAAGCGACGCCTTTGAGAAAATCAAGAAAAGCATCGTGGATTACCACGTGGGTGGATACCACCTCGAAGGCGAAGGAGGAGATCCGGCCACCGCAGCGTTGCTGGTGCGGCGCATGCAACAGCTCGCCAAAATTCCGCTGCTGATCACCGCGGACCTCGAAGG
This sequence comes from uncultured Acidobacteriota bacterium, assembly GCA_963803295.1. GTDB lineage: Bacteria > Acidobacteriota > Terriglobia > UBA7540 > UBA7540 > CAWDMC01. The sequence goes on along the minus strand of CAWDMC010000003.1, from coordinate 177,220 downwards.
TGGCGCAGGATTTCAGTTCCAGGGCGCCACACGGTTTCCGCGTGGCATGGCCATCGCCGCCACTGGCGATCCGAAGTTCGCTGCCGATGCCGCGGCCTTCACGGCGCGGGAAGCCCATGCCATGGGCTTCAGCGTGAATTTCTACCCGGTAGTAGACGTCAACAACAATCCGCTGAATCCTATCATCAACATCCGCTCGTTCGGCGAGAATCCTCAGGCCGTGGCTCAGTTCGCCGTCGCCTACATCAAGTCCACCCAGGAAAATGGCATCATTGCGACCGCCAAGCATTTCCCCGGACATGGAGACACCAGCGTGAATTCTCACCTGGAGTTGCCAATCCTCAACTTCGACCGGGACCGCCTCAACCAGATCGAACTCCCACCCTTTGAAGCATCGATTGGCGCGGGCGTCGGCGCCGTTATGACCGGCCACATTGGATTGCCTCAACTCGAGAGCCGGCCGGGCATTCCAGCCTCGCTCTCGACCGCGCTTACCACCGACCTGCTCCGCCGCGACCTCGGCTTTGAAGGACTGATCTTCACCGATGCCCTGCCGATGCACGCGATCACCGAAAACTTCGGCGCCGAGCAAGCGGCCGTCATGGCCATCAAGGCGGGTGCCGACGTAGCGCTCGAACCCTTGGACATTCCCAAGACATTCGCCGCTCTGAAGAATGCCATCACCAAAGGCGGGATCAGCGAGGAACGCCTCAACCAGTCAGTCCGCCGCTTGCTGATTGCGAAGGCTTGGGCCGGCCTCGATCGCGAGCGTAGTCCTGACCCTGAGAAACTTGACCAGGAGGTCGGCAGCCGTACTGCCCGGCGGAAGTCTCAGGAAACCATCGAGCATGCCCTTACCCTAGTAAAGGACGATCGGCATTCCTTACCCCTTAAGCTCGCGGCCAGTGACGATGTGTTGCTTGTAAACTTTGTCGATCAGGATAATCCCGAATTTTGGGGTGAACGCCCCGGACTCGCTTTCCGCGCCGAATTTCTGAAACGCCATTCGAAGACCCTCTTCGTTACTGTGCCGCCGGCGATTCAGCCCGGCGAGGCGATGTTCGTTCAGCAAGTGGCAACGCGATCTCACACCGTGGTGGCCCTTTGCACTCTTCGCATCGCATCCTACCGGGATTTTGCCGGATTAAGCGACCTGCAAATGAGTCTGCTGAAATCGTTGGTTCGGCGCCAAGGCCCGTTCGCCTTCGCTGAATTCGGCAGTCCTTATTTGCTTAACTCCGTACCCGACTTGCCTGCCTATGCCCTGGCTTTCGAATCCTATCCCGGTGCCGAAACGGCCATGGTTCGGGCCTTCTTCGGCGAGATCCCGTTCGTGGGCAAGCTGCCGATCAGCGTATCGAGCTTTTCCGCTGGATTCAGCCTCAGCCCCGGGAAATAATCCTCTTAATCAATGCCGGGTGCCCCCCCCGCCAAAACTGGAGCCACTCACTCGCCCGATGAGATATAATCCGCCGCGTGGCTCACGTGCGTTTTTATTTCACGGAATCAGGAGAACCCCATCGGCGATGTTCACTCGAAGAGAATTCATTCAAGCAGCAGCAGCGTCGTACTTCCTGAGTACAGTGCGACTGAAAGGGGAGAATACTCCCGCCGACAAGGCCAGGGTCGAAGCGGCGGGTGGAATCGTTCGGGCCAAAGGCAAGGAGTACAGCTGGGAGTGGTCGCAGGAGAAAGATCAGTTTCGTTTGTTGGACAACCGAGGTCTCGTGATCGCGAGTGCAAAGCTGCAGCCGGCGGTAGTGGTCCAGCCCAACGGCCAAAGCGGCGTGCGCCACGGTAGCGCCGGAAAGCCGGCGGGCCACGATGTTCACGACAACGCCGTCAGCATCCGCTACGAAGGCCTGAACGGGTCCGCCAAGCTCACGATGACCTGGCGTTTTGATGATGATGGCATGTGGCTCGAGCCCTTCCACTATGAGTCCGCCGCTTCTGACGATGTGGTGAGCCTCCACTATTTTGCCGCGGCGGCCGGGGGTCGCCCCAAGCCCACCATGACCAGCGACTATCTTCTGGTGCCGGGCCTCAGCACATCTTCGACCATAAGTCCCATTGTCAACGTGGGCGCTTTTGGAACGGACCTGAAGGCTACGTATTGGTTAGGGCACAGCATGTTTGAAGACCCCGCCACCCAAGGCGAGCAACAATGGGGCCTGCCCGTCCACTACTTCTGCGCTTTCCACATGTCTCCCTTTGATTTCCAAAAGACCCCGCACGTGGACGTCAGCGGAGCGGCTCCGGACGAGCTCTTGAACGCCGTTTGCTGTGGCCTCGCGGACACCCCCAAGGGAGATCTCCTGTTCGAGGCTTCGACAGGCGCCTTTGGTCCGATCGTGAGTTATCGCAGCGACCTCTGGAAGCATCTGCACGGTCCGGGCGCGGTAACTCTTGGCGCCAGGCTTTACTGGGCTGTTGGGCCGAACTACTACGAGGCGATCCGCCGCTATTATCTGGGTCTCATGCGCGCCGGCGTGATCCGGAAGAAGACGATGTCTCCGCGAAAGCTTGAAATGGCGTTGGCCCCTTCTTTCGACACTTGGGGTGAGCAGATCGCTCGCGAGCAGCTTCCCGAACATCTCGATGAGCCAACCTTGAACGCTATTTACGAAGGCATGAAAGCTACCGGGATGAAGGTCAAGATGTTCGTGATCGACGGCTACTGGGAGGGAAAATATGGCAACTTGCGGCACTCGGCGGAGCGCTTTCCCCATTTCGAAGAGACCCTGAATCGCATTCGCTCCGAAGGGCATTACCTGGGACTCTGGGCAGCGTTCCTGCGGTGCGCTGATCCGGCTGAGTTCGGTCTGACGACGAGCCACATGATGCGCCTCCCGGACGGCAAGCCGTACATCATCAGTACGGACCCGAGCACACTCACTTCTTTTTATATGTACGATCTTTCGCAACCCGAAGTCCAGCAGGTCATGCGGCGCATGGTGAAGGAGTTCGTGCGCCGGTACAAGCCGGACTTCCTCAAGTTCGACTTTGGCTATGAGATCCCTTCGCTTGCCACCGCGGCTCCCAAAGATATGAGCTGGGCAGGCGAGCAGTACCTCTCAAAAGGGCTCGAATTGATCGTCGAGGCAATGCGCGAGGAGAATCCCGACATCGTCGTGTTATATTACTCCCTCTCCCCCCTTCTGCTGGAATACGTCGACTTGCACAGTCCCGATGATTTAGGCATGAATCCGGGAGACTTCGACCTTGAGGCTAACCGGCGTTTGTTCTTCTCGAGCCTATTGGGCGAAATCGGAATGCCCACTTGGGGCTCGGGCGGTTATGACTGGAAGACGTCGCCTGAGATCTGGTTTGACACCGCGGCCATGGGGGCTTTGGGATCGCTGGTCAGCTTTTTCGGAGCCGATGCAAAAGCCAACGGCACACCCGAGCGAGTGGCCAAATTCAATGGCCTCGCGCAAGCTGCTCGAGCGAGCACGACGTTCTCAATGGCTCCAATCGATGCGACATACCTAGGCGCCGAGCGTGGCGCCCATGCCTCATCGTGGGCGCGACTGGAGGATGGAGAGGTGATGCTGGTGGCCTTGAGGGAGCACCGGCTCGATGGACGCAAAGGCGCGGGGAAGTTCCGCGATCTCGTCTCTGCCACGACGTCCGTAGTGGTGGCGTCGAAGACCCAAGACAATCTCGCGCACGCTCAGAAGCTGGCCGTAGTTCCGTATGGGGACGGAATTCTCACCCTGAAGCGCGAACGGAACAAATCAGGCTATGCGGAAGCAGTCGAGCACTACTTCGGCGGGGAAAGCAAGACGACACGCTGTCCCATCAAGGATGGGAGGCTGCAACTCAAACTAAGCGAACGTGCGGACGATGGATCCATTGTTGAATGGATTGAAGTGAATAGTCTCGACAAATAGCCCTGCCGTAGTGACGAAGTTACTGTAGCGCCGGTGTCCCGCTGTGCCCCGCAGCTGGTGTTTTCGGCGCTGGGCGGCGCCGCTACAAAAATTGAGCGCCACTATGATTTGTAACGCTCTGTATCAAATGTCCCTTTCACGCGCCTGATCAAAGCCCGACGGACCACAGGCTGGAAGCCCGTGCCACGTCGAGGTGGCGGCCACGTCGTACTGTGCTCTGCACACCTCAAGGGACCGCAGGCTTACGCGCAACAAAGATGAGCTCACCCGGGTATTTGGAGCCGTAGGGCGAGCGATCGTAATCTGAGTACAAGGCTTCCACCTCGAATCCGGCGCGGGCCAGGAGGTGCTCCGCTTCAAAGCGAAAGAAGTAGCGCATTCGCAGGCGATGGACGAGTTCCTCATTGCGGCCGTCGGTATGTGTGACCCGGTAGATCATTTCCACCGCAGCTACCTGGTTGAACCAGTCGCGATCGAGGATTCGATGGGTGCGCTGCACCCGCCGCCCATCGGGCATGGTGAACTCGGGTTCCTCGCCTATAATCTCGCTCACGTCGCTTAACGCGGCAATGTGCGGCAGCGAGGGATTGAACACATCGAGAATCAGTTTGCCGCGAGGTTCAAGATGGCGGCGAATCATGTGCAGGCAGGCGAGTTGGTCCTCAGCAGTCAGCAGGTGTTGAAAAGGGCGGAACGGTAGGGTGGCGAGGCGGAAATTCGACCCCAACTGCCGACCGAAGGCGTGCTCCGTGTCGAACTCCCGCATGTCAGCCTGGAGCAAATGCACTCGGTTGCGGACATCTTCAGACTCAGCGGCAAGCTTTTCCTGACAACGCGCCAGCATCTGCCGGCTGCTATCGATGCCCAGAATGGGGATTCCGGCACGAGCCGTGGGAATGAGCACTCGCCCCGTCCCGCATCCCACCTCGAGAACGGGACCGCCTGACTCGCGCGCCATTTCGACAAAGAACTCCACGTCTCGGCGCTCGCGATAAGGAACGACGAAATCGTAGAACTCGGCTAGAAAGGCATATTCGTCATACTCGCTATGAGCGTTCATTGGCTTAGAGCAGTAGGCAGAATGCAGAAGGCGGAAGGCCAGAGGCAGAGAGCACTCCGCGCGGTAGCAGTAAGGCTAGGGACTAAGCAGGGAGAAGGACGCTCTGTGGCAGACGGGTTACACGGTCCAACTGCCACTTTCCTGCTGGGCCCCACCCACTACCTTCCGCCCTCCACCTACCGTCTACCTGGCCTCAATGGTAACGCCACCGCCATCCGAATGCACCCGAAGAGTCGGACCGCCGCTGCCTATCCTGCCTTGCAGGTGCGACGAACTCATCACTCCAGTGGCCAGCACAGCGATGTCACGCATGTGGACGCCTCCGCCTGATGCCGAGGCGTCGAGGTTAAGATTCGAGTGGGGATCAAGCGCCACCCGCACGCCTCCACCCGAGGTGCCAAGGTCGCCACCATGCGAATTGCCGCGAGCGAACTCCACCTCCACGCCGCCGCCTGAGGTTTCAGCTTCAACCCGGCCGCCAGCATTGGCCACCTTGATGGGGCCCCCGGACGTGTGCGCCGAAATGTCGCCTTTCACGTCTTCCAAATGAATGGAACCGCCGCTGGTCTGAGCGTGCAAGGCGCCCTCCAGGCCATGGGCTTCGATCGAGCCGCCCGAGGTATCGACGCGGGCGTTGCCGCCGATCTCATTCAAGCTGATGGATCCTCCGGAGGTGTCGGCCTGCAAATGAGCCGACAACCGGGATGCCTTGATCGATCCGCCGGAGGTCCTCAGCAGGCACTCGCGCCGCAGGTCCGAGGCTTCGAGGCTACCTCCGCCGGTCTTCACATCGGTGGCGGTTTCGTAGGGAACCTCCACCTCGAAGTGCACCCTAAAGTTGCGGAGCGAACCCCAGGACCTCTTACGAGCCGTCACGCTCACCAGGCCCGGGCTTGTGTTGAAACGCAAATCGAAGATCTGCTCCAGGTCGTCTCGATTCGAATTGATCACGATTCGGGCTTCCGAAACCGACGTGCCGAGAATAGTGACGCTGCCCGCGCCTGAATCGATCTCGAAACGACCGCCGGGCTGGAGCGGAAACCGCTTCTCCTGATGATAATCGGCCCGCGCCAGCGTTGGCACCAAAACCAACAGCGCGAGCGAGGCCGCGAGAGCGATCATGCCCTTACTCATGTTTCCCCCTTTATGAATGAATCCCCGACTACCTTTAATCTACGCAACCTGGGTATCAGAAAGTTCCAGGTGCGTGTCCTACCAAGGTTAGACGAGGCGCAACACCAAGGGAGAGCAATCCAGGACCAAGGTCTTGCGGAGTTGTCTGCGGAATTCCAAGAGGCAGGCCCGTGGCCTGCCCCTTGCATTGTCTGTCTAATTGGAATTGTCGATGGTCAGGTAACCGATGGGAGTAGCGTTCGCCGATCCCGGTTGCTTGAGCAGATCCCGCAACAGGGTCCGCCGATTGGCGCCGAGCAGGGGCAGTACATTCAGGTGATAGGCGAACGTCTTGTGGCTGGGCATGCCGAGATTGCGAGGCATCGGCAGGGCATTGGCAGGTCCGGCCGCTAAGCTGATGGAGCCGGTCACGGTCTGTGGCAGCACGAGGCCGGCCAACTTGCCGGCGGCCCGGGGTCCGGCCAGCGGGCGACCTCCAAACGAACGGGCAAATCCGTTATTTGCCGCACGGGAGCCACTTGGATCTGCGGCCCTCGCAAGCTCGCCGGTTGCAGCGGCGAGTAGTGGTTCCGCATGGCCTGTAGGTTCGCCATCAGAAAGCCGGACCCCGCCGCTGGAACCGCCCGGACGCTGAAAGATCGTCCGGTGTCCCAGGAAGGCGGCACCGCTGGCCACAGTCAGGAGTACGTCGGTGGCATTATAGGTGACTGTGAAATGCTCCGTGCCATTGATGCTGAGGCCGGTCACCGCCGAGAAGGTACCCGCCCGTGAGCCGGCGTGGAGAATGTCAAAACTACTCCCCACCGTCGGTACGAAACCATTCACCAGGCTGATGTTCAACTGGCCGTTGAGGTTGGCGGAACTGGTCACATTCAGGCGATCGTACTTGCTGCCCACTGTCAAGCCGCCGATCGCGATGCTCAGAGCGCCGCCGGAGCTCTGGGTGTACGTCTTGGAGACGGCCAGTAGTCCGGTCTGGCTCACTGAGTCGCCCGGACTGACGGTGCCTCCGTCCACTACCCCATAGGCGAGCGTGCCGGTACCGAACAACGAGCCCACGTTGAGATTCAGAATCTGACTCGCGCTCGCCGCTGCCGTCAACGTCCCGTCGATCTGCGTTACTCCTCCCGTTTGCGTATACTTCACGGCGTTACTGCTGCTCCCACCGTTGCCCACCGTAAACGTGCTTCCCGCGGCCACCGTAAACAGGCCGGCATTCGTGAAATTAGAACCCGCCGTGCTCAGGCTCCGTCCGCCCATGAGCGTGAAGCTACCCGCGGGCAGCGTTGGTGGCAAAGTTCGCCAACGCATTGACGCTGGTTTGGTTAATGATTTGCGACGAAGCTCCGTTGAGCGTGATCTTGCCGGCGTTCGTCACGATGTTGGCGCCGTTAAACTGCAGCGTCCCGGTAAGGTTGTATGTGCCGCCCATCAGGGTCTTGGTCGTGCTGTTGAAGTTGCCTAGGTTACCATTCACAGTGAACTTGCTGTTGCCGCTCCCCACCGTCAGGGTGCCGTTGTTCGTAAAGTTCCCCAGTGTGGTGAAGTTCCGGCCACCAGTAATGGTAAAAGCGCTGCCCGTGGCGTTGGCATTGAGCTTCGTAAGCGCATCTTTGCCGGCCGCATCGACAAAACTGGACGCACCTCCGTTCAGGCTGATGTTCGCCTTATTAGTCACAATTTCTCCGCCGGTCGAGCCCAACTGGTCGATCTTCAGTGTCCCAGTCACGTTATAGGTGCCGCCGGTGAGGGTGGTGCCGCTGAAGTTGCTGAAAGGTCCACCGAATACGTGCATCAGGTCCCCGCTGCTGACACTGAGCGTGCCCTGGTTATTGAAGCCACCGTTGGCTTGAATCGTCAGGCCCGCCGATTGGTTAGCATTGATGGTGCCCGAGTTCACCAGCGTCATTCGTCCATGGCCGATGTTGCCCGCCCCCTGGATCGTCTCCTGATTGGTTAGGGTGTCGGCGGTGGCCGCTCCGAAAATCAAATTGTTGGCATTGTTCGACATCGTCACGCTGCCGCCGCTCAGGGTTACGTTCGCCCCGTTCACCTGCAGCTCGGTGAAGTTCCCCGTCGAGTTCAGCGTCACACTGCCCAACTTCGGGTAACTCCCATTCTCCAGATTCAGCAGCGTGTTGTTATCTACTTTGATCACCCCGCCGGCCGGGTTGTTCACCGTTCCCCCCAGCGTGTTGCTCCCGGCCAGTACTTCGATCGTCCCCGTCGCACTGTTGTTTAGCGTGCTGCCACTGTGGATCGTCCCGTTGCTTAACTGCAGGTTCGCCGCCCCCGTCAGCGTCACCGTCCCCCCGTTGATCGTCGAACTAGTTACCTGCAGCGTCTGGCCGCTGGCCGAAATCGTTCCCCCCGTGTTGTTTACCGTTGTCCCGAAGAAGTCCAGCGTTCCCCCCGTGGCCTTGATCGTCCCCGTGTTGGTCGTGCCTCCGTTGGCTTGAATCGTCAGGCCCGCCGACTGGTTAGCATTGATGGTGCCCGAGTTCACCAGCGTCATTCGTCCATGGCCAATGTTGCCCGCCCCCTGGATCGTCTCCTTATTGTTCAGGATGTCGGCCGTGGCCGCTCCGAAAATCAAATTGTTAGCATTGTTCGACATCGTCACGCTGCCGCCGCTCAGGGTTACGTTCGCCCCAGTCAACTGCAACTCCGTGAAGTTCCCCGTCGAGTTCAGCGTCACACTGCCCAACTTCGGGTAACTCCCATTCTCCAGATTCAGCAGCGTGTTGTTATCTACTTTGATCACCCCGCCGGCCGGGTTGTTTATCGTTCCCCCCAGCGTGTTGCTCCCGGCCAGTACTTCGATCGTCCCCGTCGCACTGTTGTTCAGCGTGCTGCCACTGTGGATCGTCCCGTTGCTTAACTGCAGGTTCGCCGCCCCCGTCAGCGTCACCGTCCCCCCGTTGATCGTCGAACTAGTTACCTGCAGCGTCTGGCCGGCGGCCGAAATCGTACCCCCCGTGTTGTTTACCGCTGTCCCGAAGAAGTCCAGCGTTCCCCCCGTGGCCTTGATCGTCCCCGTGTTGGTCGTGCCTCCGTTGGCTTGAATCGTCAGGCCCGCCGACTGGTTGGCATTGATGGTGCCCGAGTTCACCAGCGTCATTCGTCCATGGCCGATGTTGCCCGCCCCCTGGATCGTCTCCTTATTGTTCAGGGTGTCTGCAGTGGCGGCCCCGAAAATTAAATTGTTGGCATTGTTCGACATCGTCAGGCTGCCACCGCCACTCAACGTGACGGCAGAGCTGCCAATGACCAGCTCCGTGAAGCTCCCCGTTGAGTTCATCGTCAATTTACCCGCGTTGTTGATGCTGTTGCCATTGACGGTGAGGACGCGGGCGTTATTGATGCCCAAGGCATCATTGATGTCAATAGACAATTGGTTGGCCGCTCCGTTTACGTCGAGGGTCACTGAAGAAGCCTGCGACCTACCGTGGTCAATAAACACGTTCAGGCTACTTGACGGCACGCCATTGGACCAGTTGGGTGCGCTACTCCAGACTCCCGTGACACCGCCCGCCCAGCAGGTGCTACTCGCAGGACATTGGCCCAGGGCCGCGGGCACTGACAAAGAGAAAATGGCCAGGAAGGCCACCAAGACGTGACTCCAACTCAACTTTTGCTGTATCGGGTGCTCTTCAGTCGGCAGGCTCGCTGCGGTCAACATAAGACAGAACTCCCCCCTTTGTCTGATTGACGGATACATTGATCTGCTATAGGCGCACGTATTGTACAACGGCGTTCGCGTTCTGAGAATATTTCTTCGACATTCTTTTGCATTCCGCTGGTCCGCGTCGGGCCACTCGGCGTTCAATACGCATTGCGTGAAAGCGCAGTAGAAACCGTCATTGATTACCATCATTTGTTAATTAAGGGGGAGGGCGCAGCCACCGAGCCGATTGTCCTGCTATTTCAGAAGTGATCCGAACCACAAATACGTAAGTACATGAGGAATTACTCGTGGAAAATCCTCAGCAAGGAACTTTCTCATGGGGGGGAACTGTGCAGGAAGTCCGTGCCGAACTGGGAGGCAAGGAGCGACTGAACTGAAAGTCTTTGTTTATCCTTGTGCTCCGCTAACAGCGCATCGAGTAGCCACGACTTCTGCGGTCCAGCTTGCTACCAGAAGACCCATTGCAGAATGAGGAAGATGGCGAATGAGATCGCGGCCCAGAAAATCGGGCGCTTCCACAAAGGCAGGTGTCCTTCACTCGGCAGATCCGTGCAGCCGTAAACGAGTCCCTTCAATTCCCCTACTGGCCGTGGCGCCGTCAACAAACTGACCACTACCGTCACGATGATAGAGACCAGTCCCGACCACAGCATCCGATAAAGGTTCTCTGCCATGTCCTTGGCGTAGGGCGAAAGGGCGATCACACTCTGCAGAGAAGGATGGATCTTTACCGCGGTGAACATGGCGACTGATGAAAGCGTCCCGCTCACCAAGCCCCAGAAGCCCCCAGCAGCGGTGGCGCGCTTCCACATCATGCCCAGAAAGACCACGCCAAAGAGCGTAGGGATAAAGAAACTGAAGAGCGCCTGGACATAGTCCATGATGCTTTTGAAGTGAGGCACCAAGTAGGCGGTGCCGATGCTCACAATCACGCCGACGATCGTGCACCAGCGGCCCATAGCAACGTAGTGCGAGTCCGTGGCTTTCTTGCGGAGGAACGGCCGGTAGATGTCGTACGTCCACACCGTCGCGAAAGCACTGATGTTCCCAGCCATTCCCGACATGAATCCCGCAATCAGTGCCGTTACCCCGAGACCCAGTAATCCCGGACCACAGTACCTCGCCAACATCAGCGGTAGAACCTCATTGTAACTGTGCTGGCCAGCCACGACCGCGCTTTCCGGGACCAGGCGCGGCAGCAAGGCGAGTCCGAGCAGCCCCGGCAGAATCACAATAAGGGGCACAGCCATTTTGAAATAGGAGCCGATGATGGGCGCCAGCTTGGCGGAGCGGAGGTCCTTGGCAGCCAGCACGCGCTGCACTACCAGGAAGTCGGTGGTCCAATAGCCAAAGGAGGAAATCGTGCCCAAGCTAAAGACTAGTGCGGTCCAATGCACGCCCATGGGATTCGAGGAGAAATGGGCGACAGGTTGCCACAGGTGCGTGTAGTCCTGCTGGGGGAAGTTGGCATGGATTCTGGCCACCAGGCCGGTCCAGCCACCGGTCTCAATGAGGCCCAGGATGGGAATCAGCAGCGCCCCCAGCCAGATCAGAAAAAATTGCAGCACTTCATTGAAGATGGCCGAGAACAGCCCTCCCAGCGCCACGTAAATAGCGACAGTGATTGATGATACCCAGATACTGAAATTGATGTTCCACCCCAGCACCACTTTCATGACCACCGCCATCGCATACATGTCGACACCCGACATCAGGATCGTCATGAAGCCGAAGCAGAGCGCCGAGACCAGACGTGTCGGCTCGCCATACCGAAGTTGCAGATAACCGGGGACAGAGTGGGTTTTGGAGATGTAGTAGAAGGGCATCATGACGATGCCCATGAAAAGCATGGCGGGAATAGCTCCCAGCCAGTACCAGTGAGCGGCAAGGATGCCGTATTGGTAGGCCGAGGCCGCCCAGCCCATCAGCTCAAGGGCACCCAGATTGGCGGAGACAAAGCTGAGACCGGCCACCCAGGCCGTCATTTCACGGCCGGCGAGGAAGAAGTCCTGACCGCTACGGGCACGCCGCTTCAGGTAAAATCCGATGCTGAGGACCATCGCGAAGTAGATCGCGATGGTGGCGATATCAGCGGCGTGAAGGGTAACCATAGATTAGTGGCTTGGTTAAGACGCCGAAACTCAGAATCGACTTGCCGCTCTAGGTCTTCCCCGGCCGGTGCTTCAAGGTGAAAATGGCGCCAATGGCCAGCAAGAGTACGCCCCACCACAGAGCCGGGTGGAGATTGGAAAGCACCGTGTCGGGCGGGTGAGAGAACTCGACAATGCCCTGGATGAGGATCAGCACTCCATAGATCAGAAGCAGCACACCGATGAAGAACCACACCGGCAGCATGCGAGGCTTGTGAGGCTCAGGCTCGCCCGTTCCGGCGGCCGTACTTCTGGCCGGTCCAATACGGGTACCGCCGCTTTTGGGTTGAGTATCCATCAGACCCTCCGTTCCTATAGACGATCCTGAGCGTTACCAGAAGATCCACTGCAACACCAGGAAGATCACCAAGGCCACCCCGCCCCAGAAGATCGGGCGCTTGTAGAGAGGCAAATGGCCTTCGCTAGGCAGCTCCGTAGCGCCGTAAACCAGTCCCACCAATTCCGATTCGGGCTTCGGTTTTGTCAGGAAACTCACCAGTACCGTGACTGTCACGCAGATCAGCCAGGACCAAAGCGCACGGTACATGTTCTCGGCCATATCCTTGGCGTCAGGCGAGAGTGCAATATAACGAAGCGTGTCGTGGTTCAGCTTCACCAGCACGTACATTGTGATCGATGAGACGGTGCCCGCCAAGAGGCCCCAGAATCCGCCTTGGGCCGTGGTACGTTTCCAAAGCATGCCCAGCACAACCGTGCCGAACAGTGGCGCCACGAAGAAGCTGAAGAGCGCTTGCACGTAGTCCATAATGCTCTTGAACTGCATGACGAAATACGCGGTGCCGATGCTCACCAGGACGCCCAAAATAATGCACCACCGCCCCATCGCAACGTAATGTTCGTCGCGGGCGTTCTTACGGATGAACGGGCGGTAGAGATCATAGGTCCATACCGTCGCGAAGGCGCTGACGTTCCCTGCCATACCCGACATGAATCCAGCGATCAGAGCTGTGATACCAAGTCCCAACAGGCCCGGACCGCAGTACCGCGCCAGCATCAGCGGCAGCACTTCGTTATAACCATGCTGTCCCGCTACCACCGCACTCTGAGGCACGAGACGCGGCAGGACCGCGAGTCCCAATAGTCCGGGCAGGATTACGATGAAAGGCACCGCCATCTTGAAGAATGAACCGATGATAGGAGCCAGTTTCGCCGCGCGAATGTTCTCAGCCGAGATTACACGTTGCACCACCAGGAAATCCGTGTTCCAGTAGCCAAAAGAAATCACGAAGCCCAGGCCGAATACGATCCCGGTCCAGTGAATGCCCATGGGATTGCCGCTGTAATGCCCCAGCCCGGCCCACAAGTGGGTGTAGTCGCCTCCCGGGAAGTTCTGGTGAATCCGGGCCACCAATCCCGACCAGCCCCCGACCTCCACCAGTCCGAGAATCGGAATCAGCAGGGCTCCCAGCCAGATCAGGAAGAACTGCAGCACTTCATTGAAAATGGCAGAGAACAAGCCTCCCAGGGACACATAAATGCCGACCGTAATGGCAGAGACAAAAATGCTGAAATTAATATCCCAGCCCACCACGACCTTCAACACCAGGGCCGTAGCGAACATATCGATGCCCGACATCAAGAGCGTCATCACCGCAAAACAGAAGGCGGCCAAAAAACGCGCTGGCTCGCCGTAACGAAGCTGCAAGTAGCCGGGAACCGAGTGTGTCTTCGAAATGTAATAAAACGGCATCATCACGATGCCCAGAAACACCATGGCAGGAATGGCGCCGATCCAATACCAGTGCGTAGCGAGGATGCCATATTGGTAGGCTGACGCCGCCCATCCCATCAGCTCGAGGGCGCCAAGATTGGCGGAAAGGAAGGCCAGTCCTGCCACCCAGGCTGTCATCTTGCGTCCTGCCAGGAAGAAGTCCTCGCCGCTGTGGGTGTACTTCTTCAGATAAAAACCAATTCCCAGCACCATCGCGAAATAAAGCGCGATAATGACGTAGTCCACTCCACGCAGGATGATGATCTTGTCCGAGGCAAACCATAGTAGTGCCAGTGAGGTGGTCATCGGCGTCCCCTCTTGGCCTTCTTCTCCTGGACTCTTGACTTCGCTCCGGCTTGGCCGTAGGTGGTGTGATAGCGGTCATACCATTTTTGAACTTCCTTAGGCGGAAGTGGCTGGGGCTTACCTAGCAGGAGCGCCAGATGGCACGTCTTAGCGACGTCTTCGAGCATGACGGCCGCCTTCAATGCGGCTTTTGGTGTCGCTCCGAGCGCAAACGTGCCATGGTGTGCCAACATAACAGCGGGTGATTTTCCGATGTGCTTAAGGATCGCTTCACCAATGTGGTCGCCCTGATTGTCCGTGTAGGGCACGCAGGGGATCTCAGAGCCGAACTCGTCGGCAATGGCCGTGAGATACACGGGGATCGACTGGCCGAGTAGGGCGAAGCTGGTGGCGTAATTCGAATGCGTGTGAATAATTCCGCCAACGTCCGGCCGATGCTTGTACAGATATAAATGATGCGGTAGATCAACTGAGGGCTTCCATTTCCCTTTTACCGTATTGCCCTCGAGATCGGTGACGACCATGTCCTTCGGGCGCATCGTCTCGTAATTCATGCCGCTCGGCTTGATGATCACTAGGCCGCGCTCGTGATCGATGCCACTGGCGTTGCCGCTGTGCATGGTGACAAGGCCGGCCCGGTAAATGCCGAGGTTCGCTTCCCAAATCTCGTGTCGAAGTTCATCAAGTGTTGGCATAAGCCTCGTAGGCCGGGCGCTCGGGCCGGCGCTCGCGCATACCGGCTATGCACCCGTCGACCGACCACGATGATCTTCTATCGACGCGCCGCGCTTTATCTCTTTCAGTCTCTTCATTACGTCGTTGGCGCCTCGACCGAAATAGTCGTGCAGAATCTGATATTCCCTGAACAAGGCGTTATACACGACGTGGGCGGCCGGCCGCGGTTTGTACGCCGTCTTTTGTAGGTGCGCCATGCTGGCGGCAGCCTCGACGATCGTGTCGTACCCGCCCGCGGCTTTGCCAGCTGCTACCGCACCGTGCATGGCCGCGCCCAGGGCGGGGCACGTCAGCGGCCGGCTCGAAATCCTGATCTCGCGTCCGGTCACGTCCGCGTAGATCTGCATCAGCAGCTTATTGCGTTCGGGCAGCCCGCCGCAGGCATACAGGTTCTTCACCGGGATACCTTTCGACTCGAACGCTTCGATGATTTGCCTTGTACCGAACGCCGTCGCCTCGATCAGGGCCCGGTAGATCTCCTCCGGTTGGGTGCGCAAGGTCATGCCCATGAGCAACCCGGTGAGATCTGCATCCACCAGAATCGAGCGGTTGCCGTTCCACCAATCGAGCGCCAGAAGTCCGGATTGCCCCGGCTTGAGCCCCGCCGCTCGTTTCTCCAGCAACTCGACCGCACTTAGCTTGTCTTTGCGCGCCTCGCGGGAAAGCTCTCGGGCACGCCCGCTTCAAAGAACCAGCCGAAAATGTCGCCAACCGCCGACTGTCCGGCCTCATAACCCCAGAGACCGGGTACGATTCCATCTTCAACCGTACCGCACATCCCCTCCACCATCTGCCGTTCGGTGCCAAGCAGCATGTGGCAGATCGAGGTGCCCATGATCATGACCATGGACCCCGGTTCCGTGACCGTACAGGCGGGAACGGCGACATGAGCATCGACGTTGCCGACGGAAACGGGCGTCCCCTGGCGCAGGCCTGTCTTGCGCGCCCACTCGGCTGTCAATCCACCCGCCTTGGAACCCAGCGGGTAGTACTCCGAAGCGAGCTTCTCTTCCACAACATTTTCGAAACGAGGATCGAGGGTTTTGAAAAACTCCTTCGATGGAAATCCTTGGCCTTTCACCCACATTCCTTTATATCCCGCTGTGCAGGTGTTTCGCTTCTCCTCGCCCGTCAACTGCCACACGATCCAATCGGCCGCCTCGATAAAGCGGTCAATCGCCTCGTAGACCTTAGGTGCTTCGTCGAGGATCTGCAGCAGTTTGGAGAAGAACCACTCGGAGGAATATCTGCCGCCGTAGATGCGAATGAACTCCTCATTGCGCTCGCCACCGACCGCATTGATGCGATTGGCTTCCGGCTGGCCGGCGTGGTGTTTCCACAGTTTTACCCAAGCATGAGGCTGTTTGCGAAACTTCGGCAGAAAGCAAAGGGGCGTGCCGTCAGCTTTGGTAGGCATCGGTGAGGACGCGGTGAAGTCAGTGCCGATGCCTATCACGTCATCAGCTTGCACTCCGGCGGCCTTCAAGGCCTTGGGCACGGCCTTTTCCAACACTAGCAGGTAGTCCTGCGGATTTTGCAGCGCCCAGTCCTGTTCGAGCCTGGGTCCGCCGGGCAGTCTGGTGTCAATCACACCGTCGGGATAACGTACGATGGCAGACGCAATCTCCTCACCGTCGCGCACCCGTATAACCACCGCGCGTCCGGATTCAGTTCCATAGTCGATTCCCAGGGCAAACCGGTCCTTGGCCATGACACTCTCGATTCTAAACAGGGCGATTTTACCAGCATCGCCTTCATCTACACCGGCAATCTGCGCCGCCGGCTGCGTGTCGCTCTGTTCGAGCACGCGCTTGCACGGCAGACGGTCTAAGCTAATGGAGTCGTGACCTCATGTCAAGGCTTTGCTGGGTAAAATGCGGGCCTGAGGGTCGCCGTAGCCCTGCGGAAAACCGGCTCGTCGGCACTCAAGGAAACGGAGCCGACATAATCGTCACTGTGGACGTCGGCCGGACCGTTGCGATCCGCGAAATCGGCAGGTTTATTGCGGTTATTATTCGCTGGAATGGGATAGCAGCGGAGATCCGTTCTCGGCAACCAGAAGCTGCCCTATAGCGGGTGCCACGTGGTGGCGGGCCAACCCAGCAAATTAGGATCCTGCCGTCCTGAACCGCGGCGATGAGGGTCCCACGAGACGTACGAGACGCTCGCCGGTCTCCACGCCGCACCCCTCATCCACGTAGAGTCTACCTACGCGACCCGCGCCTGGTGAGCGGATCTCGTTCTGCATCTTCATCGCCTCGATAATCAGCAGGCCCTCGCCGGCGGCTACTTCCTGATCCTCTTCCACCAAGATCTTCACGATGCGCCCCGGCATCGGCGCCCGGATCTCCCGCAGGCCTTCCTGGTTGCTCTCGGTTTCCGCTCTACGCCGCTTTCGGGGATCGATGACCTCAACCTGGTACTTACGTTCACCAATTCGCACCGCCACGGGAGATTGCGCCCGGCCCGAACTCGGTTCCTGACGTTCCAGATGCACCTGGTACGATAGGCCATCCACGATGATCGAGTAAACGTCGGGCGCGATCTCGGCGTAATCTGCCGATTGCGCTACGGCACCGCCATCCAGCTGGAAGTCAAATTTGCCACTCGTCCTTGAACCGTTCGTGGTCGATTGTAGTTCCAGCCGATGGTCAACGGCCTTCAAGCCGTGCCGAAATCTGATTTCAAGTTTCATCTTGGCCAACGATTGAGCAATGCCTCACGGCCGGATCGCTTCCAGTTGCTAGTGACCTCAGCCGCTTCCGCCGATTTGCCCGGCTTCCCCGATCCGTTCCCATTTCGGCTGGCATCGATCGCAGCAGCCAGAATGGCGGCGACCTTTTCGCCGGTATCGCCTGAAGGAGCGGAAGCCGGCCGCTCCAAGTCGAGCAGACGCGCGAGGAATCCAGTATCAAGCCGGCCGGCCACAAAGTCCGGGTGGTTCAGAATCCGGCGGAACAGGGGAATGTTGGTTTTGATGCCGGCAAAGTCGTATTCGTCAAGGGCTCGCCTCGTTCGGGCGATGGCCTCAGCCCGATTCGGCGCCCAGACGATGAGTTTGCCAAGCATCGGATCGTACTCGATCGGCACCACTAACCCCTCCGAGACGCCGCTATCCTCACGGACTCCCGGACCCGACGGCGACCGCATCCGGGTGATCCGTCCAGGCGAGGGAAAGAAGCCAAGGTCCGGATCTTCGGCGTACAAACGGCATTCGATGGCAGAGCCGCGCAGCTGGATGTCACCCTGCCCATAGCCAAGCGGTTCGCCCGCCGCGATGCGCAACTGTTCGCGCACAAGGTCAAGTCCTACCACGCACTCCGTGACGGCGTGCTCCACCTGCAAGCGCGTGTTCATTTCGAGGAAGTAGAACTTGCGCTCCCCATCCACCAGAAATTCCACTGTGCCCGCGTTCGCGTAACCAGCCAGGCGCGCAATCTCTACAGCGGTCGCACCCATGCGCTGGCGCAGATCGGAATCCACAATCGGTGACGGGCATTCTTCCAGTACCTTTTGATGCCGCCGCTGCAGGGAGCACTCGCGTTCGGCGAGATGAATCAGGTGACCGTGGTGATCCCCTAGCACTTGGATCTCCACGTGACGCGGCCGCTCGATATACTTCTCCAGGTAAATGGCAGCGTCCCCAAAGGCGTTCATCGCCTCGGAACGTGTCATTCGCCAGGCCGCTTCCAACTCCTCGACCGTCCGAACCAGACGTAGGCCCTTCCCACCACCGCCAGCCGATGCTTTGACCATTACCGGGTAACCGATTTCGTCTGCAACCCGCACTGCCTCTGGGAAATCGTCGATGTGTCCGGGAGTGCCCGGCAGCACCGGCAGTCCGGCCCGGATCGCCTCCTGGCGCGCGTCGACTTTTGATCCCATCAGTTCAATGGCGGATACAGGAGGTCCCACAAAAACGATCCCGGCCGCTTCACAGGCGCGGGCGAACTCGGCATTTTCAGAGAGAAACCCGTACCCTGGGTGGATAGCATCGGCCCCGCTGCGGCGTGCCACGTCGAGGACTCGATCAATGCGAAGATAACTCTCGCCGGACGGTGCCGGTCCGATTGGGTACGCCTCGTTCGCGTAAGCAACGTGTGGCGAGCGACGGTCGGCCTCTGAATAGACCGCTACCGTCCGGATATCCATTTCCCGGCAAGTGCGCATTACCCGTAACGCAATCTCACCGCGGTTCGCGATCAGGACTTTCTGGAACAATACCTTTTCTCCCTAAACGTGGCACCGGGTCATTATACGTTTCTCCAGCTTCGCCCCGGCGCATTGGGTATGGATCCGCAATCCTCTTTGGCAAGTTACTGGCCGGAAGATGCCCGGTCCAGGGTCCATGTTATTCATAATAAACGCGATAGAGCTCTTAGCTTTGGTGCGAGGCGCTTGCTGTATCTGCCGGATATCGATGTGTTTATCATCTCACATCCGGTGCCTGAAGTCTCCATATTTCTCAACCTCTCGATCTCTCGAGCGGGGCGTGCTATATCAGCAGTGGCGATATAATCTCTCCTCCATCCAAGGAACAAGGAGCTTTCCATGTCCCTAATATCTCGAATGTCTCGTCGGCGATTCACGGTGAGCCTTACCGCCGGACTAGGTGCGGCCCGCAGCTTGCTTGCTTGTGCCGGTCCCCAAGCGGCAATGAAGGGGTCTGGCGACAGCACCCGCCGCCGGCCTATCGTGATCTCGAGCGCCAATGGCCATCGTTTTGGCGCCACGCGCGTGGCTTACGAAAAGCTGGCGAATGGCGCCGATACCCTCGATGCGGTCATCGCCGGCGTCAATATGAACGAGATCGATCCTGAAGATATGTCGGTGGGCTATGGCGGATTGCCCAACGAGGAAGGCGAGGTAACGCTCGATTCCTGCGTCATGCACGGACCCACGATGCGCTGCGGTGCGGTGGGCGCAATCAGCCGGGTCAAGACGCCCTCGCTTGTGGCCAAGGCGGTGATGGATCACACTGACGAGATTTTTCTGGTGGGCGAAGGAGCAACCCGGTTCGCGCGTGATCTGGGCTTCGACATGGTGGACCTGCTGACCGAAAAGGCGCGCAAGGTGTGGCTGCTGTGGCGCGAGACGCGCAGCGTACGCGACTCCTGGGGCGCAGGCCTCGATTCGCCCGACTACGACAAGGTGATGAGGGAGAAACTCAGTGGTCCGAACCTTACGGCCATGCTCCACGAGCGCGCCCGCGAGCTGGGCATTCCCGAAGCGGACCGTGAGCTGGCCGTGCGCTCGGTGCTCCATCCTCCCACCGGCACTATCAATTGCCTGGGACTCAACGCCAGGGGCGAGATCTCAGGCGCCACCACCACCAGCGGTCTCGCCTGGAAGATCGTGGGACGCCTGGGCGATTCGCCCATCATTGGAGCGGGCTGTTACGTGGATGGCGAAGTGGGCGGCGGCGGATCTACGGGTCGAGGTGAAGAGAATATCCGCGTGGCCGGCGGTCACACGATTGTCGAGATGATGCGGCAGGGCAAGACTCCTGGCGAGGCTTGCCTGGAGGCGATGCGCCGCGTACAGCATAACTTCCGGCGCTGGCCTGAGCGCTTGAGCAAGATGGACCTGAGCTTCTACGCCTTGCGTGTTGACGGAGCTTATGGTGCGGCCGCTCTGTGGGACACGGACGCGGATTCCGGTCATCCGCATCAGTTCGCGGTGAATGATGGCATTCCCCGTCTTGAGGATATGCCTTATTTGCTTGAACGTAAGCGATCCACGTAGCACACTGCAACGAGGACCGTCCGGACAGGGACCGGTTCTGAAGTCGCTGCACCATTTTGGAACGAGTTGTGTTTGTGCCGGCCAGAGCACGCTAAGATACACTACTCAACACCGGAGATCCTCATGAAGCGTTCGATCTTTGTTGGCTCATCGAGCGAAGCGCTGGACAAGGCTCGGCATATCTGCGCCTTACTCTCAACCGAAGCCGAAGTGGAAGGCCGCTTGTGGACCGAGATTTTCGAGCCAGGTTTCCTGACCTTCGAGGCGCTCGAACGCATGCTCCGTCAGTGTTGCGCTGCCGTCTTCATAGCCACCGCCGATGATGACAGCAAGATCCGAGACAAGCTCGTGAAGTCTCCGCGCGCAAACGTCATGCTCGAGTTTGGGCTGGTGGCGGGCAGGCTAGGCCGTCATAGCGTTGCCGTGTGCCAGTATGATGGCGCCGAATTGCCTTCTGACCTGGCCGGCTTGACGGTAGTCCGAATGGATCCGCCGGCCGGAGAACCCAATCCGGACCTCTTCCGGCAAAACGCCGAACAGAAGCTCAAGATTTGGAGCTCACGCTTACTTGCAACCACGGAAGGTCTTTCGAGAACCGACACCGTTCACGGTTATACCGGCCGATGGGATTTTGCTGTCGATCTGCGAACATGGAGAGATTTTCCAGTCGTGAGTCCAGGCTACGTTCAAGTCAAGGGATACTGGGATCTCTTTCTTCCTGCCAGCGGACAGGTCGGCAGGGGCTTGGCCCACGGTCGAGTGCAATTCAAGTTGCCCGAGGGTAGCTCTGGGCAAGGTTTCTACTACGGAGAGTATCGGACCGCACATGAGGTCATCGAAGCCGTCTGTTTGAAAGATGGTTCCATCGAGCTGACGACTGAGGCTTTCGCAATTCAGAGGATGGCTTTCACTGGCACCCCGCCGCCGGAATTGGCAGAGATGGATATGCTCCCTGAGCCGTGGTCGGCGCAGTGGAGACTCCGGCCGACGGGAGAGCCTCGCGCCTTCGAGGGAACAGTCCGAACCGAAGGCCACATTCTGAGCGAGGGCACGGTCAAGGCCACCAAGCATTCAGATTTCGATTGAGCGAGCGGAGATACAACATTTCAGCGAGTGGGCCGGAATTCCTTAAAATGAGTTCTCGCGAACATCGAGCAATGAACGTTGAGGAGTGGGTCAGAGCCGTTCTTCGTCATGTCGCGGCGAATCGTCCGACCGGTTTCGCCGGCATAGGTTTGATCTTGTATTCCCCTCCCCTTCGGCTGCCAGTCACTCCCCTGGTTCCGCCCGATCAGGTGCCCGAACTTCCCGGCGGCGATCTCAGCGAAAGCGCCGAACTTCTCCGCCGGTTGTCGAATGCTGCCGCTCCTCTGCATGACGGCTTTCACCTTGTCGACGCAGGATCGCTCGCGATAAGTCATTTGTCTCACTTCTTTGCACCGCCAATCCCCGCCCTGATGCCGAAATCGATTCCCGACCATCCTGTCGGCGCTCGCTTCATGGCGGCGCTACTCGGATCCTTGCTGCCTTCAGTTGTCATGACCGCAGTGTTAAGCGACCGGGAAGGCGCCATCGCTATTGAGCGTGGCGTAATTCGAAGTTTGAACATAGCAAGTGATTGACTTCAGGTTTGGCTATGTCTAAAGATGATGTCGAACGATTCGTGCAGATCACGGCAGGCATAACTGTTGGGGTGCTAGCCCTGCTGGTATGGGCCCTCGACGGCATGCGGATTGGCTTCCACACCATCGAGCGGGTGGAGACAGCGGTGAGTGCGACCATGGTTTTCTGGCTGCTTTTTGCCAAATGGGGCTGGAAGCGGTGGCCATTCAGTCTGCTGTTTAGCAGACCCAATGTCGGCGGCACTTGGATCGGTCATCTGGAATCCGATTGGCGAAGGGGCGTCGACAATCCTGGAGTCGCCATTCCCATCGCCTTCGCCATCAGGCAGACGTTTTTCTCCCTCGTCATTCACAGCTTAACAAAGGACCGCGAGGGGCTGTCGGATGTGGCCAAGATCGTTGTAAAAGAAGAGCCGGACGTTACTTACCTTTCCTATGTTTATTCGCTGCGCGAGGAATTCCGGGCGGGACTCGGTGGCCAGCAAGGCGCGGCGGAGCTTCGACTGATCGGAGGAGCGAACCAAGAGCTTCGCGGCGAGTACTGGACGAACACCAAAACTCGGGGCCGTCTGCTTGTCAAACACTGCTCAAAGCAGCTAGTTGACTCTTTCGGAGACGCTCGGGAGAAGTGGCCCTTGGCGCAGTGGCCTAGGTTCGAGTGATATCCGCATCCAGCATCTGATTCCTGCCGATTCACCGCCGGATTTGGACGGCGGTTCCTTCCTCTTAAGACGCACATTTCGAGGACGAGACTTAAGAGGCATTCGAACCCGCAGACCGACCCCTGGGCACTGTCCTAACTGGCTCTCCCCAGGTGCCTTTCAGGCGGAAACAGTCGCGGCGGACCGAAGCCATTGCTCCATCTGGCCATGGTCTACCAAACCGGCCTGCTGCATGACAATTTGGCCACCGGAGAGTACGACGAAGTTCGGTATACCCCGGACGTTGAAGCGTTCAGCGAGCTCAGGGTGTTTCTCTGTATCCACCTTTAGGACTATCGCCTTCCCCGCCATATCGGCAGCGGTGCGGGCGACTTCGGGAGCAGCCGCGCGGCATGGCCCGCACCACTCGGCCCAAAAGTCGACGAGCATAGGAAGAGGGACGGTCTGAATGAGTTCATTGAACAGCGCGCCGTCAACCGCGAGAGGTTCGGCGATCGGCGTCAGGGATGCTTTACACCTTCCGCA
Organism: uncultured Acidobacteriota bacterium; assembly: GCA_963803295.1. GTDB lineage: Bacteria > Acidobacteriota > Terriglobia > UBA7540 > UBA7540 > CAWDMC01. Next base: position 153,968 of record CAWDMC010000003.1, on the reverse strand, counting down.
AAGGGCGCTGCCGGCAAGATATTTGGTTGGGATCCGGTTTTGCTGACCGCATTGGCTGCAGCTCCTGACTACAGGCATATTACCTTCCTCAAGTACTTATTGACGTCTCATATGAGATGCGAAGAGCTGGAGTGAGGTAGCAGAGAACCGGCCCGTGGTCTGCGTTTTGTTTCAGTTCAGTTGAAATCAGTGGACCGATTCAGGCTGCTGCCCGATACCAACTCGAAAGCCTGCGGAAAAGCTGCGGAAATACGGCGGGATTCCAGCGGGATTTTGCGGGAAATGATCGCATAATTCAGCTGGCCTGGATCGACCCGAAGCGGGCGACAAAGAGTAATTCGACGTGATCGGGGAATGGCGGGGCGCTAGGATGTCGGCGGGCGGTACCGGCGTCCTTTCCAGGCCACGCCGTCTCCCCACAGGCCCCTGAGCATCGAGTTCACGGTCGCACCCGTGTAGAACAGGCATGCCAAGGGCAGGGTCAGGAAATAGACCCGCGACACCCGGTAGAAGCCCAGAATCTGCGCGTAGATCAGCAACGAGAGTCCACAGGAAACGGCGGCTAGCACGAACGCAGGATCCGCCCAACAATGCCGGCCGGAACCAAGGTCAAGCAGGGGCCGTGCCAGAACCACCAGCCATGGCAAAACCGTCAGCAAGTTTCCCGCGACGATACCAGCAGCGGCGAGCGCAATCGAGAATCCCACTCCCTCAAAAGCGCTGCGGCTCATACCCTCCCACAACTCGCGGGTGTTCCTGTACATGCGGGTCAGGAACAGGCCACGGCTGAGGACAAGATAGGTGCGGCGGCCGTTCTTCTTGAACAATTCCGCTGTGCGCAGATCCTCGACCAGGGCGGAGCGCAGCCGCTCGTAGCCTCCTAGATCCACAAAATCCAGCCGGCGCATCAGAATGAAAGCTCCGGCGGCAATGGCCCGCGGAAAATCTGGACGGTTCACAAGCCGCAAGGGAAACAGCGTGGCAATCAGAAACGAAAAGGCGGGCAGGACCACTTTCTCCCAGAAGAACCCGTACTCAAATTCGGGCGCCGCCGACAACAGTTGCACCTCTCTCGCGAGAGCCTCTGCCATAGCCAACCGCAACATCGCCGGGTGAAATACTACGTCGGCATCCGTCGCCAGCAACCAATCCCCGTCGGCGGCCTGCATGGCCATATTGAGCGCCCAGACTTTGCCGCGCCACCCCGGCGGCAGGCTCTCAAGGTGGATCACCCGCAGACGCCCGTGACTCTCGGGGCGCGCCATCCACTCATCGGCGATACAGCCGGTCCGGTCGGTGGAATCGTCGTCCACCAGGATCACCTCATAGTTCGGATAATCGAGGCAAAGCAGCGAGGCGAGCATGGGCGGCAACGCTTCTTCCTCATTGCGTGCGGGTATTAGGATGGAGACACGAGGCGGCTTCGGCCCCACCCCAAGCGGCAAATCAGGCCGCAGCACGGTGGCGCCGCGCGTGTTCCACAAATGGAATATCGCGAGACCGATCCACGACAAACAGGCTGCGAACAGAGATATCTCGAGTACGGGCATACAGGCCGATTCCGGGGCCGCTCATAGTCGACCCGATCTAACCTTACCCCGAACCGGGCAGCGTCGACAACCTAGATGCGATGAGCAAAGAAGCTGTAAACGACAAAGGGAAGGGCCGACCGCTCAGGCCAAGTGCGAGGAAGTGCGATGGTTTGAGGGTTTCTGAATGTCCAGCCAAAATTGGCAAGAAGGCCTGTGCTAGACTTCCCTTCTGATGCCCCTCTTGGTAAAGATCTTCCCGTTTCTGGGTACGCTCCTCGCGGTGCAGAGCCTCGTAGCTTTGCGCCAGGGCTACAAATTCCTCGCCTACGCGCGACATAGTTGGCAACGGATACTACGCGACTACAAGCCCTTTGTAGTGGTGATAATTGCTGTGAAGGCATGGGAGACAGACTACGAGCTGAATGCGCTCGCTTTCCTCGACCAGGACTATCTCCGATACCAGGTGATCTTCACATTGGCCTCGGCTGACGATCCGGCCTATGCCCAGCTTCAAAGGATCGCCGCACAGCCAAGGGGCACTCCGGGACCGCCCATAAGCGTCCTGATCGGTCCCCGCTCCCGGCAGCGAGGACAGAAAGTCCAAAACCTGATCAACGCTCTTCCATCCGTCCAACCCGACACCGAGGTTCTGGTCTTTGCGGACATCGATGCGTGTCCCCGGACCGACTGGCTAAAGTCCGTGGTGGAACCCCTGGCGGACCCGCAGGTTACAGTGAGCAGCGGGTTCCGCTGGTATCTGCCGGGCGAGACCCTTGGATCGTGGCTTCGCGCAGCCTGGGACACATCCATCGCCACCATGTTGTCCGAGCGCGGCGACAACTTCGCTTGGGGCGGCTCAATGGCGATCCGCATAGAGGACTTCGAGCGGCTGCGGGTGGCTGATTGCTACTGGTTAAACACGGTCAGTGATGATTACGGTGTGCGGAGTGCCGTCCGGAGTGTGCGGGGCTGGATCCGCTTTGAACCCCGCTGTCTTTTGGCGAGCCGCGAGGAGTCGGGTGCGTGCGCATTTTTGCGCTGGTCAAACCGGCAGATCATTCTCACGCGCGTGTATGCGGCTAAGTTCTGGTGGCTGGGAATCGCGGCGCACCTGCTCTACTGCGCTACCTTCGCGGTCGGACTGATGCTGATCATGGCGCCTCTCGTTTCGACGCGAGAACGGTCAGCGATCGCGGCGGCGCTCGTTGCCATCCTCGCCCTGGGCCAGTCCAAGGCGCGCATCAGGCTGCTGGTGGCGCGCGAGCGATTCCCCGAAGCAAAGGAGGTCCTTCGCCGTCACGGGTGGTGCTACTGGATACTCGCTCCTTTGGTGCCGTGGGTGATGCTCTACAACTTTATAACCGCAGGTCTCACGCGGCGAATCGAATGGCGCGGGGTTTGGTATCACCTGAGACCCGGGAAGGTAACGATTGAGGGAGATTAGACGGGAAAGGCGCACGTGGCACACACCAGAGGTCATAGCATGGGATCTGGAGAAAGTGGACTACTCTACCGGCTCGGAGCTTTTCTGGGGACCTTAGTGTTGTTGTGGCGGGAGATATAGCGGGCGACCGGACCCTTGCGCTTGGCAGGGGCCGGCGCAGCCTCCTCGACCAACTGTGTTGGCTCCGGAGCCGCATTGGCCAGCACCTGGTCGAACAGCGTGGTTCGGGGTGGGATCTTCTTCTTCCCGCCTTCGCCGTGGCGAAAGGCGTGCTCGGTAAAGCAAGTCTGGCAGATCACCTTCACCACCTGCCCCTCCACCATACTGGCAATGGCGTGGTTCAGGAGCAGCCGGCAGCGGACGCAGTAGTCATCAACCAGATCGCCCAGGCGTAATTGCTGCTGCTCAGCCATAGTTTGGTCACCCCGCAAACGCCGATGGAAATCCGCTCGATCGAAAGTATAACGCATAATGAAGCCCCGGCAAAATCAACGGAACCTCCATGAAACCCCCATGATTCCTCAAGGTTCTAAATTACCAGTTAAATGATATCCTGAAACTGACGTCAGCCTCCCGCATCATCAAAGGCAAGGGGAAGCCGGCATCCAATCGGGCAATCGGGCGGGGATCGCAATCGGCAGGGGTGTGGATCCAGGTTCGGCACAGGAGTATCGATCAGAATGAGCAGCTTCCAGGAAAAGACAGCGGGACTGGCGGGAATATGTCGGCGCTTGGCACGAGCAGCCGCGCTTCCGCTCGTGCAGGGAGCCGAGGAGATCCTGATCGGTGGCCAGGCAGTGATCGAGGGCGTTATGATGCGCTCGCCACACTCCTATGCGGTGGCCGTTCGTCGTCAGGACGGGGGCATGGTTATCAGAAAGAATGCCCTCGAGCGCCCGTCGGAGCGCCATCCTTGGCTGAAGTACCCCTTGCTGCGCGGTCTGGGGGTGCTCGGCCAAGCTATGGTTTTGGGCATCCGGGCCTTACGGTACTCAGCTGAACAGGCACTCGAAGATCCCGAGGCAAAACCGAAGCCGGAGAAAGCTGCCGAGAAAAAGGAGCTGGGCGGCTGGCTGCTCACCTTGAATCTGCTCCTCTCATTGGCCTTCTTCATCTTGTTTTACAAATTCTTGCCCCTGTACCTGGCTACCCTGCTGAAGAACCACTATCCCACCTTTGGGAACTTTCTGCTCTTCAACCTCGTGGATGGCTCTATCCGTATCGCGCTCTTCCTCGGGTTCCTTGCGGCACTGGCGCAGTTAAGAGACATGAAGCGGCTCTTCGAGTATCACGGCGCGGAACATAAAGTAGTCTGGGCTTTTGAGAAGTCGGCAGGAGGACCGGTCACCATCGACTTAGCGCGGTCGAGCACTCGCTTCCATCCCCGCTGTGGAACCAGTTTTCTGCTGGTAGTGATGGTCATTGCCATGCTCTTTTACATGCTGCTGCCCTTTCAGAGCTTCGCTTGGCGTCTGATCGGCCGGATCCTGCTGCTGCCTGTGGTCGCCGGACTCTCCTACGAGTTCATCCGCTTTGCCGCCAAGTCGCAAGGCCCGCTCTGGCGGTGGGCCGCCCAGCCCGGTTTGTGGCTGCAGCGCGTCACTACCCGTGAACCCGACGACAGTCAGATCGAAACTGCAATCCGGGCGCTTGAGGCCGCAATGGAACTCGAAAAGAGCCCGTGGCGGCGAACTCGTAGTGGCGTAGGATCTCTCGCATAAGAAGGCTGAGACCCCGGAGAACCAGACCATTTCGGTCACGCGCGAACTATCGTGCAAGTTGAGATTGGACAAGTGAGTGTAGCTTTCTACACACAGTGATGTGTGGTATGACACACATGAAGGAGGAGCATGACGCCGACGAATCTTGCCATTGACGATCGTCTGATCGAGGAGGCTCGCAAGGTAGGCCATCACAAAGAAAGAGGCCGTGACCGCCGCTTTGGATGAGTACATCCGGCGTCGAAAGCAGATGCAGATTCTCGACTTGTTCGGCACCATCGATTACGAGCAAGATTACAGGCGTCGTTTATTCATGTGATGGGTAGCGTCAGGTGGGCTTCACAGCCTTTGCCGGACTTCCGATTTTCCAGGGTGAGAGCGCCGCCGTGGGCTTCCGCGATCTGTCGGCTTAGCACCAGTCCTATGCCCGAGCCACCAGGCTTGGTAGTGAAGAAAGGCACGAACAAATTCGAGGTATTGGAAAGCCCCGGTCCTTCGTCTTCGATCCAGACCTCCAGGTGCGAGTCTTTCACCAGCCAGCCCATCTTGACTTCCCCGCCAGTCTCACGGGCCGCGTCCACGCCGTTACGCAGCAGGTTGATCAGGAGCTGATCGAGCTGATCCCCGTCGGCGCGCACCGTCACCTCAGGGCCCGGCACGATCAGCACCGACATTCGCGTCTCCAGGCCCGCCACCCGCCGCACCCAGGAGTTCACGTCAACAACGCCAAATTTGGGACGAGGCAGACGGGCCAATTGAGCATACGCGCCCATGAACCGGCTCAAGGCTTCCGAGCGCGAGGCGATCAGCCGCAAACCCCGGCGCATATCTTCTTCCCAATCGTCGGCGCGAGGCTGGCGGACCAGCAGAGTTTCGAGACTCCCGGCCACTGACTTGATCGGCGCCAGCGAATTGTTCATCTCATGCCCGAGAACGCGCACCAGTCGCTGCCAGGCCTGCAACTCCTCTTCCCGCAGGGCTCGGCTGACATCTGTAATCACCACCAACTGGTGCGGGAGGCCACGCTCGCGGAAGGTACTTCGCTGCATACCCCAGCGAGCCGCAGCGCGCGATTGCCCCGGGAAGCTCGTGTTTAGAACGCGCGACCAATCGCCCTCCAGGCACTCCGCCAGCCCCAAACTCGTTGCACTCGATCCGGTGATACGCTCGGCGGGTTGCGCCAGCAACCGCTCACCCGCCCGATTCACCAATTGCAACCGCTGCCGGCCATTGAACGCGAATACGGCTACGTCAATTTCGTCCATGACCTTGCGCAACAGCGCCGTGGCCTCCAGTGCGCTCAGCCGCTGCTCCTTGAGCGTCGCGCCAAGGGCGTTAACCTCTATCATAACCTCGCCCATCGCCTCGCCGGGCCGCGCTCCGCGGGCGCGAATCGAGTAATCGCCCTCGCTCAGAGCGGCGAGCAGGTTCGACAGCGTCTGCAGCGGACGGACGATGCGCTCCCGCAGGCTCAGCATGCATGCAGCCCAGAATCCTGCCATCAGTAGAGCGAGGGTCCACTGGGTTCGAGCAGAAAAGCTTCCCGTGAAAAGGAGAATGGTCGCGATGCCCATGGCGGGCAAGGCGGCCAGTATGGCCATCAGCAGCACTCGGCCTTCAAAGCTTAATCTGCGCTGGGGGGGACGCGAGTTGGGATGCGGAGGCACAGTTAAAGGATAAGGCCCAGGACAAAGGGTAAAGTCTGAAGGTTGAAGGGTAAAGGATGGATTGTGAAGCATCATTCCTTTACCCTTTAACCTTCATCCTTTAGTCGTTCTTCCCTCTTTGTACAAACCGTACCGTTCCATGCGGCGATAGAGCGCGCTGCGGCTTAGGCCGAGCGCTTCGGCAGCGCGACTGACATTATTAGCGAACCGGGCCAATGCCTTCTGGATCAGAAAGGACTCCACCTCTTCCAGGCTCATATCCTCCAGTCGCCCGGCGACCTCGCGGCCGGGCCGCAAGCCCAGGTCGGCAGCGGTCACGGCCGTACTCTGTGACATCAGCACGGCCCGCTCCACCACGTGATCGAGCTCACGCACGTTGCCCGGCCAGGAATGAGCCAGCAGCGCCTGCATGGCCTGGGAGTCGAATCCGCTAACAGGCTTCCTGTAGCGCTCCGCGTAAGTGGGAAGAAAATGCATCGCCAACAGCGGGATATCCTCGCGGCGATCGCGCAATTTGGGCACCTGGATCTCCACCGTATTCAAGCGGAATAGGAGGTCCTCGCGGAAGCGGCCCGCCGACACCTCCTGCTGGAGATCGGCGTTGGTGGCGGAGACGATGCGTACGTCCATTCGCCGGGTACGTGACGATCCGACGCGCTCCATTTCGCCTGTCTGGAGTACGCGGAGCAGCTTCGACTGCAGGTTGGGCGGAACATTGGCAATTTCGTCGAGGAATAGCGTGCCACCGTCCGCCAGCTCGAACCGGCCCACGCGATCGCTTTTGGCGTCGGTAAAGGCGCCACGCACATGGCCGAACAGTTCGCTTTCGAAGACGCCTTCGGAAAGGCCCCCCGCGTTAACCGTAACCATCGGCTTGGATGAGCGGGCAGAGAGCGCATGGAGCGTCCGCGCTACCACTTCTTTGCCCGTGCCGTGCTCGCCGGTAATAAGCACGTTCGCATCCGAGGGTCCGATGCGCGCGATCATCTCGCGGACAGGCTGCATGGCCCGCGATTCCGCAATCAACTTGGGCCCCTGGACGCGCAGCAGGCGATTCTCGGCCTCCAGGCGCTGCCCGCGGCGCAACGCCCGATTCAGCTCGATCTGAGACCGCAGAATGGTGAGTAGGCGCTCATTTTCCCACGGCTTTTGCACGAAATCCCGAGCGCCGCGACGCATCGCTTCGACCGCCAGATCCACGCTGCTCCAAGCCGTCATCACCACCACGGGCAGAGTATTGTCCAGCGCCTGGATGCGATCGAGCAGATCGAGTCCCTCCTGCCCCGAAGTCGTGTCACGGGCGTAATTCAGATCGATCAGCAGGCAGTCAAAATCGGTAGACTCCAGGGCGGCCACGACGCCCGCCGGCGAAGTCGACGTCTCCGTCTGATAGCCCTCGCCTTTCAGCAGCAGGCGCAGCGATTCGAGCACGTCAAGCTGATCGTCGGCAATCAAAAGCCGAGGTGGTGTTTCGGTTCTCATAAGAGCAGTTGAACCCGAAGGCTGCGAACCGGAGTCACTCTTGAAACACGATGTCTTCCCGCTGAGACACGGAGGAAGGAATCAATTCTCGATTCTCTGCGTCTCGCACATCGGTGAGACAAGCTCCGCATCTCACCCTTCGACGTTCGACTTCTTTCCTGACGCCGGACCTATGTCCTTCACCCGATATACCAGCTTCAGGCCGGACCACGTCTCGTCGACAGCACAGACCTTGACGTCGACCAGGCCGTTCTTCAGCGCGACCTCGCGGACTGCGTTTTCGTTCACGTCGGTCGCTACGCCCGAGGAACCCTTAGGCCACGAGATCCAGAGCATGCCATCAAACCGCAGATTCTTTTTCAGTTTCGGCAGAAACTTCTCCAGATCGAAGAGGCGGCGCACGAAGCACTGGACGAAATTCAAACCTACTTCAGACGGCCGCACCTCGACGACGTCCGGAGGAAGACTGCCCAGCGTGATCTGGTAGTCCTCGGGTGGCTCCACAAAAGCTACCCGAAAGCCTTCCTTGATGCCCAGCTTTTCGACCAACGATCGATTGGAACAACCTGCCACGATTCAACTCTTCTCGATCCATCCGTCCGCCAGGTTGATAATCCGGTTGCCGTAGGCGGCGTTGGTTTCGGAGTGGGTCACCTGGACAATGGTCGTGCCCTCTTCGTTGAGTTTCTTGAACAGCTCCATGATCTCCTTGCCTTGGCTTGAATGCAGGTTGCCGGTGGGCTCGTCAGCCAGGATCAGCTTGGGGTTCGCGATCACGGCGCGTGCCACCGCCACCAATTGCTGCTGACCGCCCGAAAGCTGGCTCGGATACAGGTCCTTCTTGCCCACAATGTGGAAGCGATCCAAGGTGTCGCCGACCATGGCTTGCCGCTGCGAACCCTTGACATTCCGATAGGAAAGCGGAATGTCGAGGTTCTCGGCTACGGTCAGGTTGTCGAGCAGGTGGTACTGCTGAAAAACGAAGCCGATGTACTGCTTGTTCAGATCGGCGCGCTTCCTGGGATTCATTTTGTGCACAGCATGATCGAAGAAATAGAACTCGCCCGTCCAGTTGGCATCGAGCATTCCTAGAATGCTGAGCAAAGTGGACTTCCCCGCTCCCGAGGGTCCCATAATCGTGAGAAATTCGCCTTCCTTGATTTCGAGCGTGATGCGCCGCAGGACATAGTACCGCCCTGCGCCTACAGGATATGATTTTTCAATATTGTTGAGCCGAATCATCTCCACCCCGATTGCGCGCTGTCGACGTTTGTTCCTTCATCGACTCAGCGGCCAAAGTCCCCTGGCTTGGCATGCCTTAATAAGAGAGTCCCACCATCAAGCTTGAAGATTACGGTATCACAAACAGGTAGATAACTATTCCAAGCCCCGCGTTTTGTGCCTGGAGATACGGGTTGGCGAGGTCCTGGAGCCATACTTGGTTGGAACCATTTGACATCTTGATGCTTGAGTCATAGCATCAAGACGTGAGAACTACACTGACACTCGATGACGATGTCAGCGCCAAGTTGCGCGCTGAAGCTCGACGTTTGGACAAGCCGTTCAAGCAGGTTGTCAACGATTACCTCCGCATCGGGCTAAACGTTCGATCCGAAGCCCGCCCTATTCAACCTTTTGTGGTCAGCGCAAAACCCCTAGCCTTGCGACCAGGCTTGAGTTACGACAACGTAGAGGAACTTCTCGATCAAATCGAAGGGCCTTTTCGCCGGTGATCCTCGTCGACGTCAACATCCTCCTCTATGCGTCCGATTCCAGTTCTCCTCATCACGAACCAGCACGTCGGTGGTTGAGGCCAGTCTCTCGGGCCTCGAACCTCTCGCGCTCTCCTGGAATACCCTCCTCGCCTTTCTGCGTATTAGTACGAGCCCGCGCATTCTTTTGAACCCGTTTTCCATTGCGGAGGCAGTAGCTATTATCGTAGCCGGATGGACCGACCGGACTTCGGTCGCCGTTCTCGGTCCCGGCGAAAGGCACTGGGAAATCCTGCGCCGTCTTCTGGTTGAGGGACAAGCGGCTGGACCGCTGGTCACGGATGCCCACTTAGCAGCCTTGGCGATCGAGCATGGCGCCATTCTGGCGACCGCTGATCGGGACTTTGCCCGGTTCGCTGGGCTCCGACTCCTCAATCCCTTGACCCAAGATGCGTAGGCGTTAGATCAGTAGCCAGAGGTAGCATCCGCTTGTCCCCCCTTGTCCCTCATCTATCAGTCTTCAAGCTTCAACCGGTCAGCGCACCTCGGGAACTCCGCCAAAGGCCGCCATCCACGAACAGTTCGATATAAACCGGCCTGCTCCGGAACCCGAACCCCTCAAGGCCGCCCTGCTCGCGACCGCGAAAGCCGCTGCCGACGCTCCTCCCACTGCTCACTGGAGAAGATCCGCGGGCCGGCTTCGATCAGCCGGGGCAACAGGTTGAACACCGATACGGGAGACCACTTAAGCCCCTGCCGATTCCGAAAGCCAAGTTGGTTTAGGCTGTCGGCGACCTCGGAGAGCGACCGGTCGTCCACAATAAGGTCGGTCATCAGCGTGAGCGCCCGGCTCTCCTCAGCATTCTCCTCCAGATGCATGCAGTCTTTCGCTACCTGCAGCCCGAAGGGTACTTCCTGAACGAATCCTGCCGTCTGGGACCCTTCGCCCTCCACCTGGCGCTGCCACTCGATCGCTATTGGCTCCCAGCCCTCTGCGATTCTCTGCTCCAGATCGGAAAAGTCCATTGCCCCCTTCACGGGCTGCCGATAGCGCTCAATCCTCGTCATGGTCCCTCCCCTGGCGCTAGCTTGGAAGCTCAGCCTGATCCGCCACCAGCGGCTCGCTCTCATCCACCACCCGGCCGTCGAACAGATTCACGGTGCGCTCGGCGTAGCTGGCAAAACGCGGATCGTGAGTGACCATCACGATGGTAGCCCCGCTGCGGTGCAATTCCCGCAACAGTCCCATTACGGCGTCGCCGTTCTTGGAATCGAGGTTGCCCGTAGGTTCGTCCGCCAGCAGCACTGATGGCTCTCCCACCAGGGCTCGGGCCACAGCCACGCGCTGTTGCTGACCTCCGGAAAGCTGCGAAGGATAGTGTCGCATCCGGTGTGCCATGCCCACCCGCTCGAGTGAATCCGTCGCCCGCTGTTTGCGCTCCGCCGCCCTCATGCCCCGATAGGTCAACGGCAGCTCCACGTTCTCATAGACGTTGAGATCGCCAATGAGATTGAAACTTTGGAAGATGAATCCCACCTCGCGGTTGCGGATGCGAGCCCGCTCGCCCAGGTTGAGATTCTCCACTTCGTTAGCGTTCAGCCAATACTTGCCTTCGGTGGGCGAGTCGAGCAATCCCAGGATCGAGAGCAAGGTCGATTTGCCGCAACCCGAGGGACCGGCAATCGACACGTATTCACCCTTCTTGATTTCCAGGTGAATGCCCGAGAGAGCGTGGGTTTCCACCTCGTCCGTAAAGAAAACTTTGGTTACACCTTCCAGTTTGATCAAAGCTTGACCGTTCTCAGCCATTTGAGAGTTCTCCTAAAGAGCCCTTGAGATGTCATCCTTAAAGAGGGCAGCTAGCCAAAGCCAGCGCTCTTCCCAGCGTGGGTTTTCCTCCCACGAAGAACCCAGCGCTATCGCGAAGCGGCCCGGCTGGGCACGTATGTATGTTAGAATACGTCATATGAAGCGAACCACACTATTTATCGACGAAGCGGCAGACCACGAACTTCATGCGATGGCACGACGCCAGGGTGTTCCTGTTTCTGCGCTCGTACGCGAATCGCTTGATCGCTATCTTGCCGAAAAGCGGAGCGAGCGATCCTTGACCCTGCGCTTTTTCGGCCGTGGTCACAGCGGCCGGAAGGACATCTCTGCTCGTCACGAGGAACTACTCTGGAGCGATCTTAGCCCCCACGGAGGCAACCGCCAGAGGCGGGGGCGGCGCTGATGCCCCTTCTGCTCGACACGGGCGCTCTGTACGCGCTGGCAGATGCGGATGACGCCTGGCACCGCCGCATGAGCAACTTCCTCACCTTGGAACGTCAGACATTGGTGACACCCGCCACCGTGATAGCCGAAGGAGCTTACCTGATCCGAAGTCGTCTCGGCCCGCACATCGAAAAGGAGTTTGCCGAATCGCTTGCCGCCGGAGAGATTGTCATCGAAAACCTTAGCCAAGCTGACCTCGCCCGTTGCGCGGAGTTACTCGGAACATACGACTTTCTGGGTCTTGTTGATGCTTCCCTCGTCGCAGTGGCCGAGAGGCTGAAGCTGAAAGCGCTGGTCACCACCGATCGGCGCGATTTCCGCCGCGTGCGTCCCAAACATGTACCTGCATTTGAACTGCTTCCCTGATCTTTTGCCAAGCCAGGAACGCGTTTTCATTACAAAGCCGGATTTCAGTAACCGTTACGAAACGAGATTTCGGCGAAAGCAATTCCTATATGATTCAAGCCACTCCGGGTTAAGCACTAATCATTCGTACCTCAGCGCCGCCATCGGATCTACCCGAGCTGCGCGACGGGCGGGGAGATAGCTGGCGAGAAGTGACACCCCGGCTAGAACCGCCACCACTACAGCAAAAGTCGCTGGGTCCGTTGCCCGGACGCCGTAGAGAAAGTTGGCCAGGAAGCGCGTCATGACCAGCGCCCCGGCCAGGCCGATGATGATGCCTACGCCTACGAGCAGCGCTCCCTGCCCTACCACCATGACCATCACGTCGCCACGCTGCGCGCCCAGCGCCATGCGGACTCCGATCTCGTGGGTACGCCCGACAACCGCATGGGCTATTACGCCGTAAATGCCGATGGTGGCAAGAATCAGCGCCAGGATCGAAAAGGCCGCAAGCAGAAAGAGGTTAAAGCGGCGGGGTGAAATCGATTCGCTGACGACCTGATTCATCGTTCGCACCCGGGCCACACCGAGCTGGCGGTCGAGCCCCCAAACAGCAGCACGCAGTGCGGAAGCAAGGCTGGCAGGGTCACCGGTCGTCCGCACGGCCACGCTAAGAGAGGCCGACGGTACCTCGCGCTGTGAGTAGGGCTCGTACGTGTGAGGAATAGTGTCGGCGTCCAGAGGGCCCTGCTTCACATTACCCACTACGCCCACAACCGTGAGCCACGGATCGGCGGATGCCGGCGAACCCCACTTCAGACGCTTTCCGATGGGATCTTGCCCGGGCCAGTATCGCCTAGCCAGAGACTCGCTGACCAGCAGCACCGGTAGAGAGCCGCGCTGGTCCTGCGCCGTGAAGTACCGGCCGCGCACGAGCGGCACGCCCATCGTCTGGAGATAGTCTCCGAGGATCACCGAATGGTAGCAGAGGTTGACGCCCGCGTACGGTGGAGGCTGGTAGCCTTCGGGAGCAAATAGATGCGTCCAGCCGCCTTCGAGTGGCAGATCGGTGGAGGCACCCGCCATCGTCGCACCCGGCAGCCCTTGCAGACGCTGGATCAATTCGCGGTAGAAACTCCGAACTTGCTGGTCCTGTTTGTATTGAGCAGAGGGCAGGCTCAAAGATGCCGTCAGGACGTGCTCAGGCCGGAAGCCGGGATCAGTCTCGTGCACACGCAGGAAGCTGCGCACCAGAAGCCCGGCGCCCGCCAGGAGCACCAGCGACAAGGATACTTCTCCGACCACGAGCGCCGCGCGCAAACGATGATGCTGCAAACCCTGCGTCCCGCTTCGCCCGCCTTCCTTAAGCGTATGGATCAGATCGGTCTGCGATGTCACGAGCGCAGGCACCGCGCCGAAAATCAGACCTGTGAGGACCGCCAGCAAAAGTGTAAACGCGAGCACCGGCAGATCGAGCTCAATGGCGCGAGCGCGGGGAATGTTCGCCGGCATCATTTCGACCAGGGCCTGGGTCGTCCAATAAGCCAAAGTGATGCCCAGAACCGCGCCCAGTCCGGCTAGCAGCATGCTTTCCACTACAAACTGACGAAGCAGCCGAACCTTTCCCGCGCCCATGGCCACGCGGACGGCAATTTCCTTCTGCCGGACGGCGGCGCGAGCGAGAAGGAGGTTAGCGACGTTGGCGCAGGCGATCAGCAGCACGAAACCGACGGCCCCGAGCAACAGCAGTAGCAGGGTTCCGGCTTTACCCACAACCTGTTCGCTAAGGGGCAAGGCAAGTGCTCCGAGCTTGACTTGGTTACGGACCTGCGGTGGATACGTCTCCTGAATGCGGCGAGCGATGCTTTCGAGGTCGGCATTCGCCCTCGACAGGCCAACGCCAGCCTTCAGCCGTGCCAGCACGCTGAAATTGAAATTATCCCCCACATCACTCAACTCGTCGGGCGTGAAGGCCATGGGGATGAAGAGGTCCGCCGCCTCTCCTTGTTGCATGCCTGGCAGCGGGAATACAAAAGCACGCGGCAGAACAACCAATCACCGTGTACGGCTGACGGTCGAGGGTAACGGTTCGGCCGAGCACGGCGGCGGTCGCGCCGAAACGGCGCTGCCAGAGGCCATAGCTCAAGACCGCAACCCTGTGTCCGGGCTGGTCGTCATCAGCCGTGAAGTCGCGCCCCAAGACGGGTTGAATCCCGAGCAGCGAAAACAGACCGGCGCTGACACGATTCGCTCGGACGCGCTCAGGTTCGCTCGCCGCCGCAAAGTCAAACTGAAGGCCCTGGAAGGCCGGCGCAGACTCAAACACTAGGTTCTCTTGCTGGATCTGGACGACATCCGGGGCGCACACCGGAATCGGCTCTGGGCCGGCCAATGAGATCTGCTCCTTCACCAGGACGAGACGGTCGGGATCCTGGTATGGTAAAGGTCGCAGAACGACTGCCTCCACCACGCTGAAGATGGCCGTGTTGGCACCGATACCGAGCCCCAGCGTCAGCACTGCCACCAGCGTGAAGCTGTGATTCTTTGCCAGTATGCGCCAACCGTACCGAAGATCCTGGAGGAGTGTTCTCATCTGACCACCGTGAAACTATCCTTCTAAATTGACATTAGATATCACAAAGCACTAAGAATTATTAGAATAAGTATTCAATAAGGACTAACTCATAATTACTTATTTACTATTCGTATCTCAGCGCCACCATCGGATCTACCTTTGTTGCCCGCCGCGCCGGGATGTAGGCGGCAAGGAATGCCACTGCCAGCAGGAGAAGTGACACCGAAGTGAAGGTGCCAATGTCTGTGGCACGGGTCTGGTAAAGCAGGCTCGAAATTAAGCGAGTTACCGCTAGGGCCGCGAAAATTCCAACTACCACGCCCAGGAAAGCCAGCTTCACCGCGCCTCCCACCACCAGCTTCAGGACGGCGGAACCGCTGGCTCCCAGAGCCATTCGCACGCCGATTTCATGGGTGCGCGCCGTCACGGCATAGGACATCACACCGTAAATTCCCACGGCCGCGAGCCCCAGGGCCAAAACGGCGAAGATCCCTAGCAACAGCAAGTTAAAGCGCCGGGGAGCCACAGATTCCGACAGGCGCTCCTCCATAGTGCTGACATCGTAGACGGGTTGCTCACTGTCTAGCGCCCAGACCGCCTGGCGGATGGCGTTGACCACCTGGGTGGGATCAGCCGACGTGCGCACAGCCAGTGCCATGATGTTCATCGGACTTCGCAGATAAGGCCGGTAGATCTCCGGCTGAACCTCTGCCTCCAGCCCTTCGTGACGAACGTCCGCAACCACGCCCACCACCGTAGCCTGTCCCTGACCATGGCCGGGAACCACCATGCTGAGACGCCGGCCCACGGGGTCCTCTCCGGGCCAGTAATGGCGGGCCATGGTTTCGTTAACCATCAACACGTTCGGAGAATCGCCACTGCCGCCGGCCACGTCGGCTTCGCTGAACTCCCGCCCCTTGAGCAGGGCGATGCCCATGGTGTGGAAATAGTCCCGACTGACAGCCATGAATGCTGTTACGGGATCCGCATTAGGAGGCTGTGGTGGCCCGCCTTCGATGTTGATGCCCCTCATCAGCATGGAATAGTGCGTGAGTGGAAGCGAATCGGTCAGGCCCGCGCTGCTGACCGAAGGCAGCGTCTCGACCCGCTCCAGCAGCCTTTTGAAAAAGGCCCCTGTCTGTGGGGACAGCCAGGGATACCTGGTCTCGGGCAACCGGATGGCCAGGGTCAGCACCTTCTCGGCCCTGAACCCCGGATCAACCTGGAGGAGGCGATAGAAGCTCTTCAGCAACAGCCCGGCGCTCGTCAAGAGGACCAGAGCCAACCCGCACTGAAGCACTACAAAGGCGCCTCGGAGACGGTTGCCGGCAGCCGCAGGACTCGAGCCGGAGCCTTCCTTCAGAGCGTTGCAGAGATCAGGCTTCAAGGCCGCCGCAGCGGGCGCCAAACCGAAAAGGATTCCTGTCAGCACCGCCACCAGCAGCGTAAACCCTAGCACCCAGGCGTCGATTTTCACGTTCACCAACCGGAAAATGTCGCCGGCAATACTCGGAGGTGTCACAGCCACAATCGTGCGGACTCCCCACGTGGCGAGGATCAACCCCAGTACGCCCCCCAGGGTGGAAAGCAACACGCTCTCAGTGAGCAACTGCCGTCCCAGACGCCACCGCCCAGCGCCCAACGCGACCCGGACCCCGATCTCCCTCGATCGCAGGGAGGCGCGTGTCACCATCAAGTTGGCAACATTGGCACAGGCAATCAGGAGCACCAGTCCCACCGCGCCCAGCAGAACGAGCAGCGCCACTCGCACTGTGCCCACGAGTTGCTGTTGCAGTGGGATGATCTTGAGCTCAAGTCGGGGTATCTTCCCGAAAGGCGCTGCTCCGGGAGGAGGCACGCCACTCGTACCACTTGGCGCGCCTGGGCTTCCCGGGCCTCCCGCCCGGAAGGCCATTTGCATCCCGCCCGATCCGGCTGGCGGCAGAGGTAAACCGGCGGGTCGCCGCTCCGGCAACCTCTGCGGCAGAGCCCCTGTGGCAGGAGGAGACTGCGGTTGACTACGCTGACTGATGAGATCGAGATCCTGCCGGGCCTGGGCCGCCGTCACGGTAGGTTTGAGCAGTCCTACGATCCGCACGATTCTCATCTGCATGCGCAAGCGCTCATGCGCTACGTTCAACGCCAAGGGGGTCAGTAGCTCCGCCGCGGAGTTTCCCGGGAAGCGAAAGGCCGGTGGCATTACGCCGACGATGGTATAGGTCTGGTCATTGAGACTCAGCGTCTGGCCGATTACATGTGGATCCGAGTTCAGGCGCCGCTTCCAGAAGCCGTTCGTGATGATCGCCACGTTGCCCCCACCGGGCAGGTCTTCTTCCACCGTGAAAGGGCGGCCCAGGATGGGTTTGACACCCAGGGTGGCGAAGAAGGTTGAGGTCACCGACGCCCCCACCAGACGCTCGGGCCTGCCACGGCCCGCCAGGTTGAAACTGGCGCTCTCGTCGTATGCCGCCATATTATCGAAGCTGTGGTTCTGTTCGCGCCAGTCCAGGTAATCCGCCCCGGCCGCCAGCTCCGCCTTGAGATCAGGAATGACGTGGGTGATCCACACTAGACGGGGGGCGTTGGGATAAGGCAAAGGCCGCAGCAGCACTGCGTTCACCACGCTGAAGATTGCCGTATTGGCACCGATGCCGAGTGCCAGGGTCAGCACCGATACGATCGCGAATGCAGGGTTGTGCAGTAAGGTTCGCAGGCCGTATCGCAAGTCCTGAATGAGGGTGGTCATGGGCGTGTCAAAGAACCCCGGATTATTAAGTTCTATTTTCTCAACTATGGTGAATAGCCGACCATGGTCACTTAGAACTCACAACTCATAACTCATAACTTACAACGCATGACACATCGTTCGGCAGTTGTCATTCACACCTCAGCGCCACCATCGGATCTACCCGAGCAGCGCGACGGGCGGGGAGATAGCTTGCCAGTAGTGCCACCAGGACGAGCGCCAGGGAGACTGCGCCCAGCACCATCGGATCGGCCGGCCTTACCTCGTAGAGCAGCTTTCCCAGGAGGCGGGTGAGGCCAAGAGAACCCAGGATGCCAAGTCCCGTCCCGGCGAGCACCCATTTCATATTCCCGGCGACCATCAGGGCGAGTACATCTCCAGTGCGCGCCCCCAGCGCCATGCGAATTCCAATCTCATGGGTGCGTTGCGCCACCGAGTAACTTACTACGCCGAGGATGCCGACGGCTGCCAGTACCAGTCCCAACAGAGCAAACGCGACCAGGAGCAGCATCGGAAAGCGCCTGGAACCCACCGAATCATGCACCAGGTCTTCCATGGTCTGCACATTTGAAACTGGCCGGTCCGGTTCGATGTCTGTCAGGACCTTCTTTACCTGACCCAGGAAAGCGGCAGGAGCCGCAGTAGTCCGCACGACCATGTTCATGAACGGCCAGGCGGCTTGCGTGTAGGGACGGAAGAACTGCGGGTGCGTCTGCTCGTCCAGCCCCCAAATGCGCATGTCTCCAACGACTCCCACCACCACAAGCGGTTTGGACCTTTGCACAATGCGTCTGCCGATCGGATCCTCTTTGGGCCAATAGTAGCGCGCCATGGCTTGGTTGATGACAATCACTCCGGGTGAGTCAACGGTGTCCTGGTGAGTGAACTCCCGTCCCGCAAGCAGGGGAACGCCCATAGTGCGGAAGAAACCCGGACAGGCCACACCGTAGGCGGCGCCGATTTCATGCTCCGGATCCGGAGGCCGCCCTTCAATCAAGAAGCTTCTACTGGCGTGACCTTGAAACGGAAGGGTACTGACGGCACCGACGGAAACCACCCCCGGCACGGCACTGACGTGTTCATCCAGCGCCTGGCAAAAACGGCCGTCAACCGGCGGACTCCAATAGAGATCGCTCTGCGGCAACGACATTCCCAAAGCGAGAACGTTCTTCGGATTGAACCCCGGAGCGACGCTGAGGAGCCTGACCATGCTCTCCACCATCAGGCCGGCGCCCGAAAGCACCACCAGTGCCAGGGCCACTTCACAGGCCACCAGGGCGTGCCGCAAGCGGCTTCGTCCACCGCCGGTCGAGCCGCGGCCGCCTTCCTTTAAGGGTTCGTTTACGCCGGCACGAAGAAAGCCAAGTGCCGGCGCCAGACCAAATAGAACTCCGGTCAGACCGGAAACCAGCAAGGCAAAGCCGAAAACGCGGCCGCTTACCGCGATCCCATTCAGTTGCCGGAAGGGAAGGTGAGTCAGATCTTCCGGCAATATCCGAAGCAGGAACCCGATGCTCGAGGTCTCCAGCAGGAGTCCACATGCTCCACCCAGCAGCGCGAGCAACACGCTTTCAGTCATTAGCTGTCGAGCGATGCGGGAGCCTTTGGCACCGAGCGCACGCCGTATGGCGAACTCCTTCTGACGTGCCGCGCCCCGGGAAAGCGTCAGGTTGGCGACGTTCACGCAAGCAATGAGCAGCACAAACCCGGCCGCAGCCAGCAGGGCCAGCATCGCTCGCCGGAGCCCCTCCAGGCCGAAGTCTCCCATAGGCATCACCGTCGCGCTCGACCTGCCGTCGGCAACGGGATCAGGGTACTGCTGCGCCAGGCGGTTTTGAATGTTCTCCATCTCCGTCCGCGCCTGGGCCACCGTCACCCCGCGCTTGAGGCGCGCGACAGCCACAAAACTGCTTGGACCACGCTCCTTGTCTCCCGCGGTATATCCCGCCGGCACCCAAAGTTGCCGCTGGCCGCTCCAGAACTGAAACTGGAAACCCTGGGGCATCACTCCCACCACCGTGAAGTCTGCGCCATCAACCTTGATGGCCTTTCCTACCAGCGCCGGGTTGCCCTCATAGCGGCGCTTCCAGAGTTCATAGCTCAAGATGACTTCATGGTCTTTACCGAGGGTCTCTTCTTCCACCAGGAAGTTGCGGCCGAGCCACGGCGTCACGCCGAGCACGGAAAAGAACGTCGCAGACACACGCACTCCGGACACCTGCTCCGCCTCTTTGCCTGCGCCGCCCGGGGAAAGATTGTAGCCTCTTCCGGAAGCGTCAAAAATCGCCATATTCTCAAATACGTGGTTCTGCCGCTGCCAATCCCAGTAGTTGGGACCAGACACTATGCTCCAGTTATCGGGTCCCTTACCAAAGGTCTTCCAGACCAGCACCAGTCTGTCAGGATCAGGATAAGGGAGGGGCTTTAGGAGGGTCGCGTTGATCACACTAAAGATGGTTGTGTTGGCCCCGATACCCAAGGCAAGGGTCATCACCGCCACCAGGGTGAAGCCGGGATTCTTGGCCAGCATGCGCAAGCCGTAACGAAGGTCCTGTAGAAGTGTGTTCATCTGTCCCCGTAAATCAATCGGAAGTATAAATTGCGAAAGAATAAGACTGACGCCCGTGTTCATAATTCATGTTTCATCACTCGTACCTCAGCGCCACCATCGGATCCACTTTCGTGGCTCGACGCGCAGGAACGTAACTTGCTACCATAGCCACTCCTGCCAGCAGCAGCGCAACGGCCGCATAGGTTAATGGATCGTAAGGCTTCGTGCCGTAGAGCACGCTCGCCAGCAATCGGGTTAGGGCCAGGGCTCCCACAATGCCAATCCCGATTCCAATCGCCGCCAGCAGCGCGGCTCGACTTAGAATGGATGCAAGCACCTCCCGCCGGTCGGCGCCGAGCGCCATGCGGATGCCGATCTCGTGAGTCTGCTCGTTTACTGAATTAGTCACAACTCCGTAGATCCCCACCGCCGCCAGGATCACGGCCAAGCCGGCAAATATGCTCATCAGCGTCATAAGGAAACGCCGTGATGCAAGTGAAGCAGCAAGGACCTGCTCCATCGAGAGCAATTTGCCGATCGGCAAATCCGGACCGGCGTCGCTCACAACCTTCTCCACTGCAGGACTCAGGCTCCAAGGATTCCCCGACGTACGCACGAGAACGCGAGTGGGAAACCAGCCTTGGAAACGCTGGTCGCCGGCGTAGGATGCCTGGGCCACGGGAATAAAAGCAGTCGGCGGAGCAGGTTCGTGCAAGTGCGACTTGACGTCGCCCACAACACCGACGATTTCGCGGATCTCCTTGCCAGACTTCAGGTGCTTGCCAATGGGGCTGCGATCGGCAAAGTATTTGCGCGCGAACGCCGAGTTGATGATTACCACTTGCATCGACTCTGGCGAATCCGAGGCAGAGAAAGTCCGTCCCTGCAACAATGGGACACCTAACGTGCGGAAGTAGTCGAGCGTGATCTCGCGATAATCTGCCGAAACCCCTACGGGTTGCCTGGCACCCAGAACCTGCATGTAGTCGTTGCCGCCCCGCTCCAAAGGAAGACCTCCCGCCACCACCGCGGCGCTTTCAACTCCGGGAATGACCTGCAGTTTGCCGGTGAGAGCCTCATAGAAATTCGAGAGCGCCGTCATGGACTTGTAACGAGACCCCGTCGTCCATATTTCGAGTGACAGCACGTGGTGGACGTCGAAGCCCGGATCGATGCGCAGCACATTAGTCAGGGTCTTAATGAGCAGGCCGGCGCCCACGAGCAGTACCAATGAAAGTGCGATTTCGCCGGAAATCATGGCGGCGCCCAGTCGCGCGCGCCCCCCCCGGCCCGGGCTGGCACGGCCGGCTTCCTTCAGCGATTCATTCAAATCGTTGCGCGAGGCTTCAAGAGCGGGCGCCAAGCCGAAAAGGATCCCGGTAACCACAGAGAGCAGCAAAGTGAAGCCGAGGGCCCAGCGGTCAATTGAAATCTCGGAGGCGCGTGGTAAATCGAGCGGCGCGAGCTCAAGCAACGAACCCATTAACCAATAGGCCACCAGCACGCCGAGCGCACCCCCCAGCACCGCCAGCAGAACGTTTTCGGTGAGGAGTTGGCGCACCATCCGCGCTCGCCCCGCGCCCAAGGCGATCCTGATGGCAATCTCTCGATTCCGCGCGGCGGCACGCGCCATTTGCAGATTCGCCACGTTCGCGCACGCGATCAGCAGCACAAAACCGACAGCTCCAAAGAGGATCAGCAGCGGTGTCCGCACATCGCTCGAGATCACTCGGAGGCAGGGGAAGGCCCCGACGCCGACATCTTTCCTGGCTTTCTCGGCAATCTGGTTGATGAACGGTGCGAGGAAGGCCGGAGCGTGGCCGTTCAGATAAGCATTGGCATTGCCGCCGGTGACATCTGCCTTCAGCCTGCCTGACAAGGTGTAGTTCCATCCGCCGCCGATGCTCCTATCCACCTGGGCGATCGTCGTCCAGAGGTCGGTGGGAGCGAGGGGAACGAATCCTGGCGGCATCACGCCAATTACCGTGTAAGCGGCGCCATCCAGCAGGACAGTCCGTCCGATCACCTGAGGATCGGCATTGAAATGACGCTTCCAGAGGCCGCTGCTCAGCACCGCCACGTTTTCGCCGCTTGCGGTGTCTTCTGAAGAGAGGAAGTCGCGGCCGAGGGCCGGCGAAATGCCAAAAACGTGGAAGTAATCCTGCGAAACGCGCAGAGCCTGGACGCGCTCCGGACGCCCAGCACCTGAAAGGTTGAATCCCACGCCTGTACTAGCCGCCAGGTACTCGAAAGGCTCGCTGTGATCCTTCCAGTAAGTAAAGCCGTGAGCATCAAAGCCGCTCTGCTCGGGTGCGCCGAGAAAGGTGAGGGAGAGTTCCACGATGCGGTCAGGTTGTGGATAAGGAAGAGGCCGCAGCATGACACTATTTACCACGCTGAAGATGGCGGTATTCGCTCCAATGCCGAGCGCGAGTGTAAGCACGGCAACGAGAGTAAAGGCAGGACTCTTCACGAGCATGCGCAATCCATACTTTAAGTCCTGCATCAACGCGGTCATGTTGGTCCTCACACCGTAACGCCGCCGTCCCGGCGGCAATTTCCGAGCCGGCAGGATGCCGGCGCTACTCCAGCCGAATCCGATCCACGTTGTCCCAGCGTGACATATCGGAAAGGATCACGCGGTCGCCATCCTTCAACCCGTCCAGAATTTCAATCGTAGTCACCGAACCGCGTCCCAGTTTCACCGGCACCCTCACTGCTTCTTTGCCGTCGCTCGTTTCCTTGAAGATGCTGACGGTGCTGTAAGGCTGGCCAAACGCAGGACGCCCCATGTAGAGCACATTATCAAGGCGTTCGATCGTAATCGTTCCGTCGACGCTCAGGTCGGGGCGAGCGCCGCCTGGCAAAGGGCCATCGAGGGCCACATCGACCGTAACAGTTCCGGCAACGGAGGAGGGATCGATACGAATCACGTGACCGGGAATGATGCCGTTGTGGGTGTCAATCACCGCTTTCTGGTCGAAAGCGACGTCCTTCACCTGGGTCTCGGCAATCTTGACCTCGGCCTTGAGTTTGGAGGGTTCTGAAACGCGCGCCAGGTTGGTTCCGGCCGTCACCTGCTGGCCCACTTCCACCGGCAACAACTGCAACACCCCCTCGATGCCGGCGCGGACCTGCAGGTCTTCCACCTGTTGGTGCTTGAGTTGGTAGGCAGCCCGTAGTTGGTCGACCTTAGACTTCTGCGCCGCGAGTTGCGCGTCAATCGAAGCCTTCAACGCCTCCACCCGCTGCTTCTCGATGTCGGCCTTAACCGCCAGAGCGCCCGCCTTCGACTCCGAGAGCTGCAAGGTAAGCCGCGAACCCAAGCCTTCCCTGGCCAACTCGGCATCACGGTCCGCCTGGAGCTTCGCCTGCTGACAATCCGCTTCTGTAGTGCTGGCGGTGCCGCGCTGATCGAGAAGCTGGCTGTCGAGTTGTGCTTTCAGACTATTGTAGTCCGCCTCGGCTTCTTTCCATTCGGCTTCGGCAGCCTGGGCGTCCTGTTCAAGCATGGGGTTGGTGAGAATCAGCAGAACCGTATCCTGCTTCACCTTCATGCCCGGCAAAACCAAACGCTTCTGGACCCGTCCGTCGGTGACAGCCGGGATCCACTGGATCTCCATAGGTGTAAGGATACCCAAGCCCCGCACCTCAACCACCATGGGACCGCGTTTTACCGTATCGGGCCACAGGGTTCCGGAATCTACAGTGGGAGCGGCAGGTTGGAGATGCCGCAGTCCGAGCGTGGTCAGTACAATTACTATCACACCAGCAATTCCGTAGACCGTCCGACGGATGCGGCGCTTGCGAGCTTGTTCGAGACGAGGAATATCCATTACAAGATGACTCCTGGGACTGCAGGCCGAAGCAATCCGATTCAGGCCGCAGGGTTCACTCTTGGGGAGTGTCCCACCCAGTCAAAGGCAACTCCCGTGCCGTTATGCGTCGCGCAGTTAACTTGTTATGGAGTAAGGGGTTGTCTATGATTGTCGGACGACTGTGGCGTGACGGATGTCCGCTGATGCGACGCGGATGTCCGATAACGGACACTCTTCTTAAGCCCGCTGCAGAGTCTGGGATCGCGGCTTCGGTTTGCTTCCGCCGAGGGGGCATCAATCGACATCCCCACCCTCACGTCTGCGGGCTTAGTTTGGAGTGGGCTAGGCCCAACCGATAAGTGCTAACCTCACCGCGACTTACCTCCGAGTAACCCGTTAAAACACCCCCAGGGCCAGCCCTGGATCCCGCAAGATCCCGCTGAAATCCCGCAGGTTTTCCGCACCTTTTCCGCACCCCTTTCGGGCGGCGCCTCATGCGCAAAAAACCCACGGTTAATTCGACTGCGAATTAACCGTGGGCACGCACCTGCGACTCAAGGCGAGACGCGGGGGTCCGCAAGCAACGCTTAGTTAGTACGCGTCTTTAATGGGCAATCACTGCGCTGCCAGACCCTGCGCCGCCAAGGGGATTCCGGTCACCGCGTTGGCAACCGGTGTGAGGCTGCCATCTCCGTTTATCCGGAAGCCATTGATTGTGCCGGACTTAGGATTGAGTACGTAGAGGAACCGGCCGCCATCCGTCATGTCCATGTCAAGGGGGGCGCCGCCGGGTGCCGCCGTGTTCCCATCTGCGTTCAAGAGGCTCAGCCTGCCGTCCCACTCAACCTGGTAGCCGGAGATGACCCCGGTCCCAGCATTCGCGACATAGGCAAAGCGGTTGTCCTTACTAACCACCAGCCAGCATCCTGCCTTTTGATAGTCAGGTGATGAGCCGTCAATCACTTCCAGATCTACATCATCATCGTCGCCTGTCAGATGATAAGAGGACGCTGCGGACGTCCCCCCGGGCCCGCCGCCCGCCTCCGAGACGACGAGCACACCACGACGGGCAAAATCAAACCCGAAAGGAGTCGCGCCGTTCGAAGGAAACATCTTCGGCGAGTCGAGTCGACCGTCGTCGTCAACCGGAAAGACGTCGATCTGGCTGGTAGCCTTCTTGGTCACGACGAGCGCATCGCCGCCGGGGCTAAACTGGACTTGCGCGCCGCCCGCGCCCGCTCCACCCGGGAGCGCCCGGCTCGAACCCGGAATCCATCTCAGCTTGCCAGTAAAGGGATTGATGCGGAATCCGGCAACGTTGGGCGTGCCGCCCGCATTCAGGACGAACAGCAGGTCTCCATGCACGGTGAGGCTGACGGGTTGGGTGCCGCCCGATGGGAAGGTGCCGAGGGGAAACAGTCCGAGCCAGGTAACCGCAAATTCCGAGATGTTGTTGCTGCCGGCGTTGACAGCGAACAAAAGCCGGCCGCCCCGGCTGAGGATGATCGAACCCTGGGAACCCAGTGGATCGAGTCCACCGCCAATTCCCTTACCTCCCGTGGGAACCTTAGCAACGAATTGCAAGGAACCATGGGCGTTCCGGCGGTAGGTTAGGATGGAGTTGCCGGAAGCATCGTTGGTCGTGACGTAGACGGCGCCATGCCTACCCCCGGCGAAAGCTGAGGGTATAGACAACAAGGCCGCAACCACAAAGGCCACGGCAGCCATGGGCAGAGATCGGGTCAAGCGCTTCAAAAACATGCGAAACTACCTCCTCTGTTGTTCTGGCGCAAGGGCCAGGGTGAAATTCGAGGGTGCTCGTTTAGGATCCACCCTCCGATAGCTAGAGTCGGTGTAAAGGGCCAAATCCCCCTCGGCGCCATTTCGATTTTAGGCGTCGAGTTTGGATTACAAGAGGAAGACACGGAGCGCTTGTTCCGGCGCGGTCAAAACCGCTCCCTCCCCGAGTCGTGGTGACCACTCCGGTCTAAGGGGGAAAACCCTTCTCAGAGCGACTTATTAGTCGGATGGACCAGGCGCAAACTGACACTCATGCCGCAACTGCGCAACCCTCAGAGGCCGGTCGGCTCACTGATAAGGAGTTGGTGGCCGAAGTCCTGCAAAAGGACCGCAAGGCAACGGCCGAGTTTGTTGACCGCTGCGCCGACCCCGTCTACGGCTATGTCCGGCGGCGGGTGATCCCGCGGATGGACCTCGTCGACGATCTGGTACAGGAAGTCTTCCTGGCAGCCTGGGAAAATCTGGACAAGTACCGGGGGGACTCGCCGCTCTATAGTTGGATTCTCGGGATAGCCCGGCACAAGGTGGAAGATCATTACCGCAAAACGCTGCGGGAAGCTCAGTTGGAGGAGGAAGGAGAGGGCCTCAGTTCGGACACCTCGAATTTGCGCGGTTTGGAGGACGTGTTCGAGCGGCGTCAGGCCGAGCAGAAGACCAGGGAAACTCTGGCACAGCTCCCCGAGGTATACAGTATTGTCCTGCTCTGGCGTTATTGGGAGAAGCGGAGCCTCCGGGAGATTGCAGCGCAGACCTCCAAGACCGAGAAAGCTGTCGAACGGCTGTTGGCCAGGGCCCGGGATCAGTTCAGGAGAAAGTGGAATGGCGGATAATCCTCTACATGAGGACGAGCTTTTCGCTCGTCTGGCCGAGGAACAGGAATCCTCACAGGGAGAGGCGCATGCACCTTCGCGTCTTAAGGCAAGGCTTTACTCGTCGCTCGTTCAGCGGCAGGAGTCGTCCGGCCCCCTGCTGAGTCTTACGGGGACTCGCCGGCTCGGCCACCAACTCTGTGTCTTTGAAGGACTGTGGGAGCGCCTGCCGATCGGAGAGAGGGCCAAGGCCTTCAATTGCTGCAGCGTCTGCCATGCGCGGGTGCTCGGAGAGCGAATCGAACGAGCGCCCATCTATTGGGACGCCTGCCCCTATGTGGAGTTCGGGCAGAAGTGAACACAAGCAGCGGTCTAAGGCGGGGTGAGGGACTTCTTCAAAACGTCCGGTATATCCCAAAGAGGTTCTGAAAGTTCTTAAGCGCACGCTTGGCCAGCGGTGAAAGCTGGGCGCTAATCGGATTGTGACTGATGTTCTCCCCGAAGGTGTAGCGGAAGTACCAGTTGGACCTCAGGCGGATGTCTAGACCTACAGCCGTGCGCGTCGTGGCGAAGGTCGAGGCAGAGCTGGCGGCAGGCAGCGGCAGGTCACCGTGAGATAGGGTGCTTCCGCTGACGCGGCTGCTAAGACGAACCACACCGGCTCCCTCCGATAGATACGGTCGGATTCGACTGCCGCGCTTCCGAAAATAGATCAGAACGTCCCCAATGAGAGCATTCTCCGTTGTTGATTCGGGCTGCTGGTAGAAGCTGAATCCTCCAGGATTGGCAAAGCTCGAAACTAGCGTCACGTCGTTGCGGTTCCAAGTGTAATTGCCCTGGACACTGACGTAGTTGAAAAGGTGAACTCCGCCAAAAACGCTGGCCGCCGGTCCATTCCGGGGATCATACAACGAGGTCGCTACTGATGAGGAACTTACGACCGAGCGGCCGTCCCCAGAAAGCGTAGCCAGTCCGCCCAGCACGCCGGCATAAACAGATCGCTGCGCCGACAAGGCTGACGGAAAGACGCACATGAACAGAAGCACGGTGGCGCAAGCTTTCAATCGAGTACCCCCTCTGGTCGCGAGTCCGGTAAGAGGCAGTATAGATTAGGCGCTAGCCTTCTTGCGAGGGTCTGGTCTCGTTCAAATTGACTGTAACCCTTAGTGATTCGCTCTTCATTTCTGTTGTAGGCCGGGGTATCTTACCTGCCTGAGCATTTCTGTGTCTCCGCCGATGCTGAAGTGTAGATCCGGATATACGCCTAGAACGCCTGCGGTGGTGACGAACAGACCTATGCAGATTGAGATCAATAATACGAGCAATGACAACCGTATCGTGATGACGCTCGATGCGGGTGGGACAGGACTGAAGTTCACCGCCATTCGGGGCAACCAGCTGCTGGTAGGTCCCGTATCCCTGCCGTCCGAGGCGAACGATCTCGATCGCTGTCTCGGCAATATCGTCGAGGGCTTCGACAACATCAAGCGGCAGCTGCCCGAAGCGCCTGTGGCGATCAGCTTTGCCTTTCCCGGACCGGGCGACTATCCGGCAGGGATCATGAGTAATGTGGGAAATCTGCCGGCATTCCGGAATGGCGTCGCCCTTGGTCCCTTCCTCGAAGACAAGTTCGGCATTCCGGTCTTTATCAATAACGACGGTGATCTGTTTGTTTACGGAGAGGCCATCGCCGGATTCCTGCCTTACGTGAACTCCTTGCTGGAGAAGGCCAAGAGTCCCAAGCGGTTCCGCAACCTGTTCGGGATCACCCTGGGCACCGGACTTGGTGGCGGTATCGTGCGCGACGGGGAGATCTTCATAGGCGACAATTCGGCCGGCGGCGAAGCCTGGCTGCTGCGTAACAAGCTTGATCCGACGCTCACAGCCGAGGAAGGAGTTTCCATCCGCGCGGTACGCCAAGTGTACGCGGAGTGCTGCGGCATACCTTTCGATCAGGCTCCAGAACCCAGACAGATCTTCGAAATCGGCATGGGATCGGCACAGGGTAATCGGGACGCTGCGGTCGAGGCCTTCCGGCGGCTGGGGGAGGCCGCGGGCGACGTGCTCGCCCAGGCCTTGACACTGGTGGATGGATTGGCGGTGATCGGCGGCGGCATTGCCGGCGCGCATTCACTGTTTATGCCTGCTTTAGTCGCGGCCATGAACTCGAACTATGACGGGATCAGCAAGAGGATGCGGCGGCTGATCCCCCGAGCCTTCAATCTCGAAGATCCCGGGGAACGGGCTAGCTTTCTCGCGGGCGCGGTGCGTGAGATCACGGTTCCTGGGTCCACCCGCAAGGTGAAGTACGACCCCATGCAGCGAACCGCCGTAGGCCTTTCACTCCTCGGCACCAGCGAGGCTGTGGCTGTCGGGGCTTATGCCTACGCGTTGCGCAAGCTGAACCAGGCCGCGATCCGCTCCTGAGGAGAACTTCCAATGGCACCTTCGCTAAGCGTGCGCCAGCTCGCTAAGATGATCGACCACTCTTTGTTGCATCCGACCATGACCGACGCGCAGATCACTGACGGTTGCCTGCTGGCCCGGAAATACGACGTCGCCACCGCTTGCGTCAAACCGTACGCCATCGGCTTGGCAAAGGATCTACTCGCCGGCTCGGACGTCGGCGTCTGTCCGGTAGTGGCCTTTCCGCATGGCAATAGCGCCACCGGGATCAAGGTAAAGGAAGCTGAAGCTGCAGCACAGGCCGGAGGCACGGAGATCGACGCCGTCGTCAACATCGGCAAGGTGCTGAGCGGCGATTGGACGTATGTTCGCAATGAGATTCAGTTGATCAACGACGCCGTTACCGCGAGTGGCGCCATTCTGAAGGTAATCTTTGAGAATGATTACCTCCGGGATGAACACATTATTCGTTTATGCGAGATCTGCTCCGAGGCTCGGGTGGCTTTCGTGAAGACATCCACCGGATACGGGTTCGTGAAGCAGCCTGACGGTTCCTACAATTACAAAGGAGCGATTGACCACCACCTGCGCCTGATGCGGGAACACAGCGCGCCTTCGGTCAGTGTTAAGGCTGCGGGCGGGGTGCGCAAGCTGGACGATCTGCTACGCGTCCGGGAACTAGGTGTTGCCCGGATCGGTGCCACAACAACCGCGATGATGCTTGAAGAGGCCAAGCGGCGCTATCCCCTGTAGGGTTGGCCTTGTACCATAAGCGGCTAAGCTAACTGTGAGCCGTCAGCCTCGTGGCTGCCCTGGAAGGTAGTTGCTCTACTTGTTCAGAACCAGTTGTTCTCGGGTGGGAAGTTGCGACGAGTCCCATCCTCCACCCAAATCTTGGATCAGTTGCACGCTCGAAACCATGCGCCGGGTGAGGATATCGACCGCAGCCCGTTCGGCCTGCAGGGCCGCCGTCTGCGCTGTGATCACCTGCAGGTAGCTCGCGGTACCCGCTTTGTACTGAGCCGTCGATATGGTCAGCGATCGTTCCGCGGCATCTACCGCCTGGACCTCAACCGCGGCCTCCTTCTCCAGGATACGCAGGGCGGCGAGGCTATCTTCCACCTGTTGGAAACTGGTAAGGACAATTTGCCGGTAGTTGGCGACGGTGGCGTCAAAGGCGGCCTGCGCTTGGGCTACCTGCGCCCGGCGCCTGCCAGCATCAAAAAGCGTCTCGGCAACTGCCGGACCCACTGACCAGAAGCGGCTCGGCCAGGTGAACCAGTCCGCAATGCTGGAACTCTGGAAGCCCGCGGAGGCCGTCAGCGACAGGGCGGGATAGAAGGCAGCTGTCGCAATGCCAATCTGCTCGTTAGCTGCCGCCATCTGGCGTTCGGCGGCCGCGATGTCAGGACGGCGCTCGAGGAACGTTGAAGGGACTCCAGTGGGAACGGGAGGCGGCGTCATCTTGATCGTGGCCGTTCCAACTGAGATCTCCACGGGCGCCTTACCCGCCAGAACCGCAATGGCATGCTCGAGCTGAGCCCGTTGAACGCCAAGGTCGACCAACTGCGCCTGGGCCCCGTCCAACTGGGTCTCGGCCTGGGCCACGTCGGCACCCGAGGCCACACCTGAGGCGAAGCGATTTTTGGTAAGATCGAGATACTCCTGGTACGACTTCACCGTCCGCTCAAGCAGGTCCAGATCGCCATCGGTGCCGTGCAACAGAAAGTAATCCTGCGCCAGTTCCCCCTGGAAGGATAGTCGGGCGTTCTCGATCTGGGCGGCGCTGGCCTGTGCCGTCTCCGCACTCTGCGTAATAGTGCGGCGGATGCTGCCCCAGACGTCGGCTTGATATCCAAGATCCACCGGCAAATCGTAGGATGTGCGCGAGCTCGGAGTGAATCCTGAAACCTGAGCGCCCGTGATACCGAGAGCCGAGCGTGAATTCACGATGGAAGGACTGATTCCGACGGTTGGGAACAGGCCCGACCGTGCGATCCGCACCGCGGCCCGAGCCTCGCGGAACTGCGCTTCGGCAAGGAGGACATTCTGGTTCGAGATGCTGACTTGCTCTTCAAGGGCGTTGAGTTGCGGATCCTTGTAGATCTCCCACCACTTTCCCCGTGGTACGGCATCGTTCGGTTGAGCTTGGTTCCAGCCCTGTGTCGCGTTAAAGCTGGCCGGGGGCGATTCCTTGTAAACCTGGGGAACCGGAGCCGTGGGCCGCTTGTAGTTGGGACCGACCATGCAGGCGCTGAGAAACAGCGTCGCACAAGCAAGTACCAACACCGCAGCTTTCTTGAAGTTCACGACCATGGCTACACTTTCCCTCTTGATGTGCCAGTCAGCACCTATTACCACGAAACCGCCGAGGGTGATCACCAAAGCGGATGGCCCTGAACCCAAAAACGTAAACTGACGGTCTCACTGATACGGCCTGTGCGGGTGCGCTGAAATGGTGCTAGCGCCGTATGCCCAAATGAAGGAGCACTGCAGCTTCCACAGCCCTCATATCGTCAGACGAAACCATTCCCAGACGATTGGCGAGGCGCCGCATATCCACCGTCATGATCTGGTCTGCCATTGCCTTTGACATGCCCTCGCCGGCCCTGACTAGTGCCTCTCCCGGGTAGATCTTCGCGGTGTTGCCCGTGAGAGGTACAACCACAACACGGTTCAACGCTAAGTTCGCAGCATTGTTGCTCATCACAATAGCCGGACGTGTCTTCCGAATCTCACCGCCCAGAGCAGGATCGAACGAAACCCACCACACATCACCCCTCTTGACTGCCTGCATCAGAGATCAGTCCTTCTGCCCATTCCTGAGCCTCCGCTTCCCGCCCATGATCCTGGGCCATTTCGCGATATTGGGCCAGAAGTCCGCCCTCCTGCGCAAGACTGAGCTCCTCGACGCGCTCTAACACTACGGCTCTAAGCTCATCAGGAAGCACGAACCAAGTGGCAAAACCACGAGCCTGGGGCTGACCTATTCCAGGGCCCGGCTCCCCGTTCCAGCGAATCCCAACGGTCTCGTCGTCACCCCATTTCAAGAGGGCAACAGACCAGCCTCCTGGACCCGTGTTGTAGAGTACATCCACTGATTTCACCATACTTCTGGGTGCCAATACGGTTGCCGGTTCAACATAAGCCATAAAGCCACCTCCCTATACCATCCTACATCTGGAGGATATACGTGTCAAACGTATACTACTACCAAGCCTCATACGTATGAAGACGCGGACTGCCCCGGAGCGCCGAAGACACTATTTATAACTCAAATATCTGAGCCAAGTGGCTCAGGCCCCTGGGATTCGCGGGCAGGTACGCCACTCCACCAATGCTGGATGCGATCGAAATACAGATAAACCACCGGTGTGGTGTAGAGTGTGAGCAACTGGCTCACGATCAATCCGCCAATAATGGCAATCCCCAGCGGGCGCCGTAGTTCCGATCCTGTGCCCCTGCCCAGCGCCAGTGGCAAAGCGCCCAGGATCGCCGCCATGGTGGTCATTAGGATGGGCCGGAATCGCAGCATGCACGCCTCATAAATCGAATCGCGGGAGCTCTTGCCTTCGTTCCGCTCCGCGGCGATGGCGAAGTCCACCATCAGAATCCCGTTCTTCTTCACCAGTCCGATCAGCAGAATAATGCCGATGATGGCGATAACAGTGAGATCCGTGCGCGTTATCATCAGAGCCAGCAAGGCGCCGACTCCGGCTGACGGCAGCGTCGACAAAATCGTGACAGGGTGAATATAGCTCTCGTACAGGATGCCGAGCACAAGGTAGACGGTTGCCAACGCGGCGGCGATAAGCAGCGGTTCACTACCGAGTGACTGCTGATAGGCCTGAGCTGTGCCAGAGAACCCGGTGTGGATCGAACCAGGCAGGCCGATCCTGGTAGCGACCCCCTGGATGGCAATCACAGCATCACCCAGCGCGATGCCCGGTTGCAGGTTGAACGAAATGGTGACCGACGGAAACAATCCCTGGTGGTTCACTTGCAATGGGGCCGTTTCGGGCGCGTAGTGGCTGATGGCGCTGAGGGGGACTTCCTGCCCGGCGGGCGATCTTACGTAAATCTGGTGCAGGAACTCGGGACTTTGCCAGAACTCCGGGGCGGCCTCCATGATCACGTGGTACTGATTCAACGACGTGTACATGGTAGACACCTGCCGCTGGCCGAAGGCGTCATACAAAGTGCTGTCAATCAGCTGGGGCGAAATGCCAAAACGCGCCGCCGTCGTGCGATCGTACTGGACCATGGCCTGCAAGCCTTGGTTCTGTTGGTCGCTGTTGACATCGGCGATGACGGGAAGGCCTCGCAATTCGTGGAGCATGCGCGGACCATAGACAATGAGATCCTGCAGGTTATCCCCCTGCATGGTGAATTGGTATTGGGCGCCGCCAAAGCGTCCACCTACGCGCACGTCCTGTGCGGCTTGCATATACAGCGACGCTCCGGGGACCCTACTCAGTTTTGGGCGCAGTCTGGCAATGACCTGGTCGGCGCTGGCGTCTCTCTGCGCCAGAGGCTTCAAGGAGATAAACATCCGCGCGGTGTTCAGGCCGGCGAATCCTCCCGTGAAGCCGTTGACGGTGTTGATGGCCGGGTCTTTGTCGACAATATCGATCATGCGTAGCAGTATTCTGTTCATCGCCTGAAACGAAGTGTCCTGATCCGCTTGAATCGCGCCCATCATACGGCCATTGTCCTGTTGCGGAAAAAAGCCCTTGGACACGCGAATGAACAGGTACACGTTCAGCCCGATGGTCACCAGGAGGATGGCCAAGGTCACTGGCGCAAAGCGTAATACCGTGTCGAGGGTTCTGCCGTATTGCTTGACCACCCAGTTGAACGCCCTCTCGCTGGCAACGTACACTCGGCCATGGGACACGTGCTGCTTCAGCAGGTGAGCGCACATCATGGGCGTTGCGGTCAGCGAAACCACCATTGAGACCAGGATTGCAATGGAGAGGGTCACCGCAAATTCCCGGAAGAGGCGCCCGACGATGCCACCCATCAACAGCAGCGGGATGAAGACGGCAACCAGCGAGATGCTGATGGTTAGAACTGTAGACCCGATTTCCCGGGCCCCTTTCAGGGCCGCCTCGAAGGGGGGAAGTCCCTGCTCCAGATAGCGCGAGATATTCTCGATGACCACGATCGCGTCATCCACTACAAAGCCGGTGGAAATCGTGAGGGCCATCAACGACAGGTTGTCGAGGCTGTAATCCAGCAGGTACATGGCGCCGAAGGTTCCCACCAGTGAAACTGGCACCGCGATGCTGGGAATGAACGTAGTCCGCGGATTCTTCAGGAAGAAGAAAACAACCAGGATCACCAGGAAGACAGAGAGAACGAGGGTTCGTTCCGTGTCGCGCACGGAGGCGCGGATGGTCACCGTCTGATCCATGGAGATCGATACGCTGATCGACTGGGGAATGGCGGCCTCGAGTTGAGGAAGCGCAGCGCGGATTCCGTCCACCGTATCGATGATGTTGGCGCCGGGTTGCCGGAAAATGATCAGCAATATCTCCGGCTTACCATTGAGATAGCCGGCGCCGCGGATGTCCTCGACAGAATCGACCACTCTCGCGACATCGGACACGTGCACGGCCCGTCCTTTATGGTAAGCGATAATCAGAGGAGCGTACTCAACCGCCTTGAAGATTTGATCGTTTGCCCCTACTTCCCACATCCGATGCCCGTCAGAAAAATGGCCTTTCGGCGTATTGGCATTGGCAGTGCTCAAAGCCGTGCGGACCTGTTCCAGGCCGATGCCATACTTATTCAGAAGAGTCGGATTCAGCTCTACGCGCACGGCGGGCAGCGAACTCCCTCCTACAATCACCTGGCCTACGCCGCTCAATTGCGAAAGCTTCTGCGCCATGATTGAAGATGCCGCATCGTACATCTGACCCTTGGTGAGAACGGGGGATGTCAGCGACAGAATCATGATCGGCGCGTCGGCCGGGTTCACTTTCCGGTAGGTGGGATTGTTGGGCAGGTTGGTCGGCAGATAACCTCGGGCAGCGTTGATCGCGGCCTGGACATCGCGAGCTGCAGCATCGATATTCCTATTCAGATCAAATTGCAGGGTAACGTTGGTTTGTCCCAGACTGCTCGATGAGGTCATCTCGGTGACCGAAGCAATCCGGCTGAACTGGCGTTCGAGGGGAGTGGCGACTGATGAAGCCATGGTCTCGGGACTTGCTCCTGGCAGTCTTGCCCCCACGGAAATGGTCGGAAAGTCGATCTGGGGTAGGGGGGAGACTGGCAGTAACCGGAAGGCAACAGCGCCGGCCAGTGCAATCGCCACCAGCAGCAAGGTCGTGGCAATCGGCCTTCGAATGAATGGTTCCGAAATAATCATGCCAGGTCTGGTTCCGTTCCAATCACTCAGTGGCTCTCGGTTCAGCTTTCGAGATTACTTTCCCTCGCCCTGGTTTTGGGGGAAAGGGCCGCCACTCAAAAATGTTGTCTTAGCAATTAGGATCACTCTGCTGGAACCGGCTCCGCACCCGTGCTAGATCTACGCTCTTGCGAAAACCGAGCCGACAGGCGCTCGAACCACAAGTAGATCACCGGTGTAGTATAGAGGGTCAGCAACTGGCTCACCAGCAATCCACCGACAATCGAGATCCCCAGGGGCCGCCGCAATTCCGAACCGGTGCCGGTACCGAGCGCCAGAGGCACGCCGCCGAGCAGCGCTGCCATAGTGGTCATCATAATGGGCCGGAAGCGCAGCAAGCAGGCCTGGTAAATA
The DNA here is from genome assembly GCA_963803295.1 of uncultured Acidobacteriota bacterium. Taxonomy (GTDB): domain Bacteria; phylum Acidobacteriota; class Terriglobia; order UBA7540; family UBA7540; genus CAWDMC01. Next base: position 118,316 of record CAWDMC010000003.1, on the reverse strand, counting down.
GCATTTACCGGAGTCATGCCTTCTTTACGCTCCGCGTCCAGCGCAAAGTCGATCATCATGATCGCGTTCTTCTTCACGATGCCGATCAGCAGGACAATGCCGATCAGCGCGATCACACTGAAGTCATTGCGACAGATCCAGAGCGCCAGTAAGGCACCGACTCCGGCCGACGGCAATGTCGACAAAATTGTGATCGGGTGAATGTAGCTTTCGTACAACACGCCCAGGACAATATAGACGGTGACGATCGCCGCCAGAATCAGCACTGGCTCGTTCGCAAGTGAGTTCTGGAACGCCTCGGCAGTTCCCTGGAACGCCGCCTGGATGCTCGCCGGCATTTGAAGTTCGTCCTTTATACGATTGACGGCTGTGATGGCTTCTCCCAGCGAGGAATTGGGCGCCAGGTTGAACGAAAGCGTCACCACCGGGAATTGGCCCTGATGGTTCACTGTGATGGGCGCGCTCATCTGCTCGACCTGGCTGAAAGTGGCCAACGGCACCTGACCGCCGTTAGGGAATTTCGAGGTCGAGGCGGTGGCGCCCCCACCAAAAACGCTGTCTGAAGAGATCGCATTGGATCCGCTTGAGGGGCTCGAGGCGAGACTGGCGCTGGCCGCTGACAACGAGCTCGAAGGCCCGAACAACTGCGTCGCTCCTGTGCCGCCTGCCACCAACCCGGTGGAACCTGTCGCGGTCCCCATGCCAGTCCGGATGTACAAGTGGCGCAAGTCAAACGGGTTCTGCTGGAATTCCGGAGGCACCTCCAGCACCACGTGGTATTGGTTCAACTGCGTGAAGATTGTCGAGACTTGCCGCTGGCCGTAGGCGTCGTACAGCGTCTGGTCGATGCTCGACGGAGAGATACCGAACCGGTACGCCGTTTCACGGTCGAATACGATCCTGGCCCTCAGGCCCCGGTCGCCTTGGTCGCTGGCAACATCGCGCAACTCCGGCAGCTTCACGCAGTCTCGCAAGCATCCGGGGCGCAAAGGCATTCAACTCTTCCACGTTCGGATCTTCCAGGGTGTACTGGAACTGGGTGCGGCTCACCCGGTCTTCCACGGTCAGGTCCTGCACAGGCTGCATGAACAATGTGATTCCTGGCACCTTGGCCAGTTGCGGCTGCAACCTCCGAATCACCTCACTGGCGCTGAGTCCGCGCTGATCGAGCGGTTTCAGATTGATGAGAATGCGCCCGCTGTTCAAAGTGGTGTTGGTCCCGTCGATGCCGATGAACGAAGAAAGACTCTCGACCGCAGGGTCTTCGAGAATTACATCGCTGAGGTTGCGCTGTTCGCGCGCCATTTCGGAAAACGACACTGATTGGGCCGCTTCGGAAACACCCTGGATCACCCCGGTATCCTGGATCGGGAAGAAACCCTTGGGGATGTACATGAACATCACGATGGTGAGCGCTAGCGTAGCAATGGCTACTAGGAGCGTCGCCGTCTGATGCCGGAGCACAACCTGCAAGGTTCTGTCGTACAGGTTAATGATCGAGACCCAGCCCTGCTCCGTAATGCGGTAGAAGCGGCTCTGAGTGTGCTCGGGCCGGTGTTTCAGCAGCTTTGAGCACATCATAGGGGTAAGCGTGAGCGACACCACGGCTGAAACCAGAATGGTTACGGCCAGAGTAACGGCAAATTCCCGGAAAAGCCGCCCGACAATATCTCCCATGAAGAGCAACGGAATCAGCACTGCGATCAAGGAGACCGTCAGCGAAATAATCGTAAAGCCAATTTGCGCCGATCCCTTGAGCGCCGCCTGCAAGGGAGGCTCGCCCTCCTCGATATACCGGGTGATGTTCTCGATCATCACGATGGCGTCGTCCACAACGAACCCAGTGGAAATCGTCAAGGCCATCAGGGTGAGGTTGTTCAGGCTGTAACCCAGCACGTACATCATGCCAAAGGTACCGACGAGCGACAGCGGCACGGCGATGCTGGGAATGACGGTGGCGGAGAGATTGCGCAAGAACAGAAAGATAACCAGCACCACCAGCCCCACGGTAAGCATCAACTCGAACTGCACATCGCTTACCGAAGCCCGAATGGTATTGGTCCGGTCGGTGAGGATGCTCACCTTCACAGATGAGGGCAGGCTGGTAGTGAGCTGCGGCAGCAGTGTCTTGATGCGATCCACGACGGTAATGATGTTCGCGCCCGGCTGACGTTGAATGTTCAGGATGACGGCCGGAACATCGTTCATCCAGGCGGCTTGGCGAATGTTCTCAGCGCCGTCCGCCACCGAGGCAACGTCCGTCAGTTTCACGGGGGCGCCGTTACGGTAAGCGATGACTAGCGGCGCGTAGTCGGCGCTGGAAAGCAACTGGTCGTTGGCCCCGATCTGATAGGCTTGGTGGGGTCCATCAAAGCTGCCTTTCGCCTGATTGACATTGGCGGCCACGATGGCGCTGCGCAGGTCCTCGAGGTTAAGCCCGTAAGAGGCGAGTGCGGTGGGATTCACTTGAATCCGCACCGCGGGTTTCTGGCCTCCTGAAATGCTCACCAGGCCCACGCCGGGCAGTTGCGAAATCTTGGGCGCGAGGCGGGTATCCGCGAGATCCTCGACTTTTGAGAGCGGTAAATCGTCGGAGGTGAGAGCCAGCGTCAAGATGGGCGTATCTGCCGGATTGGTCTTGCTGTAAATCGGAGGGGTCGGCAGGTCCGGAGGCAGGTAGGTTCCCGAGGCGTTGATCGACTGCTGCACCTCCTGCTCGGCAACATCGATATTCAGGCTCAAATTGAACTGTAAGGTGATGACCGAACTGCCGTCGGAACTCGTCGAGGTCATCTGCTGCAAGCCGGGTACCTGGCCAAATTGCCGCTCCAGCGGAGCAGTGACACTCGAAGCCATCACATCGGGGCTGGCGCCGGGATAAAAGGTGATCACCTGAATGGTGGGATAATCCACCTCCGGCAAGGCCGAGACAGGCAGTTGCTTATAGGCGACAAAGCCGGCCAACAGAATCCCGACCATCAACAGCGAAGTGGCCACCGGCCTGAGAATGAAAGTCCGGGACGGGCTCATGGGGTGCCCTTTCCCGCTGGGCCCGTACGGCCCTGATGGGACTCATGGTTTGGCGTCGCGTTGGCGCCGTTTTGATTCGTCGGCGCCACCGGAATTTGTCCGGTTGTGCGTGTCTGGGGACCACCGGATGGTCCCGATGCCGGACCGGGTGCCGCTTCGCCAAAATGGACTACGACCTTGCTGCCCTCCTGAAGACGGTCAACGCCTGTCATCACCAGCACATCGCCGGGCGCGATGCCCGAGGTCACCTCGGTCTCATCGCCTTCGGTAGTGCCCACGCTGATCGCGCGTATAGTGACGGTGGAATCGGGCTTCACCAAGTAAACATAGGCCATCTGAGAATTGCGCTGAATCACTGCCGTCGGCACCAGAGTCACCCCGTACTTCTGCTCCACCAGCAATCGGACGTTCGTGAACTGGTTAGGAAAAAGCGAGTTGTCCCTATTATCGAAGGTTGCTCGCAGCTTCACAGTGCCGGTGGTGGGATCGATCTGGTTGTCAAGCGTCGTCAACCAACCCGTTGCCAGTTTTTCCTTTCCAACCGGTCCGTAGGCATCCACCCGCAAGCGTTGCCCGGAGCGCATCTTCTTGTACACCGCAGGAATCTGCTGTTCGGCAAGGGTAAAGATCACACTGATGGGCTTTATTTGCGTGATCACCACCAGGCCCGTGCTGTCCGAGGCGTGGACGATATTCCCTGGATCGACCAAGCGGAGGCCCACGCGGCCCGTAATAGGGGCCGCGATGCGGCAGTACGCCAAGCTCACCTTGGTGGCCTCGATCAAACCCTGGTCGGCTTTCACGTTTCCTTCATCCTGTTCAACTGTGGTCTTTTGCGTGGCCACTTGCTGCTCGGGGATGGCATTCTGGGTGAGGAGTGTCTGATAACGCTTGAGGTCGATGCGAGCGTTATCGAGCGCGGCCTGGTCTCTGAGGAGGTTGCCTTCATACTGCGTCAATTGGGCCTGATAAGGGCGAGGATCGAGTTCCGCCAGCAAGTCTCCCTCGTGAACAAGATCGCCCTCTTGGTAGTGAATGTTCATTAGTTGCCCATCTACCCGGGTATGGACGGTGACGGTATGGATGGGCGTGACCGCGCCCAGCCCGGAATAATATACGCCGATATCACCTTTCTTCGCCTTCGCGGCTACCACAGGAGTGACCATGGGGCCGCGAGAGCGGGCCCCGGCTGCGCTCCCCGCTTGCGCAGCGCCTGCTGCAGCACCAGGCTGCTTGGGTCGAAGGAAGAGGACGTGAGCGACGATAGCGGCTATTACCAACAAGCCTAGAAACCAAGGCCACCGACGTCGGGGGCCGGGGCTCTCGCGGGCCCTGTCGGTGATCGAAGCAGGAGCATCTTCAACCACGGGAGAGTGGGGATGACGATCGTTCATGAGTTTGAGTCCTATTTCAGATCGCGAGTGCCGCTGGGTTCGCCCGGTCTGAACTTGAGCCGGGATATTACGCCTGACCGGACGCCTGGAGATTCTTCGCCCGCCAGGTCGGGGTCACGTTTTCGAGCACGCCCAGCCTGATAGCTGGTTTGGGCTGCAGCATTAGGGTTGAGAACTCCGGGTACCGGATTCGCAGGTGTGTCATGGTAAGAACTAAATCTCCGGGCAGAATCCTATCAACAGTTTCTGACGTCACCCAAAGCGATTTGGTTTCATCGATTTCTCGGGTTCCTCGCCTCCTGGGCCGGCACCGATGCCGGCTGGAAGGCCGTAACCGATTCTGAATGCGAGTCCCTAGCCGTATTCTCACGGCCAAGCGGAGCCCCGCAGTCAGCTCGAGCACCGCGTCTCGGACCTGCTCGAAACTGATGGAGCGGATGCACTCCGGCTGGTCGAAACGGTAGCACCGGTCGCCTGGGCACGGATTGCAGTCGAACGGGTTCTGCACAATCCGGGCGACTGACTGTCCCGCCGGCCACGGACCCCACAGGGCGGAGTTCGAGGAGCCGAAGACGGCTACCAGAGGACACGCAAGCGCCGCCGCCATGTGCGCGGGCCCGCTGTCGTTGCCGACGAATAACCGGGCTTCGCTGAGCGCAGCGGCAAACTGTCCCAGTCCGACAGCTTGCAACCTGCGCATCGGCGGATCGTGCCCGAAAGAGGTTCGCGCTCGCTCGACAGCATCGAGCACACCTTCCTCGCTTGGTCCGCAGGTGTAAAGGCACGGGATTCCGGCTTTGGACTCGAGCCAATCCCCGAGCCGGGCAAAGTGTTCTGGCGCCCACCGCTTGGTAGAATAGACGGCAGTTGGATGGATCACGGCGTAACTCGCCGATTCCGGCAGCCCGAGGGTGCGGCGCCGGTCGCGCCACCATGAGGCGTGTGCGGGATCAATCGTGAGGCGCGCGCGCGGAACATCCTGTCGCGGTAGCCCAAGCCAAAAGAAGGCAAAGGCTTCGAGCTCGGCCGTGTGAATGAAGGGTCGTCCCAGAATGGGCAAGGCGTCAGGAACGAGGAAGTCATACGTCCGGGGCGACCGGAAATGGTGGAATCCTATCGTCCAATCGGAACCGCTCAGCCGGGTGAGCAGGGTGCTGGTCGGACCACCATGCAGATTCAGACAAACCGCAAATTTGCGGCGCCGCATCTCGCGCACTACGGCTGCCTGGGAGAAAACCTTTGCCAGGCCCTCTCCCGGCCTCAAAGGGAGTATGTGGTCCACATCGGAATTCCCAGCCAAAAGGTCAAGAAACCGGGACTCCACCATCACGGTGACGTCGAGATCGGGCCGCCATCCTTTGAGAAGGCGAAGCGCAGGAGTCAACAGCACAATGTCGCCGATCGAACGAAGGCGAATGATGAGAATGCGGGCGCCCGAAGGCAACGAAGGCAGGAGTTCGCTCGGGGTAATCAGGCCGGGGTTATTCAGCCTCAATTTTGGCTTCATCAATCAGCATGACAGGAATGTCGTCTTTGATGGGATACAGGCGCCGGCACTGGCCGCACTTAAGGCCCTGCCCGTCGGGGGTGAGCTTGACAGGCGCCTTGCAGAGAGGACAGACGAGGATGTCGAGCAGTTCCTGGCTGATCGCCATGGTTGGCTCCTTTGCAGAATCGATAAGCCAATGTAACAGACGGTCTGGCGGAGATCAAGTCCCGGCACGACGTGGCACGGGCTTCCAGCCCGTGAAGGGAGGGCCGTAAAAGGCGCTCCCGACTCAATCCGTGCCGTCGATAGGGGAGCACCTTTACGGTGCTCCCGCTGAGGGTTGTACATTTCTGCACGACATGGCCAAGACGGCCAAGCCACCTCGATGTCGCACGGGCTTCCAGCCTGTGCCACGTGGATGGGCGGAGCTGAGGCTCCTTTCTTCCGGAGCACACCGCAGAATTTTGCCGAAGCATGTCACACAAAGGAGCACCATGAACCCACGCGAACTGCTGAAATATTGCCGATCTGAGCTCGACGCCATGATGGATTGCCTGCGCCGGGCTGTCGAGATCGAGTCGCCTTCGAATTCGAAAGGCGATGTCGATCGGATGGGCCGTTTCGCTGCAAGGGAGTTCAAAAAGGCCGGCGGGAAGGTGGAATTCCTGAAGCATACCCAGGCGGGAGACGCGATCCTAGCCGAGTTCTTCGGTTCGGCCTCAACACGGCCGGCGACCGTGCCAACGGCAAAGGGCGTCCTGCTGCTGGGACACCTCGACACGGTGTGGGAGGTGGGTACGCTCGCCCGCATGCCGTTCCGCCTGCGCGCCGGACGAGCCTATGGTCCGGGCATCTATGATATGAAATCGGGAATAGTTTGTGGCCTATGGGCAATCCGTGCGCTATGGGCGCTGAAAATTGCGCCACCGGCTCCGGTGCGATTCTTTTTGAATCCGGACGAGGAAATCTCTAGTCTTGCCTTTCGCGACAAAATTACTCGTGAGGCCCATAAATCATGCGCGGTTCTGGTACTCGAACCGGCGGCTCGCGGCGGATTCCTCAAGACGGCGCGCAAAGGAGTGGGCGAGTTTCGCATCACGGCTCACGGACGCTCGGCTCATGCGGGGATCGAGCCGGCGGCGGGAGTCAACGCCATATCTGAACTCGCGCGCCAGTTGTTGCGCGTCGAGAAATTCGCAAGGCCAGGCCAGGGCCTCACCCTGACGGCAGGCATGATCCAAGGCGGCACGCGCACGAATGTGGTTCCGGAAAGAGCCACGGCACAGGTGGACGTCCGCATTCCGCGGCTGAAGGATCGCAGCCAGATCGAGAAGAAGTTCTTTAGCCTGAAGCCTATCCTCGCTGGAGCTCGCCTCGAGGTTGAGGGCGGTATCAACCGTCCGCCTATGGAACGGCCGATGGCTATCGGCCTCTTCCGCAAAGCTCAGGAGTTGGGACGTGAAATGGGCTTTGAGTTGCAGGAAGCGTCTACCGGAGGTGGATCTGACGGCAACTTTACCGCGGCAGCGGGCGTTCCAACGCTCGACGGGCTGGGTGGCGTTGGCAATGGCGCGCACTCGCTAGACGAACACATCGTGATCCAGGAACTGCCGGCTCGCGCCGCGCTGCTGGCAGCCTTGATCGCGAGCATCTCATAGCGGTCTGCGCACCGATAGTAGGTCTTCTTTCCCTAATTCAACCTGGCCGCCGCATATTGCGACACGTTGCGTTCAAACACAGCGTAAGTCATCCGCAATTCCTGTTGCAAAACCGAAGTGAAGTCAGCGGTCTTTGCCATCAGCGCGAGCATGTCACGAATCTCCGCCATCCCATAAGTTTCACGCAAATACCGGATCGCGGTGAAGGACTCGCTGTAGGCAATGGCGGCGTTCTCGCTCGTGAAGCCCCTGAAGGTTCCTTCGAGTTGCCCAAGCGGCGTCCTGAAATTATTCGCCGCTTGAGGCTCTGAATTCTTCGACGTACTCGTAACCGTTAATCCTTTTCCGTGCGGCCCTTCTTCGAGCGGGCCCTCTTCGAGCTGGGCCAAGCCCTCGTTGAACCAATGAGGGCAGTGTCCCTGGGCGATCGAGTAGACGAAAGAATGGGTAAGCTCGTGCTTAAGAACGCGTGCGAACGCCGGGGTTACGGCCACCACGTCCGAGACCGGCACGCGGATCTTGCCGTCGTTCTCTGCTCCGGCCCAGTCGGGCGGACGTGCGACGTCATGGAACGCGCCGCCGGGATAAAGGAGAACCACAACGCGGTCGGGCGGGGCGCTGCCCAGGTCCTGAATCAGGGCGGCATAATCGTCTTCAAGCGCCTGGAGCACGTCGCTCGCGAGACTGCGCAGCTGGTCATCGTCATAGCGCAGCACGAAATGAGGACTGCGCAACTCCTGGTAGTCGCCGGACACCCGAAGCTCTCGCTGAGCCTTCTCCATGGCTTCGCGCGTCTTCGCATCGCTCTTAAGCGCCAGCGATTGGCTCCACTCCCTTGTCGCCTGCTCAAGATCGTTCATGCCGTAATAGGCCCAGCCAAGCAAGGTGAGCGTCTCGGCACTTTGTGGGTAGCGGTCAGCCTCGGGCAGGAGTAGTTCAATCGCGTCCCAGGGATGCTCCGCTTTGATCAGCAGGTAGCCCAGGTACAACGTCAATCCCGGGTCGCCTTCAGCAAGGGACAGCCCGTGACGAAGCCTCTCGATGGCAGCAGGACCGTCGCCCTGACGTTCGAGAAAAAGCGCCGCCACCTGGTAGGAAGAGGAGAAAAGGTCTTGTTCCCGGGAGGGATCCCGGCTCATTTCCGCGTCGAGCCGGCTCAAATAGTCCTCGTTAATCACGTTGTTCCTGATGACCTTGGACTGAATCGCCGCCCAAGCCTGTTCCGACGCCTCGGGTTTCGCCACATTCTGGGCAGCCGAGTTGGAACGCGAGCCACTCTGGGCCAGGCCAGGCGGCATGATCCCGATAGCTGCGAGGGAAGCCAGTAGGATGGCGAGTACCACTTTGTGTTGCGAGCTCATGAACAATGACTACCGCCAGGGGACACCTTCACGCTTGCCGTTCCGCGAACCATCTGATGGGTCTACTGCGACCAGCGCGTCGGCCGGCGATCCCAGCGGTGATGGCGCAGCTTTGCCTGAAGATCCTCAGGCAGCAAACCCGCGTCGCTCGCCCCAAGGTTTGACTGCACATGACGGCTCTTGCGCATGCCGGGGATAATAGTGCTCACTACGGGGTTGCCGAGTATAAAGCGAAGCGCCATCTCCGGCATGGTCATACCCGCCGGAACCAGCGGCTTGAGCCCCTCAGCGCGCTCCACGCTCGCTTTCAGGTTGTCGGGAACAAAATAGGTGTTGCGCCAGTCGCCCTGCGGCCACTTGGTGTCGAGTGTCAGAGTACCGGTCAGGGTACCTTCATCAAAGGGCACCCGGGCGATGACGGCGACGTCTTTCTCCTGGCAGGCGGGAAACAGCTCATCCTCAGGATTCTGGTCGAAGATGTTGTAGATCACCTGCACTGCATCCACCAGGCCCTCCCGTGCGGCTCGCACGCCGTTCCACGGTTCCCAACGATTAATGCTGATGCCGGCGGCGCGAATCAGGCCTTGGCGGCGTAGATCGTCGAGTTTCCTCCGCCAGCGGTCGTCACCGGTCCACTCATCCTGCCACACGTGAAATTGGATGAGGTCGATCGTCTCCGTTCCGAGGTTTTTCAAACTCTTGTGGACATACTCCTCGATGTGATCGGGCGGGAAGCAGTCGTCAAGCGAATACTCGGGCCGGCTGGGCCACTTGAAGTTCTTGGGCGGTATCTTCGTAGCTGCAAGAAGGTGCTTTCCCGGATTCGTACGTAGCAACTCGCCCAACATCCTTTCGCTGTGCCCAGATCCGTAAGCCCAGGCGGTATCGAAGAAGTTGCAGCCCAGGTCCACCGCAGACTGCAACGACCGCCTCGTCTCCTCGTCATCCGATCCGGTCCAACCGGCAAGCCCCCACATCCCGTAGCCGATCTCGCTGACCTGCCAACCGGTACGGCCAAAGCGGCGGTATCTCATGAAGTCCTCCTCACAAGTACGTCCTTTCTGCACTAAGGCTCAGTATGCCACAGGTCCAAATGGGGTACATTTCAAGCTCCCCGTCAAGGGCGACATCATCCCGGGAGCCGGGCGGGGATTGTGATGTCGCCTTGCTGGTGCGGAACTTTCTTGAAAGTGCGACAATGATCGCAGTAGTGTCTGTCTTGAGCCGCGGGTCCTTCGACATGAAAATCAGGTCACTCCGGATACGGCGTTTCGCGATTCCTCCTCTGGTGACATTGGCCCTCGCGATAGCGTCCCCGATATCGAGAGCACTTCCCCCCGCGTTGCGCGCCGTCTCGGAAACTTGCGGCGTCCGCGCGAACATCGGAACGGGCCCGGCGAGTGAGGCTGCAGGCGAATCGACACCGCGGCAACTGCTCGATGCTCTAGTGAACGATGTTGTAGACCCCGAGCAAATCTATGTTCTTCGGGATGCCACCCTCAACCGAGACCGGATTCGTCTCTATTTCAACCGGGGGTTTCTGGCTTTTCTGAAACCCGTGGAGGGCATCGTCACTGGAGCCATCTTCGCCGGTGACGGCGAGGTGTTGCTGGTCCCGCCAAATCCGGTCGAGAAGCAGAGCCTCTCTTTATTCACCGGATCGCCGGTTCTGGAGGAGCATTTTGGGTCGGCTTACCTCCGCTTCACGGATTCTACTCCGCGCGACTTGATGGCCTCAGCACGCAAGCCGGAGGCCGACGATCCCGACCAGCCCAACGGCCTCAAGCAGCGTTGGGATCCGCTTGTGCTCCGGCTGAATTTGGGTAACGCAATGCGAATCTTGCAGGACCTGGCAGGAGGTCGAGATCGGCCCTTCTTCACTGCCGCGATCGGGGGAAAAACCCTAGGCACATTCCAGGTGACGGACGACGAACGAATGAGTGAGGCCGTCGGCATCAAAGGCTTCGAGACCCGGAGGGGCATCACTCTTGTCAATCACTGGTGCTCTTTTCCGAGCCGCAATTCCGCCCAGCGCCAGACCTCGTTGATCGAGGGATCGCACCGCGTCGCATCCTATAGCGTGAACACCCATATTCACGATGACAATGCGCTTGAGGCCGAAGCCGAACTGGAGGTGGAGTCGCTGAACGGCGACGATCGAGTCATTGTCTTCCAGCTTGCTCATGGGCTCAGCGTCACCCGATCCACGGAGTTGTCGAGCGCTGGGGAGCATCCCGTCGTAACCTTCCAATACCCGGCCGGACAGGAGAAGCCTGAGATCACCATTCCAGGCGCCAGTTCCCCAGCCTCCTCGGCTCCGGCACAACCAGAATCGGAGCCATCGCCGGGCGATACCGGGGTGGACGATCAAGATGATCCCTCTGTCGGCGGCGAGGAGATCCCTTCAGCCCGCACTGAATTCACTTCCACCACCTCGCGTGGTCCGGATCCAGCCGGACCCTCCCGCGTGACCGCTGAAGCGAATCGGGAACGCGAGAACGATTGGATAACCGTAGTGCTCCCCAAGCCCCATCCGGCCGGGGAGCGGTTCCGGCTGAAATTTGCCTACCATGGAAAGGTGATTGATGATGCAGGCAACGGCGTGCTCTACGTGGGAGCGCACGGCGACTGGTATCCGAACTGCACTTCCCAGCAGCCCGCCAGTTACGATCTCACCTTCCATTATCCTGCACGCCTGACGTTGGTGGCGACTGGACGGCGACTCGATGGGGTGAAGGAGGCGAACGGCGAGAAGGTAAGTCGCTGGGTATCAGAAAGCACACTGCCGGTGGCGGGCTTCAATCTAGGGCCGTATGATGTGGGATCGAGACGGGCAGGCGCCGGAAATAGGGTTGCCCTGGAAGTCTACGCCACCCGCGAAGCGGAGGCCGCACTTCAAAAGCTCAACAGCCGCATGCCAGCGATGCCCGGCATCGCTACACCTCAGCGCGGCCCCGAAGGGAGGCTACTGGCCGAATACGGGGCAGCGATGATGCCAAGCCCTGCTCCTCCGCTCACACCAAGCGCTTTGCTATCGACGGTGCTTGATTCGGCGGCTCAGTCAGTGGAGTACTTCGAGACGCTTTTTGGACCTTATCCTTACCCGCAGCTGGCCATCTCTCAAATACCCGGCAACTTTGGCCAGGGGTGGCCGGAACTCGTCTTCTTGCCGACGGTCTCTTTTCTGCCGCCTTCAACCCGCGCCCAGATGGGCTTGGAAACCACATTGGCTGAACTCACCCAGCGCACGGTCATTCCTCATGAAATCGCCCATCAGTGGTGGGGCAACGAAGTTGGTTGGAGAACCTACCACGACCAGTGGCTTGCGGAGGGCTTTGCCACTTATGCGAGTGCGCTCGAGATCGCGCGAGAGAAAGACGGTGAGCGGCACTTCCACCAGATCATGCAGGGTTACAAGCACGATCTGCTGGCCAGAACCCGCGAGGGCCGCACCGTGGACTCGGGTGGTCCGATCTGGTTGGGCGTGCGGCTCTCAAATTCCGAGAACCCCGATGGGTACAACGAAATTGTGTACAAGAAGGCTTGCTGGGCGCTGCACATGCTGCGGCAAGTGATCGACGCCAGCCACCCACGAACGGGGACAATGGCCATCACCGGGGGAACGGCCCGAGCCGATGAACCCTTCTTCAAAATGCTGCGCGAGTTCATCGCCACTTACCGCCATCGTTACCCTTCCACGGAGGACTTTATCCGCGTGGCCAGCAAGTACCTTCCCGCCTCTGCGGATCTCGACCACAACCGGCGGATCGAATGGTTTTTCGACGATTGGGTCTATGGCACAGGCATTCCCAGTTACAAGCTGGAATCTAAGGTTCGGCGCGATGCCGCCGGCAGAACGGTGGTACAGGGCCGGATCGAGCAGAGCGGTGTTCCAGACGGCTTCGAAATGCTGGTGCCCGTTGTCGCCGTAACTGGCAAGGACCGGAAGCTGAACCTCGGCACGGTGGCGGTGAGCAACGGCGGCGCCACCTTTCGCTTTACCGCCACCTCGGAGCCGGCCCGCGTCGCCATCGACGAAGACGCGGTGCTTGCGGAGGTGCGGTGAGTGCGGAGCAATCGTGAATGATCCCACCAAGAGCGGAGGCGGCTGGTTTCCGGCCACGCGCTGGTCCGCAGCTGGCCAAAGCCGCAGATTCTGATCCATGCCGGAAATAGATCGGAGTTGCTTTCGAGTTCCGAGCGCTTTCCGGTGGCTTTCTATCGCATCAGAACGAGCGCTTTGATTTTGCCCGTGCCGGCCGCGAGCGGCTCGAGGGCTTTACCGATGATGGTGCCCGTGGGGTAAACATCGGCGCCGGCGAGGTTAACGGGAGTGGCTCGCATGGCATGACCTGGAGTGGCCGATGTCGTCAACATGTCGCCAGGCCGGATGGGGTGCTTGTCAGCAACGGCATTCACAGGCACTACGCCTAGAAGGGCCACCGGCAACCAAATCTCCGTGTCATTGCCCCCATCGACCGTTTTCTGGAGGCCCCTTTCGGCCAGGCGGCGGTCCCCAACAAAACCTGGCTTGGTGGAATAGACGCCCGCCAGGTTCGGGGCCTTCGGCGTGGTGGAGCGCTTTAGCTTCCCTTCAGAATCGATGACCAGGACGTCGCCAGTTTCAAAGTCCTTTGCCGAGCCTGCCGCAGGAAGCATTTCTGCGAAGTCTGCGGGTCCGGAGAAACCCCCGTCAGCCAGCACGGCGCCATTAGGCAACACGACGAAGCGGAGGTTGCCAATTTGGGAACCCTCAAATAGATTGCCTTGGATGGTCTCGGCGCGCACCGCGGGTCCGCTTTGGGTCTCGCCCTTCACGCCGGGCCCGCGGTTGCTCAGGCCATGAACGCCGGCGCCCGTCTCACTGGCCCCTTCGGTGCCGGTGTGGGTGAACGACGCGCCGGAGAGGCCGTGACCGTTGCCTGTGCTCTCACTGCGGATGCCGTCGCCACCCGAAAGGTTGCGCACCAGCACGAGCGGCCCGGGTTGGGCCGTCTCCACAGTCAGTTTGGTGCTGGGCGAGTTGGTACCGATCCCGACGTTGCCGCGGTGGAGGTTGATGATAGTGTCCACATTGCCGGGCTCAGCGATGTTGTTGAGGAAGAGCTGTGCCCCCGTGTTCCCGACCTTTCCGGCTGCCCAGCTTCTCACGTCAGAGCCAGAACCCTTTGCGCTCAGCTCAAGCGAGGTGGTTCCATTTAGGATCAAGTTGTCCGCCATCTGCTCCTCCCGTCTTAGTACGCTATCTGCAGTTTAGTGCGGCCGCGACCAAAATCGTTTCAAGCAGATGACGCTCTTACTTATTGGACACGCCACGGGAGGGATTCAATCTCTGCCTTCTCCAATCAGTCATAAAGTACTTGATACTGCAAAGTAGTCCGTAGCATAATGGAGACATGAGAGTCCGATTGATTCTTCCTGCCTTAACCGAAGCCACTAGCCCTTTCTTTCGTCCCATAAAGTACTCGCTTTTCCCGCCGCTGGGCCTGGCTACGCTGGCAGCATACTTCGACGGCGATGATCGACTCACGCTTACTGACGAGCACGTGGAGAAACTCGACCTGGACGACTCGCCCGACCTCGTGGTCATCCAGGTTTACATCACCTCGGCTTATCGGTCCTATGAGATTGCAGACCACTATCGCCGCCGGGGCTGTTTCGTCGCGTTGGGCGGCTTACATGTGACTTCTCTTCCCGACGAAGCGGCAGAACATGCCGACGCCATCTTCCTTGGCCCTGGTGAGGACACTTGGCCTAAATTTCTTCGCGACTTCCGAGCCGGAATGCCGGCGAAGCGCTACGTTTCGAAAATACGCACGCTGGACGCTCTCCCGCCCGTACGCCGTGACTTGATCAAACGCCATTTGTACCTGGTACCGAACTCAATTGTGGTGTCCCGCGGCTGCCCACACGTCTGCGATTTTTGCTACAAAGAGGCCTTCTTCAAGGGCGGCAGATCCTTCTACACCCAGACTGTGGATCGCGCTTTGGCCGAGATCAACCGGCTTCCAGGCCGCCACCTATACTTTCTGGACGACCATCTGTTTGGTGAGCCCAGGTTTGCAGTGGCGCTTTTCGACGGTATGCGCGGAATGGGTCGCCTATGGCAGGCGGCCGCTACCGTGAATTCCATTTCGATCCCCGGCCTCCTGGAGAAGGCCGTCGCCTGCGGGTTGCGCAGCCTCTTTGTCGGCTTTGAAACGACGGACGTCGTCAATCTGAAGGAGCAACGCAAATTTCAAAACCTTCGCCGCGATTACGGTGCCGCCATCCGCCGTCTCCACGATCTTGGCGTCATGGTGAACGGCAGCTTCGTATTTGGCATGGAGCAGGACGATGACACAGTCTTCGACCGCACCGTAAACTGGGCCCTCGAACAAGGTGTCGAAACCGCCACCTTCCATATCCTGACGCCTTATCCCGGCACCATTCTGCACAATCGAATGCAGGGGCAGCGGCGAATTCTTCACAGGCACTGGGACCTTTACGATACCCGCCACTGCGTTTTTGCACCTGCCAAGCTCAATCCAGCGGCTCTGGAAGCAGGATACCGGCGGGCCTACAAAACCTTCTATAGCTGGGGTTCGATTCTGAAAGGCGCCTGGTCGAAGGAAAGATGGCCGGCACGCCTGCGGCATTTCGCCTATGCGGCCGGCTGGAAGAAATTCGAATTCCTCTGGAACTCCCTCATCCGAGCCAAGCAGGTGGGCTCGATGCTGCCTGTGCTGGAATCAATCCTGGCAGATTTTGGCGGATTGCCCTCTGACAACGAATACGGCTGCACGACGAGGTCACCAGTGACCCAGGACGGGGGCAAGCTGAGCAGGCCGGTTCCTCACTGGCCGTCGTAAATCATGCCCCCGACCTGCAGCTCGCGGTGACAGCGGTTTCGCGAATCCGGCCGAAGCGCCGATCGCGCCGCCGGAACTCACTGATTGCCTCAGCGAGGTCGGCGGCCGTGAACTCGGGCCACATCCGCTCGAGAAAGATCAGTTCGGCGTAGGCAATCTCCCAGAGCAAACAGTCGCTTAGGCGCTGCTCGCCTCCGGTGCGGATCAGCAAATCGATTTCACTCGCCGGCTCGGGAACGTGCATGGCTTCGGACAGGAAGCGGCCGAACCTGACGCGCTCGGAGCCGTTCTCCATCCCGATTTGCGGCTGGAATAGGCGTGCTGCCTGGATGATGGCGTCACGCGCCGAGTAATCAATGGCGATACGCAAGTTCAGCGCAAGACCTCCGGCGGTCATGTTCTCCGTAGCTTCCGCGGCTAGCCGCAGCGAGGGCGAGAGCCGATCGCGACGCCCGATCACGTTCACCCGGACATCGTTTGCCAGCCAACTTTGCCTTTCCGTCTTAAGGTAGTTCTCAAAGATTTGCATCAGACTTGCGACTTCCCGTGCAGGTCGATACCAGTTGTCCCCCGAAAAAGCGACCAGTGTGAGAATACCGATGTGAAGGGAAGGAGCTGCCTGCACGGTGCGACGCACTGCTCGCACCGCTTCACCATGCCCGTTTTCACGGAGCAAGCCTTGCCTTTCAGCCCAGCGTCCATTCCCGTCCATGATGATGGCGACATGGAGTCCCTGGCTGCTATGCGAATCTCCACTTGGTCCCTTTAAGTGACTTGGCCCCATAAAGTGACCTAGACCTTTCTTCCTTCTCCTCGCCGCCTACTGGCGGCGCGTCGCCTTGATCAGTGTTTCCATCTGATCCAGGTACTCCTTCAGTGCCCGGCATCCAAGGCCGGTCAGGCGATACTCCGTCCTCGGAACGCGTCCCGCGAAATACTTGCTGCAGGCAATGTAATTGGCTTCCTCCAGTTTCCGCGCGTGCACGCTCAGGTTGCCATCCGTTACGTTAAGTAGCCGTTTGAGATCCTTGAAGGTCAAAGTCGAACTAGCGGCAAGCGCACTGAGAATACCCAGCCGAATCTGTTCGTGGATGAGGCGATCGAAAGCAAGAGGCTCAGGAGCAGTTGGCAAGGTGGCGTTGCGCGGTCGCCGACCTGCAGCCGACGACCCCGCTGCCCTCTCTTGGATAGAAAGTTGCTCTTGAAACTTCGTAGCCGCACGAGAGGGTTTGCGCTTCCGTCGAAGGACATCAGGGTCAGCCACCGTACCTCCTTCCGATAATCAGCCCGAACAATATGTGTACTCCGCCGAATCCAATGGCCAAAAAATAGTTACCCCAGGAAGGAGGCGCTATTAACGCGGTCGCGCCCAGCAACATCAGGCAAAGTCCCATCACGGGCACGACTTTGACCGAGAATGCTCCGCCCGTGACCACTCCGGCTCCATAAAGCAGTAGCCATAAGCCGGGCAGGATTGCTGTGGCACCGGCGAAATACAAGGCACCGGTGAGCACCGCGCCTGCTCCGATGGGTGGCGAGAGACTCAGGGCAAATTTTCGACCGGCGCCGAAAAGCAACGGAGTATCGGATTTGCGGGCCTTCCAAAGCAGCGTCGCAATCCCGATTGCAATTGCGACTAGAGCGGCGACCAGCCAGGTGGCGAGCCAGGCGCGGGGCGAGGTCTGATGCAACGCAGCGCGCGCAGCCACGAGCCCCGTAATCCCCATGGCCAGTCCGCCCCAGCCGGGAACAGCGGTAAAGGACGCGGAGCGCTCCATGGTCTCGCGGATGAAGCGCAGATTTTCCAAAGCGCGCTGGCGTTGCTGGTGAGTGCGGAAGTGCAATCGTCGATCAGGAAACATCCTGCACAGCATAAATCAGGTCTTGGCGTGCCGTCAAGTACTTTGTTATGTAAAGTACACGCCGGCATGGCGGCCCCTGCCCGTTGCTGTCTGTCTCGAAAACAATCAGGATTGCGGAATAGGCGCGGCGGGCACCGTCATTCACCACGAGGAATGCGGCACCGGAATCCTTCAACCAACCGGCGACAGATCGCCACTACTTATCCTCCAGCTGGCCCGCGGTGGAGACCACCTTGCGCGCCAGGTAATCCACGATTCTGGCACGGTTGCGCAGGTCCTCGACATAGGCGGCCTGGAGCAACTCCTGCTTCTCGTTCATCAGACCACGGCGGATATTGGCCTGGACTTGGGGGTCCGAAAGAGGATGCTGGCCGGGTTCTTCGCGACCAAGCAGTTTGATGATATGAAAACTGTTACCGAGGGGCATGATGCCGGTGACCTGGCCAATCTTGAGGGAATCGATCACCTTTTTGATTGGGGCAGGGAGATTCGAGGCGGGCAAAAAGCCCATGTCACCGCCTCCGGGGCGTGTCTTCGGATCGTCGGAGAACTGTTGGGCAAGATTGGCGAAGTCCTCTCCGGCCTTAAGCCGCATGTACAAGGCCGCGATCTTGCGTTCGGCAGCCTGCAGGCTGGTTGCGGCACCCGCTCGAGTGTTGTCGTTGGCAGCCGGTGCGACCTCGATTTGGGCAAGGTGATAGGTGGTTTCGGGCACGCTGAAGACGCTCTTATTGTGTGCGTAATAGGTGGCGATCTCCTCGTCGGTGACTTTGAGACGCGAGGTGACCTCTTTGTTCAGGAGCTTCTGCATGATCAGGCCCCGGCGGACTTGCTGGCGAAAGTCGGCCTCTGACAGACCCTGTTCAGTGAGCTTCTTCTGGAACTCCTCTTTTCCGTAAGGACTCTGCCGGTCTGCTACGGCCTTGTCGACATCGGCCTCGGAAACGGCGATCTGGGAGTGTGAGGCATGCGCCAGCAGAAGCTGTTCGTCGATCAATTCGTTGAGAACGTTCAGCTTTTGACTGACGATCTGCTGCGGACTGCCCGTATCGGAACCGGATGTCAAGCGGGCGCGATAGGCGGTCTCAACTTGATCGCGGTAAATGGGGCTGTCATCCACTTCTGCCCAAACCTCGCGGCCGGACGAACGAGGCCGTCCGCATTGGGCGAATCCGAGGAGTAGCAGGGTGGAAAGTGCGCCGGCTACGAATGCGAATCGGAGGCGAGATTTAGCCATTGAATTCAGCAGTTTGGAATGAGGCGAAAGAAGCGTCTTGATGATGGGCATGGTCGGATTGTAGCCGCGAATGGGGCTAAATCAAAAGCGGTGTTTGAATCCCTCACGGGCAAGGCCGAGCAGAGAACCGTTTCGAGGGGGACTATGGCCGCTTGCGCTGTGGCTCCGAATGGCACGTGCGGGGGCCTTTCCCGGACGTGACTGTTAACTGCACGGCTTACTGTACCGGGCGGGTGATGGGCAGAACATACTTCTTATAGGTGTCATCGATGGTCTGCTGAAAGCTCGTCTTCATGACGTCCACGCCCATCGATTTTAGGACCAAGCTGTGCTTGCCGATGGTCAAGTTGGCCACAACCGGCGTCTTGCCATAAGACTTGCCGTCGATAACTGTCTCAAGATCGGTGGGCTCTGTCTCGAGCAGGAACTGGCTCGTATTGGCCGAAGTCGGCGCTGGCGGCGAGGATGACGCTGTCTGCTGCTGCGGCTGGACTGCGGCAGGGCTTGAAGTATTCTGGGCAGGGCTAGGAGCACCGGCAGACGTATTGGATACGGGCGGGGGTGACGACACACTTGTCGCCAGCACTACCGGGGCGGCAACGGCCAGCTTAGGTTCCGGTGGCTTTAGGTCTTTACGAGAACCTTCTCTGCCGGGAGCCCCTTTGGCCACGTTCTGCAGAGTTTGGAAGTCGTTCGGAGGGGAACCCTTTTCCATGGGCGCCGGAGTCGAGGCCGGTTTCGTATTTTCGGCGACCGCGACGGTTTGCGGAGAGTCGGGTGCTTCCGACGGCGCCTCGGCGTTTCCTTTTTGCTCCGCTGGTACCGAGGATGTCGCCGCCGGAGAGCTCGCTGGGGCCCGATTGCTCTCGGTGACGGGCGATTTAGAGCTGCTCGTTGTCGAAGATGCCGCGGGTGGCACCCTTGCCGTGGCGCGATGGTAGAGCAGGTAGCCACTGATCGATAAAAGGATCGCGAGCACCCCCGCGGCCACGGGAACGAGCGGGATTCGCTTAGGGACCCGAGCGGATGGCGCGGGTTCAATCGGCGGAACGGCGACCTTGGGGGCGGCCAACTCGGCAGGTCTCGGCATTTGGGCCGATGCGGGAACGCTCGCGACAGAAAGCGGCTGACGAAATTCGGGTGGTCCGGGCTCTCTCGGGAGCGCTCCTACAGCGGTCACGAGCGTCTGATCGCTGCCAAGATTCTGGTAGTTCTTTAGGTCCTGGAACAAGTCCCAGCACGTTTGGTAACGATCGTCGGGTCTCTTGGCCAGGGACTTGCCGATCACCTTCCATAGGCCAGGATGTATGGTGGGCTCGATTGCAATCGGCGCGGGATCCTCATTGATGATCTTGTAAATGACCGTGGTAATGTTCTGACCAGCGAAAGGCCGCTGTCCTGTGAGCGCCTCGTAAAGGATTACGCCGAGTGCGAAGATGTCGGTGCGTCCGTCAATGGTCTGCCCGCGCACTTGCTCGGGCGACATGTAGTTCGGGGTGCCCACCATAAGCCCGGTGTGGGTCATGCCCGAGGCGCTGCCTAGCACCTTGGCAATCCCGAAGTCAGCCACCTTCACGACTCCATCATCGAGAACCATTATGTTGCCGGGCTTGACGTCGCGATGCACCACGTGCCGGCGGTGGGCGTGATCGAGGGCGCGCGAAACCTGCTCATAAATCGGAATCACGCTCCCGATCGACAGAACGTGCTCGTCTCTGAGCACCTGCTGAAGCGACTTACCGCTTAGCAGTTCCATAGCGAGGTAAAGGATGCCCTGGTCTTCGCCGAAATCATAGATGGTGACAATATTAGGATGCGAGAGAATACCAGCGGCACGGGCTTCGCTCTTGAAACGGGCAGAGAACTCCTCAAATCCGCCGCCGGCAGCGTCGGCTCGCATCGTCTTGATGGCGACAGTCCGTCCGATGACGGGATCGTAGCCCTTGTAGACTACGCCCATGGAGCCTCTGCCCAGCTCTTCGAGAATCTGATAGCGCCCGGCTTTAGTCAGAGTGTCGGCCATCTTTTACCTTTTCAGGGCAAGTGGGTTGAGCGAAAGGGATTCACGCCGTCGCAGCGCAAGAAACGAGCAAGCCCCTAGAGCGGGAAAGCGCCCTTCTCGCTTTCCGCTTTCGTTCCACCGCTTCGAGGGTGGAAGGTGTGGACGCTTCCCGTCGGAGTCCGAGGCGAAAATACCCAGCATCAATATAGACCAGACAGACTGGCCTGACAAGCCCGAATTCGCCTTTGTGGTCGTAGCCAAGCTGGCTCGCTGGATCTTGGACCTCATTACTTTTAGCTTGCGCGATTGCACGATACGGCTCCTTGTGTTGCCCCATCTCACTAGGTATCATGGGTAGGACCTCGATGAGCGTAATGCCGTCGGGGATTGCGGAGGATTGAGAATGACCGAGATTCCGGCAGGCCTGCAGGACGTAGTGATAGCCAATTCGGAGATCTGCTCGATCGACGGAGAGCGGTGCCGGCTCTCCTACGGGGGATACGATATCCACGATCTGGTGGAGCATGCCACGTTCGAAGAAGTGGTGTTTCTGCTGTGGAACGGACGTCTCCCCAAACAGGCCGAGCTCGATGAGTTACGTCATGATCTCGTCCGTGAGCGCGATTTGGCGCCCGAAATCATCGAGCTGATGCAGCGCCTGCCACCGCCGCAGAATTCGATGGAGACCCTGCGCACGGTAGTCTCCGCGCTGTCGCTCTACGAACCCGACGCCGAAGACATCTCGATCGAGGCGAATCGGCGCAAAGCGGTACGCCTCACCGGCCAACTAAGTACGATCGTGGCTGCTTTTGCGCGCATCCATCAGGGCAAGGAGCCGATCAATCCGCATCCGGAGCTCAGCTGTGCCGCCAACTTCCTTTATATGTTGCACGGCGGTTGGCCCAATCCGGACGACGCCCACTTCTTCGACCTGGCCCTAATCCTGCACGCCGACCACAGCTATAACGCCTCCACCTTTGCCGCCAGGGTGATCGCTTCGACCCTCTCCGACATGCACTCGGCCGTGACCGGAGCCATCGGTGCGCTCAAAGGCCCTCTGCACGGCGGCGCCAACGAGCAGGTCATGAAGATGCTGCTCGAGATCCAGGAAATCGATAAGGCTGAAGATTACGTGCTCAACCTGCTGGCGCAGAAGAGAAAGGTAATGGGCTTCGGACACCGCGTTTATCACGGCGAGGACCCGCGCGCCGTCGAATTGCAGAGGCTTTCGGAAGCTCTCGGCCGGCGCACCGGCAAGACCAAATGGTTCGAGATCTCGAGGAGGATCCACGAAGTGATGTTGCGGGAGAAGAAGATCTACGCCAACGTGGATTTCTATTCGGCCTCGGCCTACTACGTTCTAGGTATTCCGGTGGATCTCTATCCATTGATTTTCGCCGTAAGCCGCATTGCCGGCTGGACGGCACACATTCTCGAGCAGTACGCGCACAATAAGCTGATCCGCCCCCTGGCGGACTACACCGGTCCTACCAATCAAAAGTGGCTACCGATCGAGGAGCGCTGATGGCTCAGACTGAACCATCCGGCAGCGGCAAGAACACTCCGGCGATGGCGATCCTTTTCGATCTGGACGGCACGCTGGTGGATAGCGTGTATCAGCACGTACTGGCTTGGCGCGAGGCGCTCGAAGCAGGCGGCATCGAACTGGCGGTCTGGCGCATCCACCGTCGCATCGGTATGAGCGGCGGGCTTTTCATCAACGCCCTACTGCGCGAGACGGGACGTCCGATCGGCGTGGACGAAGCGGAACGGCTCCAGAAACTGCATGCGGAAGCCTATAAGGAACGCGTGCGGAGCGTCAGGCCGCTGCCCGGCGCGCGTGAGTTGGTGGCGCTGCTTTCGCGACTGGACGTGCCTTACGCGATCGCCACCAGCGGTCGCCTGGAGACTGCGAGGCAACCCCTCAGCCTGCTCGATCTGCCGCCCGAAGTGCCTATTATTACCCGTGACTTGGTGCAGTACGCCAAGCCCGATCCGGATCTGTTTCTCGCGGCGGCCCAGCGCCTGCAGGTGCCGATCGAATCCGCGGTCGTCGTGGGCGATAGCGTGTGGGATATGCTGG
This sequence comes from uncultured Acidobacteriota bacterium, assembly GCA_963803295.1. Lineage (GTDB taxonomy): Bacteria > Acidobacteriota > Terriglobia > UBA7540 > UBA7540 > CAWDMC01. The sequence continues at coordinate 95,349 of CAWDMC010000003.1, read as the reverse complement.
CGGCGCGCCGGGCCCGCGCTCTCGGCGTGGGATTGCTTTCCGGGGGCTACGGCCAGGATGAACTGGAGCGTACCGGCGCTTATCGCGTCTATCAGGACCCAGCCGATCTCATGCAGCACCTTGACGAAGTAGGAGTACGGGCCCTAGAGTGAATCGATCTAAACCGCGCCGGTCCCCATCGCCAGCAACGCCGCCGGGTGATCCTGCGACGCGATGTGCCACTGCGGTTCTGGCTGCCAGCGTGCTCACGATGTCCTCCGCCGTTTGCGCGCGGGCTACGAGCCTGAGGGAAACATTCAGGCAGGTCGCGTCCTCCGTAGCAGTCATCGAAACAAGGGAACCTGCCCCACTCGCAAAAAGCAGCCAGTCCGTGCGCCCCCAGGAGTTTACCGGCTCCGGTTTCCTTATTTCGCCCGACGGCAGGGTTCTTACAGCAGCCCATCTCGTGGAAGTAGCGGAAGAAGTGTCGGTTAAGTTCCCTCAAAGTGAGAAGGTGCACGCACGGGTAGTGTCCTCCGAACCTCTCGTGGATGTCGCGTTGCCGCAACTGGAGCGTGTTCCGGCGGGCGCAACCGTGGCGACGCTGGCGGATTCGGACAACATGGAAGTGGGCGACGAGGTGTTTATCGTTGGCGCACCGCTCGGCCTTAGCCAGACGATGAGCTACGGCCATATCAGCGGAATTCGGAAGCCCCATCGAGTTTTTGGTGACCTCTCGACAGGAGAAGAAGAGCTTCTGCAAACAGACGCTTCCATTAACGGCGGCGACTCCGGGGCTCCCATATTCAATCTCGACGGTAAGGCTGTCGGGATTGTTAGTTTTGGCTTCGGCGAGTCGGAGGGAGCCAGGGGGCTAAATTTTGTGGTGACGTCCAACACGGCGCGCAGACTGCTCCTCGAACAAAAGCCGTTCTGGAGCGGGTTTGAGGGCTACCAGCTTAATGGCGCCTTAGCCAAGGCTTTCAACCTCCCGCAGTCCGCCGGAATCCTGGTGCAGCGCGTAGCGTCAGGCTCTCCGGCGGAACGCCTCGGCTTACTGCCCGGGAATATCGTCGCTGTGATCGATGACGAACCAGTGCTTCTGGGCGGCGACATCATCCTGGCGATAGAAGGCGTGCGGGTAGGAGAGGAGGACTTCGCCATAAAACTAAACCGGACCGCCTCTCAACGGCGTGCGGAGCGCCTCACCAGAGTCCTCGTGTTGAGAGGGGGAGTCACGCTGCAACTGCACGCCACTCCGTTTACTGCACCTGAGCGTTGACGCTTCGAGACACCTTACCGGTCCATCTGCTTGGTGGCAGTGATTCAGGTCCGCCGCCTCCCACATCCTAGGGACCGGATGCTATGAACCATAGAACCGGAACGAAGAGCTTGGGCATTGTACCGATCGAGACCCTTGCCACAAAAGCCAGAAAGGGGCGGCCTCGCATCCAACAAATAGCAGAGATGAAATTGCTAACTAACAGAGGTCAAAATGAAGCGCCATCGTGTGATCCAGAAAGTTCCGCTCCTTCTGGGTGTCTTCGTCGTCTTGACACTGGCCGCGTGCGCTCCCCGCGACCAAAATTCCACTCCGGCACAGGATCAGGAAATGAAGGACAAGGTGGCCAATGCTACCGCCAAAGCTAAAGAAGAAGGGCAGCTGGCGGCACGCAAACTTGACGAGGCCACCAAGGAGCTTCAGCACAAGGCCAAAGTCGCGGCAGAAGGCATGAAGGAAGGATGGGAGCGCGGCGGAACGTCGCCTTCCCGGACGCTCAACCTCAACTCCGCATCGAAGGGCGCGCTGGCGGATCTCCCCGGGTTGAATGCCGACGACGCCCAGAGAATCGTGGACGGCCGTCCTTACCGCCGCAAGCACGATCTCGTGGGCCGGGACATCATAACCGCAGAGAAGTACGGCAGGATTGAAGGCCGTATCACCGTGGAGTAAGTCGATGCTTCACGTCTAGCTACCCCGCCCCAGCTTTCCAAGGCCTGCTATACTCTTAAATGGCTGTTCCGCGGATCGCCCGCCATTCTATCCAGGAAGATATGAATCCCCTAATTCGCAATGTCGCCATTATCGCGCACGTCGATCACGGTAAGACCACTCTGGTGGACGCCATGTTGTGGCAAAGCGGCATTTTCACGGAAAATGAGGAAGTGGTCGAGCGCGTCATGGACTCGAACGAACTGGAGCGCGAGCGCGGCATCACCATCCTTGCCAAGAACACCGCCATCTCCTACAAGGGTGTACGGATCAACATCGTCGATACGCCCGGTCACAGTGATTTCGGCGGCGAAGTGGAACGTTCCCTGCGGCTGGTCGATGGCGTTCTGCTGCTGGTGGATGCGAGCGAGGGGCCGCTGCCGCAAACCCGCTACGTGCTGCGCAAGGCGCTCGAAGCAAAGCTCCCGCCGATCGTAGTGATGAACAAGATCGATCGCCCCGACGCCCGTCCGCAGGAAGTGCTGAACGAGATCTATGACCTCTTCATCGATCTTGATGCCGGCGAGGATCAGATCGATTTTACGGTTCTCTACACCATCGCCAAGAGCGGAATCGCCAAGACTACGCTCGAAGATGCTTCGAGTACGCTACAACCGCTGTTCGAAGCGATCCTCAAAAAGATCCCGGCCCCTACGGGCGATGCCGGCGATCCGCTGCAGTTGCTCGTCGCCAATCTGGACTACAGCGAATATCACGGACGTCTGGCGCTGGGGCGCATCTTCTCGGGAACGCTCAATCGCGGCGACGAGGTCGCCATCGCCAAGCTGGACGGTAGTTTTCAGAAGACGCGCATCACTAAGCTTTACGGATTCCAGGGTCTCACCCGCAGTGAGATCGATAGCGCCGCTGCGGGCGATATCGTTGCTATTGCGGGCGTTGAAGGAATTACTATCGGTGAAACCGTCACCAGCGTGGAAACGCCAAGTCCGCTGCCGCGAGTGCCCATCGATGAGCCCACGATTTCGATGGTCTTTACCGTAAACACCTCCCCCTTCTCGGGCCACGACGGGCAGCTATGTCACCTCGCGTCACCTGCGCGACCGGCTGAATAAGGAACTGCTGACGAACGTCTCCATCCGGGTTGAGGATATGGAGAATACCGATTCCTTCAAAGTGATGGGACGAGGCGAGCTGCAACTGGCCATCCTCATCGAGATGATGCGCCGGGAAGGCTACGAGCTCGCTGTTGGCAAGCCAGAGATTGTCACCCGCACTGCAAATGGGAAATTGCAGGAACCGCTCGAGCAACTGATCATCGACGTACCGCAAGAGTTTGTCGGCGTGCTGATGCAGGAGATCGGCTTGCGCAAGGGCGTCAACACTAAAATCGTCAGCCATGGGACGACGGGCACGGGCAGGGTTCGTCTGGAATTCGATGTTCCGTCGCGCGGTCTGATCGGGCTGCGTGGGGAGATCCTGAAGGCTACTCGCGGCACGGCGGTAATGAATACTCTTTTTCAGGGGTATATCGACTGGCAGGGCGACATTCCGTCACGCCTGACAGGTGCTCTGGTAGCGGATCGTCCGGGAAAGACCACGGGGTACGCTCTTTACAACCTGCAGGAGCGCGGGGAACTTTGTGTGGGGCCGGGCGTGGACGTCTATGAAGGTATGATCATCGGCCAGAGCTCGCGTTGGGACGATATGGACGTGAACTGCGTAAAGGAAAAGAAGCAGACCAATATGCGCGCTTCAGTGGCGGATGAGGCGATCCGGCTGATCCCGCTCCGTCCGCTGACACTGGAAGAAGCCATCGAGTTCATCGCCGAAGATGAATACGTGGAAGTGACTCCGCAATCCATCCGTCTGCGCAAGAAAGTCCTGCCTGCCAACAAGCGACCCAAGAAGTACCGCCACAAAACGGAGGAGTAACCTCTGTATTCCATTCCCGGGTCGCGCGTTGTGGGTTTATCAAGTAACATGACCTGTTGGCTTTTCGATCCCTGAACACATGACTCTCAAACAGCAGGTCGCAAATATTCCCGGCGCGTTAAACGAAACCCTCGAAAAGGGGCGGCCGGAGTACGAGGCGCTGATCCGGCAGACCCGCTGGGGTGACAGCACTCTTTTCGCCACCGGCAGTGGTGCCTCCTTTCTCGCCGCCCAGACGGCCGCTTACGCCTTTGAGAGTTACGCGGGCTGGCCGGTGGTGGTGAGGCCCGCCCACGAATTGCGCGCCTACAGCCTGGGCTCGATGCGGGGGCGCTCGGTGTTACTGGCCATTTCCCAATCGGGTGCTACCGCGGCAACCCTGGACGTGGCCGAGGGGGCGCGGCGGCGGGGTGCGATTGTGCTGGCCGTAACGGGAAAAGCCGAGAGCCCCCTGGCGAGAATGGCACAGGGCCTCCTTCTCGTGCGAGCGGGCGAGGAAGGTGATTCTCATCTTGTATCGATGGTGTGCCAGCAGGTTGCACTGAGCTACACAGCGGTTTTGGCGGCGCGCTTATTGAAGCGTCCCGAGAAGTACATCCCCGGAGTCGAGGCAGATCTGGAAAAGCTGCCGGAACAGGCGGACTGGATTGTCACCCAGCTCCACGATGTCTTCCGCGCTTTCGCTGCGGCGCTGAAGGGCGCAGCGGGATTTCCCGTGATCGCGGGAGGGTTCTACCGGCCGGTGGCCGCAGCCTGGGCCCTGCTAGCGAGGACGCTGTGCCGGATGAAGGCGGAAGTGTGGGACGCGGGCGAGTTCAGGCCTCATTTCGTAGGGCTGGAAGAAGGCAAGCCCCTGATTATCCTTTCCGGCTCGTGTTGCCGGGCGAAAAAAGAAGTTCATCAGATTGTAAACACCTGCAGACGGCTCAAGCTGCGCATCCTGTCAGTGACTGACAGTGCTGACCGCGAGCTAACGGAAGTCTCTTCCCTGGCGGTCCTCTTGCCCGCCGTCAGCGAGCCGGCAGGGTCGGCGCTCGCCTCCATTTTGCTCGCTGCGGTGGCATCAGAACTGGTGTCCTCGTTGGGAACCTAAACCCCGCTCTTACCTGTTCCGAAACCGGAGTCGAGCATGCGGCTCTACACCAAAGGCATTCACTCTCTCACAGATAGTATGGCTGAATATCGACTATTGACGAAATACCTTCTTTCTGATTTAATTCGGCCATGGACATCGGCAAACAGCTCCGTACTTTGCGCGAATCAAAAGGCCTTTCTCAGGGCGACATTGAAAGACGTTCCGGCCTTTTGCGCTCCTATATTTCGCGGGTTGAAGGAGGCTACACCGCTCCTTCTCTTCTCACCCTGGAGAAATTCGCCAAGGCGCTTGAAGTGGAGCCATATCAGCTCCTGTTCGACAACCCGGGACGCCCCCGAGCCGCCAGAGTGCCTGAGCAGGCTGCGGTCTCCAAGCCGGCTAAGAAGCTGCTGAAGATATTTGAATCCATGTCGAGCGAAAATCGAAAGGTCCTCCTCATGATGGCCGGCAAACTTGCCAAAGATTAGCCAGCCCTCATCAACTTCATCGACCCGCCATTCTGGCCCTTCACGAGCTGGGAACTCCACCAGGACGGGATAGGGAGTTCCCACTGCCGGCGATACACCCGCTCTCCACACCTTTGGGTGTGATCTTCTCCTACGACCCGCCTTTTGGACGCCACTAAAATTGAGGAGGCGCGACCGGCAGTTTCGTGGAGTCGATACCTTCGCACAGCGAGTTGTCAATTGTCAGGTTGGAATTGGCATCGAGCTTCATCGTCCAGATGGTGTCGTAGTCGTCGTCTGGCCAATTGGTGCAGTTTGGCCGCTATGATAGGTGGCGAGCAGCGCGTTGACAGTTGGCGGGATGTGATCGTGTTCCCACGCCGCCAGTATGGTCTGGTTGGAGAACTGGCCCCCGGTAAAGAAAAAATCGCTGGCCATGGTGGATAACTGGGGTGCGTTCTGGGCGAAGACAGCGACGCTGGCGGCCAGGTTGAAGGGCAAGTTGTTGGCGATGGCGTACGGCTCCGCGGTCAGCGAAGGCCTGACATACGACGAATTGGGCCTACCCACACCGGCCGGAATGTCGTTAGCGGGATCGATGGAGTAAACCTGACTGGGATGGATTTTGCCGCGTAAGGCGTTCGGAAGAGCAAGTGCCCGCCACTGCCCCGTGCCCACATAGTTGCCGACATCCCAGAAGCTTGTTGGATGGGCCTCGGCGTGACGAATCATGTAAACGGTCTCGTTGGTATTGATTCCCGGCGGAATCACAGCGCCGCCGCTCCCGCCAGTCACTGTGATTCCGAAATGCGTCTGGGCCGTGCAGGGAGTGCTGGCAACACCCGGCGAGGGCAGCACAGGGTAGATGGAACGCGGGTTCACATCGGTGTTGTAGGTAACCAGGCTGGCGCTTCCTGACGGCGCCGATGGGGGACCGAGATCGCATAGACGGTGTTGGGGCCCTGATAGCTTGACGGGAGAGTCAGGTTAGAACCTTCGAGGTCGTTGATACTGGCCAAGAGGCTGCGGGTTGTCTCCCAAGGTGCCGAGAAGACATGAAAACCTGGTACATTTGCGTTCACGATGCCGCTGACCAGAGCTTCGTTGTCTCCGTTCTGGTCGATGAAGTCGACACCCTGGCAATCCGCGCAGGGGAACACCGGCTGCGCAACCCCTGAGGGTACGGATTGTGAGGAATACGATGCGAAGATTGGATAACCGAATGCGGTAAAGGGCGCGCCGCCATCCGACTCAGTGATCTGATTGAGCATGGCAAACTGCTGAACGGTCTCAAGTGCCACCATATCGGGAAGACTGCCTCTGAAGGTGGTTTGCATGTGGGTCATCGGTTCGAGCGCGTAGATGCCGGTTACATTGTTCATCCCCAAGACCTCTTGTTGCAGGAACGGGGCCATGAGGAGCGACCGCTGTAACCCCTGATTGGTGAGGTTGGCCGTGCTTAGATTGACGTCCCCGGAGGCGTGATAAGCCAAATCCTCGCTTACCACAAAGATCAGGTTGATATTGTCGGCGCTCAGCGGAGGGGCCGCGGCACTGACCGTGATGTCCAGGGTCGCCGTGGTGGTGCCGCCAGAGTTCGTCGCCGTTACGGTATAGCTCGCCTCGGCGGTTAAGGTGGAGGGGGTTCCGCTGATGACACCGGTACTCGCACTGAGGCTCAGGCCCGCCGGAAGGGAGGGCTCACACTATACGAGGTCGGCGCGCCGCCGGAGCTGGTGGGGCTGTTCGGCGCAATGGCCGTGCCCTTGGTATAGTCCGCCGTTGAAGGAGAGTAGCTGAGTGCCGAGGGCGCCTCATCATTCACCGTGATGCTCAAAGTCTCCGTGGTGCTGCCGCCGGAGTTCGAAGCCGTTACCGTGTAGGTGGTCGCGGCCGTGACGGCGGTAGGGGTGCCGCTGATGACACCGGTACTCGTGCTCAAGCTCAGGCCCGCCGGAAGGGCCGGGCTTACGCTGTACGAGGTCACGGCGCCGCCGGAGCTGGTGGGGTTGTTGGATGAGATCGCGGTCCCCTTGGTATAAGTCGCCGCGGCGGTAGTATAGCTGAGGGCCGAGGGCGGCGGAGTTGTGGTTCCGCCACCACCCCCATTGCCACCACCGCACCCGGTGCTTACAAGAAGAAATACTGCGCTTAGGGAAAATCCGAGCCAATGGATAGGTCGCATGGAAAATTCCTTTCATCGCTACCGAGAATTTGCTTATCTTCCGAGCGGAGAGTGCCCGAAGGAGCCCGACAGAGGACGGTTACTCCGCACGGCCTGAGTTGATCCCAGCGAGGTGTCTTCTAACGCACAATCCCCTTCGGCGCCGCCTTTTGGTTCATGGTCTGCCGGTAACGCGTGAGGAGCTCTTTGCGGTTGTGGCGCAGGTCCAAACCGGTCGGAACAGCGGGATAAGGCCTGTTGCCCATCATTCCTTTCCATAGAATGCGGTTGTAGACGGCGGCATCAATGCGATCTGCATCCGTGAAGTCTATTCCCTTGGTAACACGCGCCCAGTATTGCGCGCTGTGGGTTGACTTGGGCACGTGCAGGCCGGCGGCTTGAGGAGGCAGCGGCAGTTTCGTGGCGTAGAGATAATCCGAGGGCTTGGCGGTAAAGGTCCATGGACTCGGCGTCGTATTGAAGATGTCGGCCATCGGTTTGGCGAGAGCGTCGTTCAAGTTCATGGGCGGGAGGCCGAGGACCTCTTCAATCGTCCGGATGAAGTCGACAGTGTTGTACGGTGTGGAAACCACCGCCCCTTGCTTGACGTAGGCGCCCGCCACGTAGGCGGTGGTGCGGTGGGAATCGACGTGATCGCCGCCATCCTGCGCGTCGTCTTCAATGATGAAGATCAAAGTGTCGTTCGCGTAAACGCTGTGGGCGATCTTCTGAATCAGCAGGCCCACCGCATAGTCGTTATCGGCTTCCTGAAGCTCCGGAGTGTTCACAAAATCTATCGCGGTACCGAAGGTCCCGGTATGGTCGTGCCCAAGCTCAACGAGGCTCAAGGCAGGAAGGCTCTTACTTAGAACGGGAGGATGGGCAAAATTGGCATCGAAGTCCCGCTCCCATTCCGTGTAACGGTAATAATCCGGGAAGTTGGTGTCGAAACCGCGGTAGTAGGGATCGGTGTACGGGGTAAGAGCGACATTCGCGGGGTAGGCTACGACGGTGCCGGTTGCGAAGGGATTATGCAGCAGGGGAATGGCGCACGCAGCAATACCATAGCACGCCGGATCCACGAAGAAGCCATAGTTGCGAACCGTGAGACCCGCCCGCAGTGCGTTGTCCCACAAATGGCCGGTATTGATTTCATTGTTCGGCCCATCGGGCGCCGCCACGTCGGTCTCGCCCGCCAAAACATCCGGATCGTTCGGGGTAACGGGATTGGCGGCGCGGCGTCCGGCGAGGGTCGGAATCGCCACGTTCACATTGCGATCGAAACCATTGAAATCCAAGCTGAGCCCGCGATTCGCGTAATTCACCGTGTATTGGTGTTCCACCACATCGGTAGCGCGAGCTCCAGTGGTCCACGACCAGCCGTCATAGCTCACTTCGCTGGCGGCCATCAAGTTGTCGAGAGTGACAAAGGTTTCGGCCAGGTTATGCAGATTCGGCGTGATCTTCTGCCCCCACTGAACCAAAGCAGGATCGCCGTTGCTGCCGTTTTCCAAGTCGCCGAGAACCTGGTCGTAGGTCCGGTTTTCTTTCATGATGAAGATAACGTGCTTGACGCCCTGGCGGACGGCTGCCATGACAGCGGCGTCGCTGGCGCTCTCGGTGGCAGAAAACCGGTTATTGGTGACGACCTGCGCTGTCAGCTGCGGGAGTTGCGCCGGCAGAGTCGCGGTGGGGAAGCTCTGTAGGCCGGCCTTGATCCGCTGGGGATTATACTCCTGCGAACCGAGGCAATCGGAGTACGCCGGGATGCCGTTAAGGCCGTAGCAGAAATCGGGATTCGGGCCCGTCGGCGACTTCCCATTGACCACGTACACCCATTTGCCATCGAGGCTCACGCTTACGGAGTTCGGGTACCAACCGGTGGGAATGAGCCCCACCACGTGGTCGTTCTTATCCGTTCCGGTCAAGGCCACGACAGCGACGCTGTTCAGATTCCCATTTGTTACGTAGAGTTGGGTCTCATCCGGCGAAAGCGTCACGCTATTAGTGTTCGCGCCGCTATAAGACGCGAGCGAGGAGGGTACCACGGATTTGGTTATCGGGATGGTTTCGACGACCGTGTTTGTCAGGGTGGGTCCGTCGTTCGGGTTGATGTCGATGACGTCAACGGTATCGGTTTGGTCTTCGGCGACATAAAGGCGCGTCTGGAGCGCGTTCAGCGTCATCTTGTTCGGTTGACCTTTAACGGGGATGCGGGCCGTTACCGCGGGAACCGCCTGGCTCAAATCGACGACGTCGATCTCGCGGTCGCGAATGCTCGATACATACGCCCAATTGGTCGTTACCGAGGTCGTGGTATTGGTCGTCGTCGCCACCACCACCCAATATGGATATTCGCCGCCTGGCACGCCTGACATCGGGGAACTGGCGGCCTTGCCGGGGCGAAGGTCGAGCTCTCCGGGTTTTTCGGTCGTAAGGGTGTTCACCGGCGCCCAGTTGCCCAAACCTCCAGTGAAAATGGTTATGGAATCGTTGTAGTAGTTCGCCACCACCAGCGTCTGGCCATCCTTCGAAAGGGCTACGCCGGCGGCGCACGGCGCCACGCCCAGGCCAACCCCACCGAAGGGGTAGGGTCCGTGGCCCAAGGCGAGCTTGGGTCCCTCCCCCCAGGTCGTTCCGTCGACGCTCAGAGTGAAGGTGTGGACGTTATCGAGGCCGGGTTGGGTGGGGGAGTAGTTAGCGGTGATGTAGGGGGAGCCACCGTAGGGGTAGTCGCCTATACCGCTGGACACATAGAACGCATTGTTACGTGACTGGCCGGCGACGACGCGTTCGAGGGGATCGAAGGCAATTCCGCTGTAGGAATTGGGGATGGTCACGACTTGCTTCATGACCGGAGCGCCCGATGAAATGTCATAGATGAACACGTACTCTTTCGAGTCCTGCCAATTAAACAGCGAGCCGTCGGCATTTAGGGCGCCGTCGGGGTTATAAACGCGGTTGTACCCGCTGGTAACAACCAGCAAGGTCTTGCCATCCGGACTCACGACAGTAGTGACCGCTTGCCCGGCCAGCCAGGGCTTATCGTTCACGATCAGGCCGGTGTCCAGCGGTACGAACTGGGACCCCTCGGGCGCCAGCGGCGTAATCCACTGGTGCAGATTAGGGATGTACTGGACGCCCGCAGCTGCCGCATTCACGGTGATGGTCAGGGTCGCCGTGTTGCTGCCGGTCGAGTTGGAGGCTGTCACGGTGTAGTCGGCCTTTGACGCAACGGCAGTGGGGGTCCCAGTGATGGTCCCCGTGCTGTCGTCCAGGCTCACTCCGGCAGGAAGGGCCGGACTCACACTGTATGACGTTCCGGCCTCCGCGGCAGTGGTGGGGCTGTTCGCCGGGACCGGCGTTCCTACAGTGTAGACCGCCGTGCCGGTAGTGTAGGTGAGCGGCTGATCGTGCACCGTGATGCTCAGGGTCTCCGTCGTGCTGCCTCCCGAGTTCGAAGCCGTTACCGTATAGGTGGTTGTGGCGGTTACCACGGTGGGGGTTCCGCTGATGACACCCGTGGTGGTGCTCAGGCTCAGGCCTGCGGGAAGGGCCGGGCTCACGCTGTAGGAGGTCACGGCTCCGCCGGCAGTGGTGGGACTGTTCGCCGCGATCGCCGTTCCCTTGGTGTAAGTCGCGGTGACGGTGCTATAGCTGAGTCCGGAGGGAGGCGGAGTCGCGGAACCACCGCCACCGCCATTGCCTCCGCCACCACACCCGCTCAAAAGAAGCACGGCGGTCAGAGAAAGACCAAGCCAAGGGATGGATCGCATAGAAGGCTCCTTTCAACGGTTGTGGCGGACACACGATTTGTCAGTGTTTCGATACTGGCGACATAGGAAGATCTTACTGGGAGGCACGGGCAGTTAACTTGAACCGCGCCTGCGATGGTTTCATCGCCCATTCCCAACACTGCAGAAGGCATCCTCGTAAGCAGATCACGATCTGCCTTTGAACCCTACTAGAACTGAGGAGCGGTGGCCGGCAGCGCGCCAGAGTCGATCCCTTCGCACTTCGTGAAGTCCGCCGTCAAGTTGCCCTTATCGTCCAGGATCACGGTCCAGAGACTGTCGTAGTCGACGGGCAACCAAACGGGCGCGGTTTGGGCGCCACCATTCGGGAAGTAACGCGCGAGCAGTGCGTTCACTGTCTGACCGATTTGAACGTAGGACCACCCTACCAGCACTTTCTGATGGGAGAATGTGCCGCCGGTGAAGAATAGATTACTGGTTAGTTGGGCCTGGTTAGGATCGGACAACTCGAAGCCCGCCACCAGATGATAGGGCAGGTTATTGGCGATTGCGTATGGTTCGACAGTCAAAGCCGGCGCAACGCCCGACCAGTGGTTATCACCCGAGGCGGTCGCCGTACCTTGGCTAAATTGAGAGACGTCCCCCGACCAAACCTGGTTGGGACTGATCTTTCCGCGCATTGCGTTGGGAAGATCCAGCGCGCGCCACTGCCCTGCACCAACATAGTTGTTGTCGGACCAGTAGCCCTGGGGATGCGCCTCCGCATGCCGGACAAAGTAAAGCGTTTCGTTGGTGTTGATTCCCGCTGGGATCACCGCGCCATTGCTACCGCCGGTGATGGTGAGGCTGGAAGGCGTATTTGCCGTGCAGGGAGCGCTGACAAGCGGTGGCGAGGGCAGCACTGGGTAGTTGGTGGACGGGTTCACATTGCTGTTGAAGGTCACCAGGCTGGCGCTTCCCGACGGTGTGATCGAGATTGCATAGATAGTGTTAGGGCCCTGATAGCTCACCGGCAGACTCAGGTTGTAGCTTTCAAGTTCATTGATATTTGCCAACAGCCTGCTGGTGGTCTCCCAAGGCGCCGAGAAGACATAGAAGCCCGGAACGTTCTTGTTGACGATTCCGGTGACCAGGGTCTCGTTATCCTCTCCCTGGTCGCTGAAATCAAGACCCTGGCAATTCGGGCAGGCTAGTGTCGGCGTAACAACTCCGCTGGGTACGGGTCCCAAAGCGTACGAGACATTGATCGGGTAGTTGTTGCCGGTATAGAAGGTTCCGCCCACAGCGTCACTCGAGAGAGTGATCTGGTTAAGTAGAGCGAACTGCTGAACAGTCTCAAGTGCCACCATATCGGGAAAACTGCCTCTGAAGGTGGTTTGCATGTGGGTCATCGGTTCGAGCGCGTAGATGCCGGTTACGTTGTTCATCCCCAAGACCTCTTGTTGCAGGAACGGGGCCATGAGGAGCGACCGCTGTAACCCCTGATTGGTGAGGTTGGCCGTGCTTAAATTGACGTCCCCGGAGGCGTGATAAGCCAAATCCTCGCTTACCACGAAGATCAGGTTGATATTGTCGGCGCTCAGCGGAGGGGCCGCGGCACTGACCGTGATGTCCAGGGTCGCCGTGGTGGTGCCGCCAGAGTTCGTCGCCGTTACGGTATAGCTCGCCTCGGCGGTTAAGGTGGAGGGGGTTCCGCTGATGACACCGGTACTCGCACTGAGGCTCAGGCCCGCCGGAAGGGCAGGGCTCACACTATACGAGGTCGGCGCGCCGCCGGAGCTGGAGGGGCTGTTCGGCGCAATGGCCGTGCCCTTGGTATAGTCCGCCGTTGAAGAAGAGTAGCTGAGTGCCGAGGGCGCCTCATCATTCACCGTGATGTTCAAAGTCTCCGTGGTGCTGCCGCCGGAGTTCGAAGCTGTAACGGTGTAAGTGGTGGTAGCAGTGACGGCGGTAGGGGTTCCGCTGATGACACCGGTACTGGTGCTCAAGCTCAGGCCCGCCGGGAGGGCCGGGCTCACGTTGTACGAGGCTACCGGTCCGCCCCCGGTTGTGGGGCTGTTGGCGGTGATCGCCGTCCCCTTGGTGTAAGTCGCCGTCGCGGTGGTGTAGCTGAGGGCCGACGGCGGCTGGGTCGTAGTGCCACCACCCTTACTGCTGCCGCCGCCACACCCCGCGGTGAGAAGAAGAAGTATTGTGGCCGGAGAAAGACTGATCCACCGAATAGACCGCATAGAACGCCAGTTTCTCTACGTCACGATCCAGGTTCGTAACTCCCGCCGTGGTTCATGCCGGAAACCAGGGGATGGCAGGTCGGCCGCAGAGTCGTAGCAGAATGAACTCTAGAGGCCGACTCGACCGTTCTCGGGATTCCCTTGACGACGACCGGCTCCTCAGCGGCGCCCGGCGCAGCGCCTCATCGGTGGCCTTTCTGGAATGTGTGACCGCAGGAGGGATCGGCCACGATTGTCTGGTTTCTGCAAGGCACAGTCTTACCGTACCGAAGCAGGCTACTATGTATTTATCCTCATGTCAATAACGTATAGTGTACCCTTATGGGCGCGGTTCCTCGCGCTTCCGGCTTGCTTCGGCAATCCGCCGTCCGGGTGGGACACTCCGGGTTGGTGACGAGGAGGTCCGCAAGGACTAAAGGACTAAGAGTGAGAGTCGATCGTCCGCCACTCGAAGCACGGTTGGCTGGTAAGCCGTTCTTTTCCCAGCAAGATCGCTGCGGAGAATACCTAAGAGAGTTGACAAGGCAGAGGGCTCAGGTTAGAAATTGAATATGCCTAGTACACAACCCCTTTGGCCTTTGGCTCTTTTTTTCGCCATCGTTGTTTTTATTGTCGCGGCCATGCTGATCATCTCCTATGTGCTCGGCCAACGGCATTTTGAGCATGATACGGGAGTGCCCTACGAAGGCGGCATCGTAGGCACTGGTTCTGCCGACGTCCGCCTCTCGATGAAGTTCTATCTCATTGCGATGTTTTTTGTGATCTTCGACCTCGAATCCGTCTTCGTCTACACCTGGGCGGTAGCGGGCCGTGCGCTCGGATGGGCTGGTTACGCTGAGGTGTGCGTCTTCATTGGCCTGCTGGTCGCTGCTTTGATCTACCTCTGGAAGCTGGGCGCCCTCGATTGGGGAACCGGTTACACACGGCGCGGCTTGCGTTAAGACCTAAGCGACAATCTCAAGGCAAAGAATCGCGCTCACCCTTCGGGAAAATGCTGTAGAATTGAATTTAGTCCAGGCACCAATTCAAGGAAGACTTCCAATCGGAGTTCCGTAAAATCATTCAAGCAGGTTCCGCGGCGTATTCACTCTCGTCACTCCGTCTGGGCGGCGCAGACTAAAGCACCAGCGGCTGAAATACTGAGAGACACAATAACTTCTATGCGTTGGTCGATTACCAAAACCGAGAAGACGTCCTATCTGGAGACCAAAGACGTCACCTTTGAAGACACCACGCGGCGCACGATGATCCTTTCGCGCCTCGAGGATCTGATCGCCTGGGGCCGCAAGAATTCCATCTGGCCGTTTGGGTTCGGGCTTTCTTGCTGTTTCGTGGAGATGGCTACCAGCATCACGAGCAAATACGATATTTCGCGCTTCGGCGCCGAGGTGATGCGCAACACTCCGCGCGAGGCGGACCTGATGGTGATCGCCGGTACGCCTTTTATTAAAATGGCGCCGATTATCAAGCGGCTGTACCAGCAGATGATGGAACCCCGCTGGGTGATCTCGATGGGTTCGTGCTCTAATTCGGGCGGGATGTACGATATTTACAGTGTTGTGCAGGGCGTGGACAAAATCTTGCCAGTCGACGTGTATGTGCCCGGATGCCCTCCCCGGCCGGATGCCTTTATGGAAGGGTTGCTGCTGCTACAGAAAGCGGTGGGCAGGGAAAAACGACCGCTGAGTTGGGTGATCGATCCCGAGGGCAAAACGGAGCGGTCTCAGCTTCCTTCCATTCGCGACCTTAAGCGGCCCTCACGCCAGAAACTTGTGGAATTGCGTCCTCCGAGCGAGTCGTTGTAGGAGCAGGCAACGGCATCGCGTGGATGTTACCCTGATGAAACACGCTTCTGTAGCGCTGCTCTATGAGCGGCGAAAGGCGCCGGTCGTAGACTGGCGTGTGGAACTTCTACATTTCCGCAGGTCATGGCCATGCCACATCGAAATGGCATGGGTTTCCAGTTCGTGATTCGCAAAACACTGCTCGATCCACTTTGGGATCATGGATTTCTGCCGATGGCTCTTGTGCTTACCGAAAATCCGGTCGTCACTGAGCTTCAGAACAAGTATGGAAGCGATGTCTTCGTGCTGCAGCCGACGAAGGATGGCATCCCCACGCTTTGGGTGGCGCGCGACCGGCTGCACGAGGTGCTTCAGTACTTGAAAGACGAGGTCTCTGATCCCTTTCGGATGCTATACGATCTCACCGCCATCGATGAGCGGATGCGCATGCACCGGGAAGGGCAGCCCCCCAGCGATTTCACGGTTGTCTACCATCTTCTTTCCTTCGGTCGCAACGCTGACGTGCGCATTAAAGTAGCCCTGCTTGGCGAATACCCTACCATTCCCACGGTCACAGATCTGTGGCCGAACGCCAACTGGTACGAACGCGAAGTGTGGGATATGTTCGGGATCAAGGTGGAGGGCCATCCTCACCTGAAGCGAATACTGCTGCCTGAAACCTGGGTTGGCCATCCCCTGCGCAAGGAGCATCCGGCGCGCGCCACCGAGATGGGTCCTTTCCAGTTGCCGCAAGAGAAGGCCGATCGTGAGCAGGAAGCGCTGCACTTCATTCCTGAAGAATGGGGCATGAAACGCGAGAGCGAGGATAACGAGTTCCTCTTTCTCAACGTCGGCCCGCAGCACCCCGGCACGCACGGTGTTATCCGCATTGCCTTGCAGCTTGAAGGCGAAGAGATCATCGATTGCGTTCCGGAGATTGGCTTCCATCATCGCGGCGCCGAAAAAATGGGCGAGCGCCAATCCTGGCATACCTATATCCCCTACACCGATCGCATCGATTATCTGGGCGGGGTTATGAACAACATGCCCTACGTCATGGCCATCGAACAAATGGCGGGCATTGAAGTTCCCGACCGGGTCAAGGTGATGCGGATCATGATGTGCGAGGTTTTTCGCATCGCCAGCCACCTGGTGTGGTATGGGACCTTCGCTCAGGATCTCGGCCAGATGTCACCGGTGTTCTTTACCTTCAACGATCGCGAGCGCATCTTCGAAATCGTCGAGTCCATTTGCGGCGGCCGCATGCACCCGAGCTGGTTCCGCATCGGGGGCGTGACCCAGGACCTGCCGCAGGGCTGGGATACGCTCATCGGCGATTTCATCAAGTATTTCCCGCCCAGGTTGGATGAATACGATAAGGCGGTGATGCGCAACCGCATTTTTAAAGCGCGCACCAAGGGTATCGGCGTCTATACGCTAGAGGATTGCCTCAACTGGGGCGTTACCGGTCCCACCCTGAGGGCGTGTGGTTTTGAGTGGGATTTTCGCAAGAAGCGTCCTTACGGCGGATACGATCAGTTTCAGTTTGATATTCCCACGGCCACCCACAGCGACTGCTACGATCGGGCTGTGGTGCGGGTGGAGGAGATGCGCCAGAGCCTCCGCATTATTGGGCAGTGCCTGAAGAATATGCCAGCGGGTAACTATAAGTCCCTGCATCCGCTCACCACGCCGCCGCTCAAAGAGCGGACCATGCACGACATCGAAACCTTGATCAACCATTTCTTGGGTGTGAGCTGGGGTCCGGTGATTCCCCCGGGCGAAGGTTTTATGATGGTGGAAGCGACGAAGGGCGCTAACAGCTATCAATTGATCAGCGACGGCAATACCATGCCTTATCGGGTGCGTATTCGCACGCCTTCGTTCCCCCATATGCAGACTCTACCGCTGGTGACGCGAGGGTACATGGTGCCGGATCTTCTGGCAGTGCTCGGGGCGATGGATTTTGTGCTGGCGGATATTGACAGGTGAGGGGAGTTGTAGCGCCGCTCTATGAGCGGCGGCTGGGGTTTGGGCTGATAGCGAGAGGTTCGGTTGATAACAGCCTCTTCCCTTGGAGGGGCGGTTATCAACTGAAGCAGCCACAACGTTCTCGGCAGGGACGACTTTACGAGCGGCGGAAATGTGCCGGTCACGACCGGCGCAACAGCGTATGTTAAGCGCAGAAGAAAAACACGAGATCGATCACGAACTCACTCGTTACGAGCAGAAGAGCGCTGTGGGTCTCGAAGCTTTGAAGATCGTGCAGAAGTATCGCGGCTGGGTCTCGGATGAAGGAATAAATGACATTGCGGATTATCTCGGAATGTCGGCCGAGGACCTGGATGGCGTTGCAACGTTTTATAACCTGATCTTCCGCCGGCCAGTAGGTAAACACGTGATTCAAGTCTGCGACAGCATCAGTTGCTGGATTATGGGGTACGACCGGATGCGCGATCATCTCACCTTGCGGCTCGGTATCAAGCCGGGTGAAACCACGGCGGATGGGCAGTTTACCCTGATCCCGATATGTTGCCTGGGCACGTGCGACCGTGCTCCGGCGATGCTGGTGGACGATCGGTTGTATCGCGATCTCAGCCCGGAGAAGATTGACGGCATTCTGGAGGAGTACCGCCAGCGGGTTTGACGTTCATCCGGGTTTATCCCCCTCACCCGACGCTGCGATGCCAGCCTCTCCCCGCAAGGGGGGGGCGAGGGCTGTCATCGTGAAATCTTTGCTGTTCGTAGAGTCGCGATCGCGGGAGAAATTCTTGTAGATGGAAACGCCGCTCACCAAGAACGTAAGGCCCGGTGCCCTGCCGCTGACGGCGGAGGAATACGAGCGGGCAGGTGGGTACCAGGCGGTGCGCAAGGTGCTTGGCGGCATGGCGCCTCAGGCAGTGACGCAGGTTATCAAGGATTCGAACCTGCGGGGGCGAGGCGGCGCCGGATTTCCCACTGGATTGAAGTGGAGCTTCGTGCCCATGGGCAACGACGTTCCGCGTCCGAAGTATCTCTGCTGCAACGCCGACGAGATGGAGCCCGGCACCTTTAAGGATCGGGTGCTGCTCGAGGGCGATCCGCACTCGCTGATCGAGGGCATGGTCGTGACGGCTTATGCTCTGCAGGCCAACATTGGTTATATCTTTTTGCGCGGCGAGTATTTCTTGGCGGCCGAGCGCGTACTCCAGGCACTCAGTGAGGCTTACGCGAAGAACTACCTGGGGAAAAATATTCTCGGTTCCGATTTCAGTTTCGAGCTTTACCTTCATACCAGCGCCGGACGCTACATGTGCGGCGAAGAGACCGGACTGCTGAACGCGCTCGAAGGCAAACGTGCGAATCCGCGCTCAAAACCCCCTTTCCCGCAGGTGAGCGGACTGTTCGGCAAGCCGACCATCGTACAGAACGTCGAGACGCTGTGCAACGTTCACCAGATTGTGAACAACGGCCCGGATTGGTTTAAGGGACTCTCCAAGAGCAAGGATGGCGGCACCAAACTCTACGGAGCGAGCGGACGCGTGAAGAATCCCGGATGCTGGGAACTGCCGATGGGCACGACCATCCGCGAGATCCTGGAAGGATATGCGGGTGGTATGCAGGATGGCTACAAGCTGCGTGGTTTATTGCCGGGCGGCGCCTCGACGGACTTCCTGCTGCCCGAACACCTCGATACTCCCATGGATTTCGACTCCGTCGGCAAGGTGGGGAGTCGCATGGGCACCGGCACCATGATCATACTCGACGACAAGACGTGCCCGGTGGGTGCGGTGCTGAATCTGGAAACTTTTTTTGCGCGCGAATCATGTGGATGGTGTACGCCCTGTCGCGACGGTCTGCCATTCTGCGCCAATCTGCTGACGGCCATCGAAAACGGTGAGGGCCGCCTCGAGGATCTTGATAAGCTTGCATTCCACACCAAGTATCTGGGCCCGGGGACGACCTTTTGTGCTCTTGCGCCCGGGGCCATGGAACCTTTGCAGAGCGCGCTCAAGTACTATCGCGACGACTTCGAGCGGCACATCAAGGAGAAACGCTGCCCTTGGAAGCTGTAGGCGACCCTGACGGGGACAGCGGAATGAGCGGATGGCAACGATCTACATCGACAATAAGCCGTACGAGGTGGACGGGGAAGCTAACCTGCTGGAGGCCTGCTTATCTCTGGGTTTGAATCTGCCCTATTTTTGCTGGCACCCTGCCCTCGGTTCCGTGGGCGCGTGTCGTCAATGTGCCGTAACGCAGTATCGCGATGAGAAAGACACCGCGGGCAGGCTGGTGATGGCCTGCATGACCCCGGCCGCGGCTGGCACGCGAATCTCGCTCGAGAACCCTGAGGCCAAGCAGATGCGGGGCGCTGTAATCGAATGGCTGATGGAGAACCATCCGCATGATTGTCCCGTATGCGATGAAGGCGGCGAGTGTCACTTGCAGGATATGACCGTGATGAGCGGCCATAACTACCGCAATTTCCGCTTCAAGAAGCGGACTTACCGGAACCAATATCTAGGCCCCTTTGTGAACCACGAGATGAACCGCTGCATCCAGTGTTATCGCTGTGTGCGGTACTATCGCGATTATGCGGGTGGTCACGACCTGAATGCTTTTGCCGGTCATAACTACACGTATTTCGGACGTAGCCAGGATGGCGTACTGGAAAACGAATTCAGCGGCAACCTGGTGGAGATCTGTCCTACAGGGGTTTTCACCGATAAGACCCTGAAGCAACACTACACCCGCAAATGGGACCTCACCTTTGCGCCTTCCGTGTGCCACCTCTGCGCGGTGGGATGCAACATCAGTCCGGCTGAGCGCTACGGCTCTCTGCGGCGCGTGGTCAATCGATACAACGGGCAGGTGAACCGCTACTTCTTGTGCGATCGCGGACGCTTCGGCTACGAGTTCGTCAATCATAAGGACCGCCTGCGAAAGGCAACGCTGCGGACCGCCGGCGCTCGCGAGCCTATCGAGGGGCGCGACGCCGTTCGCGCCGTAGCCAGCCGCGTGGGAAGCGGACGGGCGATCGGCATCGGGTCGCCGCGGGCGTCGCTTGAGGCCAATTACGCCCTGCGCCGGTTGGTGGGCGCGGAGAATTTCTTTGCCGGTATACCGGCTCGCCAGGCAGCTCTGCTTTCGCTTCAGCTTGGGATCTTGAGAGAAGGCCCGGTCAGAACGCCTTCCCCTGCCGATATCGAAAAGGCGGACTCCGTCCTGATTCTGGGTGAGGATCTCACCAATGTTGCCCCGATTCTGGCTTTGGCGGTACGGCAGGCGGCGCGCAATCTTCCGATGAAGGCAGTTTCGAAGCTCAAGATTCCACTCTGGAACGATTTTGCAGTGCGCGCCTTGATTCAGGATCGCAAAGGGCCGTGCTTCATCGCCACGCCGCAGGCCACGCGCCTGGACGATACCGCGGCCGGCCTTTATCGCGGTGCGCCCGATGACATCGCACGTCTGGGTTTTGCCGTAGCGGCGGCGCTCGAATCGGGAGCACCGGCGGTGACGGATGCTTCTTCGGACTTATCGAAATTCGCCTCCGGCATTGCCCAGGCCTTAAGGAATGCGGGCCGCCCGCTGGTGATTGCGGGCCCAAGCTGCGGCAGCGAGGCGGTGATCCGGGCGGCCTCAAACGTGGCCATGGCTTTGGGTGTAGCGGGACGACCGGCGGAGATCTGCTTCACCGCTCCCGAAGCCAACAGTGTCGGCCTCGCCCTGCTGGATGCGGTGGGCGATCTCGAAGCTGCCTTTGGCGTTGTCGAACGCGGCGAGGCTGACACGATTATCGTGCTCGAAAATGACCTGTACCGGCGCGCCGAGGCGGATCGTGTAACCAGGTTTTTCGACTCGGCGCGAAACGTGATTGTACTCGATCACCTGGCCAATCCAACCACGGCCAAAGCTACGATTCTTTTGCCCTGTGGCACCTTCGCCGAGCAGGATGGAACCCTGGTGAGCAGCGAGGGTCGCGCCCAACGCTTCTTTGAGGTCCACAAGCCGGCAGGCGACGTCACCGAAAGCTGGCGCTGGCTTAGTCTGGTGATGGCGGCGGACGGACGAGGTGCGCACGGCGGCTGGAGCGCGCTGGATGACGTGATCGCGGCGATGGCTGAAGAGTTGCCGGCCTTAAGCGCGGTGCGCGATGCGGCTCCTTCAGCCCACTTCCGCTTAGTGGGCAAAAAGATTCAGCGTGAGTCGCATCGCTATAGCGGGCGGACTGCCATGCTGGCGCAGATTAAGGTGAGCGAGCCCAAGCCGCCGGAGGATCTTGATTCGCCGCTGTCGTTTACGATGGAGGGTTACTCGGTAGCCAATGTACCGCCCGCGCCTCTAACCCCGTTCTTCTGGTCACCAGGGTGGAACTCGATCCAAGCGCTGAATAAGTTTCAAGAAGAAGTGGGCGGCCCCTTGCGCGGCGGCGATCCTGGGATTCGGCTCATCGAGCCCAAACCGGATTCTGAAGCGGGGTATTTTGACAGCGTGCCATCGCCATTCGAGCCGTCGCCGGACCGCTGGCTGCTGCTGCCTCAGTATCACATCTTCGGCAGCGAGGAGATGAGCAGCCTGGCGCCGGGCATCGCCGAGCGTTCACCCGCGGCCAGCCTGGCGTTGTCCAAGGCTGATGCCGGGAAGATTGGGGTTGAACAGGGGGCAGCTGTCGAGATCCGCTTGAATCACACGATCCTGCGCCTGCCAGTGCGCCTTGACGATACCCTGGCCGAGGGAACCGCGGCGATCCCGCTTGGATTACGCGGAGTTAGTGCGGTGGATCTGCCGGCGGTGGCCGGAATTTCAAAGGTGTCATGACGATTCCTCCTGCGGTCATTTCGATCCTCGAAGTGGTGGTGATCATCTTCGTGGCGTTGAATATCGCTGCGTTCCTGATCTGGATGGAGCGCCGCCTGCTTGCTCTGTGGCAGGACCGTTACGGCCCCAACCGGGTAGGTCCCTTTGGACTGCTGCAGGTCGTGGCCGACATGATCAAGATTTTCACCAAAGAAGATTGGATCCCGCCCTTCGCCGACAAACCGGTGTTCGTGCTGGCGCCGGCCGTGATCATCGTAACCGTGATGATGTCGTTCGCCATCATTCCGGTAGCGCCGGGCTTTGGTGTGGTCGATCTTAGCGTCGGCGTCCTTTATTTTCTGGCCATGTCTTCATTGGGAGCGTATAGCCTGGTTTTGGGCGGGTGGGCGTCGCACAGCAAGTATTCGCTGATCGGAGCCTTGCGCGCCGCCGCTCAGGTGCTGAGCTACGAAGTGTTCATGGGTCTCTCGCTGATGGGGGTAGTGTTGCTGGCGGGGTCCTTCAACCTGCGCGATATCGTTCTTGCCCAGCAGCGGATCACCTGGTTTGTGATCCCGCAATTCTTCGGCTTCGTGGTGTTCTTCATCGCGGGTCTGGCGGAGACGCATCGCATCCCGTTCGACCTGCCGGAGTCCGAAAGCGAACTGGTGGCGGGGTTCCACTCGGAATACTCCGGCATGAAGTTCGGCATGTTTTTCGTGGGTGAGTACCTGGGGGTCACCCTGATTTCCTGCATGACCGCCACCTTGTTCTTTGGCGGCTGGCTGGGTCCGTGGTTACCGGGATGGCTCTGGTTCCTGGTCAAGACCTTTGCCTTTATCGCCTTTTTCATACTGCTGCGAGCGGCCCTGCCGCGTCCGCGATACGACCAGTTGATGGCCTACGGTTGGAAGGTTATGCTGCCGTTGTCGCTCGCGAATTTGCTGGTTACGGGCGGCATTGTTCTAGGTTTTAGGCTTTAGGTTTTAGGCTACCGGTTTTTAGCTTACGAGGCCCGCTGTCTAACACCTGAGAGCTGGCACCTAATTAGGTTTCAGGTTCTAGGTATTCAGGTTCAGGTTACTGAGGCGCATGGTTGGCTCGCTAACACCTGAAACCTGGCACCTAGCGCCTGCTTTTAGGGGACTTAATGCTGAGCTTGCTCAAGACGATCTGGGGAGTCTTCCTGCATGCGTTTCGACGGCGTGTCACCGTGCAGTACCCGGATGAGCGGCCGAAGCTGGCGCCGCGCTGGCGAGGACGCATCATCCTGTCTCGCGATCCCGATGGTGAAGAGCGCTGCGTGGCCTGCTATCTCTGCGCCGTAGCGTGTCCGGTGGCCTGCATCTCGCTGCAGGCTACGGAAGATCCGACTGGCCGCCGGTATCCGGACTTTTTCCGTATCAATTTTTCGCGCTGTATTTTCTGCGGGTATTGCGAGGAGGCCTGCCCGACTTATGCCATCCAGTTGACTCCGGATTTTGAGATGGGCGAGTATAACCGCCAGAATCTGGTCTACGAGAAAGAGGACTTGCTGATTAGCGGCACGGGCAAGTACCCGGGTTATAACTTTTACCGAGTGGCTGGGCTCGCGGTGGGCGGCAAAGGCAAGGGTGAGGCTGAGAACGAAGCATCTCCCATTGATGTAAGAAGCTTGATGCCGTAGGGCAAGGTCTTGGCGGTTCCCACGGTGATGGCGACGGCAGGGGTCGCAAGCTACACAGATGACAATCGTCTTTTACATTGCGGCGGCGGTAGCGATCATCTCGACCATCATGGTGATCACCCGGGTCAATATCGTGCACTCGCTGCTTTATCTGGTGGTATCGTTGCTCTCGGTGGCGCTGGTGTTCTACACCTTAGGTGCGCCCTTCATCGCTGCGCTCGAGGCGATTGTGTATGCCGGCGCCATCATCGTGCTCTTCGTTTTTGTAGTGATGCTGCTGAATTTGGGCAAGGGGTCGGAGGAGCAGGAGCGGCGCTGGACGAGCAGCGTGGGCTGGGCCGGACCGCTGGGCCTTACCGCTATCCTGGCTTTTGAATTTGCTTTTGTGATGTGGCGTCCGCTGGGCGAGGCGAAGG
Organism: uncultured Acidobacteriota bacterium; assembly: GCA_963803295.1. GTDB lineage: Bacteria > Acidobacteriota > Terriglobia > UBA7540 > UBA7540 > CAWDMC01. The sequence continues at coordinate 71,146 of CAWDMC010000003.1, read as the reverse complement.
GCATCGTGGTCGGTCCGCGGGAAGTGGGCCTGGCGCTCTACGGGCCGTACCTGTTGGGCGTGGAGTTGGCCTCGATGCTGCTGCTGGCTGGCTTGGTAGGCGCGTACCACATTGCCCATCGCGGCCAGAAGCCATCCCGGTAATATCTATGGCGCAGATTTCAATGTCGATGGGATTGCTACTCGCGGGCATCCTTTTTGCCCTGGGGTTGATCGGCCTGCTGGTGCGGCGCAATATTCTCTATACCCTGATGTCGGTCGAAATCATGCTGAACGCGGCCGGACTGGCGTTTGTCGTCGCTGGATGGAACTGGGGCAAACCCGACGGGCAAGTGCTTTTTACCTTTATCCTGGCGATGGCGGCGGCTGAGGTCTCTGTGGGATTGGCGTTGGTCCTGCGCTTGCATCACGAGTTCAAGAGCCTCGACGCCGATCTCGCCAATCGCATGAAGGGCTAATTTCGAGGCTGATTCCCGATGATGCAATGGCTGTGGCTCATTCCGGCGCTTCCCTTTGCCGGCGCCCTGGTCCTGATTCTGTTCGGACCACGGCTTCCCAAGAGCGTGGTATCGATGGTGGGAGTGGGCTCGGTGGCGCTCGCGGCCTTGATGACGTTCGGTGTAGTGGGCTCCTTCCTCAGCTCGCCCCCAACGGGCAACCACTTTACGCAAGTGTTATGGACCTGGATCGATGTCGCGAGTTTCCGCCCCACGGTTGGCCTCTACCTCGATCCGATTTCGTCTGTGATGCTTTTTGTGGTGACCTTTGTCGGGGCGCTAATCCACCTTTACTCCACCGAGTATATGGAAGACGAAGAGGGTTACAGCCGTTTCTTCGCCTACATGAACCTGTTTGTGGCCTCGATGCTGGTGCTGGTGCTGGCTGACGATCTTCTGCTGCTGTTCCTGGGCTGGGAAGGCGTGGGCTTGTGCAGCTACCTGCTGATTGGGTTCTGGTACAAGGATCCCGCTAATGGGCGCGCCGCGCAAAAGGCTTTCATTGTTACCCGTGTCGGCGATACGGCCATGACCATTGGCCTCTTCCTGCTGTTCCTGAATCTCGGCACCCTTAACATTCAGCAACTCATGGATGCTGCACAGCACTCCTGGCCGGTGGGCTCTGGCCTTGCGGTCGCTGCCGCGGCCCTGCTGCTCGGCGGAGCCGTCGGTAAGTCGGCGCAACTGCCCCTGCAGACCTGGTTGCCCGACGCCATGGCAGGTCCGACCCCCGTGAGCGCCCTGATCCACGCGGCCACCATGGTTACCGCGGGTGTCTATCTCATCGCGCGCACTCACGTCCTTTTCGCCCTCGCCCCCAGCGTACAACATTGGGTGGCGATCGTCGGCGCCCTGACCCTGCTGCTCGCCGGATTCAGTGCACTGGTGCAGACCGACATCAAGAAAGTGCTCGCCTACTCGACCATCAGCCAGATCGGCTACATGTTTCTGGCGCTCGGTGTGGGAGCGTGGTCGGCGGCCATCTTCCACTTGATGATTCACGCTTTCTTCAAGGCTCTGCTCTTCTTGGCGGCTGGCGCCATCATCATTGCGCTGCATCACGAGCAGGATATGTTCAAGATGGGCGGTCTTCGCAAACATCTGCCGGTGGTGTTCTGGACATTCCTCATCGGCAGCGCCGCTCTGGCGGCGTTTCCACTTGTTACCGCGGGGTTCTATAGCAAGGATCTGATCCTATGGGACGCTTGGTCTTCCTCGCAGGGCAGTGAGTGGCTGTGGTTAGGCGGGATCGTGGGCGCCCTGATGACCTCGATCTACATCTTCCGCGCTGTCTTTATCACCTTCTTCGGCGAGGCCAAAACTCACGTTCACAAGCCGCCGCGCGGCGCCATGACCGTTCCGCTGGTGGTTCTTGCGTTCCTCTCGATTGTGGGCGGATACCTCCAGGGTCCGTTCCTGAGATTCCTACACACGGTTGTGCCTGCGGTGGTTGAGCGGGAAGGCGCGGGCTCCGAGCTGAGCTTCCAGCTAATCTCAGCGGCGGTCGGTCTGGGCGGGATCCTGATTGCTTGGATTGTCTTCCTGGGGCGGCCGGTCCTGGCGGAGTGGGTAGCGGGAAGTGTTCCCGGCAAGATCCTGAGCCGCTGGTGGTTCAATAACTGGGGCATGGACGCGCTCTACAATATCGTCTTCGTGCTTACTTTCCGGGCGCTCGCCTGGATGTTCAAGAGCGACATCGTGGACTGGTTCTACAAATTTGTGGCCTGGCTCAACCGGCTATTCTGGACCTTGCTTAGCCGCACCGAGACCGGACGGCTCCGCTGGTACGCGGCCGGGATCGCGGCCGGTGCGGTTATTCTTGTGGCGATCGCGGTGTTCGCATGATGGCGCCTTCATGGTGACGGCATGATACTGATCTGGCTGGTCGTTATTCTGCTCGCAGGAGGGCTCGCGGCCCTGGTCGCGGGTCGCCAGAGTCATCTGGCCGCGCGTTGGATCTCGCTCATTGCTATCAGCGTAGATTTCGTGATTACGCTCGGTCTGTGGCAGCAGCATTCTGCCGAGATGAGCCTTACCGGTCACGGCCCCTGGCTGATTGAGTTCACCAGCGGCTGGATCCCGCAGTTTGGCATTGGCATTCACTTTGGCCTCGACGGCCTCAGCCTGTTGATGTTGCTTCTTACCTTCTTCATGGGCATCATTTCGGTGGTTGCTTCCTGGAATGAGATCCAAGATCGCGTCGCTTTCTTCCACTTCAATTTGATGTGGGTGTTGGCCGGAATCACGGGCGTCTTTCTGGCGCTTGATCTGTTCCTGTTTTACTTCTTCTGGGAAGTTATGCTCATCCCCATGTACTTCCTGATTGTGGTGTGGGGCCACGAGAATCGCGTCTACGCCGCGATCAAATTCTTTATCTTCACGCAGGCCAGCAGCCTCATGATGCTGATTGCCATTCTAGGCCTGGTGTTCGTCCATCACCGTGCCACAGGCAATTACACCTTTGACTACACGCAACTGATCGGCACCGCCATGACGCCGCATCTGGCCCTGTGGCTGATGCTCGGATTCTTTGTCGCCTTCGCCACGAAACTTCCGGCCTTTCCCTTTCACCCCTGGTTGCCGGATGCCCATACCGAAGCCCCCACGGCGGGCAGCATTATCCTGGCAGCCCTGATGCTAAAGACCGGCGCCTACGGCTTGATCCGGTTTGTAGTGCCGCTCTTCCCGGATGCGGCACACAGGTTTGCCCACGTCGCCATGCTGCTCGGAGTTCTTGGGATCATTTACGGCGCCGTCCTGGCTTATGGTCAGACCGACCTGAAGCGCCTGGTGGCCTACACCAGCGTCAGCCACCTGGGATTTGTCATGCTGGGTGTGTTTGCCTGGAACCAACTGGCGCTGCAGGGATCGGTAATGGAGATGATCTGCCACGGATTCTCCACCGGCGGATTGTTCTTCTTGGTGGGCTCGCTCAAGGATCGACTGCACACGCGCGACATGCGCCGAATGGGCGGTCTTTGGGCCACGGTTCCGCGGCTCAGCGGCATAGGCCTTTTCCTGGCCATGGCATCGCTAGGATTGCCGGGGTTGGGCAATTTTGTGGCGGAGTTCCTGGTGCTGGTCGGCTCTTACCACGCCAGCCTGGGACTGACCATCGCGGCCACGATCGGGTTGATCTTTGCGATGGCCTATTCGCTGGCGATCGTTTCGCGTGTTTTTCACGGCGAGAACATCCACGGCTGGAAAATACCTGACCTCTCGATGCGTGAAGCCATGGGCCTCGGCTCCATGGTGGTCATGCTGCTGTGGTTGGGCTTTTATCCGCAACCGGTACTCAGGACCGCTGATGCGGCTCTCACCCAGATGCAACAATTTGCCTCCACCGGAGCCGCGGCGCTCAGAACAATGGGGATGGTGAGGTGACGCCCTTGAGTGGAACGGACCTTCTGGCCTTGCTGCCGCTTCTGATCGTCACCGCCACCTCCATCGTGGTGATGCTCGGGATCGCTTTTATGCGCAGCCACGAGTTTTCCCTGGTGCTGACTTTCGCGGGCTTGATTGCCGCTGTTGCGAGTCTGCCGGCGCTTGCCTCGGTCGCTCCTCGCCAGGTAACTCCGCTTCTGGTGGTCGATTCCTACGCTCTCTTCTTTGTCGGTCTGGTGCTCATCACGACCCTGGGCGTAGCGGCAATCTCTTACGGTTACCTCGATGGCCGGGTCGAACAGCCCGAAGAATACTACCTACTGCTTCTTATCGCCGCCCTGGGTTGCATGGTCCTGGCTGAGAGCACTCATTTCGCCTCATTCTTCCTCGGACTCGAAATCCTCAGCGTCTCGCTTTATGGCCTCATCGCTTATCCGCGTCATCGACGGCTTTCGCTCGAAGCTTCGCTGAAATATCTGGTATTGGCGGCAGCCTCCGCGGCCTTTCTGCTGTTTGGTATGGCTTTGGTCTACGCCGACACCGGAACCATGGAATTCGGCCGGATCGCGGCGATGGCCGGCGGCGATCACGCCCACAGCGTCGTTTTGTTCGCGGGCTTCGCCATGATGATCGTCGGTATCGGCTTCAAGCTCGCCCTGGTGCCGTTCCACATGTGGACGCCCGATGTTTACGAGGGTGCGCCGGCCCCTGTTACAGCCTTTGTCGCTACCGTTTCTAAGGGCGCTATGTTCGCGGTGTTGCTGCGCTATTTCGGCGCCTTTGGATTAGCCTACTCGGGATCTCTGTTCAAGGTATTTGCAATTGTCGCCGTGGCCTCGATGTTTGGCGGGAACCTGCTGGCCCTGATGCAGAGCAATGTCAAGCGGATCCTGGCGTACTCTTCGATTGCGCATCTCGGTTATCTGCTGGTGGCATTTCTGGCGGGTGGAGCGAACGGAGTCAAGGCTGCAAGCTTCTACCTGGTGGCCTATTTCATCACCACCCTGGGCGGGTTCGGCGTAATCGCCTCGCTCTCGACGGCCGAGCGAGACGCCGACGCCATGTCGGACTATCGCGGTCTCTTCTGGCGGCGGCCCTTCACGGCGGGGATCATGACGGCGATGCTGCTGTCGCTTGCCGGCATTCCGCTGACGGCCGGATTTGTGGGCAAGTTCTTCGTGATCAGTGCCGGCGTCGGCTCGGCGTTGTGGGCCCTGGTGATCATTCTGGGCTTGAACAGTGCCATCGGACTCTACTACTACCTGCGAATCGTGGTGGCGCTCTACGCTTCCGGCGAGGAGCGAGTTCCTGAGACGGCTCCGCTGCCTGGGCCCCGTCCCTCCGCCCTCGGGACTTTGGCGCTCACTGCCCTGACCATTTTGTTGCTGTGGTTTGGGATCTACCCTACGACTATCCTCAACCTGATCGATCGCACGTCGGGCCGCCAGTGGCCCCTGAGCCCCGGGGTGGCGACCCAGGCTCCTGCGCAAGCACCGGCCGCGCCTCCCCTCTCCTCGGCCTCTGACCTTCGGTAGCGTTAGGGCTTCGGAGGTACGCCAGTTCACTGCCGGCGACCCCGCGCGATCCGCTTGTGCAATCCACCCGAACAGCACGGTCACCCGCCTAATGATGGTGAAGCACCAGTCTGTTAGTCTGCCTTGCTTGGTTGCTTGTACCTTCCCGCGGGAATATACTTCAGGCAAATTCACAAGTTCGCGAAGCTGGTTGATCGGCTCCGCAGGACGAAGACAGGAGATCCCCATGGATCTATTCTCTCTTCACTGCAACTCTCGGTGGACTGTCTTTGTTTTGCTCAGGGTTGTAATTACTGCAACGGTCGCTTTGGGCGTTTTGGATCTAGTAGTCAAGCAAGCTCAAGCTGCTCAGCAGAATATGTCGATCGAGAGAAACATGATGAACTTGGGTGTCCCCCCCCTCCCCACCACCACACCTCCACCAGGTCGGCGGCGGACAGGGAGAAGCTCAAGGCTCAGCTAGAGGAGGTGAAGCGTGATGCAGCAGCGCTCGCGGAGTTGGCCAATTCGCTCAAGAGTGAACTGGCAAAAGCGAATGAAGACGTGATGGCAGTAAACACCGCGGAGAAAGCGACCCAGATTGAAAAACTAGCCAAGAAGATCAAGCGATGGGCAAAGAGCAGCAACTGACAAGGCGGCACCGGCTAGTCTAGGTGAGTGTCGATCGGGCATGATCGAACCCTGTGCGAGGCAGCGGTGTTGGACGCGGCTGGGGCGATCGAAGTCTCCTCAAGCCGCCGGCGAAAGCATTGATCGGAACCCAACCGTAGAGTGCACCGTCCTGCGGCCAGGTTGCCTCAGCATCGACGTACGCTCTGTGGGCGGCAAGAAAGGGTCCGATGTCACGTCTGCTGCATCTCCGTCTGTCGGGCTCTAGCTCATATGCGCCAGCCGGTTGAGCCCATCCAGATAAGCTTTGGCGCTGGCTTCGATCACATCGGTGGAGACGCCCCGCCCCAATACCCTACGCTCTCCTTTTTCGAGCTGCACCGTGACTTCGCCCAGGGCTCCCGTGCCGCTGGTGACGGCATGAATGTCATAGCGCACCAGCCGGGCCGAGTCGCCGGCCAGCGCGGTAATCGCTTTGTAGACAGCGTCCACCGGGCCGTTTCCGATGGCGGCGCCCTCCCGCTGCTCGCCATGGACGCGCAGGCGCAGAGTAGCGGTCGGGATGGCCGACGTGCCGCTCGCAACCTGCAGGTATTCGAGCTGCCAGACTTCGGGCACCGGGTGTAGTTCGTCGTGCATGATGGCAACCAGGTCCGCATCGAAGACCTCCAGCTTCTTATCCGCGACCGTCAGAAACCGCTGGTAGGTGACATCCAGATCCTCTTTGGAGAGCTGGTATCCCAGCTTTTCGAGGCGCGCCCGCAAGCCGGCGCGTCCGGTGCGGGCGGTCAAAACCACGTGGCTTTCGGTGAGGCCCACGTCTTCCGGACGCATGATTTCGTAGGTCTGCCGGTCCTTTAGAAATCCATCCACGTGGATTCCTGAGCTGTGAGAAAAGGCATTTCCGCCCACCACGGCCTTATTGGGCGGAACTACCGTGCCGAGCAAGTCAGACACCAGGCGGCTGGTGCGGCCCAACTCGTGCGTGTCGATGCTGGTCGTCACGCTAAAGAAGTCGGCACGAGTGCGGATTGCCATGACGATTTCTTCGAGCGCCGCGTTCCCCGCCCGTTCGCCAATGCCGTTGATGGTGCCTTCCACCTGGCGGGCACCGTTGCGGATGCCGGCCAGCGAGTTGGCCACCGCCATTCCCAAGTCGTCGTGGCAGTGGACGCTGATGGTGGCTCGCTGGATATTCTTGACGTTCTCGCGAATACCGAGAATGAGCGCCCCGTATTGCTCCGGCACGGCGTAGCCGGTGGTATCGGGAATGTTCACCACGGTCGCGCCGGCATCGATGGCGGCCTCAACCACTTCGTAGAGATACGTCGGGTCGGCGCGGCCAGAGTCTTCGGCGTAAAACTCGACGCTATCGGCGTAGCTGCGGGCGCGCTTGACCGCGTCTACCGCCATCCGCACCATTTTGACCTTCTTCTCGCCCAGGGTCTTGCCATACTTCTCGTCGCGGAATTTCCCCAGGATGTGAATATCCGAGACGCCAATCCCGGTGTGAATGCGGGGCCTTTTGGCCCTGGCCAGCGCTTTGCCGCAGGCCTCGATGTCCTCGGGCACGGCGCGCGACAGACCACAGATTACCGGGCCTTCAATCTCCTGCGCGATCCGCTTGACCGCCTCGAAGTCTTCGGGCGAAGAGGCGGGATAGCCCGCCTCGATAACGTCGACTTTTAGCCGCACCAACTGTCGCGCCAGGGTCAGCTTATCCCGGCTGCCAAGTCGGGTCCCGGCCGCTTGTTCGCCGTCCCTAAGCGTGGTGTCGAAGACCGCTACTTTTTGTTCCTTACTCATATCACTTGGAGTTTTCATTGACATTAGTATAGTCCTCCCGTCTTAACGGCTCCAGCCCGGCCGCGGGATGCGGACACCGAGCCCGAGGGCCGAATTCGTGGCGGCTCAAAACTGTTTTGGATGAGACGATTAGCCGGTCGGCACGGGCAGATGACTGATCAGCGCCGGAGAGGAGCGCTACAAAACGGCCTGCTCAAACGCAGCGCTAAAGGCTGCTGCCTGTCACTCACCAAGGCCACAACACCGACCGGTCCGCAGGAGCTTCGACAATGGGAACCTCGGCCCTCCCGCCTGCGTGTTTCAACCAGCGACCTGGAAGCGTAACATGGAGTGTTGCTCGGGCGCGCGGATAAATCGTCCGCTTGCCTTCCCAGCCGCCACCCGACTCCTGAGCTTCGTCTACGATCTACCCTAGGTGTTGCGAACGAAGCTCGCTGAGCACGATCCAATCCTGGCCCTCCGTAGGAGGAAACCCTAAAATGACCCCGACGAACTGTGACCCGATGAATAGGACAAACCTCAGGATTCTATTGCTCAGTGTTCTGGCTTTGCGGACGCTGACTGCTGCCGCGAGCCCTCAAGCCGTCGGGCAAAGTCCATTCCAGTTTGAGAGCATAACGATCGACGCTGTAGATCCGGGCGCCTGGAACGGAGTTGTTTTTCTGGCTCGCGCTTTTGACCAACCCGCTTCGTTCGGCCTTCGCGTCGGTTCGCGCAGCGGCAGTTTTCTCGATGGGGCAGGTATCTTCAAAGCCGTGGGCGAAGTGGGGCCTCATGCCCCGGACGCCTCCTATTGCCGTCTGTCATGGCGCCACCATCCGCGCCAGAGTGTTATCACTCTGGAGTGGTCACGGGTCGATGAGAGCACCGTGGTCGGCCGGCTGACCGCTCCTCAGGACGTTCAACTGGTGCTGGAGGCCTACTTCCCTTTCTCGCCCAACCGGGTCGTCAAGCAGGGGCTCTTTTCGATCACCGGATCGAATCAAGCTATTACAGGTGAGCGTTACTTCGACGGCGTCTTCGGTGTATCCGCCCGGTGGCTGGTGATGGTGGATCAGCCGATCCTCGGCACCGGAACGTTTTCGAGCGTTGACGAGATCGGACAGGTGATGAACGCGACCGGGAGGCTGGTGCCGCGGCTTGCGGCTTTGGGCGCAGAGTCAACCGCAGCGGCGGCCGGTCTCGAGTTCACCACGGCCGCCACCCTTACCGCCCACTTCGTTGCCACGCTCGGCTGGGAAGATGGCGCACTCGTGCGGCATGCAGGCGGCCTGCTCGAATCCGGAAGGATCGACGGTATCCTTCGAGAGAAGTCGCGAACCTATGGCGAGCGTCGTCCAACGGTTCGGGGGCTGTTCGAAGGCGCGGCGGAAGCTATTTCCAACTCCGTGTTCTGGAACAGCACCTACGTGCCCCCTTACCGCCTTGTCTTCCCTACTGCCACGCGTTCCTGGGCCAGCGAAGATGGTTGGGTGGTGTTCGTATGGGACAATTTCTTTGCATCGATGATGGCCAGCCAGGAAGATAAGGGGCAAGCGTTCGCAGGAATCAAAGGTGTTCTCCTGGGGCAAACCGAGAGCGGGCTGGTACCTAATATGGAGTCGGGCATCGGCAGCACGCCCGACCGGTCACAGCCGCTGGTTGGATCCTACTGTGTTTGGAAGGTCTACCAGCGAACTCGCGACCGTTCCATGCTCGAGTGGGCCTATCCTCGCCTCAAGAAATGGCACGAGTGGTGGTTCGCGGATCGAGGTGATGGCCAGCCTTGGCGAGACGGGAATCGTGACGGCCTGCTCGAATGGGGCAGCGACAAGGGCTCCGAGCCGTCGATCGTCGACCGTGGGGTTCCCAAGGCGCCAAAATGGGAATCGGGAATGGACGATAGTCCCATGTGGGATGAGGCTGGCTACGACCAACGTGCCTACACGATGAGACTCACCGACGTAGGTTTGAATTCATACTACGTTCTCGACGCCGAGTGCCTGTCGAAGTTGGCTACTATTCTGGGACGCGAAGAAGATAGCCGACGCTTGGCAGCCGAGTCCGAAGCAATGAGGCAGCGCGTTCGCGAGCGGCTGTGGAATGAAGCAGACGGAATCTACGAGAACCGGCATTGGAACGGTGAATTCGACAAGCGTCTCTCGCCCACCAATTTCTACCCCCTTCTGGCGGGCATCGCCACGCGGGACCAGGCCCGGCGCATGGTCGAAGAACACCTTCTAAATCCCAAGGAATTCTGGGGAACATACGTAATACCCTCAATCGCGCGGAACGATCCGGCTTTCTCGGATCAGTACTATTGGCGAGGCAGCATCTGGGCTGCCACAAACTACCTTGTTTATGAAGGACTCAATCGTTATGGCTTCGACAAGGTGGCATTCGACTTGGCCCAAAAGAGCTACGATCTCTTCATGAAAGATTGGAACGCCCGTCAGCAATCGAACGAGAACTACGTCACCTTCGACGGAAGTGCCGGCGGTGATCCTCACTATACCTGGAGTGCCTTGCTGTGCCAGGTGGCGCTTGAACAGTATGTGGACGAAAGCCCCTGGGACGGCTTCCGGTTCGGCATCCTGGATCCTGGATCGAACGGCGACGTTCGAGGGTCTGCCTGGGGAGGTCATACTTACGACGTGGCGGTGGGTCCGCGGACGACAACCTTGAGACGCGACGGAAAGCTTGAGTTTGAGGCTGCCGGGGGCGTCGTGGTAAGGCACTATGAATCCCAGACATCTCGCCTATCTTTCATCGTAACGAGCCCAAGGGTCACACGCGTGACGACGAGTGAGTTTGATTTCGGCAGCCTGAACGTTACAATTGACGGGAAGGGGGCTCGAAAAGTGCCCGTTCGCGAGGGACGCGCGAGTTTTGATGTCGCGGCGGGTCAACACTCCGTTGAGATCGACCGGTGATCGCATCTTCGCTTCAGCTTCTCGAATTCACTACTTAGTTACTTCCAGTACTCAGCCCCTGGCAAGCTGCCATCCATCACATACCCTCCGTCAATCGTCAAGGTTTTGGCCCGTAACGTAGCGGGCTCTTTCCGATGACAGGAAGATGATTCCGTCAGCGATCCAGGAAGCCTCGGCAATACAACGCGACCATCGAACCTTAGCTGGACGGTGACACTTCCAGCAGAACGTGGCCGTAACTTGGGATGTCGACGTCGATATTGTACCGGCTTCCCGTCCTTTGAGATGACGACCCCTTGACCTCGTACTTTGTCTCGGGATCAAGACCGTACTTTCCAGGCTCGAACTCGACGCGGCGTTTGACAGAATGATCTTCTAAGTTGAAACAGTTGATCACGGCCGCCGTCCGGCTGGGATTAATATGGATATGGGTCATTTCATCCAAGCCATAGAAGTCGCCCGCCTTAAAGAAGGTATCGAGCCGTCGATAGGCGGCCATCGCTTCGTGCTGGGCCTGCCGGGCGGCGGGATCTTGGTGTGTTCCTCCGATGCCAAGGTGGCGGCAGGTGGAGGCATTCCACCAAAGCATCAGGGCATTGGCATTGTCCTTTCGTAGATCGACATGAAGGTAAATGGGAATGCCATAGGCCAAACTGTAGTAATAGAGCGTCATCGCGTGGCCGCTGATGAGATCCTCCATGGGCCCCCACATCAGCTCAAAGCCCCACACCGAGTCAAATCCCAACGCCTGCGCATACCCCTGATTCTCCGGGACCCGCCCGTGGCCGTAATAAGTCGGCGTCGGGAAATGCATCTCGATCAGCACTTGAGGAAACTCGGCATGAACCATCCGCGCCAGCCGATCCATGCCTTCGACGTGCTCCTCGCGCTGAGCCGGGATCTTGTGTCCGTGTTGGGGGTCCCAACACTCCGCATGATAATTGTTCCCATCAAACATAAAAAAAATGGCGCCATCGCGCGCCAGCGCTTTTAATCGCCGCGCTGTTTCCTCGATATACTGGCGCGAAGCTCCACAAAGCGGCGACGCGCCAAATCCCTTGCTCTTGTCCCAAGTGAGACGCTGTCCCAACCGATCCAGGCGGTACATTTCGGGAGCATATCCCGTCGGATCACACCATCCGGACAAAGGCGTATGCAGGGCCAGTTTCAAGCCGTACTCCTGATGCAGCATCTCGACGAACGACTTGCACGTGCCTAGTCTCGCCTCATCCCAGATTTTTGAACCGAAACGTGTATCCCAGCCGGGATCGAGATAGAGCGCTTCGCAACCTATCGCCTTAGCTTTGGCCGCCTCCTCTTTCATTGCCGCCAGCGTGTAATACTTCTTACGGTTTTCCGGGTCGCCTTGCTCTTCACCGGGAAGCCACCAGAGTTTGTTGTCGTAAAGCTCGTTCCAATGAACCGGAGGGTTGAACGCGGGCGGGCAACCATGGCCTCTTTCGGCCATCTCCTGACGGAAAGCGTAGAACCCTTCCAGCATACCGCCTTGATAGGCTGTCAAGCGGGTTGTCCCGAAACGGTAGGTTGCACCGGGGAGGAGCCGGGCGCCGTGCACCGGTTCACCAAGATACACTCCGATACCGCCCCAACGCAGGCCGGCGCGTTCACCCACCATGGGGATCCCATCAAGGATGGACCATTCCATTCCGTCCTGGCCGTACTTCGTGATGAGGAAGCCTTGCGTCCCATCCGTCCACGCCCAGCCCTCCGAGGCGAAAACCGCCGTCGCCCTCGTTTCGTAGGTCATCAGCTCCGATCGGAATTCCTCCGTCAGGATTTGATCTGGAGTGAAGTCGAAATATTGTGTCCTATTGCCTTGAGGCTCCCGGCGGTAGGGAATCGCGATGAACTTGTGATCCTTCCAGTTCCCGTTCACCTTTCCTCCGTCAAGGGACAGCGGCAGCACCAATCCGCATCGGACATCGGAGAGATCCAGCGGGATTGGCCCTCGATTGACCAGCGTGATCTCCTCTTCGACCCACGGCTTTCCGTGCGGAAGACGAAACTCCTGGTGAATTTCCAGGTTTTCGCTCAAGGTTACCCCTTGAAGATGGATGGCGAGGGAGCCGTCGTCAGACTTGACCAGCCGGCTCGTCTGAAATGTGGGACGCGCAAACGAGTAACTGTAGTCTGCATCCGCCAGGACCAATCCGCTGGCGGGGTGAAGCAGTCGAGTGTTCTTGAGTCCTTCGCGAGGAGAGAGTGAAAGGCGGAAGGATGTGTTCTCAACATCACCCGCTGGCCACTCCGAGCCTTGCGCATTGTCTATCGCTGCGGCTTCGAGAGAAGCCCAAGCGCTGACCGCCCCGGCCCCGGCAAAGAACCTGCGCCTGCTTATTGCGTTCATGCGAATGACTCCCTCCGACGAGTTGGGTGAAACCGTCCCAGTGATCCCAAATGTCAATCCCGGAAAGCGTGTCGTGGGTTTTACAGGGCGCCAGGAAAGGCAAAGAAAGGGGTGGACATCAGGCTTCGCCCACCCGTTTCTATGAAAGGCACTATATTCCGTCAGGCGTCCAGGATCAGAAGTTAAACTTAAGAGAAAGCTGACATAGCCTCGGGAGATTAAACTGCCCGCTTACCACGCCGAAGTTAGGGTTGGAGGGTGAGTAGAAGGTGTTGCCTCCACCAAACACCACGCGGTTGAACGCGTTAAAGGCTTCAGCTCGAAATTCGACATTGATGCTTTCGCGAATCGTGGTCTTCTTGGCGAGGGACAAATCCTCATTGAGGAAAGGAAAATCGCGCAAGTTACTCAGGTAATGCGCAGCATTTCCAATGGTATAGTCCGCAGGCTGAGAAAACGCTGCCGCATTGTAGATCTTATTGTGAGCGGGATCACCAGGATCAAACTGGCTCCGGTCCAGTTGAGGATTCACACCCGCTACGATGTTGGGCCGATTCCCGCCACCGTAGAGGTTGAGTTGGTTGGCGGCGCTAAGGCCCACCGGGGTGCCGCTATTGTAGTGGAGTATCCAACCAGCTTGCCAGCCCCCCAGTACCTTGCCCACCACACCGTGACGATTTGCGAATGGTTTACCAGGTCCGAGCGGGAGCTCGTAGATACCGGCGATAACAATCGCTTGCGGAGTGTCGCTGGGGTTAATCGACTTCTCGGCCTTGCGGTCGTACGCATTGACTGCCCCCGCGCTGAAGGTCGTGAAACCGTTCGCGGTATTACCTATTTGCTTTGAACCGGTATAGCTCACCAGAAACTGCAGCCCCTGGCTAAATCGCCGTTGCGCGGTAATTTGCAGTGAATGATAGGTCGTAAAGGCATCTTCAGCCAAGTTGTTGCTGTTGATTCCGAGGTACTGCGGGTAGGGACGGACAGCCTGATTTATCAATCCGGTAAACCCCGCGTAGGGAATCGTAACCCCAGCAGCGATGGCCTGCGGACAGCTTCCATCACTTAAGCAACTAATAGGATCCACCAGTTCCGGGCCCAAGGACAGCCATTTGGGATCCACTTGATTGAGGTTCAAGAGGTTGCTGGCCAGCCGCTCACCACGATTCCCTACATAGGAGACTGTCAGCAGGGTGTTCCCCGGCACTTGACGCTGAACGCCCAAACTCCAGTTCTCCATGTAGGGTGCTTGGGCAAGATTGCGCCCAAAGTAATCCGGCACGAGCCCATTTACCGCACCAGGGCCTATCGGGGGAAAAACTGGGTCCGGGAAGGGGTTCTCCCAGGAACCATAACCAACTGTCTTGCCGCCGTCTGGTGAAACATATTGCTGGTTGGCTACATAAGCGGCATTGAAACTATTCGTAACCTCAGGACCGAAGATGTAGTTGGCGCCGCCATTGGTGTAGATGATGGAATACCCGCCCCGAAGCACGGTCTTGTCGTTGAGGGCGTAGGCGAAGCCGAGGCGAGGTGCGAAATTGCGGTAATGTAAATCGAAGTAACGGTGGCGCCCCACGCAGTAAGAGCAGGTTCCCACGTACGCCAAGCCTCCTGGGCGGCCTCCCGCCTCGGGATTGGAAATATCGGGATTGAAGAACGACAAACGATCATGTATCTCGGTCAACGGGAAGTAGAGATCCCATCTTAGGCCGACATTTATGGTGAGTTTCGGATTCCATTTGATGTCATCCTGGACGAAGTACGCCGTGGAAGCCGTCCGAAACCCTCGCCAGGGATCCGGTGAACTCCTATTTGCAGAGTCAGCCATCCCGAGCAAGAAACTGGCAAATGGAGCGCCCGAAGTCTGGAAATTGGCTCCGAGGGGATTCGAGGTTGTGTAATTATCAAATGTGAAATTACCCACGCAACTGGTACATTGGCCGTTATTCTCCTGGCTCCTGCGGAACTCTCCGCCCATCGTCAGAGTGTGGCGGCCCCGGGTCCAGACAAGGGCGTCGTTAAAGGCATACCCGAGAAACCTCGTATGCAGCCCCCACTGGCCCATCCCCATAAAGGCGGGCGGGTCGATGGGTCCACTAAAACTGATACCAGGATAGCGTGGCGGCGCTCCAGACCAGTTCTCCGTGCCAAAAGCGATGCCGGGGAAATGTATCTTGTCGTTAATGTATTGTGGCGCGTTTCCCCAGTCCTGCACTTGATCAATCAAGTTGGCGCTCGCCCCGAAGGTGTTGACAACGGTCGGGCTGAAGATACGGTTGAAGTTCATCACCCAGAAGTTGCCGACAACCGGTTCCGCACCCAACGTTCCCAGCGGGCCGGTAAAACCACCGCCGATATCCCCCCTGCCGTTGTATTTGTTGGTGTGGGTATCGTTAAAGCTAAACCGATTCTTGCTTGTAGCCAGGTAATCGACTTTCCAGTCGTAATCATAATCGGTAGTGGGGAAGGATGTAGTACAGCACAGATAATTGTTAGCGTTTCTGTCGTACTGAGCTTGAGGAAGCAGGTTCATGACTTGCGTCGCAAGGCTGTCGATGTCGCCTGGAGGGATGATGTTACCCGGGAATTGGGTCCGCGGTTCCGACGCGGCGCATGTATGCGCGGACGCTGTCCCTCGGCCGCAGATCGGATCGTAGATCGGGACCAGATTTCCCTGCGAGTCCGTCCAGCTCGAAAAATCACCATTTCTCATGGCTGTCGTTGGAAGAGTAATCAACTGGGATGCTGAAGACCCAATCAGCTTGTAACGGCTGTAGGCGAAGTTGAAGAAAAGCCGGTTTCGCCCGTTATAGATTTTCGGTATCCATACGGGCCCGCCCACCGTGAACCCATACTCATTTTGGTGCTCGACGGCCCTGCTGGGGGAAAAGAACGGGCGAGCGTCAAAAGAGGTGTTGCGGGCGAATTCAAAAAGGTCGCCGTGAAAGTCGTTGGTTCCCGATTTGAAATGGTAGCTTTCGACACCCTGTCCTTTTCCCAATTGCGCGGAAAACACCGAGGTGGCGACTTTGAATTCGTCCACTGACTCGTAAGGCGGAGCGACGAGCGATATGAAGCCCGGATAATCCAGGGTCACCATGGGAACGCCGTCGAAGAGCACCTCATTGCTGAAATTCACGCCCCCGTTGTAGCGGTGGTCAAATACACCGCCCTGCGCTCCAGGCACTAAGAGGGAAAAAGACTCGATCTGGCGGCGTCCTGTATTGACGGTCGCCCCTTCCACTCCGACCCTCAGTGGCAAATCCAGCACGGCCTTGGTTTCCAGTTGGGTCTCCACCTGGGCGTCGGTCTTATTTATCGTAACAGCGGAGGCCGTGACCTCGACAGTTTGAACGCTCGTTCCCACTTGGAGCGTGATGTTCACCGATGTCGTGGTGGCCACATCGATAGTCACTTTATCCACCGTCGTCGACTTGAATCCTTCCTTCTCACAAGTTACCCGGTAAACCCCAACCAGCAACCCGGGAACATTATACGTTCCCGCCCCCGTGCTCACCGTGGACCCGACCTGTCCCGTGGCTATATTGGTCGCCGTGATTTTTGCCCCCGGCACGACTGCACCAGAAGCGTCGGTGACCGTGCCGACGACGGCTCCGCCTTGTAGCTGAGCCCACGCACTTGACGCAGTAACAAGCATGATCGCGGCCACCCATAGTAGAACCCTTGATCCTATACGCATGACCTGTTCTCCTCTCGCGGCCCAACTGCCTCGACAGCGACTAATCTGAAGTCAGGTTAACTGCACATCTGGACATCTGATGTCGGTAAGTGATATCACTACGTATCTGGTGCTGTCAATAGAAAAAGAGAAAACAAAGAGAAAGGGAAACTTCGGGTTCCGATGGGCCGCGGCTCCTTTTGGAGCGAGGCACGACCACCACGGAAAGGCGTGGAACGCGGCCTTGGGGAGTGCGGAGGAGGGGCCCGGCCCGGACGGGGACAGTGCTTCAGGGTTGAGAATGCTGCGTGCTTGCCAACACTCGGCTGAGAACCGTATAGCCGCGTTGAAAAACGCGGAGGTGAGCCCGCATGGAGCTTCGAGCCTTCGCGGAATTGTGCTCCTTAATCGCCTCCATGATTTTGAGATGGTGCTCATACGCGAGTTCGGACCCGCCTGCGGAGTGAGCTCCTTTGGCAATCAATTCAAGCAAAGGCCCGCGCATGGCATTGAGAAATCCGGTCAACGCCCGATTCTTCGAGCCGGTCGCGATAGTTAGGTGAAAAGACAGGTCCAGATCGGCGAAACCAGTTCCATCGTTGCCTAGCGCTCGCTTCATCTCCTCCATCAGCTTACCCAGTTGATTCAGTTCGTCGCTGGTCAATCGCTGGGCGCAAAGAGCCGCTAGTTCCGGTTCAACCGCGACCCTCGCTTCGAAAAGGTCGGCAAAGTCGTTCGCTGTATGCAACACGCCCTGGGTGATAATCCTCTCCAGGAACTTCGACGGTCCGTCAGCAACGAAGTTTCCCTTCCCCGGGCGTACCTCCACGACCCCCACAAAGTTCAGGGACTTCATGGCTTCACGCAGAGAGGAGCGGCCGACCCGAAGGGACTTGCAGAATTCGACTTCGGTTGGTAACTTCTCACCCACCTTCCAAGTTCCTTTTGAAATCATCGAGAAAATCTGTGCGGCAATCTGTTCGCCCAGGCTTGAGCGCGTCACCGGAAGGATAGGATCCATCGTGTACCTCTGGTTATGGTCCCGGGAAGAGAACAATGTGAGACTCGGCCCGAGGTTGCGAAAGAGAGATTATAGTGATAGTTTTGGTTTGGTGCAACCGTGATAGCTGATGTCTGATGATCAGGAGAGCTGTTTTGACTTGCGAGCTGAGTTTAGCGCAAGTCCGATAGAGGCCTGTTCCGCGAAATGTATTTAAAAGAGTATTTATTAATGATCGATCTCCGCCTGCAGTGCGATACCGGGTGCTAAGAAGGCGCACGACGGAAAGTGAATCGGGAAGATGATGCTCCGACGAAGCATCCCGCGCTACGACGCTGGACGGCTTGGACCGGTGCCGGTCGTTGCCTTCTTCAAGGTCCTTTTCTTCTGCGCGCTCTTTGGCTTTCGTTCTGCCAAAGCGCAGGACAGCAGGATGGTTGCGCCCGCCCCTGAAGGGCGCGTGGACTCCAGCACGTTGAACCTGTATGGTTCAGAGCCGGCCGGGAAGTCAGGAGGGCCGTCACCCGTTGTCGAGTTTTACCAACAGGCGATCCGCTCCAGCCCTCAGGGAAGAAACCTCCACTTCCAGCTTGGACTTACATTCTGGGATCAGCGTAGATTTGCCGAAGCCGAGTCTCAGTTTCTCGAAGAACTCCGATTGGACCCGCGCTGCTATCGTGCCCGTTTGATGCTCGGGATGGCGGCCTTGGAAGAGGGAAAAGACAGAGACGCGGTCGAGTACATCGACGCTGCCCTGACTGGTGATCCGACACTGAGACAAGCGTACCTTCCTCTTGGCAAGGCGTGGTTCAGGCTGGGTAATCTCGAGAAGGCCGAACGGGCTCTCGAAACTGCGGCACGGGCCGACCCGGGGATGCCTCCAGTTTATGCACTCTTGGCACAGGTATACTCACGGTCAGGGCGCCAGCAGGATGCCGTCAGGATGCGGGAACTGGATTCGAGCGCTCGCGATCTACGATCGGCAGAGTCTTTCGCCGCCGTTGGGGACTGGCCGAGAGCCCTGCAGCTTGTGTCCGCTTATTTGACTGCTTTTCCTGATTCCAGCCGAGGCCTTTACATCGAGGGCCTTATTCTCTTTAACGGATATCGAAAGACCGACGAAAGTACTCGAGTTCTACAGCAGAGTCTCTCAAAGAATCCTGCTAACGTTGAGGCGCGGCGGTTCCTTGCGGTAATTGATTGGGTAAAGGGCGACAAGCGGAACTTCGAAAAGGAAATCGATCTCGTGTTGGCTGCGGATCCTCTCGATCCAGTGGCGCACTACTACCGGGGAAGGTACGCACTGGAAAACGGACGCTATCAGGAAGCCCGCGAGCATTTGGAGCGGGCGCGAGAATTCAGCCCATCGGATGAGCGGGAGGCAACAAGCCTCGCTCTCACCTATGAAGCGTTGGGGCTATCCCGGGAGGCGGAGCAACAGCACATTGCCGCAGTATCTCTGGCAATGAAAAAGGATACGCCTGACCCGTGGGTCTATCTGAACTATGGCGCGTTTCTCCTCAACGCCAATCGTCCCTCGGAGGCGTTGCCACTCTTCAAGAAAGCGACAACATTCCGTAAGGTGCACCCTAAGGCTTACTATTTGGCCGGAGTGGCTTGCGTGCGCACGGGACAGACTGTCGAGGCGGCGAAGTATTTCGAGGAAGCTCTTTCGGCCGCTCCGCGTTGGGCTGAGCCGCGCGGCGCGCTGGCTGAAGTTTACGATCGCCTTGGCAAGCCCCGGGAAGCGGCCGCACAAAGAGCTGTGCTTGCTAAGCTACAGCAGGTGTCCCTTAACACTCAATGATTGGCCACGGCGGCCTTGACCCGGCGCTGCGGTCATTAGGTATGAGCCTCGTAGAACAACCACGACGTATAGCACTCCTGGTATTTTGTCTCATGCTGTTATGGGGGAGCAGGCTTATCGCTGCACCACCGGACGCTTGTGTTCTTTCGAGGGATTGGAGTCTCGTTGCCAGCCAGATGCCTTCTGCCGTATCAAGTGCGAATTGGCAAAATGCCGAAAGACTCAGCGTTGAACTGACTCGAGTCTGTCCTGACTCCGGGTTGGGCTTTTACTGGCTCGGGGTGGCACTCCTGCGGCAGGAGCGAACGTTTGCGTCCGTTCGCGCTCTTCGGAAGGCGTTGCAGCGCAGCAGCGATGCTCCGACACACCTGGAATTGGCCGAAGCTTATTTTCTTCTCAAGCAGGATCAGTTTTTCCATGAGGAGATTGCTGCCGCCGAAAGGTTAGCTCCTCAAGACCCTGAGCCCTACTACGTCGCGGGCAGGTATTCTTACGAAGTTGAGGACCGTTTCAACGTCGCCGCCGATTACTTCGAAAAGGCTTTGGCTCTGAATTCCTCTCATTACAAGGCATTGACCTACCTGGCGCTTTCCTTACAGGGCATGAATCGGACTGCGGAAGCAGAGGCCAAATTCCTCGAAGCCACCCGGGTCATTGAACGGCAAAGGGCGCAGTTTGATTTACCTTTCCAGCTCCTCGCGTCCTTTTATTTGGAGCAGGGACGGCCAGGCGATGCCCTGCCGTTTGCCCAGCGTGCGATCCAGATGGCGCCCAATTCAAGTTCCAACTACTTAGTCCTTGGCAAGGTAGCCTGGGCGCGCCATGAAGCGGAAACTGCCGCGGACGCTTTGCTCAAGGCCATCTCCCTTGATGAGGGGTTGGTTGAGGCGCGATACCTGCTCGCGCAGATTTACAAGTCCCGTGGGGAAACAGCAAAAGCAGAAAGTGAGCTGAAAGTATTTGCGGCGTTTAAGGAGCTCTATGGCAGGCCTGTGCGTTAGCGGGCGACATCTGAGGACCGCGATCTCGGGTATGTTGTCGCTCTGGATTCTAATCTCGATGTTTCCCGCAAAGGGACTTCCACAGGTTCTCTCCATTCCTTCCGGCGGACGAGTTCCGCAGGCAATGACGCGAGACGAACTAGACGCGTTCGGAGCGATCTACGATGTGGGGGATGCAAACTCGACGATTCAAGCGGTGAAGAGGTTCGCGCAGGACTTTCCCAAGTCCCAGTTCTTAGAGTATGCCGATATGGCGGCAATGCACGCTTATGATGAACTCGGTGACCGGCGCGGCTCGCACGCAATGGCTGAGGCCATTCTGAAACTCAACCCCAAGAACGTGGATGCACTTCTGACCTTGGCCGAACTGATCGTCAAAGAGCCGCTCGGGTCGCAGGATGGAGCGGCACAATGGAACCGGGCCAGGGATTACGCGCGACAAGGGCTCGCCGAGCTTGACCGATACACCTTGCCACCCTTAGCCGAACGGAAGCGCTGGCTCAAAACCAAGAGAGATTTCCTGGCGCGCGGATATGGCATCCTCGGCACCGTAGCGTACGCTCAGGGGCACCTTGACGAGGCCATAGGAAGTTACGCCAAGGCGGCAGATTTCAATCCTCTGGGCGAATACTTTTATCAAGAGGGACTCGCGTTTGAAGCGCAGGGCCAATTCGAACGGGCCAGGATATCCTTGAGCCGGGCTCGGGACCTCGGCCCCGAACCGGTGAGCCGATTAGCGGCAGGTGAGATCGACAGGCTGCGAACCGAAGAAAAGTCGCAACCGTAACCAACGTCTGCCGTAGCGCCGGTCTATGATGTCTCTGAGCGGCTGTGACCGATGGCCTTCGTTTTGCAATAACTTCGCCGCTCACCGAGCGGCGCCACAGCTGCAAGGACGAATAAAGTGGCTAAACAAAAATGCTGACCCGCTACTTGAGCATCGCAGTCTTAATTCTTCTGGCGCCTCACTTGCGCGCTGCGTCGTTGGTCTGCCGGTTCGCCGACGAGCGGGGAAAGCTCCTGCGCGATGTTGAGATCCGGCTTACTCCGGCCGGCACAGAAATGCATCAGTTCCAGAAATCAAACAAGAAAGGCGAAGCGATCTTCCACGACCTCACACCTGGCACGTTTGAGTTGCGCGCTCAGCTCAAGGACCATATGCCGCTGAAGTGGAGTGTCCAGCTTTCCCAGGAACAAGCTCTGGATCTCACGCTGATGACGCAGGAAGGCTTCGATCGTATCGATAAGGAAGCCGCCGACGAGATCAACGCGAAAGAGTTTTCCAAGGCGGCTGCCACTCTCCAGAAACTCCTCAAAACGTACCCGATGGACGCGGAGTCGCACGACCACTTGGCGCGAGCCTACGCCGGGATGGGACACGAGGAGAAAGCCCTTGCCGAAGCCAGGGAAGCCAAGCAACTGGATCGACAATTCAGCGATTCCCCCATGCAGATCGAACGGTCCATTCTAATCGCTCGCGGCGATAAGGCTCTGGAGAATCAAGATTTCCCGAAGGCGGCTGAGGCGTTCGAAAACCTGGTGAAGCTCGCGCCGCAAGACGCCAAAGGATATTACGGGTTGGCATTGGCTTACGGACATCAAGAGAGATTTGAGCAGGCCCTGCCTGCCATAAACAAGGCCCTGGAACTGGATCCCCAAAATGATTCTTATCGCCAGGTGAAAGCTGTCTTGGAAGCGCACGCGGCAGGCCACTAACAGAGTACTGGCTTGGGATCGACTCGCGCCACGATTCTTTTGGACCTGGAATGGTACTTTGTATTCGCGCCGCCAGGAGTATTTTATTTTATGAAGCGACTGTTCCTCGCTCTCATGATTTGTTTCGCCATGAGGCTTGCCGGGCAAGCGAGCGCCCACCTCTCCTCAGCCTCCCTCGCAGAACAACGGGAGACAGACGCTGCCCTCGACCAACTCTATTCTGAGGCCCAGGCAGCGAAAGGCCGGGGAGATCTCGAAGGGGCCATACAGAAGTACAAGGCCATCCTCAAGCTTGCCCCCCATCTCGCGACTGCCTACAACAACTTGGGGCTATTGTATTTCCAGCAAGGGAATTACCGTGACGCGGCGTCTGCTTTCGAAGACGGATTGCGTTACGACAAAAATATGCCTTCCTCTCTCGTCCTCCTGGGAGTTTCGTATTACCAGATGGGCCAATTCGAGAAGTCTCGCCAGATATTAGCAAACGCCGTCCGCCTGAGACCGGAGGATCAAACCGCGCAGCTCTATCTGGGGCATGCTCTTTTCGATTTAGGGCAGCAGGAGGCCGGCGCCGCAGTCCTGCAGGCGCTGCTGCATAAGGCTCCGGAAAATCTGCCCGCATTGTACGGCTTGGGCCAGATGTACATGAAGATGGCCCAGGGCACATTGAAGAAACTGGATATACTCGCCCCGGATTCATACTTCATCCACCTTATCAACGCGCAGACTATGGAGGGAATGGAGAATTACGAGGGAGCCCTGGCCGAATACAAGAAGGCCGTCGCGAAAGAGCCGAACTTTCGTGATGCTCACTACGACTTAGGGAATATCTACTGGCTGATGGGCAAATGGGATCAGGCCACGACGGAGTTCAAAAAGGAGATCGCCGCCAACCCTTATGACTGCATGGCGTATTGGAAACTCGGGAATATCCTGGTGAAGACGCACGGTAACTCAGGTCAGGCCCTGTCGCTCATCCAAAGCGCTCTGGGGCTTTGCCCGGACTTACCCCAGGCATTGACGGATTATGGTCAACTCCTGGCTCAGCAAGCTGAGTACGAGAAGGCGATACAGCAATTCAAGCGAGCGATACAGCTGAGTCCGGGGGAAGACAGTGTACACTTCCAACTTGCCCGCGCCTATCAGATGATGGGCCGCGTCGCAGAAGCAAAAGCTGAGTATGCCATCGCGCAAGGGATACAGCAGCAGCACAGCCGCGCAGTTCAATCCCGCATAGAGGATGTGGAGAAGTCACAATGATAAAACTACTCTCGAAGGCGATCCTGCTGGTCCTTGGAATCTACTTCCCGGTCTGTGGCGCGAACGCCGGACCACCCGTTATGGAACCGTCCGATGAGGCCTTTCTCCGTGACCAGGCACAGCGGATCGTGGCCTCAGCGGGAATGCGCCCGGGGCAATGTGTCGGCAAGTGGTGCAATACCACCCACTACTTCATTCGGGTCCCCGGCGGCAACATGGGTTACACGGCGTTCTGGGTCCGTGACTCGGTGATGATGCTCGGCGCGGATCTGATCCCAGCCGCCGAAGTGGAAGACTGGATCCACCTGATGTGTAGCGCCTTGAGAGGGCCAAACAATTGGGTAGTCCACCCCGGTGCGGTTGTCCCCGCCTTTGCCGTTCCGGACCACATCAACTTTGACGGCCAAGCCAGTTTCTATCCCGGCAACTACGAAACCGGCGAGAAGATGGGTGGCTACCCTTTTGGCAAATACCCGCCTCTGGACGATGACTTCTACTTCATTACCGCCATTTATCAGCACTGGAAAATGACAAGGAACCTAAGCTTGTTCAAGTCCATGGTTAAGACGTCGTTTGCGGAAATGCCCCTTTCCGACGTAGCGGAAAGAGTCTACCGAAGGTCGCCGGTTGATCCCAGTACCGGCTTGCTCGTGGCTGGCGATGTGAAGGCGGAGAATGCGAAGGACTGGGGCTTCTGCGACGGCGAATTCAAAAGCGGTAAGCTGCTCTTTCCTTCCGTGTTGAAATTCATCGCCGCCACTCAGCTTGCGGACCTGTTTCGCGCCTCCGGGCAAGGGGCCAAGGCGGAAGGTTACAAAAAGGATGCAGCACAAATCAAACGAGCCATCCCGCAGGTTCTCTTTCACCCAAGCGCGAATCCCGGCGAGGGATGGCTCCATTCCGCAACTGAGGTGGGCAATCAGCCCGATGTCTGGGGAAGTGCTTTAGCCATCTGGAGTGGCGCTGTCGATGGCCCTACGGCTGAGAAGGTCGGTCGCGCGCTGGTGCGCGCTTTCCGCGATAAGACTGCGGTGAATCAGGGCTGCGTCAGACAGATTCTGACCACAGATCGCACTAATCATGGTCACTGGCAGAGCGCCCTTCCCCAGCACGGAGGGTATCAGGATGGAGGTTACTGGGGGACGCCCACGGGCTGGTACATTGCCGCGATTCACACAGTTGACCCGAAAGCAGCAACAGAGATGGCCCGCGATTACATTCAGTTTACTGCGAAGCCATATGCGGCCGGACGGGATGACGGAAGCTTGGGAGTGGTTTGGTCCGGACGTGAGCCACAACAATAACCCTCTTTACGTGGCTTCCGTGGCCCTGCCCTACTTGTCTCTTAAAATGGCCGGCCTTCTTAATTCGCGGTAGGAGGTTCGCCATCTGACCCGCTTCTTCCGTGAACCTGCAGTGGGTGAGTATACTTTCGCACTTGCGAATGGAAGGCGATTCTTATTTACCTTCCGCTCCTATCTGTTTGCCGGCTCTCTGACTGTCAGAATCTGGTCAGCCCGGACGTTTTCCAGGCATTGCACGATACCGCTAGGCCATGTGATCTCCACCAGTCGCGCCATTTTATCGATGCCCAGACCGAAGTGCACACGCTTGTCGCTGGCGGAAAAATAGCTGCCCGAAGTTTTGACCATGGCGTACTGTTCGACGCCGGATTCCGAGACCAGCCGCACGACAGCGCCGATGCCGTCCCGATTGCTGACCGTTCCTACTGTATCGATCAGCAGCCAATGACTGCCGTTGCCGCCTTGATTCCGCAAGACTAATGAAGTTCCTTCCAAACAGTGCACGGCAATGTCCACGAAGCCGTCATTGTCCAAGTCGCCAAAAGCCGCACCACGAGCCACCAGGGGCAACTTGAAAATCTCGCCGCTCTGTCCTGAAACATCCTCAAATCGGCCTTGATTGTTTCTCAACAATAACATCCGCTCCCGATAATGCAACGCCGGCAGTGAGAGTTCGACATTATCCATGACGTGGGATTGGGCGACGAAGAGATCCTTCCAGCCATCGTTATCGTAATCGAAGAATTTCGTGCCCCATCCCGAATGCGTTATCGTAGTCCTGGCCAAACCTGTGAGACCGGTGACGTAGTCGAATAGACCCTTCTGGTTATGGAAGAGAGCATACATCTGGTTTGCCAGGTCACCGACGAAGACATCCGGCCAGCCATCGTTATCATAGTCGTCGAAGCTGACGCCCATCCCGGAAAAATGGCTGCCATTCTCGTCGTAGGCGGTACCGGCCCGAATGCCAACCTCGGTGAATGTCCCGTCGTGGTTATTGTGGAACAACTGCTCCGCAATTGCATCGTTGGCCACGAAGATGTCCGGCCACCCATCGTGATCGTAATCGTTGATGTCAACCCCAAGCCCCTTACCCGGAGTCTTGGCCAGACCGGACTTCCCGGTGACGTCCGTGAAAGTACCGTCACCGTTGTTATGGAAGAGCAGACTGCTTACCACCCGGTAATTCTCAGGATGGCAATAAGAGCGCATGCCTGGACCGGTCGCGCCGCACCAAATATCAGGTTCAAAATCCCAGGCAAGGTAACGAGTCACGAAGAGATCCAGCCGGCCGTCCCTGTCATAATCAACGAACATGGCGCCGGCAGACCAGCCGCTGGCTGCGACGCCCGCCTTTTCGGTGACGTCAGTAAATCTGCCGTCCCCATTATTGTGATAGAGCGTATTGTGTCCGAAGTTGGTGACGTAGATATCGGGGCGCCCGTCGTTGTCGTAATCCCCGATGGCGAGGCCTTGCCCGTAGAACTTCCCTTGCAGACCTGCTCTTTCGGTCACATCGGTGAAGCTGCCGTCGCCATTATTGCGATACAGACGATTCCAGTAGCGCGGGTTGGATTTGTCAGGGACCCCGCTGCGCGGCATGGGATCCTGCAACGCAGCCCCGTTTACGAAGAAGATATCGAGCAGGCCATCGCCGTCATAGTCAAACATGGCAACGCCGCCCACCATAGTCTCGATGAGGTATTTGCGGGAGGTTTTGCTGGGCTCGCATTTAAAGGTGACGTGCGCCGAATCCGCGATGTTTACAAATATGGGTTGAGTTGGCTTGCCGGACTCTTCACCGCTCAAGAGTGGAACAAACACAAGCAGGAGCGCCGAGAACACCGAAACCGTCAACGCCAATTGTGGAAATTCTCTCCGAAACGGAGTTGCTGTACGTGCCAAACTCATTACGTCAGGATTCTATTTCATTTCCAGATCGGCCGTAAACTCAAGGATTGCACGCCGAGACAATTCGCGCGGGGTAACTCGGTGGCGAATCACTTCCGCCCCGCAGATGCAACTCTATTTGTGCCTTGCGTTCTGTTGC
Source organism: uncultured Acidobacteriota bacterium (assembly GCA_963803295.1). GTDB lineage: Bacteria > Acidobacteriota > Terriglobia > UBA7540 > UBA7540 > CAWDMC01. The sequence continues at coordinate 44,216 of CAWDMC010000003.1, read as the reverse complement.
GGATCCCATACTTTGGGTCTCCGGCTTGTACGTTCAGCAGAGAAGAGGGGGGCACTTAAGGAAAGGTCCGCGCTACCCCAGCTCTCGCCTATGTTATTTTGGAAGCGATTATTGCGCCCATGATCTCACCCACGAAGACCAGAACCACCGGTTGCTGTTGGTTGACCATCTTCTCCGTGTGCCTGCTGGCTTGCCTGTGCGGTTTCAAAGGGATGGCGCAAATGACATCGGGCGGGGCCATGGATAGGCCGGCCAGGCCGCTTCCGCCTGGAGTGCGAGCCCCTCCCGTGGATTTCCGTGACATGGCCGCCCAAGCTAATCTTACGGGTATCATCATTTCAGGCGATCCGACCCAGCAAACCTACGTCGTAGAGCAAACCGGCACCGGAGTCGCGCTTTTGGACTATGACAAGGACGGCCTGCTGGATATTTTCTTCGTGCAGGGGGACAGGCTAAAGCCGAGCTCGCCGAGACTCCATCCGTATCTCTACCACAACCTGGGTGGTTTGCGATTCGAGGATGTCACCGAGAAGGCCGGGCTGAGCCATCTCGGTTGGGGCCAGGGTGTTTGCGCAGGCGATTTCGATAATGACGGCAACGTCGATCTTTTCGTAACGCAATGGGGCCACAACGTCCTGCTCCGAAACTTTGGCGATGGCACCTTTCGCGATGTGACGAAGGAAAGCGGACTCGATCGCCCCGAAATTCGTTGGAGCACGGGTTGCGCTTTCCTCGACTACGATCGCGACGGCTTTCTGGATCTGGCGTGGGCCAATTACGTCGACTTCGATCCGGCCAAGACCATCAAGGGAACCGATCCTAACAGTCCATGCCGCTGGAAGATGCTCGTCGTTCCTTGCGGCCCGATGGGATTACCGGGTGAAACCGTGTCCCTGTACCATAACGAGGGACACGGCCATTTTACCGATGTTTCCAGGAGAGCGGCAGTCGAGGGACCGAAAAATTATCACGGACTCACGGTTCTGACCGGTGATTTCGACAATGACGGGTGGCCCGACTTTTACGTCGCCTGCGATTCCACTCCAAGCCTCTTTTACCACAACAGGCGCGACGGTACGTTCGAGGAGATCGGAGTGATGTCCGGAACAGCATACAACCAGGAAGGTATCGCACAGTCGGGCATGGGTGCGCATGCGGCGGACTACGATGGCGACGGCCTCCTCGACATTCTCAAGGGCAACTTCGCGAGTGACACTCCGACGCTTTACCATAATCTCGGGAATAACATTTTCGAGGATATGACGTTAGATGCCGGGCTCGCGGTCCATACCCGTTATGTGCAGTGGGGCTTGGGTTTCCTGGATGTCGATCAGGACGGACGAAAGGACATTTTCATAGCCGATGGGCACGTCTATCCGGTTGTCGACACGATTTCGGCAGGCGAGCATTTCAAGCAGCCCCGCCAGTTGTACTGGAATCTCGACGGCCAAGAGTTCTACGATATGTCCTCCAGCGGTGGGTCGGGCATCAATACTCTCCACTCCTCACGGGGAATTGCGATTGGAGACCTCGATAACGACGGCACCATGGAGATTGTGGTGGTGAACCTGTTCGAGCCGCCATCCCTGCTGAAGAATTTTGGTGAGAAAGGAAATTCGCTGCTCATACAGGCCTTGACGGCCTCAGGCCGTGATGCCATCGGAGCGCGCCTCACTGTTTCGACCGGAGGCAGGAAGCAAATCGACGAAGTGCGCAGCGGCGGGTACGATATTTCGAGCGGCGATTTCCGCTGCCATTTCGGACTCGGCAAGGATACTATGGCCAGCGTGACGGTTCGTTGGCCCCAAGGGAAGAGCGAACGCTTCCCCGGAGTGGCCGCCAATCAGTGGGTGGTTATCCAGGAAGGCAAAGGCATCGTTCGGCTCCGACCGTTCACAAGGCCCTGAAACTTGGACTTCCTGCATCAGGAGGCAGCTTATGGGTATTCATATGGAAAGGTTCGCTCGTCTACAAATCGCTTTCTTCAGCATTTTATCGATGGGTATTTTCGGCGCTGCGCTGGTCGCGCCGCGATCCGCAGCGGCACCCCCAGCCCCCCCGAACCAGCACATTCAGGTGGCAGCCTACTACTTCCCGAACTGGCATGAGGAAACGCAGCCCGAGGTGAACCACGGGGAATGGCAGGCGTTGAAGAACGCGAAACCGCGCTTTCCTGGCCAGCCCCAACCTGTGATTCCGCTATGGGGCTATCAGGACGAGGCGGACCCCACGGTGATGGCCCAAAAGATCGATGCCGCCGCCAGCCATGGCATCGGTGTTTTCCTCTTCGATTGGTATTGGCGAAATGGACCTTTTCTCGAACGGGCGCTCGAAGATGGCTACCTCAAAGCGCCAAACCGTAGCCGCGTCAAATTCGCCCTCATGTGGGACAATCAGATCGCGGACGGCAGTCCTGCCCCGATCGATCGAACAAGCTTCGAAAAAATGACCGATCACATTGCAAAAGACTTGTTCCCGCGCGCCTCCTTCTGGACTGTTGACGGCTGGTGCTACTTTTCAATCTATACACTAGGCGACTTCATTACGGAGATGGGCGGCCTGCAGTCGGCAAAGACCGCGATCGAGTCCTTCCGCGCAAAGACCGTCGCCGCCGGACAGAAAGGCCTCTACTTGAACGTCGTTGATTACAAGCTTCCGGAAAATGCCAAAAGCGTCTTCCGATCGCTCGGCGTGGACAGCATCACCAGCTATGTATGGGTTCACAAAATCAAGCTGAAGGACTTCCCCAAAACTGACTACAACTGGGCAGCCAAGGCGTATTTCAGTTACTGGGATGCCCACCGGAACGACTACGGAGTTCCCTATTTCCCGAATGTAACTTCCGGCTGGGATCCCACCCCCCGCATTCCCGCTTCTGTGCCCTATGACGGAAAGACCCCTTACCCAAACACCCCCGTCCTGTGGGGCAGCTCACCGCAGAACTTTGCTTCGGCGCTTAAGCAAGCGCGCCAACGAGCTGCGGAACTGCCGCCGGGTCAGCGTGTTGTGACTCTCTATGCCTGGAATGAGTGGAGCGAAGGCGGTCACCTTGAGCCAGATACGGTCAGTAAGATGGCGTACCTGGATGCAGTCCGCAACGTCTTTGGCCTTCTAACGCAGTGAACTTGGCCGGCAGATGTTAAAAGCCCCCGATGGCCGCGGGCATGGGCTCGCCAGGTCGACGTTGTCGGCGGCGAGGCCTCTCAAGTACAACGAAATCATTCCGATTGGTCGGCACTCACCAGATGCGAGCGTCGGAAAGGGATTCATGAGCCTCAGGAGTGCGTTGGCAAAAACAATTGCGGTTTGGGCACTATTCGGCTGCGGAATTTGCCCGGCCTTGGGTGCGCAAATAACCCTGGAAGGAATGGACGCGTTTCTTAAGATCGATGACCTTCCCCTGTTGCGCAGAGGTGTACAGACGCACCAGTTCTGTACGTACGACCGGGCTGGCGATAATTATGACCACGAGTATTTTGCACTGTACACGGAGGCCAATGGGGAAGTGGTGCTGTTCGATGCGATGGGTCCCGGCTGTCTTTATCGCCATCACATGAATATTTGGCGGGACTGGCCCTTGCCGGGAGTGGGAGTAGATACCAAGGGCGTCCGAATTCGTTACTATTTTGACGACGAAGAACGTCCCCGCATCGATATGGACGTCTCCACGTTTTTCAGCGAGAAGAATCCCCTGGGCATATTCCACTACCCTCTTGCCGTCGACGGGGGCAAGGACTTTCGGGTCATGTATTGCTCCATGTTCTTCAAGAAGCGGCTTAAGATCACCCTGAATCGTGAACCGGGCGGCCCCGGGAGCGACCTGATCCCCTGGACAGGCCGATACGACAAGTATCCGATGCGCCGGAATCATTGGTACAACTTCACCTACCACACCTTCAGCGAGGACGAGGGCATCCAATCCTGGACTCCTGGACAGGATGAGACAGCGCTCCTTTCCTTATGGGACGCGAAGAAGCTGGGACAAGACCCCAAGCCAGGAGGGGATAATCGGGAAAGGAGCACCTCCGTTGCGCTGCCAGCAGGAGGGAGAGTCACCCTGGCGCGCCTCAACGGGGCCGAGGCGATAACGAGCTTGCGCCTAAGCGTCAAGCCGGCGAATGAAGAAATCCTGTTCCAGACCTGGCTCAAAATGACCTGGGACGGAGCGTCGTCGGCGCAGGTTGAGGCCCCCCTGGGGGCTTTCTTCGGTGCACATCGCACCGCGCTGCAGGCTTCCTTTGCATCTCTGCTGTTGGGGTACTCCCCCGCTTCGATGTACTCCTATTTTCCGATGCCTTTTTGGAAATCAGCCAAAATCGAATTGGAAAACCGCGGCAAACAGAATGTCAAGCTCGTTAAGGCAAGCGTCCAATACCGGCCGGCCGGCGCTCACCCCTATCCAGAAGCGGAATCTGGTTATTTCTTTGTTTCCTACCACAAGGAGTTCCCACGCCAGGAAGGGATTGATTACCGGTATCTCGCATGCAGCGGCGCCGGGCACGTGGTGGGACATATCACGTCGAGATTTGATACCAGCATGGAAGAAGACGAGCGAACATACTTCGATAGCAGCCGAACACCCCAAATCTATGGCGATGGATTCGAGGACGACCACGGCATGGGTTGGGGGCTGCACGACATTCAGCACGCCATTTTCGGAGCAATAGCTCCCGAGGGAGGAGCGGGCTCTGCTTATCGCTTTTTCCTTCCCGACCTCTATGTCTTCCAATCGGCCGTCCAACACGGGCATCAAGTCTACGGGCCGCATTCCCCGCTGGGCCACGAAGGAATGTATCAAGTGGGAAAGGAAGAAAGTGTGACGTTTTATTACGCGCGAGGGTCACCCAGCCTCACGCTCTCCGACGAATTGAATGTGGGGAATCGCGCCGCGGAGTTTGCACATGCATACCGGGTAGTGGGGACGCGCCACGATAAAAACGGGAAGTTCTGGTACGACGGGGAGTTCAATAATGTCCTGTTCAAGACACCGCCCATCGAGGATGACGGCGTAGCGTTCAACGGCTATAGCCAGTTTACGGTGAAGATCGATCCGGCGAACCGCGGAGTGCGTATCCGGCGGCGAACGGACAAGGATAACAACCGGCAACGCGCGAATGTCTACGTCGACGGCAGCTTGGTTTCAGAAAGACCTTGGTACACGGTGGATTATGAGAAAACCTACCGAGACATTCGCTGGCTGGAGTCCGATTTCGAGATTCCCTCCCGCTACACCGCGGGGAAGAACGCGATAACTCTCAAGGTCGAATATGTGACCGCGAAAAACCTTGAATGGGACGAATACTATTATTGGATTTACAGCTACAAGTGAGAATCTCGCCGTTCTCTGGGAGTGACTTCTTGTATTGATTTCAGATTTTCCGTCTAATCGTACTCCCGCGCCAACTGCACAAAAAGCGCGTCGTTGGGATAGAGGCGATTCACATTTTCAGGAGTTACCAATTGATGGGTTGTAAATGCCGCGGGTGCCGGATTCTTTCCCAGCAGGACATCCGTAGCGATCCGCACAATTGTGTCTCCGTACCGTTCCGGGAAAAAGGCCACTGAACCGATTAATCGTGTTCCCGTTTCGCGCATCTCGGCACGCGCTTCCGGTTCGGCACCCTCTCCGACGACCGCGCAATTGGCGCTGCGTCCACACTCTTGAAACGCTCGGAGCGCACCCAGTGCACTCGAATCGTTGGCGGCCCCAACCAATACGCGCCTGGGTTTACTGTCGCGAAGGTATTCCCGGACGCATTTTAGCGCCGCCGCGAACTCCCCTTTGGTATCCAGCCGGACGATCGGCCTTTGCGCCGCCCCCGGAAAATAGTCCTTAATTCCATCCAGGATTCCGTCCACTCTCGTGCGGACTACCGGGCCCGACCTTACAATCTCGAGCAGCAGGATGTCATCCACAGATCCCTGCCAATTTTGTGCGCCGTAGCGCCCCAAGCAACGGCCGCCCAACAATCCTGCCAGATGGTTATCGGCCCCGAAATAGATTGCACCAGGGTAAGGAATATCGACGGCAAGTAGGGGAATCCCCGCGTTTTGGAACCTCGAGGCAACCTCCGGAGCTGCGCCCTCGTACATGATCACCAAGTCGACATGATCCCGGAGCAACCCCTCGGCATTGCGCAATGCCGCCTTCAGGTCATGGTGGTTAGCTGCCACAATCAACTCGATCTGCGCTTTCTGGCACGCTCGAACCAACCCGTCGAGGACCAAACGTGAAAACGAAGCAGAGCGATCCTGTCCGGCATATCCGATGCGGAATCGATGTTGTCGAGGTAAAGGAAAGGAAACCCGGTATTGGTTCTCCCCCACCTTTTCAACAAGTCCGCATTCGTGCATCGTATAGAGCAATCGGAAGCACATTCCCTTCCTAAGCCCTGAACGGGAAACAATGTCCCGCAGCCGAAGGACCTCCCCGGGAGAACGGAATGACCCCAGGATGGCCGAAGCGTGCACAACGGACTTGACGATGTACCGGTTTTTGGGGTCCGGGGACTCGGATAGCATTCGAAAAAGCTCCGGAAAAGCGTGCGCACCCCTATTGGAGGTTTCGGATAGTAATACTGTCGCTGTCAACCAGCATATCGTAAATATCACGGATTCATGCGGGCTGGTCTAGGAATTCATTATATCTGAAGACGTTACTATCAAACGGTGGTCGCATCGCTTGTTTCGCATAGCAGAACGGCAACTGCGAGTCAGAGACTACTTGTGGACCAAATTGACTTGAGAATACAACTTGAGCCCGAAGCTCGTGCTCTGGTATCTCGGGGCTACGGCGTGGTAGTGATTACGCCGACAGGCGTCGCTGAGCTTCATCCGTTTGCGGGCGAAAAGGACAACGGTGGCACAGGACAAAGACATGAAGGAAAGGAGTCAAAGCGTGAGATTCTACGTGCCCTTATGCTCGATATTGCTCGTGGTCCTCTCTCTTATTAGCATCGGCGCAGGCAATCCTGTTTCGAAACAAACCCCGCGCTACCAGATTGCCGTCTACTACTGGCCTAACTACCATGTAGACCCGCGCAACGAGGCCAAACTGGGCAAGGGTTGGACCGAATGGGAACTGGTGAAGGGGGGTAAACCCCGGTTCCCGGGACACGACCAGCCTCACGTGCCGCTCTGGGGCTACCGCGACGAGTCTCATCCCAAGGAGATGGCCCGCAGCATCGACGCCATGGCCGATCACGGTATCACTGCCATCCTGTTTGATTGGTATCGCTATAACGACGGAAGTTTTCTTGACGACTGCCTCCGCAAGGGTTTCCTGAAGGCCCCAAATCGCAACCGCATCCACTTTGCCTTGATGTGGGCCAACCATGATTTCGTCGACATCTTCCCACGCAGAAGCGACAACCCCACCCTCTGGTACCCTGGCGGCGTCACCCGCCAGACGTTCGACCGCGTGACCGGTGAAGCGGTGCACGACTTTTTCTCCCAACCCAATTATTGGAAGATCGATGGTAAGCCCTATTTCTCAATCTACGAACTGCATACTATGGTCAAGGGGCTCGGAGGCCTGGAGCCGACACGCGACGCTCTGGAGACCTTCCGCACCCGCACCAAAGCGGCAGGACTCCCCGGTTTGCACCTGAACATCGTCGGCTGGGGTCTGACGCAAACGATGAAGCTGGTAAAGGGGCAACCCATGACCGCCGTGGACCCCTCCCGAACTATTCAGAGTGAAGCTGATCTGCTGGCCTACCTGAATGCCGACAGCGTTACGTGGTACAGCTGGGTTCACGTTGCCGCGCCCACTGAGCCCACCGAATCATACGATCACTGGGGTGCGCGTTCCGTACCGCTCTGGTCCGAGTGGCAGAATGATGTGCACATTCCCTTTTACCCGCACGTCAGCATTGGCTGGGACGGCAGCCCGAGGAACTACGCTGGCGGCATTGTCAGGGACAACTCCCCGGCCCTCTTCCGTAAGTACCTCGAGCAGGCGAAAAGCTATCTGGACGGGCAGCCGCCGGATCGCCGCATCCTGACCGTGAACGCCTGGAACGAGTGGGTGGAAGGCAGCTATCTGGAGCCGGACAAGAGAACAGGTTTGGCCTACCTCGAGGCGGTCCAGCAGGTTTTCGGCGCCAGTGCGCCGGGCCGCAGCCAACGAGCCCAATCCGGACCATAGTGGCGAGCGATCCGTGACGTCTTTTTGAGTTTCCACACAGAAAGCTCGGAGGTTTTTAAAAAGGTGAATTGTCCCAAAAAGAAAATTGTGTTTCGCAATACGAAACAGCCTACTATTTTGCCGCCCCCGCGGTACGAACAAGTTCAACTGGTTTCTTTTTTGTAAATCGAATTACTTGTTTACTATAAACTGCCATTGCCCTTCTTGTCTAAGTTTCGCAGTGAAGAACTGCAAAGGCGTAGTCCAAATCGATTGACGGATGTCCTGACCTTAGAGTACAAGATGCGGCACGCCCATCCGCCTACACTTTAGATGCTGGCGCGGCATCACTTACGCTTCTGCTGCGGATACGGCGAGAAATCTAAGCAACCCTGGTTTTAAATGGCCCTTAGGGCACTCCGGCGTCGGGTGTTTTTTTCCTGGTTCATTGGCCTGAAAAGCGCGGGCTATACTTGGTTTTGCATTTCGGGTCTTGAGACCCCATAACGCGTAAGCCCAAAGGAGGCCCAGCCCATGGGTATACTGAGACTCTTCCAGAGGCTTTTTGCGATTCAGTATGTACTCTCAGCACTCGTAGTATTGACATCGATGGTCTTGGTCCTTGGATTTCCTAATGGTGCCCGAGGACAGTCGTCGACGGGTTCTATTAGCGGGATTATTACAGACACCGCAGGGGCCGTCATTCCTGGAGCTGACGTCACCGCGACCAACACCCTGACCGGTGTGGCCGTCAAGACCAAGACGAATGAATCCGGCGTCTACAACATTCCTTACCTGAAACCCGGCACATATGAAGTCCGGATCGCCGCCAACGGCTTGCAGGAATCGGTCGTTACCGGCGTGCTCGTGGATGTGACCAACGTCGCACGCGTGGACGCCACCCTGACACTGGGCAGCGTCACCCAGTCCATAACGGTTGAGGCGCATGCTCCTCTGTTACAACAGGAGACGACTACGTATGACGCGCAGGTCAACAGAAAGTTCGTGGAAGACCTGCCGAACATTGTTGGCGGCGGCACCCGTGACGCCGCGACGCTGGTGAATCTGGTACCGGGCGCCCAAACGCCTGGCGCCGCAAGTGGCAATTCCTTCGGCTCCCAGTTTGGCGTCAATATCGGCGGCGGGCGGCAGTTCAGTACGGAATGGCAGATCGACGGCATGAACATGGCTTACCAGGGGGTCACAACCAACGTCTCGCTCGACAATCGTCCGGACGAGGACCTGGTGAGCGAGGTTAAAGTGGAGATCGGAGTGCCCAGCGCAGAATACGGCCGCACCTCGGGCGGCGTTGTTTCGTATATCACGCGCTCTGGCAGCAACCAGCTGCACGGTAATGCAACGGGGTTCGTGAGGAACACGGTCCTCGATGCCCGGCCTTACAATGCAGTCAACCGTTCACGTGACCAGCAGTGGGAGATGGCTCTCTCCGCCGGCGGGCCGGCTTATATTCCCAAGGTTTACGATGGCAGAAACAAAACCTTCTTCTTCTTCAACCTGACGACGTTCCGGCAGCCTCCGACCGCTAATCCGGGGACCGTTACGGTCCCGACAGCCCAGGAGCGCAGCGGCGACTTCTCCGATTTCGCACAACCCATCTTCGATCCGATGACCGGCCTGCAGTTCCCCGGAAACGTGATCCCTAGCGACCGGATCGGCGCCACAGCGAAATTCCTGAACAAGCTTTATCCGCTGCCGACCAACAACAACCTCGTCAATAATTACACCGGGACCACGCCGGGCTACAACAAGCAGACCGATTGGTTCCTCAGGATTGACCAGAATTTCACCGCCAATAACCGCGTCAGTGGCAGCTTCCGCGCACGCAGCACGCCCGCGCTGCTTGCCGAAGGGTCGCCATTCGGCGATGCCCTGTCCAGCAACTTCACTCCTCGGGGCATCTCACAGTTTACCCTTACCGACGATTGGGTGATCAATCCGCACCTCGTCAATCATTTCGCAGCCAGCGAAGTAGGTTTCCACATCACCCAGAATTCGCAACCCTTGGATCCGGGCGATTGGCCATCCATCTCCGGTACGTACGTACCGGCCTTCCCCAGCTTCTGTTTCGTTACCAACGGCTACGCCAGCATGGGTACTGGCCTTGGAAACTGCGCCGTCGCCGCGGTCAATTACGAACAAGACCGCAGCAGGGATCTCCAGGATTCGATCTCCTGGGTCACGGGCAAGCACAACCTCAAGTTCGGCGCCCGTTACCTATGGTTCCAGGCTGCCACCGGTCAACTAGACACTCGGAGCGGGGCTTACCAATTCTCGAGTGCTGAAACCGCCCAAGTAGTAAACGGTGCCGTCGTGTCCGGGACCGGCAATTCCTATGCCAGTTTCCTGCTCGGTGACGTCAACAGCGCGACGATGCAGAATAATCCGTTCCCGTCCCAGCACAGTCAGAGCATAGGCTTCTATGCGCAAGACGACTTTAAGATCAGCAGAAAGCTGACGATCAACTATGGGCTCCGCTGGGATTACCAGGGCGCGGAGTGGGAACAGAACGACCAGATGGCGGAAATGAGTCTGACTTTGCCCAATCCCGGCGCCGGCAATCTTCCGGGGGCCTATCGTTTCGCCCGACAGGAACACGTGCGAAATTTCGTCAAGAACTGGCACAAAGGATTCTCGCCCCGGATAGGCGGGGCGTACAGCGTGACGCCCACCCTGGTGGTTCGGGCCAGTGCGGGGGTCCTCCTGGCGCCGCCCGGAGTGGATACTACAGGCGGCATCCTGGACGAGGCCGGTTATGGCGCCAGCATCACCAAGAGCAGTCCCAACGGGGGCATTACGCCCGCCCTGAATTGGGATGTAGGCTGGATCGGCGTGCCTCATCCGCCGAACTTCGATCCGGCGATCTATAACGGCGGGAATGCCAACACCGATGCGGGTAATGCCGACCGGTGGCCCGAAAGCTACATCTGGCAGTTGGACGTTCAGAAATCGTTCGCCAGAGATTACATGATTAACGTCGGCTATGTCGGCCAATCGTCACACCACGTTCCCGGCGGCTTAAACCTGCCCAACCAGGTAGACCCCAAGTACCTGGCGCTCGGGTCGCTGCTTACCGATTCGATTACCGATCCGGCCGTGGTGGCGTTGGGTTATAAGCCTCCTTACCCAGGATTTACCGGGACGCTGGCCCAAGCTCTCAAGCCCTATCCACAGTATTTCGCGGTTAATGTCCTGCAAGACCATCTGGGGAATTCAAGCTACAACGCCCTGCTCCTCAAGGTGGAAAAACGGTTTTCCAACGGGTTCCAGTTCCTGACCTCCTTCACGGCCTCAAAGACGATTACCGATGTCTCGTTGAATGCCTTTGGGCAGCCCGGACCGCAGGACACTTTTAATCGGGGAGTTGAGAAAGCACTCGCGCCCTACGACATCCCCAGAGCCCTGGTGGTCAGCGCCACGTATCAGCTTCCCTGGGGTCCAGGGCGCCCTTTCCTCCACCAAGGGGTGATCAGCCAAGTGCTGGGCGGCTGGGCGGTTGCCGGGATTATGAATTACACTTCGGGTCTCCCCATCGCCATCGGCGCGCCGGACAATTTGCCGATTGCTAACGGACGCCTGGGCAGCAATTATCTCGGCGGCAAGATCACGACCGGTGTTGGCCGCGGCGAGACTGTCATCGAGAATGGCCTCTCTGGCCAGGCGGGAACGGTCGTGCTCAACCGGGCGGCTTTCGATTTCCCCGCGCCGTTCACGTTCGGCAATACTTACATCCTGCCCAACGTTCGTACGCTGGGCTTCGAATCCGAGAACTTCTCGCTTTTCAAACGCGAGACATTCCGCGAGCGGTATCAGGTCGAGGTGCGCCTGGACGCGTTCAACGCGTTCAACCGCAAAGTACCCGGTGGCCTTGTTACTGACCTGACGAACCCAGCGTTCGGGCAGTATTCCGGTTCCATCATAGGCCCGAGAAACTATCAGCTCGGATTGAGAATCACCTTCTGACACGTTGGGTGTACACTCGGGGGAAGAGACGAATATGAGGAGTGTCATACTACTCTTCGTGGTCGCCGCTTCCCTTAACGCCCAGGCGCCACTGTCGTGCCAAGCCGGGCTGGAGCAAGTAAGGGGCGGCGACTACAACAGTGCGCAAAGCTCCCTGTGGTCATGTATCGAATCGGGATCGGCCAGCCCAACTCATACCTTTTATCTTACCCTTACCTATCGCGAGTTGAAAAATTACGATTCCGGCTTGAGCAGGACGAAGGCCGCCCTCGAGCACACCCCTGACAACGTTGAGTTTCTTTACCTCGCCGCTTTTTTGCACTATCGGAAAGCCGAGAGCAAAGACTCGATGCTTCTGCTAAGTAAAGCTTACAAACTTGCCCCCAATGACTGGCGCGTTCATCAGCTTTTTGCGCTGAACTACATCACCTTTAAGATGAATGAGGCGGTTGAGGCGGAACTAAAGAAGGCCATCGCCCTCAATCCCAGCAACGCCGAGTTGGAGTATCAGTTAGGCCGGTTGTATTTCACGTTGAACTGGTATGACAAATCGATCGAGGCTATGAAACGTTCGCTCGCGATTGTCCCCGATTATCCCGAAGTCTACGACAGCCTGGGACTGACTTATGAGGCGATGCAGGATGAGAAGCAGGCTGCGGAGAGTTTCGCGAAAGCAGTCGAGCTCGATCGAAAGCACGGCATCAAGGACGAATGGCCACTGATCAACTACGCCAAGCTCCTTCTCTTCTACGACCAGTCGCCGCAGGCGAGTTTGCCTTTGCTGAACCAAGCCCTGGAGATTAATCCACGCTCAGCTGAAGCGAACTACCAGATGGGGCGCGTTATGCGGGCCTTGCATCGTAACCAGGAAGCCGAGAAATACTTCGAGAAAACGGTCGAATCCGATCCTTCATTCAAGTACGCCTATTATCAGCTCGGGACGCTCGCCCAAAAACGCGGAGATAGTGCCCGCGCCGCTGTCCTCCTAAACCGGTTCAAGGTCTTGAACGGGGAAAGCGAAAAGAGCCCTCCCTAAAGCCCTGTCCGCAAGTGCTCCCGGCGGCATCCTCCTTTCCGTGGGTTACAGCAACCTATGAATCGACGAGAGTTCATCGGCACTACTGCAGTTTTAACGAATCGATTGATCCATACTCGGTGTCCTGCCCTTCGAACAGAAAACCAAGGGACTCAGGAAGACGAGCAGGCAGCTTCACTACGATTCTACGCCTCGCCAGACGCGGATCTCTTTAGCCGTGAGCTCGAAGAATCATTGCAAGGGGTACTGCGAAAGAATTTTGTAGCAAAGGCCGATAACGGCTTTCCCACCGGCTTTGTTCATGCTTCACCCCCGGGTCAAATCTGGGGAGGCACCATGTGGACCCGAGACGGCGGCACGTTCATGCGTGAGCTCGCGATGCGCGGGTATTACGAGCAGGCCGCGCTCCTCGCGGAATGCCTGATGCACTTGGTGCAAAGAAACCAAGAGGGGTTCTACTCCTTTCCGATGTTCTTCAAGGGATCCGAGCCAGGAACGGTAAATTGGCCGCCCTCGATGACCGCGCCGGCCGATTTGGTGATCCCGAGATCGGGTACGGAACTCGACGGCACCGCGTCGATCGTCATCGGCATGGTTTTGTTGTGGGAGCGTCTGCCCGATGGCCACTCGACAAAACATCACATTCGGGAATTTTTTTTTGAGGATGCCTCACCGGTGAATTACCTGAAGTCTCGCTTAAAGAACCAACCTCTTGCGGCAGGAACTGGCGAGTTCGGCGGTGGTATGGGCATACCTGGCGCCCAGTACAACGTAGTGCAGAATAATCTAACCATGCTCGCTTTGCTGGCGGCCGCCAACATGGCGGAGGAATCGGGGAGCGACGGCCGGGCAGAAGATTATCGGCGCCTCGCAGCCAGGCTCCGTGACGGCATGGATAAATATCTCGTCGACAAAGAGGGCTGTTGGATCTGGTGCATCGATCCAAAAACCATGAAGCCGGATCTCGCCGTAATCGATTATGAGACGAACCGCGGGTTCGGTGGTATTAATGGCGTCGCCTGCATGTATTCGGATGTCCTGGGATTCGAACCGCTGGCCTCATTGTGGAAGGGGATTCGACACTGCGAGAACACGTTCGTCCGGCTCTATCACGCGCCCTTGCGTAAGCAAGAGTTCGACCGGTACGGGATCTGGACTCAGTTCGATGTGCTGGCAGGGGGGCTGTTGTCGAGCCCGGCTTACGGCCAGGGTTACGCACTCCAGACCATGCTGCTCTACGAGAAACTGACAATGGCCGACAAGGCTTTATCCTGGCTCGCGGAGGCTACGTACCATCCCGTACCTCAATACAAGGTGCATCGGGAATCGCCTTACTATTTTTACGAGCGAACGTATTCGCCAGATGCCGTGGGCAAGATTTCTTTGGAAGAGGGCTGCGGCGCGTTGAATCTTGTGAATGTGACAGAACCGTTGAAAGTGTCCAGGCTTCTGTTGGGTGTTGATGACACGTCACCGCAATGCGTCCGGATCATACCTAGAATCCCTCCTAGCTGGAAAGGCGCGGAAGCACATCGTTGGCCTATAAGGACCCGCCGCGGCGTGGTCAGAGCCGATATCCTTTTTGAACGGAGACGCGCCGGTGCGAGGCTAAGCTTGAAAGTCGCTCAGGGGCAGCAGATTGACGAACTTAAAGTTCGGATGCCATCGACTAACGGATATACCTGGCGCGAACAGAAGCATGTCAGCACTGTACTCTTCGACACGGCATAGGTCGAGATTGCCTGTCACCAAGTAGCAAGCATCTGAACGTCGGGATCCCAACAAATGCATGTGCACAAGGCCTGGAAGAAACCCGCGTGCACGAAATCATTATGGTAAATAACTGGGCAATTTCCTTAGGGCTTTCATTGGCTGTCGTTTCGGGCCTCGCAGGCGGAACTTTTACGCTGCCCATGCGCTTTCTAAGCCGCTGGTCGTGGGAAAACGTCTGGGCCGTTTATGCTGTGGTCGCCTTCCTGGTAATGCCGTTGGCCGTGTTGTTCCTGACGGTTGGGAATCCGCTTCAAACCCTCGCGTCTGCGCCAGTTCGCGCCGAAATTATTGCCCTTTTCACGGGTTTCATTTGGGGCCTTGGCGCGATTCTGTTCGGCCTTGGGGTTAGCGCCATCGGCATCGCTATGGCAAGCACCCTGGTGTTGGCCACCAGCGCCTCAGTGGGATCTATCCTGCCGATTTTCATCCTGGCGCCAGAACGAATCGGTCAACCGCAGGGAAAGGCGATTATTCTCGGAACAATTACGGCCCTGGCCGGCACGGGCCTTTGCGGCTATGCAGGAATCCTGCGGGAGCAGAACGAAAACGCTAGACTTCGCGCCGCGCGCCCAATGGTCGGCCCTGCCCGTCCCTTCTTCGTGGGATTGTTGATTTGCGCGGGGGCGGGCATCTTCTCGGCGGTTTTCAATGTGGGATACAGCCTGGCGCAAGGAATTATCACGAGTGCGGTCCGGGCGGGCAATAGCTCCTTTGGCGGTTCGAACTTAATCTGGCTATTGGTGCTGGGAAGTGGCGCTGTCGTCAATCTGGCCTATTGCGGACACCGGCTTCGTAAGAATCGAACTTGGGCCAACTTCCACCAGCCGAGCTCGGCGCCGCTCTATGCGCTCGCGATTCTCATGGGTCTCCTGTGGGGAGGCGGGATCTTTGCTTATGGCTCGGCTGCGCACAACCTCGGAAAACTGGGACCGGCTATCGGCTGGCCGCTCAGTCTGGTTGTCAGCCTCGTCACTGCTAACTGCGTGGGTTTTTTGTCGGGGGAATGGAAACTCAGCTCCCGCGCAGCTCGCCGCGTAATGATGGCCGGATTGGCAGTCCTCCTGATCGCTATTGGTCTTCTAGGCTGGTCAGGCGGCTTGGCAAGGTGATGAGAATTCCGCAAACTCCATCGCTTCAAAGCCACGCCCACGACCGCAACGTCCTTTTATTTCCCCCGTGGTCTCATTCATCCGAAGATGCACATCAGCCGCTGAGCTTCCGCACCCAACACGCCTGTCTGGTACCCGTGCGGGTCTGGTTCCGCTGGATGGCCCGCCAGAATTACATCCTGCACAATCCCGCCGCCGATCTGGAGCTGCCCCGTATCGGTTACCGCCTGCCCACTGTGCTGACCCAGGCCGAGGTAGAGCAGGTTCTGCAACAGCCGGAGCTGAACGATCCCCTGGGTCTACCGGACCGCGCTCTACTCGAAACCCTCTACTCCACGGGGATGCGGCGCATGGAGCTGATTAACCTCAAGCTCTATGATGTGGATACCGAGCGCGGCGCCGTCACCATCCGCCAGGGCAAGGGCCGCAAGGACCGTGTAGTGCCGATCGGCGAGCGCGCCGTGGCCTGGGTGGAAAAGTATCTGCGGGAGGCCCGGCCCCGGCTGGTCGTGGAGCCCGACCCTGGCACGCTCTTCCTCACCGCCGAGGGAGAGACCTTCAGCCTCGATCACATGACTTTCACCGTGCGCAATCACGTGGCCGCCGCCAAGCTCGGCAAGATGGGCGCCTGCCATCTCTTGCGCCACACCATGGCGACCCTCATGCTCGAAGGCGGGGCCGACATCCGCTTTATCCAGGAGATGCTGGGCCACTCCAAGCTCTCCAGCACCCAGATGTATACCCAAGTCTCGGTCCGCCTGTTGAAGCAGATTCACACCGCCACCCATCCCGCCGCCCAGCTCCACCGAACCGAAGCTGCGGCTAAAGAAAACCTTTTCCAGGACCACGCCGAGAAGGCCGAACTCCTGGCCGCTCTCGCCGCCGAAGCGGAAGAAGAGGAGAAGTAAGCGTGTATAATCAAGCCATGCCCAAGCCTGTGATCCACATCTCGGAAGCGGAAGCGGCGAGCAACTTTGCCTTGTTGCTTGACCAGGTGCGGGCAGGCGCAGAAGTCGTCATCGAGCATGATGCCCAACCCGTAGCTGTGGTGAGTCCTGCCGCCGCCTCCCGGCCGGGCCGTCTGCTCTCCGAATCCATCGCCCTGGCCAAAGCGCACGCCGAGAAACTGGGCTACACACCGACGCTGGACGCAGACTTCGCTGCTGACCTCGAAAACATCATCAACAGCCATCGGGAGCCGCTCAATCCGCCCACATGGGATTAATCCTCGACTCCAGCGTGCTGATCGCAGGCGAACGCCGCGGGGAGAGCGTGTGGAATATTCTCGAACGGGTACAGACCGCCCATGGGGAGACGGAAACTGCGCTCTCGGCGGTGACCGTGATTGAACTGGCCCATGGCATCTACCGTGCCAAGACGGAAGCGGATCGCGAGCGGCGGCAAGCCTTCGTCGAGGAACTCTGGCAGGCGATCCCGGTTCAGCCGGTGACGCTCGAAATCGCCCAACTGGCTGGAAGGGTTGAGGGACAGCAGGCGGCTCAAGGAGTCAGCATCGCCTTCCCCGACTTGCTGATCGGGGCGACGGCGTTGCTTCTCGGCTACGCCGTGGCCACGCTCAACGTCCGTCACTTCCAACGAATCCCTGGCCTCTCGATCATCCAACTCTAGCTCCTACTCTCCCCGCCTCGAAGCACCTTCCTTAACTCTCGAAGTATTATTTTGAAACTGAGGCCAAAGGAAGAAAAAGAGGGGTAGAATCAGGCCGATGAGAGCAGCGGCTCAAGCCGAAATCTCCTCTCCCTCGGAAAGTCCGAGCGTTCTTCCTTTAGCCGCCGTGCCTTGCTTAGCCGAAAACTCGCGTCTGGGGTTCGAGCCGAAAGAAATCAACTCGCAGCAGGGGTGGAGCGAGATTAACTTCAAGACGGCACCAGGGATGCGGGTAAGTTTACGACGGAATGGCATCAGGTCCCGGTGTCAGTCCCTTAACCGCTACGCTTATGTGATGAATAATCCCACGTCGTCGACCGACCCGCTGGGGCTGGGTGACGCGGGCGAGGCATGCGGTTCCTTCGCAGCGCAGTTTGATTGGTTCGATTGCCACTTCAGTGGAGGAGGCGGCGGCGGCGGAGGAGTGGGCCGTGGGCCGAGCACTAATCCGTTCGACCGCTCCTCCTACACGAGTACCAACGATGCGTCCTGTGCTTCACCCCCAGGGTTATGGTCCAATGGTCAGCCGATTTATGGAACCAGTGGTGGCTCGGTTCCGAATATTAACGGCCTTGGAGGGGGCGGAGGTCCGCTCAGCGGAGACTATGGTCCTTTCGCCATGCCCAGTCCTGTTTATGGACCGGGCTGTGATTTTGGGACGTGTGTTCCCGGAGTCGACGTAGCAAACAGCTTCACTCCTGACGTCAACCCGACACCATCAGGGTACCCGACCCAATTCAGAATCAGCATCTTCGTCGACGAATTTCTTGATCTGCCACTGGGCCGGCAAGTCTTCCAGCAGGCAGGCAGGAACGCAGCGCCCGTGGCAAGTCCGCTGATGCCTGTCGCTTGGTACGGTGGGTCTACCGGATTAGCCTTGATTCCTGCCTACCCAGCGGGTTATCAATGGTTGCAAGAGCTTGCCGGAACCAACCCCAGGGTTACGATTTGGATTATGCAAATAATCCAGGGCTATATCACAAAGGGAGCGGTTCCCGGCCCCGGAGCGGCGATTGGTCGGGCGGCGGGCTCTGCGATAGGCTGCGTTAAGCAGATCACAGCTGGAAAGTCCTGCCTACCTTGATCCTTTTGTGGCGGCGAGAAGAGAGACTATGGACACGTGCCCGCTGTGTGGATGGCGTTTTGATAGCACGAAGGGACTACGAGGCAGATTCCCATGCCCAGGGTGCAAAGGACTTCTTCAGTGGCGGGGCCTTAGCAACCTGGGCGTACTAGCACTTTATTTACTCTGTGTGCCGCTTGCCTTTCTCATTCCATACTGGGCTGGGGTTCGCGGCAACTCGCTGATATTTGGCGGACTCTTTCTCATTGGCCCCGTCGCAGGCATGTTGGGCTACCTGAAAGGCTTGTTGTTTCCGCAATGTCTAAGACTAGAGCGAGCCGACCGTGAGCCTCAGAGTTACGTGATCTTCCCGCCCGGCTCGTCTGGGCCGTCCAGCCCTTCGTAACGATGATCGCCAACGGCTGGCGTAAAGCACACCTTTGCGATCTTCGTTTGGCCCGCCTCGGTGACTCGTCCCCGAAAGCTAGCGGTGCTTCGCACCGGGAGTAGGGTGACACGTCACCCCGCAGCGGGTGCTGGAGAGCAACCAAGGTTGCCGAATGGCAACCATCGGTAAATCAATGAGATGTGGATTCGAGGTTGCCGCCTGGCAACCTGAGTATCTCCCTGCCGATCGTGCCCTCTAAGACCTTTTCCGCCAAGAATGTATGACCTCTTGACTGTATGACATACATAGCTTAGGATGGCTTCGGAGGTTTTCCGATGGCCGAGTCCGAGCAGCAGACCGAGACTTTATCGCTGCGCATCAGTGCCGCCCTGCGCAGCCGCCTGGAGCGAATCCGGGAGCTGAGCTCGCGGAGAAAGGGCGAGAGCGTGTCGACGTCGGAGATCGCCAAGCGGCTGCTGGAGTCGGCGCGGGAGGACCGGCTGGAGGTGGTGGAGCTGCTGGCGAAACCCGAGGCGCTGGTGGAAATCCGCCGCAAGGGCGAGGCGGGGCATCTGTTGAGCCGGGCGGAGTGGACGGTGGTGGCGCACTTCGTGCAGCAGGGGGCGGAAGCGTTTTTCAAGAACCCGGTTTCGCCGGAGTCGCTGGCGGCGATCCTGAAAGCGTTTCAAGCGGCCTATGAGCTGCGGGCCAAGGGTGCGTCCGAGGCGGAGGGGCATTACTACCTGGGGAACCTGCCTTCGGAGTGCCGGCCCGAGGGAAGCAAGAGATCCGAGGTGGTGACGCCGGAGGTGGTGCGGCGGACGGTGGCCGAGACCCTGCGCCGGCTGAGCAAATCCCCGAGCGAGTATCGGCCGGTGCTGGCGGCGCGGAATCTGTACGTGCTGCTGGACAAAGAGAAGCTGGGTGGGGTGGATGCGCTCGATCAGGCGTTAAAGCCTTACTGGCCGGCGCTATGGCGGGTGGCGGCGCGCGGGCACTACTTTCTCAAGGGCCAACCGGTGCGCGACGAATCCCAAGAACGGGAGCGCGTCTATCAGCCTGCGATCCCTTCGATCCGCGAAGGCGAATACACGCTTTCCTTCGCGCGCGGCGAGGGCCCGGAGTTCGATCTGCTGCTTAGCTTTCCCGGACCGCGGGGAGCGATGTATCCCTTGGGGCCGTATCCGAAGATCGCCGAGTTCCGGGCGATGCTGGCCGGGCTGCAACCGAAAAACGCTGAGTGGCGAGGGCAGCTTATCCCGGGTGGCCATTGGCAGGGGGAGGAGTTTTTCGGATATGTGGTCGAGCGTGGGAAGGAGAAGGAGTTCTGGTTCCGCGCCCACGGCAATGGGATCAGCTTTGGCTTTTCGGAAGAGGAATGGGGGCAGGTCCGGAAACTGTTTCGCCAGGCCTGGGAAATCCCCGAAGTCAAAGTGGCCTGGGAAGCGTTGAGTCTCGAGTACGGGGAGCTGTGAGGAAGGCTGTCATGGTCAAGCCGTCTTTACGCACGAAATCGATCACGACCAAGGTGACCGAGGAAGAGTGCGCGTGTCTGGAGAAGCTGGCCACGGCCAGCGGCCAGAGCATGAGCGAGTGCCACTGGGGTGGCGCATACATGTCGTCGTTTGGCATGTGTGCGACTGCGGGCTACAATTTCTGCATGCCTCGGCCGCACCATTATTATGGGTTGAACCACCTGCACTTCGTTACTTCCAGCACGTATCGGCGCGCCCGGCTGTTTGACCGCGAGCCGGCACTTCCTCGCCACCCTCGGAGAACTGCGAATTGAGCTAAGTTTCAAGATCATCGGCTACGTTTTGATGCCGGAACGATTCCACGCGCTCATCCGGCCATCGGCAGAGGCGGACCCTCTCCGAATTATCCAACTCCTCGAAGAGCAGGTAGCCACAGCATGCTCTTGATGCTGTGGGCTTCTTCGGGTTCCGGAGATCGACAAGCCCACGGCACCAGAACCCGTGCCGTGGCTACCACCTTCAGGCCCATGGCGATTTGCCTTGGTGCGAGAGAATGCTGGCCGACCTCACCTTGCCGCCCACTGTCCATCTTCAGGTCAGGCTGGCGCAGACTTGCTTTTGAGGTCTGTCACCCGGGAACTCCATCCGGTCTACCGGAAGCTGGTCCGGACATGGCTGGAGGAGTTGAGTCTGATCGAAAAGCAGATTAACCAAATCGAGCAGGAGATGGCGAATCTGCTTCGCCCCTACCAGGATCCGGTGCAGCGGCTGGCGGAAGTGCCCGGACTGGGAGTGGATTCGGCGCAGCAGATCATTGCCGAAGTGGGCGCCACCGCAGCGACTTTCCCTTCCGAAAAAGCTCTCTCTTCCTGGGTCGGCTCCTGTCCCGGCGATGAAGAGAGTGCGGGAGTAAGCCACAGCCATCGCTCCCCGAAAGGGAACCGTCACATGCGGCGCATCCTGAATCAGGCCGCCCAGGCGGCGGTGAGGTACAAAGGAAGTATCTTCCAGATCCTCTACCGTCGCTATGTGCCACGTCTGGGACACAATCAAACCATCGGAGTCATCTCCCACCGCCTTTGTCGTTTGATCTGGAAGATTTTGCACCAAGGCGTGCGCTACGAAGAACGCGGCCCCGCGGTAAGCAGTCGATCGGAGCAAAGGCGCACCACCAGAATGATCAGGGAACTGCGCAGCCTCGGATATCGTGTTCAACTGCCCGATAAGCCATCGGCTGCTCCAGCGTGAGTGGCGGATTTTCGACCCTGCGCCCCTCAGACTACGGCCATGCCGCTTTATCACCGTCACTACGAGCCTGCCAGTTGCAGTTCATCACCAGCAGTACTTACCGGCGCTTGCCGATTTTCTTGAGCCCGGACTACCGCCCGCTGTTCGTTCAGGCTCTCTGCGCCGCGCGTGCCAAGTTCCATTTCGCCCTGATCGGTTGGGTACTGATGCCAGAGCACTTCCATCTTCTGTTCCGGCCAAGGCCCGCCCAGGCGACCGCCAACGTCGTGAAGGAGGTGAAGCAGCGCAGTGCTTTTCTGATTGGATGCCCTGCGGTTGTGCCCTCGGCCTTCATCCCGAGCCCTGTTGTGCTCGTTGCGCCTGCCTCCCCCCGTACACGACCAGGCGAAGTACCGGGTGTGGCAGCGACGCTTTGTTCCCTTCAATGTCGACACGGAGAAGAAGGTCCTTCGAAAACTCGATTACAAGCACAACAACACGGTGATACCGGGCTGGCGAGACTCGATTGCGAACTGGCAGCTACGTAACGAATGTGGTATGCTTCGGCTTGTTTGTTCACGGCGTTCCCACCTTGCAGGCCCGTAGCTCAGCCCGGTTAGAGCGCTACCTTGACACGGTAGAGGTCAACGGTTCGAGTCCGTTCGGGCCTACCATCCTAACTCTTTCATCCGCCTTGACTTGTAGGGGTAAACCCTCGGAGCTTTACGGGTTCCTACAGGCGCGTGTAGTAGGAAATGTAGTAGGGACCTACCTTGATTCAGTCCGACGGACTTCGATCTGTCTGGATTCGGGAGGGAAGGGCGGGCCGGGTGATTTCCTAAGGAACTTGTGGCTTCGGGCACGCCGCACTCCCTGAGGAACGCCAGAACGTTCGGTTCGTACCAGATAACGTTCCTGGGCGCGACGGCAGTAGATTCCCGATATCCAGAGGCAGCCTCATCTTAGCGACATTCCTTTTGGTGCCGGGCCATCGGAGCTGCAAGACGCTTGGCTACAACATACGCTACTGATATTATAACGGCCTTTGAATCGCGGCGGGACGAGGATGTTACCCACACTCCCGATGCGCCTCGGGGCGAATCCCTTAATGCTTCCTCACAGAGACGATTCTGAGGCCGATACCTGCCGGAAGCACGTCTTGCCCAAGCTGTATGCAGCGGGCTGGACGGACGATCAGATCAGCGAGCAGCGGTATTTCACGGATGGTCGCATTGTGGTGACCGGAGGCGAGGTAGTCCGCCGAGCACAGAAGCGAGCCGACTATCTTCTCCGATATTCGCGGGACTTCACCATGGCCGTTGTCGAGGCGAAGTCATCGTATCGAAACGCGGCGGACGGACTGCAGCAAGCGAAAGACTACGCGGAAGTCCTCGGCCTCAAGTTCGCCTATGCCACCAACGGTCACGGTATTGTTGAGCACGACTTTTTCACGGGCCGTGACAACGAGCTTCTGGTGTTTCCTTCGCCCGAACAACTCTGGAGTCGCCTTCAGAGTCAAGAGAACATCTCCGAGGAGATCGCCGCCCGTTTGCTCACTCCCTACTACCTACCATCTATCCGGCAAATCCCCGCGTTACTACCAGGAGATCGCCATCAACCGGGCGGTACAGGCCATTCTGCAAGGGCATGGGCGCATCCTGCTGACCCTTGCGACCGGCACGGGTAAAACCATCGTTGCCTTCCAGATTTGCTGGAAGCTTTGGAACTCACGATGGAACCGGACCGGCGAGTATCGGCGACCCCGGATTCTCTACCTCGCCGACCGCAATGTGCTTGTGGACGATCCCAAGGATAAGACCTTCACACCGTTTGGAGACGCCCGCTGGAAGATCGAGGGCGAGGCTGCCAAAGGCCGCGAGATGTACTTCTCCACCTATCAGGCCATCGCCAAGGACGAACATCGCCCTGGGCTGTACCGTGACTACCGGCCAGACTTTTTTGACCTGATCATCGTCGATGAGTGTCACCGGGGAAGCGCCAACGATGAGAGCAACTGGCACGACATTCTGACGTACTTTGAGCCTGCCTTTCAGCTTGGCATGACGGCGACGCCGCTACGCAAGGATAACCGCGACACATACATGTATTTCGGGAACCCACTCTATACTTACAGCCTGCGCCAGGGCATCGAGGACGGCTTCCTCGCACCTTATCGTGTTCACCGCATCGTCACCACTGTGGACGCGGCGGGCTGGCGTCCCAGCAAGGGCGAACTCGACCGCCACGGGCGGGCAATCCCCGATGGCGAGTATGGGACGCCGGACTTCGAGCGCAAACTGTCTCTGAAACCCCGCACCGAGGCGATTGCCCGTAACCTCACCGAGTTCCTGAAGAAGAGCGACCGGTTCGGCAAGACCATCGTCTTCTGCGTGGACCAGGAACATGCCGAGGACATGCGACTTGCCCTGAACAACTTCAACGCGGACCTTGTGCAGAAGCACCCGAGCTACGTGGCTCGCATCGTAGCCGACGAGGGGAAAATCGGGCGCGGGCATCTTGACCGGTTCATGGAGCTTGAGACGACTGTTCCGACCATTGTCACCACATCCCAGCTCCTAACCACCGGCGTAGACGTGCCCACCTGCAAGAACATCGTGATTGCTCGCGTCATCAACTCCATGACCGAGTTTAAGCAGATCATCGGCAGGGGCACCCGCGTCCGCGACGACTACGGAAAATTCTATTTCAAGATTCTGGACTACACCGGCAGCGCCACGCGGCTTTTCGCCGATCCTGACTTCGATGGTGAACCTGCCTTGCTAACGGAAGAGGAAATGAACGAGGCTGGGGAGACCGTCACCGAACCAGTGGTGGTCAGCCAGGAAGAAGGCGGCGTAGAGATCGTTGCTGAGCCGCCCGAACTGCCCATGGACGAGGGAGAGCGCCCACCACGCAAGTATTACGCCGACGGCGGGCAAGTGGAAATCGCCGCCCATATCGTGCATGAATTGGATGCGGACGGCAAACAACTCCGCGTGGTGGAGTTCACCGACTACGCGGCGGAGAAGGTGCGCAGTATGTACCCCTCAGCCGCCGAGCTTCGCTCCAAATGGTCGAATGCGGCGGAGCGAGCGGCCATCATTGCCGCCCTGGAGGAGCGCGGCATCTCACTGGAGGAGCTAACCGAAGCATCCAGGCAGCCTGACGCGGACCCATTTGACGTGCTTTGTAACGTTGCCTTCAGCGCCCCGCTTCGCACTCGGCGGGAGCGGGCGGAGCATCTGCGGAAAGACCGCAAGGACTTCTTCGAGCGTTACAGTGAACCGGCCCGCGAAGTTCTCAACGATATTCTGGAGAAGTACATCGAATACGGAACGGCAGAGTTCAGGATTCCCGAAATTCTCAAGGTACCGCCTATTTCTGAGCGCGGGACCGTCCTGGAGATCGCCGCCCTGTTCAGTGGCGCGGAGAATATGCGGGGTGCCGTGAGCGAAATGCAGACGCTACTCTATGCATCTTGAAGACGTCCGAGGAAGGATGTACGGAATCCGGAAAACTCCATTCGCTTAACGTATCAGTTCACTTTGGGAGTGGTTATGGAGAACGAGGACAAAAACGAAAACACTGATGCTCCTCAGCAGCTTTCTCCCGATCGGCCGGGCGAAGATCCAGCCTCGGACCGCCTAGGCTACAGCCCTTTTGCCAAGCATCTCGCGGACAGCATACTGCGGCTACCGAGTACCGAGGGTATGGTCATTGCTGTCTACGGCACATGGGGCGCGGGGAAGACGACTGTCCTTAACTACATACGTTATTACATTGGCCAAGCTCCACAGAAGCAACAGCCCGCGCTGGTGACCTTTAACCCGTGGTGGTTTTCAGGTACTGAAGACTTGATCCGTGGATTCTTCGGCCAACTTCAGGCGCATCTGGGCACACTGGGGCGCGCCACGAGCAACCTGCAAAACAAACTGGGGGACCTCTCCGAGACTGTATCAGAGATTCCTCTGCCGTACACGAGACTGGGCGGTGCGGCTCTTAAACTCTTGAGGCCCAAGCCAAAGGACGTAGCCAAGCTGAAGCAGGAGATTTCTGCCGCCCTTGTGAAACAAGGAAAGCGAATTCTCGTAACGATCGATGATATCGACAGACTGGCACCCGACGAGGTTCGGGCTGTGTTCAAGGTTGTGAAATCAGTGGGGGACTTTCCCAATATCACGTATTTGATGGCCTTTGATAGAGCCATCGTCACGAGATCCCTTGAGGGAATCGGCAGCAGCTCAGGGGAGGACTATCTCGAAAAGATCGTGCAGGTACCCTTTGAATTGCCGCTGGCCGACCGACTCTCGCTCCGGAGCCTATTCTTTGACCGGTTGAACCTAATTCTCTCTGGAATTGACCCTAAGAAGTTCGACAAAACTTACTGGGGCAGCGTGTTTCTTGAAGGTGTGGATGAGTTTCTCAAAACACCGCGAGACGCGGCGCGGTTGACGAATGCATTGACCATCACCTTTCGTGCTGTACTGGGCGAAGTGAACCCAGTGGATTTTATCGCCCTTGAATCCTTGCGGCTTTTTTGCCCTGAGGTATACCAAATGATTCGAGGCAACCCAGAAATGTTCGCGGGAGCTGCGCCGGTCTATTACGTACACCCAACCGGGGACGAGGTCAAGAGATTTCACAATGAGTGGTTCAAAACGATGGAACAGTCGAACCCTGAATATGCTGCACCTGTTCGGGAAATGCTGGTGCGGCTCTTCCCTAGGCTTGCCTCAGTCTGGGGCAACACGTCTTACGGCACGGACTGGATGGCAAGCTGGCGGCGTGACTTGCGCATATGCGACCCGGAAGTCTTTCCTGTTTACTTTGCCCTCGCCGTCAATGCCGGCGATATCTCTAACTCCGAGATGCAGACTTTTCTGGCAAACGCCGGAAATCGTGACTGGCTATCGGCGGAACTCCTGAAGCTCGCTCAAGAGCTTCGACCCGACGGAAAAACCCGTGCCAGCGCCCTTCTGGAAAGGCTCTGGGACTATACGCAAAGAGACATTCCGATCGAGAATATCGACCCAATTCTTGGGACGCTCTCCGAGGTTGGGGATGACCTCGACATCCCCGAGGACCGGGGCGTGGGTTTCGCTGACGTCGGGAACGACGTGCGAATGGGCAGGATCGTTTGGCAGTTGGTGAAACGCCTCGATGCGGCGAGCCGCTTCGAAGTGCTTCGGCGGGCTGTTGAGTCCGGCAGAGCGTTGTCATTTATCCAGCATGAACTGATCGTGCTGGGACAACAGCAAGGAAAATACCCCGAACAACAAGCCAGCCCCGAGGCTGAGTGGTTCGTCACTCGCGAACAACTCTTGACTTTGGAGAATTTGCTTCTCGAAAGGATACGTGGCGCGAGCCGAGACGGGTGGCTGTTGCGGACTCCGAAGCTCCCATTTGTTCTGAATCTCTGGCGGGAAAAGGCTACGCAAGGGGAAGTGGTGAAGTGGCTCTCGCAAGCTGTTAGGGACGATCAGAGCCTCATCGAAATGCTGGAGAAATATCTTCAGACAACCAAAAGTCTGGGACTCGACGATGCAGTCGTGTCTCGGCACGACAGGCTTGACCCGGAGTGGTTGAAGCCCTATCTGGACCCCGAGCAGGTCGCAGTGCGCATTAAGCAACTACCCGAAGCCTTAAAATTCACACCCCGGCAGAGACGCGCGGTGAATCAGTTCTTGAAGGAATACGAATTCAGGCAACGCGGTGGCAAGCCAAATGATCCTTTCGCGCAAATTGGCGGTACGTCGTAGAATTCATCACTCTCGTTCTGGCGCATAGTGAGGGCAGCTTTGCTTGACTGCTGGGGACAGGGGCACAGCTGGCGGAAATCCCCGACTCGAAGACCGCAACATCCTGGCTGAAGATTCTTGAAGGACGAGTCGATTTGAAGCGCACAAGCGTAACGAAACCGGAAGCACCCCAATCAACGGCGCAGCAACTTGCCAGCCTCATCAAATCCTGCCGCGACATCATGCGCAAAGACAAAGGCTTGAGCGGTGACCTTGACCGCCTGCCCATGCTCACCTGGATTCTGTTCCTCAAGTTCCTGGATGACATGGAGCACGTCCGCGAAGAAGAGGCCAAGCTGGAGGATAAGCGATTCCGTCCTGCTATCGAGCGGCCCTATCGCTGGCGCGACTGGGCGGCCCAGCCCGAGGGTATCAAGGGGCCAGAGCTTCTCGCCTTCATCAACCAGGACGAGGCCATCCGTCCGGATGGGACACGCGGTCCCGGCCTATTCGCCTATCTGCGGAGCTTGCAGAGTTCGAATGGCGACCGGCGCGACGTGATCGCCAAGGTCTTTGAAGGTACCGTTAACCGCATGGTAAGCGGGTATCTCCTCCGCGACGTGCTCAACAAGGTGAATGAGATACACTTCACCTCGCGGGATGAGATCCACACCCTCGGTTTGCTGTATGAGTCGATGCTCAAGGAAATGCGTGACGCGGCAGGTGACTCCGGCGAATTCTACACGCCCCGTCCTTTGGTGAAGTTCATTGTCACCGCCGTTGATCCCCAACTGGGCGAAACGGTCATGGACCCAGCGGCGGGCACGGGTGGCTTTCTGGTGGAGGCGTTTGAACACCTCCGGGCTCAAGCCAAAACCACCGAGGAATACGGCCGGTTGCAGCGTGCAACGCTTTTGGGCATCGAACCCAAACCCCTGCCCTATCTGCTGTGCCAGATGAACCTCTTGCTCCACGGCCTGGAATACCCGGTGATTGATCCGGAGAATGCCTTGCGCTTTCCCTTGCGCGAAATCGGCGATCGCGACCGCGTGGATGTGATCATGACCAACCCGCCCTTTGGCGGCGAGGAAGAGCGTGGCATCCTCTCGAACTTTCCTGAGGACAAGCAGACGGCGGAAACAGCCCTGCTTTTCCTACAACTCATCATGCGCAGGTTGCGCCGTCCTGTGGCGGGGAACAAGCCTGGACGCTGCGGCATGGTCGTACCCAATGGCGTGCTTTTCGGTGACGGCGTGTGCGCCCGCATCAAGAAGGAATTGCTGGAAGACTTTGACCTGCACACGATTGTTCGGCTTCCTAATGGCGTTTTCGCCCCTTATACGAGCATTCCCACCAACCTGCTTTTCTTTGACCGCTCCGGGCCGACCAAGGAAATCTGGTACTACGAGCAGCCGCTCCCGGAGGGACGAAAGAATTACACCAAGACGCAGCCGGTGCAGTTCGAAGAGTTCGTTGAGTGTCTTGAATGGTGGAAGAACCGAGAGCCCAATGAGCGGGCCTGGAAGGTTCCGGTCGGTGACGTGCTGAAGCTCGACGCCGAGGGCAATCTGCTTTCGACGAACCTGGACATCAAGAATCCGAATCAACAACAGGACCTTGAACATCTGCCGCCCGAGCGTTTGGCGGATGACATTCTGAAGAAGGAACTGCGAATCGCGGAGTTAATGGCAGAAATCAAGGGCACCTTGGCGGGGGGACCGCGATGAGCGGTTCTTGGCCGCAGGTGCCGCTTGGGGAAGTGCTCAGGCTAGTCAGGCGACCCGAGCCCGTCAGACCAGATGTGACTTACAACATTCTAGGTGCGCATTGGTATGCTGCCGGGTTGTACACGAAGGAAATCACCACCGGCGCAGGCATTCAGGCCACAAACCTATACCGCGTCGAGGAGGGCGATTTTGTCTACAACCGGCTTTTCGCCTGGAAGGGCTCGTTTGCCGTCGCAACAAAGGAGAATGCGGGCTGCTACGTCTCGAACGAATTCCCATGTTTCCGGCCACACCCTGACCGCCTTGATCCTGGATTCTTGCGGCGGTATTTCAGCCGCACTTTGACTTGGGATGAAGCTCTTGCTCTAAGCACTGGCGGCACTCCGACAAGCCGGAATCGCCTTAAAGAAGACAAACTTCTCGCCTTTAGGATTCCCCTTCCCCCACTTGACGAGCAGCGGCGCATCGTGGCGCAGATCGAGGCACTGGCCGCCAAGATCGAGGAGGCTCGCGGACTGCGGCAGAAAGCGACGGAAGAGGCGAATTCGCTAGTCCGGAGCGCAGTTGATGTGGTGATCGGCACGGGTTGGCCTATTGTCCCACTGAATGATGCGGCTAATCCAGATAGGTCAATCACCTACGGCATTGTGCAGGCCGGTAACGACGTTCCAGATGGCGTGCCGTACATCCGCGTGAGTGATATGGCAAAGCCAATTCTGACACTCACGGGCATGCTCCGCACTGCTCCACACATTGCGGCTCGATACGCGAGATCGATGGTGCGCGAAGGTGACATCGTATTCGCCATTCGCGCGACCGTGGGCAAGATGCGCATTGTACCTAAGGAACTGGATGGCGCGAACTTGACCCAAGGTACCGCTCGAATCGCACCCAGTGAGAAGGCTACGGCTCCTTATCTCTACTGGGCGCTTCAAGGACGAGTCGCTTCTGAGGTGGTTCAGAACGTAACGAAAGGTTCGACCTTCAAAGAGATAACACTTGGTCGCCTACGTACAATTCCGGTCCCCCTTCCGCCAATCACGGAACAACATCGGATTGTAAGGAAACTCAATGAACTGCAAGTCAAAGTCGAGGTGCTAAAGCGGATTCAGGCCGAGACCGCCGCCGAACTCGACGCCTTGCTGCCCTCGATCCTGGACAAAGCATTCAAGGGCGAACTGTAGGAGGTATATGCCGCGAAGGACACAGCCGACAAGCGGATCTGTCCCCGTAACCCTACCGCCGCAGCGGGCAATCGGACTATTGCAGAACCAACTTGCTCAAATCGATGTAGTCAAAACCTTGAGGTATAACGATCCGGGCGTGAACAAGTGGGCTCTAACAACTGAGAGTATTCTGCACGGAGCTTTCGGGAAACCAGATGGTGAAATGCATCGAAACACATCCGCATTCGCCTATTGCAGCGGTGGGCAAATTCACATGGGCATGACTGGTGGGGAGCTTCAACGAAATCACATTCGTCGAACTGAAAGCAGAAAAGCTATCATGGAGTCTATTATTGAGCAGCTTGAACTCCTTGCCCCTCCAGCGGCAATCACCGCTCCCGACCAATACCGTTTCCATCCCGAGATCGAGCGGGTCAGCGGGGAACTCTATCGTGATGGCCACTACAAACAAGCCGCCCTCGAAGCCTATATCCGAGTTATAGATGCTGTAAAGGCAAGATCTGGACTGAACGAGGACGGCGATTCCTTGATGAACCAGGCATTCGGGTGCGAAAAACGAGACCCAATCATCCGGTTTAATACCCTCCAAACGGATTCCGAACGGGACGAGCAAAAGGGATTGCTGTTTCTGTTCAAAGGCATCGTCGGGCTACGCAACTCGAAGGCTCACAGCAATCGCTTATTCAACGATCCTAAGCCGAGCGCATGAATATCTCGCCCTGGCAAGCCTCCTCATGCGCCTCCTCGAAATCGCAAGTGTAGACCGAGTTCCGTAACGGCCCTGTGGTCGGTGCCCGCCTGCTCTCGATTCTCGGCAAAGCTTTGTAGAGTCTTGAGCGGAGGAAGACTCAAATGGACGAGCTAAAAGAACTGATCGGTCGTTTGGAATTTGAACCGGTTCGTGCGGTGTTTCACGATGAAGCCCGCCACTTCACTACCTGGCTGGAGCAACACCTGGAAGTGCTCGGCGAGCGGCTCGGGATAGAACTGAACCTGATCCAGCGTGAAAAGGCAGTTGGCGATTTCAACGTGGACCTGCTCTGTGAGGACTCAAGCGGCCATCCGGTGATCATCGAGAACCAACTTGAAAGAACGGATCATGATCACCTTGGCAAGCTCCTCACCTATCTGGTGAACCTCGATGCCCGCACCGCAATTTGGGTTACAGGCGAACCACGGGCCGAGCATCAACGAGTGATCGAGTGGCTGAATGAGAATACTGCCGCCGACCTGGCTTTCTTTTTGGTGAAGGTTGAAACAGTTCGAATCGGTGATTCTCCGGCTGCCCCGCTGTTCACCGTCCTCGCCGCGCCCGATGAGCAAGTTAAGGAATTGGGCGAAAAGAAGAAGGAGTGGGCGGACCGTCACGTGAAGCGGATGGAGTTTTGGAAGGGCCTGCTGGAGAAGAGCAAGGAGAAAACGAAGCTGTTTGCCAACATCTCGCCCGGACGGTACCACTGGCTCGGTACGGGTGCCGGGAAGTCCGGCGTGACGTTCAACTATGTCGTGTCGATGGATGGGGGAGGCGTAGAACTTTACATCGACCATGATCATGAA
The DNA here is from genome assembly GCA_963803295.1 of uncultured Acidobacteriota bacterium. Taxonomy (GTDB): domain Bacteria; phylum Acidobacteriota; class Terriglobia; order UBA7540; family UBA7540; genus CAWDMC01. The sequence continues at coordinate 12,159 of CAWDMC010000003.1, read as the reverse complement.
ACCGGAGCCGGAAACAAAGCGATCTTTGACGCCCTCGCGGCCCAAGAAGGAGAAATCGAGCGGGAGTTCGGCATTCCGCTGGAGTGGGAAAGACTTGACGATAAGCGGGCGTCCCGAATCCGCAAACGCTACACCAACGGTGGCCTAGCCCGGCCCGAAACCTGGCCTACCCTTCAGGACGAAATGATCCAAGCAATGGTGCGTCTCAATGACGTCCTCAGAGGTCGGTTGGCGAAGCTGGAGGTCTGACCGGTGAAAGCGATAGGCTGCTACACTTTCCCCGCCACGGGCATTACGGATTACCTGACGAACGGCGGGCTTATCGAAGTGGCGCAACGCATGGCGGGTAGTCGAGCGCGAAAACGACCGGGCTTTACGACGGGCGCAACGATGATGCGAGTCTGGGCAAAGTCGAGAAGATCGGGATTTACACATGACCTTTAGAGATTCAACTATGAGCACGATTATTGTACTTGCAGCGGCTGTTTGGTTGTGCCTCGTCCCGGCTGCACGCGCACAGGACGCGGCACCCAGCGAGATACTGCAACGTACGATCTTAATCAAGGTCGGCAACGAAGGGGGGACGGCATTCAGTATCGATTATCGAGGCAAGGTTTATCTAGTCACTGCAAAGCATGTCGTCGCCGGATTGCCCACAGGGAAGGCAGCCCTCCAAGGATGGCAGTCAGGTAAGTGGGAAGACATTCAGATCGTCAAGACTCTCTTCCCCCCTTCTGCGGACGTTGACATTGCTGTGTTGGAGACGGAGGAACGGGTTTCACAGCCGTTCCGAGTCGCCGTCGCGGGGCAAGGCGAAGGGGCGACGATGGGGCAACAGGTCTGGTTCTTGGGATTTCCATTCGGTGATACTACACTGACGACCCGATTGAGAAATCAACAGGGTCAACAGGGTCTTCTTCCATTCATCAAGAGGGGTACGATGTCAGCCATCGATGGCAGTAAGGCTAGTGCCGTTGTGCTATACATCGACGGATTCAACAACCCCGGTTTTTCGGGAGGGCCGATCATATGCTGGGAATTCGAGAAACACGCATATAGAATCATTGGTGTGGTGCATGGGTATAAATATGACACCGCAAAGGTCATGGTTAACGGACAGCAGATGGATTCGAACATCCTAACCAACTCCGGCATCCTCATCGGATACAGCATCAAGCACGCTATCGAAGCCATCGAAGCCGATCAAAAGTGATAGCCTTCGCCCGGACGAAAGGCCGGGTAAAATAGTTTTCGAAAATAGACTTTTGAGACACGACAACCCCGCTCCCGCTGTTATGGGCCTTCCGGTGATGTTTAGAAAACCTGTTCCTTTGTGAAACGGTGAAGATCACTTGCACCGCTCACTGGCGCACCAGTTAACGTGGCGGGACGTTCGATTAGGGAGCACCGCTGGGACTTGAAACCCTTCAAGGCTCCGTACCCTTTACCTCCCATCGAAGAACAAGAAGTTCGGTTGGTCTGTTGGATGGCAGTCAATGCTGATTGATCCAAATCCCGCGTACTGGGTTCCTCTTGCCGAACACAGAGAGGATGCTCCTCAGTTGAGATATTCTCAGAAGTTTCATGTGCATAGAAACGCATGCTAAGACGACAAGGGATCTGGTTTGGTCCTCCGTGAAAACGGTACCCTCCGGCTAGCCCGGACAATTGTGACCATGCCAAGGCGCGGCCCGAATCGTACTTTTCAGGGGTGTTCGTCATCGCGTCGTACGGGACCGGGCCGACAGGGCCCGAACGTAGCAACCGCCTGAAGACAGGGGCAAAGCCTATAAACCCCTCTCGACTTCGGTTGCCGGTAACCTTAGCTCCTGCAGGGCATTGCAGGCCACTCCATGGCTGGAACTACCCCGCCTAGGTAGCGGTCGCTGTTGTGGCCACCCTAGCCGCACTTCTCCTAACCCTATTGCTTATAGTGGCTTGGCGATGAGGCCTCGCCTTCGTAAGCCTTTCCATTGGGCCGGGTGTAGTAGATACTGTAGTAGGAGTAGACGCTTTTTCTTTATGCAAGAGTAGCTCTACTGCCTTTATTTTCAATTCGTTAGCAGGATGCATGTAGCGGCGGGTCATGATAATGGAAGCGTGGCCAGCTAGGTCCTGGATGACGGCCACCGGTACACCGGCATCTGCCAGGCGGGAACAAAAGGTGTGTCGTAGCTGGTGAAAGGTAATATGCGGGATCGCGGAGATTTTGACCGCGCGACGGAATGAATTCTTGACATCGCCAATGTGCTCGCGGGGATTCTTGGGCGAGGGAAACACCCACTCGTTGGTGGCTCCTTCATGTAGCACGAGGAGCAACTCTCGCAGCGCCGAATTCAGACTGACCTGTCTCCCTTGGCCTGCCTTCGTCTTCGACTTCTGAACCGTCAGGACGACGTTGTCGAAGTCAATGTGAGCCCATCGCAACCGGAGAATTTCACCACGCCGCAAACCGGTATACAGCGCCACCATGATGATCGGCTTCAGATGCGGAGCCCGGCACTGCAACTCCGGGAGGTCACAGGCCGCTAGCAGCTTCGCTTCCTCCTCATACGAAAGGACGCGCTCGACCGGCGGATCGTCTAGTTTGAAGAGCTTTGCGTCCCTAGTCGAATTGGCATCGACAAGCTGCCACTTGACTGCCGTGTTCACCATCGACTTCAGCAGGCCGATTTCGCGATTGATCGACGACTTTTTCAACCCCGCTTCCAGCCTCCTTTGCTTGTACTTCTCAACGGTCAGGGGAGTTAGCTCATTCAACCTACATTTCCCGAAGAAAGGGGTCAGCGTGTTTGGGATGTAATACCGCTCCACGGCATACGCGGATTTGTTCGTTCTGCTGTAGTCCAGATAGCGGGCGGCAAACTCGGCGAACTTCGGGACCTCCCTTTTCGAGCCAAGGCCGTACTTGCCGAGAGCAAGTTGGGCGCGGTGTATGGCCTGCATTTTCAGGGCCTGCGTCCGGCTCCTGACCTTCGTCGCTCGCTGGATATGCTGGCCTTCCCACCAGAAGTTGTACCACCACACTCCGCCACGTTTATAAGTGCTCACGTTTCATCTCCAATGCAGGCTGGCGCTGCTGTTCAACGAATTCTTCCAGGTCGCACTCACGGAAACGCACTAGACGCCCGATCTTCCGGTGTGGAATCCGCTTTTGCGAGACCCAGAGGTAAAGGGTATTCGGTTTGACCCCTAGCCTCTCGGCAGCTTCTTGAATTGTCAGGAGGCGCTCCAATTTGCACCTCCCGCTTGGAACGAACCCTTGCCCGAAGTGGCTAAGGATAGATTCGGACATGGACGGGGAAGAAAGCACTCCCCGAGGCTTCCTAAGGCCCGTTCCGGGCGCTCTAGGGAGCCCGTGGAGGGTCTCGGGAAAGCCCGTAGAGGCGTTTCCGGGCCTCCCCCTGCCTCTTCTGGCCAGGAAAGTGCCCGCGCGGGCTCCTAGCGGGCGTCTTGCATCGGTACATCGCCTACCCCTCTGTAAAACCGAGACTTCCTTGAACTCCGCCTTTACAGATTCCATTTTACCTCTCCCCGAGGATGATTACAACGATATCATCTAGTGATATAACTATTAATAATAACTATATATGTAACTAATAAAATGGCCCCGAACAGCCTAACTTTGCCGAGTACTCAGATGTCACCCAGGGAGGCCTGCTGGTGTTCCAGGATGAATCCCGGCACGAACACCCAAGTACTCGTCGCAAGGTAGGCAGCGGGCGACCTGGCCAAAGCACCACATACTCGGAATCGGGTCCACAACCAGCTCCGTTTTCGCCGATGTTAGCGGCGGTGAGAACGGGTCCACTTTGGCGGGGCCAGTTGGAGCCGCCGCGTAGGAGCCTTTCCTTCTTGGCTGATGGTGGCAGAGCGGTCCTCGCCGTCAAGGGTCCGCTTGGCCGCGCCCAACAACGGCGCGCCCTTGACTGCTCCGGGCCGTTCTGAGCAAACTCTCCTGCCAAGAAGGAAAGGCTGAAAGTTGAAAAGGGGCCAAGTGGCCGCCATTTTGGGCCCCCTTTTTGACCGCCATTGACACCTTTACAAACTGAGGCCCGTCGCGCTCTTTTGGCTTTCTGTCGCGTCATACTTTCTTCTTCGTTCCGCGTGGCTTCATGTGAATCAGGCCATTGCTCATGATAACGATGGTCCAGCGGAGAACGCTCGCGCCCGCCAACATTTTGCGAAGGCGGATCTTTTTCGTTTGGCTGGTGTCAACCTGAAAGGCAAAGAACGGCAAGCCGCCCAGCAACCAGAGGACGTCGGCCCCCTCTTTGCCGAAAACCGGCTCGCAGCCGCAGGCCTCCGCAGCCTCGCAGAGGCCGCGCAGCACCGCCTTCCTGACTGCGCCCACATCACTCGCGTGAACCTGCTTCGCTCTGCGGTTAGTGAAGCCCTGAATCAGAAAGAAAAGCCTCTTGGGTACCTGACTCATCTTGCGAATCTCCCAGCTGTCCCGGGTGCCCAACTGACCCTGGCGGTTCACCGGGCGAATGATTAACGTGGCGCCGTCCGCGCTTAGCTTGATCTTCAGTCTTTGGTTTATCATCTGCCTATCCTCCTCTGCGGCAAGAGTGTCGCAGGGGAAGAAGCACATGAAAAGGGGTGGAGGTATTTTGTGCACTTCGCACCACAGCAATCGTGGTGCAGATTTCTTGTGCGGACGCTGGGGATATGCCCGAACCACAAGTCGAAACAAGCCAAAAGAGGTGGGAATACCTGTGGGTTACAGTTTTTCAGAGGGCAGAATTGCCTCTATTAGCAGAAAGACTATACTCTATATAGGCTTTCTGGATATCTCTATAATATCCACCTACCTACTTAGAGCTTAGAGTATGTAGAGAAGAGAGCTATAGAGGCAGCGCTGATTTGAGGCGATTGTATCTGGCGTAGCCGTTCTGGATGGCTCTAAGAGTGATGACTCGCTCCTTGCGGTTCTGGTTCAGAAACCAACAGTAGCAGGCGACCGCGTTGAGCGAGCGCCCTTTCATGATGGCCCTGATTTCGCGGGAACTGTACCCGCGGCCTTCCAGCTTCCGCTCTATTTCCTGGTCATCTGCCGCGTGGCCCGGTCTTCTCCTAACTTCCTGTTTGAATTTAAAACCGGGAGCCAGCTTCTCTTTCATTTTGTCGATCTGCTTTCCCCTGAGAGCATCCGTCAACTCGTCTTTGGGCACAGGAGGCCGCCCGTGAAGTTTTACGTTCCAGCCATTGTCCTTGAGGAAGGTTCGTATCAGGCGGGTCCATTCCCTATCGGACTCGAAGGCGAGCCCAGTGATGAGGTTTGCTGCTAGGTCTTCGAGGCGCGAGGGACTCGCTCGACGCGAGATCGACGGCATACCATGATGTGCTGCTACCTTCAGTATTCTTGGTAGCTCCTTATTTTCAGGCAAATCCGCAAGCGCCATCACACTGTCATGAACGCGAAGCAGTTGGTGCAGCCCTTTGTGGGATCGCCAGGGGATTTTACCCCGTACGCGCCCCTTCCCGTCAAGTTCTTTTCCGTGATAAACTCGACTTTTGCTATTTGTTCTTCGACCTCTCCTGTTTCTTCGTTCTTTTTCTTTCTTTTAACCGGCATATCATCCTCACTGCTGGCGTTTCCTCTCGCTGCTTGAAGGGTGTGGCCCTGCTGCGCCCAGGTCCACCTTGTCAGGCGGTGTCAGCAATCCGTGTAATCAAAAAGCTGCTATTCAAGATGCAGAAGCTGAGATCGAATGTCAATAGTGCCTCAGACCAGCCCTGAGTCGTTCTGGGGTGCACTATCATTCCTCAGAGGTTTGACACGAAGAGAGCGTACTAAGTCAGGCTGCCGCATGCCCAAAATCCCGAAAGCATCTTTGCATCGTAAGATGCCTATAATCTGCGAGCCGAATACCAATGCTAAGGGGGTACGGCGCAGCTTTCCCAGGGCCGTTCAGTTGCGTGGACTTGAAGATGTGGGACACTCGTTTTTGGAAATATCGGTTTGAATATCCGCCCCAAACGACGCAATGAAGTCTCTGCCAATCATCCTTTTCGACGGCGAATTTCGCGTTGAAACAGACCTTTTCCTCGATATTTCCCCACGGCCATCAGGTTCCCCTTGCATGAAGCCTGCCTGAAGCAGCCTCGGAAACATGGATTTTCTCCCTTATTTGGGCAAGAATATACCTGCCTAATACACATTCAATCGGTAGGCTTGAATGGAGCGGGAATGCGCGCTAACTCGCATAGAGTCAAGCGATCTCCTGCCCTGTGGGGTTTCCCGTAGATGGCTTGGAGGGCATTCTAGCTATGTTTTCCGGAAAGTTTGATGAGAGCTACGATAAGGACAGGAGGGCATTCGTGGTCGCCGGCTATTTCGGAAGAAGCGATGAGTGGCTTACACTTCATTGGAAATGGTCTGACGCTCTAGAGCATTATGGATTGACATATTTCAAGGCCTCTGAGTGCGAGCTTGGTCAAGGCGAGTTCTTGAAATATCGTGACAATCCAAGTGATCCGACTGCGCCGCTATCAAGCCAGGAGAAGGCTCGCCTCACGGACGTCAAGACGAAGTTTGTCGATATCGCGAATAGTTGTAATCTATGGGGTATTGGGGCAACTGTCCTCACAGAGCACTTTGACGCTGTGCTTTCAGAGAATCCAAGGGCTCTCGACATTCTAACAAAACATCCCTACTTTCTCTGCTTTCAGGCAGTTATGGCAGAAGTGGGTTCCGTCGTCAATGAGGTAAACCGAAAAGTCAACTTACCACGAGGTGGCAGAGCCGAACTAGTCGGATTTGTTTTTGACGCACAGGAAGAGTTAAGTGGACGAGCCAAGCAGCTATACGACGGTTTCCAGAAAAGGAATCCAATATCATCGCAATGCATGGCAAGTCTAGCTTATGCCGACGACCAGAAGTTGATCGGTCTTCAGGCCGCTGATAACTATGCTTACGAGGTAATGAAGTTCATTTTGAATAGTCGCTACGATCAAGGAAGAATAGAACGAAAGGCGATGACGCGCCTCAAAGAGAAGACATATAAGATTTACGCCTTTGATAAGCCGAGCCTTCAATTAGTTGTGAAGACCAGCTTGGACAGAGTGTCCATCGAGGCTGCTTCATTGGACCAGCATGACGTCGAGCCGATCTGATGCTGGGATGCCAAAGGATGAGATTTCCATGATTTCGACGCTTTCGTTGGAAGAAGGATTACCACTCGCATGAGGCTTTGACCATGAACGTACCGCAACATGAAAAGAGATTCTACAACAGGACTGCCGGAGTGTATGGAAGCTTGTAGGGAGTGTCGACACAACAATGACCGCACTTCTAGGGGTTGGGCCGTCTGCTTTCAAAACTTGTCCTAGCGACGGGGAGGAAGCTTAAAGAGACCTTGGGTCTGGTTCGAGGCTGGGGGTTGGTTGGAGTTCCAAGCCTAAACCGAAATTCCTCGCGTGTTTGTCTGGGACAAGGAAGCGGAGAAAGGCAAACTTCCCGGCTTCCGTTCTCCCAAATACACCGACTTTGCGGATCTGCCACCGACTATTTCGTGCTCAAAAAGGTGCAGGAACCGGGTTACCTCTTGCCGAACACATAGTGGATGACCCCTCAATTGAGCTGTCCTGAGGAATTTCATGTGCATAGAACCGTCCTCTAAGACGACAAGGGATCTGGTATGGTCCCTCGGTGAAAACGGTACCCTCCGGTCAGTCTGCTTCCCTCGTGCCCGACTCCTTCGTGATGGAAGTGACTTATGTGTCGGGGTTATGACGTATTATTTGTTCTGTTACTTGGACACAACACTAGTAATAGCCAACAAGTGTCACTAGACGGCCCCTTAGAATGGCCGAATTTCGCTCTAGGAGCCAAAAATAGAGGCTCTGAGTCCTGGAACGGGTCGGAGGCAGGCCCTTTTCACGAAAGGGCCATTTTTACAGGGTTTCGTAAAATGGCCTCGTCCGAAATGGCCTTTGCGGGGCCGGGAAGGGCCTTTACGCGCGTTTCGTCGATTTCGGAGGCCTAAAAATAGGGCATTTTTTCGCTAGGCCCATTTTCTGATCTTTAGATAGTAGGCACCTATCTTGGTTGAAGGTAGACAATCGTGCGGTCACTATCGTGGGCAGTCATCTGGTATCACCGTCCTCCGTGAGAAATGTCCCGGGGTCCTAGCGTATCGCAGTGAATGACTGGAAACCGATCCACCTGGGTGGCTAATATTTTGATGAGAAAGGAGAGGACCCTGGAGAGGAAAAGGAGAACCGAACCTCTCCAGGGGATCGTGGGTTGCTCAAATGGAGGACCGAAGGGCCAGAACGTCGAAGTGGCCCACGGTGTCCTTAATCGGCACATCAGGCTGAAACTTTAACCGCCTGAACGATGGCCGTGTTTGCCCAGCCTCCCTTTTCCCACAGTTCTGTGAAAAACGCTGTGGAAAACAACAGGTACACGACGGTATCGTATTGCTGCTAAACGTACTTAGTTCATTGTGCCCGCCTTTACTTCGGCGCTCGCCAAGAGTGACCCATTATTGCTTGGTTAAAGTGACCCACCATCGAGAGCAGCATTTGGAACAAGACTTGGAGTGAGAGAGAGAACCCATCATCATCCACGCCGAAGGCGTGCCACGGGCAGTTCTGGAGGCGAAGGAGCGGCATTATCGTCCTACGCCGAAGGCGTGGACGGGCAGGAGCGGTGGAGTCTGTGGCGTCAACGGCTCGGGCGCGGGTGGGACGCGTGGGAAGGGAGGCCTGTGATTTTGCTGCGGAGGTATCGGAAGTAGTCCTGGCTGACCGTGAGCTTGAGCACCTCGTCGACGACGGGGACGAAGTAAGCCAGCGAGCGAATGGTGCCCAGCGGTGAAGCCTGGGTGGGGCGGAAGAGCCGGCGGGAGGCGGCCAACACCAAGGCATTTTCCACGCTGGGCAAGGGCACGCCGCGCGCATACAGTTGGGCGGCCAGGAGGCGGTCGGGGCGACGGATGGTGCCCGTCGTCCCCGGTGTCTGACGGTAAGCGGTGAGGACCTTTTGAATATACTCTTGCTGGCCGACGCGATGGTCTTCCACCCTTCCTCCTCACCCTTGAGGCTCGCGCAGCGACGGGCCCTTGATGTGCAGGGTATGGCAATAGTGCCGCAGACGGCTCAGCAGGGCTTCCACCATGGGCCGACTACCCAGGAAGTTCGGCCATTCGTCGTAGATCAAGTTCGTGGCGATAATGGTGGAATGCTGGCGGTAGCGCTCTTCCATGAGCTTGAAAAAGATATTCGACTGCTCGGGTTTCAGATTTAAATACCCCAGCTCGTCGACCACCAGGACGTCCAGGCGGGCCAGGCGTTTGAGCAACTGGCGGGTGGAACGATCGGCCAGCGAGGCATACATTTCGTCGAAGAGATCCTGGGCACGGACGAACTGGCCGCGGTAGCCGTTCTCCAGCGCCTTGAGCAGCAGACCACAGGCCAAGCCCGTTTTGCCCCTGGCAGTTTCACCGATGAAGACGATATTTTCCGCCTTGGCGATGAACTCCAGTTCGGCCAAGGTGCGAATCTGTTTGCGGTTGACGCCCGGTTGGCGGGCGAAGGGGAACGTTTCCAGGGACCAGCGCTCGGGCAGGTTAGCACGCCGGATGCGCCACTCCAGGGCGCTCTCCTGGCGGGCGTGCCACTGGGCGCGCAGCAGGCGGGTGAGGAACTCGGCGTAGGAGACGTCCTCCTTCTGGGCCACTTGCGCCTGCTCGTCGTAAATCTCCAGGATGCGTTTCAGGTGGAGATTTTTCAGCAGTTGTTCGAGTTCCTCACTGATCTTCATTTTCGCCTCCCGTGGGGTCCTTCAGTAAAAAGTATTCGCGCGCCACGCGGCGCAGGATCATGCGCTCCAAGCGGTCCAGATCATAGAGACCGTAACGGGCGGCTTCCTGCACCGCTGACAGCAGCGGTTGGCGGGGATACTCGCGCACCAGGCGCAGCAGTTGGCGCAAGGCAAGAATCACCAGCCTGCGGCTATGCTGCTTGAGCGCCGTGAGGTAGTCCGCCAACTCGGGCACGGCCGCCAGAATCGCCTGCTCCTCGGGATGGGGATCGGGACGTGCGATGCGCTGGCCGCGCGGCGGGCGGTGTTCGGCTAACAGCACGCGCTGATGCTCGGCTTCAGCGCTCCGCCGGTGAGTCACCAGGCGGCGGGCATCGAGTTGAATTTCGATCTGGTCCGCGGTTTCGCGGACTTCCACGCGGCGACCGATCCAATCGAGGGGAACCGAGTAGCGATTGGTGTGCAAGGCAACATAGCCCTCGATGTCCACCAGGCGTTGGTGCAACCGGTAGACCGGGGGAATCCAGGCGGGCAGCGGCTTCAAGTGCAGACGTTCTACCGCGAACAACTCGCGGGGAACGGCCCGAAGATGTTTCTTATAGGTGGAGTTGACCTTGTCGCACCACTGACGAGCCTGCTGATTCAAGTCTTCCCAACTGGCGAAGGTGCGCCCGGCCAGGAAGTTTCCCTCAATAAAGCTGAACGGCCTTTCGACGCGCGCCGAACGGTTAGCATCACCAATCTCGTGCGCCGCGAAGTGAAAGCCGAAGCGCTCGGCGAAGGCGGCCATCTCGGGCACGGGGATCATCTGGCGTCCGCTGCCGCGCAGCACCACCACATGGGTGTTGTCGATCATCACGCGGGCCGCAGCGCCCGTGAAGTAACGCAGGGCGGCGGTGAGAAACACCTTGCAGTCAAAACGCTGAAAGGTCGGATAGCACTGGAAGAACAACATCCGCGAATAGCACAACACGGCCGAGGCGGTCTGCACCTTGTGCTTCTTGCCCGCCAATTCGACCTGGTGGGGGGAAGTATCGTGCTGCATCTCCTCACCCGGTTCAAAGTGGTACTGGCCGGCCGCCACGGGGGGAGCTTGCCCGATGCCCTGCCGGCGACAAAAGGCGGTCAAGGCTTGATAAGAGAGCGGGGCGCCACGGGCACTGAGCTCTTCATGGACTCGCACCAGATTCCCCTTGCAGGTGGCGAACAGTTCCAGGATCTGCTGCCGGTAGGGTTCGGCTTTCTCGGGACGATGTAATTCCGGCACTTGGGGAGAATTGGAACGTAGAACTTTGCGGACCGACAGACGGGAGATGCGCAGCACCCGCGCGATCTCGCGCTTGCTCACTCCTTGTTGGTTCAGTTCCAGAATCGTGGTCCGTTGGGATGGGCTCAACATCGGGTTCTTCCTCCTCGGGGATGCGCTCGGCCAAGCGCTTCAGTTGCTGGCGGAGGTGCTCGATCTGCCGGCGCACCGCTTGGCGTTGCTGAGTATCCAACTCCGCTGCGCCGACGCCCACCAGTCGCCGCTGGGCGCGGCTCACGATCGCGCCGGCCATTTCCAGATCGCGCAACAGTGCGGTGGCCCCTGCGGTGGAAGCTGGTGGTTCAGCTTGCGGCTGGGTTTTGAAAAACAACTTGGGTTGATCGAGCAGACGTTGGCGAACCAGGGGCGAGCCGTCGCGCCAGGCGGCATACAGTTGCCCGGCTTGTCGGCTGTTGCAGTGATGCTGAACGAACACGGCGGCCAGGCGCTGGCAGTCGTCCAGGCTGACGCGCGCGACCGGCACCAGAAATTTCATGGCGACGTGGGCGGAGAGCTGGCCCTCGCGCACTTGCTGCTGGATGCCCTCCGGCAGAAGATCGACCAGGGCCAGGCGCCGCGACACCCAACTGAGGCTGCGATCAAAGCGGCGCGCCAACTCCTCCTGTCCATAGCCGTAACGCTGCTCCAACTCCGCCAGCAGCCAGCCTTGCTCCAGCGCCGTCTCGTGTTCGGAGAGGCGTAGCGAGCGCTCCAGTACGAGAGCCTCGGCTTCGCTCATCGGCCAGAGCACTGCTTCCACCGTGTCCCGGCCCAGTTGCTGGAGCGCCGCCAGGCGCTTGTAGCCGTCGATGACCAGGTAGCGGTCCGCTTGGCCTTCGGCCGCCACCACCACAATCGGTGTCTGCTGACCGGCCTCGGCCAGCGAGGCCAGCAACCGCCGTTGCCGAGCGGGATGGCGAACCCGCAGATGCTCCCAGCGCCGGTTGAGTTGATGAAACTCCAGTTGCATCGTCAGCTCGCTCCCGACTGCCAGGGTTAGTCTGGACGAAGCGGTATCTGGTCTTGCTTGGCCGGCGGGGGGAGTGTGACGGCAACTGCTGAGGAATCAAGGCGATAA
>CAWDMC010000002.1:0-508815 GCA_963803295.1 uncultured Acidobacteriota bacterium | reverse complement strand
AGCCTCTAGCGTTTTGAAAGTTTGCGAAGTTTGCGCTTGCTGACTTAGCATACTGGAAGGAGACTACTAAGCTTGTGCTAGTTAGTCAAGAAAAATCTTCGCGTCCCCACGAGAGGCTCGGACGGGCAATTCAAGCCGCCCGGTTAGCGGCATGCCCACATCTAACCCAAGTGCAGATGGCCCAGAGGATCGGCGTCCATCCCTCCGCGTATAGCCACTGGGAGCATGGCCGCGTTGCGCCCGACGCAGAAAATCTAGTCCGTCTATTGAGCGAGTTTGGACCAGAGGCCTACAGGATATTCGAGGCCTTTGGCATTCCCCGACGAGCAGTTCCACCATTCACCAAACACACAGGTGCCATCCCTCGGGCATCGAAGACCGTTACCAAGGCTTACACGCACTACCGCGAAGCCCTGGAGGCCCTCTACAGAGCCGCCGCCGCCGGCGATCCGCTCGCCATCGACCGCCTACACTCAGGAGCCGAAGAATTGCAGAAACTTAAAGAGATACTTGACAAAGTTGGGGGGGGGGGGGCAATAGCAAAGAAGTAACTTCCGCCACCTACACCGATCCTGCCGACGAAAATAATCCCATCCAACAACCAGTCCGGCATCGCTGAAGCAGCAGATCGGCCTCGTCGCCGACGATCGCTTATCTTTATCGAAAAGCTGCGCCGCCAGGCTAACGCTGGCTCCAAAGAAGCAGCCGCATTACTCGACGCGGCCACCACCGATCTTGCTGCTAGACACACTAGATTGACTGGCAAGGTGAAACCTTGAGAGCTTTGTTTCAATTCCCGAAGGCGTCCACAGAGCCTAGGTGTGCAAGGGCTATAACCAGCGCTTTGGCGTGGTCTGCTGCACGATCCGACTCCGAGACCCCTCCAGGCCCAGACCCGAAACCGTTTTGTTTCATGATGAAGTGAGAATAATGGAGTGTTTCATTTCTAGTCAAGTGTTTTCGTTGACTGACCACTTCGTTGCTACTAGCTCTTATGGTATGGCTCTCCAAGTACACCACTACCCCTAGCGAGGAAGCGAGAAATGAAACAACAGAAATATCCAGCAAGCCACCGCCAAACAGCTTGACCGCGCCTCGCGCCGCCTCGTGCAGAATCGCCGCGAGATCCCGACTTAAGCATGAGCCGCAGGCTCGCGCTCAAGTGGCAAGACTCTCGCGAATTCCTTGGCTGGATCTCTACCTTGAGCCAGGATGCCGAGGTCTTCGGCCTGCGTGTCACTCCCGAGTTTATCGCCACCGCTCTCAGCATCGGCATCGAGCTTGGGTACGAGCTGCGCGTACAGACAGCGAGATAGAAGGAGACTCCCGGCCTCACCCAGCAGATCCGGGAGGCTCTTGACGAGACACCCTAAAAACGCATGGAACTCACTGTGACCCTTGAACTTAACCGCGCCGAAATCGGCCTGCTCACTGAGGCTCTCTGTGAGATCCTTCGCCGCATCGACGTGTACACGGTGATTGAAACCGGCCAGACTGCCGATGTGGGCGAGCTGCTCGAAAAGATTCTCCTCGCTCGATCCCGGTTCGCCGGAGAAACCCAATGACCGTAACCGAGACGATCGTTCACCGCTGCGCCAGCTGCGGCGCCGGCCGCGCTAAGCCGGCCCTGCCGCGGATTCCCAAAGGTTGGAAGCGCCGCGAGCAACTCCTCTATTGCCCGACCTGCTGGCGAAAACAATACCTGCTGCGGGCCGTGGCGATCCCCATCGTTTCGCCGCTCGACGCTACCTGGAAGGAGATCGACGCGGAGCTGCGGCGGATGTGGGGCGCGACCACCGGCTGCGCCAACTGGATGCTGACCGAGCTCTATGTGCGCGACGTCAAGCGCAACGGCCACGCCAAGCTGCCGCCCATGCCGCGTACCTATCTCTATCCCGAGGCCCGCAGCAAGTTCCCGGACCTGCCCTCGCAGACCGTGGCGGCGCTGGAGCAGGCAATCACGGCCAAGTACCGCGCCAAGCGCTACGACCTGCTCTGGACGGGCCGGGCGACGCTGCCGGTCTACCGTTACCCCACTCCCTTCCCTGTTCACAACCAGTCCTGGTCGGTCGAGATCGAGAAAGCAGTGATCGTGCTCAGCGTGCGCTTGGGCGACCGCCGGTATCGGCTCCGGCTCAAAAGCGGAGCGCAGTTTCGGCGACAACGGCATTCGGTCGAACAGATGGTCGCCGGCACGGCCATCACCGGCGAATGCGCGATCTACAAGCGCGGCGCCGCAACCATGGCCAAACTCGTAGCCTGGCTGCCCCGGCCTGCGGCTACCGACAAAGAAAAAACTGGGACGCTGGTGGTGCGCACGGAGAAGGATTCCATGCTGGTCGCCTACAACGTCAAAGATGAGCGGTTGTGGATCTACAATGCCGATCACGTCCGCCGCTGGGCGGCCGAGCACCGCCGCCAGCTGCAGCGCTGGAGCGAGGATCAAAAAGCCGAAAGCCGGCCGGTTCCTCATTTTGCCCCCCGCCGGCACCTCGCCACCCAAAAGTACCACGCCCGGCTCGATTCCGCTTGCCATCAGATCGCCGCCTTCCTCGCTGGCTACGCGGGGCGCCGGCGCTTCAACGCTGTGTCTTATAACGATGCCGAGCATAGCTTCTGTCCTCAATTCCCTTATTCCCGGCTTCGACAGTTGATCGAAGAAAAGCTCGATGCCCAGAAAATCGACTTGCTGATCGTGAAGCCAGCCGCGAGCGCCGAGGTAACGCCGAAACCACCCGAACCGCTCGCGGAAGGAGAAGAGCATGGAGAATCATAGTTATGGGCCATCGCCAGGCCCCGCGCGATCTACGCCCCATACGCTTGCCGGTGGGAGCGCTCGCGGAAGGCGGACTAAACGTCGAGGATACGCCAGCTTAGCGGCGCCGCCCTCGAAGTGACCAATAAGCAATCTGGTCACTGCGAGATGCTTTTCCGGATTCGTCTTAATCCACGTTCCGGTCTCGAAGTGACCAATAAGCAATCTGGTCACTGCGAGAGGGCAGCACCACTACCCCGAGGAGGGAAAACTTCTCGAAGTGACCAATAAGCAATCTGGTCACTGCGAGAGGAAGTGCCAAAAATAAGGCGCTCTACGAAAGGGCCTCGAAGTGACCAATAAGCAATCTGGTCACTGCGAGATCATGTGTGATGTTGCCAAAGCGGTGGAACACCTCTCGAAGTGACCAATAAGCAATCTGGTCACTGCGAGTATACGATCAGACTGGAATCCGGGCTCGATGGCTGCCTCGAAGTGACCAATAAGCAATCTGGTCACTGCGAGTTGAGTCCTTACCCGGCCACTCGCCGTAATGGAAAAAGAGCCATGAATTGCCTGCACTGCCAAGAGCCCCTGATCGAAGGCGACTCGATCGCCGCCTTCAATAACGGCGAAGACGCCATGCACCGTAACTGCATGTTGCGCGGCGTGATTGGATCCGTTGCCCATCAGGAGCGCCGCTGTTCCTGCTACCTGCCCGGATCGACTGCCGGCGATCCGCCCGGCATGACCCTGCGCCAGGCCGCCGATGCTGCGGTTGCGTTATGGGAGAGCTGGCGAAAACTCGGAGAAGGATCGGCCCGGAGAAAATGCCAATGATGCCAATGACAGGGCTCCCCTCTCGCGAAACGCTGAAAGCGCAGATGGCGAAGTCCGCGCTGCTGATGATGCTCGTCACCAAGAGCAGTGATGCGGATACCTTCTTGCTGATGCAGGTCTCGATTGCGATCGAGCTTGATCGGCCCGTCTACGTGCTCCTGCAGGAAGGCGCCGAGATCCCGCCGGCGCTGGAGGCCTCCGGCCTAATCGCCCAAGTCTTTCCTTTTACCGGCCCTTCGGATATCGAGCCCGCCGTTCGAAATCTGATTGACGCATGGAATCAAGAATACAGGAATCGCGAGAAGGTGAACCGTGCCCACCACACCCGGTAAGCCCGATATTTTGCAGGTCCAGATCCTCGAAGCCTACTCCATCCCCAGGCCCGAACGCGAGCAGTACCGCTTCCTGCGCTATAGCGAGCCCGTCCGCTGCGCCGAATGCCAGGAGGCAAGCCAGCTCATGCTCACCATGCTCTCGACCTTCAAAATCGACGCCGCCACCCGTCCCGGCTTCCTTGCCGAAACCATCCATCCGCCGCTTACTCCCGTCTGCCCCAGCCATAAACTAATAGCCTGCACCCGCCACCCCTTCGACCCCGAGCCCCCGTAACCGCGGAGGCAATAACCCCGAATTCCGGGCCCAGTTCGTTATTCTCTTGACACAGTGTATGTACAGATGTACTCTGATTCTTCACTAAGCGATAGCTTAGCGAAAGAAAGAGGATTCACCCAATGACAAAGCAAGACATCGAAGGCCTGCAGATCGGCGATCGCCTCGAGCATACCCTTGACACCGCTTACGGCAATGTCCTCCCAGGTGCCCGTTACTCCGCCGCCCGAACCGTTGTCGAAATCTTCGCCCGTGGCATCAGCATCAAAGGCACCGCTTACGTATGCTTTTATACTGACTTCGGCCCCAATTCCCGCATTTCTGGCAGCATCGGCGAAGGCGAGCAAAGCTATCGCTTCGCAACCCCAGGAAGGAGGCGCCCAATGAGCGATCAGACCGCCACACAAAAGGCCCTCGAAGGCCTGCGCCACCTTGCCAGCCATTTGCAGGAGCCGCCGCCTACCTGTGAGCCGCCCTGGTACGACTACGACAATCAAGCATGGATATTCGACGGTATTTATCAGCGTTGTGGACATCGCGAGAGCACACCCTGCAAATGCTACGGACGCGCCCACCAAGGCGAGCCGCCCAGCCCCGAGATCCTAGCCCAGCACGACAGCAGAAAGGACGACCGCCCATAATGAGACTCCTCCGGACCCCACCGCCCAAGGAAAAAATCACGATCCGCCTTGATGCCGATCTCCTCGCCTACTTCCGCGCCCAGGCCCAGGCTGCCGGCGCCAACTACCAGACCCTGATTAACGATGTGCTCCGCGCTTACGTCGAAGGCCAACGCCAGCCCACCCTCGAGCAGACCCTTCGCAAGGTGATCCGCGAGGAGCTGCGCAAAGTTTCCTAAAAAGGAGGGAAAGCCCAATGCTCTACACTTTGAAGCGCCCCGGCAGTCCAAATTATTATGTTGAGGGAAATTTCCAAGGCAAGGAAGTGAAACGCCGTTCTCTTCACACTCGCAGCGCTGCCACCGCCGAACAGATGCGACAAGTCCTTGAATTGGAGATTATCGAGCAGCTTAAACATCCCGAAAACGAACGCACCTCATGGTCCGAGCTTTCCCACCGCTTCTTGGATCATTGCCAGCACAGCGTCAAGCCCCGCACTAAGGCAAAATACGATTTTGTCGTCGGCCGCTTCGGGCAGTTTTTGAACTCCGCCGGCACTAGCCAGCTCAGGGAGATTACACCGGCTGTCATCGAGCGTTATCTGGACAACCGCCGCCAGGACCTGCATCCGACGCGGCAGACTCATATCGGCAAGGAAGGACTCAAGAGCGACCAGCGTGTTTTGCGCCGCCTGTTCAATTACGCTATTGAACGCGATTATCTCGACCGCAGTCCCATGCGCCACTTCACACACTTGAACAGCGGCGCCAGTAATGCCCAGCCCTTCCCTCAGTATGAGATCGAGCTGATGCTTTCGGATCGCAAGGCCGGCGCCCGACCCGACCTCTTTGCTATCCTGCTAACCTTTTTACACACCGGATTTCGCATTTCCGATTTAACCCTCTTCAAGCGCGAGCAGGTCGACTTCGTTCGCGATCAGATCGTCCTGCGAGCCGAAAAGAACGGCAACCTAGTGACGATCGCCATGCCGCCGGCCATCCGCCAGGCGCTCGAGTCGCACCTTGCCACACATTCAAATTCCCTCGTGTTCCCGACCGACACCGGCCAGCAAACGAAAACCAATAGCCTTGACCGCATCCTGCGCAAACTCTGGAAGCGCTGTAAAATCCAAGGCGGACATGCCCACCGTTTCCGCGATACCTTTGCCGTGCAAATCCTAGCGCAGGGCGGCTCCGTGTATTACGTGTCAAAACTCTTAGGCATCTCCGAAGCCGTCGCTGCTAAGCACTATGCTCCATTCGCCCCCGAACTACAGGAAGGCGCCCGCCGCCTCACGCTGAGAATCGATTATGGCCCCGCCTCGCGCCCCCGAGGCCCACGGCTCGTCAAGAAGAAGGCTTGAGCCAACTTTGGTTTTTGTTCCCTTTTTACCAGCACACTGTACACACCATGCCTAAGCTACTGATAATAATAGATGTTTAAAGAACGTGAGATTCTCAATCTCAAAACCCGGGTTCGATTCCCGGTAGCGCTACCAAGCCTTAAGGTCTTTACAAATCAATGCAATGAAGACACCAGCAAATATAGCTGATCTTATGAGTTGTTACAGAAGTGGACAAAATAGGCCATACTTTAGCAAAGTATTTGAACAATGGCTGAACAATTCGACAACAGTCGAAATAGATGCCGTCAACCGCTTTACCAGCGCCCCGACTTCCTTGTAGAAACGATCTAGCCTCCGCTTACTCCCGTCTGCCCAACTCATAAACTGATCCCCTGCACCCGCCATCCGCCGCCGGATATGCAAAGGAGGTAATACGATCCGTACTCTTGACGTACATCGTACAAACATGATAATCTCTCTTTATGATTCGCAGTTATCGAGATAAGAGAACGCAGCGATTAGCCGAAGGCGAACGGGTTCCCGCTTTCGAGAGCTTTCGGCGTCAGGCCCAGAAGCAGCTCAACCAACTTGAAGCAGCAGCCAGCCTCCGCGATCTAGGCCAACTGCCCGGCAATCGCTTCGAAGCGCTTTTTGGTGATCGGAAAGGCCAGTACAGCATCCGCATCAATCAGCAATGGCGAATCTGCTTCACTTGGCCCAGGGAGCCGAAGGCCCGGAGAATGTTGAAATCGTCGATTATCACTGAAAAAGGAGAGACTATGGCACGAATCCCTATCCATCCCGGCGAGATTCTCGCCGACCAATTAGAGGAGATCGGTATCACCGGCACTGCCCTTGCTCGCGCCCTTGATGTACCGGCCAATCGCATCTCGCAGATCGTTGCCGGCAAGCGCAACATCACCGCCGACACCGCCCTGCGCCTGGCCCGCTACTTCGGCACGAGCCCCGATCTTTGGCTGAACCTGCAGAAGATCTACGATCTTGACCTCGCCCGGCAGGAACTAGGCACGGCGGCGATCCGCCGCGTCCCGACCAGGCCGTTCGCCACTGCCCGAGAGATAGCCCAGAAGCAACTATGAAGGATGAATACGATTTCAGCAAAGGCAAGCGAGGCCCGGTTATAGCTCCGCAGCCCGGAAAAGAGCAGATCAGCATCCGCCTCGACAAAGACATTCTGGAATTCTTCCGGAACGAAGCCGAACGCGCCTGCGGAGGGAATCATGGCCCTGCATCTCTGGAAACGTAATCGCAAATTCTGGGTAAGAGGCACCTTCCAAGGCAAGCCCTTCGAGCCCCGCCCGCTTGACGTAACTAATCGAACTATCGCCGAACAAATGCGTCAAGCGCTCGAGCTCGAGCTGCACGACGCCAAGGCCAAAGGAGGCGCCGCCGAGCGCCTCTCGTGGCGCGAATTCTCGCGCCGGTTCATGGCCTTTTGTGGCGATACCGTGAAACCCGGCACCTACAAAAAATATGACTTTGTTATCGGCCGCTTCGGTCTATTCCTCGAGCTTTCCGGCGCCCTATGGCTCGAAGATATCACCGGCGAAACCATCCAGCGTTATCTTGACCAGCGCCGGCTTGACACTCATCCGACCCGTCGGCAGCACGTAAGCACCGAGGGACTCAAGAGCGACCAGCGCATTTTGCGGCGCGCCTTCTCCTTCGCCATCGAACGCGGACATCTCACGAGGAGCCCGCTCAAAGGCAAAAATCTCAACGCCAAATCGGCCAACACCCAGCCTTTCGAAGAGGCCGATATCGAGGCCATGCTCTCCACTGCTCAGGCCGAGGCCCAGGCCGGCCCGCGCCAAGGCACACAGGCCCGCCGCGATCTTCCCGTTATCCTCTTGACGTTCCTCTCGACTGGCTTGCGCATCGGTGACGTTATGCACTTACAGAAAACCGCGATCGACCTCGCCGCGGAGCGCATGGTCGTACACACCCGCAAGCGAGGCAGAACCGTTTCCCTGCCGATCCCGCCCGAGCTGCTCGAGGCTTTAACCGCCCATCTTGCCACGCTTGATCCTGCTAATCCTCTCGTCTTCCCGACCGAGGAAGGCAAGGTAACCCGGCATCTTGATCGCCTCTTGCGCAACCTATGGGACCGCTGCGGAGTCAAAGGAGGCCATGCCCACCGCTTCCGCGACACCTATGCCGTAGAGCTGCTCAAGCGAGGCGCCTCTCTTTACGATGTCTCCAAGCTGCTAGGCATCACGCAGAAGGTAGCCGAACAGCATTATGCTCCGTACTGCTCCGAACTGCAGGAGCGAGCGAATCGCCTCGCGAATCAGCTACGCTTTCGCCCAGGCCCGCGCCTTGTCGTGAAGAAGAAGAAATAAGAAAATCTCGAAAAAGTTCCCACCCTGTGGAAAAACACATCAGCTCGCGTCACCATTTTCAGAACCCTCCGCGATGAATCGTCTTGACAAAGAGGCTAGCGCAGTAGGCCTAAAGATTCTCAATCAGACTTAAGGCATTGAAAATTATAGTGCGATTAACTATAGTTAACCTGGCTCACAACGCTTGGACAATGTCTGAACAAATGTCCTTCTACACGACTGATAACAAAGCATGTTTAAAGAACGGGCAAGCTCAACGTGGTGAATGCTCACGAACTCCAATTCACCACCGAATCGGTGGTCCCTGCCACCAGCGTGCTGCTGAACAACAAACCCGTCGAGACGGCGGGCGTGGCCACCAAGGCCGTGGGCGTCCGCCCGATGGACATCAAATCATTAACCTCCATGCACGCGGTCACGCTTGCCCCCAAAGCGCCCTTAGCCGTGATAGGCAAACCAGTTGAATGGCTTCGGCTGGGGCAACCCTCCCACCGTTGTGACTCCCGACAAGTACCATTTGCCACATGGCTATTGCCAACCACTCTCCAAGAGGTGTTTTCGAATATCGTGATAGAGAAAATGCCGCGTGGCTACCCGATTTTTCTCCCTTGAGTACGTGCGAGAGATTATTGACCGCTGTAAGTGCCGCATGTAAGCTGCTCAAGCTGTATCAGAACAAAGTGATCGGGTGGAGTCTGCCAGTCGAGCGCGCCTGCCCACCGGCGCGAAGGGAAAAGCATCCCTTCTCTGCGCATATTGGCCTGCCACTTCCTTGGGCCTTGGGGGTCGTGTGAAAACAACCGGCGATTGGTGTGGTAGTGTGGCCGCTCCGTGTCGCACCCGGTGGGTTCGCCTGGATGATCTCCTGATTGGTTAGATCCACGAGTCAGGGCAAGCACCCTACATAGGAGATCAAATGTGCAGTCCACAGTGTGAATGGCTTTCGAGAGTTGGCAGACTCTGCGTCATTCTGCTACTTGCCCGTGGGGCTGCTACAGCTCAGGAGGTCATGGGCACTATTCGCGGAAACGTCACGGATCCGAGCGGCGCGAGCATCACTCATGCTGAGATTTCCGCAATTCAGGCCGAAACAGGATTGACTCGCAATGCCGCAAGCGACGACAATGGCGACTATTTGCTGGTTCTGTTGCCTGTCGGCCATTACCGTTTGGAAGCTGCGGCGAGCGGTTTTCAGAAATACATCCAAGAAGGCATTACGCTAAGTGTGAACCAGGTGGCGTTGGTGCCCATACGCCTTCAGGTGGGCATGACCCAGGAGACCGTGCAAGTGAGCGCCGACGCCAATCTTCTAGAGACGACAAGCGACCTCGGCGAGACCGTGCACCAACAAGATATCCTCGACCTTCCCCTTAACGGGCGCAACTTTTCCCAACTTGGATTGCTGCAACCCGGTGTTGCCCCAGTCACCTCGGGTTTGAAAAGCGCCGGGGGTCCCTTGAGAGCCGGTCAAGCATACGCTGTGAACGGTCTGCGCCCAGAATCCAATCAGTTCCTTATCGATGGTGTCGAAAACTACGACAGTGCTTACGCCGGGTATGTGCTCGAACCTCCGATTGACGCCATTACCGAGTTCCGTATCCTGACCAACACCGCCTCTGCGGAATTCGGCCACAGCGCCGGCTCAACCACCAACATCGTTACCCGTTCCGGAGCAAATCAGTTGCATGGAGACCTATATGATTTCCTGCGAAACGACTCCCTGGATGCCCGGAACTTCTTTTCGCAAGGTGTCGAGCCGCTGAAGCAGAACCAGTTCGGGGGGACACTTGGCGGACCCCTCCGTCGTGACAAGACGTTCTTCTTTGTCTATTATGAAGGCTTCCGCAATAGACAGGGTCAGACATTCACATCGACCGTACCATCCGTGTTTGAGCGACAGGGTGACTTCTCGCAAACCGTTGATCCCAGCTCGGGCCAGGTTTTGCCGCTGATCAACGAGATCACTGGTGAACAATACACAGGGAACAAACTACCGACAATCAACCCGATCTCGCAGAAGCTGCTCGGCTACTACCCACTACCCAATTTGGGTAGCAATCTCTTCAATACGACTCAAACCCTCAGAAGCAATCGTGACCAGTTTGGGGTCAGGATCGACCATCACTTCTCGTCTCGAGATTCCCTATTTGTCCGCTACAATTTCTCCACTGGATCCGAGTTCGACCCGATAGCCGTTTCCGGAGCGACTGTGCCGGGCTTTCCGGTACAGGAAGACGATCGTGCTCAGAACGTTGTAATCGAGGAAACCCGGTCCTTTTCGCCGTCACTGATAAACATTGCGCGAGCTTCATTCCTCCGCCACAAGTTCCTCGACGTTCAGGGTCTAAATCACACGGCGCCTTCAACCGCAGGATTTCAGTTCCCGACCACTCTGGCCTCCCAAAGCGGCCTTCCCTATATCGATATCCCGGGGTATGGAAATATCGGAGATCCTCTGACCGGTCCGCGCAACACTTACCAGAATACCCCAGCTGTAACGGATTCGCTTACTTGGGTCCGAGACAGGCACATCCTGCAATTCGGCGGCGGCTTCCGGCACGACCAGATCAACGCGATTCAGGGAATCGCTTCCAATGGCTATTTCGTTTTTACGACGTTTCCCTTCAGCAACCAGTTTGCCAGCTTTCTCGAAGGGTCGCCTATCGTCTTCCTGCAAGGCGGAGGTTATCTGCCTCGCGGGCTGAGAGGCAACAGCCTCAACGGTTATGTTCAAGATAGCTACAAGCCGACTTCACGCCTGACTCTGAACGTCGGCCTGCGTTACGAGCTGACGTCCCCCTTCACTGAGATTCACAACCAGCAGATGCTTTGGATTCCGGGACGCCAGTCGCAGGTAAGGCCCGATGCACCGGTCGGTCTGCTCTACCCTGGAGATCCTGGCGTGCCAGGTGGACTGATTCCCACGGATTACCGGGGGTTTGCCCCCCGCCTCGGATTGGCCTGGGATCCAACCGGGAGCGGCAAGTGGGCCGTGCGCGCTGCCTATGGTATTTTCTACGATCCCCTCTACAATGGCCAGGGAGGTCCTCTGCAGGACATCATCTCGGCGCCGCCCTGGTTCAAAATCATTCAGCTTGGTCAACCTAACTTTGCCAATCCGACCGCCGGAATCGATGCGCGGGCACCCGGCTATAATTTTCCGGAGCTGTTTGACGCGATCGATCCCCATATGCGCCTGCCCTACGCGCAAGACTGGAATTTCACGGTGGAGCGCTCCTTTGGGAACGGCTGGCTAACGCAGGTCGGATACGTGGGCACCAAGGGTACGAAGTTGCCGCGCTTCATTGAGGTGAATCCCGCAGTCTATATCCCTGGCACCTGCGGAGGCGAGCCGTGTTCGACCGAAAGCAACGTCGACCAGCGCCGGCTGCATTCGGGATGCACATTGAGCCAACCTTCCTCGGCGTGCCTGTATACCTCGGAGGCCTACCTCGCCGGCATTGTCAACTCCAATTACAACGGCCTGCAGACCAGCCTACGAAAACGCGTGGGGTACGGCCTGTCTTTCCTGGCCTCCTACGTATACTCCAAAACCCTCGACAGCAACTCGTCATTCAACATGACGGGCGGGTCGTCGCAAGACGTCGCTGGCGAAAACGACCTGGCACAGAATCCCTTCGACTTGGGAGCGGAGTACGGACGCTCGCTGTTCGACCAGCGGCAGCGCTTTGTGTTCAGCTATGAATGGCAACTTCCTTCGCTAAGGGGTGCGTCGGCATGGTCCCAAGAAGCCTTTGGTGATTGGCAGCTTAACGGCATACTTACGCTCGCCACCGGGACTCCTTTTACCGTATACGATTCTACGGATGTCTCCCTTGAAGGAAGCGCCCCAGAAGTATCGGGATTTTCGTCAAATCGGCCGAACCTGATCAGAAACCCCAACAATGGTCCCAAGACCGCTCAGCAGTGGTTTGACATCACCGCGTTCCAGCGGCTCAATCCAGCAACACAAGCTGGACAGTTCGGGAATGCCGGGCGCAATATAACCCAAGCGGCCGGAATCCGGCAGTTTGATTTTTCAATATTCAAAGATTTCCGCTTTACGGAATCCAAGACACTTCAATTCCGGGCGGAGTTCTTCAACCTATTCAACTGGGTGAATTTCGGCCTGCCTAATGACAACATCAGTTCACCCACGTTCGGACGGGTCCAGAGCGCCCTGGCGCCGCGGCAGATTCAGTTTGCCCTAAAGCTACTGTTCTGATCCCTATGCCACGGTCACCTGAGCCGCGATTTGCAGCAGACTGAACAGGACGGGCAGCGCCCGGAGGGCTTGGCCCTCTTACTTTAACTTTGTCTTGGAGAAAGTGTAGCCGTAGTGCCGATCGTCGTTGCTGCCACACCCGAGCGTGATAAAGCTGAAAGAGACCCGCGCTATTACGGCTGGCGCGTGGTACTGGCCGCTAATCTGGGCATCATGGTGGGTTTTTCGCTTTATGCCTATACGTTCGGCATTTTCGTAAAGCCTCTTTCATCCCAGTTCGGATGGAATCGCGAGGCGATATCACGGGGTTTCGCCCTCAGCGCGCTAGCGGCCGCAGTCTGCTCACCGCTGGCCGGACGCTGGCTCGACCGTTATGGTCCGCGGCGGATCCTTCTCACTTGTATGGCGGCCTTTGGGTGCGCGATTGCTGCCTTGGGCTTCCTGACAGCTGCCATTTGGCAGTTCTATTTCACGTGTTTCGTCGTAGGCGCTGTCGGCAACATCACTCAGATGGGCTACGCTCACGCGATCTCCACTTGGTTCCACGAGTACCGCGGCACCGCGCTGGGGCTCGTACTGGCAGGAGATGGCATTGGACTAATGGTGTTTCCCCTCGTGGCCCAAACCCTGATCGTGCATTCAGGCTGGCGTGTTGCCTACGAAGTTCTGGGCTCTCTCATTCTCCTCGTCGGACTGCCTCCCGCTCTGCTGTACGCTCGTTCTCGTCCGGAAGGAGGAACCGAATCGCGCGTCTCTGAAGGCCCGGGTTCCACTTGGCAAGAAGGGTTGCGCTCTTATAGCTTTTGGATAATAGTAGCCGTCTTGTTTTTGACCTCAATCAGTGTGAATGGCGCGATGACGCACCAGGTGCCTCTACTCACGGACCGCGGACTGGCCGTCAAAATGGCTGCCTTGACGGTATCCGTCCTGGGCGGTGCCAGCCTAGCTGGACGTCTCGTGACAGGATGGCTGTTGGATCGCTTCCTGGGCTCG
The DNA here is from genome assembly GCA_963803295.1 of uncultured Acidobacteriota bacterium. GTDB lineage: Bacteria > Acidobacteriota > Terriglobia > UBA7540 > UBA7540 > CAWDMC01. The sequence continues at coordinate 495,065 of CAWDMC010000002.1, read as the reverse complement.
CGCGTGGCGTTCGCGCTGCTTCTGCTCGCCTCAGTTGGAATTTTGCTGCTGGCCCACTTGGACTCTTTTCCGTTAGCTTGTCTTGCCGCCGCTCTGCTGGGAATCGGCGCGGGGGGAACTTCCAACACGACGCCCTATCTTCTCACGCGCTACTTTGGTCTGCGCTCGTTCTCAACCCTATACGGACTAACCTGGACTTTCTACGCCATCGCCGGAGGTACCGGCCCGGTACTGTTGGGCCGGGTATTCGACCGTACAGGCTCCTACACCTCGGCTCTCACCGTTCTCGCCTGCGCAAGCGCGTTAGGTGCTGTCTTAATGCTTTTGCTGCCACGCTACGAGATTTTCTTTTCCGCTGGTGGCAACCAAAGGAACGACAGAAGTCTCTCATCCGAGAGACCCGTGAAGTTCCAGCAGCAAACGGACATTGGAGGCGCCGATGCACCCTGACATGGAACCAATGTTCCTGCCAGACGTCGAGAAGAATCCGCAGCCCAGTTTTCAGGCTGACACTATCCGAACAATGCAGGCCAAGGAAGCGGAGTATCCGCAGATCCTCCACCTGTTTGCCTACCGGCCTCAAGTTACAGCCCATCTTACGCGATTCACGCGGGAAGTCATGCGTGGTGATTCGCAACTGACCAGCGGATTTCGGGAACTCATTGCCGCCTACACGTCGGCAGGGAACAATTGCCACTTTTGAACAAAATATCACGCCGCAGTTGCGGCGGAGCTTCTAGGAAGCGAAGAGATAGTGTGGAGCGCCCTGCGCGATCTGGAGAATTGCAGCCTCTCTGACAGAGAGAAAGTACTTCTGCGCTTCATCGGCAAGGTCAATCACAAGGCGCCGTCGATCACGGCTCAAGACATGCAGCCGCTGTACGAAGTCGGCTGGACTGACGACGCCATCTACGACGCGATTTCGGTTTGCGCCCTGTTTAACTTTTACAACCGCTGGATCGATGCTACCGGAGTGCACCCGATGTCTGAGGAAGCCCACAGACGCTTCGGAAAGGGCACCGCGGAGAACGGCTATATCCAGAGGTAACGCTCAATCTAATTCAGGAGATGCAAAATGACCTGGATCCGCACAGTTCCCCTGGTACAAGCCGACGAGAGTCTGCGGAAGGCCATGGAAGAGCAGATGGGTTTGTATCCCAAGGAATACGCTCGACCAGTGCACGATACTAGCGATGAGGACGGCGGCATTGTGGCCTCGCACAGCTTGATTCCCGACGCGCTCAAACACGCCTTTTCCACCTTCGGCGTGCTGATGTCACCCGAATTACCCTTGAGCCGCCGCCATCACGAGATGATCGCCACCATCGTCTCCGTGACTAACCGTTGCGTCTATTGAATCGACTCCCACGCAGAGTTTCTGCGTCGAGTGACACTCGATGAAGAGATGGTGCGCATGCTGGAGACTGATTACACGCAGGCTCCTTTGACGCAGCAAGAGCGGGTTATGGTGGATTATGTGGTGAAGGTCACAAAGGACGCCACCAAGGTCAGTCCGCTTGACCACGAGTGCTTGCGCCGCCATGGGTTTGATGATAAGGCCATCCTCCAGATCACCCTGATTGCGGCATGGTTCAATTACATTAACAGAGTCGCCGATGCGCTCGGGGTAGGACGAGCAGGATGACCGCCTGCACGGTGCGTCGTTAACGCACGTCCAAGAGTGGCCACACACCGGTGACTCAAACGGGGTAGCGTCCGAACTCCTGCGCCGCCCTGTACAGCTCGATCAGGTTCGCCGGTGGAACAAGGGCCTGAACATTGTGGATGGCACTAAACACGAAGCCTCCCCCTTGCCCAAAGATCTTAATCCGCTCCTGAACCTGATTGCGGACATCCTCCGGCGTCCCAAAAGGCAGAGTGTGCTGGGTATCCACACCTCCGCCCCAAAAAGTCACCCGCCCGCCGAACTCGGACTTCAATTCGCACGGATCCATTCCCGCCGCCGAGCATTGAACCGGGTTCAGAATGTCAAAACCGGCAGCGATAAAATCATTAATCAGCGCCCGAACCGAGCCGCAGGAGTGCATAAACGTCTTCCACGAAGTATGACGATGGACCCAGTCATTCACTCGCTTGTGAAACGGCATGTAAAGGTCACGATATTTAGCGGGAGAAATGAAAGGCCCGGTTTGCATCCCGAAATCGGTGCCAGTGATTCGGAGCACGGTAACTCGGTCTCCGACCACCGAATATATCCTTGCCAGGTTCTTGAGGGTGATCTCACATTGCCGCTCAAATATCTGGTAAATATAATCGCGTCGACTAACGGTGCTCACACACCACTCCTCAATATCGCGGATTCCCTTCGGGTGCTTGAGGGCCAATCCTGGCACGAGAGCCACATCGCCAAAGCTAGTTCCGCCAAAACCGGCGACAAGGGCGCGATCGCTTTCTCTGGAAAGGCGCTCGCATTCCTCCTGAATGAAGTGGAGCTCATCTTCAGGGATGGGACCGAACTCCTGCAAATTGTCTTCAACGCGCAGATGATCTTCATCAATTGGCGGCTGCCGGATGATGGCGTCGAAGTAAAACCCGCCTTTGGGCATTCGGCCGCTGGCTGGAACCGCTCGGTCCCCTTGAGGATACATGAGAATGTCACCCGAGGGCTCCGGTTCGGTGTTAAACCCCTCAGGGACCAGCACGGGCGTGCCATCAAAGAGGGTCCAGGGTTTCCAGCCCTCCTTCTTATAGCCGAAGAGTGTTCGCGATCCAGTGAGGGCCACGACATCAACTCCCAAGGCGTCCAGAAGGTCATTCTTCGTTTCGCCCAGCATTTGGAAGGGATCAGTCACCTTGACGGGGGTGCCGGGCGGATCCAACTCAAGTGCCTGACGCAAGGCATAGACGGCAGTCACGTGCATTCCGGTTACGGTACTCCCACCAAGGTCGAGCGGGACACGATCCGGCTCCTTGTGGTTGAGGGTAGCGTCGATTCGTTCTCGCGAAGTCATCATCCTGTGCCCACGACCTCCTGCTGTTAGGTGATCCCATTTTGGAGTTCTCGGGCGCGACAGTCGATTAACCTTCAGGTTCGTATGATCCCGTTCTCTTCCTTAATGGTCAGAATCTGGTTCGCCTCCACATTCATGAACCTTTCGGTCTTTTGTGTCGTGGGCCACTTCACCTCAATAAGATCAACTTTCTTATGTCGACCTAAGCCAAAATGAACCCGAAGATCGCTTTGTGACATCACGCTCGTGCCGCTATGCACCTCATCAATCTGGGAGTGATTCTCCGTCACCACCCGCACGCGAGCTCCGATCGCAGTACGATTGCATTTGGTGCCGATCAGCTTCACGGCGATCCAGTTGTTTTTGTTTCCTCTGTCATTGCGCAAGAAGTGAAGGGGGATCATTCATGTTCAAGACGAGCACGTCCAAGTCGCCGTCATTGTCAAAATCGCCGAACGCACACCCACGACTTGAGAAGCGTTCAGATATACCCGGCCCCGATTGCGCTGAGACATCTTGGAATCTCCCGTTTCCCAAATTCCGGTAAAGAAGACGCGGCGACTTGAAGGTCGTATCGGCCGCCTGCTCAATCTCTGGATAGACGTGACCTGTGACATGAAAAATATCAGGCCAGCCGTCGTTATCAAAATCAATGAATCCGGCTCCCCAGTTTACGTACCGGGTGTTCAAGGCGAGGCCCGCCGGACTGCTCATCTCCGTGAAGGTCCCATCGCCATTGTTGTGGTATAGGTCGATCGCGTCGTCGGCAAAATTGGTCTTCACAATGTCCAGCCAACCGTCGCCATCGTAGTCGCCTACACCAAGACCCATCCCGGATTGCTCTCTTCCATCTTCACTCAAGGCACATCCGGACAGAAGCGCCGATTCCGTAAAAGTCCCATCATGGTTGTTGTGAAAGAACAGGCTGGCTTGGGTATCCACAGCCACGTAAATATCCGGCCAACCGTCGTTATCGAAGTCGTACGACACGGCTGTAATCGAGTACCGGGGTCCCGGCTTGAGGATCCCAGCTTTCTCACTTACATCTGTGAAGGTGCCGTCGCCATTGTTGTGGTAGAGGATGTTCATTCCGCCGGGCAGCCCGCGGGGACCGCACAAGACAGGGATTCCCTTCCAATTGCAGAAGCCGCTTGCACTGGGCGTGGGGACTTTATCGAGATCAAGTTCAATGTAGTTGGCAATAAACAGATCGAGCAGACCATCCCGGTCGTAGTCTAACCAAGTGCAACCCGATCCCCAGCGGACACGGTCTCCCGATAAGCCGGCTTGATGACTTACGTCTACGAATGTCCCATCACCCCTATTCCGAAAGAGAACGTTGTGACCCCAGTAGCAGCAAAACAGGTCATCCCAACCGTCATTGTTATAGTCACCAACACAGACTCCCGTCTGCCACCCGGTTCGTGCCAAGCCGGAGCGCTCTGACACATCGGTAAAGGTGCCATCACGATTGTTCTTGTAGAGATGGGAGGTTGGGGCCTTGCCGGGAGCGTACGTCTCCTCCAGCCGCACGCCATTGGTCAGATAGATGTCCAGCCAGCCATCATTGTCGTAATCAAAGAAGGCCACACCGCTGCCCTTCGTCTCCAGAATGTACTTCTTTTTCTTGACTCCGCCCCACACGTTAGGAACGGTCAAACCCGCCTTTTGGGCCACGTCCACAAAGGTCACCGGTAAGCTATCCCCCGTGGCTTTAATTGCCGTCCCTGGCACAACCGGCGTCCTGGTCCATCCGCTCACAGGTTTGGCTAGAAACTCCAGGAGGTTTGCCCCGAGCAGTAACGACACGCTCTTCCCCAACTCCCGACGCGACAACTTCATCTCTGTAGCGCCTCTTGCCGGCTGCCGCCCCTGTGATTCACTCATTCGTCAAGAAACAAATCGCAGCCTAAGCGGATCTGCCTCTACGCTTGAGTAGCAGCTTTTCTCACACTCTCGGCCAACGTATTTAGTCGTACAGCTGTCCTCTCCCAGGCTGCACGAAAATCATCGGGCGAGACATTCCCGCCCGCGACAAAGTCCATGATCTCTCTCTCCGCCGAGACGAACTCTTCGCAGGCTTCGGCAACCTCGGCAGCGATATCAAGTGGTATCGACACCACGCCGTTCGCGTCAGCATGAAGAAGATCACCCGGATGCACCGTGAGGCTGCCGACATGAACTGGTGTATGAAGTTCTTCGAAATGGGGGTAGCCATGAGCGACAATTACAGAGGAGGCCCACAATGGGAAGTGTAGGTTTTCAACCTGCTCAAGATCGCGCACAGCCCCGTTTGTGATGAAACCCACGCATCCGAAACTGCTGTATAACGTGGTCATCACCTCGCCAAGTACGGCAGCCGCGGGAGGCTCATCCAAGTCCTGGACTACTACTATGCGAGGCGCAGGAACCTGCTGCATCATTTCCAAATGATCGGGTATCCGCCGGTAAGCGTCGAGTTCCACCGCGGGATAGTTAGAGCGAAAGGTGGCGGTCGTTGCATACCCGACGACCGTCGGCGTCTTCGGGTAGATAGCACGAATTGATGCGTTCATATACCCCGCATTATTCGGCCGTACTCTGAAGAGTTCGACAACGTTGCAGATGCTAGGCGAGTCGTACTTCGCAAGGGTCTCAATGACCTTGGAAGAAACCGTTGTGTGTTTCCCTTGCATGGAAGAATCCTCCTGGTTTAACCATTAAGCTCCGGGTCTTCGCTTGCGCACTAAACGTGAATGATCAAGGCATCGTGCACTTCAGAGGTCCGCAAAACAATGTGATTTCCGTTTACTGAAGCTTGCGAGTCGCGACCTATGGCCTCAACCTTCGAAAATCGCCCATTTACATCGATCTGGGCCTGGTACATCATCGGTTCCTCCATGATCGGGGGCAGAACCAGCCTCCCTTTAGGAAAAGCTGCCGCCGTGGCTGTGGGCGGCGCCGAAAAACAGAGAAGGTGTAGGATAAGGCGTTCCCTCGCCTTGTCCTGCACGAGCACGATCTCGACGTTCGCGGGTGCCCGAACCTTGACGCGAGGATCCGGATTCAAGAAGCGGACGAGGTTACGAATCAGAATGCGATTCTCGGGAATTCTGTAGTTACTCATGAGAGCGGCGTCGGGCGAGCATGGGACCAATACAGTCTTCCCTTTTCCCTTCTGGTTGACGAACATGGCCGGACCAGCCTTCTCACCTGCGGAGAGCGGAGCGAACGATGGTTCCTGGCGGGTCCGAAAGGCGGTGAGAAGCTCGCCGTAAGGCTTGGCTTGAGTTGCCTCGAAAGCCGCCGCAGGACCGTAGGTCAATGCGGCCCAGTTCAAAGGAATATCATTTACGAGAAAGCCGCCGTCGGAGCCGCTCAATTCCCCGGGCAGGCGAACGTAATTGTCGTGATATTCCAATATGGGCTTGACGAGCCGTACGCCTAGTAGAGTGGCCAATGATGACTCATTTTGCAGAGCACCATAGTGGTCGAAGAGCCCGCTTAGCCCGGTGACGAGCAGATTGCCTCCCTGAGCAACGTACTCGTCGAATAGAGCGATTTCCTTATCGCTCAGGATCGCAGCGTTCGCCAGATAAACTACGGGGAATTCTCGCAGGCGCTCGGCTGAGACATTCTCATCCATAATCATGCCCAGCGTGATGTGCGACTCGACCAACGCCCGGTGCGCACCCGAGAAGGCCGCAAAGTACTTGGGCGCGTCCTCTCGGCCAAACCAATCACGACTACGGCTGGAATAGTAGAGTCCTACTTCCTGGATCGGCCGGTATTTAAACAAATCGTGCTTTTCCCGGACCTCCCCAAACACCTCCCCCAGCCGTTCGTAAACGAGGGCCTCCTCAGTCCCGTCATAATTGACCTTGTCGACCACCGTGCATTGTAAACCATGCGCACTGTAGGTCAGGACTTCCCACTTCATTTCGGCCACAGGACGCACCGTGGGATCAAAGTAGTCGTAGACGGACCTCGAAGTGGCGACTTGGATGGGCCCACCCAGGCGGGCGCCGCTCATAAATAGTGCGAGCAGGCTGGGATTGTTATGACCAAACACCCACGGTAGGCCCTCCGCTGTGACGAAGTCCCCGTTCATCGCATGCATTACGGGAAGCTCACCCTCGATCCAGGAAAACGGCGGGTATCCATGATAGTTAAAGTCCACCGCAACATCTGGCCGCTTTGCCTTCACAAATGAGTTCACGCTTTGGGAGAAGCGCGTGTTGGACCTCGCTCGAAACTGCAGTATCTTTTCCCATGCCTCATCCCAACTCGGTTTCTCCGGACGCGGCATGTCCATGTTGAATTCTTCCCTGAAACGGGACTGGCAATGCTCACACCAGCACCCGTAGGGCGGTCCAAACCCATAGTCCAGCATATCGACATGGAACCCAACTATCTCATATTTCAACAATTCATCCAGCGCACTCTGGTTATACTCCAGATAGCCCGAGTTGTAACACAGGCGATCGGGAATATCTTTGCCCGTTACATCCTTCATCCTAAACTCAGGATGAGCGCGCCAAGCTCCACTGTCGTATTGAATCTGGAAGTAAGCGATGATGGGCAAGTTATGCCCTTTGGCCTCGTCGAGGACTTCCCGAAGCAGGTCCCGTCCCTGCAGATTCGGGCACTGGCGCACAACCTTCGAGTTGTAGTAGCTGAAATCCTGATCCTTCATGAAAATGACGGCATACTCGGCTCGGGCCCTGACGAGGCTTTCCACAATTCCCTTGCCGGTTGCGCGCGAATAGAAGATCTCGTCCTTATCATTTGCGGCTGTCGGTCCAACTTCGATACCCACCAATAAACGGCGATACCAGGGGAGATTGCTTTCGGTTTCTGAAACTGCGAGCGGAGCACGTGCAGATGACATCGCTTTTGCATCCGTCGAAGTAGTTTCTCCTCCCATTAAGCCGGCTGTGAAAGTCGCAGCTGTCGCAGCCTTTAATATTTGTCGTCGCGTAAATGATCCATTCATACGGCCTCGTTTCCCACACTACTGAGGATTGCACAATACAGTGGCGACCATCGCTGTAGCGACGGTCTGCGACCGCCGTCTGGAGTTTTGAACATTTTCAGATCCAAACGGTGTTTCTGCTGCTTTTCATCTTTCTACCATCCCTGGTCTGACTGACGTCCCCTGGTCTGACTGACGTCGCTCTCTTTTTGTTTTCTATGACATCGTGGGTCGGTTTTGACGGATTTTCTTCGTCGGCTAAAGCTCTCCGGCTCCGCCTTTTCTGTTCACGCTCCATCTGGCACTTTTGTTGCTTTCCCCTTTTACCTAATTCGCCTCGCCTCGCTCTCCTTTTTTTTCAATAACATCGTGGGTCCGTTTCAGCAGATTTTCACTCTATTCCTTGAGTCCTCCGCCGGGAGGTGTCTGCCTCCCGTCCAGCTGCTGCCTACCTCAGCTTTGTCTGCCCCGTTCACGGAAAACTTAAAAGCTAAAGGAGATCCCGCCAGTGGTAGAGGGCGGCCTTTTGGCCAATCGCCGACTCACAACCCACTCTCAATAGTGATCCATGGAAATGAGACAAGGGAGACAAATGAGACAAATGAGACACTATTTTTCAAGTCTCCTATTTACAATAGCTTGATGACTCAACCTGGACGATTTTCGAATTGAGAAATCGTAAAAGTGAGGTATTTTGTAACACTTGCTGCAAACGAGACAGCGCCATGTCGACAGGTTTCGCTTGCGGAAGGCCACTCTGCGACCGCTTCCTTTCGGCACTCATCTAGACATTAGTAGGTTACGGAAAGACCTTCCAAAGCTTTCATCCTGAGCATAGCGAAGGATCTCGCTTCGTGTATTTTCAGTTACAATGCGAGATTCTTCGTCGCTTTCAGCTCCTCAGAATGAAGGTAGGGACGCGTTTTCCGCAGCCTGCCGAGCGCCGCTACAGAACTCGTTATCATCGTTTCGGGCGGTCCTCAAGACAAGAACCTGCCAGCCGTTCCAAGAGTTGCACGTCGAACCTGTCGATGTGCCGATTTGTTCCTTTCATTGGGCAGCTTTATAGCGCGGGTCCAATTCCTGAGCCTTTGCGAGGGCCGCGCGGGCGGCCTCCAGATCCCCCTTCCTAGAAAGCGCCAGCGCCAAGTGATATTGCGCCTGCGCGAACCCGGGCTTCAGCGAGACAGCGCGCTGGAACGCCTGAACGGCGGCCCCGAAATCACCTTTTCGCGCGTACGCAGTTCCAAGATCGTCGTTGCACTCGGGCCGATCGGCATCCACTTTCAAAGCCTCTTTGAACTGCAGGATAGCGCTATCCAGATCACCCTTCTGACCACGAGCCAGCCCGAGGTCGTACAAGGCATCGAAGTAGTTCGGCCTAAGTTCTGTCGCCCGCTGTAGTTCCGCAATGGCTCCGTCAAAGTCAGCCTTTGTCAGCAAGGCTGCCCCCAAAAATTGGTGAACCTCAGGCAGCTTGGGCGAGATGGCCACGGCCCGTCTGAAATCAGCGATGGCTCCCTCCAGGTCTCCTTTGCTGACTTTTGCGGAACCAGCATCCAGCAACTTGGCCGCCTCGAGTTGCTGCTCGGATCGCTAGCCCCAAATGTCTTAGCCTTCTTCAAATTGCTCCTCGGCCTGACGCGGCTTCCCCAATTTGCGATAGGCCACTCCAAGCTGATAGTGCGCCTCAGCAGAGCTGGGGCCGATTTGTATCGCCTGTTGTAGCTCGTCTGTCGCGGGTTCGACCTCACCCTGTGCCAACAGGGCGGCGCCCAACAACCGATGTGCCTCCGCCGAAGAAGGCCGCAGATCGATCGCATGCCGGAATTGGCTTACAGCCAGGTCAAAGTTCTGCTTGGCAAGGTAAGCCAAGCCCAGATTATAGAAAGCTTCGAAGTAGTTCGGCTCCAGTGCAAGCGCACGATTAAACTCGGAGATGGCCTCATCGGTCTGGCCTTTCATCAGCAGGACGTTTCCCAGGCGCCAATGAACGTCAGGCCATTCAGGCACCATGCCGGCAGCTTCCCGGAGTATGGCAACGGCATCGTCAAGCTGGCCTTTGTTGAGCTTTTCCTGCGCCGAATTCAGTCGAATACTCCCACCGATGGCGTTCTGTTCGTTCTGGCGGATATCAGCAGCTTGTTTGAGGTGAACCGCCGCTTCTTCTTTCCTTCCCAGGCGTCGCAAGGTTTGACCCAACTGGAATTGCGCCTCTTGCAGGTTCGGCTTCAAGGCCACTGCCCTTTGCAGCTCGCGAAGACCCGCGTCACTCTCACCTTTCCTGAGAAGCACCTTAGCCAGGCTCAAATGGGCTTCCGCCGAGTCGGGTAGCATGGCGACGCTCTCGCGGGCAAGGACGGCAAGTTCTTCGTTGTTTCCAACTTCTTCGAGCCGAAGGGCGAGGGTGTTGCGCACAATCACGTTCTTCGGGTCAAGGCTGAGCGCTTTCCGGAGCTGCTCAATTTCGCGTTGGACACCGTACTTACGCCGATAGGCGAGGGCCAGGTTGTAGTCGGCCTCAATATAGCTGGGCCTGAGCTTAAGTGCCTTCTCGTATTCGCCAATGGCCTCATCGACGTTGCGTTCAGCCAGGGCCAAGCCCAGGCTGTTGTGAGCCTCAGCAGCATTGGGCGTCAGGCGCACAGCTTCCTTTAGTTCAGCGATCGACTCATCGACCTTAAGCATCTGCGCCAGAACCAAACCGAGGTTGTAGTGGGCGTCTGCGAAGTCAGGGCGCTGCCGGATCGCCTCACGGAACTGGTACGCAACCTCCTCTTCGTCCCAACCCTTCTTGCCCAGTAGCAGGCCCAACGCGTTATGGGCCTCGGGATAATGTTGTCTCTCGGAAAGGGCCCTGCGGACCTCACGAATAGCTACATCCAAGTCCTGCTGCTGCCACTGCAGCAGTCCCAGGGCGAAGTGCGCTTCCGGGTAGAGGGGTCGCAAACGCACACTTTCTTTGAGTTGGGCCGCCGCCCCCGTGACGTCGCCAGTCTCGTTAAGCAGAACACCTAACCGGTAGTGGAGTTCCGCATTGTTCGGCCGTGACTTCAGAGCTTTTCGCAGTTCAAGAGTGGTTTTATCGGCGTTCTTGGAAGTTTGATCGACGCTTTGGGCCGGGTATTCGGCCACGCGGCCCTTCAGTGAGGGGCCGTCCTGTGCGAGCAACTCTCCGGCCGCCGCGGTCAAGCTTATTGCTGCAAGCAGAGCAGCCCAAAATTCCATCGGGCCATGTGATCGTTTATTTCCATCCATGCAGGAAGTCTAACATTCCCAGTCGTAGGGGCGACCCCTTGCGGTCGCCCAGGGCAGGCACAAGGCCTGCCCCTACAGGAAACCTTCATACATCAAAAGAAAAACCTCGTCCACCTCTTTTCGGAAAGGAGGTGGACGAGGAGATATGCAGCCAAAAGCAGCTAACTTAGAAGTTAATCTTCAACCCAAATTGAATGATACGTGGAGCGTTCGCCTGACCGGAGATGACGCCAAAACTGCCGCCATTGAAAGTCGTGTTGGGAACTCCAAGTTGCGGCCGGTTGAAGGCGTTAAAAAACTCGGAGCGAAATTCGACGTTGAAATTCTCCTTGATCGGTATGAACTTGATCAAGGACAGGTCAAAGTTTTTCTGGCCATCAGCGCGGCAACCGTTGAGGACCCGCGGTGCATTCCCAAAAGTGTAGTTTGCCGGTGTAGAGAAAGCGCCAGGGTTCATGTAGCCCAAAATCTTCTGCCCACGTGAGCGCCCCATGTCGCCGCAGGGACTACCACCGATCTGGTTGGGACGATCACCCCCGCCGAAAGCGCCCGTGGTGTGACCTGTTTCACCGATGTTAAGCGGGAAGCCGCTCTGCAGCGTGGTCATTCCGGAGAATTGCCAGTGACCAACGATCTTGTCGACGACAGCCGGCAGGTTTGAGCCAAACCGCTGGCCTTTGCCGAGAGGCAGGTCATAGACATGGCCCAGAACGAGTCTGTGGGTTACATCGGAAGCTGAAAGTGACCACTCACCTTTGTAATCCACGTTGTTCTGGTACCCATATGCCGGTCCGAGATACCCGGCCTCGAAAGAGTCGGTGTTGGCGAGGAGTTTGGAATAGGTGTACGCCGCGACCAAAGTCAGACCCTGTGAAAAGCGCTTATTCACTTGCACTTCCAAGGCATCGAAACCGGTCTGGAAATTGTCGTGATTGGCATCCGGCCCCTGCCAGGGTGGCAACACCGCGGTCCAGTTCGTGTAAGCGGGCCATTGTTTGAGCAATTGGCCGAACTGCACGGTGGGCGCGCTTAGAGCCGCCGTGGGATCGGTAATGATCCCGTAGAACGGGTTCGGCACGGAATTGTTAACACTGGACCCATACTGCTGCACCAGGTTGCGAGGGATCTGGTCGCCGCAGAAGAAGAACGCGCACGACAAGCGATGGCCTCGGCTCCCTGCGTAACCTACCCCGATTAGGGCGTTGCCGGGCAACTCATACTGGAACCCACCGCTCCACTGCCACTGGTAGGGAGTCACCTGCCCGGTGGCCCCACCAAGGATGCCGGTCCCCAACAGGGACAGAGCGCCCAGCCTGTCGTAGGTGGGGACGTTGAAACCTGCCGGCCAGGGGTTGTCGGCATTGGTACTCCGGTGAACCCCATCGACAGAAGCTGTTGAGTTCGTCGCGGCACCAAAGGTCCCGTTCCCTGGCGTGGAAGGACCAGGAGCAAGGGTAGAAAGCCCGTACAGTTTCGCGAAGCCGGCGCGGAAAACCAGCTTCGAATTGATCTGATAGGCCAACCCGAGCCTGGGCGAGAAATTGGTTTTGTCGGCAGGAACCATGCCGCGTCCGGTGACTCCGGGGCTCGACGGGAACTGCACCACGCCCTGGAGCGGCCTGTTTCCGAGCCCAGCCAGGACTTGATTTACCGTCACACCTCCCGTATTGGGTCCGATAGAACTCCCGATTGGATTAAAGACATCGGGATTGAACCTCCACTCGTGGTTGTTCCTTTCCGTGAAAGGTGTCCAGTAATCATACCGGAACCCGAGGTTTAAAGTGAGCTTTGGCGTTACGCGGAAATCATCCGCAAAATATCCGGCAAAATACTTGTCTGAATAGACGGAGGCAAAGGCAGCATTGATCACGCCACCGTTGTGGTCTCCGAGCAGAAAATCAGCCAAGCCGTCTCCCGTGTTAGATGCGCAGGGGAAAATGGTCGGCCCGCACGTCCAGGCCCCCGTAAAACTCATCGTTCCGCCAAACCCTTTGTTCAGATCATCGGAGAACACCAGCCACTCGAACTGGAACCCGGCCTTGAGCGTGTGCCGGCCGACGGTGTGAGTAACACCACCTGAATACCCGTAGTTACCTCCCGGTTCCTTGAAATTGTTGCCGAAACCATTGCCCATGGTGGCATAGTTTCCGAAGGAAAGATTCGGAAACGCCCCTCCCCCCGTATAGCGATTGAGGTAGGATGCGATCGCCCCGCTGGCAAAGGGTCCACCAAGTTGGGTGGGGTCGAATTTGGGTTGGTTGGAGTCGTCAATGTTGTGCGACAGGGTGATGGCATTCGTAACGACCGTGTTGGGCGAGGCTGTCCACGTCCAGGATAGAACACCATTAACCCCTGTTTGAGTATTGTCACGGGTACTGTAGCTTTGCGAACTGGCGGCGTTCTGGAAAACGTCCAGCGGTTTTACCTGATAGAGGGAGCGCGAATACCGGCCCATAAGCCTGTGGGAGGAGCCAATATTTTGATCAATCTTGACATCGTACCGGTTGAAGTTGAGCGGAGCGGATCCGGCTACCTGGTAGTTCCCAATGCCCGTGTAGTGTCCTCCTGAGCTGAGCGTACCGGGATTGTTCGGAGCCGGGAAATATTTCATGACATTGTTGGCGAACGCGGGATCCAGCCAAACGGAGCTCGGCACGATATTGCCCGCAAACGCCGGGCGCATCCAGACCCCATTTGCGTCCTGGAACGCGGCGGTGGGGTCATAGACGGTGATCGGGGTGTCGTTGGACGCATAGTCACCGGAAAAGTCCCCTGAGCGCTCCGCAGCATTGGGAACCCGGAGGGCGACCGGCAACGCCCTTCTCTGCCGCATTTGTTCTACGTTGACGAACCAGAAAGTCTTATTCCGGCCGTCATAAAGGTGGGGGATGTAGACCGGCCCCCCTACCGCCCCACCAAACTGGTTGCGCTTGGCATCCGCCTTCAATTGATGGGCCCTGTTACTGAAAAGATCCTGGGAATTGAGGTGACTATTTTGGAGGAACTCAAAGCCCGTACCATGCAATGAGTTAGTCCCACTGCGAGTGACAATGTTGAGGACCGCCAGCCCACGTCCAAACTCCGGCCCCAGGCTGTTGGTCTGCACCTTGAACTCTTGGGTGAAATCGGGAGTCGGAACAATGGGGGTGGAGGTGAAGTCTCCGGCTATGAAGGTGACGTCAACTCCGTCTACCATCGCCACAGCCTGAGACCGGTATCCTCCGTTGATCTCCAGATCGAGCCGGCCCTGGTAAGACACTCCCGAGGAATCGGAAACCGAGTAGGAGCGATGGTCAGACGTCACGCCCGGAACCAGGTTTGCCAAACCGGTAGGATCTCGGAGAATGGTGGGCAATTGCTGCTCCATCTTCTGACTTATCACTCCGCCCACCGAGGAACTCTGAGTTTCGAGTGCCACGGCAGAAGCGGAGACGGTTACTTCCTGTTTGACAGCGCCAGGCTTCAATGTCACATCAATGTCAGAAGACTGGTTCACCTGGAGGTTTATGTTGGGGATGGTAACTTCCCCAAAATTCTCCTTGGTTGCCGTCAGCGTATAGGTATCTGGCCGGAGAAAAGAGAACCGATAGTAACCCGTCTCATTGCTCGTCGTGTTGATAGGTTGGCCGCCCGCTGTACTCTTCAGGCTAAGTTGAACGCCGGGCATTGCCGCACCGGACGGATCTGTAACCTGACCGGTAAGCGTGGCCGTCGCCCCTTGTCCCTGCGCGAGAGCATGGGTCGTACAGATTGTGATCCAACCCAAACAGACGAAGAACAAGACGCCGAGCCTTGCTACCGCATGCTTTCGAGCCATCTCACCCTCCTTTGGAGTTAACTGACCCGACATATCCGACTCAAACGCATTACAGCACCGGCATGAGGCGATTACCCAGCCTCAGCCAGGTGAAGAAAATAAGCTTTCTAAGCCCTGATTTCTTCTGAGTTCAGTTCCAATTTCGATTCTTCAGCAAGCAGGAACCGTTTTCCCATCGCCACCAAGTGCCTCTCCATTGCTAGTCGGGCAGCGCGTGGCTTGTGAGCCTTGATGGCGGAGAAAATCGCCTTGTGCTGTTCAAAGGCCTCGGCCGCCACGCCAGGTAGTAACAGTGCTTCAGTAATCCATTGCCGCATCAGATTATGGAGTAGAGTCAGGAACTGGCTCAGAATGAAATTGTCGGCGGCCGCCGCCGTGGCAAAATGGAAGTCCAGATCCGCTTCCATAAAATATTTCGAATCTGCAGGGTTGAGGCTATCCCTCATGCGGAGTAGGCAGCCATCGAGGGGCTGAACCTGGCCGGGGGCGATCCGCTCGGCGGCCAATCCCGCCAACTCGACTTCAATCAAAGTGCGCGCCTCAATCAGGCTCCGAAGCCCAGCGTCAGCTTTAACTCCCAGCAGGAGAGGGCCCGTCAAGAAGTTCTCCCGCTTGTTCACGAAGGTGCCCTTACCCCTGGACACCCGCACAAGACCGACAACAGAAAGCGCTTTGAGGGCCTCGCGTACAGCCCCACGTCCAGCCTGGAACTGCTCGGCCAACTCGAACTCCGACGGCAGCCGCTCTCCAGGGTTGTAGGTCCCGCTCATGATGAGCTGAATGAGCTGGCTGGCAATCGCCTCAGTCAGCGTTCCGGCTCTTCCAACAGGCTTGAGCACCTTTGCTCCCGCGGAAATATAGGTAACGCAATTCCGCCCAGCAAACCTAGTAGGCTGCACACGTAGTGCCGATCCGCTACGTCGCCGATAATCCCAAAATCCCCAAACTCCGGATACACGTACGATGTCGGACATCGTATATCGCGGTTTAACGACGGTGTCAAGCGAAAAATATCTATCCGGTCGTCCGCCGCGGTCGCGGAATTTGTGCAAGAGAGGTCTCGCAGCCTATACGAGGCAGAAGAGACTGGACCGGTCTTCGAACGACGAGCCCCCCTTTAAATCTCCTCAGCGGACGGACGCTGGTTGTGGATTTGGCTGCGAGAAGAACCCGAAAGAGATGCAGTGCTTGGAGCCGTGGACCGCGCCGGATGAGAGCTGTCCGATGAGCGCTCTGCGGCATACATTGGCGCAGCCGCGAGTGCGGCGTGGCGGTGTGGATGGCGCGGTGGCGTGGTCACTCTTGACGCTGACTTCGTCTTCCGATACTCTCGCCCTGCAATCGCGATAGCCTTTCTGTCGGGCGGCGGCGGAAGTCTCAAACGTGAACGACACGAGGACCCTTATGATTTCCCGCGAACGGATACGGGCAGCATTAAGCCACCACGAGCCCGACGAAGTTCCAATCGATCTGGCAGGTTATTTCGCTTCAGGAATGGCCGCAATTGCGTATGCGAAATTGAGGACTTATCTGGGCTTGGAGAAGAGACCGATCCGCGTTTATGATCCAAACCAGGTCCTGGCGGTAATCGATGAAGATGTGATGCAGCGGTTCGGCATAGATACGGTGCAAGCGGGACGCGCTTTCGACTACGACGAATCATGCTGGCAGGATGGTTTGTTGCCGGATGGGACTTCGTGCCAGTGGCCAGTCTGGTCGACGCCGGAGTGGCATAATGGCAAATGGGTGCTGCGTTCGGCGACCGGCAAGATCGTAGGCCATCGGCCGGAAGGAGTGCTCAATTTCGAGCCGGTTAATTATCCCTTTGAGCAGCGGGATTCTCTCGACGTCAAAAGCATACGCGCGGCCATGGACGAATTCCAGTTCACCGGAGTGGCTGGCTCGTACACTTCCGTCCTGAAGAGGATCGATGGCTCAAAGCAGTTCGGTGAACGCCTCCGCTGCTTGTATGAGAGTACAGACCGCGCCATCATTCTTGCTTATGGAGGCCACTTGCTCGAAATGGGACAGTGGCTCTATCGGGCAGATAACTTCTACATGATGATGGCCGCCGATCCGAAACGTACGCACGAGTTTCTCGACCGGGTAGTGGAGATCCATTTGGAGGAACTTGAGAAGCTGCTGAAATTCGCCGGCCCCTATGTCGATGTCGTGGCATTGAGCGACGACTTGGGAGGCCAGCAGGCACCCCTCATTTCGCCTGCTATGTTTCGCACATTTTTCAAGGAGCGTCTCAAGATCGTCTGGAATCGCATCCGGCAATTTAGTAACGCCAAAGTGATGCTCCACAGTTGCGGCGCCATACGTGAACTGATTCCAGAGCTGATTGAGGCGGGAGTAGACATTCTGAATCCCATTCAAATCGATTGTCCCGGAATGGACGTCAGGGAGCTAAAGGCGGAATTTGGCAAGGACCTTGTTTTGTGGGGAGGCGGTTGTGATACCCACCATATCCTGCCACACGCTACGCCTGAGGAAGTCTACAGGCATGTGAAGGAGCAGGTTAAAGTTCTGCGTCAAGGCGGAGGTTTTGTCTTCCAGCAAGTCCACAACATCCTGGCCGATGTACCACCTCAGAATATTGTGGCAATGTATACGGCGGCAAGAGAGTAATGCCAAGATCTCTTTCGGTATGGTGACGAGGATACAACAAGAGCATAACGTTCGACCTGCTCCCCCCGTTGGCAAGTTACGTTACGAACGGGTGTAGAATACGGGCCGGCAAGTGAGTCGCACTTGTCAGCAACGGAACAAAGAGGAGGGATGATGAAAGCGTGCCTACTTGAGCAGGTTGAGAAATTCCGGGTAATTGATCTGCCGCAGCCGGTCCCGCGAGAGGACGAAGTGCTACTTCAGGTGGGAGCCGTAGGACTGTGCGGAACGGATCTTCACATCTTTCACGGGTGGGCCAATTACCACCTGGACGGGCGCGGCGACCCGATTCCACTCGAGAAACACCCACAGATCCTCGGTCACGAGTTCAGCGGTAAGGTCGTCGCGGTCGGAAGCAAGGTAACCAAGTGCAAATCTGGCGATCGGGTTGACGTTGACCAGTTAATGAACTGCCACAGTTTGCGGCGCCAAGAGCTATGCGAATATTGCGAATCAGGCGATTCCCATCTTTGCCAGTACGGCACCCAGTTTGGGATCACCGGGCCGCCCGGAGCCTTCATGGACTACATCGCCGTGCCGGTGGTCAACGTCATTCCCCTTCCCCCCACCGTTTCTTATAAGCGAGCCACGCTCATCGAACCACTCGCCTGCGTGATCCACGCCTGCGATATGGTGGACCGGTATAACACCCGATACAAATTCGGTGGCAAGTATCCCGTCCGTCATATTCTGATTGCCGGCGCCGGACCTGGCGGTCTCCTTTTCCTCCAATACATTCGAAACATCCAGAGGTTCGAGGGCGAGGTCTTTGTTACGGTGCGCCGCGACATCAAGGCCGATGCGGTGAAGAAGCTGGGAGGCACGCCCATTGACCAGCGCAAGGTGGACGTCGTGTCCGAGGTACACCGACTGACGAAGGGAGAGAAGATCCAATACTTCATCGAAGCCACCGGCGCTGCCGACGTCTGGGAGTGGTCACCAAAGGTAATGCGGCGTCAGGCCACCTTTATGCTCTATGGCGGAGGCCACACAGGGCGCGATATCAAGGTGGTGCTGCCCTTCCAATGCGATGAGACGTGTATCGTCACCGCCGGTGGCGCCTCAGGAGGCTTCGACACAGATGCCACTCCCACCGTTTACCGTCAGGCTATGGAGTACATCAGGGACGGTTCGATCGATGCGGATATTATCCTGAGCCACGAGTACACGGACTACTCGGATCTACAGAAGGCCTTCGGTGACGATTGGTCCAAGCCTGATTTTGTGAAGGCCGTGTTGGTGCACCCAGACGTAAACTAAAGAATCCGATTTTGCCCGGAGTTTCCCTCGCCAGATTGAGAGGTGCCAGGACGGGAACTCCGGCCACGACTGAAGCGACAGCCCGAACCCTGGGAAATGAACCGAGGTTCCCCTGCCCTTTTTGCCGAGCTTCCGACCACAGCGATCGCCAACCCCGAATGAACCTGATCCCAAGGAGAGCATCCGTGAATAAGTCCTCGCTTCCTGTACGGCTGAGCCGCAGGAGTTTCTTGAGCGTACCTGCAGGCGCTATTGCTTTTGCCAGTATGCCGGATTTGGCCGGCTCGTTTCCTATGACATCGATGGATTCAATGGATTCCTCGCCAAAGGTGTCTTCGCCGGAAAGAGCCAGTATACCGATTACTTCATGGCGTACGGTCGAGAGTGGCTTTCATAATGGACCGACAACTCGCTTCGACCGGCTCGATCCCGACGACTTCATGCGCAAACTACGTGAGGCTCACACCGAATGCGTGGTGGTCCAAACCAAGAGCCATTGGGGATATGCCTACTACAACACCAAGGCGGGAAAACGTCACCCGGGGCTGGACTATGATCTCGTATCGCGTTGGATTGAGACCGGACATCGCAACGGTCTGGCGGTCGTGGCCTACTACAGCGGCAACGTCGATACCCAATCAGCCTTGGAGCATCCTGAGTGGATGGGGCGCAATGCGGACGGTTCACTAAGTTGGATCGGGCACCAATTTGCCTGGTGTTGCCACCATTCACCCTACCGCGAGTACGCCCTGGGTATGTACGATGAGATCGCCGGGTACGACTTTGACGGCCTCTTCATCGATGGCTCACCGTGGCCGCGATGGCTCTCGGACCCACTCTGCTATTGTCAGTGGTGTGAAGCGCAGTATCACAAAGATAGCTCGGAGTCTTTTTTGACAGGCCTCGATACTCCATTGGGCTACCGAAAACATCTGGAGTGGCTCCAAGGCTCTTCAGAGCGGTATCTGGACGAAGTGTTTGAGATAGTTCACAAGCACAGACCCGGGCTTCCCATTTGGCTTAACCAGGGCGACCCTCTCGATATGTCCACGGAAGTCCTTCGTAAGACATCCTGCCTGTACATTGAACCCATGACCTCACCGAGCGGACTTTCGGTTGGTTCCATCATGCTCCGGAGTTGGAACATGCCGGGTCCACAGGTTGGGCTGTTCTGGCCCGGCTACACCTCCGCTCCTATCGAGCTCGATCTGTTTCGCACGGCAGCGATCATGCTGCAGGGAACGCGTCCGCGATTTATTACGGATGAACAAAATATGCCGGACGGCCGCCAGCGCGACCAGTTCTTCGAATGGTGCTCCAAGCTGCAGGAGTATGTCATGAAGACGGAACCCCATCTTCATGACCTGGAAGCTATTCCCAGTCTAGGCGTCTTGTTTAGTGAGGCTACGCGCGATGAGCTGCGCGCACAACGCAGATTCTATGCGTCCTTATCCGGTGGAGAGTTCGTTCCAAGCCTTATGGGCTCGACGGAGGTTCTCACCCAAACGCAATATCCTGTGGACATTCTGCCATCGTGGGATTTACGGCCCGACTTTCTCTCAAAGTTTGACCTTATTGTCCTGCCGGAGACAGAGGCGCTGGCGGATAGCGAATGTCAGGCAATCCGCGATTACGTTTTTGGAGGAGGTAAGATCCTAGCGACGTGGAAGCCAGGCCTATTCGACGAGAAAGGCAGCCAGCGCCCGGACTTTGGCTTGTCGGATGTGCTCGGAGTGAGTTACGTCGAAGAGGTAAATACATATGCGGGGAAGAATGGGCCGGGCATTTACCTTCAGACCAACGGCCACCCACTCTCATCCTTCCTGGGCTCCGGAGAGGTTGGAATTTTGGGTAAGACCGCAGGCGATGGGCTACCAGCGGCTTACTGTCCCTTTGTTCGTGTGCGGGGGACCGCCGAGAGCATTCTCGACTACCGACCTCCTTACCTTGTACCCGACCTGGAGCAACATCGGTTTCATAGCTGGAACGTCGCCCCGCCGGGAAACGAACGAGTGCCGATGGCAGCCACCGTTAATCGTCACGGTCGGGGAGCAGCTGTCTATATTGGTGTTCCACTATTCCGGCGCTACCAACCCGACCTGTACTGGATCAGCGCCTGGATTCAGGGGCTGGTTGCCCGTCTCGTGCCTGATCCGCCGATCCAGGTTCGAGGATCCCGGGCCGTCCACAGTGCGTTTTTCAGGCAGGGCGAGAAAAGATTGTTGGTCCAACTGGCAAACAGCGGTGTCTGGACAGGACACGGGGTGGGGACAGCGGCCCAACACATCGAGATCGTAGGGCGCTCAGACCGGTTCCGGCCGCGCGCCGCGCGCTTAATCTGGCCAAAGGAAGAGGCAGCTCTAAGCTTGACACAGGGAGACAAGTGGCGCGTCCTGGTGCCTGAAGTAGCCCTGCACGCGATCGTCGCGATCGAGCTCGGGTGAGAACGCCCTTAAGCACCACCAAGACCGAGGCGTTTGTCCTACGTTGGAGCCGCATCGAACCTTGCGTTATTCGTACTCGACGAGGGCCATCGAGAATACGTCAAAGGGCTCCGTCTCGAACTGGATGTAAGGTCCCTGCCTTTGGAATCGAACAGGGCTCTGGTCTGGCACGCGCGTTACCTTGGTTGCTGAGCGGCCTTGCGGCACCTGAACCCGCACCACAGCTTTGACCGGAAGCGGCGGAACTTGGTCCTGCATATGCAACAGTCCCACCAGCAAGCGCCGCGACTCGGCTTGATCCAGAAGAGTCATTTCGACTGAAGGATGAGCATCAACCTCAAAGCGATAAGGCGAGGGGATCACCCGCCGCAGCAGGTGCAGCACGAGCTGCTTGTTAACCGCCTCGTCTTTCGCTTCCATTGGACCGGCAAGCCAAACTGATTTTCCTCGCCCGAAAGAATGCACCACTACGGCTGGATCCGTCCCCGGCTCCAGCGCCGGGGGATTGCTGTGGATTGCGGCAAAGTGACTGCCGACAGCATGTCCCAATTCCGGCGCCACAAAAGGCAGCGTGATGGTGGCCAGCACGTCGCAGCCCGGCATCGCCTCCGCTTTCGTCATCAGCCCAGGAAAGCTGACGTAATCCTGAGGCCAGACCGCCTTGCTCACCTGCTGGTCCCTTGGCGTCAAATAGGTAATCCTCTTTGACCCGGTCGTACCCTTGTACGTGACGCCGAAAACGTCTTCGAGCAAGTACTTCGATCCGCCTTCGTGGTGCCGGTCCAGTGAGCTTGGTCCGCTTGCGTAGAGAATACCTCCTCGATCGACAAACTCTCGGAACTCGTTCGCTTGTTCCGGGGTCATCTCTAGCACGTTGGGCAGAATCACCGCACGGTAGTTCTGCAGCTGGTCAAGATTCGCATTGGTCACAACCCCAAACGGAATGTGCCCTTCGCGGAGCACACGAGCGGCGCCGATCACCGCCTCGCGGTGAGGGCAGGTATCAACGGCTTGGAGTTTTGTGATGTACACTCCGTTCTCATCCGGGTTGTACATGGAGTTCTTGTCATAGTAGATGGCAACGTCGGCGAGCAGCTTTCCACCCAGATACGGTTCGTAGACACCGCGGCGTTCGTTAAGCACCTTAAAGGCGTCATACACTTGGGGATTTAGAGTTCCGTCGGCATTGATATAGTCAACCAGCAGCAAGCCAGCAGAGTGAAGCGTCGCAACAAAAGACTCCGTCCGAAGCTCGTCAGCCGGCTTCATCATTACGTGATCCGTGGGATCGTGAGTTCGCGAAGTGTGAAACTCAAACGGCCGATTGCGAGTGAGCCCGTAGTACGCTTTACACACCAGGGACTGCTGCGCTGGCCCGCCGTAGAAATCTCCTCCCACATAGTCACAAGCCTCTGTCAGTTCGAGCGGAACCCCGAGCATCCAGTTATGGAAAATTGTGGAGTACTGGTGATTCACCGTGATTGGACGCACGTTCTTTACCGCACTAGTTACTGCGGTGGCAAATTCCAGCAACCAGCCCTGTCTTGCCTTCTGGAATGCTCTCCAGGTGGGATCGTCCCAATCCACTACGCGTGGAAGTTCAGCGTGATGCTCGTCCATGAAGCGCTTGTCACAGTGCGGGCAATAACACACGTCGGGCCAAAAGGTCATGTCGAAGAAGATGCCTTCAATGTCATAATTGCCAACGATCTCGCGCGCACAACCCAACACATAATCCCGGTAAGGTGAGTTAGGACACACTACACCATAGCGCCCCTGTAGGCGCGCATTGTTGCCCTCGGCTCCCAGGATCCGCCAGTCGGGATGATGCTCAAAATTCCAGTTGTCAAAGACGACGCTGAAGTAGGCCAGAGGATGGACCTCGCGGCGGCGGCACTGTTCGACGACTTCCCCAAAAAAGTCGCGGCCTTTCATGTTGGCATGCATCTGTCCAATCTTGGTCCGCCACAGGCAGAGGCCGACGTGCGAGTTCGTGTACTGCATCATGGATTGAAAGCCGGCTCTCGCGATGTTATCGACATACTTCACAGCGTCGAAGTGCCCCAGAAGCTGAGGGTCCCAATCCGGCACGTGGGTATCGATTGAAAAACGCCGGTAGGTCCTGTCGGGCCATTTAGGTGTACTGCCGGGCGCAGAGGGTGACGGATGTGCCGCTGTAGTAGTTCCTTCCCCAGCTACTCCCACTTCAATTCCACTGAGGGCGATGAGCTTGTTGAAAGTTCTTCTGTCCATCGATTATCTCCATCCCCGTCATCGTGGCTGTAAAATGCGCAATGACAAGAAAATCTCAGGCAAGCTTCAGATACAGTGCCATGTAGCGTTCGAGTGCCGGCAAGGCGATTCGAGTGTTCCCACTCCTGCTCAGTAGAGAAAGATCCTGTTCCTTCGGCCAGAGCACTCGCGCCCCGGAAACGTGAAGCTTAGCGTTATTGATCACGATCTGAAGCTTCGTTGCAGGATAAGATTCTCCCTGACTGGCAAGTTCGATCGTATTGAGTACCTGCACCAGAACGTACCGCTTGCTTTGGTCATGAAAGAACGTCCCATGAACATGGATCGATGAAGGTTGCGATTGCAACTCGCAGACCGGATTGGGAACCAGGTCTCTCATCAGCCGGGGCACCCAATCGCGAATCCAGAAGATCTTATCTTTCAGGGCCCAAAAAACCGGGGCTCCAATATAGAGCGCCTGTCCCCTTCCGAACTTATTGTGCGAGACCGCGGTACCAGCTAGATCCGCGCCTGGTGGCGGTGCACCCCAGTTGTACCACTGGAACTTGCCGATATCCTCCACCATGAAGGGAAGACGAAAACGCATGACCTCTACGGCACTCGTGCATTTGGTTCGGCAAAAGCTGCCTGGCAAGCCCAGCGTGGTCGCGCCGAACATGCGGGCGAGCGGATGACCGGCAGGTTCCAGGTAAGTGCTCACCGCCACCGGCCGCGTCTTGCCATCGTCAAAGTAAGCGTATTTCCGCTCCTCTGACACAAAGTCGACGCCCAGGACATCGGCCAGCGGGAAGTTGGCCCTGGCATTTCCCTTTTCATCGACCAAGCCACACGTGTGACTTGCGATCAGGGTGCCTCCATTCCTCACCCAATCGCGAATTGTCTCTGCGTCGCCGTCAGCCAGCACCTCAACTTCCGGCATCACCAGGGTATCGAATTGAGCAAGCAACTGGGGTTTCAGACGAAATTCCGGGATGCTCTCAACCGGCCGCCCGGAATACGTCATCAGTTCAAGGGCTCCGGTGGTTGAGCGACGGAAATCAAGGGGGCGCTTGCGCGCGTCAGTCTCCTTCCGAGTCAACTCGCTGTAGAACATCGCGGCGCTCGAGACTGGTTGGATTCCATCCAGCAAGCAGTCCACGTTCCGGACATCAGCGAAAGCTTCCTGCGCGCGATCGAACCAACGCGTGGCAAAGCCTTTGCCGTCGATATGTGCTACCAGGGGAGTTTCACCGACAAAAAAGACTCTCGAGTTCTGCAGGATGAGCGAATCCGTCTGAACCCGTAACGGAGTCTTCGGAACAGAATCGAGGTAAGGCGCCCAGGTGAAGATCCCAGCCTGGTAATCTGGCCGGCCCCAACCACGCATCATGATCGAGCCGAGCGAGATGCCGGAGTCGCACGGCAGCGGCTCGGCGTAAATGAAGTCCACTTTTTCGAGGAGATTGCCGGGGAAGGATTCCGGCCCGCCATTGAGAGACACGGCAATGCCAGGACGATGCTTCCTGGCGATGGCGATGATCTCATCCAGAATCTCAACCATCGACCTTCTTTGGTGCCATTCATACCGCGCTTCCCAGCCTTCCCGGGCTCGTGAATCCTTCACGGTAAGCATCTCCAGGATGTTCCCTGTTCCAAGCCTCTTCCGTGTATTTGCAGAAACAGAAAGGGTCCCGGCCCTCGGCGTGATACAGAACAAATTGTATGCCAAAGATGTCGAGAAACAGCTCATCTACCTCATAGCGGGAGAAAATCTCATCCATCATGCCCAGGACATACTGTCGATAGGGACCATCCAGACAAGCGACGTTCCAGCGCAGACGGTACTGTTCGCCCTTCTCGTTAACCACGCCGTAGTCGGGATGGCTGAGCACGAGTTGATTATTGAACTGCAGGCTGTAATAGGCTACGGCTGACATGCCGTACTGTTTGGCCAGGCTTACCTGTTTGCCAAAGAAGTCGTAGGTCAGGTTGGGATGCCTGACGCCAACGTCGCTCGGATACAACGAATAGCCCCAGTGATCCTGGGCATAGAAAAGCACCGATTCCGTTCCCGTATCACGAGTGCGTTTCATTGCCTCCTCCAGGTTGAATTCGAATTTTCCCTGGGGAGGAAAATGCAGCGACCACTCCATCATGCGGTAGGTTTTTGCCGGAGAAATAACGCCTTTGCGCTTGTGCTCAGCCTGAAGAGACTCGAGACGAGGAAACGCCTCGGGCTTCTCGCTATCGGCCGTTTGGGACGAGAGGATTCGCTCCCCCGCGGCGACTGCCCCGAGTGTCTGAAGGAACCCTCGGCGACCTTGGACGAACGTACCCTGCCTGTGTGGGCTCATCGAAATTTCCTACTCTCTGAGTGGACTCTCACGCCAATCGAAGATAGAGCGCCGCGTATCTCTCCACTTTGGGTAACATCACGACAGTTCTTCCGCCTTCAGTGTGAACGGCCAGGTTCTCAGCGTTCGGCCAGACTGCCTTGGCCGCGGTGATCTTCAGCTTGCTTTGATTAATCCGGATCTCCACCCTTACCGGCGCCTGGAACTTACCCTTGGCCATCAATTCAACCGTGTTGAGAACCTGGACCAGGATGAATTGCCTGCTCTTGTCGTAGAATAGGCTACCGTGCAGATACTCGGTGAATGGCGTGGGCCTGATTTCCACAATGGGATCCGGCACCAGTTGGCGCATCAGTTCAGGAATCCACGCCCGAATCCAGAACGGACGGTCTGAGACTCCCCATCCGGACTGCATACTCATCGCCCGAAAAACCGGCACTCCGATATATACGGCTTGCCCTTTTCCGAACTTATTGTAGGCAACAGCGGTTCCGGCAGTCTCACTCCCGGGCGGGGGCGCGCCCCAGTTAAACCATTTGTTCTTTGGCAGATCTTCCACCATGAAAGGAAGTCGATAATGCATCACTTCCACTGCAGTGGTCGGCTTCAAGTACAAGAAGGAACCGGGCAGACCTACCGTACCTTGGACCAGCGGACGAGCCAGAGGATGACCCGATGACTCCAAATAGGTGGAGACGAAGTCCGCCTTCAATTTGCCGTCGCTATCATAAGCGTACTTTTTTTCTTCACCGGCCAAGTGGACTCCGAACACATCGGCCAGGGGAAAGTCAGGCCTCTCCTGGTGCCGCTCGTCAAGTAGACCGCAACGGTGGCTTGCCACCAGGGTGCCGCCGTCCCCAACCCACTCACGAATTAAGGCGACGTGCGAGTCCGACAGCACTTCCGTCTCGGGCAACACAAGCGTCTCGATACTCCTAAGTAAGTCAGAACTTAAGCGGAATTCGGGTATGCTTTCGACCGGCCGGCCGGAGTAGACCAGGTTCTCGAGCGCACCCATCGTGGAATGTCGAAAATCAACCGGCCGCTTCTGAGCATCGAGTTCTCCGCGGGTGGCCTCACTATAAAGCGCAGCGCTACAGTAAAGAGGTTCCACCTGCTGCAGCAGACAATCCACGTGCCGCACATCCTGCCAGGTCTCTTTGGCCACCTCGAACCAGCGCGCACTGTAGCCGTGACCCTCCAGACCACCGAGGACGCCGGCGTTGCCAACAAAAAAAGTCCTCGCGTTCTGAACCACAAGTGCATCGGCTTGAATACGTGCCACAGATCCGGGATAAGTATCGACGTAACCGAATTGAGTAAAAACGCCAGCTTGATAATGCGGCCGTCCCCATCCGCGGGCGAGCATCGCTCCCAGAGAAATACCGGTAGTGGTGGTCAACGGCTCGTTATAGATAAAATCGACCTTCTGCATGATGTCGTTGGGAAACTGCTCGGGGCCGCCGTTCAGAGACAGCAATGTCTTCGGACTGTGCTCACGAACGATCGCCATAATCGAGTCGAGCAACTCATTCATCGAGCGCTTCTGGTGCCAGGCATAGCGTCGATCCCAACCCTCACGCGTCTTGAAGCCATCGCGATAGGCGTCGCCGGGATTGTCTTTGCTCCACGCCTCCTCGGTAAATTTGCAGAAGCAGAACGGATCCTTGCCGTCGGAGTGGTAAAACCAGAACTGCACCCCGAAGACATCCAGGAATAACTGGTCGATCTGGTACCGCGAGAATATTTCTTTCATCATTCCCAACACGTACTGCCGGTAGGGACTGTCCATACAGGTGATGTACCAACGTGCCCGCTGCTGCTCAGCTTTGTCATTGATCCAACCCCAACCAGGATGGTTCAACACAATCTGGTTGTTGAACTGGAGGCAGTAATAGGCGACAACCGACATCCCATTCTTGTGCGCCATATCGACTTCCTTGCCAAACAGATCGTACGTCAGACGAGGATGGCGTACAGCCACGTCACTGGGATAGAAGGAGTATCCCCAGCAATCCTGGGTATAGAACAACAAGCTCTCCGCTCCGGCATCGCGCGAGACCTTGATGGCACGCTCGACATCAATGTCAAAGTTTGCCTCGGGCGGAGTGTGAAATTCCCACTCCATCATGCGGTAGGTCCGGTCGGGCGGGATGATACCGCTCTGGTTGTGTTCGGCGCGAAGCTTATCGAGTACGGGGAAATCAGGTTCACTGGCATGCGCAGAAGCATGCGCCAAGACCCAAGCCGCGCTCGAACCGGCGCTCACCGAACGCAAAAACGAGCGCCGCGTGGTACCGTCAGCCGAATGTTCGATGCTTCCCATTGCCTCACCCTCTTTACCACGTGGCCTTCAACATAAAACGAGTTTCCCTGCGACCCTGGCGAAAAGGAGGGTGGCAGCAACGGGACTCTGCAGTTACCCCATCCGAGCCGGCAGTGGAACTTTGTACTTATTTGCTGTCCCCACAACCTCTGTCCAAGTTCCCTCGTCAACAGGAATCCCTTCCTTTTCGCGGACGCGGCGCGTGCGCCGTTCAGGCTCGCCGGGTATCAGGACCTCGTCGAAGCCTGGCGCTAGAGGGCAACTCTTCATGTAATCCGTAAGCTGATCAACATCGGCATCGAAGTTCCCACGGTCACGGAAGAGTGAGAGGTTGATGACTACCGCGAAGAATGCATTACCCACCCGGGTCGTAGTAGGACGGCTGCATCCCGCTCCCGACAAGGCGCCAGCCAGCATGTCGCACATCAAGGCGAGGCCGAACCCCTTGTGCCCCGCCATGGGAAGCAGAGCGCCTTCAGGAGGTCCGAAATAGGCGGCGGCGTCAACCGTGGGGCGGCCGGCAGCATCGATGATGCAATTGGGAGGAACCGGCTTGCCGGCATTCCTCATGATGTGGAGCTTCCCACCGGCGATTGCACAGGTGGAAATATCGAGCACGAAAGGCTCTCCCGTGGAGCGTGGGATGGCCGCTGCGATCGGATTGGCCGAAAGCCTCCGTTCACGGCCACCCCAAGGAGCGACCAATTTGCCGCCGCCATGAGTGTTTACAAACAGAATAGCCGCCATCTCCTTCTTCGCAGCCATAGTAGGGTAGTCCCCTACTCGACCCAGATGGTTACAGTTGTGAACGGAAACAACACCAGTGCCGATGTCAGAAGCCTTCTGGATGGCCACTTCCATAGCCTGTTTCCCGATGACCTGACCCCAGCCCCAGTTTCCGTCGATCACCGCGAACGCCGCCGTTTCTTTTTGAATTTCCATTTTGGCGCCGTGGTTAATTCGCCCTTCTTCCATCCAGGTCACATACTCGGGTACCCGCACCACACCATGTGAATCGTGCCCTTCGAGGTTAGCCTCGACCAGAGCGTCCGCTACGACTTGCGCTTCCGCGGCGATTGCTCCAGCGGCGTGCAATGTGTCAGCCGCGACTTTCCTCAGTTGAGCGGCAGAAAAGATCGGCATAGTTTCTCCTGTGATTTAGACCATGGCGACGGCCCGGACCGGTGAGGCCTCGCGGGCGGTTATTCGCAAGGGAAGCACCAGCAGTTCGAAGGTGTCGCGCTTGATGGCGCCCAGATTCCTCAGGTTCTCTACAATAATCACGCCATTGCCAAGCAACGGCAGGTGAGCCGGAAAGGGGGGCCGGTCAGGGGATGGAACGTCCATTCCCACCAACTCGACCCCCAGGTCAACCAGAAACTGCGCCGCCTCGGCGGCCATCACGGGGTGATCGCTGAAATACGAAGGACTACCCCAAGCCTTGGCCCAGCCTGTGTTAATTACCAGCTTTCGGGTTCGCTTGAGCTTGGTGCGATATGCCAGCAGGTGTTCTCTTTCGATCACACCCTTCCTGACACTTCGGCGGAGGTCCACAAGCAGAGCAGACCCCATTAGGCTCGTCAGTGGGATTTGATCGACGGTGCGACCCTTCGCGTAGAAGTGAAACGGCGCATCCATGTGGGTTCCGCTGTGCATACCGACGGCGATCCGGCTGCTGTTAAGAGCGCGACGATCAGGTTTGACATCGTCGACGGTTTCCAGTATCGAGATATCCACTCCGGGATAATCCGGATACACCGGCGTGTCTGGGTTCAGGTCATAAGTGAGATCGATGATTCTTCGTGGACTCATTGCGAGACCCTCCTCCCGAGGTTCAATACCGGCGGATCGTAAGGCCGGAAAACGGCAGGCAGGCTTTCTATCGGCGTGGCGCTCCGACCTAGATCGAGTGGCAGCAGAGGCCAAACTTCTTCGAGGCGGTTATGCGTTTTGGACAGCGTCACTCATGGTTCGAAACATAAGAGCCAGAGAAGTCGCGCCGGCGTCCTGGTGCCCCAAGGTCCGATTACCTAAGCGGCTCGAACGGCCAAGGCGCGAAATCATTTGGGTGGTGCTTTCCGCGCCCGCGTTGGCCCCATCGGCAGCCGCCCCAAGAATCGCGGCCAAGTCATCGCCCTTGACCTGCATCGCCGCCGCAACTGCGGTCGAGAGCGCGTCCAGCAATGTCTTGTCACCGATCTTCGCTTTGCCTCGCCGGACTACGGCCGCCTGCATGGCCTCCAGCATTTGCCTGCACTCCAACGCTCCAAATTCCGTTCGTCCAGCAAGCAGCTTTGCGGTGTCTGTCCACATCGATCCAATCAACGGGCCAATAGCTCCGCCCGCGGCCGTCAAGAACGATTGCCCGGCGGTTTTGAAGACTTGATCCAGCGTGGCATGCTCATCCATGCGGTCCAACGCCTCCTTGACCGCGCGCATTCCGATCGACATGGTCACACCGTGGTCTCCGTCTCCGATGGCGCCGTCCAGCTCGTTCAAACGGTCCTTGGCGGATTCGATAGCGTCATATATTTTCCCGAAGATCCCAATCCAGTCGCTCGCGCTGAGAGAACGATTGGCCATGGCTACGAAGCCTCCACAAAACAAGGACAAAGCGCCGGGCGGTCCAGCCAAGCTCGCAACTCGTCGTCCAGGCGCATCAAGGTCACGGAACATCCCGCCATTTCCAACGAGGTACTGTACTCGCCCACATAGGAACGATGGATCCTGATGCCGGCATCGCCAAGAATCCGGGCGGCCCGCCGGTAAATAATGTAAAGCTCGCAAAGCGGAGTCGAGCCCAGTCCGTTGACCATGACGGCTACTTCATCACCGGCCTGGTAGGGCAGATCCTGCAGAATCCTGGGCATGATTTTGTCCACGATCCGGTCAGCCGGCTCCGCCTTTTGCCTCAGTTCACCGGGTTCCCCGTGAATGCCCAACCCCAACTCAATCTCATCCGCCCCCAGCTGGAAAATCGGCTTTCCGGATGCGGGGATAATGCAGGAGCTAAGCGCCACACCCATCGTGCGGATATTGTCATTTGCTTTGCGCGCAGCAGCTACCACGTCCTCAAGTGTCCCGCCCGCGTCGGCACAAGCGCCGGCTATCTTAAAAGCAAAGAAGTCGCCCGCAATCCCCCGGCGGCGATCGACCTCGTCGCGAGGCGCGGAGGCGACATCGTCAGTCACCAGGACTGTTTCGACGTTAATGCCTTCCTCTTCCGCCGTCTCCTCCGCCATCCCGAAGTTCATCACGTCGCCCGAGTAGTTTCCAAAAAGGTAGATCACGCCTGCCCCGCCGGAAACAGCCCGTGTCGCTGCCAGAACAACCTCAGGTGAGGGCGAAGTGAAGATGTTGCCGACCGGGCACCCGTCAGCCAGCCCTTTCCCCAGGTAACCCATGAACAGAGGCTCGTGGCCGCTTCCCCCGCCGATCACCACGCCCACCTTGCCCTGAACCGGAGCGTCAGCCCGTACCACAACGGGCATATCCTTAATCTGCCGGACTTGTTTGGGAAAAGCGGCCACGTAGCCTTCGATAGCCTCGATAGTTACCCGGTAGGGGTCGTTGATCAGCTTTTTCAAGAGGATATCTCCCTATCTGAATTTCTTCTCGAGCTGCTCGATCTTCTCCACTTTCCGGGTAGAGTCCCCACCCTGAAACTCGGAATCCAGCCAGATTGACACCAGGGAGCGCGCCACTTGCGGGCCGATCACCAGCGATCCCATGGCCAGAATCTGAGCATCATTGCTCTTGCGAGACCGCTCCGCTGAGTATGGATCGTGAACCACGGCCGCGCGAACTCCCGGCACTTTGTTGGCCGCAATGGCCATCCCGATGCCGGTCCCACAAACGAGAATCCCTCGATCCGACACACCCCGCTGTACGGCCCCGGCGACCTTCTCCGCGATATCGGGATAGTCGACTTTGTCCGGTGAATGGACACCGTAATCCTCAAAGTAAATCTTGCGCTCTTTCAGCAACTTGACGATCTCCTCTTTCAGCGGCAACCCCAAATGATCGCAGCCAATGGCTATCCTCATGTCTCGCAATTCCCTTCTCCCCTCTGCTTAAATCGCTCCGGACCCAAATTCCCCTCCCTGGCTGAGGAGGGGCAAGGCCGGTTCGTCCGTCGAGGGTCAACCGCCGGTCATCACGCCAGCAGCTCCACGTCGACCTCGAGGCATCTTGCAGATCATCTTAAGCTCCTCCACATGATCGCCATAGACAGCGTGACAGTGGTTAGCATCGAACCGGTCGAGAAAGATGTTGTGGTCAAAGGGGAGCTTGGCAAAGACGTGCGGCCATTCCTCCGTCGTTTCTTTCATCTTCTCACGCGGGAGCTCCACAAACTCGGCCGGGATAATCGTCATGCGATAGCGGCCCTTGGTGCGATTGAGTCTGGCGATGGTGGCTGTACCAGCCTTGGTCATACAGTTGACGTGAGCTCCGCCGCCCGAGTAGATCTTAAGAGCGGGAAACATGGTAACGTGCTTCAGATTCTCCTTGGGATCGTCCGACTTGGCGGCGTACCAGGTTGATTGCGATCCGCAGTTGCAGAACACCATAACGTCATAGTCCGGATCGTAGTGCCGCACATCCATGAAGATTACCGGATCGCCGGTGAGCAGCTTCAGAATCTGCATGGTCAATCCGGCATCCCCGTCCGCCTCGCAGGAGAACACCGTGGTTTCTTTCGGCCCATTCCAGTCGTAGGGATCGTTGAAGAATGCCGCGCCTAGGCACTGCGTGCAGTAATGGCGGCTCATCTCGTAGTGGCACTTCACACCCACGAAGTCGAACTTGTTCGTCTCGATGATCTGACGCGTTGCTTCATAGTGGCGGATCTGTGTCTTGAGCTTCTCGACTGTCAACTGCTGGTCATCGTATTTGATTTCGCCGATGTTTTCGTTCAGCCATTTGAAGGCCTTTTCCACTTGCTCTTCGGGGATAGTTTCGGCGATTCTGACGATCTCCGACTGGTCAAGATGATCGACATCCACTCCGAATTTCTGTTGCCAGTCCTGCATGCTGACCACAGCGCTATACATTCCCAGGCTGCGTCCGCCGATCATGCCGTATTTCTGCCCATTCAGGCTGCTCACGACCCGGGCGCAGCGGGAGAATGTCAGATACTTGTCCAGGATCTCCTTGCGGTTCACGTCCCCGGCAACTCTGAAATGCTCGATGCCCAAGTGATGCAGCGCGCCACCGGAGGCCAGCATGGCAACCATCCCGGGCCAGTCGGGTAGCAGGTTGGCAGCCAGAAGAAAGGGACCCTTGCCGTTCTTGGCGGCAATGGCGGAGAAGTTAGGGAAACTGAAAACGCCATATGAAAAAACGGTGCCGTCTACTTTCGCGGCCACCATCTTCAGTGATTCCTCTTTAGCCAACTCGACCGAATTCACCAGTCGGTCGCCTCTGACAATGTCAACCTCACCGCTCTTCTCAAGGGCATCGGCGATCCCGTTCAGGGTGCTCTGCACGAACCCCTTGAGCTGCTCATGGACCTCCGGTTCGCCGTCCGAAAACCCCAAGATTCCAAGTTTAGGTTTCCTGATCATCTCTACCTCCTGGCAGAACGCCTGAAGAAGTGAACTACTTCATTGAGTCTTCCGCGTTAGCGCTGATCCGCTGCAAGCGTGGCGGGAACTCCTTCCATCTGGCATCGAAGGCTCGAGAGAAGTCGCCGTGAAGCCCCGACTAGCAGGTCGACGTCGGATTCCATGGTGATACACTCGTATCCCTGCCTGGCCTTTTCCCGGGCCTCGGAGGGCGAATATGTGTTGCAGGCGGCCATCTTCCCCACAGCCCTGCATGCCGCAACCGTTCGCCGGATCGCCTCCCTGTGCTCCGGCACATTCTCAAAGTTGGTGCGTGGCAAACCCATCGAGAGCGCGAGATCCGTTGGACCGACAAAACAGCCGTCCACGCCATCCACCGCCAGAATATCTTCAACCGCTCTCACAGCGTTGATATGCTCGACTTGAACGAGCAAAGTGGTTTCGCGATTGGCTCTTTCCGGGTAGTCCTCCCCGTAGTGATACTGGGCATCTCCCCCTTTGGATCTGCCCCCGAGCGGCGGATATTTTGCCGCGTAGGCAGCCTGCTGCGCTTCCCCGGGAGAGTTGACCATGGGAAGGACGATTCCATGTGCGCCCAGATCGAGGCACCGCTGCACGTCACTATACGCTCCGATCGGAACCCTGACGAAGGCCTTGGCTCCTTCAGCCCGAATGGTGTGGATGCATTCGTACAGGGTTTCGAAGTTCATAGGCCCGTGTTGCAAATCCAGGATAATCCACTCCCACCCGGACTGGGCCAAGTAGCGTGACATCCTGGGGATGGGAAACTGCTGCCAGATACCGAGAATAATTCGTTTTTCGGTGAAACAGGCGTCCTGAGCACTCATGATTCGGCCGGTCTCTTCTTTCCCATTTTTTTTGGCGGGCGGCGCACCGCCGCCCGCCAAGTCCACCCCTCACTTGGGATGTCCGACGTCGTATATCACGGGGAAAAAGCGATGTCAAGCTTGCGGCACGGCCTTCAACGGTCTTCACGGACTCCGCGGTCTCAATCGTCTCGATGTCGGGGGTCAGAAACTACCTAAAAAGTGCCCGTTTACCGCCAGTTACTTCTAACATCGTTAGCCCGTCTTCTGGGAGCGATTCCAGAGCACTACGAAAACGCGATGCCCGGCCCCGGTTGAAACGGCAGGGCCCAGTACTGTATGATGTCCGACAGTGTGTAGAAAACAGACACACGAAGGCCCTGGAAATCGAATCGTTTTTTTCGCGTTGCTCGACCGTTTTTCAAGTCATTCCTCAGGCGGTGTCAAGCCTTGCAAGAGCGAGCGTGGAGTTCAATACGGAAACGGTTCTGTCTTAATACCGCAACGATTAAGAACATACCAGTTCAGCGGCAGATTCAGCTCGCCGCCGCCGCAGGCTTTTGCCAAATCGGACTGTGGCTTGAAGATATTGACGCCGCCGTCCGCGAAGGAAATTCGCTGCATGACATCTCAGGCTGGCTCGACCAGGGCGGATTGAAGCTGGTGGAACTGTGCTTCCTCGGTGGCTGGCAGGAGGCGAAAGAGGCTGACTTTCCGCGCGTTTTGGCCAGAACCCATCATATCTGTCAGATATCGCGTGGGCTTGGTTGCGATATCGTGGTTGTGGTTCCAGCCCTCAGCCGGGGATCATTCGACGGCGCCCCTGCCCGTTTTAGGGCTGTCTGCGAGGCAGCAGCCGAGCATGAGGTTCGTATTGCGCTCGAATTCCCGTTCACGGCTGCCGAGGTGAGAGATCTCGCCACCTCGTGGAGAATTGTATCTGCCGCTGACTGCGAGAACGGAGGCCTGACGCTGGATTGGTTTCACTTTTCGCTCGGCGGTTCGCTGATTACCGACTTAGCCGGGAGCTGCGGCGAGAAGGTATTCCTGGTTCACCTCTCGGACGCCATGGACGTTCCCCCGGAGCAACTCCGGGTACATCATGACTATCGAACGTTTCCTGGTGAGGGAACTCTACGCTATGAGCCGCTTTTCCGGGCGCTACGAAAGCTGAACTATCAAGGTGCGTTCTCCCTCGAGATTTGGAATAAAAACCTGAGCACCGCCGATCCTGCGCAGATAGTCCAGAAGGGGTTCGAGTCCATGCTCAGTCTGGAGCAAATTGCTTGTCCACAAAGCACGCATCGCCGTGACGAGGCGGCGCACTCAAGGGAAGCTGCCGGTTACCCAAAGATAGGGCCGGATCCCGGTGGAGAGGAGCAATCGCAATGAAAGACGGATATTTCGAGCGCGTCACGAGAGAAACACCGACGCGGCTCTGGATAAACAACCCGACCTTAGCCGAGGCGGATCAGGCGATCGCCGCCGGCGCTATAGCGTGCACAACCAACCCGACCTTCTGCGCCCGCATGCTTAGGGAGAAGTCAGAGTCGGCATACGCCCAGAGCGAGATCGACAGCGTGGTCCGGCAGGTTGCAGACGATCGGGCAGCCACCGAACGCGTCATGCAGCGACTCACCGAGCGCGTCATGGAGAAGTTCCTGCCCCTTTACGAGCGCAAGCCAGGACTGGAGGGACTCGTCTCCATCCAAGGCGATCCCCACGGTGACCATGACCCGGATTTCATCGTGGAAGAAGCCCTGCGGTTTCGCAAGCTGGAAAAGAACTTCATCACCAAGATTCCCTGTAGTGAAGCCGGCCTGAAAGCATTCGAAATCTTAATTGCCGAGAACATGCCGATTATTGCCACCGAGGTATTCGCGATTAAGCAGGCGGTCGAGACTTGTGAGCTGTATCGCCGGGCTTCCCAAAAGACAGGATGCCGGCCGCCTTTTTACGTGACTCACATTTCGGGGATTTTCGATGAGTACCTGGCAAATTATGTGCGACGCGAGGGCATCGACATCTCAGACGCCGTGCTTCATCAGGCCGGATGTGCCGTGGCACGCAAGCAGTATCGCCTCTTCCAAGAGCGCGGCTATCCCGTCATCATGCTCGGCGGGGGTGCGCGCGGGATTCACCATTTCACGGAAATGGTTGGCGGGGCCGTACACATCACCATCAACTGGAATACCGCGCTCGAATTGATCGAAGCCAATCCGCCAATCGAAGCTCGCATGGATACTCCTGTCCCCGCGGTCGTAATTGCTGAGTTAGTGAGCAAGCTCCCTGATTTTCGCAAAGCCTATCTCGATGACGGGCTTACGGTGGAAGAGTTCGAACCGTTTGGACCGCTTCAGTACTTCCGCGAGATGTTCGTGAAGGGCTGGGATACCCTGTCGGCGGCAGTTAAAGAACGTCGCCAGGCGCTTTCCCCCAGCCACGCTGTAACAACCAGAGAGCCCGTAACGAACTGAATGGAAGCGCCACGAACATGGATCCAAGCGAAAAAGTCCCGCTCGGCAAAACCACTCTGGCCGTAAGCCGCTTAGGCCTAGGTGGCGGCCCGTTGGCGGGCTACTATAGGGACGTACCTGAAGGGCAGGCAATTGCCACCATTCATCGGGCGCTCGCGCTCGGGGTAAACCTGCTCGACACGGCTCCACTGTATGGCTGCGGCAAAAGCGAGATCCGCATGGGCAGGGCGCTTTCCGGGCGGCAGCGGGAAGCCTTCGTCCTGGCGACAAAAGTGGGGCGTGTGCTATTGCCAGTCGATCCCGTCGAGGGCGCCGAACCCTATTGCGGTTATGAGAATCCGCTCCAGTACCGCCCTGTTTTCGATTTCAGTTACGCCGGGGTAATGCGTTCGTTCCAGGAGAGTCTCGAACGCCTTGGGCTCGACCGGATCGATATCGCCCACATCCATGACGCTGACGATCATTACGAAGATGCCATCGAAGGCGCCTATCCGGCCCTGGCCAAACTGCGCGAGCAAGGGAAGATCCGGGCCATCAGCGCAGGCATGAATCAGGGTGAGATGCCCGCACGATTCGCGCGCGAGGCTGATTTTGACTGCTTCTTGATCGCCAGTCGCTACACGCTTCTAGAATATACCGGAATGGAGGATCTGCTTTCGCTATGCCTCCAAAAGAAGATCAGCATCATCATCGGTGCGCCCTTCAACAGCGGAATTCTCGCTACTGGAGCCCGGTCTGACGCTTTGTTCAACTACTCCCCGGCCCCTCCTGATATTCTCGAGCGAGTCCGCCAGATCGAGACTGTCTGCGCGGAGCACGAAGTCCCACTCAGGGCCGCTGCGCTGCAGTTCCCTTTCGCGCATCCGGCAGTCGCTTCGATTATCCCTGGATCCCGATCCGTAGCGGAGATCGAGGAAAATTTCCGCCTGATGAGCTTCGAGATTCCTCCGGACTTCTGGGTGGAACTGAGCCGGAAGAATCTTCTGCCGCAGGGCGCACCGGTTCCGGGACGAAGTTGATTAACCGATGAAACTGACTACCAGAATGGAACTCGTACGGGCAGGTGACAGTACCTTGCGGGAAGCCTCTCGCCTTAGGTTGCTGCAGACCGCCTACTCCTTCGCGGCCGCCTGCGAGACGGGCTGAGCGTCGGCACTCGAGGTGCGGCTCACGACAAAGGTGAGGGCAGTGCCTTCAACCAGGATGATGTGTTTTTCGTGTTTGAAGAAGTGGTAGATCAGCGCTGTACTGGCACCGATGGCGGCGCCATAGCCGATATCCGTACCCATACCAGGACCACCGCAATTCCCGTAGTAGGCGCAATCGATCTCATGGCCTAAGCCCACGGTGGCACCGGCTCCCGCCCCCACGGCGCCGGCAATCCCGGCGTCCTTCATGGCGTCCTTCTTGCTCTTGCCACATCCCTGGATTGTGCCTTCGTCGTCGTTCTTCATGCCGGCGCAAGCCCCGCCTTTGGCTTCCTCGAGGCCAGCAGCCAGGCGATACTTCACATCCTCGGGGGTAATGATGCTGTCGAGAACCAAGCGCATTTCGGCCTTGCCCGTGATGCGCCCGGAGGGTTTTATGAAAGCCACATGACCGTCTACCATGCTTCCCGCCGGAATAATCTCGACCCCATTAGCCGTGATCGGCTTGGTGACTTCGCCGGTGAAGGGGTCGCCCGTCTTGTTCGTTTTGTCTGTAAGGGTAGTGGTCAGCCGCACGTAAAGCGCACTACCGGCAGGCACCACAGGCGGAGCGTTGGCCGGAGGAGGGATGTATCCCTGTGTCGTCGTGGGGCCTGTAGGCGTCGCAGGGGGAGCACTGGTACTCGACGATGGGGTCGAGGTCGATCCGTCAGGTGCTGGGGCAGGGTTGGTCGCAGGGGTGGGGTTCGATGCACCAGCAGGCTGCTGGCCGCCGACAGCCCAAATCGTGGCGCTCATGGCAACCGTGCACACAAGCGCAATTAAGATGGTACGGAACCAGCGCTTCATACTGGCCTCCCTTTCGAACTTCGACCCACCTGGAATCATAGACGATTTCGCGGAAAAGTGGATGACTTTCCCCGCAGATCGCTCGACCAGTTCGCTCTGCCGGTCTCCGTGCCTATAAGATGGAGATTTGACGGTTGAAGTTGCCCTGGACTTGCTTCTGGCCAAAGACTCTGCTAGACCTTGGGGGCTTGCTGCGGGACGGCCGAGAAGGCACTTTAAGGGGTTCCTGGTCTTCCGCGGACCGCCTTGTCGGTTCGTGATCCATCGAGGTTCGATTTCAGGCCTCCCGTTACCTGGCGTCAGCGGCAAGCATCTAAGACCGTGCGACTTAGGCACAAATTGTAATTGGTGCTTAGGGTCCCTTAGCGCTAGCGAGATTCGAGATTTATGAAGTCTGACGAGACCGGTTGCTGCCAGATTGAGGCCTCTGGGCCGCGGTGCCTCTGCTATAGACAGGCTGGTCGCGGCACGGCTCAGGCAGTAACCGATATCCTTGTCTTTTTAGTCTTCGTGCTAATCTTCACGGCCGCCAACTGCCTCGCCGGTCAGGCTGCCAAGGCCCCAGCCTCACCAGATATTCCTTCCCTCCTTGAGAATGCCCAGAAGGCACTCGATCAGAAGGATTTCGTGACGGCGGCCGAAGCGCTCGCGGCTATCGTTAAGGCTCGGCCGGACTTGGTTCCTGCCTGGCTTGATCTGGGATATACGGATTCGGCGCTGCACCGCAAACAGGATGCGGTGCTCGCCTACCGGAGGGCCCTCGAGCTCAAGCCTGACCTCTTCGAGGCTCGGCTCAATCTCGGAGTGATACTACTGGAGATGAACGATCCGGCAGGAGCGGCAGAACAACTGGGTAAGGCTACCGAGCTGAAGCCCTCGCATCCGCGCGCCCGGCTCTACTATGCCCGCGCTCTCTCTCGCAGCGGGCAGACGAGCGCGGCGGAAAAGCAGTTCCAGTTGGTGGTGAGCAGTCAGCCCGATCTTGGAATTGCTCACTACGATCTGGGCCAGCTCGAGCTGAGCCAGAAGCACTATGCCGAAGCGTTGGCGCAATTCGAGAAGGCGGCAATCGATCCGAAGCTGCCGCAGGCCGTTTTAGGAATGGCGTTAGCCGCCGAGGGTCTGGGCAAAGCTGCAGAGGCGTCAGGGTATTTTGAGAAATATCTGGCGGCGGAGCCGAACGATCTTGAAACTCGATTTCACCTTGCCAAAGTAAATCTGCAGTTGGCCCGGAATGAACAAGCCCTGTCCAATCTAAAAGCGATTTATGCGGCCAAACCTGACACGCCCGGCTTGGCCGCAGCACTCGGCGACGTTAATGCCTTGCTGAAGAATTTTCCGGAGTCTGAGAAGTTCTACAGAGAGGCTCTGGCCGCCAGCCCGGACGAGCCGGATCTGCACCGCGCCGTGGCCAAGACTCTGTTGGACGAGGGAAAGTATTCGGAAGCGGCCGCCGAATACCGCACGGCGCTAAAACTGAACCCACAGAATCGCGCCGCAGCGCAGGGTCTCGCCACTGCATTGTACCTGGACAAGCACTGGGCGGAAACGATCCCGCTGCTTGAGGCCCTGCTGAAAGTCCCCGACTCGCCTCCGGCGCTCTATTTTGCCCTAGCGACTTGTTACGACCATCTCCGAGCGCGTCGCGAGGCCCTGGTCGCCTACGAACGGTATCTGGAACTCTCGCATCACGAGAGTCCTGACCAGGAATGGCAGGCCCAGCAGCGTGCCAAACTGCTTCGTCGCGAGGTCGGGAAATAGTTATAATAGAATCCAAAGCTATGCGTTTCGGGGCGCGCTATTTGTCACGTGTTTTGGCCTTATTACTCGTCGTGGCCGCAGGGCTCGCCTGCTCACCGTTGGCCACGGCTAAGCGGGAGACTGAATCCCAGCTTCTGGCGCGAATCCAACGCGAGACAAATCCGATCAAGAAGGCAAAGCTGGAAATAGCGCTGGGTCGCTTGAGGCTAAATCAGGCGACCGAAGCTTACGACAAAGGTGATCCGGCCGCATGCCAGAGCCTGCTAGGCGCCTACCTCGACCATATGAGACAGGCCTGGGATCTGCTGAGGGCAACGGGCCGTAACCCTGTTAAGAAACCGCAAGGGTTCCGTGAGCTCGACATTGCTCTTCGCGAGAATCACCGCCTGATCGATGATTTTGAACACCGCATTCGCTATGTCGATCGCGAGGCCGTGGACAAGGTGTTGAAGCAGTCGGATGCCATCCACACCGACGTGCTGGCGGCGCTATTTCCGCCGATCACCGCTGCTCCGCCGCAAGCGCCGGAGCAGGACGCGTTAGGCGCGGCTGGAGCCCGCTCCTGGATTAACGGTTCCCTTCGATTGGCCGAACTTCGAGCGATAGCCGGTTCAGCGCCTTCGCGTAAGAAGACCGAATACCTCACCGACGACGAGCAGGACAGGCTCCGCGAAGAGCAGGACCCGGGCGAGCGCATCCTGCTTTATCTGCAATTCGCCCAGGTGCGGCTGGATCTCTTCACCAACTTCCGCGCCTCGCCGGCCGATCCCACCCAATACAAGAGCGGCAAA
Source organism: uncultured Acidobacteriota bacterium (assembly GCA_963803295.1). Lineage (GTDB taxonomy): Bacteria > Acidobacteriota > Terriglobia > UBA7540 > UBA7540 > CAWDMC01. The sequence goes on along the minus strand of CAWDMC010000002.1, from coordinate 453,355 downwards.
TACCTCGACGATCTTCTCGGGCAATATATCGCCATCGATGATGAGCTGAAAACTTGGGTCGAGGATCAATACGACCGCGGCGGCGACATGCGCAAAGGCCTGCGTGCCTTGATCGAGCAGGGCCCGCGGCAACTCGATCAGTTGAGGTCCTTCGAGCAACGTCCCGACCAGTTTACGGCGGAGTACCAGCCGTCGCTGCGCGACGCCATCGACGATATTAACGACACGATCGACGGGGCGACCCAAGCTTTGGCTACTCAGGAGAAGAAACTCGGGGAGCTGAAGCGCGAGCAAAAGATCCAGGAGCATACGCTCAAGGTGCAGGCTAAGGAAGAGAAGAAACGCAGCAAGGAAGAAAGGAAGCTCCAGAAGAAAGAACGTAAGAAATCCGGCCAGTCGGACGACGACGATTGAGTCATAGTCGGGTTCCCATCATGCCTTGATGAAGCAACTCTCTTTATTTGGAGATAGTCCGGCTGCGGTGCCCGAGCCGATGCCCGCTCGCACTCCCGCTTCCATCCGAACCTCTTCGGCCGGTCCGACGCCCCCGGGATCAGCAGAGCGAGAGTCCCGCAAGCCACAGCGTCCGTCGCCCGTCATCACCTCCCTTGGCCGCGCCAAGTCTATCGCGGCGGAGCCGGCGGCAGATCTTTCCATAGCCTTTGGACGCGTATACCGGCGGATGGGACTGAGGCAGCCCTCCCCGGAATTTCGGCTTGAATATCAGGCCTTCGCCGGTTTGCGAAGCACCATCTCTTTGCGCGATAACCGGCTACACGCCCATGTTTCCGACCTCCTGAGAAGCGCTCCGCCCATTGTTCACGAAGCTCTGGCGGAGATCCTGCTATCGAAGCTCTACCGCCGCCGCGTATCGCGCGAGGCTCAAGAGTGCTATCGCGCCTATATCCTCAAAGACGAAATCCGCGAGCGCACTGAAGAGGTGCGGCGGCAGCGCGGGCGCAAGATCCAACGCCCGGCGGTGGGACTCTTCTATAATTTGAATGAGATCTTCACAGATCTAAACCGGCGTTTTTTTGGCGGCGAGCTTCCTCAGCCGCGGATCGGCTGGAGCGCGGTGCGATCCAGAACCATTCTTGGCCATTATGACTCGGCTCATCACAGTATTACCATCAGCCGGTTGCTCGATTCGCGTCGCGTCTCAAAGCTGCTGGTGGAATACGTCATGTTCCACGAGATGCTGCACATCCTCTATCCCGTGGAGCGTAACGGATCACGCCGGGTAGTGCACTCGCGGCAGTTTCAAGAGACGGAACGGCGATTCCCCGGCTACAAGGAGGCGTGCAAACTGCTCAAAGCGGTGTCCTCCCGCGGACTCGAATAATCAGAACACGCATAAAGTCGACCGCATTCGTAGCCGAGGCGTGATAACCTGTTGCGCCGAGGACTGCGGCAAGCTGGGACGGTTCGCCCGGGTGTCCTCGATTCCAAGAATCTGGAAGGCCCACTCCATGCGCAGAATCCCGCTCGTTGCCCTTGCTTGTTTTCTCCTTTCACCGCCGGCTTTCGCCCAGGGCACAGGCAAGCTCGACGTCAAATCACCGGACGGCAATCTTCAAATCTCGCTCGACCTGAAGTCGCGACCCGCCCCATATCTCCCAGGCGAGCGCGCTTATTACAGCGTGACCTTCAAGGGTGATCCCCTGCTGGCGGACTCGCCGCTCGGGATCGAATTCGAGGGAGCGCCGCCGCTCGATCACGATTTCGAGGTCGTGGGCCAATCGCGCCGTACGGTCGACGAGAGCTGGAAGAACAAGTTCGGGGCGCGCCGCCACGTGCGCGATCATTACCAGGAACTCGAAGTTTCACTGCGCGAAAAGCAACCACCTGGACGCCGTCTCGACCTGATTTTTCGCGCTTATGACGAGGGCGTGGCCTTCCGCTACTCGCTGCCCCAGCAGCCGGGTCTCGACCGGTTTGTGATCTCGGCCGAGCGCACGGGTTTCTATTTTGCCCGTGAGGCTTATGGCTGGGCGCTGGATTTGGGCAGTTACACTACCCCTTACGAGCACGAGTATCTGCGCGAAAGCTTCGTGGATATCCGCCCTGACTCAATCGTAGGACTGCCGCTGCTGGTCGAAACCCCGGGTGGCCCCTGGTCCGCCCTGCTCGAATCCGACCTCACCGACTACGCCGGCATGTATGTGGGCGGCGCTACCGGCGCCGGCAACAAGGTGATCGACAACGCCATCGTCAGCAAGCTCTCGCCATTGCCAGGACATCCCGGTGAAGCGGTCATCGGACAGGTCCCCAAGATGACCCCATGGCGCGTCTTACTGGTGGGCCTGACGCCAGGTTCTCTTATTGAGAATAGCGACCTTGTCCTCAATCTGAGCCAGCCGAACTCTCTCAAGGATACGTCGTGGATCGAGCCGGGTAAAGCGGCGTGGGACTGGTGGTCAGGGAGTTACGCAGCCAACGTCCAGTTCAAGCCCGGAATGAACACGGCCACCATGGAGCACTACGTGGACTTCGCCGCCGAGCACCACTTCGAATACATGCTGATCGATGCCGGCTGGGCTCCGCACGGCGAAGGATACGAGCAGGAGGACATTACCAGGTATGTTCCCGAAGTCGACGTGCCCGCTATCGTCGCCCACGCGCATCAAAAGCACGTCAAGGTGATGCTCTGGTGCCACTGGACCAACGTCAAGAAGCAGGCCGACGTGGCCTTTCCACTATTTGAGAAGTGGGGCGTTTCCGGCGTCAAGGTCGACTTCATGAATCGCGATGACCAGGAGATGGTGAACTTCTATCAGGAGACGGTCGCGAAGGCGGCGGAGCATCATCTTACTGTGGATTTCCACGGCGCGTACAAACCCACAGGGCTGCGCCGCACGTATCCGAACCTGCTGACGCGCGAAGGTGTGATGGGCCTGGAATACAGCAAGGTGTCTTACCGCGAGACGCCCATGCACACCACCACCATTCCCTTTACCCGTATGCTCGCGGGTCCCATGGACTACACCCCCGGCTGCTTTAGTAATGCCACACGCGAGCAGTTCCGGCCGCGCGAAGTCCAGCCGATGTGCCAGGGGACGCGCGCCAGCCAGCTCGCGATGTACGTGGTGTATCTGAGTCCGCTGGTGATGATCTCGGACTACCCTGAGAACTATGACCACAAGCCCGGCATGGAGTTCCTCGACAAGGTGCCCACCGTGTGGGATGAAACAATAGTTCCCAATGGGGAGCCGGCGCGCTTTGTGACTATCGCGCGGCGCAACGGCGCTGACTGGTATTTGGGTGCCATGACCAACTGGGAGTCGCGCGATCTCGATATCCCGCTAACGTTCCTCCGGGACGATCAGAATCCGACTTCAGGCAAGCAGCGTTACGAAGCGCAGATCTTTGCCGATGGTCCTGATGCCGAGAAGGATGCCACCAGCCTCAGCATCACCAAGAAGTCCGTGACGGCCGGCGATACGCTGAAGCTGCACCTCGCACCGGGCGGCGGGGCAGCGGTGATTTTCACGCCGGTGAAGTAGCTCAGATGTCCGGCTCTGGCGTAGGGAACAATGCTGGGGCCACCGGCTGCGCTGGAGGGCAGGAAAGGGACGGAGACCGAGGCAATTCCCGCTAATTAGCTACCATTATGGCCAAGCAACCGTCCGGAGACCGGGTATTGATGAAGTTAGTCTATTGGGTCTTGCATTGTACGGCAGATTACCGTACAATGAGCATATGTGGTAATGCCAGTGGTGCTGCCAGCGCGGCAGCATGATTGGGAAAGAGGGCGTAAATATGAAGGTGATGGTGGCAGCAAGCGCAGGGCGCAAAGATGAGCGGCTGGAGGCTCGGCTTACTCCCGAAGCAAAGGCCTTGTGTCAGGAAGCAGCAGCCCTCGAGGGACGCAGCATAACTGACTTCGTGGTGAGCAGTGCGGTTGAATCTGCCAAGCGTGTACTCCGGGAAAGAGAATTGATCCGATTGAGCCAGCGGGAGACCGTAGCCTTTGTTGATTCCCTTTTGAATCCGCCTGCGCCAAACGACCGCCTGCGCGCCGCTGCTCGACGTTATAAACAGGTGATCGGCAGACGCTGAGGGATCCCCAATCCGGATTTCGCATAGAGCCGCTCGGTGACCACGACCGGGCGGCTTTTTCGTGTGGGGTGGAGTCGCTTGACCGCTATCTCCGGGAACATGCAAGCCAGGATGCACGTAAGCGAGCGGCCGCACCCTTTGTTTTGGTGACGGAAGAAAACCAGATCGCGGGTTATTACACACTGTCGGCCACCCTCATCTTGGCGGCGAACCTTCCTGCTAAAACAATCAAGAAACTGAAATGGCCTCGTTATCCTGAGCTGCCAGCAACACTGATTGGGCGGCTCGCCCGCGATGTCAGGTTTCGTGGGCAGGGCATCGGAGAACTGTTGCTTCTGGACGCTTTCGAGCGAGCTTTGAATTCAGAAATTGCTTCGATCGCTGTGGTTGTGGACTCCAAGGATGAGCGCGCTGCGCGCTTTTACGGCGGGTTCGGATTTGTTCCGCTGCTGGAAACACCAAATCGGCTGTACCTGCCAATGAAGACGATCGAAGAACTTTATAAGCGCGGGAAGTGACGGATCAAACTGGACTTAGCTCGTTCAGAAACTTGCATGTTTTGATGAAGATCCCGTAGGTCTTTGTAATGTTGGCGGGAAAGCCCAACGAGCCTTACTTGGCAGTGATATAGCCTTCTCAACTGGGAAGCGCCCTAAGCTACGGCCTTGCCGACGCTTTTATGAAATCAAGTGGCTCCCTTTTATCCTGGTGCTGACAGTAGTCCTGAGAGCAGCGAAGGAAGCTCGGGGTGAACTGCGGGAGGAATCTCGCGCTGCAAGGAAATACGAGATTCTTCCTTCGTTTCACTCAGGACCGCCTGCGGCTGCCCTGAATGGCGGCACCGATGAGTTTTTTCGCAACCTGTTTAGAGCGCAGCTTCCCCGCGCTCCTCGTTGCGGATGCGGATCGCCTCTTCCACAGGCAAAATGAAGATCTTGCCGTCGCCGATCTTCCCCGTCCGCGCGCTCTTCAGAATCGCCTGCACCGCTTCCTCGATGCGATTGTCAGGCAGGATCGTCTCCACCTTGATCTTGGGCAGCAGATCTACCGTGTACTCGTTGCCGCGGTAGACCTCTTTGTGCCCTTTCTGGCGTCCATGACCGCGGACCTCTGAAATCGTCAGGCCTTCGACGCCGATCTGGTGGAGGGCCTCCTTCACCGCGTCCAGACGCGTCGGCTGAATGATGGCTTCGAGCTTCTTCATCTTTGATCTCCCTTCGATCTTGCTTAGTAGGCACTCATGAAGCATCCGGCGTTGCGCAGAAGATCCTCATCAGGCGCATCTTCAATCCCGGTGGCCCAACTGCCCAAGGGTCAGATAACTCAGGCACCGACCTCGAAGTTGTACCCCTCTTCGCCGTGCTCAGCAAGATCGAGCCCCTGCAATTCATGCTCCTGCGGTACACGCAGTCCGATGACGAGATCCACAAGCTTCAGGATCACCAGCGTCCCTACGATCGCCATAACCCAGGCGATGGCCACGCCGGTGAGCTGGTTCAGCATCTGATGAGCGTTGCCATCGATCAGGCCAACCGGCAGTGGATTGCCGCGAGTGTCCTTGAAGATCGGGTTCACCACGCTCGAGGCAAAGACGCCAGTCAGGAGCGCCCCGATGGTGCCGCCCGCACCGTGCACCCCGAAGGCGTCGAGCGAATCGTCGTAGCCAAATCTCGCCTTTACCTTGGCCACCATAAGGTAGCAGCCGACGCCAGCAATGAACCCGATCACCAGTGCCGGCACGGGCCCGACAAATCCTGATGCCGGGGTAATGGCGACCAATCCCGCCACCGCGCCCGAAATGGCGCCGAGCACACTGGGCTTGCCATTGCGCATCCACTCGGCCACAATCCAGCCGAGCGTCGCCGCCGCCGCACCGAAGTGGGTTGCGACAAAGGCGCTGGTGGCGAGCGTTCCAGCAGCCAGGGCGCTGCCGGCGTTGAAACCAAACCAGCCTACCCACAGCAAACAGGCGCCGATGAAGCTCAGCACCACGCTGTGGGGCGCCATTGGCTCGTGCGGGAACCCCAGACGCTTGCCGAGATACAGGGCGCAAACCAGCGCGGAAACGCCCGAAGTAATGTGGACGACCGTGCCTCCGGCGAAATCGAGGGTCGGAAACACGCCGCCCAAGGCAGCATTTAGAAATCCTTGTTTGCCCCACACCATGTGGGCCATGGGATCGTAAACGACCAGCGTCCAGAGAATCATGAACGCCAGCATGGCGCGGAACTTCATGCGTTCGGCAAAAGCGCCGGTGATCAGGGCCGGGGTGATGATGGCAAACATCAACTGGAACATCATGAATGTCTGCTGTGGAATGGTGGCGGCGTAGTCGGGATCCGGCGCGCCCCCTACACCGTGCAGTAAGGCGTATCCAAGCCCGCCAATGAAGCGGTTGCCGGAATGGAAGCACAAGCTGTAACCTACCACCGCCCAGAGCACGGTGATCACCGCCATCAAGGTGAAACTCTGCATCATGGTGGCGAGTACGTTCTTCTTGCGTACGAGGCCGCCATAGAATAGAGCCAAGCCGGGTCCCGTCATCAGCAGCACCAGCGCTGAACAAACCAGCATCCAGGAGTTATCGCCTGCCTGGCGCGCGTCGGCGATGTCCTGCTGCAGCCTGCCAATCTGCTGCTGGAGCGCCGGAAGGTCAGCCTGCGGAACTGCCGATGCTGCTGCTGGCGGCGATTCCGGCTGACGGGCAAAGAACGGCGCGGCCCAGAGGATACAACTGACACTTATCCCCACGAGAAGCCAAAGCATTGTCCTACGCATCGCGAGTTGTCCCCCATGAACAAGTCGTGGATTTCACGAAATGACCAAGCGCTAGCTTATTTACCTTATTTTTCGTGGAGAAGCAAACTTATTGTAAGGGGTGCGAGCTTGTCCTCACCTCCTGGCCATGATAAAACCTCTGTCTGACGCAGCCTCACGAGTTTTCCAACGCCACCAGCATAATCGCTGCGCCACGGAGGAATGGTCATGCGATTACTTCTTACTTCCGTCGTTGCAATCCTGCTTATTCTGCCCGCCTCCACTTCTGTCTCGGAAATCAACCCCAACCTCGTGCGGAGCCGCTGGAAGGCTTCTTGGATTACTTGCCCCGACAGTCCCCAGTGTGAATTCGGGGTCTACTACTTTCGCAAAAGTTTCGATCTTGCCTCCGTACCTCAACACTTCATGGTCCACGTGAGCGGCGATCAGCGGTACGAGCTATTTGTGAACGGAACTCGCGCCATGGAAGGGCCCGCGCGCGGCGACCTTTTTCACTGGCGATTCGAAACGATAGATCTCGCTCCCCACCTGGCTGCGGGGCGTAATGTGCTTGCCGTTATCGTCTGGAACTTCGCCGATCGTGCACCGATGGCGCAGATGACCAGTCAGACGGGCTTCCTGCTCCAAGGGGATACGGACGCGGAAGAGATAGCCAACACCGGTAAATCCTGGAAGGTGTTTCGCGACACCGCTTGGGAAATGCTCCCACGGGATCCACAAAAGGTAAACGGCTACTTTGTCGTGGGTCCTGGCGAACGTATCGATGGCTCAAAAGTCCCATGGGGCTGGCAACAACCGGATTACAACGATTCCGACTGGAAGGACGCAGTAGAACAGACGGCGGCTGCGTCACGGGGCGCTCAGGATAGCCCATCGCGCTGGATGCTGACTCCGCGCACCATCCCTCCGATGGAAGAGAAGCTCGAACGGCTTGCCCACGTGGTGCGCAAGAGCGGCATCGAGGTGGGCGATGACTTTCTGGCGGGCCGCGCCCCCGTCACAGTGCCTGCGAACTCAAGCGTCACGATGCTGTTCGATCAATCCTACGAGACCACCGGATACCCTGAACTAGTTGTCAGCGGCGGACGCGGGGCCGAGATCACCCAGACCTACGCCGAGGCACTCGTCGACGATCGCGGCGAAAAAGGCAATCGCGGTCAGATCGAAGGCAAGAAAATACTGGGCTTTCAGGATGTCTTCCTGGTCGATGGCGGCCCGCATCGCGTGTTCCGTCCGCTCTGGTGGCGGACCTGGCGCTATTTCCAAATCGAGGTTGTCACTCACGACGAGCCGCTCACGATAGAAGACTTGCGGCCGACGTTCACCGCCTATCCCTTTGTCCGGCGCGCGTCATTCGCCAGCGACGACCCTCAGCTTGAGAAAATGTGGGAAGTCGGCTGGCGGACGGCGCGGCTCTGTGCCCACGAAACCTATATGGACTGCCCCTATTACGAGCAGCTCCAGTATGCCGGTGACACGCGCATCCAGGCGTTGATCTCGCTATATCTCACCGGCGACGATCGGTTAGCGAAGAACGCCATCGAATTACTGAACGAGTCGCGCACGCCCGACGGAATCACTCAGAGCCGCTATCCCTCATACCTGCCCCAGTACATCCCACCTTTCTCCCTGTTGTGGATCGGCATGATGCACGACCTTTGGTGGTATCGCGGCGACGCTGACTTCCTGCGCCAGTTTGTGCCCAACATGCGCGGAGTGCTGGGCTGGTTCGAAACACGGCTCACAACCTCCGGCTTGCTGGGACGCCTCGAATGGTGGGACTTCGCCGATTGGAATGACAACTTTAAGGACGGCGTGCCGCCCCAGGAATTCGACGGCCAGTCGGCGATCCTGAGCCTGCAGTTTGCCTCCATCCTGCGCGAGGCTGCCGACCTGGAGCAGGCGGTTGGATCGGCCGAACAGGCGGCGCACGATCGCGCCCTGGCGGCCCGGATCGCCGCCACAGCATATAAACTCTGCTGGGATCCGGCGCGCGCCCTTCTGGCAGATACACCCGCAAAGAAGGCCTTCAGCCAGCATGCCAACATTCTAGGTGTCCTGGCAGACGCGATCCCGCGGGCAAATCAGAAAGTCGTCATCGAGAAGGTGTTGAAGGACCAGAGCCTGACGCAATGCTCTTACTACTTTCGCTTTTACCTGTTCCGCGCGATGAAGAAGGCGGGGCTCGGCAACGATTACCTCAGCCAACTCAATCCCTGGCGGCATATGCTCGACCTGGGACTGACCACCTGGGCCGAAACCCCCGAGCCCACGCGATCCGATTGCCACGCCTGGAGCGCCCACCCCAACTTCGATTTTCTGGCGACGGTGGCAGGAATCGAGTCCGCTGCGCCCGGATTTGGCAAGGTGAAAATCGAGCCCCATCTTGGGTCTCTCACTTCTTTGGAAGCGACGATGCCGCATCCTCTCGGAAATATCATAGTGCGATATAAACGCAGCGGCGAACATCTGGATGCCAACATCACAATCCCCAATAGCCTTCCTGGGACGGTCACCTGGAACGGTAAAACGGTGGAGCTGCATGAGGGATCGCAACAGTTAAGCTTCTGAGTTTAGGTTTCAGGTTTGACTGGCACTTAGAACCTAAAGGCTATTTTGTGGCATCGTAATATCGTCAAGTCCGATTCAGATCAGATAACAGAGTCGAGGTCATCGTATGAGCAAACAGCAGTTCGGCGTCATCGGTTTGGGCGTAATGGGTCGCAACCTCGGGCTCAATGCCGAGAGCAAGGGATTCCCTGTGGCCGGGTTCGACGTCAGCGCCGATCAACGCGCCAAAGTCACCGAAGCCGTCGCGGGTAAGCAGTTCATAGTGACGGCCTCGCTTGAGGAATTTGTAGGTTCGCTTGAGCGTCCACGCCGCATCCTGGCCATGGTACCGGCGGGCAAGCCGGTCGATGCCGTGCTGCACGACCTGAAGCCTCATCTCGAGGAAGACGACATTGTGATTGACGGCGGCAATTCCTATTTCAAAGACACCGAGCGCCGCCAGCAGGAATTGGACGCCGCCGGCTTGCGCTTCTTTGGTATGGGCGTGAGCGGCGGCGAAGAGGGCGCTCTCCACGGACCCAGTTTGATGCCGGGCGGTCACGAGGACTCTTACCGGCGTCTGGAGCCGGTCCTGACCAAGATCGCCGCTCAAGCCGATGGGCCCTGCTGCACCTACCTTGGACCCGGAGGCAGCGGTCACTACGTCAAGATGGTGCACAACGGCATTGAGTACGGAATCCTACAACTGATCACCGAAGTCTACTCCATCTTCAAGAACGCACTCGGCCTCAGCATCCCGGAAATTCAACAGATATTCGCCGCTTGGGCGGAATCGGACATGAACTCCTTTCTGCTTGAGATCACGGCAACGGTGCTCAAAAAGGTTGATCCCGAAACCGGGAATCCCCTGGTTGAGATGATCCTCGACGAAGCCGAGCAGAAGGGCACCGGCAAATGGACGGCGCAGGACTCCATGGATCTGGGCGTGGCCGTTCCCACCCTGAGTGATTCCGTTGAAGCGCGTATCATTTCCGGCCAGAAAGAGGAGCGCGTGGCGGCCTCGGAAATCCTGCGCGGCCCTTCACGCCAATATAAGAGCGACAAGAAGGGTTTCATTGAAGCGATGCGCAAGGCCTATGTCATCGCGGTAACAGCCTGCTATGCGCAAGGCTTCGAACAGCTCCACGCCGCTTCGAAGGAATATAACTACAACCTCAAGGCCGATGAGATCGCTCGCATTTGGAAAGGCGGCTGCATCATCCGCGCGAAGACGCTCGATCCCATCCAAGCGGCGTTCAAAAAGACTCCCGAACTCAAGAATCTGATGCTGGCGCCGCGCTTCGCCGGAGTCATCAACCGGACCGGCACCAGTCTGCGCAAGGTGGTTCGCACGGCCGTCGATTTGGGTGTACCGGCGCTGGCCTTCTCCACCACGCTCGCCTACATCGACAGCTATCGCCAGAAGCGCTTGCCGGCAAACCTGCTGCAGGCGCTCCGTGATGATTTTGGGGCTCACACCTATCGGCGGATCGACAAAGAAGGAAAGTTCCACACCAATTGGAATGAGTAAGCCGAGATCCTTCGTCAGCCGTGTCGACTGACCTTCGCTTGACGTTGGCCTGACGCTGGCAATGCCCCTTCAGCCTCGCTCCGCGGACCATCTCCCGCCCGGAGCCGTCATCAAATAGGCTGTATTACTGCCCTGATGTAGAAGCTGTAGAAGCTCCACGGCGGGTCTTCTGCTGCCGTCTGCGCTACAATGTAGGCCTGACCTGCCATGACGCCGGCTAAGCTCACGGAGATGCTCGATGAAACTGACCCTGCTCGCCATTATTGCAGTCACGCTTATGAATTCAACCCAAGCTAAAGCCAAACACCCAATTACTTTTGAAGATCTGATGAAGATCCAGCGCATTTCTGACCCCCAGGTCTCGCCGGACGGCCGCTGGATCGTCTACGGGCAGCGGACCGTAGATCTTGCGGCCAACTCGATGTCGAGCCATCTGTGGCTGATTCCCGCCTCGGGGGGCGAACCGCGGCAACTCACTTTCGAGGGCTCGAATAGACGCGCACGCTGGTCGCCTGACAGCAAGTCCCTGGCTTTCATCTCGTCGCGTGGAGGGAGCTCGCAGATCTGGGTCCTGCCGATGGAAGGTGGCGAACCGCGCAAGCTCACCTCGATCTCGACAGAAGCAGATGGGGTCTCCTGGGCCGCGAAGGGGGACACTCTGTTGTTCACTTCCTCCGTCTACCCTGATTGCGCGGACGATGCCTGTAACAAACAGCGCCTGGAGGCCGATGAGAAGAGCAAGGTGAAGGCCCGCCTGATCCATAATCTGCTCTTTCGCCACTGGGACCAATGGGGCAACGGACGATACACTCACTTGTTCGTGGTATCAACCAAAGGCGGCGCCCCGCGAGATCTTACGCCCGGCGCCTACGATGCTCCCGCGTTCTCACTCGAAGGCCCCGATGGATACGCCATTTCACCCGACGGCAGCGAGGCCTGCTACTCCTCGAATCGCAGCACGCCCCCGAGCGCTGTCGCCTGGACCACGAACAATCACCTGTATCTCGTGCCAACCGAGGGTGGCGAGCCGCGAGATATCACGCCGGGCGATCATGGATCCAACGCTTCGCCGCAATACTCGCCGGACGGCCGTTACATCGCCTTCACCTCACAGGCGCGTAACGGCTATGAATCCGATTTGCTTCGCCTGTTTGTGTATGATCGGCGGTCTGGCCAGAGCAAAAGCCTTACCGAAGGATTCGATCAATGGGTGAGCCAGTTCATCTGGGCTCCCGATAGCAATACCCTCTACTTCAGCGCGCCTCAGGGCGTTCGTCAACCGATCTTCAAGACTTCAGTAAGCCATCCGAACGTCGAAAAGGTCCTCGATGGATTCAACGAGGATTTCGTGCTCACCCCCGAAGCGCAATCTCTGATTCTCACCCGCTCGAGCCTCACCCAGCCTACCGAAGTGTTCCGCTCCGCGCTCGTGGGAGGAGCCCTCCAGCCACTCACAACCGCGAACAACACCCTGCTGGCGGATCTCGACGTGACCGCTGGAGAGACCGTGCACAGCGACGGTGCGCTTGGCGCCAAGATTGAAAGCCTGATCGTCAAGCCGCCGGCATTCGATTCCAGCAAGAAATACCCCGGCCTGGTATTGATCCACGGAGGTCCACAAGGCGCCTGGACAGATGCCTGGGGATATCGCTGGAACGCGCAGATGTTCGCCTCGCACGGCTACGTGGTAATGATGACCAATTTTCACGGCTCCACGGGACGTGGACAAAAGTTCACCGAGGAAATTTCCGGCGACTGGGGCGGCGCACCCTACGAAGACATCATGAAGGCGACCGATTACCTCGCCGCCCTGCCCTACGTGGACGGATCGCGGCTCGTGGCGGCTGGGGCGAGCTACGGCGGATACATGGTCAATTGGATTGCCGGCCACACGACGAGATTCAAAGCCCTGGTATCGCACGACGGCGTGTATGACCTCAAGAGCATGTACGGCGAGACCGAAGAATTATGGTTCCCGGAATGGGAGCTGAAGGGTGTGCCGTGGGAGCATCCGGAACTTTACCAGAAATGGTCACCCTCGAATTTTGTCCAGAACATCCAGACGCCGATGCTGGTGGTCGAGGGCGGCTTGGATTTTCGCGTGCCGGAGGGACAGGCGTTCCAGCTCTTTACCGCCTTGCAGCGGCGCAGTGTCCCCTCACAACTGCTCTACTTCCCGAACGCGGGCCATTGGATCTTGAAGCCCCAAGACAGCCAGTTGTGGTATAGGACCGTGCTCGCCTGGCTGGATCGATACGCCAGGCCATAGAGCCGCGGAGGCAGTCGCTCGCCCTTGACGGTTGCATCCGCAGCTCTGCGTAGATTGTCAAAGAACATTCTGCTCCGGACCGAGGCTCATAGCCTAGGCCCTAGCCTCCACCACTATAACTCCAGCGTTATCGGCTGTCAAGTAATTTCTGCTTCCCGCCAGCAGGTTGTCGCCAGGCGATGCGATGGGATTCGGTGGGCTTATTGTCCTCATCGCCGAAAACGCCGGTGGGGACACCGGCGCTACAGCAGGAAAGCGCGCAACTGGGGTTAGGCGGCGACCGGACGAAATTTCAAGAGCCCTGTGTATTCAACGAGATCGTGGGTCCGATTCTTCACTTTGGCCTCGCTGCCCTCGTGATAGAGTCTTCCGCCTATTGTCCGTTTTTAGCTTTGTGCCGTGAATGCCGCCGTCGTCGCGAACCGGAACTACCGGACTTGGAGTCCTTGCTGCTAGCGGCGTTCTTGGAACCGGCAGATTTAGTTGGCTCGGCGGATGTCGTCGCGGCGCCAACGTTAGGCGTCGCCTTTGCCTTCTCTCCTGACGTATGTCGTGCTGGGGCTGGCTGGCCCGCGGCGAGAGCAGCCTTCTTTGCCCGAACGCGCCGTCCCTGCAACACGGGCATGATGTTCGGCATCGTCACGGCAGGCACCGAGTGAGAATACATGGAATAGTTCAGCGTCGTCTGGCAGGACGCCAAGTCGGTTTCGTAGTTCTGAACACTGCCTGACTGTCGCTTCAGCATCTGCTCGAAATAGCCCTCGAGCGTCCCCTGAGATTTTGTCAACCACACGGTGGTTTGCCGGAACTGCGTCGCTACGTCGCCGCTCTGGTACTGTAAGAGGGCGTCGGCTAGCTTGTTCACGCCCTCGATCACGGCTGTCATCCCTTTGTAAGTGGCGAATATAATTGGCAGGCTACCGGTACTCTGGCTGAGGTCGGCCCGGGAACTTTCGAGGGACTTTAGGACGCTGCGAAGTTGTTCGATCTGTGTCTGACTGGACCCGCGCAGGGCTTCACTCGTCTTCCAATCGGCCGGGTTCACTAGATTTAACAGGTCTTTGACCCGATAAGTGGCCACGTAGATCTCGTGCGCAACATCTTTCATTTGCTCAGGGGTGACGGCTCCGCCTAACAGCAACGTCGTGGACGGCGGCGGAGCGGCTGCCACCGCGATTTCCTCCGTCTGAATCGGAGCATTAAGTCCGGGTGCGGTCCCCGGCGCTGCGGTAGCGCCGACTGAAGCCGCGGCGCCAGGTTTTGCAGGTGACTCAAGCGAAGTCAGGTATTGTCCGAGCTGCGGATCGAGCGATAGCAACCGGTCTTCAGCCTGCTTGAGGGGTTCGGCAACCGAGGGGCTCTCATACTTGGTTACGTATCCTACCATCACATCGAGATCGGGCCGCAAGGCTTCGATGCCGCTGGCAACGTCTTTCCCAAAGGCCACGTTCGCCAACTGGCCGGAAAATTGGTAGCGCCTTTCCTCAAGAGATTTGAATCCGGAGCGCAAGGAAGCCAGCGTATCATTCAGACTCTTGCGCGAGGCATCATCCATATTCCAGTTGCTGGGATTGAGCATATTCAGGAGGTCGTTAAAACGATAAGCGGCAGCGTAGATCTGGTTCGACAGGACCTGCGGCTGGATCTGAGCCTGAGCTGGGGCCGGCGGTTGCGGAGCCGCCTGGATCGAGGGCTGCGTCTGGGGCTGACTCTGAGCAGGCGTCTCGGGCGCAGCCGCTCCGGTTGGCGGGGGCGTCGCCGCGCTCGGTGCTGCAGGATTCGCACTTTCGGGCGAAACAGGATTTGACGAAACAGGATTTGATTCCGCGGCCGGGGGAGGGCTCGATGGAACCGCGGGCGCCGGTGCAGGACTCGGCTTTACCGGGGCAGCCTGGGCTTGTTCCAAAGTAGGAGCTGGTGCCGCCGCAGGGGCTGCGGCATTGGGCACGGTGGAGGATGCCGCTTCCCCGCTCGCGGGTTGAGTCGAAGCCGGTTGTAACGAAGCAAGGTATTGCTTGAGTGGGGCTTCGAACCCGAGGAGACGATCTTCCGCCTGCTTGAAGGACGCTGCGTCGGTGGCGCCTTGATATTTGCCGAGGTCATTCACGATAACGTTGAGCCCGGGTGCGAGCGAGGCAATTGCATTGGCGAGCTCGGTGCCTGCGGCTACGTTTTTGGGCTGATAGGAAAACTGATAGCGCCGCGACTCCAGGGTCTTAAGCTGACCGCGCAACGCCTCCAGGCTATCGTTAAGCTCCTTGCGCGCTGAGTCATCCAGCTTCCAGTCAGCCGAGTTAAGCGTGCTCAGAAGATCATTCAGGCGGAAGGCGGAGCTATAAATCTGGCGTGCGATATCTCCCGGCTCCATCGGCTGTACGGCCAGGAGTGGCGCCTGTGACGCCGCCTGTGATGGCGACTCTGGCGGCGCCGGGCTGGAACCTTCCGTTTGCGGTGAGGGTGACGGGGATGCTGGTTGCTGAGAACCGGTGGTCGTACCGGCAGAAACGAAAAATAGAAGGCCGGTCAGGAGCCCTGATAATACGGATTTCATTACACTCTTCCTCTGCTATGTATTCAAGAGCCCTCCGCGGAAGGGTCGAGTTTAGAGATTTAGTTTAGCAAGCTGCTGAAAAATCCTGCTCTGAGCGTCGGTAGCGGCGCTTTATGAGCGCCGAGTGTCTTGAAAACAAAAGCCGCCGGTCATAGACAGTCATAGACCGGCGCTACAGCCGGCTCTCTTCTGCCAATTTCAATAATGGAAGGTTCAGTCGGCGGCGTCCACAAGTTTCTTGACGGCGAGCTTCAATTCGCCGCTCGGGTCAACAAACTGAATACCCATGCCGACGCCGGGCTGGGAGTAAACCACTTGGCCGGAGCAGGAAACGGCGGGACCGGCGGGACCGAGCGAAAACGAAAGCAGCACCTGAGAATCGAGAGGTAATGGCTCGTCGGCAGTGAGGAACGCGCCACCGGCGCTGAGGTCACGGCTGAAGAAAACATCATCGCGGCCCAGTGCCTCACATACCACTTCCGCGATGAATTTGGCACGGCGATTCTGCCGTCGTTCAGTGCCTGAATACATTGGCTATGGGTCTGCAGCGCGGGTGTCCTCACCCGCGTTGGAACCTCACACAAGTGAGGGTCGCGAGGCAACCCCTGCAGGTCTGTAGCGCGGGTGTCCTCACCCACGTTGGAACCTCACACAAGTGAGGGTCGCGAGGCACCCCCTGCAGGTCTGCAGCGCGGGTGTCCTCACCCGCGTTGGAACCTCACACAAGTGAGGGTCGCGAGGCAACCCCTTGCAGGTCTGCAGCGCGGGTGTCCTCACCCGCGTTGGAACCTCACACAAGTGAGGGTCGCGAGGCACCCCCTGCAGGTCTGTAGCGCGGGTGTCCTCACCCGCGTTGGAACCTCACACAAGTGAGGGTCGCGAGGCAACCCCTTGCAGGTCTGTAGCGCGGGTGTCCTCACCCGCGTTGGAACCTCACACAAGTAAGGGTCGCGAGGCAACCCCTTGCAGGTCTGTAGCGCGGGTGTCCTCACCCGCGTTGGAAATCTGCAAGGGTTACCACCTACGGCTTCAGTGACTCAATCTCCACTGAAAACACAAAGTGCGGCCGCGGATAACCTCGACCCCAGCGGTTTAGGCTCCAGCGTGCTTCGAGAAAGCGAACTTCCGGACGCTGGCTGAGATCGACAGCAGCGGGCGTTATGCCCCGATAGAACTTCTGCGGATACGAAAATAAGGAAGACGTGCCCCAGTCCTTGCCGTCCGCCGATCCCCACACAGCCACGTCGAGCGATTCCTGTTCAACGATTTGGTCAATTCGGAGCACAACCACCAATCGACTGCCGGCGAGAGGGCCGAGATCCAGCGGCGCGCTCCTGCCGCCCGTCTCGACCGTGGTTTCAGGGGCAACCAGGTAAACGGTTTCCCTGCGAGTACCTTCCTTAACAGATTCAGGGGACATGGTTCTCCTTGCCCCAAATGCTATACGCCTTCGAGCGAAGCCGCGCGCGCTATCATGGTGCTCTGTGCAGGTCCTAGCTAGTCGCCCAAAGCCGGCAAATCAAGTTCCTGAGGACCGGGCACGAAGCAGCAATCCTAGCACAAGGCGGCACTGAAATCACCGGTTAGGACAGCTACAGGGGCATTCTGTTGCCTCCGCCAACATAAAGCAGTTGTCCCGTGATCCAGCGCGCTTGCTCCGAAGCCAGGAAGACGATCGCATCCGCAATGTCCTCCGGCTGGCCGACGCGCCGCAAGGGGATATTGGGCACAACACTTCTTTCGAGTTCCGCTGACATCCAACCCGTCTGGACCGGGCCGGGCGAAACCACATTGACAGCAATGCCGTGAGGGCCCAGTTCCACGGCGGCTGCACGGCTGTAGGACTCGAGGGCGTGCTTACTCGCCCAGTAGGAGATCTCATCAGGAAACCCCGAGGCGCCGTCGGTGCTCACATTGATAATCCGGCCCCAGGTCGCACCTCGATCGATATGGCGGCGGGCGAATTCGGCGATCATCAGCGCGACAGCCCGGCTGTTCACGGCGAAGTGCCGGTCATGACTTTCCCGCGTAATCGTAGCCATCGTCGGGCCGAGTCCCCCAATCGAACGGTTCCCTGACTTACTGGGAATGAACGTATCCGGGTCGCAGCAGGCCGAGTTATTGACCAGCACCTCGACCGGCCCGAAGGCGCGCTCGGCGCGCTCGAAAATCTGAGGGACTACGGCCGGGTCAGCCAGGTCAGCCTCCCAGGCTTCGGCCCGCCCCCCTTGCGCGCGAATCTCTTGCACGATGCCCTCGGCGGACAGCGTCTGCGCGGCCTTGTACCAATCCTCTCCAAGTGCGCTGATTTCCCTTAAATCTTTAGCAGATTCCCGCTTGGCTCGGAAATAGTGAATAAATACCGATGCTCCTTGCGCCGCAAAAGCCCTAGCCGTGGCGGCACCGATTCCCTTAGGGTTGTTTCCGCCCGTGACTATCACGACCTTGCCTTTGAGTCCCGGATCGACCATAGGTGTGCCTCCTTTCGGCCTGTGAGCTTACTCGAAGTGAGCCGTCGTTGCCACCGCCTCATGCGACCTGATTTGAAGTGGCGAGGCAAACGGAGATCTCCCACTCTCTCTGAATAGTTTTCACGCTTTTGAGTTCAGATGGAAGTGTAAACCGGCGGACTTGTCGAGCGCGGCCGTCAGAAGAGGTATTTCAAGGCAAATTGGATCAGACGGGGGGCCACCGAGGTCTGGGTAATCACACCGAAGTTCGCCGTCCCGAGCGCAGTGCCTGGATTGCTGAACTGGGGATGGTTGAGCGAGTTGTAGAATTCCACGCGGAACGCCAGTTCGGCGTTTTCGCGGAGGCCTCCCACCACGGTCCTCTTTCCCAGCGATAAATCGGTATTAAACTGCGGCGGCCCGTCGAGGAGGCTCTGGCCGGCGTTGCCGTACCCAGTGGCGCCGTCGGAACCGATCGCGGGCGGAGAGCACAATCCCGACGCCTTGATCCAGCCGCCAAGTCTCGCTTCCACGCTGCCGGATGTGGCCAAAGCGGCGGCCGCTCGACCCGGGCAGAGCGTCACGGTTGAGGGCGAGGCCTGACCGTAGACGCTGCCTCCGGCCGGATCAGTCAGGGTCAGCGGCAGTCCGCTTTGCAGAATAACAATTCCGGTTGTAGACCACCCGTTCAACAGTTTTCCGGCCGCGCCCTTGAAGCGTGCGGAATTGGGGAACTGATAATCGAAGTTGGTGACGCTCCGGTGGGTACGGTCAAATGTGGCTCGCGCCCAATTTCCAGACACGTAGTTCAGATCGTTATAGATGGAAGTGTTGTTCATGGCCTTCGACAGCGTATAGGCAGATTGAAAACTAAGGCCGCGAGAGAACTGCCTGCGGAGAGTCACCTGGAGGCCGTGATACCAGGACTTGCCGACAAACTGGCTGTCCGTCAAGGCGGCAGGGGTCTCTCCCATGAACGGAACTCGCAGTCCCGCGTTTACGGCGGTATTGGTCGTGATGCAATCAGCGGGCACTCCCGCGTAGCCGCAGTTGGCCGGCTTCGTGGGACTGGCGAGCAGAGGCTGGTTCAGTCCCACGCCGACCACCAGGTTGTTACCGTACGACCCGACATAGCCTACGTCCAGAGTGAAAGCTCCGGGCAGTTTTGTCTGGATGCTCAGGTTCCATTGCTGGAGGCGGGGTACTTTATACTCCGGACCGGCGATCCGGTCAGAAAGCTGGGAGGTCGGCGTACGCGCTACAAAGCCGAGCGTAGTCGTCGGAAACGGCTTCTGGAGATGGGACCGGCCATTGCTGGCATCCGTATTGGTGAATCCCTGCGCAAACGGCGCCGAGGTGAACAGGGGAGCATTTGCAGCGTTGGCGCTGAAAACCGCCGCCTGGTAAAACCAGCCGTACCCGCCGCGTACCGCGGCGCGCCCGGCGGCTCCGAACGGCTGCCAGGCAAAACCCAGGCGGGGGGCGAACTTTCCGAGCGGCGTGCTGTTCCGATAGAAGCTGCGGGTGGGACCGGTCCCTACACCCGTAGGCGGCGGGCCGAACGGCTGACCCGTGTACGGATTGATGAGGACCGGATTGTAGTTTGCCGCAACCACGTTGCCGACCAGAGTTCCCGAGGGCGGTGGAACAGGCACTTGCTCCAACAGAGACGGCCAGACGTTACCGATCGTGCCTGCCCGGTCGAACGAGGGGCCCACATACTCCCAGCGCAGTCCGCCATTGAGCGTGAGGCGCGGTGTCACCTTAAAATCGTCCTGCGCGAAGGCCGCTCCGTAATAGCGCCGGTATTCATATTGCACCTCGCCGTTTGGCCCCACCCCCTCGTTTGCTCCCACGGTCTGGATGTTGCTGCGCCCGCCAGGACTTTGATTCTCGGCCGCGCTCAGACCCACCAGCATATCCGCGAACGTCTGGAACGTGATTTTTCCGCGGGCGGCGCCGGTGTCCAGCCGGTCGTTGTCTTGCATAAGAAAAACTCCACCCACCCGAGCATTGTGCCTTCCGTGAACCAAAGAGAGATTGTCCGTCCACGAGTAAGTGCTCGCGAGACCCGAGAAGTCGTTGACGCCATTGCCGAAGAATCGGAACGTTCCCATGGGGCCAAGCATAGTGACCTCCGGGGCTTGGGGAAACAATGGGTCCACCGGGGTCATGCCGAAGGAATCCGCAGAGGGAGTGCCGATACCACGGGCATCTTGGCTGCTGCGCGTGTAGGCAAAGCGCAATTCGTTCACGACCTTGGTCGTCAGAACCGAGGTTAGCTTCAAGGAGAGCGCATAGTCCTCCGCATGGAGCGCTTGGGGAGCACCGGGGCCCGGGATAACCGGAGTGACTGTGGCCCCGCCCGGCGCTCCCAGCGAGCGGAATTGGTTAATTCTTGAGAAGAAGCCGCGCCACGACAGGGTGTTGACTGGCGATGCCACATAATCGCTATTGGCGATGAAATGATCCTCGTTATAAGTGGACGGGAGGCTGAAGGAGGAGAACCCCATGCCGGCATTGCTACCCGCGTGCAAGATCGTCTGGGGTGCCGGGATCAAGTAGGAGCCATCGGGCAATCTGGTTTGCAGGATGCGCAGGGCCACCGGATGGATGGGAACGGTCGCTGCGGTATTCCGGTTCGCACAGTCCAGTTGCTTCCCGCCGGCAAACGTTAGATAGCGCGGGTCCGGCTGACCCGCATTCGCGCCGCTCGTCAGTAGATGATTGCCTGGGCACAGCTGAGCCGCCAACGTCGTCGCCGAGCGATCGTTGGTGAGAGGCGGAAGGATGACCGTGGCCACGGAGGTGGGATCCAGACCGTTCACCTGCCGCGTTCCCTGGTAGGAGCCGAAAAAGAACCACTTACTCTTGAGGACCGGGCCCCCCAGCGTCAATCCGAACTGGTTCTGTTTCAGATTCGGTTTAGGTTGCCCCGTCGCATTCCGAAAGAAGGCATTGGCATTGAAGATGTCGTTGCGCACAAATTCCCAGGCGGTGCCGTGCAACAGACTTTCTCCGCCCCTTGTGATCAGGTTGGTGTTGGGCACCTGGGCGCCATAGCTGGCGTCGTATTGGGACGTCTGGATCTTGAACTCGGAGATGCTGTCCGGGTTGGGGACGGTGCTAGGGGCGAAGGCTCCGTCGATGGTGTAGCTGCCCGCCGTCGTGTTTCCATTCACGTTTACCGTCTGTGTTCCTCTGCCCAAAGTCCCCGCATTGTTCACATCCGCGGCCGTACCCGAAGACATCGAGAGAACCTGGGTAAAGTTGCGGGTGGTCAGCGGCACCGTGGTGATCGTTTTATGGTCCACCAGGGTACCTGAGGAAGAGGCCGACAGGCTCAAGCGGCAGTTGCAAAGCACCTTCTCCCGGGGGTCGCCAGGTTCCAGGCTTGCGTCCAGGGTGGGATCTTCCGAAACATTGACGGTTATCGATAGAACTTGCGAGGTCTTGAATCCGGGCGCGGAAAGGCTCACGCGGTAGATGCCCGGGGCAAGTAACGAGAACCGATAGCGTCCGTTCTCCCCCGAAGTCATAGTGAGAGTCTGATTCGTCGCGTTGTTCGTGAGCACGACTGTTGCGCCCGGCACGGCTCCTTGCAGGAAGGTGACGGTCCCGCCTAACGCTCCAGTTGTGTCAGACTGGGCACACAGAAAACTCACGCATACGATCATCAAGAGAGCGCTGAGCGCCGCGCGGACGAAATGCCGTCTCCCGCCAAACCCGACCATTACCACCCAACCCTTGTCCCGACAACGAAGATTGCCGGACTCGGGACTCTACCACGGGATCGAGTCACTAAGTACAGAGTTTTTGTCAGAACAGAACACCGATTCTCACGTAGTGGACATTCAAAGGGAAAGCGTTATAATCCGATGTATTCCTTATGAATTTAGAAGAATTCCGTC
This sequence comes from uncultured Acidobacteriota bacterium, assembly GCA_963803295.1. GTDB lineage: Bacteria > Acidobacteriota > Terriglobia > UBA7540 > UBA7540 > CAWDMC01. The sequence goes on along the minus strand of CAWDMC010000002.1, from coordinate 431,256 downwards.
ATTCCCTGCTTCAAGAGAAGCCGCCGCGCAATTTGAGCCTTGCCCTCGCTGGCCTGTGGTGGGATGCCAAAGGCGATTGGAAGCAAGCCCATGAATCCGCACAACAGGACGAGGGCCTAGCGGGTTCCTGGGTACATGCCTACCTGCACCGGAAAGAGGGAGATTCTTCCAACGCCGGTTATTGGTACAGGCGGGCCGGCAAGCCTCACACCCAGAGTTCGCTCGAGGCAGGAGTGGATCGAGATCGCCAGGTCGTTGTTGAAGGAGACCAGACCTGATACAGAATGACTCGCCACCTTAGGCCACCTTAGGCCCGGCGTTGGAAAGCTGATTCGTTGACAGCCACCTCTTGCCGGCAAGGGCAGGACAACTCACTACTGGCCCTCTTTGAGTTCCCGGATCCATATGTCGCGATAGCGCACCGGATGATTGTGGTCTTGAAGGTTGAGTGGAAGCTTTTCCGGAGTCGGCGGATAGGGCGGACGCACGTGGTCGGCGTTCAGCCCCATGATTTCGACGTTGTCTTGCACCAGCACACCGTTATGGAAGATGGTCACTCTCGCGGGACGAGTAAGCTTGCCAGCCGTGTCAAAGCGCGCACCGTGAAAAACGATATCGTAGGTTTGCCATTCTCCGGGTTTGCGCGAGGCATTCACCAAGGGAGGATACTGCCCATAAACTGCGGCAGCTTCACCGTCTGCATAGGTCACATTCTCGTACGAATCGAGAACTTGGATTTCATAGAGTCCCTGCAAAAAGATGCCGCTGTTGCCGCGATCCTGGTCCTTCCCTTTGGGTGGCGTGGGCGCGGCCCACTCAACGTGTAGTTGGCAATCGCCAAACGCCTGCTTGGTGCGGATCTCCCCGGTTCCCGGAGCCACGGCGAAATAATCCTTGGTCACAGTCCACTTCGCTGGACCACCATCCTTAACCGCTTCCCAATTTGAGAGGTCCTTGCCGTTAAAGAGCACGATGGCATCGCTCGGAGGAGCACCTGCGTGCGTCTGTGTGCTGGCAGTCCCAGGGGTGATAATCGGCGGCAATGGCCGGCTGCGATCATTGGGCTTCCATGGGCCCAGGAGCTTCCATTGCAGCCACATGTCGTGCTCTGGCTCCTGGGGGGCGGCTAACGGTTTGATGCCTGCTATGACCATCCACATCATTGCCACTATCCCGCAGGTTCCCAGAAATACTATTACTTTTCGCATTGTCAACTCCTCTCGAAAGGAATAGGGTCGTGTGAGGTGTTCTCTCCCCAATCTCAGCTATAATCTTTTTCTTTGGCCAGGTCCCAGAGTAGAGTTTTCTTTAGCCGATAAGACCGCACGCCCAGTCCGATTCCCACCATGGTGGCCGCCCCGAGTTCCGCGTTGCAGTACAGCTTTCCGTTACCGCGGATCACATCAATGAAGTTGCCTTCCATGTCTCGACCCTTCCCTTGGCCGAGCCGCACCTCGGCGTACCCATCGTTCTTACTGGCGAATTCGGGGCCAAAAGCACCGTTGGCCAAAAGCTCCGGATCATTCTCGAAATTCTCGATCGTGCCATATTTGCCGTAAATCCGGTCTGGAAACTGGGTATCGTTCGTGATGGTACTCTCCATAAAGATACTGTAGCCGGTAGCGTAATCGATCGTGGTCATGTAAGTATCAGGGATTTCTCCCCCATCTTCGGTGCTCTTTTCGACATAGCTTCCGCCAGAAGCGCCGACTCGTATCGGGTACTCGCCATCCGGACCCGCAATGGCCAGCAGCAAGGGTGCGAGTTTATGGTAGAGGAGATCCGTCGCCACTCCCCCGCTGTATGTCCAGAACTTCCGGAAGCGGAAGAAGTGCCAGGGATTGTAAGGGATTTTCGGGGCTAGCCCGAACTTCCACCCGAGCCACATGTCCCAATCGATGTAGTTTTCTCCACTTGCTTGCGGTCCGGCGTCAGGATCAATGGTGAAGGGCGGCGCATCAAAGTCGGACACGCGAGAGTTCCTATTGTATCCGCCCTGGGCCCAGGTGACCTTACCTATTCGTCCCGCTTTAATGGCCTCATGTGCCTGCCAAACACCTGGTGACGAAGTAGCCTGCGGCCCCACTTGTAGCACCTTTTTGAGGCGCCGGACGCTGTTTCTCACTTCCATAGCTTCGTCCAGCCGGCTCCACAAAGTCATCGGCTTCTCAACATACACATGTTTCCCCGCATTCATGGCATCGAGCGCAATTTTGGCGTGCCAATGGTCGGGTGTCGCGATCAGAACCGCATCGAGGTCCTTCCGGTCGAGCAATTTCCGGTAGTCCAAGTAGCTCTCCCCGCCTCCCATGATTCCCAGTGCCCGAGTGATTCGCTTTTGGTAGACATCGCACACAGCGAGACAATGGATGTTGTCTTTCTCACTTCGGTTCACGAGACTTTTTAGGTGGCCGGTGCCCATGTTGCCCAGGCCGATAACGCCGAAATTAATTCGATCGTTTGCCCCCAGGAGGCTTCCAGGCACGACACCGCGGCTTGCAACGGCAGCCGACACAACAACACTGCGCCTCAGGAATTCGCGGCGCGACGTTTTTGAACGACTCATTTGAATCCCTCCAGGCATCAGAAACGTTCCTCAGTCATTTTCGTTCAATAATGACTTCCTTATATCACATCGTGGGACATGTAGAATTATCCCTTCTCATGGCAACTGCTGGAGTCCTTGTGCGATACTTCTCAAGACCGCTACCGCCGGCCCTCGGATGCCAATGGCAGGGAAATGAGGGAAAGGGGACAAACATGAATACAACTTCGAAACGGACGGCACCCATAACCGGCCCTGCTCGGCAGACCAGCGCCGAGCAGCGGTTGCAAGAACTTGGCCTCCAGCTCCCGGCGCCGCCTGAGCCGTTCGGCACGTATGTGGAAGCGGTGCAGACGGGCAACCTGCTTTTTCTGAGCGGGATGCTTCCTACGGAAGGCCACGGGGCAAAATTCATTGGGCGCGTCGGCGCGGAACTCGATGTGGAAGCGGCGCGCAAGGCGGCTCACCTCGCGGCCCTCAACGTCCTCGCTGTCGTGAGGCAGCACTTGGGATCGCTCGACAAAGTGGCGCGGATCGTCCGGCTCGGAGTGTCGGTGGCAACTTCGGGAGATATCCGTGACCAGCCGAAAGTCGCGGACGCCGCTTCGGAGTTGCTGCAAGACGTCTTCGGAAAAGACAAGAGCCCTTGCCGCTTGGTTTACGGCGTCGCAAGCCTTCCGCTCGGCACGCCGGTCGAGCTGGAAGTGATTTTCGAAGTCGGGGGCTAGAGAGTCCTAACGTAGAGACCCACACAACGCGCTGCTGGAAGAAGGCCTCCACGATGTCCGCCGGCAGCAGACGCTCCCAGTTGGTGGAGTAAACCGCGGCGCCCCAGATCTCCTCATCCATACTCAGACCCACAAACCAGCGGAGCAGGTTGTCATCCAACTGCTCCATCAACAGCCGCTAGGCTAGAATGCCACTGGGTAACGTCCGGCCCCACAAGAAAAGCGGCAGGACAGCAGTTGCGTTAGGAGTAACCGCGCCATGATGATCCCTGGGACGGCGAGATTGGACAAGGCCTGCGTAGAACAGCTGAAACGCTAGTTGAGGTTTCGTCGGTAAACTACTGTAAAGGAATACATCTGTCTTCATGCGGCATGCCCGACATCGTTTTCGCCGTCCTCACAACCTCGAGTGACCGTGGTCACTGACCTGTGTACCAAGGTGAGAATAGCATGCGAGTATGGTCACAAAAATACCAGGTGACCGAAGACGCGAGCGATAGGGAACTGGCACTTAGCCGAAGTCAAGTTAGCCTGCATGTACTGAACGCATTGTGATATACACAATGAGGGTGATATATCATAAGTATAGTTACTCCAGGGTAATCCACAACGCAGGTTGCGGCTAGCTTCACTTCAGTTACGCAATGTTCGCCAGTGGCACTTAGTGCTCCAATTGGAGAGAGCCATGCAGGAGTTCATCATACTTGTCGTGTCAACCGGACGCGAACTCGCCCGGGTGCAGGCTGCAAATGTCGACAGCGCGATCGATTGGTTTTTCAGTACCCGCGAACGCTACGAACTGAGTGATCTACCGCCACTCGTGGCGATCTCACCCCTGGGAACGGGGAACGAACGCGAACAGGAAAGGAGACCGTGCTGTCCCCCCGGCGTGCGCTCAAACTGCTGGTAAAAAGGCTCAATTTGCAGACGCTACTCAAGAGAGTTTGCGCAACCCGATCGCGTTGGCGATTCGCGCCTGAATGCTTTGGTTTGGAAATCGAAAACAGGGAGTGACGATCATGAGCTGGAAGCGTGTTGTCCTGTTCAGCCTTCTCACCTGTACGGTCACGCCGTTCCCTTCCGCCTTGGGTCAGCAGGTCCAGGGCAGCTTCACTGGCATCGTGACCGATGCGACCGGGGCTGCTATTCCCGAGGCGACGGTCAGCGCTGGGAATCCCGATATTGGTTTCAGTAAGAGTGTCAGAACCCAAAGGGATGGGTCGTACGAGATCCCTCTGCTCCCGCCGGGCCGTTACACGCTGGCCGCCGAGTCCCCCAACTTTGAGCGGTCTACCGTAGGGCCGATCAGCCTGCTCGTGGACCAGCACGCCCGCATCGATTTCAGGCTCCAAGTAGGCTTGATCACCACCGAAGTGAAGGTGACCGCGGCGGCCCCGGTGCTCGATACCCAGAACGCCACCACTGGAGCGACGATCGAGCAGACCAAGGTCACGCAACTGCCGCTGAACGGCCGCAATTTCCTCCAACTGACACTGTTTACGCCGGGCGTAGTCCCCGGCACCTCCGGTTCTGAGAATAGCGTTCGCGGTGGCTCCATCAATGTCAATGGGTTGCGCGAATCGATGAACTCGTTCTGGCTGGATGGCCTCAATGACACCTCCGTTGCCGTCGGAACCTACACGGTGACTCCACCGATTGATTCCGTGCAAGAGTTTCGCATGGAAACCGGCCTCTACGACGCGCGCTTCGGCACCAACGCCGGCGCCCAGGTGAACGTGGTGACCAAGTCCGGCACGAACCGCTTTCACGGATCAGCCTACGAGTATCTGCGCAACGACGTCCTGAACACACGCAATTTCTTCGATCCCACGGTACCTCCTTTCAAGCGGAACCAGTTTGGCGCTACGGTGGGCGGTCCGATAACTGTTCCCGGCGTTTACGACGGTAACGACAAGACCTTTTTCTTCTTCGGCTATGAAGGATTGCGCGAGCGGCGAAGCCTTTTCGAGAACGGCCTGGTACCAACGCTGGCCGAGCGCAACGGCGACTTCTCCGGGGATCTTTCGTCGACCTGCCCGACGAAGACCTTGCTGCTCGACCCTCTCGTGCTGGTGAACCCCCAGGCTCCCGTCACGGTCCCCGGTAACAATATCGGTTCGCTACTACCCTTGATCGGGGCCAGTGGTCCTGACCCGGCGGGCGCTGCCTTTGTGAATCTGTACCCAGCACCCAACATATCCAACGCGGCTTGCGGCGCCGCCAACTATGTGGCCGAGGGTAACCGCAAGGTGGACACTGACTCCTACGCCTCCCGAGTCGATCACCGCTGGGGCTCCAAGGATAACTTCTTCGCCCGCTTCAATCTTACCAGCGACCGCGAGTTCCGCCCTTTTAACACCACCTCCAGCTTATTGGGCTACGGTATCAACGTCCACAACGTGAATGTGGCGGCCGGCACTGATTGGACCCACATCTTTACTCCCACCCTCATCAATGAGGCCAAGATCGGTTACAACCGCTGGACCGAACACCTGGACAACCAGGACGAGGGCAGTACCTTTGCCCAGCAGGTTGGGATCCAAGGAGTGCCAATCAGCGGACGGCTGGCCGGCGTGCCCCGCCTCACCTTCGGCGGCAGCTACGCGGAACTCGGCTCCGATTTCAACAACCCGCAGGGCGGCGCGGTGAACACGTTCGAGTTCGCCGACACGGTGAGCCAGATCCGTGGGAGCCACTCGCTCGCCTATGGAATTGACGTTCGGCCCATTAAGCGCGGCAATTTTACCCGTGACAATCGCATCCATAGCGTCTACGACTTCAGCGGCGTGGTGACAGGCGCCCTGGTTCTGGGCGCGCTCCAACAAAGCCTGCCACCCCCCGCTTTCCAGGACTTGGCAGGACGACTCCTCCAGGCCTGCCCGCCCGCGAGCTGTTCTTTCGGCAATGGAGTCGCCGACGCCCTGCTGGGCCTTCCGCAGGACTGGATCAACGGTTTTGAAGTGAACATCTCCGGTGCCAGCACGGCCTACGATACTTTCGTGACCGACACGTGGAAAGCACGGACGAATCTAACGCTGGACGTTGGACTGCGATACGAATACAACAGCCTGGTTAGCGATAAGCGTAATCATTTTTCCAACTTCGACTTCTCGAGTACCGCCTGCGGAGTCCGGGGAGCCATCCTGGTGGCCGGAACGAACGCCGCTACGGTCGAGTGCCCGCAACTGGTCCCCGACACCGGGACTTTGACCTTTGTTCCCGCCGGCACCAAGAACCTTGGCAGTACAGGGGAAAACCGCGCCGTGCAGCATCCTGACCGCCATGACTTCGCCCCGCGGGTCGGCTTTGCTTGGCAGCCGTTCCACAATTCAAATACCGTGATTCGGGGCGGCTACGGAATCTTCTACGACCAGGCTTTTGGCGACATCTACTTCCAGCGCGCCGCCAACCCGCCCTTCGTGAAGGTCGACGTGGGCCAGATCAATACTGCACTCCCCGCCCTCCTGCCGCTAATCGAAACCGGCAAGCTACCTCTGGCTTCGGGCGCCTTGATTGACAACGCTTTCAGCTTGGCGGCGGCGCCTGTGTTTCCCACCATTTCTCCTTTTCAGATCGATTTCCAGGACGCCATGATTCACGAGTGGTCGTTCGACTTTCAGCGGCAACTCCCCGGCTCCTGGCTGCTCGACCTGGGCTACGTCGGAACTCGCGGCCTCAAGCTTCCCCGGGCCACCGATCCTAACCAGCCGGACATCGCGAGCCACCCGGCGGCCTGCACTCCGGCGACCTGTCCGCGCGCTTACCCGGCGTTTCCACAGAATTTCGTCTATACCGAGTCATCTGGAAAATCCATCTATCACGCTTTGCAGATCAAGGCCGAGCGGCACATGACCAGCGGGCTGGCTTTCCTCCTGAGTTACACCTACGCCCATGCGATCGACACCAACTCGACCTTCTCATCGACCGACGTCAACGCTAACGCTCCTCAGAACTCGCTCAACCTGGCGTCGGAAAAAGCCAGCTCCGATTTTGACTATCGCCATCGCCTTTCCATCGCCTATGTCTACGATCTGCCCTTTGGCTCCAATTCTCTGCGCTCCAGCCGTCCCAGGTTGAATTACGCCATCTCCGGTTGGGAGTTGTCGGGGATCGTTACCGCCCAGACCGGTGCGCCCTTCACTCCGATCATCAGTTCGAACCCGAGTTGCACGAACGAGCAGTCGAATTTCAATGCCGTTACCGATCGTCCTGACCAGGTGGGCAATCCCTATCCTGCGCGCCAGAGCCCTACGGCTTGGGTACGGGCGTCGGCCTTCTCCAATCCCTTTGTGGACGCTGGCGGACGTTGTGCCTTTGGCAACGCGGGGCGTAATATTCTCCGCGGGCCGGGATTGAGCGTCTGGGATTTTTCGCTCGTCCGCCGCTTCCATCTGCAAGAATCCAAAAGTCTCGAGTTCCGGGCCGAGATCTTCAATATCTTCAACCACGCAAACTTTGCCACTCCGCAGAACGATGCGGCGTCATCCAGTTTTGGCCAGATCTTCAACACCGTGCAGCCCCTCGCCGGGATAGCCTCCGGAGGTCCGGGCGATCCTCGGGAAGTCCAAGTTGTCCTGCGGCTCGTCTGGTGAGTATTTACAGAGTATATATAATAATCTCAACCAGATACTTTGGCTGATTCGGACGGCATGTTGTTCCGTTCCGCAAACGTGACTCCGGCGCGTCAGCGGTCATTTTGACCATCGCTGAGCACAGAGCTAGCGCGATACACAAGTTTGATGGTTAGGTTGGAGGAAGCGACGATATCCCCAACACTACATATACGATTGCTTGGTGATTTCAGCCTGATCTACCGTGACGAGGCGGTCGCCAGCATCAACACTCCACGGCTGCATTCGTTGTTCGCCTACTTGGTGTTGCATCGCGACGCGCCGCAACTGCGCCAGCACCTCGCGTTTCTGTTCTGGCCCGATACGAGCGAAGCCCAGGCCCGCAACAACCTGCGCCAGATGCTGCATCAGCTTCGTAACGCTCTGCCGGACGCCGATCGGTTCCTACACGTCGACGCTCGCACGCTGGGCTGGCGCAACGACGCGACGTTCTTTCTCGACGTTGCCGAATTCGAGCGCGCGTTGGCGTTGGCCGATTCGGTAGAGTGCGAGGACGACAAGCGGGCGGCCCTAGAGCGGGCCGCCGATCTGTACCGCGCCGACCTGCTCCCGAGCTGCTACGACGAATGGATTGGGGCAGAGCGCGAGCGCCTGCGCATGCGCCATCGGCATGCGCTCGTACGTCTGGTGGATCTGCTGGCGGCGCAGCGCGATTACGCCGAAGGCATCCGCCATGCGCAGCGCCTGATTCGCGACGACCCCCTCGACGAGGAATCCTACCGCTCCCTGATGCGTCTGCTGGCGCTCAACAGCGACCGCGCCGGCGCCATGCGCATCTATCAGACCTGTGTCGCTACCTTGCAGCGCGAGCTTGGTGTTGAGCCGAGCCAAGCGACGCGCGAAGCGTATGAGGACCTGCTACGTACGGATTCGCCGCCATTACGCGTGGCGGACCGCCAAGCCATGCTCGACGTCGCGCCTCCTCTGATTGGGCGCGGGCGAGAGTGGGAGCGGCTGCACGCAGCTTGGCTCCAGGCCACGGCGGGCATGGCCGGCTTTGTGCTCGTAACCGGCGAAGCAGGGATCGGCAAATCGCGGCTGGCGGAGGAACTGCTGGCTTTGGCTCACCAGCAGGGCATAACTGTGGCGAGGACGCGATCGTACCCGGCTGAGGGTCAGCTTTCGCTTGCTCCTGTGGCTGATTGGCTCCGTAGCGATGGGCTGCGGACGAATCTCGCCAAGCTTGATCCGGTGTGGCGCGCCGAGGTGTCGCGCATTCTTCCCGAGCTGCTGGCGGAGTACCCGGACCTACCTCCGTATGAGCCGATCACGGAGTACGGACAACGGCAGCGGTTCTTCGAAGCGCTGGCGCGCGCCGTGTTCGCCGCACCGCAGCCGCTGCTGTTGCTGATCGACGACCTGCAATGGTGCGATCAGGAAACGATCGAGTGGCTGCATTTTCTATTGCGCTTCGAACGCACGGCGCGGATGCTGATGGTCGGCACCGTGCGGGCCGAAGAAGTATCGCCGCAACATCCTTTGCACTCGCTGCTGCTGTATCTGCGGAGCACTGTTCAGGTCACAGAACTGGTGTTGCAGCCGCTGGATGCTGCGGAGACGGCAAAGCTCGCCGCTCAAGTTGCGGGTCGAGAGTTGGATGTGGAATCGGTCATGCGGCTTTACCGCGAGACGGAAGGGAACCCATTGTTTGTGGTTGAGACCGTTCGGTCGGAAGCTGGGCAGGAGGTCTTGGCAGACGGGCAATGGCGATCGCCGGGTGCTCTCCCGCCCGTAACTCCCATCCCACGCAAAGTGCAGGCCGTCATATCGGGCCGTCTGGCCCAACTCTCGCAGCCCGCGCGCGAGCTGGCCCGCCTGGCGGCGGCAATAGGGCGCACATTCACTCTCGATCTGCTGATTGAGGCCGGCCACACCGGCGAGGACAGCACTGTGCGCGCGCTGGACGAACTGTGGCACAAGCGTATCGTGCACGAGCAGGGTGGGAACAGCTATGACTTCACCCATGACAAACTGCGCGAAATCGCTTACGCGGAGATCAGTGGGCCTCAGCGGTGGCTGTTGCACCGCCGCATTGCCCAGGCGTTAGAGGTTACCAACGCCGACGACCTTTCCCCGATTAGCGGACAGATTGCGTCGCAATACGAGCGCGGGGGTATGGCCGACCGGGCCATCCCGAGCTACCAGCGTGCGGCGGTTGTGGCGCAACGTCTCTACGCGAACGAAGACGCAATCAATCTCCTTTCGCGCGGCTTGGCGCTGCTTGAGCAGTTGCCGCCGGGCGCGAAACGCGATGCACGAGAGTTGAACCTTCTACTCGCGCTGGCCCCGCTCTACCGGATGACGAAGGGGTGGACATCGCCTGAGGTGGAGCAAGCTCTCGATCGCGCCATGGAGCTGTGCGACAAGGTTGGAGACGACGGGCAGCGCGCGCAGGTGTTCTACGGCCTGGAGTCACTCTATGTCGTGCAAGCCAAGCTTGAAAAAGTGCAGCTGGCCTCAGATGAGCTGCACAGGCTCTACGAGCGGACGCAGGACACGACACCGCCGTTGGAGGCCGACATCATGCTGAGCGGCTCACACTTACACCTCGGTCGCATCGCCGACGCGAACGATAAGCTTGAGCGGACGCTGGCAACCGACGACCCTTCTCAGCTTCAGCGCATCTCCGAGGAGCAGGGCTGGAACTTCGCAGTACACGGGCGCGCGTGGCATGCACACGCGCTATGGCTGCTGGGCTACCCAGAAAAGGCGCGGCTCCGCGCCCTCGAGGGCGTACGGCTGGCACACGATCTGGGCCAGCCATTCAATCAAGCGCTGGCGGCGACGTATTTAGCAATGCTGCAACAGCTGTGTGCCACTGAGGCTACCGCTCGAACGAGCGCGGAGGAGGCTCTGGCGCTCACCACAGAGTTCAAGACACCTTATTACCGCGCGTGGTCGGCCATTCTGGTCAGCTACGCGCTGGCGTGGGAGCAGCCTGGGATGCCGACGATCGCCAGCCTGCGTGAGGCTATCGAAGCATTCAAAGCAGGCGGCGCCCGGCTGCGGTTACCCTACTACCTCGGGCTGCTGGCGCAGGTGTGCGGCCGGGCCGCGCACCCCAAAGAGGGGCTGGCGGCCATCGAAGAAGCCATGGCAGCATCTCGCGCACACAACGAACGCTGGTGGGACGCCGAGCTGCACCGTATCCGCGGCGAGCTGCTTCTCGCCGGCGGCGCGGACGTGCACGACGCCGAATCTGCCTATGTCCGTGCCATCGAGGTCGCACGCACCCAGCAGGCGCGCGCGCTGGAGCTGCGCGCGGCGACGACCCTGGCGCGTTTGTCGCCCAGGCAGCGTGGTGCCGATGCGCATGGCCAGCTGCAGGATCTCTACTCCTGGTTTACCGAGGGGTTCGATACGCCCGATCTCCAGGCTGCCCGTTCCGTGCTCGCGAAGCTGTAACGCAACCCGGCTCTGGGCTAACGCCTGGCTAACGCCCTCCGGCCTCCGCGGGCGATATTTTTCTCCCTCAAGGGCCACAGGCATCGCTGCCCGAACGTTCTGCTAACACCGCACCTGTTATCCTCAGCCCAACCTTAACTAGGAGGATAACAATGAAGATAGGTTTTTCGCGAAAAGGAAAGCTCTCGGTAGGTCTTGTGCTATGCCTCGTGACTATATTCGCCGGCACCGCACTAGCACTGTCGGGCATCGCTTTCAAAATCGGAACTGTTGCTAGTTATGACTTCGGGGGCTACGGTCCCGGCTATCTGGTGCCGGGCACGATCCAGATCCAAGCCTTCGCGATGAGACCCGGGGATACTATTCCCTGGCACTACCACAAGGGAGTGAGCTACGTCATCCTGTCGCGTGGCACGCTAACCGAGCAGCGCCTCGTTGGGCCTGACCAGTGCGCGTCGGAAGAATTTTCGGCCGGGAGTGCGTTCGTCGAGTCCCCTGGTCAGGTACATAGCGTTACCAATACGGGCAACGATGTCGCCTTGATTTGGTGGGCGACAATATTCCCTAAGAGCGACGGGATCGCCCAATTTAGTCCCCAGTTCAAATCCGGTGGTGTTTATCCTGCAAACGCGCCGAACTGCAATTAAGGTTTTCGTTCGTCGGCTCTGTGCCGCTGATTGGGGCACGAGGCCGCGGACTTAGGGGGGTTCACCGCCGTGTGTGTCGAGGTTGCAGTGTCGGATAACCGCGCAAAGGTCGCATATACCCGGCGGCATTTCACGCACGATTGCTGTCAGTCCTCGTTTATCCGGGAGACGCGGGCGATTTGACGATGAAGGATCTCTAGAACCTCCCTTGGGAATAGGATACCAGCGTACTAGAACAATTAAACGTCTCGAGCGGCACTTAACTCGCTGACATCACATACTAAACAAAACAGGAGGAGATGATGAGAGTCCAAGAGCAAGACAATGCAGCCCTGGGGGATACGGCGGTTCAGAATCTTGCGTCGCGACTGCGCGGCGAACTGATCCGTCAAGGCGATGCCGGCTATGACGCCGCACGCAAAGTCTATAACGGCATGATTGACAAACATCCCGCGCTGATCGCACGCTGCGTGGATGTCGCCGACGTCATTGCCGGGGTCAACTTCGCCCGCGAGCACCAGTTGACGCTGGCCGTGCGCGGCGGCGGGCACAACGGCCCAGGCCTGGGCGTCTGCGACGACGGCCTGGTGCTCGACTTGTCCCGGATGAAGGGCATCCGCGTTGACCCGGCCGCGCGCACAGTGCGCGTCGAAGGTGGCTGCACTTGGGGCGAAGTGGACCACGCCACCCACGCCTTCGGCTTGGCCACGCCGAGCGGTTTCATCTCGAGTACCGGAGTTGGTGGGCTAACGCTGGGTGGCGGCATTGGCTATCTCGCGCGAACTTTCGGACTGACAATCGACAACCTGCTGGAAGTCGACATGGTGCTGGCTGACGGCCGCTTCGTCACTGCAAATGCGAAGGAATATTCCGACCTGTTCTGGGCGGTGCGCGGCGGAGGCGGCAACTTCGGCGTTGTCACTTCGTTTGTCTTTAAACTCCACCCGATCAGCACGGTTTACGGCGGCCCCATGCTCTGGCCCATGGAAAAGGCTGCCAATCTGCTGAAATTCTGGCGCGACTTCATCGTGGATGCGCCCCAGGACATCAACGGCTGGTTCGCCTTCATCACCGTTCCACCGGCGCCGCCATTCCCCGAGCAATTCCATATGAAAAAAATGTGCGCACTGGTGTGGTGTTACACCGGCCCGCTGGACCAGGCCGAGGAGCGCTTCAAAACGATCCGTGCGTTCGGACCACCGGCGGTGGACTTCGCCGGGCCGATTCCTTGGCCGGTCCTGCAAGGGATGTTCGACGCGCTCTACCCGGCCGGTTTGCAGTGGTATTGGAAGGCAGACTTCTTCCGTGAACTGAGCGATCAGGCGATCGACCTGCACGTCAAGTATGGCCCGCAACTACCGACGATGCATTCGACCATGCATATCTACCCGATCAACGGTGCGGCGCACAAGCCCGGCACGGGCGATACGGCGTTCAGCTTTCGCGACGTCAACTTCGCCCAGGTGATTGTCGGCGTGCACCCCGACCCATCACAGAACGAGCGGATGATCGCGTGGGCCAAGGATTACTGGCTGGCGCTGCACCGCCTACTCGGCGGGCGGGGCCTACCTAAACATGGTTATGGACGAAGGCGACGACACGGTTAAGGCAGCGTATCGCGACAACTACGCGCGGCTCGCGCAAATCAAGGCCACCTACGACCGGACCAACCTTTTCCATATGAATCAGAACATCAAGCCGGCATTGTGATCATGCGAGCGCCCGCCGGCCCGCCCTGAAAAGCTGCTGGCACAGCGCGGTCACTCACCAAAAAATGCTTCGAGTATGGGGATTCAGCTCTGCAAGGCACCCACGGTACTTGGATCTGCTGAATCCCCGACGGATTCAGGGGCATGCTAGTCAGAAGAGTCTCATTAGGGTTGGTCGGAGGTGGCGGTCCCGGTCAGCGTGCCTAGCCTTTCGCAGCGACGGCTTTCTCCCAGCCGTACAGAACCTTTAGGAACTCCCGCATAAAGAATGGTACGTCCATCCAGGTTCGCGAGGTGACGAGATTTCCATCCACCGCCACTTCTGCATTCTTGAACTTGCCCCCGGCGCGTTCGATATCCGGGGCCAGGGGTTCGTAAGTGGCGACGGTGCAGCCGCGAATGGCATCGACGGCAGCGAGGATAAGCGAGCCGTGGCAGAGAGCGCCGATGGGTTTCTTACGTTCCACAAAATGCCGAACGATCTTCTGTAAATGTGGATCGTTGCGGAGATACTCCGGAGCGCGACCGCCGCTCAGGATGAGGGCATCGTAGTCTCGCGGATCGATCTCCGCAAAAGCGACGTCAGCAGGAATGCGATACCCGGGCTTCTCGACATAGGTATCCCAGCCGGGTTCGAAATCGTGTATCACCGAGTTCAAGACCTTCTTGGCGGGCGCGCCAATGCGCACCTCGATGCCTTCCTCACGCAAGCGGTGATAAGGATACCAAGTGTCGAGCGATTCGGTTGCATCACCCGCGACAAGCAAAACGCGTGGCATGGTTTGAGACCTCCTTACGAAATAGCATGGGCTATCCCAAGGACCCCACGACCTGCGCCGACGGTTTCCGGATCATCTCCGCAAGGGCAGACCGGTCAGGCTTCAGCAACTCGGCAACAACCGGCGTGCCGATGTGCGCGACAATGATTTGCCCGATTTCGGTGTGCACGTCCGAGAAGATCCCCAGACTCTTCATCCTATCCGCCTGCAACTGGTTATCTTCGTTCGGAGTCACGTAGTGCACGCTGCTAGCTTTGTAGCGATGGATCAGAAACAGATGGATAAGCGTCATCAGTCGCTTCTTGCGCAGCGGCGCGACCGTGTTCTGGTCGCGGAAGGAGAGGATAATCCGGCCCCGCCGATCCTGAATGTTGGCGAAGATAACGTTGGCCAGTTTCTCCCCACTTGGCTCGTCGCGCACGCTCAGCTCCAACAGGTCCGAACCGGGCGTGTGGGGACGTAGCTCGACCCGCATCTTCCCCGAATAGTCCCACCGCTCCCTCCACGTCGCCAGCCATTCCTCCAGCAGTTTGGTAGGAACCTCAGTCTGAACCAGGTGCTGGAACTGCGTCGATCCCTTGCCCATCGCTTTGGTTGCCGCAGTGCGTCCCGATGAGGCCATCAATGCACCATCGAGGCGTGGTCCTCCCACCAACGTCTGCGGCGTGCGATAGGGAGACTCCAGCAGCCTGAACTTGCGCTGCAGGCGCGCCAGCGCCAACATCCCGTCTTCCTTCAATGCGGTGGCGAACTCCTCGGCGGCCAGGCCATCGATCTGGTGGCCGCCGTACGTGATGAAGTTGAAGACGAACCCCAGCTTTCCCAACTCCTCCGGGAAGCGCCTCATCTCCTCCTCGCTCATGCCCGTGGTGTCCCAGTTAAAGGACGGCGACAAATTGTAGGCCAGCATCTTGTCGGGGTATTCGGTGTGGATTGCGTCCGCGAACTTTCTGGCGTCGTCCAGGTCCGCCGTTTTAGTCTCCATCCACAGCAGGTCCGCGAAGGGCGCCGCAGCGAGCGATTTGGCGATGGCATAGTCGATCCCGCTCTGGAGTTGATAGAAGCCTTCCGGAGTTTTGGGCAGTTCGCAATCCCATACGACCTCGACGCCCATCGACTTCGCCCGCGAACGCACCTCGTAGAACGAAGCGTGTTTTGAGAACGCCAGCCATTGCTCGACGCTCATGTCGAAACGATCGCCTTCATCGGTACGCAACTCCATCACGTCAGCAACCGCTTGCCCATAGGTCTTCAGGCCGGCTTCTGCCTGCCAGATTTCCGCATAGCGGGTGTCGATCCTCTGCAGCGCAGCATCGAGCTCCGTTGCCGACGACTGCCTGGCGGTGGGAGCGATTTCCGTGATCATCGACATGAGTCCGACCTGCTCAAGCCAGGCAAAGGCGGCCCGATACTCGGTCTCTGACACGGCGAACAGGAGGTGTCCACGGACCTCCTCGACCCCCAGTTCGGATAGCTTTCTCAGAATGGCCAGATAGCCAACCCGGTAACTTGGCAACTCGATGTTAGTTGCCCCGAGGATAAAGGGCTGGTCGCGCTCGTCGCTGCGGTTCTCAACAAACGTCGCCGATTCGGCATCGGTTCGAGCCACAATGATGCCCGGTACCCGCATGATGTCCAGCTGCAGGCGAGCCGCGTTGAGACGTCTGATCTGTTCGTCCTCGGCGACCAGCACCTTACCGCCTTGGTGGCCGCACTTCTTCGCCCCTGGCTTCTGGTCTTCAATGTGGTAGCCCGGAACTCCGACCTCCACGAAGCGGCGGATCAGGTTGCGCACGTGCGCATCTCCACCGTGGCCGGTGTCGGCATCGGCGATGATAAACGGCCGATAATCGACGACCGCAGCGGCCTTTCGCTGTTCTTCGCTCATCCGCGCCCGAGCGAAGTGTTGGTTTTTGTCGGCCGTGAGAAGTGCTCGGACCAGCCCGGCTGCTTCGTCCGGTACCTGGTTCAGCGGATAGCTCGCCAGGTCCGGGCCCGGGTCCTCTGAGTGCGAGCCCTTGGCGGAGGTCGCCCAGCCGCCAAGGTAAATGCCCTCTATTCCCATGCGCTTCAGGGTAACCGCCTGGCCTGGGGAATAGGGGCCGAAGGTCGTGATCTGCTTGTGCTGCTCGAACATTTCGCGCAGGCGACTATAGAACTCCTCGGCCGTCCGTCGGGCGACGGTGTAGTCGCCGGAGATCGTACCCTGTTGCTCAGCTACCTCGCGCGGTGAGTAGAGGCGGACGATGCCGGCAAACCTCGGGCTTCGAAACCACTGCTCGGCGGCCGCGACCTGCTGGTTAAATGTGGTCATATCGTCTCCTGCTTCTGAGCATACTCCTGAGTTCGCTCGAAAGTCGACACGAGCGTTTTTGCCATTACTCTGGTCCTCGAAGAATCGCATCATGAACTCCCTTACAACCTCCAGTCATTAGAGAGTGGAGTGGAACGTATCGTCTTATCCTCCCCGGGCCAGTCCCGGAAACGGTAACGATTGCCATCAACCAGTTAAAGCCGACTTAGGACGCGCCGTCAACTAGAGTGATCCGAACCGGACGAGTCGTCCGGATAGGGTTTTGGGCGTGCTCGTGGAAGGTAACTGCACCCTAGGACATGGGACAAAGGACTAGGCGGCGTTTCGTCGTATCGATTCCGCAGCATTGCCATACGGGATGCTCCTCCAACCCGGAAGTTGCCACTCGCTTCGATGCTGTGTACGATTAAGGGTAAACTATCCGCGTGCGATTTTGAGTCACCGGGACACTGATGCCGTCTCGACGACTTGCTTTTTCTAGAGAGTACACTCCCAGGGGAATAATGCGGTACTTATCCAGTCACTTGAGACTGCGCTCCCGTTGCAGCCCATTCCTGCTGTTTACCTTACTTCTCGCTGTCATTCCTGTTCGGCCTGTCCAGGCGGAACAATGGCAAAAACTCAACGTACAGGGGTACGTAAACGACTTTGCCGGTGTCCTCAACGCGACGACCGTGGATCGACTCACTCGACTGAGTACGGAGGTCGATCAGAAAGCACGGGCCCAGATTGCGGTGGTCACTATCAAGAGCCTGGAAGGTGAGACAGTGGAAGATTTTGCCAATCACCTTTTCCAGAAGTGGGGTGTGGGGTACAAAGGGACCGACCGTGGCGTGATGGTCCTGCTTGCTACTGATGATCACAAGTACTGGACCGAGGTCGGCTACGGCCTCGAACCGATCCTTCCTGACGGTAAGGTGGGCGGTTTCGGACGCAGCATGGTTCCGCTATTGCGCCAGGGCAACTACAACGATGCCGTTGTGCAAGTGATAAGCCAGATCGCGGAAGTGATTGCGCAGGACAGCCAGACTTCCCTGGATAGCCTGTCCGACTTCCACGCGGCCGCTCCGGCAGTGCGCAATGGCGAGGGCGAAGGCCAAGGATTCCACCTGACAGTCGGACGGATTATTCTTCTTCTCATTTTCATCGTCGTTGGAGTGCCGATCCTATTAAAGTTCCTAGGTCCATTCTTGCTGCTCTCTCTCCTGTCCGGAGGCGGAGGACGGCGGGGGGGCGGTTGGGGCGGAGGTGGTTTTGGGGGAGGAGGAGGAGGCTTCGGAGGTTTTGGTGGAGGTTCCTCCGGTGGGGGTGGGGCCGGCGGAGGCTGGTAGCGAATTGCCACACACAGAGACCCTGCGGGAGCGAGAGCCATGAAATCAGAGCAGAACCTGACAGACCTGGTAACCCGATTGAAGAATGCTGCGGGGCGCAACCTGCTGTCCGTAATACTTTACGGTTCCGCGGCAACGGAAGAGTTCCACGCGGGGCATTCCGACTTGAATGTCCTCTGCATCATGCAGAGTCTTGGCAGGGACGATCTGGGCAAGTTGCACGCGGCTTCAGACTGGTGGGCCAAGAAGGGACACCCCGTGCCGCTATTCCTTACCCTCAACGAGCTTCACCATGCCGCTGATGTTTTCGCCATCGAACTGTTGGACATCAAAGCGGCGCACCGAGTTCTTCACGCCGAAGCAGGAGAAGATGTAATTGCCTCGCTCCAGGTTCCGATGGGTTTTCACCGTCAGCAAGTGGAAAAGGAGCTGCGAAACAATACGTTACGCTTGCGGCAGCACTATCTGAGACATCCCGGTGATTCCCGGAAGACCCTGGAACTCATGACCTCATCCATATCAACATTTGCCGCTTTATTCCGGCATGCCTTGATTGCTCTGGGCGAGGATCCACCACCATCCAAGAGAAGCGCGATGGACCGCCTGGGAGCCGCGCTGGGATTTGATTCCACTCCCTTTCGCACGATCTTCGAGATTCGTGAAGGGCACAAGCGCGAACGTGAGGTGGATGTCCAAACAACTTTCGACGCCTACCTGGACAGGATCGCGAAGGTCACAGAAGAGATGGACCGCCGGCTGGCAACTCCACTCGTCGACGAATGAAAAGGCAGCTTTGGCGAGCATCTAAGCGCTGTTAACGCCCTAGTTCTGAATATGGAGGAGTAAGCTCATGAAGATACTGCTGGCTGTGATCGGAGTATTGGTGCTGATTACCCTCATTATTGGAGGATCCTACGTCAGCAGCCGAAACGAAATGGTCCGCAAAAATGAAGCTGTCAAACAAGCGTGGTCGCAGGTAGATGTCGTGCTGCAAAGGCGCGCCGACCTGATTCCGAACCTCGTGGCAACCGTGAAAGGATATGCCCAGCAGGAGCAAAAGGTGTTCGGAGATATCGCCAATGCCCGCGCGGGCTTGCTGAACGCCCGGACACCGGCAGACAAGATCGCCGCCAATGGCCAGTTGGATGGCGCCCTAGGCAGGCTGCTGGCCATTGCCGAGAACTATCCCGATCTCAAGTCCAATCAGAATTTCCTTGCCTTGCAGGATGAGTTGGCCGGGAGCGAAAACCGCATCGCCGTCGAACGCCGCCGATATAACGAAGCCATCCAGGATTACAACACCTTCATCGGTCTTTTCCCCAATAGCATCTTTGCAGGGTGGGCTGGATTCCAACGTAACAATGATTATTTTGCTGCTTCTGAGGGCGCACGCCAAGCTCCCAAGGTTGATTTCAGCGCGCCTAAGCAGTGATCCGCGGCGGCGCCAGAGAGCAAGAAGGTTGTCTTCGTTCCCGCCTTTGGCGGGGAACTCCTCTCCAAGCGACGTAGAATAGCCGGCAAGAGTGCCCTGGGTCCCACACAGAGATCGACTTAGACTACTCTAGTAAATTGCTTGACTCATTCCAGGAGAGCAGCGATGCATGGTCTCAAGAAATCAGGTCTCCCCCTGATTTGGATTACCGCGTTTGCTGGGTTGAGCGCCGCCCCGCTCTACTCCCAGGGCCTACTCGGCGACAAAGCGAACGATCCGCTTCTTGGCGCGCTCAACAATGAATTTCGAGTCCAGTATCAGCAGGCGTTGGCGGCCACACTTGCCCAAGCAGGGCCCGTGATTCTCGAGGAGGGCGACGACCTGGTTCTTATCCACAGGGGTGAACGCGCCAGTGTGCTGGTGAAGCCCTTGGAGTATCACGAGCTCAAGGCCGTCGCGCACATTCCCCTGGCGCTGTTCGTGATGCTGTCATTCCCGCCGGAGGTAAGCCTCCCCGCCGGCCGCCGGGAGAACCTTCGGCGCTACCGCGAGCTGATGGAAAAGGCGCGGGCGACCCTGCCGGGCCGCCACTTTACGCCCGAGCAGCTTTCGCGGCAGCAAAAGATCTTTAGCGCCTCGTTCGAATTACTGGATGATGTTCTCGCTCAGGGTGAAGTGAAACCGCAGAAGGTTGCCAACTTCGCGCGGCAAATTGGGCCGTTGCTGCTCGCAAATGCTGCGGACGCGGCGGCGGTGGAAATGCGCGAGCTCTATGCCGCGGCGGCGTCCTGGCGGGAACACCTCAGCCCGTCCGAGTGGGAGGCCCTGCATGTGGTGATGATCGGCCCGCACATGCCGCGCGAGCAGGAGATTTCCATACAATTTTTCGAGAGGCTCTTTCACGAGCCGGCCGAAGGCCGCCGCATTATTTACGCTGAAGCCCTTTGGAAAGAGCCGGAGGCACTTAACCTGCTCGCCACGCATCTCGTGGACGAGGCCGCCGGAGAAGCTTTCTTTGGCGAGCCACTGCGCATGCACCGCGATTTGCTCGCCGACGCGGCCAAGGCTTACCTGGATGCGCATCCACTTGTGCCGTAGGGTTTGAGTTCCTTCCCCACATCCATTTCGTTCCCACCTGGGGCGTCAATCTCGATCCCGGTATATGATTAAAAATCCCTGTGTGCCAGAGAGGTCTCCGCCAGAACCGATTTTTCTCGGTCTCTGACCATCCACCAGTAGAAGGGCAAGCCCCCGAGCAGCACCGCCACAGCCACGACAAAGCCCGGATAGTAAGAGCCAGTCCGGGCAATTAAGAGTCCTGTCGCGAGGGGTGCCACGATACCGGATAGGTTCCCGCTAAAGTTCAAGAATCCCGTCCACCATCCGACTGCGCCGGCCGGTGCAACCTTTTGCAGCAAGGCGAGAATGTTACCCGTAGAGAGCCCCACCAGAGCTGCCCCACTGATCAGGAGAATTGCACCTAAGTCATT
This sequence comes from uncultured Acidobacteriota bacterium, assembly GCA_963803295.1. Taxonomy (GTDB): domain Bacteria; phylum Acidobacteriota; class Terriglobia; order UBA7540; family UBA7540; genus CAWDMC01. The sequence goes on along the minus strand of CAWDMC010000002.1, from coordinate 410,245 downwards.
CGCCAGGTGTCTGACCGGTAGAAACATGAGGCTGGTAAGGAACGATACCGTAATAACCGCCTTACGGGTGCGCATTTCGCTCCAGCCGCGGCGGATCAGCAGATCAGCTATCCAGCCGCCTACCGGTTCGGCAATCGCATAGATCAGATAAGGAATGGCTGCAAAAACGCCAGCCTTCTGGAGCGGCATGTGACGTGAGACGACTAAGTAGTCGGGCAGCCAAGTCACCAGAAGGTACCAATAGTAACCGTAGCAGATATGTGCCGCGGACAGAGCCAGGAGATTGCGGTCTAGCGATCCCCGCCATCGATCACTCCTGGTCTTAGGTGGAATTGTGGCGGACGGCGTATGCGCTGGGTACGCCAAGAGCCAGGGAACGAGCCATACCAGAGCGCCAAAACCCAGCAGAAAGAAGGAGTTCTTCCAACCAACGGCAATCACGAGAGTGGCGATCAGAGGAGCCCCGAGCGCCAATCCAGCACGCGTGCCGGAGTTGACCAGTCCCGAAGCGAGCCCGCGGTCCTTGGAGTCGAAAAACATACTCACAACCTTCATGCTGCCTGGCATGTAAACTGATTCGCCCACTCCAAGAAGGATGCGCAGGACGATTAGCGTGCCGAGCGCGCTAGCGAACCCCGTGAACCCACAAGCCAGTGCCCAAACCGCGAAGGCCCCTGCATAGATCCAGCGGAGGTTGAACCGATCGGAGCACCAACCCATGGGCAACTGCATCACGGCATATGACCAGAAGAACGCCGAAAGCAGCAGGCCTTTGGCTGCAGGACCCAGGTGTAGATCGATCGCGATCACCGGTATGGCTACTGAAAGGATGGCACGATCCAGGTAATTGATAAAACCGGAGGCGAACAGCAGGCCTACAATCGTCCAGCGCCGCCGGTTTGAGACATCCGGACTGAGGTCGGTCATTTTAGAGCGTCCCTTGGATCGGCAATGCCCTGTTTCCTGGAGATTGCCATCCGCCGTGGAACTTGGTTCGCTTCCGGGCCTCGGTGAAGATCTCCGCATCATATTCGCTCTGTCCGAGAAAGCGCAAAGGATTATCCCAGGTCGCGTCTTCGCTTGCCAGTTCGCTATGCTTCCCAAGCACCTCAGCCCGCTCCTCATAGACATCGAGTTTTTCCGGTGCTACGCTGACCCCGCAAAAATCGCGTCATCGCAAGGAGGTCATTAAAATGAGAAATAAATCTGGCAGGCCCAGTACAGAAGGTGGCCGGGGCGGCCTGAATCGCCGCCAATTCTTCGCGGGTGCCGGTGGCGCTGCCATGTCGTTCAGCATCATGAAGCCCGGACTAGCTCGCGGGTCACAAGTGAGTTCCAAAATCTCTCTGGGATCGATTGGCTGCGGCAGTCGTGGCACGTGGATTGCCGATCTTTTCCGAAAGCATGGCGGATACGAAATAACCGCCGCCCATGATTATTTCCCAGAGAGGGTCAACGCGTTTGGCGACAAGTATAACGTGCCCGCGGCCCGGCGCTTTACCGGCCTGAAGGGTTTCCAGAGACTGCTGGAAACGAAGGTGGACGCAGTGGTCATCGAGAGCCCGCCCTACTTTCATCATGAGCAGGCCGCTGCGGCGGTTGAGGCGGGCGCACACGTGTATTTGGCCAAGCCTATGGCGGTAGACGTTCCTGGCTGCCGCAGCATTGAGGCTAGCGCGAAGAAAGCCGAAGAGAAGAAGCTTGCCTACCTGATCGATTTCCAGACGCGCACCGATCCTTTTTATCAGGAAGCCGTCCGGCGCGTGCAGAAGGAAGGGAACATTGGCCGCATCATCAGTGGCGAGGCGTCGTACGTTGCCAGCTCTCCCTGGCCGCGCATGATTCCGGACCTGGAGGTTAATCCCCAGGATCCAGAGCGCCGCCTGCGCGCCTGGGGAGTTAGCCGGGCGCTCTCCGGCGACATCATCACCGAGCAAAACATCCACTCGCTTGACGTCATGACCTGGATCCTTGACCAGCATCCGGTGAAAGCGTTGGGGACCGGCGGCCTCAAGTCCCGCATCCTCGGTGACGTGTGGGACCACTTTTCCGTGACGTTCTGGTTCCCCGAAGACGTGCTCGTTACTTTCTACTCCAAGCAGTATGGCGAGGGTGCTGACGATATCCGCTGCCAAATATTCGGCACGGAGGGCGCCGTCGACACGCACTACGCTGGCGATGTGAGCATCAAAGGCAAGGTGAACTACGCGGGAGGACGGGACGGAATGCTGTACACCACCGGCGCTGTCCGCAATATCTCCGCCTTCTACGACCAAGTCACTTCCGGTCGGCTCGATTACTCCACGGTGGCGCCGTCGGTGCGAAGCAACCTTACTACCATCCTCGGCCGAACCGCCGCCTACAAGCTTGCGGAGTTCACGTGGGAGGAATTGATGCGGTCAGAAGAACGCCTCGACCCGCATTTGGACGGTTTGAAGGAATAAGCAAGATACTTCCGGTGTCGGCTCTCGGCAATCGGGCAGCTAATTGAGAATTACCAAAGGCGCGCTCGGCGTCACCAGTTCAGACTCGAGTCGCGGAGCAGAGTTGATGCCCGCCTGCTTGTCGGTCACAAAGCGCTCGATCTCCTCCAGCAGTGCGGGCACGATCTCTTCCTCTTTCACCCGCCGGATGGCCTTGCCCTCGCGGTAGATCATGCCATTACCGCGCCCGGCAGCGACGCCAAGGTCGGCGGAACTCGCTTCGCCGGGACCATTGACGGCACAGCCCATGACGGCGAGGCTCAGCGGCATCCTGATGTGTTGGGTGGCTTGTTCAATCTCTCCGGCGATCTTGAAGAGGTCCACTTCCAGCCGGCCGCAGGTTGGGCAGGCAATCACCACCGGACCACGGCTGCGCAACTCAAGGGACTTAAGCAGTTCATAGCCGACCCGCACCTCTTCCACCGGGTCAGTGGCTAGCGAAATCCGGATTGTGTCACCGATACCTTCGGCCAGAAGCATGCCCAACCCAACGCAGGATTTGATCGTACCTGCAAACTGAGTTCCTGCTTCAGTGATACCAAGGTGCAACGGGTAGTCCACTTGTTTCGACAGCAGGCGGTAGGCCGCCACCGTCAGTTTCAGGTTGGAGGACTTCAGGGAAACGATCGTGTCGACGAAGCCGAGCTCTTCCAGAATCTGGATGTGGTAGAGAGCGCTCTCCACCATCGCCTCGGGAGTCGGATAGCCGTATTTCTCGAGAAGCCGCCGTTCGAGCGACCCGGCGTTGACTCCGATGCGGATCGGCACCCTCTGCTCCTGCGCCCGGCGCACCACCGTGCGCACCTTCTCAGCGTCCCCGATATTGCCCGGATTGATGCGCAGCTTGTCGATTCCGGCATCAAGCGCCATCAGAGCGAATTTGTATTGAAAGTGAATGTCCGAGACCAGGATTGAATCGGGGCAGCGTTTGCGGATCTCAGCCAAGGCCTTGGCAGCGTCGAGGTCAGGAACAGCCAGACGCACGATTTCGCAACCGGCGGCTTCCATTTGCTGGATCTGCTCGACAGTCGTGTCCACCTCGCGCGTATCGGTCTTGGTCATCGACTGGACCGAGATCGGAGCGTCTCCGCCTACCACCAGGCGTCCGACTTTGACAGCTCGCGTCTTGCGCCTCGCGGGGAAGAACTCTTTGTCGCTGAAATTCATGCTTTGTCCCCAGTCAGTTGTCTGTTGTGGTTACCAAGGGTGAGTCTTGCCAAAAACGCTGGCCCCGGGGCAGAAGCGTCTCCAATGGACCAATGCTCATGACGGCGGCCCAAACCCGGTTACTGAGAACCCATTTTGACTACGAGGGTCTGATCGTCTTCACGATATCGTTATACATGACAAATACGGCCAACAGCAGCAGGAAGGCGATTCCCACCTGCACGAACCGCTCCTTGAAGGCCAGGCTCAGATCGCGGCGCATCACGCTCTCGATCAGTAGCAGCACGATCAGGCCGCCGTCAAGGATCGGAATGGGCAGCAGGTTAAACACGCCAAGTTGCAGGCTAATGAAGGAAACCAGCGTCAGCAGCTCGGTAAAGCTCTCGCGATAGGCTTCACCCGCCATCTGCGCGATACCGATAGGTCCGGAAAGCGAGCGGGCGGACATCTTCTGAGTCAGGATCTTCCCCAGCACATCAAAAGTCATGGTCATGTAGCGAAGGTTCTCGCCGCAGGCATGGGAAATCGCCGGGCCCAAAGGGAGCCTCTTTACTACAATATCGGGATCAGGACGAAAACCGACGCCGATCCGCCACTTCTTCTGGCCCCCTTCCTCACTGAATATGGGATTCAGCTTGAGGTTAACGGTCTGGTCACCGCGCCGGACGGTAAGGTCGAGAGCCTTGTCACCGTTCTTCTGAAGCTCATCCGGCAGACCCCAGTAGGAAACAGGCCTGCCATTCAATTCCAGGATGCGATCACCGACTTTCAGACCACCCTTCGCAGCCGGTAGTCCCGATTCCACGCTGAAGACCCTCGCTGGCACGTTCGGGTACCATCCAGCATTGCCGATCTGACTGGGGCCCTCGGGAAGAGGAGTCATGGTGACGGTAATGTCGTGTCCGTCGCGCTGTACCTCGACCGGCAGTGGTTGGTTCACACTCGTCACGATCTTCATCTGCACGTCGGACCACTTGGGGTTGCGAATCGTGTCAAGCCGGAGCACCAAGTCGCCGGGTTGGATGCCGGCCTGAGCCGCCGGCGAACCGCGGTCCACGGCGCCGATACGGGCCTGCTGATCCTCATAAGCAGGTGCGGGATAGTGAAACCTGAATAGCCCTGCCATGATGACGATAGCGAGGACGACATTCATCACCGGCCCCATCAAAACAATAACAAACCGCTGCCAGCGGGGCTTAGCCAGGAATTCAACTCCACCCGAGTCGCCTCCCGCAAGTACCTGCTTGCCCATAGGGAGGTCACCTGGGGAGCGTCCCTGAAATTCCGAAGGATCGTCACCGGCCATCTTGACGTAGCCGCCAAAAGGTAAGAGGCTCACTCGGTAATCAGTATCACCGCGCTTGAAACCAAACAGGCGTTTGCCAAAACCAAAAGAAAAGGTCAGTACACGGACTCCGAACCACTTCGCCGCGGCGAAATGGCCCAATTCGTGAACGAAGATCATCACCCCAAGAACCACGATGACCACGATCACATCCGTGAATAAGTTCGAGAGCATGCTTCAGCCTTTCAATCGACTCGACCAGGAAGATGGAAATTAATTCGAGATTGTCCCTGCAATCCTTGAACCTGGTCTCGAGCCCTGCAACGGGCTACCCGGTCGCATTCCAAAACCTCTTCCATGGAGTCCAGATCCAGCACTGGTGTTGCCTCCAGCACGTCTTCAACGACCCGTGGAATATCAGAGAAACGGATCCCGCCAGCAAGAAAAGCCTCGACCGCGACCTCATCAGCGGCATTCAAAGCGCAAGGTGCCGCACCACCAGCCTCCAGTGCTTCCCTGCCTAGGCGCAGGCACGGGAACTTGCGTAAATTCGGCTCCGAGAAGTGAAGGCATCCGGCGGAAAGCAGGTCCAGGTTGAGATCGCTCTCGACCGCCACGCGATCAGGGTGGGTAAGGGCGTATTGAATCGGAATTCGCATATCGGCGAGCGAAAGCTGGGCTACTACCGAGCCATCGATAAATTCTATCATGGAATGGACTACCGATTCGGGGTGAATCAGGATTGAGATTTGCGAGGACGGCAAACCGAAAAGCCAATGGGCTTCAATGACTTCCAGACCCTTGTTCATCAAGGTGGCGGAATCGATGGTGATCCTTCCGCCCATCTTCCAGACCGGGTGTCTCAAGGCTTGCTCAGGAGTTAAGGAGTCAAAGGCCTTTTTAGGAGTCTTCAAGAACGGACCGCCGGAGGCGGTCAGGATCAATCTGCGGACTTCGCCCTGTTTTCCTGACCGGAGGCATTGATGGATCGCGCCGTGCTCACTGTCAATGGGGAGGATCTGGCTTCCCGTCTCACGCGCGGTCCGGGTGACTAAATCCCCGGCGGCCACCATAACTTCCTTCGAGGCCAAGCCGACGTCCTTGCCGTTGCGGATCGCCTCGTAAGTTGCGACCAGCCCGGTTACACCGTGCGACGCTGAGACGAGAAAATCAACCTGAGCGAGGGTGGCAGCCTCGACTTGGGCAGCGATTCCGGCCTCGATCCGCACTTGTCGCTGGTAGCCTGCTGTCCTCAGGAGATGCCGAAGGGGTTCGAGGCAGGTCTCGCTCGCCACCACCACGAGCAGCGGGTTGAACTCGATCACCTGTCTCGAAAGCGCCTCCACGTTGTTCCCGGCGCAAAGTGAGACGATGTAGAAGCGATCAGCGAGACCCCGAACGACGCGCAGAGTGTTCTGGCCGACAGAGCCAGTGGATCCTAGAATGCAAAGCCCCTTCATATTAGTTCGGGATCATCCCTGGCGGCCACCGGACAACACAGGGTTCCAGGCGTTGTCGGAACTTCTCAAGGAAATCCGGGCACAGCCATAGCAACGGCCAAATGCGTCGGCAGCTGCCATTCTCCGCGTCGCAATGAGGTCTACGCTAAGGAGTTCTGAACCAAACCCGAAGAGCCAGTACGATCCAGAGAACGGGCGCAGCAAACAGCTGGCTGTCGATGCGATCGAGCATACCGCCGTGGCCCGGTAGAAGGCCGCCGGAATCCTTCACGGAGGCGCCCCGCTTGAGAGCCGACTCAGCAAGGTCACCCACCTGCCCGGCAACGGCTACAAGTCCCACCAACAGGATAACGGTTTTCCAGTCCGGTGTCTTCCAGAAGAACAACGCAAATAACCAAGCCATTAATAAGCTCGCAATGAGTCCGCCGATGGAACCCTCCACGGTCTTATGGGGTGAGATGCGAGGCGCAAGCGGCGTGCGCCCGATCAATTGGCCGGTGAAATAGGCGCCGGCGTCACCGGCCCAAGTGGCTAGAAACAGGAGCAGCACCCAATCGCGTCCCTCGCCCGAGCTCGTTAAGCGAGTGGAAAGGCGTAGAGGAATCAGGCAGGAAAAGGTTGCCCCCACATAGAGCACCCCCAGAACCGTTGTGGCCACCGCCGGGAGAAACAATTTCAAGTTTCTGTCCAGATTCAGGGCCACGATCGATACCGATAGCACGAGCCCGAGCAAGGCGGCGAAACCGAGATCCAACGGAATGGGATAGAGACGAAGACTCAGCCACTGCAGGAGTCCGAGTGCCGCACAACTGATGTAGCCCATCCCCCGGAGGGCTCCGGTAGCGGCTGCGGCCGTCCCCTCAACCCATCCCGATTGCCCGCTGATGACAAAAAACTCGTACAAGGCGCGCTCCGACACGGAGACCACGGCCAGCACAAAGAGCCAATCCGGGGCCCAGCCGAGTAGGTAGAGAACGGGCGGAATCAACACCAAGGCCGTGAGGATGCGAAGTTTCATTGGGTTTTTGTCAGCTGTTCCCGGTCAATGGTCACTTGTCTCGAGTTCCGCGTGTGCTTGAGTCCCTTGGCTTCCTATCCGCAAGGACACAAGGATACCCAGACGTTGCCTCAAAGTACAGCCACGAAAACCCAAAGCGGTTCTCTTGAAACGGTAGGGAAGACCGACGGAAAGAGGGGCAAGGGCTCTCACCCCAATCCCAGTCCGCCGAAGCGACGCTCACGCCGCTCGAAATCGAGGACAGCTTGGAAGAGGTCGTTCTGCCTGAAGTCAGGCCACAGCGTGCCGGTGACCCAGATTTCAGCATAGGCAATCTGCCAAAGGAGGAAATTGCTGACCCGAAGCTCGCCACTGGTGCGGATCAGCAGGTCGGGATCCGGCAGGTCGCGCGTGTAGAGGAGTTGACTCAAGCTGGACTCGTTGATTTCCCGGGGATCCAAAGCCACACTGCCGTTACCCTTGAACTTCTCCGCCAATTGCCTCACCGCGTCCACCATCTCGGCGCGGGCTCCATAGTTGAGCGCCAGCGTAAGCCGCAGTCCGGTGTTATTGCGAGTGGCAGTCAAAGCCTTCTCCAAATCGCGCTGCACGGGGAGGGCCAGTTCGCCGATTCGGCCAATCACGCCCAGCCGGATATTCCGGCGATTGAGTTCGCTGATTTCTTTCTTGAGGTATTCGCGAAGCAGAGCCATCAGCAAATTGACTTCAGAGTGAGGACGTTTCCAATTCTCCACCGAGAAGGCATAAAGCGTCAGATAGGGAATACCGAGGCGAGCGCAGCCTTCCACCACCTCTCGCACTGCCCGGATGCCAGCGCGATGGCCGGCAATCCGAGGCAGGTGGCGCTGTTTGGCCCACCGGCCGTTGCCATCCATAATCACTGCAATATGCTTGGGCAAGCGGTCAGGGTCGATCTTCGTCAAGAGTTTTGCTTCGTCGCTGGCTGGTTTGACCACAGGTCTGGAGAGTCGAAGGATAAGTTCGTCGTCATAGACAAACTAGCACACGGCTCCCGTGTACTGCAAGTAGCGAAGAAGTGCGATGCGGACACAGGGGCAAGGGAGAGGTCATTCGCCTACCCGATCCGCAGGTTTAGAAGCTATACTCCAGCGTCGGGTGATGCATAACCGCTCGCCCCTCGGCCGCGTTGTCGTAGGTATAAAGATGGGCTCTGCTGATCGCCCCGCACAGGTTCTAGTAATCCATGATTCCTTCCCGCTTGTCGACCGTAGTGGTGCGGATTCCCGACTAGTCCAGGTCTTGCTCGCACTTCGCGAAGCAGGTCATTTCGTCACCTTTGTCGCTCGCACTCCCCACGGACGAGACCCTTACGCCGCCATCCTTGAAGATGCAGGAATCCGAGTCTTCGCCTATGACGTCGAGCGGCTTCGCTGGACCGCAGTGGATTTGCCGCCCCACTGGAATTTCGGAGTGCTGCTGGGAGGCAAGTTCGACTTGGCAATCTTATCCCACTGGTTCTGGTCCGGCATTTCAGTCGCCGAAGACTATCTAGACGACATCCAGCGTCTCTCGCCAGGCACTCTCGTCGCCGTTTTGACCGACGATTACCATGGCCTACGGGAACGCCGAGCCGCCGAGCTAAGCGGACTAGCGTCTGACTGGGAGCGTTCCTACGACTTCGAACAACGGGAGTTGGAAGTTTACCGCCGAGCCGATATTGTCCTCTCGATCAGCGACCACGACCGCGTTGGATTGATGGCTGCTGCACCTGGATTGGAAATCGAGCTGCTTCCGATGGCAGCGCATCTAGCAACTGCAGGTCCGGGATACTCGAAGCGCGGGGGATTGCTCTTCCTGGCCAACTTTGCCAACCCCGCCAGCAGCGACGGAATGACCTGGTTTCTCCAGGAAGTTTGGCCGCTTGTAAAGGGCAGGCTTTCCAACATCGCGCTGCATCTGGCCGGGAATAACGCGCCGGTGGCGCTTGCAGTCCCCGGGTCTGGTGTCGTGTGCCAGGGGCATGTGCCAGATCTGTACCCCTTGTTTTCGCAATACCGCGTCTTTGTGTCGCCGATTCGGTTTGGAACAGGGATCAAAACGAAGAATCTCGCCGCGCTGGCATACGGTTTGCCACTTGTGACCACGACCATTGGCGCCGAGGGGATGTATCTGCGGGCTGGTGAAACCGCGCTGATCGCCGATAATCCGGAGGACTTTGCCGAGGCAGTCATTCGCATCTACACGGATGCCGATCTGTGGGGTGCTCTCGCTCGAAACGGCCGTGACCATGTGCGAAGGGAGTTCTCTATGCAGCGACTGAGAACCCGGCTGGGAGATCTCATCGCGCGCGCGCTCACGTTCCGGCCTCATCGCACAACCGTTTCGCGACCGCTGTCGTTTCGTCGAGTCGAAACAGATTACCCGGAGATTCTGTCGCATCAACCCAGCGGGGAGCGAATTTCGTTACGAATTCAGGGGTATTTGACGCTGGCCGAGGGACTGCTGTTGGAAGGCCGGCCGGATATTGCACGAGAGCAACTTCGCCATATTTTTGCGTTTGTGAAAGGCCCGATCCCGCGAACGCCTATCTTTGCTCGTGTCGACCAGGTCCTGGATCGATGTTACAAAGAGTTAGAGGAATCAAAACCATACGCCAGTCCAGTCGCTGAACCCGACCTTCCCTAAAGGACAAATCTGACAAACTTCTGATTGCATGTCATCGACTGTCACGTTGTCGACCGCCTTCTCGCAAACAAATCCAAAGATTTCAATAGGGGAACACTGCCTGGTCTAATTGCAGTATTGGACAAGAACAGTGAGGCAGGGCGAGCGGAAAGTAGTGCCGCCTAATCCTTACTGGAGAAGAGGGCATGATAAGGTCGTTCCAGTTCCTCCTAGATTTGGAAAAGCGAATCGCAAAACCGGACAGTGCCTGACGAGAAATTAGGATGTCATGACTTCACTCTTTCTGACTCACTTCTCATTCAGATGGAGGTAAAATTACATCACGACACCAGAGGTCTCCTTAGATGCAGCCATTGCTGCAGGACGTTCGCTTTGGCCTGCGCATGCTAGCGAAGAATCCCGGCTTCACGTTCGTTGCGGTGCTGACCCTGGCCCTCGGCATCGGCGCTACCACGGCCATGTTCAGTGTCGTGAACGCCGTCCTGCTGCGCCCTTTGCCGTATCACGATCCTGACCAGCTCTACCACATTGATGAAATGAATCCCAAGGAAGACCGTGGCGGCGTGTCGCCGATGGACATGGAGGCATTTGTGCACCGTGTACCCGCCTTCGAGAAAATGGCGCTGTTGCACTGGCAAAACTCCACGCTGACCGGCCCGGAGGGGCCGGAAAATGTCTTCGGTGCGTTCGTATCCCGCGACTGCTTCCCGATGCTTGGCACGCAGCCCTCTCTCGGCCGCACGTTCCGTGAGGACGAGTTCCGGTCCGGCGCGCCCGGCGTTGTGATTCTATCCGACAGTCTGTGGCGGCGACGCTTCGGGAGCAATCCGCATGTCCTCGGGAAGCCGATAATGATGAACGGCCAAGCTTATAGCATCATCGGCGTCATGCCACACGACTTTTTCGTTAGGCAATGGCGATTGCAGTTTGAACTCTGGACTCCCTGGCCGTTCGCTGCCGACGTGACCAACAACCGTGAAGCGCGATTCTCCGCGATCGCTCGCTTGCGGCCCGGTGCCACCCCGCAACAAGCGCGGGTGCAAGTGGAGGCCGTGCTTCGCAGCCTCGCTCCGGAGGACGTCCGGAAGGGTTGGCACATTCGCCTTGAATCGCTAGACCAAACTCTCACCGCACGCGTGCAACCGGGCTTGCTGGTGCTTCTGGGTGGGGTAGGTTTTGTGCTCCTAATTGCCTGCCTCAACGTCGCGAACCTGCTGCTTGCCCGCGCCTCAGAGCGGAATAAGGAAGTCGCTGTTCGCATGGCACTCGGCGCCGGCCGCACGCGAATCGTCCGCCAGATGCTGGCGGAGAGCCTGCTACTTGCCGGATTGGGCGGCTTGGCCGGACTGCTGATTGGGGGTTTGGCAAACGGTACACTGTTGATGATAGTCCCGGACCGCGTGGATGTCCCGCGTCTGGACCAATCGCGCCTGGATGCAATGGTTTTGCTCTTCACGCTTGGACTCTCTCTACTTACATGCTTTGCTTTCGGTCTGGTGCCAGCATTACAGGCCTCACGCCCCAACATCAATGAGGCTCTGAAGGAGGGTGCGCGAGGTTCCAGCGTTGGAAGTCGAACCCATCTACTGCGGAATCTTCTGGTGATTGTGGAAACCGCTCTGTCATTGATTCTTCTGATCGGGGCCGGGCTTATGCTGCGGAGCTTCAACCGGTTGCTTGGCGTGAATCCAGGATTCAATCCTGAACGTGTCCTGACCTTACACGTCCCGCTTCCCAACATCATCACGAAGAATTCGGACCAGGCCGCCTACTACACCCGTATGCTCGAGAGCGTGCAAACCATTCCCGGCCTGAATGCCGTGGGCCTGGTCGTGCCCAGGCCCCTGGGGGACGTGGACGCTAATTGGACGTTTGCGCTGGAAGGCCACCCAACTCCGCCGGGGGGACAGGAACTCGTCAAATTGCGAGTGGTCAGTTCTGGGTATTTCCGTGCCATGCGCATCACGGTCCGCAAAGGCCGGGTATTCAATGATTCGGACACGGCCGAAGCGCCAGGGGTTGCGGTTATCAACGAGACCTTGGCCCGCCACTATTTTCCCAATGCGGACCTTATCGGCAGGCGGGTCGCAATGCCGGGCGGTGGCAAAAACACCAAGTGGGTCCCCATCGTTGGCGTGGTGAACGACGTAAAGGGTATCAGTATGCGAGACGAATCCGACCCTGAGATATATTGGGACTTTAGGCAGTATATCTTTGCCCCATTTGCCACCACGCTGACCCTTCGCACCGTCGGGGACGATCCCATGCGGCTCGCTGCCACTGTCCAGAAGGAGATTCGTTCCGTTAACCCGGATCAACCGATTAACGACGTCAAAACCCTGTGGCAAGTCGTCTCCGGTAATGTGGGGCAGCCGTGCTTCTACACGGTGTTGCTCGGAGCCTTTGCTGCAATAGCCCTAATCCTGGCCATTGCGGGACTCTATGGCGTGCTCTCCTATTCGGTCAATCAGCGTCATCACGAGATTGGCGTTCGCATGGCTTTGGGAGCCTGCCGGGGCGATATCTTGACAATGATCATGAGACAAGGACTGTTTTTGACCTTGGTGGGACTCGTGCTGGGGATCATCGGGGCGTTCGCGTTGACCCGATTCCTCACCAGCGTTCTCTACGCTACGCAACCGACCGATCCGACAACGTTCGTCGTGGTTTCGCTCACCCTGATCGCGGTGGCGCTGCTCGCGAGTTACATCCCAGCACGCCGCGCCACCAAGGTCGATCCCATAGTGGCGCTGCGCTATGAGTGAAGCTGATTCCTTGCGCCACGGGAAGTGTCAAGAGATGCGGACAGAAAAGCTACCGTCAATGGAAGTACTACGGTAGAGGTGAGATGATAGGCAATGTGACGCGACGTATACCCGAGAGCTATCCAATTTCAACAAGGAAACGAACACCTTCCCGGAGTGTGCCCTTTCTGGCTCAATGGGTTGGGGTAAAGAGAAAGGCGCGCCCTCCCGAGTGTGACTCCCCTGGCAAGTCAATGGGCTCGTCGGCGGCCGGATTCTTGATCAATTTCACGAATTCCGCTAGCTCGCCACTGTTCAGATCGGATACCGCCCAAAAAATCATTCCGGACTGGGTCCAGTGACGCAGATTGTAGCCCTGAAGCACCGCCGCCCCCTGCCCCGGTCGTGTGTCGAGGGCCAGATGAATAGATTGATAAAATGTTTCCGCCGTTGATAAATAAGAGCTGCCACAGATCTGCTTTCCAGATAGTCAAGGCGCCCACCTACCAACGCAAATCCGTCTTTGGTCAAATCTTCGACGGGAGGAGAAAAATCGAGCTTGCCGTTGAACCACGGCTTGACCGTGTGCTGGTCGGAGGAAGGCACGTCCGCGAGGTGGTCTGCCATGAGCGAACGCACATGGCTGGCTGCACTTCCTGGGCCACGAGTTGATCTCCAGAGGGCCCACGCGAAACCCTTGCCAGATTCCAGCTAATCACTGCCACAAGTGCCAGGGCGGCACGGCCCCCGCCCAACTCCACGTGGACAGCCGAGGGGTAGACAGCCAAGGGAAGGCGCGGCGACTCGGAGCGGCTTCACTCGCTTCTCGCAACGACGACTGAATGCGCCGGCGAAGCCCCTGTGGGGCACTGAAACGAAGTGGGACGGCCTGCAAGGCGCTCTTCAGGTCTTGCTCAACTTGGTACTTTTGCGAGCACGATTCGCAGCTTTCGAAGTGCCGCCCGATCTCGATGCTGCTCACCAAGTCCAGTTCGCCATCAAGATAGCCGTGGATAAGATCCTGTGCTTGCTGGCAGCTCACTACAACACCCCTTACTCTATGAGTCGGCGTAGCGCGTCCTTCAGCCGATCGCGCGCCCTCGCCAAGCGGGACATCACTGTGCTCCTGCCGTTCAAGCCGCCGTTGAGTCCGCCTCCGCTGGATTAGCGCCTGATAGTCTTGCTCGGTCGGACCGAATTCCGCTGCGAACTCTTTCGCGCTCAGCGCATAGGACGCCCCTTAGGGGTTGGGGAGTGTCCACACTCGACAGAACTCCGCGTTCCCTCTGCAATGGAGAGTGTGGAAATATCAGGCGTCCAGGTTCGCGATACTTCCCGGTTTGGCGCAGCCGGCGCCTTTATCGAGCCACTGGCGCGCCAGCCGCCGGATTGATTCCACGTTGTGACTCAGGCCGGTAAGCGTATAGAAAACGTGGTGCTCCGACCAGCGATTCAAATCCATGTCATGGGATTCCTTGGGGAAATCCTGTTTCGCGTTCCTAATGGGACGGTTCACGATATAGTGCGAAAAAGGCCCGAAGTGATAGGGATATTGAGAACCGGGCTTGTAGTCATTCGTCTGAGAGTTTAACCACCCGATCGGCCAGTGATCCCAGCGCGCCGCGCCCCAGCCCCACCCGCCCGTGTCATCGAAAGAGTGATCCACCACCTGGCTCTTTTCGCTCGGGAATCCGCTCGATGCTCCCATAATGGTGAAGAACATACCTGCTTTGAATGGCAGGATCATGGCGAAGCCGGGCGAACGGGAGATATCCAGTAGCAATTGCGCGTCCCCAGTCCGGCGCGGCTTGCCCTCGTCATCCCAATACTTGTCGTAGCGTTTCTCCGAGTAGGCATCGATCACCGAGCCGACATGATAGTCGCGATTTCGCCCGTCCTGGGGAAAGAGATCTTGCCAGGTGGTTCCGGTGGGGGCAAGCGCGAAGAAGTCGATGGGTTGCCAACTGTAGCCCCGGAAATCCTCAGGCATCATGGTGGTATACGTGAGGCGGCGCCACACCAACCCGTTGGCGTAAGTGATGTAGTCTTCAGTGCCGCGCAGCGCCGGATGCGAATCGTCATCCTGATTGACGCAGAAGTAATTCCAGCGTACCCACACGCGCCGAGGCCCACTCTCGACGATATCGACGAAGCTGTTCCGCTCTTTCCGGCCGTTGTTGTTGAAGAGTTCCGCCCAGCCGTCATTCCCCTCGAAGAACTGGTTGCACATGGCGACCCCGTTGGGCAGTTCCAGGCAGGGATCGTAGCTGGACTCGTGACTGAACACCAGCCGGTGCGTTCCGCGCTCCCAGACAACGACGATCGCCTTTTTCGGGTTCATGTCGGCATGGGGCGGGCTCGGCTTGAGTTCCCCCTTGTAACTTCCCGCAGCATAGTCGTTCACTTCGACAGCCTTGACGCCGTTCACCTTCATCGCAGCCAAATGTGCCAGTGTGACCGGCGAGGGCTTCTCGAATAGCGGGTCAGGCCCGGCCTTGAGGTTATCGCCGACGGGTGAGCCTGCTGCGGCTGATTCCTGTAAAACCTCACCACCAACACGAGAGGCAATGGATGCTTGCGCCATCCCCAATACGGTGCCCGTAGCTGCGATAAGCTTTTCAATGAATCGTCGCCGTCGAATTGACATGGTCACTCTGTCCTTTCCAAAGAAATGCCTTAACGCCTAAACCATGCACGACGATGTCACGGCCTGAGTTCCAAAACTAAGGCGTCGAGCCTGGCGATGGTTCTGCGGATCGTGATAGTATCACAACGCTCAAAAGTGTCCCGGAGAGCCGTCGATGCTGAAGAAATCTCTATTTCTTGTACCTGAACTCCTTCTTCCTTGGATGGGCGTGGCAGAAGAACCCGCTGGGACGCCGAAATACGAATCGAAGTTCATGCGAGTCGAGCTGGCTCGGGATCAGCCCAACTTTGTCTCGATTGCCTTAAATTCGCTGGGCAAAGGCAAGCTGAAAGTGAATCCACTGCGTGCACCAGCGAAGCCTGAGGCCCAGTACGAATTGAAGCGCCTCGGAACACGCTTCGAATACCGCCTGGCCGGACGTCCTCCTAGTGGACCACCCGCATGGACTTTTGAGTTCTCGGCCAAACAGCTACACTTGCGGTCCGCTTATTCCGAGGGCAATCCAGCGCCGCCGCTAGTGCTGGATTTCTATCCTCATCTCGACCTTGGTGGGATGATATCGGATTCGGAAACAAAGATGCCTATTCCAACGCCCTCGCCTATCACGCTTTGCTGGGGATGGCCGAAATGGCGCGGCGAGCCAAGCAGTCGGCGGACGCACAACTCTACACTTCCCGGGCCGAGGCACTCCGCTCAATTTACTACACGACTTTTTACAATTTGGCGACGGGAGTACTGGCTGGCTGGAAGAGTGCTGACGGCAAGCTGCACGACTATTACTTCACTTTTGTGAACGGCGTGGCCATAACTTATGGTCTGGTTTCCCGAGAGCAGGGAAACCAGATTATGAATCGCGTGCTGGCTAAGATGAAGGATGTGGGCTACTCCCATTTCGAGTACGATTGCCGGGAAATCTGATCCCTATTCGTCAGGAGGATTACCTGGAGTCCAGGATCGCTTGGGGAGGCTCCAACAAGGCAGACGGTTCCGACGGCTTCCAGATTTACGAAAACGGCGGCGCCACTGCATGCTATTCCTACTACACGATGCAGGCTTTGTATCAACTGGGCCGACGCCAGGAGGCTGACGCCATCCTGTTTCCAATGCTGCGTGTCTTTGAGGATGGCGGCTTCCAGGGATTCGAGGCACCCGCGCCCGACGCGCGAACTTACGACTGAAAGTCCTGGAATGGCAAGCCATACGGGTACGAGGGCCTGCTGGTGGACGGATACCAGGCTCTTTTGGTCGTCCTGTCACGTTGAGGCCGGTCCCATGTGGCAGACCTGCGGCTCCAAGAGGATAATCGCCCAAGCGGGCCCGCTGGTAGTAATGCCGCTTCACTTCGTGTTGCACTAACCGACAAAAGGATTTGCCGATCACCAGTACCTCCCATGTGATCCGCAGTCTCAACGATGCCGGGCAAACAGCAGACTCCCGAGTCTTGTTTCGCGGGGTGCGGAAAATGTGCGGAATTTTAGCGGGATTTCGGCGGGATTTTGCGGGATTTCTACCCCGCGGCAGCGCGTGACGAACCTGAAAAGCTCAGGCGCACCACACATGTTATGCGGTCGCCCTGGCGGTGCGTTCGCGCGAAACTCCGGCTGATGACGTCGGGTCGCGTTTCTCGCAGCAAGTGCCCTAAGACAAGTCGATGACCAGCGGTAGTACAGCTAGGATTGCATGTTCGCGAAGGCGACTCTTCACAGTCTTAATCGTGCTCGGGACTATTCTCAGTGGTTGCTGGCCTCGCTACGGTCAGGCGCAAACAACAGCAAACAGGCTCCAGCTTGGTCTCTACACTTCGGATGTCCTCGGCGTCGAGGGGTCCCTCGCTTCTCGCGATTCATATGAGGCTGTCACGAAGTTGGCGCTCGGCGGGTTCGGCCAGAACGGGCAGGGTGACAGCCTTTGAAGAGAACCGGTCGTTCGTCTACGTTGAGGCAGCGAGCGGACCTGAATCGGGTCCACGCCTGGTGCGCCGGGTGATCGTCCTCAGACCTACCGTCTTTGTGCTTGACGATGAGGTCATTAACGCAGGAACACCCGTTCCGGTCGAGTGGCGCTTCTACGCGGACAAGAAGCCCGAACGGACAGGACGAGGGAGCCGTGTTGTTGAAGGCGGCCGGTCAATCACGGTTGATACTTTGGTGCCGGCGAATCCCAAAAGTCACATCGAATCCAGCGGCCCCGGGAGTGCGGTAGTCGAAGCGCCGATGGAAAGTGTTTCCGCCACAAGATTTCTTCACGTGCTGCAAATCGATCCGATTGGCAAGAAGTTCGCAGCGCGAACGGATCTCGCCAGAACGCGAGACTTGCTGCTGCTGACGATCTCAATGAATAGCTCCTTGTATCACCTCACCCTGCCGCGCCCATCCGAAGACGCAGGCGAAATCCAGATCTCGGCGAGTGATGGCAAAGCCCTCCTCAAGGCTCGCCCCTTTCCTGCAGGGATTCTGCCACACGGACCGGAGGGAAGCCGAATCCTGGAGGAATGGGATGGAGACTACCAACATTCCAGCCCGCCACCGTGGGACATCGGGCATCCGGCTGAAGACCTTAGGAAGTTTGTGAGCGAGGGCACGGTTCGGCGAGGCCGGGTGGTGGACCTGGGATGTGGGTCAGGAACGGACGCGATCTACCTGGCAAGCCAGGGATTCGACGTCACCGGAATCGACGTCGCCCCCACGGCATTGGGCATGGCACAGCAGAAGGCCCTTCAGGCGGGCGTTTCGGTAAAATGGATCCTTGCAGACGTGCTCGCCCCGCCAACTCTGGAACCGTTTGATCTCATCTATGACCGCGGTTGTTACCACGTGGTCAGGGATCAGAACCTGGCAGCCTATATCGAGACACTCAAGCGCATCTCCCACCCAGGCACCCTGTTCCTGTTGTTGGCGGCACGAGCCGACGACGAACGAAGCGCTGAACAGTCGGGAGTGACGGAAGAAGAGCTCCGGTACGATTTCTCCTCGTTGTTCGATATTGACTGGCTCCGGAAGACCAGACTGCAAAACACTCGCGGAGAGAATCCCCCAGGTTGGTCCGCTTTATTGCACAGAAAGACGCAACCTTGACGAACGATGGCAGGATGGCATCCCACGACGTGAATCTCCAATCTAAGCCATTGGCGCAAAAGGAAAAGCTGTGGCCTTCGCGGCAACCCGTGATCTCGCTCGATTGTTTGATGCCAGGCTGCCATAATAGATGGTTCTCGCCTGGATGCGATCGGAGTGACAAGCGGGGTCCAAAGGTACACCCAGGAATTTCAACGGGTCGGTAGGTTAAACCAATAGGTGGTAATCTCATGTCGTTTTGGACTATGCGTAAAGGGGGAACCGCTTCACTCCCAGCCTGGTTGCTTTTTCTCTTGGTTTTCCGCTGCGCCAACTGTGCCCTGGCCCAAAGCACTTCCCAGAGTCTTGACGACTACTTCCGCCAGGCGAGGGAGCTGGAAAAGAAGGAAGATTACGCCAGCGCAGAAGGGATTTACCAGCAGGCAGCGAAGGACTATCCCAATCAACCTGAGGTCTTCAAAAGATTGGGGATCGTCGATCAGACCCAACTGAAATTCCAAGACTCGATCGATGCCTTCCAGCGAGTATTGCAGAGTGCCCCGCAGTATCCGGAGGTGAACTTCTACCTGGGGCTTTCCTACTTTGGACTTAATGAGTACGAGAAGGCTATCCAAGCGTTTAACAGGGAGCTCGAGGCTAATCCTCGGTATCGCCGGGCGCATTACTACGAAGCTCAAGCTTATCGATCGATGAATCAAAACTCCGAGGCCTTGCGGCAGTACGAGATTCTACTTAAAGAAGATCCAAACGACAAGAAGGCCCTCTACCAGCTGATCCGCTTTCTCAAATCCACTACTTTGCAGGCCATCGATCAATTGGGCGAGCTTGATCCAAGTTCGGATTACATTCTTGTGTTACGTGCGGAGAGCCACAAGGATGAGGAGAAGTACGTCGAGGCGATTAACGAGTACAAACAAGTTCTGGCCAAGAGTCCGGATTTCCCAGGCGTTCATTTCGCGCTGGGCGAACTCTATTACAACAAGGTCGATTATCCCAGCGCTGAGAAGGAGTTGCGGCTGGCCTTGCAGGAAGATCCGAACCATCCAAAGGCAAGCTACTACTTGGCCGATATCTTGCTCAAGAGCGAAAGGATGAAACAAGCGGTGCCGCTGCTAGAGGTCGTTGTCGCAGCTGACCCTACCTACATGAAGGGATACTATCTGCTGGGGAAATGCTACGCCGAGCAAGGAAAGATCCAGGAGGCAATCAAACTCTTGGAGAAAGCCGCGGAGCTAGAACCCAACGACAAGAACGTACACTATCAGCTTGCGCAGAGTTACGCGAGACTCAAACAACCGGCCAAGTCGAAAGAGCATATGCAGATTTTTCAAAAGCTGTACGCCCAAGAACGAGAAAAGAAGGCCAAGAAGCTCGAGGGCTTTCATAAGCAACTTGCGGGCGGCAAGGCCGACGAAAAGACGCAGTGAACTTCAATTTCGCACCAGTCGTAGGTCTATCGACAATGGAAGATCATGAAACTCAGCAGTCTTTTCATTTTCCTGCTCCTTAGCGCCACCGCCGGTGCGGCACGCGGGCAACCCGCGGCACAGAGCCCGGACAGCCTGCTTTCCCAGGCAGCGGAGTTAGCGAAGACGAAAGATTACCCTGGGGCTGAAAAGCTATATCGGCTGGCTCTGCATGACGCACCCGATGATCCCGAAATTCTCAAAGCCCTCGGCGTGGTTTGCCAGGCACAGGGCAAGTATGACGAGTCGCTTGAGATCTTTCGGAGGATTCTCAAGCGCGCGCCCGTCTATCCTGGCGTCAATTTGCTATTAGGAATCTCGTACTACGCCTTGAACAATTTTGAGGGCGCCATAGAGGCCACTAGAAAAGAACTCACGGGCAATCCTCGGGACCGCCAGGCGCGATACTATATGGCCCTTGCCCTTAGTGCCTCGGGCCGCCTTTTCGAAGCGATCCAGCAGTTGGAAGCGTTGTTAGCAGAGAGATCTCGAGACCCCGACCCGGCGGTGCTTTATCAGCTAGTCGTGGACTACAAAGCCGCCACTCAACGGGCTGGGGAACGGCTGGCAAGATTGTACCCGGATTCGGAGTTTAATCATGCCATGAATGCGGAGGTCTACGCCGACAACAACCGGTTCGATGAATCCATACTAGAATTCAAGGAAGTCCTGCGCAAGAACTCCGAGTTCCCGGGCATACATTTCGGCCTGGGCCAGGTCTACTGGAGGAAGAAGGATTACGACAATGCTCTGGCACAGTTGAAGGTCGCGCTGCAAGAGGAGCCTCAGCAACCGCTTGCGAACTACTATGTGGCCGACATTTTAACGAGCCAGAGTGCATTCCAGGAAGCCATACCTCACCTCCATGTCACCATTAACGCTTACCCTCAGCTTACCCGAGCCTACTTTCTTTTGGGAAAATGCTATACCGGGGCTGGCGACCTCCGTCGCGCGCTTGACGCATTCAATAAGGCGCTTGAGCAGGATCCGAAATACCCGGAAGTCCACTACCAGCTCCACGAAGTGTATGCGCGCCTCGGTGATAAAGAAAAGAGTGAGGCTCACCTACACACGTTCGAAAGACTGACCAAAGAAGGCCAGGATAAGGATAAAACACTGCTACAGGAGAACCTCCAGAAGCAGACAGAGGCAAAGAGTAATAACTGACATCCCGAACGAGTCCACAGATCTTACTAAATCCCGGCGGTTTATTTTACTTCGACGATGCGAATCGTCTTGTTCACCTGGAGTCCCGGGGTAAGTGTCTGCTTGCAACCGCTCGGCCAGTCAACCTCGATGCGATCGACCTTGGCAGCGTCACCCAGACCGAAGTAAAGCGGAAGCACGCTTTGTGAGAGATAGCCGGATTTGCCGTCATTGTACTTGGTATAGACCTGGCCTCCGGCATGTACACGGACGGCCGCGCCCAAGCCGTCGCGGTTCGAGGCCATCCCGACCAGCACGATCTTCAGCCAGCGGATTGGCTTACGCTGCGCGAGATCACTCACCAGCACTTGCGGCTCGGAATTGAAGTCGTTAGTTACGATGTCGAGATCGCCGTCGTTGTCGAGATCGAACATCGCGGACGATCGGCTTGAGCGTGATGCCATCACCGTGATTACGCCTGTGTGCCCGGCGCAGGGCCTCTTACCGCGCCCAACGCCGGAGCAATCCAAATCGAACCAGGGCGTATGGGTGAGACCGCCGCGGCGGGGCTCGATCCCAAGCAGAAACTCGGCATCCAAAAACCTCTCGCCCTGGTTGTTCAAAAACATCGAATTAATCCCGTATCGGAAAGGGAAACTCATGCCGGAGGAAATGAAAACGTCGTCCCACCCATCGGCGTTGACGTCCCCAACACTCACACCCCAAGGCCAGTAGTTTTCCACTCCCAACCGGTCGGAGATCTCCTCAAACTTGCCGCTGCCCAGGTTGTGGAAAAACGCATTTCCAAACATAAACATCTCTTGCGGGCCCCCAAGGCGATCATCCGGGGTAATATCCTCGGTGGGTGTCTTTATTTTCTCCTCATCGGGTTTACGGCTGCCCATCATGTCGGAATGCATGTCGGTGAGGAAAAGGTCCATCCGGCCATCGTTGTCGTAGTCAAAAAACTTGATTCCCATAGCGCCCCAGGGCGTCCGGGGAAAGTACTGGTCGGTTTTGTCGACGAACTTTTTCCCGGCTTCATTCTCAAAATAGTAGCTGTGCCCCTGCATGTTCAGGATAAACAGGTCCGGCCACCCATCCCCGTTGAGATCGGTGAAACTTGCATCTCCAGACCACACACTGGGCCGCAAGCCGACGTCTGCGGTCACGTCTTTGAACCGGCGGTGCCCCATATTCTTGTAAAGAACGGGATGCTCAAAACGCTCCGGATAGAGGTGACCGAAAAACGCATCCTGTAGCCCGACATAGGCGCCATCGGGCCAACGCTCGTCCGTTGTGTACCGGCCCACGTTGGACACTAGCAAGTCGACAAGGCCATCATTGTCATAGTCAAAGAAAACAGATCCGGAGGAATGCGCAACCAGATCGACTCCGGCTTCTTTGCTAATGTCCTTGAAGTGCCCGTGCCCGTCATTCTCGAAGAGGACGTTGCCCTCGCGCACGGTTGTCACAAACAAATCCTGATCACCGTCGTTGTCGATGTCGGCGAAAGAGGCAGTTACGCTGATGCGACTGGGAACACCCACGCCGGCCTGCTTGGTAATGTTTCGGAACTTGCCTCCGCCCAGGTTTTTCCAAAGCTGATTGCCACCCAGCTGGCTCAGGAAATAAATGTCGCAGAGCCCATCACCATCGACGTCCGCCACAGCGATACCATTGCCGTGATCGTAGTGCACGGGTTTGTAGTGGTAGCCCGCATCCTCTTCGATGTGCTGGACGAAAGTGATTCCGCTCTCCTTGACCGTATCGGCAAATTGGAACTGATAGAAGACCTTGAACTGCTTCACTGTCTCCTGTTGCGCCTTCTTGCGCGACGGAAGGGAATTCACACCGATGTCCGGATCGGGCAGGCGAACCCTTGGGCGCGAGTGGCCCCTCTCACGGGCAAGGCCCGCGAGCGCAGTGGTCAACCCGAGAAATACGAGGAGCGCTACGAGGGCTGGCCGATTTCTGTATCCCGCCATGTCTATGCCTCCGTGTCTCCCTAAAGAAGTATCGCCGGATAGTCGTCGGCCTTCAATGACCTTCCTGCTTGAACGAAGCCGCCAAAAAAAAGAG
The DNA here is from genome assembly GCA_963803295.1 of uncultured Acidobacteriota bacterium. Taxonomy (GTDB): domain Bacteria; phylum Acidobacteriota; class Terriglobia; order UBA7540; family UBA7540; genus CAWDMC01. The sequence continues at coordinate 387,027 of CAWDMC010000002.1, read as the reverse complement.
GATGAGGACCTCACCCTATTGCTGGTCCCCATCCTCTGGTATTGGCGAAACGCGATTTGGTTCCTAGTAGGTAATCTTCAGGCCAAACTGAATCTCGCGTGGGTAGTTGCCCTGGCTCGCGAGATGCCCGAAGCCGCCAACTCCCCAGTCGACAGCGGTGCCTTGCAGGACAGAGTCGTACTGATCTCCGCCTGAATCAGGACCCAAAACCGTGCGGTTGAAAACGTTCAGGAAGTCCGCCCGGAATTCAACATTCACGCGTTCGTTGATCTTCGTCCGCTTGAGGATCGAGATATCCTCATTCAAGTACCCAGGCAAGCGGATGGCACCGTTCGACCGGGAAGCGTTGCCCAGACTTCCCCATGCCGGGTCGGTCCAGGCGTTGCCGTTCAAAAGGGCTCCATAGTCCGTGCAATTGGTGTAGTTGCAGGGATTTGGATCCGACGGGTTATTCTTTACGGTCGGACCGTTTGGATTAAACTTGCCGGTGAGATAAGCGGTTGACCTCTTATTGACCCCTGGCACAACATTGGGCCGCATCAAAAAGTTGTTTGGCCCGACGTATGGGGCGTAGGGGTTACCCCCCGTGAAAATCATGTTGGGGCGCCCGCTCTGGTACTGTTGGATTCCCGCAATGCTCCACCCACCTAGGACTTTGCCCGCCGGGCCGCCGACGTTGGCGAATTTCTTGCCTGGACCGAAGGGCAACTGGTACTCGTAGGAGAGGATCAGGTTGTTGGGGTAGTCATTGATGCTCAAGGCTTTCTCAGCTCTGGTGTTGTAAGCGTCTTGAGTGAAACCCGAGAACTCGTTGAAAATGCTCTCGGCATCCGTGAGCGTCTTGGACCAGGTGTACGATACGAGGAAGGTCAAGCCCTGAGAGAACTGCTTCCGGGCGTTGATCTGAAGCGAATGGTAGCTTGAATTCCCCACCCCCTCCATCATGTCGCGCATCTGGAAATTGGCCTCTTGCGTGTACTGCGGAAACGGACGCAACGCTTGGCCCAGGGTGGCATTCCCTCCCATGAGGGTTTGGAAGCCATTGAAAGGAGAATGCATGCCCGTGCTTGAATCGACCGGCATCGCCTGTACGACGGAGAGAGCTTGTACGGCCGGATCGGCGATGCTCTTATACAGCGGGCTATTGGCTTGCGAAGTCCCGCCCGTAACTGGGTCAGCGAGGTACTTGGTCGGCATCTGATTGGTCGGATTCAAGCGGCTGACCAAGTGATGGCCCATGGTTCCAACGTAAGCGACATCCAGAAGAATCTGGCCGGGAAGTTGGCGCTGAACGGCCAGCGTCCAGTTCTGAATATCGGGTGGGCGGCCGTCCCCAGGGAAGATCGGGTGAGGAGCGCCGCCAATGGCGTAGTTCTGATCGATAAAGGGCGGACTCGGGAACTTCGAAGCCGGCCAGCCCTCGGAGAGGGTAAACGACGGCAGCAGGCCCGTAAACCCTGTACTGGTGTCCTCGCCGAGGTTATTGGTGGAGTTGAACCCTCCTTGAGTACAGCAGCCTCGATTGGAGCGCTCGCCGCCGCCCGTCGTATATAGGATCCCGTAGCCAGTTCGCAGGATGGTTTTTTCGTTGAGGGCATAGGCAATCCCGATGCGTGGACCGAAACCCTTCGTGAAGGTGCTGGCCGCCGTTCGTCGCGAAGGTGTCGCAAAGGCCATTGCGCCCTTGATTCCGTAGGTGGTGTTCGTCAAGGTCGGATCCATCCACGAAAACTGGTTGTAAGCGTTCACGACCGGGAGCAGCAGGTCGTAGCGGAGTCCAAGGTTGAGTGTGAGTTTAGAGCTCACCTTGAAATCGTCCTGCACATACGCTGAATACTGTCCCAGCCTGTCGGCGTTCTTGGCGGCATAAACGTCAGCCTCACCATAACTGCCCAGCCCCAAGAGGAAGCTCGCCGCTCCCATCCCCGGGCAGGCAACGCCTGGAGAGCAGCCATCGTTGTACCAGGGACCGGCGAGGCCAGTGAGTCCGCCATTAAACGACAGATAGCCAGACTGCCGGCCGTAGCCGCCGTCATTCTGTTGCATCTTAATGTAACCAAAGCCAGCCTTAACCGTATGCCGACCCTTGATCCAGGTCAGGCTCTCATCGACGGTATAGACGTTCGTGGCATCATAGCCTTGCCCGCCGTTTCCGTAAGTGTTGCCGAGACCCCCGATGTTCAAGCCCGGGAAGACTGTCCCCGGACCCGTCTGAGGGACACCTTTGAATCCCAGCTGTGCGGGCCATCCAGTCCCCGAGAGAGCAATAGAATCACCTTCCCAGCGATTGAAACCCAGTGTCCAGTGGTTTACCAAGGTAGGCGTGAAAATGTAGTCTTGGCTGAAGCGGGCAATATCCTGCTGTGTGTGGGAGGTGCTACCGTCACCAATGGCGCCAGGCCAACGCCCGCTGGAGGTGGGGATCGTGTTCAACGACCAGATGAATTCCCCGCTGATCCGGTTTTTGTCACTGATCGAGTGGTCAATCTTGGACCCCCACTGGTCGGTGCCTTGTCTCGATTGATTGGAGACCAGCCAGTTGTTCGTGTAGCCAAACCGCTGGCCGGGAAGGGTCGGATTGGGGAAATACGAAAAGATCTTAGCGGCGATTGGATCGATCCGGTTCGACGGGATGATGTTGGCCGAACCCGCAATCGGCAATCCCGTCACCTTGTTGAAGCCAAAGCCATCACGCAGAAGAGCTGCGCCACCGCTGTTATTCACGAGGCCGGTCACCGGGTCAGTTGCCCCGTTGGCGACGCTCCGCTGCGTTGCCGGATCGTAAATCTCACCGGCAAAGACTGGCCGGCCTAATGCATCGGAGCCAACGGACTGTGATGTGAGGGTGTTACTCAAGTCCCCACCCCGCATGGCCGCGGTGGGAAGGGTATCGAGTGAGCTACCGGTTTGTTTGGCCAAACGGAAACCTTGATACCAACCGAAGAAGAATGTCTTGTCTCTGCCGTTGTAGAGTTTTGGAATCACTACCGGCCCACCAACCGTTACTCCGAATTCGTTCTGTTTGTTGACGGGCACGGTAGCCCGGAAGAAGCCTCGGCTATCCAGGGCATCGTTGCGCAGGAACTCATACGCCGACCCGTGAATCTGGTTGGTGCCGGATCGGAGCGTAAAGCTGGTGATTCCCTGACCTGTCCGGCCGTATTCGGCAGGAGGAAGGAGTGTCATCACCTTGAATTCCCCCACGGCATCTTGCGGGAACGGGATATTGCGGAAGTCCCCGGCCCATTCCCCCGCACTCCCAATCAGCGCACCGTCAAGTTGGAACTCGTTGCTGGCGCTCTGGCTGCCATTCACGGTGGTGCTCATCATGCGAGAGGTGCCGCCGTTCGAGGTTCCGCGGCCCGTAACCCCAGGCGCCAGAATCATGAAAAAGCCAGGATTTCGCTGTTCCCCCTGACCGACAATCGGCAGTTCCAGCACGTCACGGCCGGAGATGATAGTTCCACGGTCAGAGGTGTCCCTCTGAACCTGGGCCACCTGGGCGGTGACCTGAACAGTTTCGGTGCGGGCTCCCAGTTGCATATGAATCTCGAGTGAGACAGTCTGCCCGACTTCAATGAGAATCCCGCCCTGCACGTACTTCTTGAAACCGTCCCGCTCAGCGGAAACCTCGTACGTGCCAACCTTGAGGAGCGGAATCGTATAGTTCCCGGCCTGGCTACTTACAGTAGCAGTGCTAACGCCGGTTGCTGGGTTGGTGGCGGTAACGGTAACACCAGCCATCACGGCACCGCTCTGATCGCTTACAATCCCGGTAATGGTACCGCGATCGCTCTGCGCCCAAAGCGAGTAACTGATGGCCAGTAGCGTTACCAGGGCTGCTGGAATAACGCGCCGACAACAATAGGACATAGCTCCCCCCTTTTTAAATTGACAACCCATCCCGATGATCATCAGCTCCGGCTTTCAAGTATTCAGTCTCGCGAAAAAACAAGCCCCGGCTAATTAGGCTTTTCCTAATTGAAATCACCTGCTCGTGTAATAGAATAAAATCGCCCTACTACCCTAAAGTAACCGGCGAACAGTAGCACGTATCTTTCCTCTCTGTCAATCGCTTTCTTTTCGCATCCCATGTAGTACAGGTGAAAAGATTTTCCCACCCACGGACGGATTGTATTTTTCTCTCAATCGCGACCAAATTCGCTGACAGGTGCTATTTTACAGGACGAAATCGACACCACCACTGCGGAAAGTCCGCAGAGCGCCATCCCACCGCAAGCGGAAATCCTCATGCACTAGTTGTTAATAGCGCCCGATGTTGTTATGAATCGGAGTAACTTACCTTGTTGGTTCTCTCGTCGCCAGGACACTAATAAATAGTAACTAACTAACTGAGGTATGTAGAGAGAGTGGCAATAGCTACTGATCGTAGCCTGCCCGGCCGGAGGACGCGCACTGGACCCGTCCTCGATCGAGCAAGCTCGAAATCATCAGGATTGCGAAACCGCCTCAGAGCAGACGTTTGAGGCTTAGCTCCACAGCCGGTCCGCAGAGCGCTCATTATCCCACATCGTGGTAGGTTCGAAGAACCCGGTACCGGGCATCAAGTGCTCCTTTACGGCGTCGTCATCGAGAGTCACCCCAAGTCCTGGACCCTCCGGCACCTTAATGTATCCGCGGTTCACGATGGGCTTTTCTACTCCCGTGACCAGGCTGTCCCACCAGGGGACGTCGAGTGAGTGGTTCTCCAGCGCCAAAAAATTCTGCGTGGCTGCGGCACAATGGACGCTGGCCATACACGCGACGGGCGAGCCCGCGAAATGCATGGCCATGGGGACGCCATGCTCCTCCGCCATATCACCAATCTTTTTGGTCTCGAGAATACCGCCGGAAGTAGCCAGATCCGGATGGATCTTACGGACGGCATGCGTGCTGCAGAGCTTGTAGAAATCCTCCTTGAGGTAGATATCCTCACCGGTGAGCGTAGGAAGGCCGGCAACCGTCATCTGCCGCCAGAGGTCGGTGTACTGCCAGGGAATCAGGTCTTCCATCCATTCCAGGTTATAAGGCTCAAAGGCACGCCCCAGACGGATGCAGGATCTCACTCCGATGTGGCCAAAGTGATCCGCGCACAGCGGAATCTCCATCCCCACAACTTCCCGCACCTGGGCTACGTACTCGGCCATCAGGGCGATGCCCTTGTCGGTGAGCTCGATTCCGGTGAACATGTGCGGCGTGTTTAGCTGCTCGTCGACGCTCATGCCGGAAGGCTGGGTGACGGTGCCGGGTTTATCCTCAACCACGTCGTAACCGAGATCCATCTTCAGCCAACTCAGACCGCGATCCATGCGCTCCTTTAGACGCCGGCCGTACTCTTTGGGATCGTGGGACTCGGTGGTGTCAGCGTAAATGCGGATTTTGTCGCGAAACCTCCCTCCCAACATCTGATAAACGGGTACGTTGTAAGCCTTGCCCGCCAGATCCCATAAGGCCATCTCAACCCCACACACTCCCCCAGCTTGCCGCGAATGGCCGCCAAACTGCTTGATCTTGCGGAATAGACGATCGACATTGCAGGGATTCTCGCCGAGGAGACGGCTCTTCAGGATCAGCGCGTAGGTGGAACTGGCGCCGTCGCGGACTTCCCCCAGCCCATAAATCCCCTGATTCGTATCGAGGCGAATAATGGGACAATTCATCGGCGCCTTAGTGACGTGCGCAATCCGCAGGTCGATAATCTTCAGTTCCGACGGCCGCGAATTCGTGTTCACCCCTTTGGGATACGCCGCCAGCGGTTCGCCGCCAATCAGCGCGCCTCCGAAGGCCGCGGCCGACGATTTCAGGATGCTGCGGCGTCCAACCAAACTGCTGCCGTTCTCTTTCATGCGTTATCTCCTCCTCGATTCCTGCTCCTTCGACGCAGCGCAAAGAATAATTCGCACACCCGCTCCATTCGTCAGGGCACGGCTTCAGCCGTGCCAATAAACGGGTAAAGCTGAGCGGCTTTAGCCGCTGAGGGCGTCCTCATCCTCAAACAGCACTCGAAAAAACGCCGGTGGCGTATGCGTGGTCTACTGCAAGCGTGTGGATCTCGATGGAGAGGATACCTCAGCGGCTAAAGCCGCCCGCTCGTCGGGATTCTTGGCGGCACGGCTGAAGCCGTGCCCTGACGATACGGTCATCGACGAAACACGCAACCGCCATTTACCATTCGACTACCATTCGGCGCTTTTGGCTTCCGGCTTACATCGAAATCCGGCCTTATTTACTCCTTCCACCGCACCTTGGAGCCTTTGCTGGCGGCGTAAGCATTGAACTCATCGATCATCTGCCTGGTCCATTTTCCGTCGACCTGGGCGGGCGAGTACTTCCCTTCCCGCAGCATCTTGTGGCCCCACTCGTCGACCAAGTGCGTCCTGTCAGCTTCGTCGGCGATTTTTTCGCAGAGCTGCGGCGGGATGAACGTCAGTCCCTCCGCATCACTCACCACGATGTCGCCAGGCAACACGGTAACATTGCCGATGCGTATGGGAACGTTGATGCCCATCAGCGTGACATTCTGCAGCGAAGTGGGATCGAATTCGCGAACGAACACCTGAAACCCTTTGATCTCGGAAAGGCCGGTGATGTCCCGCGCCGATCCGTCGATGACGATGCCGGTGTGCGTTTTGGTGTATATCGAGGTCCCCAGATTGTCGCCAATAAAAGTGCCGTACTTGATCTTCCCAAATAGGTCCACCACCAGGACGTCGCCCGGCTGAAGCGTTTCTATCACCCAGGCATTCTGGCCACCCGACATATTGTGCCCGTCCTTCTTGCCATGGTCATTGATCACGGCGTCGACGTCGGGGCGCTTGGGCATGAACGCAGCGGTCACCACTCGTCCCGCCAGGCGGTTTTCACCGGTATTCAGACTTTTCCAGCCGGGCTCGAACTGGTTGGGATATCCGAGGCCCACCAGTGTCCCCCAAGCCTCCTCGGCATCGACGTGCTTCAAACGTTCGATCAATTCGTCGGCGACCTTGGGACGTCCGTCCGGGAAACGATCTCCCTGCCATTCCCGGGTGAGGTCGACGCGTTGTTCATTGCTGAACATTCCCAACTGGCCGAAGGCACACGGGGCCAGGAAAAGGATCACGGCAAGGCAAAGCAAGACTCTGTATCGCATTTTCATTCTTATTTCTCCGTGGGGGCTTTCCGCGAGTTGCAAGCACAATTTCCGCGTATACACAGGGTTCATCCGCGACTGAGTTGGGTTCTCTTTCAGGTGTGCAAGCTCGATTTGGCAGCCCTGATCAATGCTCGGCGCGCATCAACTCCGTCTTTATAGCCGCTCTTCCGCAGTCGCGACAGGCTCACGTGCGCTCCTTCGCCTTTCGCGCCAGAGCCAAACCACCACACGCCCCGGGGCTTGAATTTCCTGATGTCTTCCAGGTCGAACTGCCAGCTCTGTTCGAGGGAAAGGGGCAACGGCCAGCTCATGCCCCACGTCATCACGCCCCGAGGCAGATAGAATACCTCAAGACCCTGACGTCGGGGCAGGTCGAGACAGAGATCCATCATCGCGTAGCGGTGGTTCCACTTGTCGTACTCGTAGGTAACAGTCTTGAAGCGTGGGAACTGCTTCTTGTACTCACTTAGATTCACTTCCTGGAACGCGGCATTAGACGTGTTTGCGGTTTCGCAGATCATGGCCAGGTCGCCGCCGTAACCCTTTCCCCGCACGGACTCTTCTACGGCTTTCACGACCTTAAGTCGCGAATACGTCGTATAGTCCCGCCACGCTGCCACGTCGAAATAGCGCGGATCGAGCGGATGTCCCAGCTCTCCAAAGGGTGGGCGTCCGTTTTCGTGCGCCCATTGATTGTATAGCGGGATCCGATGAGGACCTTCGACACCGCAGCCCTCCAGCTCAATGATGTATCCGTCCACCCCGGGAAAGAGGTCGAGCAGCTCGCCGTAGATCGCGACGATTCGCTCCGTCAGGCCGGGAGTATCCGAGTCGTAGACCCCGACCCGGACGGGCAGCCTATAACCTGCCAAGGTTTCATACACAGTCCAAGGCTTCGATCCGGCCATCTGTCGCACGTCGTAGTAGGTCCCAACCACGCCCAGCCACACCTTAATTCGGCGCTTGTGGGCCTCCTCGATCGCCGTCCTGATTAAGCGGTTGTCGGAGGCGATGGCGGGGCAACCGGGCAGCTGATCGAGAAAGAAAAGCCGCGATCGATATCCCGTGGTCAGCCATTTGACATAGATGCACAGCGAGTTCATGCCCCCTTCCGCCATGTCGTCAAGCAGCAGGCGGTAATCGTCGGCCTCGTAGCCCTCCATGCCGCCGGTGCCTGGGGTCGTGTAGTCCCAAAAGCCATGCTCGAGAAGCGGTTCGAGACGCTCCGCACTGGCTTCGCCGGCAGCCTTACCTGAAGCAACGAGGGCAGCTGAGCTTAGGGTGGAGTTCGCAAGGAATTGTCGCCGGTTGAACAGCATGGTTCAGACTGGATAACGGCCAACCAAATGCAAACTAAAGGGTGCTGGTCCTGGTTACCGCTGCAGGGTGCGTCCAGACCTCCGGTTTGATCTCCATTCCCAAACCCGGCAGTTCAGGAGCGCGTACGTGACCGTCCTTGGGCATGATGGGATTGGCCAACATTGTCGGCCAAGTGGACTCGTAAAATACCTGGCAGCTTTCTTGAATCGCTAGATTGGTCACTACCGTGGAAAGGTGGGTGGAAGCGTAGAACAACAGCGGTCCGCCAGCGGTATGCGGCGCTACCGGCAACTCAAAGGCCTCCGCCATGCTCGCGATCTTACGTGCCTCACTCAGGCCGCCGCACCAGGTTACATCGAACATCACGTACTTGGCCGCCCGCGATTCCAGCATCTGCAGGAATTCCATACGCCCCGCCATGCGTTCGCTAATCGTTAGGGCTAGTGAGGTCGAATCCGCCAGCCGGCGGTACTGCTCGAAATTGCCAGGCAGCAGCATGTCCTCAAGCCACATCGGCCGGTAAGGATCGAGCGCGTGTGCGATCCGGACGGCGGAGGTGAGGTCCCAGCAACTGTGGAACTCCATCAGGATTTCGATGTCATTGCCAAAGGCATCCCGCAGCTTGCGGACGGGAGCCAGTCCTTCCTCGATATCAGCATTAGTAATGTACTCGTGTTGATTACGCAGGGCGGCCTGGTCGAACGGCCAAATCTTGATCGCCTTGATGCCACGTTGGTCGATCAACTCCCGCATGATCTTTTCGGGCTCTTTAATGAAATCGTACTTGTAGCCGAAGCAGGTGTTGTAAAGGCGAATCCGGGGATTTGACTTGCCCCCAAGCAATCGGTAAACGGGCAGGTTGACGGATTTCCCTAGCAAGTCCCAAAGGGCCAGGTTCACCGCACTCAAGGCGCGCATCTCCGTGCCGCCTGTCACCTGGACGTCGAAGGTGCGGTAGAAGTCGGCCCAGATCCGATCGATGTCGCGCGGATCGTGTCTCAGCAGCAAGCTCGCCATGCTCGTATGAATCAGGCTGGCCTCTGTTTCATTGCGCGGGTACGTCTCGCCGACGCCAACCAGACCCGAGTCCGTGTGCAAGCGCACCCAAACCCAGTTCGGTTTCCACGGCAATGAGGCCCCGTCGCGCCACCAGGTGGTGTCGACACGTGTGATCTTCATTTCCGGTGTTTCGGGTGGCGCGAAGCTTGCGGGCAGCGCAGACGCGGCAGCCTCGGGTGTGGTTCGATCGAGCCCCGGCAAGCGAGTACTGATAAGAGGGGCGAAAAGCAATGGAAAGAGACCTCTCCGGGTCATCAAATCAACGCCTCAATAAATACGGCATAGCGAGCTGGAGACCCACAATTAGCGGTCAGCAAAGCGGCTTTCGTGAAGAAAACACCTGAGTCCGGTGCCTTTCAAACAAGGATCTCCGCCTTTTTCGCGTGCAAAAAGGGCCGCGGGCATTATAAACCGCCGTGATCACTATGAAAATATTTTTTGCAATTTCCGGGATCCATATGACACACTCATACGCTTCCGGGGGAAGCGGCGCGGACCGTTTATACATGGTCCGGGCCCTTTCCTGAAACGAGACACGAGCCGCAGACCCCTCAAAAAGCTGGTCGGCGCTGTCACTCGAGACAGTTCAAAGGGAGGACTACTGATGAAGCGGCACTTAAGAATCGCCTGGGCAGGATTAGCTTTCGCCTTACTAGCTTTTGCCCCTTGCCTGCTGGGCGAAGAAGAAATCGCAATTTTTAATGTAAAGGATTACGGCGCTTCCGGTAAGAAAACGGATAATGCCAAAGCAGCCATCCAGAAAGCAGTCGATGCCTGCTCCAAAGCGGGCGGTGGTATGGTCTATCTTCCGCCTGGCCAGTACACCGCAGGGACTATTCATTTGCGCAGCCACGTAAAATTTTATATCGAAGCCGGCGCTACCCTCTTTGCAGATCCGGATGAGCACACCTATGACATTGATGCCCTGTTCTATGCCGAGAACCAGGACTACATCTCGCTTGAAGGCCGGGGCACAGTCGATGGTGAGGCCGAATACGTTTGGCGGATGAACGACATCACCGACTACTTTATTCTGGACAATCAGAAGACGGCTGAAGCGGCAGGAATACCGTTAATGCGCTCCTTCCCCAAGGACCTGGGAAAACGCAAGTTGTACCCACACCTGGTACAACTGATCGGCTGTAAAGACGTCAAGATCATGGGCTTGTCGTTCTTGCACTCGCCCAGTTGGAGCATCAATCCCGTCCAGTGTGAGCGCCTCAGGATCGACGGCATCTACGTCACGACCAGCCAGAAATACGGCGTCTGGGCTGACGGCATCGATCCCGACGGCTGTAAGGACGTGGTGATCGCCAACAGCACCATCGAAACCGGCGATGATGCCATTGTGTTCTACTCAATGAACTGGCACAACCGGGCACCCCTGCCGTGCGAGAACATCACGATTACCAATTGCCGGCTTTCTTCTTCCTCCAGTGCTATCAAGTTTTGCGACGGCAACATGAACGCTGTCCGCAACGTGACCATAACGAATTGCGTGATCACCAACTCGAACCGCGGCGTCGCTTTCATGGTTTACGACGGCGGCGTGGTCGAGAATGTCATTATCTCGAACATCGTGATTAACACGGTTCGCTTCGACTGGTTCTGGTGGGGCAATGGCGATCCGATCTACTTTGTCGTCAAGCGCCGCAATGAAAACGAAGGCAAGCCCACGAAACCGGAGGACCCCATCGGGAAGATTCGCAACGTCATCGTCCGCAACATCATCGCTCACGGTATGGGTTCCTGCCTCATACTGGGGCATCCCGACAGCCCACTCGAGAACGTGAGCCTTGAGAACATCAAGCTCTTCCTGTCATCGGACATCAAACCCGGCTACGACAGGTCCGTGAACGCAATGCAATTCCGCTACGCAAAGAACATGAAAGTGAAGGATGTCGAGGTGATTTGGGAAAGTCCTGAATCGCCGAAATGGCAGAGCCCCCTGTATTTCCAGGATATCAAGGGACTGAAGCTGGATGGATTCACAGGAGTGCCGGCTAAAGCCGATTCGCCCGCCCTGGTCTTCGATCACGTCGAGGGCGCAACGGTCACCAATGCACAGGCTCAGCCGGGCACTCCAGTGTTTCTTAAAGTGACAGGCGCAAGCAGCAAGGACATTTACCTGGTCAACAACGAACTTCACGAAGCTGGATCGCCGTATCAGCTTAGCGCGGATGTGAAGGAAGGAACGGTCAGAGCGACAAACAATTTCTGATCCGCCGCCGGAAGAGAAATTCAACCGCAGAGAACGCTGAGAACGCAAAGAAGAAGTCTTTTTGAGTAAAGCGATTATGGAGAGCTGAGGAAAAGTATTCTCTGCGCACTCTGCGTCCTCTGCGGTAGAGCTTCCTCAGGCACAAACCTCTACTAGCCTAGCAGGCTGCGAAGAGCGCTCCAAAGCTGTCATCCTGAGCCCGGCGAAGGATCTGTTCGAAGAGCGGGTTTGCGCTACAACCTCAAAACACTTCAAAGGGGGAACGAGTGATGAAGCGGCAGTTAAGAATCGCCTGGGCAGGATTAGTTTTCGCCTTGTTAGCTTTTGCCCCCTGCCTGCTCGGCAAAGAAAACATCGCAATTTTCAATGTAAAGGATTATGGCGCTTCCGGACGAAAGGCGGATAATGCAAAATCTGCCATCCAGAAAGCCGTCGATGCCTGCGCCAAAGCGGGTGGGGGCATGGTTTATCTTCCGCCCGGCGAATACACCGCAGGAACAATTCATCTACACAGCCATATCAGATTCTACATCGAAGCCGGCGCTACACTGTTCGCGGATCCGGATGAACATGCCTACGACACCGATGCGCTGTTCTACGGCGAGAATTTGGACCATATCTCAATCGAGGGCCGGGGCACGGTTGACGGTCAAGCCGAGTACGTTTGGCGGTTGAATGACATGACCGACTATTACATCCTGGACAACCAGAAGGCGGCCGAAGCGGCGGGCATACCGCTGATGCGTTCTTTCCCCAAGGACGTGGGAAAGCGCAAGCTCTACCCGCACCTGGTGCAATTGGTTACCTGCAAAGACGTCAAGCTCATGGGTCTCTCGTTTCTGCACTCACCAAGCTGGAGTATCAATCCCATTCAGTGCGAACGGATAAGGATGGATGGAATCTACGTTGCCACTAGCCAGAAATACGGCGTCTGGGCTGATGGCATCGATCCCGACGGCTGCAAGGATCTGGTGATCGCCAACAGCACCGTGGAAACCGGCGACGATGCCGTTGTGTTTTACTCCTCGAACGCGAAAGGCCTGAAGCCTCTGCCTTGCGAAAACATCACTATTACCAATTGCCGCCTTTCTTCGTCCTCCAGCGCCATCAAATTCTGCGACGGCAACATGAATGCCATCCGGAATGTCACCATCACCAATTGTGTGATCACCAACTCGAATCGCGGTATCGCCTTTATGGTCTTCAGTGGAGGCGTGGTTGAGAACGTCATCATCTCCAACATCGTAGTGAACACCACACGGTTCGACTGGTTCTGGTGGGGCAACGGCGATCCGATCTACTTCATTGTCAGAAGGCCCGGCGAAATCAACGGTCAGGCCCCGGATATGACTGTGCCGATCGGCAGAATCCGTAACGTCATCGTTCGCAACATTATCGCTCATGGCAAAGGCACCTGCCTGATTACGGGTCATCCTGACAGTTGGCTCGAAAACGTGAGCCTCGAGAACATCAAGCTGTTCCTCTCGTCAGACATGCAACCCGGCTACGACAGGTCCGCTAACGCGATGCAATTCCGCTATGCAAAGAACATGAAAGTGAAAGACGTCGAGGTGATCTGGGAGAGTCCCGAGTCGCCCAAATGGCAGAGTCCCCTCTATTTCCAGGACATCAAGGGACTACAACTGGAAGGATTCACTGGGGCGCCGGCTAAAGCGGATTTCCCCGCCGTGGCGCTCGATCAAGTGGAAGGAGCGACGATTATCAACTCGAAGGCTCAGCCAGGAACTTCGGCGTTCCTCAAGGTGACAGGCGCGAACAGCAAAGATATTTACCTGGTCAACAACGAACTTCATGAAGCCGGGTCGCCCTACCAACTCAACACCGAGGTAAAGGAAGGGACGGTCAAGACGGCCAACAACTTCTGAAAACCATACGAAACACTGGCCGCCGGAGAACGCAGAGAAGAACGCTTTGAATGCCGCGAAATGCGGAACTGAGAAGAGGAAGCATTTTCTGCGCACTCTACCCTCTCTGCGGAAAGCCCCCTCCACGCAACGAGGTATCCATGCCGACTCGAGTCCCCCTGAGAACTCTGAGGTTCATTTCCATACTGATACTCTTTTTTTGCCCTGTGCCGCCCTCGCTGGCTGCGCAAGGCCCCGACGCACCCTCGGATCTACGCTGTGAATACCTGTCGAACCCCCTCGGGATTGACGCCGTAACCCCCCGCTTGAGTTGGGTTCCACGCCACAGCCAGCGAGGCGAAACGCAAACTGCCTACCAAGTGCTGGTATCCAGCAGCCTCAATCGGCTTCATCAGGATCACAGCGATATTTGGGACAGCGGACGCCAGGAATCAGGTGAATCCATCCAGATCGCCTACGCCGGCAAGCCTCTCGAAAGCGGTCACAGCTATTACTGGAAGGTCCGATATTGGGACAAGGAGAAACGCGTGAGCCTCTACAGCGAGCCCGCGTCTTTTGGGATGGGTTTGCTTTCACGTGAGGAATGGAAGGGCAAGTGGATTACGGGCGGTGAGGTACGAAAGTCCTTCCGGCTGGAGGCGAAACCACTCAGGGCCTGGATCTACGTAACGGCGCTGGGATATTACGAGTTGCACCTCAACGGAAGGAAGGTGGGCGACAACGTCCTCGACCCTGCCTGGACCACCTATCCCAAACGTGTCCTCTACTCCACCTACGACGTGACGGACGAGTTGCACACAGGCGAGAATGCCATCGGAGCGATGATCGGCGACGGATGGGCAGCGCTGAGCCACGGGTACACCGTAGGCAAATCGTATTACCCGCAGCCCGCCGTCCTGGTCCAGATGAACATTGACCTGGAAGGCGGCAAGCGTGTTTCCCTGGCAACTGACGGATCCTGGAAGTCAGCGGCCGGTCCGGTGACGATCAACAGTGTCTACGATGGCGAGGTCTACGATGCGCGTCTGGAGACTCGGGGATGGGACCGGCCCGGCTTTGACGATTCCGCCTGGCGCGCAGCCGAGGTTGTGCCGGGTTCAAACGGCGTGCTCTCTGCCCAGATGATGCCGCCGATCCGCATCGTCGATACCAGAACGCCCCTCAAGATGACCAGCCCCAAAGCGGGCGCGTACGTGTTCGATATGGGACAAAACATGAGCGGCTGGGCCCAAATCCGCGCCAGAGGACCGCGAGGCACGTCCATCGAGATGAACTATGCGGAGACCCTTCACCCGGACGGGAACATCGATCGCGACAACCTGCGCCAAGCCAAAGCGCGTGACACTTACATCCTACGCGGCGAGGGGGAGGAGGTTTTTGAGCCCCACTTCACCTATCACGGATTTCGCTACATTGAAGTAACAGGGTATCCGGGCACACCCAGCATCAATTCCATTCGCGGTCGGGTGGTCCACACAGCGGTCGAGACGACAGGCAGCTTCGCCGCTTCAACGACGCTGCTGAACGATATCCAGCGCCTGGTGGTGTGGACCCAACTTACCAATCTCTTCAGCATTCCCACCGATTGCGATCAGCGCGATGAGCGGCAAGGATGGATGGGCGATGCCCAGCTGACCGCGGACGAGGCCACCCTCAATTTCGATATGGCCGCCTTCTACAGCAATTTCGTGCGCGATATCCGCGACGCCCAGGGGGAGGACGGCACCTTGCCGGAGACGGTTCCCGAGAAATACGGCAATCGTCCCGCGGACCCGGCCTGGGGTGCCGCTTATCCAGTGTTCTGTTGGACCATGTGGCAGCAGTACGGCGATCGTCGCATCCTGGATGAGAACTATGACGGCCTGAAGAAGTATTTCGAGTTTCTGCGCGGCCGCGCTCCCGATAATGTGCTCCGCTTCAATCTTAACGGCGATTGGATCGCGACCGTCGACACGCCGGGCGAGGTCATCTCAGACGCCTACTATTACTACGACGCCGCCATCCTTCGGGATATCGCCGGGGTGCTGGGGAAGACCTCCGACCAGCAGGACTATGCCCACCTCGCCGATGAGATCAAGGAGGCGTTTCACCGCAACTTCTTCGACTCGAAAACCGGCAACTACAGCACCGGAACACAGACCGCCACGGCGATGGCACTCTACCTGGGTCTGGTGCCGGAGAAGGAAATCGGCAGCGTATCGTTCCACCTGGAAAAGGATATCCTCGATTACCACAACAATCATCTCACCACCGGGATCGTCGGGACGCGATTCCTGATGCCCGCCCTCACTCTGACCGGCCGCAGCGATCTCGCCTACACCCTGGCGACGCAGACAACCTATCCAAGCTGGGGATATATGATCGAGAAGGGAGCGACAACAGTCTGGGAGCTGTGGCAGGATACTAATCGCTACTTCATGAACTCGCACGATCACCCGGCGCTAGGCAGCGTGGGAGCATGGTTCTATCACACCCTGGGCGGAATCGATCAGGCCGCGGGCAACACATCTTACCGCCATGTCCGGATTGCGCCCCACATCGTTGGAGATCTCCACTGGGTGAGCGCCACCGTCGATACCATCCGAGGGCCGGTAAACTCGTCGTGGTCGCACGCGCGCGGCGACATCTCCCTGGAAGTTACGATGCCGGTGAACACTGACGCGGAAATCGCCATTCCGCTGGATATGGAGATGACCCAAATCACCCTGAGTGAAGGAGATCGCGTGATCTGGCGAAATGGAAAAAGTGTAGGAACAACAGACGGGATAACCAGTATCCAGGAAAAAGACGGCCAGATCGTGATTGGCGCCGGCTCGGGTCACTACGTGTTTCACGTCATCGGGAAGTAGATGCTGTAGATCAGCGAAATCGACAAAGTAATTTCCTTCCGAAATAGGAGGTTTACACTTTGAGTGACTATGGAAAGAAGATCCGCCTTAATCGCATTCTGCGATCCAAACAGCGGAAGGCGCTGGTTGTCGCCTACGATCACGCCCAGTATCTCGGTCCCATCCCAGGAACTGTGGACCCTGCCCGGCAAGTCCGTCGATTTGCGGAGGCGCAGGTCGATGGGATTCTCACCACTTTGGGCGTTCTAAAGAATTCAGTCGAGTCCCTGCTTACGGAAGATCCGCCGGCGGTTATCGCCCGGGTCGATTGGACCAGTTACTGGCTCAGCGCCGACCAGAAGAACTCGGAGGCGACACGAAGTGCGAAGGTAGCTCGGGTAAGCGATGCCTTACGCTATGGGGCTGACGCTGTCGTGACCTACTTCATAATGGGAACGGGAGATCCCGAGTTCGAGGCTAAGGAAATCGAGAGGAATGCCGAGATCGCACGGGAATGCGAGCAACTAGGAGTTCCGCTCGTAGTCGAATCTCTGGCCCGCGGAAAGGCTGTGGAGAACCCGACCGACGCCAAGTGGGTACGCCTACATACCCGGATCGCCAGCGAACTGGGCGCGGACCTTATCAAGACGGATTACACGGGCGATGTCGAGTCGATGCGGTCAGTCGTGGCCGGTTGCCCTATCCCGATCCTGGTTCTCGGGGGTGCTAAGAAACCCTCGGAGGACGCAGCATTGCAAGTCATTCGCGAGGTGGTGCAGGCCGGAGCCGCGGGTGTGATCTTCGGCAGGAACGTATTCCAGTCTGCCGATATTGAGGGATTCCTCGGGCGGGCTCGTCAGGTATTGGTGGAGCAGAAGTAAGGAGGTCAGGGACGGCCAGGAGAAATGGTTCTCCATGAACATGAGGTGACGGCGGGCGGCCTGCGAGAATCAGCTTCAAGCCACACCAGTTGAGGGCACTATCTTTCCCGTCCTTGACTCACTGACCACCGCACCGATAGAATCAATGGGCTAGACTCCACTAGCGGACTGCTGAAAAATCCTACTCTGAGCGCTGTAGCGGCGCTCTATGAGCGCCGAATGTCATGAAAACAAAGGCCGCCGGTCATAGACCGGCGACACAGCCAGCGTTTTCCCTCAGCCCGCTAGACTAGATGCCTGACCGGCTGAGCATTGTAAGCATGGTGACGGCGAGATAACAGGTTAGTTGAAGGTCTCAGTGTGGCGCTCCGCTTCTACAACACGTTGACGGCCCAAGTGGAAGAATTCCACCCGCTTTCCGCTCATGAGGTTCGCATGTACACCTGCGGACCCACGGTTTACGACTACGCCCACATCGGCAACTTCCGAACTTTCGTGTTTCAGGACATCCTGCGCCGTCACCTGAAGTATCGCGGCTACCGGGTCGAACAGGTGATGAACCTCACTGACGTGGACGACAAGACCATCCGTAACAGCCGGGCGGCGGGCCTTTCCCTACGCGAGTTCACGGGGAAGTACATCCGCGCCTTCCAGATGGACCGGGACCTGTTGGATCTGGAAGCGCCGGAGTTCCTGGTGCGGGCCACGGATCACATCGACGACATGATCCAACTGATCCAGACGCTGGCCTCCAAGGGATACACCTACGAGAGCGAGGGCTCAGTTTACTTCCGGGTGGAAAAGTTCAAGGACTACGGGAAGCTCGCGCGGATCGACATTTCGGGGATACGTGCGGGTGCGCGGGTAGATTCGGATGAATACGATAAGGATAACGCCCGCGATTTCGTGCTTTGGAAGACAGCTAAGAAGGATGAGCCCTCCTGGCCGAGCCCGTTTGGCCCCGGTCGCCCTGGCTGGCATATCGAGTGCTCGGTGATGGCCATGAAGTATCTGGGAGAGACCCTCGATATCCACTCAGCCGGCGTCGACCTGGTGTTCCCCCATCACGAAAACGAAATCGCGCAAAGCGAGGCGGCCACTGGCAAGCAGTTTGTGCGCTACTGGCTGCACGCGGAACATCTCCTCGTGAACGGTGAGAAGATGTCGAAGTCGCTAGGAAACTTTTACACCTTGCGCGATCTAATCGCCAAAGGGCATAAGCCCTCGGCGATCCGTTATCTGCTTGCTTCGGTGCACTTTCGCAAGCACCTGAACTTCACCTTCGAGGGACTGCACCAGGCGCAGGTATCGCTCGAGCGGTTGCGCAACTTCCGCTACCGGCTGGCCAAAGAGGAGTTCCCGGCGGGGCAGAATCCGGCGCTTCAGGAGCGCGCCGCGGCCGCCCGATCGAGCTTCGAAGCCGCCCTCGACGACGATTTGAATACAGCCGAAGCGCTCGGAGCCATCTTCGAATTAGTGCGCGACATCAACTCCGCCATGGACCGGGGCGAGTTCCGCGATGGTGATCGAGCCGCGATGCTGGACACCCTGGATCGCTGGGATCGCGTTTTTTCGGTCATCGAAGACGACGATTTCGCCAAGCTGAGGCAGTTTGAAATTCTGCAGTCAGCGGAGATTGGCCAGGAAACGGAGAAGCACGCGAAACCAGCCAGCCCGGGCGAGAACGGGCAGGAACCCATCCCCGCAACCCTTGCCCGTATTCTCGATGACGATCAGGTCGAAGCCAGGATTTCCGATCGTGAGGCGGCGCGCCGGCGTCGGGATTTCGGCGAATCCGACCGGATCCGCGCGGAGTTGCTGGAGGCGGGAGTCATCCTGGAAGACACGAAGGCAGGGACCCGCTGGAAACGAAAGTGATATCTAGTTTCGAGTTACCCTCGCGCGTGACCAGGAAGAATCAACTGAGCGGATTCCCAATGAGCGGACAAACGACCGGAGAGAGGCCGATCGGTTATGAAGAGCGGCAGCTCCGCCAGACCCCATACCCTTCCCCACTTGGCCCGCCCGAACTTGTTCGGAGGCGATTAACGCGCCCTTGCTCACGTCGCGGGCGCGCGATCCCGCTTCTGCTCTCCGCCTGCTAAGCCCCAGTCTTCCCTAAGCGACCAAGGAGAATCCGATGGAAAACAAGGTTTCGATCAAGACCTCCCTACCCGGGCCTGAGGCTCAGCGCATTCTGGCGATCGATCACCAATATGTATCGCCTTCTTATCTTCGCGACTATCCACTAGTAGCCCGGCGCGGCGACGGCATGTTCGTCGAAGATGTAGACGGAAACGTCTTCCTCGATTTCAGCGCCGGCATTGCCACTGTTTCGACTGGGCATTGTCATCCCGACGTGGTACGCGCCATCCGTGAGCAGGCCGGAAAGTTAATTCACATGTCGGGTACCGATTTTTACTATCCCGAAATCGCCGAACTCGCCCAGAAGCTGGCGGAAATCGCGCCCGGTAACTTCCCCAAGCGGGTGTATTTCGGCAATTCGGGCACTGAAGCTATGGAAGCAGCACTGAAGCTGGCGCGATACCACACCGGCCGCCACCGCTTCATTGCCTTCTACAATTGCTTCCATGGCCGTACCTTTGGTGCGCTCTCACTGACCTCTAGCAAGCCGGCGCAGAGGCGTCATTTCGGTCCGTTGCTCTCTGGCGTGACTCATGCGCCTTATCCCAACCCTTACCGCTGTCCTGTGGGAAGGCGCGCCACTGGTTGTGACGAATCTTGTGGCTGTCTGGATGTCATCGAGACGCAGTTCCGCACCATTGCTCCACCAGAAGACGTGGCGGCAATCGTGGTTGAACCCATTCAGGGCGAAGGCGGTTACGTTATTCCGCCCGTAGGCTTCCTCACCAAGCTCCGCGCCCTCGCTGACCGGCACGGCATCCTGCTGATCTTCGACGAGGTGCAATCCGGGATGGGCCGCACGGGCATGATGTGGGCCTGCCAGCACGAGGGCGTCGCGCCTGACATTCTGATAACCGCTAAGGGCATCGCCTCGGGAATGCCGCTCGGGGTCACCATCGCCCGCGCCGAGGTCATGAACTGGGGTCCGGGAGCGCATGCCTCCACCTTTGGTGGCAATCCCGTGTCGTGCGTTGCGGCCATCGAGACCATTCGCCTGCTCCAGGAGAGATACATCGAGAATGCCGCCCGCATGGGCGAATACATCCTGAAACGAATCTTCAGCTGGCCGGAACGGCATCCTCTGGTTGGCCATGTGCGCGGGCGCGGCCTGATGATCGGCATCGAGTTGGTCAAGGACCAGAAAACGCGCGAGCCCAACCCCGAGGCGCGCCACACCGTGATCAATAGGGCCTTTGAGCGAGGATTACTGATCTTAGGTTGCGGCGAAAGCACAGTCAGGCTGATGCCGCCCCTCGTTCTGGAAGCGGAACACGCGGACTTCGCCCTGAATGTGCTAGACGAGTGCATCGCGGAACTCGAGAAGTGAGGGCACGGCAGGGTTTCAGCGCACCGCTCGACGGTCGTAGACTGCACTCCCCTCCTGGTTCAGGAGGGGAGCTTGCAGTGACCGTTGTTGAGGTGCACGCGCTATACCAGCCTGCCTTGCCCGAGCTGAAAATTCGGGTTTAATCGATGCTTCTACTGCCCAAACTCATCTACGGTGCTCTGCTCTGGCAGGAGCGGCGACGGGCACGTCGGGGAATGAAGGAATTGAGGAGAGGCGCATTCTCTGCGCCTCATCTTGATACCGGCCGGCGTGGCGAGTCGCTGGCCTATTGGTATCTGCGCCAAACCGGATACACAGTCGTAGCTCGGAACCGCAAATCGCAGCACCAGCTTGGCGAGTTGGATATTGTCGCCTGGGATGGCCCTGTCCTGGCCTTTATTGAGGTGAAGGCTCGAAGTTCCACGGTGGCCGGGCCGCCCGAGGCTGCGGTTTCTGGATTCAAACGGAAGCGCGTCGCGAAAACCGCACAGGAATACCTGCGCCGGCTCGGCCAGACTCGCCCAATTTATCGTTTTGACATCGTTAGCATTCTCTGGACGGCTGGGAGGGGCTGCGACGTTCGCTTGATCAAAGATGCATTCAAGGGTTAAGTGTCGGGCGTCGGGATCAGAACTCGAACCTCAGAGCGGTTTGACCTGTCCCTGGCATGTAAAGGCACCCCGATGCTCTCTCCACCTCATTCCCGGGCGATGGCCGGTTGGCTTCCCCACTCCTCTGGCGACAGCCCGGTTGAGCGTGAGCGGGGCGCAAAGAACCGCATTCGCCACCGTACCCACTGCATCGCCTTCTGGTACTCAGAATCGCTGAAGAGCGTTGCATGCGCGCTAATCATGGTCAGCGAGAACCAGGGGAGCCCCATCACGATGCCGATTCCCGTGTGCAAAAAGACCACCCCCGTAAACATCAAGTATTTCATCCTCGGATGCCACATCAGAAAGGGATGTGTCACTTCGAACAGAATAGTAGCGTAGGTTCCCAGGGTCACCAGAGCAGCCGACCGCCAGATCAATTCGCTCCAACCCGGCAGCGAGAATTCGTTCGTGCGCAGGATGTAGTACAGGGCCGTGCCATTCGCCCAAACATGTCCCTGAATCTTGTAAAAGGCCGATTCGAAATAAAGAATGGAGAGTTGCACCAGGCAGGCCACAACGGCGAAATTGTGCAGCATTCCTGGCAGGCCCGACCGCCCGGGCAGCCGCCGAGCGAGAAGTTCGCGACGCTTCGGGAAGAGCATGTTATCCAAAGAGAGCGACCGCAGGTCGGCAAACATTAGGTAGAACGACAGAATGATGAGTAGATTCTCGCCGCCATCGATGGCATACCAGTTGCGCTGATACAGCCACCACGTGGACAGAAAGAACAGAACCGAGGTGATCCTGGCGAAAAATCCCAGCGCAAACATTACCGCAATCACCAAGCCAATCCAGTAGAGGCACTCGGCTCCCAGGGCGGAAGGGAAGAACTGGTAGAGTGTCCAGGTTCGGCTTTGCGCCAGAAGCGTCAAATTATCGGGCCACGCGATCACTCCATCACGGCCCCACAGGAAGTGGCGCTGACTGAGGTGCAGCGCATAAAGAATTGCAGTCAAGCTCCCGAACGAAATCCGCATCAAGGCTGCGCCGGTTTGGCGATGTTTGGCGACGGCGCGCAGCGAAGCAACTGACAATAGCTGAAGTCCACGAAGAAGGGGGGTCATAGGTCACCACCTGAGCCTTAGAGCGAGGCGACAGCCTCGAAGGGAACAAACGGGAACGCAATTTGACTGTTGTCGGACAGGGGGTTATCAGGCTCGGCGCGGTGCGTGAAGCGTGGAAACCGGTGATTCAACAAACCCACGCGAACTGCCACCGGCTCGCCTGGAATGCCCACTGCGTGATAGCAGCCCATGGCAATCCGCTCGAGCGTGTGGAGCGCCGGCGGCTGACGGTTGGCGGCGATCAGTCGATTGAGCAGATCATTGTCGAGCCGCCCGTCCTTGAAGATTTCGCTTCTGACTACATCGCCTGAGGCGTTGAGGATCGTCAACTGGACGATCTCCAGCGGCGATAACCGGTTGCGCTGGACGGCTTCGTTAAATGTACGGCTCAAATTGACCCACGAGCTCTCGACAATTGCGCCGTCTGCCGACTTATATCGATACTGAGCAACCACGTAAATGTCTTCCGTCGGTGGGTCCGGGGCAAAGAACGACCAGTTCTGGGTAAAGTAAGGATAGATCCAAGAGTCGATTCTCTTCGAATGCTCAACGCTGAGTGGCGTAGGTGGCAGCGTGACAGCTAAGGTCATCAAAAAATGCACCACGAATAGCGTTGCCAGAACCACGAAGCAAGAATTACGCAGAATAACCTGCAATCCGACTGGGTTATTTTCTTGCTTGTTCATAGACCACTCCCACTAATGAAGTGAAGGGATAGCGCCGCCAGAAAGCAGGCGCCACCCCTCCGGCTTCTCCTCCGGCAGTGCCTATTTGGTCGCATCAAACTGGGCTACCGGGTCAACATTTTCGAGGGTTACAGACGCAGAAGCTTTAGTGGTAGCGCGATACACGACGGCAAAGGCGACCGCTAGGGCGATGATCACTGAGGTGAAGGCAGGAGCCGCCACCTTGGTGTTGTTATGTGCAGCGAGCGGCGCGTTGGAGACAGGAACGTGGGTGCTGGCCGACGCCCCAAAGCAAATGGCAAGTGCGAGCACAGCGCTCGCGAGACGCAGGGTAACTCGTTTCATCAGACAACCTCCTCTTCTTCTATTCGGGTATGCGGGTCGGAAGAACTTCCGATCACGAGTTAATAGTGAATGCGAGATACCGAGCGTTGCATTCGGGTTTCCGATTTCATTCGCTAGGATTGCTACGGGCGGCCTATCTACCGGCGCACGAAGTGTGCGCGATCCGATAGCTGCAGGGCGATCGGAGAGCTTGTGCAGATGAAGGTGCAGACATCGCAAACTGAGGTTTGCGTTAATCGCTCGCTTCCAGCCTTCTATTGTGAGGATGACTGCCGAATGCGGATGTTGCGGAAGGCGACGGGCCCGTGGTCGCCTTGCAGCCTAAGTGGTCCCTTAGACTTTTCCGGATAGCCGCCGCGGGTCTCGCCCAGGAGTTCCACGTTTTCGTGGATCACTTTGCCGTTGTGTACGACCTTGACGAAAACGGCGTTAGCGATCTTCTCGGCCTTATCATTGAAGCGCGGAGCGCGGAAGGTGACGTCAAAGGTCTGCCACTGGCCGGGAGGCAACGACGCGTTGACCTTGGGAGAATGCCCTTCGACATCTTTCTCATTGATCCATCGCGGGTAAATACCACCGCATTCGATCCCAGGATAAGCGTCCTTTTGAACGCCATAGCTGTCGTAGATCTGCAGCTCGTAGGAGCCCATCAGATACACGCCAGAGTTCGAGTGTTTCGAGATGATGAATTCCAGATGGAGATCAACATTCCCGAACTCCTGATTGCTCACAAGATCGGTGGTGTGTCCGCCGTTGAACAGGACTCCCATACCGGGTTTCGAGCTCAGAGACTTGGGATCGTTGGGCGACAGGAAAACGTCGCCGACAATTGACCACAGATTCGTGGGCTGCCGCCAGACGCCGAGATCGTGGTCCTTGATCAGTTCAACGGTGGAGTCCTTGGGCTGTGCGTTCACGAAGGTGACCGCGAAGACGCTCAGAATGAAGGTTAGAACGTATCGTTTGAAATTCATGAGTTTTGCCTCCCATTTCCGGCTACACTTTCGGCCCGGCCAAATCTGGATCAAGACGTTGGTTCTCCTCATTTTCCAGCTATGGCGAAGACGCCTTGACCTTTATGAGGCACTATAAGCCTTCGCGCCGCAATGAGATGAAAATGGGAAATTCGGATGGCAGTGTCAAGCGACTCATCGAACAGGAGGCGTCATTTCCGCCCATTCCGAGAGGCGGCATCCTGGTGAAGATGATAGCTCTGTGCCCTGATGACGGCACGAGGTCGCTTATCCAGGCCACCTCCTTTGCGGCTCGGGTGTGCGTCAGGTTCTCGCAGTTTCCAAAACTCGCTGGCTCGGCTTCCTCATATCCCAGACGATGCCTAAGGACGAGAGCAAACTTAAGACGTAGTAGGAGATGTCGATCTCCCACCAGAAGAAACCCATCCTAGCAGAGGCAGAGTAGTAATGATGATTGTTGTGCCACCCTTCGCCCAGGGTGATCAGAGCCAGTACCATGCTGTTTCGGCTCGTATCTGCGGTTCTGTACCTAACACTGCCGAACATATGGCAGAGAGAATTGACTACGAACGTCCCATGATACAGGAGCACCGTGCTGACAAGGAATCCCCATACCAGGCCCTGCCATCCCAGCAGAAGAAAACATCCGCCAGCGAGCAGCACTCCAGGCAGCCCCGAATAGCGGTTCAGCCACTTAAGTTCGGGATACCTGCTAAAGTCCTTGATCCCCTCAAAGTGCGTGGCATCATACTTGTCGGACAGAATCCAGCCGATATGTGCCCACCAGAAGCCCCGCTGCTTGGGTGAGTGCAGATCTTCCTGCCGATCAGAATATCGATGGTGATGCCGATGATGTGCCGCCCACCAGAGCGGGCCCTTTTGCAGAGCGGAGCAGCCGATCCATGCCAAGACGAACTGGAACAAGCGGCTCGTGCGGTAAGACCGGTGAGCAAAGTAACGATGGTATCCAGCCGTGATGCCGAACATGCGAATCGCGTACATCGCCAAACAGAGCACAAGCGCTTTCCGGCTAACGCCCGTCCAGAATGCCGCGAGACTAGCCACGTGAATGCCAAGAAATGGCAAGCTCGTGATCCAATCGACGCTGTCGCTTTCCTGAATTGAATTGGAGCGTATGCTCCCGGCTACTTCATTCATTCCTTTTCCCCCGAAGATTTCGTTTCTGTGGTTGCCAAGTTCGAAAGTGCCGGCAAGTGCCGCACGATCGCATGTCTCACATCGGCAATTAGATCGTTGATTCCCTCCCGCCCCGTAAGCGGCCTCTCTTGAAGCGACCCCGCTAGATACGCCGGCCGCACACAATACTCAGATTACTTCCAATACTCCGCTCCGGGAAGGCTGCCGTCCATGACGTATCCGCCGTCCACCGTTAGGATCTGCCCCGTGATGTAAGAGGCTCGCTGGGACGCCAGAAACACGATGGCATCGGCGATCCAACCCGCTTCCGCGATCTCCCGGAGAGGGATCCGCGTATAGAGCGCTTTCTTCACAGATTCGGTATACATCGGCACCGTCAGTTCAGTGTAGGTCGCCCCTGGCCTGACGCAGTTCACCGTAATTTTGTGGGGAGCCACTTCGGTGGCGAGCGTGCGCGAGAACGCTTCCATGCCCCCTTTAGCGGCGGTATAGGCGCCGGCAGAGGGTTCCGACAACTCGGCGTGAATCGAAGAGACATTCACGATTCGGCCGCCGCGGCCCTGCTTGATAAATTGTCGCGCCACTACCCGCGAGCAGAGGAAACAACTCTTCAGATTATTCCCCAGAATCTTGTCCCACTGTTGTTCCGTCGTATCGACCACGGGCGCCTGCAAAATAATCCCGGCATTGTTCACCAGAATGTCGACGGCGCCCCAGGCCTTCAATACTGTCTCGCACATCCGATCGACATCCGCTGCATTGGCGACGTCTGCCGCGATGGCGAGGGCCTGCTGCTTGTTGGCGCCAATCGCTTCTGCGACAGCATCAGCGCGATTCTGGTGAAGGTCAGTGACCGCGACTTTCGCACCTTCGGCAGCCAACGCCAGACAAACCGCCTTCCCGATTCCCGATCCGCCTCCCGTCACAATTGCGATTCTGTCCTTAATGCCCAGATCCATGTGGGGTCTCCTCTCTAACTCAGCAAACCAGACAAAGCGTCACGGGCAATCGACCATCCCGGAGGGGTCAGGGCAGCTTTCAGCCGTGCCCTGACCCATGTACCCCAAAATGCGCAACGAGCCACGCCGCTGTGTATCGTAATCAAAGAACGATCAGGACTTGCGTACTTCCACCAACGTGTGGCCGTAGGCCTGAAGGTCGACCTCGATGACATACTCGCTCGCGGTGCGGCGGACGCTACCTCCCACAACCTGGTATTGAAGAGCCGGGTCGAGTCCCAGTTGAGCAAGATGGAATTCCAACGAACGCCTGGCCGCGTGATTCTCCAGGTTGAAGCAGTTGATCACCGCGCCAGTCCGGGAAGGATCAACGTGGACGTGAACCATTTCGTCCAGCCCGTAAAAGGTCCCCTGCTTAAAGAAGGCCTCGAGGCGACGGTAACTGGCCATGGCATCTTTGTGGGCCTGGTGGACCGCAGGGTCCGGGTGAGTACCCCCAATGCCAAGATGACGGCAAGTAGAGGCATTCCACCAGAACATCAGGCACTGGGCATTGTCCTTTCGCAGATCGATGTGCAGATACACAGGCATCGAATAGGCAAGATTGTAGTAGTACAGGGCCATACTATGGCCGCCGACCAGGTCGGTCATGGGATCCCACATCAGCTCGAAGCCCCAAATCGAGTCAAAGCCCGGCGCGCTCACTCCATTAGCCGGGGGCAGGCCCAGCCCTTGACCGTAGTAGGTAGGGACGTAGCGCAGCGAAGTGCCACCCAGTATCTGGTCGTGCATTTCGATGAGCACGTTAGGATGCTTCAGGTGGACCAGGCGCGCCAGCAAGTTGGTGGCTTCAACGTGATCGTGGCGTCTGGAGGGTACCGGATGCCCGTGATCGGGACTCCAGCATTCCCCGTTGAACATGGTGCCATCAAACATGAAGAACGAAACGCCATCGTGTGCCAGGGCCTCGAAACGCGCCCGGGTCTCTTCGACATATTGGCGGGAGGCCCCACACAACGATAGCTCCGCCCGGCTGCCATCGGGGTTTATGCGGTCGATGGTACGGGGATAAGAGGAAGGATCGCACCAGCCGGAGAGGGGCGTGTGCAGCGATAAGCTCAAGCCGTACTGCTGGCGTAGCATGGCTACAAAGTCCTTCAATGGACCGAGGCGCGGCTCGTCCCAGATCTTAGAGGCAAATGTGGTGTCCCAGCCGGGATCGCAGTAAAGTGCCTCGCACCCGATGTCGCGGGCCTTGGCTGCTTCCTCCTTCAGGTCAGAGAGGGTGTAGTATTTCTTCCGATTCTCCGGATTGTCCTGGCCCCAGTCCGGCAGCCACCAGAGCTTATTGTCGTAGAGCTCATTCCAATGTACAGGCGGATTAAAGCCCTTTGGACAGCCAAGTCCGCGAGCTTCCATCTCGCGGCGGAAGGCGTAGAATCCCTCCTTGATCCCACCCGCAAAGGCGGTGATGCGGGTAGTCCCGAAAGCGTGCGATTGTTGGGGCGGAATCCAGGCGCCGGGTTCCGGATCGCCCTCGTGGATGCCGATTCCCCCCCACCGCAGCGCCGCATGGTCTCCGGCGACCGATACGCGATCGAGCAGGGCCCATTCCATGCCGTCCTGGCTGTACTTGCTGATCAGGAACCCCCGCCGGCCATCCGTCAAGACCCAGCCCTCAGAAGCATAGAAGGGGTAATTGGTGTGGATCCACCCGGTCTCAAATACAGTCGGTACTCTCACCCTGCCCCAATGCGCAATCGGAACGGTTGCGCGCAAATGCGACCAGCGTGGCTCCGTGAGCACTTGCATGATCGTGTAGTCGGCGTACTGGCTACGATTGCCCTTGGGCTCCCGGCGGTAAGGAACCGCGATAAACCTGAAATCGCGGAGCGGTTCTTCGATGGCGCCAGCTTGCACAGAAACAGGCAGGACGAACCCGCAACGGCCGTGCGGCAGGCCCAGCACCGCAGTCCCCTGGTTGGTAATCGTGACCTGCTCCTCGATCCAAGCCTCATTAGCTGGAACCATAAACTGGTGTTGGATCGCGATTCCGCCGGCAGCGTGTCCGGTGAAAGTCACGGCACTCTCGGAGCTGTCCCGGGCGACGGAAACAGAAGGAAAAGAAGGTGAACCAAAGGAGTAACTGTAGCTACCAGCGGCCAGCGTGATGCCTGAGGGCGAATGAACCAACTGAGCAGAAAGACCCGCGCCCGGACGCAGATCGAGCTGCCATTGAGCGTTTCTCAATACGACCGGCGGCTGGGCGACTGGGGTAGCTTGCTGGGGCTGAGTCTGGGCGCCCTGAGCCGCTATGGGCAAAGCTGAAGCCAGCGCGGCCGCCTTCAGAAAGGCTTTACGAGTCATCTTTCCGGATGCATTCATGTCTGTCGTCCTCGACGCCGGCTCACTCGCGACTGCGCTGAAATCCGTTGCGAATCTCTATCAGGAAGCGCGAGGCAAGTCAACCCACTTCCGCCGGCCCCAGCCAAAACGCCGCCGCGGCGACGACAAACAGGGATCGACGCGGATAAACAAATTCGCGGCTATCAGAGTCATCCTCGTCAATCCGCAGCATCCTCACTCCGCCTGTTCCAGAATCGCGAAGTCGCCGGGATTCCAGGCCTGCACGATGATGTAATATTTGTCACCGATCCGGCGCAGCACAGCATTGTGGTTGTGCTTGAAGTTCTCCAGCCCCAGGTCTTCCTTGGGCATGATGGTGGAAATCATCTTGCCGTTCTCGAGGATGTAGATGGGAGCGCCCTTGCTGGTGTCGGGTCCATCGAGAGCCGCCACTATCGCATACTGATCGAGATAAGAGATGTCGCAGGGCAAGGAGCCGCTCGGCATCGGCACGGTGGAGAGATAGCGGCCGTACCGGCTGAAGCGCTCAATGCGAGAGTGAGGCCGGTCAGAAACGTCGAGCTGCCTCGTGCCCGGCACCACCGTGATGCCGTGGCCTGTACGGAACTGCCCGTGCTCGTCTCCCTTGCCGCCCCAGGCAAGGTCGTTCCACACGGTCTCGAACGGATCGAGGTTAAGAATCTTGGCTGTCAGCACGTAGTCCAGATTCGAATAGCCTGTGGTCACGTAATAGAACCCGTCGAGTTCCTCTACGTCAGTCGGCGCGAAATTGCCGCCGCCGGCAAAGTACTGTTGTATCTCAGGGACCTCGAACTGGGTATCCCCGGAGGGTGCGTTAAGCGTGTTGACCAGCTTGCCATCCAGGTTGGTGGTAAAGACCTTACCGGCGTCGTTGGCCGGAAAGACCAGGTAAGGAGACCCGTCTTTCGCATACCACAGCGTGGTGTCGTGTAGGTTCACCGTCTTCATGGCCGGTGCTGTATCCAGCAGCCGAATGGTCCGGAGATCGGAGCTGATCTGCAAAATGCCCGCTCCGGGCAAAGCAAAGTAGGTCTCGCCCTTGCCTGACCGGCGATCTATGGCAAAGCCACCATGCGCCTTTACCAGGACCTTCCTGGCGTCCTCAGGGAGGCGGTCAGAACGATACAAGACTCTGAACCGCATCTTCCCCTGCCCGCTGATTCCCGGGACCGGGCTAGGGTTGGCCGCGGAGGCAGCAGGCGCCTGCGGCGAACCCGCATAACCGTGAGGATCGTGAGCCGCGACCGGCAATACACTCCCAAGCAGAACAAGCACACCGCTAAGCACGACGCTCGCTGATCGTTTCATGGATCTCCTTTAGGCGGAATTTTCGACAGGAGCCTGCCTTCCGGCGGGTCCATCCTGGCCGTCAAAAGCGCAAAACAGGTTTTTGCTAAAGCTCGGAATGCGGAATTATACTCTTGGGCAAGTTGCAATCCTAGATGTATCTGGCCCATCCGCCCCCAGAGAGCGCGGCATTGTGCTACACTACGCTGCACTATCGACTTCTACCGCCAGGGCACGGCGGAGATCAGGATCTGTTGCAACCGTTCAAGCGAGGCTTAACGAGCGATCCCGCCACTGCTCCCCGGTTTGGGCTTCCCTGCACTATGACAAGAAGATTCCCATCCGCTGTCTTGCTCATCCTCGCCAGCGCCCTTGCGCCGTCCGCCTTCTGTGATTGGCAAGGACTTGGCAGAATGACTGCGGACACGCCCGGAACCAACCAGGTCAGTTTCCAAAATCCAAAGGCGAAGGTGACCATCACGGTTCTCGCAGCTGACTTGGTACGAGTACGCATGAGCCCGGGTTCAATTCCGGGGCCGGATCACTCCTGGGCCGTTATCAAAAGCGAACGGCCGGCGCCGAAGGTCGAGTTCCAGAGGGGCAAAGGCACGTGGGTGATTCGTACCCCTGCCCTCGAAGTCAGGGTCAGGTTGGCGCCCTTCCTCGTCGCGTTTTACGACCGAACGGGACGGCTGATCTCGCAGGACTTCCGCGATATGGCCCTCGACGGTGCGCGCGTGCGCTGTTGGAAGACGATGCCTCCCGGCGAGCACTACTACGGGCTGGGAGAGAAAGCCGGATCGATTGACAAGCGCGGCCACGCCTACGTCATGTGGAACACGGATCCCTCCGGATATGATGCGCTGACGGATCCGATGTACCAGACGATCCCCTTCTTCCTTGGGGTTAGAGCTGGAAAGGCCTACGGAATCTTCTTTGATAATAGCTATCGCTCTTCCTTCGATATGGGCTCGGAGTCGCCGGATTATTACTCATTCGGGGCCGAGGGTGGCGAGATCAATTACTACTTCTTCGCTGGTCCTGATCCGAAGCGGGTGATCAGCCGTTACACGGAGTTGGTGGGCCGGACCGAACTGCCGCCTCTCTGGTCGCTGGGTTACATCCAAAGCAGCATTGCTTACTACCCTGAGAAAATGGTACGCCTTGTCGCCGGCAATCTCCGCCAGCGCCACATTCCCTGCGACGCCCTTTTTCTCGACACCATGCACATGGATGGATCGCGCGATTTCACCTGGGACAAGTCGGGCTTTCCCGACCCCGCGAGAATGCTGGGCGGTCTTCGGCAGCAAGGCTTTCATGTGATTGCCATTGTCGACCCCGGACTGAAAGTGGACAAGGACTACTGGGTCTATCAGCAGGGACTCGCCGGGAATCATTTCCTCCGGAAGAAGGACGGCACGCTGTATACCGGGTACATGTGGCCAGGCCTGTCCGTGTTTCCGGACTTCAGCGCCGAGCGGACACGCGGCTGGTGGGCTTCGCTCTTCGAAGGGCTGCTGAACGATGGTATATCGGGCTTTCTTACGGATATGAACGAGCCCACGGTCGACGATGTTCCCCAGGAGAAAGGCTGGGTTCCACGGGCGCTCGATCCCGATGTCATCCACGACGACAACGGGCTTAAGTCGCCGGACGGCAAAATGCATAACCTCTATGGCCTTTTGATGTCCTGGGCGACGCGCGATGCTCTCTTGCGATTCAGGCCCAACGAAAGGCCCCTGGTCATCACCCGCGCGACCTACGCGGGCGGTCAGCGATATGCCGCGCAGTGGACCGGAGACAACTTGGCTACCTGGGAGGATTTCCGGGCCAGCCTGAGGCTGATCATCAGCATGGGTGTTTCGGGTCTTCCCTTCACCGGGTCCGATACCGGTGGATTCATCGGCACACCGAATGCCGAGCTCTATACGCGCTGGCTCGAGGCCGGCATTTTTCATCCCTATTTCTGGACCCACACCGGCGATGCAAATCACACGCTCGATCCGTGGTCCTACGGTAACGAGGCGGAAGCAATCAACCGCAGGATCATCGAGCTTCGTTACCGTCTTCTTCCGTATTTGTACAACGCCTTCTACGAGTCGACACGAACGGGTCTGCCCATCGTGCGCGGGCTCCTGGTCGACTATCCCGATGACGAAGAGGCCATGGCGCCCACTCCGGACCGGCAGAATTACGAGTTCATGTTCGGTCCGGATCTGCTCGTAGCACCCGTTGTCATGGAAGGCCGCACGACCCGCAAGGTCTATTTCCCGCAGGGCACGTGGTATGACTTCTGGAGCACTCGCCGTTACGAGGGCCGCTCCACAGCGACGGTAGATGCTCCGCTCGACCATATCCCGATTTTCGTTCGGGCAGGCGCCATCTTACCCATGCGGCAGGTGGTTCAGTTCACCAATGAGGCGCCGGTCGATCCTTTAACCCTCGAAATCTATCCGGGCGGCAACTCTTCCCGCGAATTCTATGAGGATGACGGCCATAGTCTCGGCTATCGCAACGGCGCATATTCTCTCGAGAAGATTACAGTTTCTGAAGAGAACACTTCCGTCAACATTCGCCTCCTTGCCCCGGAAGGCTCCTACACTCCTCCGTCGCGGTTTCTGATTTTCAAAGTTCACGGTGTCTCGAGTTCGCCTCGCGCCGTGCGACTGAACCAGGAAGCACTGCGAATCGAGGAGTCCACAACAATCGAAACAACCCAGCAAGGCGCCGGGTACGAGCGCGAGTCGCGAACGGTCTGGGTGAAGACAAGCGATACAAGAGGCTCGCTCGAAATCGTCATCGAAAAACAGCGCGACCACATTTGAGCTTGACTCTCGTGTTCGGGTGTGTAAACTCGCCTGTTTGAGTAAAGGAAGAACGATATGCCGCTAACCGAAATGGCCACGCTGCTGGCCGACGCGGTAAAGGGTGGATATGCCATCTGCTACTGCGAATCATGGAACTTGGAGTCGCTTGAAGCCGTGATCCAAGCGGCGGAAGAATTGAGGTCGCCGACTATCGCGGGCTTTAACGGTGGATTTCTGCTTCGCCCCCAGGGCGGCAAACCTGCCAACATCGCGCACTATGCCAGCCTGGCCGCCCTCCTGCGTAAAGCAACTGTGCCGGCTGCTTTCCTTCTGAATGAGACCGACAGCCTGCCGCAGATCGAAGAGGCCATCGATCTGGGATTTACCGCCGTGATGCCCGATAACGACCACCTGGAATTTCCGGCCTACCGGGAACTGGTGAAACAGGTCGTCAAGCGGGCACATCGGCATGGTGTTTCGGTCGAGGCGCAGATCGGAAAATTGGCCGACGCTTCCGGGCATTCCCTCGCCCAGGATACCGATCCTGCGGCGGCCAAGGCGTTCGTCGAAGAAACTGGAATTGACGCTCTCGCCGTTGCTGTAGGAAACGTCCACATTCTCACCACCGGCAAAGCACCCCTCGATGTCGAAGCTCTGGCAAGAATCCACGAACAGGTCAAAATACCTTTGGTGCTGCACGGAGGTACCGGAATCCCGCTGGAGGTGGCAACCGAATGCATCAAGGCCGGAGTGGCCAAGGTTAATTTTGGAACCGTGCTCAAACAGGTCTTTCTGGAGGCCGTCCGCGAAAAGCTGGCGCCGTACCACGTGCCCATGAGTCCCCATCCTTTCCTGGGGATGGGCGGGGAGCAGGATATTCTCATGGCCGGGGCTGAAGCCGTAAAACGCGAGGTCTCAAAGCTGCTTCACACGTTCAATTCCGTAGGAAAGGCAAGTTAACCGCTGTAGCGCCGCTCTATGGGCGGCGTCTGGAGTTTCTACATTTGGCTTATGGAAAAAAACCGAGTTGATAACAGCCGTCGCCTCCTTGGGGGAGGACGGTGCGGCGAAGTCGCCGATGAGGTCCACGAACTGAAAGGCGAGGACACGGTGTAGGGGAACGCGCGGGACGCTGGCGGCCTCTGCCCGGCATACGGAAAGGACATGAGCATGTGGGGAACCGCAGGCGTGGTTTTGCTTCTTGGCTTACTCGCACCGGCAGGAACAACCTTCGACTTGTCCGCCGATTTCTCTCTTCAGAATAATCCCAACCAGGTTTGGCAATATGGCTACTCCGCCACCAAATCCCTTGATCCGGCCGAATTTCGGGTCGATGACTATGCCGATGCGAGCGGTCCGGTTGGCTTCTGGCACCCGAGCGTCAGTCACCAGCCCGGCCCCGGTTGGTATCCCTACATCGCTTTCAACAGCACGAAGCAGTCGCAAATGGGATCTAGCAATGGCTGGGCCGTACGCGCCGGCGAGGTGGCAATGGAGGGCAGTAATACAGGGCAGTACAGCCTGATTCGTTTTGTGACACCGACCTCAGGCACTTACAAAGTAACCGCC
Source organism: uncultured Acidobacteriota bacterium (assembly GCA_963803295.1). Lineage (GTDB taxonomy): Bacteria > Acidobacteriota > Terriglobia > UBA7540 > UBA7540 > CAWDMC01. The sequence goes on along the minus strand of CAWDMC010000002.1, from coordinate 352,338 downwards.
CGCTTTGAAGGTGTCCATTTCGGCTTATCGACAACCGATGTGCATGTCCTCGACAATGCCACATCCCTTTTTGACGCGGATATAGAAGGTTATGGAGGAGACCCCGCCTTCCACAAGGTGGAGGGGGCAAGCCCCACGGCGGCGTATTCCGGCCAGGTCAACCTAAAAGCCAACGATACTGTTACGTTTGCCGTAGGGTACGGGAAAAACCAGACGCACTATAGCGACACTACAGGTCTGTTTGCCCAAATCGTCCTGCTGCCGGGCACGGACAGCGACAAGTAACGGCATCGGTCGTTCGAGAGCGTGCCTTGAGCTTTCCGGGTGGGCAGCCGCGTAGCGGCGGCAGTCTGCAGTTTTCAGATTCTTATATGTTGTACGGAGCCCGCCCATGAACCACAAAGAACGGTTGCTAACTGCCATCAATCACGAAGAACCAGACAGGGTTCCAATTTGCGCCTGGTATACCCCCGAGGCCGAGAAGACGGTGTTGCGCCACCTGGGGGTCGAATCGGACCAGACCGAGACGTATAAGGCTGCCGGCGGCCCACTCCCCATCCTGATGGACCATGATTTCCTTCTTACCTGGATCGGCCCCTGCACCAGCTACTATGCCGATCCCGCGGAGGAATACACGGACGAATGGGGAATCGGCTGGAAATGGTTCAAGAACGCTGCCGGCGGATCCTACACCGAGATGGTCAGGCACCCACTCGCCGACGTCAGGGATCCCGCCGCCTATTCCATGCCCGATTTCACCCAGGAAGACCGCTATGCCGGGGCCTGCCGGCTGCTTGCCGAATATGGCAAGGAATACGGCATTATGGGCGCGTGCGCTTGCACGCTGTTTGAATTGGCTTGGTATCTGCGCGGGATGGAAAAGGTCATGATGGACATGGTGACCGACAAAGACATGACCCACGCCTATCTTGCCAAGCTGATGCAATGGGTGGACCAGGCCGGCACCAAACTGGTTGGTTTGGGCGTCGATATCATTTGGATCGGCGACGATCTCGGCATGCAGGATCGCATGTTGATCTCGCCCCAGCTCTTTCGCGAGTTCCTGAAGCCCCTTTACGCGAGATTATTTCAGAAGTGGAAGGCAATGAACCCACAGGTGAAGATTGCCTTTCATTCGGACGGCAATATCTACCCTATTATTCGCGATTTCATCGAGATCGGCCTGGATATCCTCAATCCCGTCCAACCCAAATCGATGGATCCCGCGAAGCTGAAAAAGGAGTACGGAGAACACCTGACGTTCTGGGGAACGGTTGATATCCAGGAAATCCTGCCCTTCGGAACCGCCCGGGATGTGGCCAACGAGGTTCGGCTGAGGTTGCGGACTGTAGGCAAAGGCGGCGGGCTCATTATCTCTCCTGCCCACAATATCCAACCTGAGGTCCCCCTGGCGAACATCCTGGCCTTCTATGAGGCTGCCAAGAACGACGGCCGGTATCCACTGCGCGACATTTAACCTCCTCCCCAGAACGCTGATGACAACACGAATCGCCTTTCCCCTGGGAGAGGGCCGTCCTCCGGGAGGGGACCCGTTGTTTGGGCGAGCTTCCCGCGTTGTCACGGGCGCAGGAGATAGCAAGTCCATGCTGCGTGTGGCCAACCCGATTCTTTCACAGCTTCCTTCATGAAGAGAGGGGCTTATGGCAACTTTCCTGAATCGACGAATGTTCCTTATCAATTCCGCCGGATTGATGACCTTGATTCCGGGTCTCGGTGGCTTGGGAAGCGCTCATTCGCTCGCTGATGCGGCAGGTGAGGGGACCGAGTCAACTCAAATGCTGGAGCGCGCTTTCCTGGATCCGCCCGAAGCGGCATGGCCGTGGGTTTTGTGGATCGTCTCCGATGGCAACATCACCCGTGAAGGCATCACGGCCGATCTCGAGGCAATGCACCGGGTCGGCATTCGTGGCGCTGTGTATTACGAGGTGGACTTATTCGTGCCCAAAGGACCCGCGCGGTTCCTGAGCGCCCAGTGGAGAGAGTTGATCCAGCATGCCATGAAGGAAGCCACCCGGCTCGGCATCACCCTGAGCGTCCACAATGACGGCGGCTACAGTGGAAGTGGCGGTCCCTGGATCACACCTGAACTCTCGATGCAGATGCTGGTGTGGAGCGAGACCGTCCTGGATGGCCCCCAAGATTTCGCGGATATACTCCCGCAGCCGAAAACCGTCGAGAAGTATTACCGCGATATCGCCGTGCTGGCGTTTCCCACTCCCAGCGGCGACAGTGTCAGAATGTCCGAGCGCTCCCCCAAACTTAGCTATGGACTCGACCGCAAGAGCTTCGATGCCACTAAGTTGATCGATATCACTCCGGGCGCCGTCACTTTGGTGCCTCGGGCTGAGAAGGGGAAGCCGCAATATCTCAATATCGATTTTCCCGAGCCCTTCGAGGCGCAGGCGTTAACCGTCGCGCTGGACCCCTGGCAGTCTGAAGTGAGCAGCACACTGGAGGTCTCCGATGACGGTCGACAATATCGGGCGATCCGCACTTTCCCGCTGCGCTGGCCCGAGTCTTCGGTGAACTTCCCCAAATTGAGCGCTCGCCATTACCGGCTTCTCATCACCGCGGCTGACGAGGAGTACAACTGGCTCAATCGATGGGCCGTCAAAGGGTTTCCGCTCGGCAGGGTCAAACTCCATGCCGGCCCACGAATCGAGGACATACCCGGAAAAGCGGCCTACATCCGCCAGGAAGTGTTGTCCGGTGAGCCGGCCATCTCTGCCGATATGGTCATCCGGCGCGATCAGGTTTTGGATCTTACCAGCACCACAGATAGCGAAGGCCGACTCAACTGGGATGTGCCCAACGGCAGATGGACCGTCTTACGCGTCGGGCATACCTCGACCGGAAAGACAAACCATCCGGCCCCCGCCGAAAGCATCGGTCTCGAGTGCGACAAGCTCAGCAAGAAAGCTGTAGACGTGCACTTCGCAGGCTTGATGGAAAAACTTATTGACGATCAGAAGGCCGCTCGAGCCAGCGCCTTCAAAATAGCACACATCGACAGTTGGGAAGTCGGATCGCAGAATTGGACTGCAGGATTCCGCGAGGCGTTCCAGAAGCAGCACGGATACGATCTATTGCCATACCTCCCTGTCTTGACGGCCCGTGCGGTGGAAAGCTTCGAGGTCTCCGAGCGTTTTCTTTGGGATCTGCGGCGGACCGTCAACGACCTGTTCCTCGAAAACTACGCCGATCATTTCGTCGATGTCAGCCACCAGCACGGACTCAAAGTGTCCATCGAGGGCTATGGCAGCGGACCCTTCGAGAACGTCACTTATGGCGCCCGCGCCGACCTGCCGATGTGCGAGATGTGGACGGGTATACCCCAGTGGCAGGATACGCTTCTGTCCACCGCCAAAGAGATGGCCTCGTCCGCACACGTGTATGGCCGCCCGCTACTCGCCGCTGAAATCTTCACGGCCGAACCCGAGAATGGGAAATGGCAGAACGATCTGTTCCGGCTAAAGCCCATTGCCGACCTGTGCTTCACCCTGGGCGTCAACCACGTTGACTGCCACCGCTACGCCATGCAGCCCTGGCTCAACCGCAAACCCGGCATGACCATGGGACCGTTCGGCATTCATTACGAGCGCACCAACACCTGGTGGGAGCAGTCGCGGCCGTGGCATACCTACCTCGCCCGCTGCCAGACGCTCCTGCAGGCGAGCCACTTTGTCGCCGACGTCGCCTATCTTGGCAGCGAAAACGCGCCCCAGTCCTGCCCGAAACGCGATGCCCTGGATCCCGCCCTACCTGCAGGCTATGACTTCGACGACGTTCCCGTGGAAGTCGTGCTCACTCAAATGACCGTCCGCGATGGCCGTCTGGTCGTTCCGAGCGGCATGAGCTATCGAGTGCTGGTCCTGCCGCCCGCGCGCACCATGACGCCTACCCTGCTTGCGAAGATCAAGGAGTTGGTCACGGCCGGAGCCACGGTGGTCGGTCCTCGGCCGGTCCGGTCGCCCAGCCTCGCGAACCATCCCCATTGCGACGCCGAGGTCGAGCGCCTTGCCGAGGAGTTGTGGGGCCAGTGCGACGGAGTGAGCGTTACCGAGAATCTCTGCGGTCAGGGCAAGGTCATCTGGGGCAAGACCCTGAGCACTGTGCTCACAAGCCTCGGCGCGCCTCCCGATTTCGCCTGCCACGATCCGAATGTGGCCGAGCAGATCCGCTACATTCACCGCAGTATTAACGGTGACGACGTCTATTTTGTTGCCAACGCCATCCCTGAAGCCCGACGTTTTCTCTGCACCTTCCGTGCCAAAGGCCAATCCCACGGCAGGCGCCCGGAGTTCTGGTGGCCCGAGACCGCGCGTATCGAACCCGTTGCCGTTTACGACGAACACGAGGAAGGAACACTGATCCCCATCACCCTCGATCCCTGCGGGTCGGTGTTCGTCGTTTTTCGTCAAAGCGCTGCCTCGCCCTCGAACCGGGTTGTCTCGGTCAGGCGAAACGGAGTGGAGCTTTCGGGCCTTGGGGTCGGGGGCGTCGGCCTGCCCCTGATTCCCGAGATCCAGCTTCAGCAGGAACACGGTTTGGTATCGGTGAAGTCCGCCACGAGAGGGTACGAAATCGAAACCTCGCGGCCGGGAAGATATGAGGTGAGAACCGCTGCCGGAAGTACCTTCAGCGCCTCGCTCGCCGACTTGCCCGAAGCGATCGAGATCGACGGACCCTGGCAATTGGAGTTTCCTAAAGGCTGGGGTGCGCCGCAACGCGTAACACTGGAGCAACTCATTTCCTGGACGGATCATTCCGACCCGGGTGTGAAATACTTCTCCGGCACGGCAACCTACCGCAGGCGATTCGAACTACACGCGGCGACGCTCGCGTCAGGCCGACGCTTTTACCTGGACCTGGGGCAAGTCCGGGTGCTGGCGCAAGTCGGGTTGAACGGTCGCGATCTGGGTATCCTTTGGAAACCACCCTTCCGCGTCGATATCACCGAAAGCCTCCTAACCGGAGCCAATGACCTGGTGGTGAGCGTGGTCAACCTGTGGCCGAATCGACTGATCGGAGACGAGCAACTCCCGGATGATTGCGATTGGGTGCCGCCCTCGACACCGCGCAATCTTACTCCCCACACCTGGGGACCGGTGCTCGACCACTGGCCGCAATGGTTCCGGGATAACAAGCCCAGCCCCACCGGGCGACTGACCTTTACCACCTGGAAACATTGGACCAAGAACGATCCGTTGCTCGAATCGGGTCTTCTTGGCCCGGTCGTCATCAGTAGCAGTGCCAGATTGGCTCTTGAGTAAACAACGGTTTTGTGGGTGCGAACGCCGCTCTCCCCAAATTGGCCGAACGCCGTTCGGCCCTACCGTGGACGGTATTGGGTAGGGGCGAGCGGCGCTCGCCCCTTGGGCCCGCGTGGGCCGTGATTTCAGTCCGGCATCCCCGACAGTCCGGTGGTTGAAAGCCAATCGCAGAAAGGCCGTGGGCAATGCCAGATTCAATCTAAAATTTACCGATCAGCAAAACCCCATCGAGCCAACCAACCTTCCCGCTTCCGCTCCAGCATCCGCAACTGAATAGGATAGAATCGGACCAAGTATCCGGAATCGCCTGGCGGAACTGGATCGCGGGGCGCGTGCTAAATCTGCTGAGCTGCCCCCGTACGGCCGGAGGTATAACCGTGATTGAACCGAACACCGCGCCTCAGGTTTTTGTCAGCTATGCCTCGGATGACAAGGCGGTTGCCGATAGCGTCTGTAGGTCTCTCGAGAGCGCCGGAGTTCGCTGCTGGATTGCTCCAAGAGACATCCCACCCGGTACGGACTACCCCGCCGCCATCGTGGAAGCGATCCGTTCTGTGCGTGTGTTGGTGCTGATCCTGACAGGGCACGCCGCTGCTTCGCCCCACATACTCAGCGAGGTAGGGCACGCCTTCAACGGCAAGAAGCCGATTATTCCCTTTCGCCTTTCGTCTGACGCCTTGCCCAACGATCTCGAGTACTTCCTGTCGATGACCCAATGGCTCGACGCTCCGGAAGGCTCCACTGAGGAGAACCTGAAACGACTCACGCAGGCAACCTTGGACGCTTTGGCGGGCGAACGCAAAGCGCTCCTCCCAGTGCAGGTCAAGGGCCGGCGCGGATTGATCCTCGCCGCCGGGACATTGCTCCTCCTGGCAGCGGGAATTCTCGCCTACCGAAAATGGGAGAGGCTGCCCGGCCCAAGTCCGGCGCCGGGCTTGTCCTCTCCGGCGACTTCTACTGCCGCGGCCCCTCCTACCACGATTCCTCCTGCCGCGACCAATACAGCAGCGACCCCTACTACCTCGACTCCGAAACGCAAGACCTGGGTCAATCCAGCTGACCGGCTAACTTACGTCTGGATACCTCCCGGAACATTCACTATGGGGTGCTCAGTGGCGGACAGCGAATGCAAGGACGACGAAAAACCCACACATCCGGTGGCGATCGACAAGGGTTTCTGGCTCGGCCAAACCGAAGTAACTGTGTCAGCCTGGCGGCCGTTTGCGGCCAAACACGGCCTGGAGCCTCCCACAGGCGACGCGGATCTGCCGGTGATCGACGTGAACAGACAACAAGCCAAAGACTATTGCGCCGCAACGGGAGGACGATTACCCACCGAAGCGGAGTGGGAATATGCGGCGCGCGGCGGCAATCCTCAGGCTTATTACGGGGTCATCTCCGCCATCGCCTGGTACGCGAAAAACAGCGGCAACGCTCCGCATCCCGTGGGAAAGAAACAACCCAACGCCTTCGGTCTTTACGACATGCTGGGAAACGTGGCGGAGTGGGTCTTCGACCGCTATTACGATAAGTATGATCTGGATGCCGACGCCACCGGTCCGGGCGTTGAAGAACCTGTAGCCCCGAATTCGTTCGCTGTGGCGCGGGGCGGATTCTGGCAGAGTGAAGCGACTTCCCTTCGTGTCTCGCGTCGTTCCCCCTGGTTGAGAGATGGCGCCGACATTCCTGTCGGCTTTCGTTGTGCGAGAAACCGACCGTAGTTTCTCCTTTTGACGTCAAAAACCGGGGGCGGTCTTAACCAGACGAGCTTCAAGCTCCCGGCCAAGCCGCAACGCCGCTGTTTCGGGCATTCTTCGTTCAAATTCTGCGAAGAGATTGCGCTCCTCTTTGCGAACATGTAACTCCAGCCGCATAGCAAATTCGTCAAGAGCCGTCAAGAGCGTGACCATTTCGACACCACCGACCCCGGTGCGCAGAAGCTCGTGGTCGTGACGAAGTTCGGCCACCAGTGGTATCTCCCCCAGGTAACGCTCCATTTGGGGAAACAGGAGCGTCTCCTCCACCTCAAAGTGAATGGAGAGTTCCTCACTGTAGAGGTTTCCGACCCTTAATGCCATTTCCTCCCGCCAAGCCCTCTCCTTCCGTGCGTTCAAACCGTAACGTTGACGGATAATCAGGACGAGAGCAAGAGCGTGCTGATGCTGGTGAGAAAGCGGGATCAAACTGTCGCGACGACCGGACATATCAAGAGGATAAACGTCTAAAGGTAATGTGTAAAGGGTAACTCTTTCCCGCTCAGTCATTCTCATTCTTTTGAGTGTCCGCCGAAAGCGAAGGTGGGCTCGGCACGGGCGCGGGTGAAAGGGAATCTATAGGCGCCAGATTTCCTTTACCCTGGCCTTTGTGATTCACCATTCTCCGGCGCGTCGGGGTATCTCTCCATCTGATCGAGCAACGAACGATCACCCAGACGTGCAGCCTCCCGAGCCTCAAGCCACGCTTCTTTGTATCGGCCCGCAATCGCGTGGATGCGTCCGAGGCTTGCATGAGGCGCTCCGTACGTAGGGTCGAGTTCGATGGCGCGCTGGAAGTGGCGAGTGGCGGCGCCGGTCTGGCCGGTAAAATGACTCAAAGTGCCAAGAGCGAAATAGGCGTGAGCGTTGCCGGGATCACGATCGAGGATGGCGCGCTGCTCGGCGATCGCCGCTTCCACATCGCGATCCAGAGCGGGCTGCACCACCTGTTTGTGCCAGAAGGACATCCTCGAATCTTATCCAATCGGCGGATCATTCATATGGGGCTGGGTCATGAGGGCTATGAAGATCATGAGGGCAAGAAAGGCTGCAGCGCCTGCTGGATCTGATCCGCTGTGACGATTTCACCTTGATTCAGACGATCGAGAATACCGCTAATGGCTTCCTTAGCTTGCTCTTTGCGGTAGACCCGAATGAATCCGTCAAAGACATGCGTGCCCGCCATAGCCCGGTTGATTTCCTGTTCTTTGTTGTGATCCTGGAGTTCGGTGAAATAGACCACGTGGAACTTCCCTCCATAAGTGGTCTCCTTATAGATCTCGAACATAATCTTCTCGGACTCGAATGGCATGGGCTTGGCCTCAGCAACGGAGTGCCGCCTCTGGCTCAAGACGGCTGCGCGGAATAAATGCCTGAACTCAATAGATAGCAGAGGTGGCTTGCGGGGTCAATCAAAAGGGCGGCAGTTCTTATTCGAGGATGGTGGAAAGCAGATAGGCGCTCACCGCCGACCGCAACTGGGCGCGCGCGGCTGGGTCGAGGTGGTAAGGTGCAGCATTCCCTGTTAGACCTGCCGGCGAGGAATTTGACGCCAGGACCGTCCCTGCTTCGTGCGGGGCCGCAGCATCGCCCCCGGTCTTCGAGAGAATCGCGGCCACGTACTTACGGGTCTCGTGAGGCGCATGATCGAGCCAGTTCTCTCCCCAGTGGGCGATTGCCCGCGCCACGTTCCGGGGACCCCAGTTGTAGGCAGCCACCGCCTGGGCGGCATTTCCAAAACGGCTGAGCTGCTGTCCTAGATAGTGGAGTCCACCGCGGATGTTCTCGACGACATTATGAGGGTCCACGCCAAGTTCGGCTGCGGTTCCGGGCATCAGCTGCATGATGCCGAGGGCGCCACTCGAATGATTCACGGCTTGTGGATTAAGCCCCGACTCCTGGTGAGCTAACTGGACCGCCAGCGCCGGATCGATCCCTGCGGACTCGGCAGTCCGGGAAATGAACTCCGACCAGAAAGAAGATCCTTGATGATGAGGAGCCGTCACCACTTTGCGGCCGTCGGCGTTCAGGCCGAACGGACTACCATGAGTAACGATCGGGTTGGGCATGCGAGCCGGATGACCTCCGGCCTACTAAAAGCAACTCCCGTTCCATTTGCTCCCGTGTTCGGCGCCCAAATTACTGCTGGCGATTGGAGTCGAAATCGGAGTGCAGCGCTATGCAAGCGAAGAAGGACACGCTACATCAAGCTTAGCTTAATATGAGCAGCCTTATCGTACGGAAGCTTAGCCGGTTCTCATGAGAAAGAGCTTATTTGCGGGATAGAATCTCCGGTGTACGATCGAGACATTCGGCTCTGGCGGGTGCGGGAACTCGCTTATCGCTCCTCTCCCAAACCTGATCGCCATCCGCAAACGTTTTGATCACGCGGTAGTGACTTCGCACATAGGAGCGCAGGGGGCCAAGATGGTCTCCTGTTCCCGCGGGATCCTCGGGATGATCCAGATTGGCAGACCAATTGATAAGACGCACCTGACGCCGTTCCAGTGCGACCAGCAGATCCTCAACTTGCTCGGGGCGCGTATAGTCCGTCGTGGTCAACAGGGAGACTTTGGCGGGATTCCGCAAATCCAACGGGAAATAGAGCCCTGGCAACCTGGAAGCGTCGAAGAACCATTCCGATGGCTGGGTGTGGTGGAGCATCCATCCGTACTTGTCGTATTGTTCCCTGGAAAGGAAGGCCGTCTGACCGGCTGGGAAATCGAGGAAGCCATGCCAACCACGTTGGTTCGACCACGGCTCGGTGAGGGCCAAAAAGAGCCCGAACGCACAGAGAAAGCCCAGCAGAAGGCGATGGTGCCTGCGCACTTGGCTGATAAGCCATACAAACACAATCAACGCTGGCGGGGAAACCGGGAAGAGTCGAAAGAAGTTTGGCGCCGGCGCCACGCCCAGCACCAGAACCAAGCCGACGATGCTCAGCAGCATGAGCGCGTCGCGCGGTCCCGGCCGCAGGGTATCGAGTTGCCGGGAGTAGCGTGCGATGAAGATTACATAGACGAGGGGTAGCAAACTGTAGATGAGAAGCCAGGAAGCGAAAATCGGCAAATGATGCCAGGGAGGGACATGGGGCCATCCTGCCAGATAGCTTCTCCAGCTATTCGCCTCGCGATCCGCCGGGTAGTACTTTAGTCCGAAGATGACGGTGGAATACCAGAATTTGGTAGGGCCAGCTCTAGATACGAAGTAAACATTTGCGGCGAGCACGCTGGCGAAAAATCCTGCCAAAAAGCCCGATACGTCTTTAAGACGTGAGGAGGCCCGCTCACACCTTTCGCGCCCTAAGAAGAGAAAGACCAGGAAACCGACTGTTGCAGCGATACCGTGGGCCTGCGTAAGGAAGGTAGCGACGCCGCAGAGGATTCCGGCAACAATCACTCGCACCCGGGTTAGCTTTCCCGTGGCGACAGCGAGTGCTCCCATGATCGCAGTGGCGCTGAACCAGTGATGAGTTCCGTTCAGCATATTTCGGTACGGAATCGTCACGACAAGAAGGGCGGGCAGATACGCCGTCCACCCGTTCAGCACTTTTCTTGAAATCTTAACCACTAGCATAATCAGAGTCAGCCCGAGCAGAATGAGCGTAAGATTTGAAACCCACTCCCGCGCGCCGAACAGCTTGAACAAGCTGAGATAGACCAGTTCCGTTCCTGGAGTTGTGAACTGGAAGAAGTCGCGGTAGAGCACTTCACCGTGCAGCATGCGGCTGGCGTTCACGAGATAGACCGTTTGGTCTCCGCCGATCCAGAGTGGAACGAAAGGAGGAATGAAGAGATGAAGGTAAAGGAAAACGAGAGCCCCAAGCAGAAACCACGAAAGCGCCTTCTGCGGAGCGCTCACTGAGCGTGTGCTTTCTGCCGTCCCAAGTGCTCGTTGTTGCACGGCTTTTCGTCTTCCCTGGACGGCTTAGCGGCGGGTTCGGCTGGGTTTCTACGCTCGGCAGTCCGGGCCGTACGGCGCAAGCGGCCGCTGAAAAAGTGCATCAGCAAACCGACAATCACCAACAACCCGCCCAACCCGCCAGCGAGCAATCTGTTCCGGGCTCCTACGACTGCAATCTTGTTGGCGATATTGCCGAGAACACCAATCGCCAGAAAGGCGATTCCAGCCACAATGAGCAACTTTGGCAAAGGCGCGTGCGTAAGGGATCCGGCCACGTCTGACATGGAACTTGTGTCCTCTCGAAAAGTCCGTGAGTGTCGAAGATGTGACCAATACTACACAGGTCTGGAGGCCTATACCAGCAAGTGTTTGCTTCGGCGCAGCGGTGGATCGGCACCAGGGCTCCTGTATTGATTAACCGTCGTCACCTTGCTGGCTTGCGCACATAAGTTTCTTAACGCTGTGTTGGGATAAGTGACGGATCGTGGCGGGCGGAACCTCGATAACCGGTCGCGTGCCGGCAGCAGGAAATAACCACTCCGGCCTACCGGCCACACCTCCTGAATGCAGGAGGGAAATTTATTTATCAGCTCAAGAGCGAGGGCATTAACGGACGGACGGCATCTGTTCCTGGTCCTCACAGGGCTCCGGCGCGATCACCGGCGTGGGATCGTACTCATCCAACTGGGCTCGGAGCCTGACCTCAAATTCCTTAAGTTGCTGCTCGATCTGGCGCTCCTTCCGCTTGCGGATCACCAGGTCCTCACGGTAGCGCTTGAGGAAGTAGCCGATGGTTTCCACCCGGATCTTGATCGATCCGGCCGGCTTGTTCTCATCGATATCCTTGAAAGAAAAGTAGGGCGATCCCGATTTGGTGATGATCTCCTCCACCACCGTGTAGATGGGCGCGTCGTGGCCGCACTTGAAGCTGGAGAGCTCGAGCGCCACTAGGTTGGGATGGCGCGCCGTATACTTGGCGGCCCAGACTTTCTGCGAGGTGTTTTCGCTGTAGCTGTTCTTCCACACGTCGCTGATATCCATGGCATCCTTGACGATGCCGGCCTTAATGTCCTCCGCGAAAAGCTGCTCCAGGATATCGCGATCGAGCGGCAGCGATTGCATGGTCAGCACCGGATAGCCGATCTTCTGGAACTCCTCCAGGATCTCGTGATTGATGCCGGGATCATTGTGGTAAGGGCGGCCCAGCATCACGATTCCTATGCGATCTTCGGCTTCGAGTTTCTTCAGTATTTCCCTGCCCTGAGCGCGCAGGATGTCAGTCATGAACTTGTCCTGCGCCTTTAGCCCCGCATCCACAGCACGCGAATTCTCCTCCCAAGTGAGTCCGAGGACATTCTCGAACTGCTCGAAAAGCTGCTTCTTCAAAAGCGCCGGTTGCCCCGTATTGACGAAGGTGTCTAGAAAAAGAATGCTGTTCTCCTTAAATATATCGCCTTCCTTGACAAAGGCCGCCTTCACCGCTTCGGGCGTGGTAGCCACGGTCGGGCAGGAGCGATGCCCCTGCACGTGAGGCAGGTCGCTCGGCAAATCGTCGATCATGGGGCAAAAGATGATATCGAGCGGACGCTTCTTGTGGTGCACGTAGAGTAGGTTGTGGACGTGCGGAATCCCTACTTTCGAAGGGAAGCAAGGATCGATGGCGCCGCGCTTTGCCCCTTCTTTGTAGAGTTGCTCGCTGGTGTAGTCGGAATAAACCAGATTCTCCCCCGGAATGCCCAGCGCTTCAAAGTAAGCGCTGAAGATCGGATTTACCGAGTACATGTTCAGAATGCGCGGGATGCCGATGCGCAACGACTTGCGCCGGCCCACTAATTCGGCTCGCTTTTTCGATTTCGGGGTAAGCGTGAATCGGGGCGCGGTTTCGGCCAGCGCGGGTGGATTGTAGCTCTTAAACACGGCTTTGGCGCCTACCTCGGCCATGTTGGGGTTATCCTTTTTCGCGGCGTCCAGCCCCTTCTTGATCTCGCGCATGTCATTAACGTCTTCCACCAGGCCCTTCTCGCAACTGTTGCCCACAATCAGGCGCTTGACGCCCTTGGCCAGGGGAATTTTCGATTTCTTCCAGCTTTCATCGGCGCTCGCGATCTGCACGTCAATGAAAGTGCGCATGCACTTGTTCTTGCAGAAATAGCAGCGGGTATCTTCGCTGCGATGCTGGACGTAAGTAATATCCTTGACGGAGTCGAAACCGATGAACTCGGTCTGGTGTCCGAGCTTGTGCAGCCGGCGCGCCTCAATGGCGGCGCCGATCGCGCCCGATTCGCCGCAATGCTCGTGCACGATCACATTGGGCTTCACGCCCTTATCTTTGAATCGCGATTCGATGAAGTCCACCTGGGATTTCACCGCCGCCAGGTTATGCTGAGTGCCACCTTGCAGCACGAAGGTACGGCCGAGCGAGGCCAAATTGGGGATCTGCGAAACGTAGAGCCAGATGTTCTTGGGCAGGACGTTGGCAAGGCCCGCCATGATCTCTTCCGGTTTCCAACCTTGCCGCTGAAAATCCACAATGTCGGACTGCATGAACACCGCGCAGCCGTAGCCGAACATCGGCATGGCTTTCGCGCCGAAAGCCAGATCCGCGTATTGTTTTACGTCATGGCCGAAGCCCACGCAAGTGGATTGCAGAAAATAGCCGTTCCCCGCCGAGCACTGAGTGTTCAGCTTGAAGTCCTTGACGCGGCCATTCTGCAGGATGATCAGCTTGATATCCTGGCCACCCACGTCGCAGATAACATCCGCGTCCGGGTAGAAGTGCAGCGCCGCCTCGGTGTGGGCAACCGTTTCCACCAGGGCCACGTCGGCCCCCAGAACGTCTTTCAGAATGTCCTTGGCGTAACCGGTCGAGCCCAAACCCAGAAGTTCAAGGCTAGCTCCCTGATCCTCCACCTGCTGGCGCAGATTGGCAAACATCTCCATGGTATCTTCGAGTGGATTACCCTTAGAGAGCTGATAACACTTCACCATCACTTCGCCCTCTTCACTCAAGAGGACAGCCTTGGTAGAAGTCGATCCGCCGTCAATGCCCATAAAGGCACGCACGTGCTCGCTCGCTTGAAATTGGCGCGGCACGAAACGCTTGGGGCGGTAGCGGTCCTTGAAATCGGTCAGCTCGTCTTCGGTTTTGTAGAGACCGCTGCCACCCCTTTTCTTCTTCTCCTCCAGGCGGCCAACGTTCATGTACCATTCCAGCTTCTCGTAACCCTGGTAGACCCCGATTTCCTGATCCTCGTCGATGCCGTAACGCACGCAGCCGAGCGCGGCAAAGTATTGGGCGTTCTCCGGAACAAGGATGAGGTCCGCCGGATCGACACCCTCGGGCAGAGGGAAATTGCGCTCCTCCCAGACCTTGGGAATGTTGTGCTTCCAACAATCGCGCATCCCGGTGATGTAGGTATTGGGACCACCCAACAACAGCACTTTCGGCCGCAAAGTGTTGCCGCGGGTCAGGACCGCCAGGTTCTGCTGGATGATCGCCTCAAACAGCGAAGCCATGAGCTCATTGGGGGGAACGCCCGATTTCTGCAAGCCGTTGATGTCAGTCTCGGCGAAGACGCCACATTTCCCTGCCACCGGATGCAGTCTCATGCCGTAATAGCCCATCTGGCAGAGCTGTTCAGCCGGAATACGCAGTTTGGCGTTAATCTTGTCGATCACCGCGCCAGTCCCGCCGGCGCACTTGTCGTTCATGGAAGGGATCTTCTTCTTGCGTCCGGTTTCCGGATCCTCCTTAAAGATGATAATCTTGGCATCCTGACCTCCTAGCTCGACCACAGAGCCGCAGTCGGGATAAAGATGTTCCACCGCCAACGATACGGCATTGACCTCCTGCACGAACTTCAGCGCCAAGATGGCGCCCGACCCCCGAGCCGCCTGAACCGGTAATGAAGATACGCGTCTCGCCCGCCTTGATGCCGGTATCAGCTTCCATGCGCTTGAGGAACTCCAGGCACTTCTCCGGCTGCTTGGTGTCGTGACGCTGGTAGTCACTCCAAACGATGCTCTGATTCGTCAGATCGACCACCACAGACTTAACAGTGGTCGAGCCGACGTCCAGACCCACCATCAGGTTGCTGGGACTCGGAATATTCATGATCCCTCTCTACGGCCGGTCGCTCGCGGTGGATGAAAAGGGGCGATCATGGTCATCGCCCCCGCGGTAGATTTACCTTGCGGGACAGACACGAGGCCTGCCCCTAAGCGTCAGCTTTGTCCTGCACCTTTCGCCATCTGGGCATAGAATTCGTTTGCCCTCCGCTCCATCTCTTCAGGTGTTACATCTTCGATGTGCTGTCCCAGAGCCCAGCAATGGCCGAAGGGATCCTTCACTTGGCCGTAACGGTCTCCCCAGAACTGGTTGACGAGAGGGAAAACTACCGTGGCGCCAGCTGAAGTAGCCTGCTTGAACAGACTGTCCACGTCCTCGCCGTAGAGGTTGATCACCGCAGTGGTACCACCCAACGTTTCTGGTGATGCGGCGCTCCCCATGCCGGGGAACTCGTCGGCAAACATGATTTTCGAGTCACCGATCTTCAGTTCAGCGTGCATGACTTTTCCGTCGGGAGTCTTGTGAACTCCCAAGACTTGTGCCCCAAAGGCTTTCTGATAGAAATCGACAGCCTTTGCTGCTCCTTTAATGACCAGGTGCGTTGTAATCGAGTGTGATCCTTCAGGAACCCCTTTGACTTTGCCTGCCATCTGAGTACCACTCCTTTCCCTCCGGCCTTGGTCTTAGGCTTGGTGGTCTCGGCTAGACGCCTCAAATCCACCATAGAGTTCGTCGCCAAGAAAAGACATCGTCAGAAGACGCTAATCGTAAGCGGCCCGCAAGGCCCCGATCAGCGAGATTCGAGCATAGCTATTCCTACTGCACTGCGACCATCTCGCGTCGCTCCGCCTTGATCCGCTCAGCTGCGTGCAGCACAAAATTCGCCGCTACACCCACCACGCCCTTGGTATGGCCGAATTTGTACATCGGCTCGAGCATTTCCGGATGTTCACGGGAGAATTCCTGGACTTCCTCAATGGTCACTCCAGCCTCATCGAGGATCCGCTTCATTTCGTTTTTGGCCCGGACCTTCGCCTCACCCAGCGCCATCTGCACGCGGCTGTGGGCATTGACGTCACCTTCGCCGGAAGTCTCAATAGGTAGATAGATCATGTCCTTGTAGTGCGAGACCACGGCAGACTGCGCACCGTCGGACTGCGTAGAGGGCATGCAGCCGAACGGCTTGACGCTCAGCACCATATGGGCCAAATCTTTGTTGGAGTAATAAATGTTCTTTGCCACTTCAAGGTGTCCCTCACCACCGCCGGCTCGTGAGTTGTAGAAAGGATGGCCGAGCCGCTGCAACTCGTACTGGTCAGTTAGATGGTGGGCGACCCCGCCTAGCGCGTCGATCAGCTTGTGATATTCGCGTTTAAAGATGCCTTCGGCAAAGGAGAGCTTCGCCACCTTCTGCTGGGTATCGAAGTGGCTGTTGAAGACCTTGGCGAGATTCCATTTGGGGACGTTCTGAGCGATCAGATTCATGCCCCGCTCGTCCTTAATCTTCTGCTTGGCCTGATGGATCATGTACATGATCCAGGTACCGATAGGCTCGACCATCACCTGCGCCCCTTCTTCTCGAGAAAGCGGAACATGTTGAAGTTGCCGTCGCCTTCGGTGGTCTGCGCCCAGAACTCGCCGGTGATCTTGACCACCGGCTTAACCCGAGTCCGATCGATCGGGATGGCGTTAAAGCGGTCCCGCACTTCTTCGAGGGCCTCAGTAAAATCATCACCGTAGAGCTGGTTAAGGAATTTGCCGATAAAAGCGGCGGTGCCGGCAAACGAAGTCTTCTTGAGCATTTCGCCAAACTTGCCCTCGAGCGAATAAGGCTGCTTCTTGCGCATCACTTCGTGCAGCAGATCCATGCACTCGTCGAGAACACGATCAGTCTCGCCCAAATTTACCTCGTAGGGCCTGATCTGATAAGCGACATCGTTGACAACGTCGCCGATGTTAAGCGCGTTCAGAATACCCAAAAAGAAATCGAGGTTAAGCTCAAGTCCCGCTTCAGCCTGGGCCTGATCCAAACCACCCGATTGCTGGAACAGCAGCACGCGGAATCCGTCGAATCCCGAATTACGCAGCGCCAGGCGATACTCCGCTTCATACATACCGAAACGGCAAGGTCCGCAGGCACCCGCGGTGAAGAACACGTAACGGTCGATGATCTCGGGCTTCGACATGCCCTTTTCTTCGAGGTGTTGCAGGTACTGAACCAGATTCCCGACTGTGAAGTAGGTGGGGTTGCACTGGCCGTTGTTGCCGTACTCTTTGCCCAGCTGGAAGGCCTTTTTGTTGGCGACGGGCACCGCCTCGCACTTGTAGCCGAGGCTCTCGAGCGCCGCATGCACCAGTTTCTCGTGCTTCCAGGTGAGACCACCAAACAAGATTGTGGTGTGATCGCGCTGCGACTTGGTAAAAGGATGCTCGACCGGCTTTTGAAAGCGCTGAGTCCGCACATCAAGTCCGGCTTCTTCAAACAGCCGGGATCTTTCTTCTTCCAGACGCCGGCGGATCAGATCCTCTTTAGAGCCGATCTGAATCAGGTTACTCCCGACTTCCACGCCGTGCTGCTGAGGAGTCTCGCTAAAGGGCACTGTGCTCATTTCTTCACCTCTCTTAGGCTCGCCATCCCACCTGATATTCAAGTGGGATTGCCACGACACGGATAATCAGGACCGTTTATCTTTGATGGGAACCGAAGTGTCCTCGGACAACCGCGGCCTCATCCAGAAATCGGATTGGCCGACGCGAGATCCGTCGGACCAGGACTCCTTGCTGTGTACTAATCACAGTGGATGCAGCAACATCCACACTTTAGGGTTCTTCCAGATCACTCGAACGCAAGGTCAGAAAAAGCTTTTGAGATCACCCGGCGAATCGCCCGCGCGGCGGCAGCCGCAAGACACACCACGCCTTCCTTGAGTTTCCAGCGCATTATCGCGCCTAGCAGAGGGGTGCAAAACACAAATCCAGCGAACGGGGATTTTTCAACTCCCAATCGCAAAGTCCGCCATTGATTGGGTAAACCATTGAAAAGGCGGATCTAATCCAAACGTCAAATTCTCAGAAGGTAAGTGCGACGCAAAGGCCCGGTAGTCCCGTTAACCGTCACCGGCATTGTTTTGAGAAGCGAACTTGAAGTGCGCGTTGAGAGTCGAGGAGTCCGCGCTTTGGGCTGCACGCTCTTCCTCCCGTACGGGCCTGTACCAGCGAGCAAGTAGCTCCGGCGGGAACCCGAGAGAGAAACACAACTGAATCCAGAACCACGTCCACATGCTGTGCCACGCCCCCTGGAGCCGCCAGCGACGGTCTGACACCCGGATCACCGCCGGGAGGCAGACGGTGCGTCCCGATCTCTCCAGGCGGCGGACAAACTCATAGTCATCCATGATTGGAATGGAGCTAAACCCACCCAGCCGGTCGAATATCTCGCGGCGCACGAACAGTCCGGAGTCTCCGTAGTAGATGCCGAAGCGCCGCCGCTGGCGATCCGCCCAAGTGAAAAAGCGGCTCCAAAGGTTTTGGCCTTCGAACGTGACTCTGAAACTGCCGCCCGCCAACTCGGGACTGGCAGCCATTGCGCTTGCCAGCACCTCAATGGCCTCGGCGTCGAGAGCCGTGTCCGCGTGCAGAAACAGCAGGACTTCACCCAGAGCCTCGCTTGCGGCCAGATTGCATTGAAGGGCGCGGCTCCGCGCGGAGCGCAACAGGCGCACGGGCTTCCCACGACTCGACGGCGTCGCTTCGACGATCTCCGCTGTACCGTCGGTACTCTGCCCATCCGAAACCAGAATTTCGAAATCGCCGCGCAACCCGCACAGGCACTGCAGCGTCCGTCCAATTTGCGAGGATTCATTGAAGGTGGGAATGATAATGCTGATCATCGGTCGATCGGGGCTTAAGTTCATGGTGCGAAGCGACCAAGGCCATCGCTTTAGACATTTTCGGTGACAAACGTCGCCATTTGCCGAATCCGCTCGTGACGCCGCCGTACAAGGTCATCAGCAGACAGGGACTCGAGATCGCGCAGGGTGGAAACGAGAAACGGTCGCAGCAAAGCCGCAGCCTGGGGATAATCCGTGTGGGCGCCACCGGAGGGTTCGGGCACTACCTGGTCCACGATGCCGAATTCGCGAAGGTCTTCCGAGGTGAGCTTCAGGACGCGCGCCGCTTCCTGCTTGTGGTTCCAGTCGCGCCAAAGAATCGATGAGCAGCTTTCCGGCGGGATCACGGAATAGACGGAGTTCTCCAGCATCAGGACCTTGTCGCCGATGGCGATGGCCAATGCACCGCCACTGCCGCCTTCTCCGTGAATCACCACAATAATGGGCACCCGCAGCTTGGGAATCTCCTTCAGGTTGTATGCGATGGCTTCAGCCTGGCCCCGCTCCTCCGCACCAATACCGGGGTAGGCGGCGGGCGTATCAACCAGAGTGATGATGGGCAGATTGAACTTGGCAGCGAGCTGCATCAGGCGAAGCGCCTTACGATAGCCCTCCGGATTCACCATGCCGAAATTACGCAGCAATTTCTGTTTGGTGTCGCGGCCTTTCTGATGGCCAATCACCATCACCGGCCGGCCTTCGAAGCGAGCGAATCCGCCCACCAGTGCGGCGTCGTCACCAAATCGACGATCGCCATGCAGCTCCGTGAAATCGGTAAAGAGGTACTGGATATAGTCAAGGGTATAAGGACGTTGGGGGTGCCGGGCCAGCAACACACGGGCCCAGGCGTCGGTCTTCTCTTTCTTCGTCCCTGCCGGTTCCACCGATGCCGTCATCTGCCGACGTAGTTCTTCGACTTGCACCCGCAATCTCTCGATCTCGTCATGCACGGCCACAGTCTTCGCGGTTTGCTCAAGCTCTTGAATCTGCCGCTCGATTTCTGTTGCCATGGCGAGTTGGGTTGCGTCGCTCATTTCCTTCGGTAAGCTTCCCCTCCCTAACCGATGATGATCGCTTCTTCCCCGCAGATTTCGCGCAGACGCCCGAGCAGTTCCTCTTCAGCGCGGACCGTTGCGGCTCGCCGCGGTTTAAGCACTGCTTTGAAATTGCCCGGCCGTATCATCTCAAACAACACCCGGGTCTCGCCAGGATAGGACAGGAGTAGCATCTCGAGGTTGCTCGCCATTTGGGTCGCCGCTTCTCCGGCCGCCTCGATCGCTTCGCCAGCCTGAAGGCGTAGCCGTATGCGTATCTGCGGATCGCTGCCGTTTTCCCGTCGAGCCGGGCCGACATTTTCGGCCGACCGCTGGACACCGTTAGCCCTGGCGCTTTTCACGGCTCCGTCGAGCAATCGCGCCTCGCTGACAACGATGCGGGTGGGCGAGTTTTCCTCGTGACGGACGCGGCCCTTGATCACCAGGGCCGTGTCCGGCTTGAGTATATCCTTCAGTTGCTGGAGGGCCTGCGGGAAGACCAGAACTTCCACCGCGCCACGCAGATCCTCGAGAACACCGCTGGCCCACAGATCGCCCTTCTTGCTGGGACGCGTCCGCAATGAAGTGAGCAATCCGGCGATAGTAACCGGTGCTTCGTGCTCGATCTCAGCCAGAGACGAAGTGTCATACTTAGTGATGGAGCTGATGGCCTTGCGATATTTCTCCAGGGGATGGCCTGTAACGTAGAAGCCCAGCACCTCCTTTTCACCGGCCAGGCGCTCGGCCTCGGAGATCTCGGGGAGATCAGGCAGCGGCTCGCTACGCACCGGCTGGGGAGCAGCCTCGCCCCCGAAAAGGCCGCTCTGGCCGCTTAGAGTCTGACGTTGGGCACTGGCCGCGAGTTCCATGGCGCGGTCGAGCACCGCGGTCAACTGCGAGCGTCGCGCGCCCAGCGAATCCAAGGCGCCCGCCTTTACCAGGCTCTCGATCACCCGCTTGTTCATCAGGCGCAAATCAATGTTCTCGCAGAACTGAAAGATATTGTCGAAACGGCCGAGTTTCTCCCGAGCCGCCACTACCGACTGGATCGCCGCCTCGCCCACATTCTTGATCGCCGTCAAGCCGAAGCGGATGGCCTTACCATCGGGAGTGAAATTGTGATTGCTGGAGTTGACGTCAGGCGGGAGGATCTCGATCCCCATATCCCGGCACTCATTCAGATAGAACGTCATCTTGTCGGAGTTCCCTATTTCCGAACTCAACAAGGCTGACATGAATTCGACCGGATAATGCGTCTTCAGATAAGCCGTTTGATAGGCGATATAGGCGTACGCTGCCGAATGCGATTTGTTGAACCCATAGCCGGCAAACTGCACCATCAGGTCCCACAACTTCTCCGCCTTGACGGCGGGAACCTTCTTCATGCGGGCGCCGTTGAGGAACTTTTCCTTCATGGGCGCCATGACTTCGGGCTTCTTCTTCCCCATGGCCCGCCGGAGCACGTCGGCTTCGCCCAGGGAGAAGCCGGCGACGGCGTTGGCAATCTGCATCACTTGCTCCTGGTAGACCATAATCCCATAGGTCTCTTCCAGGATGTCCTTGAGCTGCGGCAACTCATAGGTAACTCGCTTGCGGCCCGCCTTACGCGCGATGAAGTCGTCAATCATGCCCATGGGACCGGGGCGGTACAAGGCGTTCAGAGCCGTCAAATCGGCGATACGGTTGGGCTTGGCGCGGCGCAAAATGTCGGTCATGCCCCGGCTTTCAAACTGGAAGATGCCGGCAGTCAATCCCTTTCCCAGGAGCTCGAAGGCTTCCGCGTCATCAAGGGGCAGCTTCGAAAAATCAAGCGTCTCGCCTTTCGTCCGCTCGATCACTTTGAGGCAATCGTCAATCACGGTGAGCGTGGTGAGTCCGAGGAAATCCATCTTGAGCAGCCCGATATGCTCAAGATCGTCCATGGCAAACTGCGTCGTGATTTCATCCTTGTTGCTTTTGTACAACGGTGCGATTTCGGTGAGCGGCTGAGGTGAGATCACCACTCCGGCCGCATGCGTCGACGCGTGCCGGGCCAGGCCTTCGAGACGTCCGGCGATTTCCAGCAGTTCCGCTATACGGGGATCGCCGTCGCGCAGTTGCCTCATCTCGGCTGTCTGGGCAATCGCATCTTTCAGGCTGATGTTCAGGGTGGTAGGAACCAGCTTGGCAATCTTGTCAACTTCGGCGAAGGGCAGATCGAGGGCGCGGCCGGCATCGCGGATCACGGCCTTGGCTCCCATCGTGCCGAAGGTGATGATCTGGCTGACGTTCTCGCGGCCATACTTCTGGGTGACGTAGTTGATGACTTCACCCCGGCGGCGCATACAGAAATCAATGTCAATATCAGGAAAGCTGATGCGCTCGGGATTCAGGAAGCGCTCGAAGAGCAGATCGTACTGCAGCGGATCGATGTCGGTGATATGCAATGAATAGGCTACCAGGCTGCCTGCCGCCGAGCCGCGGCCCGGACCCACGGGAATACACTGCTCCCGGGAGAAGCGGATGAAGTCCCAGACAATAAGGAAATAGCCCGGGAACTGCATCTTCTTGATCATCTCAATTTCGAAGCTGAGACGATCTTCGTAAGCCTCGATCGGATGACGCAGGCGTCCTGCCGCCCTTAGCCGCTCCAGTTGGGGACGGCGATACTCAAATCCTTCACGAGCTACCCGCTCGAAATAGCTATCGATGGTTTCGCCCGCCGGCACCTCAAAGTGCGGGAAGACGTGCTGGCTCTTCTCGAGGTGCACGTGGCAGCGCTCGGCAATCTCCACCGTGCGGGTCAGCGCCTCGGGAATATCGCCAAAGAGCTGCGCCATCTCTTCCGGCGTCTTGAAATAGAATTCTTCGGTGGAGAACTTCATCCGCGCTGTGTCGTTCACGGTCTTACCAGTCTGGATACAAACCAACACGTCCTGCGCGCGAGCGTCGGCCTTGGTCAGGTAATGACAATCGTTGGTGGCGATCAGGGCGATGCCACTCTCGCGCGAGAGCCGCACCAGATGTGGATTGATGGCCTGTTGGGCAGGAATATTGTGGTCCTGGATCTCCAGGAAGAAGTTTCCCTTGCCGAAGATATCGCGCAAATCATAGGCCGACTGGCGGGCGGAGTCGAACCGCTCCTTGGAGAGCGCTTCGGCCACTTCTCCGCGCAGGCAGGCGGAGAGTCCGATCAGTCCGCTTGCGTGGCGCGCCAGCAAGTCCTTATCGATACGTGGCTTGTAGTAAAACCCTTCGATGTAAGCTGCGGAAGCCAGCTTCACCAGGTTGCGGTAGCCGGTCTCATTTTCGCAGAGGAGTACAAGGTGATTCGGCCGGTCGGCGTCCGAATTCTTGTCAAAGCGGTTGGTCGGCGCCACGTAAACCTCGCAGCCGATGATGGGCTTGAGGTTACGCTCCAGGGCCGCCTCGTAAAACTTTACCGCCCCGAAGAGATTTCCGTGGTCGGTGATGGCCACGGCGGGCTGCTTCAGCTCCGCCGCGCGATCCATCAGACGCGTAACTTCACAGGCTCCGTCCAGAAGACTGTAATCCGTATGAAGATGCAGGTGAACAAAACTAGGGGATGTCATTCCGGGTTCATTCTAGCAGAAGTCCGTTACCTGACGAAGGACATAACGGCCTGCCACGGCCTGCCCAGTAAGGGCCCAAAAGCCAGCGGAAAAAGTGCGGGTTTCTAGCGGGGTTCGCAGAACTCCGCCCGAGATCGGCGAAAATTCACGGTTCCTGTGATCCAATCTTCCTTCGTCAGTTCTTGGCGTAATGCCGGAGGCAGCTTCTGATTTCGAGTTGCAGGCGCGCGGGATCGACTGGCTTCTCGAGAAACCGGTAGGCGCCGAGGCCAATCCCTTCAATCGCCTCGTCAAGCGTGCTCTGCCCGCTGATCAGGATGCATCTCACGCCGGGAAAGTGATCGCGCAATTCGCGCAGTAGGCCGAGTCCGCTCAGCCTCGGCATCCGCAGATCAGCGATAACCAGGCTGGGAGAGGTGGAGGCGACCTTCGTCAGTGCCTCAACTCCATCAAACGCAAGTTCGGCTTCGTATCCCCACAACCGCAACAGATCGGCCCATGACCTCGCTTGGACAAGATCGTCTTCCACCACCAAGATCGTTCTGGTTCCCATAGGCATAAACTCGTTACACACAGATTAACACTAAGTTGCTGGCAATCCAACGTAATCCCTCCGTAACTGATCCTACCTGCTGTTCGGGCGGGCCGCTCAAAGAGCCGGACGGTCATGCAGCAACCATTTCCTCAGGCAAAATCAGGGCCGTTCGGACCACAATCTTTTTCTATGGTAGCAACTTGATTTAGTTATCGTTTTCTGATCTCATTAGGGTCGTTCCACTCATTTTCGGCTTCGGGAGGTGCAGCGATGGCATCGAATCGTGGACTTGCGTATATGGGACCGGGTAAGGTCGAGGTCCAATCCATTGACTTTCCAAAACTTGAGCTAGGATCACGCCCCTGTCAGCATGGGGTGATTCTCAAGATCCTTGCAACCAACATCTGTGGCAGCGATCAGCACATGGTGCGGGGACGCACGACTGCTCCCCACGGCCTCGTTCTCGGGCACGAGATAACGGGCGAAGTAATCGAGGCCGGTCGTGACGTAGAGTTTATAAAGAAGGGCGACATCGTTTCGGTACCCTTCAATATCGCCTGCGGACGCTGTCGTAATTGCAAAGAGGGCAAAACTGGGATTTGCCTCAACGTCAACCCGGCGCGGCCCGGCGCCGCCTATGGCTACGTTGACATGGGCGGTTGGGTGGGAGGCCAAGCCGAGTACGTGATGTGTCCTTACGCGGACTTCAATCTTCTCAAGTTGCCTCCGCGCGACGTAACTATGCCCAAGATCCGCGATCTCACCCTGCTTTCCGACATCTTCCCCACTGGTTATCATGGGGCCGTAACGGCGGGCGTGGGCCCCGGTGCGACCGTGTATGTCGCCGGCGCCGGTCCGGTAGGACTCGCCTGTGCGGCAGCCTGCCACCTGTTGGGTGCGGCGGTGGTGATTGTGGGTGATCTGATTCCGGAGCGCCTGGCTCAGGCCAGGAGCTTCGGCTGTGAAACCGTGGACCTGAAGCAAAGCGCCAGCCTGGGCGAACAGATCGAAAAGATCATGGGCGAACCCGAAATCGATTTTGCGGTGGACTGCGTGGGATTCGAAGCACGTGGACACGGCAAGGACGCCGCCGTGGAACGTCCAGCCACGGTGCTGAATTCCCTGATGCAGGTGACCCGCGCGGGCGGGGGCATGGGCATCCCCGGGCTTTACGTGACGGATGATCCGGGCGGCGTCGATGAGAACGCGCGCACCGGTAACCTTAGCATTCGCATCGGCCTGGGCTGGGCCAAGTCACTGCATTTCACCACCGGCCAATGCCCCGTCATGCACTACAACCGCCAGCTCATGCAAGCCATTCTGCACGACAAGATCCAAATCGCCAAAGCGGTGAACGTTACGGTCATTACTCTGGATGAGGCGCCGCAAGGGTACAA
The DNA here is from genome assembly GCA_963803295.1 of uncultured Acidobacteriota bacterium. Taxonomy (GTDB): domain Bacteria; phylum Acidobacteriota; class Terriglobia; order UBA7540; family UBA7540; genus CAWDMC01. The sequence goes on along the minus strand of CAWDMC010000002.1, from coordinate 326,890 downwards.
GGACTTCGACAAAGGCGCCGCCAAGAAGTTTGTGCTCGACCCACACGGCGAAGTTCGCAAAGCAGCCGCCTGATCCAGCTGTAGCGCCTGCCTCCGGCTGGCATCAATAGTCAGCAAAGGCATAGGCTCAGGCTTGCCACACCCTCCCGCCCCCTGTTTGAGGCGGGAGGGTGGCGCGGCAGGCACGACCTCCGTCCTCTGCTGCTGGGAGTTGAATACGTGCCATTTAGTAAAGGCGGTGGCTAGGGCCACCGTACTCCATGGCGGGCTGCGCTTGCAGGCAGCGTGAGCGCCGCAGGCGCCGTGGAGCGCGGCGGCTCGACGCCGCCTTCAAAAGCAAGCGCGACGAAACCACCACACAGAGAACGCTTGCAGAAAACTGCATTGTCTAAACTTCGATAGTACATATCAGGATTTTTGGCGCTGAGGAGGACGATAATGCGAGCCACTCTTTGTCTCGCGGTGCTACTAGCGACTGCCGCACCGCCAGGGGCGGTGGCCGAGGTCGTCGATTCGGCGGCAAATGGCTTCACGGTGAAATTGAGTCTAAACATCCAGGGCGCTCCTGACGGAGTCTACCGTCAACTGCTCCGCCCCGCCGACTGGTGGAATCCCGAGCACACCTTCTCGGGTGACGCGCACAACCTATCGATCGAACCCAAACCCATGGGCTGTTTTTGCGAAAAACTCCCTGGCGGGGGCGGGGTCCGCCACCTGGAAGTTATATTCCTTCAACCCGGCAAGACTCTTCGCATGCTGGGAGCGCTCGGTCCCTTGCAGGGGCTCGCCGCTACCGGAACGATGACGATTACGCTTTCGCCCGCAGCGGGCGGCACCAAGCTGGAAATGGTTTACGCGGTATCCGGCTACCTCGCAAAAGGAATGAATACCTGGGCCGCACCGGCTGACGCCATGCTAAGCGAACAGTTGACGCGTCTGAAGAACGCCATCGAACACGCAGGGCCTCCCCCCAAGACCTCTCCGTAACCCTGTGGCGCGCGACGACGACTTCTTCTAATCATCAATTGGACAATCCGCTGCGATCGTATTGCGATCGTATAATGCTTTTCAACGTCTCACCGGTTCCGCCCTGTAACGACGGGTAGGGATCGAGTGAGGAAAGAAAAGAAGGAAAGCTTCCTTGGTGAAGGGCGAAAAGAGCTATCCCGGAGCGGGAAGCGCATTGACCCGGAGGGAGTTCCTCGGCGTGGCGTCACTCGCGCTTGCCCCACGCGCTCGAGCGGTGTGTGACCTCAGTAAGATCGGTGCGCCTCACAAACTCGGGAGATTAGTCCTGAGCGCCTCGGACGAAAAAGGCAGCTTTGACCAGATCAGCGTTGACTGTCCGTTCGTCTTCCGGCACGGGGGTCGCCATTTCATGACCTTCGTCGGCTTTGACGGCGTCGGCTACCAGACGGGAATTGCTTCATCATCGGATTTGGTCAGGTGGAAAAAGGAAGGGTGCATGCTGAGACGGAACCCATCCTCCCTGACCCTTAAGTACAACGCCGCTCTGACCTGGATTCTGCGTGAGAATGGACTGTATTCAGCAGGCGAGTTGAAGCGCGTGGATGGATACTATCTCGGCGCCTATCATGCGTACCCCAATCAGGGGCTAGAACAAGGCTCTGCTGTCATCGGCCTCTGCCGCAGCAAAGACCTGCGTAATTGGGAAGTTGACCTTCCCTGCCTGAGGCCAGAAGATGGCGCCGCTTGGGAGAGTGGCGGGCTCTACAAAGCGTGTCTTCTGAAGCATGAAGGCATCTACTACCTTTTCTACAACGCCAAGAACCAGAAGGAAGGACGATGGCGCGAGCAGACTGGCGTGGCTATGTCGAAAGACTTGAAGACGTGGAAGCGTTACTCCGCGAATCCCATCATTGCCAATGGCCCGGCGGGCAGCGCTGACGAAATCTTTGCGAGCGATCCGTGTGTTTTGCAGGATGGACACGAATGGATCTTCTACTACTACGGGTTGGATGCTAAAGGTGTGGCAAGAGACCTGGCCGCAACCGGTCGAGACTTGCTGCATGCAGAGAAGTGCACGGGGATTTTAGTCGACGTGGGTCCCAAGGGCTCGGTAGACTCCACTTACGCCCATAAACCCTCGGTGATTCAACACCAGGGCGATCTTTATCATTTCTATTGTGCCGTGTCCATGGACTCCGGCCGCGAAGTTCGTGGAATTTCTGTGGCTCGTTCGCGGCCGTGGGGGAAGGAGAACGGGTAGCGCGGAGTTTCGTCTCTCAGAAACTCTGATGCACTACCTGTCAGCAGATATTGGCTTGTACGTTGAAGAGCAATGGCTCCGACGAGACCACGAATGGGTTCGAAGGAAACTCCGCAACAGAAGAAGCACCCTGCGATGCCCGAGTCTACGCCCAAGGCCTACGGGGAATACTTGGAGGTGGCCGAGGCTTGGCAAGCCGAATTCGAGAGGCAGAAGCAGCTTTACGGAGATCGGATCCATTGCCGGCGCGGTTGCGCGGATTGCTGCAGCCAGATGTTCCAGATCACGGAAGTGGAGGCCGCTTACGTCTCGCGCGGTGTGAAACAATTAGCCCCTGAGGTGAGGGCACGGATCGAGGATCGGGCTCGCGCCTATCTGCCGCGCCGCGAACGAATTCTTGCCCACAATAATGTTCCGGATGCCTGGGGCAGCCTGCCGCCCGCCGGCCTCCGTCTTCCCTGCCCCGCCCTAAGCGACGAAGGCGCCTGCACCGTCTATGAGCACCGCCCACTTATCTGCCGGAAGTACGGCGTGCCCCTGTACAATCCCGCTAAGCCCGATCAAGTGTTCGCCTGCGAGCTCAACTTCGCTCCCGGCGAGGAGGTTGAAGAGAACGGCCTGGTCCAGATTCAGACGGAGATTCACGATCAGTGGCTCCGTGCGAATGCCAATTACAATCAACGGGGACTGCGGCGGGTGGATCGTCCGATCACCGTGGCGCGCGCCATCCTGGAGGATTTTGAGGATTGCCTGCCTGGCGGTGATGGCTCCGGAACCGGCGAGTAACGCATGCCACATCGACATGCCGCGGGTTCTAGCCCGCGTCGGAAGTTTGTCTATTTGGGTATCGACCTACACGTTGATGACAACCCTCGCCTTGCGGCTCTGGAATATGGGGTGGCGCATCTATAACGTCGTCGGCTTTGTCAAGCAGAATTTAGCAACACTCCCACCCCCGCGTGACGGAGGCGGGGTCAAGGGCGGTCCGACGCTTTTGGTCGGACCGTTCATCGCAGACCCTTGACCCCGACTCCGGCACGCCCACCCTAGAAGAGGGACGAAGCGGAGCGCTGTACAGCGATGCTTCGTCCTGGAAGAATCTTTAAGGCTTGTCCCGACCAAGGCTCGCCTCTCGAATCCTGCGGTGGACTGTTCCACCAGCCATCTATTCGGTGAAGTTTTCACCCCACCATGATTCTCTATTCGATCTCCCCGCCTGTGCAGGGAGGCTTGGCGCCCAATCAGACTTGCGGTGGCGAACCGCCCACCATGCGCTACCTCGGGCTACCAGGCATGCGAACCGCTGGTTGGGCAGATCTCGCCTGGCGCAGCTTCCAATACAAGCGCACTGCCAGCTGACGAGCCATGGCCACCTTGGCCACGTTTCTGCCCCGCCGGAAAGCCAACCGTTTATACTTACGCCTCAGTTCCTCGTCCAGCAGAGACGCCCTCTGGCCGGCTTCCACCAGCAGCCAGCGCAACATCTGGTTGCCTTGCTTGCTGATGTGGCCCAGCCTTTGGTGACCCCCGCTGGAATCCTCACGTGGGTTGAGTCCCAGGTAACTGACCAGAGCGCGGCTGTGGGGGAAACGTTCCACCGGACCGACGGTCAGCACAAAGGCCAGAGCCGTTATCGGCCCCACCCCCGGCTGCTCCATCAACTGCACCGCCTCCGGGCAGCGCTCGGCCTCCGCCTGCACCGCCTCGTTAAGCTCGTCGATGCAGGGATTGAGCTGGTCCAGCATCTTCAGCAGTTCTTCCCGCCGCCGACTAGCCCACGCTCCTAGGCTCAGCCCTTCCAACTCGGCTCGACCGCGTGCGCTCCACAGCTTTTGCTTGCGGCACACCCCCTGGCTCATAGCCAGAAAGTGCAGCTGGTTCTTCAGCGCCGTCCGCATCCGCACCAGCTTGTCGCGATGCTTCAGCAGTTGCCGCAAATCCCGCTGTTCCACGCTGGGCACCCAGACGCGCGGGAAACGGCGGCTTACCAACAGGTCCAACAGGTGTTCGGCATCACGGGTGTCGGTCTTCTGCCGGCGCACCGCTCGGGCCCGGATCGCGGCCGGATCCCCCACCCATAACTCGTGCCCCAGTTCCGCCAGCAAGCGCTCGAACCACTGGGTGTAGCCCGTCGCCTCGATCCCCACCCGCGACCCCTTGGCCAGCCCTGCATAAAATGTCCTCGCTTCTCCGTTCTCATGTTCCAAGCGGCGCGTTGCTACCTCGCCGTCGTCCGTGTCTACCATCGCAACAACCTGGTAGCGGGAATGCAAATCACATCCGATAATTGACATGTCGGCTCCTTTCCCGGCAGCCTTGGTCGGACAGCAAACCAAGTTTACCGGTTCTAAGGAGCCGACGACGTTATGGAATCAGACATGCGATTCCAAGCATGTCTGCGATGTTCCGGTGGGACAGTGCACTTATTTTCGGACGACCGCGCTTGCCTGATGAGTGTCAGAATCCCGCGATTTTAAGCAGAACCCCCCATCCGGCTCGCTACGCTCGCCACCTTCTCCCCAGGGAGAAGGTTAAGCCCCCTTTCGGGGAAAAGGGGCCGCGAAGCGGCGTGAGAAGTGTCTTCGGCTTAGGCGGGCGTGATTTCGAACGGAGCGCTAAGCCACGTCGCTCCGCACCTGACTCAGGCACGGATCGAGTATTCTCAGGCGCCGCGCCATAGAAGACGAGAAGAGCCGCCGCGGATCGAGCTTCCGTTGGATCTCGCGAAAGCCGTCGAGCCGCGGATACATGGCGGAAAACGTCTCCGGCCGAAGAACTGCGTCTTTAGCTAAGTAAACTCGTCCGCCGTAATCGAGTACCACCGCGTCGAGTTCCTGTAAGAAAGGAACGAGTCCGGGCGAAGCGGGTAGATCGAGCGCTAGGGTGCAGCCCGGAATCGGGAAACTCAAGAAGCCGGGATTTCCAGGACCGAAGCGCTTCAGCACCGCCAGGAAAGAAGCGCGCCCGGATCTGGCGATGCGCTCAAGCAACGCTGTCAGGCCCTCCCGCGAAGCCTCGCCAGGCATGGCGACCTGGTATTGAACGAAACCTCGCCGCCCGTAAAGGCGGTTCCAGTTCTCGATTCCATCCAGGGGGTAGAAAAACTGTTCGCAGCCCACCAGCCGCTCCTTGGGACCGCGATGCAGCCGGTAATGAATGGCGTTGAACAGCCGCACGGTCCAGCGATTCAGGGCGTACGAAGGCAAATCGAAAGGCACTCCGCTGGATGGCCGAGCGCTAATCTCCAGAGGCTGTCGGATTCGCTTTCGAACCTGACCGGCCGTCGCATGGTTGCCACGGATCAAGACCGACCGGCCCAGCGAGCTGCCGGTCGCCAGGCAGTCGATCCAGGCGACGGAATATTCGAAATGATCGTCCCATTCCGTCATCAAGTCGAGCGTCTCATTAAGATCGAGCGTCCGCTGGTGGCTGGCCATCAGGTAAGCGGATTCCACCGGGCGCAACTGCATTCTGGCAGAGAGGATAATTCCGGTAAGGCCCATGCCGCCCACCGTAGCCCAGAAAGCATCCTGGTTTTCGACCGGCGAGCATTGGAGCGTGCATCCATCCGAGGTCAGAAGGCGAAGACTGCGAACGAAGCTGGCCAGGCTGCCATCCCGATGATGGTTCTTGCCATGGACGTCGGCCGCGACGGCACCCCCAACGGTCACGTATTTCGTGCCCGGAGTTACGGCCGGGAAGAAGCCGTGCGGCAGAAACACCTCGACGATCTCAGCAAAGCTGACTCCGGCTTCGCACTCAATTTCTCCTGTTGTGGAATCGAAGTACAGAAAGCGGTTGAGACGCTCGTGGGAAATGACACCCGCCCCCGAATTCAGGGGAGCATCACCGTAGCTGCGGCCGAGACCTCTGGAAAGATAAGAAGATTCGCGGCCCGAATCGAGGATCGCCACCAGATTGGAGGATTTCTCGGGCCTGTACAAGTGGCAGCGCTCGACGGGAAATCTTCCCCATCCTGACAAAAGGCGCTCTTCAAAGGCAATTTCGCGCACGGCGAATCCAGATCGGGAGAATGCCGTCACCGCCTGCCATTCACAGCTAATCGGCCGCCGTGGTCGGCGGGCGGTGAGGGTAGCGACACCCCGAACTGTCGTATAGCACGAATTGCAGGGTAGAGTCGAGATAACTCATCGGACCAGTTAGCTCCAGAAGACTATCATCTCCGCTGCGCCCGCCTCCCAAAGGCACACCCCCACCCTAGGGCGGAATCGCAATTTCGATGTTGCCGCGCTCTAACCCGAGGCCTCAGATTAAACTAGGATCAGTGTAGTCGGTTGAACGTGCAGCCGTCCAAGGACGCCTAAAATGTCAGGCAGCCTTCGGCTTCTTCTCCTTGGCTCCTGACTTCTGCTGGCGGACGCGGGCCCAGCGTGCCCTCTGGGCTGACGCGATCTTCTCCCTCGCTGCAGCCGACAACCGGCGCCTCCGGCCCGGCCTTCTCGCTCGCTTAGTTCGGCGTTCCGAGCTACTCCCAAAGGCCTCCTCAAGGGCCGCGATTGCCGCGTCCAATGCCGCCACCTGGCTTACAATCTGGCGTCGCTCCTCTCGCAACCGCTTGAGCGTCATGTTCAAGTCTTCCATCCTGCACTCTCCCGTCGCTGTAAATGACTACGAACTCCAATAGGATCCCAGTATACAGGGTTCTACATGGATTCCACTATACAAGGTTTCTATTGTTTGTAGTGTTCTTTTGGGGATCTTCGCCGGCTAAGTAAGGGCCTAAGTAAGTGCGAGATAGGCAAGTCAAAAGATATCGGCAAGGTTTTGTGGGGCTCCGTCCGTGCCGAAGCCCCGTTGGGTAGTTGGCTTCTACAATATCACCAACACGCCTACAAGCTACGCGGGTCTCGAGTCTACTATCCCGGTAGTACTCCTTCAGTGTCCGGCATGGAGGATTCTACCTTTCAGGCCGGGACTCATCAAGGTGCTAGGTCGTTAGATTCACTTTAACCGTGAGTTTGCCTCATCCTTAGCGAGTACAAGCGCCAAAACGCGGACCTACTGCGGACCTACTTACGAGTTAATGTCCCTTCCTGTGACCTTCCTGCTTGTGATGCTTCATCACGGTTCGTGCTGCGACTTCCTTGGCCCGCTTGCCATAGCGGCCCGACCGTTGCGCCTTGTTCCTAATGTGCTCGTACTGCCGCTCTTCTTTGGTACTGACTCCGCGAAGGTGCTTCCCTTGAGGCATAATACCTCCTGTCGCACGTTGTTCAGTTAGCGCGCCGAATGACGAGCCTTGGGTGCATTTTGGCGAAGTCTCTCATTGGCGGCCTCACCTGCTGCTTCCACATGCCCGATCCACTCATCCGCTTCGAGCGTGGCTTGCTCTTTGGCAATGCCATAGCGCTCCTGAAGGAGGCCAATCAGTTTGTCCTTATGGCCTCCAGCCAACTCAAGGTCATCGTCGGTGAGCTTTCCCCACCGGACCCTTGCTTCGCCCTTAAGTTGGCGCCATTTTCCTTCCAGCTGATCCCAGTTCATGGTGTCTCCTTTAGTTCTTAAACTTCCTGCCATCTAGCGCAGGATCCTCTTCAAATCAAAACATCGCGTCCCGTCAGACGCGACTTCCCAGGTGCCTGAACAGGCTGACCAAGAACAGAATCAGGAACAGCACGAAGAAGATTTTCGCCACACCTGCGGCTGCGAAGGCGATAACACCGAAGCCCAACAGCCCGGCGATAATCGCGATCAGCAAGAACAGAAGGGAGTAATACAACATAGCGCCTCCTTTCATCGGGGTTGGATTAGCCGGCCTGCCTAGTCTCGTTTGTGAAGGCAGAAGCGGCGGGGCTTGCCAACACCGCGTTAACCTCGAGCTCCCGGGCTTTTAATCTAACCCGCGAGCCTTGACCTCAAAGGGTGCAAATGGCTGGCCAAAACCCCTTTTGTCCGCTCAAATAGCTGAAAGGGCTGGGGAACAAGCTTAGGAATGGCGACGGTCGATGAAGCGAAAAGGGATGGCAGGGGTAAGAATTACAAGGGACGAGGTCCTCTAGACGCGGGATTTACCGAGAAATCTGGCGCTCCTCGGGGCCCCCCTTGTCTTATTGTTAGAAAGACACATGGCGTAACCCGCCAGGTATGCGCTACCCAAATGACGTGCGAGAACTCGCTGACCCCGGCTTGCTGTTGCTCTCAAAGGCAGGCCCTATCGCGGCTACCGCCCCAAAGAAGGCGAGAAGCCGACCTCGGAAATGCCGGGCCCGCAGAGTTCTCAGCCGGCTTCGCCCGCCTTTATCCGCTCTGACCCAGGGAATGTCATGTTTTTTGGAACGAGCCCGCGCAGCACGTCCGACGGTCTCAGTTCCGCATTGTCACTCGCCATTCAGGTGTAGCCGGGGGACGTTTGTTGCGGCCCACGACGATAACTTCATTGTAATCCATCAGCGAAAAAAGTGGGTTAAGAATGGGCATTCGTGATCTGCGTCACAGACTTAGCTTAAGAAGGCTCGCAGAATGGCCAAGTGAGAGTGAGGGGCAGCCTACAATAAGACACTACTCCTTGTGTCGAACCTCCTGTCGCCGAATGGTCCCTTCAGATCGGTCCGGTTGCCCCTCCACAAACGTCCCCGGGGGTGCGAATGGCGGAACAGCCCCTGCAATGCCGGGATCAGCTCGTGCTGGATCGTGGAGACTTCCAAACCCTAATCGATAACCTTGCCCGGCGCGACTACCGCGTGCTGGGCCCTACTCTACGTGATGGCGCCATCGCCTACGATGAGGTGAAGTCGACGGCCGACCTCCCTGTCGGTTGGACCGACGAGCAGGACGGTGGCTCCTATCGCCTCAAGAAGCGTGGAGACAGCGCGCTTTTTGGCTACAGCGTGGGCCCCCACGCCTGGAAGAGGCAACTGTATCCTCCGGTCCTACGCCTTTGGACAGCCAGCCGCAACCATGGTGGCTTCAAGGTACACGAAGAACCTCACGAGGCCCCGAGGCTGGCTTTCCTGGCTGTCCGCGCGTGCGAACTGAAGGCTATCGCGCTGCAGGACCAGATTTTCATGTCGTCCAGCTTCGTGGATCCGTACTACAAGGCCGCGCGCAACAAAAGTTTCATCGTCGCCCTGAATTGTGGGCGCGCGGGCGGAACCTGCTTTTGCGTGTCGATGGGCAGCGGTCCAAGGGTCTCTTCGGGCTTCGATATCGGCATGACCGAGGTCATGGCCGAAGGCCGGCATTACTTCGTGGTCGAAGCCGGCAGTAATCAGGGGGCGGAGGTTCTGGCGGAACTGCCTTGCCGTCCTGCCTGCGGTCCCGAGCGAGCCGCGGCAGAAAGCATCGTCACTAACACCGCCTCGCATATGGGGCGCGCCCTCGATACCGCCGACCTCAAGGCGCTGCTCTACCGGAACTACGAACATCCACGCTGGGATGAAGTGGCCGAGCGGTGTCTCACCTGCGCCAACTGCACCATGGTGTGCCCCACCTGTTTCTGCACCACGGTGGAAGACGTGACCGACTTGAAGGGCGAGCACGCCGAGCGCTGGCGCAAATGGGATTCGTGTTTCACCACCGAATTCTCCTACATTCACGGCGGCAGCATCCGGGCCACTCCCAGGGCCCGTTACCGCCAATGGCTGACCCACAAACTCGCCACCTGGATCGACCAGTTCGGCACGTCGGGCTGCGTGGGGTGCGGCCGCTGTATTACCTGGTGCCCGGTGGCGATCGATCTTACTGAAGAAGTGCACGCGATCCGGGAAACGGACGTCTCGACAATCTCGAGGAAGGGGAACGGAAATGGAAACTCTTGACCGTGTTGTGTCCGAACATCCCTTTTTCCACGGCATGAACGACGATCAGCTTCACTTGGTGGCGGGATGCGCCACTAATGTGCGCTTCGAGCCGGGTCAATTCATTCTGCGCGAAGGCCAGGAGGCCAACCAGTTTTACCTCATCCGTCACGGCAAGGTGTCGCTCGAGATCTATGTACCCGAACGCGGTCCGATAACCATCGAGACGCTAAGCGAGGGCGAGGTGCTCGGATGGTCCTGGTTGGTACCGCCCTACCGTTGGCGATTCGACGCTCGCGCCATGCATTTGACGCGGGCCATCGCTCTCGACGGCAAATGCCTCCGCGAAAAATCTGAAAGTGATACGGCCCTGGGTTATGAACTCTTGAAACGGTTCTCGCTGGTGGTTACAGAACGGCTTCAGTCTGCGAGGTTGCAACTGCTCAATGTCTACGAAACTCGTTGACATGCCCGGGGACGTCCACGGCGCTGGGCCTGACCCGATGCTGACTCGGTCATACCGCGTGCAGAAGTTCCGCCAGGAAACTTCCGACACCTTCACCCTGGAGCTCGAACCCGAGTCCGGGGTGCGGGAGTTTGTCTTTCAGCCGGGCCAGTTCAACATGCTCTACGCCTTTGGGGTGGGCGAAGTGCCGATTTCAATCAGCGGCGACCCAGCCAATCGCATGATGCTGGTTCACACCACGCGCGAGGTGGGAACCGTAACGCGCGCCATGCGGAAATTAAAGGTTGGCGACGAGATCGGAGTGAGAGGCCCGTATGGAGTGGGATGGCCGGTGACCCAGGCTCGCGGCGCCGACGTGGTGATCGTGGCCGGCGGCATTGGCCTGGCGCCGCTGCGCCCCGCCCTTTACCAAATCCTGGCAGCGCGGAAGTACTACGGCAAAGTGGTTCTGCTCTACGGCACTCGTACCCCTACCGATATCCTCTTCCGCCGAGAGCTGCAGCAATGGCATGCCCGCTTCGACCTGGAGGTCCACGTTACCGTGGACCGGGCCATGGGCAACTGGCGCGGTAACGTGGGCGTTGTCACCACCCTGATCTCCCGCGCCCCCTTTGATCCGCACAGCACCGTGGCCATGGTGTGCGGGCCCGAGGTCATGATGCGTTTTACCGTCCAGGAACTCGAGCGTCGCGGAGTGGAAACTCCCAATATCTACGTTTCCATGGAACGTAATATGAAGTGCGGTATTGGCTTGTGCGGCCATTGCCAGTGTGGGCCCGTGTTCATCTGCAAGGACGGCCCCGTCTTCTGCTGGGAACGGATGCAGCCGCTCTTTGCCGTCAGGGAGATGTAACCCTCTGTAGCGCGGGTGTCCCCACCCGCGTCGAGAGGGTGTCCCCACCCGCGTCGAGAGGTAAGATGCAGCCGCTCGGTGCGGCACGGAGAATGTGAAATGACCACGCGTCTGAAGCCGAAGCTTGCAGTATGGAAGTTCGCTTCCTGCGACGGCTGCCAGTTAAGCCTGTTGGACTGCGAGGACGAACTGCTGGCAGTTGCCGGTCAGGTGGAGATTGCCAATTTCCTCGAGGCCTCACGGTCTGTCGTCAAGGGCCCTTACGATCTTTCCCTGGTGGAAGGCTCGATCACCACGCCACACGACGCCGAGCGCATTCACCAGGTGCGGCGGGCCTCACGCTTCCTCGTCGCCATCGGCGCCTGCGCGACCGCTGGCGGCATCCAGGCCTTGCGGAACTTCAAGGATGTGCGCGACTTCACCTCCCTGGTCTATGCAACCCCGCAATATATCCAGACTCTCAACAAGTCCACTCCGCTGGTGGATCACGTGCGCGTCGATTTTGAGCTCCACGGCTGCCCCATAGACAAGTACCAACTGGTGGAGGTGCTCAGCGCCTTCCTCAACGGCCGCAAACCTAACACGCCCTCGCACAGCGTCTGCCAGCAGTGCAAGCAGCTTGGAACCGTCTGCGTGATGGTAGCCCGAGGCATTCCTTGCCTCGGCCCTGTGACCCACGCCGGTTGTGGCGCCATCTGCCCGTCGTATACGCGCGGCTGCTATGGATGCTTCGGTCCCATGGAGAGTCCCAACACCGGTTCTCTGGCTGCTGCCTGGAAGCGTCTCGGCTCCAAGGAGAACGACCTGGTGCGGGCCTTCCGATCGTTTAACGCTTACGCTGAACCATTCCGCCGGGAGAGCGAGGCCCATGAAGACAAGAACGCTCAAGGTTGACTGCCTCGCTCGTGTGGAGGGCGAAGGCGGCCTGTATGTCAAAATCAAGAACGGCACTGTAGCCGACGTGCAATTGAAGATCTTCGAGCCGCCGCGCTTCTTTGAAGCGTTCTTGCGTGGCCGCAAGTTCAGCGAAGCTCCCGATATCACCGCTCGCATCTGCGGCATCTGTCCGGTTGCCTACCAGATGAGTTCCGTGCACGCCATGGAGGCTGCCTTCGGCGTGAAAGTCGAGGGTCAGCTTCGCTCTCTCCGTCGCCTCCTCTACTGCGGCGAATGGATCGAAAGCCACACCCTGCACGTCTACATGCTGCACACCCCGGATTTCCTCGGCTACGCCGACGTAGTGCAGATGGCAAAGGACCACTTGGGCGCGGTGGAAACCGCACTCAAGCTGAAGAAGACCGGCAATGAGATTGTCAGGATTTTGGGAGGGCGCGAGATTCATCCCATTAACGTGCGTGTGGGTGGATTCTACCGTGTGCCCAGCAAGCGGGAACTTGAGCCCTTGTATGAGAGCCTAAAATGGGCGCGTGACGCCGCCTTGGAGACGGTCAAATTCACCGCCACGTTGCCCTTCCCCGACTTCGATCAGGATTACATTTTCCTCGCCCTTCGCCATCCTGACGAGTACCCGCTCAATGAAGGGCGTCTGGTTTCAAGCAAAGGCCTGGATATCCCAATCGACGATTTCGAGAAATTTTCCAGCGAAGAACACGTGGAACATTCGAACGCCTTGCACTCCACCCTGAAGGGACAAGGCTCCTACCATGTCGGTCCGCTGGCCCGTTACAGTTTGAACTACGACCGGCTTACTCCTCTGGCCCAGGAGGCCGCGCGCCAGGCCGGCCTGGGTCCCGTGTGCGCGAATCCCTTTAAGAGCGTAGTCGTGCGCGCGGTCGAGACGCTATACGCCTGCGAGGAAGGCTTGCGCATCATCGAACAGTACGAGCCTCCGGAGGCGCCGGCGGTGAAGGTCAAGCCGCAAGCGGGTACGGGCTGCGGGTGCACTGAGGCGCCGCGCGGCATTCTCTTTCATCGTTACCGGCTGGATGCCCACGGGAGTATCCTTGACGCCAAGATCGTCCCGCCGACCGCACAAAACCTGAGGACCATGGAGCAGGACTTGTGGCAGCTTCTGCCCTCCCGACTCTCTCTGCCAGAAGACCAGTTGCTGTGGCAGTGCGAACAGGCAATCCGCAACTATGATCCTTGTATATCGTGCGCCACACATTTTCTAAGGCTGAAGATCGAGCGGAAGAATTGATCGGTGGTCTCAGGGTTGCGGGCCACCAAAATATCGCACTCGGCGCTGCAAAAGAAGAAGTGTCACTTGCGAGACGGAGAAAGGACCGGACGAATGACAGTTGGACAGCTCATACGACGGCTTGGCGGGCAGAATGTTGATGACGATGTCGTAGTCGTTGATTCTCTTGAGAGAGTGGCCGTCGCTTCAGACTGGTTAGAGCTGCGCCACGTTGTCAGACGCTCGAAAGGCGAGGCCGATATCGTAGTGCTGGTTGCATCTCATAGAGAAGCAAAGCGACAGGAACATCCCGGACCTCAGAATAGAGAATTCCAGGAACAGTATCATCCCGAGCCTTGGCATCATAAATAGATGGGAAATATCAAGAGACGGCCGGCCCGCAAGGATGACCACCAAAGTATCGATCCATGCCGCCTTTCTCATCGTCAAAACGTAGAATCATCGTCATCGGTGTAGGCAACTCCTACGCGGGCGATGACGCGGCCGGACTCCACGTTGCGGAGCGCCTGCAGAAATGCGCCTCCGGTTTTTGCCGCGTGATCAAGCACAACGGCGAAGGCACATCGCTGATGGATTGCTGGAAGGATACCGACACAGTGGTCATGGTTGACGCCGCCAACTCCGGGGCCCAACCCGGAACCATCCATCGGTTCGATGCGAGCTCCGCTCCACTGCCCGGCTACGCCGTACACGAGTCCAGCCATTCATTCTCGGTGGCGGGTGCGATCGAACTCAGCCGCGCCCTGGGCCAACTTCCCCGGCAGGTCATCGTCTACGGTATCGAAGGACTCGATTTTGCCCTAGGCAAGGGGCTCTCCCCGATGGTGGAAGATGCCGTCGAGTTAACCTCCGATCTGCTCATCCGCGAAATAGAGAAACTCCTCGCCATCTTTATTTCCCTAAACTTCCCTCGATGATCGTCCAGGATCCGAATAAAGGACGTGCGGAAAACCAGCGGAAACCCTGCGGGTTTGCTGCGGGATTTTCGGACTTCGCCGGCTCAATCCACTATAATGGCGCGTCATGAATCGTGCCTTTACGTGCCTCGGCCTATTGATTGTCGCTGCAATGTCGGCCGCCTTTTCGCTCGGGCGCGAGCCTTCGTTGCATCCGGTCGATCTGCGATGCGAGCATCTCAAAAATCCACTGGGTGTAGACAGCACAACACCCAGGCTTAGTTGGAGACTCCAGGCTGAGCCGCAGGCGGGCCGTGGCCTCAGGCAGACTGCCTACCAAATTCTGGTGGCCTCATCTCAGCGCAATTTGCGTACTGGCCACGGCGACCTCTGGGCTTCAGGCAAGATCGTTTCCGGCGATATTATCGGCATCGACTACCGAGGTAAGGGGCTCGAGTCACGCCAGGTCTGCTGGTGGAAGGTACGTGCCTGGGATCAGCAGGGCCAGGTCTCCGCCTGGAGTCAACCGGCGATGTGGAGCATGGGACTGTTTCACCAGGATGACTGGACCGCCAAGTGGATCGGACTGGATGGCGGTGATAAAACCCGGCCGGATGATCCGGCGCGCACACGCCTGCCCGCGCGGATGTTTCGCCGCGAGTTCCAGGCCAAGAAGAAGATCAAGCGCGCCACCGTCTACGTTTCGGGCTTGGGTTTCTTCGACCTCTATATGAACGGCACAAGAGTGGGCGATCACATCATGGATCCGGCGCTCACGGAATATTCGAAGCGTATTCCTTACGTGACGTTCGATGTGACGGATCGTCTCAAGCCTGGTGAGAACGCCATCGGTGTCGTCGCCGGAAACGGGCGCTTCTTCGCACCCAGAGCCGGCGACAAGCATCCCGTGAGTTTCAAGACCTACGGCTATCCCAAGGTCCTGCTGCAGCTTGAGGTGGAATACGCCGACGGCTCACATCAGCAGGTGGTTAGCGACGGCAACTGGAAGGTCACTGCCGACGGCCCTCGTCGCACCAACAACGAGTACGACGGTGAGGAATACGACGCCCGCAAGGAGATGCCTGGCTGGGACAAGCCTGGCTTCCCTGACAATGATGCGCGCTGGCAAACAGTCCAGTTGGTGCGGCCGCCGGGCGGACGCCTCCAGGCTCAGATGATCGAACCCACACGTATTACCCAGACGCTTAAACCCGTTTCGATTCGCGAAACCAAGCCTGGCATTCACCTGGTGGATTTCGGCCAGAACTTCTACGGGCTCGTGAGAATCCGCGCTTCGGCGCCGGCCGGCACCAGGGCCCGGATGACCGAGGCCTATAGCGTGAACCCTGATGGTTCACTTCGCACCCAGGATAATCGCTCGGCGCTCGCCAGCGACACTTACACCTTCAGAGGATCGGGCGTAGAAACGTGGAACCCACGGTTTCGGGGGCAGGGATTTCGGCGCGTGCAGATAGAGGGATTGCCCGGCAAGGTCGCGGCAGATCAAGTCGAGGGCCTGGTAGTTGAAAACGACCTCGAACGGGTGGGCAAGTTCGAGTGCTCAATCCCCCTGATAAACCAGATTTACGGCAATATGCGGTGGGGCCAGCGTATGTTCCTGCGCACCGGCGTGCCGCTCGACCCCGATCGCGACGAGCGGCAACCCTGGCTCGGCGATCCGGCCAAAGACTCGGAAAGCGAAGCCTTCAACCTGAACGTGGCTGCCTTTTACGAAAAGTGGCTGGAGGATATCCGCCTGGATCAGCACTCGGATGGCGGCCAGTCCGACGTGTCACCGGCTTACTGGGAATTCTACAGCGGCAGCGTGGTCTGGCCCAGCGTGGTCACGGTCTTGCCGGATTGGGCTTACTCCTTCTATGGCGACCGGCGCATTCTCGAAGATAATTATGATGCCATGAAGAGGTGGGCGGACTACTGCCTCCGTAAACTGAGGCCCGACGGCACGCTCGACAAAGACATTTACGGAGACTGGTGCGACACGTCTTCAATGGACGCCAGGCATCCCGACAGCGGGTCTACCAGCAAGCCTCTGATCGCCACCGCGTATTGCTACCTCAACGCCAAGCTCATGGCACACTCGGCCGGACGCCTGGGCAGATCCGCCGACGGGAAACACTATGCGGCCGAAGCCGGCAGAATCCGCCAGGGATTCAACCAGCGTTTCTTGAATCGCGAAACCGCCAGGTACGAAAGCTCAACCCAAACCTCCTATGTGCTGCCGCTCGCATTCGGACTGGTTCCTGAGGATCTGCGTGGACGCGTCGTCCAAAACCTGGTTGACGACATCATGGTCGAACACCACGGCTATCTCACCGTGGGACTCGTCGGCATGCAGTGGATGATGGAAACTCTGACGGAAACAGGTCATGCCGATGTCGCTCTGAACATCGCCACCCGCACCGAGCGGCCGAGTTGGGGCTACATGATTTCCAAGGGCGCCACCACGCTATGGGAGCGTTGGGACATGGACACGAGGGATCCGGGCATGAACAGCGAAGCCCTGCTGATCCAGACCGGCGACCTGAACTCATGGTTCTACCAGAGCCTCGCCGGAATCAATTATGATCCGGAGCGTCCCGGATTCAAGAACATCATCATGCATCCGCACTTGCTTCCCGGGTTGACGTGGGCCAAGGCTTCTCTCGATTCGCCGCAAGGACTGGTGGCGAGCAGTTGGCAGATTCAGAATGGGCAATTCCACTGGAACGTCGTGGTGCCGCCCCACGCCACCGCAACCCTCTACCTACCGGCGAAGGACACGATGGCCGTCAGTGAGAGCGGCAAACCTGTTGCCGGATCGCGAGAGGTCAGATTGGTTCGCAGCGACGATGGCGCCGCCGTCTACACCGTGGGCTCCGGAACTTACTCATTCTCCTGCCCACGCTGACCGCAGCGACTTCATCATCGATCGCGGCGCGAAGGTGCGACCAAGCCTGCCGGTCTGTGACCAGCCTGTCCAAATTACGATCTGATCCTAAGGAGCGACCTGCGCCTTCGCCCCTCATGGAGCAGCGTCTGACGTTTGCACATTTGCGGAGCCCCGAAGGGGCGTACCACCTGTAGCGCCGGTGTCCCCACCGGCGTTTTCGGCGCTGACGACAGCACCCCTACAAAGTTGAGCGTCGCTGTGATTTGCAATGCCCGGTAGCTAGGCTTGGTTTAGCATTCAGTGGGGCTGGCTACTTTATCCGGCAAATCGAAGAGCTGATCGTGGAGCTCCCTTTCAGGGCTCAATATAGGAATGTATCGCTTGAACCCCTGGGCGTTGCCCAGGCTGAGGTAGGCCGCCCCTTCGGGGCTAAGGAAGCCCAAACTGTAGTCGCCCTTCATTAGAGCAGCGCTACAG
The DNA here is from genome assembly GCA_963803295.1 of uncultured Acidobacteriota bacterium. Classification (GTDB taxonomy): domain Bacteria; phylum Acidobacteriota; class Terriglobia; order UBA7540; family UBA7540; genus CAWDMC01. The sequence goes on along the minus strand of CAWDMC010000002.1, from coordinate 309,160 downwards.
AAAGAGTGCCTGCAGTGCAATTCGGGCGCTCAAGATTGGGGTGCCAGCAATACTTTGAGGCAGGGGGTAGAATCGACATACTCGAAAGCGGCGACGCCCTCTTCGAGCGCGAAGGTCTTCGAGACGAGACGATCGAGATGAACACGCCTGCCGCCGATCAAATCCAGCGCGACCCCAAATTTTCCGCAGCGCGAGCCGAGCAGAGCAACCTCATCCACTACCAGTTTGGCCGTATCGAATTGGGCGAGACCATGAAAAGTAGACTTCATCACCACCGTTCCGCGCGGCGCTACCAATCGCATCGCCTCGTCAAGACCCAGCGGTGAACTGGTAGCCTCAACCACAACCTGGAAACTCTTGTCAGCGAGAGTGCCGGGCGCGGCCGTGGCCAGACCCCATGAGCGTGCCAGCTCCAGCTTCCAATCGTGTTTGCCGATCACCGTGACCTCGGCGCCGGCCTGACCAAGCGTCTGCGCCACCAGCAGACCCAACCGGCCGTCCCCAAGCACGGCAACGCCGGTCCCGGGCGCTATCGTCATCTGTTCGAGGATCTCCGCTGCCGCCGCCAGGGGTTCAGTAAACACTGCCGCTTGATCGGGAATCTCGGCCGGCACTTCATGCAGATTCGCGATGGGCAACGCCACAAACTCGGCGAAGCAGCCAGGGCGATTGACAATGCCCATAACGGTGCGTGCCGGACAGTGACGTCCTAAGCCGCGCAGGCACCAGTCGCATCGGCCGCAGGCCAGATTGATTTCACCTACGACGCGTTTGCCGATCCAGCGTCTGTCACCCGGGTCGGCAGTATCCACAACGTGCCCGACAAACTCGTGCCCGGGTATACCGTGAAAGCCGGAATAGCCTCTGAGAATTTGACGGTCCGTGCCACAGATGCCGGCGAGAGTGACTTGGATCAGGGCTTCGCCGGGTGCGAGCGCTGGCGGATCGACAGCGCGAAGGCTCAGCTTATCGTCAAAGAAGAGGGCTTTCATCGGTTTTGGCCATCCGCTTACTCAACGACGGCTGGGCCCGCAACAACAATCTCCATCTCGTAATCGCGTACTCTTGGCCGGTCACGTAATCGGAGCGCTCTTATCGAATCGGCAGGCCGACGTCGAGCGCCTTGACGATCTCATCTTCCTGGACCTCAAACACGGTGCGCAAGTCCAGAATCAACCGATCGCGCTCCACCCTTGCGATCACTGGCGGTTGATTGCTGCGCAGCCGCGCTTCGAGTTCACTCGCGCTCAAGCTGGCATGAGTGATTGCGACCAAACACGTGGGCAGTGACTGGCCTGGAGTCGAGCCGCCGCCAATCACCGATTCGCCATCTTCGAGGCTGGCCGAGAAACCCGGCAGCGCTGCCAAACGATCCAAGAGGCGGGCCGCACGTTGCGCCACCTCTTCTTTCTTCATATGGATCATGCGCAGGGCGGGGATCGCGTCGAGATTTCCGCGCAGATAGAGAGCCACTGTGGCTTCGAGCACGGCGATGGTGAGCTTGTCGACACGCAGAGCGCGGTAAAGCGGATTCTTGCGGATTCGCGCCAAGGGATCGCGCTTACCCACGAGAATTCCAGCCTGGGGGCCACCCAGCAGCTTGTCACCACTCGAAGTAATTACATCCACACCGGCGGTGACGCTGGCGGCCAGCAGCGGTTCATCCTCAATCCCGAGCGGCGCCAGATCCACGAGACAGCCGCTGCCCAGGTCTTCAATCAACCACAGGTTGTGGCGCCGTGCCAGATCCACCAGTTCCGCCAGGGCAGGGCGTTCGGTGAATCCCAGCATGCGAAAGTTGCTCGGGTGGACGCGCAACAGGGCCCGGGTGCGCTCATTAATGGCACCGGCGTAATCCGCAACCCGGGTGCGGTTAGTGGTCCCTACTTCGCGCAGCGTGGCGCCGCTTTTAGCGCAAATGTCGGGAACGCGGAACGATCCGCCGATCTCCACCAGTTCACCGCGCGACACCACTACCTCGCCGCCCTCGGCCAGAGAGTTGAGCGCCAGGAAGACCGCCGCAGCATTATTATTCACGACCAGGCTTGCTTCCGCACCCACCAACCGCGTAAATAGCCGCTCCGTATGCGTATCGCGCTTGCCGCGCTCGCCCTTCGCCAAGTCGAACTCGAGATTGCAATAGTTTCGGGCGGCCTCGTGGGCGTGGGCGAGCGCCTCCTCCGCTAGAGGAGAGCGTCCCAAATTGGTGTGGAGAATTACACCGCTGGCATTGATCACGGGCTGCAAGGAGAACCGCGCGGCGGCCTGCGCAGCTTCAAATACTTGCTTCTCAATATCCTCAGGGCTTGAGAGGCCGGTGTCGCCTGCCATGATGCGGGTGCGCAACCCGGCAAGTACCAACCGTATGGATTCGAGAGTCTGCGGGCGGCCGATACGGCGTTGCAGGGCCTGAAGCGCGGGTCGAGAGAGCAATTCCTCCACTGCAGGAATCTGGCGCAAGACTGAGGCGGTAGACGCTTCAGGGTGGGCCCGATGGTCGTGGGCTCCACTCTTTCCGGGATGATCCGAAAAAGTCATCAAAGGGAATTCACGCTGTTCAAGCGACATTTGAGCATAGGACGCTTCAAGCGTCAATCCTGCGTATCGCGCAAGCTAAAATGTTACCAGTGGGCTATCGTCGCGCAATTTGAGAATGTTACCCGTCATGGATACGGGTAACCTCATGAGTCGACTTTCGAGAAGAGAATATTGGCAACAAGTTTATCCTCGTTACCAACGAGCTAGTCGGGCGGAAAGGCAGCGCATCCTGGACGAGTTTTGCGCCAACTGCCGTTATCATCGCAAGCACGCGATTCGTTTGCTGAATGGTTCGCCGCCTGCCGCCCGGCCGGTTTCCCAACGACGGCGCCGGGGGGTGACCTATGGCCCACGGCTGGTCTCGATCTTGAAGGCGGTCTGGGAGGCGGCCGATTATCCCTGGTCAGTACGGCTGAAAGCCCTGCTGCCGGAGTGGATGCCTTGGATTCGCCGCCGCTTCCGGCTGACGCCGGAGTTGGAAAAGCAGCTGCTTCAGATCAGCCCCCGCTCCATCGACTACCGGCTGGGTTCGGAGAAGCGGAAGCTGCGGCAAAGGATTTATGGCCGCACCAAGCCGGGGAGCTTATTGAAGCACCACATCCCCGTGAAGACGGATCAGTGGGACGTGAAGAGGCCGGGGTTCACGGAAATCGATCTGGTCTCCCACTCGGGCAATTCGGCGGCGGGCGACTACTGCTACTCGCTGAACGTGACTGACATTCACACGGGCTGGACGGAAAGCCGAGCGGTGCTGGGCAAGAGCCAGGAAGGCGTGCGAGCCGCTCTGGAAGCGGTCCGCCAGGCTTTGCCTTTTCCCTTGCGGGGCATCGATTCCGACAACGGCTCGGAGTTCATCAATGCTCACCTCTGGGCTTACTGCCAGGCCCACGACATTCAATTCACCCGTGGGCGGCCCTATAAGAAAGACGACAACGCCCACATCGAGCAGAAGAACTGGACGCATGTACGGCGCTTGCTGGGCTACGTGCGTTACGAGACGGAAGCGGCACGGGCCGCCATGGACGAGCTTTACCGGGGTGAGCTGCGATTGTTTCAGAACCTCTTCCTGCCCTCGGTGAAACTGAGCCGCAAGGAGCGGATCGGCTCGCGCTTGCGGCGGCACTACGAAGCACCCCAGACCCCTTTTCAGCGAGTGGCGGCCTCGTCAGGGGTGGACCCAGAACGGGTGGCCGAACTTCGCCGGCTACGCCAGACGCTCGACCCCTTTCAACTCTCCCAGACGATTCAGAGCAAGCGGGAACGGATTTTCCAACGGAGCACCAGCGTGGTGGCAGAGAAGCCTGCGGTCTCGGCTGTTTCTCAGAAACTCGCGGCACCTTCAGAGAAAAACAAAATCACAGGCGCGCGCACAAGGCGCGCTGAGAAAAAGACAAGAACCAAGACAACTGCCAAGACAAGAAGAAAGGAAAAACCACGACGACGACGGGTAACATTTCGCGTTGCAGGACGAATCACCCGAAAGTAACATTTTTAAATTGCTTGACAGGTTCCTGGGAGTTAGGACCGACATCTATCAGCAATGGAGGATCTCGACGAAAGACCTCGGTTTTTCGGCCAGTATCACTCGCGTGGGTCTGAGCTCGTTCAGTTCACGACGCCTTGAATAAGCTAAAGCCGCGTCCAGACGGGGATTGCATTCGTATTAGTACTGTGGTAGGTAAAAGCGTGTCAGGCTCTACTCTGATGTGTGTCAAGCCTTTGCTCGTGACCGTCGCCAGGTATCGCGAGGCACGAGTTGTTTACTTCTTAGTAATATTTAATAATCACGGTCGATTGGCGGAGAACGGGCAGTACTCGCGGGGTGTAGAAAGAGGCAACCTTGGTAGGAAGGCCTAACCAGTACTTGAGAGTGCCAATTAGTAACCGGGAACATGTTGCATAACTTATTGTAAAAATTAAGCTTATCTGAATATTTCGAGGTCGAAAGGGGTGCTACTAAGAATTAGTTAATACTGCGAATGTTAGTTGACAAATTGCTTTTTTGTGGGACAATGGAATTGCCGAACTGAGTAAGTGGGTATTGACTTTTCGGCTAACATTCGCTAGGCTCTCGCCAAGTTGGCTTGGCTTTTAAGCCATAAACCGTCTTGGAGGAGAGTCTAATGAATAAATATACCCGTACTTTTCTGCTGGCCATGTTGATCGTGCTGGCAGGCGTAACACTGCGGAAAAGCTTCGCGTGGAGCGGAGATCAGGACCTTACATGGAAAGCAACGGGAATCGGCGGAGCCCCCGTTCCGGACACACGGCCGGAAATAATGTTCCCTACCGATTCGTCCGCCAGCCCCGTTTCGCGGGTCCAATCCAAGTCAACGAGCACTTCTACCGTATCATTCTCATCGAAGCAAATGGCCATCGGTGGATCGCCCATGCCCCCGATTCCACAGGCTACCGTAGCGGCCATCGGTGGATCGCCCATGCCCCCGATTCCACAGGCTACCGTAGCGGCCATCGGCGGATCGCCCATGCCCCCGATTCCGCAGGCTACCGTAGCGGCCATCGGTGGATCGCCCATGCCCCCGATTCCGCAGGCTACCGTAGCGGCCATTGGCGGACACCCATGCCCCCGATTCCGCAGACTACCGTAGCGGCCATTGGCGGATCGCCCATGCCCCCGATTCCGCAGGCTACCGTAGCGGCCATCGGTGGATCGCCCATGCCCCCGATTCCGCAGGCTACCGTAGCGGCCATCGGCGGATCGCCCATGCCCCCGATTCCGCAGGCTACCGTAGCGGCCATCGGTGGATCGCCCATGCCCCCGATTCCGCAGGCTACCGTAGCGGCCATCGGTGGATCGCCCATGCCTCCGATTCCGCAGGCTACCGTAGCGGCCATTGGCGGATCGCCCATGCCTCCGATTCCGCAGGCTACCGTAGCGGCCATCGGTGGATCGCCCATGCCCCCGATTCCGCAGGCTACCGTAGCGGCCATCGGTGGATCGCCCATGCCCCCGATTCCGCAGGCTACCGTAGCGGCCATTGGCGGATCACCCATGCCCCCGATTCCGCAGGCTACCGTAGCAGCCATCGGCGGATCGCCCATGCCCCCGATTCCGCAGGCTACCGTAGCGGCCATTGGCGGATCGCCCATGCCCCCGATTCCGCAGGCTACCGTAGCAGCCATCGGCGGATCGCCCATGCCCCCGATTCCGCAGGCTACCGTAGCGGCCATCGGTGGATCGCCCATGCCCCCGATTCCGCAGGCTACCGTAGCGGCCATTGGCGGATCGCCCATGCCTCCGATTCCGCAGGCTACCGTAGCGGCCATTGGCGGATCGCCGATGCCTCCGATTCCGCAGGCCACCGTAGCAGCCATTGGCGGATCGCCCATGCCTCCGATTCCGCAGGCCACCGTAGCCGCCATTGGTGGATCACCGATGCCCCCGATTCCGCAAGTAGAGACTGGGGCACTTACTGTCTAGTCCCATCCGCGTCTGTTAAGCGACTCGGAAGGGACCTCGTAACATTAGACCCTTCCGGGGTTGCTCATGATTGAGCGCATCGGATTGTCGTACTTGACTTACGGCCTTGAGATGACTCTGTTCCTGCTTGTCCTTCTTCGGGGGAGATGGGAGAAACTCAAGGGTGTGGCAACCTATCTCGGCCTCCTACTTATTCTTGACGCAGCTGGAAGACCTTTCTTCCTCTATCGTTACGGATACCACTCTTCTCAATATAATAACTTTTACTGGATCAGTGATGATATACTGACACTCTCCGCGTTTCTGCTAATGGCCTGGCTATTCTACCGGGTCACTCGGAATCAAGGCGAGATGTGGGCCCAGGCCCGTCTTCTTCTTGTCATGGTATTTGTCATTCTGCTAGTGGTGTCGTTCTTATCGGTTTCCCACAACTTGGCAACTTCTTTCCGTCATTCCATCGTGGTGTTCGAGCAGAACCTGTACTTCACCTGTCTTGTTCTGAATACTCTCCTTTACATTTACATGCAGCAGATCGATTGCGAGGACGATCAGCTCGGACTTTTGGTGTGCGGAATGGGAATTCAGTTCGCGGGACCCACGGCAAGCTGGGCTCTGCTACGTCTGTTCCCACACAATCCTTTTGTCACCGCGCTGGTCCAATGGGTTGGTCCGCTATGCACTCTCGGGATGCTGGCAATATGGACGTATGCTGTTGCGAGGCCGGCTAAGCCACGTGAACCGGCGCCCCCGCGTGGTCGATCATCGCCGCCGGGAAAGATGTTTTCTGACATGGCCGCGGTGTTGTCGAGCGGCCCTGGCTCCAATTCGGCTGTTTACGAAGGAGAAAGTTAGAAACCCGGGCGCGGCTGCGGTCGCGCATCGGAAATGGCACGAGGTCTTTCGTATGTTCCTAACGTTAGTGATTCTTGTGATTTCGGTGGCACTGTTCTTCTTTTATCTGCAGGCTACGTGCGAGAGGATTCTGCGGCGTAAGTTCGACCAGGAGTATTTCCAGGCCATCGTCAATGCCAACCGGCTGGAGTTTCCCTTCGTTCGCACTGCAATCGAAGAGTACGACACCCCTGTGGACTATCCCTGGGTCCGTATGACCCTTAAGTGCGATTTTCTAGCGCTTAGCTACCTGCTTAAGAATGCTGCTAACTTAAAGCAACGGCATACCAAAGAAGAGAGACTGCTGATGACCTATTTCCGCAGTCTGTTATTCCTGCTGTTCGGGCTTCACGTGTTCGGATTCAGCGAAAAGCCTGCGATCCTGCAGCTCACCCGAATCCTGCAACATTTCGCCGACGTAGTCGGACAGCGGGTCAGCCGGGTGCGCCTGGGCGACATGAATGCTTCGGATTACCTCCTAAGCATGTAATTGCAGTTTCGAAACGCCTCGGCCGCTAAGCCGGGGCGTTTGTGTTTCTGCCGACTGGCGATTTGCCTTCGCCTGGACCTTCGACTTTGTCAGAATCAGCAGTTCGAGGAGCGACCGATGCTAACCCGCCCGAAAGCCTGGATATCCTGGAGCACGGGCAAGGATAGCGCCTGGGCGCTCCACAGCGTCCGCGAAAGTGGCGGAGTCGAAGTTGTGGCAATGCTCACCACCGTAAACGCCGCCTTCGGACGCGTCGCCATGCATGCCGTGCGAGAAAGCGTGCTCGAGGCTCAGGCCGAGGGAACGGGACTTCCCCTGGTGAAGGTACCGATCCCCTGGCCTTGTTCCAATGCGGCTTACGAAGCCGCGATGTCTGAAGTCATAGCGCGTGCCGCTGCCGAAGGCATCACCCATATGGTCTTCGGGGATCTTTTCCTCGAGGATATCCGCAGGTACCGGGAAGAAAAACTCGCACCCACCGGTATCACGCCCGTGTTCCCGCTCTGGGGTCGCGACACGCACGAGTTGGCCAGAGAGATGACCAGCTCCGGCTTGTGCGCCGTGATCACTTCCGTGGATCCCACCAAGCTCGATTCCCAATTCGCCGGACGCACCTATGACGCTACGCTGCTTGCGGATCTCGCAGCTGAAGCACCGGGAGTCGACCCCTGCGGAGAAAACGGCGAGTTCCACACCTGTGTCTTTGCCGGTCCCATGTTCAGCCATCCGCTAGCTCTGAAGGCCGGCGAAGTGGTGCATCGGGATGGATTTGTTTTTGCAGACGTGATCCCGGCCTGAGTGCGAGGGTCATGACATCTAGGACCAGACCGTCAGCTTCTGAAGGCTTTCTCCCAACCGCGGTTAGATAGTCAGAAGCTTGGAATAGCAGTCACGAAATCTGACCCACGATGTTATTGATAACAGAGATTATAACTCTGAGCGCAGAGAGCCAAATCCCGGATCTCATTGAACGCAAAGGAAGCTGGAGCCACGTAATTCCGAGTGTCACCAAGCGGGCTCGCCGCAGAAGGTCTTTTCCGGGGCGATTACTGACGTTATAATAATACTCCGTTTACAAGCGGGAGCCGCTGACAGCCAGAGTTGCCTCCTCGTCATGAAGAAGAGCGTCCTACTGATTGATCCCGAAGAATCACTGCACGTCTTATGGGGTGAGACGCTGCGGCTCCTCGGAGTCAAAACACACGTTGCGAATTCGCCAGAACGCGCCTTGGCGGTTCTCGAGGGCAACGTCATTGACATCGTATTAATGGAGGTCCGGGCGTCGGGCCCAAGTGGTCTTGACCTCCTCGACGCCGTGAAGAAGAGATCCCCGGCCTCGGACGTCGTGGTGGTGGCGGACTCGTCGACAGTATCCCAGGCGCTGGACGCGGTCAGAAGGGGTGCTTACGACTACCTGTGTAATCCTGATAAGCCGTTCAAGACGGATGATTTGAAGCATCTTTTGCAACGCCTTATGGAAAAGCAACGCCTCGCTGCGGAAAATCGCTTGCTGCGGGAGGAATTGAACACGATTCAAGGTTTCGGCAGCCTGATCGGTACGTCCGAGGTGATGCAGAAGATCTATCGTTTGATCCTCAAGGTCGCTTCGAAACGCCATCCCGTACTGATTCTGGGGGAAAGTGGCACGGGCAAGGAGTTGGCGGCGCGCGCGATCCATAGCTACAGTCCGTGGCGTGACAAGCCGTTTGTCCCGATCGACTGCGGAGCCTTGCCGCCTACTCTGATTGAGAGTGAACTTTTCGGGCACACGCGGGGAGCGTTCACCGGGGCGGATCAGGCCCGTGTGGGTCTGCTCGCCTCGGCCCAAGGCGGAACCATCTTCCTGGACGAGGTTGGAGAACTGCCTGTCACCCTTCAGGTCAAGCTGCTTCGGGCCCTTCAAGAGCATGAATTCAGGGCCATGGGGAACAACGTACCAATCAAGATGGATGCGCGCATCCTGGCAGCGACCAATCAGGATGTGGAGGGCCAGATCAAGCGGGGTGCGTTTCGCAAAGACCTCTACTACCGGCTCAACGTGGTTTCAGTGAAAATGCCGCCTTTGCGCGAGCGCAAGGGTGACATCCCGGCTCTCGTCCATAGCTTTATTGATCGGCATCGTGGTGAAGAGGGTGCCATCACCGGCATTTCCCACGAAGCCCTAACTTGTCTCATGGACTATGATTGGCCCGGCAACGTCCGCGAGCTGGAGAATTGCGTGCAGCACGCGCTCGCGCTAGGCTCGGGTTCCTTAATTGAGATCAAGGACCTGCCGCCGGACATCGGGACCCCGGTAACGATCGTTGACGCTGATTCTGGCTTCGGCCATGGTCTTGAGGGCGATGAGAATAAGCTCTCGCTTCAGCAACTGGAGCGTCGCGCCATTCTCCAAGCTTTGCGTGAGACCGGCGGCGACCGTCAGCGTGCAGCCAAGCTCCTCGGAATCGGCAAGACCACCATTTACCGTAAGCTCAAGGAGTATGGCCTCGACGAATCGAGCTCGCTGTTACCTTCTGTGTAGGCGCCGTCCGGGCTCGGGTCAGGATAGATCCATCAGCAAGAACTGAAATCCCTGCTCCACATCGGCCTCCGCGACCGTCGTTTCGGCGATATTGCGAGTCGGATTTTTGACTCTGGAAGCAGCGGGCGCATATGGGCTCAACGCCTCCTTACACTTCGCTTCCGGGCTTTCGACCGTGGTTTTCATAACACTCTCCTTGCTCTGACACGGCTTGGGCGTCGATGCTCAAGCTGGCCCTGTTCCGCTTATCGGTTTTCCCGGCAGCGATCACGACCCTACGATAGTCCGGAGTACTATGGTCCCGGGTCGTCCCATCGCAAATACGTACTGCCCCTTTTCAAGCTAGCTTTAAACCCGTACTATGCTTAGGGTATAGGCTTAGGTGTAGGAAGTTGAAGGAGGGCGATTGGAGCAAGGAGGCTCTGTGGAGCAAACTTCCCGCGGAAGTCGTGTCCTGGTCGTGGAGGATGAGACTCGGCTCAACCGGGCCTTGCTTGACCTCCTTGGCGCCTGGGGCTACGAAGCCGAAGCGGCCGCCGACGGTCAGGAAGCGATTGATAAGATCGCTAGCTTTAACCCCGTGGTGGTGATCTCCGATCTGCGAATGCCGCGGATGGGGGGCATGGAATTGCTCAAGCAGGTCAAGATATCGCGGCCTGAGATCAAGTTCATCATGCTGACGGGGCAGGGCAGCATTGAAGAAGCGGTTGAAGCTACGAAGCTCGGAGCCTTCAACTTCATTGAGAAGCCCCTGGACGCCAAGCGGCTGCAAGTGGAGCTGCGCAACTGCCTGGAGCGGCACGAAGGCGAACGGGAACTGGAAGTGGCCCGGCGCCAGTTGCGCAACGCAGGTATTTTGGGTAGTCTCGTCGGCCGCTCCAAGGCGATGCAGAAGGTACTCACTTTGATCGAGCAGGTGGCGCCCTCGGTGGCAAGCGTCCTGATCATCGGGGAAAGCGGCACTGGGAAAGAGATGGCGGCGCGCACCCTCCACCAATTGAGCCCGCGGGCGAAGCATCCATTTGTCGCCGTGAACTGTGCTGCGATTCCGGAGACGTTGATGGAGAGCGAGATTTTCGGGCATGAGAAGGGGGCATTTACGGGTGCCTTGGAGCGTCGCGCAGGTTGCTTCGAGCTCGCGGATCGCGGCACCTTGCTGTTGGACGAGGTGGGGGAGATGCCGATCGCCACCCAGGCCAAGCTGCTGCGTGTTCTGGAGGACTCAAAAGTACGTCGGCTGGGAAGTAAAGGGGAGGTGGCGGTGGACGTGCGAGTTCTGGCCGCGACCAACAAGGTGCCGGAGGAGGCGATGGCCGGAGGGCAGCTGCGAAGCGATCTGTTCTATCGCCTGAACGTAGTGCAGATCCAAATGCCGGCATTACGCGACCACCTGGAGGATCTGGAAGACCTGGTAGCTACGCTGCTCGACGATCTGAATCGCAAGCACAGCCGTGAGATCCGCGGGGTTGACGAAGAAGTAATGGATGCCTTCAGGCACCACCCCTGGCCTGGAAATTGCCGCGAGCTCCGTAATGTTTTGGAGCGTGCGGTGATCGTGGCCGAACCGGGACTGCTCCACCTTGAGGATCTGCCCTCTGGCTTTGGCGGCCAAAACGAATCTGGTGAGCCAGCCCGGCTGCGTCCTGGCATGACCGTTGACGAGGCCGAGCGGCACCTGATTCTCGAGACGCTGGGCTTCACTGCGAACAACAAGACGCGCGCCGCTGAGATGCTTGGCATCAGTCTGAAGACCCTTCATAACAAGCTAAAGTCCTATGAAAGTGGGTCTCAAAACTAAGCTGACCCTAGCCATTTCCTGCCTGGTGCTGGGCGTGGTACTGCTGAGTTCTACGCTTTACGTCTGGCGGCTTACGGAGGAGTTGCTGATCAGCGTCGCCAACCGTGGTGAATCTGCTGCCGAGCTGATTTACGAACAGGCCCATGACGTCTTGGCTGGAAGGCGCATGCCACCTGGTATGGATCCCCGCGATCCAGCGCAGCTTCGCAAGTTCGTACAGAGCCAATGGAATTCCAATACCGGGCTCACTTCTCTCCTGGAATCTTTCATTGGTTCCTCGCCTGATTTCTACTACGTTGCCATCACCGACGCACAACGCAAAGTGATCGTCCACAATGATCCGGGCGAGATCGGGCTGACCCTGACGCCCGTACCTCCCTGTTCCGAACTGCTGCGAGCCAGCTTCTTCAGTCAACTTCGAGCCATCTACGGGGAACGCCACATCTACGATATCGATTTAGCGATGGAAATGTCATCGAACCCCGTGGGCGACGTGCATGTCGGTGTGTCAACCCTTTTCATGCGTGAGCAGGTCACCAAGGCCCTCCAGGAGGCCGTTGCCTTTTCGCTGTTGCTGATCGGATTTGCGACGCTCACCGCGGGAATGCTCTCGTATGGATTGCTCCGGCCTTTGGAGGCGATATCACGCGGCGTCGATCGCTGGGCGCGGGGTGAATACAGCGAGTCCATTCAAGTCGACCGGCGGGACGAGTGGGGCGCTCTGTCCTCAAAATTGAATCTCTTAGGCGAGCAGATGCGTGGCGAGAAGGCCGTCTATGTAAACCTGAAGGACAATCTCGATCAGCTCCTCGCCAGCCTCACCGATGGCTTGATGCTATTCGACGCCCAGGACCGCCTGCTGCTCGCGACGCCTGCTGTGTCGCGCTTTCTCGGGCATCCAACCCACGAGTTGCATCACCGGCCTGCCGCTCAAGTCTTTTCGGGCACAGCACCGCTTGACCGCTTGCTGACTGCGACTTTCGATCGCCATCAGGCTCTGCGTGAATCCACCGTCGTGATGCCCAATGGCGACGAGGCCTCTCGCGTGACGGTGAGCGTGGAATTCATCGAGTCGGAAGGCCAGACTATGGGAAGCCTGGTAACGCTGCGCGACTCGAGTTCGCGGGCGCTGCTCGAGAATCAGATCGATCTTACCGCCAGGATCGCAGCCCTGGGAAAGATCATGTCGGGCGTCGCCCACGAAGTGAAGAACCCACTTAATGCTATGGTCCTGCAATTCGAAATTCTAAAGGCCAAGCTGGGAGAGGAGCAGGAGCGCGTCTCGCCACAGATTCGCATTCTGGGTGACGAGCTGCGCCGCTTGGATCGTGTAGTCAAAACCTTTCTCGATTTCACCCGGCCGGTGGAGCTGCGCCGAAATCAGACCGATTTGGAGAAGTTGGTGCGAGAGGTTTTTACACTTGCCGAGCCTCAGGCCCGCCAGAACGGCGTACGCTTGGTGTTCGAGCCAAACGGACGCCTGCCGGGGCTCACTCTCGATCCCGATCTGATCAAACAAGCCTTGCTCAATCTGGTGCTGAACGGGTGCCAGGCGATGCCCCAGGGAGGCCAGTTGACTATAGCGCCCCATACTTTCGCCGATCACGTTGAGCTGGAGATTAAGGACGAGGGCATCGGAATTCCCGCAGAGGCGCAGTCGAAGATCTTCTCGCTTTTCTTCAGCACCAAGCCAGGAGGCACTGGGGTGGGACTCGCGATGGCCTTTCGTATCGTGCAACTGCACAATGGCTTCATGGACTTCGCCAGCGAGCCGGGGCACGGCACTACGTTCCGGGTGTCGCTGCCACGGTGAATCGCCCGGAATGGCCCTTCCAGGTGCTAGAATGGACCCGATGCGCGCCATCTTCTCCACGACCTGCATATTGGCACTGCTGCTGACCGCCTGCCCCAGGAGGCAGACCTACACCCGAATCGTGTATGCTCCGCAACCGCCGACCCTGTCGGCCGACGCTTCGAGTTCCACGCAGCACACACGGCCGGGTGGAAGCCTGGTGATTCAGGAGCCGCCGCCGGAACCCGAGCCTGAAATACCTGAGGTCACCAAACCTGTCGAGGAGGAAGTTCCCAAGCCGGCCTCTCGCCGCCGTAAGCCCAGCCCTGTGGACAGTCCCGCATCTGAGGAGACGTCTCCCGCATCTGAGGAGACGTCTCCCGCCAAAACATCTGCGCCGGAAGTTCCGGCCCTCGAGCCGCGCACCAGCGCCTCTTATGAGGCAGCTCTGCATCAGCAGATTGAATCGAACCAGCAGGCCATCGAGAAGCGCATCGGCCATCTCGACGCTCTCTCACTCTCCTCGGCCGACCGCAAGATGCTGGATGATGCCCGCACTTTTCTGCTGCAATCCACTAACGCGCTTAGGGAAGGCGAACTGGAACGGTCACGTCAGCTGGCCCGCAAAGCCGAATTGGTGGTGGCAGAGCTTGAGCAAGAGTACTGAAGAAGTCCGGAGCATGAAGGCAAGTTCTAAGACCCTGCTTTGTAATCTGCGAGGTGTGATTTAAGGCGTACAACGGCGAGCTCTTAGTGAATAACTCCAGACCTATCCGCGAGCGGAATTTATGGTGACTCAACGCGCCGTGGTTATAACCGGCGCATCGACAGGAATCGGGGCGGCGTGCGCTCTCCATCTTGACCGGCTCGGTTGGCGTGTATTCGCCGGCGTACGCAGGGAACCGGACGGCGAGGCGCTGAAGAACCGGGCCGCCGGAGCCCTCACTCCACTCCGCATCGATGTTACCGATGCCGACACCATCCGCACGGCGCTGGTGCGGGTCGCGGGTGAGGTGGGCCCCGCCGGACTTGCGGGTCTGGTGAACAATGCCGGAATCGTGGTTGCGGCTCCGATGGAGTTTGTTCCTCTCGATGACTTTAGGCGGCAGCTTGAAGTCAATGTTACTGGACCACTCGCGGTCACTCAGGCCTTTCTTGAACTGCTGCGGGCGGGGCGCGGCCGCGTGGTGAATATCGGTTCAGTGAACGGATTGATTGGCGCGCCAGGCATCGGACCCTATTGCGCTTCGAAGCACGCCCTGGAGTCGCTCACGGCCTCTTTTCGGATGGAACTCTCGCCTTGGGGAATCGAAGCCTCGATTGTCGACCCCGGCGCTATTGCTACGCCGATTTGGGAAAAGTCGAGCGCTGCATCTGGAGAAATCATCCACAAGCTCCCTCGCCGCGTCCGCGAGCTCTACAGCGAGATGATCCGCGCCGCGCAAACGATGAGCGAACAGGCGGCCAGTTCCGCTATCTCGCCGGATTTTGTGGCTCGCGCGGTGGAGCACGCCCTCACCACGCGGCATCCCAAAGCACGCTACATGGTGGGCAACCAAGCCAAATTTGTTGCCGCCCTGGTGAGAATGCTTCCCAATCGCAGCCTCGAAGCGCTGGTCTTGCGCCGCCTGGGATGGCCGAAAGGCCGTGCTACTCCCCAGCCACGTGCTGACCAATGATCCCTGAATCCACAGAGAAAGAGACCAATGCCCCTGTACTTCTCCGCCCACACTACCGCCTGCCTCACTAAGCAGGCTCTGCGCGAGCTTATGAAAAACCTGTTGGGGGCGACGGATCTCAAAATCTGCCGCTGCGTCTCCAGCCAGCTCGGAGGCCGGATGCTGACTGAGGTTGAGGCACCCGATCAGCCGTCGGTCGAGAAATGGTTTGCCGCCCATCACATCAATTGCGAATGGACCATGCGTATCGACCTCGATGCTCGCGACGGCAGCGTCACCGAGTACTAACTACAGCCATTGATCCTGATCGGGATAGAAATCAACCGGGCGGCCAGGAAATTTGCGCTTAAACTCGACGAATTGCTTTAGCACACGCTGATGGCGCCGCTCAGAGGTTTTGAGCGGCAGATGGGGCATGTGGATGAGGGCCCGCACGATCTTCCAGACATTTCCTGAGGACAGCCGCCAATCCGGGCGATGGATCGTGCGCAGGTCGAGGACGCCGTAGCCGATGATGCGCGCGGTGGGGTCGACGTAAGGATCCACGTAGGTCATCACCAGATGCCGCAGGCTGCGAAACACCGGTTTGCGGCCATGCAATCCGAAGTCACGCGAACGCGCCACCGTGCCCCAGCCGCCGCTGTTGCCGTACTCACGGAAGAGAAAGAGCACGTGGTCTAGAAGGTCTCGTGACTCCAGATCCAGAAGCAGGGGCGGATAACCGTGCTGCTCGAGAATGGTGGCGGCGGCAAGAGCGGCCTCGAGGCAATGGGCGCTGCTGTGCTTCACCACGCCACGAAACGTACGCAGCGTCTCGCCGTCTTTCTCCCAATTGTACGGCAGCGAACGCAGATAATCCTGCACGTCCGCCGGAGTGCACCTCTCTTGGACGATCCGCCATTCTTCCGATCGAAAATCCTCGGGATGAGGTGCACGCCAAGCCGGGCGTTTGTCCAGCAAGTGTCGATCAGGCCCGAGCGGCGTACCTGGCCTCTTGCGTGGTGCGACCGTGGGTGACTTCATCGCCCCTACTTCGCCCACCGTTCATACCACAGCTCGAACATCAGTAGCGGCCAGATCAAGCGCCGGTGGTCTGCCGCTCCTCGCCAATGTTCATCGAGCAGCTGCCGTACGAACTGAGCATTGAATATACCTACCTGCTGGAGCCGCTCTTGCGCCAAGGTTTCATCCACCAGAGGACGGAGCTCCCGGCGCATCCAGTCGGCAATCGGCACGGAGAAACCGCGCTTCTGCCGATAGACGATCCGGCGCGGCAGCCATTTCTCCACCGCTTTCTTCAATAGGTACTTCAGGCGGAAATGGCGAACCTTGGTATCTGCGGGCTGACCCGCCGCGAACTCTATTAAGCGGTGGTCCAGATACGGTGTGCGCAATTCCAGGGAGCAGGCCATGCTGGCGCGATCGATCTTTACCAACAGGTTGTCCTCCAGGTAAAAGCGAAAATCGAGGTATAGCATCTCCGCCGGCACGTCGTCAAAATAGGCGCCTTCGAGCACGCTTCCCAGCGGAGCAAAGCTGCAAGCGCTGGGCAGGTTGAGCTGACTGCTCCCCTCGGGCCCGCACCTGGCCCTCGCCAGAAAGCCGGGCGCAATCAGCCGGTCAAGCTGATCGGGTGGGAACATGCCGAACCAGATCAGATGCCGCTCGGCGCCGGGCCGTTCGGCGTAGCTCAAGAATCTCCGCGCGAAAAGCCCCAGGGGCACAGCCCCGGGTGAAACTCCAAGATGGTGGGCGAGCCGGTCGAAGGCCTGGCGGCGGACAAGCCTCGGCAGGCTCAGATAATACCGCGCCAGCACCGCGCCCAGGTAAGTGGGGTAGCCTCCGAAGATCTCGTCCGATCCCTCGCCGCTCAGCGCCACCTTGACATGCTGGCGGGCGAAGCGCGACATCAGAAAGGTGGGCAGCACGGCAGGATCCCCAAGCGGCTCGTCCAGGTGGTCGGCCAGAATGATCAGCGCCTCGCGCAGGCTCTGCCGGTCGGCACGCAGCACGTGATGCCGGGTGCCGAATTGGCGCGCTACCAGCCGGGCATAGTCTTCCTCGTTGAAGGATTTCTCCGGAAACGCCACCGAGAACGTCTCCACCTTGGGGCTGAGTTCACTCATGATGGCGACGATGGTCGAAGAATCGACGCCGCCACTTAAAAAGACGCCGAGAGGCACATCGCTCACCAGGCGCGATTCTGCCGCCTGACGAAGCCGGGTCTGCAGCTCGTGTATCGCTTCTTGCTGCTGATCGCGGCTCAGACGGGGCGATTGGGGCGGACGCAAGTGATTCCGCAGATCCCAGTAACGCTCCAGGCGGCTCTGGCCATTCTCGATGACCACTACATGCGCCGCCGGCACTTTTTGGATTGCCGAGAAGACGCTCGCCGGAGCGGGAAAGTACCCGTGGGCGAAGTATTGGCTGACCGCCACTGGATCGAGATCACGGCTAACGCCCGGATACTCGAGGATCGATTTGATCTCGGAGGCAAACACCAACGTGCCGCCGCCGGTCCAGTAATAGAGGGGCTTCTCACCCGCCCGATCGCGCGCCAACACCAGACGGCGGGCACGCGCGTCCCATAGGGCGATCGCAAACATGCCGTTCAGATCACGTACAAAATCGGTCCCGGCATCTTCGTAGAGATGGGCGATGACCTCACCGTCCGCATGAGTGCGAAAACAGTGGCCGCGATCGATTAACTGCGAGCGCAGCTCGCGGTAGTTATAGATCTCGCCGTTGAACACCAGGGTGACTTCACCGGTCTCGTTCGAGAGAGGTTGATCTCCGGTGGCCAGATCAATGATACTCAGCCGGCGAATGGCCAGGGCAAGGTGGGGTAACAGAAAAGTCCCGTCGCTATCCGGACCACGATGCCGCAGCCGTCCGGACATGGCAGTGATGCGGTCCCGGTGAAGCGCGGGTTCGAGGGCGAGGTTAAGAATTCCGCAGATTCCACACACGTGAGAAGGGTTAGGGGATCAGGGCTGATTTGGTTCTTTATCTTCTACCCTCGCCGGCAACCGGTTCCTCCGCATCCAGAACTTGCATCATCGAGTGATAGTCGATGTAGTTCTTCTTCATCCAGCGCACAGCCCATACATCGCCCAGACCTTTCACCAGCCGTCTCCAGGTTCCATACTTCGTTTGGCCGCGAAGACGAGGGTGATGACTCACCGGAACCTGAGCCACCCTGAATCCGTGCATCTTGAGCAGGGTGGGCAGAAACCGGTGCATACCTTGAAACAGTTCCAGGCGATCAAGGCAGGCGCGGCGATAAGCCTTGAGCGTGCATCCGGTATCCACGATATCATCGCCGGTCACCCAATTACGAAAGCCATTCCCGATGCGTGAACTCACCCGCTTCAGCAGCGTATCGTGCCGCTGAACCCGGACGCCGCAAACTGCATCCCATTGATCGAGCATCGCTGCCAGGCGGGGAATCTCTGCCGGATCGTTCTGCAGATCGCCATCGATGGTGGCAACGGCCTTACCTTGGGCCAAACGAAATCCGGCCGCCATCGCTGCCGTCTGACCAAGATTGCATCGGAAATGCACGATGCGGATGCGCGAATCTGCGCGTTGCGCGCTGCGAAGCGAAGCCAGGGTCGAGTCGGTGCTGCCGTCATCTACGAAGATGAATTCAAGTTGCCCGTTCCAGCCGTTCAGGGCGGATTGCAGGCGCTCCACCAGTGGTAGAACATTTTCGGCTTCGTTGTAAACCGGAATAACGATGCTCAAGAAGATGCAGCTCATGCACAGGCTCGGAAAGCGTCAATTTTAGCATGCTTAGGCGGTGTGTTGGCGGGCGCAACCCTTCGAGGCCCTTCGAGGGCCTGTCGCGCAGATTCGCCATTAACACCGCATCAGTTCTCGACTTCACCTCTGTTAAGCCTTAGACTAGTCTTCCTTCCTATACATCCCTCCGGGCATGGCCTGAATCCAACCGCCAGAGGGAGCCTAGTGAGGAGCTCGATCGGAGGCTAATCATGGAAACATACCACACTCGTTGGGAAATGCGGGCAGTTATGGGGTTGCTAATCATGGGAGTGCTGGTATTCGGCGGTTGCGATTTCCTGAACACCAGCGGTAATGGCGGTCGCGACGACAAGGGGATAATTCAGGACATTCAGGCCCGGTTGTATCGGGATGCACAGCTGAAGCAGCGTGACATTCATGTGGATGCGCAAAGGGGCGTAGTAGTGCTGACGGGCTCGGTGGCAAGCGACCAGGAGCGTTCCTCGGCCGAGGCCATAGCTAAAGCCGCGCAGGGCGTAAAGCAGGTGATGGACGAGCTCAGCGTTACCTCTGAAACGGACAGCGCGAATGCTCAGCCTCCCTCAGTTACGCAAACGGAGCCGGCGCAGGGCGAACCGGAGCGGAAAGCTGCCGCTGCGCATCGTCGGGAAACGCGGCCAAAACATCCCGCCATTCGTCAGGACACGGACACGGCAGAATCCGGGAACGGCCAGTACGCCCAGCCCTTGCCGACCGAAGTGCCTTCGGCGCAGGGGAGCGCGCAGCAGGCGGCCGCGGCTCCGCCTCCGGCGCCGCCCGCTCCTTCTCCGCCTCCTCCTCCCCTGCAGCTAACGATTCCGGCCGGCACCGTCATTTCCGTTCGGCTTACCGATACGGTTGACTCTGCACGCAACAGTGCCGGCGAGGAGTTCGGGGCCACTGTCTCGAATCCGGTAATGGTGGATGGACATCTCGTAATACCCCAGGACGCTGAAGCTCGAGTTAGACTCGTGCAATCGGCAGCGGCAGGCCATATGAAGGGACAATCGATGTTGGAGCTTGAATTGGCCGCGATTATCGCCAATGGCACGACCTACGACGTGACCAGTAGTTACTACACGGTGCGAGGACAATCCCGTGGCAAGCGCACCGCTGAAACGGTGGGTGGCGGCGCTGCCCTTGGCGCTATCATAGGCGCCATCGCCGGAGGCGGCAAAGGCGCAGCGATTGGATCCGCGGTGGGCGCGGGGGCGGGGGAGGGGTACAGGCGACCACGAAAGCACAACAAGTGAAGGTGCCTTCGGAAACCAAGATCGACTTCGTGGTGAAGGCCCCGATCGATGTTACCTTAAAGCGCTAGGGGCCGCTTGGATTTAGCGCTGGAGCGGGTGTCGTGAGACTCAGGCCCCGCAGATTGGACGAGAGCCGCCTTTCGACTGTCGAGTTGGCTTATCTTTTCTATCCATAAACAGACGTTCACGCAAGGTAAAACCGCCTTTTCCGTGCTGACCGCTCCGGTCCAGGGACGCTCTCCGTCAAGTCTTTTCGCCGGTGCGCCCCGGATTTGAAATTCCTCCCGCCAACCGCCTAGCCTACGCTAAGGGCGCACGAAACTTGGCTAGGCCAGGGTCGCCTGCGATTTTCTCGATGATCCTGGCACGGCCGTGAACAGATGGCCCGGCGCAGCGGCCCAATAAGCACTTGGTGCGGGGCCAAAGTTCTGGGAGGGAAATTGGAATCGCTTGGCGGCCCGCTGGAGGCTAGCGGCTTGGGGACGCTTCTCGGCAGTCCTTGGGGAGTCGGCGGTTCGAGGTTTAAGGCGAATAGGACTGGTATGACTTTCTGCTTGTTGTAACCACCTAAAACAAAATCGGTTAGCTTTTTGCCATGGTTTTGAAAGTGGCGCCAACGGTGCCTGCTCTCAAGGCTTCCGGTCCCTTTAGGTGAATCGGGGACACCTTTTAGGACAAGGCCTAGGCTACAACAGCACCGGCAGAATCGCCGGGTGCATCGGACGTGGCTGGCGCAGGTTTCGGTCGTAGCCCGGCGATCTCGCGCTCCAGGTCCTTGACGAGATCCTCAAGCAAGCGAACCTGCTCCGCCTTCCGTCTTGCCGAGTCTTCGAGACGCGTCACCTGTCGCCGCAGCCGTAAGTTCTCGCGGCGCAGGGTGTGGGAGCCTAGTTGCTCGGCATAGACGTCGCCCAAATGCTGGCCTTTGCTGTCAGCGCGCCCTTTTACACCCGCTCCAGCACTGGGCAAAGGCGCAACCAGTGACTGCGTGCGCCTGATTAGAGAATCCAGTTCCTTACGTTCGGCGCCGGGAGGGGAGATCTCTCTGAGCGCGAGTAAGCGCGCCAAGTCGGGATTGTTGCGGCCCCGCTCCCAATGTTGGATCGCACCCTTGGTAGCGTTGAGCACTCGGGCCAGACTTTCCTGACTGAGCTGCAAACGTTGGCGAACCCTGCGAATGACTTTAGAAGGATTTAATTCAGCCATGGGTGCGAGCCTACCTCATTTTTGACTTGACATCAAGCATTCATATAGGCTAGTATGTAGCCATTCAACGTAGCGCTCTAGCCTCTCGTGGGCAGCGATTGCGGCCCATGAGAAAGCGCGATTTATGTGTTTACTACCTAACTACGTATCATACGATATATCAGAATTGGATCCCATATCTTTCCAAGGGGTTGCCGTTTCTCTTACGCAACGTTGTCCACCGGTCTCCGAAAAGACCGAGAAAATCTCACGAATTCCCTTTGCCGCTAATCTCCGGGCAATGCAATCAGGATCGCGACCTGACATTCCGGCTCCAGCCAAGCCGGAATGTGCTGGCGCGCTAGTTTATCACCGTCGGTGTTCCAGTCTGCAAGGTTTCTTCCCTATCATGCCTCCATTGAGCTCATTACCTCCCGGAAACGACTGGTGCAGTTCCAGTTGGCGGGCAGGTGTAAGCGCGAGGCCACCCTGCCAGAGGCAGGCGCCTAGTCGCCCAGCCGCCGGCGGCGTTCGGAGCAACTTGCACTGCAAGTTGCTCCAGAAACGATCAAACACAAGGAGTCACTCATGACAGGAACATCAGACTATCTCGGATTGCTGCGGATTCCAGCGGTGTCCGAGCCTACGCCATCTATTTCCAAACCAGGACAGTCATCGCAGTCGCTGCCGATTCCAGCCTTAATTGAGGTCCGCAACGGCGCCCTTCATATTCCTCCGGCGAAGAAGCCGGAACGTTCTTCACTTTACGCCTCGATTCCGCAATGCTCCGAGAAAGGATGTGTGTTTCCAGCAGCGTGGCCAGAATCTCGCCAGTGCCGCCAACATTGCCGGCAGGATCGCGAACCGGCGCTCTTCCGTTCCTGCCAGCCATCCATGCTGCTTCTCGACCGCGCCAAGTTCGGTGTAGTTGAAGGGGAGGACGAACCCCGTCCTGACGACAAGCGGCGTCTCTCGAAACTCCGGGAGAATTTCCTGGAAGGTGCAGCGTAGCGCAAGTTCTACTCACAGGCAAGGAGGTCCACACCATGACTGCGAACTTGCCCGAAAGGGCGACGAGCGACGCTGCCGGTCCGGGGTCGCGACCGATGGCCGGGGGAATGCCCATGCTTGTACCCCAGAACGCGTGGCGGATCCTGAATGCGAGGACCGGCGGGGCCGTCTCGCGAGCCACCTTTTATCGTTGGCTGACAAGCGGCAAAATTCATTCGATCCGAGTCGGACTGAAGATTTATATCCCGTGGCCGGTCATCGAGGATCTGATTAAACAGTGCCTGGCCGGAGAGAGGATCTAAGCCGACTGCAGCTAGCCTCAGCAGAGTCAAGCCCGGTCTCTCTCCGACCGGGCTTTGGATCTACTGCCGCTGAGCCCGCCCCGTTCTGCCTCATGTGAAATTCGGGCCAGGCTAGTAGGTGACAAACGCTGATCTCTCCTTGCTACGCCCCGATCTCTTTGCCCGTGGATCGGCCTCTTCAGTTTCGTCGTTGAACCTGGTCAGGGTCGAGTCCCGGTACGGCCCGGCGAACCTGGATCTAGCCTTCGCAAATCTCGCAGTCCCGGGCACGCCAGGGAATCACCTGGAGGACCAGACCCGCTTCGCCCACCTCTCGCATATCGGCACGGATGGCAGCAATCCTCTGGATCGAATCCTGCGCTACGATTCCAAGGTAGCACTGGAGGGCGAAGTCATGTGCGCCGGCTATCTGGATTCGCCCGACGTGATGCGGCATTTCTCATCGACGACGGGCAGCCGAGCCGGCCGCATCACCGGGGCGTCCTTGGCCCGGCGTTTTCGCGCCATGGATGTGGCCTGCGGCAATCATGAGAAGCTGGGCTTGATGTGCGTCATTGACTTCCCCAAGGACTCCGGTAAATAGTATAAGAGCAGTGACAACTGAGACCGGCCCCGCCAATCCCCTGCGGTCGCTCGGTCACTCATTGCCGGATCCTTATGCGTTGGCTGCTCTCGAACAAGATCCTCTTGCTGGCCCTTCTCGCTCTCCCAACGCTCGTGAACCCCGCGACGCTGACGGCCAAGAAGAAGCGGCCCGCCGGGCCGCCCACCGATCTGCCGGGCCGCGTGAATTACCTCGCCCAAAAGCTCTACGGGGTAATGATCGACGATTCGGAGCCCATCACCGCTGAGATCGATAAGCTGGTGCTCGAGCCACATCGGCGATTGGATAGACGCAAATCTCCCCAAGAATAGCCTGCCGGATTCCGGCCTCTCGGCCGACGTGATGGTACGGCGCGAACTCGAAGCCGACTTTGGTCTGCTGCACTATCCGCTCTATTCGTGGCCAAAGACCTTCGCGGTCACCTGGAAGGGCGCACCCCTCATCGGCGTTGGTTGGACGCTGGGCTGGACCGACCAGTACCGCGTCAATACCATCGCTCTCTACCGGCCTGTTGGCGGCAGTTACCAGCAGGTGGCGCTAACCCATTATCTGCCGCACTACGACATATCCTACGCCTTCCTCGACCAGCCCGCCTCCGGCGATTTCTGGTTCGTTGCTTATGGCAAGCGGCTGGGCCTCAGCCAGCCGCGCACTGGCGCTGTTCTCTACCAGTTTGACGGCAAGTCGCTCCAAAGCCTGTGGCAGATTCAGGACCTCTACGACGCGCGCATCAACGTGGGAACCAACTGGGTACAGGTGCGTTATGTGAAGCTAAAGGATTTTGTCGAGGACACCGCCCACAAGCGAACGCCCCCGAGATTCGAGGCCATCTACAAGACCACACCCGCCGGCCTGGAACTACAGTCTGAACATACGGTCCCATTCGACGAGCGCTAATCTCGCCAAATACGCAACGTAGTGACTACCACTACATCAAGACTGCGGCTGCCGGCGTTCGGCATGCGATGGCGAAGATCGAAAACCGGATCGAAGAATCGAGCCGAATGCAATCGGACACGATCGGGACACTAGACGGTCAACTGTCCGCCAAGGCTGCCGCGATTCAATAATTGGTAAGCGATCGGGATTGTGGAACCTGGCGGAGAGGCAGGGATTCGAACCCTGGGTACAGCTTTTGACCGTACAACGGTTTAGCAAACCGCCGCCTTAAGCCACTCGGCCACCTCTCCGCGGCTGTTGTTTCAATAACTTATCCTCAATCGCTGTCCCTTGTCAACGTTTACGACGACACCTGCGAGGACAGTCCGGGGATTTGACCCCCAGGAACTGACTGCCTGAGTAGCTGCTGGACGAGATACGAAGCAGTCTCCGCTCCTCGTAGCTCTTCCGCGGGAACGCACTCGATATACCACGTCAGGGGTTGTGCGGATATCCCCATGCCAAGTCGCGCTTGGATCACCTTGAGCGGAACGCCTTCGTAGTACCAAAAGGTCTCGGCCCAGTGACGAAGGAGATGCCATCCCAGTTTGCAACCCACCTGACTCTCGACCTTTGCCAGCCCGCAGCGTAGAGCGTGCTGTTCATCGAGCGGATACTGGCCATTAACCTGGAGTTCCGGCCGGGGCGTGCGCCGATCGTTCCAGGTTGGTAACGGGAAGACCCAATCTTCACCCGTTGCTTCGGGTGTCCGTTTACGGTAGTTCTTGAGCCACCGTACCTCCGCGTCCGTGAGTGGGATCGGATGCTTCTGCCGGTGCCCTTTCGGTTCGTGCTCTTGATAGTTGTAGAGAGCGAGCCGGATGTAGATGACCTTGTTGTCGAGGTCCAAGCCTTGCCGCCAACTCCTTTGCATTCAGTAATCGGTCTTCCACACTCTCCGCCAAATATCCGACGCCGAATCAACTAGCCAGAAACCGCACGTGGGGTTGTACGGAACTTGCGGGGTTCAGAATTGCATTGCGTTCCCACGACCATCTCACGCCGTTTGCATTCGCTCCAGTCGATCCCTGGTAGGCTGTCCTCGGTGGCCTTAACGCTCGAACTTCCAAGCGGCACTCGGGTGAAACCCCTGACACGAGCAATCAGACGCGAACCCAGCCAAGCCAGCGCTGTTCCAGGCTGCACGCTCCTGACGTGAACCTCATATGGCCTTTGTGAAGGCGCTGACCAGCCAGCCGGCGCAGACCAACTCGCTCATCTCTGCGTTTGTGACTCTTTCGCGTGCGTTTGCTGCGCCTGAAAAGAAGTTGTGAGTTGCTGGTCCTGACTTTCGGTGTCTGAACGGAGGCAGGTGTCTGGCGCGAGAATCCCCACGTCCTAACGTGCAACCAGAGACGTGACCGGCGACGACTGGAGGCAGGACACGTCCGGCCGTAACGGCGCAACCAGACCATCGGACGAATGTCAGCCAAGCACACCACCACGCCACGCACCGTGCGAGCGGCGACATCACGCCGTGCAATCCTTCCGCACACTACGCCGCCGGGTGACGGACAACTTTCACTGTCTGCCAAAACGAATCCAGCCGCGGTCAGGCCGGGGTGCGCGTTCTCCGTGCGCAAGGCTGCGCAAGCCTCGCCGGCTTCCAGGACGAAGGTCAACCGGGCAACCATCAACCACGCCACGCATGGCGCGAGTGCCGACATGGCGTGCGGGCAATCGTTCCGCACAATGTCGCCAGGGTGATGCACCACTGTTACTGTCTGCAAAACCGAATGCACCGCGGTCAGGCGGGGTCCGTGCACTCAGCGCACAAAGCTGCGCAAGCCTCGCCAGGTCCTCGGACGAAGATCAACCAGGCACACCAACAGACCGCGCACGATGCGAACGGCGAACATCGGAACGCGCGCAATCATGCCGCACACCATGACGCCAGGGTAATGCACAACTGTCGCTGTCTGATGAACCGAGTGCAACATCGATCAGAGGGGACCGTGCACACCATGCGCGAAGCTGTGCAACTCTCGCCACCACCAGTGCACCACGCCAACGACTACCGTGTGCAAACCTCGGGTCACCGTGTGCACAGGCCGCCGCCAACCTCGCTGCAACCTTGCCCGCAATCCTGCGCACCGCTCGTACCGAGGACGTGTCGTTTTTGGCAAAAAACGACACGTCCGTATAGGGTAGTCAAAACGTAAGTCACAGATTATATAGGGGGTTACAGTGCATTCGGAAAAGCAAAGGAGAAGCAATGGAAGAGTCAAAGAGCCTTCCGGAAGGCCAATTTCCGCCCTGTCGAGGCTTCCACCACCGGGGCGTCAAGCCCCAACTCGGTGAACTGCTGGGCCAGACCCAGGTACAACCGCCGCCGGGTTTGGGCGAAGCACTGGCCAACAAACTCCAGCAGGTGGTCGTTGGGCATGAGATACAGGAACACCTCGACCTGATTCTCGGCTTCGATCTCACGCTCGATCCGGCTGTACTCGCGCAGCGCCTTGGGCGACCGTTCGTACTTCAGGGCAAAGCGGCGGCTCTTGTACCCGACCCGCACCGAGACGACCGCGTCGTAGTCCTTGGCATATCCGGAATTGGTCAGCTCGTTCCGGGATCGGATCTCGACTTCGGAGATCCACTCCTCCACCAGGTGGCGGCGAGCCAGAGCCAGGTGCACGTCGTTCAACTCCACCCAGTGAAAGCAGATAGCTTCATCGATCTTCTTCCCCAGCCCGCTGACAGGTCCGGAATAGTGCTCCCCCATGCCTTACAGTCGCAAGGCGCCGACGGGAGCGATCGAGTAGATGAAGCCGCTCGCCACCGCCGGCAGATGATGCCGTAACACCAGGTCGTGAGCGGCGAGCCTCCGGATCCTCCAGTTGAACGACTGCCGGTTCATCTCGTGACAGCCCAGCCGCAGGAAGTCGTAGATCTGGTCGTGCGTCACAAACCGGCAGTGCATCACCTGCCGCAGCAACGGGTAGTCCTGTCCGTAACTCAGTTCGAGGCTGCCCTTCTTGAACCGCATGACCACTCCTCTCAGCCTGTCAGCTTCCCGGGGCCAGGCGCAACACCGCCGTCCACGGCTTCTCGGGCCGTGGCTCCAGCCAAAACATTCCCAGGCTGCTCCGTATCCACGAGTACGCCGGCATCAGCAGCATGGTCTCTTGCTCCTCGCGGCACTCACTGAAGGAAAGCACCAGAACCGTATCCGACCTCCACCGGGAGGTGAGGTCCACCTGTCCAATGTCGTCCGGTCTCGCCACCACCAGAAAGTAGTCAGGTCGCTCGCGCGCTCGCAGCAGGCGTTCGAAGAGGATTTTGTTTTGTCCCTGCCAGACGCAAGGCTCCGCGCACTCGAACACGCGGCCGATCAGGCGCGAAGGATGGTTCGGATCGAAACCGCCCACGCCATTGAAGCGGGCGTGCTCTTCGATCTGACGGTCGGTGTAGTAATAGCGGGTGCGGGCGACGTGCCAGACGAACCAGCCTGCCAGAAGGAGAAGACCGGCAATGAGAATCTCCAGGCTCTCGAGGAGCGGCGGGTGTGCGGGGCGGTCGGCAGGGGCGGCTCTCACAGGCGCACCAGCCGGACGTGGTTGAGATCGCGGTCCAGGCCATGGGTTGAAGCGAGCGCCAGGAACCAGTGCCAGATTCTCAGGAAGGTCCGCCGGCTCTCTGTCGCCTTCTGCGCATCGGCCTCGGCCAGGCGCCAGAGATAATAGAACATGGCAATAACGACTGTGGCGAGCCAGCATTGGGGGAGCGTCGGGGCTTGACCATGAGGCGGTGTAAGCCCAGGAGCGGGTCGGGTTGGTTGCCGGGTACAGCCGGATACAATATATAAAGGGTGCTTCAACGAGGAGGGCCGCAAGCGCGGCGAGCAGGTAAGTCAGATTTTCAAGTCTGGGTAACACGGCTTCCCCTCACCCTCTATCCGAGAACGCGGGCGAATATGTCCATCACTGCGGTCAGTACACCCAGCATGCACAAGACCTCCGCCGTAAGAAACCAGCAGAAACATTTGCAAACGCAGAGAGGCTGAGTTATAACCTCCTCGCCAATGGGCATGACGAATTGCAGAGACGATTCGCTGCCGTTTGTGGCTTCAACCCGACTGCGAGGAGATTAGCGATGTATCGACGAAATTTCCTGAAGAACTCCCTTGCCATGGCATCCGGAGCCTTGCTCGACCAGGCGTCGGCTAAAGAAATCCTCCCGCGACCCGGCAGGGTGTTAGGCATCACCGGTGGAGCATCCTCTGAAAGCGCGTACGAATCACTCAAATTGGCTTTCTCGCAGCCCGGGAGCGATTCCCACAATTGGACCCGTTGGTGGTGGTTCGGCCCCAATGCCACGGAACGGGGCATCACCTACGAGTTGGAGCAGATGCACAAGCAAGGCCTGGGCGGCGTGGAAATGCAATGGATGACCCCGCTGGAGTTGGAGGGTAATTTCCCCTTCCTCTCTGACCGTTGGGCGCAACTCGTTACATTCACGGTAAAAAAAGCCAAGGAACTCGGCCTGCGCGTGGACTTCACCTTAGGTACAGGCTGGCCGTACGGCGGCCCCTGGATTCCCCTTGAGCTTGGGTCGCAGTGCATCAAGATGACTATGGAGGATGCGTCGAGTGACTACGGCGCGAGAATTCCGGGTGAACTGGGTGAACATGAGAAACTCATCGGCCTCTTCGCCGCCCAAACCCTCGGCTCTGACGAGGTGCTGGACTCGGGCACGCTTCTGGACCTGCGGCCTTTCCTTCGCTATACCGATCCCAACTTCTGGGCGGTGGTCCGGCCCCCGATTGGCTGGAGGGCGCCCGCCGGCCGATGGAAGATCATCTCCCTCAAACAAATACCCACGCGACAGGCTGTGCGCACAGCCGCTCTGGGCAATGAAGGGTATGTGCTCAATCACTTTTCGCGGAGAGCGTTAGACCGACACCTGGACGTCTGCGGCGGCGCCTTCAAGAAAGCGATTGGCGAGGAATTTGGGAAGACGGTGCGTGCCGTTTTTTGCGACAGCTTCGAAATCCACCTGCCCCAGCACACCCTTTACTGGACTGATGATTTCCTGGAGGAGTTCGAGAAGCGTCAGGGCTACGACATCCAGCCTCACCTCCCGGCGATGTGGTTCAACGTGGGGGATAAGACGCCGCGCATCCGTCACGACTTCATTCAAGTATTGTCTGAACTTATCATCGACAATTTCTTTGTGCCCCTGCGCGAGTGGTGCGAAGAGAACCACCTGATGTCGCGAGTCCAATCCCACGGCAGCGTGGCGGAGCTTCTGGAAGGTTACGGAGTGAACAGCATTCCGGAAGGAGAGCAGGTGACCACCGGGGAACCGCAAATCTCCGTACACCGGAAGCACGCCAGTAGCGCTGCGCACATTTACGGGCGACCGATGGTGTCAGCAGAAAGCTTCACGTTCATTGCTGCGCCGGGCTATCCCGGGTCGTATCGCTACACCTCGAACCTCGAGCTGATGAAATCGGTTCTCGACCCTTCCCTGCGCGATGGCTATCAGCAAATTGTGAATCACGGGTATAGTTACAACGATCCGGATGAAAAGACGGAGCCTTTCATTGAGATGTACGCCTCGGCGGTGATCCGCCACACCGAGCCCTGGTGGCAGTATTACAACCAGTTCACCTCCTATATCGGCCGCTGCTGCTCGCTTCTTGCACAGGGGCATTTTGTGGGCGACCTGGCCGTGCTCTCACCCATTCGGGATGCTTGGTGCAAGGCCACGGTCCCACACGAGCTTTTCTGGTCTCCTGATGCGACCATCCCGTGGGGCGACCTCGCCCCGCTGATCGTGCACAGCGGTTACGACTTCAATTTTGTGAACGATCAAGTCCTCGTTGAGCGCAGCAAACTTGCTAGCGGGAAGCTGCTGATCGGTGAAATGGCCCACTCGATCCTGGTGCTTCCGAATATTACTTACGTTCCCGTACGCACCCTTGAGCGCATAGGGGAATTCTGCCGGATGGGTGGCATCGTGGTCGCCATCGGGCGGCTCCCGGAGTTGGCCACGGGGTTCGACAAGTACTCTGAGCACGACCAGCAGGTTCGAACCATGGTGCACGAGGTGTTCGGCGAGGTCGATCAGAAGGAAGGGCTAAGGCGGCGTCCAGTGGGCGCGGGTGAAGCCATCTTTATGCGTTCGCTTTCCGATTTGCCCAGAATTCTTCGGACCATCATGCCGCCGGATTTTGAACTGGCGGAACCCTCCGAGTCACTCCTGCACTTGCATCGGCGCCTTGGGGATGCCGACGTCTACTTCGTGGCCAACAACTCGATGACCGCGCAGGAAAATGCCGCCACGTTTCGGGTAGGTAGGAAGATTCCCGATATCTGGAATACGGAGACAGGCGAGTGCCGTCCCGCGCCGGTCTATTCACTCGAGAAGCAGGGTGTCCGGATTCCGCTTCGCTTGAACCCCAATGAATCGGTTTTTTACGTCTTTCGTGAGGCGGAAGAACCTCGCCACGTCGTCGAGACGAATGCTGTCGAGATCGAATCGAAGGGACAGAAGGTTATCTGTCAGATGAGAGACAGCGGGATCTTTTATATCCTCACGTCAGCTCCCGGCGAGGAAGCAAAAAGGCAGCAGATTGAAATCGAGGATTTGCCTGCGCCTCTGGAGATTACTGGTGACTGGCGGGTTACCTTTGAAGCGCTCAACTTCCCCAAGCTCGTGAAACAGATGCCTCTACTCCAGTCCTGGATCGATAGCGATGATACCCGGCACTTCTCCGGCACGGCACGTTACGAACTGGAGTTCGAATTACCTGCCAACTATCTGCTTAAGGGCCGAAAGCTCGTCCTTGATTTAGGCGTCGTGGACGACGCTTCCAAGGTCTTTGTCAACGGCCATGCGGCGGGAGTGACCTGGAAGCGCCCTCATCAGCACGATGTAAGCCGGTGGACTGCGCCTGGGAGGAATTTCCTCGAAGTGCGAATAAGCAATCGCCTGATTAATGCAGTAGCAGGAATGAAGAAACCGGAGTGGGTTGAAAAAGTCGTTGAGAAGTATGGCAACTATAACGAGCGTCGAGAATGGTATGACACCAACGTGCGAGAGTACGGAGCCGAACACCTCCTCCCCGGAGGATTGCTAGGACCGGTCCGTTTGATTGCACTTCAAGAGGTTGAATTCACTCTTTAATTAAGATTCAAGACGCCGAATTTCTACAAGGCTCTTCATTCGCTTGCTGAAACGCAAGAACCGCGCTCACTCTGGCCGCATCACTCATGAAACGGTCACTGCCGAAGGATAAGTCGCGGTGCGTTCACCAGGATGGTAGCCTTGCGTGCGATCTCGTCTATCCGAAGCCTCTTGGACGGTTTTGCCGAAACCGCCGGGAAGAAGGACAACCAAAAGCTATGGCGGGAGGGAAATAAGTGAGTTGGCTGCTGATAACACCATTTGTGAGGTGCAGCCCAGGTCAGCGCAGCTTGGGGCAGGTTAGGGTCCACAGGAATAGCCGGCAGACTAGCCAGTAGACAGATCCGCTCCGGAGAAGCGCTTGCAGGCTTCGAGTAGCTTTTCCTGCCGTTCCGTATCGCGGGACGCCGGATTCGGTGTGCGGGGCCGCCGGTGATAGAAATACTCGCCTGTGACCATTGCCGCAGGCTCATCGCTTGCTACGAGCCAATACCTGAGTGCGGTGCGCAGCATCCAGGTTATCCGGCGCTCCCGGCCCTCCCATCTTGGTCGGGACCCAACCGGGCTCGACAGCGTTGGAGAGAACATCCGGCCAGCGGCGTGCGACGGCGAAAGCCAGGAGCACGTCATGCAACTTGGAATCAGAATATGCCTCCTGTCCCAGCCAATGAGCGATGCTGCCACGCAAGATCCTTCAGACTTGCATCACCACTTTGGTGAAGGCCGGAACTCAGGTAGACGAGGCGCTTTGGTCTCTGGATAAGTGCGGTCAGGATGTACGGTGCGAGCGTGTTGACGGCGAACACATGGGGCAACCCGTCTTCGGTTGCGATGCGCCTGGGCTCGCGATAGCCGATGCCCGCATTGTGAATTACTCCGTCGAAGGAGCCGAGCCGATTAACCTGATCGGCCACGCTGCGAGTCTGGGCCGATACTCGTCAGATCGCCTATGACAACGGTTTCCGCCCCAGGGACGGCGGATAACGCTTCCTGTCCTCGTCGCTCGTTGCGCGGGTGTAGAACTACTGTGTGTCCTTGCTCGAAAAGGAGCTGTGCGGCCATTCGGCCCAGTCCATCGGAAGAACCTGTAATGAACACACGCGCCATGATTTTTCACTTCGCTCCCCATCAGTAAGGATGCAAGTGAGGCCCTTCGCGATGCTGGATGGGAAACGCAGAGGATTATCGGCTGGCCGCCGGTTGTTGCGAGCCGCGCCCAGACGCCGTCTCAGATCTTGGCAATTATCACCCCGAACCGCACATGCCGGGCTAGACCCCTGTAACGGCCTAGAGAGGATCGACGGATAGTCGTCGTCGAAGTTCCAGTTGCGGAAGAATTGCCAGTTGCCGCTGATCATCACAATCGACGACACACTGTCGCTGAAGTCGTCATCGTCGTCGGCGTTGAGGTTCTGCTCGGCGTTGAAGACGTGGCGGTGCGCTCCCGCGGAAGTTGGCATGCTCGAACAAAATGACGTGGCCGGTTATGTTGTCGCCGATGGCAACAGATTCGGGTTGAGGCCGCGAGGTTGGTACAACGGCAAATATGCCTCATTCCCTTTCGCTAAACGGCCGTCGTTTACTGGCATCGATGTAACGGCTACCTTGGCGGCGTGTTCACCAAGAGTGACCATCAAACCCGGAGATGCTCGTATTTTACAGGGGCGGACTGCTGTGGTCAAAGTGGACTGCCACGTCGAATCCACGGTCACGTTTCTAGAAGTAAGGCCGGCTGGTGCAAATGCGCTAGCTGTGCGGCTTGCTCTGGCCCCAGGGTGCTTCGGGGGAATCGCAATACACATGTGCACGTGGTCGGGCATCAGATGCCCTTCCAGAATCTGGCATTCTTTTTCTGACGGGCCAAAGCATGGAAGACTTCCCCTAACTGCCGGCGCAGCTTGCCAAACACCGCCTTGCGTCGCCGTTTGGGCACAAACACAACGTGGTATTTGCAGTTAACCGGCCAATATTCGGGAAAAACGACCTGTTCTTCGTTACACTTGTTTTTCCTGGCTTCTGATTTTCCTTCCCTTCTTTCTCATCAGTTTCGATAAGGCCTTTCCCTTTTGCTTCTCTCTTCTTCTCCCGTCCTCGATTTGTTTTCTCCTCAAGATGTTCACGGGAGGAGAAATGTATGCTCCCCAGCCGAAAATGTCCTTTCTGTCGTCGCTGGTTTCATCCTCATCCACGACTCAAAC
Organism: uncultured Acidobacteriota bacterium; assembly: GCA_963803295.1. GTDB lineage: Bacteria > Acidobacteriota > Terriglobia > UBA7540 > UBA7540 > CAWDMC01. The sequence continues at coordinate 275,603 of CAWDMC010000002.1, read as the reverse complement.
AACGACAGACGACCTGTGGTCAACCGGACTGCCGCCGCCAGCAAAAGCGGAAATCCGATCAGCAATGGCGAACGGAGAACCCGGATTATTTTCGCGGTGTTTATCCGCAGCAAAAGGAAAAGTATGGAACGCGCTCCGACTACAGGCGGCGCTACCGTCAGCAACATCCTGACTACGTGCGGCGCAACGCGGCTTTCTTGCGAAAAAGGCGCCAGCCACTCAGATCGGTGCCTGTAAGTTCCCACAAGCCCTGATCTGCACGTAACTATCGAATCCGAAAAGGCTTCCATCCGCATTGCCGGTGTAAGTTCCACAAGCCGCGATATCTTCGTAAACCTCGATATATCTGATCGTTGCGGGAAAGTATGCCGTAACTTGCCAGGGTAAGTTCCACAAGACTCGATGGCTTTTCGCAACCCTCCACCCCTACGTTGAACCTGCCGAGGGGATGAACATGCCGAAGTTCCGACCTCAACCACCCCGACCCGATCGCCGACGTTCCATTCGCGGTTCTTTCAGCTGGATCGATCATCGCTTCCTGCGCGAGGGATTCGATCAAGGCTTAACCCGCTTGGAGAAGCTGTTTTATTTCGTGTTGGTCGCGGTCTCTAATCAGGACGGCGTCAGCTTTTACTCCGACGCACGCCAGGCCGAAATGCTTGACATTCGTTTTCCTCATGAACTGGACAGAGCCCGCAAGGAGCTCGTGGCACGAGACCTGATTGCCTATGAAGGCGGTATTTACCAAGTGCTGGACCTGCCCATCAGCCCTCCCAGGAAAGCACATCAGGGTTCTCCGCCGCTGCCCGACCAAGCTTTGCCTTCGAGTTCTTCTCCCCCGCCCTACGCCGAACCGTGTGGTCCCACGCGGCTGCGGATCTGGAGAGTGTCAAGCAGTTGCTGGAGCAGTGGGGCTGGAGGCGTACATGAACTTCTCTGTCATTCATCAGTCTATGGTGCCCGCCAGTGCCTCCCCCTACCGTGTGTGCGACAAGAAGGAGGAGAGGTCGAATGGGCGAATGCCTTCCTAGACGGTCAGCGCCTCCGCCAACTTTCCCTGCGTTCGCTGCGCATCTACGCCTACGACCTGCTCAACTTCGTCCGCTGGTTCGAACCGCAACACCAGCCACTCGCCCAAATCACCGAGTCCACCCTCGCCGACTATGTCCGTCATCAAGTCGAGCAGGATCCTCAGCCCCGGTCGCAGACCGTGAATCATCGCCTGGGCACACTGCGCTGCTGCTATCGGAAGTAGTGTTTCTCGAGCTCGATGACCTGGACTGGAACCTAGGCCAGTTGAGCGTGCGTGGCAAGAGTGGCCCCCGTAGCGACTTGCCCTTGCCTCCAGACGTTGGGCAAGCGATCGCCTCCTATTTGCGGCGTGGACGGCCGCAATCTTCCCATCGACGTGTATTCTTGCGGACGAGAGCTCCCCGCTGCGGCTTTCGAGGTCCCGCTGCTATTGCATCATTGGTTCGGCACCGCCTGCAGCGTGCCGGTGTTGACGCTCCCACTTACGGAGCACATCAATTTCGCCATGGGCTGGCCACCGAAATGTTGCGTCAAGGCGCCTCGCTCGGTGAGATCGGCGAGTTGTTGGGTCACCGCAGCCCCGGGACCACCAAAATTTACGCCAAGGTGGACCTCGATGCCCTGCGCACGCTGGCTCTGCCTTGGCCGGGAGGTGGGCGATGAACACCCTTCGGCAAGCTGTTCGGGAGTACTTAGAGATGCGTCGTGGCTTAGGATTCAAGCTGCGCGAGACCGGCAAAGGGCTGAGCGATTTCGTCAGATTTTTGGAGCAGCACCACGCTTCCTGCATCACTCAGGCGTTGGCGTTGGCTTGGGCCCAGCAACCAGCCAACGTGCAACCGGCCCACTGGGCGCAACGGCTGAGTTTCGTACGCGCCTTCGCACGTTATCGCAGTGCCACAGATCCGCGCACGCAGATTCCCCCGCTGGGCTTGTTACCCTTCCAACCGACGCGGGCGCGACCTTATCTGTACTCCGAGGAAGAGATCCGCAGCTTATTGCGCGTCGCTCTCAAAATACCCCATCGCGATGAACGCGGCAAGCTGCAACCGTGGGTCTTTCACTGTCTATTCGGACTGCTCAGCGTGGCCGGTCTGCGGCTCGGCGAAGCACGCAATCTGGAGCTGCAAGATGTCGATTTGAAGGCTGCCGTGTTGACCATCCGCGGCACCAAATTCGGCAAAACTCGCCTGGTGCCTTTACACGCCTCGACCTGCTCGGTGCTGGCCGACTACCTCGCCCGACGTCAGCGCCATTGGGCAGGACGAACGGTGTCCCCCTCTGTGTTCGTCTCCAGCCAGGGCAATCGTTTGGATGCTGGAGAGATTCATCGAACTTTCTATGCTTTGTCTCGGCAGATCGGCCTGCGGGGCGCCTCTGACCGTCATGGCCCTCGTCTGCACGATATGCGCCACCGTTTCGCGACCAACACCCTGCTTCAATGGTACCGCTCCGGTCAGGATCCCGAGCGGCGACTGCCCGTGTTGTCCGCCTACCTCGGCCATGTACACGTCGCCGACACGCAGTGGTATTTGGAAGGCTCGCCTGAGCTTATGCGCGAGGCCATGCAACGGCTGCAACAGCGCTGGGAGGAGGCTCGGCCATGAACACCTCCCTTAGCGAGCGTAGCGCGGACTTTGCGTTTTTCAAACTCCGCGGCTTTGTGTCGGGATCGAGTCGGGCCTCTGATTAGGACCGACATATTGCCGAAGAGCCGCGGAGTTTCTAAGAAGCGAAACTCCGCGCTATACCTGCTACGCTGGCAACGGCAACCTGCTCACCGCCAACGACAGCGTAAATGGCAACTGGACGTACATCTACGACAAATTGAACCGGCTGCACAAGGCGGTTACGACAGGGCAGACTTTCACGTATAATCCAGACCGGTATGGCAACATGATCTGCACCAACCCTGGCACTCCCCACTGCACACCCCTGGGCTTGACTTTCAATCCCACCAACAATCGGATTTCGGAAGATGGTGTCCATGTCTACGACGACGGGATGGTTGGGGGGCCGGGGAACCTCACTGCCGACGGGTCACATGGGTATGTCTACGATGCTGAAAACCGGATCACTTGTGTTCTGGGACAGGATGCACTCTGCACCTCGACCTCGGCCACGGCGACACGCTATTTCTACGATCCGCAAGGGCGGCGAGTAGGGAAGCAACAAGGGAACACGCTGGAGGAATATGTTTATGACCCGCAGGGGCATGTGATTTCTGTGCACGACGGGACAGGCACCGTGCTGCGGACCGAGTTCTACGCCGGCGACCGGCACGTGGCAACGAACAACAGCAGCGGCCTGTTCTGGAACCATGCGGACTGGTTGGGGACAGAGCGTGCGCGAACGGATTCCAGCGGGGCCCGCGTCCAATGGTGCACGGATACCCCATACGGAATGAACTTGGCTTGCAATCCGCCCGACATCAGCCCGATGCACTTTACCGGCAAAGAACGGGATAGCGAGAGCGGCCTGGACAACTTCGGGGCGCGGTACGATGCATCGAGCCTAGGACGGTTTATGACTCCAGATTGGGCTGCTAAGCCTACGACGGTGCCCTACACAGTGTTCGGTGATCCACAGACGTTGAATCTGTACGCATACGTAAGCAACAATCCGCTGAGCCGCGCCGACGTGGATGGGCACTGCGCCGATCACTACAAAGACGGGACTTGTAAAGTGAATGTGGATGCTGCGACAGGACAGACAGGCGCAAAAGCTGGCAAGCAACTGGAAGGCGTATTGAACAAGTATGACAAGGCTGTTAACGCTTTGAATGACAAGGACAAGTTCAATATCAAAGACTCGAACGGCAAGGTCATTGGGTCCATGACAGGCAAGGAGATCGAGGCCGTTTGGAACGGGACATCTTTTGAAGTGACGAACAAGAGTTTCAATAACGGCGGGGCCGACGGCGGGACAACTGGCACCTGGAATGGAGATTCATTCTCAGGTCGTAGTCAGCTTACTCCTGGAGCAGTCTCGGCTTATGCTAACGCCGCGTCTGCCCGCAACGAGGCTCCGGACGTCGGCCTGAATAGTTTGACATTTCATGAACTAGCCCATGAAACCCACTTTGGAGAGGCGTTGACCAACCAATATCCGGTAACACCCACGCTTTCATGGCCCCGTCAGCAAGGTACGACCTCCGCGGGTCGCCGAATGTCACATGCTGTTGGCGCTCCATTCGACTGCTCTATACCAGGAGGCTGCCAATGACGCGTAGTATACAAGGGCTCATTCTGTTTGTGACGCTGCTTTCGGCAGCGATGGCGCAGTCGGATTCGTCGGACCACGCGGGTTTCCACGCTACATTTGCGGCATCGAATGGAGATGTGATCAAACTGGATACACGGACTGGAACTCTCGACACTCCACGCTCACGAAGTATGGGGCTCCAAGATTGTAGCGACAAATTCCAAGTGTGCCTAACCGAGCACAGTGGATTTGCGTTCGCCTATTTTCGAAAGTGCAGCGAAGCCGCGTTCGGGGATTATAAGCGCCTCAGGTTTCGTCCAAAAGTCATACCAGCACTGCACGGCAACCTGTGGATGGTTTTCGACGCCGCCCCGCATTACATGTTCCACTGTACCGATTCTAAGGGTATCGTCGGGATCTATCTTGGGCCGACGGCTTCGTTCGATTTTCGCGGTGTTCTGAATGATCGGAATTTTAAGGTGGCTAGTCTCGATGCGATGGAATATCGCATTACCAGTTCTGACACCCTTGCCTCGTGCGGCGAGTGACTCATTTCACCGGCGAAGAACGCGATTACGAATCCGGGCTGGATAACTTCGGAGCGAGATATTTTGGCGGCGGAAACAACCTTGGGCGGTTTATGACGCCTGACCAGTGGGAGGGCGCCGCGTAGACCCTCAAACCCTAAACAAGTATGCCTACGTGCGCAATAACCCTCTTGCGTTTGTCGATCCGACAGGCGAAGAACTAGTTCAGCTAGGTCAACACACCGACGACGAAATCAAAAAGCGCAATAAGGAAATCGGACAGCAGTTGAAGAATAAAGACCTCACGAAAGATCAGAAGGATGCCCTAGAGAAGGAAAGGAACACTCTCAATCCAGAGCAGGAGGGCAACCACGTCGTCGGGAATCTCTTGGCTGATTTGGATAAGACCGGTGAGCGCAATGGCCTGCAACTATCAAACTTTACTCTGACGACAGACACCCAAAATGACTTCGCAGGCCATACAACAGCCGAGGGTATGCAGAAGCTCCTTGGCGCCCAGGCATTCGTTATTCAAGGGAAAGGTCAATTCAGTGGGACCATTTACGTCCGCACCGAACCCGAGAGTGGGTTTTACCAGATGTCGCGGACCAACTCAGACTTTGGTTATTACGGCGGATCAGCCTTGAGTCATGAGCAGGTCCATCTGAACGGGGGCGGGGAGTACCCAGCATTTCAGCGGCAACTGGGCGTGTTTGAAGGCTTCCAAAACTTTTTCCAGAATCCGACGCTCTATCGAGGACTCGATGAATCAATTCGTAACGGAATCAAAGCCAATCAGCCTCCGCAGTAGCTGTCTGGTAGTCCTGCTAACGCTCATGTTAGCCACACTCTTGCCCGCACAGCAACCACCGCCCGACGGCGTGAAGTTCGAAGTTATTTCAGTCAGAGTACTCAGTGATAGCGAGGCTGCAGACAGGTCTCCTGACTTCGTCGGACCGAACATTGCTGTACGACTTCGACTGTCGTCCGTTGCGCATGGAATCAGCTTCTACGGCTGGAAGAACTCTGCGATTCCAGCAGGCTACAAGGTCCAAAGGACCGACCAAGCTGTTGTTTGGTTGTATGGGAAAGGGGGAACCGAAAAGAAGGCATCAAGCCCAGGCCTCAAAGCCGTGCTGTTCCATTGCCGAGTCGAACGTCTGGACTATCATTGCCCAGCCCATCAGCTTGCGCACATGCGTCCAGTTCTTCTGCTCGATGTGGGCATTGTCGTCTTTCTTATAGGGCCGTCCGCGGGTAAACTGGATATCACGCCGGGCGCACCAGCGGGCCACCTGCCAATTGAGAAACTCCGTGCCGTTGTCGGAATCGATCCCCAAGAGGCGAAAGGGCACGGCCTCGGAGATCTCCTCCAGGGCCGCCGCCACTCCCGCCCTGGCCACGTCCCCAAAACCGCCCGCGACTCGGTCCAACCGCTGTAAACATCGGTCACATTCAAGCTGTAGGCCAATTCCCCTTCGCCCGAATTGCCCGAGTGGGCCACCAGATCCACCTCGGTGTAGCCCGGAACGCGAGCGTCCCAGCGGTCCACCCGCAGGGTCCAGGGAAAATTTCTAACCCCTCTTATTGGATTCGCCGAGCTGTTGGGCGCCTTTTCCGGAACCCTTATCCCTTGGGCTTTGGATCAGCCCAAGCCCCTCCGCACTCTCCCGGAGCAGTTCGGGAGAAAACCAGCAGATTCCTCGCGGCTAACGTAAGTGCGCGTATACTCGCCAGATATGTCGGAAAGGAAAATGGGTTAAGGGCAGTACCCTTGTTCCCTCTTAACATTGGAAGGCTGATCGTACTCGCGCTTCGTGACCTCCGGCACCTCACCACGCTCCGTCTCAACACGGTCCAATTACCAACGTCGTCTCTAAGACCTGCCCCCGCTAGGTGGGGCGTCGCGCTCCAGCTGAACGTTCGAGCATCCGCTCCAGCCGCCTATTCCTTGCTTCAGTTGCGTTAAATCGCCTCACAATACCGTGCTGGGACGCTGCCGGCTCTGTTGGCGACTCAAAAGTTTCTCACACCGTGCACGCTGACTCCTCGCTGGATAGCGTATTGCGAATCGGACTTGCCTAAACTCTGCAGGATAAGACCGTACTGCGCACAAGTCGTGGTATTTTCCATATGCGGCGGGGGGTAGCATTCAAGGTGAAGGCAAAATCGCACAGAGAATGCTCAGCTCAGATTGAATCGTACAGAGGATGCGAGTTGAAGGTCAGCAAAATGCATTCCTCCTGTCACAGCCTGGTGCTCTGCCAACTCTCTGCCCACCGTCCCTCCGCCGCAAACTTCCTATTTGGGGAGATCCACATGGGCCTGACAAGACGTCGAACAATCTTTCTAGGGGTGCTCCTTGTCTTAATCATCTGTCCCAGCTCAACGCTTTTCGCCGCCGGCCGCTCAATTTTTAATGTTAAGGATTTTGGGGCGACTGGCTTTAAGCCTGACGACGCGCGGCCCGCCATTCAGAAAGCGATTGATGCTTGCGCGGCAGTAGGCGGCGGAGAAGTGTACGTGCCCGCCGGCGAATACACGTCGGGAACCCTTATGCTACGCAGCCACGTCCGAATGTATCTTGAGGCTGGGGCGACGCTGTTTGGCTCGACCGACCCTGAGGATTTCAACGGTAAACCCGTGCCCTCTCAGGCGGCCCTGTTTTATGGCGAGGGGGTCGAGAATATCACAATCGAGGGAAGAGGGACGCTAGACGGCCAAGCGAAGTACGTATGGCGCTTGGACGACCCGTATGACATGCACGACTTGTTTATCCGGCCTGCAAAACTCTTGATGAAGTCCTTGGGCAAGCCCTTGATGCGGGACTTCCCGGAAGGCTATCCCCAGCGCACCGTTTATCCGCACCTGGTGTATTTGGGACACTGCAAAGATGTGCGGATCACCGGGCTGTCGTTCCTTCGATCCCAGAGCTGGACCATCGCAATGTACGCTTCCGAGCGTGTTGTCGTGGACGGCGTTTACATTCATACCAGCCTGGAAGAGGCGATCTGGTGCGACGGCATCGATATGGACGGCTGCAAGGACGTTCGTATCGCTAACAGCACGATTGAAACGGGCGACGATTGCATCATTTTTATTTCTTATAATGCCTGGGGACCTGCGCTTCTCTGCGAGAACATCACCGTCACCAACTGCCGTCTGTCTTCTTCGGCTACCGCCATCAAATTCAGCGAAGGCAACGCCAAGGGTGTGCGGAATGTGGTGATTGATAATTGCGTGATCACCGACAGCAGCCAAGGCATCATTATGTCGGTTTCCGATGGCGGGTTTGTGAGTGATGTCCAGATCTCCAACGTGACCATGAATCTGCGCCGCTTCGACTGGTATCACGTGCAAGGCATCCAAGGCGGAGCTATCACCTTTGCGATGCTGACCCAGAACCAATGGGAAGGCAAACCCGCCCAGAAAGGGGAAAGGCCTCCAGGCGTCATTCGTAATATCGCCATCCGCAATGTAATCGCGCACTCCAAAGGGTCCTCAAATATTGACGGCCACCTCGAAAGCCCGATTGCCGGCCTTACCCTCGAAAATATCAAGATATTTCTCTCCACTGACCCTGCCGCGCCCTATGATGTGGCCGTCAATGCCCTGAGGATCTCCAACGCGACGGATCTGAAGCTGAAGGGCATCGAAATCCACTGGGATAAGCCCGCTCTCGACCGGTGGCAAAGCGCGTTGGAATTCAAAAACGTGCAAGGTGTCCTGTTGGATGACTTCACCGGACGGCAGGCTTGGGTGGACAGTGAATACCCCGCAGTGGCCTTTGACGACGTCTCAGATGCCGCCATACGCAATTCGAAGGCGGCAGATGGGACCGGAGTATTTCTGAAGGTGAGCGGAAGCAAGAGCAGCAATTTGTGTCTATTCGGCAACGATCTGCGCAAGGCGAAGTTGCAGTATCAGGTGGCGCCCGAAGCAAAGACGGTCAAGGTAACCTCCATGCAGAATCTCGTGGCGCCGAAGTAAAATGGTTGGGTAAGCTAGAGGGATTGCGAACCTTGCCGGTACCCTGAAAAATCAACGCGACCGCCTATTCTGGAGTCCAAGGTGTGAGGAACCGGGTTTGACTATTTCAGAGCCTGCCGTAGCGAGCTGATGATGGACTGTCCGTCAGCCGGACGAAGAGACGCGGCCGCGAAGTTGTAGGTCTTGCCGGAGTTCAGGATCAGGTGGAAAGTCCCCGTGCTGATGCCGAACACCTGGTTTTCGTCGATCTCGCGCACATCGCCGCTGGAAACAGAGAAGACCTGCTGACCTGCTTCCGTGTAGGCGAGCTTTCCCTTGGAGATGCTCAGGGTGCCCTGAGGTTTTGTACCTGTCCCCTTGAGCAGACCTCCGATCTCGCCGAGGTTGATCACTTGAAACTGTTGGCCAGAAGCGGCTCCGGCGGAGTCAGCCGACGCGGCTGGCTTGCTTTTGGCAGGGGCCTCAGAGGGATCTTCGCCTTCAGTCACGACGGCGCCAGCTGCCACGTCAAAGCCGGCCTCCGCCCCACTATCATCGGGATTGGCAACATACAGAGTGGTGGCTCCGGCGGCCGCGTTAGTATCTACGTGGATGCGAACTTCAATCTCAGAGGACTTCACCTGAATCGCAACTACATGAATCCCCTGATTCTGAAACCCGGCTCGAGCGCCGGTCGCGAAATGTTTGCCAGTGATCTTTACGTTGAGCTTGCTTCCCGGCGTGACGCTTGCAGGCTTGACCGACGAAATTTCCGGGGCGACGACAGCGGATGAGTCTTGCCCTGCCTGTCCGGCTGCATTGTTCGTTATCAGGCTACAGGCGAGGACGGCCGCAGCCACAAGGGTCATCGCAGAATGCCGGGCAACAGACGCGGCAACAATGGAATGCTCAGAAAACATAATCTCACCGCTTGAGATAAGACGCTCCGCTCCGAGCGATCGCAAACGAGATATTGGCACATTTCCTACGATGATGCCATTTACCAAGAGGTGGCCCCGCCCGAGCGGGTAGTCTAATACCGAAGCCCCTCGATTTCCACTCGTAATCAAATGAGATTCGTCCGGTGAATCCGCCTGCTGGGTTTGACCTGGCGCAGGCGCACCGGGATTAAGCTCGGAACCCGCACAAAATGCGAGATCGCGCGGCTTAGCCAGCAGCCGAGCGTCAGCGCGACCCCATCTCTCTGCGAAACAAGTCGCGTGCGGAAGCAATTGCAGCGGGAGGCCTGAGTATCATCTCAAGGTATAATCGGAGACCATGAGATCCGAGTTGCTGGCCGTGCCATTTCAGGATGTTACCAGGGCAGAAGGCAACCTTGAACGCGTCGGCCAGCGGTTGGCTCCTGCACTGTTGACGCCGCTTGCCTCCCTGCTCGGTGAATCGCCGGATCCCGATGGCGCCCTGAACCTTCTCGACCGCTATGTGCAAGGGGCCACGCACGAAGTGCTATCTGATTTACCGCGTTATCCGTCGGCTCTCACTTACCTGGTGGCGATCTTCGGCTATAGCGCTTTCCTGGCGGAGAGTTTTCTTGCCGATCCGGGTTTGCCTGTTCAGTTCGCGCGGGATCGCCACTTCGCCAAGCTCAAGAGTTTCGAAGACCTAATGCAGGATTACGCTCGATTCTCCACCACGAACTCCGATCCCTGGCTGGCGGCACAATTGGCGCGCTTCAAACGCCGAAACTATCTCCGCATCGTGTTGAAGGATGTGCTCGGACTTTCCACCTTGGGGGAAACCACCCTGGAGATCTCGGCGTTGTCTGACGTGATTCTCGCCAATGCCCTCTTCTTCTGCGATCAGGAGCTCGAGAAACGCTACGGACAACCACAGTACCGTGATTCTCAGGGGCGCATCGCGCGCTGCGGGTTTAGTGTAGTCTCGCTCGGAAAACTGGGCGGGAATGAACTGAACTACAGTTCAGATATCGACTTGCTCTTCCTCTACAGTCACGACGGCGAGACCGCCGGCTCGACTGAACCCAAGTCACAGGTTTCGAACAAGGAGTATGCGGTCCGTCTGGCCCACGCCATTACCCGCACGATAACTCAGAGCACTCCCCATGGCCTGGTATTCAGGGTCGATCTGCGCCTAAGGCCGGAAGGCGAGCAGGGCGACCTGGCGATCTCGGTGAAATCGGCTACTGAATACTACGAGCATCGTGCCCGCGACTGGGAATTGCAGATGCTTATTAAGGCTCGGCACTCTGCCGGCGCCGCTCGCGTGACCCGCGACTTCCTGCGCAATGTGGAGCCTTACATCTATGCTTCGGCAGCCGACTTCAGCGCCATCGAGAGCGTCCTCTGGTCGCGCGAGAAAATCTCCAAGAAGCTGCGTGAAAGTCGTGGCGAGGCAATCGATGTCAAGCTGCATCGTGGCGGCATTCGCGACATCGAGTTCTTAAGCCAGTGCTTGCAGCGCCTCTATGGCGGTGTAGATCCCTGGGTGCGTTCTGGCGGCACCCTGCACGGGCTGCGTAAGCTTAATGACAAGGGCCTGCTGGCTGACCGCGATTACGCCACGCTGACTTCTGCTTACGAATTTCTGCGTAAGGTCGAGCACCGCATCCAGCTCGATATGGGACAGCAGTCGCACCGATTGCCCATAGACCCCGATGCTCTCGATCGGCTGGCACGCCGCGTCGGCCTGCCGTATGCGCGGACCGGCTCGCCGCTTCGGGGTGATAGGGACCGGACCGAAGGGCCTGGTGATTTGCTGGCGGCTCGCCTCTCCAGGACCTTCGAGAACGTCGATGAAATCTACCAGCGCGCCATTCATCCTCATTCCGGAGCGGAGACGGGTGTGGCCTTTGGTCTGCGGCCGCCACCTGCTCCTGGCGATGCCGGTGGCAATTCCTATGCAGGCATGTTGCCCTTCCTTGATGCCCAAGCGCCCGAGCTCGCAAGGCTGCTGCGAGATCACGATTTGCCGGACCGAGCCCGCTCCGCGGTCGCCCGCTTCATGGCCTCGCTTCTCGAATCCTCGGAGCGGTTCCGGCTCGCTCGGGAGCGTCCTGCCTCGATTGAGCGTGCTCTCGATGTAATCGCAGCCAGCGACTATCTCGCTGAGCTGCTGATTCATCATCCCGAGGACGTGGCGGCAATGGAGGCGGAGCTTGAAGACGTGCAGGCAGGACCCGGCGTTGGACAACTACCGATGCCGATCGAGCCGCCTCGAACCCAAGATCGCGGCGAACCGTTTGCCTGGGCTTCCGAGTCAGGCCTTGACGGGCGCGAGAAGATGGCCCTGCTGCGCCGCCATTTTCGCAGCCAGGTCATTGCGCTCGGGATGGCGGATTTGCCGGGCTTCCGTTCAATCTTCAACTGCCTCGACCGCTGGTCGTTGCTGGCCGCGCGCTCGGTGGAGAGCGCCTTGCGCATTGCGTCGTCGTCGCCCGGTACCGGAGCCGCTGATCCGCCGATAGGCAGCGGATCTCGCTTGGCCGTTCTGGGCCTAGGCCGGCTGGGCGTCGGTGAGTTCGATTTGGGGTCCGACGCCGATCTCGTCTTCGTTGCCGGCCCAGGCACTTCAGGCGAGGAGATTGCCCTCTGGACCCGGCTGGCTCACAAGACGATCGACGCGCTTTCCAGTTACACGCGTGACGGTACGCTTTTCGCCGTGGATACGCGCCTGCGACCGCGTGGGCGCGAAGGCGAACTGGTGATCACGGTCGAGGAGTTGCTCACCTATTTGGGGGAAGCGGCCCAGCCTTGGGAAGGTCTGACTTATCTGAAGATCGCGCCGATGGCGGGTGATATCGATTTGGGCGCGCAGATTGCGGCCGACGTGCATAAGGCTCTGCTCGATCACTTCGCTGCATTTCCGGACCTCGAGGGCGAGCTGCAACAGATGCGGAGGCGCTTGGAAAGGGAAGTGGCGGTGCCGTCGAGCAACACCAAGACGGTACCCGGGGGGTATTACGATGTGGACTTCTGCGTTTCCTACTTGGGTCTGCGGCACCGCGTCCAGCTCGAGGTGGGCTCGAATATCGCTGAGCGGATCTGCGCCTTGGCCCAGGCCGGCTTGATCGCCCGCCCGGACGCGGCGGCACTTTCCTCCGGAGCAGCTTTCCTTCGCTCCGTCGATCACGCGATTCGGCTGATCACCGGCCGAGCCGCCGCCGGCCTTCCCGAACACGTCGGTCACGCGGAAGCGCTGGAGACTCTGGCCCGCAACTGGGGACTCACGACTCCGGGCCAACCTCTGGCTGCGCGTCTGCACGAGGTTCAACAAGAGGTGCGCTACGTTTACCGCCGCCTGATCGGGTCCGAGTAAGCGGGCGGTAAGAACTCCTCACTCTCGATGGGAAACCAATCACCCGCTTTCCCCTGATCTAACCAGGAGGGGAATTTGCTTCGCGTCTTATCTTTCGCTTCCTACAAAATCGCTGTTGACATATTCCATATTTCTGCAATAATAGAAATATGGGAAACGAAAACAATAAGGAACGGGTGACGCGCTATGCCGACATGTTCGCGGCCATGGGCGCGGAGCCGCGCTTGCGGATCGTGCGGTTGTTGCTGACGGCTCACCCCCAGGGGCTGGTGGCGGGCGACATTCAGGATGAGTTGGGCATACCTGCCTCCACACTGTCCCACCATCTTGAGAAACTCAAGAACGAAGAACTGATCCGCGTAAGGCGTGAAGGGACATTTCTGTGGTACATGGCGAATACCGGAGCGCTCGAAGAGATTATCGATTTTCTGTACGCGGAATGCTGCACTCGTACGAAAGCCATAGAACCCAAACAACTGGTAAGCATCGGTAAAGCGGGACGAGAAAATCCTGAAAGGAGAAAAATATGAGCACCGAAAGTATCAAGGAAATCGTGAAGGAGAAGTACGGACAGGCCGCCTTGCGGGTGGTCAGCGGCGGAAGCTCGTGCTGCGGGGCCGCGCCGAAGTCGGCCGGGTGCGGAGATCCTATTACCTCCAATCTCTACGACTCCGTGCAGGCGGGGGAGATTCCGGAGGAGGCGTTATTGGCCTCGCTGGGCTGTGGGAACCCTACGGCGCTGGCCAAGCTCAATCCCGGCGAAACTGTCCTCGACCTGGGATCCGGCGGAGGGATTGACGTGCTGCTGTCGGCGAAGCGGGTCGGCCCAACCGGTAAGGCCTATGGCCTCGATATGACGGATGAAATGCTGGCCCTGGCACGGGAGAACCAACGCAAGGCCGGCATCGGCAATGTCGAATTTTTGAAAGGTGAAATCGAGAACATTCCGCTGCCCGATAATTCCGTTGACGTGATCATTTCGAACTGTGTCATCAATCTTTCCGCGGATAAGGACCGCGTGCTCGGCGAAGCATTCCGTGTCTTGAAGCCCGGCGGACGCTTGGCCGTGTCAGACGTCGTGGTACGGGGCGAAGTGCCGGCGGAGATCCGGCGGAGCGTGGAATTGTGGGCGGGCTGTGTGGCGGGAGCCCTGGAGGAGTCCGACTACCGCACGAAGCTAGTAGCCTCGGGATTTGAAGCCGTCGAAATTGAAGCGACGCGGATTCATGACCTCGACAACGCCCGCCAGTTTCTTGCTGCGGCGGGGCTCGACGCCGACGCCATCGCCGCCGAAATTGAAGGCAAGTTTGTGAGTGCATTTATCCGAGCGCAGAAACCCGCGACGGCCTGTTGCGGACCGGCCTGCTGCGGACCGGCGTCCTAAGCAAGTGGGCTTTTCGGTTGGCAGTTGATGTAAGCAATGACCAAGTAGAGGCTCGTCATCATGTCGACGCACGTGGCACGCAGGCTCTCTTTCCTCGACCGATATCTTACGGTCTGGATCTTTCTGGCCATGGCCTTCGGTGTGGCCTCAGGATATCTTGTTCCCGGCCTGGTTCGGGGTATCACCTCCTTTCAGGTGGGAACGACCTCCATCCCGATTGCCGTGGGTCTGATCTTGATGATGTATCCGCCGCTCGCCAAGGTCCGCTACGAGGAACTGGGCGAGGTCTTTCGTAACGGACGGGTGTTGCTGCTGTCTCTGGTCCAGAACTGGGTGGTTGGACCGGTCCTGATGTTTGCCTTGGCGGTGATCTTCCTACGAAGTCGCCCGGAGTACATGGCTGGCCTGATCATGATCGGCTTGGCGCGCTGCATCGCCATGGTGATTGTCTGGAACGAGCTTGCCAAAGGCGATTCGGAGTACGCGGCGGGTTTGGTCGCCTTCAATTCGGTGTTCCAGGTGTTGTTCTATTCGCTTTACGCCTGGATTTTCATTACTGTGCTTCCGACATGGCTCGGCCTGAAGGGCGCGGCGGTCAATGTCTCCATGAGGCAGATCGCCCAAAGCGTTTTCTTCTACCTGGGCATTCCATTTCTGGCGGGGATGCTCACCCGGCTGGCGCTGGTCCGGGCGCGCGGACGGGAATGGTACGAGCGGAGGTTTATTCCCCGCGTCAGTCCCATCACTCTTGTTGCCTTGCTTTTCACCATCATGGTGATGTTTTCGCTGAAGGGTGAATACATCATCCAGCTCCCGCTCGATGTGTTGCGGATTGCTCTGCCCTTGCTCGTCTACTTCGTCGTGATGTTCCTGGTTTCGTTCTATATGGGCAGGAAGCTTGGGGCAGACTACAGCAAGACGGCGACACTATCGTTCACCGCGGCGAGCAACAACTTTGAGCTGGCCATCGCGGTTGCAGTGGCAGTATTTGGGATCCACTCCGGTGCGGCCTTTACCGCGGTGATCGGTCCGCTGGTTGAGGTACCGGTGTTGATTGGGCTGGTCGGGGTATCCCTTCGCTTCCAACGGCGATATTTCTCAGAGAGGCTCGAAGGTGCGGTTGAGCTTACCCGCGGCTGATCCCGCTCCTTGCCGAAGGCAGCGTTGGTCAACGCCTCTCAGAAGTAACTTGGAGGACGGTGAGCTTCGAGGATTCGGCCAGGGCTGGGTGATCTCCGGCGGAGCGCTTGGCGGCCTTCCACAGGGTTCGGGATGACATCGGAGGTCGCATTACGAACTTTATGGCCCAGCAGTCTTCGGTGTTGGTGTGAACCCACTCTTGCCGAGAGACACAAGAGGTGACGAGATGACGCGCGTCCTGATCCTGTGTACGGGGAACTCCGCCCGCAGCCAGATGGCCGAAGGATTATTGCGGCACGTTGCTGGCAACCGGTTCGAAGTTTTCAGCGCCGGAACCAGACCAACCCAGGTGCGGCCTGAAGCCATCGCCGTGATGCGCGAAGCGGGCATCGACATCTCGGGCCACCGTTCAAAATCGGCGGATGAGTTCGCGGGTCAGGGGTTCGATTACGTAGTCACGGTTTGCGACAATGCCAAAGAGAGCTGCCCTGTCTTTCCAGCCACGACCAAGCGCGTCCATTGGAGCATCGAGGATCCGGCTGCAGTCCAGGGTTCGGAAACGGAACGTCTCGCTGCCTTTCGTCAAATCCGCGATGAACTTCGAACTCGTCTCTTGCGTTTCGTCACCGAGTTATCTTGAAGGAATCGGGCGGCACTAAAGAACGCTTCACACCTGAACCACAAACCTTCCGCATTGTCGTGGAGCTATAACCTTGACCGGCAGCGCGGGCAGGTTTTGGCCGCTATCCCACGCTCTCCTTCATCGATCCCATAAAGATAATTCATGGGCGAAACCATTGCCACACAGCGGGTCCCTTGTGGGCAATGGAATTGCCGAGCCCTGGATTGATTTTGGAGTTCAATCTGAAACCGGTCCGGCTCTTCGCCTAAGCCGCCAGACTTTCAGCTCGAACCCCAACTACCGGAACCGCGGCTCAACTCAAAGGAGATCAATGAGTACTCAGTTTCTTTGGAACATCTTCTATCCTTCCACCCTGCCGGGGATTCTCAAGGATAGGAGATGTGGCCAATCCCGTGGAAAAAACGACCGCTCTTGAAGGCTGTCCCCACCAACCCTCTTCGATGAGTTTCCGCCAGTCCTCCCCTCGCTCCCCTCGGCTCCTCCCTGCATTGTCGGCTTCCGCTTGTGTCCAGGCGAATCGGATCGCGCTCTTAACTTCCAGCACGCTCCAACACGCTGCAGAGATGATAGAACTTTCCTGCCCGGGTTGAGACCCTTCTTAATGGGATAACTCTCCGCTCTCAGCTGAGGCGAGACAGAGTGCATTGGTCGAGTTCTTCGTTTGACCCCTCGGGAAACAATAGGCAACGTACCTCGCTTTCCGGCAGAAAGGACTACATTGAATGCCTGCCGCTAGTTGTTAGTAGTGATTCGAGTAGCGGCTAGCTATTATTGACGCCCTGCCGGGCTGCCGCTAGGCTCAGTGTGCATCATTCAGCGTGTAAATTAAACTACCTGCGTCGGCGTTAGAGGTCTAACTCACAAGCAACACAGACTCGCAGTCGCGGCGAGCTTTTTGGGGGCTCGCCGCGCTTTTTGTCGGGCCGGCCCATGTGTGCAAGAACTGGCTTCCGGTTAAGCGCACGCGCGCGGCGCAAACAAGCGACCGCGTGCAAAAGCGGTGGCGATTAGGCGCACTCCACGCCTGTGGAAAGGCAAGGTCGGCCTACAAATCTTGACCACGAGGACTCAATGAAAAGACTCATCGCAAAAGCAGTTCTGGGGTTAGGTGTACTGTTGCCGTTGTCGATCGTCAACACTCCGCTGGTAGCACAGGAGATTACCGGCAGCATTCGCGGAAGCGTGTTCGATCCAAGCGGGGCTATCGTGGCGTCGGTTACGGTGACAGCCACCCAGATTGAGACCGGCGTAGCGCGCACTGCCTCGAGCGACCGGCAGGGAGCCTACCTACTCGTTCTGCTGCCCCCGGGGCACTATCGCCTCGCAGCATCGGCCTCCGGCTTTCAAAAGTTCATCCAGGACGGCATCACGCTCAGCGTGAATGAGGCGGCTGTTGTTCCCATCCATCTGATTGTCGGCTCCCCCGCGCAGTCAGTTGAGGTTACCGCGAACGCCGCGCTTATCGAAACCGCTGACACGACACTGGGCAAGACGGTGGGCGAGCGCGAGATTCTGGACCTACCGCTAAATGGCCGCAACTTCTCCCAGCTCGGATTGCTTCAACCCGGTGTCGTGCCCGTCACCCCGGGGCTGGCCCAAGCTGGAGGATCCCTGCGTGACGGGCAGGCTTACTCGGTCAATGGCCAGCGGCCGGAGTCGAATAGTTTCCTCATTGACGGCGCGTCCAACGTGAATGCTGTGGACGGCGGTTTCGTGCTTAAACCGCCCATCGACGCGATTGCCGAATTCAAAATTCTTACCCACACCGCCAACGCCGAGTTCGGCTCGAACGCAGGCTCCACCACCAACATCGTTACCCGTTCCGGATCGAACCGGGTACACGGAGCGCTGTGGGAGTTCCTGCGTAACGATAAGATGGATGCCGCCAACTTCTTCGAGAATGCCGACGGCTTCGACAAGTCGGAATACCGGCAGAACCAGTTCGGTGCCACTGTGGGTGGCCCTGTACGGCGGGATAAGACATTCTTCTTCGGTTACTACGAAGGATTCCGCAACCGGCAGGGGGAAACCATAAACCACGTGAGGGTGCCCTCGGTGCTCGAAAGACAAGGAGACTTTTCGCAGGACGGCCCCCTTTTGAATCTGTTCGCTCCGGGAGGCCCAACGCCGTTGCCGGGCAGCAAGGTGCCGTTTATCGATCCCACGGCGGCTAGCGTGGTGCAACTTTACCCGCTTCCGAACGCCCTCGATTCAAGTGGAGTGCTCGATCTCTACAATGCCACTCAAATCCTGCGCGACAGCGAAGACCAGGCCGGAGTACGAATTGATCACTACTTCTCAACCAGCACGAGTGTGAACTTCCGCTACATGTTCTTGAACGGCTCACGTTTCGATCCGCTTTCGACTGCCGGCGCCGGCGTTCCTGGATTTCCCGTAGGGGAAAACCACCGTACTCAGAACTTCGTGGCCCAGTTGACTCATTCTTTTTCGCCTTCGGTCGTGAACATCGCACGCCTGTCTTTCCTCCGGAATAAGTTTTTGTTCAACGAGCACCTGAACAACACTTCCCCCTCTTCGCTGGGTTTTCAGTATCAACCTACTCTGGGCGTTGCTGCGGGTCCGCCTTTCATCCAATTCGGCGGAGGCGGTTACTCAAGCATTGGTGACCCGATCACAGGTCCGCGCAACACCTATGAGAACGCTTTTGCGGGATCGGATTCACTCACCTGGATCCACGGCCGGCACGAGGTGAAATTTGGCGGTGACTTCCGGCGCGATCAAATTAACGCGGTCAACGGCATCGCTTCCAACGGGTTCTTCGTCTTCTTTACGGTTCCTCTCAGCAATACCTTTGCGAACTTCCTTATCGGCCAGCCTGGACTCTTCCTTCAGGGTGGCGGCAGCGAGCCGGGCGGCGGCGGCGACCTCTCGCGCGGGCTGCGTGGAACTGCCATTAACTTTTACGGCCAGGACACGTATAAGGTCAATGCGCGCCTGACGCTTAATCTCGGGCTGCGCTACCAATTGAGTTCTCCCTACACCGAGATTCGCAACCGGGCGAACCTGTTCGAGCCGGGGGTGCAATCCAAGGTCATGCCGGATGCACCGGCGGGCCTGGTGTATCCGGGCGACCCGGGAGTGCCCGCCGGTTTGATCCCCACGGAAAGGAATGCGTTCGCCCCCCGCGTGGGAGTGGCTTGGGACCCTACTGGAGCCACCCGATGGCTGGTCCGTGCCGCCTACGGCGTTTTCTTCGACCCTTACTACAACGGCGAGGGAGGTCCTCTGCAGGCGCCGATCAGCGCCCCGCCCTATCTGCGCACGCCTCAGTTGCTGTTCCCTGGGAATCTTGCCAATCCCTTCGCCAACGGCAACCCCTTTACGACGCCATTCGGCGAGACCATGACGCTCTTGACGCTTGATCCGCACCTTCGCTTACCCTACGCGCAAGATTGGAATCTGAGCCTCGAAAGGTCTTTCGGCTCCGACTGGCTGCTTGAGGTGGGCTACGTGGGGACCAAGGGAACCAAATTGCCGCGCTTCATCGAAGGCAATCCCTCCCTCCCACTCGCGGGCCAAACTTGGTCCGACCAGCAGAACAACGTCGACCAGCAGCGAATCCATTGCCTGCCGACGCCGAACGGCAACTGCAACTACAGCTCCGTGGGCCTGATCACCGGCGCTGCTAATTCTTCCTACAACGCCTTGGAAGCAAGCCTGCAAAAGCGCTTCGGCCACGGACTCTCCTTTCTGGCGTCGTACACATACTCAAAGTCGATAGATGATGTTTCGTCGTTCAATATCACGGGCTCGGCCTCGCAGCCCGTGGCCGGCGAGAACGACTTGGCTCAAAATCCTTTCGATCTCGCGGCGGAACGAGGACGGTCAATGTTCGACGCGCGCCACCGTGCCGTCTTGAGCTACCAATGGGCGCTGCCTTTCTTCCGGAACCAGCCAAGCTGGCGTCAGCGAGTGTTTGGCAACTGGCGGCTGAACGGCATTACCACTCTCATGAGCGGCACACCCTTCACCGTTGTAGACCAGAGCTACAGTTACGACGCGCCGGAGATTACCGGATTCTCGGCCTTCCGTCCCAACCTCATGGGCAATCCCAATAGCGGTCCGAAAACGCCGCTGCAATGGTTCAACACCGGTGCTTTTCAGCGCATCAACCTGTCGACGACGCCGGCAGGCGTTTATGGAACCGCAGGCCGCAATATCGTCACGGGACCGGGATTCACCCAGTGGGACTTCTCAGCGTTCAAGGACATCCGCATTGCGGAATCAAAGAACCTGGAATTCCGGGCTGAGCTCTTTAATCTTTTTAATCGCACTAATTTCCGTTTGCCGAATAGCGACATCAGCTCGACCACGTTTGGGCAGATTCAGCAGGCACTGCAGCCGAGACTCATCCAGTTCGCGCTGAAGTTTTTGTTCTAAACGGTGGCTCCAGAGGGTGTCTGGTGGAGTGGGACGAGCTAATTGTCCGTGGCTTTTTCTGACAATCCGAAGGCTCAAAGGGTACGTCGTGAAACAACTATCTACCGATCTCGGCTAATCAACCAGCCACCAGTCAGAACGATAAGCCGATGGCCTTCGCCGGAAAACGGGTCAGCGTGAATGGCACCGTATATTCAAAGGGCGGGTCGCGCGCCTTGGTGATCCAGAAGGTGGAAGCGGCGGCGGCCGGCAAATGAGTTGACCGCGCATGGGGGAGAACGGATAGCGGGTTGCTGAGGCACGTGCCCTTGGAAGATGCAACCCTATCCGATCAGCCGCGTATCCGGGGCGATCATCGGAATTGTATAGTTGGGTGACTATCATGCGCTAGCTCTTCTCTAGCCTGAGACAGCGCCGACGGCGCTCAGGTACACTCCGCCCGTGCCGATTCCAACCGAACCCATTGGGAGTATCCCAAGACCTCTTCGCCTAACTAATCAAAGCGATGCGGGAATTCCAGGAAGGCCGCATCGCCTTGGAGGATCTCAACGCGCTGTCTGGCGACGCGTTCTTTCGCTCATTCGGAGCTAGGCGCGACCCGGCCAGATCATCTTCGTTGGCGTCATCGATCCCATCGATCTCAAAATTGAGAAGACGGAGGAAGTAAGGGACAGGATTCTCGAAGCGGCCGAGTTCATTCCTCTCGAGCGGTTGGGCACCACCGACGATTGCGGATCCGCTCCTTTCAGCAATGATATTTCAACGGTGCGGGATACAGCGTTCGAGAAGATTCGCGTGCGGGTGGGCCGGCACTGGCTTGGCGGCGAAAGCCCCAACGTGTGACCATGCAGGAATCATCGTGTGCTGGAACGCTAGACTTGGCCCCGGAGGCGACCCATTGATCAGTCCCTGCGATTCCCACGCCAGAACATCGAGGCCCTCGGGTGAGGCCGGATTGCTGGGCTTGATGGCGACTGCCTGGCATGGAGCGGGCCGGGTTGGCGGAGTTCTTTCAATCGATCGAAACGTAGGCATTGCCCCTCCGCGGCAATTGTCGTGCTCATGCACCACTTTGTAAACTGTTTTTCCCCACATCTGGCGCTGCGACGTCTGCGTAGCCTGCCGTCACACTCCCGGCAAATACACCTCCCGCCGTGGCGTTACCCTCGAGCCGGTGAGCCCGATCAGAGGCCGCGGTTGCGTTTCGCTATCTCATGATCCGTCCATCTTGGGCATGCACAGGTGGATTGATGTCGATGTCATCCCCAGATTGCCCAGGCCACACCTTGTGCCCGCCCCAGTCAACGGGAAGCAAAAAAAGGGCCGGGAAGATTGCTATTTGCTATTCTTCTCATTGTGGCCTGTGAGAAATGCTGCCCTGCGAACGTTGACGGCACCGAGGAGGCGCAAATGGATCTCGCTGCGATTCAGCACGCTCTGGTTGAGGAAAAGCTGGACGGCTGGTTGTTCTACGATCACCACCGTCGGGACGCCATCGCCTATCGGGTTCTAGGAATCGCTCCAGCGCTATGTACGCGACGCTGGTATTACCTGGTCCCAGCCGCGGGAGAACCGGCGCAGCTCGTGCATCGCATTGAGAGCCACAATCTGCGCGGTTTGCCTGGAACCAAGATCGAGTACTCGACTTACACCGAGCAGCGCGAGAGGCTCAGAGCGACCCTGGCGGGCAGAAAGCGCATTGCCATGCAGTATTCAGCCTTTAATGACATTCCTTACATTGGGCTGGTGGACGCCGGGACGATCGAGTTGGTGAAGAGTTTTGGCGTTGAGGTGGTTTCCTCGGCAGACCTCGTGCAGATGTTCGAGGCGCGCTGGAGCCCGGAGGCACTCGCCTCACACCTTGAAGCGGGGAAGATCATTCACGAGGCAGTGCGGGCGGGATTCGCGGCGATCCACAGGTCGATTGTCGCTGATCAGCGTGTTACCGAGTACGACATCCAACAATTGATGGTGCGCACCATGGAAGACAACGGCGTCTCGGCAGCCGACGATCCGCCGCTGGTGGCCGTGAACTCGAACTGCTCGGACCCGCATTATTCACCGGGTCCTGATTCTTCGCGGCCAATCCTGGCCGGCGACTTCGTGCTGCTCGACGTGTTCGGCAAGCTGAAGCAACCGGGTGCGGTGTTCTACGACATCACCTGGACGGGCTTCGTGGGCGAAGAGGTTCCCGCGCGCTATCAGGAGATTTTTGCCATCGTGCAGGATGCCCGCAACAGTTCCATCGACCTGATCCAGAATTCGCTGGCTGAAGATCGGCCCCTGCGCGGTTGCGATGTTGATGACGCCGCGCGGCGAGTGATCGAGCGGGCTGGCTATGGGCAGTATTTTGTGCATCGCACGGGCCACTCGCTGGGTGAGGATATCCACGGCAACGGCGCTAACATGGACAATTTCGAGACGCGCGACGTCCGCCGCGTGATACCCAGGACCTGCTTCTCTGTGGAGCCTGGAATCTATTTGCCGGAGTTTGGTGTCCGCAGCGAAGTGAACGTCTACGTTGAGGAGCAAGGGGCCCGGGTTACGGGTGAGATCCAAAGTGAGGTAGTACCGATCCTGGCGACGCCGATTGCAGGGTAGATCCGGAGGGCAGAGCGTCCTGCCTTAACCGCAATTCCTGCCGTGCCACTCTTCAGGATGTCAAAGGCGAAGGAATCGCTCTCGCTCTCCCTCGCTCTTTTCTCTCGATCTGGGGGTGCGCGACACAGGAGTGAGAACTGAGCGTGTGTCTTTTCTACTTGCCTTAAACCTGGTTGCTTAGTGTCAAGGCGACCACCGCGAAGATCGCAGCGAGGATCAGGACCCGAAGAGTGGTGGGGCGGATTCGTGGCGGGCCGACATGTCCTAGCGGACGCCGCCTGACTGCTTGAATCAGGCCGTTGCTCTGCAACGAGGTCTGAGCCAGATTTCTGGTCGTATGACGACCTACTCCGTAGTTGTCACCAACCGGCCCTCGGCCGAACGAATCTCCAGGCCACCGATGGCCCACGATAAAACGGCGTAGTGTAGACGAAGTCGCTCAACTCCTGAATCGTCGGGCATTCGTAACGAGTTTGGAAGCCACTCATGTGCAGGGATGTTCTGATCCCCTTTTATGGAAGAGTGCCCAGTAACACGACCGGAATGCGACGGCACGAGTCGGCACCAACGTCGAGCGGCCCTTTCTTGCACATTTCAGTGATAACGCGATCGGTGAGCCGACGAAATAGCTCGTCAGGTGCCTCTTCAATAGGTACTACCGCGCTATGCCCTATGAGAGCGCTGTGCTCAGAGTCTCAGGCCAGCCCAGCGGGGCATCCAGCGCCAACAGAACGGTTTCCTCAGTCTTAACCCATCGCATTAGCAACTTCCGAAGGTGGGACTGAGTCTCTCCGCATTCGGCTTCCAGTACCACAAGTTTGTTGCCATGTAATGACGCACGGACCACACAACGTTCTTCGCATCCACCGCGCAGTCGATTCTATGATCGTTGATGTCATTTCGCATCGGAGCCTGACGCCTCCGAATGAGCCGTGCCGGCTCCATCGGTTGTCAGCTTACATCCCACAATCATATGTTGACCGTCTGCAGCCGATCGCCTGGCATACTCGCGCCGTTTTTTTAGCTCCTGCCAAGTCGATAACCACGGTCGTGTTCCCGCCATCGAGGCAGTCAAAAACCCGACGAATCCCGGCCTCAAGAATATCTCTTGGAATTCCTCGCCTATCGACGGTTCGAAACTCGTGAACAAAGAACCGTCGATCGTATCGTTCCTTAAGCCACTTCTCGAACGTCGAGGCGCGCCTCTTTGGCTCCGCTGAGAGGGATAGTAGCTGAACTCGGAAAAGTCGGTCGCCTTCTGCCCCAGGAGAGACACGACGTGCAGAAGGTCGGCCTTCGGCGAGCTTCTCACCACAAGTCGATGATCTTCTCGGCCACCGGCATCCTCGCGGCGTCCAAACGTTGCCCCGGCGAGACAGTCCTGGTGCCACATTCGCCAAGCCGGAGATTTGCGAGCCCTGATGGAGCGGGGCGTGAAGCATCCAAGAAATCCAAGCTCGGGCTAGGTGCCACAGAACGTCTGACGGACGATCTCTTCTGGTCGCGGTGGCATTTCGAGGTCGGCGTATTCCGACTGCTCGGCGTAGGGCGCGTCCAGGGCATCGACGAGACGGTGGAACGGCGCAAAGTCGCCACCGTACGCGCTCTGGATGGCTTGCTCGACGCGGTGATTGCGCGGGATAAGGATGGGGTTGGCAGCGCGCATGTCGGCGAGGCGCATGGGGGGATTGGCTTCGCGACGCCATTTGGCCGACCATTGTGCTAATGCCTCACTGCCCGAAAACATCGCCTCAAGCGTTGTAGGATCCTCTCCGCTGGCGACACGTGTGAGGTAACGGAAAAAGAGGGTGAAATCAACCGCTTGGGCAGCGATTAAATCGAGACCTTCCTGAATGAGCGCGACGGCTGCCTCAGGTGGAAGACCGAATTTGGCGCGGAAGCGGGCGATATATTGGCCGCCGAATCGCTCAGGATATCGGGAGAGAGCTGCTTCGGCAATCTTGGTCGCTTCGCCGCGATCCCCAGACAATAACGGCAGCAGGGTTTCCGCGAAACGGGTGACGTTCCAGAGCCCGATGTCGGGCTGGTTGCCCCAGGCATAGCGTCCACGGGAGTCGATGGAGCTGAAGACGCGCTGCGGGTGGAAGACGTCCATGAAAGCGCATGGTCCATAGTCGATGGTCTCGCCAGAGATGGCGGTGTTGTCCGTGTTCATCACCCCATGGATGAAGCCAAGAGACATCCACTGCGCGATCAGATCTGCTTGGGCAGCGGTGACCGACTCTAACAAGGCCACATAGGGATTGGCTGCCTCAATGGCGCCCGGGTAATGCCGGGCAATCACATGATCGGCGAGCAGCCGGAGGGCATCGATATCGTTGCGTGCCAGAAAATACTGAAAAGTCCCAACGCGAATGTGACTTGCCGCAACGCGGGTAAATACACCGCCGGGGAGCGGCCCCTCCTGGCGCATGATGCTTTCGCCGGTGGCAACTGCGGCCAGCGCTCGCGTCGTGGCAACTCCGAATGCGGCCATGGCTTCGCTGACAATGTATTCACGGAGCACGGGGCCGAGGGCGGATTTGCCGTCGCCGCCGCGCGAGAACGGCGTTCGCCCGGAGCCCTTCAATTGCAAATCGTAACGTGCGCCATTCCTGTCGATGACTTCACCGAGAAGAAGGGCGCGGCCGTCACCGAGTTGGGGTACGAAACCACCGAACTGATGGCCGGCATAGGCTTGCGCAATCGGCTCGGCGCCCTCCGGAATGGCGTTGCCGGCGAGCATCGCAATTCCGTCCGCAGATTGCAGCCAGTCGATGTCCATCGAGAGCTTTGCCGCGAGTCCGAGGTTGAGACGGATGAGCTTCGGCTCCGGAACACGGGCCGGTCCCTGATTGGTGAAGAACCGTTCCGGCAGCCGGGCATAGGTATTGTCGAAGAGAATGTTCATTGAAAGACGAAGTGATTAGAACAGGAAGGGATGGCGGGGCATACCCAGCCCACTCTTCTCCTGGCCCGGGCCTTTCGTAAGTCACCCGACCCTTTGGACCAGAATTTTCAATTTTGGCATCCCAAGCCACTTCAGTATACCTTCTCCAGGTTTGTTCGCGGCCGCAATTTCGCACTTCAGGACACCATCGCAGCTTCAGGCCGCCCCCTTACCGGCAGCATACGACGACAATCAAAACCGATTGAATTCATTCGGATGAACAAGTGCCCAAACGCAGCATAAAAGTAAGAATTGGCGTCTGACGCAACCGAAGCTTCATTCCGATCGCGTCCCTGGAAACTGAGTTCAAGTGGCGGTCACGGAGATCCACTTCCTCGTCGCTCTCGAAGTTATGGCCACACAGATCTTCAGCCGCCGTTTGGGGATTCGGCATGTGAAGTCTCCACCCGCCTACTGGCCCACCGCTCGGGATCGACTGGATTCCGGCATGGAAGTTCGCTTATCGTTCGGAATCCGCCTTCGCGATCGAACCCGCCTCGGACTCTGTTGGATGATAGGGTGCACTTTTCCGTATACGTCATCCGGGCACAATCGCAAAAGCGGCGAGGCGGGCGCCACGCCACTGTGGTCAGAGCTATTGGCGCTTGATACCACAGGGCAGCGGGTATACATTCTTTTGCGCGGAGAGTCCGTCGAACCGTGCTGACCGCGTGCCACGATTGTGAGCGTTGTGAAAAGGCCCGCCAGCGTGCGTTTCACTTATGTGAGCTACCAACTTTCCGGAGTTGGAGAGTGAGGAACAAGTGGCTGAGAAAAGAAGGGGGTGCGACGAATTGTCCGTCGAAGAAGCTGATTACCGCAAGCCTCGCGCTGTTGCTTGGGGTCAGCGCAGCCACAGCGCAGAGCAAATCTGATGCGCTCAAGAGTGGATTTGAGAATCCGCCGGAGGGTGCGCGCCCGCGGGTGTGGTGGCACTGGATGAACGGCAACATCACCAAGGAAGGCATCAAGCTGGACCTGGAGTGGATGCACCGAATAGGCCTGGGCGGCTTCCAGACTTTTGACGCGGCCCTGGACACGCCGCAGGTCGTGGAGAAGCGCCTGGCCTACATGACCCCTGATTGGAGGGATGCCTTCAAGTACGCGACAATCCTCGCCGATCAACTGGGGCTGGAAGAAGCGATTGCGGGTTCGCCGGGCTGGAGCGAGACGGGTGGTCCGTGGGTGCCGGCGTCCGAGGGAATGAAGAAATATGTGTGGAGCGAGACCTCGGTGGAAGGCGGCAAGCCATTCACGGGTACGTTGGCGCATCCCCCGGCGAACACCGGGGCGTTCCAAAGCATGAGCATTCATGATGTGATCGCCGCGCCTGCCGGTTCTGCGCCGATTCCGCAGTTTTATGCCGACTCCGTGGTAGTAGCCTACCGCAGAATGGCCAGCGATGTGCCCTTCGAGTCGCTGCACGTGAAGTTCACGGCCAGCGGAGGCTCGCCCGACCTGGCGATGCTTACCGATGGAGACCTCGAGAAGACGACCAAGCTGCCGATTCCGGCAGCGGGCGCGAGTTCGTGGATTCAGTACGAGTTCCCGGCGCCGCAGGCCATCCGCTCGATTACGTTTGCCAGCAAGGACCCGGGCGGGCTGGACGCTCTCCTCGCTGGGATCGGCGCCCCGGAGAAAACTCTCGAGGCCACCGACGACGGCCAGAACTTCCGGTTGGTGGCCAAGCTCACGGGCGACGCCACTCCCCAGAACACCATTGCGTTTCCTGCGGTAACGGCCAAGTACTTCCGCGTGGTATTCAAACGAAACCCGCCGCCTCCCTTGCCGGACTGGGCCAAAAACATCGACCCCAATTCGCCCGGAGTCAAGATCGGGCCGCCGCCGACTGACTATCAGATCGCCGAGCTGGCGCTCCACCCGGGAGCGCGCGTGAACCGGTTTGAGGACAAAGCCGCTTTCACCCCGGAATCGGATATCTACTCCCTGGCGACGCCCCCGGTTGCCCCTACGGATGCTGTTGCCAAGGCCGACGTGATTGAACTGACTTCGAAGATGCGTCCGGATGGAACGCTTGACTGGACGCCGCCGGGCCGGCGACTGGGTGGTGCTTCGCTTCGGGTACTCTCTGCTGGGAATTACCAATCACCCGGCGACCGCTGAGGCTACGGGCCTCGAGGTCGACAAGCTGGAGCGCAGATATGTGAAGAAGTATATGGAGACCTACCTTGACAGTTATAAGAATGTGGTAGGTCCTGAATTGATGGGCAAGCGGGGTCTTCGTTATGTCATCAACGATAGCTGGGAGGCCGGCTCGCAAAACTGGACCGATAACATGATCGTGCAGTTCAAGAAGCGGCGTGGCTATGATCCGCTCCCGTGGATGCCGGTTCTCACCGGGCAGGTGGTCGAAATTGCCGAAGCCAGTGACCGGTTCCTGTGGGACTTTCGCAAGACCATCGGTGACCTGATCGCGGACGAGCATTACGGCCAGTTGGAGGCAACACTGCACGAGCGGGGCATGCGCCATTACGGGGAATCTCACGAGGGAGGCCGCGCTTTTGTGGCGGATGGTATGGAAGTCAAGAAGTTCAACGAAGTACCCATGAGCGCCTTGTGGACCGAGACGCCCGGTGGGGAGTACAAAGAGCAATATGGCTACAATGCGGACGATCGGGAATCAGCCTCTCGGTGGCGCATATCTACGGTCAGAATCTGGCGGCGGCCGAGTCGCTGACTACGTGTGATTCCAATTATGCCTGGGCATGGTCGCCGGCAACACTTAAGCCACCCGCCGATCAGGAATTGCTCAACGGCATCAACCGCTTTGTGATTCACGAGTCGGCGTATCAGCCGCTGGTGGGAAAGGCGCCGGGAATGACTCTTGGGCCTTGCGGCCAGTGGTTCAACCGCAACGAAACATGGGCGGAAGAGGCCGGTCCCTGGGTGAGCTACTTTGCGCGCAGCAGTTATCTGTTACAGCAGGGGCACTTCGGGGCAGACCTGGTTTACTTCTACGGTGAAGATTCGAACTTGACCGCGATCTTTGCGGGTAAGTCACCTGATGTGCCGGCGGGATATGGCTTCGACTACGTCAACGCCGACGGCCTGATCCACGAACTGAGAGTCAGTGACGGCCGCATCACCACCAAGAGCGGCATGAGCTATCGGGTGCTGGGGCTCGATCCGTACAGTAAACACATCTCGTTGCCGGTGCTACGCGCCATTCACAAACTGCGAGAGATTGCCACCAATTACCACAACTGGGTAAAGCATTACTCGCAGAAAACAGGAGTCTCTGTGCTGGACGCCCCGGAAGAGCAGCGGCGCGAGCAGTTTGTCGCCCCTTACTTCCGCAAAACCCAACCGGAGCAGCCGGTGGTCATTCTCAAAGCCCACGAGCCTGCTCGCATACTGGTCAGCATCGCCAAGTCGGCCCACGAGCAAGGTCATCTGGAATACAAGAAACGCTGGGTGGACCAGTACAACTTCTACCTACAGGATCGGGCTTGGGGCCGCATGTTCGTACGCATTTGCCCTTACTTCCCTTTTCCCGCCCGCGTCTATCTCAACCAACACTACTGGCTCACCCAAAGCCTCTCAGCGAAAGACATTCGTTTCCAACAATGCGCCCATGCTTTCCTCAGTTGTAGTGATCCCGAGCGCCTGCAGCAGCTCGCCGACTCTCTGCAACCTCAGGATATCCTCCGTTGCGCCCAGAAATGGCTCACGGCGCTGGTCCCCTTCTTTACCGCCCGTGAGCGACGGGAAGCAGGTGTGCAACACGTGCAACACCGTCTCTTCTTCGCTCAAGCCGAATACTGTTACAACCTCATCTTCAAGCGCCGGGCCGCTCTCGACCGTTTGGGAGAACGCCTGCTCGATGCCAATCGCAGCCTGGGCCGACCCGACTCGCTCAGTCTGATCTTCGGTCGCCGCATTTCGAAGCGCTATCAGGGCAAGCTGCAAACCGTGATTGAAGATATGCACTTGGGTAATCCGGTGCTGCGGGCCCACTATAAGAACGGCTTCCTCAAGCAGTATGTCCGCGACCACCGGATCCTGCGTACCGAACCGGCCACCAACAGCGTCTTGGACTACGGCATCAAGAAGGCGATCGACAATCTACCCTAGTTGCGCGAGCCCGCCGCCGCCATTCTCGACCGCTGTCTGGACGTCCAGCAAGACATCTTAGAAACCTTTCTCGATCGCGGTCAGCTCGAGCAACTCCGCCTACCAACGCTGACCGCCAAAGGCCGCCGAATCCCTGGTCTCAAACTGGATCACCCCCGTCAGCTTGCGCTCATGCACGCCCTGGTTCGCTTCTCCCACGTAGCGGCCCGCGATACCTTCACCGTCAAGGAACTGCAGCCGCAGGCCGCTCAGGCTCTGGGTTGCTCCGACGGCGAATACAAACTCAACTCGCTGCGCTATGAACTGGCCAAACTGCGCGCCAAAGGACTGGTGGAGAAAATCGCTCATTCCCACCGCTATCGCTTGCTCCCCAAAGGCTATCGCCTCTGTGTGGTCTATCTGAAACTGTTCGAAAAGATCTGCGCCCCTTTGACCGCCGGCTTACTCCAACCGCTCCCAACCGAGGCCAAGATGGACCCGCAGAAACTTACCCAGCTCGACCGACTCTATCTCGCGGTTAGTAAAGCTCTCGACAACCTCATGGAAGGGGTGGGCCTCAAGGCCGCATAATTCCCCTTCACCAGGAGGAACAGCAAGAAATGAAAACAAAATTCACAAATTCCGCCAAATAACGGACTAATGCTCTTCGGTGTCGCCCGCAGTTGCCGCGACGCCATAGTGTAGGCTACGGCGGGAGCTGTCGGATTGCGCATCGCAAAGTAGCTGATGAGCCGCGGTAGCTAAGCAGGGGCTCGAGCCGATGTTCCAGGAAAGGAAATCACTTCGGAAGATTCGCCCCGAAGTAACGATCGAGGTCGGCGGCTGCCTCGGCAAGTTCAAGACGGAGCCCGCGGTCGAGCGCCGTCACAACGCCCCCGACATCGGTGGTGCTGGCAGGCTCATCGTGGGCAAAACGTTTCGACCAGACGATGTGGCCGGTCTTCCGCTCGTAAAGCTCGAGATCGAGATTTACTCGGCCTACGATACCTGATGCGGTATCGATCTCCTCGAAATCATCGACTCTTCCTCTCACGATGTAGTCGCCGCGACCCTCGCTGCCCACCGCTCCTACGGAGCGATACCGGCCCGAGTACCGCAGCAACTCCATCAACTGGTTTTCCACCAGTAGCGGCGGGGGCGATATCCATCGATGATATTGGTAGGTGCCGACTTCGTTCGCGCCCACCTGGTACACGATCGGCGCGTCATGCAGGATCATAGGGGCGGCGAAGTGTCCCACCAGCAGGGTCAAGGGATAGGGGTCGGAGGCCGCATTCGGCGGCGCCGGCGGAGTGATCCGGTAGTAGTGCACGGGACGCGTCTTCCCGCAACCCGCCAGGACCAGCGCCAGAGTGCCGATCGCCGCAACGCCCGCTACTGCCCGATTCATCCGCATCAGAATACTCTCCCGCCAGACTTGAAACTCTTCGGTTGATTCACTTACCTCTGCAATTGCCAGGTTGCCCAAAGGCTCGATCGATGCCTCAATGCTCGTTCCTTATCGCATTCATGAAGCGCAGCCTCTAATGACTTAATTCCCCAGGCCTTCGCTCTTTGACATTGATGCCTCGAATCAGGCTGGACGGCCGCTGCTTCAATCCTTCGGTCAACTGACGCACATTCTCCGTGGTGGCGCGCATGTTCTCCAGAGTCTCGTCAATATTGTCGGTGTTGTAGTCGACTAGGCCGTTGAGCTGATCCACCAGGGTGTTGGCAGAAACGAGGACTTGCCGCAACTCCACGACCGATTGGCGCAGATCCTGACGGTTCTCGAGGATCGTCGAGTCAACATGAGCCAGGGCGGTATCCGTGTTGGCCAATGTCTTCTTGAGGCTATCCAGCAGTGGACCTACTTTGGCAGTGCTCGACTGCAGGCTATCCAGAGTCGCGGTGACCTTCGGACGATCTTCGGCCAGCATGCCGTTCAGGTTAGCGAGGGTCGAGCTCACGTTGTTCCGATTGCGATCGCTGAGCAGATCGTTCGCCCGCGCCACCGTAACCTGGAGTTCGTCAAGTCGGGCGTCGAGTTTCCTGAGGACGTCCTGAACCACCGGCGCCAGGTCGCCGGCCATATCGCTCAGATCGGAGAATCCAAAGGCCTCTTTGCCCTTGATGACGCTGCCAGGCTCCGCCAGCGGCGCATTCTTCGATCCGGTGCTTAGTTCCAGGTAATTGTCACCGAGCGCCCCGAGGCTGGTGATCTCGGCCACGCTGTCGGTTTTGACGGGGGTGTCATGATGCACGCGGAAAGTGATCTGAATCCGCGTGGAATCCTGAGGGGCCACCCGGACCTCAACGACGCGGCCGGCCTTCATACCGCCATAGCGTACCGCCGCGCCCGGCTGCAATCCCCCCGCAAACTTGAAGTAGGTCCGGTGCTCGATGCCGTGCCGGCCGAAGCCTGTCGTCAGTCCGAGAACCGTGACCAGCAGCAACGCGGCCGCAACGAGCACGAACACCCCAACAAACACCTGTTCCTTCTTGGTATCCATGTAAACTCCGGGTTTTGCAGGAGGTGATCAGGGTGGACCGCTAGTCTCTCCCCGCCGGTCCCCTCTTATGTTCTGCCGTAAGCATCTGCAGGTAATCGAGCTCCTCGGCAACCTCCGGTTCGGGCACGCGATCGAGGAACTGTCTTACTCGCGGCACCTGGCAGTCCCGCAATTGCTCTTTGGTGCCTAACGCGAGCACTTGGCCCTTATCGATCAGCATCATGCGATCGGCGATCAGAAAGGCGCTGGCCAGCTCGTGGGTTACCACGACGATGGTCATGCGGAAAGCCTCTTTCAGCTTAAGGATGAGATTGTCGACGCCCGCCGCGATAATGGGATCCAGACCGGCCGAAGGCTCATCAAACAGCAAGATCTCGGGATCCATCGCCATGGCTCGCGCCACGGCAGCGCGCTTTTTCATTCCTCCGCTCAGCTCGGCCGGCATGTAATCCTCAAATCCGGCCATGCCCACCTGTTCCAGTTTCATGCGCACGATGATCTCGATGGTGGAATCCTCAAGCCGGGTGTGTTCGCGCAGCGGCAAGGCGACGTTCTCACCCACGGTCAATCCGCCAAATAGCGCCCCGCCTTGAAACGACATGCCCATTCTCTTGCGCAGCTCGTCCTTCTCCTTCATCGGGAGATTCGCAATGTTGTGCCCGTTGATCCAGATCTCGCCTCCAGTCGCCGGCTCAAGGCCCACCAGCGAGCGGATGAGCGTGCTCTTGCCCGAGCCGGAACCGCCCAGGATTACCAAGGTTTCGCCGCGCTTCACGTCGAAGCTGATCCCGTGCAGGATCTCGTGTTCGCCGTAGCTCACGCGCAGGTTGCATACCGAGATGACCGGCTCATCGCCAGAGGGATCTTTGCTCATGCTCTTTTGCGTCGTCCCATTCACGCCTAGCGCCCTCAGGATCCCGTGAAGTAGAAGAGCATGGTGAAGATTAGGTCCACCACCACTACCAGAAAAATTGAGTTCACTACAGCCGAGGTGGTCGAACGCCCAACCTCTTCGGCGCCGGCGCCCGTCGCGAATCCCTCCTGGCAACCCACGGCAGTTATCACCACTGCAAATACCCCTGCCTTGATCAGTCCGGTGACGATGTCGCGCAAGAAGAGTGCCTCCAGGGTCGCCTGCAGATACGAGCGCAAGGTAAAGTTGGCGGCCGACACCCCGAAGAGCATTCCGCCCACGATGCCCATGAAATCTGCCCAGATGCTGAGGCACGGAACCATGACCAGCATGGCCACGAACTTGGGCGCTGCCAGGAAGTCGGTGGGATGGAGAGCCATAGTCTCGAGCGCATCGATCTCTTCCGTCACCTTCATGGTGCCGATTTCGGCGGCAAAGGCGGACCCGGAACGGCCGATCACCACAATCGCTGTGATCAGTGGACCCAATTCGCGAGTGACGGAGATGGCCACCGCGTTCGCCACAAACTGGATGGCGCCGAATTGGCGCAGCTCGTACGCGCCTTGCAGCGCCATGATCACACCCACGAAAAATGAAATCAGCGATAGTACGGGAATCGCACCGACCCCTACCGCCATTGCTTGGTGGACGGCGCGCTGGTTCCGAGTCCGGCGGCCCACTGTCCCAGGCACAACGACAGCGTAAGCGGCGCGTCCGCTTAGCTGGGCAAGACCACCGAGGTAGGAAAGCCCACGCAAGGTGCCGCGACCGGCGCTATCTGCCAATCCCATGAAGAGACCCCTCTGGAAGAACGAGCGGGCTAGGTCCCCGATTTTCGTTCCTTAGTCCCCCGGGCGCTTTCGACGAACCGCCCGGGCAGGTATCAATTTCAACCGTAATGCGTGCGCCGGGTGAGGGCAGACTGCGCCTATGAATCATGCCTTTAGAGCTTCAGCTTCGGTATCGTAAACCTCAAACACCGTGATCAGACGAGTCAGCTTCAGGACCTGGCGCGCTGCCTTGCTCAATCCAAAAAGGATAAAGCGCTTATTCAGGGCCTGCGCCTCTTTCAAGCCCTCCACCAGCGAGGCGATGCCGGAGCTGTCAATATAGCGAACCTGTTCGAGGTTAACAATAACGCGGGGCGACTGCCTCATGGTCTCGAGCAGAGTCTTGCGCATGCGAGGCGAATTCTGTAGATCGATGTCGCCAATCACGTCAACCAGAATGGCCTCGGCCTCCTGGCGCAAGGAAATCGTCATCAGTCTCGCTCCCCTCATAGGCAGTCCGTTGCAGGCTTCGGATGTCGTCGAACATCGTTCCGAAACACCCGCGGCAGTTAGCATCCCTCGCGATATTTTACCAGGCGCAAAACGTTGCCTTCAGGCGATGCCTCATAGTTTACCCGATCCATGACCTCGCGGATGATATGTGTGCCAAGCCCTCCCGGTTGTAAGAGGCCAAGCGGCCGGCCGCAAACTTTGGCGAGGTCGGGAGGTCGGCCACGGTCGATCAACACGAATTCAATCCCCCGTTCGAGCTCCAGGCAAGTCAGCTCGATCATCTGGTCGTTGCGGTTCTCGTATGCATGACGGATGACGTTTGTCAGCGCCTCCTCCACGGCCAAAGTGAGACTTTCCGATTGGTCCTCGGGGAATCCGCAAACCAAGGCAAACTGCCGGATGGCGTTCCGCACCACACCTAGCAGGCGCGGATCGCTCCTCACCTGAAGCTTGAGCGAAAAGTCCATGAAACCCGCCCGTTCACTCCGGCCAGAATCGCACCTGGAGCAACCCAAGATCGATTTTTTCCGCCGGCCCCACCAGCAAGCCGCCGCCGCGCGGCGCCACCACTTGGCGCCCCCGCATGAAGGCGACGCGGTGAAGTTCAGCAAAGAGATACGGTTGCCCAGCGGCGCCCTGACCGCCGACCACCTCCGAGCCGCGGCGGACGTTATCCATCATGCGCGCGGGCGCCAGCAGATGATAGGGCTGGCGCGCCATTTCGCCCCCGTGTTCCATGGCCGCCCCGAGCATAATGGCCAGCGTTTCCGTGGGGATGCCCACCATCAAGTTCGGCTCGGCCAGCTGATGCCAGAACTCCGCTTCGATTATCGTGACAGGAGGCCGGCCACTACGAACGAGAGACTCGCCCAAAGCGTCGATCACCAAGGCGTGCGTGCCAATGTGGGTCGAGTTGAAGTCTTCGCCGTGCGGAACGAAGACCGCGTCAGGCTGCTCCTGGTCAAAGATCCGCGCCAGCGTCTCGACCATCGCTGCCCAGGCCTCAGGATCGTCCAGCCGGGCCTTTAGGGTGACGCGATGGAAACCCGTTGCCGACCCGCCTTTGCCAGATACAGGATCGCGAGGAATTATCAGACCGAAACCCAACACCCGGCAAGCCGATTCGAGTTCGGCGCGGCGGCGACCGCGCTGGCCCGGGTCCGAGCCCAAGGTGATGGCCACGTTGGTGACGTGAATTCCGCTCTCCAGTTGCAAGCGGAGAGCTAAGCCACCACCCAACGATTCGTCATCCGGGTGGGGCGAGCAGTAAAGAATCTTCGCCTGGGACGATGCTGCTGACTGAGATTCGGGCGGAATCAATGGCCGGGGGGAAGGTCCAAGCGACATCGAGCGGCCTCTCTCGACCGCCTCGACCAGGCCTTCCAGGTAATTCCGACATTCCTGGACACGGGCGATCCACAACTCCCGTGACGATTTGTTGTTCCGCTTTCCGGTATCAGACAAGGTTACCCTCAATTAGAGGTAAGCTCATGCTGTTGGTTCCTACCTACAATAATCTACATCAATCTACATCGGATTATTGATTCATGCCGGTATTCACGCCCAGCGTCCCCAGCATGTGCACCGTGTGTGCACCTGGTTTCGAGGTAAAATCCACCTCGAAGGAGTATCTCATTCTCCTTTTCGCTTTGCGGGCGAGCCGGACAGGAGGTGAAGCCGTGCGTCCTTTACGTCGAACTATCGTTTTCTCTATTTCGCTCTCATCTATTCTGGCGCTGATCGGGCTTCTGCGGATCGCCGTCGCTGCGCCGGCGAAGAGCGCGGAATCCGGCTGGAAGGAACTGTTCAACGGAAGAAACCTGGATGGCTGGGAGCACGTGGGGCCGGGCGGATTCACTATCGAAGATGGACTGCTCAAGTCCCACGGCGGCATGGGACTGCTTTGGTATACGCGGCAAAAATTCGGGAAGGTCGTAATCCGGGTGGTCTTCAAGATGCAAGACCGGAACGACAATTCCGGCATCTACATCCGCATCCCGATCAAACCACGCGAAGCCTGGATGCCGGTGCACTATGGCTACGAGGTGCAGATCGACAACAACCCGGAGACGGGCGGCGAGGACGACGCGCACGCGACTGGCTGTCTCTACTCGATCAACCATGCCCTGGCACGCCCCGGCAAGGGGTCTGGACAGTGGAACACCATGGAGATCAGGCTCGACGGACCCCATACCGTGGTCTACGTCAACAGTGTCAAAGTAACCGATTACAGGGAAGGCGCTCCGGTGCCGCCGCGAAAATTCGACTTCGAGCCACAGCGCGGCCCGCGTCCGGACGAGGGATTCATTGGCTTGCAGAACCACAGTGACAAAGACGTGGTGCTCTTCAAAGAAGTGGCGGTAAGGCCTTTCGGGTCGGATCGTTCAGAATTGGGCCGCTGAGTTACCCTTTCCATAAGGATGAGTTCTGCGGAGGAATTCTTTTATAAGGACTGGCGGCGTTTCGAACATCACTGGCAACCCCTAGCTCAATTTCCTCTTCCAAACATTTTCAAGCTCCCCTGGATCTGTTTTTCAGGCAAAGAAGCTCGCTTCCCCATGCTAAGCTGAATTAACTGTATTCGCGAAAGGGCTCTGCGTCGGGTGTGTTCGGCGTCACGATGGCAAACCGGTTCGATCTGAAATCAGCTCTTCTAGTCATTCTCGCGATGCTCTCGCTTTCCGGCACTTGCCTTCGAGCCCAGGGAGATGCCCCGTCGGACGAAGTAACGCAGGAGTCGCTGAGGTTTGCACGAATCTACCAGGTCGTGGAGAACCGCCACATGGATGAGGTGGACCCCGATCGTGTTCTGTATGATGGGGCGATCCGGGGCATGCTCTCCGAGCTGGACCCGTTCTCCAATTTCTTCGACCCTGACCAGTTCCAGCAGCTTCAAGACCAGGCGCGGGGCAAGGCTATTGGATTCGGGTCCATCCTCTACGTTCAAACCGGAAAAGTGGTGGTCCTTGAGACAGCGCAAGGCTCGCCTTCCTGGCGCGCCGGACTAGGTCCGGGCGATGAAATCGTAGAGGTGAACGGCGTCTGGATCAAGCGGCTCGACTTCCAGTCGATGATCGAGTTGCTCCAGCGGTCCCGATCCGTGCGTGTGCGCTTAGGCGTCGTTCACCCCGGCCAAGTCGTGCCGAATGATGTCACGATGGATCCTGCCCAGGTAGATTTGCCCACCGTGGACAAATCCTACCTGCTTTCGGGGGGGATCGCTTACATCCACTTGGCCAGCTTCGAACAGAAGAGCGCGGAAGAGATCGCCAACGCCATAAACAAGCTCAGTGGACAGTCCCCGAAGGGCACGGTGCAGGCCATTCTGCTTGATCTGCGCGATAATCCGGGTGGGATCGTCGACTCCGCCGTAGCGGTGGCCAGCCTGTTCGTCAGCCCCGGTTCAACGGTGATCACGGTTCACGGCCGCAACTACCCGGAGAAGATTCACAAAACCGCAGCCTTACCTGCTCACTTCGATTTTCCACTTGTAGTGCTGGTGAATGGAAGCACCGCCAGTGCTGCCGAGGTATTGACCTCCGCATTGCAGGATCATGATCGGGCGCTGATCGTAGGCGAACCCACCTTTGGGAAAGGGGTGGTGG
This sequence comes from uncultured Acidobacteriota bacterium, assembly GCA_963803295.1. Lineage (GTDB taxonomy): Bacteria > Acidobacteriota > Terriglobia > UBA7540 > UBA7540 > CAWDMC01. The sequence continues at coordinate 237,068 of CAWDMC010000002.1, read as the reverse complement.
AATCGGTGACAGGGCTCAGCGGAAGGACCGGCCTAGCCTTGACGACAGCACAATACCTCACGGCCAGTGGACGCTCGCTGCAGCGGCCGCTTCCTCAAACCGCCCTCGCCAATCTTGAACTCCGGGAGACCGGCGGATTCCACACTGATGCCGGCAGGCCCGTGCGCTCCGGTGGCGGAGTTACGCCCGACGTAGTCATCCCCGCGCGCAAGCTTGATCCCTGGGCCGAATTCCTCAAACAACGGGGTGTCTTTACGACCTTTGCTTCAGAATATCTGAGTTTGCATGCCAGGATCGATGACGGTTTCGAGCCGGATGAGAAGGCACTCAATGATTTTAGAGATTACCTCCAGCGCTCCGGCATCCGTGCTCCGGAGGATTACTGGAGTAAGGATCAGGATTATCTGAAGCTGAAAATCAAGATTGACCTGATGACGCTGACGCGGGGTCTTGAGGCCGGTCAGGAAATTGAGGTCAGGAACGATCCGCAAGTCGTCGAGGCGGCCCAGATGTTTCCTAAGATCGCCGCCCTGTTGAAACCGGTAAACTGACCGCCAAAGAATCCGATTGTTCACTCGCTCGGGCCCCGAACGGTCCCCAGCAGGTTCTTCGCTGTCATGACAATAGGCAAAGCCAGCGCTGAAAAACAAACAAGTTAAGCCCCTCATCTAAGATGTCTTCGTGCACAGTGGCGAGCCGAAAGCTAATGGTCCCTGCCACGAAAATCACCGGAATCACCCTGGAACAAAAGGTCTTTCGCGAATCCGCTGCCGGCATCAGCCGCTGGTTTTGGGCTCGAGCGGCGAAACCAGCTTGCGGGCCATCTCGACTGCGCCTGCTACCGCGGGCCGACTCAGCAGTCGGATGTGCACCTTCGGCGCCCGGGCGTGGACGTGCCGCCAGAAGGTCTTGCGGACCCGTGCGCTCGACTGGAACACTCCACCGGCGCAGATCACCGGAACATCAAGATCGAGCCAGTGAAATCGCTCGATCAGGGCGATCGCCAGATCGGCAAGGTCCCGGGCCCCCTCTTCGCACAACTGGATCGCCACGCGGTCGCGCCGGCGGCTGGCCTCGAGTACCAAGGGCAATAGAGCGGCGATCGCCGCCGGCGTCAGCTTTTGCTCCTTGAGGATCGCCTCGCTGATGTCGCGGAGCCCGAGCGAGCGGCAAAGATCTTGCCGGAGCCTGGTCGACGGGCCGCGACCGTCGAGCGCACGCAGCGACGCTGAGATCGCCTTCCGGCCAATATCGTAGCCCGAGCCGGCGTCGTCGAACACGCTGCCCCAACCGCCCGAACGTAGGATCTCGCCGCGCTCGTTCCGGCCGTAGGCAATGGATCCCGTACCTGCAATCACCATGATGCCGGCGGAATCGCCGATGGCGGCTTCGAGAGCGATGGCCGCGTCAGAGGTCAGCAGGTGATGACGTGCCGGGATTGCTCGTCGCAGCCAGGCCAGCAGCTGGCGGTGAAGGGGAGCGCGGTCAGTACCCGCGAGTCCCACGCACACGGCCTCCAACTGCGCGCCGGGAAGGCCAGCCTTGCGCCGGGCCAATCGCGCCGCGAGCAGGATCTCGCGCGCAGCCGACTCAAGTCCGGCTTTGAGGGGATTGGAGGGGCCCGCTTCAGAACGGCCCAGAACCTTACCTTCGGCGTCGGCCAGCCAGGCGCTGGTGCGGGTTCCGCCGCCGTCAACACCGAGGACGTACACGCGACTCCTTCTGTTTCATCCCTTTATTGCTCCCGACGTCTTTCCTTCTCAGGTGATCCATCACTATAATAGGGACTCTTTGATCAGGGCGTCAGCATAAACTCAAAGGGGTCTCCGGCCAGAAAACATCCGGGGGCGAGGTGCTGGAGAAGGAATGGAACTTCGCAAAGATCCTATCACCCAAAGCTGGGTAATTCAGGAAGAGACGGAATCGGAGTGGCCGGATTTGGGAGCATGTCCGCTGTGCCCTGGTCAGGAAGCGCTCTGTCCGCCGAATGTGTACGAATATCCCTATCGGGCGGTGAACTGGCAGGTAAAAGTGATTCCGCATTTGCGTCCGCTATACCGGATTGAAGGCGATGCACAGCGGCGAGCGGAAGGTCTTTACGACAAAATGCGCGGGCTGGGAGCGCATGAGATTGTCGTCGAGAACCCTAGCCATCATCTGCAATTGACGGATCTGTCGGACGAGCAGGTGGCGCAGGTGCTGCGCGCTTACGTTTCGCGGATTACCGATCTGAAGAAGGACCAGCGCTTTCGTTACGTCACGGTATTTCGTAACCATGGCGCCTTAGCCGGCCGCGAACTCAATCATCCGCATTCGCAAGTGACCGCGACACCATTCATCCCGCGCCGCGTGGGTTACGAATTACGCTCTGCGCAGCGCTATTTCATGCTTAAGGAGCGCTGCCTCTTCTGCGATATCCTGCATCAGGAGCTCACCCAGAAGGTCCGCACTGTGGAGTGGGACGATCAATTCGTGGCCTTTTGCCCGTTTGCCTCGCGCGTGCCGTATGAGACCTGGGTCATGCCGATAAAGCACTCATCGACTATGGAAGAGGATCTCACCTCTTGGGATCGCCTCTTACGGTTCGGCCGCTTTCTCAAATCCATTCTACGCCGGCTGGCGGTGCTGGCTCCGGCTTACCACCTCGTTCTGCACACCGCGCCCAATATCAGCGCCAAATACGAGCGAAGGGACAATTTCCAAACCCTGGTGGAGGATTACCACTGGCACTTTGAAATCCTCCCGGTGATTCCCTCCAAGTCCAGGTCATACAGTCTGAAAGAGGTGTACTACAACTCGATGGCGCCCGAGCAGGCGGCGCTGGAATTGCGGCAATTGGATTTGGAGAGGTAATAAGGGAAGTGATTCATTGAATCCTGATATTGCCCGACCCGGTGCGCAGATCCAGCACGGGCCCGCCGCCGTGCACGGTCCCACTGATTTCGCCGCGGCGGAGGGTGCCCTGGATCAATAAGGGGTGATCCTGATCGAGAACGATCTGGCCAGAACTGCTGTGGGCTCGGACGGTGAAGGCAGAGGAGGCCGGGAGGTGCAGGCTCAATTCGCCCGAGCCGGTCTGGATACTCCATTCGCCAGTGGGTTCGCCGCTCGCCCGGATGTCACCGCTGCCCGTGTGGGCGCGGAGGCCGCCCCGCAATCCCCGAAGGTCCAAGGATCCTGAGCCTGTTTCAACTTCCACTTCGCCGGGGGCGGCTTGCTGCAACTGCACGCTCCCACTACCCGTGATCGCCTGGAAGGCACTGCCAATGCCGGACGCGCGAATGCTGCCACTTCCGGTCCTGGCGGTCACCGCCCCTTTGATGGACTCGAGCTCGAATATCGCCCGAGCCAGTCTTGGCTTCCACCTCGCTGCCGATGCCAGCGATGCGGAGACCACCCGACCCTGTTGTGGCGCGCAACGGCCCCCGGATCCGGTCTACGGAAAACTCGCCCGATCCGGAGCTCGCGCGCAACTGTGTTTCTGCCGGTACTACTAGATCGTAGCTTACCGAGAGATTTCGTTGCAGTTCGCGATTCCGAAAGTGCCCGATCGAAATCATGTTGCCGGTTTGCTCAATCGGTGGATTCTGCTCGATCCAGCTGACCTTATCTTGGGCCTCGCTTCCGCCGCGCGCCTTAACCAACCCGCGGATGCGAACCGTGTCCGAAGGGCCAGTGCTCACGTGAATCGAGCCCGCGCCTGTCGTCACCTCCAATTCCACCGGTCCCGTGACCTTGAGCGTGCGCTCGAAGGAACCCTCCGCGGCCCGGGCGACAGGAGGGAAGACGAACCCTGCGAGAACCGCCAAGACACAGGCTCGTGCCGATATCCACGTCTTTGTGTTGTAACAGCGTAGCATTTTGCTCTCCTAGGTCGGCGCGTATCTTAGTGCGTCAGCGTACTACTCCACCCGAATACTCCCTGAGCCGGTACGGGCCTTGATCAGAGGGCCTCCGCCTTTAACCCTGCCGCGAACCTGGCCTCCGCTCATCGTGCCTTCCACCATCAGCGGGTGCTCGGCCGGATCAATGGTAATATGGCCGGAATCGGCCTCGGCATCGAGATCAAAGGCGGCTTCCTTGGGCAGGCGAATCTCGATGCCGCCGGAACCTGTGTCGAGCTTCCATTCGCTTGAAGCCTGGCCCTCCACGGAAATCCTGCCACTGCCCGTGTCGGCGTGGAGGCCGCCTTTCAGCCCCTCCACTTCGATGTTGCCGGAACCGGTATCAGCCCAGAGGCCGCCAGTCAGATCGCTCGCGTGTACCGATCCGCTACCGGTGTCGGCGTGGACATTGCCCTGGATCGAAGTGGTGCGGATGGAGCCCGAACCTGTATCCGCCTTCACTTCGTCGCCAACGTGGGAAACCTGGATGTTTCCCGAGCCCGTTTCAGCCTTAACCGGTCCCTGCACACCCTCGATCACCTGATCGCCCGACCCCGAACTGGCTTTCAGTTCGGTCTCGCGGGGCACCACCAGTTCATAGCTGATCGAGACCGACCGCTTCAGGGCAGGATCGATGATGTGGCCGACACTTACTATGTTACCAGTCTGCTTGATCGGAGGGTTTTCCTCGATTTGCCGCACCCGTTCTTCGGGGGAGAGGCTTCCGCCCGCGGTGGCCTTAATCAGACCGTGAACTTCAACTTTGCCGGAGGCACCGGCGTGCAACCGAATAGAGCCGGAGCCGGTCTCCACGTTGAGTTGGACTGGACCGGTTACCTGCAAGGTGCGGTCAAAAGAGCCCTCCGCTCCCGGAAGAGGCAGGCATCCCGCCACCAGTGCAGTAGCGAGCGCGAACGACGCAACAACAAACTTCGACCAAAAATGGCTCCTCATAATGATGCCTCCCTTTTCGGGGCGCGAAACTCGCGCCGGGGCGCTTGCATCCGTGTTCTCTATCCCTGTTTGACTCTGGAATGGCAGGTTGGTGAGCGGCGGAACCTATTCGTATCGGAGCGCCTCGACAGGATCGAGACTCGAGGCGCGCAGAGCCGGAATCAGGCCACTGAGCAGTCCCACCAGCATCAGCACCGCGGCTGAAATTGCCACGGTGCCGAGCGAAATAGTGAGATGAATATCACCTTTGCCGCTAGCGTCTTCGTAGAGCGGACCGTAGAGCGGCAAGGCACCAACCGCGGCTGAGAGGACGTAGGCTACGGCAAGGCCGATCAGTCCGCCGATAACGGTGAGCACTAGAGCTTCGGCAATGAACTGGGTGCGGATATGGCGCCGGCGGGCTCCCAAGGCTCGGCGCAAGCCGATCTCGCGAATGCGTTCGTCCACCGAGACCAGCATGATGTTCATCACTCCTACGCCGCCGATGCTTAAGGTCAGCACGCCTATGAATGAAAGCAGCAACTGCAGGCCGATGGTGATGCCATCGATAATGGGCCGGAATTCCTCGCGCCCAAACATTTGGATGGCGCGTTTGTCGGTGGAGGAGAATCGCTGCCGGCTGGCCGTAACCTGACGCACCTGCTGCATCGCCTTGGCTTCGAACTGCGGCGCTACGGGCTCGAACACCAGAACGCTAGCGTAGCGCGTATCCCAAATGTCGCTGGCGGCCGAATAGGGAATCCAGCAGGAATCGTCATCGCTGGTAAAGTAGTTGCTGTCCTGCATCTTGCGATCCATTGAGCCGATCACTGTAAAACGCAAGCCGGCGATCTTCACCGTTTCGCCGATGGCTGGCCGTCCGCTAAATAGCTTTTTCCGCAGCTCAGAGCCAAGGAACACGACACGCCGGCGTTCGCCCAAATCCTCCGGGCTGATCCAGCGGCCATCGCTCGGCGTCTCGTTACGCATTTCGCCGTATTCCGGACAGACGCCGCGAATTGCGGTGTTGGCGAAACGGTCCTGGTAGGAAATCGGCAGCCAGTGCACCGTTTCGAGGCAGACGGATTTCACCAGTGTCGCCTCGGCACGAATCAGTTCGACATCCTCCCGCTCAAACACCACCCGCTTGCCGGCGCGTTCCCCGCCCGCCTGCTCGGTGGTGGTTTGGGGCCAGCAGATCACCGCTCCGCGGCCAAAGGCATCGAAGGAATGCACCAGCACGGCACGAAAGCTCGATCCATAGGCGATCAGAAGAGTTACTGCCACGATGCCCCAGACAATCCCGAGCATGGTGAGGCCGCTGCGCAGCGGTTGTCGCCGGAGAGCGAGCCAAGCTTGGATGAGGACTTCGCGAAACATGAGAAGAAGATCCAGTTATAAGTTCTAGGTTATGAGTTCTAAGTTATGGATTGAGGAGGACATTTGGCCATCTGGACCAACTCATAATTCAGAACTCATAACTCATAACTCAAAACCTACCCTCCCGCCTCGTACCTCAGCGCTTCAATCGGATCGATCGAGGCGGCGCGCCGGGCGGGGTAAAGCGCCGAGCCCAAGGCGACGGTGCCGAGTAAGGCCAACGACAGCGCTCCGGATTGCCAGGTGGGCAGCAGGCCGGCAAAGAACGGCGGCATAGGGATGAGGTTCACCAGAGCGCAGAGTCCATAAGCGACGCCCAGGCCGAGGCCGCCACTCAAGAAGACGATGATCAGCGTCTCCACAAAAAACTGCGAAAGGATGGCACGGGCACTGGCTCCAACCGCCTTGCGTACGCCGATTTCCCGTGTCCGCTCGCGCACTGCGACGAGCATCACGTTCATCACTCCGATGCCACCCAACAACAGGGTCAACAACCCTACGGCGCCAAGAAAGTACTTCATACCGTCGATCACCACCCGAAAGGCCTTTGCTTCTTCTACCGTGTCCCAGATCCCGGCCGCTTCTTTGTCGCGAGGATCGAAACTGTGGAGGCGGCCCAAAGCGCGCCGAAGTTCCCACTTGCAGTTCGTGTGTAACTCCACTGACTTCGGCGTCACCAGGAGATGATCGATGCTATCGGGCAGGGCGGGAGGCTTATTGGGCAGGTCCTGCAGCATGGCGCTGAACGGTACGAAGATTTTATTCACGTCAAAGCCGTCGTAACTGCTGTTTTGGTCCTTGCGCTGCATCACGCCGATGATGGTGTAAGGCAGATCATGGATCCACAACGTCTGGCCTACCGCTTCGTGCGTGGCGAAAAGTTGCTTCTTCGCCTCGCTTCCCAGGACCGCCACGCGGTGGACCTGGGCTTCGTCAGCGTCGTTGTAGAAGCGCCCCTCCGCGATTCCGATACTGCGGATCTCCGCAAAGGCCGGCAAAGACCCGGTCACGATCAGCGAGCCGCTGTTATGAAGCGTGCGCACAGGGGTTTCCTGCCGTTCGAGTTCCGGCAGGACGTAGCGGCAGGCGGATGCCTCGGATTGAATAGTGGCGGCGTCGCTCGCCGCCCATTGCATGGAACGTCCGGCGCGCATCCCACCCGCTTGCATGCTGGTAGTACCAGCAAAGACGATCATCACATCTTTGGCAAAACTCTCCATCTGCTTCTGCTGGCCGACGCGGAGCCCTTCGCCGGCTGCCACCATCAGGGTAATCGAGACAATCCCCCAGGCGATTCCGAACATGGTGAGAAAGGTCCGTAACTTATGGGACCAGAGTGTGCGGATTGTATCGACTACGAGATCCTGGAATATCATTGGCGGGCCAGGCACAGATATAAGTGTTGAGTTACAAGTTATGAGTTATGAGTTGCGAATGACAAGGGTCACCAGCTAATGCTGAGCAGCTAATTCATAACTCATGACTTGTCCTTACTGTTGTAGAACAACGGTGTCTCCCTGCTTCAGTCCGGCCAGTAACTCTGTCTTGATACCGTTTGAAAGTCCGAGTTTCACCGGAACCCTCCGCAGACCTTGCGGCCCCTTAGGATCGGGAATGTCGATGGAAGTGGCGCGGTCCTTGGCGTAGACCACAGTGGACTCGGGGATCAGTAGTACGTTGTGCTTTTCCTCGAGAATGATTTCCGCGTTGGCGCTCATGTTAGCCTTGAGTTCTCCACTCGGATTCTGTATCGAGACGCGAACCTCAAAGGTGGTGACGTTGTCCTTTTCCACGCCCATGGGCGAGATCTTGGTCACTTTGCCTTCGAACTTTTTGTCTTTGAACGACTCCACCACGATGCGAGCGCGCTGGCCGAGGTAGACTTTCCCGATATCCGCCTGGTCCACCTTGCCCAACACGTAGACAGTGCTCATGTTGCCTAGAGTCATGACCAAGGTGGCCTCCGATCCCAAAACCAGGATAGAGCTGACAGCGTCGCCGACCTCGACGTCACGTGAGAGCACGATGCCATCCATGGGGCTCGCAATGGTGGCATTGTTGAAGTCCTCGGTAGCGCTAGCTAACGCGGCCTGGGCCTGTGCCACCTGGGCCTTGGCCCTGGCGACCTCTGCTTTGCTCACGGCGACGTTCCTCAAGGCGGAGTGCTGTTTGTTGGCAGCCATCTGGTAAGCCTTTTCCGCGTCATCCAGGGCAGAAGTGGCAATCAGCCCCTCGGCCACGAGCTTGCGATCACGGGCGACAGTGGATTTCAGGAACGGCACATCCGGGCCCTCGGCGTCCACCACGTTGCGTTCGCAGGTCGCCTCGGCGGACTGTGCGGCTGCTTCGGCGGCCATGAGATTGGCACGCGCCTCGTTGACGTTAGCCTCGAGCTGTTCGCGATCCAGCTCCACTAATACCTGACCCTGCTTCACCCGGTCGCCGTAGTCGGCGAAGATACGTTTGACGAGGCCGCTCGCTTTCGACTTGATCTCCACTTTCGACAGCGGCTCAACCTTGCCGGTGGCAACCACGGAGCGAGCGATATCGCCGCGCTCCACAGTCGCCAGCCGGGAAGGATCAACGGGGTGGCTGGGCCGCAAAGCCGCGGCAATTCCAAACACGCCCGCTACGACCACCAGCAAAATAATGCCCAACGTCATCCGCTGGCGTTTTCGACCGTTCTTTTGATTGTTATTCATGGCTTTACCTGTTGTTCCCAGCCCGAGTTCCGGCTCTGCTCGCAAGAACTCTGCCCCTGTCGTAAAGATACGGAGATAGCAGGCCGAATGTTCCGCCGGTTCAGGTTGAAGCCTGCCTTTTAGACTTCGAATAGCGGGGAAAGTTAGCCTGAGATCTCCCTTCAGCATTGGTGCCTGCCGGTGGACAGGGTTCGGTTCTCGCGGCAGGTCGGTGACGCTCGGCGCCGTCTGGTAGCCTGTCTAATTTCCTCCTCGGACGGTCATGCCAACGCGAAACGACTGCAAATGATAGAACAGCCTCAGTTTCAAAGACTTTTTCAAGTTTTGAGGCCTTTTTGCCGATCATAACAGTAAGGCAGAGAGTGATCCGCACCGGCGCCTCAGAGGATGGGTCAACTCTCCTCACTCGGTCTGTCTTCCGGCCCTCGGCGCGGGTTCAAACGGCGTTCTCTTGCTCACGGCAGACTCATGGCCCAGGTTCGAACTAACGCTTGGAAGGCCTCTCTCCTGCTGCTTCTAGTCGGGATGCCCGGCCTTGCGCTTGGAGAGGACGCGGAACGTCATTCAAGATCTGCCCCACCTGCTGAAATACTAGTGCTTCAAAACGTCGCCGACCCTGGGGCACGGACACACTCTCGTGAAGGTCCGCTCCTCGAGGCTGTTACCCTTCACGCCGCCACTAGAGTGCTCGGCGCTGGCCGCAGTTGGATGTCCCAGAACGGACTGGCAGTGGTCACATTCATCTTGACTATCGTGCTGCTGTTGATTGCTTGGGTGGCCGCCCTGAAGCGCCAGATTCAGACTCAGACAGGCATCATTCTGCGGCGGTTAAGGCGAGAGGTGGCGCTCGAGGAGCGGTATCGCGACCTGTTCGAAAACGCAAGCGATATTGTTTACACGCATGACATGGCGGGGAACTTCACTTCCCTCAATCGTGCTGGTGAGCAGTGTTGCGGTTACTCGCGCAGTGAATTCTTGAAGATGAACGTGTTTCAAGTGGTCGCGCCCGAAGAGCTCAAAACGGTCCAAGAAAAGCTCGACTCCAAGCTTGGCTGGGATCAAAACACACCCTATGAAGTTGAGATTATCGCCAATGGGGGCCGCCGTGTCTCGCTCGAAATCAGCTCGCGACTGATCTATCAGGACGGCAAGCCCGTCGAGATCCACGGCAACGCCCGCGATATTACTGAACGCAAGCGCGTGCAAGCTGAACTGAAGAAGGCCAAAGAAGCCGCGGAAGCTGCCAGCAATGCCAAGAGCGAGTTCCTGGCCAATGTCAGCCATGAGATTCGCACTCCTATGAACGGCATTCTCGGCATGACCCAGTTGGTGTTGGAAACGCCGTTGACCCCGGAACAGAGTGAGTGTCTCAACATTGTGACCGCTTCGGCGGAATCTCTGTTGGCCGTACTCAATGACATCCTCGACTTCTCAAAGATTGAGGCACGAAAGCTCGATCTCAACGTCTCGCCCTTCTTATTGCGCGACAGCCTCAGGGAAGCCATTAAACCTCTGGCTCTCAGAGCCGAGCAGAAAGGCCTGGAGACGCTGGTCGAATTTGACGACGACGTTCCCGAGGCATTGCTGGGCGATGATCTGCGCCTGCGCCAGATCGTTATCAACCTGCTTGGCAATGCCATCAAGTTCACCGAGCACGGTTCAGTTTCGATCGGGGTTAGCGTCGATTCCTGGGCGGGCCAAGAGATCACGCTGCATTTTCGAGTGCGCGACACCGGGCTGGGAATTCCGCTGGAGAAGCAACGGCTAATCTTCGAGGCTTTCGCCCAGGCGGATGGTTCGACGACGCGGCGCTACGGAGGTACCGGCCTGGGTCTCTCAATCTGTTCACGCTTGGTGGCGATGATGCACGGCAGCATCTGTCTCGAAAGCGAATTGGGGCAGGGCAGTACCTTCCACTTCACCGTTCGCCTGGCGCGCTCTGACGCTATCGCTACTGACAAAGGATCTGCCGCCCTTCGCGTCTCGGCGGGTGTGCCGGAATGGCTCAAGGGACGACGAGTGCTGGTGGCTGATGATAATGCCGAGTCCCGAGGAGTACTGGTCAGAACACTCCAGAGATGGCAGTTCAGGCCTGTGGCGGTCGGGAGCGTGGATGCAGCCCGGCTTGAACTCGAAGCCTCCGCGATTGCTGAGAACGAATCCTTCGCCGTGGTCTTGATCGACGCCGAGATGCCTTCGCCGGACGGGTTCTGGCTGGCGCGGCGGATCCTGCAAAATCCCGTTCTTTCTGCGACCCCCGTGATAATGCTGCTGACTGCCGCGGGGCAGCAAACGCAAGCGGTCCGCTGCCGGAATATGGGGCTGGAATGCTACGTCACGAAACCGGCATTCGACATTGATATTCGGTCTGCCCTCGACAGGATCCAAGGTGACACGAAGAAAGTCGTGGCGGTCGTGGCGGCGCCTGACGGTCATGCCCGCCAGACGTGCGAGCGGCCGATGCGGCTTCTGCTGGCCGAAGACAATGCGGTCAACCAAAAGCTGGCGCGCCGACTGCTGGAGAAACGCGGTCATACCGTGGTGACAGCCGATAATGGGCGAGTAGCAGTTGAGATTCTTCGGCGCTCCGGGTTTTCAGGTTTTGACGCTGTTCTGATGGACATTCAGATGCCAGAGATGGATGGGTTTGAAGCCACGGCTACCATTCGCCTCGAGGAGACATCGGGAACCCGCCTTCCTATCATTGCCATGACCGCCCACGCCATGAAAGCCGACCGCGGTCGTTGCCTCGCGGCGGGAATGGATGGGTACGTGACCAAACCGATTCACATCGATGACTTGCTCGCGGTAATGGCGGCCGTAACCACTGATTCCCTGACGGAGGACCGTATCGCACTCAGCAGCTAAGCGCGACCCGGCATTGAATTGGACTATCGATGGTCGAAGCGAGTGATTCGGAAGGGGCGCCGATGCCGAAATCGAGGACGCGTACAAGGGGCCTCCTGCGCGTGCTGCCAGGTGCAGCCCTGGTGGCCTTCGCGGCTTGGGCCATTGGACGCATATTGCATTCCGTGCTACCGGCGAGCCGGGGTTGGCAGAACGTCTTGATTTCTGTCCTGATCACGGCAATGTGTGGCGGTCTGGTCTGGGCGTTCCTTCGGTTGTACGCCCTGGTGGAAAGCGCCCGGCGGGAAGTGCAGGTGATGCGCACCGCACTCGATCAATCGGCGCAAGCTCTGCGCGAGACGGAAGAAAAGTTTTCGAAGACGTTTCGCGCCAATCCCTTGGGGATGGGCTTGAGCACTCTTCCGGAAGGGCGCTACGTCGACGTCAACGAGGCCTTTTTGAGACTCGCGGGGTTCGAACGCCAGGAAGTTGTGGGCCATACCGCCGTTGAGCTGGGTTTATGGAGGAAGCCGCATGAGCGCAACGCCATGCTGAGTTTGATCGAGAAGCAAGGTTCCGTGCGCGACCTGGAGGTTACCTTAAGCTCGAAGGGCGGCGGAGCGCGCGAGGTCATGCTCTCTGCCGATCCTCTGGACTGGAGCGGCCAGAAGTATCTGGTCGTGGCGATAGAGGACGTTACCGCGCGCAGGCAAGTGGAACTCAACCTGCGCGTAACCAAGGAAGCTGCAGAAGCTGCCAGTCGCGCCAAGAGTGAGTTTTTGGCAAATGTCAGCCACGAAATCCGCACTCCGATCAACGGCATCCTGGGGATGATCGAACTCGCTCTCGACACCGAATTGACTGGGGATCAGCGGGGGTACCTGAATGCGGTCAAGGTATCCGCAGACTCGCTTCTTACCGTAATCAGCGACATTTTGGATTTCTCCAAGATCGAGGCCCGCCGACTGGATCTCGAGCTGCTCGAGTTCAATCTGCGGGACTGCCTGGGCGATATGCTCAAACCGCTGGCTTTGAGGGCCCATCAGAAACAACTGGAACTGGCCTGCCACGTTCCTCTGGAAGTGCCGGAAAAGGTGGTCGGAGACCCCGGGCGTCTGCGACAGGTGATCCTTAATTTGGTGGGCAACGCGATCAAATTCACAGAACGGGGTGAGGTTCTCGTCAAGGTTGCCAAGCTGACGAGGTCGGCGGAGCATGCTGAGGTTCAATTCTCGGTAGCGGACACCGGCATCGGCATCCCAGCGGATAAGCAACAGTTGATCTTCGAAGCCTTCGCTCAGGCCGACGGTACCACGACGCGCCGCTACGGCGGGACGGGTCTAGGCCTAGCCATCTGCCGCCAGTTGGCCGGTATGATGGGTGGCCGAATCTGGGTCGAGAGCGAAGCGGGCAAGGGCAGCACTTTCCACTTCAAAGTCAAAATGAGACTGCCGCAGGAGGCTTCGCAGCCTTCTGCCGCGCCGCCGGTGAACCTGCTGGGCCTGCCCGTTCTGGTGGTCGACGACAATGCCACTAACAGGCGGATTATCGAGGAAATCCTACTTGGCTGGGGAATGAATCCCGTAACGGCGGCGAGTGGGCCGGAGGCCTTGGCCGCGCTTGATAGCTCGACGAAAGCGGGGCGGCCTTTTGCACTGATTCTGCTGGACGGCTATATGCCTGAAATGGATGGGTTTACCTTGGCCTGCCGCATCAAAGAACACCCGCAACTGGCAGGGCCAACTATCATGATGCTGACCTCTTGCGGGCAGCGCGGCGACGCTGCCCGCTGCCGCGAGCTCGGCGTGGCAGCTTATCTGACCAAGCCCATTCAGCAATCGGAGTTGCTTGAGGCGATTAGGGGCGCCCTGCGGGCAAACGCCAACCAGACAGAAGGTTCCATCCTGGTGACGCGCCATTCGCTCCGCGAAGGCCGTCGACGCCTGCGGGTGTTGGTGGTGGAGGACAATCCGGGTAACCAGGAAATGACCCGCAGACTGCTTGAGAAACGCGGACACTTTGTCGTCGCAGCCAACGATGGCACTGAAGCCCTGAGCATCCTGGAGCAGTCAGGCTACGGGGGCTACGACTTGATCCTAATGAGCATGGACATGCCCCGCCTGAACGGGTTCCAGGTGGCTGCTATTCTTCGCGAGCGGGAAAAGTCGACCCAAACCCACATTCGCCTCGTCGCCATGACTGCCTTGGCCATGAAGCACGAGCGCAAGCGGTTCCTGGAAGCAGGTATGGACGGCTACGTCTCTAAACCCGTCCGTGCGGATGAACTCTTCCGTACGATTGAAGAGCGTCCCGCGGCCGACGATCAGTCGCCGACGTCCGAGGAAATTCCGGCAGAGGTTCTCGACCCGGCAGTGGCCCTGGCAAGGGTTGACGGGGATGCGGGGCTTCTGATGGAAATGGCGGCGCTGTTTCTCGACGATTATCCGAAACAGCTTTCCATGGCCCGGAAGGCCATCGAAAACGGGGAAGCCAAAGCGGTTGAACGCGCCGCTCATGCGCTCAAAGGCGCAGTGGGAAGCTTTGCTGCCCAGCGCGCTTTCGAGGCTGCTTTCAGGCTTGAGGTGATCGGGCGCAGTGGTGATCTTCGCCTGGCAGCTGAGGCGCTGGATCATCTTGAGACGGCACTTGAGGACCTTTTGGGCGGACTCAATCATTTGCGAAATCAGCTCAGCCTTGAGACTCCTGTCAAGCAATTTAAAAATGTTACTTTCGGGTGATTCGTCCTGCAACGCGAAATGTTACCCGTCGTCGTCGTGGTTTTTCCTTTCTTCTTGTCTTGGCAGTTGTCTTGGTTCTTGTCTTTTTCTCAGCGCGCCTTGTGCGCGCGCCTGTGATTTTGTTTTTCTCTGAAGGTGCCGCGAGTTTCTGAGAAACAGCCGAGACCGCAGGCTTCTCTGCCACCACGCTGGTGCTCCGTTGGAAAATCCGTTCCCGCTTGCTCTGAATCGTCTGGGAGAGTTGAAAGGGGTCGAGCGTCTGGCGTAGCCGGCGAAGTTCGGCCACCCGTTCTGGGTCCACCCCTGACGAGGCCGCCACTCGCTGAAAAGGGGTCTGGGGTGCTTCGTAGTGCCGCCGCAAGCGCGAGCCGATCCGCTCCTTGCGGCTCAGTTTCACCGAGGGCAGGAAGAGGTTCTGAAACAATCGCAGCTCACCCCGGTAAAGCTCGTCCATGGCGGCCCGTGCCGCTTCCGTCTCGTAACGCACGTAGCCCAGCAAGCGCCGTACATGCGTCCAGTTCTTCTGCTCGATGTGGGCGTTGTCGTCTTTCTTATAGGGCCGCCCACGGGTGAATTGAATGTCGTGGGCCTGGCAGTAAGCCCAGAGGTGAGCATTGATGAACTCCGAGCCGTTGTCGGAATCGATGCCCCGCAAGGGAAAAGGCAAAGCCTGGCGGACCGCTTCCAGAGCGGCTCGCACGCCTTCCTGGCTCTTGCCCAGCACCGCTCGGCTTTCCGTCCAGCCCGTGTGAATGTCAGTCACGTTCAGCGAGTAGCAGTAGTCGCCCGCCGCCGAATTGCCCGAGTGGGAGACCAGATCGATTTCCGTGAACCCCGGCCTCTTCACGTCCCACTGATCCGTCTTCACGGGGATGTGGTGCTTCAATAAGCTCCCCGGCTTGGTGCGGCCATAAATCCTTTGCCGCAGCTTCCGCTTCTCCGAACCCAGCCGGTAGTCGATGGAGCGGGGGCTGATCTGAAGCAGCTGCTTTTCCAACTCCGGCGTCAGCCGGAAGCGGCGGCGAATCCAAGGCATCCACTCCGGCAGCAGGGCTTTCAGCCGTACTGACCAGGGATAATCGGCCGCCTCCCAGACCGCCTTCAAGATCGAGACCAGCCGTGGGCCATAGGTCACCCCCCGGCGCCGTCGTTGGGAAACCGGCCGGGCGGCAGGCGGCGAACCATTCAGCAAACGAATCGCGTGCTTGCGATGATAACGGCAGTTGGCGCAAAACTCGTCCAGGATGCGCTGCCTTTCCGCCCGACTAGCTCGTTGGTAACGAGGATAAACTTGTTGCCAATATTCTCTTCTCGAAAGTCGACTCATGAGGTTACCCGTATCCATGACGGGTAACATTCTCAAATTGCGCGACGATAGCCCACTGGTAACATTTTAGCTTGCGCGATACGAGACTGCCGTCGGCATCTCGCTCAAGGCAGGCCTCAAGAGTGCCGATACACTTAACGGAGTCGTAGGTTGAGCGAGAATGGAGAGATATCTCGATTGTGATTGAGCGAGCGCCTGATACCCGAGTCTGACCTCGGCTGATTGGGGCTCCGGAGGCAAGGATCTCTAGAGAAGGTCTTGATGCGGATTCTAATTGCTGAAGACGATCCCGTTTCTCGCCACATGCTGGAGGCGTTTCTGAAGAAGTGGGGCTTCGAGGTCTCGGTCGCTCGTGACGGCATCGAAGCGTGGCAGATGCTGCAGCAGGAAGGGGCTCCCCAGCTTTGTATCATCGATTGGATGATGCCGGGTATGGATGGAGTGCAGGTGTGCCGCAAGGTCAGGGAGCGCGGCAGCCATCCTTACGTATACATTATCCTGTTGACGGCGAAGGACCAGAAAAGTGACATCATTGAGGGAATCGAGTCTGGCGCCGATGATTACCTCATCAAGCCCTTTGACGCCCACGAACTTCGCGCCCACCTGCGCGCCGGCAAGCGCATTCTCGACCTGCAGGAGGAACTGATCTCAGCACGAGAGTTTCTGCGCGTCCAAGCCACCCATGATCCCCTGACCGGATTATGGAATCACGCGGCAGTGTTTGACATTTTACGAAATGAACTGGAACGTTCACAAAGGCAGGGCGACCCGCTGGCCGTGGTCATGTCCGACCTTGACCATTTCAAACGGGTCAACGATACCTACGGGCACATGGCGGGCGACCTGGTGCTCAGCGAAGTGGCTCGCCGCTTGCGCGGGGCGGTGCGGCCCTATGACTCTATTGGACGATACGGCGGCGAAGAATTCCTGGTCGTGGTGCCGGGTTGTGACGCTGCCAGCGTCCTGAGCCAGGCCGAAAGACTTCGCGCGTGCGTGGGCGGCGAACTCTTCGATCTTGGCGGGACGCGCATTAAACTCACCTTGAGCGTTGGCGTGGCAGCCAGCGAGGAGACCAAAACTCACGATTGGGACGCTCTGCTGCGAGCCGCAGACACGGCGCTCTATCGGGCCAAGCACAACGGTCGCAATCGCGTTGAACTTGCCTCACCCCGCGATGCCATGGAAGGCGCTAACGGTACGTCACGAGAGCAGACTCCCACGCTTGCCGTCTCCTAGCGGCACTCGCACGGCGGTACCCGGCAGCTGGTGGGCGCCCGTCGTTCAATCCACCGCAATCCGTCTCTCAATTCGACATTCCTGATGGCTGCAATCGTACTGGCCGGGATTGGCGGCGCCTGACGGAGGGGCCTGGTAGAGCAGACGCACCTGGGTCAAGGTCGATTATGCGCGTTATAAATCATTTTGATTTGAGATTTCCCATCCTCGCTTTCTATACTTAACGTTTGCTTTGTCATGAAAGAGCAGGAACGAAGGGCAGAGACAGACTGCCTCAAATCATGATGCCGGCGAACTAGTAACCGATGTCTTCTGGACCCAGCCCGCTTCCTCGAGAGGCCGTTCCTCGCGGCCCGGCGACTTCTCTTGCGGAATACATTGAGACTCACTCGGCTGCCATCCAGGGGAGGTTTGATACGACGGGTGACGGCGGGGCGGCGCTTCGCGAGCGCTCGCGTCTGGCGGACGAAGTTGTCATTCAGCTTTACAGTCAACTAATCTCGGAAAATGTGGGCGGCCCTAAAGGACTCGCTTTAGTTGCGGTCGGCGGCTACGGAAGAAGGGAACTCTTTCCGCACTCGGATGTCGACTTGGTCTTCCTCGTCAAGAATGGCCGTTCTAGCGAGCAAGCCCCAGCGGCGCCCTTTCGGGATGCAATTGCTACCCTGGCCCGTTCACTTTGGGATCTGCGCTTCCGAGTGGGACACTCCGTGCGGACGTTGACCGAGTGCGGTCAGCTTCAGCGTGACAACTTGGAGCTGAGCGTTTCCTTGCTCGATAGCCGTTGCCTTTGCGGAGATCAGCAGCTATTTGCCAGCTTGCGGGAAAAGGTGATACCTCAACTAGTGGCGCGCGACCGCCGCGACCTGGTCTCGGATTTAGTGGAGATGACGCAACGCCGCCATCAGAAACAGGGTGACACCATTTTTCACCTGGAGCCCGACTTTAAAGATGTTCCCGGAGGCCTGCGCGATTACCATGTATGTCGCTGGCTGGCATTGGTCAATGATCTTGACCGCTCGAGTAGGTGGAACGATCCGGAAAGCCAATTTCCTCCGGCCGTGCGCGAGGGAAGCCGCCGTGCCTTTGCGTTCCTCACCGCGGTACGGTGCTTTGTGCACTATCGCCAAGGCCGCGATGACAACGTATTGAGCTACGAGCTGCAGGATCAAGCGGCCGCGCGTAGCATCGGCTGCCGAGCCTCCGGCTCGAGCCTTGGGGAGGCGCCGCTTGCAGCGGCGGACTGGATGCGATCCTTTTTTCGCCATACTCGCGTTATTGATCGGCTTAGTTCACAACTTGTGGAGTCTGCCTCAGCCGGGCCCTCTTCTCTGTATGCGTTGTTTCAGGACTGGAGATCCAGGCTGTCAAACGCGGATTTTTCCGTGATCAGGGGCCGGATTTTCCCTCGTATGCCGGCGGCGGGGATTAGTGGCCCAGAGCTGCTTCTAAGCCTGTTCGAGATGATAGCCCGCCATGGCCTGGAACTGAGTTCGGAGGGGGAACGCTGGCTGGACGACGGGCTCGCTCGCGTGCGAGACACCTTGCCCGGCGTTGACGGTTTGTGGGGACGGTTCCGCCGTATTTTAGTGTTGCCCCACTCTGCTGCCGCGCTCCGGGCCATGCACCGATCGGGCGTACTGGTGGCGATGTTCCCTGAATTCAAAGCGATTGACGCCCTGGTGATTCGCGACTTCTATCATCGCTACACGGTAGACGAGCACTCGTTCATGGCTATCCAGAGCCTGCACCAGTTGGCGGTGATGGCGAAAAGCCGGAAATCCGCTTCTGCGGGAGAGATCGAGCCGTGGGACCTCCGCTTTGCTGAGATCCTTGGCGAATTGGAGCAGCCGGAGCTACTTTACTTCGCCCTGCTCTTTCATGATGTCGGCAAGGGAATGCCGGTAGAGAATCACACACAGGGCAGTCTGGAGGCGCTGCAGTCGGTTTTTTCACGATTGGAACTCTCCGTGCGGGATCGCGACGTCATCACCTTCCTGGTCGCCCGGCACTTGGATCTGTCTGCCACCCTCCAGCGTCGCGATATCTTCGATCCGGACACGACACGTGATGTGGCGGAGCGCGTGGGGACGCCGGAGCGGCTGAAGCTGCTCACCCTGCTTACTTTTGCCGACATCACTGCCGTGAATCCCGAAGCGCTTACTCCGTGGAAGAAGGAAATGCTTTGGCAGCTGTACGCTTCTGTCTCCAACCAGATGGTGCGCAACCTTGATGATGAGCGCTTCCACGCGGGAACAGCGGAAGACTATCCGGACAAAGCCGCCCTCGTTCTCCGTCTCCTTTCGGAATCCTCGGCTGCACAGGAGGATCTTTCGTTCCTCGGAGATAGCCAGCGCGATCTGGGCGTATTTCTCGAGGGCTTTCCCAAACGTTATCTCGAAACTCACTCTCCCGAAGAGATTGCGACGCACTACCGCATGTCCCGCCTCCTGCTAAAGCAATCAGTCCAACTCCATCTGCGCAGCCGCAAGAACCTCCACGAATTGACGATCCTCACCCCCGACCGGCCTTTTCTGTTTGCCTCCCTGACCGGCGTTCTCGCCGCTTGGGGTATGAACATCCTGAAGGTGGACGCTTTCGCGAATACTGCAGGCATGGTCCTCGACACTTTCCGTTACGTGGATCTCTACGAAACGCTTCAGCTCAATGCCGGCGAAGCCGATCGCCTGAAAAACGACATTCTCGAGGTGCTAAACGGTGGTGTGAAAGTGTCGTCGCTGATCGAAAGGCGCGGCCGCAATCAGAAATCCCGCAACGCCAAAGTTGAAATACCCACTCAGGTTCACTTTGATGACATTTCTTCATCTCACAGCACTCTTTTGGAACTGGTCACCCAGGACCGGTTGGGATTGCTTTACCAAGTGAGCTCCACGCTTGCCGAGCTTGGCTGTAATATCGAAGTGGCGCTGATTGACACTGAAGGCGAGAAAGCAATCGACGTTTTCTACCTCACTTCCGGCGAAATGAAACTTGATCCCCGCGAACAAGAAAATATTCGTGCGCGACTGCTGACCGTCCTGTGAGCCGAGGCTTTTTGATCGGCGTCTCATGATGGGACATACGCTTCGTTGATCGCTTCCTCTGACGCTACCTGGATCAATCGAATTGCGGCGGTCCGTGGCGTATAATCTTCTTTCTACGCTCTTACGGTGCTCTTGCGCTACTCAAGCGGGTGCGATGGCTGATCCTCGAAGCGCCAGTTTACGTTCTCCTCAGCAGCTTGGGATCTTGCGAGTGGGCCTGATCGCATGTGGCGTCTGCTGGATCCTCTGCTGCAACCACTCTCCCGCATCTCAAGCCCGGCGTACCCTTACGGTCTCGGCGGCGATGAGCCTCAAAGATTCGCTCGACCAAATCAACGGCCTCTATAGACAAGAGAAGCCCGCCATCGAAATCGAATACAACTTTGGAGGATCCGGTAGCCTGGAGCAACAGATCGAACAGGGTGCTCCAGTTGACATTTTTCTCTCAGCTTCTCCGCGAGAGATGAACGCGCTCGAAGCAGCGCACTTGCTGGTCGAGGGCTCGCGCCGGGACCTCGTTGGCAACGAAATCGTTCTGGTGAGGCCCGTCAATCGTCGCGCGATTTTGGAATTCCAAGACCTGGCTGGTCCTGAGGTCGCGAAGTTTGCCATGGGTGATCCTGCCAGCGTCCCGGCAGGCCAATACTCCGAGCAGGTCCTGACTTCGCTCGGACTCTATGATACCCTCCGGCCCAAGATCATCCTGACGAAGGATGTGCGGCAGGTGCTAACGTACGTCTCGACCGGGAACGTCGATGCTGGTATGGTCTACCAGACCGACGCCAACATAACCCATGATGTCAGGATTGTTGCCGTGGCGCCGCCCGGCTCTCATGCCCCGATCGTCTACACCGTGGCTGTGCTGGAGCGTTCGCACGATCGGAGGTCTGCCCTGGATTTCGAGCGTTTCCTGTCAAGCCGTGCGGCCCGGCAGGTGTTTCGGAGCCAAGGCTTTCGTCCCTTGGAGTGAGACCGCGAAGGAAATTCTCCGTGTTCGTTGGGATATGTCCTTGCTTCTGAGCTGAGCCCATGGATTTCACCCCTGTCTGGACCTCCCTTAAGACCGCGTTTTCTGCGACCCTGATTACTTTCTTCCTGGGTATCGCGGTGGCGCGTGGGATGCTCGGCGATCGTCGTGCCTGGAAGGGTCGCTGGAGAACGCGCTCGAGAGGCGCGATCGATGGCCTGCTTATGCTTCCGCTGGTCTTGCCACCTTCAGTAGTAGGGTTCCTCCTTTTGGTCTGTTTCGGGGCCTCAAGCCCTGTGGGCCGGCTCGTTCAACGCTTCGGGGTCACGGTCGTCTTCTCCTGGCCGGCCACGGTGATTGCTGCCACCGTGGTGGCGTTCCCTCTGATGTACAAGACTGCCCTGGGCGCCTTTGAGCAGATCGATGACAATCTCATCCAGGCTGCTAGGACTTTGGGGGCCGGCGAGTTTCGCATACTAACTTCGATCATGCTTCCGCTTGCCTGGCCGGGAATCGTCGCCGGTCTCAGCTTGTCATTCGCTCGCGCCTTGGGCGAGTTCGGTGCGACCTTGATGCTTGCGGGCAACATCCCCGGGCGCACTCAAACACTTCCCGTCGCTGTATTTTTCGCTGTCGAAAGTGGCCAATTCCGAAGAGCAATCCTGTTGAGCCTCGTCGTCATTTCAGTATCGCTGGTGGTGGTGGCTGCCCTTCACTACTGGTCCTATCAGCGCTCATCGTTGGCCACGGCTCGGCGGCAAGCAGGCCTCGATTGGCCGCCGCCCCGCGAAGAACGAGCGGCCGAGGCTGACTCACCAGAGCACTGGACGAGTCGACGGCCGGTGAACCGCGACAATAATCAGGGCTTTCGTCTGCTTGTCGACGTCGAACAACGACTGCCCGGCTTTCAGCTCAAAACTAAATTCTCTGCGGAGGGGCCGCTGGCAATAGTGGGAGCCTCGGGTTCGGGCAAGACTATGACCCTGCGCTCGATCGCAGGCCTCGAAACTCCGGCCCGCGGCCGCATCGAACTCAACGGCCGCGTTCTCTATGATTCCGATCAGGCGATTGATCTTCCCAGCCGCCGGCGGAAAGTCGGATTGCTGATTCAGGGCTATGCTTTGTTCCCGCACCTTACGGTGGCAGCGAACGTCGGGTTTGGATTGCACGGCAAGACGAAGATGGAGCGGACCACGCGCGCGGCGTCAATCCTGGCCAGATTTCATCTGGCCGGCATGGAAGGCCGCTATCCCCATGAGCTTTCCGGAGGGGAGCAACAACGCGTCGCGCTGGCGCGGGCCCTGGTGATCGAACCTGATGCCATCCTGCTCGATGAGCCTCTCTCCGCCTTGGATTCCTACCTGCGCAGCCAGATGGAAGTGCAGCTTATCGATGCTCTTGCCGATGGGCCGGGTGTCCTGCTCTATGTTACGCATAACCTCGAGGAGGCCTATCGCATTGCGGACAATCTGCTGGTGCTGGATCACGGACGCCAGGTGGCCTGGGGCGCGAAGGAGGACGTCTTCCGGCGGCCCCCGACTTTCGCCGTAGCCCGCGTCACCGGTTGCAAGAATCTCTCGCCTGCCCGACTGGCAGAGGACGGTCTGATTGAAGCGCTCGATTGGCGATGCAAGCTGCGCGCCTCCACAGTTGGCCCTTCCGCTCCCGCCTACGTTGGAATCCGAGCTCATCACCTGGTTTTTCGGGAGATCGCGTTGCAGGGAGCCACGGGGTTTGGGGAAGACGATAGTGCCAACACTTTCCCGTGCTGGCTGGCGCGGGCAGTCGAGACGCCTTTTCGGGTGACTCTGTTTCTCCACCTCAGGGAACCGGACGCCGGACGGACGCACTACCATCTGGAAGCGGAGCTTTTCAAGGATAACTGGACACGGCTTCGCGATCTACCGGCCCCTTGGCACGTGCAACTGCGCCCGGACCGACTATTCCTGATGTCAGAATAGATCTCAGGGAACCAAAAGGATTTGCGAATAGCCAGCCTCAAAGCCGGTTGAATACCGACTCGGCTTCGTGTGAGTCCGTGGAGCTAAATTTAACTCTTCTGCGAAGTCCCCCTGATCTTGAACTGGCTTCGAGGGAATTTCTTTACCAACTGTTCCAGCCCGAACAGGGCGGACTCCGACCCCTCATCCTTGAGAGTCTGAAACGACTTGGTGTTTGTTCCGCCGCAGCGTGGACACTGGCTCCAGGCTTTTCCGACCACTAGCACCGGCGGGTCCTCTGAATAATAGACGGATCTCATAGTATCGTGGCCCGATTGCATCATGCAGGTGTAGCAGACGAACCAGAATTTGCGATCCTTCCTCAAAAGCTTTGCGAGAATGGTCATTTAAACTGACTTCCTCCTGTGTCAGTATGCCAGTATGTCAGTTTCCTCAGGAGCATGTTCGTCAGCGCTGAACTACCGAACCACTATTTCGATGACGGACTCTTAAACACGATCACGGCAAGCGGCGGCAGAGTCAGATCCAAAGATTGTTCGCGGCCGTGGAAGGGCGTGCGACTCGATTCTACGCCGCCGCTATTGCCTTGACCGCTTCCTCCGTAAATCGGTGCGTCGCTATTCAGGCTCTCCTGCCAGAAGCCGGGACGCGGAACGCCCACTCTGTAGGGACCTCGCACAACGGGAGTGAAGTTGCAGACCACGAGAATCAAATCCGAGGAGGAGCCTTTGCGAAGATAGCTGATGACGCTCGAAGCTGCGTCGCTGCCGTCGATCCATTCAAATCCGGCCTGCGAAAAGTCCAGTTCATGCAAGGCGGGCTCATTCCGATAAAACTGATTGATATCTTCAACCCACTTCTGCAGGCCCTGGTGAGTCGGATAATCGAGCAAGTGCCAGTCAAGCGAGGTATCGTGCGACCATTCCCTCCACTGGCCGAATTCTCCTCCCATGAACACCAGTTTCTTGCCCGGCTGAGTGAACATGTATCCGAAAAGCAGGCGCAGGTTGGCGAACTTCTGCCAGTCGTCACCCCGCATTTTGCCCAGCAGCGAGCCCTTACCGTAAACCACCTCGTCGTGCGAAAGCGGCAAAACGAAGTTTTCCGTGTGAGCGTAGAGCGAGCGAAACGTCAGTTCATTGTGGTGATACTGGCGGTGGATGGGGTCCTTGTTCATGTAGTCCAGCGTATCGTGCATCCAACCCATGTCCCACTTCATGCCGAAACCCAGGCCGCCGATGTAAGTGGGGCGTGAGACCATCGGCCAGGCCGTGGATTCTTCGGCGATGGTCTGAGCGCCGGGAAAGTTCAGATAGATATCCTGATTGAAGCGCCGCAGAAAATCGACTGCTTCCAGGTTCTCCCTGCCTCCGAATTGGTTGGGGATCCACTCGCCGGCATTCCGGGCGTAGTCGAGATAGAGCATAGAGGCGACGCCGTCAACGCGCAGGCCGTCAGCATGATACGACTCCAGCCAGAACATGGCGCTCGACATTAGAAAGCTGCGCACCTCGTTCCGTCCGTAGTTGAAGATGGAGCTTTTCCACTCCGGGTGAAAGCCCTTGCGCGGATCGGCGTGCTCATAAAGATGAGTTCCATCGAAATAAGTCAGCCCGTGCTGGTCGTTGGGAAAATGCGACGGCACCCAATCGAGATAAACGCTGATTCCTTGCTGATGCAGATGGTCAATGAGGTACATGAAATCCTGGGGCGTACCAAAGCGGCTGGTGGGAGCAAAATAGCCGGTGGTCTGGTAGCCCCAGGAGCCGTAGAAAGGATGCTCCATTATGGGTAGAAATTCGACATGGGTGAAGCCCATCTTTTTGACGTACTCGGCCAAGACCGGCGCAATCTCGCGATAATCCAGCGAACGATGGTTATCGTCCGACTTGCGCATCCAGGAGCCGAGATGGACTTCGTAAATCGAGATGGGACTGGTGCCGGAGTTACGCTTCTGGCGGGACTCCATCCAATCGCTGTCTCCCCAGTTATAACTAAGATCATGGACCACGGAGGCCGTTCGCGGCGGAACTTCATGGCGAAAGCCGATGGGATCTGCCTTTTCTACTCGATAATCGTTAGAGTTAGAGATAATATAGTACTTATAAATAGTCCCTGGTATAGCTCCGGACACCCAGCCTTCCCAGATTCCTGACACACCTTTTTCATGAAGTGGATTGGCCTCACGGTTCCAAAAGTTAAAATCGCCGATGACAAAAACTTCTCTGGCATTCGGAGCCCAAACGGAAAAATATGTTCCCTGAACGCCGTCGACGACAAGGGGATGCGCTCCCAGCTTGTCGTGGATACGATAATGAGTTCCCTCGTTAAACAAATGCAGGTCTTGTTGGCCTAACAGGCTTACATCGTAGCGCATGGCCAGTTCGGATTCGCTCATGGTTTGGCTCCTCGTAACTTGGCTCCGAGTCCTACCTTGCGCAGCCGGCTTACTTTCGCCAGGATGCCCTCAACCTCGGGCATGCCCGACAGTATTTCCAGCGGGTAACGTCCCTGGCGCCGCCAGTTGGGACGCTTGTCGCCTGTACAGGGGACGTTTTGCGGCTGCGTTTCCAGCCACAGGTCCTCCAAGTTAATTTGGAGAATCCTGGCGTCGGTGGCGCTGAGGCGCTGCAGCAACGCGTGCAGCACATCACCGGCCGAAGCCCCGGACTTCTCCAGCCAGCCTTGTTTGCGTAGCTGCTCAATCAGGGACTTGCGTACCCTTCTGCGTAATCGAAATTCCGCTGGCGCCTCCTTCTTGGGCAGAAAACCGAGGTTGATTCGTTCCTCGATATCGAGGCCCTTCCAGAAAGAGCCGAATTGAGCCATGTCGTGCGTATTCAGACTGGCCACGGTGTCGGGAGGAACCCGGGGTAGCTTGTCTTTGCCTGCAAGTTCGTACTCTACCACGAAGAGACCCTGAATGTTGTGCCGCTTCATGGCGGGACCGACATAGGGGGGAACGGTCCCCAGGTTTTCGCCCGCGATCAGCGAGCGCGAGCGATGCGATTCGAGACTGAGGATGGCATAGAGTTCCTCTGCATGGTAGCGCACGTAGGTCCCGTAAGCGGGATCGAGTCCCGGCGGAATCCAGAAGAGGCGATGGAGTCCCATCACGTGGTCGATGCGCAGCAGGCCGGCGTGCTGGAGTTGTTGACGAAGGCTCGCGATGTAATAGGCGTAACCGCTGCGCCGGATTGCCTCGGGGTGAAAGGGCTGGAATCCCCAATTCTGCCCGCCGGTGAAAACGCTGTCGGGCGGCGATCCGGCGTTGACCTGCCGCACGAACAGCTCACGGTGGCGCCAGACGTCGTAGCCGGCCGAGTGGATGCCGAGCGGCATATCCAGGCATAGGCCCGGCCCCTGCTTGCGAGCCTTGGCCGCAATCCCTTTCAGTCGCTCATCGGCGAGCCACTGAACGTAGAGATGATAGCGCTGGTTCTGCTCGCGATAATCGGATTGCTCGACCTGGCGTTCACGGAGGCGCTCGGGCCATTCCGGCCAAATCCGGCGCTGCTCTTCGCCTACGGCTCGGAACCGTGCATAGTCCTCGGCCAGTGGGTGGGAGGCCAGAAATTGGCGGAATTGTTCCTGTCGTGCACTCGAGGCGCGCTTGAAGAAACTCTGGGTGAGCCGTTCGAGGACGCGTCGCTTTGCTGCCATGCCGCGGCGATAGTCAACCAGGGGCTGGCCACGCAGACCTTCGATCTCGCTCTGAATCTCTGGAGAACGCAGCAAGGCCCTCGCCGAGATCGAGGTTTTCATTTCCGGAATCGATTCCAGATCCAGAAAGAACTCGTTCCAGAAGAGGCGGCTGGCAGGCGAGTAGGGACTGGGCTCGAACGGCTCGTCGAGGAAGGTGGCGAGCAAAGGCAGCGTAGCCACCGCGCCTCCTCCCAATTGGTGCGTCCAGGCGATGAGCGACTCAAGATCGCCCAGGTCGCCCGCCCCCCAGCTTCGGGCGGAATGCAAACTGTAGACGGGTGCGAAGACTCCCCAGGTCTTGGGGACCGATTCGCCAAAGGCACGCGCGGGCGCAGAGATGACCAGCGCTTCAGCGGTTCCCGCCGCCAAATCGAGGCGTAGCCTGTGATATCCGTAAGGCAAGCGGCGTGGCAGCATTATCTGCTTGACCACGTAGTCTGCGCCTTCGATCTTAGATATTGAAATGGTATTCAGCCGGCCGGTTCGGATGCGCTGTTTCTCTCCAGTTTCGAGCACAAGCTCACAGGTACCCAACCGGACCGGGCCGGACCCGCCTGCAGGAAGATTGATCTCGAGGGGGGGCGCGATTCCATCCCAGGCGACAATCACGGGCTCGACCGTCTGCTTCCAGATTGCGGCGCGCCGCTCGCGTAAGGCGTTGGGTACATCGGCCAGGGTCTCGACCCGAGCGTCCATCAGACGTACTATACCGAGAAGCCCTTCGATCGGAACCAGCCGCTGTTGTTTGCGGTCATCACGATACTCTGTTTCTATCCCGCACAACCGGGCTAGTTGCCCCAACTGGGCGTTGACGCGACGCGCACTCTCGCTTGCGCTCGTTCCCCGGGTACTCGTTCTCTGGGTACTCACCGGATGGATATCGTCGCCCGTTGCCCTCTTCCGTCGAGTTCCTCGGCGGGTCAGGGTTGTCACTATTGGAACTCCAGCAGGTCGAGGATACCGCGCAGCGGGATCTTCACCCAGTCCGGACGGTTGTTCATTTCGTAGCCGAGCTCGTAGATGGCCTTCTCGATCACGTACACTCCCAGCAGCTTCTCGATCTCGTCCTGGTCGGGGGCCGCCCCCACTTCCTGCGTAAATATTGGCGCTGCTTCGGAGATTGCGAAGTAGCGCACGAGGAAGGCGCTTGAGGCGTAGCGCGTCCAGGCTCGCGCCCAAGGCTCGAGGCGCGTGCCTGATTGCTCCTTGCCTTCGCCGCCCTGCCCCGCCTGCACGAGTCCCATGTACGCAGCGTATTGGAAGGAACGCAACATCCCAGCCACATCCTGTAAGGGCGAGCGCTTCCGCCGGCGGTCGGGCAGTGAACGTGCAGGCTCGCCTTCAAAGTCGATGATCACGAAGTCGGTCCCGGTGTAGAGAACCTGACCCAGGTGATAGTCACCATGCGTACGGATTCCGACCGGCGTGTATTTCAGTTCCTGAATCGATTTTAGCCGTTCACGGATTTGAGTTTCCGAACGAATGACCCTCTCGGCCAGTTCCCGCGTTTCGTGGTCGAGACGGTCCAGAGCGCCACCGAGCAGCTTGATCTTCTCGGCAAGTTGCTGCACCACTGCCGCATAGAACAATCCGAGCGAGCCCCTGTCAAACGCCTGGGGCTTAAAGTCGGGGTCGTTCGGATCTGAAGCCAGAGCGATGTGCAACTCCGCCGTACGCTGGCCGAGGAGACGGGCGGAGCCCAGGTAATCCGCGATCAGACTGTAATCGGGCTCCGGCACTTCCTCGCGTCCGATCTCGAGCAGCGAGCGGGCCGGTTCTGCGCTCAGAGGCGGATCGCTCGCCTTGACCTTGTTGAAGTACACCGCAAGGCTGGCAAGCGTGTACTTCCAGGCATCACCTTGGTTGGGCACGAACGCCTGCAGCACACCCAAGCTGCCCGGTGCTCCATTTCTCAAGCGGTAGGAAAGCGTTCCGGCGACCGGGGCAAAATTGTTGAACGAAGTGCGATTGGTAAGAAAGGATCCAATTTCCACCTCGGGATTGATACCTTCTTGGAGGTGGCGGAACAGCTTCAGAATCAGGCGATTACCGTACCGGATGGAACTGTTGCTTTGTTCCGCTTTGGAGAGCGACGGCTCGAGAGGTAGAACCGCCGGGCCGCGAATCGAGTCAAAGGCCTGGGTTCGTACGGCTTCGAGTTCGGCGTTAACGCCCTCCAGTCGAAGACTCTGTGCGACGGTTTCGAATAGCGCAGTAAGGAAGGTGCGGTCCTCAAGGGTCTCGTAGAGCAGCGCCGGGTTCTTGCTGCGGTCAGAAGCCAGAAGAGCCACCTGCGCCGACTCGCGCACGACCGGCGCCGAGTCGCCCCAGGCCAAGCCGAGCGGCAATACGTAGCGCTCCGGACTGCCCTCTACATACCTCACTTCGAGAAAGAGGAACTGATCCACGCCGGCGCTGGTCTTGAGTGGTACGGCTCCGGCAATCGAAACGGAGTCGATCACGCGAGCCTTGCCTCCAAACCAGCGGCGGGTCTCGAGGAAGCCGGGCAGGACCGCCTCAATCTGCTCCTTCGCAGGGCTTTCGAAGAGGTCCGGCCAGTCGCCTGGAGCGATGGTTCGAGGAAGGGAAATGGTCGGAGTCTTCCGCTGGTTTGACATGGCGCCTCGATGGATCAGCAAATCAGGGTCCCTTAGTTTCCGATGCTCCGGGTCTGTTGACGAGGCAGGCTCTGCGATTCAGTGCTGCGTCTCAACTCGTTTGCTGGACTCTCCTTCTGGGCTTGCAAGTCTGTCGAAAAGCCAGAATGTCATGTTTGAAACCGAGGCATCTGCTCTTCTTGCTGAAAATAAAGAACAAATTCTTCTGTGGTTTCGAAGATGACGCCAAGGTTAGAGAAAGCGGTCGCCATCGGTACCGCTCCGAACTCGTCTGCGAATCCGGAAGATGTGCGCCGGATACCTATTCGGATCGAGCTCAACAAAATTGGTCGGTCCGTGCCACACGTATCGCGCATCAGTAATCATGTCGTGCACCTGGTAAGGCTCGTTGGGTTCGAGAGCGAGGAGCGGCAGAGACAGGGTCAGCCAACCCCACTGACGATGATGTGGATCGAGGTTCACCACCGTTAAGACGACGCTGGCGAGATCGTCGGAAGCCTTGGTATAGGCGATCAGTTGGTCGTTGTCGACCGTATGGAAGAGCAGGTTGCGGTCCGCCTGAAGGGCTGGATTATCGCGGCGAGCGAAATTTACCCGGCTGATGAAATCACGGAGACTGTCCGCACGGCTAATGTCCCAGTGCTTGATCTCATACTTCTCGGCATCCAAGTATTCCTCGCTTCCGGCAGCGAGGGGACGGTTCTCCATGAGTTCGAAGGCGGCGCCGTAAATTCCGTAATTTGCACCCAGGGTGGCAGCCAAGACCAGACGTGCCATGAACGCAGGTCTGCCTCCCTTCTGGAGATATTCATTCAGGATGTCGGGAGTGTTGGGCCAGAGATGGGGGCGAAAGAAGTCCCGGACCCACGGTTGGCTGAGCTCGGTAAAGTATTCGGTGATTTCATACTTGCTATTGCGCCATGCAAAATAGGTATAGGAATGGGTAAATCCCAGTTTGGCAAGGCGGTGCATGATCTTCGGCCGCGTAAAAGCCTCGGCCAGAAAGATGGCCTCCGGGTGGCTGCGCTTGACCTCGCCAATCATCCATTCCCAGAAAGCAAAAGGTTTGGTGTGCGGATTGTCCACTCGAAAGATACGGATTCCCTGCTCCATCCAGAAGTCGATTACGCTTTTCAGCTCTTCCCAGAGCCCTCGCCAGTTCTCGTTTTCGAAGTTGAGGGGATAGATATCCTGGTACTTCTTGGGCGGATTTTCAGCGTACTGGATAGTGCCGTCAGGCCGCCGCACAAACCATTCAGGATGCTCTTTGACGTAGGGATGATCTGGCGTACATTGATAGGCGATGTCAATGGCCACCTCGAGACCCAGTTCTCGCGCCCGGTTGATGAAATGACGAAAGTCCTCGAACGTACCAAGCTGCGGGTGGATCGACTTGTGGCCGCCTTCGGCTGATCCGATGGCCCACGGGCTGCCTACATCGTTGGGGCCAGCGACCGCATTGTTGTTCTTGCCCTTTCTGAACGTGGTCCCGATCGGGTGAATCGGCGGAAGGTAAACAACATCGAACCCCATTGAGACGACGTACGGCAAATGCTCTTCGACCTCGCGGAACGTGCCGTGGATACCAGGGCTTGCACCCCAGGATCGCGGGAACAGCTCGTACCAGGCGCTCGATCGGGAGCGCTGGGGATCCACAACTACCTCCAGAAGCTTGTTGTAAAGGGTGGATACACGCCGGTCGGGATGCTCCCGGACAAGCTCGGCCATGGTCTCATCGAGCGCCAGGGAGGCCTTGGCTTCCTGATCTGCATCCCGTGCAGCTTCGAGCGCGTCCGCCCAGGCTTCGAGCCGTTTGGCCGCTTCCTGGGCACGGGCTGAGGCCGAACGGAGGGAAGCTTCGCGCACTAACCGGGCTCCGGCTAGCATATCGACCGCCGCCGCCTGTCCTGCCGCCAGCCGCTTCTTGAAATCACGCAGCCAGGACTTGAAATGATCGAGCCAGCCTTCCAGAGTGTACTGGTACTTTCCCGGCGAATGGACGCGGAACGATCCTACCCAGCTATCGTTCACCTGTGGGTCCATCTCGATCTCAGTCCAAGCAGCATCACGTTCGTGACGATAGCGCAGACGAGCGCTGATAAGATCGTGGCTGTCCGCAAAAATATTGGCGCTGATCACCACTTCCTCCCCGACCACACGTTTGATGGGGAACCGCCCGCATTCGACTTCGGGCTCGACAGCGTTGATCACGATGCGGCTGGGCGGATGAGGGGCCGGCTCGACGTGGTTGTTCGGGCTTGGGCTGGCTTCCGCAGGCACTTAGTCTCCTAATCTGAAATGACAAGGTCTGACGCAGCGACGCGTCTCTGGTATTGATGCTTCCGATGCGGCTATCGGTGGTGATCTCCAATGAACAGGGCGAGAAACCCGATTTCCCAGCGCGATGATCGCGCAGGATGCCCTGGGGTTAACCCCAGGCACAGGCATTCAGAGACCTAACTGAACATTGATTATATCGTACAGGGTTTCCGGAGGGCAACCGGATTTCCAGTTGGTCGTCCGCCCCCGAGAGCCGTGATCGGCACGGGGTATCGAAGTGGCGCTTCTCCCCGAAGCAGAATGCCAGTCTCAAGATGGTCGCTGCCAAGTAGGAGAATCCTCAACGGGGGAGTGTTGCAGATGCCTCCCTAGATCTCAAAAGGAGCAGGTGGGGTGTGACGTGAACTCCGGCTATCTCTCAACA
Source organism: uncultured Acidobacteriota bacterium (assembly GCA_963803295.1). Taxonomy (GTDB): domain Bacteria; phylum Acidobacteriota; class Terriglobia; order UBA7540; family UBA7540; genus CAWDMC01. The sequence goes on along the minus strand of CAWDMC010000002.1, from coordinate 205,022 downwards.
GCGCTCATCTGAACCCTGACACCGCGAGGCAGCGCAGCCTTGAGATCGCCGGAAAGTTCGCGTAGGGCAGAATCAGGAAGTCCCATCAGGAACGACCGCACCGCCAGTAGGGATTCCTTGGTGAGCAGATCGAAATCGTGCAACTGCATGTCAAGAGTGCGCCAGAGTTCTTCCGGGTAGGTCTTGGTGCGCTCAGCGGAACTGTAACTCTGCACGAAGTCGGCCGTCAAAGTCTCAACCGCCTTGCGCAGCACCCACAGATGCATTTGAAAGCGCATCTTCGAGCGGAAAATGAATTTTTGAATAAAGTCCTTATTGCGAGCATACTCAAACATTACAGGCGAGAGATACCGCTCCTTACCCAAAGAGCGGGCAGGGACTACCACGCGTGCTACGGGCATATATTCGCCCACGACTCCGAGCACCACGCTGATGACTTCGGCGAGCCGCTCCCATTGTGACGCGGCCATACTGACAGTGCTCCAGGCGATATCCAAACGACCGGCATCCTTTTCCTCAATGGCGTCGTTCAGAGCTACTCCCAGCATCGCCGCCTGAGTTTCGAGTTCCAGAGCGATTGGCTCAAAAATCGTCTCGCGGAGCATTCCCATAGGTTGAAGAGCTGAGCTCTTCTTCCCGCCACTCAAGCGCAGGATGCGACGGAGTACTACAGCCACGGTTACTAGAGCCCAACCACCAAGCGCCCATTTCATGAGCCGATCCCCTTCAGTGAGGGCGAACTACATGCGGCCATGTGTCCTTCCCTCGGCACCCAGAAGAGTCGGGTTTCTGACGGCCGGCAACCCACGCGACGACTCCACCCTGCTGAAAGCTTCAACAAGGCATTGAGGGTGCTGTGAATTTGATGATTCTCCGCCTGCAGATGGCGTAACCTGTTCCCAATCCCACGGAGCGCCGTTGTTTCCATAAGACCCAAATGTATAACTAAAGTCCAAGGACGACAATGATGCCAGACGGTGTCAGAGGTCGAGGTCTATATCCGAACGCACGGGTGTCTGTTTCCCAGCGCACAAATCCGTAAGATTGGCAGTGAGGATGTGAAATGGATTGCGCGAGTCTTTTATCATGTTTCACTTGGCGAGGGACTCACCCTATCCCTGCTGCCAGTGACCCAAGTGCTCGTTCCGAATGAAATCGAGCTGCATCGCCCTTTGCGATCAACCTACTATATCTGAACCCAGCCGGGGATTCAATACCAAAACCAGTATTTTTTGCAGTTAGCAAAATCTAATCTTGGCAACCAGGGACCTTTTTTGATACTTCTTATAGCAGAGGGTTATAGGCGAGTGGCTTTGGCCCGGGGCCGTGGGTTGGGTTCTGCACCCCGCAGTAGAAGTTGTGGTGTGCTCTAGCGGGAGAGAGATCGGGTTTGAGTATGGGCGGGGGACTGCTGTCACATAGATGAGGGCGCCCCCCCAGGGTCACCTAATGATGTCCGATGCTCTAAACCAAATGTGAGGACTGGGATTGGCCAAAGGCTGATTCCATTAGGCGTCGAAGCGGTCCCTGCGTTGCGATCAGCCATCGACCGGACGCTCGCCTCAGAGTGATAAAGCGAAAGGCCCTGTTTGAATCACGAAGATGGAGAAGGAATGATTCAAGTTGAACATTTGACTAAGCGTTACGGCCCAACCTTGGCCGTTTCTGACGTCAGCTTTGACGTGCAAAAGGGTGAGATCCTGGGTTTCCTCGGTCCGAACGGCGCGGGTAAAACCACGACCATGCGTGTGATCACAGGTTACTTACCTCCAAGCGAAGGGCGTGTGACGGTGGCGGACTTCGACGTGGCCGAGCACCCCCTTGAAGCGAAGCGCCGAATCGGGTATCTGCCGGAGGCTCCTCCTGTATACGTGGACATGAGGGTGCGGGAGTACCTCGCCTTCGTCGCCCGCATCAAGGGCCTTGCCCGCCGCGATGTGCGCAAGCGCGTGGATGAAGTGATCGAGCGGACTTCTGTGGCGGATGTTGCCAACCGGCAGATCGGGAAACTCTCCAAGGGCTATCGGCAGCGCGTCGGGATCGCTCAGGCGCTGATCCACAACCCTGATGTGCTAATTCTCGATGAGCCGACCGCGGGCCTGGATCCGAAGCAGATAATCGAAACGCGCGAGTTGATCACCGGACTCGCCGGGCAGCACACCATTGTGCTGAGCACCCACATCCTGCCCGAGGTTTCGAAGACCTGCAGTCGGGTAGTGGTTATTTCGGGCGGCAAGATCGTCGCTGTCGGCACGCCTGGGGAGCTCACCCGGCGGCTGCAGGGATTTGAGACGGTGCTTGTGACCGCCGAGGGTCCGGAGGACGAGATTCGTGGCCGCCTCGAGAAGGTCTCGGGGGTAAGCCAGGTGGAGCGCCAACACCATCCTCCACCCGACCACCCTTCCAGTGACGGCTCGTCCATAGGCGATGGACTGGTGACATTCGAGGTCCACGCCGAGAAGGGGCATGACGTTCGAGCCGAGTTAGCGCGCGCAGTGGTGGAAAGCTGGAAGCTACTGGAACTGAAGAGCAGCGGGCTGAGCCTCGAGGATATCTTCCTGAAGCTGACCCGGGTTGACCAAGCGAGCGAGGGACAAAAAACCCCTGAGAAGATCGGCTCCGCGGAAGCACCAGCGAACTGACTGGCCAGACGCCGCTCATGCTGAACGACATGGGCATCCAGGCGTACTGAGCCTGCTGAGAAAGTGAAGTATCTCTTTCCCCGACCGAGAGATCCTTTGCAGCGCTCGGTATGACTTTGGCCTCCGTGCGCAGTATGAGAAGTGCGCCCGATCATATTACGAAAGGAATCGATTCATGCGTAACACCATCGCCGTAGCGGGTAAGGAACTGCGTGCTTACTTTCACTCGCCGATTGCCTATCTGGTGATTGCTTTCTACTCGCTGCTGTGTGGGTTCTTTTTTCTGAGCATCACCAGCCGCGTTGTGCAACTTAGCTTTCGCATGGCGATGATGGGCGGACAGGGCGGCGGCCTCAATCTCAACGAGATGGTCATCCGCGGACTGCTGGAAGGCGTCCTGACCGTTGTCCTGTTGCTGCTCGTCCCGCTCATCACGATGCGCCTGTTTGCGGAGGAGAAGCGTTCCGGCACGATGGAACTGTTACTGACTTCGCCCGTCACCGATTTCGAGATCATCATGGGTAAGTTTCTAGGAGCGCTGGCGCTCTACGCGGTCCTGATGTTGATCACCTTCGGTTACATCGGACTGCTGTTCGTTTTTGGCAATCCCTCCGCCAAGCCGCTTATCGGCAACGTGGTGGGATTATTTCTTTTCGGGGGGGCTCTGCTTGCGCTCGGCATGTGGTTTTCGACGCTGACCCGGAACCAGATCGTGGCCGCCGTGATCGCCTTCGCAGTTTTCCTGCTCCTCTACGTGCTGGACTGGTCCACCGAATATTCATCGAGCGTGGTTGGCAAGGTTATGTCGTATATGGCGTTGACCACCCATTTCGATAACTTCGCCAAGGGCGTAATCGACCTTACCGATGTGGTGTTCTATCTTTCCGTGATCGTGCTGGGAATCTTTTTTACCGCTCGCTCGATGGAAGCGATCAAGGGGTGATAGGATCAAGTGGCGATAGAAGGTTTGTAGCGGCGCCGTCTTGGGCGCCGAAGTATGGGCCCAGGCGCGTCGGTGGGAACACCGCCGCTAGAGCGGGTTTGCCGGCGGCACCATAGTTCATCGCTCCCGCTGAGAGGCAAACTAAACATGGCAAAAGAGAGTGGAAACGTCAAACATAAGCTTGCGGTAAGCGCCAATCTGGCTATCTACACCTTAGTGGTGATCGCCATCGTGGTAGTGGCCAACTGGTTTGTGAACGGTCACGACAAGCATTGGGATCTTACTCCCAACAAGACCTTCAGCCTGTCGCCCGAGACCCAGAAAATGCTGAAGGGCCTCGACCGTGACGTTGCGGTTTACGTTTTCGATCGCAAGGAATCGCTGAGGGAGGGCCGCGATATTCTCGAGAACTATGCCCACGCCTCCCGGCACGTCACGGTGCGATACGTCGACCCCGACCGCGAGCCGGGCCTCGCCAAGCAGTTTGGTGTACGGTCGTACGGCACGGTCGTCGTGGCCTCGGGAGATAAACACTACGAGTCGCAGGGCGGCGCCACCGAAGAGGGCGTCACTAATGCTCTCATCCACGTTTTGCATGGTCAGAAGACCCTCTATTTTGTGGAAGGCCACGGCGAACGGGACATTAATGGCACAGAGCGGCAGAGCTACTCGACCGCGAAAAAGCAGCTCGAAAACGAGAACATGCAGGTGAAAGCGATCAACCTCCTCGAGAAGAACGAGGTGCCAGCCGACTGCTCCGTTCTGGTAATTGCCGGGCCGCAGAAGGATTATCAACCGCAGGAGGTCGATGTCGTACGAAAGTACGTTTCGAACGGCGGCCGCCTGCTTATTATGCTCGATCCGGCCGCCGGGCCTCAGACCCAGAATCCCGATAGCTTGGCCAAACTGCTGAGCGAGTGGAACGTGACCGTCGACAACGATCTGGTGATTGAAAACGGGGTCCACCTTATGGGCGCCGGTCCTGGCTTGACTGTCGTTCGCAAATATGGTTCCAGCCCCATCGTCCAGCCGCTGAAAGACACGATGACGCTTTTCCCGTACGCGCGATCTTTCGTCATCGGCAAGGAATCAAAGCCGGGCGTCACCGACTCCTCCTTGTGCGAGACTTCGCCCGATAGTTATGGCTTTCAGGGCTTCGGGCCTCAGACCCACGAGGTTGCATTCCGCCAAGGTAAGGACCAGAAAGGACCGCTCACGGTAGCTGTCTCTGGCGAGATTGCATCCACCGCTCCGGGTGGCGCGTCGAATTCGTCTAATTCCGGGCGCTTCGTGGCTTTTGGCACTTCGGCCCTGGCCTCGAACGTCTATTACAGCTTCGGCGGCAACGGCGACCTGTTCATGAGCAGCGTCGGATGGCTGGCCAGCGAAGCGGACCTCATTTCCGTGCGGCCGAAGCCGCCAGCGAGCCAGCGCCTGAATATGACTCAGCGCCAAATGAGCCAATTACTGTTCCTGGGTGTAATCGGACTGCCGCTAATCATCTTGCTTGCGGGTGTCACCGTGTGGTGGGGGCGGCGATGAACAGGCGGTACATCAACACTCTTGTGGCCTTGGTCATCCTTGCCGTTTTGTCAGCAACCGTCTATTTCTACAATAAGCGCCGTCCCGCAGGGGAATCCACCGCATCTCCCGCCAAATCTGAAGAGAAGCTTGTGAACCTGGACGCCAAAGATGTGCAGTCGTTCACGCTTCGACCGCGTGCGGGCTCGCCGGTTTCGTGCAAGCGCGACGGCGGAAAATGGGTGATCGATGGACAGCCGCCGATTCCGGCGGACGATTCTGCCGTGTCCAGCCTACTAAGCAGTATTTCGACGGCGACGGTCAGTGATGTGGTAGATGCGCAGCCAAAGGACCCAAAGGATTACGGGCTCGCTCCTCCTGCTGAGACTATCGATCTGAACATCTCGAAAAATTCAGCCCGTCAAGAGATTCTGATAGGCGAGAACACCCCGACCAGTGCGGGGGTCTACGTGCAAGTTGCCGGCAATCCGCGCGTGGTTACAATCGCGAGCTATCTCAGTTCGGCACTCACCAAGACGGCTTTCGACCTTCGTGACAAGCGGGCCGTCACGCTCAATCCCGATCAGGTAAACCGCATTGAGGCGCAGGCTAAGGGCAAGCCTGCCTGGATCTTAGCCAAGAATCCTGAAGGAGTCTGGGATCTGCTTTTGCCTACGCCAGTCCGGGCCGATCACTTTGGTGTGGATGGGCTGGTGGGGGCGCTTCGCAACGCGTCGATGGTGAGCATTGTGTCCGAAGAGAAGAAGGACCGGGCGAAGTACGGCCTTAACGCGCCCGAGCTTACGGTGAAACTCACTTCCCCGTCGGGTAGCGAGGCGATCCAATTCGGTAAGAAAGAGGGGGATAACTACGACGCCAGCAATTCGAATCTGAAGTCGATCTTTACTTTGCCTGCCAGTTTCTTCAACCAGTTCCAGAAAGACCCGGCTGATTTGCGCGACAAGGACCTGTTTTCCTTTGCGACTTTTGACGTGAAGCACGTCGAGATTGAGACCCCCAAGGGTCGTTGGGTGCTGGATCAGCAAAAGGACAAATGGAAAGAGTCCGCGCCTAAGGCAAAGGAACTGACGGCGGACAAGATCGATGGATTGTTGGCTGACCTGCGGGACCTGCGGGCAACCTCATTCCCCACTGGCGGTGATCTTGCCAAATTCGGACTCGATAAACCCGCTTACCATTTCACCGTACGGTTCGGCGAAAAGAACCAGACGGAGGTGGTCGAGGCGGCGAAGACCGGTGACCATGCTTACGCACGCCGGGCAAACGACTCGTTGTCCAGCGAGATCTCGAAGGATTCGCTTGACGCGATCGACAAAGTACTCGCTGGTCTGTAGGGCTGTCCAGTTATAAGCGCCGGCACGAGGTTCGGCCCTACTTTGCCGGTACCCAGCTCCAAGCTGTCCAGCCGCTTGCGAGCACCTTGCAGGTGCCACAATCCACTTTCTTCAACGTTTCGCCATGTCCCGCGATCCGATCAGGTGATATCGAGTCAATCTCGGTGCGAGTTTCGATGTTACAGAGTCGGGCAAGGCGCTCAGCGGCGCCCTGAACGACCTCGCAGGGAAGGCGGCTGGAGGATTTTCCTACCCACTTCTGGCCTTTCCGACGACAGTCCGTGCGCAAAAAGGCCCCTTGTTTGGCTAATGCGGTCGGAAGCCTGATCCAATCCGCGTGGAAAATGTCTCGTGAAATCTCCACCCGATATTGGTTACCGGTTGTCTCGGATCTCCAGAGCTTCGGCAGGGATCGCATCTGAGGGGCCTGGAGTGCCAATGCCGTCAAAACTACCGCCGCCGGCGCGGCCGCAGACCCGCCTATCCACTTGAGGCAGACATTGACTTCGAGCACACCCGGGGTTCAAGAGTTCGGTGTTTCAACGTACCTCCTCGGAACAGGATAGGGGCAAACCTTTATGGTTGCCCAAAGCCGCACACTAACCCAGGAAGTTCGGGATCCTTTGCTCCAAAGCCGCAGTCTGCATCATAATGGGACGACGGTACCAGATCAGAGTCGTGGATAATCAGCCGTCACTGGAGCAAGATGTCTGTCCGAATCGTCGTCGTAGTTAGTGTCTTACTAATATTAGTTTCGAGCCAGATCTTTTGGTTTCGACGCGCCCGCGAACTTTTCAGGCGAGGCCCTGTCTTGAACATCATTCCCGGGCGGGGAATGCGCAGAGCTCTCGCCTGGACCCTGACGGTGGGTCTCCTGACTCTCCTCGTAATCTATATCGGCTGGATTGGCCGCACCCATAATGTGACCCGGCTCACCCCGGGAGCCGTCCTGCTGGAGGCCCCTCTTACATGGTGGCTTTTCAGTTCAGTGGCGGCATTTCTGGTGCTCATGATGTTCCACCTGCCGGCGCGTGGGTTGTCGCTATTGCTGGGGTTGATCCGGAGGCGCCCTGGGGCCTCAGGTGACGTGAGAAGAGGCGAGTCCGGGGGGCTGCTAAGTGAGCCCGCTGGCTCTGCGGACATCCTTTCATCGCCTTCGAGGGCGTTTTCCTCGAGCGAGCCGCTCGCGTTGCCGGGACAGTTCCTTTCGCAGCCGGTGCCTATGGACTGCTGATCGAGCGGCTGGATCTCGACATTACCCATCGACAGATTCTGCTGCCCCGGCTTCCGTCAGCATTTGACGGCTTCCGCATCGCGCAGCTTTCGGATATCCATATTGGGCCGTTCATGACTGCAGTGCAGATCCGCAAATGGGCGGACGTGGCTAACGGGCTCAACCCTGACCTGATTGTACTCACCGGCGATTACGTCACCTGGGACGCTGCCACCCAGGGTGCAGTGGTGGCGTCACTTTCGGTCCTCAAGGCCCCTTTGGGCGTGTTCGGATCGCTGGGGAACCATGACGCTTGGGCCGGGGTGCAGGCTTCCATCACGCAGCTGTTTGCCGACACTGGTTTCAAGATCTTGCGTTCGGCGAGTAGGCCAATCACGGTGGGCGGTGAGACCCTGAACCTGATCGGCGTTGATTACCAGACGCGTCTGCCCGCCGGAGAGCACCATGCGGGGCATGCGGGGATCGTGGAACGTTACCTTGCGGGCATTGAGCCGCTGGTTTGCCGCGACAATGTCAACATTCTGCTAAGTCACAATCCGAACACCTTCGATCGAGCCGCAGAGTTGGGGATTGACCTGAGCCTGGCGGGTCACACCCATGGTGGACAGGTTACACTTGAGTTCATCAGCCCCGATCTTTCGCCTAGCCGTCTGATCACCCCCTATGTGCGCGGCCACTATCGCCAGGGCAACTCACAGCTTTACGTCAACCGCGGTATCGGCACGATCGGGCTTCCTATGCGCATTGGCGCGCCGCCCGAGCTTACAATATTTGAGCTGAAGAAGGCCTGATCATCCGCGCGCCGGCTGGTATGGAAGGATGTTGGCCAGGAGGGATACGAGTGTTTTGCTGTGACCTGCTGAGGGATGGAATCGAGGATGGGACTTTCTACTATGGGGCGAAACATCTGATCGACGACGGCAGGATAACCAATGACATCGATACCGAATACTATGTCCGCACTCCATCGAGCCGGGGCTACTCATATATTGGAATCAACTATTGCCCCTTTTGCGGGCGGGCTCTTTCGCTGGGGTTATGGGCAGCGGAGAAAAAGAAGTAATCCACCTAACTAGCCGCCGAATCGAATCTCTTTCAGTTTCGATAACGGAACGCTGAAATCGAAGACGTCGGGGCTTTCAGGATTGTATTGGTCCGTGATTCCGAGAAAGCGCACCTCGGCAGGCTTATCGGTCGGCATGAGGAACTGGCCGGATTGCTTGTAACCGTCGCGCAGCTTTAGGACCAGTCGCTGCCCTGCAATTTGGACACTTTCGACCCTATTGAAGTCGATCTCGTCCGGAGTGCCGTCGTCTGTTCTGATGGCAAAGCTGGTGCGCGGGGGCAAGGATTCAAGCAGGGAGCCGCGCCCACCAGGCGGATAGAAGTCAAGGTAACAGTCATACACGGCCGTGGTCTTACCAGAGTCATCCGTTACCGCGGCCTTGTAGCCGAATTTCTTCCAAATCGCCACGATCTGATCGAGCACCGCGGACTTGCTGCGTGCCACCGTGTGAGGCAGGCTACCCTGGCTTAGCGATACCTTTTCCACCCTCCGTTCCTGCAGATCGAAATGCTTGTAAATCACGAAAGAGGAATCCTCGTGCACCACAATGGCATCGCGCTGGATCACCTGCAGTTTTCCCTGAGCGTTGGCTTGATAAATGGTATCGGCCGCCAAAGGCAGGCAAGCAAAGTAGAGTAGTACGCCGCCGACGGGTAGGAAAGACTGTGGACTTTTCATGGGGTGGAAAGGCCGGGATCCGCTTGGAGATTGCCAGGCTGGACCCCGGAGGATTGTAGCTAAACTCGACTTCAGAGAATCACTTCTTTTTCGCCTTCTTGTATTGGGTATCTACCGTTCCGGTAATGGTCTGCAGCATCGCCTGGGCGTCGGCCGCGTTGGCGCCGGTCGGAGCCAATTTCAAGTAGGTCTCAAGAGCTTCCTGTGTACCTGGCGCCGGGATCACCTTACCGGTTTTGGCATCGAGCGTGAGTTTGGCCATGAGGGCGCGTCCCTCAAGGAAGTACGCGTCGGCGTACTGGGGATTGGCTTCGGTGGCCTTCTTGAAAGCCTCAGCCGCCTCGTCCATTTTGCCCTGGTTGTACATGATGGCGCCCAAGTTGAAATAAGCTCTGGACGCGGCGGCCGGATCGAGCTGGGCGGACTTCTGGAATTCCGCCTGCGCCTCGGCGGTCTTGTTCATTTCGGCATAGGTATTACCCAGGGCGTTGTGAAGTTCGGCGTCATTCGGATTAAGCGCCAGAGCCTTCTGGAAATTGTCGATTGCCTTGTCGTATTGCTTGGCCTTGCCGTAGCTATCGGCGAGCCTTGAAAGAATTACAAGCTGGTTTTTCGCGTCCTTGGCCATGGGCAGCGCCTTTTCAAAGTCCGCCGCCGCCTCAGTGTAGTTCTTCTGGTCATAGGCCGCTTTGCCCTGCTCAAATCCCGCCTTCAAACTGGCAAACTGCTGTTGTTCCTGCTGCTGTTGCTGCTGGGTCTGCTGGGCTTGTTGCTGAGGTGCACCCTGTTGAGGTGCACCGCCGTTCGCACCAGGAACTGGGCCCGCGGCAGGGGCGCCCGGGTTCGCGCTGGCAGCCGGCCTACTTCCTCCCTCGGATTGTGGCCGCTTTTGGTCTTCGGCGGCGAGCTTCGGAAGGTCGAAATTCACCTCCTTAGGATCCCCCATACCTACTTTGTCTTCTATGTAGTAGAGCGTTTCGCCGGTGGCGCTTTTCAGAGTGATCTTGTACGTTCCCAACGGAAGTCCGATGTAGGTATACTCGCCCTTCTTGTTCGTATTGACGTGATAGTTTCCCTTAATCTCCTGTCGCTCAATCAATACTTGGCATTTGACGCACGGTGTACCATCTCTCTGCGTGGCTTTGCCTGTGAGCCCGCCTGTCTGCGCAGAAGCCGGGACGGCACCAGCCAGCAGGGCCAGGGCCAGAGTGAATCCCGCCATAGCCCAGTACCTTCGGCTTGTCGAGATCCATGTTCGTTCATTCATACCATCCTCCTCCGCCGCGTCGCCCTCATTTTAACTCTATAGCGGCGCGGACTCAACGAAACAGTTCACGGCCAATGGCCTACAGTTAATATCTGAACCGTCGGCCGCAGTCAACCTTAACTTTTTGCTCCGCCGGCACGTTAGGCAGCCGAAAGGACCCCTACCAGGAGATCGCAGCGTATTTTCGCGCGCCCTGATTCATCTCAAGACAGCACACGCCGCTGGTAACTCGGGCGGAGGGCGTACGGGATCGGGTCTTTGCAACCCGCCTCCGCAAAGGCGCGCAGCCTCAGCGCGCAACTGTCGCACACACCGCAGGCGACATCCTCGGCCTGGTAACACGACCAGGTGAGCTCGAGGGGAGCTCCGAGCTCCCGTCCACGGCGAATGATTTCGCTCTTGGTCAGGTGAATCACCGGCGTCACGATTTCGAGTCGAGTATCGGGCTTTGTCCCCAGTTCGATCACTCGATTGAACGCCCGGTAGTATTCAGGCTGGCAGTCCGGGTAGCCAGAGCTATCTTCCGCCACCGCGCCGACGAAGATCCTCCGCGCTCCCAACACTTCGCCCCAGGAGACGGCGATCGCCAGGAAATGCGCGTTGCGAAACGGCACATAACTGGTGGGAATCCCCTGGCGGTCGAGATCGGCCCGTTCTACGGATATTGAAGGATCGGTTAGGCTTGAGCCTCCGATCACGCGGAGGTGATCGAGCCGCGAGACCAACCGGCAGTCCGCCTGGTAGTGGTCAGCCAGAGCATTGAACGCTCGGATCTCCCGGCTTTGAGTGCGCTGCCCGTAGGCTACGTGCAACATTGCCAGACGAAAGTCCTGAGCAGCGATGGCCGTCGTGACGCAACTATCCATGCCACCGCTTGCCAGTACAATAGCAAGATCTTTAGTCAGCGGGATACCCAAAATCATTTCCTTACGAAGAACCGGTGCGAGGCTGCTGGGAGAAAGCAGGAGGCGAGCCCCGTCTTCCCAGGGGCACGGCTATTCCTTATTGTACCCGATTTTCGGCCGGTGTGGACGCGCGATGAGGCGGCTCGGGTGAGTTCCGCAAGAATCCCGCTCAAATCCCGCAGGTTTTCCGCACTTTTTCCGCTGAACAGTCTGATCCTGGGAGCAAGGCCAAATGAGTTGGAGCAACTCTGCTAAAATAGACTAGCCGTTCGACAGAGGATGAACGGATCTAAAGGTCATGAGCTTCAACGAAAAATACGATGTGGTGGTGGTGGGGGCAGGTCATGCGGGATGCGAGGCAGCGATGGGCGCCGCGCGCATGGGTCTCGAGACCGCGCTCTACACCATCAATCTCGACCTGATCGCCCAGATGTCGTGTAATCCTGCCATCGGCGGGATCGCCAAGGGCCACTTGGTGCGCGAAGTGGACGCGCTCGGAGGCGTTATGGGCGAAGTGATCGACGCTGCCGGGATCCAGTTCCGGTTGCTGAACACCAGCCGCGGACCGGCCGTTTGGTCGCCGCGCGCCCAGGCCGACAAGAAGCAGTATCGCATTAAGATGAGGCAGGTGCTCGAATCCGAGCCCAACCTGCGGATCAAGCAGGCTGAAGTCGTAGACTTGGTGCTCGATACGGTGCATGGAGGCTCGCTCGAAGACGACAAGAGGTGGTCGGGAGAGAGCAATGAGAAGTCGGTCGCCGATCTCCGCATCCGGAACCCCGAGTCCTTGCCGTTGCCGCCAACGGGTCTCCGCGTAATCGGTATCCGCCTGCGCGACGGTCGTACGGTAGGAGCCGGTGTTGTGATCGTCACCACCGGAACTTTCTTGAACGGGCTGATCCACTGCGGCGAACAGACGTATCCGGCGGGACGATCGGGCGAGCAGCCCGCGGTCTTACTGGGAGAAGCACTACGCCGGCTCGGCTTCAACATTGGCCGGCTCAAAACCGGTACGCCGCCTCGTTTGGACGCGCGAACCATCGATTTCACCAAGTTCCAGGAGCAGCCCGGCGATCCGGAGCCGACGCCCTTCAGCTTCCGCACCCGCGCCATTGCTCAGCCGCAGACAGTTTGCTGGATCGGCTACACCAACGCCGAGACTCATCGCGTCCTCCGCGAGAATTTGTGCCGCTCGCCCCTCTATTCCGGCCAGATCAAGAGCTTGGGACCACGCTATTGTCCTTCCATCGAGGACAAGATAGTCAAATTCGCGGACAAGCAGCAGCACCAGATCTTCCTTGAGCCCGAGGGCCTGGACACCAATGAGATCTATGTGAACGGCATGTCAACCTCCATGCCCATTGACGTGCAGATCGCCATGGTGAAGTCGATCCCGGGTCTCGAAAAGGCCGACATGATCCGGCCTGGTTACGCCATCGAGTACGACATGGTGCAGCCCACCGAGCTCACACCGTGGCTTGAGACCAAGAAGATCCACAACCTCTTTCTCGCGGGACAGATCAACGGAACGACCGGATATGAGGAAGCCGCTTGCCAGGGAATCGTGGCCGGAATCAACGCCGGATTACGCGTCCGCGACAAGAAGCCGCTGATTATTGAGCGTACCCGTGCCTACACCGGCATCCTGATCGATGACCTAGTCAGCAAAGGCTGTGACGAACCCTATCGCATGTTCACCTCGCGCGCCGAGTTCCGCCTGCACCTGCGCATCGACAACGCCGACGAGCGCCTGATGCCCATCGGCTACGAGGTGGGCACGATCAAGCAGCAGGACTATGACAAGTTCCTGGCCAAGCAAGAGCGCATCCGGGCGGCCGCAAAGTTCCTGCTGGAGACGCGCCTCGCGCCTTCCTCTGGCCTCGGCCGTGAGCTTTACGCGAGACTCGGTCTCATGGATCCGCTTAACGGCAACATGGTTGCCGGGCCGGGCCCGCTTACCGGTGAACAGTTGCTGCGACGGCAGGAGGTGACGGTGGACGACCTCTTGGGCTGGGTCAACGAGGGTTTGTCTGCGGCAATGTCGTCGCCCACGACGTTTCAGGCCTGCGCGAACGGCGAAAACGCCGGTGAGGACACCGGCGCTACAGCAGCAATCGCAACTATACACCACAGCCCTCACCCCCTTGGGGGAGAAGGTGGCCGAAGGCCGGGTGAGGGGGTAATGCAGACGCACATCCTTTCTCGTGAGGAACTCCGCCGCATCGAGACCGACATTAAATACGCCGGCTATCTCGATCAGCAAGAGAAGCAGATCGAACGTCTCAAACGCGCCGAAAACCGTCGCATCCCCCAATCGTTTGACTACCAGAACGTGTCCGGACTCTCGCGCGAGGTAGTGGAGAAGCTCAATCGGGTGCGGCCTCTGACACTAGGGCAGGCCTCACGGATTCCGGGGATCACACCCGCAGCGGTCGCGCTGGTGAACGTTTATATCGAGATCTTTGCACGTCGGGCAGCCGAACAGGCGCCAGTATCGTAGAAGCGAAGCGTGGGGCGCGTAGCGTAGCGCAGCGCAGCGGATGGTCTACAGGAGAGTAGGTTGCTTCTGAACGTTTTTGGTTGCGGCTCCGCCCCGCTGCGCTACCCTTGCTCTCTTAACCATGCAGGCCATAAGGCCATACGACCTGCTTGCATTAGGCATGAAGCAAAGTTAAGCTCACGATATGACCGTAGAGGCGATTAAGGCAGCTATTGAGCAGCTCCCAGAGCCAGAGCGCCGGGGGTTGGCCGACTGGTTTGAACAAACGGAAGCACGGGCCTGGGACGCTGAAATGGAGCGAGATTTTCGACCGGCGGGCGCGGCCATCATCTGCTCGAAAGGCTCAACCAGGAGATCGATCGAGGTAAGTTCTCTCAGCTCAAAGAGGGCTTGCGTTCCCGGCAAGAACGGCATTGAGCTTCGCCTCTCATGCCTCTGCGGAATTTCTGGGCTCTTTACGATAGTCTACCGAAAGAGGTTCAGGAGCAGGCCAGGAAGCAATACGAGCTTTTCGCACAAACCCTTTTCATCCCTCACTGCGCCTTGAAGCAAGTCGGCCCTCTCTGGTCGGTTCGTGTTTCGCGATCCTACCGTGCTCTAGCCGTCGGCCGGGGAGAACAGTTCTTCTGGTTTTGGATCGGCTCGCACAGCGACTACGACAGGCTGATTTCCGGGATATAAGAGCAGTGATCGGGTGGTAAAACTTTGCCAGGAGACCTGTCACATGAGCATTTCAGTAATCGCCATAAACCCCGGCACGACGATCCAAGCGACTCGCCTGAGTCCCAAGGCTGTGAAGCATCTGCTGGGCTTGGCGGCTCCTCCTATTGACGGTTCTGATTTCAATGATGTAAACATTTTTACCGGAGTTGTCGAGTGCACCTTCCGGGGTGACAGCTCGGGAATCGCGAGAGATACACTCAGTTTCGTTGTGGGCGGCCGTACCGAGATCGACGGTTTCAAGGAGGCTAGCGCCACGGTGTCGCTCGCCAGCTTTGCGTATGACGGCGCTGTCAGCGACGCTCTTTGGGCCGTCGATAGCACATCGGTCAGTTTGGTAAATGAGAACGCCGGCGATGGAACAGCCTCGGTCGGAGTCTTTGCGAACCTGGCTGTGAGGGGGTTCAACGGGGTCGTGCTTCGAGTCAACTACAACGTCTTTGTCAGAACGAATTACACATTTCAGGAATTTCAGTGATTAGCCGGTCCCATGGCCACCTGGACCAGCGTCGTGAAGCGGGTAGCGCAGCGCGGCGGAGCCGCAACCAAAAACGTTCAGAAGGGTCGAAAAGAAGCGAGCGCTAGGGCTAAAGGGGCGCGAGGTGAGTGTTCCGTAGAGCTATGCCTGGGGCAGCGAAGCCCAGGTGGACTGGTATGAAGCTGAGGCCGAGTTGGGCGGGAAAGAGTAGAAGCTGCAGGTCTTCTCGGTGCGCAGCATGGCCAGCGGTGGGGCCTTCCATCGGGCTTACCCGCGAGCCACGCAGCAAACTTTTCTGGAAACGCACGAGCTTGCCTTTGACTATTTTGGCGGGGTCTTCCAGGTCTTCCACAGGAAGTGGTAACGACGGCACTGGCGACCGGCTGTGGAGACGTGGCGGCGGGACGGTATCTGATACATCTGTCTCATCCGCTTAATCACTTCTGCCGATTTCTTCCTTCTGGGATTGATTTCGTCCTCTGGAGAGAAATGGCTATGTCCGAAAACGCGGAGAAGAGAGTGGCGAAAGGGGAGATTATCCACCGCACGCCAAAGTCCTATAGTGACGCCGTGGCGCAAGGCTACGAGGCAACCGTTGGGGAGCAAGACTATGTTCGTGAGACAGAGAATGGCCAAATCTGGCGGGGCGAAATGCACTTCGAGAAAGACGGAATCCGACTGACGATGCCTTATGTTGCGACTTATGAGTTTGGCGACCCCCGCGATTTGCGAGTGGTTCCAGTTGTAGAGCTACTTGCCCGCCAATCGTAGACCAGACCCTACCAAGCAATGGCTGCGCCCCCAGAGACGTGGCAATCAACGCCCTTCAGATAATATGGCGGTCCGAGCCGCGTTTTGGAGATTGCTCGAACGAGGGGATAAGGCCGTTAGAATAGTGGTCGGGTCGCCCGGACTCGATTTGGTTTCCGCTAGCGAGACCGGTACTTCCCGGTCCACACACGCTCAATCGGATTCAACTCGGGACTGTAAGGGCGGCAAGAAGTTCAGAGCGGAACGCTCCACGCTTTGCTCCCTCCATTCCCGGTGAAGTTGAGCGTGATGATATTTCGCATTGTCCGCAATCACCACCACCGTCGTGCCGTGCGCGTGCGGGCTCTTTCAAGAATTGCCAACAAGTGACAGGGTTAAACTTGCCCCTCTCTTGCCGGAAGAAAAGGCGGCCATCCCGCAAGCGGATGGCCCCGAAATAACCCATGCTCTTCCGGGTGGGATGAAGCACCAGAACAGGATCCTTGGTTTCCGGCGGAACCCACATCCGGCAACGCGAGCCGTGTTGTTGAAAATGCACTTCATCCATAGCCCAGAGATCGAGGGTTAGCCTAGCGCTTATGGGCAATATGCCTGACCCTACACCAGGCGGCCTCACGGCTAGACTCGCTCGCGATACCTGTGGCGGCCATGATTTGATAGGCCGAGGTTCGACCTGAGCCACGAAAGTCCGCGCGGAAACTTTCGGAAATCGAACGCCAGGCCTGGGTGACCACGAAGGAGAGGCCTAGCGCCGCCACTGGATGCGAGCCCAGAAACAGAGCCGTGGCCGTGAGCCCGGCGGCGGCGTGCAGCACGGCCGTGACCGCCTGGACGCGGGCGAGACAGGATCCCATACCGGAATCGGGCCGCAGGTGGCTCCGTTTGAACGATAGTAGAATAGAGGTTTCCGGTTCCGGCGTGGAATCGTTTCCGCAAGAGGTTTCCGCGTGGGCGGGCACGCCCTCACCGGAACACGAACGTGAATGCCCTCAGCAGATGAAGGAGTAAGGATGAGTACCCCGAACGCCTACACGCACCCTCGCGATGAAATCCTCCAAACCATGGAGCGGATCTATCACTACCGCATGACCACGACCTCAGGCGGCAATCTCTCCATCCGCGAAGAGAATGGTGACGTCTGGATCACGCCGGCGCGATTGGACAAGGGCGGACTTCAGCGTGAAGATATCGTTTGTGTGAGGGCCAACGGGACGGTAGAGGGAGAGCGTCCACCGTCCTCGGAGCTTCCCTTTCACCTGGCTCTTTACCGGACGAGGCCGGACATCTTCGGCATCGTTCACGCCCACCCGGTGGCGCTTGTCGCCTTTAGCATGGTGCGTGAAGTACCGAATACGCGACTGCTGCCGCAGGCCAGGCATGTCTGCGGGGAAGCCGGTTTTGCTCCGTACGAATTGCCGGGCAGTGAAGCACTAGGAGGGAGTATCGCCAGCACGTTCCTCCAGGGCTACAATTGCGTGATCCTTGAAAATCATGGCGTCGTCACCGCGGGAGGCAGTCTGCAGGAGGCCTTTCACCGTTTCGAAGCGCTCGAGTTCACAGGCAAAACCATCATCAAGGCGTGCCGTCTGGGTGACATCCGATACTTGAGCGATGCGGAGATCGATCTTCACGGGCGGCGCTCGCCTCGCCTGCCTGAGTTTGAGAGGAAACCCCTCTCCAGCGTCGAAAAGGAATTGCGGCGCCGGCTCGCTGAATTCGTGCGCCGGGCCTACCGCCAACGGCTGTTCATCAGCACCCAAGGCAGTTTCTCGGCGCGAGTGGACCACTCGAATTTTGTGATTTCGCCACATGAGCTGGACCGGGGCGGGATCAATCCGCAGGACTTGGTGTTGGTTCAGAATGGGGAAGCCGAGGCCGGAAAACTTCCTAGCCGCACAACGCGCAATCACGAAGCGATTTACCGGCAGCATCCGGAAATCGGAGCCATCGTTACGGCTTACCCTGTGAATGGGACGGCCTTTAGCGTGACCAGTGCTTGCCTGGACACACGGGCGATTCCGGAGAGCTACGTGCTGGTCCGGCCCATCGGACGCGCGCCGTACAGTCTTGAGTTTGAAGATCCAGAAGCGCTGGCCCGGCAAGTATCACCGCAAAAGCCCACAGCGATACTGGAAAACGAAGGGGTGCTGGCCACCGGCGCCAATATTCTCGAAGCCTTTGACCGTCTTGAGGTGATCGAGTCCATTGCGGAAGCGCTAATCGATTGCCGCGCCATCGGCACATTGGCCCCGATGCCCGAAAGCGTCACGCGCGAACTGGATCGGGTTTTCCTGAATCTGTGACAGCATCAATCGAACAGACTTTGCTATCCCATCACCTGGCCGCCAGTCACATTCAGCACCGCGCCGCTCATGTAGCTGGCCTCTTCGGAGGCGAGGAAGGCGATAACCGAGGCGACTTCTTCCGGTCGGCCGAAGCGCTTGAGCGGGGTTTGGCTCATCCACTCTTGCTCACGGCCCCCCATGCGTTCGAGCAGCAGGTCGGTGAGGATACGTCCGGGCATCACGACGTTGGCCGTGATGGCATGGGCTCCCAATTCTTTCGTTAGCGAAAAGGTGAAGGCCAGCAGTCCGGACTTGGCGGCAGAGTAGTGGGCGTGATTGTTCGAGCCGGTGTACGCTACCTGTGACGACACATTGATGATGCGCCCCCAGCGGCGTTCCTTCATGGAAGGGATACACTCGCGGACGTAGCGGAAACACGAGCTCAAGTTTATGGTGAGGGATTCCTCCCAATCCTCATCCTTCATGTCAACCACGGCCATATCCGTCATCTCGCCGGCGTTGTTGACGAGGATATCCACCGGGCCCAGGTGAGATACGGTTTCCTGGACGGAGCGCTTGATTGCTGGCGGATCAAGCACGTCCGCCTGGAGGGCCACAGCGCGGCCGCCCCCTGATCTTATCCCGGCAGCCACTTCCTTCGCACCCTCAATGCGGTTCCGGCAAACCACCGCCACCGCAGCTCCGCGTGCCGCCAGGGCAACGCAGGTGGCGCGTCCAATGCCTCGCGATCCGCCCGTGACCAGGGCCACGCGGCCGTCCAAGCGAGAGTTCAAGGAGTCTGGCCTGACATCATTTGTTGATCCCAAGGATTACCCTCCCCACAGCGAATTCCATCGTTTCCAAATTCACCCTGGCTCGCGCAGAGCACAGCCCTGCGTTCTATTCGGCGTGCCGCAGGGTTTGCGGATGAGGAATTCGCAGACATCAAAACGCTATGTCGGCGCCACCCGGCGGATCGGGACCCTTACGCACCGAAGACCGGCGCTAGAGCAACACAGACCAGGCCGGCAATGAAGAAAATGAACATCATCGTCAGCAGCAGCTTTGCCCGCTGACTCGCGCCGCGGAATTCCTTCCACACAAATACGCCCCAGATGGCGCCCACCATGGTTGCGCCCTGCCCCAGAGCATAGGACGCGGCCGGTCCGACCATGCGGGCGAAGGAGGCCACAAAATTGGAGATGGTCCCTATTCCCCAGATGAAGCCGCCCAGCAGTCCCCAGAGGTGCCAGGTGCCGCGTGCCCCAAAATAATCCCGCACCTCCACCGGCGGACCGCTCACCGGCCGGCGCATAAAGAGATAGTTCAATGGAAAATTGCACAGCGCGACGCCGATGGCAAACACGAAGGCGACGGTGTAGGGCCCCAGGCCGCCTTCTCCGGTGGTGGCTTTGACCACGACGGGATAGAAGAGGCCCATCAGGACCCCTCCCGCCACGCTCAGCACGATGCCCTTGGTGGAGACCCTCACGTCGCCCGTCACCCTGCGGTAGGCGAGGGCATCCAGCACGATGGCAACGCACACCAGGGCAACGCCTCCAAAGAGCAGCAGCGGATTCGCCGCCGGTTTCAGAATGTAGTTGAGCACGGACCCCACAATAAGGGCAATCCCGATGCCCACCGGGAAAGCCACCGCCATGCCGGCGATGGCAATGGCACCGACGATCAGCAGATTGGCAACGTTATAAACGATTCCGGCCGCCAAAGCATAAGCGAGGTGACGAGCGTCCGCAGCCCGGAGATTCTTGAAAAAGCTCGCAGGGCTGGCAGGGTCCGTACTCCCTAGAGTGAGGCCCAACAGGAGCGAGACCAGCAGCACGCCCCAGACGTAGTCCCAGTAGAAAAGCTCGAAACGCCAGCCTCGGCAGAGCTTCTGAGTGTTGGGCCAGCTTCCCCAGCAGATCATGGTGAGGATCATCATGGACAGGGCGATGGCGTAGGCCTCAGGAATAAACATAGTTGATGCGCCTTTCAGCGTCCGCCGCGAGTTCACTCCGCGTTACGGTTGGCGGGCGAGCACGATCAGACAGGGCCGGAAGCGTGGGCATTCTGGCGGCTTGTAGGGTGCGCTCGCTCACAAATAAACCTTAGGGGGACCGGCGGGACACGCAATAATATATGGAGGTACCCTCAATGACAAGGTTAGCTTTGGGAGTGCCTGGTGACCGGACATCGAAGCACGCCAGGCAATCGAAGGCGAGCGGGGTGGAGGCGCTGTTTTTGAAAACATCTAAGCTTCGGGCGGTCCTCAGTGATAGTCAGTTTTGGGTACCGGCAGTTGTGCTTGCGATCGGCTTGGTCCTGCTGGTCGCCCTACATTAGCAGGGCCGGCTTGGCCCACGCTCGCAATTCCCCATGGGGGTCCGAATGCCCATTCAAGCGGTGAATCAAGCCGCAAAGCGTACCGGCTCGCTGCACGCGCTTGGCGTGTTGTGTGGACTTGCGGCAGGCCTGTGGCTGGCCGGCGCCGAAGCTCCTACCAAGCTGGCGGTCGCGGGACTCTCCCCCTTCCTGATCTCACTCGGCATGGTGTCGGGCGTCTTCGTGGCGCGGTGGACATTACCGACCGTCATCAAGGGCACTCGCTACGTCTTCACCGACTTGCGTCAGAAGCCGCACCTGGTGATCTGGGCGGTGCTGGCGGGCTCGCTTTGGGCCGTGGGAAATACGCTCACCGTGTTCGCGGTTCGCGACGTGGGCCTTTCCATCGCCTTCCCCCTTTGGAATGTTAACAGCCTAGTGGGGGTGTTCTGGGGATGGTTCTTCTTCCGCGAATTGCGCGGCGCAGGAACTCGGAATTACGCCAAGGTAGTAGGGGGCGCCATCTTCATTCTGAGCGGCGCCATCCTGCTGGGTTACACGTCATCGCACGGGGCCTCATCCAGTCCGCACCGGGCACTCGCTGGTATCGCCGCGGCCGTGGGCGCCGGATTGATGTTTGGCACCATGTACGTGCCCTATCGCAAAGCCTACCTGAGCGGCATGAATCCCATTTCGTTCGTTACCGTATTTACCGTCGGCGAACTGGTGACCATGTCCGCGCTTGCGGCCGCGTTTCTCGGGGGACCGGGCCGGGTGATCGCCGATCTCAAAGCGCAGCAGTCGGTTGCCTTTTGGCTCTTTCTCGGCGGCTTCTGCTGGGTAGTGGGCGACCTGTTTCAGAACTATGCCGCCAAGTACATCGGCATTGGCCGCGGCATTCCCTTGTCGAATACCAACCAGTTGTGGGGACTCGCCTGGGGAGCACTGGTGTTCGGCGAGTTTGCCGGAAGCGGAGTATCGTCCGTGCGCCTGGTGATTGCCGGTTCGGCGATCATGATCCTGGGTGCGATCGCGATCAGCAGCGCCATAGCGCCAGAGGGAGAGCAAGCCTCCACCCGACTCGCTATCACCCGGGAGTGCGAACGCTATGGTCTCGATCACACGGAGGCCGAGGCGTCGCTGCGCGGAGAAGATATGATTGAGCGTGAAGGTGACACTCGGGGCTGGTGGGACATCATGATCGTCGCAACCGCTGTCGGGGTGCTCATCTGGTTCGCCCGGCTCGCCCGCATACCCCAACTTGCCATGCACATCGGCTGGGCGGCGATCCTCGTCGCAGCCATGGTGCTTTCACTCCTCGCCGCCGGATGGCTGCTGTGGAAGCGCACTCGCTTCTCGTAGGTAGCAGCCGCGCCGTTGCCCATGGTGTGGAACCTGCGTGCAACCTCTGCGCTATCTGCTACTGCCAAGCTGACGTGGATCTTTTAGGAAAAAGAGTTCAAAACGGAAGACACCTTAACTCGCGGACACCAGTCAGCAGCGAGGCGATGGCCGGCTCGTCCGTTTGCCGTCTCCAATCACGCAGTTTCTTGCTGGCTAGGGGAATCAGTCTGTTCCAATCGCTCATGCTGTTCCTGTAGTCGGTGTCTTCATCGACTACACTACCAGTCAGGTACAGGATCCAGGTCTCGACATTGCGCCGAGGAACAAGGCGTGCGATTCGATCCTTTAGCTCGACAATCGGCATGCCTTCGCCCTGCAGTGCCTGATCGAGTTGGTTGAATCGATCTTGAACCGTGTTGTTATCCGCATCGATCATTACAATCAAGGCAGTTTCAGTCCGAGCCCGACGGCTGCGGTAGACCTTCGTTTCCTTGACGAAGCTCTTCCGTACCCAAGCCTCGGCGCTGCCTCCGCCCGACGGTGATCGGTCAATCCTTATCGCGTGCCTTGCTACCCGCAGTTGATGAGATACCTGTAGACGAGCATTCGGTGATGCTCATCCTCTACCAGTCCGATGACCAAGGATGGACTACTCATCCTCCCCACCCACGGGCGATCAATTCGGATGGCTGCAAGTTTCCAGCGGGGTCGGCCTTGAATTTCTCCGTCCGAACATGACCGTTGTCTTCACGAAAGAAACGCAGTCCACAACTGGCGGCCCATTGATTCAGAATCTCAGGGTGGTGGGAGATAAGGATGATCTGACCGTTATGATCGTCGACGACTTCCTCGGCTGCCAGGAGCCATGGTTGTATCTCCCGCAGTGCGATGTAGTTGTCGGGCTCATCGATAAAGACAGTGTGCCCCCGGGTCATGAGAAAATGCAGAATCATATACAGGGCAAGCAGGCATCGCTGACCGTCGGAGAGTTCGGATATAGCAAAACTCATCTTTCCCTCTCGGGGACCCTCAAAGTCGGCACGAAGCCTTCGTCTGCCGTCCTCCTCGGGAATTAGCCTCAGAGCTTGAAATCCGGTCAACGCTGCTTTGAGTGAGGTCAAAAACCCTACATTCTCCCCAGGGTAGGTCTGCACCAGATGGCGGTACCAGCCCGGGAGGTTTTGGAGTTCGTAGCCAGGCTCACGCTCCTCTCTGTCGGCACTTTCTTCCATGGCCTCTGGGTAGACGTCGATTCGAAAGCAGTGAACACATTCCATCCATTCAACAAAGCGTCGAACGTGTGAGTTGCTCAATTGCGAGAGGTGCAGTGCGGATCTTGTCGTCTCCAGTGGCACTGTCGTTGATTGGCCGCCGTTGTCAGGAAAGAAGTGGATCTTTCCATTTGCCAGTTCAAATACTGTGGCGCCCGCCACGCTTAGGCGTTCTTGATTCACTGACAATTGCTTCGTTTCTGAGGCGAACCGTATCTCTGTCCGGTACTCATATTTCTGGTTGTCCAGTAGAGCTTCAACTTCCAAGACTTGGTCAGGGCGATCTAACCAGCGGTTGCGCGAGGATTGGGTGAAGGGATTCTCGTCTCCCTTGACAAATCGCTTGAGATAGCTCAACGCATCGAGCAGAGACGACTTGCCGCTGCCGTTCGTCCCGAGCAGCAGTTGCTTCCTCTCCGGCCTGTACTCGAAGTTGACGAAGCAGCGGAAGTTGTCGATGTAAATCCGCTTCAGCATGGCTACATATTACTATACGGAGTCAGGTAGCCGCGACGGATATGCTGTTTCATCTCTTATGTGGTCCGTCTGCGGTTCGGACCTACTTGGGTTGATCGCGATGCGATCCTACTCGACAATTTCTAATCGCTTCAGAACCTCTTCGGTCAATCGAAATACCGAGACTCGGAAGATTCTCATCCAGTTCGAGAACCCTTGACTTCGTCCTTCCGCCAAGCAGACGGAATATGGGCTGTTTGAGAATTTTGCCCATCAGATCCCACAGCGCGATGTCCGCCGCGCTAATCGCCACCATGCCGATTCCCTTGCGTCCAAGGCAATCGTGCGCCGGTACATGTGCTGCCAGAGAAACTCGGTATCCAGGGGATTCTTCCCGGGCAGGATCGGTTTGAGGTGAAGATTGATGACCTGCTTGGTTACACGAGGCGCCAGCGCCGCTTCGCCGATGCCCACATCGCCGGTATTGGCCTTGACTTCAACAATCAGCCAACCTAGAAAACGGTAGGAAACCATCATATCGGATGGCAATTTCCAAGATGTCAGGCGCATTGATGCACAAGTGCGGCAGTGGCGGGTGGTTTCACCCGCCGCTGCACCACGCGCGTGCGAATTTTGGTGATCTTCATCGAGCATCCCGCCTGTGTCGTCCTGACCTAACCGATGTGCTTTGCGGCAAATCGAGACCCTTCGCTGCTCTCAGAATAAGACCATGCACTGATATTTGATGATTTAATGGCGGCCTACGTTATTATCCGCTCAAATCGTGGTTGACAATCGAGGGCGCGAGCGACATAAAAGAAGGCTGTCGAACGCTATTCGGGAACTGTGTGCGTCTCGACCGCCTTCGAGTGCCAGCCTCCCAGCGCCATCAGGCCTGCCCTATACGAGGCGAAGGCAAAAGAGGCGAACGGATTGCCAAACTTCACCGATAGAGGAAAAAGCGGGCGAAATGCTCGCGCTGGATCAATGAATCTGCACGTGAATCTGCACGGCGTCACACCCGTTCTTTGTACGCCTTTCGACGCCCAAGAGAGCATTGACGAGGCTGCACTCCGACGTGAGGTGGACTTCACGATCGAGGCGGGATCTGTGGCGATCTGCGCTCCGGCGTTTGGCAGCGAGTATTACAAACTGTCGGATCCGGAACGTTACCGGGTGGCCGAGTTGGCCGTGGAGCAGGCGGCCGGCCGAATACCCGTTGTGATCAGCACCAGTTCGGGATCCGTTCACTCGACAGTGGAGTTCTCGCGCTACGCCGAATCGATCGGGGCACAAGTCATCATGGTGGCACCGCCGCGAACGCTCGCGCTGGGATTGGCCGAGGTGCGCCGATTTTACGAATCCGTTTGCGAAGCGGTCAGAATACCAGTGATGCTGCAGGACGCGGATTTCGCTGGAAGCGGTCTGCCGGCAACGCTGCTGGCGGAGATCGCCGAGCGTTGCCCGAATTTTCTTTTCGCCAAGTTGGAGAATCCGCTGGCTGGCGGGAAGTCGAGCGAGATCATTCGGCTGACTGGCGGACGGGTTGGGGTGATTTACGGTTGGGGCGGACTCAACATGTTCGACGGGCTTGCTCACGGCGCCGTGGGCGTGATGCCCGGTCCTTCGTTTGTCGATTTGTATATTCGCACGATGAAGTTGTATAGCTCAGGGAAGATCAACGAGGCGCGCACGCTTTTTGATCGCTTCATGCCTTTCCTGGTGTTTGGTCTTCAGCATCTCGAGTTGTTCGTGCATATGGAGAAACGTGTCCTGGTGCGTCGGGGAATCTTTGCCTCCGACCGGATGCGCGAACCGAGCCTGCGTCTCGACGAGCAATACCAAAGGCAGATCGATGACCTGGTGGAGTCCGTGGTCCTGCTCTACGTCCACCTCCGAAGATACCGGGCTGTGCCTAACGCTAAGCACGACAACCGGGAGATCAATCCATGATCCAGCGTTTTGCCTTACTATTCACTCTTATCGCCATTTTGGCGACGGCCCTCGGAGCGAAGCAGATTCGGGCGCAGGACGCGCAAGATGATCCACTTCATCAAGCCTTCCTAGATCCGCCGCGCGACTATTCCCCTATGCCCTTCTGGTTCTGGAACGGCAAAATGGAAGGACCCAAAATCCAGGAACAGATCCGCCAAATGGTGGAGCAGCACGTGTACGGAGCGTTCCTGCATGCGCGGGATGGTCTACAAACGCCGTATCTCTCCGAAGACTGGTTCAAGGCTTTCGGAGCAGGTCTGGAAGAGGCCAAGCGTTCTGGCTTCGAATTCAATTTTGTGGATGAATACGATTGGCCATCGGGCGAGGTGAGAAACGTCTGGATGACCGGTAACCACCAGAGTGAAGTCCTGGCGCGCCATCCGGAGTTCCGCATGAAGACCCTGGCATATAAAGTTCATCAGGTCGAGGGGCCGGGACCGGTGGAGTTGCCCGCCTTCGAAAACGCTCAGGCCGTTGTAGCGGCGCGAATGCTGGATAAGAATCGTATCGATGAAACGAGCTTGCAACTGCTCGAGCCAGACGTTCGAGGTGGCCCCAGGAAGTGGCAGGCGCCGGCGGGCAAATGGTCAGTTGTACAGTTTTACCTCGAACCCGCCATGGGATTCGACGGCGGCTTCGTGGACCTGATGAATCCCGAGGCCATGAAGGTGTTCATCGATCTTTCCTACGGACAATACTATTCCCGCTTTGCTTCCTACTTCGGCAAGACCATCCGATATTCCTTCGCAGATCATGAAGGGGACTACGGGTATCGTATCGCCTGGACGCCGGCGCTGTTCCAGACCTTCGAGCAGCGGACCGGCTACGATCTGCGCAAATTTCTACCGCTGCTGATCTACGATGGTGGCAACCGCACCACCAAAGTACGCTCGGACTATCTGGCGACGGTGACTCAGCTCTACTACAACTCTTTCTGGGAAGGTATCACCAAACACGCCGCCGGACTTGGAATCGGCCGCACCGGACACGGGTGGGAAGAATCTTTGCAGTGGGCGGCGGCGCTCGAAGGCAGCCAGTTCCAACTCGAGCGCGGCCTCAATCCAGTGGGCGTGGATTCGCTCTTCGACTTCGGGCGGCAGGCCCTGAATTTCAAGGTGGCGCAGTCGGTCGCGGATTTCGAGGGCCGCCGCTTCATGTGCGAAAACCAGGGTGTACAGGGCACCGACTCCTACCTGGATATGGAGGGAATTCGCCGTGGCACGAACGCCATCGGGCTATGGGGCGTGAACCTGTTCGTGTTCCACGCCGTCAATTATGACACGCTGCGGACGAATTACCCACCCGACTGGCTCCATCAGCCCTACTGGCCTAACTTCCACATCTACGCGGACTATACCCGGCGCATCAGCTACATGAACTCCGAGAGCCACCACGTCGCGAATGTGCTGCTCTACTATCCGATCACCACTTTGTGGGCGAACTCGCGCCCGCTCTTCTCGACGGATATGGATTACCAGAGGAACGGCGATCCGGACGCCTGGCACAACGTGACCACGATGGTAAATGACTACTACACGCGGCTGATTCTGCGGATGGCAGACCGCCAGTGGGATTACGACGTTGCCGACGATCACTATCTCGAGCAGGCGCGGCTGGAAGGCAACGAATTGGTCATTGGACCGCAGCGGTTCCGGGCGATTGTCATTCCGCCGATCACTTCGCTCAGCCGCACGACTCTTAACAAGATCCTGGCGTTCTACCAGGCCGGCGGCACTGTGATCGGCCTGCGATTGCTGCCCGGGTCCTCTCCCGAAGCTGGTGATAACGATGCCGAGATCAAGAGTGGAATCGACCGAATCTTCGGCGCTGGAGCCGGGAGCACTCCGCTACCCTACACCGAGCAGCGAAACTCCGCCGACGGACGGGCTGACTTTGTCTCCGAGTCAGTCGAAACCCTGATTGATCGCCTTGATGCTTCGCTTCCCAAAGACGTAACGGTGGCGGCAGGCCCAGCTTCCAATCTGATGTTCGAACACAATCAGAAACTCGGGCGCGACTATTACTGGCTGGTGAACGACAGCGACCGGCCCAGAACCAACCAAGTGATCCTCTCCGCGAAAGGTGTTCCAGAGAAATGGGACGCTGTCACGGGCGCGCGCGAGCAGCTCTACTATGTCAATCGGCCTGACGGAACCAAGGTGCGGCTGAACTTTGCGCCTTGGGATGCTTACTATGTGACGTTCCAGCCCTCGTCTGGAACCGAACAGAAGGCGGAACTCGTGAGCACCAACGCTGAAACGTTGGATCACGTCGCTCGCCAGGGCAATTCAATCAGCGTCCACGTCGCTGCGCCGGCTACCTTACCGGCGGTGCAAGTCTCGTTGCGCGAAGGCGGCCGCCTCTATAAAGGCGAGGCGTCCACCGGCCAATTGCAAACACTTCCTCTCAGCGGTAAGTGGCAGTTCAGGCCACGGCCCGACAGAATTCAGGTGTTTTATGCGAAGGTGAATAACGCGGCCGAAGGCGTCGGTGAGAAACGCGGATGGATGCAGGACAATTTTGACGACGCAGCCTGGCCCGAGCTTTGGCTTAACAGTGCTCAGGGCACGATCCGGGATTGGGAAATGATCGGTCCCTTTGCCAATCCAGACAACAATGGGTTCGCCGAGGCGTATCCGCCTGAGAAGAAATTCGACCCAAGTAGACAGTATCAGGGCCAGGACGGGCAGCTACTGAGCTGGAAACGTTATTACGGAAACGAGCCTCACCTGGCACTGGGCAAGTGGAATATCTGGATGGAAACCGAAGGCGGGAGGTTTTCCGACTCATCCTATATCGCCCAGTTTGATCCCCTGCTGCTGACCCAAGGCAAATCCTGGATACTGAGCTACGCGCACGCTTATCTTTACTCGCCTCGGGATCAGCGGGCGCAGTTCATCGTGGCGGCTGACAACTGGTCGAAGGTCTGGCTGAATCATAAACTAGTGTTCGAGAACCTCCGCACTCCCTTCTGGTATGAGCTTAATGACAACTGGGCCGATCGCATGCTGGTAGACCTGCACGCCGGCTGGAACGAAGTGTTGGTGAAGGTAGGAAAAGCACGGTCTGCCACCGAGCTGTACGGGTTCACCTTCCGCGTGGCTGATGAAAGCGGCCGGACCCTGCACGATGTCTTCGCCGGCCTGGCGCCCTACGACGTAAAGGGCTCGCCCACCGAAGATACAGCAATGCGTTGGTATCGCATCGAGGTGCCGCCCGGCGTGGTGGCTGTAGTGCCGCCTGCGTTGCACCAGTCATACCGGATGCTGGTCAACGGAAAGGAACTAAAAACCGGGGCGAGCACGCCGATTGACATTTCCGGTGCGCTCGTCCACAGGAAGAACACCCTTGTCGTTGTCGCTCACGAGCAGGATCCGCTGGACTCGCCGCTGGAATTCGTGAGCGGCGACACACCCTTCGCGCTCACCCCCTGGACCAAGACAGGTCTCGTGAATTTCTCGGGTACGGCCATCTACACCAAGAATTTCAACCTGCCGGACTCTTACAGCGGTAAGCAACTTATGCTCGATCTTGGCCGGGTGAGCTCAGTAGCTGAGGCCTATGTAAACGGGCAATCGGCTGGAACTTTGGTGTGGAGCCCTTACCGGCTGAATATCACCAAGCTGGTGAAGCCTGGCGAGAACCAAGTGAAGATCCTGGTCACCAACACCGAGGCCAACCGGCGTGCAGTCGGTACCTGGCGACGTATTCTGCCGCAGATCGATCGCTGTGGATTGGAAGGTCCGGTGCAGATCGTCCCTTACGTAGATGAAACCATCACGCTGAAGGCTGCAGCGGAGTAATCGCGAACTGCTACAAACCACCCCTGTCCCCCTCCTTAACCAAGGAGGGGCATATGTACGAACAGCCCCCGGCCCCCTCCTTAAGCAAGGAGGGGATCTGGAACGGGAATCGAACGTCCCCTCGCTCACTAGGAGGGGGCCAGGGGGTGGTGATCTTGCTGCCTGGGCCTACCCTTATTTCAACTCCCCGTTCAGGACACTCGCCAATCGCGCTCCTGCCAAGCCGACCCGCTTCTTTGCCAGCGCCAGCGCTCGGCTGCGGTAGGTCTTCGTTATCGTGAAGGGTCCGGCGCCGGCGCCGATGGGACTGATGTAAACGTCATCTTTAGAATCCTGCACGCTCTCGCTAATCCAGTGTTGCGAGTCGGTGTCAGAAGCCAGGCTGGCCTTCGGCCCGGCGAGTTTGCTCGCGACGTCAATCGCGCTGGCCGGGTTGGTTGCCGTTCCTAATACATCGTCCCAGAAAGCATGCAACTTATCGTGGCTCGGATCGGGATTGAGCTTGACCAGATTGCCTCCCTCGTCACCGCTGGGCATATCACGGCTGAAGCGGCTTGTACAGTGAAGCGGCTGGTGAACATCTCCGATCAAATGCAGCAGCCAGACCAGGTCATAAGACTTAAGCGGGTCAGACGCGGAGGACGACACTACCTTGCGGAATACTGCGATCTGGGTCGCGGCATTTGGGGTTTCCGGTCCGCTTAAAGCCGTGCCGTCCTGTGTGAACGGTTCATCGATAAAATGCCAGTATCGATGCCGGAGCAAATCGCTGTAGCCGATGTTCTTCGATGACGTTTCTTCGTCGGGACGGTTCCCTCCTTCGGTGCCATCATCCGTGTAGTTCTTGTCTCCCTTAATCGCGTCGGACCAGGTCGCGGCGAACATGAAGATCATCTCTTGCCTGTCCGCTGCCGAGGTGCCGGCCGGAATCTTTTTAAGCCAAGTTGCATAGTAGGGATTGAGCTTGACCAGAGAATTGGCTCGTCTCCTGACTTCGGGCCGCAGATTCTTGTATGCAATATAGGCCACCGCCATGTGTCCTTCATCGTCCCATGCGCCCGAAGGGAGGGCTGACATGAGCAGGAGCATCACCACAATGCTGAGCAAGCCCAACTTCAAGGCCATTCCAGCCTCCTTTCGTCTAGACCCGTGCTGAAAGATAGCGACAAAAGTCTATCATAGGCTCCCACTGTTCAAGGCGCTCCTCCGGGGAAAGAATCCGGTTGACAGGCTCTGCGGCCGAGCATATTAAAGAGTGTCCAAGAGAGGTTCCATTCCAGTCTCCCGCTGGCCTGATCCTCCTCAATCGGAAGGTGATCTCATGAAGCGACGCTCCTTTCTTTCCCTGATTGGTATCTCTTCCCTGCTGCGGATGCCCCTGTGGGGACAGGCAGTTGGCGACGCCCCGGCGCAGGCCAGGGGCCCTCCCGTGCTCAAATACGCGCGTCCCGAGTACGGCAGGATCGTGCTCTCGTTTACCCCAATTAAAGACGCGACGTCGTACTCGGTGCGCTACCGTGAGTCCGGCGGATCTGCGGTCACCGTCGAAGGCGTGCTGGTGACAGACTACTCCATTCAGGGGCTCAAGAATGGCTCTCAGTACAACATCAGCGTCGCTGCCAGCGGACCCGGTGGCCAAACGCCGTTCTCGAACGAGAGCGCCGCCACGCCCACTGAAGAGCCGGATTGGGGTTCTCTGGCGGAAGCTTTTCAGGGTTCGAATCCGACCCGTACATCTTGCCCCTTCTGGATGATCCGCGGCAACGAGACCGACGATGAACTGCGCCAGTACCTGGAGGTAGTTCACAAATTCGGGTTTGAAGGAGTTACCCTCCACCCTTACGACTTCAAAGGCTTTTTGGAGGAGAACAACTGGCGCCAGTGGCGCACTATCGTCGAGCACGCGCGCAAGCTCGGCCTCACCGTCTGGGAGCAGGACGATAAGGATTATCCCTGTGGTTACGCCGCGGGTAAGGCGGTCGCTATCAACAGCGAATACGCCCGCTGGGAAGTGACTGTGGCGCATCGATCGAGCCATCGCGGGCCGAAAGCGCTCAACCTGACGATCAGCGAGATTCTTCCCGCCAAGCGACGCCTTGTGGCCATCGTGGCGGCCGGACCCAACGATCGTCTCGATGATCTGAGCGATGGCGTAACCGGCGGCCAGCTTCACTGGGACGTGCCGGCGGGAGACTGGGAGATATTCGTTCACGCCGCCTGGCAACCGGGTCTCGTCGATGCGACGGCTTACCCTGACTTGGTTCGCGGCGAGCGTCGTGGTTACATCGACCCGCTCAGTCCCGGGGCCACCGACCTTTTTGTGAAACTGGTTCTCGACGATACCTGCAAGGCCATCGGGTTCGATGAGGTGGGACGCACCTGGAAGGGCTTCTATATCGATGAGCCGGGTTTCTATTCGAGCGGCGCTACCTTGGGAACGCCAGACGTCGGATATCCGTACACTCCGGATCTGCTGGTGCGTTTCCAAGAGCGCTACGGCTATTCGCTTCGGCCCTATCTTCCTTTGCTGTGGACCGAGCGCGGCGCCAAGACTTCCCAGGTCCGCTATGACTACATGGACCTTGTGAGTTCCGAATACGCCCGGTTGTTTATCGGCAGCCAGACTCGTTACGCGCAGTCCCACGGCATCCAGATCAACGGTCACGTGCGCGAGGATCTGCCTTACCAATTGGGAGGTGGCACCGGCAGCAACTTCCGCACCCTCGAAGCCTTCAGCATGGGCGGGCTCGACCACATTTTCGATCAGTGGTATGCGCCCGACGAGGATGTCTACTGGCGGCAGGCCAAGATGGCGAGTTCCATCAGCCACTATCTCGAGACGCCAATGGATGAGGCGATGGTGGAGCATTTTGCGGCTACCGGCTGGCGTACCGGTCTCACCGAAATGAAAGCGATGATGGATTGGACTACTACGCGCGGTCTGAGCCGGATCGTCCCTTGCGGGATCGATACCGCGGACCCGCCCTGTTGGGAAGACGCACCCGAATTTTGGCTGCACGGCAAGAATCCGCTGGCGCCGTACTTCCACGCCTATCAGGTGGCGGCCAATCGCGGCACCATGCTGATCCGGGGCGGGCGGCATGTGGCCAAGGCAATCGTGTTGGACACGGCAGAGTCACGCTGGACGGGAGGGGGCGAGGACGGTTGGAAGACCGCCAAGGCTTTGAGCCAGGCACATTTCGATTACGATCTCGTTTCTTATGGCGTGTTCACGGACTCTGGCCGCTGCCACCTCGAAGGAAGCAAGATCCGCCTTGGCCGCGAAAGCTATGAATTCGTGTTCGTGCCTGTCGTCAACACCATTCCGCTGACGGTACTGCAGCGCCTGCTTGAGTTTTACGAAGCCGGTGGCACTGTCATTTGCGTCGGGCCCACGATGAGCATGAACTGGGACCCGACATTCAAGAAAGTGGAGTATATTGCCAACCTGCCTCTGAAATCCGCGGACGGACGCCACGATTCCGAGGTGAAGGACCTCGTGGCGCGGCTCTGGGGCGATCGAGCGAGCGGCCGAGGGCACGCCCACCTGATCTCTTATAAGGATATCGGCACATTTCTATACGGACTTGAGGGAGCTCACGACGTCTGGATCGATCCCAACCTAGCGAATTTGCAGTATTACCACCGGCGGCTTAGCGGTCGCGACGTATACTTCCTGAACAACGAGGGAGACACTCTCACCATCACGGTCCACTTGCGAGGCGCCAAGGGCATACCCGAGCTCTGGGACCTCTCGACCGGCAGCATTCGCCAGGCGCCGCACTACTCCGAGAACAAAGACAGCTTGTCGGTGAAACTCCATCTCGACCGGTATGAGTCGGTGTTCGTGATCGTGAACCCCTCCGCGAAACCCCAGCCTCATATCGTCGCGAGTGATGCCGACGAGGTTATCCGCAACGTTGACGGCGGAATCATCCTGAGGAAATACGCCCCGGGTTCGGTCCACTACACCACGGCCGAGGGCAAGACCGCAGAGACGCGATCGGCAGGGTCAGGTGAGATACTAGCGCTTCGCGAAGCGTGGTCGAGGACCCCCGTCGAGGGGAACGGTGCCGTGTACAAGTGCCGGTTCGATTGGCCGCAGGATGCCGCGCCCTCGGCAAGGCTGGTGGTCGAGGACATGACCCAGATGATCTGGGTTAAACTGAATGGCAAGGACGTGGGCTCACGGTTTAGCTATCCGTTTCACTTCGAGCTCGGCTCAGCCTTGCGTCCGGGGCCCAATGAGCTGGAGCTGCGGCATGTCGAGCGGCACACCTTCACCTCGCGGTTGGGGAAGGTCACGGTTGTTCCTTACAACGAGTTCCGGATCTGACCCGGCATCCGCCTTTCCCGCCGAAGGTCAGTTGTTTCTCGGCGCGAGCGGGCTGCGGAAAAACGATTCCAAGCCGTTATGGCCTGTTCTCGAGCAGCCTGCCAGAAGTGACGGGCACGAGGGCTTTCGGCACCAAGTGATTGTCCGCCTCTTTCTCGTCATCCTGATTGGGACCGCGCCCTGGTCCGCCCGCGCCTTCGATCAGCCCGCCTGCCGCGATTCCTCGATGCGGCAGGCTGAGGACCAGAGCCGCCCTTTCCAGGATCGCCGCACCGCCTACGAGGCCGCTATCCGTGCATGTCCTCGCGAGCCCCAACTCTACGCAGGCATTTCGGCTTTGCTGCTCGAACACCAAGAGGCCCCCGCCGCTCTTGCCTGGATCAAGCGCGGGCTGCATGTGGCTCCGCGCGATCCTAGCTTGTTGACGTACCACGGGGTCGCTCTTCTTTCTGCGGGCGAGCCGGAGGCCGCTCTGGTCGCGCTCAAAGACGCTTCGCCTACGCCTCGCACCTGGTTCTACCTGGGGATGACTTACCGTGCCCTGCGCGATCCCAAGCACTCCGCCGAAGCGTTGCGCCGGGCATTCGAGAGCGGCTACGACGACCCCTATGTTCTCTACGTTCTTATTGAGCAGGATCGCGAGCTCCGGGACAAAGAAGCGGGCCTGGCGGATTTTCGCATGTTCTCGCAAAAGTTCCCGAATTCACCCTGGCTGCACATGCTCTACGGCAACGCCTATCTGGCTCGGAATGAAAACTCCCAGGCGGCGGATGAATACGCCCAAGCCGCCAAGCTCGATCCCAAGCTTCCAATCGTTCACTACCAGCTTGGTTTCATCTGGCTCGATCGCGGCAAGTATGCCGAGGCCGCCGATGATTTTCGCGAGGAGATTCGGCTCAATCCTACCTTCGCCCAGGCTTATCTCTACCTGGGAACGGCGCTGCGCGGTCTGGGCAAGAATCAGGAGGCCATTCCGTATCTCCAGGAGGCCGTAAGGCGCGATCCCAACTACGCCCTCGCCTTTCGCAGTTTGGCAGCGGCCGAAATCGCCGCCAATCAGTCACAGGCGGCCGTCCGCACTCTCCGCAGTGCCAGCCGGCGATTTCCGCAAGAACCTGCGTTCCCGGCCCAATTGGCTAGCCTCTTGCGCCGCCTGGGGCGAGTGCAGGAAGCTAAGCTGGAATCCGAAAAGGCGCAAACCCTCAGCCAGAAGAACAACCCGGTGCGAGACCGGGCGGACAGGGCTGGAGGGGCCGCCCGAAACGGTGTCACTGATAACCCCATGAAGTCCGGCTCACAACAGGTCGGCGAGGGGGAAATCTCACCTTTGCGAAACGAGAACGGGGGTTCTCTCACATCCCCTGCAGCCCGCGACCCGAACGCGCTTGATCCGAAACTGAGGCCGCTGTACCATTGCATCGCGCGATCTGACAAGGCATGTTCGGTTGCTGCTCTCGCGGCAGTCAAAGGGCCGGTGACCGCGACGTCGGACTATCTGGAGCTCGAAGCTCGAACCTACGCACTCACGCGGCAAAGAGACCCCGCCCTGGCGGTGATCGGGAAGGCGATCGCGGCGAATCCTAAGCAGTATCGCTATCGTCTGGCTGAGGGGCAGATCTACCAGACCTTTAACGATCAGGTTTCGGCGATTCGCTCTTTTCTGCTGGCCGATCAACTGCAACCAAAGACCTCTGACACGTTCTACTTTCTGGGCCTGAGTTTCTTCTTTCTGGAAGAATACCCGCGTGCCTTGAAACACCTCGAAAGGGCTATTGAACTCGACGCGGCGAATCACCGGGCTCCGTTTATGATGGGTGTCATCGAGTCGATCACCTTCAAGTCCGCCGAAGCCAAACGTTACTTCGAACAGGCGATCAAGCTCGACCCGCGGAATCCCTTTTATCACCTGCATTACGGCATTCTTCTCGGCAGAGCGGGCGACCAGGCGGGGGCGATTAGAGAAGTCGAGAAGGCGGAAGCCCTTGATTCCAGCTACGCCTTGACCCACTACAATCTCGGCCACCTGTACAAAGACGCCGGAAAGTACCAGGAGGCCAAGACGGAGCTCGAGGCCGCGGTCCGCCTTAAGCCCTCGCTCTCCGCTGCTTATTACCAACTTGGCTGGGTCTACCATCGCCTTGGCATGGAGCCTGAGTCCCGCAAGGCTTATGAGGAGTTCCAAAAGGCAAGCATTGAAAGGAAACACGAGACCGCGGATCCGGTGGAATCCAATCTCTTGCCAAATGACGGCTCGAAGGAGTGAGTATTTGGGAACCGCGTACGAGCGAATTCACGTTCGTCAGGGCACGGCTTCAGCCGTGCCGCAAAGTACCCCAACCCGAGGCGGCTTTAGTTTAGGAACAAATTACAAAGCCTGCTTCAGGTGTTCCAGAAAATAGCGATAATTCTCGTACGGCGTATCGGGCGTCGCACTGTGATCGGGCATCGGAATGTAGCCCCCGTCGTGGATGAGAGGTTTGAGCCTTTCGATCTCCTTATCGATGGCCTTCGGACCCTCCACCAGCGTCCGCTTGTCGAACCCGCCCCAGATCCGCAGATCGCGCCCATATTTCTTGCGAACCCCCACCACATCCATGTGGGCCTGGACTTCGAAGGGATAAAGAATGTCGATGCCCGAGTCCATCCACACCGGAATCAGCGGCTCGATAAAGCCGTCACTATCCAGCCCGAATAGACGCACTCCATGGCTCCGGCCGAAGTCGACCACTCTGCGGTATCGTGGAAGCATGTATTTACGCGCCAGTTCTGGTGAGAGCAGGGGCGCGGTGTGGTAGGCCATATCCTCCCAGAAACCGAACACGTCCACATCGGTTTCTTCGAGAATTTGCGAGAGTATGCCGATCAGGAAGTCCGCGTCGGCATCGAGCATCTCCTCTACAAACGAGGGATCGTCGTAGAACATCGTGCAGAGGCTCTCCAGGCCGACCAGATTGCGGATCGGCCCGAAGAACCCACCCCAGCGATCGGCAATCACCACAAAGGGAAAATCACGCTGACGCAGCTGGCGCAATCGTTGTCGCCAGTCAGGACCGATGCGCGCGCTGAGATCGGGCTGCATCCGTTCCCGCCAGTATTTGCGGAAGTCCTTTCGCGTTTGGATTGGATAGCTGATGAACTGCGGCATCGAGCTAAGGGGATTGTTCTTGAACAGCTTCATCACAATTCCCTGTGGATCGACGAAAACCTCGTGTTCGTCATCCTCCGCCACGATCTTGCGCTCGAATGGCGGATTCGGCCAGAACCAGGAGAACTCCACCAACCACTTGTCGCAGCCGAAGTCTGTCTTGCGCTCGACGTATCCGCCTTCCTTTGCCCAACGTTCCGCCGTTTCGGGCCAAGTGGGCCACATGAACTCATAAAGCGGCGCCCGATCTACCTTGCCGTATTCCATTGTTCCGCGAAAACGTTCGAGGTCGTTCATATTCCGTCACCCTCCATCCGACAACTTCAGGCAATTTCGAGCCCTCTCGATCGCCCGGGCCGGCACGCTCAGCCATCAATAAGACCTCGGAGAATATACCAACTGAGTTATGCAAGCAATTGCGAAAGTCACGAGAGTCGGGCTGGCATCTTGCCGCATATGCCGCCGGGAAGGCGGATACGCAGCGCGTGACCGAGGCTGCGCACCCAAGCCGGTTCTCGTTGTTGTATTCTGAATAATCGAATGACTGATTCAACCGTCGGAACGGAAAAGCCCATCACTAGCACAAGTGTTGTTCTTCAGGCTGCGGCGGCGGAGCACGCGCCGGTGGTTTCCGCCTGGAAGCCACTGAGAATCGAGGTGTTCCGCGTTCTGTGGATTGCTTCGGTGGCTTCCAACATCGGCACCTGGATGCATGAAGTCGGCGCCAGTTGGCTGATGACTCAGCTTGCGCCTTCACCACTGATGGTCTCGCTGATCCAGACGGCAGAGGCGCTGCCGGTATTTCTTTTGGCGCTTGCGGCCGGCGCACTCGCCGACGTCGTGGACCGGCGCGCGCTGCTCATCGTCAGTCAGAGTTGGATGCTCGGGGCGGCCGCCGTGCTGGGACTGCTAACCGTGTTCCACCTGACAACGCCGCAGATCTTATTGGCCTTCACCTTTCTTCTGAGTTTCGGCAACACGCTGAACGGGCCGGCTTGGCAGGCCATTGTGCCGGAGCTGGTGCCCCGTGCCGAAGTGCCGGCCGCGGTTTCGCTCAATTCGGTGGGGTTCAACGTGGCTCGAGCCGCAGGCCCGGCGATCGGAGGACTAATTGTTGCGGCGGCCGGATCGGGCGCCGTGTTCCTGCTCAATGCCGCTTCGTTCCTGGGTGTTATTGTTGTGCTTTACCGCTGGAAGCGCATCCCGCGCGAAAGCGTGCTGCCGGCCGAGCGCGTGCTCGGAGCCATGCGGGCGGGAGTGCGCTACGTACGACACTCCCCTTCCATCCAGGCGGTGTTAGTCCGCACCTCGCTTTTTATGCTGGGTGCAAGTGCCTTATGGGGATTGGTGCCCCTCTTCGCCCGTCAGACCCTGGAGCGGGGCGCAGCAGGCTATGGAGTTCTACTGGGGTTTTTCGGCACCGGGGCGGTGATCGGCGGCTCGTTTCTGGTCCGCCTTCAACATGAGTTTGGGCTGAAGCGGTTGCTGCGCGATGCGACCGTGCTGTTCGCCGCGGCGCTGGCCTTGATGTCGCTCTGGCACCATTTCCCGGCAGCCTGCGTGGCGATGTTTGGCGCCGGTTTTGCCTGGACGTCGGTTCTCTCCACGTTCAACACCAGCATCCAACTGAACGCGCCAGCCTGGGTGCGGGGCCGCAGCCTGGCGGTTTATCAACTCACCTATTTCGCGGGAATGGGGGCAGGCAGCGCGCTGTGGGGATCCGTCGCGCTGCACCTCGGCATTCCTCGCGCTCTTTTCGTCGCGGCTCTAGCCCTGGCGGCGGGCCTCACCGCGGCCGGACGATTTCCGATTGGTTTCGGCAAAGCTCGCGACTTTGAACCCACTTCCCGGCCTGCACCTGTCGTCGAGATCGAACCGGAAGCCGAGCACGGCCCGGTAATGGTCACGGTCGAGTATCGCGTCGATCCACAGCGCGCCACCGAGTTTACGCGCGCCTTGCTGGAACTTGGCCGTATTCGCCGGCGCGATGGCGCGATGCGCTGGGGCCTGTTCGAGGACGTCGCCGAGGCCGGCCGCTATCTTGAGACATTTATGG
Source organism: uncultured Acidobacteriota bacterium (assembly GCA_963803295.1). Lineage (GTDB taxonomy): Bacteria > Acidobacteriota > Terriglobia > UBA7540 > UBA7540 > CAWDMC01. Next base: position 165,929 of record CAWDMC010000002.1, on the reverse strand, counting down.
TCGAGTCCTGGGCCGAACACCTGCGCCAACATGAACGAGCCGTCAGGGCCGATCAGCAGATCCGCGAACGGGTGCGCGCCTTTCACCTTGGTGACGCGCCTCCCGTCGTCAATCACTTGCTGTACGCTTACCACGAATGAAGGCGAGATAGCGCCGTGTTCCCCAGGGACTCGGCCGTAATTCTTTGCTTCAGTTGAGGAATGCGGGCTTCCTCTTGAGGGCGAATCATAATGACAACCACTTCTGTAGCGCCGGTGTCCTCACCGGCGTCTTTCGGCGCTGGCAACAGGGCCGCTACAGAGAGGAAGTCACTACAGTCTGTAGACGTCAATAAGCGGGTGGCTGTCTGCGGAACCCCAGCTTATGCTGGTGCTTTCGGCAAGCGTCCCTTGAGATCGGCTCCGCGAAAGGGACCCGGCTCTGCGATCAGCTCGCGCGCAGCATCCACCTGGCCCCAGGTGTTCCATAACAGAACCCCACGCACGCGGCTATCCTTCAGGTAATAGACCACGCCTTCCCGGTGAGGATCCTTCCAATCGGCGACCGTCTCAAGCTGTGTATCCAACTCCCCCACCGCCTCGTAGCCGAGATCAAACAGGTCGGAATAGAAGAAGGGCAGATGGTGATAAGCGCTCGCTTTGTCCGCCATGTTGAGTCCGGCCATCCCGCCCATAGTATTGGCGTTGTCCTCGTGCTCGACCCGCAGCCGTTTGCGGAGCGCAGGATTAAAAAACTCGGCCACGTCGCCGGCCGCGTAGACATTGGGATCGCTGGTGCGCAGATATTCGTCCACCACGATTCCATCGTCCACCTTGAGTCCGGCCGCCTTCGCCAGATCGACGTTAGGCTTGATGCCGAGGCCAGCAACCACGGCGTCTGCCACCAATTCTTTACGGCCTTTGGTTCTGATCACAATTTCGTTCGAGCCCTTCTCGATCTCGGTGACGGAATCGCCTGCCAGCACTTCCACGCCTTTCTGCTTGTAGTATTGATTCAAGAATTGCGCCAGGTCTGCGGGATAGCCCCGGCTCCCAATGCCCGCCTCGGGGAAGATCATCGTAACCGATTTGCCATTCAGGGCCAGCGCGGCAGCAATCTCGGATCCGATAAAGCCCGCACCGATCACGACAAACCGCTGGTGGCGATCAGCCAACGCCCGCAGCTCACGGTAATCCTGAGCCGTGCGAAAGTAAAGTACTGGTGCGTCCGGGAGAGGCAGCCGGCGAGTCGTCCCGCCGGTGGCCACCAACAATTTCTGGTAAGTGTAGGCGGCGCCCTTATCGTCGCTGACTGTGTTTTCGGCGGCGCGCAGGTTCACCACTTTCCTGCCCAGGTGTAAATCTACGTTGTGTTTCTCGGTGCCGCGCCAGATGCTCTCGAAGCTATCGCCCTTCCAAAGCCCTTTGGTCAACGGCGGGCGGTTGTAAGGAGGATCGGCATCCGCGCTGATCAGCCCAATGGATCCTCCGGCATCCACCTGCCGAATGCCTTGGACTGCGGCATCCGCCGCCATTCCGCCACCGACGATCAGGTATTTGTAATCCGGCATTACTACCTCCTGCGCCTGTTCATTTGAGATAAATCGCCAGCGGTATTTGGATGCTGGATGGTTCCTGTTTGGCTCGCATTCTCTGTCTCCCCAGGAAAGCTTCTCCTCCATATTTATGGCAACGAGGGGATAATGTCCCCATGAAGCAGCAACCGATTCGTACCACGGTTGATATTCCAGCGCCTCTTTACCGGAAACTGAAGGAGCAAGCCGCTCGAAGAGGCCGCTCCATTCGTCAACTGGTTCTTGCAGGAGTCACCAGCGTCCTGCAGGAAAGCCAGCGCTTCCCTGCCAGCCGAGTGCGGTTCCCGCTTATCGTTTCAGACGGACCGAAGGTAGACCTGAGCAACGGGCAGATTTATGAATACGTTGAATTTCCTTGATTGCCTGGCTTTTGCTTCAGCAGCAGGCCTGAAGGTCGTCACGTTTGACCACGCGCTGAAGTCGCGAGGTGCTCAGGTGCTCGTACTTTAACCGCCTCCAAATGGGGAACGTCCGCCACACGATGCGCGCCATGGTACCGCAGCACCGGCGCTGTCTATCGGGCCGTAAGACACTGGTGACATTTATTGCAAGGGGGATCGCCGGGGCTTTTCTCTGGTGTCACGACTGACTGTGCACCACCTGCAGAGTCAAACCCGGCGACTTCTATTATCGGTGGGACGGCGTGCCTGCGACGGCAGCGCCGCGGTGTGGACGGAAACTGCTAATGAGGACCTTTGACATTTCTTCGCGTTGGATTTGGTTGGTGCCTTCGTAGATCTGTGTGATCTTAGCGTCGCGCATGTACTTCTCGATAGGATAGTCGTGCATGTATCCATAGCCGCCGAAGACTTGCACGGCGTCGATGGTCACTTCCATGGCAACGTCGGAGGCAAAACATTTGGACATGGCGGAATAAAGAGTAGGCCGTTCCTTGGGCCTGGTGTCGATGTGGCGCGAGGTGGCATAGACGAGGGCGCGCGCCGCTTCCACTTTCATCGCCATATCGGCGAGCAGGAAGCGCAGCCCTTGGAAAGCGCCAATCAGACTGTCAAATTGGCGGCGCGTGCAGGCGTAATCGAGTGCCAGGTCCAGAGCGCCTTGGGCGATCCCCAGAGCCTGGGCGCCGACGCCCGGACGCGACACGTCGAACGTCTTCATGGCGGTAATGAACCCGGTACCCTCGCGGCCCAGGCAATTCCTTACAGGAACGCGGCAATCCTCGAAAATCAGCTCGCGAGTGGCCGAGGCGCGGATGCCTAGCTTGTCTTCCTTCTTGCCGAAACTGAACCCAGGCGTTCCCTTCTCCACTACGATGCAAGACGCCCCCCGCGGACCCTTGGCGGGATTGGTGAGCGCGATAACGCTGTAGATCTCCGCTTCCCCACCGTTGGTGATCCACTGCTTGGTGCCATTTAGGACGTAGTGATCGCCATCACGCAGCGCCGTAGTGCGGACCGCACCCGCATCGGATCCGGCCTGTGGTTCGGTGAGTGCAAAAGCCGCCAGCCGCCTGCCGGCCGCGATATCCGGCAGCCAGCGCTGCTTCTGCTCTTCACTGCCCGACAGAATGATGGGCAGCGTGCCCAGCGCCGTCCCGGCAAAGCTCAGGGCGATCCCTCCGCAGGCTTTCGAGAGCTCCTCGGTCACGATCACCATGTTCATGATCGGACTGCCCTCGGTCATGCCACCGTACGGTTCATCGATGAACACGCGGAACAGGTCTGTATCGGCCAGGACCTTCACGATCGGCCAGGGAAACTTGCCTTCGCGGTCGTACTCCGCCGCTACCGGGCGGATCTCCTTCTCAGCGATTTCGCGGGCGAGATCGCGAATGGCGGTCTGATATTCAGTGAACTGGTAATCCATCATGGGCAGTAACTCCTGACTCGTGACCGGGCTTTTGAGGCAAGCGCCGGCGAACCACATATATTTGCCGATCGCCAAAGCAAGGACGGAAGATAGGCCCCCCTTACAATTGGGGCGCGAGTTCGAGCAATTCCGGCAACTCCGATTCCTTCTCCACCGCGTCGCACCACAGGCAGGGCCTGATGACGTACGCTTCGCCTGCTTCGCCGTAGGGCAGGAAGACAAACCGGCAGTAGTCGTCCAGGTCGCCGGGACGGAAAGATGTCACTTCGATATCACCGGCGAGCGACCCTGGTTCCGCCACCTCGCGAAGCGTTTCCAGCAGCGGCAGGACGCTCGAGTTAACATCGTGCAGAATAAGCTGCACGTCGTCGCCGTTGCGCTTGAGTTCGTACTCGCCCTGTGGGCAGAGACCGGCAGGACGCTCGATGACGGCAGCGATTCGCTCGCGAACGCCGTGCCCTGACTTGAACTTCGCCACCCCGTTCAGGCGTTGATACGGCTCAAAAACCACTGCCAGCGGTTGGCCGTCGTACGAATCCCAGCAGGCATTGTCGTAGTCGGGGTGTGCCCAGGAAAGCGTAAGATTGCCTCCGCGCCAGACCCTCAGTCTGAAGTACCGGCCGGTCTGCTCGTCGAGGTAGTAAAACGCGCCACCCCGTATGCGCCGGCGCTCCCCCTCCGAGAGGTCACTCAGGAACTCCAGCAACTCTCCCGCGATCATGCGTGGCGCTGAAACGGCATCAGGCTGGACGTGCCTGACGACCAAAGAGGGGGGATCTGCCGAGAATTCGAGCCATGTAGCCGCTACTTTTTCCAACCGCGACTGCGTTTCCTGACTGACCGCGCCCAACTCGACGCTTCCGGTACAACCCAGATGAGTCCGCATGATCCGCCCCCTTCCCCTAATTACCCTGGTATGAGCTCTTTCCGAGATTCCGGCAGCATGGCCGTGGCATCTCGGTCCTAAATCCCAACACTCACGATAATCGGATCGCCGGCTCGCTTTCTGTGTCGGCGGTCACATTTCTGTGTGATGGTCGAACAAAATCTTTGACTGTTGGGAAGCCGCGCACCTACCGCATCTCCATACGGATGCTTTCCTCCACGAGAACTCGGGGCCTCGTCTTTCCCTGGCAGCGCTTTCGGACGCACTCACGGCGCTGTCCTCAGCGCCGAAACGCCGGTGGGGACACCGGCGCTACAGTAAGGCCGTCCCAATGATCCGTGGATGTCAATAGAGTGAATCATCAGGAGCATCTTTTTGTGGGAGCCCGGCACAACCCGGCGGGTATGTTCTACTTGAGCTTCAGCCTGCCCCCAATCCATTCCGCCAGCAGGGTAGCTCCCACCGAGAGGATCAGTCCTCCCGCCGCTCCGAGCGCCCATCGGCCTATGCGCAGGAACTGGGGGAGAGTAGCGTCAAAGTGCGGGTGCTGAACGGGCTCGTATCTTCGCGCCGGCAGGAAGAAGAGGGTGTAGAACAGCAGTCCATAGCAGATCTTGCCGGCCGCCAAGGCCAGCAACCAGCCCTCGCCCCCGTTGCTTTTCGCGGCGATGAACATGGCGTAATACGTGGGCCTTTGCAGGAAAACATATACGGGGATCAAAACGCAGGTTAGCGGGATCGCCGGAGGCCCATATCGATAAAGAAACACCAGGGCGACGAGAAAAAGGGAGATCGCCGAGACCGTCTCCGAGGGCATAACCCAAAGCCACCGCCAATGGCGGCTGGAGAGATTCTTTAAAGCCATGGTGCCGATCAAAAGATTCCAAAGCAGAAGCGTGCCATAGGTGCCCACGAGATTGCGCAGCGTGCGCGGCCACTGGAACGACTCGGCTTCGGCGTAGGTCCAGAAGAACCCAAGGGTCGCAACCACATAGAGATCAATCGCGGCCAGCACTGCCCGGCTGGGATAACCGGCGTAGGCGGCCCAGAGGACGATGAACATGAACCACTGGACAAGCCAGAATCCGAAGGCACGGAGGGCGAAGGGGTGATTGGCGAAGAGCTTGGGCTTGAGGAAGAAAAAGATGAAGGCTCCCCCCAGCAAGGTTACCAGAGCGGAGACCAGATTGAGTAGTCCCGCATTGGTGAGAAGCCACATGTTGCCATCCTCATGCCCAACGTAATGTTGACGATTTAAGAGACAGTAGCCTCCCGCTAAGAGCTTTGTCAAGCGTGAGTGTCCGGCCAGCGCTCGGCGGTCAGCAGCGGTGGAGTTGGCAATAAAACTTCATGAGCGCCTTCTACACGCCTCGCACCAGCCGATCCATACGCTGGCTCACGTCGCGCAGATAGGCCGCGTCGCCGCCGTCGATCTCAGCCGTAGCCGTTCCCACGTAGCCGATCTCCGCCAGGGCCTTGCGGACCTCCGGCCAGTTTACGTCCCCATCGCCTAGATTCACCCAGGCATAGGAATCCTTGCCCCACTTGAAGTCCTTCACGTGCAGTTCGACAATGCGCTTGCCCAAAGCGCGAATCCAATCCTGCGGATAGCCGTAAAGCACCACGTTGCCTACGTCAAACCACACCTTAACCCAAGGACTTTGGAACTCGTCCACGTAGCGGGCAAACTCGAGCGGGCTTAGCAGGAACTTGTTCCACACGTCCTCGATCGCGATCACCACCTTGAGTTCTTCCGCCAGCGGCAGCAGAGTGCGGATGTTCGCCTGCGAGCGCGTCCAGGCATCCTGATAGCTGATCTGAGCGTTGACGACCGCGGGCACCAGCAGCACGTAGCCGCAGCCCCAAGCCTTGGCGTTGCGAAGCGAGATGCGCATGCCTTCGAGACTGTTGGCGACCACGGCCGGGTCGGCGCTTGAAAGCGGGTATTCCCAGTGCGCCATGTTCATGACTGAGTCGATGCGCACGCCGGCGGCTTCGGCAGCCTTCTTGATGGCTTCGACCTCGTGCGGATCGGGAGTGGTATAGGTCTGCACGGCATCGAATCCGGCATCGCGGGCCATTTTGAAGCGATCGGCATAGCTCAACTTCTTGGGTATCATGTCGAGCACCAGGCCCTTCTTGATCGGCAGCGGACCCGGCGTAGGGGCCATTCCCGCGAATGCCGTGCCCGGGGATGATAACGCGCGTGCAGCGGAAGAAATGCCCGCCGCGCAGGCCCCTGCCGCTGAGATTTTGAGGAATTCGCGACGTGAACGGTCTCTGGACATGACAGCCTCCATGACGAGAATCGTAGGGCGGGCCTTGTACCTGCCCGATTAAACTTCCCCAAGCGGACTCTCATAAGTGTAAACCTAGGGGCAAATCACTTCCAAGTGCCGTTGTGAGAATAGATTACCCCCTGCGACTCGCTAGTAAACCCTAGATGATCGATCTTGAGTAATCTGCGTGGCCCGTGGCCGCCCAGGATTGTTGCCGGAGGGCGGTCGTTCGCAAGTTGGGCAACTCTTGGGATCGGACACCGTTTGTCTGGATGGCCAAAGTTCGTGGTTCTGCCTCCGCAAACTCCGCACCCTCCGCACGCCGGCAATTGCATGGTCTTTGCCCACATGATAGCCTCTTGAGCTGCAACCTACCTGTCGGAGCCCGGTATCATGAGCAAGAGGGCCGCGGATCGCCGCTCGCCATCGGGATCGTTCCCTGAGCAGCCGAAGCCAAGGCTTTTGTGACTGTGGTGGTGAACACGCACGTATTGAATCGTGGCGCTCTAGGGGTCCACAGCCCCACTTGATCGTCTGCGGAAGGGCCCCCTTTGCCGGGGGCGGCGGGACCATCCGAGCGTACTGGTCGGCCTAAATATAAGTTAGACCACTCAGGAGACGTAATGGGTTATCACACTTTCTTTCTGGGACGCTTTCGCATCTCGCCTACTCTGACTGCGAGTCAACGCGACTACCTTAGGGCCTTTTCCTACTCTCGGCGAGTGGCTCGGGATACGCGTTTACTTCGGGAAGTACCCGACCCTCGGAGGGAAGCTGTCAATTTACCCGCGGGACCTGAGGGATGCTACTTCGTTGGAGACCTGTCCCCAAATGGAGAGGGTCATAGACGTTCGATTGTCGACCTCAATCGTCCACCAGCTGATCAACCCGGAGTGTTTTGTCAGTGGGAGCCCGATGAACGTGGGGCCGTCCTGGCATGGAATGAGGGTGAAAAGTTCTACAACTATGTTGAGTGGGTCGAATATCTTATCAAGCATTTCCTCGAGCCGTGGGGCCGCAAGCTTTCGGGCGAGGTTCGGTGGGAGGGAGAGGATGCCATGGACATAGGTACAATCAAGGTCAAGGCTAATGAGGTCGATGTCCTTGGGCCGATCGTAGTGCGGCGCGGCAGGGCCACCCGCCGACTTCGTGTCTTCCTGTGTCACGCATCGGAGGACAAGCACAAGGTGCGGGCACTGCATCGCCGACTGACTGACGACAACATCGACGCCTGGCTGGACGACGGTCGTCTTCTGCCCGGCAGCGGTTGGGAGCGAGAAATTGTTAGGGCAGTTCGCGAATCGGATGCCGTGATTCTGTGTCTATCGCCGACGTCTGTGCGCAAACGAGGATTTGTCCAGAGGGAGGTTCGTATCGCCCAGCGTGCGGCTGAAGAGCAGCCCGAGGGTGAACTATTCCTTTTTCCAATTCGCCTATCCTCTTGCGAGGTTCCAGACAGCTTACGGCACCTTCAACACATCGATTTACAGCGTCGCGGGGCGTACGCCCGTCTCCTGTCGAGCTTCGCCGCGCGGGCGGCGTCACTCAGCTCGCGTAAGTCGCCGCCATCGCAAGCAAGGTAGCGCCGCGCCGCGGAGCCGCAACCAAATAGTCAACTCATTCTCAGAATACAAATATCTAGAAATGTTTAGCTAAACAAACAAGGATTTACGGTATTGCAATGCAGCGGATCTCAGAAGGGAGAATAGGCAATGGCAACCTCTGTTCCCGTCGATACATTAAAGACTACGGAGCGGTTCTATACAGTGGTGAAGAGCCTTTGCGAATTCGACGAGATCGAAGTTCGGGGCGTAGTTAGGACGCTCCTATCGACGACCGCCCGCGAACGGTGCTTCATCGCAACCTACTACCGCGCCGTAGCCAATATGGCGACGCTTCTCGAATTGAAAAGCCCCAAGCATTGCCAAGCGATTGCCATGTTGGCACGCGGCGTATTTGAGTTGGCCGTCGATATTAGACTGATTGACGTATTCCCGGACGGTTCCGCAAAAATGATCACATTTACCGAGGTCGAAAAACTCCGGTGCGCCCGTAAGATCCTAAGATTCAAGGCCGATCATCCAAGCGCAGCGGTTGATGCAGCAATTTACGGTTCATTCGTTGCGGGCAACGAGCAGCGAATAGAGGCCGACATGGGGACGCTCTGGCCAGGTCTGAAGAGAATTGAGCATTGGTCCGGGATGAAACTGGCCAAGAGAGTCGAACTATTGAAATCACCGTTTGACGAAATATATGAGGTGTACTACCCGATGTTGAGTTGGCAGGTGCACTCGGGGCTCACCGGGTCCATAAATCTAGACGCCGAAGCGTTCGTAGCCATGTGCGCTACCGCCTTCAGGCTGGCTGCGGATTCATATTGGGAATTGGTTTCGGCGGTGATCCGGGAGTTCAAGATCATGAAAGCGAACGAGATGATTGAGAAGAAGCTGAAGGCCGCGAGAATGCTTCCGTTCACGGATAGTGCTGAGCAAGCCGAGCAGCTGCTCAAAGAGCTATTGCACTAGACTAGGCAGGTACCACGGAAACGTCTGGCGACAGATCCGGCTTCGAAGCGACCACGGAGAAGGATCCGCGCGCTAGTTGCTCATAAGCGGGGATTCCCATAGGATGCTGTGTTGTGGGTCGTGGTAACCCCATTCTGATTGCCGCCGAATGACCTGTGCAGATCGATCTCGTCACCACACTTCTGATTGGACCTTAGTGGGCTGTTCTTGGGATCTTCGAGGAACCATCGAGCGAAATCCTTGGAATGGAACCTTGACACTAATTACTGCTCGGGAAAGGTCGCCCTTCTTGGCGGATTTTCCATTGCGAAGTCGCCATACACCCAGATCCTGGCAGCCTCATAAAGAGCGGAAAGCGGTTGCTTAGTCCGGCCGTTCTTATCCCAGGGCTGAAGATCTCCGTCTAGCTCACAGAAAGAAACGTCGTCGGCACCCAGATCCCGTAAAGCCTCGGCGCGTACCAGTACCGCCGCCAGGATAGCCTGATCGAATGGTTTTAGATCCAAGTTTCGGACTGCAAGCTGGGCGGCCCGAACGAGCATCTCATCGCAGAGTGGAAAGACGTCAATCCCGGGACAGTTCCGCAGCGTTGCCAGCCGTTTCTCGATTCCTTCCAACTCCGCCATGACGGCGGTCTCATATTGATCGAGAACCCGGCGAACCGTTACGAAATCCTCGCTGTTCAATGTCCTCTCTGTCGCGGCCCAGGCAAGATATTTGCGTAAGGAATCAGCTGGCGAACGCGGATGGAACTTTGTTCGGATTGGGTTTTGAGCTTCCGTCAGGCAAACAGACGGGATATGGATCCGAAGCTCACCAGCCTCGGCTCTTTGCGCTAATGCCAAGGCGGCCGGCATTCGCAGGTGCGCGGGAGCGGCATAAGCCACAACCCAATTCGTCTCCACGAAGACATGCTTCATCCGCTATGCGCCGGGGACAACCGGGGGTGGCCGGCCCGCACAGCACCTTGCGAGATCGCCGGTACAATGTATGACTGCACAGCCCGTCTGAGTTCCGTCGGCAATTCGCGCAAACCTGCCTCCGTGCCCAAGCTCTCAAGCCAAGCCTGCACCAGTCGCTCAAATTCGAGTGCATCCTTGCGACTGATTCCGGAGTGCTCGAAGTTAAGGACATTATCAACATCGAATTCGGCCACGCGCACGATCGAATCGAGTGAAGTGCCCAAATAGCGGTCCCGGTACAACCAAAGTCGCTGAGGGGTGACAATCAGGCCGACTGGAGATCTCATAGCCGACATATACGTTTTCAGTTGCCGTTCTGAGCTCTCCAGATCAGGGACGCTTGTCTTCACCTCGACAACCAAGGCGATGTCCGACGCCTCGGGACCTGTGACAATGATGTCGGGCTCCAACGCCATGTTTTGAGAGTACCATTCTCGCGCATTGACTACCAATTCTTTCTGACAAGAGCCTGAATAAGCTGGTTCACAAGGTCAGCCCCGAGGTGCTGATGGAGATTCTGTGCAAATCGATGTCATCGTCCCACTTCTGGTTCGACCGCATCATTTCGTCCCAGCCAAGCGGCTCGCCGGAATAAGCCGCCTCGCGGGCCATGATACAGCTCAATGCGGACTCCACTCCCTGCGCGCCTTGGTTCTCGAACTTGCCGCTCATGATACTCCGTATAAATGCCTTGTGCTTCTCCGCGTCAGCCTGGGCGAGATTATCGCGGAAAAGGCCGGAAGGCGAGAACTCTTTGGACTCGGCTTGGGTTTGTGAATGCGCCGTGTCCCAGGCCCAAGGCTCTTCGCCATAAATGCGAATCGGGCCCGAATAGTGGGCCTCCGCGACACCCTTGCTGCCAAAGAAGCGCTGGCTAACATCCCACCAGCCGCGATCGAACTGGGTGGAACTGAACCCTACCGTTACCCGGTGCGGGTATTCGAACACCACGTTGTAGTGGCCGTAGACGTTGCCAGGATCGGAGCGCAACCCACGCCCGCCGGCAGCCCAGGCTCGCAGAGGATGCGCCCGCAGTATCCAATTACAAACATCCACCGCATGGATATTCTGTTCGACAATAATATCACCGGAGAGGACGCGGTCATAAATCCAATTGCGGAGCCGCAATTCCACGGGTGTTGCCCCCGCCCATTTCGGGCGGCTGACAAACGTGCCGTAGTAGCAAGCCTCGCCGCAAGCGATCGTTCCCAGCGCGCCCGCGTGGATCCGCCGGACCAGTTCCAGAAATGGCGGAGCGTTGCGGATCTGGAATCCCACATGAAGACTCTGACGGCCTTCTGCCTGGCGGGCAACCTGCAGGACGCGTTTGGCCCCCGTCACATCCACGGCTACCGGTTTTTCGCAATAGACATGCTTGCTTGCTTTTACCACCGCTTCAAGATGACCAGGATGGAAGTAGGGTGGTGTAGCAATCACGATCGCATCGATTTGTTTGGAGTGAGCGATCTCCTGATATGCCTCGGGACCAAGAAACAGTTGTGACGGGTCGAAAGTCGGGTAGCGCTTAGATCGGGCGAGTTGGTCGAAGGTGTTTCGGGCTCTCTCAAGCTGGTCCTGAAAGAGGTCGGCCAGGGCCACCACCCTGGCGCCGGCGCTGTTCACCATGCCGAGCGCATCCGCAGTGCCCCGCCCGCCGCAGCCCAGCAGTCCCACGCGTATGGCTGAATTCGCCTGGGTGCCGCGCACCAGCCGGGAATCTATGATCATGGAGCTTGCCCAACAAGGTGTGGTGGCGAAGCCTTAATGAATTACTCGACAAGGGTCCGCTAATGCTAGCCGATCAACTTCTCGAGATACAGCTTCTCCTTGCGCACATCCTCCAGTTGCTGTGGACCGGAAATCTCTCGCTCGATCGTGACCGCGCCTTGATAATTCATCTCCTTCAGGCGTGCGATGATCCTGGGGAAATCGACTTTGCCCTGACCGATGGGTACTTCCTGGCCTAGTTCACGGGTGCTGGTCGGGTAGAGCCCATCCTTCGCGTGCATGCCGCGGACATACTTGCCGAGCGTGTCTAGGGCGTCGAGCGGATTGGCCTTACCGTACAGAATCAGGTTGGCAGTGTCGAAGTTCACCGCCTGGTTGTCGAGTCCCACGTCTTCGAAGGTACGCAGCATGGTGATGGGCGACTCGGTTCCTGTCTCATAGCGGAACTCGATTCCCTTCCCGCGGCAGTAGCCTACCACCTCGCGCAACGCCTGGACCGCCTCGCGATAGAGCAGTTGGTTGGGATCCTCTGGAATGAAACCAACGTGGGTCTGTAGCGCGGGGATTCCCAGTTGCCGGGTAAAGTCCGCCATTTGCTGGAGGTGTTCAATGCGCTGGGCACGAAAGGTCGGAGGCACGATGCCCAGAGTCAAGGGGCCCGCGTAGAAGTCATAAACCTCGTCGCCCACGGCTCCGCCGGTCACAAGCGCTGTCGCCTCGATCGCAGACGTGTTCAGGGCCCGTTTCAAGCGGCCGGCAAGGTCTTGATCGAGGTGATCCGCGAATATCTGGCAACTCGGTAGATCGAGGTTTTTGACTTTGGTGATCGCGGCTTCGGGATCGGGGACGACGTTGACGATCAAACCCAGCCTTAGGGGCTTCCGGGCGCTTGGCGTCCCGTCGCCGAATGCCCGGCTTGATCTGCCGCCTGTGCCGGCAGCATCGCCTGCCGACAGGTTAGGTCGTACGCCAACCGGCAGCGCGGAAACGATAGCTGCCGCCGAGTATTGCAGGAAGTTTCTGCGAGTGTTTGCGCTCATGAATGCACCCCCGTGAGGGGATTCTACCCCAGAGAACGCCGAGGGCGCAGAGAAGATTGTTAGATCATTTCGTTAGCGCAGGACGTGATTGGCCGGAGCCGGTTCGAACTCGCGGGTGCGACCGATGTCACCCACGTCCCCCACAGGATGAGGAGTGCCGCTGATTTTGCGCTGGAACCAATCCAGATAGGTATAGTACACCGGCGTGATGTAGAGGGTCACGATCTGCGAAAACGCCAGACCCCCGACTACGCAGAGACCCAGAGGACGGCGCACGTCGGCATCGGAGCCGTAGCCGATAGCGATGGGCAAGGTGCCCATCAGCGCTGCGAAGGTGGTCATCATGATGGGCCGGAAGCGCACCAGTGCGCCCTGGTAGATGGCCTGGAGAGGCGGCTTGCCTTCAACCCGTTCGGCCTCCAGGGCAAAGTCGATCATCATGATGGCGTTCTTCTTAACAATGCCGATCAGCATGATGATGCCGACGAAGGCGAAGAGATCAAGATCCTTGTGGAAGTAGATCAGGGTGAGCAGCGCTCCAAAAGCGGCGGCCGGAAGTCCTGAAAGGATGGTCAGAGGATGAATAAAGCTCTCATAGAGAATACCCAGCACGATATAGATCACCAGAACGGTAACGAGCAGTAATACCCCGAGACCCACCAGGGACGACTCAAATTGCTGCGCTGTTCCTTGGAAGGTACCGATAAGACTGCCGGGCAGCGTCTGGCTCGCAATCTCCCTGACCTGGTTCACGGCATCGCCAAGCGAGACGCCAGGCTTTAAGTTGAACGAGAGGGTCACCGCTGGCAGCTGCCCTGAATGATTTACCGCCATGGGACCCAGGTTCTGGCTGAGCTTCGAAACTCCACTCAGCGGCACGAGGCGGCCGCTCGACGAACGGATGTACAGCATGGAAAGGGCTGCCGGATCGAGTTGATATTGTGGTTCCAGTTCCTCGATTACCTGATACTCGTCATTGGGAGCGTTGATGATCGAGACCTGGCGATCGCCGTAGGCGGAGGAGAGGGCATCCTCCACCTGGTAGGCCGTGACCCCTAAGGCCGAAGCTTTGTCGCGATCGACTTCGACGTTCAGCTGGGGATTGGCGATCTGCAGGTCACTATTTACGTCCTGAACACCACCAAGGCTGCGCAATTTCTGCTCAAGCAGGGTGGAGTACTGGTAGAGTTCCTTGGTATTTACTCCCGTCACTGTGTACTGGTACTGAGCCTTGGTGAGATGACCTCCAATCTGAATAGGCGGCGGATTCTGCATGAACGCCAGAATGCCAGGAATATCCATGATCTTCGGCCGCAATTCCTGCAAGACCTCGTCGGTGGTCAGCTTGCGTTGGGGATGGTCCTTCAGCCGCATGAAAAAGATGCCGCTATTGGGGGCTCCAGAGAATCCGCCCCCGGCGAGAGACATCACCGATTTGACGTTCTCGTCAGCTTGGACGATGGCGGCCAACGCCTGCTGGTGTTTGGCCATCGATTCAATGGCAATCCCTTGCTGACCCATGGTGAAGCCAAAGATAAAACCCGAGTCTTCACTGGGCAGAAAACCTTTGGGAATCCGCATGAAAAGGTGAGCTGTGACCCCGATGATCACAAACGATATCAACAGGGTCACGAGACGGAAGCGGAGGCAAAGCCGCAAACTCCAGTCGTAGCCACGAAGCATGCCGTCAAAGCCGCGTTCGAACAGGTTGTAAAGAGAGCCATGCTTCTGCTCTGCGGGAGGACGCAAGAAGCGGCTGCAAAGCATCGGTGTCAGGGTCAACGAGACAACGCCTGAGACCAGCACCGCCACCGCGATGGTCACCGCGAACTCGTGGAGGAGGCGCCCGAGGATGCCGCCCATGAACAGCACAGGGAGGAAAACCGCCACTAGCGACAGGGTCATGGAGAGGATGGTGAAACTGATCTCCCGCGACCCGCTGAGAGCCGCCTGAAAAACGCTCTCGCCCAGTTCCATGTGGCGGACGATGTTCTCCAGCATCACAATGGCGTCATCGACCACGAAGCCAACTGCCAGGACCAAAGCCATCAACGAGAGGTTATCCACGGTATAGCCGAGCAGGTACATAACGGCGAACGTGCCCACGATGGACATGGGCAACGCCAGGCTAGGGATGATCGTCGCCGATACATTGCGCAGGAAAAGGAAGATGATCATTACCACCAAGCACAGGGTCAGATAGAGCGTGAACTTGACGTCGTTCACCGACGCCCGGATGTTCTCGGACTTGTCATACATTGTCGACATCTGAATGCCGGCGGGGATCTCATCACGGAAGGTGGGCAGCAACTTCTTGATCCCGTCCACCACCTCGACGGTGTTGGTGCCCGGCTGCCTTTGGATGGCCAAAACCTCGGCGCGACTGCCGTTGTACCAGTTGAGGACTTTGTTGTTCTGGATGCTGTCGATAACGTGCCCGAGTTGCTCGAGCCGCACCGGCGCGCCATTCTTATAAGTCACGATCAAAGGGCGGTAGGCAGCGGCGTTGAAGAGCTGGCCGTTCGATTGCACCGTGAACGCCTTGTGGTGTCCGTAAAGAGTGCCGGTAGGAAGATTGACGTTGCTGGCCTGGACCGCCTGGGTTACCTCATCAATGCCAATGCCGCGACTCGCCAGTTCCCGAGGATCGAGCTGAATCCGCACGGCGTACTTCTGCGCGCCGTACACCGCCACCTGGGCCACGCCACTGACCATCGAGATGCGTTCGGCCATCAGGGTTTCAGCGTATTCGTCCACCGTCGAAAGGGGCAGGGTATCCGAATAAACCGCCATGAAGATCACAGGGGTGTCAGCCGGATTCACCTTCTGGAAGGAAGGCGGGCTGGGCATGTTATTGGGGAGAAAAGCGCCCGCCTGGGAAATCATCGATTGCACGTCTTGCGCTGCCGCATCGATGTTGCGGCTCAAGTTGAACTGCAGAGTGATCTGCGTCTGGCCAAGGCTGCTGGCCGAACTCATGGAATCGAGGCCCGCGATCGTGGAGAATTGCCGTTCCAGCGGTGTGGCCACCGCGGAAGCCATCGTCTCCGGACTGGCGCCCGGCAACACGGCGCTGACCTGGATGGTGGGGTAATCCACCGTCGGCAGATCATTCACCGGCAAGAGCCGGTACGCCATAATGCCGAACAGGAGAATCGCCCCCATAAGGAGCGTCGTCATGACTGGGCGGCGTATGAAAATCTCGGAAAGATTCATGGTCATGCTCCTGTGGCGGCCGCAGGGGCAAGCCCGGTCTTAATTACAATCTTGGCTCCAGGGAAGAGGCGCAATTGCCCATCGGTGACGACACGGTCGCCCGGCTGGACCCCCTGCTGAATCACAGTGTCGCCTCCGTAAGTATTGCCGGCGACTACTGGCCTGACTTCCACAGTCTGGTCAGGCTTCACTAGAAAAACGTAATGAGCGTTTTGACCGGTCTGCACCGCCTGCGTTGGGACCAGTACGGCATCCGCTTGCCGGCTCAATTCCAGCGTAACGTTCACAAACTGCCCGGGCCAAAGCCGATGCTGCCGGTTTTCGAACGTCGCCTTCAGCATGATGGTTCCGGTATTGGAGTCAACCGCGTTGTTCACAAAGCTGAGCGAACCGCTTTCGGTCTTCTCCTCAGAGCCGGCGGGAATCGCAGCTGTGACCCTGAGACGCTCACGGCTAAGACGTTCCTTGATCTCCGCCAGGTTCTGCTGTGGTACGGATAAATCCACATAAATAGGACTGATCTGGTTCACAACCACAAGGGCGGTGTCGTTCGCCTTGAGCATGTTCCCGGCGTTCACCTGCAGGCTGCCCGTCCGTCCGCTGATCGGCGAGCGAATGGTGCAGTAGCCGAGCGTCACCTTGGCGTTCTCAATGGCCGCCCTGTCGGCCTTGACTGTGGCTTCGAGAGCGCTCGCCGCCGAGTGGTATTGTTCATACTGGTCTTTGGAGACAATTCCCGCCTGGAAAAGGGCCGCGTAGCGTCCGTCCTGAGCCTTGGCGTTCTCGTATTGCGCCTGGTCGTGAGCCAGATTGGCCTCATCCTGGGCCAAAGCAGCTTCGTGCGAGCGGGAATCGATGGTGAAAAGCAGATCGCCTGCCTTCACGTCCTGGCCTTCGGTGAAATTGACGGTCTTCAACTGGCCGTCCACCTGCGATCGGATGGTTACCGTCGAATAGGCCTCGACCGTGCCAATCTGGGTCAGAACAATCGGCACGGTCTCCTGGCGGGCGGAAGCGACCATCACAGGAACCGGGGGCATCCGCATAGCCTGAGGGGCCTGTCCCTGAGTCCGAGTTCCGGAGCAGGACGAAAACGCCACGGCTAACCCTACCAGGCTGAGTGCCAGGACTGCTCCTCGAAAACGGACGCGTCCATCTCCCTCTTTGACGAATTCGACTGTGTTCATTGCAGTTTGAAACTCCTAAGGTGTACCAAGGAGGCCCGGGGGGACGCTTCAACGCGATCCCAACGCCTCACATGTGTACGATTCAGATTAACATGGCGGTTACCTATTGTGGGGTCGGCAACGGAGATAGGGCCTTCTTCGATCGAAGACCGGCAAGGGCTCAGGCCCGCTGCGGGGTCGGAAAGCCGGCCATGGCCTCGCCCCCTACATCTGGTACGATAAACCCTCTTTTGTACTCCGTCAATTCCGGCTCGCTGGTATACTAGGCAAAATCGAGAACTTCTCAGCCTGAACGGCAGCCAGAGGATACGGTGAGTGACGCCATAAGTCCAAGAGGATCAGACCTGCCAGCGCCCAGCCGGTGCCCGGTGTGTGCCGCGGCAAATCCGATCCACTCGCTCATCTGCAACCGCTGTGGGAGTCCATTACCCGGAGCGGGCGAGGCCTCGACCTTACCGTTGCGCCGAGGGTCGCGAGCCACGTTCCCGCCCCACGAAGGTCCCTACTGCCCCGCGTGCGGCAAGGCACTGCCGCCCCGCAGCCGATTTTGTGGATACTGCGGATTCCGTCTGGAACCGGCGCCAGAGACACCGGCGGCAAAACCGCCTTTCCTTTCACCTGATCCCCGCGCGGTAATATCCGGCCCTGGTCTACAGGCAGCGGCTCCGCAGAACACCTTATTCGGCGGCGCGCCCAATACGGCCCCGGCTCCTCCGGCCGGCATGGCATGGTCGACAGCGGCTCCCGTTCAGAACCCCTCGACCGGCTTCCGGTCTGAGGTGGCTCCCCAAATCGAAGCCACTATCACCGAGGTGAGGGTCGATGGTAGTTTCGGCGAAATGCAGCCATTCCGGCGTGAAGTGACGATCGGACGCGAAAACTGTGACTTCAACTATCCTGCTGACACACTGATATCGCGCTTCCATGCTCGAGTCCAACTCCGCGACGGGCGGCTTTTCCTGACTGATCAGGGAAGCCGGCAGGGGACATTCGTCAAGCTGCGCCAGGATGCCGCGCTGGCTCCCGGGCGGGTCTTCCTTCTCGGACGAAACCTGTTTCGCATCTCCTTGCAGTCGCTAGCAGGAACGGGGCTCATCGAGGACCCAGACACAGCGGCCACCCTCGCTAGACCAGCTCCCGCGGCGCTTGCGGAGGCGGTTGTAGCCATCGAGCAGGTCCGGCTTGATGGCACGGTGATCCAGGTTTTCAACCTGAATAAGAGTGAAACTACTTTTGGCCGGACGCGTGGGGATCTTGTGTTCCGAGACGATCCTTACATGTCGGGCCTTCATGCCCGCATCCTCAACAGTTCAGGACACTTCATTCTGCAGGACCTCAAGAGCAGGAACGGTGTCTACCTTCGGATTGAAGGAGAGGTGGAACTCGAGGACGGAAACGAGTTCTTCCTGGGAGAACAGCTCTTCCGCGTGAACCTTCGACGCCCAGTTTGACTTAGCGATTGAATTCGCTTTCTTTGAATTCGCGGAACTCTACCTCGGCTTCGGGGTCGGCGGGCGGCAGTCCCGGACCAGAAACCTCCGCCATCACCACCGTAATATTGTCGGCTCCCCCCTGTTGCCGCGCCATTTCGACCAGCCGCTGCGCATTGGTGGCCAGATCGCTCGCGTCCAAAGTGGCGAAACCCGCCGCCTTTACCATATTGTAGAGACCGTCGCTGCACAACAGGAGACGGTCTCCCTCGCGCAGCTTGGTGTAGGTCATCTTGACGTCGAGTGCCTCGCTTGTCCCCACGGCCTGGGTCAGGATGCTTTTGCGGTTGTCGTTTTCCAGATCGTCGGGTAGCTCGGCGCCGATCTCCGCCAGGTAATTCAAGAACGTCTGATCGCGCGTCAACTGCACGAGCTTTCCGCCACGGCTCAGATACGCTCGCGAGTCGCCCACCTGGGCCACAAAAAGATACGGCCCGAAGATCGCTCCGGCGGTGGTCGTGGTGCCCATTCCACGAAAGATTTCGTCGCTGTGTGCCTTCTCATAGATCATCTGGTTGGCGTACTCGACGGACTCGCGCAATAGGAGGGCAAAGTTGGTGGGGCCGACGCTTTCGAGCGACTTGAGATTATGGTGCAGCCGGCGCGGAACCGTGGTGGCCACCATATCGCTTGCCACCTCACCGGAGGACTCACCGCCCATGCCGTCCGCCACCACCAGCAGCAAACCCCGGGGGCCGAGCCTGTAATGCTGCAGCACCGCGGGTCGACCTTCCTCGCCGTCGGAGAGATTGAAGATGACGAAGTTATCTTCGTTGTTCTTGCGTACCAAGCCGATATCGGAAGTGCCGAAAATGCTCACTTCGATCGTAGCCTGGGTTACGGGTTGGCTCACGGCCTCCTGCTCCTTTGGCTTCGGTTGTGAGGTGACTTAAGATCAGATCCTTCTTACCACAGGCTCGGGCTCATCGCAAGCACCCAACGATTCGGGCCTCGACCTATTGGGCACGGCAAACCTCACAGCCACATCACTTTCCGGTGAGCCTAGGACCCTGGGCCGGCCAGGCTGCCGCGCAATTGGTCGGCGATTTGATGCGCCACGTGCCGAGCGCGTTCGAGATCCCCCGGCGGCAAGGAAATCGCCGCCACCTTGGCGTGTCCTCCACCTCCGTAACGCTCACAGATGGAGGCGAGATTACAGGTTTTCGGTGTTGGATTCCAGGGATTGCTTCCAACCGCGATTTTGGTGCGCTCGTGCGATCGGCTGACTGCTACGCTGTAGACCGCTTCGGGATAAAGGTAGTAAGGAACGAACTTATTGTATCCCTCTACGTCCCCGTCTGATATGTCGAAAAACAACACACCGTCGCTTAATCGAGCGCGCTCGCGGATGAGATCCATAAACCGCAGGTGGTGCTCATAAAGCTCCTCGAACGCCCGGCGAATCTCAGGCAGAGCTGCAATTTCGGCCAGGGGCTTCGAGATCAACTCGGGGATCAGGCTCGCTACGAACCCCTTGGTTCGCGTTCCCTCGATCACCAGAGTGATCTGGGTGGCCGGATCCCGCATCTCGACGGCTGTTTTTGTGTCAGGATACTGGGCGCCATCGATAATATCGGCCCAGTGGACCATATCGGCCAGGTCTGGAGCATGGAAATCGAACTTGGCGGCGCCAACGTGGGCCAGGAAGTTGGTGCAGGATTTGAACTCAGGATTATAGAACTTCCTGCCACTGCGATCGCGGCGGAAGTGCTCCGCGTCCGCGCCAGTAAGAAAAGCACTCTGGTGATGGTCGAACCACCAAGTGAGGCGATCGGAACTCGAATACTTGAAATCCACGATGGCGTTTTCGTCGCCGTCGAACATGTCCTCGTCAAAAAGGTGTCCGGCCCGATGAGCGAGACCCAGATACTCAAATTCCACATCGGGCCGGATTGACGCCTTGTAGAAGCGGGTGAAAAGAGCCGCCGCACAGGCGCCGTCAAAGCATTGGTCGTGAAAGCAAACACGTACTCTCATATAGTTCAAATCGAGCCACCAGCTGGCAACCTCGGAAGCGGAGGCCTTTGGGTGAAACCTGCTACCTTGCCTTGGTCGGAGGTAATTGTCAAGAGAAAAGCGGGGACGGCAAAACCTGGCAGGAAAAGCAGGCTAGCGCAGACTCGCATATTCGACCGTATCCGTGGTTTGTGAGCGACGGTCCCAGAGGAGCCGAGGAACTGAAAGTGCAGAATGACAGGGTGAGGGGAAGACGCTCATAACCGCTGGTAAAGCACCAGGCGCGTGGCTCGAAGCCCACATAGCGAGCGGCATCCTATAGCCGACGGCAACGAGCCGTGGGAATTAATAGGCGAATCTTACGCGTTAAAGCCCCGGAAGGGGGCGACATCAGTTCGGACGTAATGAGGTAAAGTGCCTGGTGCCGCCACTAACGTGGCTCATTTTCCACTCCGTTCTGTAACAGCTTCACCCGCTAGCCCGCCTGTTTAGCGGCCAGGGCGCCGATGACCGGCAGCATAAAGCGCTCATTGTTATAGGCCTTGTAGATCATAAACACCCACAGGGCAATAAACGCCAGCCAGATTACCAGGCCGATCAAATGGAACAAGCTTAGCAGGGACAGCACGAAGCCTCCGGCCACAGCCACAGCAAAAATGATGGCGCTCAGGATAGACCAGACAATCCAGAACGCTATCAAGGCCACGTTGAGGAATATCGACTGAAAGGCGTGGAACCTCACGAAACGATCGTTCTTGTAGGGGTCAAGCACCAGAAAGATAATCCCGGTAAGGAACCCCAATACGTAGCACAGCGCCCCAGCCACGTTGGAGGTCATGGGTGTGCTCGCCACCGGCGATGGCCCCGGCGGCGGGGGGCCCGCTGGAGGAACGGGAGCAGCCGCGCTCAACGGCGCGCCACATGAGCCACAAAAAGTTGCATCCGCGGCAACGGATGCTCCACATTTGGGACAAAATGCCATAAGCCCTCCTGGACGGCAGATTCGGTCTCGACCTTTAGCATGCTTCCAGTCTTAACGACCTCGCGCCAACTTAATCCTGCCCAGCGCGGAGGCGAAAAAAGCAATTTCCGTGCGAGGAGCGCCCTATGCATACCACAAGCGGCCCTAAGCATACAAGCAGTGTCTCGAGGTTTACGGGCATCAGGGCTTCGTTGCGAATCGATGACACGCCTGCTAACCGGGGATTTATCACGTCGGTGCGGGTTGGGGACTGGGCTTTTAGAGAAGGGCGGGGTTTTAACCCCCTAGAGTTTGTACATTTTCCCTACGACGTGGCCCAGGACGGCTATGCCACAATCCAGGAGACACGGGCTTCAGCCCGTGGGACGCCGGGCGTTACGCCGCCTTGGGGGCTGACGAATTGGAAATCCGCACGGGAGTTACGACTAGGCCGGATAAGTAGGGGAGGGTCTTTACGCCCCCCCTTTTAGGCGGGCCGCAAAAGGTAGAGACCCGAGGGGCGATTTCGGCGTGCCTGACGAACACCGCGGTTAAAATGCGCAAGGGGTCACGACGATATGTAGAGAAGTGATTATAATAGGTTGGGCAAAAAAAAGGGCTGCCGGCTGCTACTGCCGACTGCCTGCCAACCTTGAGGAGACCGGATGATGAAGCGCTGCCAGATCGTCGTGTGGATTAGCGGTGTTCTGCTTGTCACGGTAGCGGCTGCAGCTCAGATTCCGCATCAGCAGCATCCCCCTGAAAACGCGTCGGCGTATATCCGGGCGATGCTCGACCCAGGCCGGGACGAATGGCAGCAGCCCGAAGAGGTGATAGCCAAACTGGGTATCAAGCCGGGAGATACCGTCGCCGATCTAGGTTCCGGGCCGGGCTATTTCACCTTGCGCTTCGCCCGCGCAGTGGGTCCTAGGGGCCGGGTCTACGCAGTAGATATTTCCCACGAGATGCTGGACTACCTGACCAGACAGGCGCAGTCAGCAAAGATGACCAATATACGCAAAGTTCTGGCGGGGCCCCACGATCCCAAGCTGCCAGCGTCGTCGGTTGATTTGATCTTCATCTGCGACACGCTCCACCACATTTCGGATCGCCCGCAATACTATCCATTGCTGATTCAGGCCCTGAAGCCCGGCGGACGCCTGGTTAACATTGATTTCGAGAAGAAACCGCTTCCGCTAGGCCCCCCGGTCGAGATGAAGATCGCCAAGACCGACATGATTAAGGAGTTTGAGACCGCTGGATTGCGCTTGGCCGCTCAATTCGATTTCCTCAGATACCAGTATTTTGTCGTCTTTCAGCGCTAGCCCCGGCTGATTTTTCCGTGTCGGGCAGGGAATGGAATTCTAGTGCATATTTGAAGATTACATAATATTAGTGACAACTGCTTCTGTCGCGGCGCTGCCCCCAGCGCCGAAAGACGCCGGTGGGGACACCGGCGCTACAGCAATGGTCGTCGCTATATTTTGTAATCCTCTTTAAGCTCGCGCTTATGCTCCTGCCCCCTCCCAAACCGAGTCCAAACCGAGGAGGGGAGTATGGAAATTGAAGGGCGCCCAGGGTACAGGCCCAACCGCGAGGATAATTCATCCGATGTCGCCGCCGCTGCGACGGGAACTGACGATCATTAGCGCCACGGCGCTGGTAGTGTCGAACATGATCGGCACCGGGATCTTCACCACTACCGGTTTTCTCGCCGCCGACTTGGGCCGACCCGCACTGGTGCTGGGCATCTGGATAGTGGGCGCCGTGGTGGCGGTGGCGGGATGCCTTGTCTACGCCGAACTGGGCATCAATTTGCCGCGATCGGGTGGCGAGTATGTTTATCTACGCGAAGCCTGGGGTCCGAGTTGGGGATTCGTGAGCGGGTGGGTATCGTTCTTCGCGGGCTTCTCGGCCCCTGTTGCCGCTGCGGCCCTGGCTTTTTCGTCATATCTGACCTATTTCTTTCCTTCGCTCACCGTCGACTCGGCGAGACCCGCCGTACTCCCGGGACTTCCGTGGCTGCATCTGGGTAGCGGCCAGATTTTGGCGGTGGGCGTGATCGCACTTTTCGGTGTGGTCAACATACTGGGTTTGAAGCTGAGCGCAAATCTGCAAACGCTGCTCACGTCACTCAAGCTGGTGGTGCTGACGGTATTCCTGGGGCTCGCCTTTTCGGTTGGACGCGGTAACTGGCACAACTTTTCGCTCACCACCCAGCGTACGTCATCGCCCAATCTGGTCCTGCAGTTTGCGGTATCCCTCACCTTTGTGATGTTCGCCTACAGCGGCTGGAATGCGGCCACCTACGTGGCGGAGGAGATACGCGACCCGGAACGCACATTGCCTTTGGCGCTGGCCGGTGGCACGATAGTCGTCGCCGTGTTCTATATTGCCTGCAACCTCGCATTCCTGTACGCCCTGCCCTTGGGGGCACTGAAGGGAATGCTGGCCGTGGGTTCCCTAACGGCACGTTCGCTTTTCCAACACCGTGGCGGCGCCATCTTCAGTGGAATGATGGCGGCCGCACTGCTTTCCTGTATCAACTCCATGGTGCTGGTGGGTCCCCGGGTCTACTACGCGATGGCCCAGGATGGCTGTTTCTTCATCTCTGCGGCTCGGGTTCATCCCCGATGGGGAACGCCGGTCACTGCGATTCTGTTTCAGACGCTCACTTCCGCAGTGATGATAGTGACCGGGACATTCGAGGCTCTCATCTATTACATCGGATTCATGCTGGTGCTGTTTGGCGCGCTGGCCACGGCGGGCATTTTTCGCCTGAGAAAGCGACCGCATTGGCGGCGGCTGCGCCCGCTCGACTTCTGTTATCCGCTGGCTCCGGCGGCGTTCCTTCTGGCCGCGACCGGGATGCTCGCCTCGGCCGTACGCTTTCGTCCCCGAGAGTCTTTTGAGGGCCTCGTGACTGTGGCCTGCGGCGGGGCCTTATATTGGTGGAAGTTTCGCGATCGCCATCTGTGCTAGATTGCAAAGGTCTAGTCTCTAAGCCTTCGTCCCGCTGACGCACCAAGTTTCCGCAATGCCGATCGCGATCGGATCAACTATGTCGCCTCTCTTCGTGGCAGATCGCATGCTGGGCCGCCTGGCGCGAATGCTCCGGCTGCTCGGCTATGACACACTGTATTCGCCCCGGGCGACGGTCGCAGAACTCCAGGAGATCTCGAGGCACGGCGAGCGTGTGGTCCTCACTCGCGGGAATACCGAGAAGCGTTTCGGCGGACTCAGCAACATCTACAGCGTCCGAAGCGAGGACCCTCCCGAGCAGCTGCGGGAGCTGGCACAGCAGTTCAAACTCGATACGAGTTCCGGACTCTGGACGCGCTGCACCCGCTGCAACGCGGCGATTGAAAGTATCCCCAAGGGCGAAGTTGGGCCCATGGTAGAACCCAGGATCTTCCAGTTGTATGACGAGTTCTTCCGCTGCTCTGGCTGCGGTCACATCTATTGGAAGGGCTCTCATGTGGAGCGCATTCAGAAGAATCTGGCATCGATTCTGGCTGAGCCGACCAGCTAAGCACAGCGTGATGGATCTGTTCGCATCGCGGGTAGTTGCCCCCCTTGCTCCACTTGGCGCTGGAATAATGATTGTCTTAACTTCCCCAGCCGCGGTAGCGGCGCAATCATGTAGCCCACGGCGCAGCCGTGGGTTGACATAGAACCAAGTAGGAGATGAGCCGCGTTAGTGGAGGCATCAGGGCACTCTCCTGGATATGCCTTACTGATGTTGCCCGTTGCGGGGCTTGAAACGTAAATTCGCCTCTTCTTCCCACGGCTCCTCGCCGTGGGCCACATGATGCCGCCCGAGACGCGGGCTTTGAGACCCCTGGTGCTTAAGCTAGCGCTTGTTGGGGTTGGTTGGTTTAAAACAAAATCTCGCGCCACCATCTTTTAGGCCTGACTGCGGCTATAATCCCTCTCTGCAGACGTCAACCCTCAGTGAGGACAGGCGCCGTGCCCATACGAACCATCATCGAGCCCTTCCGTATCAAGAGCGTGGAGCCGATTCATTGGAACGCCCGCGCGGAGCGCGAGCGGCTTCTCAAAACGGCTCACTACAATTTATTCCTGTTACCCGCCGAAGATGTGCTGATTGACCTGCTGACCGACTCCGGCACCGGAGCGATGAGCAGCCGCCAATGGGGAGCGATCATGGAAGGTGATGAAAGTTATGCCGGCAGCCCAAGCTTCGAACGCTTTCGCAGCGTGGTTCAGTCCATCTTTGGCTACAAACATGTAATTCCCACCCATCAGGGCCGCGCCGCCGAACACATTCTCTTCAGTGTGATGTGCAAGAAAGGTGATCGTGTTCCGAATAATACCCACTTTGATACAACTCGCGCCAATGTGGAATTCGCCGGAGCTGAGGCTGTCGACTTGATTACGCCGGAAGGATTGCAGCCCTCGAATACCTATCCCTTCAAGGGAAACATGGATGTGGCAGCGCTTGAGGCCTTGATCGTGCGCGTAGGGCGCGAGCGCGTTCCGCTGGTGATGCTGACCATCACCAACAATTCGGGCGGTGGACAGCCGGTTTCACTCGAAAACGCGCGAGCCGTCCGCGATGTGTGCAGGAAATATTCCATCCCGCTCTATTTCGACGCCTGCCGCTTCGCGGAGAACGCGTACTTGATCAAGCTGCGCGAACCTGGTTACGCCGCCAAGAGCCCGCGTGAGATCGCGCGCGAGATGTTTGCGCTAGCGGACGGATGCACCATGTCCGCCAAGAAGGACGGGCTCGCCAATATCGGCGGTTTCCTCTGCACCAACGACGACGTGCTGGCCCAGGCGGAGAAGAATCTGCTGATCCTTACCGAGGGCTATCCGACTTATGGAGGATTGGCCGGGCGGGATCTCGAAGCCATTGCCGTCGGACTGCAGGAGGTCCTCGAGGAGGATTACCTGCGCTACCGGATCGTGTCCACCGCTTATCTGGGCAGGCACATCAGCGAGGCCGGCGTACCCATCGTGCAGCCGCCCGGCGGACATGCGATCTACATCGACGCTCGCGCTTTTCTGCCCCACCTGCCCCGTAATCAATTTCCCGGCGTGGCTCTCGCCGCCGAGCTTTACCTCGAAGGCGGCATCCGCTCCGTGGAAATCGGCACCCTGATGTTCGGCGCCGCTGCCAAAATGGACCTGGTGCGGTTGGCGATACCTCGGCGTGTCTATACCCAAAGCCATATCGACTACGTCGTGGAAGTGATCCTGGAAGTCTGGAAAACGCGTGACGCCATTCGCGGCCTGAAGCTGACTTATGAAACGGGGATCCTCCGTCATTTCACCGCGCATCTGGAACCGCTGTAGCGGCTGCTCTACGAGCGGTGAACGATTCCGGCGGCAACCGGTAGTCGCGCGCTCCTTGAGGTTATTAGCGATACGATTTGACCAGGGTGGTCGAATTCGGCAGCCGCGGATTGGTTGGAGCAGAGTACAAGGACCACAGAGAACAAGGGAAAAAGGATGTTGATGAGGAGGGGAAAATCATTTTGCGCCCCGGCGCTGCACTAAAACGTTAACCGTGAGGACGTGCAAAAGGTCAGGATTCTCGCTTAAGCCGAGTAGACGCCGGACAGCCCGAAATGGCTTCGGCAGGAAATCGGCACACTCATCTTCGGCGAAGCCGCCAAAAGGGACTTGGCACCTATTGGCGATTCCCGCGGCGTGTCTACCTTCAGAGAAATTTTGCGTACGTCGTAGAAGTAATCCTGGAAGTCTGGCAGAGGCGGGAGGCCCTAACTAACGGTCTGATGCCCACCTATGAAGCGCCGTTCCCCCGTCATTTCGCCGAACATTTGGAGCCCGCGTAGAGCCGGCATCGTCTGACATCTGGTGAAGCCCGTGCTCAGTTGGGCACGACCCACAGAGTTGGCTGCTCGCTTAAATCATCGACTGCAGTTCCATGGCATTCAGGGCTGCGAACCCGGTCTGGTCGTTGTCGAAGTATATCAAGACCTGGCGTGCGCCTTTCGCCACCCACCCTTCTGCTAATTTCAGCCAGCCGCGAAGTTGCGCCTTAGTGTAACGTCCGCTATATTTCCGGGTATCGGGCCCGTGCAGCCGCAGATATGCAAAGTCCGCGGTAAGCCAGCGCGGAGACTCCTCGCCTGCCAATTGCCACACGCAGAAGGCGGCGTTGTGGCGTTTCAGAACCGCCGTGATCTCTTCATCAAACCACGAGGGATCGCGAAATTCGAAGGCACATCGCAGTCCTTTAGGCAGGGCCTCAAGAAAGCCTTCCAGCCGCTCGCGGTTGCGTTGCCACCGAGGAGGCGTCTGGAAGAGAATCGGACCGTGCTTTTTGCCGAGTTCAACCGTCCGCGAGAGAAATGTGTCGAGACCGGCCTCAGCGTCTTTCAATTTCTTCATGTGGGTAAGATAGCGGCTTCCCTTTACGGAGAAGAAAAAGTGCTCGGGAACCGTCTCGCGCCACGCCCGCAGTGCCTTGGTTGAGGGCAGGTGGTAAAAAGAATTGTTGATCTCAACCGTGGAGAATCGTTCGGCGTAGAAAGCCAGCATCTCACTGGGTTTCATGTTGTCAGGGTAGAAAGGTCCCCGCCAGTGGTCGTAATGCCATCCCGACGTGCCCACAAGTATGTTGTCTGGCATTCCACACCAACTCTGGATTCGTTTGCTCGCCGCCGATCAGTACCCGAAGCGCTCCTCGGGTGATTGGATGATCGGATGTCCACATGGAGCCGCAGCTTCCCCTAGGAGGGTCAAACTACAGTTCATCGATAAAGATGGCGTAGGATGAACTCCACAAACTCGTGGGAATAGAGCCGCGAGATTGCGCTGTAAAAACGATATTGAAAGCGTGCTCAGCCGATGATATTCCTGCGATCACATCAACGCCTGGAGTGGCGGATTGCGGCGTGATCTCCGCCAGAGCCTCCAGTGTCGGATAGAGCATTTCTTCGGCCGGCATCATGGCCGAATCGAAATCGTGACTAATAAATTGGCACTGCGCCCCAATCTCGTAGAAATGCCAGGTAAGGCAGGCGCACAGTTTTACCGCTCTTTCAAACCTCGCTTCGACTTCCAGGCCGGCCTCGGGCAGGCGTGCGTCGAACACCAGTGTCACGCGACGCTCATCCTCGCGCGTGAACTCGCGCACCTTGAGTTGCTGCGCCTTGGCAGTGGCTTTCCAGTCCACATGGCGCACCGAATCAGTTTCAATATAGTTCCGAATGGCATACAGGTCGTGCCCGCGCCCCTTCGCCGCGCTCTCCATTTCACCGCTCACCAGCGGCAGGATCTCGTAGAACTCCTCAGTGGGTTCGATCGCCGGCAGCACCAGGATCTCCCGTCGTGCCGGTGATACTCTGGTTTTCCGCAGCAGTCCGAAAGGGAACTTCGTGCTCAGGCGGAAGCCCTGCTGGCTATAGCGGCCGCGCCGCGGAAAACAAAGCTCGACACGCTCGGTTACCGAGGCGCCGTGCTGAATGTAAGGAACGTACACAGGCCGATCCAAAATCGGGGGAAGTCGTGGCGGGGCGAATCCCAGTTTGTGCCGGCGGGCAGAGCCGGACTCGCGAGGCCGAACCTTGGCGTCCGACGGCGATACAGTGAGTGAAAATGAAGGTAGCGTCCGCTTCAGGTTCCGCAGAGTGAGCCGCGAGACGACGGGACGTCCGGCAAAGAGATGTTCTGGAAGAGTGAAATCCAGCTCAATCTGCGCCAGCACGATTTGAGAGAGGATTCCCGAAACCAAAATGCCGGCCAGCATGCATGCGAGCAGAACGAACAACAGATTGTTGCCGGTGTTCAGCGCCGCCACCACAATGGCGACGATTAACAGAAGGTAGATCACTCCTTCCCGTGTGAAATCAAATTCAATCTTGGCCACCAGGTGCCGCAGGGCGGTGCGCCGCGCGAGATCCGGGATCACTTTGACGGCCACCGCCGCCGCGATGACGAGAGACAGTCCTGCGAGGGCGGCTGCCAGGGCGAAGTTGCCCTCTTCGCGCAGCGCCGTGGCATATAGCGCGAGGCAAAACGAAAGGACGAGTCCCGTGACGGCAAAAAGAAAGCGCCGCCAGGGCGCAAGGTCCGCTTCGCGGCTGATCGTTACCAGCCACCCGCAGGCCCGCCTCAATGCTCGCGATCCTCCCGTTTTTGGCAATGGGGCTCCGCTTGGCTCTGCTTCCCCCATTCCTACAGGGGCACCGGGACGGCCTCCAAGATTTCCTGCAGAATCGATTCTGCCTGCTCGCTCCGCTTCAAGGTAGAAGCGTAACGTGTACTGACTACCGTGCGATGGGCGAAGACGGGGACTGCCAACCGTTTAAAATCGTCGGGAATAGTGTAACTGCGGCCCTCGAGCAGAGCCAAGGCCTGGGCTGCGCGATAGAGCGACATGGAACCGCGCGGGCTGACACCCAGGCTCAAGTACTCATGACGCCGGGTTCGGGCCACGATCTCCAAGGTATAGTTGAGCAGTTCGTCGTCCACGGTTACTTGACGGACTGCCTGCTGCACATCGAGCAACTCTTCTGCCGTCATCACCGGCTGGATCGCGGCTAGCGGCTCCGAAGCCGCAAAGTTCCGCAAGATCTCCTTTTCGCTCTCGGCCGTGGGGTACCCCATCTTCACCCGCATCAGGAATCGGTCCAGTTGAGACTCTGGCAAAGGATAAGTGCCGTGGTGCTCGATGGGATTCTGCGTGGCCAGCACCATGAAGGGCTCGGGCAGGGGGTGAGTATGATTATCCACCGTTACCTGGTATTCGTTCATGGCTTCGAGCAAAGCGCTTTGTGTCTTCGGCGTGGTACGGTTGATTTCGTCGGCCAGCACGACGTTGGCAAAAAGGGGTCCCGGCCGGAACTCGAAATTCCCGCTCTCGCGCGCGTAGACACTGATACCCACAACATCCGAGGGCAGGAGGTCAGAAGTGAATTGCAGCCGCTGAAAACTGCAATTGAGCGATCGCGCCAGGGCGTGCGCCAGGGTGGTCTTGCCGACGCCGGGCACATCCTCAATCAGCAAATGGCCGCGCGCCAGCAAGGTGACGAGGGCCAGTTGCACAACATCGTCTTTGCCCCGAATCACTGACTGGATGGACCGCTGCAGGCGGGATAGCGACTCTGCCGGGACGAGGACGGCGCCCCCGGGAGCCTGGCTGGAGTTTCTTGATTCAACAGCTTGCGGTCGCTTCAAACTGGCTCCGGAACATAACCCCACCGTGTGGACGGCATGGGGCGCCCGCTGCAGGGCGATATCCTGGTCCTATATCGAATTTGGTGGGCAGCGAGCAAGGTTCTATGGACGTCCGGCGCGGAATCTGGTATTTCTATTGTTAGTCCAAGGGCGATTAACTCAGCGGTAGAGTGCTATCCTCACACGGTAGAAGTCACAGGTTCGAATCCTGTATCGCCCACCATTCCGTCCTCCTCCTGCTCGATCGTTCAACACGGTAGGCATCAGCACTCGTACAACCTTCTCCAATACTTCTGCAGTTAATATCGGACGTACGCATTCCCTGACGCCAATCAATATGGCGCGGCTCATTGCGAGTGCATTTAAGGCTGGGGATTCCAATCGGTCGGGTTGCCCCTCAGGCTGTGCCCATTTGAAATGACCGTCTGGTCGCCGCGCCAGCGATAGCTCTGCACCTGTCCATCCGCTGTCTGGACCACTATGCTCTGATCGCCTGGGGTCGACCCCTCGTTAGCCTCATTGGCAGCGGTCGAAGTCGTGCCCGCCTCGCCACCATTACCCGTCTCGTCGGCGGGCGGAGCGGAAGTCTCCGGCTGCTCGCCTCCAGCGCCGTAATTCTGTTCATAGCCCGAGGCGTCCGTTTCAGGAGACGGTTCAGATTCGTAGGAGAGAGGCGCGCCTAACCAGGGGCTGCAACCTCCAAAGAAGGGATCGGTAAGGAACGGGTACCCGAACCAAGCGGGATTGCAGAAGCCGTATTGGCTCAGGAGAAAATAGTTAAAGAAGAAGGGCGAGAGGAAAGAATGAGAATGGGGGAAGTAGAAGCCGGAACCCCGGTAGAAACCGAACCGGCCGTTTCCACCTCCGAACCACGCCGGATGCTGCGGAAAACGGTGGCCTGCCGACCCCGGGCGATGGCTCATCGGGGTTTGTGATCCAGAAGATCGGTACCCCTTGGTTGGGCCGCGGCTCGTACCAGGAGAATAGCTGCCGTGATTCGCGGCATAGGAGGGGGCGAATGTGCCGTTACCTCGACGTGATCCCGGCGCGGGCTGCGCGCCAAAATGCGTCCAGCCAGACGAGATCCTTGGAGCCCAGGATCTGCCGGGGCTGGAAAATCGAGGGGAGTAAGAGCCAGCATAGGGACGCGCGGAATAAGCGGGTGAGGAGCGCGGTCGCGAGTATCCGCCGTAAGCCGGCGGCCGACCAAAACCGCTCGAAAAGCGAGGTGCGGAAGGAACGCTAGGACCACGCATCGCTGGCATGGGTCCCGACATTCTGGGCATGCTGGGGGCGCGGAATCCGCCGCTGGGAAAGCGAGGCGCGCTGCTGAACCCGCCGCCCGAAAAGCCGCGTCCGCCACCGCCGCCCCGGAATCCCCCACCGGAGAATCCCCTGCCACCGCCTCGTTGGGCAGGCGCCGGGATGGATCCAAGCAGGGCACAAATAACAACCAGAAGGCAGTTGCGCGGGCTCATTGAAACCCCCGAGGCACTCCCGATGCCCTGATTCCAGCCTAGGACTGTCCAGTGCCCATGTCAAGCACCCTATCCGACGTCGTCCGATGTCCCGAAGTCTCCACCGTCTTCTGAGTGCTCCTTACCTGAAAGGTTCCCCGTCGACATGTTGCCTGCTTCTGCAAGCAAGGCCCTCACCTGGGCTTCGATCAAGTCCCGCACGTGGAGGAAGAAGCCCAGGCCCCGGCTGTAAGGATCCGGAATCTGCCACTCCACCAGCCGTCCCCGAAACTCGTCCGGCAAAGCGAATTGAACCTCGCGGCCCATGCGAACCACGACATCCATTTCGGCAAGGGGAACTTCATCAATCCCCTTCGATCGCTGCCCATCAAGGGAAAAACCTCGCTCTGCCATCGCGTCTCGAGTGCCAGGGAGTATTGAACCCAAGGGAGATATTCCGGCGCTCCAGATTTCTGCGCGTCCCTGCCCGAGGTAACGCGCAAACGCTTCGGCCATGGGGCTCCGGCAGGCGTTCCCCACGCAAACGAAGAGCATTCTGATGGGGCGATCTTGAGTCATGTCACCGCAGCCTGAATTCACCTTCAAGTCAACCCTGGACCAGTTGCACAGTCTGGATTCTGGCCCAATTCCCGCAATCTGGGTATCCCCTTGACTCAGGTTCTCCCATATGTTGTGGTTGTCTCGGGGCCCTGGATGATTCGGGCGTAAGGAATCGGTTCTACGTTGACCGCCTGCTGCACCAGCCGGAAGAAGACCTTGCCTCGACTTCTGGAGAGGCGGCGATTGAACCGAAACGTGAACTCGTCCAGATAGTAGTCAAGGTGCTTGCGGCTGACCGCCCCTTGATGGGTCCCTATCAGCCACCGTTTTAACAACGAGACCACACGATGAACCCGGGGCATCAATTCGGACGGGGACTTGGTCTGACCGCGAAGGACCGTAACCCTGTGTTGGTAGCCCTTCTTCTCCAAAGGCTGGTACCCGAGCCAACCGTCGGTGTGGACCATACTACCCAGTTCAACCGAGTCCTCGATGAAGGGGATCAGGCTGGCCGACGAGGCGTTGGCAATCTGACGCAAGCGAATACGCCCGATGCCCCGTCCATCTTCTTGAGCGGCAACGATGATCAGAGCTTTCGCCTCGGTTTCCCGGCCCCGCACGCCTTCCTCCAATCCGCCCAGGTAGGTCTCGTCCACCTCTACGGTCCCGGCCAGCCGATCACGCCCGGGCCTGACCATCGCCCGACGCAGCTTATGGAGCCACGTCCAAGCCTTTTCGTAACTCCCCATGCCCAGCACCCGCTGCAGCCCCAAGGCACTGGCACCATTCTTTTGGGCGGTCACCCACCACATGGCCCGAAACCACAACTGCAAAGGGCTGCGCGTGTCCTGGAAAATGGTCCCAGCTGTAACCGAGGCCTGATGACCGCACCCGGCACACTGCAGCCGACAACGCAACGGCCAATACTTCTCACCTCCACAGCGCGGACAACGAAACCCGTCGGGCCACCGAAGGCGGAAAAGATACTCTCGACAGGCCTCCTCCGTGGCAAAACGGGCTTCAAATTCCATCAGGTTCCGAGGGTAGTCTTCCACTCAGGTGCCATACTACATCTTGTGGTACCTGAGTCAAGGGGATACCCAGATCCCGCAAAATCCCGCTCCCATCCCGTGGCTTTTCCGCACTTTTTCCGCAGTCCGTTCGCTGAGGGTTCAGCCGTCTATACCGGAAAGGAGAGTGAGTGCTTGAGGTTGCGCCAAGATTCATGGGTGCGGTGGTCTGCTGTCACGCGAGACAGCAAAGCATCTCGCCTTGTGCATTTTCAATGCAATGCGAGTTGATTGGATGACAATAACGACAAGTTTTTCCGCAGCCTGTGAGAAACCTATCCCTATCATTATCATTGCCCGATCGTTGCCCGACCTTCCCGGCCCTAAGCTATGTCACAGGCGGATTTCTCGCGGCGCGACGCTTTTGCTACAAAGTAGCGATGAACGGTCTCGTCGTCAGTAAGTTCGGGATGAAAAGTGGCGGCCAGGATATTCCCTTGTTCCACCAGCACGGGCAGGCCATCGGAGGTTCCAAGTACGTGTACGCTTTCTCCGACGCGGCGGATGATCGGGGCCCGGATGAAGACCATTTCCACGGGACGATCGCTGACCACCGGGCATTCACCCTGCCGCACCGAGCTATCGATCTGGCGACCGTAGGCGTTGCGCTCTACGGTTACGTCCAGCAGCCCCAGGCGCTGCTGAGGCGGATTCAAGACATCCTTAGCGAGCAGGATAACGCCGGCACAGGTTCCGAAAATCGGCTTGCCAGCGGCACTAAAATCCTGGATGGCCGAGCTAAATCCTTCAGACTCGAAGAACTTCAGTATCGTGGTGCTCTCACCGCCAGGCATCACCAGTCCACTGATTCCACCCAGCTCTGACGGATGCTTGATTAGCTTCCACGGGGCTCCGATGCGGTCGAGCATCTTGGCGTGCATGGCAAAGTCGCCCTGGATGGCGAGGACGCCGATAGGCTGTGCGGGCTTCGTTCCGTTGTTCATGGGCGACCGAGACTTTTCCCTTCTTTCTCAGCAGCTTATCCAGCAGCGGCGTCCGGGAACACCAATACTTGCACATCCAAGGAACAGGTGACTGAGGACATTGTGAGTGTTTGCCTTAGTGCGCTGTCGCTATCAGGGTCGCCTTAAGATTGATTGTGGTCCCAGCCAGCGCTTTCGAAACCGGACACCCCTTCTTCGCGCCCTCGGCAAGCTCCTGGAATTTGGCCTGGTCGATACCAGGGACTTCGCCTTCAGTATCAAGGTCAATGCTGGAGATCGCGAATCCGGCATCGGTCTTATTGAAGTGCACCACCGCTTTGGTGTGAACGCGCTTCGGCGGGAAACCGGCGTTCGAAAGCTGCGCCGAAAAAGCCATGGAGAAACAGCCTGCATGCGCAGCCCCGATCAACTCCTCCGGGTTAGTCCCGGCGCCGTTCTCCATGCGCGACTTGAACGAAAACGGGCCTTCGTAGGCGCCGCTGCCCAACTTCATCTTGCCCGAGCCTTCCATGAGATTGCCTCTCCACTCTGCTTCGGCATTTCGAACTGGCATTTTGGTTCCTCCCTCGAATTGGCCTGTTTGGCCTGGTTGTGGTGGCGATCGGCCTGCCCTTATAGATGTCCCAGGCGGGACCGTTGGTTCATTCTTCGCCTTAGGACCCTGCTTTCGCGACAGTGCCTAGCGCTTTCTTACATGTTCGCCTGAGTTCCGAGAGTCCGACTTGGATCAGATTGCGCGCCCTCTTCCAACCACCGAAGCACCTGCTCTTCTGGCTCGACCGGGTTGACCCAAATAACCGGCCTCAAGCTACGCACTTGTTCGGCTGCTGTTCTGAACAAACTGCGTGCCTCCTCATCAAGAGAAACAACCGGACAGCCCTGTTCTATCGCGACTTCGATCAGGTGGATGTCCTTGAGCATCTCTCGACGATGGGCGTCCGTCGTGGCAGCCGCCGAAACTGCCTCACGCAATTTACGATCTGGAACTACTGCTCGAATATGGAAATCGATTGCATCGCGCATGAGTTCCAACGCTTCCTCACGCGTCTCTGCAACAACGGCGCAACCTGGCAGGTCGGGGACATCAGCACCGAAACCATTTGCGCTCTTTTCGACGATCACAACATACTTCATCGGATTCCTTGCCCGTGCCTGAGAGACCCACCCCATCTCTTTCTGGCAACCATCCGCGCTCGCCAGCGCTTTGCGATGGGTGACTCATGATTCTTCCATTCCTCGAGAATTTCGTCCGTAGTGACAAAGCGGTGGCAGACGTTGAGGACCGTGTCCAGAAACCGTAGGCGCGCGCTGCCCGAGTGTCCTATGACGCCGATGGAAGCGTCGATCACCAGGGTACGTCTCGGGCCAGCCACTACTTTGCCATCCTGGCTTCGACAGCATCCAGATAGTCGGAATCACTGCCGAGCTCTACCTGGTCGAAATCCATTGGCCAATGGCCAAAAGCTCCATTCGCGTCAAGATCGGCGCTGCGGATTTCAGTTGCTCCGTTGTCATCCCTGCGCGTGAACCAATGCAACTTCACTAACGCGGGATCTAGTCTTCCCTGGGCAACAAGCGTTTGAATCCCACGCAGCAACAGTGAGCTGTGCGTTTCGGCGATCACCTTCACTCCGCGCCTAGCAGCATCGGCCAGCACAGTTGCCAGTTTGACCTGCGCTTTTGGGTGTAGGTGAATCTCTGGCTCTTCGATATAGACCGCCTGCTCTGGTTCGGACGCAACAAGGACCACAAGAACGGGCAAGGTAGTTGAGACGCCAAAGCCAACATCCGCGATATTTACGAGATCCCTTAAGGAGTTGCTTGTAGGTGGAAACCGGTCAGCATAAAGCTCGATTTGGGCGTCGTTTATTCGTCGAGCTTCCACTTCCCGGGTCAGGCCGACATCTTTGAGCTGGGTATTAAGTCTCGCGAGGCGTTCTTTATCTTCACCGCCCCAGCGGTAGACTAGGCTGGCGACGTAGTTCTCGAATGTGCCACGGAACATAGTACCGAAACCCGCAGCTGTCGGGCCTGTTCTCTCCACACTACCTCGCCGCCCAGGAAGATGCGCCAACCCAGTGATTCGGTCGGCCAGCCCATAGCTCGGCGAATACGTCGAATTAGAATCACGGCCATTTTCCTCAACTCTGAGAAAACACCTATCCTCAACTACAGCTAGTTGGTGACTCGGCGCGTAAGAAGGGTCTCGGAAGAATTCGATACGGATTTCGTCCGGTTTCATGTCTGCACGAAGAGTTCGTCTTTCAGGACCAAGGAAACCGCCACTGGATTCATTCCGCTCGACTTGAAACCCTTTACCATCTACATACCTAAAAAGCACCCTGATACTCTGACCAGATCCGGTGCGCATTCCAACCTCAAACTGCTCCCCTTTGGCAGGCTCTCGTTCAGAAGCCCGGGGAACCAAATGCTCATTGTGCTGGTCCATCACTCGGATATGACGCTGTCGGTGTGGTCTAGGAATTCTGTAAAGTAGTTGCTCGCCCGAGGTGAATTTGACGTTCGGACCGTTAAGCAGGAGTGGCCCCGGGTCATAGGGAGACTCTAACGTTTGCTTGAGCAGAAGTAGTGGCTGCACGAAGCTAGTCTTGCCGGAGCTATTGGTACCGGCAAGAATCGTCAATGGCCTGATTTCAAGCGAGTTCTCGGTGGCTATCGATTTGAAACCACCTACCGTAATTTGCGTGATGCCCTTCCGGTCCTGGTCGACATCACTGCCCATTTCCACTCACCTCCGCACAATAGAGAACAGATAATGGGTTCTCACCACCCCCGCGTTTGCAGCAATTCCTCCGGCTTCAGCTTCGAGACGTCGATCCCACGCATCGCCTCGCCCAAATCCTCACAGCACTCGGCCACGATCTGCGGCTCCGTGTAATGCGTGGTGGCGCGAACGATGGCTTTGGCGCGGACCGCGGGATCCGCTGACTTGAAGATTCCCGATCCGACGAAAACCGCCTCGGCCCCGAGCTGCATCACCAGCGAGGCGTCAGCTGGCGTGGCGATCCCACCCGCCGAGAAATTGGGCACGGGGAGCTTGCCATTGGCCGCCACCCACTTCACCAACTCATAAGGCGCGCCCAGTTCCTTAGCCTTGTGCATCAACTCCTCCTCGCGCAAAGCCGCGATCTGTCGAATTTCGCCCGTGATAGCACGCATATGGCGCACGGCTTCAACGATATTGCCTGATCCTGCTTCACCCTTAGTGCGGATCATAGCCGCGCCTTCGCCGATCCGGCGCAGCGCCTCGCCCAGGTTGCGCGCTCCGCAGACAAAAGGCGCTTTGTAAGGCCATTTGTTGATGTGGTGCTCTTCGTCGGCGGGCGTCAGTACTTCACTCTCGTCCACGTAGTCGACACCCAGGGATTCGAGCACCTGCGCCTCCGCGAAATGTCCGATGCGCGCTTTGGCCATCACCGGAATGGTGACCGCGCTCATGATTTCCTTGATCACCTTTACTGAGGCCATGCGCGCCACACCGCCCTCTTTGCGGATGTCCGCCGGCACACGCTCCAGCGCCATCACCGAGACGGCGCCTGCGTCCTCGGCGATCTTGGCCTGTTCCGCCGTGGTAACGTCCATGATCACGCCGCCCTTCAGCATCTCGGCCAGTCCGATCTTCAATCTCATCGGTTCATCGTAGTTCCACATCTTGAAATCCTCCCTCAAAGCGTCAGCTCTACGAACTACACCAGAGCAACGTTAGCGCCGCCCTGAACCTTGCGGTGGACGCGACCGTTCTTGCGGACCTCCGCCTGCAACAACTCGCCCAGTACCGCCACGCCGCGCTCAATCTGTTCATTAGAGACCGAGGTGAAGCAGAGCCGAAACGCGTTCAGCTCCGGATGCTGAAAATAGAAATAGCGGCTGGGGGCAAAGATCACTCCCCGATCCTGCGCTTTCACCAGCAGTTCAGCGGCGTCGAGGCCCCCCGGCAACTCGACCCAAATCGACATTCCGCCTTCAGGATAGTGGCAAACCGCCTCCGCAGGGAAGTCGCGAGTAATTGCCTGACGCAGGACTGCCAGCTTGCATTCGTAGAGTTTGCGCGTACGTCGCACCAGCTTATGGAGCCAGCCGGCCCTCCCCAACTCCTCGAGAACCGCCTGGCCAAGCAGGTTTGTGTGCAAGTCTGCCCGCTGCTTGGCGCCCCGAAGGCGCTCAATCACGCGCCGCGAGGAAACGATCCAGCCAACGCGCAGCCCCGGGAAGCCCACCTTGGAAAAACTGTTCAGATAGATGACAAGGTTCGAATTCTCGAGCGCTTTGAGCGGCGGAACCTCCCTGCCGCTATAGCGGAGTTGGCCGTAAATGTCATCCTCGGCAACCGGCACCTGGAAGCGAGAGGCCAGTTCCAGCAGTCTTTGCCGCGCGGCCAGCGGCATCACCCGGCCGGTCGGATTCTGAAAATTCGGCGTGGCCAGCACCAGCTTGACTTTATTTTCCTCGAGCACGGCGTGCAAGAAATCCAGGTCCATACCCTCGCTGCGAACCGGCACGCCGATCAGCCGTACGCCCGACGAATCGAAGACTCGCCACAAGCCGGTGTAGGTCGGGTTCTCACACACAACCGTGTCGCCCGCCGCGACCAGCGAGCGCCGCACCAGGTCGAGCGACTGCTGGCACCCGTTGGTGATTAGGATCTCATCGAGTTCGGCTTGAATTCCGTCGCGACCGAGCCGCGTCTGCAGGTATTTCTTCAAAGGTGCATAGCCGTCACTCGATCCGTACTCGAGCAAGGCCGCGCCGTCCCTCCGCAGGACTGAATCCGTGGCGCGGCGAACTATCTCCAAAGGAATCAGGTCGCTTGAAGCGTGGCTTGTGGCAAACGAAATCATGCCAGGCTGAAAGGCGCTCGCCATCAAACGGCCCAGCGCGTCGTCGCGCGTTTCCTCTACAAAGAAACTGTCCCAGAGGAAATCGTTGGCCGAGCGGCGCGGCGGTATTGCACGGGTCCTGAAACGGGCGGCAAAGGTGGAGACAAAGGTGCCACGCCCGACCGTTCCCTCGATCAAACCCTCGGACTCGAGTTCCGCGTAGGCATTGCCCACGGTGGTCCGATGCACGCCCAGGCGCTTCGCCAGTTCGCGGCTTGGCTCCAGCCGGTCTCCAACTCTAAGCGCTCCGCCGAGAATGCGTTCTCGGATTTGATCCCGGATCTGCAAATAGAGTGGCTTGTGCAGGCTCGAATCTAGTGTGAGGAGCATAAGAGCTTTCCTGGTCCGGTGTACTGGACCAATCTAGCGCCGCTTAATGGCCATGTAAAGGGACAAGTAGTCCAAGTCTGGACCAGTCCAAAATCATGAAGCCGGTCATAGAGTCAGACGGATCCGAATTCAGCCTTTACGCCTGTCGACTCTA
The DNA here is from genome assembly GCA_963803295.1 of uncultured Acidobacteriota bacterium. GTDB lineage: Bacteria > Acidobacteriota > Terriglobia > UBA7540 > UBA7540 > CAWDMC01. The sequence goes on along the minus strand of CAWDMC010000002.1, from coordinate 125,708 downwards.
GTTCGATGCGCCAGTCAGAGACCTTCTTTGACTACAGTAGTTCGGTCGGGCTAGAATCAAAACGCTCCGGTGTAAATAGCGGCGACGGCGGTCGCTCTCGCGTTGGTGCGGAGGAGTCGGTTCCGGAGCGCCCGTCCAAAAATCCATGCCGAGAGCGTTCCGCCGGCGCCCGGTTCAAGGAGAATCTGTTATGGCGGTAAACGTCGGGGACTTGGCGCCGGATTTCAAGTTGCCTTCCATCACGGGCGACGCACAGGGTGAGTTTCATCTCTCCAGCCACCGCGGCAAGAACGTTTTGATCCTTTTCTACGCACTTGATTTCACGCCGGTTTGCGCGGCCGAACTGCCGGCCTTCAAGGTCGACTATGAGAAGCTCGCGCGGAGTAATGCGGTAATCGTGGCGATTTCGACCGACTCGGTATTCTCGCACAAGGCTTTTGCGAAATCGCTCGGCGGTCTCGACTTCGCTTTGGCCAGCGACCGCTGGCCCTATGCCGAGGTAGCCCGAGCCTACGGGATCTTTCCCGCCTCCAAACACCAGTTCGGAGCGGTCAACGATCGAGCAGTCTTCATTGTGGACAAAAACGGCAAGATCGCCTGGCAGAAGATCTACGATCTCGCCGAAGTTCCCGATGTCGATGAGATCGCCGCTGCGGTGCAGCAGATCGGCTAGCGGCTTACAAGGTGAAGCATGGCTAAGGAATGGACGACAACCTTCCTCCTCGCCACGATTGCGGGACTCAGCTTCGCCAACTCGTGCCCCCCGGCGCGCGCGCAAGAGGACTCCTCCCATCAGGCTAAAGCATCCTCCGAAGCTGTGCACCGGCTCGTTTCGGCGAAGTTAATTGGGGTAACGCCGATGCCCGACAACCTCGATAAGTGGATCATTGAACAGCTCCGCGCGTGGGGAAAATACCGTGTGACAGGGGACCCCGAGGGCGCTGACATGGTGATGAGCGCGAGATCCGAAGACAAGACCCCGCAGTACAAAACGAAACGCGGCGCCGTGCGCCCCAAGAAAGAGAAGGAACACCCCCCGGTGCTCGCGGTCACGGTTGAGGATTGGGTGACCAAAGATGCGCTCTGGCACGCCGAAATACTCAATGAGAAGCCCGGAAGTCCTCCAGAGGGCTCGTTCGACGGACCGGAGATCACCTTGGCGGCCCGCGGTCTCTCTGCCGACCAGCTCGGCGCTCAACTGGTGCGAAAATTCCGTGAATACGTTACCCGGCTTGAGCAAACGCAGACCGGCCGGCAATAGGCATAGCCGTTGGCTAGCCGGATTCTCACCGCCAGCGTGGGTTATGTGATGGGCGCTGCGACAGGAGGGGTTTGATGAAAATCGCGGTTACGGGTGCGAATGGGTTGTTGGGGCGCGGGCTGGTCGAAATCATCTCGACCCGACATACTGTTTTCCCCCTGACCCGGACTGACGCGGATATCACCAAGGCGGATCAGGTGCAGGTGGCTTTCGCGAGGTTGCGGCCCGACATCGTCGTGCACCCGGCCGGAATCCCCGACATCGATTTCTGCGAACTGCATCCCGACCAGGCCTTTTTGGTCCACGTCCACGGCACCAGGCATGTGGTGGAGGCCTCCAAATCAGTTGGGGCCAGGGTGGCCTACATCTCGACGGATGCGGTCTTCGACGGCAAGAAGAACACACCTTACCGCGAGGCGGACCCTAAGCGTCCACCTTCCGTCTACGGGAGGACGAAATCTCTCGGTGAAGACCTGGTTCGCGCTCAACCCGAGAGTTGGGCCTTCCGGGTGTCCGTCCTCTTTGGGCCGGGCAAGACGAATGCTGTGCTCAAAGAATTACGGGCCCTGACCAAGGGTGAAGAATACGTTGCAGCTTGCGATCAGATGGGCAGTGCAACTTACACCCTCGACGCCGCCGCCAAGATCATGGAAGTCATGGAAGCGGAGCGCTATGGCCTGTACCACTTGTCCAACCAGGGAACCTGCACCCGCCTCGATCTCGCCCGCCGCGCCGCCTCACTCGCCCGACTCGATCCGAACAAGGTGATCGGCAAACCGTCCGCTGAAATGGGCCGGCCGGGCGCCCGCTTGAGCTACGCCGTGATGGCAATGGATGCGCTCGAGCAGAGAGGCTTCGCATTGCCGAGGCCATGGGAAGAAGCCCTCGCCGAATATGTCCAGTCACTCAACGGCAGTTGGCGTGGATGAAGAGGGTTCGGACAGCGGCGTCCCGACCTCGGGTGCGAATTCGCGGTCGTGGCCGGGTACGATTAATCCTCCGGCAGCGGCGATGGCGAGCACCCGCTCGCGGTCGCGCAGGAACTGCGCCCGGTTGTGAGGAATCATGGTCACTACGTTCTGTTCGAGTTCCCGCGCCAGCAGGGTATCACCCGCAATCACGGTTTGTTGGCCTGCCGTGTGCACAACCAGCGACAGGTGTCCAGGCACGTGCCCGGAAGTAACCAGCCTCTCCAAGCCGTCCGGCAAGGGATGTTTCTCGATCCAGCGAAATCGCGAGCGGTCTCCAAGGCGGCCTTCATCCCACCACCGTAGAGCAAATCTCCTCATGGCTGTCATACGTTCCCGCGATGTTTCATAGTCGAAAGTCTCGGGATAATACTTGAGCACCAGCCTTTCCCAGTTCTCATTGTCCAGAAGCGCGGCGTAGAGGGAGAGGCACCATTCGTAGCACTGCTCGCTGGCGTAGAGCAGGCTATTGGGAAATAGCAGATTGTTCGAGACGTGGTCGATATGAAAGTGAGTGTTGATCACCGTCGTCACGTCTTCTGGATGGACCCCCTGCTGCCCGAGCGCCTTCACGAGCTGGTGAGCCTCGTGGGGCATGCCGGTATCCACGACAACGTGGTGGTGATGGTCGGAGATGAGCACAGAGGTCGCTCCGCGCCAGCTTCCCGCCAGGAGGACCCGTACCTTCCAGGGTGTGTCAGCCATTCGTCACCATGATTGTATCAAGAACCACTTTGGCGAGCTTAGGAATTTGGAGACGATACCTTCCGGCTGACCCTACTTCCCATTCCCGGCGCCCACGTACGGTGACGCTCGGACCTCCCGGGTTTCCTCCTCGATCAACCACCGCCTTAGGCGGAGAATGTCGGCGGCCCTGACCATTCCAATCGGCTTACCCGCTCCATTTGCTTCTGTGACCACGACGTTCTCGGCGTTCTGAGCCAACATGTTCCGGGTCACTCTGTCCACCGTCTCGCCCGGATAGGCCAGCACAAAGTCCCGGCGGGCGAGATCCCTGGCGCTGCGAGACGGGTCGACGGGCGCCTTCAGCAGGTCGTGCGCTTCGATCACGCCTAGCAATCGTCCGTCCTTTTCCACAACGGGAACCGCTCCAATGTTCTCGGGGGAGAAGTCTTGCAGAACGGTGTTGATGCCGGCATCGGCAGGGATGGTTGAGAATTCCTTGCGCATCACCTGCTCGATGCGCCAGCGCATGAGAATAGGCACGGAATAATCCTGAAGGACGATCAGGCCCCGCTTAACAAGCTTGCCCGTCATGATGGACTCAGAGCTGAACAGGCGGACAGTGCCATCGGAGATCATGCAGCAAATAATCAGCGGCAGCAGGGCATTGGGATTGCGGCTAAGCTCAAACAGGAACAGGATGCTGGTGAAAGGAGCGCGGGCGATGCCGCCGAAAACAGCAGCCATCGCCACCAGCGCATACAATGCCGGATCGCTGACAAAATGCGGAAAGAAGTGATGCCAAGCCATCGCATAGGCCGCGCCGACGCCGCCTCCCACAATCAGCGAGGGCGCGAACACGCCACCCGTAGTTCCTGAACCCAGGGAGATGACCAGCGCCCAGAACTTGCCGATCGAGACTCCGATAAGCGTTTGCGCGGTCATACCGTCATTGAGCATGCTGCGGATCGTGTCGTAGCCGGTCCCGAAGACCTGCGGATAGAAGTAGCCGATAACGCCTAAAATCAGAGCGCCAATGACCGGTGACCAGATCACCGCCCGCTTTACCGGAAGATGATCAAACAAGTCCTCCAACCAGAACAAAACACGGATCATGGCGATGCCGATCGCCCCCATGATGAGCCCTAACAGGGCAAACAGCCATAGCTCCTGCATGCTTTTGAGGGCAAAAGCGGGTGTCGGGAATAGCGGTGACCATCCTGAAAAGTGAACCCGGACAGTCGTGGCCACGACTGAAGCGATCGCCACCGGAATGAACGACCGGGCGCGGAACTCAAAGAGCAGCAACTCAATGGCAACCATGACGCCGGCGAGCGGCGCGGTGAAGGTGGCGGCCATTCCTGCGGCGGCTCCGGCGGCCAGCAGAACCCGCCTTTGATAGGGAGTGAGATTCACAAGCTGCCCGAAAATTGAGCCAAAGGCTGCGCCGGTTTGAATGATCGGACCTTCCGCCCCAAAGGGTCCCCCGGTTCCGATGGCGAAGGCGGTGGCCAGTGGTTTCAGCAAAGCAACGCGCAAGCGCATTCGGCTCTTGCCGAGCAGAACCGCTTCCATAGCCTCGGGAATGCCGTGTCCCCGCAGCGTCGGTTCCCAGAAGTAGATCATCAGGCCTACCAACAGTCCTCCGAGCGGAGGAATCAGAATCACCCAGATGCCCAGGTGGTGGCGCGCCGGAGTGCTGATGGCAAACGACCATTTACCATAAAAGAAGACGTTGGTGAACAAGTAGATAAGTTCAAGCAGTCCCTGCGCGACCAAGCCGGCGATGAGGCCAACGAGCGCGGCATAGGCGGCTACCTTGATGATAACGGGCTCCAGGGCTAAGCCGAATTCACGAAACCACGCGGGACGTCGAAGTCTCACTATTTTCGTCGCTCCTGTCAAATCAGGCGCGGGACATTACTTTGGCTTTCGCCGCGGCCGATCCTTAACCATCGAGACGATTTGTGCCCGCACCTTGCCGGCCTCGATCATGTGGAGCTTGGCGAGTTTCTTCAGGATGGACTCCCCTTCAGGTGTCAGGGTGACCCGGACGAAACGACGGTCGTCGGTCCCCTGTTCTTTCTTCACCAGACCCCTGGCGGCCGCCCGTTCCACCAGTCCTACTACGGCGTTGTGCCGCTCCTGAAGAAACTCCGCCAACTCGGAAATGGTGGCCCAACCCCGGCCCGTATAGCCCGCAATCCCTAGCAGAAGCTGATGCTGTTGGGGCGTAACCCCGCAACTGCGAGCCGCCTTCTCGCTGAACCTCAGGAACTGGCGCAGCTGATAACGGAACCCCGCCAGCCTCCGGATGATGGGGTCAGGCCGGAATCCCTGCGCAGTTGACTGTCGCCTGATCACACATAGATTATATCACAGTGCGATCTATATATCGGTCTCTAAGCGCCGAACCGGATTCTCTTCCGACCCCCAACCAGGCAAGGAAAACATTGCTGCTTGAAGACCTGAGCGGGGAACGTTTTACTTAGTAGACGGTCTATCTCCTAGTGTGGTAGGTTAACTTCCACTATGGCCAAGAAACCACCCGAAGAGAGAATCGAACTTGTTTATGGCTCGCTCGTCATGCTGATTCTGCGCACCTTGCGTTGGGGACCTACGCACGGACATGGCATTGCCAAGTCCATAGAGCGCATGTCCGAAGAGACGCTAAAGGTGGAACACGGGTCGCTCTACCCGGCACTCCAACGCTTGCAGCAGGAAGGCTGGATTACCGCCGAGTGGGGTGTTTCCAAAAACAAACAGCGGGCTAAGTACTACCGGCTGACGGCGGCGGGACGACGGCAATTGGTGGCTGAGACCTCGCGCTGGGAGCGCTTTGTGCGGGCCGTTAGCGGAGTTCTGCGGCCCGCCGAATCGGAGGAGGGGCAATGAGCTGGCGGCGAGAACTCGCGAAATTCGGTGCACTGTTTCGCCGGCCAAAGCCGGTGGACGATCTCGAAGAAGAGATTCGATCTCACTTGCGAATGGAGGAGCAGGAGAATCTGGCATCCGGCATGCTCCCCGACGAAGCTCACTATACTGCGTTGCGTCGGTTCGGGAACGTGACCTTGGCGCAAGAGAGGAGCAGGGAGTTGTGGGGATGGCATTGGGTCGCGACGCTTCGGCAGGACCTTCGCTACGGCCTACGCATGCTGGCGAAGAATCCCGGCTTCACAGTGGTGGCGGTGCTGACGCTCGCCCTCGGGATCGGCGCCAACACGGCAATCTTCAGTCTGATTGACGCGGTGATGTTGCGGTCCTTGCCGGTACGCGACCCATCGCAGCTCGTGGTGCTTCGTTGGTCGGCGCATAAGCGGCCCCGCGCCAATTTAACAAGTTCTTTCGGCGATTGTGATCGGGGCGACGATAAGAATCCGTCAGGCTGTTCGTTGCCGTATCCGTTCTTCGACCTGATTCGCTCTGAAAAAGATGTGTTTTCCGGGGCAGCGGCGTTTGCGGGGCCGGCGGACCTTGTCCTCAGCGGCAACGGTCAGGCGCGCATGGCAGGTGGCGAAATTGTCTCTGGAGATTACTTCACGACCTTGGGCGTGAAGGCCGCGGTGGGGCGCACGCTCGGCCCGGACGACGATACCCCTTCGGCCCTACCGGCCGTCGTCCTGAGTTACGTCTATTGGCAGACCGCCTTCGGCGGGGACCCGGGCACCATCGGTCGGACTATTTTTCTGAATAGGGTGCCGTTCACGATCGTGGGCGTGGCAGAGCCCGGCTTTACCAGACTTTCCCCCGGAAGGACGCAGGACCTATTCCTCTCGCTTTCCATCCTTCCCCGGCTGAATATCGACTGGGGAAAACATGTTCGAACCCCAGGCAACTGGTGGCTCGTCATCATCGCCCGCCTCAAGACAGGCGTTTCCCTTGGGCAAGCGCAAGCGGCGGCCACTCTGATTTTCCGCAACGAAATGCTGCACGGGGCAAAGGCGCTGTCGAAGGAATCCGACGATCCGAGAATTCACCTCCTCCCGGCTGACCAAGGGCTCACCGGCCAGCGCGTATTTTTCTCCAAACCCCTCTATGTTCTGATGTGCGCCGTCGGCTTCGTCCTCTTGATTGCTTGCGCGAACGTTGCCGGCTTGCTGCTTGCGCGCGCCACGGCCCGCCAGAAAGAAATGGCGGTTCGTCTGGCATTGGGCGCAGGGCGCGGGACTATTGTGCGCCAACTGCTTACCGAGAGCGTGACGCTCTCGCTGGCCGGGGGCACGCTCGGAGTGCTCTTCGCTTACTGGGGCGTCCGAGCCATTACGGCGTTCATTCTGGGCAACGCAGACAACCCGTTCCCCTTTGTGGTCGAGCCGGATTGGCGCGCCCTTACGTTCACCCTTGCAATTTCACTTCTTACCGGAATCCTCTTTGGCATTGCGCCGGCCCTCCGCAGCACGAGGCTGAGTTTGGCGCCCGCACTCAAGGAGAATGCCTCCACGCTTCCGGGCGGGATGCACGCGGGCCGGCAATGGCATCTGGAGAAGGCGCTCGTTGTTGTCCAGGTTGGGCTCTCCATGATTGTTCTCGTTGGCGCTGGCCTGATGGTGCGGACGCTCGAAAACCTTCACCGCATCAATCCCGGCTTCGACACGCGCAACGTCTTGCTCTTCGGCATAAATCCCACCCTCGAAAAATACTCAGACTCGCAGATTCAAAGTCTTTACCACAACGTGCAGGATCAAATCGCCGCACTTCCGGGGGTAATCTCGGTCAGCTACTCCTCTCACGCCTTGTTGAGTGGCAGCCTTTGGACCAGCGACATCCACGTCGAAGGGCAGCCGGAAAAGACGGAGGAGGTGGACATGTTAGCCACCGGGCCAGACTTTTTGAAAACCCTGCGCATTCCGCTCCTCGGGGGCCGGACGTTCACCCTCGCGGACTTCGACGAAGCAGCCCAAGCCACCGCCTCCGGAGGATCTCCCCAACAAGCTGCACACCCTATGGCTGTGTCAGCAGGGGTTAAATCATCCGCTGGAGTTGGTCCGCCGATCCCTGTCCTTGTCAACGCGGCCTTTGTTCACCACTACTTCGCGAATCAGAATCCGCTCGGCAAGCTGCTATCCCAAGGGGACAGCGACAATGCCAGCGGAGATTCCGGTGTGGGGAAGCGCAAGACGCGCTGGGAAATCGTAGGGATCGTGGGCGATTCGAAGAACACCTTCCTGAGCCGCGAGATTCACCCCGCCGTCTATGTTCCGCTGACGGGTGGTGGCGCCCATTTCGAGGTGCGCAGCGCCGTGAATCCTTCCGCGTTGGTCCCCGCCGTGCGCGACCTCGCCAAGCGTATCGACAGCAATCTTCCTCTTTTCGCGGTCCGCACCCAATCGGAAAGCATTGAAGGCCTTGTAAGGGACCAGCGTGTGATTGCATTCCTGGCAAGCTTTTTCGGTTTGCTGGCGCTTCTGCTCGCTTGCGTCGGGCCGGCTTGCTTTCTTATGAAGTGTCTCGCCGGACGCGCGAAATCGGCATCCGCATGTCGCTCGGGGCCGAACGCCGCGAAGTGACGAGGCTCATCATCATGCGCGGGATGAAATTAACTGCGGTGGGAGTATGCGCAGGGGCGGCTGGCGGTCTTGTCCTCACTCGGGTTCTGTCGAGCCTGCTCTATGACGTCAAGCCAACCGACTGGCCGACGTATGCGTTCGTCGCACTCCTGCTCACCGGAGTGGCGCTCCTTGCGAGTTATATCCCGGCTTGGCGGGCGTCCAAGGTCGATCCGATGGTGGCGTTGCGGTACGAATGATGACTTTGAAGCCTGCTGCTGACGCTAACGGCCGTAGCGTGCCATTATCCGAGGCTGGGCCAGAATGTGTCCCTTCATGGCTGTCTCCAGGGCGGCCTTCGTTGCACCAGGCGGGAGATCGATTTTCGAGTCTAGAGCATACAAGTTGAAATAGTAGCGGTGGGGTTTGCCGGGGGGTGGGCACGGCCCATTGTAGCCAGTCTTTCCGAAGTCGTTGACGCCCTGGCGGGCACCATCTTGGAGCTCGGGGCTCTTAGGCGTCGCCTGGGGCAGTTGGCGTGCACTGGCGGGCAGATTGTAAACCACCCAGTGGACCCACGTTCCGGCGGGAGCGTCTGGATCATCGGCGATCAGGGCAACACTTCGGGTGCCTGCGGGTGGCTCTGTCCAAGAAAGAGGCGGTGAGACATCTTCGCCGTCGCAAGTAAAATTGCGCGGAATAGTAGCGCCCTCGCGAAAGGCCTGACTGCTAATCGCTAATTTGGCCGACTGCGTCTGGGCCGCGGAGACATGAGGCCGGCCTGGGGCCGGCACCAGGATTGCGGCGAACAGGATGGCACGCACTCCAGCGGCTGGCATTAGGCCATCCTGGAGAATCCGGTAAATTCGTCTCATGGGGACAATCTACCACGGGCCGCCGCGAAAGTCCTACCAGGCGATCGGCTCTTCATGAATGAAGCGCTCGACCTTGCGCAACGGCGCCTGGTCTCGAAGATAGTAGCTCCGCTGATAAAAAGGACCGTTCGTCCCCGCTGGATCAATGCCCACCACGGTGTTGCCTTTGATATCGAGGGTGTAGGTTACTGAAGCAATCGTCTCTTTGGTGCTGCGCCGCGGAATCGGGAAGGTGAGAGCAATCAGGTCGCCCGGCTTCGCGCTGCCCAGATCGAGGTGACGACCCTCCCATCTAAGCCTGCTTCGTTGCGTATTGGCCCGGACGACCACTCCCGGATCGTTCGCGTTGATCCACTCGGGCATTCTAACCAGCACGTTGTCGAGGGGCTTCTTTACCTTCAACTCGACTTTACCCTCATAAGGAATGTGGCTGTAGACGTCCGCCCACGCCGACGCCCGATTCAACATCAGATTGATGCGTAGCTTACCCTTGTCGTGATGCAGAATGTGCTCCCAGATGTAGTAAAGCGTCCTGGCCGAATTGCCCGTACAACAGTGCTGTATGGAATTCGGGAAATCGGGTCCGGGCGCATTGAAATCGTTAGCGCTGGACCAGCCGGCAAAGGCGCCGATGCTTCGTTCGGGCACGTGATCGCCCGTCTCATTCCAGGCTACCGGCGTGGGCGGCAAGCGATCCGCCATCTTATAGACCCAGTCAACACTGGTCAGTTGCGACTCCGAAAAGTGATTGCGAGTCCAGCGGTCAGCATCGTCCCAGTAGTCGCCCGCTCCCGCGACGCTCAGCTTCAAGGCTATGGCGATCATGTCGGCCATGGTGTCGGCCTCGCAGCGCGGGTAGTTGGGCACAAAGGTTTCCGGAAAGAATCCGATCACGGTCGAGCCGTTGGTCCTGGCCCATTCATAGGCCGACCGCGCGAATTCGAGCATTTCCTGGTCTCCCGCGGCGGTCGCGTACTCAACCACGCTCAGCAACCCAATCCCATGCGCGTGGCCGTGGCCGCCATTCACAACGTGCTCGATGTGCCATCGCTTGGTCCACCAGGGTCGTTCGTCGGCGCCGATCAGCCACGGTCCTTGGGAATCGTAGTACTGGGAATGAAAACGGACATAGCTCGCGAGCTTGCCTGCCAAGTTCCGAGCCGGCTCGTAACCGCTGACCGCGTAATATTGCGCCAACCCTTGAATCAGTCGCGCATTGGTCTCCTCCCCCATGAAACCGATCTGCATTTCGGTCTGGGATCCGTACTTCCCGTAGGGCGCCCAGGCGCCGCGCGGAAAATAAGCATAGTCGCCGCGATCCGCTACCATGGCACGCAGTCGCTGGATCATCTTCTCGATGGCAGCTTTCCACACGGCGTTCTGGTCGCGCAGATAGTACACGGTCATCGTGCTGATAGCCCGCTGGCAGGTCACCGGGGAGGCAATCTGAGAAACGCTAGGATCCTGAATGCCGGTTGAAGTCCCGTCCGGTTTCCAGACAGGTTCCGTGTAAGAATCGGCGAAACCGACGTATCGCCAGGGACAGCCTTTCATGGGCACATAGGAGAGCCCGTCGGGCCCGATGGTCTTGAGCGCCACCTGCATCCAAGTCGTATCCACCTGTTCGTTCAGGCTGCTTCCGGTCGCCACGCGCAGCAGCGGCAGAGCCTCCATCATGCCTTCGCAGTTCTGGATCCAATCGCTGAATTGATGGCTCATCACGGGCGGATTGCGGAAGAAGTTAGCCAGCCAGTAGACCTCATAGTCGGCATTGGGGTCGGTGATGGAGGTCAATACATTGATGCCCAGCTTTGCGCGCTCGGCAATGTCCAGCGTGTCCGGCACGGTATCTTGATAGCATGCTCCGCGGCTCGCCGGCGCTTCGAGCGAGGGGATATCCGTCCGTATGTATTCGATTCTCAGCTTTCCTGGCGGTAATTGCTGCGGTCCGGTGTACGACTTAAAAGTATAGCCGGCCTCTTCAGCCGCCTTCTTCTTGCATGCCTCTCCAAGCAGTGATGCGCCGGCCAGCATGGATGTCTTCACAAAGCCGCGTCTGTCCATCGGGATCTCTCCTAACTGAAACTGTATCGTAGGCGCCTAGGGGCATGAGTCACCCGCACGCCCTCTTTCGGTCGGGCGTTTATACCACAGAGGCACTGCGAGGTGAAGATTTGTCTCCTCCCTCAACGGAGGGCCAGCCTTGGCAGAAGTTAAAAAATAGGGTCTGTGTGACAACTGTGAGCAAGGCCGCGGAATCGAAACGAGGATTTTCCGCTCGTTCAGAAACAACAGCAGGCGCGGGATCTCTACAAGGTGAGATCGAACAGGTCCCCTTGGATGGGACGGGGCGTGGATCCCGGTCCGGATACCGCCTGAAGGGCAGGTTGAGCGATCGGCCGGAGCTCCGGGTAGCGCTCCACCAGTGTTTCGGGTACGGCGACCGGGTTTCCTGAAAGAAGGCTCATCAGCTCCAGGCTGTTAGCCACGGCCTTCCCCTGGAAATGATTGTTCGCGATCACGTAAGTAACCTCCGCCCGCTCTGCCACTTTCTTTATCCGCGACACCCAGGAATCGAGTTCGTCCATGCTGTAGAGATAATCATAGCGCTCCGCACCATTGTCCGTTTCTTTGGTGGTGAACCAGTTCTCATAGTTCCGCCCATGCAGGCGTATGTAACCCACTGCTGAGGTAGCCTGCTCGCTCGGCTCGAGCGAGCGTTTGAACAACGGCTGGTCGATATTGCAGAAGCCCACGTTCAGGTCCGCCAGCATCTCGAACACGCCCGGATCGTTCCAGGAGCCGTGCCGAACCTCGATAACCGCCGGGTACTCCAGAAATTGCATGCAGAGCGCTCCGATGTATTCGCGATTCTCCCTGGTGTTCTTGAACGACCAGGGAAACTGCATCAGGAGCGATCCGAGCCTCGACTCCTGGACGAGAGGAGCAAGCGACTGCTTGAAGATCTTTTCTTCCTGCCGTCCGGCATCGCGATCGTGAGTAAAACGCTGCCAAAGCTTGGCAGTGAATTTGAAATCCTGGTTGCCCTCGACTTTGCGAACCCAGCCCCGAACGGTTTCGGGACGCGGCGGATGGTAGAACGTCGTATTGATTTCGATGGTGTCAAAGTAGCGCGCCAGATAGCCGGCTTCATGAAATCCGGAGGGGCGAGGACTGGGATACACAATGCCGTTCCAGTCCGGATAGGACCATCCCGCCGGGCCGACGCGGATTTTAGGCGGACGGGCGCTTCTCATATTCGCCTTTTATTCGCCTACTTTAACCTGCATTCATAAGTTTGTCAAGGAAGATTCGTATCAGAGGGTTTGCGTTGGATTCACGCCCGGCAAGGCCCCCGTCCCACTCGGATACGGGCCGCATCAAAATTCTCGGGAGGCCATTCCGACCATTCCAACCATTCCGGAAAAGCTCGCTTTCATGAACACGCTGCGGATTTTAATAGCTGACGACCACGAGGGTGTGCGCCGAGGGCTCCGCGCCCTGCTCGAAACACATTCCGGGTGGCAGGTGATCGGAGAGGCCGCTAATGGTCTTGAGGCGGTCGAGAAGACTGTTGAATTGTTACCTGACTTGGTCATCCTGGACCTGAGCATGCCGGGTCTCGATGGCATTAAAGCGGCCCGCCGCATCCGCAAGTCTTTGCAGGAAATAGAAGTACTTATTCTGAGCAACTACGATTCACTCATCACGGTGTCTGACGCTCTGGCGGCCGGAGTCCGCGGCTACATCGTAAAGTCCGACTCGGGGCGCGATCTGCTGGCCGGCGTCCAGGCGGTGAGCGAACACAGGACGTTTCTGAGCTCCACGCTGCCCCAGGACACACTGAACGGCCCCATCCCGCCTCCTGGCCCGGACCAAGGCGGTAAGTAGAACACACGCCCCCCAATTCGGGATTCAAGGTTCCGGCTTTTGCTCTCGAGCCACTTTCACCCTTGACGCCTCATCTCTTAACTGTCTCTTAACTGTCGATCTCTCAGTAGCCTCGCGTTTTATCCACCACATTCAACAACGGCAAACCCTCGGTGTACCGCCTTACGTTCTCGGCGAACAGCTCAAGACGGCGCGGATCGGTGCGCGGCGACAAACCTGACGAATGGCAGGTAATGATGACATTGCCGGCGCTCCACAAGGGATGGCCCACGGGCAAGGGTTCGGGGTCGCTGACATCAAGCCCTGCCCCGGCAATTCGTCGATCCTTCAGTGCGCTCACTAGGGCTGGCGTATCAACCAGCTTGCCGCGGGAAATGTTAACGAAATATGCGCTGGACTTCATGGCGCGAAACACTGAATCGTTGAACATTTTCTGCGAAACCGGCGTGAGAGGCGCGGCGCTTACGAGGACGTCTACCTCAGGCACCATCTTCGGAAACCACTCGAGCGAATGCAGTTCGTCCACGAATGCAGGTTTAGGCAGCGGCTTCGGATCCACCGCCAGCACTTTCATATCGAAGCCGTAGCGGGCGCGCTGGGCAGTGTCCGCCCCATTACCGCCGAGTCCCACAACACCCATCGTCATGCCGCTGATTTCGACGTGCCCGGATAACGGTTTCCAGACGCCTTGCTGAGTCTGCAAGGTATACTGGTTGACGCCGCGAGTGAGCGCCAGAAGCAGTGCGAAAACGGTCTCGGAGATTGGCGGGGCGAACACCCGCTGCATGTTGGTGAGGACCACTGGACTCTGGACCAGATCCGGCCAGAGAATGCTCTCCACACCGGCCGCCGGCCACTGGATCCACCGGAGTTGTTTCGCAGCAGCGAGATCTTCGTGTTCAAAGATCCCGTAAATGACGTGGGCATCCCGGACTTCCTGGCGGAATTCGTCGTCGGAGTTGCAGAATCTCAACTCGATACCGGGTGAGTACGCGAGAATCTTTTGCCGGTAAGCGGCTGGAATTTCGGCGCGAGTGACGATTTTGAAGTGATCCACGGCAGTGCCCTTCCCGGGTTCAGTCCATGGATAGTTTTCGGTCACGGCGGGGAACGGCGGGTCGCCAGCCGCGGCACCGGCGCTTGTTCCGGAAAGTGAAATCGCGGCGGCGCTGGTTGACCCGGCAGCCACTTTGCCAAGGAAACCCCTGCGGGAAAGTTCACGCATCGTTGTCCTCCTGTTATTGGGAACGGATTGAACGGAGTCTAGCACGAGCGGAGGAGTTGTACCAAGTCTCTAACGGAAATGACGGAAATGAGGGCGGACCAGCGCCTCTTGCCTTTACGACACCTTTCGACATGGCCACGATCACCGCGCCACCCGGCGAGGGGTGCCACTTACGGCTGGTACGATCTGTTGCTCTGACCCCTCAGTTCCGGATAGAATCGCCCGCTTGGGTATTCTCCGTAAGCGTTAAGAGCAGCCCCCGGCACCCCAAGCGTGCGTGGCGGGAATCCCATAAGGCAGGTGTTGAATGGCTGAATGGACGGAGCCAATCAAGATCCGGCAGGCGCGCATTGAGGATGCGAAAGAAGTGGCTCGCATCTACAATCAGGGCGTACAGGATCGCGCTGCGACGTTCGAGAACGCCTACGTGTCGCCGGAAGAGCGTTACCTGTGGCTGGTGGCCCGGCCAGAGAAGTACCCGGTGCTGGTAGCAGAGGTGAAGCACACGCTCTTGGGATGGGCTTCGCTGAATCCTCACAGCCCCCGGACATGCTATCGGGGCATTGCCGAGCTCTCGATTTACATCGATCGCAGTCTGCGGGGTCATGGGGTGGGCCAGGAACTGATGCGGGCCGTGCAGGATGTGGCTCGCGAGAAGGGCTACTACAAACTAGTTGGAAACATCATCGCCGCGAATGAAGCCGGACGCAAGCTCTGCCAGGTTACCGGCTGGCGTGTTGTCGGCGTACACGAAAAGCACGGAAAGCTCGAGGGCGCCTGGCACGACCTGGTGCTGGTCGAATTTCTGATACCTGAGAACTTGCGGTAACGAAGCCTTTGCACAGAAGCTTGCTTGCGCGCCAAGCCGACAGTGACGTGCAGGAGGCCGCTCAACAAGCTGCATCTCGATAAGAGGAACGGCGAAGCATCGAAGCCGTTTTCGTGCGGGCAGGCGTCCTTTGTAGAAGACCCGGCAGAAGCTCATCGCGTAGGCGCAGGCGGATCTGCGGCCGGAGCCTTAGCCGGAGGCGCAGGAGGGTTAGTTGCAGGAGCCGTCCCGGCAGCGGGAGCAGCTTGGGTATTGGCGGGTGCCACGGTAAGGACCACGTACCGGTCAAGACGCATGCCGACTAGTGAACCGGCCTCGAGTTGAGCCTGTTTGCCCTTGGGAATCAGGTAAGCCGCCAAGATGCCGCCGGCGGCGGCGGCAATTCCCCCGCCAATTCCACCAGCCGCGGCTCCAGCGATGGTCGGAGCGGTGACCAGCGCAATCCTCTCTCGATTTGATCCGCCTCCACCCTTCAGGTCGCCTTCCGGACCAACTTTGGCCGTACCATTGCCCGCAGTGGAAAAGACTTCCGTCAGCGACCCCTGGATCGCGAGTTTCTCTCCGCTGGGAAGCTCGATGGTATCGAACACAATAGTCAGATACCCGCCCTTACCGCGATGCCGCGCCTCCTTCACTTCACCGATGTGACCATCGACTCGCAGGCCTTTAGGGAGAACATCCTCATCCTCCACCGCCACGGGGTCCAGCAGAGTGGTCAGTACACGATCGCCCTTCTTAGAGGCTTTGGAGCTAATTGTGGTGTGAAGCTGCAGCTTGAACTCCGTACCCTCGGGGACAATCACTTGGTCGGGGTTATTGTCATCGGTGGAGTCCGGGGCATCCTGGGCACGAAGATTAGCCGCCAGCGTCAGCGCAAGCGCGCTTGGTAATATTGCAAACAAAAGCTTTCTTTTCATTCAAAGCCCTCAATCTTGCTATTTTGCTGTGCCGGAGCGGGCAGCAGACCAAAAACCAAGGTCAGCCTTCTCATTTCAACATCAATGGCGAACCGGAGTCAAAGAAAAATCGCGAAAGGCCACAAGCACGCCTTTCCAGATTCGATGCAGATTGTGCCAGAGGGTTGGACGCGGGAAGAATATACAAGAGGACTAACAACGCCTGATGTACTACCGAAAAAAACGCCTTTCAAAAGGGCGTGCTTCGAGCGGAGCACTCCGGGCCGAGCCTCGGGAACTAACTGGCCAGGGGTTTCTGCTCGGCGTCGGTGCGAACCTCGGCATGATGTCTGACATCCACACCATCCACCAGATAAAGCACATCCTCGGCAATATTCGTGGCGTGGTCAGCGATACGCTCCAGGTTGCGTGCCACAAACATGAGGCTCACCGATTGCCGCACGGTGGTGGGGTCCTTCTGCATATAGTCGATGAGCTCGTTGTAAATCGAGTCACGAAACTCATCCACAGCGTCGTCTGAAAGCAAGACGGAGCGCGCCAGATCCGAATCCCGCTTCACAAACGAGTCGAGGGCCTTGCGCACCATCGACTCGGTCAGGTTTGCCATGTGAGGAATATCGATAAGCGGCTTCACCAGCGGCTCGCGCATCAATACCAGGGAGCGCTCGGCGATGCTGGCGGCCAAGTCGCCCATGCGCTCGAGATCGCCATTGATCTTGATCGCCGCAGTGATAAACCGGAGATCGCTCGCCACCGGCTGATCGAGCGCCAGCAGGCGCACAGCGAGATCGTCAATATCGATCTCCATGCGGTTGATCTCGGACTCCTTTTGCAGAACCTGGTTCGCCTGATCGGCATCCTTCTCCACGAGCGCCAAAATACTGCGGTAAACTGCGGACTCCACGAGTCCGCTCATCTGCATGAGGCGATGCTGCAATTCATCGAGCTGCTCTTCGAAGTGACGCAATTCGCTCTCCTTGTGAAAGCCACAGGCACAAGGCAAAGGTTGAAAAGTCGCGAACTCCTTTTCGTAAGATGGGTGGCCTAGCCGAAGTGGTTCGCTCTCCACAACGGTACGCTCTCACCTTGTGCCTTCATCCTTTAGCCTTAAGCCATTCCTGTCTATTACCCAAACCGACCCGTGATGTAGTCTTCCGTTTCCTTCTTCGCCGGTTTCTTGAAGATCTGCCCCGTCACTCCCACCTCAATCAAACGTCCCAGCAGGAAGAATCCGGTAAAATCAGAAGTGCGCGCTGCCTGCTGCATGTTGTGGGTGACAATCACGATCGTGCAGCTCTCCTTCAGAACGAACAGCAGCTCTTCGATCTTGGAAGTGGATATGGGATCGAGCGCAGAGCATGGCTCGTCGAGGAGCAGCACCTCCGGATCTACGGCCAATGCCCGCGCAATGCACAGACGCTGCTGCTGGCCGCCGGAAAGCGCGTACGCTGATTTATGCAGCGAGTCCTTCACCTCTTCCCAAAGGGCGGCACGCTTCAGGCTGCGCTCCACAATTTCTTGGATTGTACCCGACTTGCGATCCCATCCGTTAATGCGTGAGCCGTAGGCGATATTCTCGAAGATCGTCTTGGGAAAGGGGTTCGACTTCTGGAAGACCATGCCCACGCGACGTCGCAGTTGCGCGACCTCCATGCCCAAAGCGTCTTCGCCATCAAGCGCGATCTCGCCCTCCACCCGGCTGTGCCGGATGGTTTCATACATCCGGTTCAGGGTGCGCAGGAAGGTGGATTTACCGCAACCAGATGGGCCGATCAAAGCCGTCACTTTTTTTTCCGGCACTTCCAGATTTATGTCGAAAAGGGCCTGCTTCGTCCCATAATAGAAGTTCAGGGCCGACGCTCGGATCTTCACAAGCTTGGATGAGGACACTTGGTTCGTAACCGCCATATTCTCCTGTGGTGGTCCGGACTGCTGGTTCCTAACGGGAGTGTTGGCAATACTACTCATAGTTTTTATCACCTTGCAGTGATTGTACCCCTGGACATTACGGCTCTTGCCCCTATATTAGCAAGCAAAACAAGGCCCAACAAGACCAAGCCTGCCGCCCAGGCCTGCTGATGCCAGTCTTCGTAGGGGGCAACAGCGTAGGTGTAAATCATCACCGGCAGGGTGGCAGTTGGCTCACCGAGTCCGTGCGCCCAGAAGCGATTGCTGAAGCTGGTAAAGAGCAACGGCGCTGTCTCCCCCGCCACCCGCGCCAGGCTCAACATGATGCCAGTAAGAATGCCGCGATAGCCGGCTGGTATCACCACGGTGAGGATCGCGCGCCACTTGTGCGCTCCCAGGGCCAGGGCGCCCTCCCGCAACGACATGGGTACGGCCCTCAAGAATTCCTCAGTGGTACGCAGGACAATGGGGATCAGCATGAAACCGAGCGCTATACCTCCGGCATAGGCGGAGAAGCGGTGCATCGGAATGACGATGATGGCGTAAGCGACGATGCCCATGACAATCGAGGGCACGCCGTTCAGCAGGTCCGCCATGTATCGAACCACAAACGGGAAAGTCTTACCGCCAAACTCTGCCAGGTAAACGCCACCCATGAAACCGATGGGGACGCCGGTCACGGCCGCGATCAGCAGGACCACACCGCTCCCCACAATGGCATTGGCCATGCCGCCGCCGGCCTCGCCCACGGGAGTCGGTAGCTTGGTTAGAAAACTCCAGCTTAGGGCGCGGCCACCGTTATAAATCAGATATCCGAGAATAAAAAAGAGCACCGAGATCGAGAGCAGCGCGCAAACGCCGGTGAGAGAAAGCATGACGTTGTTGATCAGTTTGCGTAAAGCCAGGCTCTTATTCATGCGTGTTGGCTCCCGCGCCGCGTCGTCACGATAATGAGAACCCTGGCGAACCCGTTGACGACGATGGTCACCAGGAAAAGCACCAGGCCCAACTCAATCAGCGATTGCAGGTAGAGGTTGCCGGTGGCCTCGGTGAATTCGTTGGCGATCACAGCGGCGATGGAGTAGCCGGAGGCGAACAGTGAGGCCTTGATCTGGGGAGTGTTGCCGATCACCATGGTCACTGCCATCGTTTCGCCGAGAGCTCTCGCGAGGCCAAGGAAGATCGAGCCCATGATGCCGGTTCGCGCGTAGGGAACAACAATCTGCCAGGTAGTCTCCCAACGCGTGGCGCCTAGAGCCAGCGCTGCCTCGCGTTGATCCACCGGCACCGCTCGTAACACCTCGCGCGATACCGAGATGATGTAGGGAACGCTCATGATTGCCAGGACGATGCCGGCGGTCAGGAAGCCGATGCCGTACATCGGCCCTTGAAATAGCGGCAGGAAGCCAAGCGTACCGCGCAGCGCCGGCTCCACATAAAGTCGCATCACGGGCACCAGGATGAAGATGCCCAGTAAACCAAAGATCACGCTCGGTACTGCCGCCAGCAATTCGATCACAAAGATCAGGTAATCGGAGATTGTCGCCGGTGCCAGCTCCGACAGGAAGATTGCGGCCCCGACGCCCAGCGGTATCGAAATCAGCATGGCCAGCGCCGATGTTATAAGAGTGCCGTAGATAAAAGGCAGCGCCCCAAACTCGCCGTCCACGGGATCCCAGGTGGATGTCCAGAAGAAATTCCACCCGAACTGGTGCCGCGGCAAAGACGAGTTGATCCACAACTCATAAACCACCAATGAGGTGATGGCAACGATGGAAGCGGCGAAGCTAAACGTAATAAGGAACGCAACTTCATCGCCCGTCTTGAGTCGTCTTATGAACACCCGCACCCGGCCCCCAGTGGGAGGACCGGGGCGAGGAACAGACGCAGTAGTGGCCATGGTTGTGTCTACTTAATTTCAGAGATTTGCTTTGTTTCCTTCCCCACCACCGCTTTAGGGAGTTGCGCGTAAGCCAAAGCTTCGCAGTCTTTCTGGCCGTCAGTCAACATCCACTTCAGAAAGGCCTTGATCGCATCGCGTTTGGCCGCATCCTGGATCTCGGAAGGGATAAGCAGCCAGGTAAAGCTGGAGATAGGATAAGCAGTAGCGCCGGGAGCGTTGGTGATTGAAACACGAAAGTCATCCGGCATGCTCTTGGCGGCGCCTGCCGCTGCCGCCGTGACGCTGGCCAAATCGGCCTTGATGAACTTGCCCGCGGAGTTCTCCACAGATCCATAGGGTAGCTTCGTCTGCACAGCGTAGATTAGTTCAACATAGCCGATTGAGTTCGGGGTGGTTTTCACGGTTCCCGACACTCCCTCGTTCCCCTTGCCCCCTAGCCCCACGGGCCAGTTCACCGAAGTGTTCGCTCCAACCTTCGACTTCCACTCTTCACTTACCTTGGAAAGGAAGTCGGTCCAGATGAAGGTCGTGCCACTACCGTCGGAGCGATGAACCACCACGATATCATCACCGGGCAAGTTGGCGCCAGGGTTGGCCTTGGTAATCTCCGGATCGTTCCATTTGGTGATTTTGCCCAGATAGATCCCAGCCAGCGCCTTCTGCGTGAATTTCAGGTCCGCCGTAACGCCAGGGAGGTTATAGGAGGGAACATCTGCCCCTAGAACCGTCGGAAAGTGCAGGACCTTCACCTTGAACTGAGAGGCTTGCTCATCTTTAAGGGGCATGTCTGAAGCGCCGAAATCCACCGTGCCCGACTGCAGTTGGCGAATTCCTCCGCCTGACCCAATCGACTGATAGTTGATCTCGATGTCGCCGCGCAGCTTGTGGTACTCGTCAAACCACTTCGAGTAGATCGGGTAAGGGAAGGTGGCGCCGGCAGCATTTATTTGGAGTCGGTCGGCTGGGACTGCCGGCGCCGGAGAGGAGGGCGTTAACAGCACTACACTGGCAATTACGAGTAAACCCACACATAAACTGAGCCTTGCTATTGCTCGGCTGCAAACTCTCATTGAAACCTCCCTGATTATTGGACAGATTTGTTATCCGCAAATTACGTGCAAGTTATTTTCTGTTGAAGTCCGTCCGCGAGAGCGCGAGATCTCAAGACTCATCGCGAAGAGATTCCATGTAAGCAGCCCACTCCTAACCTGAAGAAATAGTGCTGTGCACCCCGGGGGCCCCTTGGGCTTGCCCATCCCAACTGACACGGGCTCCGGGCCCTGGCTGAGGTTCCGGGCAAAACTCAACTCTTGCTGGCAGAGTGCTTCTGCCGTGCAACGGGTCGCATGAGTCGTTCAATCTTGCGTTTGATATAGCTTCGGGCCTGAACTCTTAACCCGGTATGATGGATCGACCTGGTTAAGCAGAAGTGAAAGCAATGTGAAGATTGTGTAACAGGGCCCAACACTTTGCTGCCAACGGATCACTGAAAGAACACGGATTCAATAACATTGACACTTCTGACGCGGACACGAATTCTGTCGCCGTCTCGGCCCGAGTCCCGGTTGGTTGAGATGCACCATAGCGGGTGGCTGAAAAGGGCCATTGCCGGTCCCCCTGAGTCCTGTGCGACCGAGAGGAAACTGTCCGAGTTCGGGCGCCTCAGATAGAAAGACATCCAAATCAATTGATTAGGACGAATTTCGAACTCCAACCAAATTGGCAACGAACTTGCCTCTCTTTACCTTGGGGGACGTCCAAGCGGGACGTTCGAGGTGCCTTATGAAGAAGACGAACCCAATCCTGATGGTTTCCGCTTTGGTACTCCTGACATGCGCCGGCGGCGTGCTGGCTCAGGACCAGCCAGAACCGGAGCAGCCCGAGCCACCTGAACAACAGGGTCAACCGCCATCCCAACCGGGCCAACCGGACCAACCGGGACAGCAAGAGGGAGAGCCAGGAGTCGCACGTGTGAGCCTCATGACCGGCCAAGTGTCGACCTTGAGAGGCGATTCTGGCGACTGGGTGGCTGCCACAGTGAACGCTCCGGTAATGGCCGGCGATCAGGTTGCGGCGGCGGCCCACTCACGTGCGGAAATTCAACTCGATTATGCCAACTTCATTCGTCTCAACGAGAACAGTGCGGTTCGCATCGCTGGCCTGGAAAACAATCATCTGCAGGCGCAGGTGTCGTCGGGGCTTGTGGATTACGTTACGCTCAAGGGAACGCAGGC
Source organism: uncultured Acidobacteriota bacterium (assembly GCA_963803295.1). GTDB lineage: Bacteria > Acidobacteriota > Terriglobia > UBA7540 > UBA7540 > CAWDMC01. Next base: position 103,527 of record CAWDMC010000002.1, on the reverse strand, counting down.
GAGTTCCGAAATCGACACGCCGAATGTTGCGGTGCAACCCGCTGGCGAGGGCGTCTTTCGGATCCAGGTTAATAGTGACAGTGAGACGTTAGTCGCCGTTCGCCGGGGGGAGGTCCAGGTTTCGACTCCCCAAGGCTCGGCCACGGTGCATCAGGGCGAAATGCTGACAGCGCAGGGATCGAGCGGCAACGTCCAATATCGAATTGACCCCGCGCCGGGCCGGGATGAGTGGGACTCCTTCAACGACAATCGTGACAAGACCGTTCTTAACGCACAGAGCTATCGTTATACAAATCAATATTATACCGGAGCCGCCGATCTCGATCAGCACGGCCGCTGGACTTACGTTCCCGGCTATGACTGGTGCTGGACGCCCTACGTCAACTCCGGGTGGGTGCCGTATACGGACGGCCGCTGGGTATGGGAGCCTTATTACGGTTGGACCTGGGTTTCTTACGAGCCCTGGGGCTGGGCGCCGTACCACTATGGCCGTTGGTTCTCCTACAATAACGCCTGGATGTGGTGGCCCGGTCCGGTTTGGGGGGTCGGGCTTGGCTATCGCCCGATTTGGGCCCCAGCTTATGTGTCGTTCTTCGGTTTCGGCTATTCAGGTCGGCACTTCTCCTTTGGTTTGGGCTTTGGATTCGGCTCCTACGGATGGCTGCCGATTGGCCCTGGCGATTGCTTTGTTCCCTGGTACGGAGGCCGATGGGGGCATGGCGGTTGGGACCGTGACCGTTGGGGCCGGGGCGGTCGGGACCATGACGGGCGGGGCCGGGGTGGCTATTACGACCACTATAACGCGGTGAACATAACTAGAATCAATGACGTCCGCAACGTGACCACAATCCGGAATGTCACCGGCATCGGCAACGCCAGGGGACCGCTCTCGAACCGGTCTGGCGCCTTCTCGAACTTACAGGCGCTCCAGCGCGGCGATCCAAATGTGTCGCGGGCGTTCAGCCGGGTCGATTCGAATCGCTTCGGGCAGGGCAGTTTGAGGGGTGCGATCCAGCATCCTGGAGCCTCAGGGCTTCGCGACGGACGTTTGGTAGCGGGTGGATTGCCCGTCGTGCCTACGCGAGCCAGCCTTTCACCGAGTGGGAGACCGGTGAACGCCGGGGCAATCCCCAGAAACGTAAGGGGCAGCGGCCAACAACAGTTCTACACGCGCAGGCAGCCGACGGCAAGCACAGAGCCGTTCAACCAACGTGCGGCGCAGATCCAGCAGATGGTCCGGCAGAATCCGCAGATAACTGCGAACGGTGCCCGCGGTGGGTTTGCAGACACCGCAAGAAACCAGGTAGGTAATAGTTCGTTCGGGCGAAATCAAGTAGGCAACACTCCGCTTCCCGGAGGCAATGCCAAGTTAGGGTCGGGCGCTACCACCACGACCGGTAGTACCAACGCGGGATTCAATGGAGCCGCCAACAATGGTCGGAGATTCGGGATGGCCCCGGGCGCGAACACCAGCCGCCAGGCGGCCGCGCAAAGCCCGGCCGGACAGCCCCAAAGCCGGCAGATCTGGCGTCGGTTTGGGTCTCCCCCACCACAAGGTCAAAATCCTCAATCTCAGATGAACCGGACTCCAAACCAAGCTACCAACCAAGTTCGTGGTGCTCAGCCCTTCCCGACGCGTAGAGCTCCGGCGAACCAAGGCCGGGTTTCGCCGAACTCCGGCTCGCAGCGATTCGGTGGCGGCACGCCCTCTACCAACCAACAGGGTTCTTACAGGCCGTCGCCCACAGGCAGATCGCAAACAGGGCCGTCAGCCCCCCAGAATGGTCAAAGCGGAGGCTGGCGTCGCTTCCAGGGTGCGGGACCAGGAAGAATGGCCACACCCAGTCAGTCGCGGCCGACAGGTAACGGTGGCGGAGTGTATAGTCCACGTCCCCCCTCGGGCAACTCTCAGGCGCCCACTCGACCTCAGTCGAACTGGCAGCAGTTTCAATCTCGGCCGACTCCCCAACCCAGGACAGGAAACCAGGGGAGCTACTCTGGCTGGGGCCGGTCTTCGGGAGGCTCAGGCCGTCCTCCGTTGCAACTTAAGAGGCCGATCGTAACCGAGCGCAATCCCTCCTACGGAGGGAACCCGGGCGGCTACCGTGCGCCGGCCCCGCGCGGGAATTACGGCTATAGCGCTCCGCGTGTGAATCCGAGCTACAGTGCGCCCCGGGGCAGCTTTGGTGGCTATGGTGCGCCTCGCAGTAATTCAGGTGGAAGCTATAGCGCACCCAGAGGAAACAGTGGAGGCGGAGGTTTCAGCGCCCCTCGGGGTGGCGGCGGAGGCGGGGGATATAGGGGTGGTGGCGGCGGAGGCGGTAGTTCTCGGGGCGGGGGCGGCGGGGGTGGTCATTCAGGTGGCGGGGGTGGTCACTCGGGCGGTGGCGGCGGGCACCATCGCTAACTCGCCAAGGGCTCCCTGGAGTGCGGTGGCCTTAGCCACCGCCTTTCCTCGCTCCCCGTCACATTTTGCGCAGCGATCATAATGCCCTAATCACCACCTGGCGACTTCACCTTAGACTGGAAGAATGCTTTACCCGCTTTGACCGTGTAATCCGAAGGAACCTGAAACAGTGAGGGATCCGGTTCGGCACGAACGATGTTCGTAAGTCTGAAGTCTACCTCCCCAAATCGGGGATCGTTGTGTTTGCTTGCCACCACTAACTGAAGATCGGGGGCTGTCCATTTCTCGTCCTCGATCACGATGGGCTGTTGATTGCCAATTGTCCCCGCCGGAATAGTAATTGTGGTGCGAGTGCCTTGGGCGCTCACACCCTGGATTACTTGCATGCCAAGATCTTCCGTCTTCTTCTCTCCCTCCTCCGCGCCTCCAACCATTACTCCGGCTACTCCGCCTGTTGAGGCGGACATCGCGCCCATTTTGCCGTAACCGACATTGAATTCCGCCGGACCTCGCAGAGGGTGTTTGAAAGCAACCTTGTTAGTGGAATCCAGCAAATAACCCACGCCTGCAACCGGATCGTTCAGCGAGATTGCCGGAAGCTGGACCTTCCCGGACCCCCAGGGTCCCAGCGGCTCCGACGCACGCTCGCGGCGGGTTCGTCCCTCGCTGTCGCGATACTCTTTCGCCGTGCTGGACTGGTCGATCTTGTTGCCATCGGCTAACACCTGGATACGCTCCGTCACCGAGGTCGCCGAAAAGGGCTGTCCCGTAACGACCTTCCCGCCCAAGGCCTCTTCGTACCAGAAGCGAATGCCGAATCGGGGCGCCGGAGGTCCCGGAAGTGTGTCTTGCGCAGCAGCGACACCTGCTACCATCAAGATCGATAATACAATGCGCAGCGCTATGAGACTTTTTGCCATCTTTGCTTCTCCTCTCAATTCCGCACGATTTCCGCACTTTTTCCGCAGGTTTTCCGCAATATTTCCGCTCCCGCTTTCTGCCGCGGATCTCCAATCGCGACTGGCAGCGAAAGAAGCTGATCAGCGCAGAAAGCGGACGGCCTGTGGCGTTCCATCCTGACTGACCAAGAGCTCCGCCGTCACCGTACCGGTAGGGTCGTCGCCGATACCCAAGCCAAAGTAGGCAAGGGCTGATGGCGGCAGTTCCACCCGCACCAGATCGGCGTGACTCAAATCATCGAGGTCACCGTCATACTCCAAGGGAAGAAAGGCGGTGGCATACTCGGCAGCAGCCGAGGGCTCGGTGATCGAACTAGCCTTTCTGTCAAGCGATCGCAGGCTGCGATGCCTTCCAGGTACTGGCTGTTGGCGCGGTGCTTCGGAGCTTGAGGTCTTCACGGTCGCCGTAGCTTCGCGGTGAGCACTCGACCGCACCTGCGAATCCGCTGACGGCCGGAGCCTGTTCCAGGTGTTCCAGGCCTGCCAGCCCGCGAATAGAAGCAGCGCGATCACAGTCAGCGCCGCCATCGCCCAGTTCCATCGAACCCAGCGTGTGCGGCGCATTCCGGGAGGACTGCCTAACCAAGCTCGTACCGGCGCGGCGGTCTGCTGCTTCGCGAACTCGCCCACCAGGAACGACTCGATCCGTGCCGGAGCCTCAATGGCCCTCCCGGCCGCGCCCATCGCCGCGAGTCCGGCCCGCAAGGAATGGGCGTCCGTCAAGAGACGCGCGCATGACGGGCACGATTCCGCGTGACCCACAGCTTCCCGCCAAGTTGCGTCATCCAGAAATTCGTCTGGATCCCCCGTCCCACCGGCCTGATTCTGCGGCTCTGCCAGAGCGTATACAACATCGTCAAACTCACGGCAATTCATAGGGCCGCTCCTCTGGACGCCGCCCTCAGTACGCTTGAATCCCCTTGGGCTGCGGCGTTCAACTTTCTCAGCAGCAGTGACCTGGCGCGATGCAGGCGAGATCGGACGCTGCCCAACGCACATCCGAGCGACCTCGCCACCTCCTCGTAGGAGAGCTCCTCAAGATCACAGAGCACGACCACTTCCCGGTACTTGGCTGGCAAACTCAGCACAGCCTGTCTCAGCCGCAGAATACTCTCCGCACGAGTGAGGTCGTCCAACGGATCGCTTGCTCGCGAGTCAGCTCCGGTGAACCCGTTACCGTCTGACTCGCCGTCGTCATCTTCATAGGCGACGTACCGCCGGTTGCGCTCGAGATGCCGCAGCACGCAGTTCCGGCTGATGCCATAGATAAATGCCATTACCGAACCACGCTCGCGGTCGTAAATCTCGCTTGAACGTATTAAGGCGAGAAAGACGTCCTGGGTTACCTCTTCGGCTACGGTCAAGCTGCCACTCATCTGCAGGGCGAACCGGTATACCCCTCCTTGCCGCCGCCGGTAAAGCGCGCTGAAGGCCTCCGTATCCCCCGCCTGCATTCGGCGAAGCAGTAGTTCGTCACTTAGATCTTCGGGTTCGCCCATCTGCCTTCGTTCGACGTTCCTTGACCGTGACTCGTTACAGATTGGGGTCCGAACCAGAGAAAGTTCCAAAAAGTTGCCTTTGCGTTAGACTGTATCCATCAAATGGCCGTGAATGGACTGGTAACATTGATCTCGATAACATTGATAATGCTGGCGACTGGCTCCCCTTTAGCCGCCCGCAGCGCGGCGATCCCCGAGCAAATCGAGTTACTTATCACCGTGCTTGACGAGAACCAGGTCCCGGTTCCGGGAGCCCAGGTCAGCCTCACCGGTACGACCACGGGCACGTCTCGGCGGGCTGAGACGGATTATGCCGGACACTGCCAATTATCCGGTTTGAACCCAGCAAGATATAACGTTCGAGTGCAGAAGGAGGGTTTTTTTGTCTTGAGCCTTTCCGATATCGATGTTGGTCCCGGCAAACTCGAGTTGGTTCTCAACCATCAGCTTGAGCTTGTGGAACATGTTAATGTCATCTACTCGCCTCCGCTCATCGACCCGGCTAACACTACCGCGAAGCAGGAACTTACCAGCCAGAACATCGTCGATCTGCCTTACACTGTCACGCGCGACATTCGCTATGCCTTGCCCCTCTTGCCCGGTGTGCTTCAAGACGGCAATGGCCAGCTTCATGTCGACGGCTCCTACTCGCGTCAGACTTTTGACACGCTTGATGGTTTCAACATTAATGCACCAGCCAGCGGACAGTTCACGATGCGCCTGAACGTCGATGCGATCCGTTCGGCCGGGGTCCAGGCCAGCCGGTATCCGGTCGAGTTTGGCAAGGGTTCGGGTGGAGTGATCGCGCTTACCACCGGAATGGGTGACGATCATCTGCGTTTCGCGGCTACCGATTTCCTGCCCTCGATCCAATCGCGAAGGGGACTGCACATCAATACCTGGACGCCGCGCGGTACTATCTCTGGCCCCATTCTTCGGCGGAAGGCATGGTTTCTCCTGGCGCCCGAGGGCGAGTACGACCTGAGCGTGATTAAGGAGCTGCCGCGCGGCTCGGACCAGTCCAGCTCCTGGCGCGCAGGCAATTTGGCCAAAACCCAAGTCAACTTGACGGACGCTAACGTCCTCACCGGCACTTATTTGGCGAACGAGATCGGCGCCACGAACGCCGGCCTTTCCCGGTTCGATCCGGTTTCCACCACGGTGAACCAGCGCTCGTCGGCGTCTTTTCTTGCCATCCACGATCAGGCTTTCTTCGGGCGCGGCATGCTGTTTGAGACCGGGCTTGCCCAGAGCTGGTTCGATACTCGCTCGACTCCCCACGGCACTGCCGGCTATGTGATCACGCCCGAGGCGACCAGCGGGAACTTCTTCGAATCGGCGGCGGGCCACTCCCGTCGCCTGGAAGTTATCGCCAATCTCATCTTGCCCCCCGTGGACGCCTGGGGCCGTCACGTGATCAAGGTGGGAGGCGATTCCAACCGCGTTGTTTATCGACAGTCCTATGAGCGGCGGCCGTATGAGATTCTGCGTGAAGATCGCACGCTTTCGCGCCAGGTGGCTTTCTCCAGCGCCAACGCTTTCAAGCGTGACAATGTTGAGGGCAGCCTCTACGCGGAAGACCACTGGTCCGCCGGGCGGCTGGTGATCGAGCCGGGTGTCAGGCTTGATTGGGACCAGGTCGTGCGGCAGACACTGGTTTCGCCTCGCGTAGCCGGGAGCTATCTGTTCCTGCGGGGCGGCGACACGAAAATCGTGGCGGGAATCGGGCGGTACTACGATCAGACCAATCTCAGCCTAGCTACATTGCCCTTAGGCGGCGAGCGCACCGACTATTTTTACGATCCCAGCGGCGAAACGCTGGCCCGGCCGCCGGTGGTCACGCATTTCACCCTCAATGAGCAAGTGCTCAAGCAGGCAGGCTACCTCAATTGGAGCCTGGGCATCGAGCACCAGCTTCCGGGCTCGGTGTATTCACGGCTGGAGTACACCCAAAAGCGCGGACATAATGGCTGGGCCTATTTGAATTCATGCACCACGCTCGCGGATTGCTACAGTGGCGATTTCACGCTCAGTAATATCCAGAGTAATAAATACGACTCCATCATGTTCAGTGCGCGACGCAGTTTCCGGGGCGGACACATGCTTTTCGCCGCCTACACGCACTCCCAGGCTCGTTCCAGCGCCGTTCTCGACTTCAGTCTCGAAGACCCGACCTTCAGCCCCCAGGTCGCGGGACCTCTACCCTGGGATGCCCCCAATCGAGTGCAGTCCTGGGGCTTTCTGCCTTTAGGCAAGGTTCTGGATGTCGCTTATTCGGTGGATTGGCGCGACGGCTTTCCGTTTGGACTCGTCAATCAGGACCAGCAACTGGTGGCGCCACCGGGGGCACGCCGCTATCCTACGTACTTTGCTCTGAACCTGGCCTTCGAGCGGCGCGTCATGCTGTTCGGGTATCAGTGGGCCTTCCGGGCCGGGTTCAACGACATCACCAACCGTCACAATCCCTTTGCGGTGGATAACAACATTAATTCGCCCACGTTTCTTACCTACACAGCGATTGACGGCCGTGCGCTGGTTGCCCGGATACGGCTTCTGGGACGGAAATAGCGCAAGCGATTTGGTAGCCACGGTCAGTGCTGTTCTGACCGTGGGCTGTTCCATCGGAGGTGAGCCTCCGCTAGCCGCACCCAATCGATCCGAATTGGAGAGGCCGTGACAGTCGCCTTATCCAAAGCAAGATTGTTGTAACATGACGAAGATTCAAAAGCCCACGGTCAGAAAGGCGCTGACCGTGGCTACCGCTTGCCTTCCGCGTCCCAAGTACAATTCTGGACTCCCTCGGTAAGCACATCGCCAGCTGCATCATAGGTGTACCTACTCACGTGATTTCTGGTTCTCGGAGCAGGAGAGTCGTTATTTAGGTGGGGACAAATAAGGCGATCGAAGGGGGAATTGAGCGTACCGTAATAACAAGAGAACCTGTCTCGGCTCGTACCCGCTACGGATCGGGCGTCATGGAGGCCTATAAAGGCCGACAACACGTGCTCTGGTCGGCGTCAGGACCACCGACCTAACGGCTTCAGCTGGTTAGCCACGGTCAGTGCTGTTCTGACCGTGGGCAGTTTCATCGGTGGTAAGCCCGCTAACCACCAAATCGATCTGGCCGAGGCGACAGACGCGCGACACAGCCTCAGCCTTAACATGACGGCCGATTTCAAAAGCCCACTGACAGCAAGTCGCCGGTGGGGACACCGGCGCTATAGCCCCTCAATCACCGCTGGATCCGCGCTGACACGCCTTTGGCCAAGCTTCGCACCTGGTCAAGTGTGGCCATGGTGGTATCACCGGGGAAAGTAGTGATCAGCGCTCCATGCGCCCAGCCGAGTTTCACCGCCTCCGCAGGATCCGCGCCCGTCATCAGGCCGTAGAAGAATCCTGCGGCGAAACCATCGCCTCCGCCCACGCGGTCGAGCACATCCAATTCGGCTGTGGGCGCCACGTGAGTCTGGCCATCGATCCAGGCCACCGCGCTCCAACTGTGGCGATTCGCCGAATGCACTTCACGCAGAGTCGTAGCGACAATTTTGATCTGCGGATGCCGCTCCACCACACCCTTGATCATGGCCAGGAACGCGGCCGGGTCAAGCTTGGATTTGGCTGCCACTTCGGGACCGGGAATTCCCAGTCCCTTCTGCAGGTCCTCTTCATTGCCGACAAGGACATCCACATTCTTAACGATGCGACCGATCACTTCCGCCGCCCGCGCTTCGCCTCCCGACAAGCTCCACAATTTGCCGCGGTAGTTGAGATCAAAGGAGACGACGGCCCCGGCCGCCTTCGCCGCCTGCATTGCCTCGATGATCAACTCCGACGTGGTTGGGGAGAGCGCAGCAAAGATCCCGCCGCTGTGGAACCAGCGCACGCCGCCGGCAAAAATGGCGTTCCAATCAAAGTCACCGGCCTTCAAGAGCGCTCCCGCTTCCCTGGCGCGATTGTAGAAAACCACCGGCGGGCGAACCCCAAATCCCCGGTCGCTATAGACCGTGGCAATGTTCGGACCGGTCGCGCCATCGTGCTTGAAATGCTTATAGAAAGGCTTTACGCCCATGGCCCTGACGCGCTCGGCCACCAGATCACCGAGGGGATAATCCACCATCGCTGTGGCAATGCCGGTCGACATTCCAAAGCAGTTCGCGAGATTGGCGGCAACGTTAAACTCGCCTCCACTCACGTGGATCTCGCAATGCGTTGCCTTGCGGAAGGGGATAATCCCCGGGTCCAGACGATGGATGAGCGCTCCGAGTGAGACGAGGTCCAACGCGCCTTCTGGACGTATGGTGAGGCCGTATTTCATAGGATTCTCCTGAGACTTTCTCGCGCTAACTGGTAGACCGATTCCAAAACAACACTGTAACGAACCAGAAGTAGCGCGGACCGCTCTTTAGGTCCGCGGCTTTTCTCCGGCACAGGTACAACCAGGTACAAGCCGCAGACCCAAAGGGCGGGTCTGCGCTACCCGTATGCGCCAGCCAATCCGCGTCGTTTACTGCAACAATCTCACTAGAAACCCACGAATCGCCCCCTGCATCTCCTCAAGGCGGCCAGTAAAGAAGTGATCGGCGCCCTCTACCCAGTGGATCTGCTTGGGCTCGGGCATGGCGGCGTAGAGGGCCTCCACCTGCGGCCGGGGACCATAGATATCGCGGGTTCCCTGTACAATCAGCTTAGGTTTGTCGACGCCGGTGAGATAACTGAGATCGCTCGAGCCAACGGGCACTCCGAGTCCTACCAGACAGGCGACCCGAGGATCGGTGGAGCCCACCGCCAAGCCTACCCAAGCGCCGAAGGAGAAGCCCATCAGGCAGACGGGCCGGCCGGGGAAACGGCTTTCGAGATACGCCAGTGCAGCGCGCACATCCTCGCGCTCGCCGATCCCCTGCGCGTGCTCGCCCTGGCTAAGGCCAACGCCGCGAAAGTTGAACCGCAAAGCCGGCATTCGCGCGTGCACCGCAGCCTTGGCCGCCCGGAACACCGCCTTAGTATGCATGGTCCCGCCAAATAACGGATGCGGATGGCAGACAAGGGCTGTCATGGGCGGCTCCGAAGCAGGATCGAACTCGAGAATCGACTCGAGGTCGCCAGCCGGGCCCGGGATCATTAAGCGATCGAGTTTCGTGGAGTCTCCTTGGAAACCAGAGTCGGGTAAGAAGCTGGGAGCCTATTGAGTATTACAAATCATAGTGACGGCCTTACTTGTAGCGCCGAAAACGCCGGTGAGGACACCGGCGCTACAGTAAGATTACAACCGCTGGCTCCTGATTTCCGACTCCTAGTGTAGAATAATCTTCACCGCTGATGAAATCGAAGGGAAACAGGCTGTGGCCGATACTGTCGATACCTCTCTGACTTACCAGATTCGTGATCCCTCTCCGGGAGTGTATCGCGGTCTTCGTTGGTTGCTGCGAATGTGGTTCACGCTTTTTTTCAACCAGATCCGCTTGCTCAAGGTGGAGGTGATGCCAGACTCCTGTCCGGCGCTGTTTGTCGTAAATCATCCGGCCAGTCTTTTGGATGCGCTGATTCTCATCGCGGCCTTCGAGCAGCCGATTCGCTGCCTTCTCGATCGGAGCCAGATTCGAGGCAGACTCGGCCAGTGGCTGGCTTCCACGTTGGGAATCATCCCTTTCGAACGCAACAGCGACGGCTGGAAGGCTGCGTTAGACCCTTGTGCCGCACCGCTGGCCGATCGCGCCGCGGTGATGACGTTCGCCTATCCCCAGGAACGTCCGTCCAAAGGCGCCGGGGCTGGACCTCCTCCGTTTGCGACGTTCGCAGCCGCCCTGGCGATGGAGGCGGAATCACGGCACGGCGGCCAACTGGGACTTCCGATTCTGCCGGTGCACCTGTTCTTACCGGTTGCTCCTTCCGGATCGAAGGAAGTTCTGATGAGCATCGACACTCCACTGTTTGCGGTGGAGTATCACGCCCTTGGGGGAGCGCCCGAGAACAGGACGCGTGCACTGGCTCTGGCGCTCGAAGAGGCTTGCCGCCAGAACGCTTTTCGCCTTCAGCCGGGAGAACTTCGCTCTTTTATGGCGGATCTCGAATCCATTTTTCGCGGGCGGCTCGACCAGGAATGGTCCCAGGCACCGAATTGGAAGCAATCGGTGGAGGGCTTCAGGCTTAGCCGGTTCCTCGAAAGGACGCTTGAGGAGCTCAACGTGATCCATCCTGGACGGATCGTCGCCCTGCGCGAAGCGTTGGAAGCGTGGCGAGAGGCGCGGCGCAGGCGGGCCCTCGAAGAACTCGAAGCGGAGACCACCGGAGACTGGGTAAAATCCGGTCTGCGGCGCGCCGGGGCATGGATCGAGACGCTGGTTGAAGCTCCCATCGCGCTCTACGGCATGCTAAATCACCTCCTCGTGATGGCACTGCTTTCGCTCACGGGTTTCCTGAGACCGCGTGCCGGCCAGGCGGAAGGTCTAATCTGGACCGCGCGAGCGGCCATCGTGCTCAGCTGCTATGCCTTCCAGATCGGCATCTGCGGTCATTTCCTGGGGAGAGCCGGAGCCGGCTATTATGCGGTGACGCTGCCTTTTTCGGGAGCCGTGTTAGTCCGATTTATCTGGCTGCTTCGGCATCGTACGAGGCTGATTTTCTTCGTGACCCGCGCGCCGGGCCAGGCCGCACGCCTGGCGCGGAAACAGAAGGCGTTCCTGGATCAGCTCAACGAAGCCCGTGATGACTACGCCGCCTTGATAGGCCTTCCTCGCGCCAGTTTCTGAAATCATCTCCCAGGAGTTTATATGCTGCTGCTGACCGAACAGGACGTTCAGGAACTCTTTCCCATGCCTCGGGCGATCGAACGCGTCGAGGCCGCTTTCCACGCCCAGCACGGTGGCGAGGCAACCAACCACAACCGCCAGCGGATCTTTCTGCCTCACTGCGCGCTCCACTACATGGCAGCCGGGCTACCCGGTGAGAACCTCCTGGGTCTGAAGATCTATACGACGACGCGCGAGACCCTCCGCTTCCTGGTGCTGCTGTACGATGGCGCCAGCGGCGGCCTTCTCGCCATGATCGAAGCGGACTATCTTGGACGTATCCGCACAGGGGCGGCAAGCGGGGTTGCTACCCGGCTCCTGGCCAGGTCCGACGCCTCACGGGCGGGCGTCATCGGCACCGGCCGGCAGGCGCGCACCCAACTCGAGGCCGTTGCCGTGGTAAGGAGGCTCGGAATCGTGCGCGTCTTCGGGCGCGATGAGCAGCGCCGCCAGGAGTTCTGCCGCGCAATGAGCGACCAGCTGCATTTGGACGTGCGTCCGGCGGCAAGCGCAGAAGAGGTCGCGCGGTCAAGCGACATTCTGATCACCGCCACCGCGGCCCGCCAGCCGGTGCTCCAGGGCGAATGGATCGCGCCGGGCACCCATATCAATGCTGTGGGAGCCAACATGACGAGCCGGCGCGAACTCGATGATGCAGCCCTCTCGCGATCGAGTGTGATCGCCGTGGATAGCATTGCGCAGGCGCGAGAGGAAGCCGGCGACCTGGTCCTGGGCGAAGCCGCCATGCCGGGAGGGTGGTCCGGAGTTACCGAGCTGAGCGAGATTATTGCAGGCGCCAAACCCGGCCGCCAAGCCGACGCGGATATCACTCTGTTCAAATCCACCGGCATTGCCTTATGGGACGTCGCGGCGGCCGGCTACATTTATAAACAAGCCATCGAGAAGGGCAAAGGCCGCAAGGTTCCGGTCTGGGGAGAGTAGTTCAGCACGGCTGGACTCTCTCTAAACTGGCTCTAACACAGGCTCTAACACTGGGTTTGGCTTTTCATTCATTCCAGCTCGATTTTGCTTGCATTGACGATGCCGGACTCGGTCAGATCGCCTGAGGCTTTGATTTTTGCCCCGACCTTAAGATCCTCCGCGGATCCAGGAGTGCCATCCGATTTCTTGATTTGAGTCTTGCCGTCAAAACGAAGATGGAACAGCATGTTGCCCTCCGAATTCACCGTGAGTGTTCCATCCCCTTTTTCGGTGATCTTCCCCTCGACGTTGAAATTCATCGGCTGGTCCGCCTGCGTGCCACAGGCCAGGAATCCCGGCACTGTTTCCGCCGCACGTCCCATGGCCATGGGAAACGAAATCAGAACGCCAGCCATTACCAGTTGAACCCAGCGAAATCGATAGCGCGCCATAGGCACCTCTCTTGAGCGATTTCGCCTATTCTAACGCACTCCGCCTTTTTGACGCCCCAGCAACACCCATACAGACCGGACGCTCATGTCAATTCGCCTTCAGGGGCGTGGCGGCCGGGGGCGATCATGAACCTGGGGGGTCGCGAGGGAGGCAAGAGTCATGCCGCCTGGAGGTGTCGGCTGTCCGCGTCTGACGGACTGCATGTCCCCTCGCCAACCCCCGCGAATCGGGCGCTCCTCAGAAACCGAGACCGCTGCCAGAGCCGGCTCTTCCATAACTCGATTGCTCACTAAGTCGATGGTCGAGTTGATCCACAACGGTAGCCGGTCGAGTCTCAGGTTCGAGAACGCGATCAGAAGGAAGATCGCCGGTCCAAAAAAAGCGATGTTGCGCAACCAAACCTGTACAGCCCAATCGACGCTGCCGGAGATCAGGCGCGCAAAAACATTGAGCGCAACCATCGACCCGAGTCCCCACAGCACGCTGCGGTTTACAACGCAGTCTCGATGGGCGATGGCCGTCGACCAAAGTTATGATGGTGATCAGGTAGACCACCGCGTCCAGGACAGCCCTGATGTGGCCCATCCAATGGGGCCAGCCCGCCGCCAGTCCCCATGCGGCGATGAGCTGCATCACAACCCCGGAAAAGAGCCAGACGGTAAACCAGTGGTTCTTCCGGTGAAACCCCTGGTGCAGGTATAGCAGCGAAAGACTAAACAGCACGCTGGCGTCGAGAATCCAAAAACCGAGTGCCTTCATGGCCGGGGTACCTCCTCTATCTGATCCGATCGAGGTTCCCTCGGCCGTGGCATTCATTACAAACGTGGCCATGGCATCATTGTCGTTCGCCTCCTCTTCCGACCGGGCTATTGGCCCTGTCTGATGAGGCGATCGTAGCAACGCTGCCGGGAACCTCAAAGGTTTAGGTTGTTTAGATTGTCAATATCCTACTTTCGGTTATTAACATCTCTGCCGTATGTTACATTCTGAACGTCCTGTACATTCCGAACACACGCTCTACGGAAAATGTTTGCCGAGATGCAGCCTGCGCACAAAGTGCTCGAGAGGCTGGTCTTCGTCGGCCTGTTCTTCGTAGATTTCGAGAACCCGCTCGAGTACGATGCCGACCACTTCCGAGCGCTTCCTGAGGTTCTTGTCGCACCAGAGCTGAAGCAAGCGGAACTTGGAAGCAGGAAGCCTGCCCGCCACGGGAACTTCAATCTTCTCGCGTCTTGGTGTCATAGTTCACTCCTTCAGAGCACTCGCGCCTCTGCCAGCTTCACCACACCTGCAACATGGCCGTGGCCCCGGCGCCCGAGGCTGACAGTTAGACGTTTGCTCCGTCATACATCGCTCTACTCTGGAACCAGATGGAGCCCGCTGAAGTCATCAGTCAGGCACTAACGCTGACGCTTGAACGTGTCGCGATCACGTACACCTTCACCAACCCCTGGTTTTCGGTCCCGCTGGCCGACCAATACGTCTGGCAGGTAAGTTGTCCCGTCGCGTCATTGATATCGAGCTGGTAGGGAACAATCACCAGGTTTCCCTGGCCGGCATCGGCACTGGCGACAGGCGGAAAAACTTTCTGCCCGGAAACAAATCCTGCCGCGGGCGAGCGGCTGGAGACCAGAATCGGGAGAAACATACACTCCGAACGGGAGTACTGATATCCGTCCACCGGACTTGCCGGCACAGGAACGGTGTCGCCATGCTGATAGAAACCCAGCAGCAGAATTTCCGTGCGCACGGCAGCGAACTTGGCGTTGTGGCTGAGCTTCAATATCGCGTCGTCGGTGAGGGGCTGTCCACCTGCCAGCACCGCATCAGAGATATCGAAGAAGCCTGGAACTGCACTGAAGGTCAATTGCGACATGGCATTAGTGAATCGTATTCGCTGGCGTGCCGTCAGCATTAAGGCCGCCAGTTGAGTTAAGTGCGATAAACATGTAATTGAGCCGCTCGGCAGGGCTTGCCTCGGAATAAACAGGCACGTTGGCCGAGAGTGGTGAGATTCCAAACGGTGTGGTTAATTTGGTAAAGCGCATATCCAGCATTTCGAACTCGACATAGCCCTCGGCGTAATTCGGCTGGCGGTCGACCACCTGGCACACGACGTTAGTAAGACCGACCGTGCCACGGGCGAAGTCGGGTAACAACGGATGATCCAGCCAGACGTAGTCGCCCACCTCCACCACTAGGGTAGAAAGGAACGCTTTTACCCTGTATCGTGGCGTGCCGAAGGCATGCCGGCGAAATATTCGGTCCGCCAACAGAAATCCCCGGAGATTACCGCCGTAAACTGCTCTGAGTCCCGTGGCTTCCACCTGGTGCTGGTACTGCTGTTTGTAACGAGCCACCGAAGTGGTCTGCACAAAAGTGACCTCGCTGGTGTACTGCCGGCCTGCCGTCTCCGAAACGGTGTCGTTGACGTCCATCCTCACCGTGACCACATTGACGACCGGGAGCCGGTCGATCGAAGGCAGGCCCACGATGTTTCTCTCATTCAGCGCCATCACCGGCTGAAGTGAAAAAGGGACCTTCATCGATTTGAGGGCGAGTTGGCCATTAGGCCGGACCACGGTATAAAGGCCCAGCACCTTGAGGATCTGGTCTTCCAACCATTGCTTGCCCTCCACCGGGCGGGTAATCTTGAACTCGAACCAGTCGCCGGAGAAGGGGCCGTCGCGGAGAGCCAGAGTACTGGCGACGTCCAGATAGGGGTTGGGGTTAATCAGCGTGCAGTCGTGGCCTGGCAGGTACAAGCTCCAGGCGGGGACGGGCAACGAGGGATCCTGTCCAACCCCAAGCTCGTTTTGCATGGCCGCCAGGTAAATGTCGAGAGGATTGCCGCGGACCCAGCGCGGATTCTGATCGCTTACGGCAAAGGCGTTGGGGGCAAGGGCGGGGCCCTTCAGGGGTTCTGCGGCCGTGATGCCGGGCCACCAAAAACCCGGACCGCCCTTCGTCCACAGAAGGGCGCCCTGCATCAGGCGTTGCGGGTCGGAGCATTGAAAGGTCATCTGGCCATCGGAAGTGAAGCCGGTCGAAGTGATTTGCACCGTATGGAGCGTCTCGAAGTCTCCCAGGCTCTGCCCTGCAAAGCCCATTTTGAAAGTGGCGGTCTTGCCCACCAGATCGTCCTGGGCCATCAGCCCCTTCAGGATAGCGGCAGGATCGATAGCCCGGATCTCGAGGGCGCCGACCGAGCTCGACCCGTCCAGCTCACTCACCGATTGGCCTTGCCCTTGAGGTACCGACAAGTAAGGCAAAATTTCGACCTCAGTCTGGGTGCTGAGCAAAATGCCGGGATTCATGGCGGTGATCCAGAACCAAGCGGTCGAGCCAACGCTGGGCCAAACCGTAAACTCGTAGGGCAGCCCACGGGCAGCGAGCGTGTAACTAAGCAGCGAACCGTTGCCCGTAACTGCCCGAATAAGCCGCTGGCCCGTAATCAGCTTGGTGAGAAAGAGGTCGAGACTGCCTTCCACGCCTGCAAAGTAGGAGGACACGCTGGCGACGTCGTGGAGGCGAAGAAGCGCTGTGATCATGCCCCAAGTGCCTTCCTGCCACACCACGGCAGGCGATCCTGAGTATCCGCCCGAGCTGTCGTTGTAGACCTTGAAGCCGCAGAAGGTCTGCTCCAGCTGGTAAGCCAGATTGAAAGAGAATGGGCTGCTCGAAGTGAGGATCTGCTGGTTCTGCAGATAGAAGTTCTGATAAACGAACTTCACGCATTCGGCCGCCTTGGCATCGTCGCCCAGGGCGTGGCAGAAGAGCGCCGCCCAGGTTCCAGAGGCGTCCAGGGCTTGTGAAGTATCAAGTCCGGTGGAATTCGCGCCCTGAGCGAAACGGCCGGGGGCATTACCGGGAGCGATGTAAAGGTTCGTGGTGAGAGCAGCGGCGATTCCACTGGCAGTGACAAAAGCGGCGGAAGCGGTAGCGCCCAGAGAGGCCGCCTGAACGCTCGAGATCAGGCCTTCCTTCAGCAGCCTGGTGGCAGCGACAGGCAGAATGCCCGCGGCCCGGATCAAGGCGAAGTAAGCGTCGATGTTATGTTCCGTAGAAACGTAATCCTGGAGGCCGGGCACGCACTGATAACCCGGGTCTTTATATTGACCGTATCCGGCATAGAGTAAGCCGCTGCGCAGGTCAGGATCGCTCGACCGAAGCGACATCAGGAAATTGAGCATGCGCTCGAGATACGGCGCCGGAGTGTAGTCGAGCGATAGCGCCATATAGATTGCGTAGGCGTAGCACACCCAGGCCATGGCGCCGGTACGAATATAGGCCTGGTCGACCTGACCGTTATAGATATCGTAGGAAAAACTGAGCGAGTTCGCCGGTTGCTGCCCTCCGAGGCTGAGATTGTCGAAATACAAGTCACCGGGAGCACTTAGCACCACCTGGAAACTATTTATGGATTCCAGAGTGTCGCCGGCGAGCCTCGCGATCAGGCTATTGAGATCGATCAGCGTAGTGCGGTATTGTCCCTCGCCAAGACCAATCGCCACAGAGATGGCCTTAGTCGAAGAATCGTATGTAGAAGGCGCGGTGGGCGCAGAAGTCAGACGCACCTGGCTGACGCTTCCGGCGGCGCACGACACTCCAATATTGAAGCAGAAGGAAACAGACTCATCCTCCTTGTGTTGAAACTGAATGTAGCTGTCGTTGAAGTCCGAAAGTCCTGAGCCCGTGTAAGTGAAAGTAGCTCCTGCTGCTTGAGCCTGAAATTTCAATACGAGCCCGGCGCCGTAGGGCGGCTGGGCGGGATCGTTCAGACTACCGATCGTGCCCGAACTCGAGGCCGACCAGCGGCCGATCGAACCGTCTTCAGCGTTCTCCAGAACGTGCGAGGCCAGATAGCCGGGATTGTCCAGGAAGACGTTAATTTGACGGCCTATCTTCAAAGCTGCGGCGAAGTTGCCGGCAACCGAATAGGCGATCATGGCCAGGGCGCAATCATAAGTGAAGCTGCGATTCTGTAAAGCTGCGACGTTGCTTGCGGTCACATCAGGCACATAAAAAGGATCGGAGGCCGGCACATCGAACGAACGTGGCAGGTCCTTGTAGACCGCGAGGTTCTGCCTCGAAGTAAATACCACGGTTGGCCCGGCAACCGGGTCCTGGTAAACCAAGTGCACGGTAGCGACGCCAGGGGACGACACCGCACTCGATCCACAACGGGCATGATGGGCGTCCTGCACAATGATGGGGACGCGGTCTTCCTCGAAATACTCAACGTCCGTTTTGCTGTAGATCCGTGCGTAGTAGTCCTTGAGAGCTTTCCCGACTCCCAGGTTCGAGTGCGCGAGCCATCGTGGCGGCAGAGTGGAAAAGCTGGCGCCGGGAGCCGGCTGGGGCAAGCTGGCCGGATAGAGGGTAGCCATCACGACACCCTCTCCCACGCTCACCGGCCCCCACGCGGCAGATCCGTTCCCAAGGCTGGCAAGGGGCGAACTTCCTTGGTAGTAGAAAACGTCCGTTCGGGCAAACACGTCCACTCGATAGTTTCCGAAAGGCTGAAGCAACGAGAAGCAGCGGCCCGTCAGGTTCTGCCGCGCAGAGTTTTCAAAGGTGTTCAGCAGGAGGCTGCCGGTAGGCAAAGCCTGGGGCGAGAAGTTGATGGGAAATCCATCAGGTCCGGGTGAAAGATCGGCGATAACGCCGGGCGGAGGATCGAGGACGATGTTCTCTAGCGGTATTTGCGGGAAGGTGGAAAAGTCAGGCGTCGACACGATTCCGCACTCGGCAAACTGGGCGCTGCCCGTCGGCGTAAGCAGAGCGTTACCCTGCCATCCGCGGATGGGCGCATTCTGGCGGGCGTAGAGCCACGCCAACGTTTGCCTCAGGTCGCTCCAGAAGTCCCCTGGATAATAGCCGCCCACATTGACGTTCCCGGACTCGGTCGAGAAGGTAGCCAGGACGATTCCGAAGTCCGGAATCTCAAAAACGTACAGCGGTTGCTTTACCTGTTGATTGAGCGCCTGCTGCCAATTTTGATTTCCTACGATCATGGGTGCCTTTCACGTAACGCTCATATGACCGCCTGACGCAACTTCAAACTAAACGTGTACTGTCCCGCCGATTTGTATTCCGCGGTCCAGCTAGTGTCCTCAAGCCAGCAGTTGGTGAACGAGGTCTCGGCGCTGTCGGAGTAATAGCTGAATTGGCCTCCGCCCAGTGCGTACTGCATGAACGCCGCCCAGTTGCTCACGTCGGGTCCGGCGGCAACGTATTCCATTTCGAGTTGGAAAAACCGATCGATGCGCTCGGTGACGGACTCACGCACTCCCGAGCTGGCCACGTTGTCGTGACGAATCGCCTCGTACATGTATGCAGGCGCGTGACGAGGTAGTTGCTGGAGATTGAGCGTCGTGGGGCCGGCGCCAGAGTCGTAGACGATCATTGGATTCGCCATAATCGTCAGCTCCAAAACTTAGGATCTCGCGTGAAGGCCGTCATCGTCCGGCCGGAGCCGAGCGCTTGGTGTGGCTCGCGGTGGAGCCGCAGGTCGTACTTCTCCACGCCCGTATTGATAACTCGAGTCAGCCAGGCCGCAGCTTGCGGCTCACCCATGACCATCACGGTGACGTTTCCGCCGGACTTGGAGGAAGCGGTCGAAGCCGACGAGGTTGGGGCGTAAGACGTCGTCGGGGAGGTGGAGCGGCTTGCCGAACCGGAGCTGACCGATGACCCTCCCGAGATGGCCCCGTCCAGACTGCGGGCCACTCCCGCAATGCTGCCGAAAATCGCCGCTGCTTCAAAGGCTTGGGCAGCCTGGCTGTAAGCCTGAACGGCCATGTAGTAGAAGCCCAAGCCGCTGTTGTAAAGCGCCCGCACGACGGACTCGCTCGAAATGGAAGACAGAATGGATCGCAGAGACTTGGCCATGGCGTCACTGACCGTGGAGGCGTAACGGGATGAGTGCTCCTCGCTTTTGGTCATGCCTTGGGCAAAGCTGGTGAAGGTAGAATCGGTTGAACGCTGAAAGCCGGTCAAGGCTGTCTCGGCGGTCGAGATGTACCTGGTAAAATTTCGAGCCCAATTCGACATGCCCTGGTTGGCGATCTCAAGCTGCTGATTGAGCTGGCTCTGGAGTGACTGCGCATCTTGAGTGGAGAGAGCCCCCATCATTCCCGCGGCGTTGCCCGGATTGAGTTTCGAACCGTCCATGCCTTTTCTCCGGCCTGCTGTGCCAACCTGTTGTGCCGGGCCTGTTGTGCCGGGCCTGCTTGTCCCTGTGCGCATTCTCTCGGCCGAGCCAGCCTTTCACGTTCCTGCCAGAGCACCACCGCCGCCGCCAAGTCAATCTGAAGGGCCGCTGTACCCTCTGCTTGGATCAGCTCGCTGGGTCTCGATGACCAGGTTTCGGCCGCCCGCGCCAGCAACAGAAGATCCGGACCCTCCACGAAAGGTCGCGAGGTCGCTATTGCCGTTGGAAGCCGGACTTCCCTCGGCAGCAACCTCGCCATACGCCCACCTGATAATGAAGTTCACGTCTTCGAGATCGAGCCAATCGGGTGAGATCTCACCCTCCTGCGGGTTCATCGAGACGCGGGGTTCGACAAAAACCTCCCGAAGAAGGGTTAGGATCCAATCGGCCATGGCCACGAGTTCCTCGGCAGGATTTCCACTCGGCGAGTGCAGCGCTGCTGCTGGAACGGCTCTGACCGCCAGACTCTGGGGAAGCCGGCCGCGGAACACGAACCAGAGTGGCAGAGGCTTCCGGAGCAAGACGGCTTTACCCAGCTTCGGCAAAAAGATTGGCTCGGGCGGCGCCAGGCGGCCATCAACGGCCCGCCTGAAGTCATCGGCGCTGGCCACGCTTTTCACGTTCCGCTCATCTTCAAAAGTCTCACTCAGACTCATGCCTTCACCCCTCATTGCCTAAACCTGGCGGTAGAATTGCGCCACACGATCTCCTTGCGCGCGGGAGATGACCGCCAGACCCTCGAAGCGCACTTTGTAGACGGCTTCCTTGCTGCGGGTGAAACCGATTTGAAAAGGGTCTTTTGCGTAACTCGAATACAGGCAGGCAACCATAAACTTTCCGGGCGAGACATAACCCCGGCGCGGCGAGATAAGGGCTACGGCGGCCTGCGGAACTGCAACCAATCCCCCGACGGTAAGCTGTTCGTACGCTTGCGCGCCGCTCGGCAGACTGGTGTCGGTACCGTTCGAGTAAGTGGCGTGCGCCAGAGTCTTGCCGATCTTGGCCAGCGAAGATTCCTTCAGGGTAACTTCGATATAGGCGCTCTCCGCGGTCATAACGGCGCCGACCGGCGCCGTCTCCTGGTCGATACCGATTTCCCCGATCTTCGCTTCCATATTGAAGGTTGCCGCCCCGTCAGAAGCCCCCATGGGCATCGGCGATCCATTCACGGGGTTTCCATCGGAGTCGATGAGAAGGCGTCCGCCCGGTCCTGGCGCCTGGACGTCGTACCAAAGATAGCCCGGACCCTGGTGGATGTCGGGAACAGTGATGCTGAAGCTAGTCATGTTGATTTCCTTCGAATGTCTTTTAGATCTCCTCGAGTTCAAACTGAAGGTCGAGAGTCACCCGAAGCACGGGCGTCTGGACCTCTTTAAGTGTCACCAACCCGTAACTGTGCGACACGATGAATACATCCTTCACGGCGCCCGTTACCGGGGGAGTGGTGATCCCACTGGGAACTGTCTGGTGCAGAATGGCCAGCGGAGAGGTGAAGTCCGCTAGCGAGGCGCTTGTGATCACCATGTCGAGCAGACGGGCATAGTCCTGGCCGCTCTCTTGAGCCATATCTTGATCGAACTGGCCGACATCCAGGGCGAGGACGATCCGGGTTGTTGACTTTCTGGCGCCGTGTGCCTGGTTGTCGAATTTTGTCGAGTCCACCGCCAGTGCAAGCCATGGAAATGCGGCTCGCATGCCAGGACCTTTGTGAAATTCGTTGATCGGATCGAGAGAAGGATTTACCAGCTGGAGCGCCGCCAGCTGATCGCGCTGAATGATCGCGATCAACTGGTTGAGCAGTGGTTTTGAAAAAGTCGCACTGTAAGCGGGAGTGTAAGACATCGCGTCTCTTTCGTCGGGCTCGGGGACTTCTCCGGTGCGAGAGTCCGCCCGGCCTCTTCAGGTACCGCGCTTATCGAATTTGCCGAATACTTGACTGCTGCCTGTCTGGGCAGGCGTCTGGGCTTCTGGCTGATCGCCGCCAGCGTTGGCCCTCAGTCCCGGTTGCGCGGTTTCAGTACGCGCCAGCGGATCAAAGTACTTGTCGTAGGGTCCGCTAGGAAGGGGCAGGCCCCGGCTGTCGCGAGCGTCGAGATCGGTCTTAAGGCGCTGATACCTGTCATCAAAACGCGCCGTCAGATCATTTGCACTGGTGGTTCCGAACGTGGATAGGGTTTGGCCCAATTGCGCGGCGGCGCCACAGCGATTGATCATCTCGCAGAGGTTGAAGGCATCCGGCGAAAGCAATGAGGCGATTTGCGGCGCGGAAAGCCCCGGAGCGACAAAACCGCGCCGCACCATAATGGCGTTGATCTCCGCTGCGGCGTCGTCGATAAACGTCTGGATCAGCATGTCCGACGGCTTCTGCTGAGGAGTACCTCGCACGAACCCCGGAAACATCGCCGCCACGTTGTCCACCGTTGTATAAGCCATACTTCCATCACACTCCGTAAACTCGACCGACGAGAGCCGGCGCTTACTTGCCCTTGGCCCGGCCTGCAGGTTTCGCGGGGCCCGTAGCGGAATCCGCCTCAGGACCGGACTTCGAGACCGGCTCCGGGGTTGCGCTGGCCGGTAAGGCTGCGCTGCCGCCGGGGCCGCAGGGGATTCGGTGGCAGTGCCTGGTTCCGGAATTGGGATCAGACCATAACCGGGATTGGCGGCCACCGGACGAAGTTGCTGACCGCCGAACGCTCCGGCCTCCGCAGGTGTCAGTTCAATCACGCCTGTTGTGTTCGTAGGGATGGTTCTTCCGTTGCCGGCACTGCGGGCGGCATCGGTTGCCTGATATCCGTCCGGCAAGTACAGGCAGCCGTTGTGTTCGATCGGACGTAAGACCTGGTAACGAGGCATCTCGCTCTTCCTTTCACAAACTGACCCCTGCTGTAGCGCCGGTGTCCCCACTCCCCACCGGCCGTTTTCGGCCCTGCTGTAGCGCCGGTGTCCCCACCGGCGTTTCGCCGCTGAGAATAGATGTTGTAGCGCCGGTGTCCCCACCGGCGTTCACCGGCGTTTCCGGCGCTGAGGGCCTGCCCTGAGTGGAGCGAAGGGACAGCGCAGCTACGCCGGTGGGGACACCGGCGCTACAACAGGCCGTTACGCAATAGCGTTAAGAAATACGAATCCCGCCGAAGGCGCCACCAATTGAATGTCATCGTAACGGTGGACCTCGATCACGTCGGAGCTTTTCGACTCGAGCCGGTACCGTTTCGCCAGAGTTCCACCAAGCTCGGGTGCGCCAAACAACCAGCGGAAGGTGTACCCCAGGGTTACTTCCCTACGCCGCGGCTCGGGCAGGACGTAGGCCAGCAGCGCGTTCTTTCCCCACACGAAGTTCAGCGAGGGCGACTGGCCTTCGTCTGCAGTGTCGTACTCTGCACCGGCAACCCAGAAGTTATCCACGCTAAACGCCGTCCGAAGTGAAACCAGATCAAGCACGCCTGCCTGGGTGTACTTAAACCGGTCGATGATCTTGGGATGCTGGCGCAGCGCGGCCAAAACGGGATAGCTGACCGCAAGCGTATCCGGGGTTTTGCCGATCTGCTGCTTTACGGCAGTCTTCTGAGCTTCTATAGCCGCTACCGGATCGGAATTGACGTAGTCGGACCACTGGCTGGTGCCCGAAAGGGTGACATTGGGAACCGGGCCGCTCAGAACCAGATTGGCCACCCGGATTTCGAGGTCCAACAGGATGGAATCCGTCAGGTTCTCGGTGGTCGAGATCTCGAGCTCGGCGCCGTCGGAATTGGCACGCTCCTCGTCGGCAATTTTGTCTTTGAGGCTATGATCGTCACAGAAGTACGCATTATTGGAGAGGCTCCACGGTGCGATCTCTCTCGCTTCAGCTCCGGCGTGGCGGATGGTCTCATACTGCCGGAACTTCTCTTTTCCGTACACCCAGTATCGTCCGGACTGCTTCTTTACGGGCAAGATGGGAAATAACTTGTCGGCCAGATAATCGTCGTTTTGATAGCCAATGCTCACGTTGCTGAGCGGCTGGTCGAGGTACTGTAAAGAGATATCGGGCATTTCAGATCCAGTCGGCAAGGGACCAGTGACGAGTAACAAGTCCTTGCCTGGGACGGGTGCTCGGGCGCCGCCGAGCAACTCAAGCAATCCACCGACGGCCACCCCGTCCTTTCCGGGGCCGCACGGCTTCCGCTGGTCTCCTGCACCAGACTCGCAGGTCCACACCAGCCGCTCCGGCGATTCGGGGAGTGACAAGGCTCGTCGCTTGCCACTCGACCCGCGCCGCTACACTTTCGCCTGGTTGAACTCCAAACGCACTTGAACGATATCGTTAGGACTGGACACGTTATGCTGGGCGATGCCCACGCCATAAGTCGTGGTGCCGGCCGCGATCCCTGATGAACTCAGGCTCTGTACGCGTCCATAGGCGTCGGCAACAATCAGCATGTCACCTTGATTAATGGCCCCTGCCGCGATGCAGCGGGCCACGCCGTTGACTTGCAGGGTCAGGGCACGATTCGTCAGGCTATAGAGCGTGGGCGTGGTGCCCGTCACGTTTGTAGGGTTGGTCCCCTGAGGCACAAAGTAGTTTGGTTCAACAAAGTGTTCGGTGAGCACTCCAAGAATCCCGGAGGCGTTCTGCGCCGCCGGGGCCGCTGCGTATTGCGCCTTCTGAGTCGAGGTGTTGGCGGAGGACTTCACCATAACTGTGAACTTGTGGACTCTGACATTGGCGTCAGACCGGAATCCGAGCGTCAATCCATTGATGCCTGCCATCTTTTGTGTCTCCTCTGGGCTGCGGATCTTCAGTTATCAGCCGGTCTTACTGCGTCGAGCCGAAGCTCGCCGCCAAGCGGCTGATCGCTAGCGCTGCTACTGCGTAATTCCTGAAGTGGGTGTCAATTCAGCCCCCACACTCTCGGTTGGACCTACTTCGCGACGGTGTGCGGCGTGGTAGCGTTGCTCGAGCTCGCGGTCGCTCGCAAAAACTTTGCGCAGAGCCTTCGAGTAACTGAGATTGTCTTCGCGCATCGCTTGTTGGGCTCGTACGCGAACCTCATCATCTACGCTGACTTCACCGGCCGAGGCCAGTCCGATTGCCCCCAGACGAACAGCGGGAACCGCATGGCGGACGTACTCGGAAAACTCGTGCGGACGCTCCAAGGCATCGCGGAAGAAGAATCCCCGGTCGCGAGGAAGAATCTTGCCGGCGCGTACCGCATCGTCCAGCCGCTTCTCCGCATCCTGAGCGGCAATGTAGTCATCCAGGCTGATCTTGCCTTCGCGCGCCAGCACGGTTGCCTTATCGCGGTTGAGGCAACCATCTTTCACGGCTTCGCGCAATAGCACGCTGCGCCCTTGCCCGGGTTCCGTCTGAGGACGATCGACCAGGGCGATCCGCTGGCGGATGTCGTCGTCAAGTTCGCCAGTGGCCAGGTATTGCTTCACGCACTCCAGGAAATCAGCCTGTTCCAGGTAGCCAGCGGATTCTTCGCCATCGAGAACGGCGTAGTGTCCGGCTTGTGGTCCATCCGTGAGTTTCATTACAGTCAGCTTTCTCAAGTTGCTTCCTCCTTCGCCGGCTGGCGTGGCAGTAGTGCGTGCCCGCGCCGCATTCGCACCACGTAGGGTGTGTACCGATGCGGCCCGGTTCCACATCTGTTTATCATTCGAGGCAGGCAAGACACCGTTGGCCGTTTCAAGATCGGTCAGATCGTCAGCATGATGGGTGGCAGTTCTTCAAGAAAGGGATGGTTGGTCAGCGCCCCGGAAGTCAGTGTTGCGCCCTGTGGTTCCCCTGTTGACTTGTCGCAGCAATTCCAGTCGATAGCGGGTGAGAAGAAGCGATACTGCCCCGACTGGATCAAATTCTCGGCCTCGGTTGTCCACTCAACCAGCGCGTTGAGCGCAGCGCTCGGGATCTGGAGTTCGGAGTTCAAATCTCCTCGAGCCCCCGAATCCGATTTCCGGTTGTTAATGAGTAGATCGTGAATCCATCCCGCCGCCGGCACCGGACCGCCGCGCGCAACTTCCGGCGTCTCGCTGGCGTGCTCGTAATCAATCACCACCTGTTCGTTCTTGCGCTTGCTAAAATTACGCAACATGGTCTCTAGATCGTCTTCACTGATTGCGAACCGTTGCCCCTGCTTTACCCACGATCCGGATACTGCAATGGGAATCTCATATAGCTTTTTCCCGCCGCGCATTACCGGCGGGATCGTCGTCGAGAGGAGCGTGGCGAAGTGCGAGATCCGCGGCGAAGAAGCGACTCGACGGCGCTGATCCGGGCGTACTCTTTCAGGCGTCGCCGCTACGCTAGTCGCTGTGTCACATCCGCTCATCTGTTCTCCTAGGTTTCTTCTTCTTTGATCGATTCGCTGCGTATCGCCACCACGCCTTCCGTGCTCTCGTCTGGCAAGGCCAACTCCTCCCGGATGAAGCGGCGCAGATTCTCCTCGGATACCACCAAGCCGGCCTGGGCGAACTTCGTCAGAGCGTCCACCAGCGCCGCAAGCCCCCGCGACTGAACATTAGCCGCAAGCAGACGCGGGCAGGGTGCGTTCTCGCCGAAGTTGAACGCCACCAGCCGCCGGATGCTCGTGTTTGTGATTTCCCAGGCGATCTGGTCGGCCAGGGCCTGCAGCGACAACATGAAGAAATCGCCCTGAGATTCCCCAAGCGCCCGCGAACCGCTTTCGCTCGTACCAAGATCCATGAACAGCGCTAAGGCAGCACGCGAGATCATGACGTTGTGGTGCTGAATGGAAGGCATCAAATCGCGGACCTGGCCCTGGTAGCCCACAACCCGAAGCCCACTGGCAGGATCTCCCGGCGGCTCCACGGCGCCCGTCGCCTCGTGCGCTGCCAACTGAGTTACGAAGCTGAAAGCAGCATCGCGGTCTTCCCGGGAGAAACCCGAAGGCAGCCTCCACACGGGCACACCTAAAGAATTGCGTTCGCAGGCGATCGCATCGATCCGGTAGAGACGGTTCTTGATATACCAATGAGGGTACATCGAGCGCTGCAGAGAAAGACCCCAGAAATTCGCCCTTTCCTGGTGATAAGTGAAACGCGAAATCTTGTCGGCCGGCAGGAGGGTGCTGAGGAAACGGCCGCCGCGATATCCATACTGCTCCAGGGCGATCAGTGTTTCGCCGTCAGCCTCCGTGTGCCATCGGTAAAACGTCAGCGGTAAGCGCGCAGCGAGCTTCCGCAGGCGAATGCAAGAACCGTCCACCCGCCAGACCTCCTCGTGCACGGCGCAGCCAAAATCCAGCATAAGAAGCGCGTTCCGCACTACGTCTGCCCAGTTCTGACTTGTCCATCCGCCGGTCGAGGTCTGGAATTCGAGCCCACCGAAAAGGTTCTCGCGCACAAAGCCGGTAATCTCCTTCGCCGGCCCGTAGCCTGGGGCGGATTTGTCCAGGCCAGGCGCCACCTCCCATTTCGCCGATTGCACCGGCAGCTTGCAGGCAGCGAGCGTCGCGCTTACCTGGGCATCGCCGCGCCGCATCTGCTCGTAGATGGAAAGCGCATTGCGCCCCATCATCTCCGGGTTGTACTCACCCAAATCCTGGAGAAATCCTCCCAAAATGGGAGTCCCGGATACACCGAAAGTCGCTGCCAGATCTCCGCGTGCTGCCCGAATTCTCGCGCTGCCCGGCACCGGCTGAGGCACAACGTTCGTCGCCGCTCCAACTGAAACTGGAAATGCGGAGCCGCCCGCCGTAGCCCGGCCCCCGCCTCCCTCGAAGATCGAGGAAGCAATTCCAAGCTCGCGATCGCCCAGGGCCACAGCCTGTTCTCCACGATCGGCCAGGCTTTCCGCCATGCCTGGATCGCGCTCGGGCTTACCGCTATCACCGTGTTTGTGAGAATTTACGTTCATGCCAACCATCGGTACCTCAGTCTCTGGATTTAGGGGAGCGACCGAAAGACCGATAAAACATCCAGGTTTCCGCTGCCATGGTGACGTGGCGCCCTGGATTAGCTTTCATCTTTGCCACCAGAGACCTGATCTCCGAACGCGATTTCGAGAAGTTCCGGGCCGCCGCCCGGCATGGGGCGTCGAAGACCGGGGTAGCTCGTTTTGCCCTTTCCCAGAGGCTATTCAAAAAGCCTAGCAGCCTCCGGCGCGACTTATGCTTGGAGCGAGATCGGACAGACCCCGACCCTCGTTTCGCGGACTCCGGAGTCCGCCTGGCCGCTTTAGGCTTGGACATGTCGTACTCAACCTTTATCACCTTCGCGTACAGGCTCAAAACGCAACTCCTGGATCCGGCTCCAAACGGCCATCGCGCAAGTCCACAGCCTTGGCCGTCGCCCGTACCAAGGAAAACTCCGTCCCCCCGCGGCCCGCGCGCAACGGTTTGTTTTCGATATAGGCACGCGCCGAGTCGCCCAGATAGGCGAGGTGGAACTTCAACTCATCGTGTTCCACGGCGTAACCTTGACCTCGCTGAACTTGCACCCGCAAGCTTTGGAAGGTTACCCAATCGAGTTGGTGCTTTATCAGAACGCACAGGATCACCCCGCGGATGATCTCGTCTCGGATCTCTTGCGTAAACGAATTCATACCCTGCTTATTCGCCCGTTATCCATGCGCCTCCTATCCACTTGAGCGACAGTCAGCCCCGAACTCCCAAACTTTCGCGCCAGCGGTTGAGTCGGTCCGCGTGCACCTGCAGCGCCATCCAAAGCTGCTCGTTAGTCTGACGCTGCGTCTCGATATAGTCGTGAAGCATGGCAACGATCCTTTCCTCATATTTAGACCGCTGTAGCTCCGTGGCCACGTAACCCTGAAGACTCCACGAGAGCCTCCACACCAGAATCAAGAACGCTGCCGCGCTTGCCAAGAATCCCAAGGACACCAGAATACCCAGCAGGATCAGCAGTGAAGCAAACTGGCTCATAGCCGAGCGCCTCGTGACGAGTGTCGTTTTTGGTGCATCTCACCGCAGAGAACGCGGAAACGGCATTCTCTGCGGTTGATGTCACTCTCCACCCAAGCCGGTTAGTCCTCTCGCCGCCGCTTAGCAGGGAGAGAGCGCAGCGGAGGCAGACCAGAGTTGTTCGTTTGTAGCCCGCTGCACTTCCACGTAATCGCGAAACATGTCCACCAGCCGTGCTTCTGTCTTCTGACGCTGGCGGCAGGTAGTGATGAACTGCTGAACGCCCCAGGAGATCCTCCAGGCGAGAAAGAGAAATCCTACCGATACCATCAGAAGAGCCCCCACTTCGAGGCAAACCAGTCCTATGGCCAGATAGGGATGCCGAAAGATCGTATTCCCTTCGACCACCCCAAAACCCGGGCCGCCTAGAATCACGCCCTGAACCAGACGATTCAGAGCCAAAGGAAGAACCACGCTACCTAGCATGCGACACCTCCATTGT
The DNA here is from genome assembly GCA_963803295.1 of uncultured Acidobacteriota bacterium. Lineage (GTDB taxonomy): Bacteria > Acidobacteriota > Terriglobia > UBA7540 > UBA7540 > CAWDMC01. The sequence goes on along the minus strand of CAWDMC010000002.1, from coordinate 73,924 downwards.
TGTTGTGTTCGGACACTCATAAGAACCATCTCTTCAGTCGCGCCGCAACCCGGTTGCCAGTCACGGGTTCGAGCCCGGTAGCTCATGGCGGCTCGCCGAACAACCGAGTAACTTCTCACAGCGGCAACTCGATCATTCCTGCTGAATGAGGCCGGCCGATCAGTCCACCGACTCGCGCCAGGTGGGCCGTAGGCTTCTGCGCCGCTGCCGCCGCCTCCGCCAGACAGAACGCCCACCAATGATCGGCATGGCCGAACTTCGAATCGTGTTCGGCGTCAAAACGCGCTTGACCGAGAATGTTGACCGTCTTCTGTACCGAGCGGAACGATTGCCGAATGGCGTCATCGTCGGGCAGGCGGATTCGGCCTTCTTCCATCCGGCGCTTGGCCAGCACCGCCATCGCCTCTTTCCTGGCGCTGGTGAAGTGGACGCCTTCAACGCGATCGGGGAACTCGCAGGCCAGGGCCTCGTATATCGCCAACCCCATTCCGCCCTTGTCAATCTCCATGCGTCGCACAAACGGCATCACCGAGCGAGCCTCCCGCACTTGCTCCGGCGTGGGCACGTTGCGCATTTGCAGAACCCCACGTGTCCAGCTCACATCGCCGACCGTCTCGATCAGCCAGATCACCGAGAGATCGTGATTGCGAGCGATATCCCAGCCGGCGTAAAGGGTCGGCTCGATTTCGTCATCGAGAGATTGCCGCCCGAGCTGGAAAGGCAGTTCCAAGGTGGCTTCCGCTGAAACCGAGCGCTGATAAAGTTCGGGCGTGATCCAGGTGGAGCCTTGCGAGACAAACTGGCAGCAATACTCCTGTAGCCAAGTTTCTTCATCGCAACCCGCCTTCACCATCGGTGGCTCGAGCGGGCATCCCTCTTCAACCGCCAGGTGCACGTCAACCCAGTGGCCGCTCCAAGGATTCGCATTTCGGGGCTCGGGCTGTGAAGCGTGATTTTTAACTAGGTCGGGAGTCCCGTTGTGTTCTGTTTCCCGAACTTCGTGACCACAATCCCCGGAGCCGATTTTCACGGGCTGCCTCATTGGACGAACTCCCTGATCGAGGCCGAGCGACTTGGCCAATTCGTAGAACTTGCCCTGCGGCCCGTTCGGAGTGGAAAGCACTCGCATGTCGTAGCCGAGCGAGACCTGCCGGTAGACGGCCGTGAAAATCGCCTGCGAGTCCTGGTGGAAGGCGAACTCATCGAGCACCACGTCGCCCGTGTAGCCCCGCGCGGTATCGGGATTGGCGGCCAGCACGATGATCCGCGACTGGTTGGGAAAGCGGATCTCGTGTTGCAGCGCCGCTCCCTCGAACTTCTGGCCGGGACAATAGTCACCCAGCACTCCCCGGTAGCCGTCGAGCCACATCTTGGCCTTTTCGGCTAACTCCCGCGACTGCCGTTCCGAACGCGAGAGAAAAACCACGGTGCGGCGTGGCATCCTCAGGCAGCGCTCCACCGCCCAGGCTGCCGTCGCCGTGGAGAAACCGATCTGCGCCGATTTCACCGCTACCGCAAAACGCGCCGGGTCATTGGTCCAGCGCTTCTGATATGGGCGTAGCACGGTTTGACCGCGGAACTCGCGCGGCAATCCCGTGAGAACCACTTGCGATGGCGTTACCTCAGTCTTACGCATTGCATCCTGCTTTTCATTTCCTCTTGCTTACGCCCGCGAGTCGCTCGTGCCAATCTGCGCGGCCTGCCGGACACTACCCTGCTGGCGCCTCTTCTACCCTCGGCGCGAGCGGTTCGCCCAGGCCGATGGCCGCTGAAATAGTGCTCAAAATGCTTTTAAAGTCCACCAGCCTCGCCGGGCGGTGATTCTTCCGGAGCCCCTCAAGCTTGAGCGTGGCTTCCTGGATCTTGAGCTTGACCAGCTTAAGACGCTGCTTGTCGTGTTCGTGCTCTCGCTTCCATTGCGAGGTTCTGGCCATCAGTTCCCGATAGCGGCGTTGCTCTTCGAGCAACTTGCCCAGAGTCAGCTCCGAAATATTGGCCCTCTGATCGATGATGGCGTTTAACAGGAGCACATGGATCATCTGGCCGGCGTCGCTCGCGGGGTCTTCGATGGCTTCTTTAACCAGCTCGTCGCGCTTCTCCACAGCCCACGCCATTACCAGAGTGCTGATTTTTTCGCCAGCCTCCCCTTTCCTGTTCTGCCGGGCCTTGGTGGAACCGTTATTCCTTCCGTTCCTGTTCTTTCCTTCCGCCATCCGTTGTCACCTACCTGAGCATTACAAATCCTAGTGACGCGCAATCCTGTAGCGGTGCCGTCCCAGCGCCGAGAACGCCGGTGGGGACACCGGCGCTACCTCGTCCAATCCGCCCCGACCCGATCCCCCAACTAGCGCCGAAAGCGCCGGTGGGGACACCGGCGCTACAGCGCCACACCCGGATCGGGCTCGATTCGGCCTTCCCTCAAATCCAGCCCCTTGGCGGTCGCCCGGACCGTGGTCAATTCGAGATCCGCTCGCCCGGCGCGCAGCCGCCGCGACTCGATATAGTCGCGGGCGGCGAGGTAGTTAAGGTGAAACTGAAGTTCCTTGTCGGTCAGCGCGTACCCGGAGCGCCGCAGAATCTGGACGCGCAGTTCGCTGAAGGGCATCCACTCCAGCTTCCAATCAACGAGAATGCTCAGAATAAGCCCGCGCTGCGACTCGTTCTGAACTTCATGAATAAGTGCCATTTATCGACTCCGTAGTCAGTTATCAGTGGTTCCTCGTCGGTCATTCGCTATCGTTTGCCCAGGTGGAATCTCAGCATGACTCTCCCCACGTTCTGCCTGGCGCGTTGCATAGCGATTTGAGAAGACGAAATTTGCACTAGCTAGAGCTGCCGCCGGCCTGCGGCCTTCTGCTTGTTGCCTTCCATGGTCCTCGTGGTATTAAGGCTGGCCGGAGGAAACGTGAGCCTCACTCCTCGCCGGCTAAGAGCCATCAGGCCCGTAAACAGCGCGGCCTCCGCCAGCTCCGCCTGGGCCGATCTGGGATGCTTTAGGGCTCGCTTCAGCTCCTGGGCGGCGGCCAGTTGGTGACGGATGCGCTCCTGCTGCACGCGGGGGTTACTGCGAAAGAACTCCTGTACCGCTTTCAAGCTGACGGCTTCATCGGTGCGTTCGTTGATTGCCTCGGCCGTGTCCTCGAAAGAGGCGCCTTCACGAAGCATCTTCCGCATCAGCCTCCGCAATTTCTCCGGAAGCCTTATCCCCTTACCCATGGCATCCTCCCTGCCTTTCAGCGGCCATGATTTGGTCGCCCTAAGAGGCTTGGCGGTAATCACCGCTAACTCACCCTCTGTTCTGAAAGGACGGGGCATCGGCCCCGCCGCGTCGGTGTCGCTGGCGCTCGTCACCGCGCTGTCTGCAAACGCGGGCGAGTTTGGTTGTGCCCAGCGGCGGGGCTGAAACCCCGTCCTTCCGTGTTCTTGCTTGGGGCGAGTCTAACTGCGCCCTCTGCGACGTACCGCCGGCCGCACTTCTGAGCCCAACTGGGTGTCAGAAATTCAGCGACCGGTGCTTTTCAATACGCGGCCCTAGATAAATCCCTTCGTCCTGGGGCAGTCGGCCGTCGTAGTAATCAATTCCCTTTGCCGTAATCTTCACCAGCGTGATCTTGCGCCGGGGATTGGGCCCGCGTACTTCTTCAACCGCGGCCATCCCTTTCTCCACGAGGTAGGCGACGTGAAAGCTCAACTCTTCCAGCGGAACCGGATAACCGAAGATATCGAGTTCGCCTTGCAGCAGGGGCAGAGTGGCCGAGCGTGGATAGATCAGAGCCAGATAGTAGAGGATCTTGCCGCGTATGATTTCCTTGTGACGAATGCTGATCACCATGATCTCTCTTCCCTCTCGGCATGTTGCCGGCTCGTCTCCGGCGGGTCGCGGTCTGATCCCGTCAACCGTTCGCGGATCGCCTTAAGGGCGATCAGCATCTCTTGGTGCTCGAAACTCTCGTGGGAATCGCGCTGCTCCACGGCCGAAGCGAGGCGTGAGAAGGCGTCGGCCTGTGAGCGCTGGGTGGCCACAAACTGTTCGAAATAGGTGCGTCCCAGGGTCAGTAGGGAGTCGAGTTGCTTCTGCTTGAAATCCATGCTCTTCGCGATCCAGTACTGGGCCAGACGCAGTAAGGCGTAGCTGAAAACCATCAGGACCAGAACTCCCGGTCCCCACAACAGTGCGAAGCGTCCTATTTCGATTGGCAACATGCTCATTTATTCCGCCACCATGTATCGCAGGCCTCGGCTTTCTGCTGGGCGCCCTCAGTGGACAACGGCGACTCCGATCGCCACCCCAATCGCGACATGCTCGAGGGTGCGTACCAGGCGCGAGCTCCAGGTGCCACGGGCAGCCTTAAGTTCGTGGGAGTAAGCAGCCTCGCGGACGGCCATGATCTTGTCTTTATCAGCGACGGCTGTGTTGAGATCGGCAATGGACGATTTCTGCTGGCCGATGATGGCGTTTTGCGCAACCGCCTGCTGTTGGCAAACCGAGATCTGCTGATCGCGAACGGTCGCTTGCTGCTGGCAACCGTCGAGCTGGACCAGGGCTGCGTCCACGCGCCGGAGGGCCGCTGGCGTCAGCTCAAAGCTGAAGGCCGAGGGGAGCTCTGGAGGAGGAGTTCCCCCCGGCGGCAGGGATGAGTCGCTACCCTGCGCCGATTGCGCAGGTAGCGTCGATGCGGTGCTCGCCGCCGCACCCCCTGCAAGCCTCGCTGCACCGGGCGGTAGCTTTGCGTCTGGCCCGGCGCCGGAGATTCCCAGATCCTCCGGGCCGAGACCAAGCCGCGTGGCCACCTGCTTCGCCACGTCGGGCGCGCTCAGGGCGGCCACCTGCGCGACCTTGGCCTGCTCCTCCCCCTGGAGTACAGCAAGCCTCCGGCGAAGATCTGTAGCATCACGTTCGAGCTTCTGCCGCTCCGTGTCGAGTTGGGCGATCCGCTGGCTTCCCTGAGCTGCACTGCGGATGGCTTGGGCGGCCGACTTCTGAAGATCCGAAACCTGAGCTTCTGTCTGTTTCTGCACCTGTTCGAGCTGGGCGTCCCGCCGGACCTGAGCATTGTGTTCGAACCACCAAAATCCGAGGGCCAACAATCCCGCGAGCAGGGCCAGGGGCGAAAGGGCCGCCAGCAACCCGAGTGCCTTGGGGATCTCCAGCAGGATCCAGCGCGATCCCTCGTCCAGAGCTTCCAGTGCTTGCTTCCAGCGATCTGTTGATGTTCCGCTCACGTTACTCTTGCCGGACCTCCCACGAAAAGGACCTGATTACTGCTGTGCCGGTTGCTGGGTGGACTGCTGCCCCGGCGCACTCTTGCCGGCGAGCGCGCGTTGCACGGTCTGCCCGGCCTTACCCAGTCCGTAAAGCGTGGCGATGAAGAACGTCACCCCCTCAAGCCCTGGCAACGCACCGGTCTTATGGACGATGTAGGTAACCCAGCCGCATGAAAACAGCAGGGCTATGAATGAACCCAAGCGGCTGAAGCTCCCTCCGTCGGATTCCGAAAAGACGTCTCGAATCAGCTTCATCATCTCTGTGCTTTCCCCGATCGGTCTGCGGGACTCACGATCAGGGTTTTGACGCCGCTGGCGCCGCTCGCCGCTCGGCCATTACTGCGCGATACACCCCCATACGTCTCAGTCCGTTCCCGACGTAGTTCGGGTCGTAAGTCCTGCCATGAGGTTGTCCGCTGTTCCAGCAGCGAAACATCTCTTCGAACTGCTTTGCGGGATTGAGCCCATATTGGCGCACAAATCCCTCAAGCAGATCCAAAGCCAGCCGGTAGTGATAGGCAGGATCCATCAGGTCGCGCACTGTGCCCGGGCGCCCGATCAAGTGGTAGCCCATGATCTGCGTGTATCCCCAGGAGGTAGCGAGATCGCGCAGTAGGTCATCGTTCATCGCGGCGATGGTCGGGCGCTGGGCCTGGAGGAACTCCCCGGTCAGGAACTGGGCGTGGAAGTCGCACGCCTTCGGCCGGAGCATCTCCTGGACTTCCTGGTCGAGGCCCAACGCGTTAATCGTCCCAAAAGCCACGCATTCGCCGGAAGCAACTGCCTTCAGCCGGTCGAACACAACCGGCTCGAATCGGGCGGCATTAACAGCGCCCGCCGATTCGTTGGCGGTCAGTGCGCCCAAGAAGTCCGGCGGAACTCTCGCGCCGGGGGAGCCAATGGCGAAAAACGCGCGAGCAGCGACGATCGAATCGTGGCAGCGATCGAAGATGTGTCCGAGGACCCGGATCTCACCCCGAGCCCTCTGGGCCGCCTCACGCGCGAGGTTCGAACCGCCTTGCGTGGGCAAGGTTACCGGGTCGGCAGGCTCGCCCTCTGCCATCACTCGGGGTCCGGAGTGTGTACTTTCTAATTGCTGACTCACAAGTACATCGTAACAAGCCAAAATGAGACAATGGAGACAGATGAGACAGATGAGACACTTTTTTTTAATTCTCTTAATATCAATCGGTTATCGGCACGAAATCGCGATCGTGAAAGCAAGAAATCGAAAAAGTGTGGCATTTTGCAACACTAGTCGGAATCTCGAGATCTCGGATTTGTCCTCTCCGGGGCCCCTCCCTCTGAGGTGAATTCACAGGCCGATAGCCCAGGTCTTCTCGATCTGGAAGTGGCGTAGCCTGGGCCCATCGAGTACAGTCTTCGGAAAGGTTTTTGCGGACGTCGTCCAGACTTAGATCGGGAGGTGGGTAAACCCATGCGAGCCGTCGTACAACGAGTATCGCGGGCAGAGGTACGAGCGAACGGCCGGGTCTTAGGCAGGATCGCGGGCGGACTGGTCGTCCTTGTGGGCATTTCTTCCGGCGACACGTCCGAAGCGGCTCGATATTTGGCCGAGAAGGTGGTGCACCTGCGGGTATTTCCCGATTCGAATGAGCCTGAGCGCGGAAAAATGAATCGCTCGGCGCTCGAAACAGGCGGCGCCTTCCTCTGCATTTCCCAATTCACCCTCTACGGCGATTGCCGCAAAGGCCGTCGGCCAAGCTTCGATCGCGCCGCGCCGCCTGACATCGCGCGGCCAGTGTATGAAGCCTTCGTAGCCGCTTTGCGCGGTTTGACAAGCGGGTCAGGATGCCTGGTGGCAACCGGTGAATTCCAGGCCATGATGGAAGTGGAGCTTGTCAACGAAGGCCCAGTGACACTGCTACTGGATTCCGAGAAACTGCTTTGAGGTAGCGGAAGCGCCGCCGAGCCGTCGAAGCTGGTGCTCGGTACCTTGCCTTCCGTGCACCCTCCTGTCAAGCGATTTAAATATTACGTTTGGAGACGTTGACACCTTGTCCCTTCCCATTGTAACGTTATTGTTTCGCTCATGACCTGCACCCCGGCACATTACGTCCATCGTCGCCATTCAGAGCCGGCGTGTCAGTGGGTGTGAGCCTAAACGTGGATTTCGCCTAACCGCACATAAGGTTAGAAACGGATTCGAGAGCCCGCTGAGATGCCCAGGAGGGAAACTCGGCGGGCTCTTTGATTTTGAGTTCGGTGTGTTGCAGACCAGGAGCACGTTATGGACCTGAAGTTCGAGAACGGCTTAGTTCCTGCGATCATCCAGGATAAGAGAAGTGGCAAGGTCTTGATGCTTGGCTTCATGAACCAGGAAGCGTACGAGCGGACCTTGACGTCAGGGTACGTCACTTTTTTCAGTCGCAGCCGCGGAAAGCTTTGGACCAAGGGGGAAACCTCCGGCCACAAGTTGAGGGTAGGAGAGATTCGGGTGGATTGCGATCAGGATGCGCTGCTGATCCAGGCAGAATTGACGGGGCCCGGATGCTGTCATCTCGGCTACAAGTCGTGTTTCTTCCGCAAGCTCACGTCGAAGGGTGAGGAGATTATTCTTAAGCGAGAGTTCGATCCCGCCAAGGTCTATGGAAAAGGGGAACAGGGGAGCCAAACATGAAGCTGAAGCTGGGATTGCCCAAGGGCAGTCTGCAGGAATCCTCGATCCAGCTGTTTCGCCGCGCGGGCTACGAGATTACTGTCAATCCTCGCTCCTATTTCCCGCACGTGGACGATCCCGAGATGGAATGCATGCTGATTCGCGCCCAGGAGATGGCTCGCTATGTTGAGGATGGCGTCCTCGACGCGGGCATAACCGGCAACGACTGGATTTTGGAAAACCAAGCCGACGTCCAGGAGGTGGCCGATCTCATCTACTCCAAGCAGACTTTTGGCAAAGTGCGCTGGGTGCTGGCGGCGCCGGAAGACTCGCCGATCCAAGGCGTGAAGGACCTGGAGGGCAAGATTATCGCAACGGAACTGGTGAAAGTAACCGAACGGTATCTTCACCAGAACGGCGTCAAGGCGAAAGTGGATTTCTCCTGGGGCGCCACGGAGGTGAAGCCCCCTGTTCTGGCGGACGCCATCGTGGAAGTCACCGAGACCGGCTCATCCTTGCGAGCCAACGGACTGCGCATTGTTGAGACCATCCTCGAGTCGAATCCCAAGTTCATTGCCAATCACCGGTCCTGGCAGGACCCTTGGAAACGAGACAAGATCCAGAATCTGGTAATGCTACTGGCCGGCGCGATGGAAGCCGCTAGCAAAGTCGGTCTGATGCTGAACGTACATCGAGATGATCTCGAGCGGGTTCTCTCCGTATTGCCTGCCCTCAAGCAGCCGACTATTTCGCACTTAAGCGATCCGGAGTGGGTGGCGGTTAATACCGTTATTGAGGAGAAGACAGCGCGCGAGATTATCCCTCGCCTGAAGGGCGCCAACGCGCAGGGCATTGTGGAATATCCGCTCAATAAGATCGTATTGTAGGGGCAGGCCTTGTGCCTGCCCACCGTAATGAAGACGATCACCCGTTAAGGACGAATCCGCAGAAATATGCAGATCATTCGCAGCAGCGATACCAAGTCGCTCGCTCGTCTCACTCGCGGTCGTGCGGCCCGGTTGGAGGAAGCCGAACGCGTAGCGGCGGATATTCTCCAGAATGTGCGCTGGCGGGGGGACGCTGCCCTCATTCGGTACGCCCGCAAGTTCGATAATCTGGACTTGAAGCGTCAGGGTTTCACCGTCACTTCTGAGGAGATTGAAGACGCCTACGCCAAGGTGCCGCAAAGCTTCATTGCCTCCGTTCGAGTGGCAGCGCGGAACATTCGGGCGTCGGCCAGGCGCCAGTTGCCGCGGCCCTGGCGGATTCCGAACGGCAGCGGAGTTGAGATCCGCCAGATCGTGCGACCGCTCGATCGCGTAGCTTGCTATGTGCCGGGAGGCCGCTTTCCCTTGCCTTCCACCGTGCTGATGAGCGTGATTCCGGCTCAGGTCGCGGGGGTGCGCGAGATCGTGGTGACGTCGCCGCGACCGGCTCCAGCTGTCCTGGTGGCCGCAGACGTCCTGGGAGTGAAGACGATCTACCGTCTGGGCGGCGCCCAGGCCATTGCGGCTTTTGCTTTCGGAACCCGAAGCGTGCCTCGTGCTGACAAGATCCTCGGCCCAGGCAATCGCTATGTCGCTGCCGCCAAGAAACTGGTGGCCGGGATCTGTGGGATCGATTTCATCGCCGGTCCTTCGGAGCTGGTGGTGGTGGCAGGCGACGGTGAAGAGGCCGCCACCGAAAGCGTGCGGCCTCACTGGATCGCCTCCGACCTGGTTGCCCAGGCGGAACACGATCCTGATGCCGTCGCCATTCTAATCACACCCTCGCGCCAACTGGCTCTTCGTGTGCACGGCGCGATCGACCGGGTGATCAAGCGACTGCGTGACGGCGGCGATTCGTCCAACGCGGCCAACGCTCAAAAGGCGCTCCAGCGTCAAGGTGCGATCATTATTACTCGCGACCTCGACGAGGCGATCGATCTGGTAAACGGGTTGGCGCCCGAACACCTGACCTTGCTGGGCGATGCTGCCGGCAGACTGGAGGACGTGCGCTCCGCCGGATCGATCTTCCTCGGCGATCATAGCCCGGTCGCGGCGGGCGATTACGCCTCGGGGACTAATCATATTTTGCCGACGGGAGGTGTAGCTCGCCTGCGCGGCGGTCTCTCCGCGGCGGATTTCGTAAAGACTCTGTCGGTGCAGAAGCTCAGTCGCGCGGGTCTGTCCCGGTTGCGTGAGACGATTCTGAATCTCGCCCGGGCGGAGGGGCTGGCGGCACATGCCTACTCCGTAGAGGCCCGGTTTGAAGAGTAGGCCAGCGGCTGCAACAGGGTGGGTCGGGCGTGTTGAAATTTGACAGGCGCGACGACAGTTCGAGCCCCTCACCCGGCGCTTGCGCGCCACCCTCTCCGCCACAAAGGGCGAGGGCTGTTATCCAGAAAAGCTAGACCTTCGTCGGGGACGGTATAGCTGAAGCTGGTACGTAGGGAAGAAACGATGATCCGACCCCGCAAAGCGGTCGAGCAGATACCGCAGTATCACCCCCCTAAGGAGGGTCGCGCCGGCAAGCTGCGCCTCGATTTCAATGAGAGCACTACGGGCTGCGCTCCCGAAGTGGTTCGCGCTCTCAGGCGCTCGCTCAGTCGCGAGTGGATCTCAGTGTACCCTGAGTATGAGGTCAGCCGCAAAACCCTGGCTGCTCACTTCGGCGTACGGCCCAGCGAAATGCTGATGACCAACGGTGTGGATGACGCCATCAAGCTGATCTGCGATACGTTTGTGGATCCCGGCGACGAACTTGCGGTTCCCACTCCGACGTTTTCGATGTATGAATTCTTCCAGGGCGTCGCGGGCGGCAAGACTGTGACCGTTCCTTACACGAGCGACTTGCAGATGCCGGTCGAGCGCATTCTGAAGGCGATCAATCGGCGCACTCGCTGGGTGGCGATCGCCAACCCCAACAATCCCACCGGAACTCTCATCCCAAAAGAGGAGCTGCGCCGGCTCCTGCGGAGCGCGCCGGAGGCGGCGATCTTGGTAGACGAGGCCTATTACGACTTTTGCGGTGAGTCGATCCTGCCTTGGATTCGCAGGTACCCCAACCTGATCGTGGCGCGGACGTTCTCCAAGGCTTTTGGACTCGCTGGTCTGCGCCTGGGATTTCTCTTCGCTAACGCCAAGCTGGCCGCTTTGTTGCGGCGCGCCCACGCGGTCTTCCCTGTCAATGTCATCGCTCTCGGCTGCGCTCTGGAAGCGATCAAACATGAGGGATACGTCACGCGCTATGCTGCCGCCGTAAAGGCCAATCGAGAGAAGTTCTGCCGTCGACTCATCGAGTGGGGGATCGCCTTTGCGCCGAGTGCCGCGAACTTCGTTTTCGTGCGCGCGGGTAAAGGCGCTGGAGAAGTGGCGCGCGGGCTCGGCAAGCAAGGCATCCTGGTGCGCACGTGGGGTCACGACCCGCAACTGCAAGGATATCTTCGTATCAGCATCGGGACAGATGCTCAGATGCGGCGTCTGACTAAAGCGCTCGACCCTTTGCAGGGACTATTCGAAAGGGGTGATGGCCACGACGCCTGGCGCGACCTCATTACCCACCGATCCACAGGAATGCCGGCATGAAACAGCGCATCGCTAGACTGGAACGTAACACCACCGAGACCAAAATCCGTCTTCGCTTGAACCTCGACGGGCAAGGTCGGTACAAGATCAACACGGGCATCCGCTTTCTCGACCACATGTTGGAGTTGTTTACGCGGCATGGCGGCTTCGATCTGGAACTCGATGTACACGGCGATCTCGACGTTGACCAGCACCATACTGTGGAGGACATAGGCATTGTTCTGGGCCAGGCGCTGCGCGAGGCGTTGGGCAATAAGAAGGGCATCAATCGTGCCGGATATTTTGTGATGCCGATGGATGAAACCTTGGCGGTGGCGGCAATTGACCTGAGTGGACGCGCCTACCTGGTGTTGAAGGCGCCGATCAAAACCCGGCTGGTAGGAGATCTGCAGACGGAGCTGCTGGAAGACTTCTTCCACGGGTTTGCTACCAGCGCCGCCGCCAATGTCCATCTGAAGGTAGCTTATGGACGGTCCAGTCACCACGCGGTCGAGGCTCTGTTCAAGGCCTTTGCCCGCGCCTTACGCTATGCCTGTTCCTACGATGCTCGCTTGAAGAAGCAGCTTCCTTCGACCAAGGGCCTCCTATGAGTGCGGTGAGTGGCACGATCGCCCTGCTCGACTACGGCGCAGGTAATGTCGGCTCGGTCGCAAAGGCAATCGAGTACCTTGGATACGCGCCCGAGATTGTCAGCCGGCCGGAGCGCCTCGAGTCCGCCCACAAAATTGTCTTTCCCGGGCAAGGGCATTTTGGCCAGATGATGGGCGCGCTTCGAGAGCGCGGAATAGTCGACCTCCTGCGGAAGGCGATTTTGGGAGGAAAGCCTTTCTTCGGCATCTGCCTCGGATTGCAGGCGCTCTACGAGGGCAGCGAGGAAGCGCCGGGTGTCCCGGGCCTGGCGTTGCTTGCCGGGCAAGTTACCCGTTTTGAGGGCGTCTTCAAGGTTCCTCACCTGGGCTGGAGCCAGATCGAGATCACCCGGTCCGCAGGCCTGCTGCAGGGTGTGGCAGACCGGAGCTTTGCGTACTTTTGCCATTCCTATTATGGGCCGGTCACGCCTGAAACCGTGGCCGTCACCGAATACGGGCAGCGGTATGCTTCCGTAGTGGAATCCGGAAACATTTGGGCGGTCCAGTTTCATCCGGAAAAGTCGGGTAAATTGGGACTCAGAATCCTCAAGAATTTTCTTGAGCAAGAGTAAGGGCACCCCTTGGGGTGCCCTTGGGCAGGGCAAGCCATACGGCAACGATATGGCCTTGGTGGTGGAATCGGGTAAGGTTTGGGCAGTCCAGTTTCATCCGGAGAAGTCGGGTAAAGTGGGATTCAGAATCCTCAAGAATCTTCTTGAGCAAGAGTAAGGGCACCCCTTGGGGTGCCCTTGGGCAGGGCAAGCCATATGGCCTCGGTGGTGGAATCCGGAAACGTTTGGGCGGTCCAGTTTCATTCCGGAGAAGTCGGGTAAAGTGGGATTCAGAATCCTCAAGAATCTTCTTGAGCAAGAGTAGGGGCACCCCTTGGGGTGCCCTTGGGCAGGGCAAGCCATACGGCAACGATATGGCCTCGGTGGTGGAATCGGGTAACGTTTGGGCAGTCCAGTTTCATTCTGGAGAAGTCGGGTAAAGTGGGATTCAGAATCCTCAAGAATCTTCTTGAGCAAGAGTAGGGGCACCCCTTGGGGTGCCCTTGGGCAGGGCAAGCCATATGGCCTCGGTGGTGGAATCCGGAAACGTTTGGGCAGTCCAGTTTCATTCCGGAGAAGTCGGGTAAATTGGGACTCAGAATCCTCAAGAATTTTCTTGAGCAAGAGTAGGGGCACCCCTTGGGATGCCCTTGGGTAGGGCAAGCCATACGCCAACGATATGGCCTCGGTGGTGGAATCGGGTAACGTTTGGGCAGTCCAGTTTCATTCCGGAGAAGTCGGGTAAAGTGGGATTCAGAATCCTCAAGAATTTTCTTGAGCAAGAGTAGGGGCACCCCTTGGGGTGCCCTTGGGCAGGGCAAGCCCAGCCCCTACAAGAGCTATGTTCGCGAAGAGAATCATTCCCTGCCTTGACTGCAAGGACGGCAGGGTAGTGAAGGGTATCAAATTCGTGAACCTGCGGGACGCCGGCGACCCGGGCGAACTGGCAGAAGTGTATAACCGCGAGGGCGCCGACGAGCTCGTGATGCTGGATATCTCGGCTTCTCGCGAAGGGCGGGCTACACTGATGCAGACGGTCCGCCAGGTGGCTAGGAAGCTTTTCATCCCGCTCGCCGTGGGCGGTGGCGTGCGGTCTGTGGATGACGCTCACCGATTACTTTCGGCCGGCGCTGATAAGGTTACGGTGAACACAGCGGCGGTTGAGCATCCGGAACTGGTGAGTGATCTCGCTGAACGCTTTGGGCGGCAGGCGATCGTAGTGGCCATCGACGCGCGGCGAGTACGCGGCGGGGTGGACGAGAGCGGCGCGCGATGGCATGTGGTAACTTACGGCGGTACGCGTGACACGGGCATCGATGCGGAAAAGTGGGCGCGACAGGTCGAGTCGCTGGGCGCGGGCGAGATCCTGCTGACTTCGATGGATACCGACGGAACCCTGACAGGCTTCGATTGCGAGCTGACTCCCGAGATCTCGCGCGCTCTCCACATTCCCGTGATCGCCTCGGGTGGCGCCGGTGAGCCCCAACACTTCGCCGACGTGTTCCTGCGGGGCGCGGCTGACGCGGCTCTGGCGGCCACCATCTTTCATTATGGCCAGCACACGATCGCGAGTCTGAAGCAGTATCTGAGCGAGCGAGGCGTGCCGGTAAGGCTGGTCTAGGCTAGCAGCGTCATGATTATTCCCTGCATCGATTTGATGGACCGCAAGGTGGTTCAGCTGGTCCAAGGCAAGCGAAAGGCCCTCGAGTTGCCTGATCCGTTGGCCGTCCTCGAGAAGTTTGCGGCGTTCCCGCAGATCCAGGTGATCGACCTCGATGGCGCCATGGGCCGCGATTCCCAGGCTGACATTGTGCGCGAACTCTGCCGCCGGAAGCCTTGCCGGGTGGGTGGCGGCATCCGCACCGTGGAGCGCGCCCGGCAGGTGGTGGAGGATGGATGCTACAAGGTGATCGTGGGTAGCTCGGCATTCACAGCGAGCGGCATCAACGAGGATTTCTTGCGGTCACTCCTAGATGCGATCCTGCGCTCGAAGATAATGATTGCGGTGGATTGCCTGGAAGATCGCGTTGCCGTCCGCGGCTGGCGCGAGGTGCTTCCTCTCACTTCAGGGGAGGCTCTGCCTCAACTTGAGCCGTATTGCTCGGAGTTCCTCTGCACCTGCATCGATGTGGAAGGAAAACTGGAAGGCACCAAGCTGGACTGGTTTCGCAGCCTACGCTCCCATACAGACTTGCCCATCACCGCCGCCGGTGGGATTACTACCGATGACGAGATCGCGGCTCTCGAAGCGATGGGCATGGACGCGGCACTCGGCATGTCAATCTACCGCAAGGTCTTCCCGCAGCTGTTTACTGCAAATGGCAGAGCTTAGTACTTCCGTTCGGAATTACGGTGACGTATTCTGTAGCGGCGGTCAAGCTGCCGGGGCAAGGGTGTTCGCGTCCGGAGCGCCGTAACAACTTAGTCGCTCCATGTATCTCGGATTCCAACATATTGACAACGTATATACGGTCACAACATAATGGCTGAGGTGAGCGGCCTCGAATTTGATTGGGACGCCGAGAACACGCGGCACCTAAAGCGGCATCGCGTGACTCCAGGTGAATTTGAGGAGCTCATGACCCGCGAGCCAGTTTATGTGGAATATCAGGCGCGAGATGATGAGGAGCGATACAAGGTCCTTGGTGAGACGGAGGCCGGCCGAGTACTGATTGGCATCTGGACGCCGAGAGAAGGCAAAGTCCGGGCCGTTACGGCGTACGCGGCCAGCGGCGCTTACCGAAAGCTCTATTGGGAGACCCGCGGATGAAACAGAAACGTGTGATACCTGCTTTCAAGTCTAAGGCCGAAGAGGCCGAGTGGTGGTACAAGAACCGTGCGCGGCTGGATAAGGATCTTGTGGACGCGGCGAAGAAGGGCAAACTGAAGCGCCTTGACCCGGCCACCCTGAAAGCCCGCCTGGCTGCTTCGAAGTCGCGCATCATCTCGATCCGGCTGCCAGAAAACGATATTGAATTGGCGCGTCAGCTGGCGAACCAGAAGGGCCTGCCTTATCAGACATACATCAAATCCGTGCTACACCAAGCGTTGCGGCAGGCGAAGTAGCCGACCCCCGAACTTAAGTCGGACCTGGAATGGGAGGCGCGTTGCGCCTCGTCTATCGTCGACAGGGCGATCCGCGATTGACTGAAGAAAGGCGACGTGCATTTCCTAGGAGCTGGTAGCCACGGTCAGTGATTTCCTGACCGTGGTTTTTCCCGTCCCCGCAGAGATGATGCACGGTTGACACACCCGCTGCGCATGGCCCAGCCACATCAGGAACGGGCTTACGGTCAGAACAGCACCGACCGTGGCTACCCAAACATCCAGTTTGCCGTGAAACGGCGTTTGCGCGATACGCGCCCGATGGTTCCGGGACGAATCGTCGGGCTCGGAGGCTGGCTTTCCAAACTGACCAGTACCCGGCGGCACGGTCGAGTTGCAGGCTGAAGCCTCCCTCTCGGGCTTACTTCATTCTTGGTACAGGCGTGGGACGCGCTTGCCGATCGAGCAGAGCACTTCGTAGGGCACGGTATTGAGTTCGCGCGCGATCTCGAGCGCATCGATCGAGCAGTTTTCCGACTTGCCAATCAGTGTCACTTCATCTCCCACGGCCACCCCGGGTATGTCGGTCACGTCCATCAGCGTCAGGTCCATGCTGATGCTTCCCACGATGCGGCAGTACTGATCGTTAATGATGGCGCGGCCCCGGTTCGAAAGCGCGCGGCTGAGGCCGTCGGCGTAGCCTACGGGCACTGTGGCGATGCGGGAGGGACGCCGAGTGTAGAACGACGCCCCATAGCCAAGCGGAGTTCCGCTGGGCACATCCTTAAGATATACGACGCGGGACTTCAGGCTGAGGACAGGCTCGAACTCCGGACACTCGGGAACTTGGCGTCCCGGCGGCAGGATAAACGGCACACAATAGCCGTAGAGAAGCGCGCCCACTCGCACCATGTTCTCCGGAATATCGGGGTGTACCAACAGCGCGGCGCTGTTCGAGATGTGGATCCACTTGGGTTCGAGGTCGAACCAAGGTAAGTGGGTCTGCGCGGTATGGAAACGGACCAGTTGTTCTTCGGTTTGCAGGGCCAGCAGGTCCTCGGCGGAAGCGAGGTGCGTAAACACGCCTTCGAGCTTCAGGCCCTCGATTTCCTGGTAGTGTTCGAGAAACGAGCGCAGATGGTCGAGTGGGACGCCCAGTCTGCCGAGCCCTGTGTCCACTTTGAGATGAAAAGCGATGGGACGCTCGTAACGGCGCGCGCACTCCGCGTAGGTGTCGAGCCTGGCTGTGGAAGACACGGAAGGAACCAGGTCGTACTCGATCAGGGCCACGGGGTCACTCATGTAGAGGCCGCCTAGCAGCAGGATGGGTTGGGTGATGCCGGCGTTGCGCAGTTCCACCCCTTCTTCCGCGGTAGCCACACCAAACCAGTCCACACCGCATGAGGAAAGCCACTTCGCAACTGCAACAGCGCCATGACCGTAGGCGTCAGCCTTCACCACCGCCATTACCTGCCGTGCTCCGGCCAAAGCGCGGACCCGTTCATAATTCCGACGCAGGGCCGAAAGAGAGATCTCCGCCCAGGTCGGACGCAGAAGTTTATCGGGATTCGAGTCCATAAAGTGTGGTTGTCGAGAGAAATATGTCAGTCGCAGAAGCCAGGAGGCGAAGAGCAGCGCCGCCTGACCGCTAATGCGCCTGTAGCGCCGGTGTCCTCACCGGCGATTTCGGCGCCGGGAACAGGCTGCCTGTTGCCTCCTACTCCGGCCCCTCGCCTTCATGCGCCATGTTCTCAAAGCGGGTATACGGCTTCAAGAAAACCAGTTTGATGGGGCCGGTCGGACCGTTGCGTTGCTTGCTGACATTCAGTTCAGTGATCACCCCTTGCTCATCGAATCCTGTGCCGTCACCTAAAGGAACACCGCGGTGGATGAAAACCACCACGTCGGCATCCTGCTCGATCGATCCCGAGTCGCGCAGATCGGAGAGCTGGGGCTCGCGCCCCTTGCCGGCCTCAGGGGCACGGCTCAACTGCGAAAGGGCCAGCACAGGCGCGTTCAGCTCCTTGGCAATGCCTTTGAGACTACGCGAGATATAGCTGACTTCCTGGGTGCGGTTCTCAAAGCGGGTGTGTCCGGTAATAAGCTGCAGGTAATCGACAATGAGCAGGTCAAGACGCTTGCGTTCGGCTTGGAGACGGCGCGCCTTGGCCCGGATCTGCATGATATTCAGCGACGGGGTGTCGTCGATATAGAGCGCCGCTTCGGCGAGACGACCCAGCGCTCGTGACATCTTCTGCCAGTCATCGTGATTGGCCAAGCCGGTGCGCAACCGATGGCTGTTGATGCGCGCTTCCGAGCACAGCAGGCGGATGAGGAGCGACTCCTTGCTCATTTCAAGCGAAAATACCCCCACCACTCTGCCCTCAAGAGCAGCGTGAGCGGCGATGTTCAGCGCCAAGGCTGTCTTTCCCAGCGACGGGCGGGCGGCGATGATAATCAACTCACCCGGCTGCAACCCTGACGTCATGTCATCGAGATCTTTGAAGCCAGTCTCAACCCCGGTTACGCTCTTGCCTCGGTCAAAGAGCACGTCCAGACTGCCAAAGCTCTTATCGACGATCTCCCTGACGCGATGAAAGCCTGACTGTACTTTGTCAGCGGCAATGTCGATCATTTGGCTTTGCGCCAGATCGATAAGGGCGACCGGATCCTCACTGCCATCGAGACAGCGCGTGATGACATTATTGGAGGCGTTGATCAACTGCCGCACGATGGCTTTGTCTTTGACGATCCGGCAATACTCGGCCACATTGGCCGTCGTGCCGAAGGGAACGCCGTCCACCAGCGAGGCGAGATAGGTAGCACCTCCTGCCTTTTCCAGCATCCCATCATTGGTAAGCTCTTCTGAGAGGGTCACCAGATCGATGGTCCGCGTCTTGTCGAACAACGCCAACATCTTTTCGTAGATTACTGAATGCGCCTCGGCGAAGAAGTCCTCTTTGACGAGTTTTTCGAGCGCCGGATCGAGGGCGCTGTTATCAAGCAGAATCGAGCCCAGAAGGGCGCGCTCCGCCTCGAGGTTTTGCGGGAGTGACCTTTCCATCGGAGTGATCGGCATGGAATCCGTGAGAGAAGAAGGGATCCGGAAGGGAGATTATAACACTCGCATCAGTTCGCGGGGATTGCGCCGTTCTCAGTTTTTGAAAAGTCAGGGAAGCTGAAAGTTGAAAATGAAAGATCAGCGATGGGGCAGCCATGCGAGCGACGAAAAAAGCCACGGCTGCACCAGCAACCGTAGCTATCCGAAGGGACTTCCTACATGGCCAGGAGGTATCTGTCTCAAGATTGCGGCCTTCAGGGTGCGGGTGATTCCTCTGCCGGCGGAGCGGACGGGGCAGATGAACCCTCGGGGGCTGGCTCCTGCTTGAGGGCCGGACGCACTCCACCTTCTGGTTCGATCTTTACCTTAACCTTGCCAATGACATCGCGATGCAACTTAATCGGAACCTCGTAGTCGCCCACCACCTTGAGCGGCGTGTCCAACTGGATCTTACGCCGGTCGATGTGGTATCCCTGTTTGATCAAGCCTTCGGCTACGTCGATGGCGGTCACCGAACCAAATAGGTTGCCCTGCTCGCCCGCTTTGCGAACGAACTTAAGGCCCACGTCCTGAAGCAGCGTGGCCAAGTCCTGCGCGTCGCCACGTTCCTTAGCCTCGAGCTTGAGGAATCTCACTCGCTGCTGCTCCACCCATTTCTTGTTTTGGAGGGTAGCGCCCACGGCCATCTTTTTCGGCAGCAGAAAATTACGCGCGTAGCCATCAGCCACTTTGACCATCTGGCCACGATGGCCGAGCTTTTCAATATCCTCGAGAAGAATCACTTCCATAGAGAACTCCTTGGCATGGTCCGTTTTACGCGGTCCTTTAGCGGAAACGCGAGGCCCGAGCGGCGAATCACATCGTCTGTGGCGGTTCGCACCCTAATCGCGGGCTGCCGCGATTGTCCGGCTTATCTCTCCGAGGCGAACGGCAGCAGCGCAATGTTGCGCGAACGCCGGATCCCGTCGGTCACCAGGTGCTGGTGCTTCGCACAGGTCCCGGTAAGGCGGCGTGGCAGGATCTTGCCCCGCTCGGAAATGAATTGTCCGAGGAGCTTCACGTCTTTGTAGTCCACGACGTCGATCTTTTCCTCGCAGAACTTACAGACCTTGCGCCGGCGAAAGTACTGCTTCTTAGGTCCTTGGCCCCCGCCTTCCCTTCTGGGGCGATCCTTGGGGCCTTGTCTTGAAGTTGCCATAGTCGGGTACTCCTTGAGAACAGTGACGACGAAATGCAACAAGCAAAAACGACCGTCACCGCGCTAGAAAAAACGATCACGACGACAAGTGATGAGTGGCCGGAGTGACAAGTGACCATCGAGCGCGCCGACCTCATTCGGGGCAGCGGATGTGCCACCTGCCGCGTAGTTCGGACTCGTCAGTGTTTCTAAGATGCCGGCGCTTCGGCCGCCGGTTGCGGTTGAGCGCCTTGGCGCGAGCGCTGCTTCTTCGCCCGCTGTTTCGCGCGCAGCTCCTTGAATTTCTCCGCCCGCTTGATCTCCTCATCGGTGCGGACGGTGAGCATCTTGATCACAAGATCCGTCACTTTGAGGCGGCGCTCGAATTCCTTGACCGTGTCTCCGGTGCCCTCAATCACAAAGAGCACGTAAAAGCCTTCCTTGTGGCGGCCGATATGATAAGCCAACCGGCGGCGGCCCATCTTTTCCACTTTCTCGATTGTACCGCCATGGCCGGTGGTCACACCCTGCATCTGGGTAATCAGCTTATCGATGTCGTCCTCCACCACATCAGGACGCACAATAAACATTATTTCGTATTTACGCATTCATCCTCACTTCTCAGACGTCTGACCGCTCTCCGCCGCTTCCTGATCGCGCCGGTTGAAGCGGTTCATCGCTTTTTCGACTCCCTCTTGCACAATGACCTCGACGGCGGCAGCGGCACGTCCGGTCAGGTCAGCCACACCTTCCAGGTCTGCCTTGCGAAAGGGCCGCAGCACATAAGCCGCAAGGTTGCCGATCGGATGGTCGGGCTTGATGCCCATCCGCAGTCGTACGAACCCATCGTCCTGGAGCGCGCCAACCACCGATTTGAACCCGTTGTGCGTCCCCGCGCTCCCCTGCGGCCGGATGCGAATCGAGCCAAACGGGAGGTCGGCCTCATCGAAAACCACGATCAGATCCGTTACCGCCAGCTCATATTTCTTTAGTAACCTCGCGACCGCTGGCCCGCTCAGATTCATGTAGGTCTGCGGCTTAGCCAGTAGCAGGTCATGGCCCGCGAATTGCGCCCTCCCCGTCAACGATTGTGCCTCGGGCCGTGTGATTTCCGTCCCCCAGCCCTCGGCCAGCAAGTCTAGCACCATGAAACCCAGGTTGTGGGGCGACAGGTGATACTCATAGCCCGGATTGCCGAGCCCTACAATCAGTTTCACAGTCTTCAGCTACTAGTAGTGTCCTGATCTCGGTTCTCAGTTCCCACTTTGCCAGGTTGGGAAGCGCCAGCCTGATCACTGCTGACTGAGAATTAAGAACTGCTTTATTTCTTCCCTTCCTTCTTCTCCGGCTTCTTCTCGGCCTTCTTTTCGCCCTTCTCCTCGGCAGCTTCGCCTTCCTCTTCGGCCTTGCCCTTCTTGATCACTTCGGGCTCGGCTGGAGTCGCCTCCACAGCCAGTTCCTCGGCGGGCTTCTCCTCGACCACCTTGATCGCCACCACGTGAGCGACCACTCGGGCGGGATCGGTAAGCACCTTCACCTTGGGGCCAACCGGTAGCTCGGCAACACGAAGGTTGCGGCCGAGCATCAATTCGGTGATGTCGATGCTGACGTGATCGGGAATGTCCTCCGGGAGACATTCCACTTCCAGTTCGCGAGTGACGAATTCGAGAATGCCGCCCTGGACCTTTACACCCTTGGCCTCTCCCTCCAGGTGAATGGGAACCTCCACGGTGAGAAGCGCGTCCTTGGCGATTCGCACCATATCGACGTGCAAGAGTTGTCCCTTCACCGGGTCCACCAACCAGTCGCGCAGCATTACGCGCGCCGGAGCCTTCCCCTTCATCTCCAGGGTGAAAAGAGCGTTGCGCCCCGCCTCCGAATGGAGGATTTGGACAATTCCTCGGGGATCGACGTCGAGCGAAATCGGTGGACCGCCGCCGCCGTACAGGACGGCGGGGATGCGACCGCCACGCCGAATACGCCGAGCAGCGTTCTTGCCGAAGACTTCGCGTGGCTCCGCTTCAATACTCTTGTTCGCGGTTTGGCTCATAAAATGGATGCTCCATTAGAAAGTAAGAAACTCGACAGTCGAACACGGAAGGCAACCGTCCCCTCAATAACTTGAACCTCCCTCAACGTGCCCGTCGACCTCCGGCCCTTAGCAGAGAAGGGTCATATGAACAACCGGCTTACCGAGGTTTCATCGTGAATCGACCTTATTGCCTCCGCCAGCAGTTTAGCGACGCTTAGCACCTTGATGCGGCCGCATTGCTGGGCTTTTGAACAAAGCGGAATGGAATCGGTCGCTACTACCTGCAGCAGGGGCGAGGCTTCCACTCTGCACACCGCGTCTCCAGCAAATACGCCGTGTACGCAGCAGGCGTAAACTTGACGGGCGCCCTTCTCCATCAAAGTCATCGCGCCGCGTGTCAGGGTTCCCCCTGTATCGATCATGTCATCCACAATCAGGCAAGTACGGCCCTTGATGTCGCCGATCACGTTCACTACTTCCACGGTGTGCGCATCCTCGCGGCGCTTGTCGATGATTGCCAGGGGCGCCTGCAGCCTCTTGGCGAAAGCGCGGGCTCGTTCCACGCCACCAGTGTCGGGTGAGACCACGGTAATATCCTCGAGCTCGAGCTCGCGGAAGTATTCTACCGTCACCGGTGTGGCGTAGAGGTGATCCACTGGGATGTTGAAGTATCCCTGAATCTGCCCGGCGTGCAAGTCGAGCGCTAGTACTCGGTTCGCTCCGGCTGAGGTGAGCAGGTCGGCCACCAGCTTCGCTGAGATAGGAACGCGAGGGCGATCCTTACGATCCTGGCGCGCGTATCCATAATAGGGCATCACCGCGGTAATGCGATCCGCCGAAGATCGACGGAATGCGTCCATCATGATCAGCAACTCCATCAGGTTGTCGTTTACCGGAGTGCACGTCGGCTGAATTACGAAAACGTCGGTCCCACGAACGTTCTCCAGGATCTGCAAGCGGATCTCGCCGTCCGGGAATCTGTCAACCTGAGCATCGCCGAGCTCGATTTCAAGATAATGACAGATATCCTTGGCGAGCGCTTTGTGAGCGTTGCCGGAGAACACTTTCAGCTTTCCCATAGTGCTGGTCATCTTCAATTCAAGCCTTAGGGTAGGAGCTTCACATCTTGTTGAGTCCGCCGAATTTGCGAGCGATCTGCCGGTCGAATATCTGGCTGGGAGGCCTGGACTCGAACCAGGGTTCCATGCTCCAAAGGCATGTGTCCTACCACTGGACGACCTCCCAGCGATTCTTCAAAAGCCCGCCCTGTCATTTCACCAGGAACAATCGTTTATATTCGCGGCGCGGAACCGTGCGGGTCCGGAAGATCTCCCAGCCATCCGGTATTACCAGCGCGGTATTGAGAGCTTGGGTGAGTTCCCGAGCAGAGGCAAAAATAGCGTAGACGGCGGAACCACTACCCGTCAAGGAAGCTATTTCGGCTCCAGCCCGGAGAAGCTGGCGTTTTAGCTTAGCCAGCTCCGGCCACCTCGCGAAAACGAATCTCTCAAAATCGTTTTCGGCCGGTACCCAGCGATCCTGGGGTCCAGGACCTAGGGGAGGGGGTGGCCACGCGCCGAAACTCTTAGTGTGGGTTACAGCGTCGATCTTTGTCAACGGAAAACTCAATCGAGCGGAAAATGATTCACCTAACACCCGATAGGCTTCGGCTGTCGCAACTGAGAATCCGGGAAAGATAATCAGGCAAGGCCGTACCGGCAGATCCTCCAGCGGATAAACCTCTTCGCCGCGTCCACATCCGATCACGCGGCCGCCGACCAGAAACAGCGGAACGTCGGAACCCAGCTCGCAGGCAAGCCGGTATAGCGTCACTGGGTCCATACGGCCTGCGGCGAGGCTTTCGAGGCCCAGCAACGTCGCGGCCGCATCCGAACTGCCTCCTCCCAAGCCTGCGCCTGTCGGAATACATTTTTCCAAATGGATCGTGATTTGACCGCGGAACTTACAGGCCTTCCTCCACAACGCGGCTGCTCTGAAAACGAGATTCTCCGTGTTCAGGGGAAGCTCGGGAGTATTGCAGGTTAAGCTGACGGGCAAGGACTTAGGGGAGCGTGATTTGTCGATCGAGATCTGCAGACGGTCGTGGAGGGCAATGGTCTGGTAAATCGTCCGGATCTCGTGATACCCGTCGGACCGCTTGTTGAGGACCCTTAAGCCAAGATTGATTTTGGCAAAAGCTCGCAGGCGCGCGGTGGGCATCAAGGGGAGTTTTTCTCAGCGTTCAGTACGCCCGTACCCGTGTATGTTCGTCCCGAAAGGCAGCTGGATCGAGCCTTTCACGAGACCCTGTGTCACTGAAATACTGACTTATTGAGATCTTGCTCTATTTCCGCACCTACTTTAGATCTTCAAGCTGCTTCTTAAGGCGCGCTGCTTCCGCGGCATCAAAGTCGCTGCTGGTGGCATGGGGCCAATCGCGAAGCGCATGTTCCCACTGCTCCGCCGCTTCGCGCTTCTTTCCTTGCTCCAGGTAAATGCTGCCCAAATGCTCGTGTATGGTGGGATCGCTCGAAATGAGCCGCACTGCCTTTTCGAGCTGCTGTTGAGCAAGATCAAGCCGGTGCATTTTGTAGTAGGCCCAGCCCAGACTGTCCAAGTAGGCTCCATTATTCGGATCCAGTTGAAGTGCCTTCTGAATGTAGCCGATGGACTCGTCCAAGCGGATCCCGCGGTCAGCCAGCATGTATCCGAGATAGTTTGACGCTGGCGCATTAGTGGGGTCGGTCACGAGCACCTGCTTGAATTCTTCCTCGGCCCGATCATACTGCTTTTCCCTCTCGTAGATCGATCCCAAGAGGAAATGTCCATACTCCTGGCCATCAGGAGTGGGGGCCACCTCAAGAGACTTGCGGGCGGCGGCCTCGGCGTCGGGAAATCGTTTGGCCTGAGAGTTCACTTGCGCAATAGCGCGGTAGATCTCCGCATCCTCTGCACCGCCCTTAAGGAGCGTCTTCAGCTGCGCGATCGACGCCTCCACCTTGCCCTCTTCGCCCATGATGGTGGCACTCAACATGATCAGCGAACGATCGTTAGGATATTGTTTCAGTGCGGTCTGGGCCTCTTTGAGTGCCTTATCAGGCTGCCCCTCAAGCCTTAGGGTCTCGATGATCAGACCCTCGCCACGTGGCGCTTGGTCCTTACCCAAATTGACGATTTGCTTGAAGGCATCGATAGCTTGGTCGTATTTCTCCTGAGTTCTGTAAATCAATCCTAGGCGCTCCAGGAAGATAGCCCTATTGTTGGCGTCGGCGGCGCTGGGCTGCTCGCTTGGTTTCTGGTTTCGCTGAAGCATCGCTTGGAGGAGTTCGATAGCCTTATCATCGTTTCCCAGGGCTTCTTCCAGCAAAACCTGCTCGTAGGAAACTTCCGGATTGTCTGGTGCCAGTGACTTGGCCTTCCCCAACTCCTGCCGCGCCTGGTCGAATTTGCCGGTTTCACGATCCAGGCGGCCCAGCCGAAGGTAGGAAAAAGCATCATCCGGTTGAGCTTTAAGGACCTTCTCCAGTTCCACCCGGGCTTCGGCGGTCTTCCCCATATTCGCCAGGGCTTCTGCG
Organism: uncultured Acidobacteriota bacterium; assembly: GCA_963803295.1. Lineage (GTDB taxonomy): Bacteria > Acidobacteriota > Terriglobia > UBA7540 > UBA7540 > CAWDMC01. Next base: position 48,403 of record CAWDMC010000002.1, on the reverse strand, counting down.
TAGGCTCGCCGGATCTCCTCGTTATCGGAGTCCTGCTTGAGCGCCCTTTCATAGGCCCGGGCGGCATTGTCGTAGTCGTGAATCTGAGAGAAATTAGAGCCAAGCAGACCCAGCGAGGCAACGTCCAAATCGTCATCAGGTATCCTCTTGATCAGCTCGATGGATTGTTTGTAGTCGCCCTGATCAAAATAAACCTGCGCCAGACTGGCGAGAGCGGTGCGGGAGTCAGGCTCGGCCTGAAGCACCCGCTTGAAGGTCTCTTCAGCCTTGGCGGGCTGATTATCGGCTTTGTAAAGCCGCCCGAGGAGCACCAGGGAAGCAGAATCCTTAGGGTCAATGTGGGTTACAGCTTCCAAGTGGTGGATGGCTTTCTCCAGGTTTTCCTTAGTGGCCTGACTCGACTCATTGTCGGCCAGGTTGTGGAAGTAGATCTCTGCCAGCAACCGGTGCGCCTCGATCTGGTTGGGGTTAATCTGCAAAACCGCGTCGGCTTCCTTGATGGCTTCGCTAACCTTACTGGTCCGGGCGTAAAGCTCAGCGAGTTCGACGCGCAGGAACAGGGAATTGGGATCAGCGGCAATCGCCGCCCTATATTCCGACACGGCTTTGTCCACGTAATCCAGACGATTCTGGGTGCCCGCCAATTCCTTGTAACGCCGCGCCAACATGTAATGGTAGTAGGCGGTAGCGTGGTCGGCGACGGCAGAGTCCCCGGAGGCGGCCGCAGTCGATTCGTGTTCCTGACCCCAAACGGTTCCGGTCACTCCCAAGGCGATAAGTCCCAGAATAACCGTGAGTTTCCTGTTGATTAACACCATAAAGTCCCCTTAGTTGGCAGAATAATCTATTATGGCACGCGAATGAGAGCCTGTCAAAAAGACAATCCCTCGCTCGGGCCGCCCTCAAACCGAATGCCGCCGTTCGGGCTGGTAAACGTGACCTTCAGATTGTCGTTGGGATCGTAGTTCCGCATGACATCTTTTTGCAACTGCACCCAAAAGTTGGTAGTGACTCAATTTGAATGAGTCACTACCCAAGAGTTACATTTTTAGACTGCTCTGCGGGCAGGCTTGTAAATCTGTCTTAGCGTGGAGCCGTCGTCTCCTTGTATTCATCAGGCTCTACCTGGCGCACCAAAGTGACACTCGTGCTTCCGGCCATGGCTGCGAGCTGGTCAAGATCGAAGTATTTGTAGAGGTCCAGACAAAAAAGCTCGGGCGCCTTCGAATAGGGGACCGGTGCATCAAGCAGAAAGCCGAGAGTCCGCATTCCCTCATGGACGCGAATCGACGAGAAGAGTTGAGGCTGAAGGGCGGCGGCCACCAGCGCGACAACCTGATTGCGAATGCCACTGACCTCGAGGCGCAGCCCTGAATCCGGCGCCGCCCAAGCGGTCGCTGCTTGAGCGATGGCGATCAATTGCGCAGCTTCCATTCCGAGCGGGCGTTCGCCGAGTCCGTGCAGGATCTCAGCGTAAAGGTACGGCTCAGGAACAGTCCAGGCGTCTCCTGTGAAGAGCAGGTCGACGGCAAGTACCTGCTCTCCGCGGTTAACCCGATCAGAGACTTGCCTGCTCGAAACCCACTTGCCCCCATCGGCAAGCACCAGGGTGACAGGCGCATTCTGAGGAGCGTCGATCGCTTTCAGCCACACCGCGTTTGCCGTCAGTCCGTTATCCATATTGAACAGATAGGCCTTCGTCTCCAGGCCTTTGCTCTTGGTACTCGCCACCGGCCATGTCGACGCAATCCGCACGGGCTTCGAGCGGACTACTTCCTGGAGCTTCTGCCGCTCAGAACGTGCCCAGGAGTCACGAGCAGTTCCCTCCCCTGGGATCGGCTCACGGCGAATTTCGTGTCCAAGCTTGCGCGCGAGGTCCAGCAAGGTAAGATTGTGCTCCGGCAAGCCCACGGCCAGTTCGTCGTAATCTTTGATCTCGCCCGCAACTCCTGCCTCATTCTCGAAGGCCGGCAGGCCGAACTTTTCGCTGAAAAATTGGTAGGCAGCTTGTCGATTGTCGGACTGATAGTTGTGATTCGCGGGGTCCGCGTTTTCGTGCCACTGCAGGTTCTCGGGCTTGCCATAGAGCGCAAAAAAAGGTTTGATCGCGTCATAGGTGCGAGGCTTCACGAGTGGGGCCCGAAAACAACAGTTATCTTCGTCGTTGTAGATGAGCAGGGTGGGACGTGGCGCGCGCATGGCCAGCAAGTGCGTGTACTCCTGCCCGGCCAGCAAGTCGGTCGCCGATTGCTCGACGTCGCCGAGATCGCCGTATTTACGCACCTCGACGCGGGTGCGGAGGGAAGAAAATCCGGCAACGGGAACCGACACCGTAATCCGTTCATCCAGAGAACTCAAGATGATAGTCTGCCAGCCGCCTCCTGAGAGTCCGGTCATTCCCAACCGGTCTCTATCAACGTCAGGACGGCCATAAAGATAGTCCAATCCTTTTCTCATCTCGAGAAAGAAGAGGCCCAGCTCGTTAGCGCCAGTGAGATCAAGGTGCCCGCCAAACCAGTGCTCGTTTCCCGGGACCCTGAGTTCACCACACCCCAGCCACTCCAGATTGAGCGCGATGATGCCGTGCCGGGCAAAGTTGATGCATCGCTTTTGCTTGTATTCCGCGGATTTCCCCGCAATTTCCTCATGTCCGTTGACATTAAGGATGGCCGGATTCCTGGCTTGCAGCTTTTCCGGCTCGTACAAGATGGCTACAGACTGGAAGCCGGGAACGATTTCATAACGCAGCTTTCTCACCTTGTAACCCTGACCTGACGCCAGGGCACCGAGGTCCTCAAAACGAGCTTGGCCATTGGCCCAATCAGAAGGCCAGCCGTGAAATACGACATCGTTCAACAGGTGCTGCCGCAGGCGCACCTGCTCCGCATCCCAGGCCTTCGCCGAGCCTGGGAGAAGCGGAGGCGGCGTCACGTGATCCACAATGAGTCTGCGCAGCTCGAAGCCGGCAGCCTGCGGAGCTATGATTTCTTGCTTGAGAATCAGCTCAACTGTTTCGGGATCGGTCTGCGCCATGATCAGGGCTGGCGCCAACAGCAAAAGCCAACCCAGAAAGATCGCCTTCGTGAACAGGGAGGCGGGCGTTACAGAGATTACTGCCGTTCTCGAGTTCTCTATCGCGGAATTCGCAAGGCAATTTGTTGACATAGCATCCCCAATCCGGCCCCTAACGAGCAGAGCGAGAATATCATTTTATTGCCGCAGTGCAACGAAGGGCACCAGGTGTGCAGCATTTGTTAACGCTGGCGTCCAAGGGAGCCTCGTGCGCCACTGTTCAAACCCGGAATCTGCGACTTGGTATCCAGCGGAAAGAGTGCGGAAAACCTGCGGGATTTTGGCGGAATCTTGCGTGATTTTAGACTGCCAGGTAACTCAAGGGTCGCCGTAAACCGGAAGTCGTGCTATTCTAATGGTGTTCGCCATTCCGGCCGTACACTTTGATTCCGCCTTTGACCAGCGGAGCATAGGGTAAGTCTGCGCAAGCTTCAGCGGAAACGGCCCAGCTAAGACCAAGGGGAAAACCAGAGAATGCATGATCATCTTAATCCGCCACACGGCGGAAAGCTCGTCAACCTTTTTGCGGCACCTGAGCAACTCCAGGAATTGCAGGCGGCTTCGCGCGAATGGCCATCGTGGGACCTGACTGCGCGGCAGCTTTGCGATCTCGAACTGCTGTTATCGGGAGGCTTCTCTCCTCTTCGCGGTTTCATGTCGCGCCCAGATTACGAGGGTGTTTGCGCGAACTTGCGATTGGCGGACGGAGCGCTATGGCCGATTCCCATTACCTTGGATGTCAACGAGGATTTCGCCAAGAAACTCGATCCCGGTCGCACGATTCTGGCCCTGCGCGATCCGGAAGGCGTCATGCTGGCTGCGATGCACGTGGATGACGTTTGGCAGCCCGACCGGCGCGCTGAAGGCGAGGCAGTTTTTGGGACCACGAGCAAGGCTCATCCCGGAGTGGCCTATCTGCTCGAGAAATCCCATCCCTGGTACGTGGGGGGTCGGCTGGAAGGCGCCAAGCCGCCAGCGCATTACGACTTCCGCTCGCTGCGGCTTACTCCTGCCGAGCTCCGCGCCGAGTTCGTTCGGCTGGGCTGGCGCCGCGTTGTTGCCTTTCAGACCCGCAATCCGATGCATCGCGCGCACCAGGAACTCACTCTGCGTGCAGCCAAGAAAGTAGAAGCCAATCTCCTGATTAACCCGTCAGTCGGCATGACCAAGCCCGGCGACGTGGAGTACTACGTCCGCGTGCGCTGTTATGAAGCGCTGCTGCACCGTTATCCCAAAGACACGGCGAAGTTGGCGCTACTGCCGCTGGCCATGCGCATGGGAGGTCCGCGCGAGGCCGTCTGGCACGCGATCATCCGCAAGAACCATGGCTGCAGTCACTTTATCGTCGGACGCGACCATGCCGGACCCGGCAACGATGCGGACGGTAAGCCATTCTACGGGCCTTACGACGCTCAGGAACTGCTGCGCAAATACCAGGATGAGATCGGCGTCACCATGGTTCCCTTCCAGATGATGGTTTACCTGGAAGATAAGGACCGCTACGTGCCCGAAGATGAGGTGCCGGCCGGAGCCCGGACGCTGAACATCTCGGGCACCGAGCTGAGGCGGCGCCTTAATGAAGGACGGGAAATCCCGGCCTGGTTTACTTTCCCGGATGTCGCCGAGGAATTGCAACGCAGCTATCCTCCACGTCAGCGCCAGGGATTCACTGTGTTCTTCACCGGACTTTCAGGGTCGGGCAAATCGACTATCGCCAACGTGCTGCGCACCAAGTTCCTGGAGATGGGCGGCAGGCCGGTGACCCTGCTTGACGGCGATATCGTGCGCAAACAACTCTCGTCTGAGCTTGGATTCTCGAAGGAGCACCGCGACCTCAACATCCGCCGTATCGGCTTCGTTGCCTCGGAGATCACTAAGAATGGCGGCATTGCCATTTGCGCTCCGATTGCGCCTTACGAATCGGTCCGCAAAGAAGTGAGCGCGATGATTCGTCCGCTCGGGGGCTTTGTTCTCGTCTACCTGTCGACTCCCCTGGAGCCTTGCGAGAAGCGCGATCGTAAGGGACTCTATGCCAAGGCCAGGGCGGGGCTGGTGAAGGAGTTCACGGGCGTATCCGATCCTTACGAAGTGCCAACCGACGCGGACGTCACGATCGACACAACGGATATCACTCCGGAAGAGGCTGCCCAGGAGATCTTCCTCCACCTCGAGCAAATGGGGTACATCAGCGGAGGAGATGGCGAAGACGAGTCCATCGTCCGCTAATCTGGAATCCGATTCATAGGACGGACCTTATGCTTGTCATCACCCATGGGAAGGACGAAGGGGCGACCACCAAGCGTCGCCCCTACATCACTTTGAGCCACAATCCGGTTGAAATTCTGGAACGTATCCAAACCGCACTCGAAGCTGCAGTGGCGGCGATTGCACCTTTCATTACGGTCCCAGTAAGGGCCGATGAGAAGTCCGCTGGCCGCGGGCCGGTGACGGAAGCTGACCGTGCAGCCGATCGCGATTCTCCGGAAAGCCCTGTTGCGGGACGGCGAAGGATGGCTTTCCGAGGAGACCGTCGATGATCTTGCGCGTCTCGAAAAGCGGCACGTGTGGGTCGTCGATCCTCTTGATGGCACCCTGGAGTTTGTAGCCGGTATTCCCGAGTGGTGCGTCTCCGTAGCCTTCGTGGAAGACGGGCGGGTTGTAGCAGGTGGAATCTTGAATCCGCTGACGGAGGAGACTTTCCTCGGCCACGTGGAACACGGAATCACCTATAACGGCAAGCCTTCCCGAGTCGGCCAAAAGAAAGATCTCAATGGAGCCCTGGTGCTTGCCAGCCGCAGCGAAGTGCGGCGTGGCGAATGGCGACCCTTCGAGAACGAGGCTTTCCAGACCAGACCGATGGGATCTGTCGCTTACAAGCTGGCCCGAGTAGCTGCGGGTCTGGCGGATGCCACTTGGACGTTGACTCCGAAAAACGAGTGGGACGTCGCCGCCGGGGCCGCCCTGGTCCAGGCGGCGGGCGGATTCGTAAGGAGCCTCTCCAGTCCCGACCTTGCGTTCAATAACGAGTCATCTCTTCTGCCCGGCTTTGTCGCCGCCGGACCATACCTCCGAGAGCCGATTCTCTCTCTGCTCCGCACACACGCGCAACCCTGATGCCGAAAAAGAGCCCGATGCAGATCCTTGATCTGCTGCGGGATCGTGTTCGACAGCCGAGTGCACTGGAACGCATGGCCCCAGTTGACAAAGTGCTCCGGGTCTTCATCGATCAAGCCGAGATTGCCGGTGCGAACATTCATCAGGTGCCCGGAATAGTGGTTGAATAGGCGAGGCCCGGTCCTACCTGAGGACGTGGCTCGATGACGAGGATGCGCATCATCTGGGGCGGCTTAACCGACTCCAGAAGACGCATGGCCACGAGTGTGCCGCTTAAACCGCCGCCGACGATTGCAACCGTTCTGCTGGTCATGCTTTCACTCCATTGGGCCACTACGCACTTGCTCCCGCTGCCCGGGAATTACCAAAGATCTTCATGTCCTTCGGACTCACGAAAACAGCATCATCCTTCTTGAGTTGAAGTTCCTCATAGCGTTCATGCGAAATCTCGGCGTGTATGCTGTCTCCGCGGCTCGTCTCCAGCTCGACCTTTACCACGGGCCCGGCCGAGTTGATGTGTTTGACCCAGACCGGATAGTGGTTCGGGTCGCTGGGCTGGCGCTCGATATTCATCAGGTGAGGGCGCACATAGACCATTGGAGTCCCATCAGGCTTCGGCCCTTTCCCGTTTGCGGGCTCACCGATGTAGGCCTGGTCGCCTTCCATGCGGGCGTGAAACAGGTTCAAGTTGCCGAGAAAGTGGTAGACAAAGCTGTTGGCTGGTCGATGGTAAACCTCATCGGGCGAACCCTCCTGCTCGATTCGACCTTCGTTCATCACTACCACGCGGTCGGCAACTTCCAGCGCTTCTTCCTGGTCGTGAGTCACGAATAGGCTGGTGACGTGAAGTTCGTCGTGCAGCCGGCGCAGCCAGCGGCGAAGTTCCTGCCGTACCTTGGCGTCCAGGGCGCCGAAGGGTTCATCGAGCAACAATACCTTGGGTTCGACCGCCAGAGCTCTGGCCAGAGCCACTCGCTGCCGCTGGCCGCCTGAAAGTTGCGACGGGTACCGCGTGGCGAGCCAGTCCAACTGGACGAGTTTCAGCAGGTCATTTACCCGAGCACGAATCTGCTCGTCAGGCGGCCTCTCGCGGCGGGGCCTCACCTCCAAGCCAAAGGCAACATTCTCGAATACGGTCATATGGCGAAACAACGAGTAGTGCTGGAAGACAAAGCCCACCCCACGTTCCTGAACGCTGTGATCGGTGGTCTCCACCTCGTCAAAGAAGACCGATCCGGCATCCGGATGCTCCAGCCCGGCAATGATTCTCAGCAGGGTGGTCTTACCTGAACCGGAAGGCCCCAACAACGCTACCAGCTCTCCCGCCGGAATTTGCAGACTGACGTTCTTTAGAGCCACAAATTCACCGAATCGCTTGGTGATACTGCGGGCCTCGATACTCATACCCTTTCCTCCGCGGCCAAGTCGAGCTTTGTCGATACCTGACGCCGGGATTTCCATCCCACCAGGCTCTTTGCCAACAACGTGACCAAAGCCAGCAGGGTCAGAAGTGAGGCAATCGCAAAAGCCGGGACAAATTGGTAGTCGTTGTAGAGAATCTCGATGTATAAGGGCATAGTGTTGGTTAGACCCCGGATATGCCCTGAGACCACCGAGACGGCGCCGAACTCACCCATGGCTCTGGCGTTGCAGAGAATGATGCCGTAGAGAAGACCCCACTTGATATTGGGCAGGGTAATGCGGAAAAAGATCGTCCAGCCGCGCGCCCCGAGAGTGACGGCCGCCTCCTCTTCTTCGCTGCCCAGCGCCTGCATCACTGGAATCAGCTCGCGCGCAACGAAGGGAAAGGTCACAAAAGTGGTTGCCAGTATAATGCCCGGCACGGCGAAGACAATCCTGATGGAGTGCGCCGCCAGCCAGGTTCCGAACAAGCCCTGTGTACCAAAGAGCAGCACGAAGATCATCCCGGAGATAACCGGCGAAACGCTGAAAGGAATGTCGATCAAAGTGAGGAGAACGTTTTTGCCGACGAAATCGAATTTAGCAATCAGCCAGGCGGCCGCTATGCCAAAAACCACATTGAGACACACGGCAATTGCTGAGGCCAAGAGCGTCAGCCGGATGGCGGAAGCCGCCTCAGGCTCCTTGAGAGCAGCAAAGTAGGCTGTGACACCCTTTTCGAAAGCATTTGCGAACACCGCCGCCAAGGGAAGAAAAAGAAAAAGGGCCAGGAAAAGACCGCCAATCACAATCAACGTCCAACGGACCAGGGCGGGATCAGTCCGGACGTGTGGCGCGACCCGGGGCGCTTCGAGAAGTGGAGAAGACGTAGTTGTGGCCATAATACGAGTAGTCCTATTCCAATACGGGTAGCGAACTTCTTCGCCGCTGCATTGCATTAACAAGCAGCAGTATGCTGAAAGAAACCACCAGGAAGACTAGAGCTATGGCGCTGGCCCCCGCGTAGTCGAACTGATCCAGCTTGGTCATGATCAGCAACGGCGTGATCTCCGTCCGCATCGGCATATTGCCGGCAATGAAGACCACTGAGCCGTACTCGCCGAGGGCTCGCGCGAAAGCCAGCGTAGAGCCGGTGACCCATGCCGGCAGGAGCTCTGGCAACAAGACACGGCGAAAAGTTTGCCAGAGATTCGCTCCCAGACTGTGCGCTGCCTCCTCAATCCCGACATCCAGATCCTCGAGCACGGGTTGTATGGTGCGTACCACAAACGGCAGGCCTATGAAAGTGAGAGCGACGATCACTCCGAGTGGTGTGTAAGCGACTTTGATCCCCAACTTGGCCAGCCGGCTGCCCACCCAACCGTGTTCGGAATACAGGGTGGTCAGCACGATGCCCGCTACTGCCGTGGGAAGCGCGAACGGCAGGTCGACCACGCCGTCAACCAGACGACGGAACGGGAAGCGGTAGCGCACGAGGATCCAGGCGACCAGCAGGCCGAACACCGCGTTGATCAGGGCTGCCGCCAGAGACGCCCCAAAGCTCAACCGGTACGAGGCAAGAGCTCGCGGCGAGGTGACGGCGTTCCAAAAGTGCGCCCAGGTCAACGAGGTACTCTTAATGAAAATGGTCGAAACGGGAAGGAGTACGATGAGACAGAGATAGAACAGGGTCCATCCCAGTGCCAGGCCAAAACCCGGCAAAACCGACCGTTTCTTGAGGTTAAGGATCATCGCTCTCCGCTCTCACTGGCCGGGCTGATAGATTTGGTCGAACATTGCGCCATCGGCAAAATGAGCTTTTTGAGCTTTTTGCCAGCCGCCAAAGACCTCATTGACTGTGAACAGCTTCAGCTTGGGAAACTGCCGCGCGTACTTGGCGGCCACTGACTGGAGACGCGGGCGGTAGTAGTTGCGGGCTGCGATCTCCTGCCCCTGCTCAGAATAAAGAAACTCCAGATACGCCTGTGCCACCTGCCGCGTCCCTCGCTTGTCGACCACTTTGTCCACCAAGCTCACCGGTGGTTCGGCCAGAATGCTCTCTGAGGGAGCTACGATTTCGAATTTGTCAGCGCCAAATTCCTTCACGGCCAGTAGCGCCTCGTTCTCCCAGGCGATCAAGACATCGCCTATGCCCCGCTGAACAAAGGTGTCGGTGGCGCCGCGCGCCCCACTGTCCAACACCGGAACGTTCTTATAGAGGCGGCTGACGAAGTCCTTGGCGGCGGCCTCGTTTCCGCCGTTCTTGCGGAGGGCATATCCCCAGGCTGCCAGGTAGTTCCAACGCGCGCCGCCCGAGGTTTTAGGATTTGGCGTAATGACTGACACTCCGGACCTCACCAGATCGTCCCAATTCTTGATGTTCTTGGCATTCCCCTTTCGCACCAGAAGCACGATGGTCGAAGTATAAGGAGAGCTATTGTCGGGAAACCGGGATTGCCAGTTCTGGGGCAATAATCCGGCTCGTTCGGCAATTTCATCGATATCGTAGGCCAGCGCCCAGGGTGACCACGTCTGCCTGCAAGCCATCGATTACGGCTCGTGCCTGCTTTCCCGACCCGCCGTGCGACTGGTTGATCGTTACCGTTTGTCCCGTTTTACCCTTCCACCGCTCGGCAAAGGCCTTGTTGATGTCTTTGTACAGCTCACGGGTCGGGTCGTAAGAGACGTTGAGAATCGTAACGTTTTGCGTTGCAGCTAGCCTTGGTGAAACGGCTGCAACAAAACCCAGAAACGCGATGCAGAGAAACCGGAAGAGTTTTAGCGAAGCCATTCGGAATGAAGTCTCCTCGTTTGATTGTTCTTACCAGATCTGCCGGACGCCGAATTTCCACAGCCAAAGGAGGGGCGCTTGCGCGCCCCCAAGCTAGAACTTGAACTGCAATTGGCTTTGGAAGCGGTACTGGGTAGCCGCGCCCGCCGGAAGTCGGAACAAAGAAGTGGCGGCGCAGGATCGTTGCCGCTGATTTCGTTCTGGATGAAAAACAGGTTCTGCCAGGCGAGAAACCGGCTTAAGCCCACGTCAACACGGATCTCGTGGGTGCGCATGTTGACCCCGGTGTTGGTTCCCACATAGTCGTCGGTCACCTCCGAGATCATGGAGTTGCCTTCTTTAACGGCATATATGTAAAGCAACCGCACGTCCCCTGCCTTTCGCGTCTCACCGAAGTTCACCAGGCCCTCGAAGGCATTGCGCAGGAAGCCTGCGCCCATGTTGCGCGCTGCGTGGAACTCGACATACGCGGGCATCTCATGATCCCCTAATTTCCAGCCATCGTAGCCAACACGGTACTTGAGATGGGCGATCTGGAAATTGGCGCGGTAAAGATCGCTCCGCCTGGCGTCGTGGTGGCCGTGCCGGTCCCCGGAATCGGCAGGAACCCGGCTCGTACCGTATAGGCGGCACCCACAACCACGGGCGCTCCCGCCGTCGTCGCCGCCAGTGCGATCTGGTTCTGGTTGCGATACCACTGCAGGTCGCCGGCGAACTGGTGATGCCAGCCAGGCTTGATATCAGCGTAGAAAGCGAAGCCCTGGTGGAATAGATCGGCATCCCTCATCTTCTGGCCGGATAAATAGCCTGCGTTGAGATAGGCGCAACTTGCCGGAGGTGTTACTGGCTGTGGTGATGGTCGCCGGCAGCTGATGTAATCACCTGAGCGGGCGCGGCGGTGCAGGCCGTTGGCCGACGGCAGCACCGGCACATTGGGATTGGTCAGGATATATTGGCCGGCCCGCAGCTCCATGCGACTGATGCCCAGAGCATTGTGCCCCGTAGGAATCTTGAAGGTCTCCTGAAAGCCGTCAAAGCGAATGTCTTCCTTGAAAAGGAATCGCGAGTCGTCGGCGAAAAGTTCAGGTAACCGGCCCCCAACCAAATCGATGTTCGGGTTGGGATGATAGCTGGCCCAAGCCTCGCCGATGAAGATCGGACCGCGGGCCGCAAAACCGCCGAATTCCGTGTTGTAAGTTAGGGGGTTGTTGGCCAGGACCCGAACCCACCTGAAAATGGAAACTCAACTGATCGTTCAGCGCCTTGTCGAGATTGAATCTCAGGCGATAGTTCCCCCGGATGTTCTGGTACGGTCCAGCGAACGCTGTTGCTCGACCGGGCGGCAGCGTCGAAGCGCAGGCGAAAATCACCGCTGAACTTGAATCCGGCGAGGCTGCTGACCGTCGTGTTCATCGTCTTGCTTAACTGGTCCACTCTCTCGACATACGATCGCATGGACTCCTGAGGTTCCGGGTCGGGCGGCCTGGGAGTGCTGCACGGCGCCGCGCGGGGAACTACTACCCGCAAGAGCTGCACTGGGGATGGCCGGAACGAGACTGGCCACTTGGCCCACACTCGGACCTAATTCAGGCCCAGCTTCTGAGCCTTGTATTGCCCGTTCTAACAAGCGTCTTCTGTTCTTCCAGAGCGGAACCGCAATAAGCCGATCTGGCGTTGTTGGGCCTCAAACTGTTGTTGTTGAGCTGCCAGTTGCTCCTGCTGGCGAGTGAGTGTTCCCTAAGAAGGGCGATTTCTTCCTTTTTTAAGTCCGAAGTTGAAGTTCGCTTTGGCGTCGCCCGCCGATTCGGGTGCTGTCCCCCAGGACTCTCGGAGACACCCCGGTCAGCCAACTGCGCTTTATGCAACCTCCTGGTCCGGGTTGATCCCTGATGAAGAGGTTGGATTGGGCGCGCAACCTCGTGAACTTGTGCATGGGTTGTGATCTTCAAGCTTCCGGGCTGGCTGACCGCGGGCTTCGACACCCTGCGAACGTTATTTATGATTTCAGCGTCCGTGGCCCTTTCGGCCCCGGCACGGAGTGGCAGAGTACTGAGGCCGGCCAGGGCAAGCGCAAATAGAAAGCGTTTGGTTCGCTCCATCCGGTTCTCCTTCGGGTTGCGAGCATAGCGCCTCCAGTGGTCTGGTCGGTTTGCATGGGTCGTAAATAGGCCTGCCGTTGCGACGGCTCGGCCAACATCGAGCTAAGTTTGAGACCTGACCGGTCTCGTACGAATCTTCTCGGTCTTCTGGATCTCCACCAGCTGGCCTTCGTGAACGGTGAGAAGCACGGATCCGTAGCGAAGGTTTCGCAAGGCATCAATCAGGTGGCGCAGCAGTTCGCGTTCATTCTCGGAGAGCGCATCTTCGTATGTCTTGGGATCTGTGTTTCTCATGAGTACCTCACAAAAGCTTCAGCTTTCACCGAATGCCCTTTTGGGCATATCGGGGATTCACTGCCGTTCCGCCCGTGGGCTTCGACAGAGATCTGCTAGTGAGGTGTGGTCAAGAATTCCAGCAGCGGCATTGCGAACGTCGAGGAAGACCTGGTAAAGGGCGCTGTGCTTCTTGTCCTGCCTGACCAGCCGCCTCAGTCTTTGCGCGTCACCGAAGGGCGCTAAGGGTCCGTCAATGGTTCGAATGATCTCTCCCAGATAGATTTTTGATGGCGCTCTTCTGAGCCGGTAGCCGCCGTGTTGCCCTCGCTGGCTCTCCACCAGGCGGGCGTTCTTGAGATCGAGCAGAATCAGCTCCAGGAACTTCGCCGGAATGCTTTCCGCGGCGGCAATATCGTGGATGCTCGTCGGCGAATCAGGATCTTTGCCTGCCAGGTGAATCATTGCTTCCAATGCGTAAAGCCCCTTTTTAGATATTCTCATGCGCGCTCTATAGTAATCCTATTATCTTAGTAGACTATCATAGGTGCTTTTCGCTGAAAACGGAACCCCGAGGGAATTCCTCGCGCCGTAAAACAATATCAGTATCTCTATGGATATACTTCTATACCAAAGACGCGGGGGACCTGTCAAGCTTTTTGGCAACTGCAGATTGCCGAAACTGACTCTGCACGAACAGAACTATGGCCGCGGGCGGATGGTCGTAAAGGCTGCGCAAACTTATGACGTTGTGTTTTTAGAACTGAAGTATCATATGCAAAGCTCCTCGCGCTTGGTACTTTTACAGTCGGCAGCCGGGAGGATCGGAAGAACCATGACACGCACAAACAAATAAGAGGAACCCGGCAGGCAACCGCTCAGGAGGAACCTCGTGCCAACAAACATTGAATCTCATAAGGTAAGCTCGCCGATGACGGCGAGGGAGGCTGCCCTACTGCTGGAGCTAGCTAGAGGCTTGGCTCAGGAAGAGGCACCTTCCAACGTCAATGCCTTCGAGTCTCTCTCAGATTCTTGAAGCTTTGGATTTCGCACGTGGACACAAAGGAGATAGTGATGCCGAGGACGGAGAAAAGTAATCGTCGACGCTAAGTGTGAACATATGTGATCCGACTGACCGCGGGGCCACCCGGACTCGCCTAACTCTCGTCCTACAGTCCCTTTCGGGTATTCTCGTAGATTTCAAAATGCCTGAAAAATGGCCCTTTGAGCGACCGGCTCATTGATCTGCCTATGGGGTGATCGTAGCCCTTCCCGCTGTTCCTGGTGTTATTCTACCTGCCTCCAGTAGCCGCCACTCTTCCCTGTAGTGCTGCATGGAGCAGTTCACCGTCCGTGTGAATCACAAGGGAGTTACGTCACAAACCGCGCCACAAACATGCGAGGGAGCGTTTCCGTCGATTTTGCCCGTGCGGGAAAGGGCTTGCCAGTACGTGCAGGGATCCCACACCTAGGCGGAGGGCCGCTCGCAAACCCGTTTCTAGACTAGTACGTCTTTGCCTACTGATGCTGAGATTGATCGAGACGAGACCACTTGGCTGGGTCGGTTGGCCTCGTAGCGCTCGATCTGCAGTTGGTCACCGACCTCGGTGCGACTCTTGAAGATTGTGTGTGCAGGCAACTCGATGACGCTCTCCGCCCGAAAGTGCGATCGTATCGAGAAAGGCCGAACCAATTCACGCAACGCCACGACCCTGAAGTTCTTGTCGATGAACACCACGTCGATAGTAAAAAGCATGCCGATCGTATGGATGGAATTGCCAGGCACAATCCACACGCCGCTTTCGGGCTTCAGAGACCTCGTGCCGAGAAGCCCGACCAGCCGGCCCAGGACGGTATCCGCGACCTTGACGCGCAAGGCCAGGAATGCCTCCTTGGTTTTGTTGTAGACGTACACACCACTGCGCTTTGTGCGCATGCAGAATACCATCCTGACGCGAAATTGTCGAAACTACACTTGACTAGCGCGGAGCCTTCTTCTTCATCCGATACACCAAAATCACCAGCACTACCACAGCCAATATTCCGGAAACTACTCGAATCAGCGTAACGTTGTCCATTTGTCTCCTCTCAGGTGAAGCATTGTGTTCGCCTTCAAAAGATCGTGCTGAAGCTCTTCATCAAGGTTATGACTGCAGGAGCCACTGTAACGATAAAGATGGATGGGAAAATGAGAAGCACGAGCGGGAGTACCAGCTTGATCGTGGTCTTGGCGGCGAGCTCTTCTGCCTTCTGCCTTCTTTGGGTCCGCAAGGCGTCGGAGAAGGTAGCCAAAGACTTCGAGATCGGTGTGCCGAACCGTTCGGTCTGCACGAGCATATTGACAAAGGAGCGCACGCTCTCCACCGCAACCCGGTCCGCCATATTACGCCACGCCCCCAGGCGAGGGTGCCCCGCCCGTTGCTCGAGATTGATCTGAAGGAACTCCTCGCTTAACTGTGGATGACTGACCTTCAATTCCTGGCCCACCCTGAGAAGGGCTTGGTCTAAGCCCAGACCCGCTTCCATGCAAATAGCAAGAAGATCCAGAGCGTCGGGCAAGCTGAGTCTGATGTTCTCGCGCCTTTTATTGATAGCATGCGAGAGCCAGAACTGCGGCAGGAAGAAGGCCAGCACCACTGCCAAAATGAAAAAGAGGATGACGTTCTCCTTAACCCAGAATGCCACGGCAAGGCCAGCGAGCACGGGGAGAAGCAACCTTGCGCCTACATAGAAGTCCGCGTGATACGGCTTTCGGTAACCGGCCAGCATCAGGCCTCGCACGAGGTCGGGGTCCTTCCCGCCGCCGAACAGGCCACGAAGTTTTCCGAGCGGGCGGGCAATCTGCTCGGCACTGAGCCACCCGCGCTCAGGATTCTCCGAACCTGATTGATACGCGCCGCTCGCAACCTCAGCCAGTAGTGTACCCTGCTTGGATGAGCGTCCCAGGAGCAGAAATATAAGGAAGAAACTCACTACCAGCACGATTCCCAGAGCCGCGATTAAAAGGTTCATGAGATTAAATCCTGATATCGACGATCTTGCGGATCACTAAGACTCCAATCGCCATCATAATCAGACCCGCGTAGATTAGGTGTAGCCCGAGGGGGTCGGTCCACAGTTTCTTTTCGTATTCATGGTTAACCAGATTGAGCACGAAGAATACAAGGAATGGTAGCGAGCAAAGTATCCATCCTGTTACCCGGCCCTGCGCCGTGTAGATCTGCAACTGACCCTTGAGCCTGATTCTCTCCCTCATGACAGCGGAAGTCTTGTCGAGCACGTCTGCCAAGTTTCCCCCGGTCTCCTTCTGCACCAGAATCGCCGTCGCTAGGAAACGAACGTCCTCGAGGGGCACGCGCTCTGCCAGGTTGTGGATCGCCTCTCGAATTGGCAGTCCCAAGTTCTGCTCCTCGAAGACAATACGAAATTCCGAAGCGACAGGATCGGCGATCTCCTGTGAAACCATTTCAATGGCGGAAGTCACGCCATGCCCAGCCTTCAGCGCCCTGGACATAAGGTCAATCGCTTCCGGAAGAAGGGTGTTGAAACGCTTGAATCGTGCTCCCCTCTTCACCAGCAGGTATAAGTAGGGCGCAAACCCGACGCCCCCTCCCATGGCCACAACCAGAGGAAAGGCCTGGATAAACAAGCCGCCGACCCAAACCGTCAGGAAAGCCCCCAGTAGCGACCCGAACAGCACGGTCGAGACCGTCCACTTGTTACCAGCCTGGGTGATCAACAGCCGTAGCCGGAAGCAGCCCGGGACCGCCTCCAAGATAGTGTTCAACCACGGGATGGAACTGAATGCTTCGCGCTTGAGGATCGTGGTGCCATCGGTGTCGAGCGTATACATGCTGCCGATGTTTCTGAGGTGCCTTTGAACATCAGCTTCTGGCTTAGTCGGCTTCAGCACCCACACCATCACCCCAAAGCAAAGGAGCAGCAGCAGGATGAACAGAATCACGGGAGACATAGTGAGCCCTCGATCATCTAGACTTGAGCCATATGTTCGAAAAGAGCAGCGGGCACAGCGATGCCCGAGGCCTTGAGTTTTTCGGCGAACTTCGGCCGTATGCCGGTGGCACTGAACGTCCCAATGACCCGGCCGTTGGGCGCGATGCCCTGTTTCTCAAAGACGAAGATATCCTGCATGCTAACCACATCTTCGTCCATACCCGTGATTTCTGTAAGGTGAGTCACCCTTCGAGTCCCGTCGCTCATGCGCGATACTTGCACCACCATCGCCACGGCTGACGCAATCTGCTGACGCAGCGCCTTCTCTGGGAGATTCAGGTTTGCCATCAGCGCCATGGTCTCCAACCGGGCAACGGCGTCCCTCGGGGTGTTGGCGTGGACCGTGGTGAGCGAACCATCGTGGCCCGTGTTCATAGCCTGCAGCATGTCCAGCGCTTCCTCGCCGCGGACCTCTCCCACGATGATCCGGTCTGGCCGCATGCGGAGGCTGTTGATCAGAAGTTGCCGCTGCTTGATGGCCCCTTTGCCTTCCACGTTCGGCGGCCGGCATTCCAGACGGACCACGTGCCTTTGCTTCAGCTGTAGTTCTGCAGAATCTTCGATGGTCACAATTCTTTCGCGATCCGAGATGTATCCGGAAAGCACATTGAGAAAGGTAGTCTTGCCTGCGCCGGTTCCGCCCGAAATCACAATGCTTAGCCGCGCCTTCACTGCTCCTTTGATAAGCTCCAGCATAGGCGGCGTCAAGGTTCGGTTGGCAAGCAGGTCGTCTGCTGACAAGGGCACATGGCCGAAGCGCCGGATCGAGAGCATCGGGCCGTCAATCGCCAGGGGAGGAATGATCACGTTGACGCGGGAGCCATCGGCCAGGCGAGCATCCACCATGGGGGAGGATTCGTCCACTCTACGGCCCACGGCAGCCACAACCTTCTCAATGATGTGCATCAAGTGGGCGTCATCCTTGAACATCACATTGGTCTCTTCCAGAATGCCAGCGCGTTCCACATAGACGCGCTTGTACGTGTTGACGAGTATGTCGTCGATCGTGGGATCCTTCAGAAGAGGCTCCAAGGGGCCCAAACCAAACACTTCGTCCAGAACCTCACGCGACAGACGCTCGCGCTCGGTTGTGCTCATGGGAGTATCGAGGCTCGCCACCAGTTCCTGAATGATCGCAAAGACTTGGCCTCGAATCCGGCCGTCCCGCAGGGTCGCAACCTTCTCCAGGTCCACGCGGCTGAGCAAGTCTCGATGCACCAAGGACTTAAGGTCTTGGTAGGCCTTGAAAGGGAGTCCCGCCATTTTCTTCGATTCATCGGCACGTGATATCCCGGGGTTGTTCACTAAAGTTGCCATGGTGTTCGCTTGTCCCTCCACCTCTCCAGAACTCAGACCCGTCATTTGCCCAGCAGACCTAGCAGGCCTCGCCCGGTCTTCTTCTGGGCGTTAGGATCCGGTTTGCTTCCCACTGCAGCGGCCCATCCCATCACGCTTCGTGCAACCTCAGAATTTGACAGCTGTGAACAGGGGTCGCCGCTGTGGATGGTTCGAATCACGCTGTTGTACTGGTTGGGCACCTTCCAGTAGATCTTCCGTCGTAGGGCTTTCTCAATCTCTTCGTCGGTGAGTGTGCCTCTTTTCACATGCCGGTTCAAAATCACCTGGATCCTATCTTGAGGGAACTCGATCCGAGCCAGGTGGTCCAGGTAGTTAAGTACGTTCCTTACCGCCGGAACTTCCGGCACAGTGACGATATATAACCGATCCGAGCGGGGGATCAGTTCCAAGTTCTCCCGGCTAATGCCCGGAGGACAATCAATCAGGACAAACTCATAGCGAAGACGAATGAAGTCGATAGTCTGCGCAGTTGCTTGCGGCGAGACATGCCGATCCAGGTCACTCCGATCAGGCGCAGGCAGGACGTCGAGACCGCTCGGATGGTGGAGCACGAAACTCTCAAGCAGGGCTGCATCGAGGCGGTCAATGCCCTCCGCGAGCTCGTAAAAATGGTACTGGTGCTTGGTCAGACCGAGATAAAGAGCGGAGTCCCCGAAGGACGGGTGAAGGTCGATAAGGACGGCCTTGCGTGAGCACGATTTCGCCAGGAGAGCGCCGAGGTGGGTAGCCACCGTGGTGACCCCGCCCCGCCCTTGGCCCCCAGGAATGTCAGCACTTCACCGGCCTGCAGTTCACGCTTCTCGCGTCTTCGCCCTCCCACTCGGGCCACCGACTCCAGGAGCTGCTCGCGATCCAGAGGCTTCAGAACGTACTCGCCGCAGCCGCACCGCATGGCTTCGATAATGAGGTTCGGTTGACCGTTCGACGAGACCGCAAAGATGGAGGTATTCGGCAGATTCCCGTGGATCGCTTCCGCCGTCAAGGCCGCACCCCGGCGATCGTGATCGAAGTCGATCAGACAAATGTCCGGCGTTGCCTCCCGAAGGGTATCCAGAAGCGGATCCTCTTCGGTCAGGTAATTCCGCAGTTCAGTCTGCAATCGAATGAGCGGCGTCGATCCCACGAATCGTCTCAGCCCTGCCGTGCTTTCAGCGTCCAGACAGATGCTGACCAGGGAGAGCGTCTCACTGGGTGAGATTCCCTCGCGGGACGATGCTTTGGCGCCTTCGCGGATGTCCATAATCATTGGTCTTACTTGGTTGCTGGCGGCTGCGCCAGCTTCTCAAGCTCCTTATGGCCTGGCAGGCCTCGGTCGAATTTCGGCTTGTCCAAACTCGGTATGGCCGGGATTGGCGTAGCTGCCGCCTGAGCTCCCGTCCGCACCGGGTCGGCGATGTGGGGAGTCACAATGACCAGCAGTTCAGTTCGTGTTCGCTGGTCGGATTTCGATTTGAAGAACTGCCCGAGAATCGGCACATCGCCGATCCCAGGAACCTTGCTCATCTGCGCTTGCACCCTCTGGTCAAGGAGACCGGCGATTCCGAAAGCTTGGCCGTCCCTCAGCTCGATCTCGGTCTCAGCGCGGCGAGTGGAAAGAGCTGGAACCGTAAAGCCCGAAATGGTTACGCCGTTGGTGAAATCCAGCGTGCTGACCTCCGGAGCCACTTGCAAGCGAATGGTGTTGTCGGGGTTGACGTAGCCTGTGAAGTCCAGGCGGACGCCGAATGGCCGGAACTGGATGGTCACCGCCCCGATATTCTGAGCGCTCTGTAAAACGGGGAAGGGGAACTCGCCTCCAGCCAGGAAGCTGGCCTTCTTGCCAGTGAGGGCCAGAAGGTTGGGCTCGGCCAGGATCTGCAAGACGCTCTTGTTTTCGAGGTCTTTGATGGTTGCGCCCAAATGAATGTCCGGGCGGAACAAGAAGATGTTTAACAGGTCCGAAAGCCCGAATGTCGTGGTAAATGCACTCGCGACGGCGGCCGGTTTCGTCACTGTATCGGTGAGATTGAAGGCGCTCCCGCCAGAGCCTGAAGTCGGGCTGAACTGCTGGGTTGAGACGGTTCCGATAGTATTGGCCGCCCCAGTGCTGAGGAGGTTGAGACCCAGTTGATCCAACTTGGTACGGTCAACCTCGGCGAACTTCACCTCGAGCAGGATCTGACGGTCGTGAATGGCGACTTGGCCAAGCGAATCCACCACATCTTTTGAGTAGACACTGGCCATCTTCACCAAGTCGTCCTCAGCCTTTTGGTTGGCTACGGTTCCTGAAAGAATCAGACGCCCCCCGTCTGCCTGGGCCTGGACCGATGCGTTCGGGAAGGCTTGATCGATGGCGGTGCGGAGACCGGCTACGTCAAGGTCCGCCATCACGTCGAGCATTCGCGACTGGCCCTTCTCATCCCAGAGGATAAGACTGCTGCTTCCCGCCGCCTTGGCCTCAACTACCACCTGGCTTGGCGTGGTTGCCAAAGCCTCAATTGCCGTCGGATTGCTCACCAGGATCCGTTTCAGGCGGGTCTCCATATTAATGATTACGGACTTGCCTACCAGGACGTGAAGAGGTTGGGCCTCGCCAGCGGCCGAAGTCTGCTGTGCCAATCCGATCTCATCCATGCCGCCAAGAGTCAGAATCAAAGCAAAAATTGCGATCTTGATCATCGTCAGGTTCTTCATCGTGTTTGGGAACCACCTCGACCTTCGTAAGACCGAATCAGAATTTCTCCACACTGCGTTTCTCCCCCTGGATCACTTCCACCACGTAAATGTCCGGCAGCCTCGGCGGAGGGGTCGCCTTCGCCTTCCGCCTCGCAGGCTTCGCGGTCGAAGGCGGTTCCGGCGCCTTGGCTCCCGCGATGAGCTGATCCAACCTGGTCGGCGCCGGTGTAACCTTCACTTGGTCCGCTCCGCCGCGCAGGACAAATTGGATCTCACCGTGGGTGCTGGCCAGCAGGAGCTTTTGCGAGTCTTCGGAGTTAAGCAGAAGTGTGACCACATTCACTGTCTGCGGCTTTCCTTGCGGATCAGGCTCAATCTTCTGGCCTGCCGTGAGCACTTCCACGTTCTGCAGGATCGTCTGGGTCACCGGAGCCGGGTTGCCGGGAAGGGTAAACGTCCCGAGAACGTCCACGTGCGAGCCTGGATAGAGGAAGCCGGCCACGCCCACGATCTCGTTCGACTTCACCGACGTGGCCCTCATGCCGGCCGGTATCTTGACCGAGAGGCCTAGTCCCGACCCCGACACGGCCAGGTCGCGCTCGAGCACCGGCTCCTTCGCACCCAAACCGTACATCAGCGGGCGCCCCACCACCTGCTCGATCTTCGAGAACGAACCCGGCAAGGGTACGCTGGCTGGCCAATCGATCAGGGTGACATCCTCGGCCGTCAAGGCCATCCCAATCGGCAAGTCCTTGGTGGCGGCCACAATCTGCGTCATCTGCGGATGTGCCACACTCCGCCGCAAGCGGTTGAACATGAAGTATGTCACGCCGCCCGCCAAAACTACTGCCATCAGCAATGCTGTTATCACTCTTCGAGCGTCCGTAGGTCACCCCCGAAAAAATGTCGCCGTCGAAACAAAAAGAAAAAGAGTTCCCATCGCGATGGCCAGACCGTACGGCACCCGGATGGCTCCTGGGTCTTGCAGGTTAACGTCGGGATGCGGCCGGATTCCGGAAGTCAGGTGAAAGCGAAGCAGCTCCCCCATGTTCTGCACCGTGCCCCCTACCCGCCGGTAGAACAGCATGTAGGCCACGGCCAGAACCCCGCCTGCCACTGCTGTGTACACCATCGCCAAGGTAATGTGCGAAAGGCCCAGCCAGGCGCCCACCGCCGCCATCAGCTTCACGTCGCCGGCTCCTAAACCCCGCACCAGGAAGAACAGAAAGAAAACCCCGCCACCAATCAGGACGCCGGCTACGCCTTGCCCCAACCCATGCCAGCTTTCGAACCAGGTGCGGACTAACAAGCCTGCTGCCAGGCTTCCGTAGGTCAGCCAGTTGGGGATGCGCTGGGCGCGGATGTCGCTTAACGCACCGATCATAGCGCAGATTAAAGCGCCGAGCATAAGGTAATTCTCGGCATTGGTTGCGAGCGTGTGCGTATGCAAACTCCCCTGGAAGGAGCCGCTGCGTTTGTTCGACGCCCGGCTCCCCCAAAAGACTTTACCGGCCAAAACCCGTTGTGTATCAGGGATTCTTAGGTGATGGCCAACTGCGGACAGTGGACCTGCCATGCCTGGCGCAGCCCCCTCAAGTGCGGCTGCCCAGCCGGCGCGGGGCCCCCCTTCCCACTGCAAAGCGGAAGCAACTAACGAATTAATGTACTTGGCAAGTATGGTTCCGACCCGGGTGAACGCGCTGTTGATCGAGTTCGCAAGGCTGCTCATCGCGGCCGTAGCCGCAAAAGCAACCAGCGCGATCAACAGAACATACTCTACGAGTCCCTGGCCTGATTCCTCACGGTGCAGGGCAACCATGGACTTCAATAGTGACTTCATTGTTGCACCCCTCCCGAACTGAGATTGGCGTTCAGCCCCACTCCAACTCGTCGCGCGGTTCGCTCGGTAGAGGAATCTGAACAATCTAAACTTCGCCTATCATTAAGCAATCATCGGACCATAGGAGAAGTGACGAGAAAAAGTGACGGGTGACAGGTGACGAGTGACGAGTCAAGGCAAAACACGAGTTGCCGATTGGTTCTTGCGCTTCAGGACCGCTCTAGCGGGGTGCCGAGAAACATTCTGGAGGCTCGTGATTCCGAGTGAAGCGAGGAGTCTCGCTCTGAAAACAAAGGAAATACGAGATTCATCGTCGCCTGCGGCTCCTTGACAGAATGACAGTAGCGAACGAGTTTCTCCGCAGCCTGCTAGGCCCGGAACCTGCGCGGCGGTTAACAGTGATGCGAGTGAGGTGAATACTTTTGGTAACACAAGGGCAGTGGTGAGTGTTGAGTGAGGAGTGAAAAGAGCAGTGACGAGATGAGTGACGAGCCCAAGCCCTGAGGGAGCGACAAGAGCTGTGGGGAACGACAAGATCAGCAATGAGGGATAGTGACTAATGAGGAGTGACGACTGGCGAACAAAAGCGGTCAAGGCGTGGCTCCCCGCAGCAATACCCTGAACCCGGCCTGCTAGAAACGACCGAGGTAAGCCTCTAGGTTCGTCGACCAATCACGAGGGCCGGACAGCGCTAAAGCCCGGGCCGTACTAAGAAACGACCCCGGCTGGCGAGGAGGTGCCGGGCTCTAATTGTCAGACGCACGCGAGTGTTCGGAGGAAGGTCAAGCGGCTCGTCCGGACGGAGCGCCACGCCGTCGAAAAGCCCTTCGATGATCTTTGTCATAATCCCCCTTGCAGCCCTGGCAGTATAACCGATGTGCAGTCGCCTGGCGCATCTGGAAAACGAGTCCGAGCCTTTTGCTCTTCACTCGGCACTCCTTTTCGCATCACTCGTCACTCTTTTCCCATCACTACCCTTTTGGGCACGCCAAGTCCTTGCGAATCATAAAGAGGAAGCGCCACGAAGGTGAGGTCAAACTCGTGCAAGCGCGATAATGCGCGAGAATGTAGTCCTCTACGGGGTCACGGGCTGCGAGCAGCTCCGGCGAGGCCGACGGGAAGACGGAAACCAGACTTTCACGAAACGAAGGCTCGAAAAGGACCACCCGGGTGCGGTCTGCGGCCAGTTCGTCAGCCATCTCCTGAAACTGCGGTGCGCTATGAAATCCCGGCATCAGGTACTCATATCGTCCGGGACTGAAGGTTGCGGTGAGGTAGTAGTACATAGGCGAATACGGGTACACCAACATCTTCTCGCCCGGCGAAACATGGGCCTGAACGTAGTCGATAATGTGGTTGGAACCATCCGTTTTGAGCGTGCCTCTGCGCGTTTCTAAAGGGCGGCGCGCATTCAGAGGAGCCGATAAGAGGGACATGCCAAACATGGTGAAGGAGACGAATAGCACAAGAACGAGCGGCGGTTTGACGGCAGGCAATAGCGAGGCGGGGAGGTCCCGCCCGTCGATGCTCCAGGCAAGCACTAAGAAGAGCAAAGGGCCCAGGTACACCTGGTGAGTGAAGTCGGGCCTTCCCGTAGCTACTGTCGAGAGCAGCAGGCCGACGAGCGTAGCGGACGTGAGCACGTAGTAACTGCATCTGTTCGGAGAAAGGCGGCCTTGCCACGCCCTCGCAGTCCAACGGACAAGAATGCACGCCGCCGAAAAGGACAAGATTGGGATGATATACCAGGGGCCGGTCACCAGGGTTATGAGAAAACGCGACAGCCCATCACCCGCGTAAATGTCACCCTTGGCCGGATCTATGGGTAGAAATCCAAAGAATGTCTTATTGACGGCAGAGTAATGGTGCAGGGGCCAGAACCAATCCGCCAGCATCTGAAGCAGACTGTGCTCCATTCCGAAGTAGGCGAGCGTAACTAGAAACGGCCCTAAGAGCCCCGCCAACAGACCCGCGAGGCGTTGCCGGTTCCAGCCGGTCGGGTGCCGTTCCGTCCGCAGAACGATCAGGAAACCAGCGGTCAACCCCAGGACCAAGCCGGCGCCTTTTGACTGTTCGAAGAGACAAGTGAAGGCGGTAAAAAGACCCGTGCCAAAGGACCACGCCACGCCAGGCCTGTGGATGAACCATAGCGCGCAGTACAGGGCGAGGTAAGCCCAGAGGGTGCTTTCCCAGTTATGCAGTACCAGAAACCGGGTTGGAAGGCAGGCGAGCGTCGTGCAATACGCCGCAAGCAGGGCGCACCAGCGTGCAGAAACGCGGCGCGCCACAAGGTAGGTTAGAGTGGAAAGGAGCGCGCCTTCAACCATCAGCACGGTCCTACCCACCAGAATCGAGCTGCCGAACAGCCTGAAGAACAAGGCGGTCCAGTAATATGAGCCCGGGGTGAAAAAAGAGAAGAAGTCCCGATAGAGCACCTGCCCCTGCCGGATGCGCTGTGCGCCTTGAAGGATGATTCCCTCGTCGGCGTTCAGTATGGCGTAGTCGTAGAAAAGCCGCAGATAAAGGAGGGAAAGGACAAAGATCGCCAGGGCCACGCACCAATCGCGCCCCGACTCCTCGGGGACGGTGATCGATTCTGACTCTTGGGGCAGGGCGAAAGGAGGCGTTTCGGAAGAGATCTCGCGCTTAACGAGGTGATTTTTCGACGCTGCGTCGCCCTCGGCTTCCTTGGTTTCGAGTGCGGCCCGAAGCAGAATAGCTGTGTCGGCGGGGCTATCTCTCACCGGGGTTTTTCTCACCAGGCCATCGTTGTTTGTTCGTTGCAGCGTGCTTTGCTGGGCCGGGCGGCATCGGCCCGACCCTCTCGATCAACGTACTAATCCGACCGGCGAAATCAACCTTCCAGTTCCGATCCCTTTCTAGCAAGTAGGTGAGTGGGGAGTGAGCCGGAAAAAGGACATAGCGGATGTGGTATTCGTCAAGAACTTGAAGCGGATCGTCGAAGCCCATCAGCTCGATGTAGTCCTTGAACACACCCGCGTATTCAAAAATGTCCACGCGGCTATCGATGAATACCCTGACATCGGGGTTTTTCCAGCCAAGATAGCCGCCCCACATGTAATAATTTAGCACTCGGCCTGTGGGCTGATGAAGTTCGAGATACGGCAGAACTTCTGCCGGGTATTGTTCGCTAACCTGCCGCTCAAGCTGGACCGGTCCAGGGAAACGAAACACGACAAACGCCAGCAGCCCGCAAATAATGGCGGCGTTCAGCCAGGGCTTGTCAATCTCCGGGCGGTAGCGAGGGACCGCCTGGAGAAGCTCGGCGACAGTGGGGGCTACGATGATCCCGGCGAGAAACAAGAAACGTTCGTAAGTGAGAGCGCTGTAGAACCCGAATAGGACCAAAAGCAGATCCGAGAGTGTCCAGCGGTGCCGGGCGGCGAGCGCAGAAAGAAAGAGTCCCGCGAGCAGCACCAGTACTACCTTTCCCCGGAGCGTGTGAAAGTCTACCGAGGCCCATTCCTCGACGGAGGCGACCGCAAAGCGCTGGCGGATGGCAAGGTCCAGAGGGTAGAGCACGAGCCGGTAGCCGTAGGGGTTCACGAACAGCGCGGCGCATGAAGCCCCGCAGGCAACAGCAGTTGACGGAGCTGCCGGGGCGACCAACGCCTCGCCTGGATCACTCCCCACTTACCCTCCACCAGCCCGGAGGCGGTGAAGATACCGAGCACGATCAGGCCGAGCGACCAGGAGCCGTGACTGTTAATCCATACACAGAACAGGGGTGGCAGAAGCCATAAAGGGGCCAGGCCGCGGGACCGGAAGCGCTCGAGAATCGCGAGCAGGATCACCAAGTAGCCGTAGCCGAAAAGAACGGTGCGAGGGCCGAAGTTGATGGTGGCCAGAAAGACGGCGAACCAGCAGGCCAGGATCCAGGCCTTGATGTGCCCGCTGCGCTGGTAGCAAAGGTAAAGCACGCCGAGGAAAATGGATTCCAGCAGGACGAGCATGAGAATTTCAATTCCCTCAAGACCGAAGGCACGCCAAGCCAGAAAGTAGGGAATTTCCGCCAGCCACTCGTGATTCATCCAGGGATGGCCTGCCACGGTGAACGAGTACGTATCAAACTTGGGAAGGGCGTGGTGTGGAACAAATACTGGGCATTCCGAAGGTGCCACCAGAGGTCGATATCCGGCAGATTCCTCTCTGCCAGGCGTACCACGATCAGGACAAGCCATGCCATTAGCATGACGGGGAAAGAGAATGCCTTGCGCAAGGCGCCCCGAAGTCCGGACAGCGGCGCGGTTTCGGACGTGGAAAACTCAGTTGGCGCGTCTTCGGTTGCGAGGTAGCTCAAGTTCATGGCTTTTACATCACCATAACTTCCGCAGCTTCCGCAGACTCCTCCCGCGGCGAATCTGCATCCTCAGCAGGCCCCGCGAAACTGATTGTCGACTTATCCCTTAGCCACGGGCACTCTTTGGGCCAGCACCACGATAGAGGTACCCCAGGGCAAATTGATCGCTCCCATCATCCAGGCCTCGAACTTCAGCAGTCCGATCAAGAGGTCGTTGAGAAAGGCGGGCAGCATGACATGCGAGGCCTTAGGCGCGAACGGGTCCTTGGGAAACAAGCCGCGGAACAGCCGGTAAAAAACAATCGGAAAGAATGTGAAGAAGACCGCATAGCTCCGCTTGAGCGCCCGAAAGCCGGCGCGAGCCAGCTTCACCTGCAGCTCCGACGCTACATACCGGCGCCGGTGCATCAGGGCCTCGTCGTGCTCGCTCCAAAGAAACCGGTAAGCGGGAACGGTGACCAGCAAAAGCCCGTCAGGCCGCAGAACTCGGTGGAACTCGTCGAGTGCCCCCATGTCATCGTCCAGGTGCTCCAGTACATCCAGCGCGCTAAGCAGGTCCACAGAGCAGTCAGCCAGAGGGATGGCCTGGCCATCGCCGCGGGCGGTCGGGAATCCATGAGAGGCTGCCAGCTTGAGCGCCGCCGAAGAGCGATCTACGCCCATCACCCAGTCGGCGAAGTGTGACAGCAACTGCAGGTTGCGGCCACTTCCGCAGCCGATGTCAACCGCCTTGCGACGACGCTTCCCAAACCGGCCCAGCACACGTTCCAGTAGGGCGCGACGGCCAACAAACCACCAGTAGGTTTCGTCCAGGTCCTTTTCCGCGTTGATCAATTCACCGTTCATTTCGCCCTTCCTCCTGAAGCCTCATCGCGTCTGCCTTTACCGCGCAGCCGCCCCCTGCTGGGTGGTTTCGCCAGCGTGATTCACCGGTACGTCGCCGGCCCTCTCGAACATCACCCAGAGATTGCCGCTGGAAACCGCTTTCCACTCCGCGTCGTGCTTAAGAACGTAAGTTAGCGGCTCACTCTTTCCGAACAGGACGTAGCGAATGCCGTACTTATCAAGAATAAGTGACAGATTCTTCAGTTCAGCCAAGTCGAGGTAATCTTTGAACACCCCTGCGTATTCGAAAATGTCTACGCGGCTGTCTACGAAGTCCTTGAAATTGCGGTCCTTCCAACCCAGATACCCACCCCAAAGGTAGGCATTGAGCACTGGCCCCGAGGGTGGATGGGGTTTCAAGTAAGGCAGAACGTCGGCTGGGTAGTCCTTGTCAACTGATTGCTGCAACTGACTGGCAGAGGGAAACGCCCTCATCATAACCGCCAGAACCGCAGCCATGATGACAGCGTTGAGTATAGGCTTGTCGATCTCGGGCCGGTAAGGGGGCACGAAGTCCAGCAACTTCGCCAGTAAGGGCGCGATCAGGACGCCAGCCAGGATGAGGAACCGCATGTACGTCAGCCCACAGTAGAGCCCGAAGAGAACTAGCCCTAATTCATGCAACTTCCAGCGAAATCCGCGGAGCAAAGCGCCCAGCAGCAGGGCTATGATAAGAATCAAAACCACCTTGCCACGGAAATTGTGGAAGTCCACCGAGACCCACTCTTCCACATGGGCTATACCCAGCTTCACTCGGAAAGGCATGTAAAACGGGTACAGGACCAGGCGATATCCATAGGGATTTACGAAGAGAGCGGCAACGGAAACGCCATCGCCAAGCACAGTTTGCGCAATTGTGCGGGACGCCAGCGGACAGCTTCGATCCTACCCATCGGCCTTCAACCATTCCCGAGGCAATGGTGATCCCGAGGACAATCAGCCCCATCGACCACGAGCCATGGGTGTTAATCCAGAGACAGAAGAGCGGAGGCAACAACCATAGGGGACTGCGCCCGCGGGAGCGAAATCGCTCCAGCAGGATGAGGAGTGCCACCAGGTAGCCGTACCCAAACAGGATAGTGCGTGGCCCGAACGAGACTGTCCCTAGAAAGATCGCGAAATAGCAGGCGAGCGCCGACGCTTTGACGTTTCCGCTGCTTCGCCAGCAAAGGTAAAGCAGTCCGAGAAAAATGAACTCCAGAATGAGGATAGAGACCACCTTGATGCCGACCAGACCGAAGGCCCGCCAGGCCAAATAGTACGGAACCTCGGCCAGCCACTCGTGATTGATCCAGGGGTGGCCGCTTACTGTAAAGGAATACATATCGACGCTGGGGAGCGAGTCGGTGGCAAAAGGTATTCCGCGTTGCGAAGGTGCCACCAGATGTCAGGGTCAGAGAGGCCATTGTGGGCGATGATAAAGACCGTGACGGCCACTAAGGCCCCGAGCATCGCTGGAAAGGAGAATACCGTACGAACCAGCTGCCTCCATCTCGCGGCCGACATCGAGCCGTCGGGGAGGGCAAAGGCGGGAACGAGTTCCTCCTGTACCGTTTCGGGCGCGTCAGCGATTTCGGAAACTCGCATTCCTTCAAGTCCCCCTATCTAACTAGCCAATGGGCTTGCGTCGGCCTACCTCGCTGCAACGATTAAGTCGCCCGCCACCCTCATTCCGTACTATCGTCCGTTTCGCGTCAAATCACTAAGATAGTTCTCGATCCACTTGACCCCTTCGGCCACGGGCCCGGTCAGCCATTGCGTGCTCCACTCACGAGAAGTCTTCCAACCATCCGGTGTCAACCAGACCTGCCGCAGCCGGCGCCAGTAGCGGATTCGCGCCGCGCCAAGCTGGTCTTGACTGCGGTCCTTGCGACGGTTCGCCGCAGTATTCGCGCCTATTGCTCCTTCCGTGGGCGTGGCAGCCTGCGCTCCCACCCGGAACTCCTCCGGTGGATCGTCTGGCAGCGGAGAGCCGTAGGTATAGCGCCACTGGATGAAGGTCAGAGCGCAATTCCAATAAGCCTGCGCCCTCCGCTCCTCCTCAGCCCGCTCCTTCCTGGTGGCGGACGCCGGTACATTGGGAAACTGCGACGGCATGTCGGCCCGCAGGCGGGCGATCGGTCGTGTCGAGGCGTAGACAAATAAAGCGACTGGAGCCACCAGAATCAGAAACCTATCGAGCGTGCGCTGAGAAAACATGCCGCCTCGACTCAGGGACTGACTGCGGTGTCCGATCCCGGCTTTGCACGTCACCGGGCGCGGGTGAGGAGACCCGCGCTACAGTCACCGGGCGCGGCGCGGGTGAGGACACCCGCGCTACAGTCTGACTGCGGCGTCCGATCCCGGCTCTTACACGTCACTCGCGTCCCTCCGCCATTCGGCCTGCTATTGGGGTTGATTAAGATCCCTTAATGTCCCGCAGGTAGTCCGAAATCCATTGCTCCGCCTGGCTCGCGGGCCGGGTAAGCCGGCTGGAACTCCACTCCAGACGGGTCCGCCAGCTCTCGGGCGAGGACCATACTTGGCGCAGCCTGGCCCAATACCGTGACCGCGAGTCGGGCCGGGCGCCGAACAGCTTCAGGTCAATCTGGAAGTTGTCCGGGGGATCAGCCGGCAGGGAGGAGCCGAACTCGTACTGCCACTGGATCGTGTTCACCGCCACGTTCCAGTAGGCTTGGGCCACCTTGGCCGCTGTATCCCGGCGTGCCTGCGTGACACTCGCCGGAACGTCCACGAAGCTGGCAGGCATATCGGTCCGAAGGCGGTTCACCGGATGGCTGGTTCCGTACAGCAACAATGCAGCGGGTACGAGCACGACGAGGTACTTGTTAAGAGCTGGGGTATACAACATTGCGAGTGGAGCAATCATTGTTCTTCCTTATTCCAAGGCTGGTGCAAACGTTGACCTGATGCTCACTAATCGCAGACAGCCCTCAAGCTGAGAAGTAGGCAAGTGGACTGCCAAGATCTGGCTCATCTTCCGCTCAAGTTCCGACCGACTCCAGCCGATAGCGTCCACGATGGAATTCCGCCCGCAGCACCCAAGATCGATCGCTCTAGGCAGAATTCAGGAAGCCAGATCAGTCTGTCGCCGGGCTAGAAACGGTCCGCGAATACATTGCTCCTAATGGAGGATCGGCAGTGTGGCTTGAGAACGCTAGGCTGCCATGTTGCGGAACACGCCAGCCATGCGGATGCGGATTGGCCACCCGCGCGGGTCTATTGGGCAAGCCTGGCGCACAGTCCAAGACCGGAGGGATGGGGCAGATTGTGATGCAGATCACTGCAACAGATGACTAGAATATCTCAAGATCGGAGATGGACGTTAACACTCATCTGGCAGGGAGTGTATACGTTTGTTGACAGTGGTTATTTTTGGTTTACATATACTATTAACTTATTAATAAATGAGACCTTCGGAGCATTGACCCAGTGTCTGCCTTGCTCCATCCTGGCATGCTACTGGGGCTGATCTGTCCGATTTCGCGCGCAACGCGCCAGCCCTGTCCTACCGAAACGTCGGAGCTTTGGGAGTTCGAGGTGGTCATTTGAGTGAACATCAACCGAAAAGGGTGCTCCTGATCGATCAGGATGAAGTGTTTGGAGCAGTGCTGATGGGCGTCCTAGGTGAGGGATATGCCTTGGCACACGTCCCGAATGCAGCAACAGCACTCCCCATCCTGCACCAGGATGAGGCGGACGTGGTGTTGCTGAACTGGGACGATTTGTCCTCCGCGAACGGAAAGCCGAAAAACGGAAAAGCGAACGGTAAGCCCTCCACAAGCGAGAAGCAGCCGGGTCTGGGACTTCTGGAGCTGACCTGCGAGTTGGAAGTGGCGCTTCCGGTCATTGTCTTTAGCTGGGACGCACGCCGCGAGACGGCTATCAAGGCCATGAGGCAAGGGGCACACGACTTCTTTCCACAACCGCTATCGATTCAAGAGCTACGATTTGCCATAGACCGCGCCTTCGAGAGGGCCAGACTGAGCAGGGAACTCGCTGCTGCTCAACAGCTTCTAGGGGTCAAGCCAGTTGACGGGCTTCTTGGGAACAGCAAGCCGATGGAGCACGTCCGCGAACTGGTCCACAAGGTAGCCGGCGTCTTAACAACAATCCTGGTCACTGGCGAGAGCGGAACCGGTAAAGAGGTGGTGGCGCGGGCCATCCACCGCATGAGCCCAAGGGCGCAGAAGCCTTTTGTAGCCTTTTCAGCATGCGCGCTGCCGGAGAGCCTCATTGAAGATGAACTCTTTGGGCACGAAAAGGGCGCCTTTACGGGAGCCGCCCAGACTCGGCGCGGCCGGTTCGAGGAGGCACAAGGCGGGACGATCTTCCTTGACGAGATCGGCGACTTGGCCCTTCCCTTGCAGGCCAAGTTGCTTCGAGTTCTGCAGGAGCGCAGTATGGAGCGATTGGGTTCAAACACGACGATTCCCCTGGACGTTCGCGTGGTCTGCGCCACCAACCGGGATCTGCAGAAGATGGTTAGCGAAGGGACGTTCCGGCAAGATCTGTACTTCCGCATTTCGGTGTTGAAGCTGCACCTTCCCCCGCTGCGAGAGCGGGTTGACGACATTCCGCTGCTGGCTGAGCATTTTCTAAGGATATTCGCCTCAGCCCACGGCAAAGAACTCAGTGGGCTTAGCGCCAGCTTTGTGGCGGCGCTCGCCAGCTACGAGTGGCCTGGGAACGTGCGGGAATTGCAAAACGTCATCGAGCGCAGTGTGGTTTTAGCGGATGGCAGCCGGTTGGGCGTGGACGACTTACCGCCGGAGTTGAGCCAACTGGCGGTTGCTACCGAGATCACTAGAGGTTCGTTCCACGAGGCCGTGCAGAGTTTCAAGCGGGAGATCGTTCGTTCAGCGCTGAAGGTCCACGGCGGCAACAAAGTGAAAGCGGCAAGGGAGTTGAGTATCAGCCGATGTTATTTGCATCGTCTTTTGAACCAATTGAATATCACGGAAGCCACGGGCGACGGAGAAGAGGCTCTGGATTTAGAGGATCAGCCGGCGCCGTACGACCGACTTCAATCAAGCCGCCTGCAATGAGACCCCATTCAATGAAACACCGTTTAATGAATGGCTTAGAGCGAACGCCGCAGGGGTTTGCGTCCTCCTCCGGCCAAGCTTTGGTGGAGACCGCGCTGATCGTACCGTTCCTGCTGATGCTGGCGCTCAATACCATCAATTTCGCCTATTTTTTTGTCGTGGCCATCAACCTGGCGGCGGCTCCGCGCAGCGGAACGTTGTATTCCACCCTAGGATTCGCGGACTCCCAATTCACTTTGCGTTGCCTCCCCCCGGCCAGGCTGCCGGGTGCACGACGACCACATCTACTTCCGTAAGCTGTTTGACATTGAACGACATGACGGGGGCGCTTTCGAGCGGCGGAAGCACGCCCGTTCAGGTATGCACAGTGTTTACGGGTATTAACGCGGACGGAACTTCAAAATGCACTCCTTATAATAGTTCGGGGTCTTACACACCTGATATTGATATGGGAAGTGTCAGTTCCGGCTTTCATTTGAACCGGGTTGATGTGACTTACACATTTAGGCCGCTGATCCCTGGTACTCCCTTTAACATCACCTTGCTGGCCGCCTCGATCTGCAATTCGAGCGGCGGCTGATTTCAATGCACCTTCCACCGTCAGGCCGAGATGCGGGTCATGAATTGAAGCATATGACGATGCTTGGAAAACGCGTGACAATCAGCCGAAAAGAGGATCATGGCCAAGCCTCAGTGGAGTTCCTGTTGACCATTCTGTTCATTATGCTTTTCGTCGTCGGCATCCTGGAAGTGATCATGATGGTTTACACCTATGACGTCCTGGCAGGTTCGGCCAAGGAAGGCGTGCGCTACGCCATCGTCCACGGATGCGACCTTGGTGGCGCATCCTGTAGCGGTAATTGTAGCACCGCTTGCACCGACACCACATTCGCCAACGTAAAGACCCAAGTGAGCAACTGGGCGAAGCTTTCTTTCCATGATGTTTCCGGTATGACGGTCAACGTGAACTACGGGTCTCCCTCTATACGACCAGCGACCCTCCTAGCCGCATCCGAGTGACAGTAAGTTACCCTTTCAGGCCACTCTTTGGCCTTGGCTGGCCCAGCATAACTGTCAACGCCGCGGCCGAGGGGCGCATTGCCTATTGAAGGAGGCCTTGCCGATTGCTGCGTGCCCACCCCTGGTTGGGCTTGGTCGAGACGTCCCAAAGGGAACTGACAGTCGCAGTCGCAAAGCAGCAATTCAGCCAATGGGAATTAACACGCCATGAGAAACAGCGTTTCATCAAGGATTGGCCGTCTCCCGTCGGATAGCGGTCAAGTCACCGTAGTCGTTTTGCTCGCCCTGGGTATCTTCCTCTTGGGGGCGGTCGGTTTTGGCGTGGATATTGCCAACTTGTGGTTCCATCGGCAGGCCGCCCAGACCGCCGCAGACGCTGCCTGCACGGGAGTCGTGATGGACATGCTGGTCCAAGCCGAAGGCGCCGGCAGTTTCTATGGATCAACAGCACCACAGACTGTCCTGCCAACTCCGCTACCATCGCACCGTGCTGGTATGCGGCGCACAACGGCTATGACAGCTCCCGGCCTGACGGCGGGATCGCCCTCGAACAAGGTAACCCTCAGCTATCCCGGGACCGTCGCAGGCGTCACCACCCCTCCCAATCCCCCGGTTGCCGTGCCATTTCTTCAGGTGAGCGTTACTGACCGGGTGAAGGTGTTCTTCGCGGCCATGCTCTCCGGCTCGATGAACCATGGATGTAGGCGCTAAAGCGGTCTGCGGCGTGCTCCAGTCTAAGGCGCCTGTGCCGATTATCGTACTGAATCCGAGCTGCCCTCATGCCTTCCAAGTCAGCGGGAGCGCGCGGGTCAGCATCGTTGGGGGGCCAACCAGAAGCATTCAGGTCAATTCGAAGAATACAACTTGTGCCGCCGCCACGAGCAATGGCGGCTGCCCAACTGTGCTGACCGGGGGTTGTCCGCCATCAAACGGCACGGCCATCGACCTTTGCAAGGGGGAAACCAACTTCAACTGAAATTTTTCGGCATCTCGGGCGCCCCCAGCACCAGCTCAGTGGCGGGTTTCGCCACCCAGAATACCGGATCATGGCAAGCAACCACTCCTATCAGCGACCCCTACATGCTTACGCCCGCGCCGTCGCTGCCTGGCGCACCAACTGCGCCTCCCGGCACTACTTGCACTTGGGCCAAGGTGGTTGCAGGAAACTGCAACGTAGGACCTGGAGTTAACGGCTGTCCTGACGATCACGGTTGCGCAGAATATACTCCCGGACTCTACACGAGCGCCATCGTTGTTGACCATGTCACAGCAATTTTTGACCCGGGAATCTACTACATCACTGGCACTGTGAATGGGAACTGCGGCTCACCAGGCACAGGTTGCGTTGCGAACCCTACAGGCCAGTGTCGTTATGGCTTGAAAGTAGGCCCAAACTCCATGGTACGGCCCAGCACCGTGACCGGCAACGGAAATGGGACGATGTTTTACTTTTCAGGGCCGTCCGGCGCTGGCAGCTACGGTTCGGTCCTCTTCGATTCGAACTCCGGCGGTGCGCCGGGTGGTCACACTGTTACCGACTACACCACCGCCAACGCGACCTGTTCAGGCGGAACAGCGCCACCCGCGCAGGCCAGCATTCCGACAACGGTTTCCGGCAACGTCCTGCTAGGTCAATGCACTAGTGGAGGTACGGGCAGTCGGAAGCGCCAACGATACGACGGGAACGGTACGTGGGCTGATTTTCTTTGACAATCGCGCTAACGCAGATTCTAACGGTCAACCCAGCTTGCAGGGTGGGGGGCAGATGGTCCTGTCGGGCAACATGTACTTCCACAACTGCAACTCGGCTGGTACAGGCACGAATTGCGATGACCCTTCGGCTGGGTACAACGCCTTCCTCCAACTTCAGGGTAATTCCGGAGGCACGACATATGTCCTCGGCAACATCACGTCAGATGAGGTGATTCTAGGTGGCAATGGTGTCATCGCCATGTCTCTGAACCCGAACGCCATCTATAACATTCTGAAGGCGACTTTGCTCCAATAGCCTCCGGGTACCGGAGCGCCCGACTGCGTGGGAGCAGGCATCCGAGTCACGACGTCACGACTGTTGCCCACCCAACTGAGGAGCCAATAGTGGGAGACCTGCCCATCATGGTGTCGGAAGCAAGGTAGCGCGGACCCCGCCTTTGGGTCCGCCGCTTGTGGGCTTGAACGACTACGGGCACGGCCTGTCCCCGATCCGCCTGCAAACAACCGCGGACCCAAAAGCGGGGTCCGCGCTACCTGGTCGATGTCGTTGAACCACAATGTTATTGGTGGCGGCTTTCACGCTTGATGGGTGGGCCCAATGCTTGTACGGTGAAGCGGTAGCGCAGACGCCGCCTTTGCGTCTGCGGTTTTTTCCCGATCCGCCTGCAAACAACCGCGGACCCAAAAGCGGGGTCCGCGCTACCTCGGTCGATGTCGTTGAACCACAATGTTATCGGTGGCGGCTTTCAGCTTGATGGGTGGGCCCAATGCTTGTACGGTGAAGCGGCTTGTGGGGTTGAACGACTATGGGCACGGCCTGTAGCAGGCGGCGCAGACGCCGCCTTTGCGTCTGCGGTTTTTTCCCGATCCGCCCGCAAACAACCGCGGACCCAAAAGCGGGGTCCGCGCTACCTCCATGTCGATGTCATTGAACCACAATGTTATCGGTGGCGGCTTTCACGCTTGGTGGGCGGAGCCGAGTGCTTGTACGGTGAAACCATGTCCCGGCTGCGGCGCTTGGTGCTTTCGGACCGTTTCTTCTTCCTGACCGCTAAGCTGCTGCCGAAGCGCAAGCCGCTTGATGAATCTCAATTCGCAGCGCTGGCGAAGTGCCTTGGCGCGGTGCGGTCGCGGCAGCGATTCCGGCTGACGGCCTGGGTGATCTTGCCGGACCACTGGCACGTCATCTTGTTCCCACCTTACCCGCTCACGATTTCTGCGGCTATGAAGTCCATCAAGCTCAGCTCGAATAACCAACTCGCGCCTTTGAGGTGCGAGGCCGGGAAACTTTGGCAGGGACGCTTTTTCGACCGTGCGCTCCGCACCGTAAAGGAGTACCAGGAGACGATCGAGTACATTCACATGAACCCGGTGCGGCGAGGCTTGGTGAGGCGGCCGGAGGATTGGAGGTGGTCAAGCTATCCGGAATATGCTGGCGTAAGCGCAGGGGAACAGGAGAAGCGATGCGGGCTGGTCATTGACCGGGTGCTGCTGCCCGCCGATCGAGCGGTGAGAATTTGACGGGAAGAGCCGCGGACCCGAAAGCGGGGTCCGCGCTACCTCGCTTCCTGATCTGTGGCATTTCACTTGCTCGGAGATATAGGGTTGCCAACGATGCCGATCACGGCTCTGGCTCCAGGCAGACGGGTGAGAGAAAAGGGGGGTGAGCCATCAACTTCCAAGTGAGATCGAACAAGTCCGCAGTCGAATCCGATACCCCTTCGCGTCCTGAATTGACGTTTCTGTCCCTGGCTCTCAATCAGCAGCCGGCCTGTACGCCTGTGGATTTACCGCCGAGCGAAGCACCTGAATTTGCACTGAAGTCTGCGTGCCTGAACCGTGGCCGGTGGCCCGGACGCGGCCTTCTTTATTCCTTTTTGGTGCATGAGGTTGGAATCTTCGCGATCCTGTTGTGGTCGGTCGCCCATACGACCTTCAACCCTGCCTCGAAACGAGGCCACTGGGAACTAACGATGGCTCGTGAGGACTTCTTGTACCTGCCCCAATTGGGAGGAGGCCATAAGGGGGGCGGCGGCAGCGGCAAAAGTGAGGAGAATACCACCCCTCAGGAGGGTAAGACCGCCTCGGCCAAGACCACGACCGGCGTGAGTTACCCGGCGACGCAAGCGATCGTTTCGAATCCACCCGATCCCACGAACCACGTTCAGACTATTCTGCAGCCTGTGCTTCCGCGTCCACCGGCGTTGAAGACATTCGTTCCGCTGCCGAACATGGTGAGGCTGGCCGCAGCATCTCCTGAGCCGCCGCCACCGGGTTTGGCTGAGACGCCCAAGCATTACCTTCAGTCAACCGCACAGCCAGCAAGTGATAATCACTCGATCGTGCCCGAATTACACCTCCCGACCTTGCCGCCTAATGCTCCCCCGCCTCTCGAGGCTCCCAAGCTGACTCTGCCGACTCAAGCTCAGGACGGCACGACCCTTCCACTCCAGGCGGTCACCCGTCCCCCGGCCCCGGCAGATGCCGTAGTTAAACCGCGTCCGGCCTTACCTACGCCGGAGGCTCTGCCGGGCGCGGGCGGGGCCGACTCCAGAAGTCTTTTAGCGCTGAGCGCAATGCCCCTGTCCGGCGGGGACAAGGTTCCTCCTCCCGCTGAAGCGCGCGGCCAGTTCGCACTTGCTGCTCTGCCCAACCTGACGATGACGAACCTGGGGCCAGGTTCGCCTGCAGTCGCCGCGACAGGTGGCTCGGTAGGAGTTGGAAGTCATTCGGACACAGCTGCGCACAACGCGACTGGGGATGGCACGGCGAATGCTGGCAACGCCAGTCGCTCGACGAACGGCAGTGGGAGCAGCGGGGCGGGCTTGTCGACCGGCCGGGGCTCCGGCAACGTTGAGACGACATGGGGGATGGTTGGCACGGGGGCTGGAAGTGGCGCCGGTTCCGGTGTAGGGCGCGGGTCAGGGTTGGGCTCGGGAAGTGGAACGGGGGCCGGGGCAGGCCCAGGCGCCGGGCCTTTTCCAGGCATCACCATTCAAGGCGGATCGTGGGCTTCAGGGACCAAGACTCCCCTTCGCTCTCACCTTCCCAATGGGGAACACAATGCGGGATCCTACGGGATGACCATCGTCTCCAGCGGGAACAGCGGAGGGGGACTGGGTGACTTCGGCGTGTTCCACGACGAGGCTGTATTCACGGTCTATGTGGACAGCTCAAGCTCGAGTGACGACCCTGCCCCAATGTGGACCCTCGAGTATGCGCTTCTGAAATCAGCCGATTTCCCGCGAGGTGGACTTGAGGCGCCCTTTCCCAAAGAAAAGCAAACGCCTGAATGGCCGATCGAACTCGCCACCCGATATCGAGGACGTCTGATCGTGGTGTATGCGGTGATCGACTCCGAAGGAAAAATGCGAGGGTTGAAGGTGATGCAGAGCCCCAATATCGAGTTCAATCAGCCTTTGCTGGCTGCTCTTGAGAATTGGGCGTTCCGGCCGGCTAAAATAAACGATACGCCGGTGCCGGTAAAGGCGCTGTTGGGAATTCCCATCGACACTGCCGAGGGTGCTGCCGTTCGGTCCACGGGGCAGGCTACGTCGGCGAGGGATTTAGGGCCGAGATGAACGTGCGATTTGATCTGGAGGCTTGATGCGAAGGTTCTTGTTACTTGCCGTCTTGACTTTGGCGATTGGTTCGGTCCCGAAGACGGCAAAGGCGGGTGGCGCTCCCAACCGGGAAATGCATGAGCTTCGCAGGCAGCAGAAGCAGCAGCGAAAGATGTTCGCCGGCCAGCAGCGGGCGATGAAGAACGTGATGAAGCGGCACCCGCAATCCCCCGAGCAGCATCGGCGCTTCCAGCACAATATGAAGATGCAGCGGCAATTGTTCCGGCGTGAACAGAAGGCTGAGGTTCGCAACCTGAAGCAGGAGTGTAAGTCCGCAAAGCGCAAGGGAAAAGACCGATGAGCGACCGGTCCAGCGCCGTTCAGATCCTCATTGCTGACGATCACACGCTCTTTCGTCAGGGTCTGCGCAAGCTTCTGGAGGAAGAAACAGGCTTCCGTGTGGCGGGTGAGGCCGCCGATGGCGCGGAGGCGGTCGAGTTGGTCAAAAAGCTTCGGCCTGACATACTGCTGCTTGACCTCCTGATGCCTCGTCGGAGCGGTCTCGAGGCGCTGCGAGATATGGAATCATCCGCAGGCCCATTGCGCACGATCATCTTGACCGCCACTATTGAAAAAAGCCAGATTGTTGAAGCTCTACAACTGGGCGCCCGCGGTGTTGTGCTTAAAGAGTCTGCCCTCGAGGTTTTGGTCGAGTGCATTCGCGTGGTGATGAGTGGCTTTTATTGGATCGACCGCAAAAGGGTGACTGACATCCTGCGCACCGTCAGTGAACTGCGCCCGGCCCACGGCACCTCAATTAAGTTTGGTCTAACTCAGCGCGAGCTTCAAATTGTAACCAGAGTTAGCGCGGGCTATTCGAATAAGGATATCGCCGGAGAATTCTCGATCAGCGAATCGACGGTCAAGCACCATGTCACTAACATCTTTGACAAGATGGGTGTCTCCAGCCGCCTCGAGTTGGCGCTCTTTGCAGTTAACCATGGCTTGGCTCAGCCCTAACTAGCCAAGGGCTCAGCCCTTGATATCCCGTTCGATAGCGATAGAAAGTGTTGCTCGCGAAGGCGCTCACAGCGCTATGCTCCTGGTATCTCACCCCACAGGAGCGCACCATGAACGCCTTCTACGAGCATCATCAGCATAGCATCCAGTTCCGCTATCGCTGCTTCGATCGCATCCTGCTGAACGGTTTGATCCAGCCGTTCCAACAACCCGAGCGCGTGCTGGGTTCTTTAATACCTACCGCGAAGGAAAAAGAGTGACCCGGCAGGCCCTGACGAAGACCGCCGACCAGTTCCAGTACTGGCTGAAGAACCGATCCGAAAAATGGGGTGCTCCGGTCCTGGAAGCGCCCCAGGAAGAACGACGGGACGACTTCGTACAGAAGTATCTTCGAGGCTGCTCCGCCGATCGCGTGGCCTTGATTCTCAAGGCTCGGGAACCCGCCCGCATCCTGGTGGCGAGCGGCGGAGAGCTGAACGACAGCCGCACCTGGAATTCAAGCAACGCTGGGTTAACCAGTACAATTTCTACCTGAATGACCAACGCTGGGGCCGAATGTTTGTGCGCTTGTGCTCCTATTTTCCCTTCTCGGCAAGGGTATGTCTGAACCAGCACCACTGGCTGGCTCTTCGCCTGCGGGAAGCAGGAATCGACTTTCAACAGTGCACCAATGCTTTTCCTGCGCTGTGGCCAGAAATGGCTGGCCGCCCTCACTCCCTTCTTTACGCCGCGGGAGCGACAGTCGGCAGGCTGTCAACACCGGCTCTTCTTCTCCCAGGTGGAGTACGGTGACAATCTCATCTTTCATCGCCGCGCCGCTGTCGACCAACTCACCCAGCGCCTGCTGGACCTGAATCGGACCCTGGGGCAGCCCAAGAAGATCTTTCGGCCGCAAAGTGACCCAACAATATAGGGGCAAGTTACAGACGGTAATCGAAGATCTTGACCTGCCCAATCCCGTAATCCGGACTCATTACGGACATGGCTTCGCCAAGCAGTACGTTCGCGACCATCGCTTATGGCGTACCGAACCGGCCACTAACAACGTCTACGATTATGGCGTCAACAAGAACGTCGAAAATCTCCCTCGACTGCAGGAGCGGATGTCCGCGATCATCGACAACTATCAAAATGTCCAGCAAGACATCCTGGAAACCTTTGTCGACCGTGGGCAACTGCGCCAACTGGCCGAGCCCACCAGGCTTCCCAACGGCAAGCGCCTCCCCGGCCTGAAACTCGACCATCCCCGCCAACTGGCGGTCATGCACTCCCTCGTTCGCTTCGCCAACCTCGTCGTGGGTGGAACCTTCACCACTGCCGATCTCTATGGCCCGGCGTTGGATGCTCTCGGTCGGAGCCCAGCCCACTACTCTCTGGCCTCGCTCCGCTATGACCTGTCCAAGCTACGCGCCAAAGGGCTTCTAGAAAAGCTTCCTCACTCCCGCCGCTATCGACTGATCGGCAAGGGCTACTCCATCTGTCTGGTCTTTCTCAAGCTCTTCGAACGAATCTATGCACCTCTTACCGCCGGCATCCTCAAGCCCTTTGCCGGGGATCACAAACTAGCGGAAGAGAAACGATGCGAACTCGACCGTTTGTATCAACGCCTCGGCAATGATCTGGATGCACTCCTGAGCGCTGTCGGTCTCAAAACGGCAGCATGATCTTCTGAAACGAGGACAAAATCCTCGTCGCGGAGCACATAACGATAAGTAATCCCGAACCGCTTGCCGAGGGTGTTCATCGCATACCTCCCGGCCAAGGCAAGGCGAGCGTTCGCCGGGCATCGACGTCAACCTTCGTGTAGAGACGCGGATCTCACCGCGCTAGGCGCCTTCGTGCAAGATCCCGGTGGCTAATCCATGTCGAAACTGATGGGCCCCCGTAAGTGGCAGCATCGACGCCAGCACGCAAGACGCGATGCCGAACGACGGATCGCTGGCTCCTCGAAAGCCACGGATCGGAGCTCTGGCTGGCAAAAACCACACGCCGACTGCTACCTCGTGGCCGTCCCTGCCGCAGATAAGCAGCGATCGCTTGACCAACTTCCACGGGCAAGGGGAGGTCGTTAGGCTGACCACTTCGCTGATATGCTCATCTGTCTGTTGTCTGGTCTGAGGCTTATTCGATTAGCTGGTCTTTTACTCGGCAGGTATACTATTCCTAGAACAAGTCTTAACGAGGGCAGTCTTTCTGCCTTCTCGGGAGGTGGGTGGTGCGGACCGGTACAAGACCGTTGGGGGTCCTTTTCCAAGTGCTCATGGGGGGAGCGGGACTGCTTCTAGCAATCTCGATTCTTCACTCAGTACACGCCGGACACGCTGACGAAATCGCTACTCCAGCGAACCGGATCACCCTCGGACAGGCTCAGGCAGGGTCGCTTTACGCGGTCACGGTTTCGATCAAAGATCCGGCTCGTATTCAAGGCAAGGATGCTGTTCACGTCGGCATCTCGGATGCTCAGGGTTCGATCACTGACAAGTGGCTACATTCTGCCGACCTCGACTTCTATTTCACGTTCCGAGCTCGAACGAGCGGCCCCGTAGTGGCGACCTTGCGCGGCAGTCCCGGAAGGGCCGCGCCACCACCAATCTCCGCTACTTTCCGGCGGGTGCCCGAATCAAAATCTGCGTCAATGAGCGATGGACGCCTGGTTGGGGTCATTGCTGCCGCTCCGAATGGCACGTGGCAAACCGCCCAGCCGTTTGAGTTCGGCCAGACAATCTACGGCAGCTCCGATGAGCGGCCCTAC
Source organism: uncultured Acidobacteriota bacterium (assembly GCA_963803295.1). GTDB lineage: Bacteria > Acidobacteriota > Terriglobia > UBA7540 > UBA7540 > CAWDMC01. The sequence goes on along the minus strand of CAWDMC010000002.1, from coordinate 5,463 downwards.
GCACCCTCGCCTACCGAAGACGCCTACGCCGCGATGCTCAAGGGTTTCCAGTGGTTTCGGTTTAGGTTCCCCGGGAACGAGCCCCGCTTGGTCTACTTTGAGCTGACCACAACGGACCGCGACGTGCCGCTCGATATCGATATTTTCACGTTGGGGAAGAACGGTGCCGGGCAGCCGGATGTGGTTCCGTACCGGCAAGGAGAGTCTGTCTACAGCATTGAGGCAACACAGAATTATCCCGGCCTATACAAATTTCGCACTCGCATCCTAAACCCGGGCCAGATCTATTTTGTGAGAGTGGCCGCCAATCATCCGCCCTACCAGGTACGGACGTACGACTACCCGATCCCCCCTTACACCGATCCCCGCCAAGCCGTACGCACCGGAATGGATTTCCTGATCGATATGGGGGATACGTGGCTTTCCAATGAACCGCGGCGTGGCGCCGTGGCGCTACGAACGACGATGGCCCATTCAGAAACGCAGCTCTGCATCGCTTGCCACCCCACCCAATTCACCGCCCGCGGCTATCTGACCGCTATCCGGAATGGCTACCCGCCAACCCAACGGGAAGCGCTCGAATTCATCACGGACCGCATCTACAACAACGCTCGGCCGCTTTACGGCGAGCCCGGCACCAACTGGGTGCGAGTGATTTACTCTGCTCGTACCGTCGCCAGCCGGCTGCCGGTGATTGAGCACCAATATGAAGCCAACGTGACCCACGATTCGCCAAGGAGCGGTTTCGACATTCCCTACGCCAATTTCCTGAAGATTCACTACAGGGATGTCAAGCAGATGCCGGGTGACGAAGCCGACGGTTGCGAACCGGAGGTCAGCCCCTTCGAAATCGCCACACAGAGCTGGCAGACCTTTGATCTGCTTTATCAGCAGACCCACGACGTGCAGTGGCTGGCCGAGCGCGACAAGGTGGAACGTCTAGCCCTGCCCTACGAACCGAAGAACATGATCGACCTTAATTGGAAGATCCACTTTCTGGCCACGGTCAATCGTCAGAAATACGCGGCGCAGCTCAATCAGCTCATTGACCAGCTTTACACCTTCGAGACGCCGGAGGGGACGTGGCCATATCCTCTGGACAAGATGGCCAAGCCTGCGGACTTCATCAGCTATCATGCCATCTTGGCCCTGGCGCTTGCCGGCAGGCGACCCGAAACAGACCCACACTTGGCCCGCGCCGTCCAGGCCTGCCTCCGTGCTCAGCGCCCGGAGGGAAGTTGGGAAGGCGATCCCGTCTACCAAGGCTTCAACACTCCCTTCCGCGCCACGCAGTTTGCGGTGATGGCGCTCTCCACGCTTTATCCCGGGACTACTCAAGCAAAGAACTGGGACGCTGCCTATCCTCCCCCGCCTACGGAGTTGGCAACAGAAAATCTGCCGCTGCTGCTGACTCAGCTTGATCAGTTCTGGGACCCGGCGCCGGAGCCGGTGTTGCGCCAAATCCGCAATATCCTGGCTGCCAGCGATCAGCCTCTGGCGCGTGAGGCAGCGGCTCGAGCGCTGGGGCATATGGCGGATCCTGGTGCGCTTCCTATACTCACCCAGGCGCTCGGCGACCCGACCAAAATGGTGCAGTGTAGCGCGGCTTATGCGATCCGCATGATCGTGTCAAGGCGACCGAAGGTGGCCGCCAACGGGCGCAGCCTTCTGGCCGCGGCGCTTCGATCTTCTGACGCGCGCACCCGTTGGGGCGCCGCCCGCGTCTTCAACCAGCATTTCAAATCTCTCACCGATGACCCCCAACTGCTGGCCGCGCTCACGGCCGATCTCAAGGACCCCGTGCCGTTTGTGCGTTTCCAAGCGGCGTCTGGCTTGTGGCGTTGGTATTACTGGCAAATTGACCACCGCGACGAGCGCAACAGCATTATGGAGTCGCTCACCGCACGCCTCGGCGCCGAGTCGGATCCAATGGTTCGCCGGGGCCTCCAGGAGAGCGTTTACGACGTGCTGGATGAGAACACTGGTTACCTGGCGGCCTGGATCAAGACGGCCTCCACCCAGAGCGACAAGGAGGCCATCGAATCCGGCTATGAAGCGGTGGCCCGCGACCAGGCAAAGGTGCTAGCTCGCGTGCTGGTGGCGTCGAGTGCGGAAGGCCGTGAGGCTATCCTGAATGCGCTGTGGGACTTCCACGTTCGACACTACGCCCTGCCACGGGTGAAGGAAGGGACCGTTTCGATCGGTTTGCCGGCGGTGCTCACTAAGTATGTTGGAGGTGTGCCTGATCTTCACACACCTGGCTACGAATATCCGCCATATCGTGAAACGGTCGACTTCAAGTACGATGTTCACAACGGCTTCTATCAAACCCGCGTCGGAAATGACAGCGACCTGATTCACTTCTTCCCCAACTCCGGTCCCGAGCTGGAGAACGCTCTGCTCGCGTGCCTAAGCGGACGCGGCGTGGCTGACAGGACGAAAATAGAGGTGCTCAAGGCGGGCAGCACGCTCAGTGGAGCGGGAGACCCGCGATTCGCCCTCGCGGTATTGAAGCTCTCCCTTGATCCGAGCGCCGAGGTGCAGAAGACGGTCCGCTATGTTTACGAAAACGGGCAGCGAGGAGTCCTCAACCTCGCTGGACCCGAATTGCCCGATGCCACGCTAGTAAAGACAGTGGTTCAAATCCTTGAGCGGGGGAATCCGGATAGTCAAGCCGTGGTATTGCCCCTCCTGGCCAGCCTGCCAGCCGGTTCAGCGTTGAGCCGCGAGCCGGGGGTGCAAGCCGCTCTCCGCTCCTTGCTCGAACGTCAGCCGCGACCATCCAATTACCCCGAAGTGCTCGACGCTGCGTCGGGATTCAGCCAGCTTATGCAAGATATGAAACTGCGGGACCAGATATTCGCGGGTTTGACCGACCCAGACCCGAGTATCCAGCGGGCTGCGATCCGGATCTGTCTGGAACACTTTCTTACCGATCCAAAGACTGCGGCGCAGGTGTCGCAGGCGTTTGAGCATTTTGGAAGCTCCGAGCATGGCATCCTGATAGAAGAGGTCAATGATCCCAAGTTCATGCGTCGGCATCTCGGCGTATCGGGCGGGGCTGTATCCCAGGATCAAGCTTATTTCCTCGGCCACAATAAGTTTTACAAGGACCCTGACTTTCTCGCCCAACCTGTCGTCCTGAGTACGGTCATGGCGAGCATCGATGACCGGGACGCCAACGTTCGCGCGGCCGCCTTGGACCTGCTTCGCAAAGTAAAAGGGATTGAGCAGCGTCAGGACTTCCGAGCCGCTCTCGAGAGACTACAGCAGGAGTCGAACCCCCGCCTTCAGGTCATCGCGCAGCGGGTATTAGCCGGAAAGAAGTTGTCCGAAGCATTGGCGGACGTGCAACCCGGCTCCGTACTTGATTACAACTTCTTCGTCGCCCGTGTGGAGCCGATCCTCGCCACAGTCGGGCCCGATGGCAAGGCTTGTGTCTTTTGCCACGCCAGCCACGTCATCTTCAAGTTGCATCCGCCTAACGAGGAGGGCACCTTCTCTCCGCAGGATAGCGAAGAGAACTACAAGTACGCGATGCGGGTCGTGAGCATTAACGATCCTACGCACAGCTTGATGCTGATCAAGCCGACGCGGCCGACGGATGCCGGAGGCGACGTGGGAGACTACCTGGCAACCCACAACGGCGGTCAACGCTGGCGAGGCAATGAGTCGAGCTGGCAGTACAAGACCATCCTCGAATGGATACGCGGAGCAACGCTCGAAACGGCAACACAGTATCGGGCCGGACAAGCGGTCCAGTAGCTTTTGGTTCGCAGCTTTCGGGCAGGGTCCTTCGGCAGCTGGAGGATTCCTTTGCTCTCAGTCTCGCGCCGGGCACGCGGCCGGTTGACTGGCCAAGACCCAGACCCTACACCAACCGCATGCAAATACATTTAATCCCGAGAAGGAAGCCTACCTCGCACAAATCGCTTCTCACCAGCCCGCCTTGTCCATCCGTATGACGATGCGGCCATTGTTCTGATGCGATGCGGCCCGCCTCAAAGCCTGCCGCATCGAGCGCGGCGAAACTCATTTCGATATCCCCAACTACATTGGTGTTGGTTTGGTCCGGGGAGTCAATCGGTATCTCAGGAAAATAGCGGATGACACAAGACAGTGGATCGACAGAGCTGACCCTTCGGACGACGGTCAATCTGTTCGTATTGACTTGTGTAGCCGGGATAATGGACGCGCTGAGTTATCTACGCTCGGGCGTCTTCACTGCGAACATGACGGAAAACACAGTCGTGCTCGGGCTGGCGGTGGTGGGGCCCGATCGGTCTCGTTTGCTTCTCTGCACTACCGCCTTGTGCGCGTTTGCAGCAGGCGCCTTAATGGCCGGTTTCGTGCTCGTTCAGCCCCATCGGGGTGAGGAATGGAGAGGCGAACTGAAGTTAGGCGTTAGGTTGCAACTTCCCTTCGTGGTCGCGTTTGCGCTGCTACTCTCGTTCTCGTCGGCGCCGACGCCGCACTGGACCACGGCCGCCCTAATTGCAACCGCTGCATGTGCTTTAGGTATTCAGAGTGTCGCGGTTCGCCGGCTCAGACTCTTCCGGGGTGGTAACTACGTTCATCACGGGGACAATTACGACCGCTGTCGTGTCTTTGCTCTCTAAGAGCGAACCGGGAGTCGATCCCCGCAGGAACTCACCGCCGCTTCTTGCCGCGATGTTGGTTTGTTACGTCTTGGCCGCTGCTGCGGGAGCCCTGGTCTACAAGCACAAAGCGCTATCGGCGTTGATTCTCTTGGCCGCAGTCGGGGCCGTGCAGATTCGGTCATTCAGGGATTAATGGCACAGATAGCGCCCAGGTAGCGTACTCGCCATGCTGTGCGGGCGCGGGCAGATGCCCGGCATTTTGCGCGGGAGGCGAATCGATGGTAGCGAACTGGCTTCACACCCTGGCGATTATTTCACTGGTGAGCGCCGTTTTTTGCGCAGGAGTAATCTCAGTCGACATTCTGCGGGGAAACAAACAGCAAATGGGCATCATGAGTGTTGTTTGGCCGGTCACGACGCTGTGGTCGGGCCCCCTCGGCCTGTGGGCCTATTTCCAATTCGGCCGCACGTCGACACATCACGGCGTCGAAGACACCAAACGGAAAGGCAACGAAGGTTCGAGTCAGGAAAGACCCTACGCCGTAGCCGTCGCAATTAGTGCGACGCATTGCGGCGCTGGCTGCACGTTAGGCGATATCATCGCCGAATGGGTTCGCTTCGCTGCGCCCTTTGTGATTGCGGGTGTGGCCCTCTTCGGCGCCTGGGCGCTGGATTATGCGTTCGCGTTCTTGATTGGCATTGCCTTTCAGTACCTCGCGATCGCTCCTATGCGGAATCTTCCCTTTGGCAAAGAATTGCTGCAGGCACTCAAGGCCGACACATTGTCCCTGACCGCGTGGCAACTCGGAATGTACGGCTGGATGGGAGTCATGCGCTTTGCTGTGTTCAGGAAAGAGATTCC
>CAWDMC010000001.1:0-11521 GCA_963803295.1 uncultured Acidobacteriota bacterium | reverse complement strand
AACCCACCCACCGAGTTGGTTGGTTAACTGCTCATCAGAGTAGGAGGTAAATCCGCCACTGCCATAAACGGGTACTCCCTCGCGCACCGCGCCAAGCACCTTCGCCAAGGGAAGATTGAGAAGCTTGGCTTTCAAATCCCACAAGGTGTTGTCCACTGCGGCGATTGCCATAGAGGCAATGCCGGGACGGCCAAGATTACGAATGGCATGAACCATGGCTGACCATATCCCGGGAACATCCATCGCGTCACGCCCTACAACCCGATCAGCCAGCAATGAACGCACCAGTTCCCCCGTGGTTCGGTCAGCGTAGGTGAAACCAAGCCCCTGTTTATCTCCCGCGCTTACCTGAACCAGAACGAGTGTGGTTTTATCCCAGCTGAGAGTTCCATCCGCTTCGGGAGCATCGGTCGGAACTGTAAAGCAGGTAACCTGCAGTCGCGTTATTTTGACTGACTCCCGAATACTATTAGCTCCTATTCTAGCCGAAGAATGGCTAAACGCAGGCTCTATGGAACGCTGCAACGCCAGGAAATGAACAAAGACCTGCAGTGGACATTCATCCTTCCATCCCTCTTGTAAGAGGCTGCCAGTGAGCTTTGGCCTCGTGATGAATCAGTGCTTTGCGGCCGTCTGATCTGATGCGGTTTAACTCTCCTTGCGCGACGGTCTCCATGGTTCCGCCAACGACATGATGTCCGCTTCTTCACCCATCCATGAGGTGAAGCAATCACGACCATTTATTAGCCGCTCCATCCTCGTTGGGCAAATTCATCTTTGTGGGCGTGGCAGAGTTCTGCCCACTCAATCTCCCTACTCATTTAGATGATTCTGTTTTCTTCGTTGGACGAGAAATACGTTGCGCGGTCAGCTTCCGCCAACTCTAACCCATTTCGGAACAAAAACTACATTTCTTCTTTAATACCTTTTTTCAGCAGCCACCAGTTCACGGGATAACTGGTCAGGAAACCGGCGCACATTGCGAGCTGCATGAGAAACCAAAAGGCAGCGTCGGTCTTCGGAATCTCTTTCCTGAACACAGCAAAGCGCATGACTCCCATCCAGCCGTACATTCCGAGTTGCCACGCGGTCAGGGACAATGTGTCGGCCTTGAGTGCCTGCAGCAATTCTTTGCCAAAGGGAAGATTCCGCATAGGAGCGATCGCGAGGTACTGAAAGGCAATGCCAATCAAGAACGCGAACGCATAATCCAGCGCCCAGGCGCCGAAGAGGGCCACACCCGCAATCACAAAGGGCGCAGCGAAGCGAACCCATTCGGCGATGATATCGCCTAACGTGCAGCCAGCGCCGCAATGCGTCGCACTAATTGCGACGGCTACGGCGTAGGGTCTTTCCTGACTCGAACCTTCGTTGCCTTTCCGTTTGGTGTCTTCGACGCCGTGATGTGTCGACGTGCGGCCGAATTGGAAATAGGCCCACAGGTCGAGGGGGCCCGACCACAGCGTCGTGACCGGCCAAACAACACTCATGATGCCCATTTGCTGTTTGTTTCCCCGCAGAATGTCGACTGAGATTACTCCTGCGCAAAAAACGGCGCTCACCAGTGAAATAATCGCCAGGGTGTGAAGCCAGTTCGCTACCATCGATTCGCCTCCCGCGCAAAATGCCGGGCATCTGCCCGCGCCCGCACAGCATGGCGAGTACGCTACCTGGGCGCTATCTGTGCCATTAATCCCTGAATGACCGAATCTGCACGGCCCCGACTGCGGCCAAGAGAATCAACGCCGAAAGCGCTTTGTGCTTGTAGACCGGGGCTCCCGCAGCAGCGGCCAAGACGTAACAAACCAACATCGCGGCAAGAAGCGGCGGTGAGTTCCTGCGGGGATCGACTCCCGGTTCGCTCTTAGAGAGCAAAGACACGACAGCGGTCGTAATTGTCCCCGTGATGAACGTAGTTACCACCCCGGAAAAGTCTGAGCCGGCGAACCGCGACACTCTGAATACCTAAAGCACATGCAGCGGTTGCAATTAGGGCGGCCGTGGTCCAGTGCGGCGTCGGCGCCGACGAGAACGAGAGTAGCAGCGCAAACGCGACCACGAAGGGAAGTTGCAACCTAACGCCTAACTTCAGTTCGCCTCTCCATTCCTCACGCCGATGGGGCTGAACGAGCACGAAACCGGCCATTAAGGCGCCTGCTGCAAACGCGCACAAGGCGGTAGTGCAGAGAAGCAAACGAGACCGATCGGGCCCCACCACCGCCAGCCCGAGCACGACTGTGTTTTCCGTCATGTTCGCAGTGAAGACGCCCGAGCGTAGATAACTCAGCGCGTCCATTATCCCGGCTACACAAGTCAATACGAACAGATTGACCGTCGTCCGAAGGGTCAGCTCTGTCGATCCACTGTCTTGTGTCATCCGCTATTTTCCTGAGATACCGATTGACTCCCCGGACCAAACCAACACCAATGTAGTTGGGGATATCGAAATGAGTTTCGCCGCGCTCGATGCGGCAGGCTTTGAGGCGGGCCGCATCGCATCAGAACAATGGCCGCATCGTCATACGGATGGACAAGGCGGGCTGGTGAGAAGCGATTTGTGCGAGGTAGGCTTCCTTCTCGGGATTAAATGTATTTGCATGCGGTTGGTGTAGGGTCTGGGTCTTGGCCCGTCAACCGGCCGCGTGCCCGGTCCGAGACTGAGAGCAAAGGAATCCTCCAGCTGCCGAAGGACCCCGCCCGAAAGCTGCGAACCAAAAGCTACTGGACCGCTTGTCCGGCCCGATACTGTGTTGCCGTTTCGAGCGTTGCTCCGCGTATCCATTCGAGGATGGTCTTGTACTGCCAGCTCGACTCATTGCCTCGCCAGCGTTGACCGCCGTTGTGGGTTGCCAGGTAGTCCCCCACGTCGCCTCCGGCATCCGTCGGCCGCGTCGGCTTGATCAGCATCAAGCTGTGCGTAGGATCGTTAATGCTCACGACCCGCATCGCGTACTTGTAGTTCTCTTCGCTATCCTGCGGAGAGAAGGTGCCCTCCTCATTAGGCGGATGCAACTTGAAGATGACGTGGCTGGCGTGGCAAAAGACACAAGCCTTGCCATCGGGCCCGACTGTGGCGAGGATCGGCTCCACACGGGCGACGAAGAAGTTGTAATCAAGTACGGAGCCGGGTTGCACGTCCGCCAATGCATCGGACAACTTCTTTCCGGCTAATACCCGCTGCGCGATCACCTGAAGGCGGGGGTTCGACTCCTGCTGTAGTCTCTCGAGAGCGGCTCGGAAGTCCTGACGCTGCTCAATCCCTTTTACTTTGCGAAGCAGGTCCAAGGCGGCCGCGCGAACGTTGGCGTCCCGGTCATCGATGCTCGCCATGACCGTACTCAGGACGACAGGTTGGGCGAGAAAGTCAGGGTCCTTGTAAAACTTATTGTGGCCGAGGAAATAAGCTTGATCCTGGGATACAGCCCCGCCCGATACGCCGAGATGACGACGCATGAACTTGGGATCATTGACTTCTTCTATCAGGATGCCATGCTCGGAGCTTCCAAAATGCTCAAATGCCTGCGACACCTGCGTCGCAGTCTTTGGATCGGTAAGAAAGTGTTCCAGACAGATCCGGATCGCAGCCCGCTGGATACTCGGGTCTGGGTCGGTCAAACCCGCGAATATCTGGTCCCGCAGTTTCATATCTTGCATCAGCTGGCTGAATCCCGACGCAGCGTCGAGCACTTCGGGGTAATTGGATGGTCGCGGCTGACGTTCGAGCAAGGAGCGGAGAGCGGCTTGCACCCCCGGCTCGCGGCTCAACGCTGAACCGGCTGGCAGGCTGGCCAGGAGGGGCAATACCACGGCTTGACTATCCGGATTCCCCCGCTCAAGGATTTGAACCACTGTCTTTACTAGCGTGGCATCGGGCAATTCGGGTCCAGCGAGGTTGAGGACTCCTCGCTGCCCGTTTTCGTAAACATAGCGGACCGTCTTCTGCACCTCGGCGCTCGGATCAAGGGAGAGCTTCAATACCGCGAGGGCGAATCGCGGGTCTCCCGCTCCACTGAGCGTGCTGCCCGCCTTGAGCACCTCTATTTTCGTCCTGTCAGCCACGCCGCGTCCGCCTAGGCACGCGAGCAGAGCGTTCTCCAGCTCGGGACCGGAGTTGGGGAAGAAGTGAATCAGGTCGCTGTCATTTCCGACGCGGGTTTGATAGAAGCCGTTGTGAACATCGTACTTGAAGTCGACCGTTTCACGATATGGCGGATATTCGTAGCCAGGTGTGTGAAGATCAGGCACACCTCCAACATACTTAGTGAGCACCGCCGGCAAACCGATCGAAACGGTCCCTTCCTTCACCCGTGGCAGGGCGTAGTGTCGAACGTGGAAGTCCCACAGCGCATTCAGGATAGCCTCACGGCCTTCCGCACTCGACGCCACCAGCACGCGAGCTAGCACCTTTGCCTGGTCGCGGGCCACCGCTTCATAGCCGGATTCGATGGCCTCCTTGTCGCTCTGGGTGGAGGCCGTCTTGATCCAGGCCGCCAGGTAACCAGTGTTCTCATCCAGCACGTCGTAAACGCTCTCCTGGAGGCCCCGGCGAACCATTGGATCCGACTCGGCGCCGAGGCGTGCGGTGAGCGACTCCATAATGCTGTTGCGCTCGTCGCGGTGGTCAATTTGCCAGTAATACCAACGCCACAAGCCAGACGCCGCTTGGAAACGCACAAACGGCACGGGGTCCTTGAGATCGGCCGTGAGCGCGGCCAGCAGTTGGGGGTCATCGGTGAGAGATTTGAAATGCTGGTTGAAGACGCGGGCGGCGCCCCAACGGGTGCGCGCGTCAGACGATCGAAGCGCCGCGGCCAGAAGGCTGCGCCCGTTGGCGGCCACCTTCGGTCGCCTTGACACGATCATGCGGATCGCATAAGCCGCGCTACACTGCACCATTTTGGTCGGGTCGCCGAGCGCCTGGGTGAGTATAGGAAGCGCACCAGGATCCGCCATATGCCCCAGCGCTCGAGCCGCTGCCTCACGCGCCAGAGGCTGATCGCTGGCAGCCAGGATATTGCGGATTTGGCGCAACACCGGCTCCGGCGCCAGGTCCCAGAACTGATCAAGCTGAGTCAGCAGCAGCGGCAGATTTTCTGTTGCCAACTCCGTAGGCGGGGGAGGATAGGCAGCGTCCCAGTTCTTTGCTTGAGTAGTCCCGGGATAAAGCGTGGAGAGCGCCATCACCGCAAACTGCGTGGCGCGGAAGGGAGTGTTGAAGCCTTGGTAGACGGGATCGCCTTCCCAACTTCCCTCCGGGCGCTGAGCACGGAGGCAGGCCTGGACGGCGCAGGCCAAGTGTGGGTCTGTTTCGGGTCGCCTGCCGGCAAGCGCCAGGGCCAAGATGGCATGATAGCTGATGAAGTCCGCAGGCTTGGCCATCTTGTCTAGAGGATATGGCCACGTCCCCTCCGGCGTCTCGAAGGTGTAAAGCTGGTCAATGAGCTGATTGAGCTGCGCCGCGTATTTCTGACGATTGACCGTGGCCAGAAAGTGGATCTTCCAATTAAGGTCGATCATGTTCTTCGGTTCGTAGGGCAGGGCTAGACGTTCCACCTTGTCGCGCTCGGCCAGCCACTGCACGTCGTGGGTCTGCTGATAAAGCAGATCAAAGGTCTGCCAGCTCTGTGTGGCGATTTCGAAGGGGCTGACCTCCGGTTCGCAACCGTCGGCTTCGTCACCCGGCATCTGCTTGACATCCCTGTAGTGAATCTTCAGGAAATTGGCGTAGGGAATGTCGAAACCGCTCCTTGGCGAATCGTGGGTCACGTTGGCTTCATATTGGTGCTCAATCACCGGCAGCCGGCTGGCGACGGTACGAGCAGAGTAAATCACTCGCACCCAGTTGGTGCCGGGCTCGCCGTAAAGCGGCCGAGCGTTGTTGTAGATGCGGTCCGTGATGAATTCGAGCGCTTCCCGTTGGGTTGGCGGGTAGCCATTCCGGATAGCGGTCAGATAGCCGCGGGCGGTGAATTGGGTGGGGTGGCAAGCGATGCAGAGCTGCGTTTCTGAATGGGCCATCGTCGTTCGTAGCGCCACGGCGCCACGCCGCGGTTCATTGGAAAGCCACGTATCCCCCATATCGATCAGGAAATCCATTCCGGTGCGTACGGCTTGGCGGGGATCGGTGTAAGGGGGGATCGGGTAGTCGTACGTCCGTACCTGGTAGGGCGGATGATTGGCGGCCACTCTCACAAAATAGATCTGGCCCGGGTTTAGGATGCGAGTGCGAAATTTGTATAGGCCGGGATAATTCTGTGTTGCCTCGATGCTGTAGACAGACTCTCCTTGCCGGTACGGAACCACATCCGGCTGCCCGGCACCGTTCTTCCCCAACGTGAAAATATCGATATCGAGCGGCACGTCGCGGTCCGTTGTGGTCAGCTCAAAGTAGACCAAGCGGGGCTCGTTCCCGGGGAACCTAAACCGAAACCACTGGAAACCCTTGAGCATCGCGGCGTAGGCGTCTTCGGTAGGCGAGGGTGCGTAGGGCCGCTCATCGGAGCTGCCGTAGATTGTCTGGCCGAACTCAAACGGCTGGGCGGTTTGCCACGTGCCATTCGGAGCGGCAGCAATGACCCCAACCAGGCGTCCATCGCTCATTGACGCAGATTTTGATTCGGGCACCCGCCGGAAAGTAGTGGAGATTGGTGGTGGCGCGGCCCTTCCGGGACTGCCGCGCAAGGTCGCCACTACGGGGCCGCTCGTTCGAGATCGGAACGTGAAATAGAAGTCGAGGTCGGCAGAATGTAGCCACTTGTCAGTGATCGAACCCTGAGCATCCGAGATGCCGACGTGAACAGCATCCTTGCCTTGAATACGAGCCGGATCTTTGATCGAAACCGTGACCGCGTAAAGCGACCCTGCCTGAGCCTGTCCGAGGGTGATCCGGTTCGCTGGAGTAGCGATTTCGTCAGCGTGTCCGGCGTGTACTGAGTGAAGAATCGAGATTGCTAGAAGCAGTCCCGCTCCCCCCATGAGCACTTGGAAAAGGACCCCCAACGGTCTTGTACCGGTCCGCACCACCCACCTCCCGAGAAGGCAGAAAGGCTGCCCTCGTTAAGACTTCTAGGAATAGTATACCTGCCGAGTAAAAGACCAGCTAGTCGAATAAGCCTCAGACCAGACAACAGACAGATGAGCATATCAGCGAAGTGGTCAGCCTAACGACCTCCCCTTGCCCGTGGAAGTTGGTCAAGCGATCGCTGCTTATCTGCGGCAGGGACGGCCACGAGGTAGCAGTCGGCGTGTGGTTTGTGCCAGCCAGAGCTCCGATCCGTGGCTTTCGAGGAGCCAGCGATCCGTCGTTCGGCATCGCGTCTTGCGTGCTGGCGTCGATGCTGCCACTTACGGGGGCCCATCAGTTTCGACATGGATTAGCCACCGGGATCTTGCACGAAGGCGCCTAGCGCGGTGAGATCCGCGAGTTGTTAGGGCATAACGTCCGCGAGACAACCAAGATCTACTCTACACGAAGGTTGACGTCGATGCCCTGCGAACGCTCGCCTTGCCTTGGCCGGGAGGTATGCGATGAACACCCTCGGCAAGCGGTTCGGGATTACTTACCGTTATGTGCTCCGCGACGAGGATTTTGTCCTCGTTTCAGAGGATCAGGCTGCCGTCTTGAGGCCGAGGGCGCCCAGGAGTGCATCCAGATCGTTGCTGATGCGTTGATACAATCGGTCAAGCTTGCAGCGTTTCGCTTCTGCCAGTTGGCGATCCCCAGAAAACGGCTTGAGGATGCCAGCGGTGAGGGGTGCGTAGATTCGTTCGAAAAGTTTGAGAAAGACCACGCAGATAGAGTAGCCCTTGCCGATCAGTCGATAGCGGCGGGAGTGAGGAAGCTTCTCCAGAAGCCCTTTGGCGCGTAGCTTAGAAAGATCATAGCGGAGCGAGGCCAAAGAGTAGTGGGCTGGGCTCCGACCGAGAGCGTCCAGAGCCGGTCCGTAGAGATCGGCGGTGGTAAAGGTTCCCCCGGCGACGAGGTTGGCGAAGCGAACGAGGGAGTGCATGACCGCCAGTTGGCGGGGATGATCGAGCTTCAGACCGGGGAGACGCTTGCCGCTGGCAAGCCGGGTGGGCTCGGCCAGTTGGCGCAGTTGCCCACGTCGACAAAGGTTTCCAGGATGTCTTGCTGGACATTTTGATAGTTGTCGATGATGGTGGACCTCCGCTCCTGGAGGCGAGGGAGATTTTCGACGTTCTTGTTGACGCCGTAATCGTAGACGTTGTTGGTGGCCGGTTCGGTACGCCATAAGCGATGGTCGCGAACGTACTGCTTGGCGAAGCCATGTCCGTAATGAGTCCGGATTACGGGATTGGGCAGGTCAAGATCTTCGATTACCGTCTGTAACTTGCCCCAATAATGTTGGGTCACTTTGCGGCCGAAAATCAGGGTGATCTTCTTGGGCTGCCCCAGGGTCCGATTCAGGTCCAGCAGGCGCTGGGTGAGTTGGTCGACAGCGGCGCGGCGATGAAAGATGAGATTGTCACCGTACTCCACCTGGGAGAAGAAGAGCCGGTGTTGACAGCCTGCCGACTGTCGCTCCCGCGGCGTAAAGAAGGGAGTGAGGGCGGCCAGCCATTTCTGGCCACAGTGCAGCAGATCCTGAGCGGTAAGCGAGTCGGCCAGTTCCTGCAAGCGTCCGGGATGGCCACAGCGCAGGAAAAGCATTGGTGCACTGTTGAAAGTCGATTCCTGCTTCCCGCAGGCGAAGAGCCAGCCAGTGGTGCTGGTTCAGACATACCCTTGCCGAGAAGGGAAAATAAGGGCACAAGCGCACAAACATTCGGCCCCAGCGTTGGTCATTCAGGTAGAAATTGTACTGGTTAACCCAGCGTTGCTTGAATTCCAGGCTCTGACGAAGATCGCCGACCAGTTCCAGTACTGGCTGAAGAACCGATCCGAAAAATGGGGTGCTCCGGTCCTGGAAGCGCCCCAGGAAGAACGACGGGACGACTTCGTACAGAAGTATCTTCGAGGCTGCCCCGCCGATCGCGTGGCCTTGATTCTCAAGGCTCGGGAACCCGCCCGCATCCTGGTGGCGAGCGGCGGAGAGCTAAACGACAGCCGCACCTGCCGGGTCACTCTTTTTCCTTCGCGGTAGGTATTAAAGAACCCAGCACGCGCTCGGGTTGTTGGAACGGCTGGATCAAACCGTTCAGCAGGATGCGATCGAAGCAGCGATAGCGGAACTGGATGCTATGCTGATGATGCTCGTAGAAGGCGTTCATGGTGCGCTCCTGTGGGGTGAGATACCAGGAGCATAGCGCTGTGAGCGCCTTCGCGAGCAACACTTTCTATCGCTATCGAACGGGATATCAAGGGGTGTGTCCGACGTGATGTTGATGTACTTGCTGAATGAAAGGAATCAGCTCGGGTAATGACTCGCTCACCCGATAGCCTGGTCCCCTCCGATTCGGGGCAACCTGATCCGGAGAAGCGGGACGACAAAGCCCTCACCTGTTGGCAGGAGGGCGAGGCGAATTTGCGGGCCGCAACAGAAGTGAACGCCATTTCAGCATCGTCATATCCACCAGCGATCACGCCAATTCAGCTGGAGCTTTTCCCGGGGCGAGCCTGTCCCTTGGAGGCGAAGCCTGCCACGGTCCGGAATGCAGCGAGAGTAAAACCGGAACGCCGGGACGGTGTAGAGGGCGTCAGCACGCAAAGACAGTGCATCAGCACAACCGGAGAGACCCTGTTCGGTCCGGCGGAGGCGACTCCGTCCGGTAGGGAAGCGTATAAGGGCGAAACCCGAAAGCGCAGCAACAACGCCGGGCAGGGAGTCGGAGGTGGCCGTACTACCGATGAACCTCGGGAAAACCGAGGGGAGGGAAGGGCCGCTACTTCCATCATTCGTCCAATGTTGGGAAAGGCAGCCGGACTGCTCCCGCAAGGGAAAGCTTCACCCCGGCCCCGTCGAGCCAAGGCAAAGTTGCCCGCGAGACTTGAACCTGCCCGCAAACTTCAAAGGACGCTATACCGAGTGGCCAAGCAACAACCGGGAAGGAGGTTCACACTTCTCTACGATAAGGTCTGTCGGCAGGACATCCTGCAAGAGGCCTGGCGACGGGTGAAGTCCAACAAGGGTGCAGCGGGTGTGGACGACGTGGAGATCGACGCGATACGGGCATATGGCGAAGCGCGGTTTCTGAACGAGATTGAACAGGCACTTCGCGACGTCAGCTACCGGGTTTCGTTGGTCCGCCGGCTTCACATACCAAAGACCGGACAGCCGGGGAAAACTCGGCCGTTGGGTATCCCGACGGTCAGAGCAGACTGCACTTGTGCCCCACTCGCCTTTGGGATGGGCAGAAATCTCCCATCCCTTTCACCCGCTGCGAGGTCGGCGATTTGAAGTTCTCAAGAAAAGGCGCATCGCTGGCGTCGACACGCTCATTCTCCGCGAGCTGGAGCGTGGTACGCTCAGCATTCCGCGCGAGTGGACCGACTGGGCTGATCCCACCCCGTATGACGCGTTAACCCGGCCGCCGCACCGTCTCGCCGCCGACAGCCTTTTCGAACTCGTCGCCTTATTGGATGCCCTGGCCGCGTCCCGTCCCTCCTCCCCGGGAAAAGACACGAAAAAAAGAATTGACAAAGGAGAGGCCCGATGTTAGGTTCAGACCAGTTATTAGCGTGGTCCGATGAAAACATCGAAACAGACCACCGCCGCCTTGCGAAAGCGCCGCCAAGCGCTCCTGCGCCGATTGCCCCCGCTCAAAGCTGTTCTTCGCGGTTCCCTCATCGAGCGCTACAAGCGCTGTGGCAAGCCCGGCTGCAAATGCGCCGACGGCCCCGGTCATGGCCCCAAGTACTATCTGTCGGTGAGCTACCCCGGCCGGCGTCCGCAAATGGACTACGTCCCGCAAAAGTCTTACGCGCAGGCGAGCGAGTTTCTGGCCAATTACCACCATGCCCGCCAGGTCTTGGAGGAGATCTGCGAGATCAACCGCGAGCTCCTACGCCGTCGCGAGAAGCTGTAAGAGACCGCCATGAGCGAAGTGCTGCCAGCCCTCCGCGTGCCAATCGATCCCGGACGGGGCGGCGTGCTCCTCGCCAACATGCTCGCCAGCTGGCTCGACCAGGACCGGAGCTTGACGGCCAACGCGGAGGCCAGGGATGAATCCCAAGATTCAAGAACAGCACTGCCGCAAGCCGGCCTACATTTACCTGCGCCAGTCGACGCCGGGCCAGGTTCTCCACCATCGGGAGAGCACGGAGCGCCAGTACGCCTTGCGCGAGAAGGCGCGGGAACTGGGCTGGAGCGAGTCCCTGATCCGCACTCTCGACCAGGATTTGGGGAAGACGGGAACGGAGATGACGCGGCGGGAGGACTTCAAGACCTTAGTGGCCGATGTCTCGATGGGCCAGGTGGGGGCGGTGTTTGCCCTGGAAGTCTCGCGCCTGGCGCGCTCGAATCTCGATTGGCAGCGCCTGCTGGAGCTCTGCGCGCTCACCTCCACGCTGGTGATCGACGAGGATGGTTGCTACGACCCGGCGGATTTCAACGACGGCCTG